>NZ_CP077394.1:227500-3372500 GCF_019048665.1 Aeromonas sp. FDAARGOS 1408 | reverse complement strand
CTGGAGGACCGAACCCACTAACGTTGCAAAGTTAGGGGATGACCTGTGGCTGGGGGTGAAAGGCCAATCAAACTCGGAGATAGCTGGTTCTCCCCGAAAGCTATTTAGGTAGCGCCTCGGACGAATACTACTGGGGGTAGAGCACTGTTTGGGCTAGGGGGTCATCCCGACTTACCAACCCCATGCAAACTCCGAATACCAGTAAGTAATATCCGGGAGACACACGGCGGGTGCTAACGTCCGTCGTGAAGAGGGAAACAACCCAGACCGCCGGCTAAGGTCCCAAAGTTCTGGTTAAGTGGGAAACGATGTGGGAAGGCTCAGACAGCTAGGATGTTGGCTTAGAAGCAGCCATCATTTAAAGAAAGCGTAATAGCTCACTAGTCGAGTCGGCCTGCGCGGAAGATGTAACGGGGCTCAAACCAGGCACCGAAGCCGCGGATTCACGCTAAGCGTGAGTGGTAGGGGAGCGTTCTGTAAGTCTGCGAAGGTGTATCGAGAGGTATGCTGGAGATATCAGAAGTGCGAATGCTGACGTAAGTAACGATAAAGGGGGTGAAAAGCCTCCTCGCCGGAAGACCAAGGGTTCCTGTCCAACGTTAATCGGGGCAGGGTGAGTCGACCCCTAAGGTGAGGCCGAAAGGCGTAATCGATGGGAAGCAGGTTAATATTCCTGCACGACTTGTAATTGCGATGGGGGGACGGAGAAGGCTAGGTGGGCCAGGCGACGGTTGTCCTGGTGAAAGTGCGTAGGTGGTGTTTCTAGGCAAATCCGGAGACACAACACTGAGACACGAGACGAACGCACTACGGTGCGGAAGCCATTGATGCCCTGCTTCCAGGAAAAGCCTCTAAGCTTCAGATTACAAGTCATCGTACCCCAAACCGACACAGGTGGTCGGGTAGAGAATACCAAGGCGCTTGAGAGAACTCGGGTGAAGGAACTAGGCAAAATAGTACCGTAACTTCGGGAGAAGGTACGCTCTTGTTGGTGAAGTCCCTTGCGGATGGAGCTGACGGGAGTCGCAGTGACCAGATGGCTGGGACTGTTTATCAAAAACACAGCACTCTGCAAACACGAAAGTGGACGTATAGGGTGTGACACCTGCCCGGTGCCGGAAGGTTAATTGATGGGGTTAGCGCAAGCGAAGCTCTTGATCGAAGCCCCGGTAAACGGCGGCCGTAACTATAACGGTCCTAAGGTAGCGAAATTCCTTGTCGGGTAAGTTCCGACCTGCACGAATGGTGTAACCATGGCCATGCTGTCTCCACCCGAGACTCAGTGAAATCGAATTCGCCGTGAAGATGCGGTGTACCCGCGGCTAGACGGAAAGACCCCGTGAACCTTTACTACAGCTTGGCACTGAACATTGAACCTACATGTGTAGGATAGGTGGGAGGCTTTGAAGGCGTGACGCCAGTTGCGCTGGAGCCGTCCTTGAAATACCACCCTTGTATGTTTGATGTTCTAACGCAGGGCCCTGAATCGGGCTCGCGGACAGTGCCTGGTGGGTAGTTTGACTGGGGCGGTCTCCTCCCAAAGAGTAACGGAGGAGCACGAAGGTTGGCTAATCCTGGTCGGACATCAGGAGGTTAGTGCAATGGCATAAGCCAGCTTAACTGCGAGACGGACAGGTCGAGCAGGTACGAAAGTAGGTCATAGTGATCCGGTGGTTCTGAATGGAAGGGCCATCGCTCAACGGATAAAAGGTACTCCGGGGATAACAGGCTGATACCGCCCAAGAGTTCATATCGACGGCGGTGTTTGGCACCTCGATGTCGGCTCATCACATCCTGGGGCTGAAGTCGGTCCCAAGGGTATGGCTGTTCGCCATTTAAAGTGGTACGCGAGCTGGGTTCAGAACGTCGTGAGACAGTTCGGTCCCTATCTGCCGTGGGCGTTGGATGATTGAAGGGAGTTGCTCCTAGTACGAGAGGACCGGAGTGAACGAACCTCTGGTGTTCGGGTTGTCACGCCAGTGGCACTGCCCGGTAGCTAAGTTCGGAATCGATAACCGCTGAAAGCATCTAAGCGGGAAGCGAGCCCTGAGATGAGTCATCCCTGACCCCTTGAGGGTCCTAAAGGGCCGTTGGAGACCACAACGTTGATAGGTGGGGTGTGTAAGCGCGGCGACGTGTTGAGCTAACCCATACTAATTACCCGTGAGGCTTAACCATACAACACCCAAGAAGTGTTCGAAGGCTTGTAGCAGATACCGAGAACGAATAACAAAATCAGCTTTTTCAGATTGAAGATTTTGCCTGGCGGCAATAGCGCAGTGGAACCACCTGACCCCATGCCGAACTCAGAAGTGAAACGCTGTAGCGCCGATGGTAGTGTGGCATTCGCCATGCGAGAGTAGGACACTGCCAGGCACCCAATTAAACGGTGATGTGAAAGACATAACCGGCTGCGAGGATGAGACCTCATCAAGAAGCGGCAAAAGATTTAGCGAAAGCTAACCGAATGCGGAGCGGTAGTTCAGTCGGTTAGAATACCGGCCTGTCACGCCGGGGGTCGCGGGTTCGAGTCCCGTCCGCTCCGCCACTAAATTGAAAGGCCTTCCCTCACGGGAAGGCCTTTTTGCTATCTGGCTTTTGCAAACGGGATGAGGAAACAAGAGACAACCGCCAGGGCTGCGACTTGCCACTGGCAACTTGGTCCCTGTCTGTTGTCCTTTGTGCTTGAGCCGGACTCTGTCCGTCTCCCCGTCCGCTCCGCCACTAAAAGAAGCCCAGTCGAAAGACTGGGTTTCTTTGGTTTGCTTCCCTCTGTATTACCTCTCCTCCCTCTTTTATATCCTGCTGATTTATCACGTCATGGGCGTTGTGCCTCAAGGCTTTCCATCAGGGATGGGGTTCGTCATACAATGCGCCTTTGGTGTCAGATGAGAGTCCCCCTATGTTTTGTCCGCGTTGTGGTTCCGGAACGCTGCAACAACGCAGCGAGAAAGAGTTTGCCTGTGGCTGTGGTTTTCACTATTTCCAGAATGTGGCGTCGGCCGTGATGGTGGCACTGTGCTGGCAGGACGAGCTGCTGGTCGCGGTACGGGCTCGGGATCCAGGCCGGGGCTTGCTGGATCTGCCGGGCGGCTTCGTCGATCCCGGTGAATCGCTGGAGGAAGCCTTGGTGAGGGAGCTCAAGGAGGAGCTGGGACTGGATCTGGCAGGTGAGACGCCGCGCTACCTGGGCTCCTATGCCAACGTCTATCCCTATGACGATGTGATCTATCACACCAGCGATACCGTGTTCTTGCTGGAGTTGGCGCACAAGCCTTTGGTGGTGGCGGCCGATGATGTGGCCGCCTGCGAGTGGCGCAAGCTGGCCAGCATTGCCCCCGCAGAGTTTGCCTTTCGTTCTACCGGCAATGCCATCGGTCAATTGCAGCGGCTACGGGGCTAACCGATAGCTGTGATGACAGGGCGGAGCAGTTAGCCCGGCAAATGGAGGGTGACGATCAGGCCACCCTCTTCGCCGTTTCTGGCGTCGACCCGCCCGCCCTGGGCCTGGATGGCCTTGCGGGTGATGGCAAGGCCCAGCCCATAGCCCTTGCCTGCGGCGGGGGAGCCGATCCGCACGAAGGGATCGAAGATGCTGGAGAGCTTGCTCTCATCCACCCCCATCCCCTGATCCGCCACCTCGATGACGAACTCGCTGCCCTGGTGCATCAGGGTCAGGTGGATGCACTGGCCCGCCTGCGAGAAGCGCAGGGCATTGCGCAGCACGTTGTCGAGGGCCCGGCGGATCAGCTCCGCCTGTCCGCAGACCGTGTACTCCCGGGTTTCATCCACCCAGGTTTTTATCTCGACCCCCATGTGCTGCGCCTCGTAGCGGGCATCGCTCACCACGGCGTCGACCAGCCCCTGCAGATCGTAATACTCCTCGCCGTCCCGCTCGCCATGGCCGGCACGGGTGAGGGTCAGCAGTTCGCCGATCATCTTGTCCATGCGATGGGTCTCGAGCTGGATCCGCTCGAGGGAACCCTCGATCCTGGCCGGATCCTGCTGGGCAAGACCGATGGCCAGTTGCAACCTGGCAAGGGGGGAGCGAAGCTCATGGGAGACGTCGTGCAGCAGCTGCTCGCGGCTCTCCACCAGCAGTTGCAGCCGTTCGGCCATGGCATCGAAGTCGCGGGCCGCATCGCTGATCTCGTCGTGGCGCCGCCGCATGGCGGGGTAGAGGCGCACTGCCAGATCTCCCTGGGCGAGGCGTGCGAACCCCTGTCGGAAGCGGTTCATGGGACGGGTCAGGTGCCAGGCGAGCAGGGCACTGAAGAAGAGGCCGCCAAGCCCGCCGATCCACCACATGGGGGGCGGCATGTTGAGCCAGTTGCGATGGGGCTGGGGCGGGGCCAGCAACTGCTGCAGGCCGGCGCCGTCATAGTCAAGCCGATAGCGCTGGCCATCGGCCCCCAGCAGGATGCGGCCGCCCAGCGTCGTGGCTGGCTCTGTTGTGATCGGTTCAAGCTGCAGCAGCCTTCGCTCTCGGGCCGGCCAGCTGGCCTGCAGGGCTGCGACTGCAGCCGGTCCCTGTCGCTGCAGCAGGCTGGCGGCCGCCTCCAGCTGGCGTTCGGCCAGCTGGTTGGCCATGCGCTGCTCCGGCGGCCCTTCGTGGCGATAGAGGCTGAACGCCACCCACAGCAGCTGGCTCATCATGATGATGGTGAACCAGAAGCCGAACAGGATCTTCCAGAACAGGCGCCCCTTGAGGATCATGCCAGCCGGTATCCTATGCTGCGCACCGTCTCGATGCCGATGGCGTCCCCCGCCAGGGCCTGCAGCTTCTGGCGGATGTTGCAGATGTGCACGTCGACGCTGCGATCATAGGGCTCGCGTGGGCGGCCCAGCCCATGCAGGGAGAGCTCATCCTTGCTGACCACCCGCTCCGGCGATCGCAGCAGCAGCTCCAGCAGGTTGAACTCGGTGGCGGTCAGCTCCAGCGGCTGCGTTTGCCAGTGGCACTGACGGGTGGCGGGGGAGAGCACCAGCTCGCCAAGGCGCAGGCCCTGCTCTTTGCCCGGATTGGCGGGGGCAGGCTCGACCCGGCGCAGCACGGCCCTCAGCCTGGCCACCAGTTCCCTCGGGTAGCAGGGTTTGGGCACATAGTCATCGGCCCCCATCTCGAGCCCGATCACCCGATCGATATTGTCCCCCTTGGCGGTGAGCATGATGACGGGGATCCGGCTGTCGCGGCGGATCTGGCGGAGCACCTCGCTGCCGTTCAAGTCGGGCAGCATGATGTCGAGCACCACGGCGGCATAGTTGCCGGAGAGGGCGTGCTGCACGCCGCTCTTGCCGGTCAGCACATGGGTGGTGGCAAAGCCTTCGCCGCCCAGGTATTCGCTCAGCATGGTGCCAAGCTCCAGATCATCGTCCACCAGCAGGATCTTCATCGCTCTTCTCCGTCTCGGGTTGGCGCCATTTTCCCGTGTCCGTCTCCGCCTGACAGCTGCTTTTACGCAATCCTTACACTGCCCTGCAAGAGGCTTAACCGGACATTGGAGTAGATTGCCCGGGTCTGTTTCATCCTCTGTTTTAGCCAAGGATATCCGCGATGACCCCTGTCCGTCTTCTCGTTGTTCGCCTGCTGCTGCCCGCCCTGCTGCTGTTCGGCGCCGGCTGGCTGTGGCTGCCTTCCACGGCGGCGCCGGCAGCCGCCTATATCACGGCTTCGGTCGAGCGGCGGGATCTGGAGCAGAGCGTGCTGGCCGACGGCACCCTGCAGGCCCAGAAGCTGGTGAGTGTGGGGGCCCAGGTATCGGGGCAGATCAAGGCGCTGCATGTGGCACTGGGGGACGAGGTGAAGCAGGGCGATCTGCTGGTCGAGATCGACGATCTCACCCAGCAGAACGCCCTCAAAGATGCCGAAGCCGCCCTCGACAACGTGCAGGCCCAGCTGGCCTCGCGCCGGGCAACTCTGCGCAACAACCAGCTGGTCTTCGAGCGTCAGCGCAAGGTGCTGGCTCGGGGATTGGGCAGTCAGGCCGACTACGACAGCGCGGAGGCGACCCTGACGGCCACCCGTGCCGACATCCGGGCGTTGACGGCGCAGGCGGTGCAGGCCCGCATCGCGGTCGATATCGCCAAAGTGAATCTGGGCTACACCCGCATCGTCTCCCCCATGGCGGGCACCATAGTGGCGATCCCGGTGGAGCAGGGGCAGACGGTCAACGCGGTGCAGAGTACCCCGACCATGGTCAAGGTGGCGCGGCTCGACACCATGACGGTGGAGGCGCAGATCTCGGAGGCGGACGTGATCAGGGTGAAGACAGGACTGCCCAGCTATTTCACCGTGCTGGGAGCGCCCGAGCGGCGCTACCAGGCCAGCCTGCGCGCCATCGAGCCCGCCCCCGACACCATCAACGACGACACGACCAGCAGCAGTTCGACCAGCACGGCCGTCTACTACAACGGCCTGTTCGAGGTGGAAAATCCGCAGCGGGCCCTGCGCATCGGCATGACGGCCCAGGTGCACATTGTGCTGGCGACCGAACGCAACGCCCTGGTGATCCCGGCCATCGCCCTGAGCGAGGGGCGGGTACAGGTGGTGGATGAGGGCGGTCGCCCGCAATGGCGGCAGGTGAAGGTCGGCCTCAACAACAAGGTGGATGCCCAGATCCTGGACGGGCTGGCGGAGGGGGAGGCCGTGGTGGTGAGCCAGTTGACGGCCCAGCACCAGCAGAGCGGGCGG
Source organism: Aeromonas sp. FDAARGOS 1408 (assembly GCF_019048665.1). Taxonomy (NCBI): domain Bacteria; kingdom Pseudomonadati; phylum Pseudomonadota; class Gammaproteobacteria; order Aeromonadales; family Aeromonadaceae; genus Aeromonas; species Aeromonas sp. FDAARGOS 1408. The sequence goes on along the minus strand of NZ_CP077394.1, from coordinate 3,365,809 downwards.
ATGGGTCCGCCCATGGGGATGTGATGATGAGAGAACCACTGCTGCAACTGAGCGGTATCCGCCGCCATTTTGGCGACGGGGAGCGGCGCGTCGAGGTGCTCAAGGGCATCGACCTGACCATAGCGCGGGGCGAGATGGTGGCCATCGTCGGCGCCTCCGGCTCCGGCAAGTCAACCCTGCTCAATATTCTGGGCTGCCTCGATCAGCCGAGCGAGGGTGACTACCGGGTGGCCGGACGGGAGACGAGCCGGCTGGCGGCCGATGCGCTGGCGACCCTGCGCCGCGAGCACTTCGGCTTCATCTTTCAGCGCTACCACCTGCTGGGGGATCTCAGTGCCCGCGACAACGTGGCGCTGCCCGCCCTTTATGCCGGGTTGGCCGGCGATGCGCGCAAGGCGCGGGCCGAGAGCCTGCTGCAGCGGCTCGGGCTCGGCAGCCGGCTCGACTACAAGCCGAGCCAGCTCTCCGGCGGCCAGCAGCAGCGGGTCAGCATTGCCCGCGCCCTCATCAACGGCGGTCAGGTGATCCTGGCGGACGAGCCGACCGGCGCCCTCGACAGCCAGAGCGGGGCCGAGGTGCTCGGCATATTGAATGGGCTGCACCGCGAGGGGCATACGCTGGTGATCGTGACCCACGACATGGCGATCGCCGAGCAGGCCGAGCGGATCATCGAGCTGAAAGATGGCGAGGTGGTGGCCGATCGTCGTCATGAGCCGGCACAGCCGCTTCCCGCGCACATTGGGTCCCGGGTCGGCGAAGGGGCGCGTGGCGGTCTGGCCGGGCGGCTCGGCGCCGCCTTCAAGATGGCGCTGCTGGCCATGCAGGCCCAGCGCATGCGCACCTTCCTCACCATGCTCGGCATCATCATCGGCATCGCCGCCGTGGTGTCTGTGGTGGCGCTCGGGCGCGGATCCCAGCAGCAGGTACTGGCCAATATCAATGCCATGGGCACCAGCACCCTGGAGATCTTCCCCGGCAGCGGCTTCGGCGATCGGCGGGCCGAGGCGGTCCAGACCCTCAGGGTGGAGGATGCCGACGCCCTCGCCGGACTTGGTTATGTGCACAGCGTGACCCCCAGCCTGGCCACCAGCGTCACCCTGCGCCGGGGCAGTCAGGCGGTACTGGGTTCGGTGAACGGGGTGGGGGAGCAGTTCTTCCAGGTGCGCGGCTATCGACTGCTGCAAGGCATGCTGTTCGATGCCACCAGCGTGGCCGCTCTGGCGCAGGAGGTGGTGATCGACGAGAACAGCCTGGCGCGCCTGTTTGCCGCGGGGGAGTCGCCGCTCGGTCAGGTGATCCTGCTGGGTAGCCTGCCGTGCCGGGTGATCGGGGTGGTGGCCCGCAACCAGAGCGGCTTTGGCAGCGACGAGAACCTCAATGTCTGGATCCCCCACACCACGGCCATGACGCGGATGCTGGGCCAGAGCCACCTGCGCAGCATCAGCGTGCGGGTGCAGGACGAGGTGGCGCTGGCCGCCGCCGAGGATGGCATCAGCCGCCTGCTGCGCGAGCGTCACGGCGCTCAGGATTTCTTCGTGCTCAACACCGACAGCATTCGTCAGGCGATCACCAGCACCAATGCCACCCTGACTCTCTTGATCGCCATGATTGCGCTCATCTCCCTGGTGGTGGGAGGCATCGGGGTGATGAACATCATGCTGGTGTCGGTGAGCGAGCGCACCCGCGAGATCGGCGTGCGGATGGCGGTGGGGGCCAGAACCGGCGACATACTGCAGCAGTTCTTGATCGAGGCTGTGCTGGTCTGCCTGTTGGGCGGGGCGGCCGGGGTGCTGCTCTCCCTGCTGGTCGGCGTCTTGTTCGAGCACTTCAGCAGCCAGTTTACCCTGAGCTATTCCCTGGACGCCGTGCTGATGGCTTTCTTCTGCTCGAGCCTCATCGGCGTGCTGTTCGGCTTCTTCCCGGCGCGGCGGGCGGCGCGGATGGACCCCATCCACGCCCTGGAGCGGGAGTAGGCACTCTCTTCGGCGCCCGCTGCGCCAACCCATTCGCCGGCGTTGCCGAGGGCTCATCCCGCCCCCGGCGGCGCGGCGAATTGGCCGGACGGCATCCCGTGTCAGTCCGGCAGCCTGAACCGTGTCATCGACGTGACACAGCCTGCTCTGCGCGGGTTTTCAACCGGGCCCCTGGCCCGGTTCTTTTTCCCATGCGAAAAAAAGGCGCCACCCGAGGGGGACGCCTGAAAGGTCAAACCTTGCGGTTTGCGGACCAACGGAACCAAGATTTCACACACATCACACTCTCAGCACTTCGCAGGTTCAGCCCTGCCACTTGCCTCCTTCCACTATCACGTCGTTCGGATCGGTATCGGCGCTTAAGTGTTCGCGCACATACTGGTCGTAGAGTTTCAGCAGGTACTTCTCTTCCCCCAGCTTGGCGAGACGGTCGTTGACCCAGTCACGCAGCTCGATATTGCCCTTCTTCACCGCCGGCGCTATGGGGTCTTCCGAGCCCAACTTCTCGGGCAACACCCGATAGCCCGGGTTCTCCTTGGCCCAGCTGAAGAGCACCAGGTTGTCCTGGGCATAGGCGTCGCCACGGCCCTGGGCCAGCGCCTGCAGGGATTCGGTGTTCTTCTCGAACTTGAGCACCTTCCACTCCGGGTGGTTGCGGGTCAGCCAGATGTCGGCCGTGGTGCCCGTGGTGACGATCAGGGTCTTGTCCGCGAGATCGTTCAGCCCCTTGGCGGCGCTCTTCTCCGGCACCAGCACCTGCACCGCGACCTTGAGGTTGGGGTTGGTGAAGTCCACCACCTGCCGCCGCTCCGGGGTCACCGTCATGTTGGCGAGGATGAGATCCACCTTGTCGCTCTGCAGGAAGGGGATGCGACTGGCGGGCTCCACCGCCACGAACTCGACCTTGTTCTCGTCCCCCAGCAGATCCTTGGCGAAACGGCGACCGAGATCGGTATCAAAGCCGACGTAGTTGCCCTTCTCGTCCACATAGCCGAAGGGGGGCTTGTCGGTGAAGACGCCGACGATGAGTTTGTCCCGCGCCTTGATCTTGGCGAGGGAGCCGTCCGCCGCATGGGCGGCGCCGCTGGCGAGACCCAGTCCCAACAGGGCACTGAACAGAACCGAGGTGATCTTTTTCATGCTGACTCCTTTCGTTTGATGACATTTGTATAAGAAAACTTGGCGAGGAACTGGCGGGCACGCTGGCTGCGCGGGTGCTCGAAAAATTGATGGGGGGCGGCCTGCTCCAGAATGTGGCCGCCGTCCATGAAGACGATGCGATCCGCCACCGCCTGGGCGAAGGCCAGCTCGTGGGTGACGATGAGCAGGGTCATGCCACTGCCGGCGAGATCGCGGATCACCTCCAGCACCTCCTGCACCATCTCGGGATCCAGCGCAGCGGTCACCTCGTCAAACAGCATCACCTGCGGGTTCATGCACAGGGCCCGCACGATGGCGATGCGCTGCTGCTGGCCGCCGGAGAGCTGGCGCGGATAGTCGTGGCGCCGCTCCCACAGGCCGATGCGGGTCAGCAGCTGTTCCGCCTGCAGCAGGGCCTCCTGCCGCTCTCGTTTTTGCACTTGAAGGGGGCCGAGCAGCACGTTCTCCAGCACCGTCAGGTTGGGGAAGAGGTGATAGCTCTGGAACACCATGCCGATGCGTTGTCGCAGCCGCTGCCAGTCGGTATTGCCATCCAGCAACTCTCCGTCGAAGCGAATCTCGCCCCCCTGAATGGGTTCGAGCCCGTTGAGGGTGCGCAGCAATGTGCTCTTGCCGCAGCCGCTCGGCCCCAGGATGACGATCACTTCCCCGGCGTGCACAGTGAGGCTGACCTCATCCAGTACCCGGTGTTGGCCGAATTGTTTGCTGACAGCATTGAGCTCAAGCAGAGGTGTCATACCGCATTACCCCATTGTTGCTCCAGCCGGCGCGAGGCGAGCGAGAGCGGATAGCAGACCAGAAAAAAGAACAGGAACAGCAGACCGTAGATGAGCAGCGAGCCATAGGTGCGCTCGATGATCTGCTGGCCCACCTTGATCACCTCCACCACCCCGATCAGCACCGCCAGCGAGCTGGTCTTGATGATGCGGGTGTAGATGTTGATGGTCGGCGGCGTCAGCCGTTGCAGTGCCTGAGGCAGCAGCACGTGGCGATAGAGCTGCCAGCGGGAGAGCCCGAGCGCCAGGCCGGCCTCCTGCTGACCACGGGCGAGGGAGTTGAGGCCGCCGCGCACCACCTCTCCCACCTCGCTGGCGCCCCACAGGGCCAGCACCAGCACGGCGCACCAGAAGGCCGGGATATCCAGGCCAAAGAAGATCGGCAGCCCGAAGAAGAAGAGGTAGAGCCAGACCAGCACGGGCACCACCCGAAACAGCTCCAGATAGACTCGCAACACTACCCGCGTCAGCCTTCCCCCTTGCTGGGCCAGCACGCCGTAACCGACCCCGCCCAGGGTGGCTAACAGGATGGCCAGCAGCGAGATGGCGAGGGTCTGACCCGCGCCCACCGCCAGCAGTGGCAGCGCCTGCGTCAACTGTTCAGTGACCGGACTGGCCATAGCGATCCCTCCTTTCTTGTGCATGGATGGTGAATGACGGTGGTAGAGGGCAGATAAGTGCCCACATCAGGATCCTCGTCCGCATCCGCGATTCAGTGACCGAACTGACCATATTGATCCCTCCTTTCCTGCGCCTCGGTGACGAGTGACGGTGGCAGCAGGAAGGTAAGTGCCCACATCGGGATCCTCGCCTGCATCAGCGATTCAGTGACCGAACTGACCATGTTGCAGCCTCCTTTCAACGACGCGCAGGGCGAGCGACAGCGGCAGAAAGATCAGCACGCACATCAAGGTCAGTACCGCCAGCATCTCGTAGGTCTTGTAGTAGAGGGCGATGTAGTTCTTGGTGGTGTAGAGCAGTTCCGGCACCGCCACCGCCGAGGCCACCGTGGTCTCTTTCAAGAGGAAGATGAAATTGGCAAACAGCGCCGGCAGGCTGGCGAGCCAGGCCTGGGGCAGCTGCACGTGGCGTAGCAGTTGCCAGCGGGAGAGGCCGATGGCCCGCCCCGCCTCCAGTTGGCTGGGGGGGATTGCCTGAACGCCTGCCCGCAGCGCCTCGGTCAGGTAGCCGCCGCCGAGGAAGGTCATGGCGATCACCGCCGTGGCAAAGCCCGACAACGACAGACCGAGCGCCGGCAGCCCGAAGTAGAGAAAGAACAGCTGGATCAAGAGCGGCGTGTTGCGGGCCAGCTCCACATAGGCGCGGATCACCCTGTTCAGCCAGGGCCGATGCAGGCTTTGCAGCGTCACATTGAGCAGCGCCACGGCGAGCGAGGTGAGGATCACGATGGCGCCGAGCTGCAAGGTGACCCAGACCGATTGGCCGAACGCCGGCAGGGTGGTGAGGACAAAAGACCAGTCGAAGCTCATGCCGGGATCCTCCCGTCGCGGCGCAGCCGCTGGGGCACGACCGTGATGGCGTCCGGGTACTTGATGCCGGCACCAGTGTTGAGTACCACCACCCGCTCGCCCCCCTGGATCCAGCCCGCTTCCCGCAGCTGGCGGGCGGCGGCGAAGGCGGCCGCCCCTTCCGGGCAGACGAAGCAGCCCTCCTGGGAGGCGAGTTGACGCAGCTCGCGCTGGATGGCGCCATCTTCCACCGCGACGGCGCAGCCCTCGGTGCGATAGAGGGCGTCCAGCACCAGAAAATCCCCCAGCGCCTTGGGCACGTTGATGCCGAACGCCAAGGTCTGGGAGTCGGGCCAGAAGCGCGATTCGCGCTCCCCCTGCTGCCAGGCCTGGACGATGGGGGCGCAGCCGCTCGCCTGCACCGCCACCAGGCGCGGCAGCGGCCCCTGCACCCAGCCCAGCTCCTGCAGTTCCCGCAGCGCCTTGTAGATGCCGATGAGACCGACGCCGCCGCCGGTGGGGTAGAGGATCACGTCCGGCAGGGTCCAGCCGAGCTGCTCGGCGATTTCAAACCCCATGGTCTTCTTGCCCTCGATGCGATAGGGCTCCTTGAGGGTGGAGGCATCGAACAGCCCCTGCTCGGCCACCGCCTCGGCCACTTGGCGACCGGCGTCGCTGATGAGGCCGTCCACCAGATAGAGGCGGGCACCGGCCAGGGCGCTCTCCAGTCTTGTGATGGCGGGGGCCGCCTGCGGCTGGACTATGGTGCTGAGCAAGCCGGCGCGGGCGCCGTAAAGTGCCCAGGCCGCACCGGCGTTGCCGTTGGTGGGCATGGCGAAGTGGGTGACGCCGAGTTCACGGGCGCGGGAGACGCCGACCGCGGCGCCGCGGGCCTTGAAAGAGCCGGTGGGGGTGAGGCTCTCATCCTTCATCCAGAGATCCGGAATGCCGACCTGCTTGCCGAGGCGCGGCAGCGGCAACAGCGGGGTGAAGCCTTCCCCCAGGGTGACCACCTGGGCGGGGTCGCGCACCGGCAGCAGCTCGTGGTAGCGCCACAGGCTGGCGGGGCGACCCAGCAGGGCGGCCGGATGCCAGGCCTGCTTCAGGGCCTCGAGGTCGTAGCTGGCCAGCAAGGGGGCGCCGACCGGGCTCAGCTGCTGGGGCTGATCGGCATCCACAACCTCGCCGGTCTTGCTGCAACGCAGATGTGATAGGTAGCTGTACGGCATGCTTTATCCTGAATGAGTCGAGATGGTCAGTCGCTTATTCCATCCTGTGACCCAAGTGCCGGATAACAAACAAAATAAACTGGCAAACCTAAGCGAAAAAATTCATATGACTCCGATTTATCCGGGTTGTGGCGGTTTCCCGCTCATGTTGCCTGGTCACCCGCTGGGGGGTTGGGCCATCCGGCACTCTTTGCTAACCTGCCCGCTTCACCGAAATTGCAGGGAGCCGCATCGATGCGAGCGATTGTCAGCCTGCTGGCCCTGTCACTGCTCTGTGCGTGCAGCGGCCAGCCAACCAGAGAGGATGCCATGTCAGGGAAAGCGCGCCTTCACTACCCCGTCACCCGCCAGGGTGAGCAGGTGGATCACTACTTCGGTCAGGCCGTGGCCGACCCCTATCGCTGGCTGGAGGATGACCGCAGCCCCGAGACCGAAGCCTGGGTCAAGGCCCAGAATGCAGTGACCCAGGGTTATCTGGCACAGATCCCGTATCGCGCCGCTATCAAGGAGAAGCTGGCCGCTTCCTGGAACTACGCCAAGGAGGGGGCGCCGTTTCGCGAGGGGCGCTACCACTACTTCTTCAAGAACGACGGACTGCAGAACCAGAACGTGCTGTGGCGCCAGCAGGAGGGCAAGCCGGCCGAGGTGTTCCTCGATCCCAATACCCTCAGCCCCGACGGCACCACGGCACTGGATCAGCTGAGCTTCTCCCGCGATGGCCGCATCCTGGCCTACTCGCTGTCGCTGGCGGGTAGCGACTGGCGCGAGATCCACCTGATGGACGTACAGAGCAAGCAGCCGCTAGAGGCGCCCCTCAAGGATGTGAAGTTCAGCGGCATCAGCTGGCTTGGCAACGAGGGCTTCTTCTACTCGAGCTACGACAAGCCCGACGGCAGCGAGCTGTCGGCCAGGACCGATCAGCACAAGGTCTATTTCCACCGGCTCGGCACGGCGCAGCAGGATGACCGGCTGGTGTTCGGCGCCATCCCGGCCCAGCACCACCGCTACGTGGGGGCGACCGTCACCGAGGATGACCGCTTCCTGCTCATCTCGGCGGCGAACTCCACCTCCGGCAACCGCCTCTATGTGAAGGATCTGAGCCAGGAGAACGCGCCGCTGTTGACGGTGCAGGGGGATCTGGACGCGGATGTGAGCCTGGTGGACAACAAGGGCAGCACCCTTTACCTGCTGACCAACAGGGACGCCCCCAACCGCCGGCTGGTGACGGTTGATGCCGCCAACCCGGGGCCGGCCCACTGGCGCGACCTTATCCCCGAGCGTCAGCAGGTGCTGACGGTGCACAGCGGCAGCGGCTATCTGTTTGCCGAGTACATGGTGGATGCCACCGCCCGGGTCGAGCAGTTCGACTACGAGGGCAAGCGGGTGCGCGAGGTGGCGCTGCCCGGCCTTGGCAGCGTCAGCGGCTTCAACGGCAAGCACGATGATCCTGCCCTCTACTTCGGTTTCGAGAACTATGCCCAGCCGCCCACACTCTACCGGTTCGAGCCCAAGAGCGGCGCCATCAGCCTCTATCGCGCCTCGGCGGCGCCGTTCAAGCCAGAGGATTACGTCTCCGAGCAGCGCTTCTACCAGAGCAAGGACGGCACCCGGGTGCCGCTCATCATCAGCTACCGCAAGGGGCTGAAACTCGATGGCAGCAACCCGACCATCCTCTACGGCTATGGCGGCTTCGACGTGAGCCTGACTCCGAGCTTCAGCGTGTCGGTGGCCAACTGGCTGGATCTGGGGGGCGTCTATGCGGTGGCCAACCTGCGCGGGGGCGGTGAGTACGGCCAGGCCTGGCACCTGGCGGGCACCCAGCAGAACAAACAGAACGTGTTCGACGACTTCATCGCGGCGGCCGAGTACCTCAAGGCCGAGGGCTACACCCGCACCGACCGGCTGGCGATCCGCGGTGGCTCCAACGGCGGTCTGCTGGTGGGGGCCGTGATGACCCAGCGGCCGGATCTGATGCGGGTCGCCCTGCCGGCGGTGGGGGTGCTCGACATGCTGCGCTACCACACCTTCACCGCCGGGGCGGGCTGGGCCTATGACTACGGCACCAGCGCCGACAGCGAGGCCATGTTCGACTACCTGAAGGGCTACTCGCCGCTGCACAACGTCCGACCCGGGGTCAGCTACCCCTCGACTATGGTGACCACGGCGGACCACGACGATCGGGTGGTGCCGGCTCACTCCTTCAAGTTTGCCGCCACCCTGCAGGCCGACGATGCCGGCCCCCATCCCCAGCTCATCCGCATCGAGACCAATGCCGGGCACGGGGCGGGTACGCCGGTGGCCAAGCTGATTGAGCAGAGTGCGGACATCTATGCCTTCACCCTGTACGAGATGGGCTACCGGGAGCTGCCGCGTCAACCTTGATCCGGGCGAGAGGGGCGTCAGCCATCCACCATCCACTATCATCAGGGCCCTGCGGGGCCCTTTTCATTGCCGCGCGTTTGAACGCCGACCTGCGACCATCCCTGTCTCGCCGCTGGCCTGTTTTGGCAGACGGGCCCCATCTGTTATCCCCCCGGTGGTATAGTCAGTCACAAGATCCGCATTCAAGGAGTCCATCGTGAAGAAGATCATCTACATCCTGCTGGGGTTGGCGCTGGCGGCCGTGGTGGCCATCACCGCCCTGATGTCCCTCATCGACCCCAATCAGTTCAAGCCTCAGCTGGTGGAGCAGGTGCGCAAGAGTACCGGCCGCGAGCTGGTGATGGAGGGGGCGATCGGCTGGCGCTTCTGGCCAAGCCTCGGCCTCTCTCTCGAGAAGGTGGCGCTGCGCAACCCCGCCGGTTTCGCCGAGCCCGACCTCGTGCGCTTCGAGCGCGGGGAGGCCTCGGTGGGCCTGCTGCCGCTGCTCTCCCACCGGCTTGAGATAGGCAAGGTGACCCTGAGCGGCGCCCACCTGTTTATCCAGACCAAGGCTGACGGCAGCTCCAACCTGAGCGATCTCATCAAGACGACCAAACAGGGGGCGGATGCCTCGCCGACGGGCGAGAGTCAGCCGGCTGCCCCGGCCGCCAGTGACAAGCAGCCCTGGCAGATCAGCCTGCAAGGGGTGGAGCTGCAACAGGCCAGCGCCCTGCTGCAGGATGATCGCAACGGCACAGTCTCCCGCCTCGAACAGCTGGATCTGAACCTGGGCCAGCTGGTGGTGGATCAGTGGGTGCCGGTGACCCTGGCCGCCAAGGGGGCCCAGGGGGAGCTGGCATTTGATCTCAAGGGGCAGGCCCAGCTCAAGCTGGCCCAGGATGAGAGCCGCAGCGAGCTCAAGGATCTCAGCCTGGAGGGGAGCCTGAAGGATCCGGTGCAGCGGCTCGACGCCTTCTCCCTCAAGGCCGACCGGCTGGCGCTGGGGGAGTGGAGCAGCCTCACGCTCAACTTGCAGGGCGCCCAGGGAACGGCGGACAAGCCGACCCTGGCCGGCACCCTGGAGGGTACTCTCAAGGCGCGCCTCGACGAGAACCGGCAACTGCTGGAGGTGTCGGATGCCGTGCTGGCCGCCAAGCTCAGTGGTGACGCCCTGCCACGTCCGCAACTGCAGGTGAAGCTGGCGGGCTTTGCCCGTGCCGAGCTCGACAAGCAGAACGTGATCCTGACCAACCTGGTGATGGGGGTGGATGACGCCCTGCTGAGCGGCAACGGCAGCGTGCAGCTGGGCGCCGTGCCCAGGGTGGAATTCGACCTCAAGGGGGAGAAGCTCGACCTTGACGGCTGGCTCGGTCAGCCGGCCAAGACTGCACCCGCCGCGGCCAGTTCGGGCGCTGCAGCCCCGGCCGGGACGACGGCGCAGGCTGCCGCACCCGCCGCCAAGGCGCTCTCCACGGCCGAACCGGATCTGACCGCCCTCAAGTCGGTTGATCTGGCCGGCCGGTTGCAGCTGGGCAGTGTGCGACTGAAAGGGCTGGATCTGAACGCCGTCGACCTGCAGCTCGCCCTGGCCGGTGGCCAGCTCACCCTCAAGCAGTTCAGCGCCGGCGTGGCCGGTGGCAAGGTGACCGCCAGCGGCGTGCTCGATGCGCGGCAAAAGCCGGCTCGCTATCAGGCCCACAAGCGGGTACAGGGGGTCGATGTGCGGCCGCTGCTGCAGACCCTGGCCCAGACCGATCTGCTGGAGGGCAAGGGGGATCTCGAGGTCGAAGTGCAGGGAGCCGGCCTCTCCGAACTGGCGCTGCGCAGCCGGATGCAGGGCAAGGTGAACCTCAAGTTGAGCGATGGCGCCCTGCACGGCATCAACCTGGCGGAGATGATCCGCGAGGCGCGGGCCACCCTGACCGGCAAGGGGGCGGATCAGGTGAAGGAGGCGCGCAAGACCGACTTCAGCGCCCTCACCGCCAGCTTCCGGATTGCCGACGGGGTCGCCCAGAGCGACGACATCCAGCTGTTCGCCCCCGCTCTGCGGGTGAAGGGGCAGGGCCAGACCGCTCTGGTGCCGGAGACCCTCGATTTCCTGTTCCTCACCTCCGTGGTGGAGAGCAGCAAGGGGCAGGGGGGCAAGACGGTGGATGAGCTCAAGGACATCACCATACCTGTGCGTATCGGCGGCCACTGGCAGGCGCCGAGCTACCGGCTCGATGTGAAGGCACTGCTCAGCAACAACAAGCTGCTGGAGGAGAAGGCCCGCAAGGAGGCCGAGCGCGGTCTCAAGAAGCTGCTGGGTGACAAGGCCGACAACGAAGGGGTGAAGGGGGTGGCCGATCAGCTGCTCAAGGGCCTGTTCAAATAGCCTAGCCCTGTTGTTTTATCGCCATGCAGAGCCTGCCCCGTGCGGGCTCTGTGCGTTTTGGCCGGGAGGCGGGGACGCGCCGGTAGTGAAAGAGAGGGGTGTTTGGGCCGGATAAAGATGGTATCACTGTGGTTTTACCAAGGAGCAGATGAATGAGTCGAAGTGAAATCGCAAGAGAGATATCCCATCCGGACTGGCCACTGGTCTGGCAGATCTACGGCAGCAGCTTTCCCCGCTATGAACAGCGCCAGCCGCAGCATCAGCAACGCAAGATGGGAGACTCCCGCTTTCACTGTCAGCTCTTTTATCAGGGCGAGCAGCTGCTCGGCTTTATCTTCTGGTGGGACTGCGGTGAGCAGATCTACATCGAGCATCTGGCCATCAACCCCGCCCTGCGCGGCCAGAACCACGGCTCACGCCTGCTTGCCGCCTTCTGCGAGACGGCGGGGCGGCCCGTCATCCTGGAGATAGATCCGCCAGAGGACGAGGTTTCCCTTCGACGGCTGCGCTTCTATCAGGGGCTGGGTTTTTGTCTGAGCGATCATGACCACGTGCACCCGCCCTATCAGCCAGATTGCGAGGGACATGCGCTGCGGGTGCTGAGCTATCCGGCCCCGCTCGACAAGGAGGATTATCTGCGTTTCAACAAGGTGCTGGTGGAGACGGTGATGGATCACGGCCCGGCCTGAATCAGTGACAGGCACTCTATAGTGAAGTGAAGTGAAGTGAAGGGGGAGGTCTCTCCCCCTGATAGCAGGATTATTCGTAGACGGCTGTAGTATGAAGCAGTTGATCTGCAAAAGTGAAAATCTCATCTATTGAGCCAATCGGATGTCGAGTTTCTTTCTTTTCCGCATCAAACAGGCCTATATATTTTTGGCGAGAGTTAAAATGTAATCTGCAAAGTGGTTTCCGGTTATTGTCATCCAGCAGGATTCCAAAATAACTTTGGGTATCCCTGGGGGCAATCCTGGCGACATCAAATTGCTGCCTGAGTATTGCTTTAACCACATTGAACGCTTCCATTTCTTCAATAGTGGTGTCTACTCTGGATTTTTCTTTATTGTTATCATTTTCGCTGTTGTCACCAGGCAGATCGTTCTCTGAGATTGATGAGACAGTTGAAGTACTGACACTATTACCTATTGCAGACTTCAATCTTGCATTGATGCTATCGTTGAGGAATTGGTTCAGTGCTTTCTTGCTGATATCGGTGAACGACTGTTTAACCCTGGCTGTCAGTACGCCATCATAAATACGAGATGCAAAGAATTTGACGAAATCCTCTTCTGGAGAAGCAAATTGCTCGGCAAGTAGTTTTTTGATCTGGCTAAGATATTTAAGTTCTCCTGCAGCATCAACAACGGACTCAACATCGAAGGCGGTTTTAGTCAGTTTTAATACCTCAGGAACGACATGCTCATCTATGTCCTCAAGATCCAATGTAAGAAATGGCTTTTCATCCATTTTATTTGGTGCATCCAGGTCGGTATAAAATTCATACTGAGCACCATTGGTGAGAATGCCAATTCTGGCATTGGTGACCGAGAAATAACGAAAGAGTTGGCCTGAGTGTTTTGCAGACAGCTTTTCACTGTATTTTTTACATTCAACCAGAATTTGAATCTGGCCATCCTTCAGAATGGCATAGTCAACCTTTTCTCCCTTTTTGATACCGGTATCTGCGGTGAACTCGGGGATTACCTCGGTGGGGTCAAAGACATCATAACCGAGAACACGATTGAGAAATGGCATGACAAAGGCATTTTTGGTCGCTTCTTCAGTAGTGATCATCGATGCTTGTTGCGCAATTTTTTTGGATAGACTCTGTAGCTGTTCTGAAAAATCCATTTCTTCCTCTCTGTATGGCAGCAAGGTGGTACTTTTTAACGCTATATTCCCCTCCATCATTTTCGGGCTGAATAATGGAGACTGGATACCCATAACCTCTGCTTATATTCAGCAAAGTGCCATACGATTCCAAGGATTGTATGCCTGAAACAGGATCTAGCTCACCGCTATTGAGTTTTATGTGAAGAATATTTGGCTCATTGTCGCAAAGAGCAATTAAAAGGGGCGCCTCGGCGCCCCTTCTGTTTACTCCCCCAGCAGCTGTTGCCAGACCGCCAGCACATGGCCTCGTTCGGCCAGCAACTGGTCGTCCCCCACCTTGCGGGAGACCTCCGAGAGGTTGAGGCGATGGCCGAGGTTGCGGATCTCCAGATAGGCGTGCTTGAGCCCCTCCGCCTGCTCCAGGGTCAGCACTCCCGCCAGCACGCACTCGTCGAAGATGCGCACGTTATCGGACCAGCGAGTGAGGGCATCGGGTTCGCCGCAGGCATGGGCCAGCACCAGATACTGGGCGATAAACTCGATGTCCACCATGCCGCCGGGGGACTGCTTGAGATCGAACTCGCCGGCACCGGCTTTGAGCAGGTGATCCCGCATCTTGTGGCGCATCTCGCGCACCTCGCGGGCCAGGGTCGGCAGCTCGCGCTCCTTGGCCAGCACGGCGCGGCGGATGCGGGCAAACTCGGCGATCACCGCCTCATCGCCATAAATCGGACGGGCCCGCACCAGCGCCTGATGCTCCCAGGTCCAGGCCTCGTTTTGCTGATACAGCTCATAGGCCGACAGCGATGAGACCAGCAGGCCAGAGTCGCCGGAGGGGCGCAGCCGCATGTCGATCTCGTAGAGGATGCCGGAGGGGGTGCGGGTGCTGAACAGGTGCAGGATCCGCTGGGCCAGACGCAGGTAGAACTGGCGACTGTCGATGGGCTTGCGCCCGTCGGTGTAGCTGTTGGGGTCACCGCCGTGCAGGAACACCAGGTCGAGATCGGAGCCGTAGCCGAGCTCGATGCCGCCCAGCTTGCCGTAGGCCACCACCGCAAAGCCGCGCTGGCCGCTCACCGCCACCTCGGGCGGCACCCCGTAACGCTCGCTCATCTGGGCCCAGGCCTGATTGACCACCTCCTCGGTGATCGCCTCCGCCAGCCAGGTGAGGTGGTCGCTCACCTTCATCAGCGGCAGGGCGCCGGCGATGTCGGCCGCCACGATGCGCAGCAGCTGCACCTGCTTGAACTGGCGCAGCGCCTCCATCTGCTGCTCCACATCCTCTTCGGGGATGCGCAGCAGGAACTGGCGCAGCTGGGGTTTGTACTGATCGAGCGGAGTGGGGTGGTAGAGGTGCTGCGGGTCGAGCAGCTCGTCCAGCAAAATCGGGTAGCGGGCCAGTTGCTCGCTCACCAGGTGGCTGGCATCGCAGAGCCGCACCAGCTGGCGCAGGGCGCCCGGGTTCTCCGCCAGCAGCTGCAGATAGGCGCTACGGGTGAAGATGCGGGTCAGCAGCTCGCACACCCGCTCGAACAGGCGGGCAGGTTGCTCGCTGGCCACCACCAGTCGCAGTAGCTCCGGCATCAGCCAGTCCAGCGCGATGCGCCCCTGCGGGCCAACCTGACGGCGCTTGTACTCCTCCTTGAAACGCAGCAGCGCGGCGCAGAGCGGGGCGGGCTCGGCCACCCCCTGCGCGGTCAGCAGTTTTTCCAGCTCGGCGGCGTCGAGCTCGGTGCGCCACAGATCGAGCCAGAGCTGCTCCAGATGGGCGGGTGCCTCTTTTTCTTCCCCCACCACGGCGGCGAACTCCTGATGGACGGCCGCCATCTCCTCATCCAGATGAGCCATGAAGGCACCCCAGTCCGTAAAGCCGAGGGCGGCGACGAGTCGCTGGCGATCCCGCTCCTCGGTGGGCAGGGTCTGGGTCTGCTGATCGCCGATCTCCTGCAATATGTTCTCGACCCGGCGCAGGAAGCGATAGGCATCCAGCAAGCGGTCGCAATGGCCGGATTCGAGGGCGCCGCACCGGGCAATGGCGGCCAGCGCTTCCGGCAGATGGCGCACCCGCAGCGCAGGTTCACGACCGCCGCGAATAAGCTGCAACGCCTGGGCGATGAACTCCACCTCGCGAATGCCGCCAGCCCCCAGCTTGATGTTGCCCTCCAGCCCCTTGCGACGCACCTCGGCGGCGATCATCGCCTTCATCTGGCGCAGGCCGTCGATGACGCCAAAGTCGATATAGCGGCGAAACACGAAGGGGCGCAGCATCTCGGCCAGCTCCACCGCATGTTCGCACTGGGGCCCCAGCACCCGCGCCTTGACCATGGCGTAACGCTCCCAGTTGCGACCGTGATGCTGGTAGTAATCCTCCATGGCGGCAAACGAGATGGCGAGCGGCCCCGCGTCGCCAAAGGGGCGCAGCCGCATGTCGACTCGAAATACCTGGCCGTCGACCGTGCTCTGGTGCAGGGCGTTGATGATGCGCTGGCCCAGCTTGATGAAGAACTGCTGGTTGGCGAGCTCGCGCCGCCCGCCGACCGTGTAGCCGTTCTCGGGGAAGGTGAAGATAAGGTCGATGTCCGAGGAAAAGTTGAGCTCGCCACCGCCGAGCTTGCCCATGCCGAGGATCAGCAGCGGCTGCGGGTTGCCGTTGCCATCCATCGGGGTGCCCAGCTCGCCACACTGCTTGGCGTAGAGCCAGTCGCGGGCAGAGCAGATGAGCGCATCCGCCAGTTTGGTGAGGTGGATAAAGCTCTCTTCCACTTCGGCGTGGCCCAGCAGCTCGCGCCAGGCGATCACCAGCATGCGGCTGCGGCGGAACTGGCGCAGGATGCGCTTGAGCGCCTCCTCGTCGTCCACCTCGGCCAGCAGGGCGGCCAGATCGCGTTGGTAGGCGGGCCAGCGCTCGGCCTGATCCAGATCTCCTGAGGCGAGCAGCTCGGTCAGCAACTCCGGCTGTTTGAAGAGAGAGTCGGCGACAAAATCGGAGAGACCGAGCAGGGTCAGCAGAGTCTGGCGCACCGGCTCGGGTTGCGTGCCGTAGTCGGGGGCCAGTTCAGTCAGCCGTTGCCAGTGGCGCTGGGCCAGCTCCTGCAGCAGGGGGGAGAAGGCGGAGAAAGAGGGAGAGTGCTGGGCCACGGTTGCCGTCCTTGTGATTAACGAAACTGCCGGATAAAAAGCTGGCTGCCAATCTAGCACTGTCGGGCCCCCGCGTCACAGCGCAGGGGCGAGAAGCATGATCCGGCGGGAATTATCGGCAGCCGGCCATTCAGGTGCGCTGGTAGATATCGGGGTGGTAGATCTCCATCAGGCTGCCGGGGCTGGCGGGCGGCACGAAGCCGAAACCGGCGTAGAGGCCGTGGGCATCGGAGGTGGCGAGGGAGAGGCGACGCAGCCCCTGCAGCTCGGGATGGTCGAGTATGGCTGCCACCAGTGCCTTGCTGTAGCCGCGGCCGCGATACTCAGGCAGCACGAACACGTCGGCCAGATAGCCGAAGGTGGCGCGGTCTGTGATGACCCGGGCGAAGGCGACCTGCTGGCCGCCGAGGTAGCCGCCAAAGCAGAGCGAATGGTTGATGGCCCGCTGCAGGGTGGCAAGGGGAATGCCGCGACACCAGTAGGCCTCTTCAGACAAGAAGCGGTGGATCAGCGGCAGGTCGAGTCGTCCCTGGTCGGCGCTGATTTCAAGCGCAAGTTCTGTGGTCTGCATCCTGGCTCCTTGCCGCGATGAAAAAAGAAAGGCCCCTCGTGGGGGCCTTCCAGTCTAACCGGATTGCGGCGTTCAACAACAGCGGCCCTGTGTCAGGCCAGTTTGAGGGCCTGGATGATGAGTGCTGTCCAGGGGCTGGCTCATCTCTTCCTGTCTGTGAGATGACGCCCGTCAGGCCAGCTTGAAGGCCTGAATATGAGTATCCAGGGTCTGGCTGTGGCGCTCCACCAGTTCGGAGGCCTCCTGCAGCTCGCGCAGTACCACGACGGAACCCTCCACCACCTGCTTGACCTGCTCCAGGTTGCCGCTCATCTCCTCGGCCACCGAGCTCTGCTGCTCGGAGGCGGCGGCGATCTGGCGGTTCATGTCGGCCACCCCCTGTACCCGCTGCACTATGGTGGCGAGCTGGTCGCCGGCCTGGGTCACCTGCTCCACCCCCTTGTCGGCCTGCTGCACGCTCTGGGCCATCAGCTCGGCCGCCTGGCGGGCATTGCCCTGCAACTGTTCGATCATCTTCTGGATCTCGACGGTGGCGGCCTGGGCCCGGTTGGCCAACTCCCGTACCTCGGAGGCGACCACCGCGAAGCCACGGCCCGCCTCACCGGCGCGGGCGGCTTCGATGGCGGCGTTCAGCGCCAGCAGGTTGGTCTGCTCCGAGATGCCGCGAATGGTGTCGACCACTGAACCTATCTGATCGACCCCCTGTTCCACCTGGTTGACCACGGTGGAGGAGCGTTGAATGTTGCCGGAGAGGGTGTCGATGGTGTTGACGGTGGCAGCCACGCAGCGGCTCCCCTCTTCCGCCAGCTGGCTGGTTTCGGCGGTGGCGTGGGAGGCCTGCTCTGCATGGGCGGCCACCTCGCGGATGGCACCCACCATCTGGCTCATGGCGCTGGCCAGCTGCTCAATTTGGGTGAACTCCTCGCTGATGGCCTCGTTGGCCTCCTCCATGCAGAGGGTCACCTGGGAGGCGATGTCGTTGAGCTCCTTGCAGGCGACGCGTTGGGTGCCGAACACCTCCTTGAGGTTCTCCTGGGAGTGGGCCACCGCTTTGGCGATGTCGCCGAATTCGTCACGGGACTTGAGCAGCACCCGGTGGCTCAGATCCTTGCGGGCGAAGCGTTCCAGCAGGCCCACCAGATAGTGCACCTGCTTGACCATCAGGCGCGAGCCGGTCAGCAGCAGTACCACGAAGACCAGCCCCATGATGGCGGTCTCCATCAGCCCGGTCCAGAGCAGGCTGTTGGCGATGGTGTCTGCCTTGTCGGGGGCGATCCCTTCGCTGAGCAGGGTGGTTTCCAGATTGCTGGCGTCGAACCAGAGCTTGATCAGCAGCAACACAGTACTGAACACCATGAGCAGTACCACTTTGGGTACCAGCCGGATATTGCTCATTCGCCTCTCCAGCGGGTTTAACTGCATAATATTTCTCCTTTTAATGACCGGTTTTCCTTTGTCCTCAGGACTATCGGCATTATCTTCCTTTTTATTAATTCGCACCGTGCCTAAAGTGGGAAAATGTATGCGCCATCACTTAACTCATCTACGCGCCATGGATCTGTTGATGGCGTTTCTGTCGGTGATCTCGGTTGTGCTGGTCACGGCCCGCTGGTGGGGTCATCAAACCCTGGCCCCCCAGACCCTGCAGCTCTTCTATGACGTCGACAGCCTGATCTGCTACTTCTTCCTCGGTCACTTCGCCTATGGCTGGATCCGGGCCCCCGACCGGATGGCCTTCTTCAAGGCCAACTGGTTCTATCTGCCGGGCAGTCTGCCCATGGTGGAGCAGCTGCGCTGGGCCCGGCTCATCCAGTTGTGGCGGATCTACCAGCTGCTGCGGGATCAGCCGGATCTGCTGGCCATGTTTCGCCGCGAGCGCAACGAGACCACCCTCTCCGGCATCCTGTTCCTGTTCTTCCTGCTGCTGGGGGTGGGGTCAGGGGTGATGTACTGGGTCGAGTCGGGCCAGCCCGGCAGCCAGATCCAGACTCCCTACGATGCCTTCTGGTGGACGCTGGTGACCCTCTCCACCGTGGGGTATGGCGATCTGGTGCCCAAGACGGAGGAGGGACGCTTCGTCGCCAGCCTGCTGATCCTATTCGGGGTCGGTCTGTTTGGTGCCATCAGCGGTTTCATGGCCAGCCTGTTCCTGCAGCCGGGACGGGGGGATGCGGAGCTGGAGAAGTGGCGCCATCACCAGAGCGCACAGCAGGATCTGTTGTTGCAGGAGCTGCGAGCCCTGCGGGCCGAAGTGAAGGCACTGAAACAGAAATAGGCAGCGGCGTCCGGAATGGTCGCGTCGCGATAGAGACAAGTTGCGAGCCACCTCTCAGCTCGGGGGGGAGCCCTTTTCTTTGCTTGTCCTTTGACCCGCCGGCGGCTTAACATTCGCCAGTCACCTAACCAAACGAAGAGAACCGATCGACCATGCGCGCCCTTCTCGGGATCCTGATCTGCTTGTGTGCCCAACAGGCACTGGCCGATACCCGCTATGTTTCAGACAACATCTTTACCTTTATTCACAATGGTCCGGGCACCCAGTACCGGATCCTTGGCAGCGTCAAGGCGGGTGAGCCGCTGGACGTCAAGGCAGTGAACAACGAGGCCGGTTTTACCCAGGTGGTGGACGGTCGCGGCCGTGAGGGCTGGATCAAGAGCAGCGAGTTGCAGGGCGAGATCAGCCTGCGCGAGCGGCTGCCTCAGGTACAGAAAGAGCTGGAAGAGGCCAAGGCCCGCCTGCTGAACCTCAACGGTGACAACGAGAAACGCTTCGCCGAGAAGGATGGCAAGATCGCCGAGCAGAGCAAGGAGATCGCCACCCTCAAGGCCCAGCTGGCCAGCCAGGGCGAGGAGATGGGCAACCTCAAGGAACAGAACGACGCCCTGACCCAGAGCTACGACAACCAGGAGCACGACATGCAGATGGACTGGTTCATCCGCGGTGGTGCCATGGTGGGGGGCGGCATCCTGCTTGGCATCCTGCTGCCCATGCTGCCCCGTCGCCGCAGCCGCGGCGATCGCTGGATGAACTGACAACCGCTGTCGGCAGCAGCGTGAAGGGTCGCCATGGCGACCTTTCTTTTTTGTCTTGCGAAAATTGTATACAAAATAAGGCGATGAATTTTGCCTGGTAGGCATATGGCGCCGATATAGTGCGCCATATGAGCCAATCAGCGTTCTTTGTTAATAACAGGCAACAATTTCATTTCATCTATGGGTTGATATTGTATACATTATCGGCGTTTCGGCGGCACGACCGCCTTCGTCGATATCAGCCCTAGGGCGTACAGGAAGACCCCATATGTTCAAAGCTACCCAAGTGCTTGCCGCTGACTACATTCCCTCCGATCTGGCCGCCCTGCGCGAAGCCATCACCCAGAACTACGTGGTGGATGAAAATGCCTATCTGGCCGAACTGTCGGCCATGCTGCCGGGGGATGGCGCCTCGCTGGAACGGGTGACCCAGCGTGCCCGCACCCTGGTGACCAAGGTGCGCAAGGAGAGCGGATCCGGCGACGGCATCGATGCCTTCCTGCAGGAGTACAGCCTGGATACCCAGGAGGGGATCATCCTGATGTGCCTGGCGGAGGCGCTGCTGCGCATTCCCGATGCCGAGACCGCCGATGCCCTGATCAAGGACAAGCTCTCCGGCGCCAACTGGTCGTCCCATTTTCGCAAGAGCGACTCCACCCTGGTGAACGCCTCCACCTGGGGGCTGATGCTGACCGGCAAGATCATCAAGCTGGACAAGAAGCTGGACGGCAACCCGGCCAACCTGCTGGGCCGCATGGTCAACAAGCTGGGGGAGCCGGTGGTGCGATCCGCCATGTACGCCGCCATGAAGATCATGGGCAAGCAGTTCGTGCTGGGGCGCGACATGAAGGAAGCCCTCAAGGCGAGCCGCAAGTCCCGCGAGAAGGGCTACACCCACACCTACGACATGCTGGGGGAGTCCGCCCTGACCCTGGCCGATGCCGACAAGTATTTCGGTGACTACCAGCGCGCCATCGAGGCGGTGGGCGGCGAGCGCATCAGCGACGGCGGCCCGGCTCCTTCCATCTCCATCAAGCTGTCGGCGCTGCATCCACGCTATGACGTGGCCAACCGCGAGCGGGTGCTCGGCGAGATGTGCGAGCGGCTGGTGGGACTGGTGCGTCTGGCCCGCGACAAAGACGTGGCCATCAGTATCGACGCCGAAGAGATGGACCGCCTCGAGCTCTCCCTGGACTTGTTCGAGCAGCTCTATCGCTCCGACGCCAACCGTGGCTGGGGCAAGCTCGGCATGGTGGTGCAGGCCTATTCCAAGCGCGCCTTGCCGGTACTCTGCTGGCTCACCGCGCTGGCCCGCGAGCAGGGAGATATCATTCCGGTGCGGCTGGTGAAGGGGGCCTACTGGGACAGCGAGCTGAAATATGCCCAGCAGGCCGGTCTGCCCGGCTACCCGCTGTTTACCCGCAAGGCGGGCACCGACATCTCCTACCTCGCCTGCGCCCGCTACCTGCTGAGCGAGCCGACCCGCGGCTTCATCTCGCCCCAGTTCGCCACCCACAACGCCAACACCGTGGTCAGCATTCTGGAGATGGCCGGCGATCGCCAGTTCGAATTCCAGCGCCTGCACGGCATGGGGGAGGAGCTGCACAACGCGGTGCTGAACGAGCATCCCGGCCTGCACTGCCGCATCTATGCGCCGGTGGGGGCTCACAAGGATCTTCTGCCCTATCTGGTGCGCCGCCTGCTGGAGAACGGGGCCAACACCTCCTTCGTCCACAAGCTGGTGGACCCCAACACCCCGGTCGACTCCCTGGCCGAGCACCCGCTGCGCACCCTCAAGCGCTACTCCAGCCTGGCCAACGATCGCATTCCGCAGCCGGTGAACCTGTTCAGCGACCGCAAGAACTCCAGCGGCGTCAACATGAACATCGTCTCCATCCAGCGCCCCTTCTTCGCCAAGTTGAAGGAGCTGGAGAACAAGCAGTGGCTGGCGGGCCCCATCGTCGATGGCGAGACCCTCAAGCGCAACGAGGCCCGCGTGGTGCTGAGCCCGCAGGATGTGAGCCTCACCGTCGGCAAGATCCACTGGGCCGACGAGCAGGCGGTGGAGCAGGCGCTGGCCTCGGCCCATGCGGCCTTCCCGCGCTGGCGCGAGACCCCGGTGAGCGAGCGTGCCGCCGCCCTTGAGAAACTGGCGGATCTGCTGGAAGCGAACCGCGAGCAGTTCATCTCCCTCTGTACCCGCGAGGCGGGCAAGCTGCTGCAGGATGGCATCGACGAGGTGCGCGAGGCGGTGGACTTCTGCCGCTACTACGCGGTGCAGGCCCGTGGCCTGATGGGGCAGGCCACCCTGTTGCCGGGCTACACCGGCGAGATGAACGAGCTGTTCCTGCAGGGGCGCGGCGTGTTCGTCTGCATCAGCCCGTGGAACTTCCCGCTGGCGATTTTCCTGGGCCAGGTCGCCGCGGCGCTGGCCACCGGCAACACAGTCATCGCCAAGCCGGCCGAGCAGACCGGTATCATCGCCCACCTGGCGGTGACCCTGGCCCATCAGGCCGGCATTCCGGGCGACGTGCTGCAACTGCTGCCGGGTGACGGCGCCACCGTGGGTGCCAAGCTGACGGCGGATGCCCGCATCGGCGGCGTCTGCTTCACCGGCTCTACCGAGACCGCCAAGCTCATCAACATGACCCTGGCCCAGCGCGATGGCGCCATCCTGCCGCTCATCGCCGAGACCGGCGGCCAGAACGCCATGATCGTCGACTCCACCGCCCTGCCGGAGCAGGTGGTGCGCGACGTGGTGAGCGCCGCCTTCCAGAGCGCCGGCCAGCGCTGCTCCGCCCTGCGGGTGCTCTACCTGCAAGAAGAGATCGCGCCGCGGGTGCTGGAGATCCTCACCGGTGCCTTGCAGGAGCTCAAAGTGGGCAACCCGGCCGAGCACAACACCGACGTCGGCCCGGTCATCGACGCCGAGGCCAAGGCGGGGCTGGATGCGCACCT
The DNA here is from genome assembly GCF_019048665.1 of Aeromonas sp. FDAARGOS 1408. Lineage (NCBI taxonomy): Bacteria > Pseudomonadati > Pseudomonadota > Gammaproteobacteria > Aeromonadales > Aeromonadaceae > Aeromonas > Aeromonas sp. FDAARGOS 1408. The sequence continues at coordinate 3,342,933 of NZ_CP077394.1, read as the reverse complement.
GGTGCACATGATCCCGCGTGCCCGCCTGATCGCCCAGGCGCCGATGCCGGCCGTGACCCTGGGGGGGCACTTCGTGCAGCCGACCGCGCTGGAGATCGGCTCCATCCGCGAGCTGACCCGCGAGCAGTTCGGCCCCATCCTGCACGTGGTGCGCTACGCCGCCCGGGATCTGGACAAGGTGATCGCGGATATCAACGGTACCGGCTACGGCCTGACGCTGGGGATCCACAGCCGCAACGAATCCCATGCCGAGGAGCTGGCGAGCCGCATCAACGTGGGCAACGTCTACATCAACCGCAACCAGATCGGCGCCATGGTCGGGGTACAGCCGTTCGGCGGGCAGGGGCTCTCCGGCACCGGTCCCAAGGCGGGCGGCCCTCACTATCTGAGCCGTTTCATTACCGAGAAGACCCGCACCATCAACACCACGGCGGTGGGCGGCAACGCCTCACTGCTGGCGATGGGCGATGCCTGATCGACCGTGACCGACATCAGGCCGCCTGCGGGCGGCCTTTTTCATGGGCATTCTCATGGGTATTGAAAAGCCGCCATCTTGGGGTCGCCACCCGGCTTGCCGCGTCTTAAGATGGTGGCCGGTTGTCGCTTTCATCCGTCACCGCCGCCCAGTCCCGGGCGCGCATCCCGACCGACGTCACAACAAAGAGTGCTGCATCTATGCCATTAACCGAACAGGCCCGCTGGTTCGTGCTGGGGGGCGATCACCTCGTCCTGCTGGATGACCAGGGGCGCATTCCACAAGGCCCCCGCGCCTGTCTGCCCAGCCACTTGCAGCATGCTGCCTTTGAGCGCTTTGACGAGTGGGACGGGCTGCCCTGCCTGCTGCTGGATCTGGGGGAAGAGGCAGATCTCGAGGCCCTTACCCCCCTGCGCCAGCTGATGGTGGCCGGGGATGAAGAGGGCTTTCGCCTGGCCGGCCGCGCCTGGCAGCTCGCCACCTTTCGCCGTACCCACCGCTTCTGCGGCGAGTGCGGCGCCCCCATGAGCTCGAAGGCGGGGGAGTGGGCGCAAGGGTGCCGCCATGGCCACGTCGTCTATCCGCGCATCTCCCCCTGCATCATCGTGGCGGTGCGCAAGGGGCCCGCCATCTTGCTGGCGGCCCACCGCCGTCACTATCAGGCCGAGGATCCCATGTATACCGTGCTGGCGGGTTTTGTGGAGGCGGGGGAGAACCTCGAGCAGTGCGTGGCGCGGGAGGTGTTCGAGGAGAGCGGCATCCGGGTGAGCAACGTGCGTTACGTGGCGAGCCAGCCCTGGCCATTCCCCCACAGCCTGATGATGGGCTTCACCGCCGATTATGAGAGCGGCGAGATCCGGGTGCAGGACGAGGAGCTGGTGGCGGCGGATTTCTTCGAGGCTAGTGTGCTGCCAAGGCTGCCGCCCCACGGCACCATAGCGCGGCGGCTTATCGAGCAGTGTCTCGCCGACGTGGGCTGACGGCCCCCGGCCCTGCAGGAAAAGCGGGGCGCTTGTTTGCGCCCCTTCACATCTTTGCACTCCAACGGCAGTGGCTGGCGTTTGAGCCGCCCCCCGCCGCGCACAAAGTGGTATCATATCCGCCATTTTATGCTGGATATGAACTCAGGAACTGGGATGAAAGAGCTGAAGAACGATCGTTACCTGCGTGCCCTGCTGCGCCAGGAAGTGGACATGACCCCGGTATGGATGATGCGCCAGGCTGGCCGCTATCTGCCGGAATACAAGGCCACCCGCGCCCAGGCGGGGGATTTCATGTCCCTGTGCCGCAACGCCGAGCTGGCTTGTGAGGTCACCCTGCAGCCGCTGCGCCGCTATCCGCTCGATGCCGCCATCCTCTTCTCCGACATCCTCACCGTGCCCGATGCCATGGGGCTCGGTCTCTACTTCGAACAGGGTGAAGGCCCGCGCTTCGAGCGTCCGATCACCTCCATGGCCGACGTGCAGGCGCTGCCGGTGCCGGATCCGGAAGACGAACTCGGCTACGTGATGAACGCGGTGCGTACCATCCGCCGCGAGCTGAAAGGCGAAGTGCCGCTCATCGGATTCTCCGGCAGCCCCTGGACCCTGGCCACCTACATGGTGGAGGGGGGCAGCTCCAAGGCGTTCACCAAGATCAAGCAGATGATGTACGCAGAGCCGCAGACTCTGCACCTGCTGCTCGACAAGCTGGCCGACAGCGTGATTGCCTATCTCAACGCCCAGATCAAGGCGGGTGCCCAGGCAGTCATGGTGTTTGACACCTGGGGCGGCGTGCTCACCCCACGCGATTACCGCGACTTCTCCCTGCAGTACATGCACAAGATCGTCGATGGCCTGATCCGCGAGCACGACGGTCGCCGCGTGCCGGTCACCCTGTTCACCAAGAACGGTGGCCAGTGGTTGGAGCAGATCGCCGCCACCGGTTGCGATGCGCTGGGTCTGGACTGGACCACCGACATCGCGGACGCCAAGCGCCGGGTCGGCGACAAGGTGGCGCTGCAGGGCAACATGGATCCCTCCATGCTCTACGCCAGCCCGGCCCGCATTCGTGAAGAGGTCGCCTCCATCCTGGCCGGTTTCGGTCACGGCAACGGCCACGTCTTCAACCTGGGTCACGGCATCCATCAGGATGTGAACCCGGAGCATGCCGGCGTGTTCGTCAACGCGGTCCACGAGCTGTCAGCCCAGTACCACGGCCGCTGAGCGCCGTCGACAACACAAGGAACAACGGGGCCTGCGGGCCCCGTTTTGCTGTCTGCGGCGGGGGCTGCATCCTGACCGCCGCTCGGGTTACACTGCAACCCGGTAGAGGGCGGTCGACTTCAGGCGGGCACGGCAGCGTGCACCCCGGAGCTGGCGCCCTGCGGTCATGGCTGGAGGCAGGATGAGCAACAGGTTGTTGGATTGGGGTATCGACCTTGGCGGTACCAAGTGCGAGTGCGTGGTGCTGGAAGGGGACGAGGTGCTGCTGCGCCATCGCATTCCCACCGAGCGTGCCGGCGGTTATGACCACATGATCGGCCAGATCGCCAAACTGGTAGCAGAGTGTGCCGACAAGATCGGTCAGCGGCCGACCCTCATTGGCATGGGGACGCCGGGGGCGCGGGATCCGCAAACCGGCCTGATGAAGAACTGCAACACCACCGAGCTCAACGGCAAGCCGTTCAAGGAGGATCTGGAGCGCCGGCTCGGCGTGCCCGTGCTGATCGCCAACGACGCCAACTGCTTCGCGCTGGCGGAAACCCATCTGGGGGCGGTGCGCCAGCACCACCCCTCTGCACGCGTGGTGTTCGGCATCATCATGGGCACCGGGGTTGGCTCCGGCATCGTCATCAACGGCCGCATCCTCAACGGCCACCACGGCATCGCCGGCGAGTGGGGCCACAACGTGCTTTCACCCGACGGCCCCGAGTGCTACTGCGGCAAGCGCGGCTGCGTCGAGACCTTCATCAGCGGCCCGGCGCTGGAGGCCTGGTACGAGGCCAAGGCCAAGCGCCGCCTCCCGCTGGCCAAGATCGCGGTGGCGACGGCTCACGATCACGTGGCCAAGCTCACCATCGACCGGTTGCATCTGCTGTTTGGCCAGGCGCTGGCCAACGTGGTCAACATCCTGGATCCGGATGTGATCGTCATCGGCGGCGGGGTGGGCAACGTGCAGAGTCTGTACCGCGCGGGACGGGAGACTATTTTGCCCTTCCTCTTTAATCCCCGCTTCGCCACCCCCATTATTGCTCCAGCCTTGGGGGACAGCGCCGGGGTATTCGGGGCGGCATTGTTGGCCCGCGGTGAATTTCAGGATGCCCTGCTGTCGTGAGTCAGCCATCCGCTTGTCCCTTTGTCCATGCTGAGGACCCGGAATTTTCATGATCAAGATTGCCATCAACGGGTACGGGCGGATCGGCCGCAACGTGCTGCGGGCCCTCTACGAGAGCGGCCGCGACAAGAACATCAAGATAGTGGCCATCAACGAGCTGGCCGCCCCCGAAGCCATGGTGCACCTGACCCGCTTCGACACCAGCCACGGTCGCTTCCACCATCCGGTGCAGCTGGCCGGCAACAGCATGCTGGTGGGGGAGGATCTCATCTCCCTGTTTGCCGAGCGGGATCCGTCGCGCTTGCCGTGGCGGGCGCTGGGGGTGGACGTGGTGCTGGATTGCACCGGGGTGTTCGGCTCGCGGGCCGATGCCGAGCTGCATCTGGCGGCGGGGGCGGGCAAGGTGTTGTTCTCCCATCCGGCCGAGGCGGACGTGGACGCCACCATCGTCTACGGGGTCAACCATCAGGTGCTGACCGGGCGCGAGCGGATCGTCTCGAACGCCTCCTGCACCACCAACTGCGTGGTCCCCGTCATCGAAACATTGCATCGAGAATTCGAGATAAATTGTGGTACTATTACGACAATTCATTCGGCCATGCATGATCAGCAAGTCATCGATGCCTACCACAGCGACTTGCGCCGAACCCGCGCCGCCAGCCAGTCCATCATCCCGGTGGATACCAAGCTGGCCAAGGGGTTGGAGCGGATCCTCCCCCACTTCGCCGGCAAGTTCGAGGCGATCGCGGTACGGGTACCGACCATCAATGTAACGGCAATGGATCTCAGTATTACTGTTCGTAAAAAAGTGACGGTTACTGACGTAAATCAAGCCCTGCAACGGGCATCCAGAGGTACATTAAGCGGTATTCTGGATTACACGGAAGAGCCACTGGTCTCCGTAGACTTTAATCATGATGCTCACTCCTGCATCATTGATGGTACCCAGACCCGGGTCAGCGATGCCAACCTCGTCAAGATGTTGATGTGGTGTGATAACGAATGGGGCTTCGCCAACCGCATGCTGGATACCACCCGGGCCATGATGGCCGCAGGCTGAGAGCCTGCACCGGGCGCAAGGTTACTGTTTTTAACATTACCTGAAAATATAGAGGACTGAATATGTCTGTTATCAAGATGACTGACCTGGATCTGGCGGGCAAACGCGTTCTGATCCGTGCTGACCTGAACGTGCCGGTAAAAGACGGCAAGGTCACCTCCGATGCACGTATCGTTGCGACTCTGCCGACCATCAAGCTGGCTCTGGAAAAGGGCGCCAAGCTGATGATCACCTCCCACCTGGGTCGTCCGACCGAGGGTGAATACAACGAAGAATTCTCCCTGGCTCCGGTTGTCAACTATCTGAAAGACGCACTGTCCTGCCCGGTTCGTCTGGCCAAAGATTACCTGGATGGCGTAGAAGTCGCCGCCGGTGAGTTGGTTGTGCTGGAAAACTGCCGCTTCAACAAAGGCGAGAAGAAGAACACCGAAGAGTTGGCCAAAAAATACGCCGCCCTGTGTGACGTCTTTGTAATGGATGCGTTCGGTACTGCTCACCGCGCCGAAGGCTCCACCTACGGTGTGGCACAGTTCGCACCGGTCGCCTGTGCCGGCCCACTGCTGGCTGGTGAACTGGAAGCCCTGGGCAAAGCCATGCTGAAGCCCGAGCGCCCGATGGTTGCCATCGTTGGCGGCTCCAAGGTCTCCACCAAGCTGACCGTACTGGAATCCCTCTCCAAGATCGCTGACCAGCTGGTGGTTGGTGGTGGCATCGCCAACACCTTCATCGCTGCTGCCGGTCACAACGTCGGCAAGTCCCTGTGTGAGCACGACCTGATCGACACCGCCAAGAAACTGGCTGCCGAAACCAACATCCCGGTGACCACCGACGTGGTTGTCGGTGCCGAGTTCTCCGAGTCCACCCCGGCCACCATCAAGTCCGTTGCTGACGTGACCGACGGCGACATGATCTTCGACATCGGCCCTGACTCTGCCAAGGCCCTGGCCGACATCATCATGAACGCCAAGACCATCCTGTGGAACGGCCCGGTCGGCGTGTTCGAGTTCGACCAGTTCGCCAAGGGTACCGAAGTGATCGCTCGCGCCATCGCTGAATCCCCGGCCTTCTCCATCGCTGGCGGTGGTGACACCCTGGCTGCCATCGACAAGTTCGGCATCGCCGACAAGGTCTCCTACATCTCCACCGGCGGCGGCGCCTTCCTGGAGTTCGTGGAAGGCAAGGTACTGCCGGCTGTTGCGATTCTGGAACAGCGCGCCAAAGCCTAATTGACCCGAGACGGGGGGCAAAAGCCTCCCGTTTCGTTTATCATGTGGCCGCTGTGCCGGTTCATGATGAACCCCCCATTTTTTATTAACGGCATACGAGACAGGACGATTAAACATGTCTAAGAAAATTTTCGACTTCGTAAAACCGGGCGTGATCACTGGTGATGACGTTCAGAAAGTGTTCGCCATCGCGAAAGAGAACGGCTTCGCTCTGCCGGCAGTCAACTGCGTCGGTACCGACTCCGTGAACGCCGTGCTGGAAGCTGCCGCCAAGGTGAAAGCGCCGGTTATCGTTCAGTTCTCCAACGGTGGTGCTGCATTCACCGCTGGTAAGGGTCTGAAGCTGGAAGGTCAGCAGGCTGCCATCATCGGTGCCATCTCCGGTGCCAAGCACGTGCACGCCGTTGCCGAAGCTTACGGTGTACCGGTCATCCTGCACACCGACCACGCTGCCAAAAAGCTGCTGCCGTGGATCGACGGTCTGCTGGAAGCGGGCGAGAAGCACTTCGCTGAAACCGGCAAGCCGCTGTTCTCCTCCCACATGCTGGATCTGTCCGAAGAGTCTCTGGAAGAGAACATCGACATCTGCTGCGAGTACCTGACCCGCATGGCCAAGATGAACATGACTCTGGAACTGGAACTGGGTTGCACCGGTGGCGAAGAAGACGGCGTCGACAACAGCCACATGGATCAGTCCGCTCTGTACACCCAGCCGGAAGACGTGGCCTACGCCTACGAGCGTCTGTCCAAGATCAGCCCGCGTTTCACCATCGCTGCCTCCTTCGGCAACGTGCACGGTGTCTACAAGCCGGGTAACGTCAAGCTGACCCCGTCCATCCTGGACGCTTCCCAGAAGTACGTGTCCGAGAAGTTCGGCATCCCGGCCAAGTCTCTGGACTTCGTATTCCACGGTGGTTCAGGTTCCACTCTGGAAGAGATCCGCGAGTCCATCTCCTACGGCGTAGTGAAGATGAACATCGACACCGACACCCAGTGGGCGACCTGGGAAGGCATCCTGGACTTCTACAAGACCAACGAAGCCTACCTGCAAGGTCAGCTGGGCAACCCGGAAGGCGCCGACAAGCCGAACAAGAAGTTCTACGATCCGCGCGTATGGCTGCGTGCCGGTCAGACTTCCATGATCAAGCGTCTGGAACAGGCTTTCTCCGACCTGAACGCCATCAACGTACTGTAATTCGTTACAGCATCTTGATTGCATGAAAAGGCGCCCTGTGGGGCGCCTTTTGCATGAGTGCGGATCGCGATGGGCGGTCGACTCGTGACAAGGCGTCCTTTGGGGCGCCTTTTGCATTTCTGTGATCCCGGCGGGCTGGATTGGCGGCGGGGGCCTGCGTATTATCGATGGCAGACCGTTTATTTTAGTAAACGCAACGGGACCAGGGCAGGATGCTGAACATGCAGGGAAAGCACAACACACATCAGGAACACGTGGCCTCCTATTACGCGGCCACCCGCAATGACAATCAGCAGTGGCCAGAGCTCAGCGGGGAGTGCAATGCCGAGGTCTGCATCATCGGCGGCGGCTTCACCGGTCTCAATACCGCCATCAATCTGGCCGAGGCTGGCTACAAGGTGGTGCTGCTGGAAGCCAACCGTATCGGCTGGGGCGCCTCCGGGCGCAACGGCGGTCAGCTCATCCGTGGTATCGGTCACGACACCAGCCAGTTCGCCCGCTGGATTGGTGAAGAGGGGGTGCGCGAGCTGGATCTGATGGGGCTGGCGGCGGTCGAGCTGGTGCGCGAGCGCGTCGAGCGCTTCAACATCGACTGCGACCTGCGCTGGGGTTACTGCGATCTGGCTACCCGCCAGCGCCATCTGGCCGGGTTTGCAGAGGAGGCGGCGCACCTGGCGAGCCTCGGCTACCGGCACGAGCTGAAACTGGTGGCGCGCGAAGATATGCATAGCGTGGTGGGGTCGGATCGCTACATCGGCGGCATGATCGACATGGGCTCCGGCCACTTGCACCCTCTCAATCTGGCGCTGGGTGAGGCGCGCGCGGCGGCCAGCCTGGGGGTGGCGCTGTTTGAACAATCCAGAGTGGTGCACATCGACTATGGTGAACGGCTGCATGTCACCACGGCTCATGGCCGGGTCAGCGCCGACTACCTGGTGATCGGCTGCAACGCTTATCTTAACGACCTCAACCCCGAGCTGGGGGGCAAGGTGCTGCCGGCGGGCTCCTACATTCTCGCCACCGAGGTGCTGGAGAAACGGCTGCGCCAGCGGTTGCTGCCGCAAAACATGGCGGTGTGCGATCAAAACGTGGCGCTCGACTACTACCGTCTCTCCGCCGACGGCCGGCTGCTGTTTGGCGGGGCCTGCAACTACTCGGGACGGGATCCTCGCGACATCAAGGCCTTCATGCTGCCCAAGCTGCTGCGGGTGTTTCCCGAGCTGGCGGAGACCGCCATCGAGTTCCAGTGGGGCGGCATGATAGGCATAGGGGCCAACCGGCTGCCCCAGATCGGCCGCCTGGCGGATCATCCCAACGTCTTCTATGCCCAGGCCTATTCCGGCCACGGCCTCAACGCTACCCATATGGCGGGCAAGCTGGTGGCGGAGGCGATCAGGGGGGAGAGCCGGGGGCTGGATCTGTTTGGCCGCGTGCCGCACATGACCTTCCCCGGCGGCCCGGCGCTGCGTTCGCCCTTGCTGGCGCTCGGCATGCTCTGGTATCGCTTCAAGGATCTGTTCTAAGCGAGCCAGGGCTTGCCACGGCTCGGCAAGCGGTTGCCGCCCCGTTTGCCGGCCAGCCGGATTTATCCTGCCGTTGCCTCGCTTTATAGCCGGAGTTGTCAAAAATCCATCATGCGCCAATTTCTTGTGCTGATCAGAGGAATACACCGGATTGGCGCGGGGTTTGCCATCTGTGAACGGGGTTCGAGCCGCTGAGGATCAGCGGCGGCCCCGCTCAGGAGATCAGGACAATGACAACAAACGTAACAGCCGCGGGAAGCGTCGGCTCGCTGGCGCAACTGCTGGCAACGCGCAGCGGCGAACGGCAGGAGAGACCAGAGATGCCGCCCCCGCCGCCCCCCGGTGTGAGCAACAAGATGGAGCAGGATCTCAAGTCGGTGCTGGCCGAGCTGGGCCTGTCGGGCAAGAGCGAGGAAGAGAGCGGTGAGAGTACCGAGAGTACCGCCGCCAGCGGTGGTTCACTCGATTCCTTCATGGCGAGCCTGATGGATGCCCTGCACGCTCAGCAGGAGGGGAGCAAGGCCATCGCCACTGGCAGCAATGACAATCCCATGAAGCTGGATCTGCAGAGCCTGCTGGGTCAGCTGGATGGGGAAGGGAAGCCTGGCAGCGAGGTGAGCGCCCTGCAGAGTCAATTCTCCAGCCTGCTGGAGAGCAGCGGCAACAGCGGTAGCGGGGTGACTCTGAAGGATCTGCTGTCGGCCTTTGCCAGCAAGATCCCGAGCGACGCGCCCGACCGGAAGGGTTATATGGTGGATACCCAGGCCTGAGTCGGCCCGGGTTGCCTGGCCGGGACCGCGTCAGTGAGCGGGCTCGGCCAGACGCCAGCCCTGTTCGGTTTTCATCATCCACACCTCGGCCTGCTGCGGCAGCACCTGGCCCGCCTCGAACTCGCCGTATTTGCGCTCCAGCTCCATCAGCCCCATCTCCTGCTGGAAGGGGCCGACCCTGTCATAGACCAGATCCTCGTCCTGCAGCACCTGCAACTGCTCCAGTCCCCGCTTGAAGTGGAGCTGATAGCTCACCTTGACCAGATAGACCCCCTCCATGCGCTCTTCCTTGTCCAGGATGGCGAAGTCGCTGATCTCGAACAGATTGGCGTCGGTGTCGGCCTGCAGTTTGGCGGTGACCTGGGTCCGGGTTGCCTCTTCACCTGGACCTGCGTAGCAGCCATAGAGCCAGAGGGCCAGCAGGGGGATGAACCACTTTTTCATCAAAACTCCGGACGAACGAGACGGGAAAGGGCAAATTTTGCCATGCTGCCGACCATATACAAGAGATTGCCAGAAAAATCAGTCAGTAAGGGGCGAGAGGGAGGGGGCGTGCCCGGAAGGGGCGGGGTCGATGGCGCGCTCCAGCACGATAGCCTCGGCCCGGTAGCCGGCCAGCTCACGGCGATAGCACTCGGTGAACCCTCGGCGCTGCCAGAAGGACAAGGCGACCTCATTGCTGGCAATGACCGACAGGCGCAGCCGGGTTGCGCCCCAGGCGCGAGCCAGCGTGCAGGCGTGCAGATAGAGCGCCTGGCCGCGGCCGGCCCCCTGCCAGGGCTCGCCCACCAGCAGCAGCCCCAGATAGGCGGTGGTGGGTTCGGGATAGCCGCGCAGCAGATCGAGCATGGCGGTGAGCTCCCCCGCCTCCCTGCACCCGATCACCTGTTTGGCAGAGAAGGGCTGCGTCGGCGGACAGGCCGTGAGCGCCTCCTCTGCCGCCTGGGCGCAGAGCGGCGCGTGACTTATCGCCGCCTGATAGGCTGGAGCCAGTTCGAACAGCCGCTGCAGGGCGGGCGCATCGCTTGCCTGCAGCTGACGCAGTTCAGTTGGCATCGCCAATCCTGTCCAGCTGACCGAGGAACTCGGCGGGCCCCATAAAGCCGGTCACCCGCTGGCCGCTCACTTCATTGCCGGTGCGGTCGAAGAAGATCAGGGTCGGCAGGCCCAGCACGTTGAGACCGTTGAGCAGTTCCACATCGGCATCGTCGTTGGCGGTGACGTCCGCCTGCAGCAGTACCATCTGGCCGAAGCGCTCGCGCACGGCGGGGTCGCTGAAGGTCTTGTGTTCGAACTCCTTGCAGGCCACGCACCAGTCGGCATAGAGATCGAGCAGCACCGGCTTGCCGCGGGCGGCGGCCAGCTGGGTCTTGAGATCGTCCAGCGTCTTGATGCGGATGAAGGCCGGCGTCTCGGCCTGGGCGGCGACGCTGGCGCCCGGGGAGGGCAGCAGCAGATCTTTGCCCACCACCACGGCACTGATCATCGCCAGCAGCAGCACGAAACCGCGCAGGCTGCGCCCCACCGAATGTTGCTGGTGCTGGTTGTGATGGTAGAGGTAGCCGCACAGCAGCAGCCCCCAGCCGAGCCAGGCCAGGGTGGCGACCTGATCGCTCCACAGCCTGGAGAGCAGCAGGATGGGCACCGCCAGCAGCGCAAACCCGAACAGCTGCTTGATCACGTCCATCCAGGCGCCCGCCTTGGGCAGCAGTTTGCCGCCCGAGGTGCCGAGCAGCAGCAGCGGCAGCCCCATCCCCAGCGACAGGGCGTAGAGGGCCGCGCCGCCGAGCCAGAGATCGCCGCTCTGGGCCACGTAGATGAGGGCGCCGGAGAGGGGGGCCGTGGTGCAGGGGGAGCAGACCAGGCCGGAGATCATCCCCATGATGCCGACCCCGAGCACGGAGCCGCCCTGCTGGCGGTTGGAGAGACCGGAGAGTCGGGTCTGCAGGCTGCTCGGCAGCTGCAGGGTATAGAGCCCGAACATGGAGAGGGCCAGCAGCACGAACATCACCGAGAGCCCGATCAGCACATAGGGGTGCTGCAGCGCGGCCTGGAATTTCAAGCCTGCCGACGCCACCACCAGCCCGAGCAGAGTGTAGGTGACCGCCATCCCCTGCACGTAGACGAAGGAGAGCAGGAAGGCGCGGCGGGTGGAGAGGCGATGGCCGGCCCCGGCGATGATCCCGGTCAGGATGGGATACATGGGGAAGACGCAGGGGGTGAAGGCGAGGCCGAGCCCCAGTGCGAAGAAGGCGGCGACGCTGAGCCAGAAACCCTGGTTGCCGAGGGCGGCCGCCAGCTGATCCTGCTGGCTGCTGGCCGGGGCCGGCGTGGGCGCATCGACCTGGTCATGCGGTGGTTCGGCGACGAGGGGCTCGACGGCGATCCGCTTGTCGGTCGGGGGATAGCAGAGGCCGTCGGTGCAGCCCTGATAGCTGATCTTGAGGCTGGCCTGCTGGCCCGCCTCGGTCAGGGTGACGGGGATCTGCACCTCCCGGTAATAGACCTGGGTCTTGCCGAAGAAGTCGTCTTCATGATCGGTGCCGGCGGGCAGCACCGGCTCCTCGAAGGTGAGGTTCTCGCCCTGGAAGCTGAAGCGGTGGCGGTAGAGGTAGTAGTCGTCGGCGATGCGCAGGCGCAGCAGCAGCCGGTTGCCCTGCTGTTCGCTCTCGAGGACGAATGCCTCGTCCACTTTCAGAAATTTGGGCTGGGCGCTGGCCTCTATGCCGAGGGCACTCAGCAGATCCGTGCTGCTGGCTCGGGCCGGCAGTGAGTCGAGCCCGGCCAGCAGGGCGCAGAGCAACAGCAGGGGAGATAGCAGGCGAAACGGCGTCATGAAGTTTCCTGTTTTATCCAGTCGAGATAGGGCTGGTGGCCCTGGCTTGTCGGCAGTGCCAGGATCTCCGGCACCTCATAGGGGTGATGAGCAAGAATGCACTGGCGCAGCGGCTCGAACAGGGCCGCTTGCGACTTGATGATGAGCTGGATCTCTGTGGCCCGCTCGATCTGGTTCTGCCAGCGATAGACGGAGGTGAGGCCGGGCAGCTGGTTGATGCAGGCCGCCAGCCGCCGGTCGAGCAGTTGTTCGCATATGAGGTCGGCACTGGCCTCATCCGGGCAGGTGCAAAGCACCAGAATGGCGTCAGTCATGGTGAAATTTCTCGTCCGTACCGGGCGGCCAGGCGCCCGCAAACCAGTGGCTACTATACCTAGCGACGGGTCAAATAGCATCTGGCGCACTTTGCGGCTGCGACATGAAAATAAGTGGGGGGCATGAGATAGACGCTGTCAGAGCGACAAGGCAGAATGAGCGGGCTTGTTCCCATTCGACGTAAGGAAATGTATGACCCAACAGAATGAGCAGCAGAGAAACCGCATGTTGAGCCTGTTGCGCGAAGGTGAGCGCCGTATGTTGGTGCAACTGGCCGGTCTGCTGCGTACCAGTGCCGATGAAATCAATGCCGAGCTGGAAAAAGAGGAGTTGCTGGAGACCCTGGAGCAACCGGTCACGGTGGAGTATCTCAACGGCGTGGTGCAACACCATCTGTTCGAGCGCCTGCACAAGGGTGACATGGTGGCGGCCCAGCGTCTGCTGACCCAGTACCAGAGCGACCTTGAGGCCATGCTGACCCAGGAGGCCGAGGCAGAGGCCCAGACCGAAGAGCTGAAGGCACAAGCCTGAAGGCTGCGGCAGGCCCGCCGGGCTTGTCCTCCCCCAGCACCATCATGCCTCTTGCATGATGGTGCCTCGTTTTTCCCACCGTTTTTTGCCGTCGTTCAACCCAGTGCGTTCTGCTGCCACTGACCCGGGATTGGGTACACCTTGTCGTAGCTCCAGTTGTAGACGAAGGCGTAGACCAGATAGAAGGTCACGAAGCCGATATTGAGCGCCAGCGCCGCCAGCAGGGCGAGATCCAGCCACCAGGCGATGACCGGCAGGGTGAGCGCCATGAAGCCCCCTTCAAAGCCGAACGCATGGACCACGCGCTGCCACAAGGTCTTGTGCGGGTGCCCCTGGTACTTGAGCAGCAGCTTGTCGAAGCCGATGTTGTAGACATAGTTCCAGACGGTGGCCAGTACCGAGAACAGGACGGCCAGCGGCCCCATGTGGCTGAGCTCGATGCCTGTGATCCAGCTGGCCAGGGGGGCTGCGATGAGCAGACCTATCACTTCAAAGCCGATAGCGTGGCGGATACGGTCATTGCGGGTACGCATAAATTCCTCTCTTTAAACAGCTATGTTGACTGACTGGTTGGCAATCTATCCCTATTTTTTGATAGTTTCACGTTAGTATCCATCGCTAAAATAGATGGATGACCGCATTTTCAGGAGCAGGACGATGAACCCATCGCTGGAACAACTCAGGGTATTGCTGGCCGCCGCGCAGGCAGGCTCCTTCTCGGCGGCCGCGCGCCAGCTGGGCAAGGCGCAGTCGGTAGTCAGCACCGCCATCGCCAATCTGGAGATAGATCTGGGGCTGGAGCTGTTCGATCGCAGCGGGCGCTATCCGGTGCTGACCGAGGCGGGCGTGCGCATCAGCCAGGAGGCCGGCATCTTGCTGGCCCAGAGCGCCCGCTTGCAGGCCATCGCCGGCGAGCTGGCCAGCGGCGTCGAGTCGCGCCTGACCCTGGCCATCGATGATGACTCCCACCTGCCCTGGCTCGGCGCCGTGCTGGAGGAGTTCGCCACCCACTACCCGACGGTTGAGCTGGAGCTGCTGTTTCCGCTGATGGAGGATCTCACCGAGATGCTGATTAGCGGCCGCGCCCAGCTCGGCATCAGTTATCAGAAGGAGAACCCGCAGCAGGAGATCGTGGCCCGCTCGCTGGGAGGCGTCGCCATGCCGCTGGTGGTCTCCCCCGAACATCCGCTGGCCCACAAGGCGCCGCTGCGGGAGAGCGATCTGCAGGGGGCTCGCCAGCTGCTGGTGACAGGGCGACGGGAAGGGACTGAGCGCCATCGCTTTCGCCTGTCGGCGCAAGTGTGGTGGGTGGAGGGGGATCTCGGGATCCTGGAGCTGGTGAAACTGGGGCTGGGGTGGGCGGCGGTGCCCGATTTTCTGCTGCACCGGCCGCTGGCTCGGGGCGAGGTGGTGGTGCTCAAGCCGGACTTTATCACCCAGCCGGAGCTGGCGCTGGAGCTGCAGTGGCATCGCGCCCGCCCGCTCGGGCAGGCGGGGCGCTGGCTGAAGGAGGCTCTGCTGGCGCGGGTGCGCTAGCAGGGTGCTTTGCTTCGCTTACTCGGTCAGCTGATAGGGGAGGGGCTGCAGGGTCAGGCTTGAGCCGTCTTCCTGCTTGAGCCGGAAGCGGGCGTCGGCCTCGGTGTCCTTGGGCAGCACGGCGGTGAGCCACAGCTCGCCATCCTGCTGCCAGGCGTTGAGCACCATGCCGCTGCGGCGCCAGTTGTCACCGAGCTGGATCTCCAGGGTGTCGCCGCTGGTAACCGGGGTAGTGGCGGTGCCGCTCAGCACGAACAGGGCGCGGTTGTTGGCGCCGCGATACTTGGCGCGGGCCACCGTCTCCTGCCCCATGTAGCAGCCCTTGGTGAAACTGATGCCATCCAGCGCCTGCAGGTTGAGCATCTGGGGAATGTACTCACCCTGATGAACCGCCTCCAGATGGGGGATGCCGGCCTTGATCTCCAGTCCCCACCAGAGCGACTCGGGGCCGCTGGGCAGGGCCAGCGCCAGCGGCTGTTCGCTGACCAGCAGCCAGCGATCGGCTTCGATCCGCACCGCCATGCCACCCTCGATGAGGCCGCTCTGCTGCAGGTCGTATTGCCCCGCGATCCAGCCATCGGCTCCCTGACCGGCCACGCCGACCGCCTGGCCGTGATTCTCGCTGATCTCGACCTTGGCAAAGATCGCGAACTTCTTGAGCTCGGGTAGCTGGCGGGCCAGCACCGACGGCTTGGTCAGCATCAGCAGGCGATCGCTCAGGCAGAGCAGGCGAAAATCGCTCCACAGCTTGCCCTTGGGATCGCAGTGGCCGCCCAGGGTGTGCTGGCCTGGCTGCAGGGCGTTGACGTCACAGGTGACCTGACCCTGCAGGTATTTGGCGCGATCCGGGCCGCTCAGGCTGGTGATGGCCAGATCGGTCAGAGGGAACAGGGTTGGCTCGGCAGGAAGGATTGGCAGGCTCACGATGGCATTCCAGAGACAGAAAGTATGTGACCTGCATGGTAAAGACGTAAGGAATGTTTGTCAGCCGGAAAATCCAGCTGGTACCATCGCCGGGTCTTTGTAAGGAGAGTTCCATGTTGAGCCCAATTGAAAAATCCCGCCTGAAGTGGGCCTGCCGCCGTGGCATGCTCGAGCTGGATGTGATCTTTATGCCCTTCTTCGAGCACGAGTTCGATGGCTTGAGTGAGGCCGATCAGCAGACCTTCATCCGCCTGCTGGAGTGTGAGGATCCGGAGCTGTTCCGCTGGAGCATGGGCCACGGCGTGCCGGAAGACCCTGCCTTCGCCGCCATGATCCCGCTGATCCTGGAACGCAATCAGGCCCGTCACGATCGCCAGCGCTGATCCATCCGTACGGGTGTCGATGCCCGTCACCGTCTCCAGACAGCAGCGTCTGCTGCTGTTGTCGCTGTTTCTGCTGATCCTGTGGCCACTGGCCGCCCTGATCCACGGCTGGCAGTGGGCCCTGTTGCTGCCCTGCTGGGGTCTGGGGTTGTGGCGCGCCTGGCTCGACACGAGCCGGATGACCGGCGTGCTGGAGTGGGACGGTCAGTGGCTCAGCTGGCAGGGCAACCGTTATCAGCTGGGGGCGGGCAGCCGCATCTGGCCCGGCGTGCTCTGGTTGCAGCTGGTAGCGGTGGAGCGTCCCGCCAGCCGGCTCTGGCTGTTCAGCGATGCGCTGGCACCGGCCCACTACCGCACGCTGGCTCGCGCCATCCACTTCTCCCAGCCGATCCGCTAGCCTCTCTTCCCCATAAAACAGATGACCCCGCCGGAGCGAGGTCATCTGGATATTGCTTCTTATTGCTTGTAGCAGAGGCTAGTCTCGCTCCGGCGTCAGCACGGTCGGCTTGGAGTCCGGCTGCATGTCCGGATAGTCCGGGTTGCAGCAGTGCAGGCCGTGGGACCTTCAGGCTCATTGCTGAGCGAAAAGATCAATCCCGTTCCGGCGTCAGCACGGTCGGCTTGGAGTCCGGCTGCATGTCCGGGTAGTCCGGATTGCAGCAGTGCAGGCCACGGGACCTTCAGGCTCATTGCTGAGCGAAAAGATCAATCCCGCTCCGGCGTCAGCACGGTCGGCTTGGAGTCCGGCTGCATGTCCGGATAGTCCGGGTTGCAGCAGTGCAGGCCGCGGGAACTTCAGGCTCATTACTGAGCGAAAATATCAATCCCGCTCCGGCGTCAGCACGGTTGGCTTGGAGTCCGGCTGCATGTCCGGGTAGTCCAGGTTGTAGTGCAGGCCGCGCGACTCCTTGCGCTGCAGGGCGCAGTTGACGATGAGCTCGGCCACCTGCAGCAGGTTGCGCAGCTCCAGCAGGTTGTTGGAGACCCGGAAGTTGGCGTAGTACTCCTGCACCTCCTGCTTGAGCAGGTCGATGCGGCGCTTGGCGCGGGCCAGACGTTTGTTGGTACGCACTATCCCCACGTAGTCCCACATCATCAGCCGCAGCTCGTGCCAGTTGTGTTGGATCACCACCAGCTCATCCGAATCTTCCACCTTGCTCTCGTCCCACACCGGCAGGTGGGGCGGCTCCACGCTCGTCGGCAGCTTGGCCAGGATGTCGGCCCCCGCCTGATGGGCATAGACCACGCATTCGAGCAGGGAGTTGGAGGCCATCCGGTTGGCACCGTGCAGCCCGGTATAGGTCACCTCGCCGATGGCGTAGAGGCCGGGAATGTCGGTCTGGCCGTTGTTGTCGATCATCACGCCACCGCAGGTGTAGTGGGCGGCGGGGACGATGGGCATCGCCTCCTTGGTGATATCGATGCCGACCGCGAGGCAGCGCTCATGGATGGTCGGGAAGTGCTTGATGATGAAATCGGCCGGCTTGTGACTGATGTCCAGATACATGCAGTCGGCACCGAGCCGCTTCATCTCGTGGTCGATGGCGCGGGCGACTATGTCCCGCGGTGCCAGCTCGGCCCGCTCGTCGAAGTCGGGCATGAAGCGACTGCCGTCGGGGCGGCGCAGATAGGCCCCCTCGCCGCGCAGGGCTTCTGTCAGCAGGAAGTTGGGGTCATCGGGGTGGAACAGGCTGGTGGGGTGGAACTGGTTGAACTCCAGGTTTGCTACCCGGCAGCCGGCGCGCCACGCCATGGCGATACCATCGCCAGAGCTGACGTCCGGGTTGGAGGTGTACTGGTACACCTTGGAGGCACCGCCGGTGGCCAGCGCCACGAAGCGGGCACGGATCACCTCGACCTGCTCGGCGTTGCGGTTCCAGACATAGGCGCCCAGCACCCGGTTGCCGGGCAGACCCAGCTTGCGGGTGGTGATGAGGTCGACCGCGTTGAAGCGCTCCATCAGCTGGATGTTGGGGTGGGCGCGCACCTGATCGATCAGGGTGAGCTGCACCGCCTTGCCGGTGGCATCCGCCGCGTGGAAGATGCGGCGATGGCTGTGGCCCCCTTCGCGGGTCAGGTGATAGTGGGATTCGCCCTCGGCGTCCTCCTCCTGATCGAAGGGGACCCCCTGCTGGATCAGCCACTGGATGGAGTCGCGGGCGTTGCGGGCGGTGAACTCCACCACGGCCGGGTCACACAACCCGGCCCCGGCGTTGAGCGTGTCGCTCACGTGGGATTCGATGCTGTCGGTCTCGTCGAACACGGCAGCGATGCCTCCTTGCGCATAGAAAGTGGCCCCTTCACTGATGGGCCCCTTGCTCAGAACCAGGACTTTGGCCTGGTCTGCCAATCGCAACGCGAGAGACAAACCGGCGGCACCGCTGCCAATGATCAGTACGTCGCAAAGGTATTCAACACTTGCTTTCATAAGTATCATTGGCCTGGATTAAGAACTGGCACCATGGTAGCCCAAGCGAGGGTGGTGATGCAGCCTGCGTCACATTTTTTTCAATGCAAGCGAACTTTCCCTGATTCCTCCTGTCTGAACTTGTGCGCTTAGGAAGGGCCGGAAAAGAAAAACGATAACCTGATGGGGGTTTTACGGCTCTGATGAGCGACCAGAATCTACTGGACGAACAGCTGGTTGAACGGGTCCAGCGTGGCGATAAAAATGCATTCAACCTGTTGGTAAAAAAATACCAGCACAAGGTGGTCAACCTGGTGGCCAGGTATGTCAACAATCCGGGCGATGTACCGGATGTGGCGCAGGAGGCTTTCATCAAGGCTTATCGCGCGCTGCCGACATTCCGTGGCGAGAGCGCCTTTTACACCTGGTTGTACCGGATTGCCGTGAACACGGCCAAGAATTATCTGACCTCTCAGGGGCGCAGGCCGCCCAGCAGTGACGTAGAGGCGGAAGAGGCAGAATACTATGGCGGTGGCGAAGCCTTGCAAGAGGTGGCTACCCCGGAAAACCTGACGCTGACCGACGAGATCAAGCGCACCGTGTTTTCTGCCATAGAAGCTTTGCCGGAAGACTTGAGGACAGCTATCACCCTTCGCGAACTGGAAGGGCTGAGCTACGAAGAGATTGCCGAAATCATGGATTGTCCGGTGGGTACGGTGAGATCCCGCATCTTCCGGGCGAGGGAAGCAATCGATAAAAAGCTGCAACCTCTGATCGAGAATTAAACTGGGGAAAGACAGGTTAACTTATGGCAAATAAAGAGCAACTCTCGGCCCTGATGGACGGTGACTTGAGCGATGTTGAGGTTCTGAACGAGCTGGGAACGGATCCGGCTCTGCAAGAGACCTGGTCTCGTTACCACCTGATTGGTGATGCCATGCGGGGGGACCTGCCGGTCAATCTGCAACTGGATCTCAGCGACAGCATCATGGCTGCGCTGGAAGATGAACCTACCATACTGGCGCCCAAGCCGGTGGAGAGCAAACCTGCCGTACCGCAGCCGGGTAGCGCCAAGACCGCCACGATAGTGCCGTTCCTGCGCCGTGCCGGCCAGCAGGTAGGGCAATACGCCATCGCCGCCTCGGTCGCTGCCGCCGTCATCTTCGGGGTGCAGCAGTATCAGGGGCAGGACGGTGTGCCGACCAACCCGGTACTCAACACTATCCCCGTTGGTGGCAGTGCCTCGCCGGTAAGCGTGCACTATCCGCAGGACGGCAATCGTGCAACCCAGCGTCAGCAGGGGTTGAGCGAACAGCAGATGCAGGAGCAGCGCGAACGCATCAACGCTTTCCTGCGCGACCACCAGTTGCAACAGCGTCTGCTGCAAGACAAGCAGATTCAGGAATAACGGATTAGGGATCAGAACGTGCGCCAGTCCAGCCGTATTTTGCTGGCCTCTCTCCTGTTGATCAGCGCCAAGGCCTCGGCCGACGACAAGTCGGCCGAGGCCTTGTTGCAGCAGATGCAGAGTGCCGTCTCGCAACAGAATTTCGAATTGTCCATGGTCAAGGCCCGGCAGGGGCGACTCGAGCCTATCCGCTTCAGCCACGGCGTGATCGATGGCAAGGAGGTGGCTCACCTCAGCTACCTCGATGGCAAGACCATCGAGTACCTGCAGCGCCAGGACGAGTACACCTTTTTTGAAAATACCCATGAACCCTACACCCTCAAGGGGGCACGTTTCCCCGGCGTGTGGGCCACCTTGGTGAGAATGCCGTTGCCGCGGGTGCTGGAGAGTTATGATCCTGTGCTGGCCGGCCGCAGCCGGGCGGCTGGGTTGGTGGCTCAGGTGGTGCGGCTGGTGCCCAAGGAGGCCGACAAGTACGGTTTCGTGCTCTGGATTGATGAGCAGAGCAGCTTGTTGCTGCGGGTGGACATGGTGGATCGGGAAGGCAACCTGGTCGAACAGGTGTTGGGGGTGGATCTGGACCGGCTCCCTGCGCCGGCCCCCTGGCTGGTGAAGCTGGCCAGCAGCAAGCTGCCCCAGGCGCTGGCGTTGGAAGATGCCTATCCGGCGCCGCAGCAGCAGCTGAACTGGCACCTCACCTGGCTGCCTGAAGGCTTCAAGGTGCTCTCCCGGGATCGTCACCAGCTGGTGACTACCAGTCTGCCGGTGGATTACATGATGCTCTCCGACGGGCTGGTGGATCTCTCGGTCTACGTGGCCCGGGTCGATCCCAAGCAGGCGGTGCGCCAGCAACTGATCCGTCAGGGCGCCACCTCGCTGGTGAGCTTCGTCAATGACGTGGGGGTCGAGATAACCGTGGTCGGGGAAGTGCCGGCCGACACCGCCAAGCGGATTGCCGAATCGGTGCAGCCGCTGGCCCGCAACGAGGCCGTACAGTAAGCCGTCAGACGCGGCTGCTTGCCCAAGGCCGGCAGTCGTGTTCAGATTGGGTCAATCTATCTTTCGTTATTGTGGAACCGTCTTGTGAGTGGAATGAGCGAAGAGCTGGCAACCGTGGTGGCCATTGATGGAGAACATGCCTGGGTGGAGTGCGAACGGCGCTCCGCCTGCAGCGGTTGTCATCAACAGTCCAACTGCGGTACCGGCACGGTGGCCAAGGCGTTTCCATTGAAAGCGCAGCGACTGCGGGTGGCGCTCACCGCCGAGGTGAGCGTCGGCCAGCAGGTGAGGCTCGGCATTCCCCAGGCGAGCATCCTGCAGGGGGCCGCGCTGGTCTATGTGCTGCCGCTGTTCTGCCTGCTGGCGGGGGCCCTGCTGGGGCAACTCTGGCTGGCACCCCTGCTCTCTGCAGGGGAGGGGGTCACCATCCTCTGCTGCCTGCTGGGGGGCCTCGTCGGTTTTTCACTGGTTCGTTACTTTTCCAACCGGCTCGATCAGGGGGCCTATGGTCCCCGCATGCTGGGTGTGGTCCTGCCCACCCGCCATCTCTCCTGACCGTGCAGGCCGCTATTTCTGGTGCTTCGTCGACTAAAGATTGGCCGTCGACCGGGTTATCCAGTAAAATCCTGCCTCCATATCCGGCCCTAACCTAATTTTGAGTGATTCTTGCTCGATGAAACACATTCGTAACTTTTCGATTATTGCGCACATCGACCACGGTAAATCGACCCTGTCGGACCGTCTGATCCAGACTTGTGGCGGCCTGTCCGACCGCGAGATGCAGGCTCAGGTGCTTGACTCCATGGAACTGGAGCGCGAGCGCGGCATTACCATCAAAGCACAGAGTGTGACCCTGAACTACCAGGCACAAGACGGTAACACCTACCAGCTGAACTTTATCGACACCCCGGGCCACGTGGACTTCTCCTACGAGGTCTCCCGCTCGTTGGCGGCCTGTGAAGGGGCACTGCTGGTGGTGGATGCCGGCCAGGGGGTTGAGGCACAGACTCTGGCCAACTGCTACACCGCCATGGAAATGGACCTGGAAGTGGTGCCGGTGCTGAACAAGATCGACCTGCCGGCCGCCGAGCCAGAGCGGGTTGCCGAAGAGATCGAGGACATTGTCGGCATCGACGCGGTCGACGCGGTGCGCTGCTCCGCAAAGACCGGCCTCGGTGTCGATCTGGTGCTGGAAGAGATCGTGGCCAAGATCCCGTCTCCGGAAGGGGATCCGGATGCCCCGCTGCAGGCGCTGATCATCGACTCCTGGTTCGACTCCTATCTGGGCGTCGTCTCTCTGGTGCGGATCAAGAACGGTTCGCTCAAGAAGAACGACAAGATCAAGGTAATGAGCACCGGCCAGACCTGGGGTGTCGATCGTATCGGTATCTTCACACCCAAGCAGGTGGATACCGACGGTCTGGGCTGCGGCGAGGTAGGTTGGGTCGTCTGCGGCATCAAGGACATCCACGGCGCGCCGGTGGGCGATACCCTGACCCTGGCCAAACACGGTGCCGAGAAGGCGCTGGCTGGCTTCAAGAAGGTGAAGCCGCAGGTTTATGCCGGTCTGTTCCCCATCTCCAGCGATGACTACGAGTCCTTCCGCGATGCACTGGAGAAGCTGTCGCTCAACGACGCCTCCCTGTTCTACGAGCCGGAGAGTTCCACCGCACTGGGCTTCGGTTTCCGTTGCGGCTTCCTCGGCATGCTGCACATGGAGATCATCCAGGAGCGGCTGGAGCGTGAGTACGATCTGGATCTGATCACCACGGCGCCGACCGTGGTCTACCAGATCGAGCAGACCGACGGCACCACCATCCACATCGACAGCCCGGCCCAGATGCCCGCCATCACCAGCATCAAGGAGATGCGTGAGCCGATCGCCGAGTGTCACATCCTGCTGCCGCAGGAGTACATGGGCAACGTGATCACCCTCTGTATCGAGAAGCGCGGCGTGCAGACCAACATGGTCTACCACGGCAAGCAGGTGGCACTGACCTATGAGATCCCGATGGCGGAAGTGGTGCTCGATTTCTTCGACCGCCTCAAGTCCACCAGCCGCGGTTACGCCTCGCTGGACTACGGCTTCAAGCGTTTCGAAACCTCCGACATGGTCCGTCTGGACATCATGATCAACGGCGAGCGGGTCGACGCCCTGGCCATCATCACCCACAAGGAGAACGCCCAGTACCGCGGTCGCCAGGTGGTGGAGAAGATGCGCGAGCTGATCCCGCGCCAGATGTTCGATATCGCCATCCAGGCTGCCATCGGCAACCAGATCATCGCTCGCAGCACCGTCAAGGCCCTGCGCAAGGACGTGACCGCCAAGTGCTACGGTGGTGACGTGAGTCGTAAGAAGAAGCTGCTGAACAAGCAGAAAGAAGGCAAGAAACGGATGAAGTCTCTGGGCCGTGTCGACGTGCCGCAGGAAGCCTTCCTCGCAATTCTCCACGTCGGAAAGGATTAATAGATGGCAAGCACGTTTTCCCTGATCCTGGTGGTGGTCTGCGCGATCACCGGTGTTATCTGGTGTCTGGACAAGATGATCTGGTCCAAGCAGCGGGCCGCCAAGATTGCCGTGGCCCGTGCCCACGGCGGCGCCCATCTGGACGAGAAAACCCTGGCCAAGGTGGCCCCCGTGCCGGTCTGGATCGAACAGACCGCCGGGGTCTTCCCGGTCATCACCCTCGTACTGATCCTGCGCTCCTTCATCTTCGAACCGTTCCAGATCCCGTCTGGTTCCATGATGCCCACCCTGCTGGTGGGCGATTTCATCCTGGTGGAGAAGTTTGCCTACGGCCTCAAGGATCCGGTGACCAACACCAAGTTCCTTGAGACCGGTGAACCCAAGCGCGGCGACGTGGTGGTGTTCAAGTATCCGCTGGATACCCGGGTGGACTACATCAAGCGCGTAGTCGGCATGCCGGGGGATCGGGTCATCTATCGCAACAAGGAGCTGATGATCCGGCCCAAGTGCGAGGAGCAGGAAGGGAAAACGTGCCCGGGCTTCCAGAAGCTCGACGTCAAGTTTGAACAAAGGGGTGAATTTACCCAGATGGGGATCCCGCTTGACCGCTATACCGAGCAGCTGGGCGAGGTGTCTCACGAGACCCTGCGCAACCCGCTGATGCCCGATATGGTCGGCCGTTACTACCGCCAGCCCGGCACCTACCCCGACGAGTGGGTCGTACCGGAAGGTCAGTACTTCGTCATGGGGGACAACCGTGACAACAGTACCGACAGCCGTTTCTGGGGCTTCGTGCCCGAGCAGAACCTGGTGGGCAAGGCGGTCGCTATCTGGATAAGTTTTGAATTCGAGCGCGAAGAAGGCTCCCTGCTGCCGAGCTGGGTACCGACAGGGGTGCGCTTCAACCGCATTGGCGGAATCAAGTAAATGAATATCAAGATGAACAGACTGCAGTCCCGTCTCGGGCATGTCTTTCAGGATCAAGAACTGCTGACCCGGGCGCTGACTCACCGCAGCGCCGGCTCCCGTCACAACGAGCGACTGGAATTTCTGGGTGACTCCATTTTGAGTCTGGTGATTGCCGACGATCTGTTCCACCGCTTCCCGCAGGCGGCGGAAGGGGATCTCAGCCGGATGCGCGCCACCCTGGTACGCGAGAAGACCCTGGCCGAACTGGGCCGGGAGTTCGACCTCGGGGATCACCTGATCCTGGGGCCGGGCGAGCTGAAAAGCGGCGGTTTTCGCCGTGAATCCATTCTGGCCGACACGGTCGAGGCGGTGATCGGCGCCGTCTATCTGGATACCAACCTTGAGACGGTACGGACGCTGCTGCTGGGCTGGTACGCCAGTCGCCTGGACGAGATCAAGCCGGGCATAGAGCAGAAGGATCCCAAGACCCGTCTGCAAGAAATTCTGCAGGGAAGCCGCAAATCCCTGCCGACCTACACAGTGACCAACGTCAAGGGCGAGGCCCACAACCAGGAGTTCACCGTCCAGTGTGAGGTGGAAGGTCTGGATGGTCCGCTGGTCGGGGTCGGCACCAGCCGTCGCAAGGCCGAACAGGCCGCGGCGCAGCAAGCATTGGAAAAACTGTCATGACAGATAGCACTTATTGCGGCTTTGTCGCCATCGTGGGCCGCCCCAACGTGGGCAAGTCCACCCTGCTCAACAAGCTGCTTGGCCAGAAGGTCAGCATCACTTCGAAGAAGCCCCAGACTACCCGTCACCGGATCCTGGGGATCGACACCGAGGAGAACTATCAGACCATCTACGTGGATACCCCGGGTCTGCACATTGAAGAGAAACGGGCCATCAACCGCCTGATGAACCGCGCCGCCACCAGTTCGCTGGGGGACGTGGCCATGGTGGTGTTCGTGGTCGACGGCACCCACTGGACCAAGGACGACGAGATGGTGCTGGGCAAACTGCGCAACCTCAAGTGTCCCGTGGTGCTGGCGGTCAACAAGATCGACAACGTCAAAGAGAAAGAGGATTTGCTGCCCCACCTGGAGTGGCTGGGCCAGCAGATGAACTTCTCCCATATCCTGCCCATCAGTGCCGAGAAGGGCACCAACGTGGAGAAGATCCGCGAGTGGGCCAAGGATCTGCTGCCGGAAAACGTCCACTTCTTCCCGGAAGATTACGTGACCGACCGCTCCTCCCGCTTCATGGCCTCCGAAATCATCCGCGAGAAGCTGATGCGCTTCACCGGTGAGGAGCTGCCCTACTCGGTGACGGTGGAGATCGAGCGCTTCAAGGTGGAAGAGAACGGTCTCTACCACATCCACGGCCTGATCCTGGTGGAGCGCGAAGGCCAGAAGAAGATGGTCATCGGCAACAAGGGCGAGAAGATCAAGACCATCGGCACCGAGGCCCGCATCGACATGGAACGGCTGTTCCAGAACAAGGTGCACCTGGAGCTGTGGGTCAAGGTCAAGTCCGGCTGGGCCGACGACGAGCGCGCCCTGCGCAGTCTCGGCTATGGCGACGACTGATTGCTGACCCCGGCTTTCGTCATCCACAGTCGGCCCTATCGGGAGACCAGCCAGCTGGTCGAGGTTTTCACCCAGGATAGTGGCCGTTTTACCCTGGTGGCTCGCGGTTCTCGCGGGCCACGCTCGCCTCTGAAGGGGCTGTTGCAACCCTTTACCCTGCTCACCATCGCCTGGCGTGGCAAGGGGGATCTCAAGAATCTCACCCAGGTCGAGTGCCCGGATCACTCCCTGCGCCTCGGTGGCGATCGCCTCTTCTACGGCCTCTATCTCAACGAGCTGGTCTACTACCTGCTGGAGGCGCACACCCCCTTCCCCGAGGTGTTCGATGCCTATGCCCGCGCCATCATGGCGCTGGCCGACGGCGAGACGCCGGAGCTGCCGCTGCGCCGCTTCGAGTTCCTGCTGTTGCAGGCGCTGGGTTATGCGGTGGACTTCGAGTACACGGCGGATGACGAGTCGCCAATTGAACCAACCCTGCTCTACGGCTTCGAGCGGGAGTTGGGCTTTGTCGCTTGCGAGCGGGCGCCGGATCCCCGTACCCTGTTTCTCGGCGCGCACCTGCTGGCCTTTGCCGAGGGGCGTTTCGATACTCCCCCCCTGTTGCAGGCGGCCAAGCGTTTCAGCCGGCTGGCGCTGCAACCCTATCTGGGACGGCGTCAGTTGAAGAGCCGGGAGCTGTTTTTAAAGCGCAGAGGTGCAGGCCAGGGCTGAACGCCTGCCGGCCTTGTGCCTCTGCCGCGGGTTGCAACCTGCAACCCCCCACGTGACATACGGATATCGGCGCTGGCGCCAAGGCGGCAGCTGCACAGTTAACAGTGAAGAGCTTCAAGGAGTCGTCAATGAGCGAAATCTATCTGGGTGTGAACATCGATCACATCGCCACCCTGCGCAATGCCCGGGGCACCCAGTATCCGGATCCGGTACAGGCCGCCTTCGTGGCCGAGCAGGCCGGTGCCGATGGCATCACGGTGCACCTGCGGGAAGATCGCCGCCACATCACCGACCGTGACGTGGAGATCCTGCGCCAGACCATCCAGACCAGGATGAACCTGGAGATGGCGGTGACCGAGGAGATGATCGGCATCGCCTGCCGTATCAAGCCTCACTTCGTCTGCCTGGTGCCGGAGAAGCGCACCGAGGTGACCACGGAGGGTGGCCTGGATGTGGCCGGCCAGCTGGACAAGGTGACCGATGCGGTGACCCGTCTGGCCGCCGTCGGTGCCCAGGTGTCGCTCTTCATCGATGCCGACCCCATCCAGATCGATGCGGCCGCCGCGAGCGGTGCTCCCTTCATCGAGATCCACACCGGTCGCTACGCCGATGCCACCACGGATGCCGAGCGTAACGCCGAGTTCAAGCGCATCGCCGCCGGTGCCTCCTATGCCGCCGGCAAGGGCTTGAAGGTCAATGCCGGCCACGGCCTGCACTACCACAACGTCAAGGCCATCGCCGCCATCCCCGAGCTCTATGAGCTCAACATTGGTCACGCCATCATCGGCCGCGCCGCCTTCGACGGCCTGGCCAAGGCGGTCAGCGACATGCGCCTGCTGATGCAGGAAGCCCGTCAGGGGATCTGATCTGTCGGCAGGGGTTGGGCCTCGCGACACGAAGAAAAAGGGACGCCACGGCGTCCCTTTTTGTTGCGGTATGATGGAAAGGTCGGTGGCGGTCAGACTTGCACTGCCTTCTGCGATGTTCAGAGTTTGCCGTCGCTCATACACATGCGGATCTTGGCGGCGACCACCTCCTCCATGGCGGCCATGGCGGGCACCAGATACTGGCGCGGGTCGCTGGCGTCGGGGTGGGAGGCCAGGAACGCCTTCATGGCGTCGGAGAAGGCGATCTTGAGTTCGGTGGCCACGTTGACCTTGCACACCCCGAGCTCGATGCAGCGGCGCACGTCCCGGTCGGGAATGCCGGAGGCGCCGTGCAGCACCAGCGGCACCGCTACCCTGGCCCGGATGGCGGCGAGGCGCTCGAAGTCGAGGCGCGGCTCCTCCTTGTAGAGGCCGTGGGCCGTACCGATGGCGACGGCCAGGGAGTCGATGCCGGTGCGCGCCACGAACTCGGCCGCCTTGTCCGGGTCGGTCAGATGGGCGTTGGCGGCGTCCACGATGAGGTCATCCTCCTGGCCGCCGAGCTGGCCCAGCTCGGCCTCCACGCTTGCCCCCATGCGGTGGCAGAAGGTGACGACCCGCTGCACCTTGGCGACGTTCTCCTCGAACGGCAGGTGGGAGGCGTCGATCATGGCGGAGTGGATGCCGGCTTCGACCTTGTAGTGGATATCCTGCTCGTCCTCGTGGTGGTCCAGATGCAGTACCAGCGGGATGCGGTACTGATGGGCAGCTGAGGCGCAGATGGAGACCAGGTACTCGACCCCGGCGTGGCGGTAGGTACCCGGCGTGGCGGCCAGGATCACCGGGGAGTTCAGTTTGGCGGCGGTGCGGGCCACCACCTCGACGGTCTCCAGGTTGTGGATGTTGAAGGCGGGCACCGCATAGCCGCGGCGCTGGGCATCTTTAAGCATTTCGTGGGACGAGATCAGATACATGAGGACTCCTTGGCACCCAGAGGGGCACCAGCTTCAGGGAAAGAGAGAGGGGCAGGGGCGGGGAGGATCTCCCGGCCGGCCACCCAGATATGTTGTTGATTGAGCTCCGCGGTCAGGGCGAGTAGGTTGGCCTGCTTGCCGACGGCCAGCGAGCCGAGGCGATGTTCCACCCCCTGCATCCTGGCCGGTGCCAACGAAGCCATGCGGATGGCCTCCTCCAGCGGCACGCCGGCCAGCTGCACCATGTTGCGCACGGCGCCGAGCAGCGTGAGGGTGCTGCCCGCCAGGCCGCCGGTGTCGGTGCGCACCACCCCGTCCTTCATCTCCACCCGGTAGTCGCCGAGCAGGTAGTGACCGTCCGGCATGCCGGCGGCGCGCATGGCATCCGTGATGAGCAGCAGGCGATCCCTGGCGCAGCAGTGACAGAGTCTGAGCACGCTCGGATGGACGTGGTGGCCGTCGGCGATGAGCTCCAGCCAGGCACCGGGATGCACCAGGCCTGCGCCGACCATGCCGGGTTCTCTGTGGTGCAGGCCGCGCATGCCGTTGAAGCAGTGCACCAGCCCGGAGGCCCCCGCCGCCAGCGCCGCCATGGTGGTGTCGTGGTCGGCGGCGGAGTGACCCAGCATCACCCGGATGCCGGCCTGCTTGAGATGACGGATGGCGGCCAGCGCCCCGCCCTTCTCGGGGGCGAGGGCGACCACCTTCAGGGTGCCTCGCGCCACCTGTTGCAGCTGGTCGAGCTCCGCCAGATCCAGCTCCCGGAACAGGGCCGGGTCATGGGCCCCTTTGTTATCCGGGGTGAAGTAGGGCCCCTCCAGATAGCTGCCGAGCAGTTGCGCGCCCGGCTGGGGGCTCGCCATGGCATCGGCGATGCGACCCAGGGTGCTGAGGATGGCGGGCAGCGGGGCTGTGACCGTGGTGGCGAGGAAGGCGCCCACCCCTTCTGCCGCCTTGGCAAGGGAGAGGCGGGCCAGGGCGTCGGCCGCCTCATCCATCACGTCGACGCCGGCCCCGCCGTGAACATGGCCATCGATGAGGGCGGGCACCAGCAGCTCGACCTCCCGCACCGGGTCGTTGGCCGGGATGGGGCCGATGGCGGTGATGATGCCCCCTTCATGGGTCAGTACCTGATGTTCCTGCCAGCCCTGCTCGGTCAGCAGGCGGCGGGCGCGGATCCGCTCTGCCATCTAGATCCCCTCCTCGGCCAGGGTCTCGGCCCGCTCGCGCGCCAGCTCGTCCACCAGGCTGGTGAGGCCGCGATGACCACAGCACAGCGCCTGTTCACGAAACTGGGACGGGGTCAGCTCGCCGCGCTCCATCACCATCTCCAGCAGCAGCTGCAGATTGGTGCCGGTGACCACCTCCCGCCCGGGTTGGTGCAGAGCCAGGGTGGAGGCGACCCGAAACGGGGTTCCCCCCAGCAGGTCGGTCAGAAAGACCACCCCATCCCCTCGTTCCACCTGAGTCAGGGCGGTTTCGCACTGATCCTGCAGCAGGGCCGTGGTGGAAGACTCGGGAAAGTCGATGGCGACCACCGCCTCCTGCTCGCCGAGGATCTGCAACATGGCCTGTTCCATGCCGCTGGCGAAGCCGCCGTGTCCGCAAATGATGATGCCCAACATAACCTGTTCCTTTACAGCAAAGGGCCGGCCTGGTGCCGGCACCGGATTAGAGGAAGCCTGCAAACTTGCCGACGATGCCGAGTACGACCGTGATGACGATGAGGCGCAGCGGGCTCCAGCCGCGGCGGATCAGCCCATACATGGCCAAGGTGTAGAGCAGCGGCAGGAAGGCGGGCATCAGCTTGTCAAGCACGTCCGCCTGCAGCTTTACCACCGCATCGCCGGCGGTGATCTCCAGGGTTGTGCCGAGCCGCACATAGGTGGCGACCAGGGCGCCGATCACCGTCATGCCGACGATGGAGGCGGCATGGCCCACCTTGCGGGTGTTGGCCTTGATGAGCGGAATGGCGGCCACCCCCATGCGGTAGGCGTAGTGCGCCAGCCCGAAGCGCAGGCCGAAGTGCACCAGGTTGAACAGCAGGAAGAAGACCACAGCCCCCATGATGGAACCCTGCAGGGCCAGGTCGGCGCCGATGCCGCCGCAGATGGGCAGCAGGGTGAGCCAGAACATGGCATCACCGATCCCGCCGAGCGGTGCGCCAACCGCGATCTTGGTGCTCTGGATGCTGTTGACGTTCTGCTTGGAGCGCTCCATCGCCAGCACTATCCCCATCACGAAGGTGACCAGGAAGGGGTGGGTGTTGAAAAAGCCCATATGCCCCTTCATCGCCCGGGAGAGATCCCGCGGGTTGGTGTGGATCTTCTGCAGCGCCGGCAGCAGGCCGTAGAGCCAGCCGGAGGCCTGCATCCGCTCGTAGTTGAAGGAGGCCTGCAGCAGCAGGGATCTCCAGGCGAAGCGGTTGATGTCCTGGCGGGTCAGCTCGGCCCCCAGTTGCTGATCTTCGTAGACGTCGTCGGAGACGGTGCGGGTCGGTTGCGGCTCGGCCGCCTGGGCCAGCCGGGTGGCGGTGTTGTTAGATGCCATCTTCAGTTTCCTCCTGGATGGGGCGGGCTTGTGGCGCCGGGTCCTTGCGCATGAAATCGATCAGAGCCATGGCCAGGGCGGCCGCGGCGATGGCCAGCACCGGCAGCTTGAGCCAGGCGGCGGCGACGAAACCGAGGATGAAGTAGGGGATGTAGACGTTCTTCATCATGATCTTGAGCAGCACGGCGAAGCCGATGGCGGGCATGATGCCGCCGGCGACGCCGAGGCCGTCGATGAGACGGGCGGGCAGCACGTCGATGGCGGTCTTGGCGTGTTCGGCCCCGAAGTAGGTGGGCAGGAAGGCGCACAGGAAGTAGAAGGAGCCCAGCGCCAGCAGCGCCAGGTAGTTGACCCGCTCGATGCCGCGCACATCCCCCTGTTCCGCCATCCGGTCACAGCGGGACATGACCCCCGACATCACCGAGAAGAGGAAGGTGATCCCCATCTGGACCGCCACCGCGAACGGTACCGCGACCCCGACCGCCACATCCGGCTTGACCCCGGTGGTGATGGCGAAGGTGGCGCCGACTATGGTGCCGATGATGACGTTGGGCGGTTGCGCTCCCGCTAGCGGGGCCAGCCCCATCCAGACCAGCTCCAGGGTGCCGCCCACCAGAATGCCGGTGGGAAGGTCGCCGAGGATCAGGCCCACCAGCGGGCCCAGTACCACGGGCCGGTGGAAGTGGGTCAGGCCGTTGAACAGGTCAAGCCCGGCGAAGAACGCCAGCATGCCCAGCAAGAGCCCTTGCAACAAACTGATTTCCATCACAATTGTCCTTAATCAGATGAGGTTGAAAATGTCCTGTGCCGGTTCGGTCGGCACCCCCTGGACAAAGCAGGCGACGTGGGCGTCCTGCAGGGCGCGAAACGCCGCTATGTCCGACTCGTCCACCGATACCGTCTTGTGGATCTGACGCTTGCCGTCGGCGTAGTGCATGTTGCCGACGTTGATGCGGGGGATGGGCACCCCGCCCTCCACCAGGGTGCGAAAGTCCGCCGGACTCTTGCACACCAGCAGGATCTTCTGGCGATCGGCGGCCTTGCCGATGTTGTCGATCACCTTCTGCAGTGGCCAGAAGCGCACTGCGATGCCCTCCGCCAGCACCATCTCCATCAGGTTCTGCTGGATGGGGTCCTCTGCGACTTCGTCGTTGGCTACCAGCACCAGATTGGCGCCGGCGAAGCCGACCCATTGCACGCCGACCTGACCGTGGATCAGGCGCTCGTCGATACGGCTCAGCACTATGTTCGGCATCAGACGCCTCCTTGCTGGTTGAACGGATAGATATTGACCCCCTGCACGACCCGGTTGACCCGCCCGCTCGGGCAGGGATTGTCCGGGGTGATGCCCAGCACCAGCGCGGTGTGGAAGGCGTAGTACTGGGCGTAGAGCAGGTAGCAGAGCGCCAGCTCGGCGTCGTCACCGTTGAGGGGGGTGGGCAGATAGATGTGTTCGCCGGCGCTGATGAGCGGATCCGGCCGGTCGGCCAGGGCGACCACCCGGGCGGCATGGCCGTCCTGGCGCAACTCGCCGAGCAGGTCCAGGTCGTACTGGCGGGTATAGGGATCGTTGGACACCATCAGCACGATCAGGGTCTGCCGATTGATGGCCGACTTGGGCCCGTGGCGAAAGCCGGTAGGGGAGTCGTGCATGGCCATCACCTGGCCGGCGGTGAGCTCCAGCAGCTTGAGAGCCGCCTCCTGGGCTACCCCCTGCAGACTGCCGCTGCCAAGGTAGATGACCCGCTCCGGCAACGGTCGATCCCACTCGGGCACCTTCAGCTCGGCCTGGGGCAGGATGGCGTCCCCCAGCGCGATGAGCGGCTGGCTGGCGATCGGGTTGAATTGGCGCGGCAGGAACACCGCCAGACAGCTCAGCATCATGCTGGTCAGGCTGCTGGTCATGGCAAAACTGCGGTCGTGGGTCTGGGGCGGCATCAGCAGCGCCAGGGAGCGGGCATCCTTCTGACAGCGGCGATAGAGCTCCCCCTCGCCGTTGCAGGTCAGCACCAGGTGGTGGCACTCGCTCAGCAGCTGGCTGGCCAGCTCCACCGCCGCCACGCTCTCCGGGCTGTTGCCGGAGCGGGCGAAGGAGATGAGCAGGGTCGGGCAGTCCTGTGCCAGGTATTCGCCCGGATCGGTGACGATGTCGGTGGTGGCGATCGCCTCGAAGCGGCCGTTGAGGCGGGCACTGAGATAGGGGGCGAGGGCGCGGCCGGCAAAGGCGGAGGTGCCGGCTCCGGTCAGGATCACCCGCAGGTTGCCCCGTGACAGCAGGGGCAGCAGGAAGCGTTCAATGGTGGCGCGGCACTCCTCCACCATGGTGAGGGTCTCCCGCCAGGTGGCGGGTTGCTGGCGAATTTCACGGGCGGTGGCCAGGCCGTTGGCCGACCGCAGCGTCTCTTCTGGATAACCAAGGATCATCTCTACAACTCCTTATACAACCGGGGTCAGCCGGGAGTGGCTGGCGGGGACGGCGCTGCAGGCCGCCGCGTATTGGCGCAGCACCTCCTGCACCTGATCGAGAATGAGGTCGTGCACCCGGGGCGACAGCGTGCCCTGGCGCACCTTGCGGTATTGCAGCGGCAGGTGCTGGCTGAGCAGCGGCAGGGGAATGGGTTCGGCGGCCAGGTTGGCCAGCAACCGGGCGTAGCACTCATCGACCCGGCTGTCGGGCCAGTAGTAGCGAATGCGATCGGAGTAGCTGTAGCCGCGGGCCAGCCGGCACTCGTTGGGGCTGCCCTGATAGTGGCTGCGCCAGAAGTCGGGGCGATCCAGCATGGTCTCTTCCAGCACCTGGCGCAGGCCCGAGCAGGCCTTGGCCACCACCAGCTCCTCCTCGATGGCGGCGAGGGCAAACAGTGCCTCGCGCAGGGCGAAGGTGAGGGCGGGGCCGACCTTGAGGATGGCGAAGTGATCGCGCACCAGCTGGTGGTAGGCATCCGGGGTCTGGTAATCGGTGGAGTGGGCCTCGAACACCAGATGGGGATAGGCCTCGATCATCCGGCTCAAGGGGGCGGCCCGCTCGGGGCGGTAGTCGATGACGTGGGTGTGGTCGAACTCCACGCCGGGCTGCACCACTAGACCGATCACCCGCGGCCAGAGCTGGGCCAGTCCGGCCTGCTCGAAGGCCTGCTGGTGGGCGGCCAGGGTGTGGTGCGCCGCCTCCGGCGTGGTGACCGCCAGCTCGGCCAGCTCTTCGTGGGCACCGCCCGGTACCGGCACTTCGGTGCCAATCACATAGACCAGGTCGCTGTGGCCAAACTGCTCTGTGGCGGTCTGCTCGGCCACGCTTGCCAGCCGGGCGGCGCGCACCGCCACCAGTTCGTCGGTCAGCGGCACCGGATCCCCCTGGCAGGACATGCTGCAGTCGAGGTGGATCTTCTTGAAGCCGGCCGCGACATAGCTGGCGACGAGATCCTCGGCGTGGGCCATGGCCTGTTCGGCGGGCTCGCTCTGCCAGCGGTTGGGGCCGAGGTGATCCCCACCCAGTACCAGCCGCTGCACGGGAAAGCGGCACTCGGCGGCGAGCCGGTGCAGCAGGTCGCGAAAATCGGCCGGTGTCATGCCGGTGTAGCCGCCAAATTGATCCACCTGATTGGAAGTGGCCTCGACCAGCAGCAGCTGGTCTCCTTGCGCCGCCAGTCGCAGGGCCGCCTCCAGTACCAGCGGATGGGCGGAGCAGACGGCGTAGATCCCGACCTGTTCCCCCTGCTTGTGTTGTGCGACCAGATCCAGCATTGATTTCATTTCCCTCTTCCTCTTGGCCTGAACAGGATGCGTTGCTTTCGATTTCTTTCTTTACCCTAGGCGTACGGCGTTCGAAACGAAATAAAAGCGTGTTCACATCTTGAGCAAGATCACAAAAAGAAATGAATCGAAAGTGTTTTCGCTGCTTCAGGGAGTCTGATGGCACTTTTCAATTCAATGAAAGCTTGATTTGCCATCGAGGCTGAGTGTTAATAGGGAAACGTAACGAAGTGAAAGCTCTACTTTCACCACAGGACTCCGGCAGAGAGACTATGCAAATCACCGAAAAGAGCGTGCTCGGCACCAGCGAGCGACGGGAGCGCATCATTCAGCAGCTGCGCAGCAATGGCAGCGTTCAGGTCAACGAGCTGGCCGGCCACTATCAGGTCTCCACCGTCACCATCCGCAACGATCTGGCATTTCTGGAGAAACAGGGGGTGGCGGTGCGCGCCTACGGCGGCGCCCTGCTGTGCGAATCCGGTCAGCCGGTGGCCGAGCGCACCATCGCCGACAAGAGCGTGCTCAACACCCCGGTCAAACAGCGCATCGGCGCCATGGCGGCGAGCCTGGTGCAGCCGGGTTGTCGCCTCATTCTCGACTCGGGCACCACCACCCTGGAGGTGGCACGCCACCTGCGCGATCACCAGGAGATAGTGGTGATGACCAACGGCATGAACGTGGCGAATGCCCTGCTGGAGGCGGAAGGGGTGGAGCTGCTGATGACGGGGGGCCACCTGCGCCGCAAGTCGCTCTCCTTCTACGGCGCCCAGGCGGATCTCTCCTTGCAGAACTATCACTTCGATCTGCTGTTTCTCGGGGTGGATGGCATCGATCTGGAGCGCGGCGTCAGCACCCATCACGAAGACGAGGCCAGGCTCAACCGCTGCATGTGCCACGTGGCCGAGCGGATCATCGTCGTGACCGACTCCAGCAAGTTTGGCCGGCTGAGCCTGCACAAGATCATCGATACCCGGCGCATCCACACCCTGATCACCGACGACGCCATTGCGGCGGAGACCTTGGCCGGTCTGCGTCAGGCCGGGATAGAGGTGCTGCTGGTGGAGGCCTGAGCCGGCAATCGACTGAGAATGCGAAAGAGGGACGCCGTGGCGTCCCTCTTTCGTGGTCGGGGCGAAGCTCAGCGTTGCGCGGGAAAGTAACGCTCGAGCAGGGCTGTCAGGATGGCCTGGCTCTCGGCATCCGGTTCACCGCTGACCAGGGCGGGCCGAAAGTGGAGCTGAAAGGCGCGCAGGGCGGCGCGGCTCTGCTCGTCCCAGTTGCCGCTCGGGGTTACGCCATAGCCGTAGCTGGCCAGCCGTTGCTGCCAGCCGAGGGCATCCCAGGCCGGCGCCGGCTGCTGGCGCAGCTCGGCCAGCCGGGTCTCATCGGGCCAGGCGCCCACCCCGTAGTGCAGGGCCAGCTCGCGCCAGGGGAAGTGGGGACCGGGATCCTGCTTGCGCTCGGGGGCGACGTCGCTGTGGGCCAGCACCTGGGTGGGGGGGATCTGGTAGCGCTCGACCAGCTCGCGGGTGAGGGCGCCGAGGGCGGCTATCTGTGCCCGGGTGTAGGGTTGCCAGCGCCGCTGGTGGGCGGGCAGCAGCTCATCTTGTGGCGGGTAGCCGAGGTTGACGATCTCGATACCAAGAGAGCTGGCATTGAGCCCCGTATACTGGTGCCAGCGGCTGCGGCCGGCATGCCAGGCGCGCCGGTTGTCGGGCACCAGCTGGTAGACCGGCAGTGGCCGCTCATGGGTATCGCGCGGGATCAGGTAGTGGGCGCTCACCTGATGGGCCGGCTCTGTCAGCAGGCGCAGGGAACGCTCATCGTCTTCATCCGTGTAGTGCAGGATCAGAAAGGCGATGCGCTCGTTCTGGCTGGCGCTCTGATGGTCGTTGTTGAGCCGATAGGGGGCGGGCTGACAGGCGCTCAGCAGCAGGGTGAGGCAGAGGGCATACCAGTGCCGACAGGTGCCCCATGGCCGACGGCACCCACCCACCGCCAGCAGGCGGGATGATGGTGAGCGCAGACGCCGGCCCATGGTTCAGCCGCGATACTTGGCGGTGAGGCCGATGAGGAAGTTGCGCAGGATCTGATCCCCGCAATCCTGGTAGTGCTTGTGGTCCCGTGAGCGGAACAGGGCGCTCAGCTCGGACTTGGAGAGGTTGAAGTTCGCCAGCTTGAGGGTGGCGAGCATCTCCTCTTCCTTGAAGTTGAGGCCGATGCGCAGCTTGCGCAGGATCATGTTGTTGTTGATCCGGTTCGGGATCACCTGGGGCGGTGCATCTTCCCGCGCGCCACGGCGCACCAGGATCAGGCCGTCGAGGAACTGGCTCAGGGCCGAATCCGGGCAGGCGGCAAAGCCAGCCTCCTGCACTTCACCCTCTTCTGCCTCTTTCATCAGCCAGCCGTGCAGCTGGGCGTGGGTGACGGTCAGGTTGCCCTTGGCGAACATGTCGACCATCTGGTCGTTGCTGATGCTGAGGGCGTAGCGCAGGCGGCGCAAAATATCGTTGTTGGTCATGTCGACTCCTGTGGAAACGGCGCAACTTTACCATCTGACGGGGCCCGCGTCAGAAAAAGCGGGCCACCGGGTCAGGCGAGGTAGCGGGGGGCCTCCTGGCGCACCTGCTCCATCGCATCCTGCAGCTCCAGCAACTCGGGCTCGAGTTCGGCCACCGCCACCCCGTCGCGCAACTGCTGCTCCAGCTGGGAGAGCAGCCGCTGCAGGCGAGGCACCCCCGAGTAGGCGCAGCCGCCGTTGAGGCGGTGGAGCTGGGCCAGCACCTCGCTGTCCTCCACCTGGCCGGCGAGCGCCGCCTCCAGCACCGGATCCACCTCGTCGAAACTGGTCATCAGCATGGTCAGCATCTCCTTGGCGAGATCCAGCTTGCCCGCCGCCTGGCGCACCGCCAGCGACCAGTCGATCTGCTGGCTGGCGTGATTCTGGTGGCGACGATGGGCGAAGTCGGTGATGAGCTTGGCCAGCATGGCCTCGTCGATGGGCTTGGCCAGATAGTCGTCCATGCCCTGGCGGATCAGCCGCTCCCGCTCGCCGGGAATGGCGTGGGCGGTGACCGCGACTATGGGCGTCTCGGTGTTGAGGGACTGGCTGCGAATAGCCTGGGTGGCGCTGATGCCGTCCATGATCGGCATCTGGATATCCATGAAGATGATGTCGAACGGCTGGCTCTGGGCCAGTCTGACCGCCTCCTTGCCGTTCTTGCACACCACCACCTGGCTCACCATCTCCTTGAGCATGGCGGCGATGAGCTTGAGGTTGGCGGCGTTGTCGTCCACCGCCAGCACCTTGATCTCCTGC
Organism: Aeromonas sp. FDAARGOS 1408; assembly: GCF_019048665.1. Lineage (NCBI taxonomy): Bacteria > Pseudomonadati > Pseudomonadota > Gammaproteobacteria > Aeromonadales > Aeromonadaceae > Aeromonas > Aeromonas sp. FDAARGOS 1408. The sequence goes on along the minus strand of NZ_CP077394.1, from coordinate 3,304,898 downwards.
ACGCTGCGCGGGGAGGGCTCTGGCAGCGGGGCGCTGCGCGCCGCCTCGGGGGAGAGCAGGGCGTGCAGCAGCTTGCGATGGTTGATGGGTTTGGAGAGGCAGTGCTGGGCACCGTGGGCCAGCATGGCCTCGTAGAGCGAAGGCTCGTGGCTGCTGAGCAGCACTATGGTGTTCTGCTGGCCATCCAGCCCGTCGAGGCGCGCTACCACCTGCTGCGGGCTGTGCTGGGTACCGCTGCCGATGATCACCATGTCCTGGCTGCTCATCTCGGGCCAGGGGTCGTCGCCGGTCAGGGAGTGCACCTGCAACTGCCACTCCGCCAGCAGGGCGCAGATGGCGGAGTGGCTGAAGGGATCCGGCTCCAGCAGCCAGACCCGCTTGCCCTGGATGCGATCCAGCGGCAACCGGTCGGTCTGGGGCAGGGGGGAGACCTCCAGATCCAGGCTGAAGGAGAAGACTGATCCCTTGCCAAGTTCCGATTCGAAGCGGATCTGCCCCCCCATCTGCTGCACCAGCTTCTGGGTGATGACGAGGCCCAGGCCGGTGCCGCCATAGCGGCGGGAGATGGAGGAGTCGGCCTGGTTGAAGGCCTGGAACAGCTGGCGCTGCTGCTCTTCCGAGATGCCGATGCCGGTGTCGCGGATCAGCACATTGAGCCGCACCTTGTTGCCGCTGAGGCTGCCGGTCTGCTCGATGCGCACATCCACGTTGCCGCGCTCGGTGAACTTGATGGCGTTGCCGGTGAGGTTGGTCAGCACCTGCTGCAGGCGCATGGGGTCGCCGGTGAGGTAGTCCGGCACCTCGGCATCCACCTGCAGGGAGAGCTCCAGCTGCTTGTCGTGGGCGCTGGGGCCGAGCAGGTGCATGGTCTCGTTGAGGGTGTCGCGCAGGCTGAAGGGGATGTGCTCCAGCTGTAGCTTGCCGGCCTCCAGCTTGGAGAAGTCGAGGATGTCGTTGATGATGCCGAGCAGGTTGCGGGCCGACTTCTCGATGGTCTGCATGTAGTCGGTCTGGCTCGGGGTCAGGCTGGTCTTGAGCAGCTGGCGGGTAAAGCCGATGACCCCGTTGAGCGGGGTGCGCAGCTCGTGGGACATGTTGGCGAGGAACTCCGACTTGACCCGCGCCGCCTCCTGCGCCCGCTTCTTGGCCATGTCGAGCTCGACGTTCTGGATCTCGATCTGCTCCAGCGTCTCGCGCAAGTCGGAGGTGGCCTGATCGATGTTCTGCTGCATCTCCTCGTGGTATTCCGAGAGCGCCTTGGCCATGGCGTTGATGCCGTTTTTCAGCATGTCCAGCTCGCCGGTGAGCTGACCGCTGACCCGGGTGTCGAGCCGCCCCTCCCTGATCTTGTGCACCGCCTGCACCATGTCGGTGATGGGCTGGGTCACGCTCTTGACCAGCCGAAAGCCGAACAGGGTGCTGAAGGCGATGCCGATGAGCACCATGATTACCGCGAAGAAGGTGTCGCGGTATTGCAGGATCATGGCCCGGTCTGTGGTCATCTGCATGGAGATGTAGCCGATCATCGGCGGCTCCACGTCGCTTGGCAGCGGGAAGCCGTCCATGCTGGTCTCGGCCTGGATCGGGGTGCGCAAGATGATGTCGTCGCCATAGAGGGTGACGCTGGTGAGCTCGGGGATCTGGCTGCCGTCCGGCAGCCGCAGCCGGGTGAAGTCCCTGTGGTAGTTGGACGTCACGAACAGCTGGTTGTCCTGGGTGAAGACGGCGATGGACTTGATGAGCGGCGAGTTCTTGCGGTGGGTGAGGCCGATCAGCCGCTTGAGTGATTCGCGGCTGTGCTGGGTCATGCCGTATTCGCTGGCGATGGCCAGCGGCTCTATGATGTTGATGCCCTGATCGATCAGGTTGTTTTCCAGCTGCTGATAGCGGTGGAAGGTGAAATAGCCGGCCATCAGGCCGCCGATGATCAGGGTCGGCAAGATGGTAAAGGCCAGCACACGCGCCCGAAGGCCGTATTTGGTCATGCGGATGATCCCCCGAAGAGCAGGGTTGGCAATGGCGTAAACGAGCGGGTGCGGGCCCACAGGCCGTATTTGGTCATACTATTATTCTTGTGGGACAATAGCCTGCTGCAGATTCCACAATCATGACATAGCCACCTATAGGCACCAAGTTTTATGGCCCAGTTTTTCAAGCCCCAAAAGAAATCCACCCAGCCCCAACGTATTGAATTTACGGTAGACAGCCTGGATCACCACTGCGTCGGTATCGGCCGCCATCAGGGCAAAGCGATCTTCATCGAAGGGGCGCTGCCCGGTGAGCAGGTCAAGGCCCGCATCCTCGAAGACAAGAAGCAGTATGCCCACGCAGCCCTGCAACAGGTGGTGACCCCGGCGGCCAATCGCATCGCCCCCTTCTGCAGCCACTACCGCGAGTGTGGCGGCTGCAGCGCCCAGCACCTGGCCGAAGGGGATCAGCGCGCCACCAAGGAGGCCGGCCTGGTCAGCCTGTTCGAGCGGCTCGGCAACATCCAGCCCCCGGCGCTCGAGCCCGTGCTGGGCGGGGAGTCCCACGCCTATCGCCGGGTCTGCCGGTTGGCCATCAAGTTCGACAAGAACGGCCGCTGCACCCGGGTGGGCTTTCGTCGTCGCCAGTCGAACGATCTGGTGGAGATCAGTGGCTGCCCCGTGCTGGCTGAACCGCTCTCCGCACTGATCAGTCCGCTGCGCGAATGCCTCAACCGCCTCAAGAGCCAGCGCGAGCTGGGCCATGCGGAGCTTATCCAGGCCGAGCAGGGGATCCTGATGCTGCTGCGCCATACCGGCCGGCCGACCGAGGCGGATCGGGCGCAGCTGATCGAATTTGCCAAGACGCAGGGGATCGATCTCTATCTACAGGCGGCCGACGAGCAGATTGAGCCGCTGCACCAGCAGTTTGCCCCCTCCTACTCGCTGGATGGCCTGTCTCTTGCATTCGCTCCCGGTGACTTCATTCAGGTCAACGCGCCGGTCAACCAGCGCATGGTGGAGCAGGCACTGAACTGGCTCGAGGCGGGCAAGGATGACAAGGTGCTCGATCTGTTCTGCGGCATCGGCAACTTCACCCTGCCGCTGGCCCGTCAGGCCCGCGAAGTGGTGGGGGTGGAAGGGGAGCTGGCCATGGTGGCCCGTGCCGAAGAGAACGCCCGCCGCAACGGCATCGAGAACGCACGTTTCTACAAGGCGGACCTGAGCGGCGACATCGCCGGCATGTCCTGGGCGCGGGAAGGGTTCGATCTGGTGCTGCTGGATCCGGCCCGTCCCGGAGCGTTCGAGGTGATGGAGCACGTCGTGAAACTTTCACCCAGACGGGTGGTCTACGTTTCCTGTAATCCGGTCACCCTGGCGCGCGACAGCCAGGTGCTGGTGAAAGGGGGCTATCGGCTGGTGCGCCTCGGCATGCTCGACATGTTCCCGCACACCGGCCACCTGGAGTCCATGGCGCTGTTCGAGCGCAAATAGACGGACGGTGATGGGCAAAACGGACGTGGTGGCGGTGCCATGAAAGGGCCGCCGTCAGCTGACGATGGTGGCGTCCATAACGCTGTCTGGGCAGGCATGATTGGGGTAATCTAGACCCTTGTAAATCGGCAGGGCCTGACGGAGAACTCTATTGTTTTTCTTGACAATATGCCTTGAAAAATTCTCCGCAGATCCCCATTTGAGGCAATCTCATGAGGGGAGAGGGCGACAGCCTTCAGCCCAATAATTTAAAGGATTGATACCATGGTTGCGGTTCGCGATATTCATTTGAAAGACAACTTCACCCTGGAGGAGTGGGTCAGCTCGCTCACCCTGAGTGACAGTGACAAGGATCAGCTGCGAACCGTCTACCAGTACTGTCTGACGCTCGGTGACGAAGCGCTCACCAACCGGCTGCTGGTGCGCGGGGTCGAGATGGTGGGCATCCTGCTGATGCTCAGCATGGATCTCGGCACCCTCAAGGCCGCCATCATCTACCCCTTCGTCGAAGCCGGTCTCATCAGCCAGGAGCGGATGGACGAGGACTTCGGTTCCAAGATCGCCAAGCTGGTGGAAGGGGTGCTGGAGATGGAGGCCATCCGCTCCCTGCAGACCCTGCACCGCAGCGAAACCTCGCCGGAGCAGGTCGACAACGTGCGGCGCATGCTGCTCGCCATGGTCGAGGATGTGCGCGCCGTGGTGATCAAGCTGGCGGAGCGGATCGCCTGCCTGCGGGAGGCTAAAAAGGCGGATGAAGAGACCCGGGTGCTGATGGCCCAGGAGATCACCAACATCTATGCCCCGCTGGCCAACCGGCTCGGCATCGGTCAGCTCAAGTGGGAGCTCGAGGATCTCGCCTTCCGCTATCTGCACCCGGATACCTACAAGCAGATCGCCAAACAGCTCGACGAGAAGCGCCTCGATCGGGAGCTCTACATTCGCGAGTTCGTGCAGTCCCTGCGTGATGCCCTTAAAGAGGCGGGAGTCGAGGCCGAAGTCTACGGCCGGCCGAAACACATCTACAGCATTTGGCGCAAGATGCAGAAGAAGCACCTCGAATTCAACGAGCTGTTCGACGTGCGTGCGGTGCGGGTGGTGACCAAGCGGCTGCAGGATTGCTATGCGGCGCTCGGCATCGTTCACACCCACTTCCACCACATTCCCCGCGAGTTTGACGACTATGTCGCCAACCCCAAACCCAACGGCTACCAGTCCATCCATACCGTGGTGGTGGGGCCCGAGGGCAAGACGGTGGAGATCCAGATCCGTACCGACCAGATGCACCAGGATGCCGAGCTCGGTGTGGCGGCCCACTGGCGCTACAAAGAAGGGGCTCAGGCCGGCGGCAAGGCCAACAACTTCGAAGACAAGATCGAGTGGCTGCGCAAGCTGCTCGCCTGGCAGGAGGATCTCTCCGAGAGCGGCTCCCTGCTCGAGGATCTGCGCAGTCAGGTGTTCGAGGACAGGGTCTATGTGTTCACTCCGAAAGGGGATGTCATCGACCTGCCGGCGGGGGCTACGCCCCTCGACTTTGCCTATCACGTCCACAGCATGATCGGCCACCGCTGCATCGGCGCCAAGATCGACGGCCGCATCGTGCCGTTCACCTATGCGCTGCAGACCGGTGATCAGGTCGAGGTGATCACCCAGAAAGAGCCGAACCCGAGTCGCGACTGGATGAACCCCAACTCAGGCTTCCTGCGCTCCAGCCGGGCGCGGGCCAAGGTGGCCACCTGGTTCAGAAAGCTGGATCGGGACAAGAACATCGTCGCCGGGCGCGAGCTGTTCGACAAGGAGCTGGATCGCCACAACCTCAGCATGGCCAAGATCGACAAGGGCAACATGCTGCGCCGCTTCAATCTGGAGAGTACCGACGATCTGCTGGCCGGCATCGGCAGCGGCGACATCCGCATCAACCAGGTGATCAACTACCTGGACACCTGCTACAACAAGCCGACGGCGGAGGAGGAAGATCGCCGCCTGCTGGAGAAACTGGAGCAGAAGGCCAACGCGCCGTTCCGCCACAAGCCCAAGGATCACATAGTCGTGGAAGGGGTCGGCAACCTGATGACCCACATCGCCCGCTGTTGCCAGCCGATCCCCGGGGATGCCATCCAGGGCTTCATCACCATGGGCCGCGGCGTATCCATCCACCGGGAGGATTGCGAGCAACTCAAAGAGCTGTCGCGCCGCAACCCGGAGCGGTTGATCGACGCGGTATGGGGGGAGAACTACTCCGGCGGTTACGGTCTCACCATCCGCATCCTCTCCAACGACAGATCCGGCCTGCTGCGCGACATCACGACCGTACTCGCCAACGAGAAGATCAACGTGATGGGGGTGCGCTCACGCTCCAACGTGCGCGAGCAGACCGCCGAGATCGACATGGAGCTGGAGATTTACAACATCAACGCCTTCAACCGGGCGTTGGCCAAGCTCAGCCAGCTCAACGACGTGATCAGCGCCAAGCGCCTCTGATCGTACGCAACACTGCACTCGTGACCGACCGCCAGGTCGGTCACTGTTTTCTCCCGGTAGCATCAAGAAAAGCGAACATCCCATGTCCCAACGTTACGACCTGCCCCAACTGCTCGCCATCATGGCCAAACTGCGCGACCCGAACGGGGGCTGCCCCTGGGATCTCAAGCAGAGCTTCCAGACCATAGTGCCGCACACCCTGGAGGAGGCCTATGAGGTAGCCGACGCCATCGAGACCGAAGATTGGCAGGGGCTGAAAGGGGAGCTGGGGGATCTGCTGTTCCAGGTGGTGTTCTATGCCCAGCTTGGCAAGGAGCAGGGGCTGTTCGACTTTGCCGACATCGTCGACACGGTGAGCGAGAAGCTCATTCGTCGCCACCCCCATGTCTTCTCCGATGCCGACCTCGGTGACGAGCAGGCGGTGAAGGTGAACTGGGAGGCGGAAAAGGCCAGGGAGCGGGCGGCACTCGACAAAGAGAGCGTGCTTGACGACATCCCCCTCTCGCTGCCGGCCCTGACCCGCGCCGCTAAGATCCAGAAGCGCTGCGCCACCGTCGGTTTTGACTGGAAGACGCTTGGCCCTGTGGTAGACAAGATCCACGAGGAGATCGACGAGGTGATGGAAGAGGCGCTGATGGCCGACGTGGATGAAGAACGGGTGAGCGACGAACTCGGCGATCTGCTGTTTGCCACCGTCAATCTGGTGCGTCATCTCGGCAAGGATCCGGAGCAGGTGCTGCGGGGCGCCAACGCCAAGTTCGAACGCCGCTTTCGTCAGGTTGAACAGTTTATCGCCGCGGAAGGGCTGAAAATGACCGACTGCAGCCTCGAGAAGCTGGATGCCGCCTGGGTCAAGGCCAAGGAAACCGAACAAAGTTGATTTGGCGCAAGATGGGGGCGCCGGGAGCCTGATAGATTTTTGTTCATTGTTTGGGAGAGGGGGTTTTGGTATACTGTTTCCCCGTCCTGCTTCATCCCCGAAGCACCCCTTAAAATTCCCTAAACTTCTTTCAGGTTCAGCATGACGACAAAATATATTTTTGTAACTGGTGGCGTTGTTTCATCCCTCGGCAAAGGCATTGCCGCAGCTTCTCTGGCAGCCATTCTGGAAGCCCGTGGTCTGGATGTGACCATCATGAAACTGGACCCCTATATCAACGTGGATCCGGGCACCATGAGCCCGACCCAGCACGGTGAAGTGTTCGTAACCGAGGACGGGGCCGAGACCGATCTGGACTTGGGCCACTACGAGCGTTTCATCCGCACCAAGATGACCCGCCGCAACAACTTCACCACCGGTCGCATCTATGCCGACGTGCTGCGCAAAGAGCGCCGCGGCGACTATCTGGGCGCCACCATTCAGGTGATCCCGCACATCACCAACGCCATTAAAGAGCGGGTGATTGCCGGTGCCGAAGGCCATCAGGTTGCCATCGTCGAAGTGGGCGGTACCGTGGGCGACATCGAGTCCCTGCCGTTCCTCGAAGCCATTCGTCAGCTGGCTGCCGAAGTGGGTCGCAACAACGCCATGTTCATGCACCTGACCCTGGTACCTTATCTGGCCGCCGCCGGCGAAGTGAAGACCAAGCCGACCCAGCACTCCGTGAAGGAGCTGCTCTCCATCGGTATCCAGCCGGATGTGCTGATCTGCCGTTCCGACCGCGCCATTCCGGCCAACGAACGTGCCAAGATCGCCCTGTTCTGCAACGTGCCGGAGCGTGCCGTCATCTCCATGAAGGACGTCGACTCCATCTACAAGATCCCGGCGCTGCTGAAATCCCAGAACCTGGACTCCTACATCACCGAGCGCTTCGGCATCGAGTGCAAGGAGGCCGATCTGGCCGAGTGGGAACAGGTCATCTATGAAGAGGCCAACCCGACTGCAGAAGTGACCATCGGCATGGTAGGCAAGTACGTCTCCCTGCCGGATGCCTACAAGTCCGTCAACGAGGCGCTCAAGCACGGCGGTCTGAAGACCCGTCTCTCCGTCAACATCAAGTACATCGATTCCCAGGACATCGAGACCCGTGGCGCCGAGCTGCTGGAAGGTCTGGACGCAATCCTGGTGCCGGGTGGCTTCGGTGAGCGCGGCGTGGAAGGCAAGATCCTGGCGGCCCAGTATGCCCGCGAGAACAAGATCCCGTATCTCGGCATCTGTCTCGGTATGCAGGTTGCGATGATCGAATTCGCCCGCAACGTGGCCGGCATGGCCGGGGCTCACTCCTCCGAATTCAAGAAAGATTGCGCCTACCCGGTAGTGGGTCTCATCACCGAGTGGGTGGATGACGAAGGCAACGTCGAGACCCGGACCGAGAAGTCCGATCTGGGCGGCACCATGCGTCTGGGTTCCCAGCTCTGCCACCTGGTGGAAGATTCCAAGGTGCGTCAGATGTACGGCAGCCCGACCATTTACGAGCGCCACCGTCACCGTTATGAAGTGAACAACAAGCTGCTGCCGCAGATCGAAGCAGCGGGCCTGAAAGTGACCGGTCTCTCCGCCGACAAGAAGTTGGTGGAAATCATCGAGATCCCGGATCACCCCTGGTTCGTGGCCGCGCAGTTCCACCCGGAGTTCACCTCGACTCCTCGTGATGGCCACGCCCTGTTCGCCGGTTTTGTGAAGGCGGCGGGCGAGTATCAGAAGCGTAATCTGAAGTAATTGAAAATAAATGCGGTTGGGGCCCTGTGCCACAGCCGCTTTTTTTGGCATATTTTTGTTGTTTTTTTACGAAACCTGAGGAAATACACATGTCCAAGATCGTTAAAGTGATCGGTCGTGAAATCATCGACTCCCGTGGTAACCCGACCGTTGAGGCCGAAGTTCACCTGGAAGGTGGTTTTGTTGGTATGGCAGCCGCTCCGTCTGGCGCGTCCACCGGTTCCCGCGAAGCGCTGGAACTGCGTGACGGCGATAAGAGCCGTTTCCTGGGTAAAGGCGTGCTGAAAGCTCTCGAAGCCGTCAACGGCCCGATCGCTCAAGCGCTGCTGGGTAAAGATGCCAAGGACCAGGCCACTGTCGACCAGATCATGATCGACCTCGACGGTACCGAGAACAAATCCAAGTTCGGCGCCAACGCCATCCTGGCTGTTTCCCTGGCCAACGCCAAAGCTGCCGCTGCTGCCAAAGGCATGCCGCTGTACGCCCACATCGCCGAGCTGAACGGCACCCCGGGTATCTACTCCATGCCGCTGCCCATGATGAACATCATCAACGGTGGTGAGCACGCCGACAACAACGTCGACATCCAGGAGTTCATGATCCAGCCGGTTGGCGCCAAGACCCTGAAAGAAGCCGTTCGCATGGGCGCCGAAGTGTTCCACAACCTGGCCAAAGTGCTGAAGTCCAAGGGCTACAACACTGCAGTTGGTGACGAAGGTGGTTTCGCTCCGAACCTGAAATCCAACGCCGAAGCGCTGGAAGTGATCGCCGAAGCCGTTGCTGCTGCCGGTTACAAGCTGGGCACCGACGTGACCCTGGCCATGGACTGCGCTGCTTCCGAGTTCTACGACGCAGAGAAGAAAGAGTACAACCTGAAAGGCGAAGGCCGTGTCTTCACCTCCAACGGTTTCTCCGACTTCCTGGAAGAGCTGACTGCCAAGTTCCCGATCGTCTCCATCGAAGACGGCCTGGACGAATCTGACTGGGAAGGCTTCGCCTACCAGACCCAGAAACTGGGCAAGAAAATCCAGATCGTGGGTGACGACCTGTTCGTAACCAACACCAAGATCCTGAAGCGCGGTATCGACAACGGCATCGCCAACTCCATCCTGATCAAGTTCAACCAGATCGGTTCCCTGACCGAAACTCTGGCTGCCATCAAGATGGCCAAAGACGCTGGCTACACTGCCGTCATCTCCCACCGCTCCGGTGAGACCGAAGACGCGACCATCGCCGATCTGGCCGTTGGTACCGCTGCTGGCCAGATCAAGACCGGTTCCATGAGCCGTTCTGACCGTGTTGCCAAGTACAACCAGCTGATCCGCATCGAAGAAGCCCTGGGTGCCAAGGCTCCGTTCCGCGGTCTGAAAGAAGTGAAGAACCAGGCTTAATCGTCGCCTGTTCTCCGGCTTCACAAAGCCCCGCCATCCGGCGGGGCTTTTTCGTCTGTGTCACCCCCATCCCCGAATTCTGCATTTTTTGTTCCGACCGAACCCATCCGGGACACAGGCTTTCTTTTGTCTTGCCTGCGAATATGGGAAACTAGGCCGCTTGAAGGAGACTCAGTGCATGCGGCTACTCACTCTTATCCTGCTCTTCCTGTTGGGAGGGCTTCAATACGACCTCTGGCTGGGGAAGAATGGCCTGTCTGACTATCGTGAGCTGTCCGATGCCATCACCCGGCAGCAGCAGGACAATCTGGTACTCAAGGATCGCAACAACCTGATTTATCGTGAGATTGATGACCTGACCTCGGGCCTGGAGGCTATCGAGGAGCTGTCGCGCAACGATCTTGGCTACATCAAGCAGGGCGAGACCTTCTACCGCATCATTCCCAAGGACAAAGACAAGGGCTCCAGTTCCGGAGACGCAGCCTACGATGACTGATCATCACAGCGGATTGACCGCCATCGTGCCGGCCGCCGGCATCGGCAGCCGGATGGGGGCAGAGCGCCCGAAACAGTATCTGCAGCTGGCGGGCATGGCCATTCTGGAGCACACCCTGATCCGGCTGCTCTCCCACCCGGCCATCGGTCAGGTCATAGTGGCGCTGGCTCCCCATGATCGCTGGTTTGACACCCTCCCGGTGGCGCAGGATGAGCGGATCCTGCGGGTCGAGGGGGGCGCCGAGCGCGCCTTCTCCGTGCTCAATGCGCTGCACGTGACGCAAGGGGAGTGGGTGCTGGTGCATGACGCCGCCCGCCCCTGCCTGACCCACGGCGATCTCGATCGACTCATCGCCACCGCCATGGCCTGTGGCGGAGCCATCCTCGGCAGCCGGGTGCGCGACACCATGAAGCGTTCCGACGCTGCCGGCAACATCCTCGCCACCGTCGAGCGCGAGGAGCTCTGGCATGCCCTGACTCCGCAGATGTTCCCCACCGGCCCCCTCAAGCGGGCGCTGGAGGAGGGGCTGGCACTGGGCGCCACCATCACGGATGAGGCCTCCGCCATGGAGCGGGCCGGCTTCCCGGTGCGAATGGTGGAAGGGCGGGCCGACAACATCAAGGTGACCCGGCCGGAGGATCTCTCCCTGGCGGGGCTCTATTTGCAGCAACAGGACGCGCGCCGGCCGGCGCGACCCGATTCACCCACAGAGGAGCTGGCATGATCCGGATTGGACATGGTTTTGATGTACACAAGTTTGGCGGGGTTGGCCCCTGCATGCTGGGCGGGGTGGCGGTGCCGTATGAACAGGGTCTGCTGGCTCACTCCGATGGTGACGTGGTGCTGCATGCGGTGAGCGATGCCCTGCTGGGGGCCATCGGCGCCGGCGACATCGGCCGCCATTTCCCCGATACCGCGGCCGAATTCAAGGGCATCGACAGCCGCATCCTGCTGCGGGACGTGTTTGCCCGGGTGCTGAAGGCGGGTTATGCCATCGGCAATCTGGATGTGACCATCATCGCCCAGGCGCCCAAGATGGCGCCCCACATCGACGCCATGTGCGCCGTGCTGGCCGCCGATCTGCAATGTGATTTGAACCGGGTGAACGTCAAGGCGACGACCACCGAACAGCTTGGATTCACGGGGCGCAAGGAAGGGATCGCCACCGAAGCCGTCGTCTTACTGGTGAAACAATAATGCTCGAACAACTGGCCTACCTGCACGGGGCGCCCACTGCCCGCGGCATCCTCAAGGCGCAAGCCGCCGACTTCGTGGTCAATGAAGATCTCGGGTTTGAACCCTGCGGCGAGGGTGAGCACATCTTCGTCCAGGTGCGCAAAACCGGCGAGAACACCGCTTGGGTGGCGGGCCTGCTGGCCGATGCGGCCGGGGTTGCCCGCAATGCGGTGACCTGGGCCGGGCTGAAAGATCGCCACGCGGTGACCGAACAGTGGTTCGGTATTCACCTGCCGGGCAAGGCAGAGCCTGATCTCTCCGTCATCGAGAGCGACAGCATCCAGATCCTGCAGGTGAAGCGCCACAACAAGAAGCTGCGAGTCGGCTATCTCAAGGGCAACCACTTCACCCTGCGCCTCACCGCGCTGGAGCAGGCCGACGGGCTGGAGTCCCGCCTGCAGGCCATCGCCGATCAGGGCGTGCCCAACTACTACGGCGAGCAGCGTTTCGGCCGCGGTGGCAACAATCTGGAGGCCGCCAAGGCGATGTTCGCCGGCAAGCGGATCAAGGATCGCAACAAGCGCTCCCTCTACCTCTCCGCCGCCCGCAGCATGCTGTTCAACGCCATCGTCAGCGCCCGCATCGAGCAGGGGCTGGCCCATCAGCTGCTGGCTGGCGACTGCGTGATGCTCAAAGGCAGCCACTCCATCTTCAGCGAAGAGAGCGTGACGCCCGAGCTGGAGGCGCGTCTCGCCTCTGGCGACGTGCAGCTCACCGCGCCCCAGTGGGGGCGTGGTCGCTCTGCCAGCCAGGGCGCCGCCGCCGAGTTCGAGCAGGCAGTGCTGGCGCCTTATCACGATTGGTGCGAGGGGCTGGAGAAGGCGGGGCTGGATCAGGATCGCCGTCCCTTACTGCTCAAGCCGCAGGCCATGAGCTGGCAGCTGGAGGGGGCCGTGTTGACCCTGTCGTTCTTCCTGCCGGCCGGGGCGTTTGCCACCAGCGTGGTGCGCGAGTTAATGCAGGCCGAAGAGGCCGATCATGGTTTCAGGAATCAGTCCGATGAGAATTCTGGTCAGTAATGACGACGGTGTGCATGCCGAGGGCATCCGTGCCCTCAGCGAGGCGCTGGCCGCCTGTGGCGAGGTCATCGTGGTGGCGCCGGATCGCAATCGCAGCGGGGCGAGTCACTCCCTGACGCTGGAAGTACCGCTGCGGGTCACCCGCATCGCCGAAACCGGATATCATGCGGTGAAGGGAACGCCGACCGATTGCGTGCACCTGGCCGTCAACGAGCTGGTGCGTCCGGAACCCGACATGGTGGTGGCCGGCATCAACCACGGTGCCAACCTGGGGGATGACGTCATCTACTCGGGCACGGTGGCGGCTGCGACCGAGGGGCGCCACCTTGGATTCCCCTCGCTGGCCATCTCGCTGGTAGGCAAGACCCATTTCTCCACGGCGGCCCACTACGCGGCCCTGCTGGTGAAAGGCATGATGGTGCACCCGTTGCCTGCCGATCAGATCCTCAACGTCAATGTGCCTGACCTGCCCCTCGATCAGATCAAGGGGATCAGGGTGACGCGCCTTGGCAACCGCCACCGGGCGGAGTCGGTGATCTGCACCGAGGATCCCCGCGGCCAGCCCATCTACTGGATCGGCCCCCCCGGCAGCCAGCAAGATGCGGGAGAAGGCACGGATTTCGCCGCCATCGAGCAGGGCTACGTCTCGATCACCCCCCTGACCATCGATATGACTGCCTACAGCAGTCTGGCAGGGCTGGGGGCTTGGTTGGACCTGCAGGGATGAAGGTGTGATAGTACAGCGCCTGTTAAACCAGCTGATCGCGCAGGACATTCGCGATTTCCGTGTACTCGCGGCGATTGCCAAGGTGCCGCGCCAGCTGTTCGTGGATGAAGCCATGGCCCACAAGGCCTGGGACAATACGGCCCTGCCCATCGGTCACGGCCAGACCATCTCGCAGCCCTACATGGTGGCGCGCATGACCGAGCTGCTGATCCAGAACAATCCGGCCCATGTGCTGGAGATTGGTACAGGATCGGGTTATCAGACGGCGGTGCTGGCTCATCTGGTGGAGCACGTCTACACGGTGGAGCGGATCAAGTCGCTGCAGTTTCAGGCCCGGCGCCGGCTGCGCCAGCTCGATCTGCACAATGTCTCCGCCAAGCACGGCAATGGCTGGCTGGGTTGGCCCAATAAAGGACCGTTTGACGCCATTCTGGTCACGGCGGCCGCCAGCGAGGTGCCGACGGCCCTCACCGACCAGCTGGCCGACGGTGGCAGGCTGGTGTTGCCGGTGGGGGATAGCCAGCAGACCCTGCAGCTGATCGAGCGGTCGGGCTCCCAGCTCACCAGCCGGATCCTGGAGCCGGTCCGTTTTGTTCCCCTGATTGACGGAGATGTCGAGTGAAGTTGTTTTCCCGCCTCTATGTGCTGGTGATGCAGTGGGCGCGCCACAAGTATGCCCCCTGGTATCTGGCGATCACCGCCTTCATCGAGTCGGTGTTCTGGCCCATCCCGGTGGATGTGATGCTGGCCCCCATGGCGCTCGGCAAACCCCGGCGGGCCTGGCACTATGCCGCGCTCGCCACCCTGTTTTCGGTACTGGGCGCCCTGGTGGGTTACCTGCTCGGCTATGCCCTGTGGGAGCCTGTCGTCCAGCCGCTGGTTGTGTCGGTCGGCTATGAGGAGAAGATTGCTGTGGCCGAACAGTGGTTTCAGCAGTGGGGTATCTGGGTGATTTTTATTGCCAGCTTCACGCCGATCCCCTACAAGGTGTTTACCGTCACGGCCGGTCTGCTGCAAATGGCACTGCTGCCCTTCATCGTGACCTCGCTGATCGGGCGTGGCATGCGCTTTTTCCTGGTGGCGGGTCTGATGCGCTGGGGTGGCGAAAAGATGGAGCGCAAGCTGATGCACTATGTGGATGTGCTGGGTTGGCTCTGTATTGGTTTGGCCGTCGTGGCCTATTTCTGGTTTAGTCGTTGAGGATCCACTATGCGTTCGCGTATTTGGCAAGGAAGCAGTGTCGTCGTGTTGTCATGGCTGTTGCTTGCTTGCGCTTCCAGCAAGACCGCCGCCCCCGTCCAGGGACTGGGCAATGACGGTCTTGTTTCCACCATTCCGGCGCGCCAGATGGCAGCCCAGCCCACCATTCAGGGCAACAGCTACACGGTGAAGAAAGGGGATACGCTCTACTCCATCGCCTTCAACTCGGGCAATGACGTGCCCTCGCTGGCCAGCCTCAATGGCATCAGTCCCCCCTACAACATCTATCCGGGTCAGCAGATCCGGCTCGACGCCTCCGGCAGCACCATGGCGGTGGCACGCAGCGCGGGCACCTATCAGGTTCGACCCGGTGATACCCTGAGCAGCATTGGTCGCCAGTTCGGCATGTCGAATCAGACCCTGGCCCAGAACAACAATCTGAGAGCCCCCTTTGCCCTTCAGGTGGGACAGGTGCTGAACGTGCAGTCCTCCGGGGCGAGCAGTGGTCAGATGGTGGCGGCGACTTCGCCGGTGACCGCTCCGGTGATCAGCCAGAGCAGTGGTCCCAAACCCCTGGCGCCGGCGACGTCAGGTACGACCACTCCGTTCATCAAACAAAAAACCGTTGCTCAGCCATCTTCAAAAGAATACGCTCAGGCAAAAGAACAAAAAAACGACAACAAGCCTCAGTCGAGACTTTCTTGGCACTGGCCGACCAAAGGCCGGATCGTCGAGGGTTTCTCTGTTGCAGAACAGGGGAACAAGGGCATAGATATCGCCGGCCAGAAGGGGCAACCCATCTACGCGGCGAGCGGCGGCAAGGTCGTCTATGCGGGTAGCGCACTAAGGGGTTATGGCAAGCTGATCATCCTCAAGCACGATGATGACTACCTTTCAGCCTACGCTCACAACGATGAGCTGCGGGTCAAGGAAGGGGATTCTGTGCAGGGCGGATCTGTCATTGCCAACATGGGTAGCACGGACGCGCCGGATGTGCGATTGCACTTTGAAATCCGGTACAGAGGCAAGTCGATCAACCCGATGAGCCATTTGCCAAAGCGTTAGACCCAGAGAGTTAAGTCTTACTCTGGTGCAGGTCAGGGAGACACGCCATGAGCCAAGAACAACTGGTAATGCAGGATGCAGAGTTAGAGTTCGACGAAGAGCTGGAGAGTCAGGAAGAAGAAGAGATACAGGAAGTTGCGGCCGAGGCCGAAGAGACGATTTCCGATGAGCTGATGGCACCTGAACTGAACAAGGTGATGGATGCCACCCAGCTCTATCTCGGGGAGATTGGCTTCTCCCCCTTGCTCACGGCTGAAGAGGAAGTCTATTATGCTCGCCGTGCCTTGCGGGGTGACAAAGCCGCCCGCAAGCGCATGATCGAGTCCAACCTGCGGCTGGTGGTCAAGATCGCCCGTCGTTACAACAACCGCGGCCTGGTGCTGCTGGATCTCATCGAAGAGGGCAACCTCGGTCTCATCCGCGCGGTCGAAAAATTCGATCCGGAGCGCGGCTTCCGCTTCTCCACCTATGCCACCTGGTGGATCCGCCAGACCATAGAGCGGGCCATCATGAACCAGACCCGTACCATTCGTCTGCCCATTCATGTGGTCAAGGAGTTAAACGTTTACCTGCGCACCGCGCGCGAACTCTCTCATCGCCTCGATCATGAACCGACCGCCGAGGACATTGCCCAGGCGCTCGATCGCTCGGTGGATGATGTGAACCGCATGCTCAAGCTCAACGAGAAGATCACCTCGGTCGATACCCCGATTGGTGGCGATCGCGACAAGGCGCTGCTGGATGTGCTCTCTGACGAGCGCGGCATGGGCCCGGAGCTGGAGTCCCAGGATGACGACATGCGCGCCAGCATAGTGCACTGGCTGGAAGAACTGAATCCCAAGCAGCGTGAGGTGCTGGCCCGTCGCTTCGGTCTGCTCGGCTATGAGCCGGCGACCCTGGAGGACGTGGGGGCCGAGATTGGCCTGACCCGGGAGCGGGTGCGCCAGATCCAGGTGGAGGGGCTGCGCCGTCTGCGGGAGATCCTGCTGGGGCAGGGGCTCTCCATCGAGGCGCTGTTTCGTACCAACTAGTGGTTGCAAAGAGTCTTGGCTGGTTGCCAGGCAAAACAAAAAGGGGCCCATGGCCCCTTTTTCATGTCGACTGGATCCACAGGATCAAACCGGATCCAGCGTATCCAGCGGCCAGCGCGGCACGGCCTTCACGGCCAGCGGCTCGAACACGCCCGCTTTCAGGCGCTGCATGCCGGCATAGGCGATCATGGCGCCGTTGTCGGTGCAATATTCGGTGCGTGGGTAGAAGACTTCCCCCTTGAGGCTCTCCATCAGCTCGGCCAGCTGGGCGCGCAGGTGACGGTTGGCGCTGACGCCGCCGGCGACCACCAGGCGATTGAGACCGGTCTCCTTCAGGGCGCGGCGACACTTGATGGCCAGCGTATCGACCACCGCATCCTCAAACGCCCGGGCGATGTCGGCACGGGTCTGCTCGTCGTCGCCATTGGCGGCGATGGTGTTGGCGGCAAAGGTCTTGAGGCCGGAGAAGCTCATGTCGAGCCCGGGGCGGTCGGTCATGGGACGTGGGAAGGTGAAGCGGTCCTTGAGGCCTTTCTCAGCCAAGCGGGAGAGCAGAGGACCACCAGGATAGTCCAGACCCATCAGCTTGGCGGTCTTGTCAAACGCCTCGCCTGCCGCATCGTCTATGGATTCCCCGAGCAGCTGGTAGCTGCCGATGCCATCGACCCGCACCAGCATGGAGTGGCCGCCAGAGACCAAGAGCGCCACAAAGGGGAACTCGGGGGCCTTCTCTTCCAGCATGGGCGCCAGCAGGTGGCCTTCCATGTGGTGCACGGCGATGGCCGGCTTGTTCCATGCCATGGCCAGTGAGCGGCCAATGGTGGCCCCCACCAGAATGGCGCCAACCAGACCCGGGCCCGCGGTATAGGCGATGCCGTCGATGTCATCCTTGCCCAGTCCGGCCTCTTGCAACGCCGCCTGGATCAAGGGGATCGTCTTGCGCACATGGTCCCGGCTGGCCAGCTCGGGAACGACGCCGCCGTAGTCCGCATGCAGCTTGACCTGGCTGTATAACTGGTGGGAAAGGATCCCTTTTTGATCGTCGAAGATCGCGATCCCGGTTTCGTCACAGGATGTCTCTATGCCCAATACACGCATTGCTAAAAAATTTCACTGCTAAAATGAGACGGCTATGGTAACCTTCGCGGGTTTTTTAAACCAGAGCGATCTCTGCGGGTTTACTTTCATTCCCTGTCCAGAGTATAATTTCGCACC
Source organism: Aeromonas sp. FDAARGOS 1408 (assembly GCF_019048665.1). Taxonomy (NCBI): domain Bacteria; kingdom Pseudomonadati; phylum Pseudomonadota; class Gammaproteobacteria; order Aeromonadales; family Aeromonadaceae; genus Aeromonas; species Aeromonas sp. FDAARGOS 1408. The sequence continues at coordinate 3,286,920 of NZ_CP077394.1, read as the reverse complement.
ATTTTAAGACATGCTGATCGATTGAAGGTCAGCTAACAATTTATCACTGAGGTGAAAGGCACATGCCAGTAATCAAAGTCCGTGAAAATGAGCCGTTTGACGTTGCTCTGCGTCGCTTCAAGCGTTCTTGCGAAAAAGCCGGTATCCTGTCCGAAGTTCGTAGCCGTGAGTTCTACGAGAAGCCGACTACCATTCGCAAGCGTGCCAAAGCGTCCGCCGTTAAGCGTCACGCCAAGAAGCTGTCCCGCGAAAACGCACGTCGTATCCGCCTGTACTAATCAAGGGATCATGCCGTGTCTCTGAAGGATCAACTCAAGGATCAGCAAAAGCTCGCCATGCTTGCCAAAGACAAGCAGCGGTTGGGCGCGATCCGTCTGTTGATGGCTGAAATCAAGCAGCGTGAAGTTGACACCCGTGTCGAGCTCGATGATCAGGATATCCTCGCTGTGGTGACCAAGATGGTCAAACAGCGCCGTGATTCCATCAGTCAATTCGAGGCTGCCGGTCGCCAGGATCTCGCCGACAAAGAGTCCGCCGAGATCGTTGTGTTGCAGGAATTCCTGCCGCAACAGCTGACCGCAGCCGAGATTGCCGCACTGATTGAGCAAGCCATCGCTGAAAGTGGTGCTGCCGTCATGGCTGACATGGGCAAAGTCATGGCTGTCTTGAAGCCGAAAATTCAGGGGCGTGCCGATGTCGGCGCCGTCAGTGCGCAGGTGAAAACTCGCTTGGCGTAACAGGCAACTCTCTTGTTTGGTCAAAGAAGCCGTGCTTCCCTGGGAATGCGCGGCTTTTTTATTTTCTACGCAATGAAACAGGACGGTTATGGCAGGCAGGATCCCACAATCCTTTATCGATGATCTGCTGGTACGCACAGACATTGTCGAGTTGATCGACTCCCGTGTGCGACTGAAGAAAGCCGGTAAGAACTACCAGGCTTGCTGCCCTTTTCATAACGAAAAAAGCCCCTCGTTTACCGTCAGTCAGGAGAAGCAGTTCTATCACTGTTTCGGCTGCGGTGCCCACGGCAATGCCATCGGCTTTGTGATGGAGTACGACGGGCTCGAGTTTCCCGATGCCATCGAAGAGCTGGCCAGCCTGCATGGCATGCAGGTCCCCCGTGAGCAAACGGCGGGGGGAGCCAGCAATAGCCAACCGGCCGTCAGCAAGGATCTGTTCGAGCTGATGAACCAGATTGCGCGCTTCTACGAGAGCAATCTCAAGAACGCGCCGCAGGCGGTGGAGTATCTGAAAGGCAGAGGCCTGACTGGCGAGGTGGTCAAGCGCTTCAACATCGGGTATGCCCCCGGAGACTGGGATCAGGTGCGTCGCCGCTTTGGATCCAGCCGGGAACACGAGCAGTTGCTCATCTCGGGCGGCATGCTGATCCCGCGTGACAGCGGCCCGGGCAGCTATGACCGCTTCCGCGATCGCATCATGTTCCCTATCCGCGACAAGCGCGGCCGGGTCATCGGCTTCGGTGGCCGGGTGTTGGGGGATGGCACGCCCAAGTATCTTAACTCTCCCGAAACGCCCATCTTCCACAAGGGACGGGAGCTGTTCGGTCTCTACGAAGTCAAGCAGGCGCACAAGGATCCGCGTCGGATCCTGGTGGTGGAGGGCTATATGGATGTGGTGGCGCTCGGCCAGTACGACATCGATTATGCGGTGGCGGCGCTGGGAACCGCGACCACCAGCGACCATATCCATACCCTGTTTCGCACCACGGCCGAGGTGGTCTGCTGTTACGACGGCGACAATGCCGGCCGTGAGGCGGCCTGGCGGGCATTGGATAACGCGCTGTCCCATCTGCAGGATGGCCGTGAGCTCAAGTTCGTCTTTCTGCCGGACGGCGAGGATCCCGATTCCCTGGTGCGCCAGATCGGCAAGGAGGGGTTCGAAGCGCTGCTCGACCAGGCTCAGCCGTTTGCCGACTTCATGTTCGAACGTCTCGGGCGCGATGCGGCCCTCTCGGGTGAGGCGGGCAAGTTCGAAGTGGCCAACAAGGCCGCCGAGCTGATCCGCCGGGTGCCGGAAGGCTTTACCCGCGAGGGGTTGATTACCCGCCTCTCCAGCATGATGCGCTGGGGCGAAAACAAGCAGCGGATCGCCGAACTGTTTGCCCGCAACAGCCAGCCGAAGGCTGAGGTGAGCAAGCCCAAGGCGGCCAAGTTGACACCACTGCGCCGGGCGTTGGCCCTGATGGTGCAATATCCGGCGATCACCGCCGAACTGCCGGCCATGCCTGAGCTGGCTGGGCTTCGTCTGCAGGGGATCCAGTTTCTGCTGCAACTGCATCAGCAGATCCTGACTCAACCTGGGGTGACAACGGGTATCCTGCTGGAACACTGGCGCGGTACCAAAGAGGGAGAGATCCTGGCCCAGCTGGCGATGCACGATCTGTTTGAAGAGGTAAAGCTCGACCAGGAGCCCGATATTCTGGGAGAATTGCAGGATACTTTCGTCGGTTTCATCAACCTGTTCCTGAAGCAGCGCATCGAGGAATTGCAGGCCAAGGTGGCGCAGGAAGGGCTAAGCTCTGAGGAAACTCAGGAGCTGATGATGCTGATCAGAGAGGTGCAGATTGAGAAAAGAAATGAGAGTGGGGCTTGATATTTGAGTGATTAACCCCAATATGAATACCGTTGCCCGAATGGACGGGATTAAAAGCAAACATTTTATAACCGCCTGGCCCCGACAATACTGCGGGCAGGGGTTTCTCATGACCGACGCCGCAACCAGACATAGCATGTCTGGCGGTTTTCTATTAGAATTGGCTATTTGCGCAGCAGCGCACTGTACGCGCAACCTAGCAACACCAACCGGATGAGTTCTATGGAGCAAACCCCGCAGTCTCAGCTTAAACTCCTCGTTGCCAAAGGTAAAGAACAGGGCTACCTGACCTATGCCGAGGTGAACGATCACCTCCCGCAAGACATTGTCGACTCTGACCAGATCGAAGACATCATCCAGATGATCAACGACATGGGTATCCAGGTGGTGGAAAACGCCCCGGATGCCGATGATCTTATCATGGCTGAAGGTGGTACCGCCGATGAGGACGCTGCCGAAGCAGCGGCCCAGGCTCTGGCATCTGTTGAATCCGAGATTGGTCGCACGACCGATCCCGTCCGCATGTACATGCGGGAAATGGGTACCGTCGAACTGCTGACCCGCGAAGGCGAAATCGATATCGCCAAGCGGATCGAAGACGGTATCAACCAGGTACAAAGCTCCGTCGCCGAGTACCCGGAAGCGATTACCTATCTGCTTGAACAATATGACAAGTATGAAGCCGAACAGCTGCGCCTGTCCGACATCATCTCCGGCTTCATCGATCCCAACGAGACCGACGACGTCGCACCGACCGCCACTCACATCGGCTCCGAGCTCAGCGAGGAAGATCTGGCTGACGAGGATGAAGATGAAGACGAAGACGAAGATGGTGATGGTGATGACTCCGACGATGATGGCGACGGTGGTCCGGATCCGGAAGTTGCTCGCGAGAAGTTCGGTGAGCTGCGCGCCCAGTACGAGGTAACCCGCCTCTCCATTCAGCAGAATGGCCGCGCGCACGAAGATACCCAGAATGCCATCGCCCAGCTGGCCGACGTGTTCCGTCAATTCCGCCTGATGCCCAAGCAGTTCGATCGCCTGGTCAACAACATGCGCGAGATGATGGAGCGGGTTCGCGTGCAGGAGCGCATCATCATGAAACTCTGCGTTGAGCAGGCCAAGATGCCGAAGAAGACCTTCGTCGCGGCCTTCACCAACAACGAGTGCGAAACTGCCTGGTTCGAATACCAGAAGCAGGCTGGCAAGGCATGGTCTCCCCGTCTGGTGGAGATGGACGAAGACGTGCTGCGCGCCATCGGCAAGCTGCAGCAGATCGAGGAAGAGACCGGTCTGTCCATCGCCCAGATCAAGGACATCAACCGTCGCATGAGCATCGGTGAGGCCAAGGCCCGCCGCGCCAAGAAAGAGATGGTTGAGGCCAACCTGCGTCTGGTTATCTCCATTGCCAAGAAGTACACCAACCGTGGTCTGCAGTTCCTGGATCTGATCCAGGAAGGCAACATCGGTCTGATGAAGGCGGTCGACAAGTTCGAATACCGTCGTGGCTACAAGTTCTCGACCTACGCCACCTGGTGGATCCGTCAGGCCATTACCCGCTCCATCGCGGATCAGGCCCGTACCATCCGTATCCCGGTGCACATGATCGAGACCATCAACAAGCTCAACCGTATCTCCCGTCAGATGCTGCAGGAGATGGGGCGCGAACCGAACCCGGAAGAGCTGGCCATGCGCATGGGCATGCCGGAAGACAAGATCCGCAAGGTATTGAAAATCGCCAAAGAGCCCATCTCCATGGAGACGCCTATCGGTGATGATGAAGACTCCCACTTGGGCGACTTCATCGAAGATACCACCCTGGCCCTGCCAGCCGATGCGGCCACCAGCGAGAGCCTGCGCAACGCGACCCGCGAAGTGCTGGCCGGTCTGACCGCTCGTGAGGCCAAGGTACTGCGCATGCGTTTCGGTATCGACATGAACACTGACCACACCCTCGAGGAAGTGGGCAAGCAGTTCGACGTGACCCGTGAGCGTATCCGTCAGATCGAAGCCAAGGCACTGCGCAAGCTGCGCCATCCGAGCCGCTCCGAAGTGCTGCGCAGCTTCCTGGACGAATAATCCCGGACGTTCCAACCCGGAACAGCAGCCCAAAAGCCCCGCCATGCGGGGCTTTGTTTTATCCGTGGCGATGGGGCGCTGACGATGAACCACGGAACCGCTTGAATATGGATGAAATCTCGCCAAGTGGTTGATATGCCTATGGACTGGCTAACGGACATCCCCTATAATCCACGCCGCAAAAGCACATTTCGGCCCCTTAGCTCAGTTGGTTAGAGCAGTCGACTCATAATCGATTGGTCGCCCGTTCAAGTCGGGCAGGGGCCACCAAATTTCCTAAAAAGGCAGCTCATCATGAGTGGCCTTTTTGCTTGCTGGCGTTTCGCCTCAAACTGGGTCAGGAGCCCTGATCCTGCTGGATGGGGGCCTGCTCGGGGGCGCTTGGGCGTCGCCGAGCGGGCAACATGCGCCTTACCAGATTGCTGCGCTGGCGCCAGGAGGTGAGCAGGATGGCCAGCAGGTGCAGCGCTATCATCCCCTGCAGGGCCCAGGTGCACCAGACGTGCCAGTCGTCAGCCCCCAGTTCGAACCCCATCTCGGTATTCTGGAACCAGCCGGTGCCGGCGGTGGCCAGGATCAGCAGCCAGAGCGTCCATACCGCCAGCTTGCCGCTGCCGTGGTGGCCGGGAGCCGGTGGCGTGCGCTCGCGCAGCTCCACCGCTTGCTGGCGAAAATCTTCCCGGCTTGGGATGAGGGCTCGCAACCGGGCATGACCCCTGGCAAACGAGAGCCCCCACGCCAGGCGCAGGCTGATCAGGGCGATGGCCAGGTAACCCAGCCGCTCGTGCCACTCCTCGCCCGCCTCGTTGAGCCAGAGGTTGCCGATACAGATGGCCGCCACACCCCAGTGGGTGAGGCGGACCAGACTATCCCAGTGGAAGGGATCAGCCTTTTTGCTTGGCATATTTGTGGTACTCCTTCTTCAGGTCGTTGACCTTGGCCAGGTGCTCGCGCGCCTTGGCTTCGTCACCCGCCTTGAGGGCTGCCAGGCTGGCATCCAGTTCGGTCTGCACTTCGTTCATGCCTTCCAGGAACTTCTCTTTCTTGGCGGCCGGCATGTTCTTCTGCTTGGCGATGTCGAACTGTGCCTTCATTTCGTTGATGTACTTCTCCATGGTGGCAGCATCCTCGGCCTTGACCGCCTGCTTGTAGTTGAAGCCGATCTTCTTCATCGGCTGCTCCAGCTCACCGGCCATGGCGGGCAGGGTCATCAGGCCAAACATCAGGGGCAGCAACAGGGGGCGAACAGTTTTCAACATGGGATTTCCTTATTTAGACGACATGCTTATCGATTCTATGTGGCTTCTTATGAACCCTTATCTGGATTCATCACAGGCATGATGCCATGACAGTACGTGAACTGTTTGTGAATATTGCTGTTTTTTGTCACAAAGGGTAACAGGGAGAGGGGAGATGCAAGGAGGATGTTGAGTCGATCGAACCATGCCATATGATCCATGCTGCCAGGCTGGCCGAGGGCAAGCTAAAGAGAGGGCCCTTGCGGGCCCTGTTCATTACTGCTGCTGTTCACGCTCGATGGCGCGCCAGCCGATGTCGTTGCGGTAGAAGACGCCGTCCCATTTGATGCGCCCGGCCAGCTGATAGGCCCGCTGCTGCGCCTCGGCGACCGTGTGGCCGAGGGCCGTGGCGCACAGTACGCGCCCCCCGGCGGTGACCACGGTGTCGCCTTCCATGCGGGAGCCGGCGTGGAATACCTTCTCGCCGCTCGCCTCTTCCACCGGTAGGCCGCTGATGGGCTTGCCCTGCTGGTAGTCGCCGGGATAACCGCCGGCGGCCAGCACCACGCCGATGGCGACGCGGGTGTCATAGATGGCCTCGACCTGATCCAGCTTGCCGGCACAGGCCGCCAGGCAGAGCTCCACCAGATCGGAGCGCATGCGCAGCATGATGGGCTGGGTCTCGGGATCGCCGAAGCGGCAGTTGAACTCGATCACCTTGGGATTGCCCTGGCCATCGATCATCAGACCGGCGTAGAGGAAGCCGGTGTAGACGTTGCCTTCGGCCGCCATGCCGCGCACCGTCGGCATGATCACCCGCTCCATCACCTTGCGATGCACCTCGTCGGTGACCACGGGGGCCGGGGAGTAAGCCCCCATGCCGCCGGTGTTGAGGCCGGTATCGCCATCGCCCACCCGCTTGTGATCCTGACTGGTGGCCATCGGCAGCACGTGCTCGCCGTCCACCATGACGATGAAGCTCGCCTCTTCCCCCTCGAGGAACTCCTCGATCACCACCCGGGCCCCGGCGTCACCAAAGGCGTTGCCGGAGAGCATGTCGCGTACCGCCTCTTCCGCCTCGCTCAGGGTCATGGCAACGATGACCCCCTTGCCGGCGGCCAGGCCGTCAGCCTTGATGACGATGGGCGCGCCCTTCTCGCGCAGGTAGGCCAGTGCCGGCTCCACCTCGGTGAAGTTCTGGTACTCGGCGGTCGGGATGGCGTGACGGGCCAGAAAGTCCTTGGCAAAGGCCTTGGAGCCTTCCAGCTGGGCGGCGGCGGCGGTCGGGCCGAAGATGGCCAGCCCCTCGGCGCGGAACGCATCGACCACCCCTTTCACCAGTGGTGCTTCCGGTCCGACGATGGTCAGACCGATGCGCTGCTCCTTGGCAAACGCCAGCAGGGCCGGGATGTCGGTCGCCGAGATGGCCACGTTCTCGATGCTTCCTTCGTGGGCGGTGCCGGCATTGCCGGGGGCGACGAAGACCCGGGTCACCAGAGGGGATTGCTTGGCCTTCCAGGCCAGGGCGTGTTCACGGCCGCCGTTGCCAATGATCAGTACTTTCATCGTATCGCTCGCTTCTATTCGTGGTCACGGGCGGGCCAGGGGCCTTCGCCGGTGAAAATAGCCAGGTGAAAAGAGACAACAAAAGGGCCGCCGCCAGCGGCCCTGATCCATCAGTGACGGAAGTGGCGCATGTTGGTGAACAGCATGCACATGCCGTGTTCGTCGGCGGCGTCGATCACCTCCTGATCGCGCATCGAGCCACCGGGCTGGATGACGCAGGAGATGCCGGCGGCGGCTGCGGCGTCGATGCCATCGCGGAACGGGAAGAAGGCGTCGGAGGCCATGACGGAGCCCGCCACGGTCAGCCCTTCATCCTCGGCCTTGATGCCGGCAATCTTGGCCGAGTAGACGCGGCTCATCTGGCCGGCGCCCACACCGATGGTCTGGCCGTCTTTGGCGTAGACGATGGCGTTGGATTTGACGAACTTGGCCACTTTCCAGCAGAACAGCAGGTCGTTCAGTTCGGCCTCGGTGGGCTGACGCTTGCTGACCACCTTCAAATCCCCGAGCGTCACCATGCCAAGGTCGCGCTCCTGCACCAGCAGGCCGCCGTTGACGCGCTTGAAGTCAAAGCCTTGTGCCGGCGCGGTCCATTGGCCACACTCGAGCAGCCGCACGTTCTGCTTGGCGGCGACCACGTCGCGGGCAGCCTGGCTGACGGTGGGGGCGATGATCACCTCGACGAACTGACGCTCGACGATGGCCTTGGCGGTGGCGCCATCCAGTTCACGGTTGAAGGCGATGATGCCACCAAAGGCGGAGGTGGGGTCGGTCTGCCAGGCACGCTCGTAGGCCGCCAGCAGGTCGCTGCCGATGGCGACGCCGCACGGGTTGGCGTGCTTGACGATGACGCAGGCCGGCTGGTCGAACTCTTTGACGCACTCCAGCGCCGCGTCGGTGTCGGCGATGTTGTTGTAGGAGAGGGCCTTGCCCTGCAGCTGGATGGCGCTTGCCACCGAGCCCGGTGCGGCCTGCTCCTCGGCATAGAAGGCGGCGGCCTGGTGGCTGTTCTCGCCGTAGCGCATGTCCTGCTTCTTGATGAACTGGCTGTTGAAGGTGCGCGGGAAGCGGGACTCCTCGTCACTTTCCTTGTTGTCACCGTAAGAGGGAACCAGGGTGCCGAAGTAGTTGGCGATCATGCCGTCGTAGGCGGCGGTGTGTTCGAAGGCGGCAATGGCCAGATCGAAGCGGGTGGCCAGTTTCAGGCTGTTGCCGTTGCCATCCATCTCGCGGATGACGCGGTCATAGTCGGCAGCCTTGACCACGATGGCCACATCTTTGTGGTTCTTGGCAGCGGAGCGAACCATGGTCGGCCCGCCGATGTCGATGTTCTCGACCGCATCGGCCAGGGTGCAATCGGGCTTGGCGACGGTGGCGGCGAAGGGATAGAGGTTGACCACGACCATGTCGATGGGGGAGATGTGGTGCTGAGCCATGATGGCGTCGTCTTGCTCGCGACGGCCGAGAATGCCGCCGTGGACCTTGGGATGCAGGGTCTTGACCCGGCCATCCATCATCTCGGGGAATCCGGTGTAGTCGGAGACCTCGGTCACCGGCAGACCCGCCTCGGCCAGCAGCTTGGCGGTACCACCGGTGGAGAGCAGGGCCACGCCGCGCTCGTTGAGTGCCTTGGCAAATTCCACGATGCCAGTCTTGTCAGACACACTCAGCAGTGCACGGCGAATGGGTCGAGCTTGTTCCATCACACTATCGTCCTCAGCATAACGGGGACCGTTCCATGGGAGGCGAGGCTCAACACAGAGAGTCCCCAAATAAATGGAAGTGGGGGATTTCGCAAACCGCTCTCGCCTGAAACCTGCCGCCAGGCAAAAGCGTTTTAGGAAATACCCGCTTGACGCGTCGCTCTCTTGTGGGCGCGTATTCTACACAAAAAATGTGACCCGTGGTGGATTTTTTAAAGTGACAAAGCCTTGTCTGGTGCGGTGTTAAACGTTTTCTGGTGGTTTTTTGTGAAACGTTTGTCTTTTCAGTGTTTTGATGGCAAAAGGGTGGCCGCCTCCTCTTTCCCGCTGCCGACTGGCAATCGCCGGGTAAAGGGGCGATAGTGGGGGCCGGTTGTAGCTGTGTGGCAAATTCAACGGGAGAAAAGGCATGTATCGGATCGGGGAGCTGGCCAAGGCGTGCGGGGTGAAGGCGGATACCCTGCGTTTTTACGAGAAGAATGGTCTCATCTCGCCAGGCATTCGCAACGAGTCCGGCTATCGCCTCTATGGCGAGCAGGACAAGCGGCGGCTGGAGTTCATCATCCGCGCCAAGTCGGTGGGGTTCTCGCTGGCCGACATCGGCGAACTGCTGGATCTCGATACCAACAAGGCCAAGGTCACCTGCCAGGAGGTGAAGGCGGTGGCCGACACCAAGCTCGAACAGGTGGAGCAGAAGATCGTCGAGCTGACCCGTTTTCGCGACAACCTGCGGGAGCTCTCCAACATCTGCTGCGGCGGCCCGCGCTCGGCGGAGCACTGCGCCATCCTCGAGACCCTGGAATCCGGCGCTCCCTCCCGCCACGAGCACCATGACCATGAGCACTGAGCTGCGCCGGCCCCGGGTATCCGCCTTTCTCGCCCTCTCCCTCGACGGCTTCATTGCCGGGGAGGGGGGCGATCTGGCCTGGCTTGAACCCTACAACGGCGACTCCCAGGAAGAGACCGGCTACGGCGCGCTGATGGCGAGTACTGATACCCTGCTGATGGGGCGCAACACCTATGACATTGTGAGCGCCTTTCCCGAATGGTTCTATGGTGACAAGCCGGTGGTGGTATTGACCCACAGACCCGCCGCTCTCCGTGAGCATGTCTCCTTTCGGCAGGGGGCGCTGGCGCAGGTGCTGGACGAGCTGTGGCAGGTGGGCAGCCGCCACCTCTATCTGGATGGCGGTGAGGTGGTTAGGCAGGGGCTGCAGGCCGCGCTGGTGGACGAGCTGATCCTGTTCTGGGTGCCGGTCACCCTGGGGCGTGGGGTGCCGCTCTTTGCAGGATCGCTGCCCGGCGCGCTGGTACCGGTGTCGAGCACCGTGCTGCCGAGCGGGCTGGTGCGGGTCGTTTATCAACCGGCCTGAGGATCCCGCCAGCACTCTTGCAGGCGGGCCGAGAGAGGCGCACAATCGGCGCGTTTTTCGCCGCCTGCCCCGATTCTGTGGGGGCAGGGGCGCTGGGCAAACACGACAATCCCATCAAGGAGCCGATATGGCTAAGAAGAAGGTGACCCGGGTCACCACCGAGCCCGCCTGCGAACATCTGCGCGGCATCATTCAGGACAACCACCTCAAGGCACTGGTGACCTCCCCCCTGTTCCAGGCCCGGGTCGAACCGAGCAAGAAGGGCAAGGGCAGTTATCAGCGCAAGGCCAAGCACGGCAAGCGGTGGGAGCCCGGCCAACAGCAGATGGTAAGCGTCTGCTGCTGAGCGGGTTCCTGCTTTGGCACCTGTCCACGATCTTGCTGCGAGGCCGTGATCAAGGCTCATGTGCTGCTCGCAATCCTCATGTGTACTTACACACTCCGGTTCCTGCGCTGCTCTTCACCTTGCTGACAGCCTCTCGCGACAGACCGTGAACAGTTCTTGGAACCAAAACAATCAGGGCGCCAATGGCGCCCTGATTGTTTTTCTATTCGCTGGTGCTGATTCACTCTCTTGCCGCAAGAGAGTGAACCCGTATTCACTCGTCCATAAAGAGTTCGAGCAGCACGTTGAGATAGCGATGGCCGAGGGGGGTGAGCTGCCAGCTGTCGCCGAGATCTTCGATCAACTCCTTGCTCTGGGCGATGGTCAGCATGGTTTCTACCCGCTCCAATTCAAGGCCGGTGTAGGCCTCGAACTCCGCCTTGGGGGCCGGTTCAAACAATCTGAACCGGTTCATGAAGTACTCGAGCGGCAGATCGTCCGCACTCACTTGCCACTGCTCGTCCAGATAGGGACGGCTCGGATCCAGATAGCCTTTCGGGTGCTTCACCTTGGCGGTGCGCAGGATCTGCTGGTTGGCGAGATCCGTCACCTTGCCGTGGGCGCCGCAGCCGATCCCCAGATAGTCGCCGAAGCGCCAGTAGTTGAGGTTGTGGCGGCACTGGTAGCCCGCCTTGGCATAGGCCGAGATCTCGTACTGCTGATAGCCCTTGGCGGTCAGCATGGCGTGGCCCTGCTCGTAGATCTCCCACAGGGTGTCATCTTCCGGCAGTTTGGGCGGCTTGGAGGCAAACGCCGTGTTCGGCTCTATGGTGAGCTGATACCAGGAGAGATGCGGCGGCGCACAGTCGATAGCCTGCTGCAGGTCGTAGAGTGCATCGTCCAGGCTCTGATCCGGCAGGCCGTGCATCAGATCCAGGTTGAAAGTAGGAAGCTTGATGGCGTGGGCCAGTTCGGCGGCCTTGCGCGCCTCCTCGGGGCCGTGGATGCGGCCGAGGCGGGTCAGCTTCTCCTGCTGGAAGCTCTGCACCCCGATGGAGATGCGGTTGATGCCTGCCCGCTGGAAGCCGGCGAACTTGTCCGCCTCCACCGTGCCCGGGTTGGCCTCCATGGTGATCTCGCAGTCCGCAGTGAGTTCGATGCGTGCGCGCACCCCGTCCAGCAGCACCTGCATGGCCTCCACGGAGAGCAGGCTCGGCGTGCCGCCACCGATGAAGATGGAGGAGAGGGGGCGCCCCTGGGCCCAGTGCAGGTCTTGCTCCAGATCCTCCAGCAGGGCGGCCACATACTCGAGGTGGGGCAGCTCCCCCTTCTGGGCGTGGGAGTTGAAGTCGCAGTAGGGGCACTTCTGGACACACCAGGGCACGTGGATATAGAGGGAGAGGGGCGGCAGTTGCAGCATGGGGTTTCCAGTATTCAACAATCAAAAGGGGTCGGGTTGCACTTGTCGTCGATGACAACGGGCCGGGGCGCCGCGAACGAAACGGGGGCCGACGGCCCCCATTGTAGATGACAACGCGGCGGGAGACAGTGCTTTAGTTGACCGCCGCCAGGGCCGCTTTGAGCTTGGCCAGGGCCTGGCCACGGTGGCTGAGCTGGTTCTTGAGCTCGGCCGGCATCTGGGCCGAGGTGCAGTCGTGATCGGGGACGAAGAACACGGGGTCGTAGCCGAAGCCGTGCTGACCGCGCGGCTCGTCGATGATCATCCCTTCCCAGCTCGCCTGGCAGATGACGGGGGTGGGATCGTCGGCGTGGCGCATGTAGACCAGCACGCACCAGAAGCGGGCGCTCTTGAGGTACTCGGGGGCCCCTTTCAGCTCGCCCAGCAGCTTGTCGATGTTCTCCTTGTCGCTGGCACCGGCGCCGGCAAAACGGGCGGAGTAGACGCCGGGGCGGCCGTGCAGCAGATCCACTTCCAGGCCGGAGTCGTCGGCAACCGCCGGCAGGCCGGTGACGCGGGCGGCGTGGCGGGCCTTGATGATGGCATTCTCGACGAAGGTGGTGCCGGTCTCGTCGGCATCGGAGACCGCAAACTCGCTCTGTGGGATCACCTGGATCTTCATATCGGCCAGCATGGCGGCCAATTCCTTCACCTTTTTCTGGTTCCCTGTTGCCAGGACAAGCTTGTTCATCGAGCACCTCCGCAAAAATAATCTGCGCATTCTATGCGGGGCTGGCGTCCAGGAAAAGCGCCAATTGCCTTGGATCACCCTCACCGGGGTCATGGCAAGATGTGAATAAAATGAATGTTTCCTGAATGGAATAACAGAAGTGATTAAATACCATTTCAATTCATTACTGTGAGTCAGTAGACTCGCGCCCCAATCCATTTCCCCATGCCACGAGGTGACTGATGCCATTGATTCTTCTGCTTGTACTCCTAGTGCTGTTCAGTCCGCTGGCCATCGACATCTACCTGCCCGCCATTCCGCAGATGGCCGAGCAGCTGGGCGCCGAGGTGACCCTGATGCAGGGCACCATTACCTGGTTCCTGTTCAGCATGGGACTGGGGCAACTGTTGGTGGGGCCGCTGGCCGACCGCTACGGGCGCAAGCCCATCGCCCTCGGCGGTGTGCTGCTCTACGGTCTGAGCGCCCTGGGTGCCGGCTTTGCCGCGAGCCTCGGCGAGCTGATGCTGGCGCGGGTGCTGCAGGGCCTCGGCGCCTGTGCCACCTCGGTGGCCGCCTTCTCGGTGGTACGTGACAGCTACGGCCCCAAGAAGAGCGGTCAGATGATCTCCTACCTGAACGGTGCCATCTGTTTCATTCCGGCGTTGGCCCCCTTGCTCGGTGGCTGGCTCACCGCCAAGGCGGGCTGGTCGGCCAACTTCTGGTTTATGGCCGGTTATGCGGCCATCGTCGGCAGCTGGCTGCTGTGGCGGATGCCGGAGACCCGACCGGAAGAGACCCGCAGCGGCGGCCCGCTCATCAGCTGGTCGCGCTACAGCCCGGTGCTGCGCTCCCCGAGCTTCCTGTTCAACGCGACGCTGTGCATGCTGGCGATGGCGGTGATCCTGGCTTATGTCACCGCGGCGCCGGTGCAACTGATGGTGCGGCTGGGGCTGGACATGAGCGGCTTCAGCTACTGGTTTGCGGCCAACGCAGCGCTCAACATCCTGGCCTGCTTCCTGGCGCCCCGTTTCATCGCCAGAGTGGGGCCAAGACGCACCCTGCGCATCGGTCTGCTGGTGCTGCTGCTCTCCGCCATCTCCCTGAGCCTGTCGATGCACATCGATCATCCGCTGGCCATGATGGGCCCGGTGTTCCTCTCCAGCATCGGCTTTGCCATGATCCTGGGTTCTGCCGCCGGCATGGCGCTGGCACCATTCGGTCACTGCGCCGGTACCGCCGCCGCCCTGCTCGGCCTGTTCCAGATGAGCGGCTCCGGTGCGCTGGTGGGCTTCATCGGCGCGCTGATGCACGACCCGCTGAACCAGCTGGCACTGCACATGTGGCTGTTGCTGCCCCCGCTGCTGGTGCTGATGACCCGCCAGGGCCGGCGCTTGTGTTTGCAATAAATCCTGTGCTCTGATGGGCACACTCAGGGGGCCTTGGGCCCCCTTCTCTTTTGGCAGGCCAAAGGTTTGCCTGCATCTCATGACACAGCTACCCGTGGAGAAAACCGGATGAGCCACACAATCAATGCCGCCCTGGTGGGTTACGGCTTTGCAGGCCAAACCTTTCACGCCCCGTTTCTGACCAGCACGCCCGGGCTCTCCCTCGGCTGGGTGGTGAGCCGCGATGCCGCCAAGGTGCAGAGCGATCTGCCCGACTGCCGGGTCGGTTCGCTGGCCGAGGTGCTGACGGACCCCTCGGTCGACCTGGTGGTGATCGCCACTCCCAACGACACCCATGCCCCCATCGCCCGCGAGGCGCTGCTGGCCGGCAAGCACGTAGTGATCGACAAGCCGTTCGCCCTGGATCTGGTCGAGGCGAAGGCGCTGGTCGAGCTGGCGGAGAAGCAGCAGCGACTGCTCAGCATCTTCCACAACCGGCGCTGGGACGGGGACTTTCTCACCGTACGCCGCCTGCTGGCTGAGGGGGCGCTCGGCCAGGTTGCCCAGTTCGAATCCCACTTTGATCGCTATCGTCCCGAGGTGCGTCAGCGCTGGCGCGAGGCGGGTGGCCCGGGCTCCGGCCTCTGGTTTGATCTCGGCCCCCATATCCTCGATCAGTCGCTGCAGCTGTTCGGTCAGCCGGACTGGCTGCAGGCGGATCTGGCCCAGCAGCGCCCCGGCGCCCTGGCGGATGACTACTTCCATGTGGTGCTGGGCTATGGCGAGATGCGGGTCGTGCTGCACGGCAGCTGCCTGGTGTCGGCCACCATGCCGCGTTTCGTCATCCACGGCAGCGAGGGGTCCTTCATCAAGTTCGGCATGGATGTGCAGGAGGAGCAGCTCAAGCTCGGCATGCGGCCGCCGGCGGCAGACTGGGGCGTGGACAACGAACCCGGCCAGCTCAGCCGGATCCGCGATGGTCAGCTGCAGCAGCAGAGCGTGGCCGGCGAGGCGGGGGATTACGGCGCCTACTATCGCGGCGTCTGCGCCGCCATCCGTGGGGAAGGCGACAACCCGGTGCCGGCCGGCGAGGCGCTGGCGGTGATGGCGCTGCTGGACCTGGCCCGCGACAGCGCCCGCGAGGGTAAGCGGCTGGCTTGTCAGATCCTGTCTGACTGAGGCGGGGTCCGCGCGTGATGGCCGGCACCATGCAATAGCCGTTTATTGCCAGCCATCACGGGGCCTGTGGCGTTCTATTGTACAAAACTGCGCCATTTACAGTGTTTTGTATTAATGTTTGTCGTTGTAGTAGTTCTTTTCATCCAGCCAACGAGAAAATATCATTGTGATACTCGTTTTCATTGGGCGCGTATGGGGATATATTTCGCGCGCCTCTTGGCTCCCGGCATATGGGTTTTTCACCGGGTGAAAGGACGCACTGTGATGGTTGTACCAACCATCTCTCCATATTTTTCTGAGGGTATGCACATGAACAAAGTACTGGTAGCCGGTATCCTGGGTCTGATGTTGACCGCTTGTGGTCAGAAAGAAGAAGCCGCCGCTCCGGCCGCTACTCCGGCCGCCGACGTTGCTGCAACTGTTGAGAAAGCTGCTAGCGAAGCCACCTCTACCGTAGAGAAGGCTGCTTCCGAAGCGACTGCAACCGTTGAGAAGGCTGCCGCTGACGTAGCCACCAAGGCAGAAGCCGCAGTGAGCGATGCCAAGGCCAACTAAGCCTGCACCTCATCTGAAGAACGGGCCCGAAGGTAACTTCGGGCCCGTTTTTTATGTCCGCTCGGGCCAGCTCCCCGCCTTGTGCTGGACACTCGCCGGCTAGCACGCCGGATTGAGGCGGGAGGTGAGGATGTGATCCTCCCAGCGGCCGTTGATCATCAGGTACTCTTTGGCGTACCCCTCCCGCTCGAAGCCGAGCCGCTCGAGCAGGGCGCCGCTGCGCTGATTGGCCGGCATGTAGCTGGCCATGATGCGGTGCAGGCCGTGCTCCCGGAACAGATAGTCGATGCCGGCCCCGACGATTTCCTGCATCAGCCCCTGTCCCTGGTGGGCCTGATCGATGGCGTAGCCCAGGTGGCAGGCCTTGAAGGCACCCATCAGGATATTGGTGAAGTTGCAGGTGGCGATCACCTGCTCGCCGTCCGGCTCGAGCGCCACCAGGTGCACCCCGCTGCCGTTGAAGAACTGGCCGTAGCTGTCGCGCAGCCGGCCGTGCCAGTGGCTCAGGGTATAGAAGCTCTCGTCCCGGCTGGGCTCCCAGGGGGTGAGGTGAGCGCGGTTGCGCAGATAGAAATCCAGCATCAGATCGGCCCGTTCGGGGGGCAGTACGGTGAGCCGGCTGCGGGCCGTGCACAGGTGTGGCAGTGCCATCAGTGATCCCTCTGTCCAAGCCACTCGTCGCGCAGCAGGCTGTAGTGAACGTGATCCACGATGCGGTCGGCCAGCCGCTCGGCACGGCGGGTGATCCCCTCCTGCTGCATGCCGAGGCGCTCGCAGACGGCCCGGCTGGGCTCGTTGTCGGTGGCGGCGCTGATCTCCACCTTCTCCATCCCCATCTCCTCGAAGGCGTGATGGATCAGGGCCTGGCAGGCGCGGGTGATGATGCCGTTGCCCTGCCAGCGTTCGGCCAGCCAGTAGCCGATGCTGACCTTGGCCAGCGCCTTGTCGATCTGGTTGTAACCGATGACGCCGACCACCTCCCCCTGATACTCGATGGCGGTGGTCAGCCCCTCGCCGCGGGCAAACTTCTCGATGGCGTGGCGGATGAAGGTGGCGCTGTCGGCGGGTTGCTGAATGTAGGGGGGCCAGGGCAGCCACTGGGTCAGGTAGTCGCGATTCTCCCGACAGAGGGCAAAGAGTTCGCTGGCCATGTCGGGCTGCAGGAACAGCAGCGCCAGCTCGTCATCCAGTTGCCATGAAAACATCCGCACCTCCCGTTGCAGCAGGGGCCCGCAATGGGCCGTAGAACCGCCAATGTAGCCAATCAACCCATTGTTAGCCAAGGACTTTCAGCCGTTATCAAGGCTGCGCTATCCCCATATGGAGGGGCGGCTCCGACCGTCATTGGGGCGCCTTGTCATTGTTCGGCCTTTCCTGGTGTTATTCGCCATTTTTTCGGCTCTTTACGCTACCAAAAACAGGCAACAGCAGATTCTGCTATGGATTCATGCTGGGCTGTCACATATGACAGGCAGCAATTCCGATCGCGCCAACTAGTGTAGGAGCGCTGGGCAACGGACCCGGCGTGTAATCTTCATCGACTTAAGGAAAAGACGGATGAACAAAGTCTATTTGGCCGTTGTATTGGCCTGCTGGGGAAGCGCAGCCTTGGCTGCAGAACAGGTTGACGTACATCAGGTTGCCGGCATTCAGGGAGCACCGAGCGGTGCCGCCGGCGTCAGCGCGCTGGCCGGGGATGGCGAGTTCCGCCAGGTGCGGGCAGTCAAGCTGCCAAACGGCCAGCAGCGGGTGCGCTATGAGCAGACCTGGCACGGTATCCCGGTCTGGGGTCAGGTGCTGGTGGCCGAGCAGTCCCTCGGTGGCCAGATCAGCCAGGTCTCCGGCCAGATCCTGCGCCAGATCGATGCCGATCTGGCCAGCCCGACCGCGGCCCTGTCGCCGGCCGATGCCGCCAGCAAGGCGCGGGCCGGGGCCAAGGGCAGCAACGAGCGGGTCAAGCTGTTCGTGATGCAGGATGACGCGGGTCAGGCCAAGCTGGTCTATCTGGTCTCCTGGCTGGCGGCGAGCGAAGAGCCGAGCCGTCCCTTCGTGATGATCGATGCCCAGACCGGTAACGAGCTCAAGCGCTGGGAGGGGATCAACCACAAGGATGCCACCGGCCCGGGCGGCAACATCAAGACCGGCAAATATTTCTACGGCTCCGATTTCGGCCCGCTGCAGGTGGATGACAACTGCCGCATGACCAGTGCCAACGTTGACACCCTCAACATGAATCACGCCACCACGGGCGGCACCATCCACCAGTTCACCTGCCCGGAGAACACGGTCAAGGAGATCAACGGTGCCTACTCGCCGCTCAACGATGCCCACTACTTCGGCAACGTGGTGTTCGACATGTACCGCAACTGGTACAACACGGCGCCGCTGACCTTCAAGCTGAAGATGCGGGTGCACTACAGCCGCAACTACGAGAACGCCTTCTGGGACGGCAGCCAGATGACCTTCGGTGATGGCGCCACCACCTTCTATCCGCTGGTGAGCCTGGACGTGGCAGCCCACGAGGTGAGCCATGGCTTTACCGAGCAGAACTCCGGGCTGGTCTACTCCGGTCAGTCGGGCGGCATCAACGAGGCCTTCTCCGACATGGCGGGGGAAGCGGCCGAGAACTACATGAAGGGCAGCAACGACTGGCTGGTGGGTGCCCAGATCTTCAAGGGCAACGGCTCCCTGCGCTACTTCGAGGATCCGACCCGGGACGGCAGCTCCATCGGCCATGCCAGCGACTACTATGACGGCATCGACGTGCACCACAGCTCGGGTGTCTACAACCGCGCCTTCTACCTGCTGGCCAATACCAGCGGCTGGAATACCCGCAAGGCCTTCGAAGTGTTCGTGCTGGCCAACCGTCTCTACTGGGGCGCCAACACCACCTTCGATCAGGGCGCTTGTGGCGTGACCAAGGCGGCGACCGATCTCGGTTACAGCGTGACTGACGTGGCGGCCGCCTTTACCACGGTCGGGGTCAATGCCACCTGTGGCGGTACCACTCCACCCACTGGCAGCGTGCTGCAAAACGGGGTACCGGTGACCGGTCTCTCCGCTGCCAAGGGTGGCAAGCTGAACTTCACCATCGACGTGCCGGCCGGCAAGAGCCAACTGGTGATCGCCAGCAGCGGCGGTACCGGCGATGCGGACCTCTATGTGAAGTTCGGCAGCGTGCCGACCAGCAGCAGCTATGACTGCCGTCCGTACAAGAGCGGCAACGCCGAGACCTGCACCCTGAACTCGCCCAAGGCGGGGACCTGGAACGTGCAGCTGAGCGCCTTCAGCGCCTTCTCCGGGGTGACCCTCAAGGCCAGCTACTGATCACCAGTGGCCGTTGACAACAGTGAAGCGCCGGACTTGTCCGGCGCTTTTTTTATGCGGGTTTGCCCGCCCAGCGGGCGGCCAGGGTACGGGCTGCCTCCAGCACCCGCTCCTTGGCGGGGTTGGGGCGCTTGCCGCTGCGCCAGGCCATCATCACGTCCCAGTGATCCGGTGGCAGATCCACCACGTCCAGCTGCACCAGTCGGCCAAATTCCAGATCCCGGGCGATGGCGAGGGCCGGCATCAGGGTGATGAAGCCGTGTTCCAGCGCCAGCTCCCGCGCCGCGCTGGCGGGCTGGATGGCGTGCAGCGGGCTCGCCACCTGGCGCAGCAGACGCAACTGCAGGATCAGCTCGTCGCAGCCAGTGCCCCACTGCTGGGGCGCCAGCCGCTCGTTGGCGATGTCCTGCAGGGTCAACCCCTGTCGCCCGGCCAGCGGATGGGTGGCGCAGGCCACCGCTATGATGGGGGAGCGATAGAGCAGCTCGAGCTGGATGCCGGCGATGGCGGGGCACTTTAGGATGAAGCCGACGTCGGTCTCGCCGGTCAACAGCTCCTGCATGATGATGCCGGAGTGATCCGTGTTGCAGCGGATCTCGAAGGTCTCGTCGACCAGTGCCAGCAACAGGGGGCCGAACACCACTGTCGTCAGGGAGGGCAGGCAGGCGAGCCGGATGCGCGGCAGGGCCGGTGCCCCCTGCATGGCCAGCCGGCCCCCTTCCAGCGCGCTGAGGGCCGCGCTCGCCGAGGGCAGAAACTGCTCGCAGGCAGGGGTGGGGGTGGCGCCGCGCCGGTGGCGGCGAAACAGGGGCTGGCCCAGATCCTGCTCCAGCACGGCGATCCGCTGGCTCACCATGGGTTGCGACCAGCCGCGCACGGCCGCCGCCTTGCTGAAGCTGCCGCGATTGACCACATCCAGCAGCAACTGCAGATCGTCGAGGGTCATAGCCATAAGATAATCCAATATGAAATATAGCCAGTTGTCGGCTACCACTATATCTGGCGTCCTTCCAGAATAGCAGTATCAATCGTTGTGCTTTGGCATATTGCCACACCGGCTCAGGGGCTTGCAGCACCTTGAGTCCGTTTGGTGACGGCGTCATTCGGGCGACGAGCAGTAATCGATATGAATGTCATCAGAGCAGCAGGGGACGGGTAGTCATGGTGGATCGGGCGAGGCGGTTGGGGCGGTGGTTTTTGGCGTTGGATTCCCTCTTGGTGATCCTGGGGTTCTTCGTGGTGATGCCCATGATCAGCCTGCGCTTCGTGGATCAGCTCGGCTGGGCGGCCGGGGTGGTCGGCCTGGCGCTGGGGTTGCGCCAGCTGACCCAGCAGGGGTTGGGCATTCTGGGGGGCTCGCTGGCGGACAAGTTCGGGGCGCGCCCGCTCATCGTGGGCGGCATGCTGCTGCGGGCGGCGGGTTTTGCCAGCCTGGCCTATGCCCAGAGCGGGCTGGAGCTGATCCTCTCCTGCATTATCTCGGGGCTCGGCGGCTGCCTGTTCGACCCGCCCCGGGCGGCGCTGGTGATCAAGTTCACCCGGCCGCGGGAGCGGGGTCGCTACATCTCCTTGTTGATGATGCTGGAAAGCGCCGGCGCCGTGGTGGGGGCCTTGCTAGGCAGCTGGCTGCTCAACTTCGATTTCGAATACGTCTGTCTGCTGGGGGCCGGCCTGTTTGTCTGCGCCGCCCTGTGCAACCTGCTGATCCTGCCCCCCTACAAGCTCTCGGTGCGGCCGACCCCGATCCGCGCCGGTCTCGGCCAGGTGCTGGCCGACAAGGCATTCTGCCGGCTAGTACTGATCCTGAGCGGCTACTACGCGCTCTGGGTGCAGGTGATGCTGATCTTCCCCATCTTGGTCAAGCAGATGGCGGGCAGTACCACGGCGGTGGGCTGGATGTATACCCTGGAAACCGCCATCTCGCTGGCGCTGCTCTATCCGCTGGCGCGCTATGGCGAGCGGCGCTTCAAGCTGGAGAGCCGACTGATGGCCGGGGTACTGCTGATGACCACCGGCATCGGGCTGGTGGCCTTTGCCAACACCCTGCCAGCCGTGTTCATGCTGCTGGCCTGCTTCTATCTGGGGATCGTCATCGCCGAGCCGGCGCGGGAGACCCTGATGACCAAGCTGGCGCAGCCGGGGGCGCGCGGCAGCTACATGGGCTTCAGCCGGCTAGGGCTGGCGCTGGGAGGCATGACGGGTTACGTGGGGGGCGGCGCCCTGCATGACTACGCCATGGCTCAGGGGCAGCCCTGGTTGCCCTGGCTGGTGCTGGGCACAGTGGGCGTGACCACCTTGCTGCTGCTGGCCAACTGCTTTCATCGCGAGTCGAGTCTGGCGCGGGTCAATGTCTGAACGGGCATAAAAAAACCGGCCGCAAGCGGCCGGTAAAAAATACAGTAGGCTACAGGAAGACTTAGAAGTTGTACTGCAGGGCCACGGCGACCACGTCGTCGGTGTTCTTGCCCAGCGAGTTGGTGTGGGTGCCGTTGACGTTGTCCAGCAGGTTGATCTTGTAGTCAACGTAGGCGTTGAAGTTGTCGGTGAAGTTGTACCAGGCACCGATGGAGACGTATTCGGTGGCGGTATCATCGATGCCGCGTGCATCGTCTTTCACGTCGGTGCGCAGGTAGGCCACGGACGGCTTGAACTTGCCGAAGGCATACTGGGCCACGGCTTCGTAGCCATCCATCTTCTCGGCGTAACCGTTGAAGGTGCTGACGTACATGTGGTCTTCACCGTGGGAGTAGGTGGCAGCCAGGTAGAGGTCGCCGACGGCGTACTTGGCGCCCACGCCGTACAGTTTGGCGTCGCTGTCGCCACCGAAGGAGGCGTTGGCAGCCTGCTCGTCGGTCTTGCCGGCCTGGTTGTAGGCGGCACCCAGGCTCAGGCCCATGTCGAAGTCATAGTTGGCGGACACGGCGAAGCCTTCGGCGGAACCCTTCGGATTCCAGGTTGTGTTGTTGGTGCCAGTCAGGTTGGAGCGATCGGCGTTCTGCGGATCGTTGTTGCCGGTGAACTGGGCACCCAGGGTCAGGCCCTGATAGGTGTAGATGTACTGAGCCAGGCCGTTGGTACGACCGGTGCCGAACACTTCGGTGTCCTTGCCCAGGCCGTCACCGCCCCACTCGGGCAGCACGTCGGTGTAGTTGTTCACGGCTTTGGTGAACAGGCCGTCCTGACGACCGTAGCTGAAGGCACCGAAGCGATCGTGCTTGATGCCGGCGTAGGCATAACGCAGCTCGTCATTGTCGGAACCGGAGGTCGGCAGGTTGTACTCGGCAAAGCCGAAGGCCTGCATTTCCGGAGCAATCTTGGTTTCGCCGGCGATGTGCAGACGCAGGTAGCTGGCGTCGCCTTCAGAACCGTTGTCATCAGTGCCGTAGTACATGCCCTGGGCGCGACCACCGATGTCGAGCTTGGTGTCGTTCTGGTTGTAAACGGTCGCGGCTTGCGCACCACCGGCCAGCAGCAGGCTGGAGATGGCCATGGTCAATGCTGTTTTTTTCATTGTTCGTTCCTCTGGTGTAAACACTGTCGGACCTGTGCTCGGCCCTGTTGATCGGTTTCTGTTCCGATAGCCCAGAGTAGCCCTGTGAACCTTGATAGAAACTGAAGCGGACAAGGATTAATTAATGGTTTGACCAGAAAGGCAGGCATAAAAAACGGCCCAGAGAGGGCCGTTTGAACATTTGTGGAATTAAATGCTGTTTAGAGCATCATGCCACCGAAGAAGAAGCCGAGCGCTACGGCGATGGCGATGGTGGCCACACCCGGTACGAAGAAGGGGTGGTTGAACACGGCCTTGCCGATGCGGGTAGAGCCGGTGTCGTCCATCTCGACTGCGGCCAGCAGGGTCGGGTAGGTGGGCAGCACGAACAGGGCGCTCACGGCGGCGAAGGAGGCGATGGCGGTCAGCGGGCTGACACCCAGTGCCAAGGCGGCCGGCATCAGGGCCTTGGTGGTGGCGCCTTGTGAGTAGAGCAGCATGGCGGCGAAGAACAGCACCACGGCCAGCAGCCAGGAGTACTGGTTCAGCAGGTCGCCGGCGATGAGCTGGATGGTATCCATGTTGCCCTTCACGAAGACGTTGCCGAGCCAGGCCACACCCAGTACGCAGATACAGGCGGACATACCGGACTTGAAGGTGGGCATGTTGGTGACCTGGGTCACGTCCAGTTTGCACACCAGAGTCATGATGGTGGCCGCGGCCAGCATGATGCCCATGATGGCGCCGTCACGGGGGATCGGCGGGTTGGTGATGAGGCCCACTTTACCGGAGATGGCGGTGGCATAGGCCATCACGGCCACGATGGCGGCGATGAAGATCCAGACCGACAGCTTGGCGTAGGGTTTGATCTCGAGCTGGGTGGTACCACGCAGCTTGATCTGCCCCTTGGCCTTGCGCTCCAGGTAGACTTCGTCCTGGTCCAGCGGCTTGCCCAGCATGTTGGCGACGAAGGCACCGAGGATGCAGGCGATGAAGGTGGAGGGGATGCAGATGGCCAGCAGGGTCAGGTAGTCAACACCGAACGGCTCCAGCATGCCGGAGAAGGCGACCACGGCTGCGGAGATGGGCGAGGCGGTGATGGCGATCTGGGAGGCGACGACCGCGATGGAGAGCGGACGGGACGGGCGGATGCCCTGCTCCTTGGCCACTTCGGCGATCACCGGCAGGGTGGAGAAGGCGGTGTGACCGGTACCGGCCAGCATGGTCATCAGGTAGGTGACCACAGGGGCGGCGAAGGTGATGTATTTGGGGTTCTTGCGCAGGGCTTTTTCGGCCAGGTGCACCAGGTAGTCCATCCCGCCGGCCAGCTGCATGCAGGCGATGGCGCAGATGACGGACGCGATGATCATGATCACGTCCCAGGGGATGTAGGTGACCAGCTGATCGCTCGGGATCTGCACCCCGAGGCCCCAGGTCAGCACCAGTACCCCCAAACCACCGGCAAAGCCGATGCCGATGCTGCCTATCCGGGCCCCCAGATAGATAGCGGCGAGCACGACGAGCAACTCGATTCCAATCATAGTGAACACTCCATTTTCCAGTTTTTTTAGGTTTTATTTGGCAGAAAAGCCAATTCCCGATGGGGCTGGGCAAGACCTATCGGGAACTGACTCTATGGGCCGGGATGATCCCGGCCCATTTGCTCGCTTATACAGTAGCTTCGCGGGTGTAACGCTTGGCTTTGTATTGCGGGTTCATCAGGTTCTCGATGGAGAGGATTTCGTCCAGCTGTTCGGCGGTCAGCAGGCCGCGTTCCAGCACGACTTCACGGACGTTCTTGCCGGTCTGTGCACAGATCTTGCCGACGATGTCGCCCTCGTGGTGGCCGATGAAGGGGTTCAGGTAGGTCACGATACCGATGGAGTTCAGCACATGGTTCATGCAGATTTCCGGGTTGGCGGTGATGCCTTCCACGCACTTCTCGCGCAGGGAGATGCAGGCCTTTTCCATCAGGCTCAGGGATTCGAACATCGCCTGACCGATCACCGGCTCCATGACGTTCAGCTGCAGCTGACCGGCTTCGGCGGCGAAGGTGATGGTGACGTCGTTGCCGAAGACCTTGAAGCAGGACTGGTTGACCACTTCCGGAATGACCGGGTTGACCTTGGCCGGCATGATGGAGGAGCCAGCCTGCATTTCCGGCAGGTTGATCTCTTTGAGTGCGGTGCGCGGGCCGGAGGAGAGCAGACGCAGGTCGTTACAGATCTTGGAGAGCTTCATCGCCATGCGCTTGATGGCGCCGTGCAGCATCACGTAGGCACCGCAGTCGGAGGTCGCTTCGATCAGATCTTCAGCAGGCACATAGGCGCGACCGGTGATCTCGGCCAGGCGCTTGATGGCCAGGGCGGAGTACTCGGGCGGGGTGTTGAGGCCGGTACCGATGGCGGTGGCGCCCAGGTTCACTTCCAGCAGCAGCTCCTGGCAACGCTTGATGGACTTGATCTCTTCGCGCAGGGTGACGGCGAAGGCGTGGAACTCCTGACCCAGGGTCATGGGCACCGCGTCCTGCAGCTGGGTACGACCCATCTTCAGGATGTTCTTGAACTCGGCAGCCTTGGCATCGAAGGCGGCGATCAGCGCTTCCAGGGCAAACAGGGTGGTGTCGGTGCTGTTCACCACGGCGACGCGGAAACCGGTGGGGTAGGCGTCGTTGGTGGACTGGCACTTGTTGACATGGTCATTGGGGTTGATGACGTCGTAGCGGCCTTTTTCCAGACCCATCAGCTCGAGGGCGATGTTGGCCAGTACTTCGTTGGTGTTCATGTTGACGGAGGTGCCGGCACCGCCCTGGTAAACGTCGACCGGGAACTGGTCGAAGCATTTGCCGGTGTTCAGCATCAGGTCGCAGGCTTCCACGATCTTGTCTGCAATTTCAGGACGGATGGTGCCCAGCTCGCCGTTTGCCAGCGCGGCGGCCTTTTTGGTCAGCACCATGCCGCGGACGAATTCCGGAACGTCAGAAATCTTCTGAGAGCTGATCTTGAAGTTCTCGACGGCGCGCAGGGTGTGTACGCCGTAGTACATGTCGTTGGAAACTTCTTTGGTGCCCAGCAGGTCTTCTTCAATGCGGACGTTCTTGATGTCGCTCATTGTAATGCCTCAGAAATCAGATAAATGGAAACGATCCTCACCGAGTGGTCGCGAGTTCCTTACGCACGGTTCATCCTGAAGCACCACACATCGAGTGGGGCGGTTGGAGGCCTTTTTTGCCTCCTTCATTACTGACGTCGATATTACCCCAATTGAGGTATCTGATATTAGACCTGGATCACTAAATTTGAGACAACCTCAAATAACTTGTGGTCATTAAACAGATATTGCAATCGACCGATTAACTTTGACAGAACAATGACTTCAATCACAGTCCGGCAAGCCGGTTTTTCTGCGGATCCGGCGCTGCGTCACCCTCCGCACTTGAAAAGTGCGCGCTGACCCCCATTTTAATCAGCAGGAACCGATATCATGGCGGGTTGGCAGCGGCATCGACGGCTGTCTGGTCTCGCCGGCGGTTCATTCACATTCACCCGCACTGAGGTTGTTATGGGCAAGTTGTTTCTATTGTTGGTCGGTCTGGTGGTGCTCGAGCTCACCGTGATGATCGAGGTGGGCTCCGTGATCGGCGCCTTGCCGACCGTCGGCCTGCTCATTCTGACGGCGGTGCTGGGCTCCTCTCTGGTGCGCAGCGAAGGGATCAAGACCCTGTTCAATGCGCAGCAGAAGATGCAGCAGGGGGAGATGCCGGGACGTGAGGTGATGGGGGGCATGATGCTGGCGCTGGCCGGTCTGTTGCTGATCATCCCGGGCTTCGTGACCGATTTCTTCGGCATCCTGCTGCTGCAACCCTGGCTGCGCAACAAGCTGGCTGACAAGCTGATCGGCAGCAACCAGTTCAGAATGCAGATGGGCGGTTTTCAGGGCCGTCAGCAGCCGTTCGACGAGGTGCCTGGCAGTGACCAGCCGGGTCAATCCCCGCGCGCCGGTACCACCATCGAAGGGGAGTTCGAGCGCAAGGAGTAAGCGCTGCGCTCAATCCCGGGCCATCAGGGCTTGCCCTGATGGCACAACTGCTCGAAGCGGTGGCGGGCATACCACCAGGCCAGAGTGCCCGCCGCCAGGTTCGCCAGCAGGATCCCCAGATAAATCCCCTGTTCTCCCCCCAGTTTTGCCCCCAGCCAGGCTCCTGGCAGCAAGAAGACAAACAATCGCAAGCCGTTGAACAGAAAAGAGATGCTGGATGCCCTCACGCCATTCAAGGCGGATGCCAGCAGCATCACCATGCCCTGAAAGCCATAACCGATGGGTACCAGGTGCAGATAGAGCACGATGAGGCGCACCACCTGCGGGTGATCGCTGAACAGATCGGCGATGAAGGGGGCCAGCAGCCAGGTCAGCGCGTAGACCGCCAGCTGGAACAGCAGGGCGAAGCGCATGCAGAGCTGCAGCGCCGCCTTGGCGCGGGCCGGGTTGCCGGCGCCGCAGTTCTGCGAGATGAAGGGAGCCAGCACCGAGGAGAGCGCCATCATCACGATGAGCAGCAGGGCCTCGACTCTCGAGGCGGCGCCGTAGGCGGCCACTACTTCGGTGCCCAGTCCGGCGAAGATGGTCATCAGCACCGCATTGGCCAGCGGGTTGAGCATGTTGGTGAAGGAGGCAGGCACGGCCACGTGCAGCAGGGCGCGCCAGTGGGCCAGCAGCTGCGGGCGCGGGGAGAGGCGCCAGCGCAGCAGGCCCTCGCGGTGGCGCAATATATAGAGGCTGACCAGCATGGCCATCAGCCAGGAGAGGGAGGTGGCGATGGCGGCGCCGCGGATCCCCCACTCGGGAAAGGGGCCTATGCCGAAGATGAGCAGGGGATCCAGCACGCCGTTGACCAGCCCGGCCACTGTCATCACCAGGCTCGGGGTCTTGGTATCGCCGGTGGCCCGGATGGCGGCATTGCCCACCATGGGCAGCACCAGCATGGGGACGGTCAGATACCAGATCAGCATGTAGTCGTAGATGAGGGCGATCAGCGCATCGCTGGCACCGAGCAGCCGGAACAGAGGGTGTATGGTGAGCGCCCCCGCCACGGCGATGAGGGTGACCAGCAGCACCGCCAGGAACAGGTTGTCGGTGGTGATGCGGGCGGCCTCTTCATGCTTGCCCTGGCCGAGGGCATGACCCATCACGGCGGAGAGGCCGGCCCCCAGCCCCATGGCCAGCGAGGTGACCACGAAGGTGACCGGAAAGGTGAAGCTGATGGCGGCCAACGCCTGGGTGCCCAGCATGCCGATGAAGAAGGTATCGACCAGGTTGAAGGCGAGGATGGCGACGATGCCGAGGATCATGGGGCCCGTCATGCGCAGCAGTACGGACGTCATGGGGGCTGTCAGCAGGGGATTGGGTCGGGTCACGGGCTGGTCTCTGTACATCTGGCGGAGTTCTGGCTGCTGGCAGCACAAACCGGTTTCCTGACCGGGACTCGGGCGATCCATCGAAGACCTTCATAGTACGTGAAAATATTTTTTTTGTATTTGCCCTTGAAGGGTTAACAAACGTACCCCACATCGGAGACATATCTAATTTGGCCAGGAATGGCCATTCCTCAAAGCAACACAGAGACTCATTTTGGGAGAGTTATCGATGAAAATTCGTCCACTGCACGACCGCGTCATCATCAAGCGCATCGAAGCTGAAGCCAAATCCGCTGGCGGCATTGTCTTGACTGGTACGGCGGCCCAGAAGTCCACCCGTGGTGAAGTTCTTGCCGTGGGGACTGGCCGAATTCTGGATAATGGCGACGTCAAAGCCCTCGCCGTCAAGGTTGGTGACAAGGTGATCTTCAACGAAGGCTACGGTGTGAAGACCGAGAAGCTGGATGGTCAGGACGTGCTGATCCTGTCTGAAACCGACATCCTGGCGATTGTCGAAGAGTAATCCACCCCTTTCCCCCAAGAATTGATTGAAGGACTGAACAAAATGGCAGCTAAAGAAGTCAAGTTTGGCAACGAAGCCCGCATCAAGATGCTGGAAGGCGTCAACATCCTGGCCGATGCCGTCAAGGTGACCCTGGGCCCGAAAGGCCGCAACGTGGTGCTGGACAAATCTTTCGGCGCTCCGACCATCACCAAGGATGGCGTCTCCGTCGCTCGCGAAATCGAACTGGAAGACAAGTTCCAGAACATGGGCGCCCAGATGGTCAAGGAAGTCGCTTCCAAGGCCAACGACGCCGCCGGTGATGGTACCACCACCGCGACCGTACTGGCCCAGGCCATCGTCAACGAAGGCCTGAAGGCCGTTGCCGCCGGCATGAACCCGATGGATCTGAAGCGCGGTATCGACAAGGCCGTGGTAGCCGCCGTTGCCGAGCTGCAAGCGCTGTCTCAGCCCTGCGCAGACAACAACGCCATCGCTCAGGTAGGCACCATCTCCGCCAACTCCGACGAGAAAGTCGGCAAGCTGATTGCCGAAGCCATGGACAAAGTGGGCCGTGACGGCGTCATCACTGTAGAAGACGGTCAGGGTCTGGAAGACGAGCTGGCTGTGGTTGAAGGTATGCAGTTCGACCGTGGCTACCTCTCCCCGTACTTCGTCAACAAGCCGGAAACCGGTGCCGTCGAGCTGGACGACCCCTTCATCCTGCTGGTCGACAAGAAAATCTCCAACATCCGCGAAATGCTGCCGGTGCTGGAGGGCGTGGCCAAGGCTGGCAAGCCGCTGATCATCGTCGCCGAAGACGTTGAAGGTGAAGCGCTGGCGACTCTGGTGGTCAACACCATGCGTGGCATCGTGAAAGTGGCTGCCGTCAAGGCGCCGGGCTTCGGTGACCGTCGCAAGGCCATGCTGCAGGATATCGCCATCCTGACTGGCGGTACCGTGATCTCCGAAGAAGTGGGCATGGAGCTGGAAAAAGCGACCCTGGAAGACCTGGGCCGTGCCAAGCGTATCGTCATCACCAAAGAGAACACCACCATCATCGATGGCGTGGGTGATGCAGTCCTGATCGAGAGCCGTGTGGCCCAGATCCGTCAGCAGATCGAAGAGACCTCTTCCGATTACGACCGCGAGAAGCTGCAAGAGCGCGTAGCCAAACTGGCTGGCGGCGTTGCGGTGATCAAGGTGGGTGCTGCCACTGAAGTCGAGATGAAAGAGAAGAAAGCACGCGTCGACGATGCCCTGCACGCGACTCGCGCTGCGGTGGAAGAAGGCGTGGTTGCCGGTGGTGGTGTGGCGCTGGTGCGCGTTGCCGCCAAACTGACCGGTCTGCGTGGTGACAACGAAGACCAGAACGTGGGTATCAAGGTTGCTCTGCGCGCCATGGAAGCTCCGCTGCGTCAAATCGTCATCAACGCCGGTGAAGAGGCCTCCGTCATCGCCAACGCGGTGAAGAACGGCGAAGGCAACTATGGCTACAACGCCTACACCGAACAGTACGGCGACATGCTGGCCATGGGCATCCTGGATCCGACCAAGGTGACCCGTTCTGCCCTGCAGTTTGCCTCTTCCGTTGCCGGTCTGATGATCACCACCGAGTGCATGGTCTCCGAGCTGCCGAAGAAAGATACCCCTGCCATGCCTGACATGGGCGGCATGGGTGGCATGGGCATGATGTAATTCAGCCCGGGTTACCAAACGGCTCGCTTTTGCGGGCCGTTTTTTTTATGGCGACTAGACTGAGTCTATTGTCAGTGACTTTATCCGAGGTGAACATGCGTGTACTGGGTTTGATTTCATTACTGTTTTCTCTGGCCATGCCGGTAATGGCGCTGGAAACGCCGCAAGGTCCCGTCATCCTGAAGGTGACCGGCAATGTACAACCGGCGGAAGCGACCGAAGGGGTGGTCTCCTTCGATCTGGCGATGCTCAAAGCCTTGCCGCAGCACGAGATCGTGACCGCCAACCCCTGGGTCGACAAGCCGCACAAATATGTGGGCCCCAAGCTGGCCGATCTGCTGGCCGCCGTCGGCGCGGATGGCAAGGCGATCACCTTGACCGCATTGAACAGTTTTCAGATCAGGCTCAACTGGGATAAGGTCAAGCAATACGACCCGATTCTGGCCTGGCAAGATGATGGGGTCACCATGCGGGTACGGAATAAGGGACCGCTTTGGTTTATCCTACCGCTGGATCAATATCCCGAGCTGAAACGCTCGGAGTTTACCGACATGATGATTTGGCAATTGAATGCCATTGATATTCAGCATTGATGTAGTGGCTTCTGGGAGCACGAGTGAAAGCAAAGACCAAGGCGTGGCCTTTACTCATCGTTCTTTATCTATCCATCCTGCTGTTCACCGGGAGCACTCTGTATTGCCTCGCACAAATACAGAATGCGACCCGGGTGATGGAGAAGTATACCTATGACGTCTCCTGGGCCCTGATGCAGTTGCAACTGGAGTTGGGGCGCTTCCTCAACTCCGTCGAGATTTACCATTATGGTGGTATCGATCACGATACCCTGATGTTGCGCTACGACATCCTCTGGAGCCGCACCCCCATCCTGCTCAGCGGCCAGCTGCGTCAGAGCATGAAGGACAAGCAGAAGACTCTGCGGCTTGTGCAGTTGATCGAAAGCAATATCCGCGAGATGGAGCCCAACATCACCAACCTGAAGTCGGGAACGCCGGATTATCAGCAGATCATGATGCGGCTGTCGCCTCTGCAGGAACCACTCTCCTATTCCCTCGCCTCCGTGATGCAGAAGAACATCAATGTCTATTCGGGCAATGACAAGCGCTTCGGCCAGTTGCGCAATGCCCTGCTGTTCATGGTATCCGGGCTGGTGTTGTCGGTGATGCTGCTGAGCGGTCTGCTGATCCGCGAGGCGCGCCGCCATTTCAGAGTGGCACGGATAGATCCCCTGACCGGGCTCTCCAATCGTCTGGCCCTGCTTGAGAAGATGGAATCCTACGCCAGCAAGGAGACGCCGTTTGGTCTGGTACTGGTGGACATCAATGACTTTCGCGACATCAACAGCAAGTTCGGTTACAACACCGGTGACTTCCTGTTGCAGGAGCTAGCGAAACGGATGCGCGGCCTGTGTGAAAACGGTGAGTGGGTGGCCAGGCTTGGCGGTGACCAGTTCGCTATGATCCAGCGCGAGAGCAGTGATCTGCGTCAGGTGAGGGAGCTGGTAGCCCGTCTGCTGCACGCGCTCAAGCAGGACATCATCATCGACAACTATCCATTCCGGCTGGAGGTGGGCATCGGCATCGCCTTCTTCCCGATGGACAGTAAACAAGCCCAGGAACTGCTCAGCCGGGCCGAGCAGGCACTGTTCCACAGCCGCAAGACCCATGTGCCGTACGTCATCTACGACAGCTCGCTGCTCAATGAGACAGCGCGCCGCAAGCATCTGGCCAGCGACATGATCATGGCGCTGGAGCACAATGCGCTCGAGCTCTACTACCAGCCCATCGTCAACCTGGAAAGCGGCCGCTGCGAGGCGGTCGAGGCCCTGCTGCGCTGGCGTCACCCTGAGCTTGGTTTCATCCCGCCCAACGAGGTGATCCAGGTCGCCGAAGAGTTTCAGCTGGCCGAAAAGCTGGGTAGCTGGGTGCTGAACACCGCCTGTGAGCAGCTCTATCAATGGCAGCAGCTGGGCCTGGTGGATCTGCAGATGTGCGTGAACATCTCTCCCGGCATGTATCAGCGCAACCTGCTGAAGCTGGTGGCCAAGGCGCTGATGGACCACCATATCCCGGCTGCCAGCCTGGTGCTGGAAGTGACGGAAGACACCACCATGCGCGAGGTGAAAAACTCCCTGCAGCTGATGCAGGACCTCAACCAGCAAGGGGTACAGCTGGCGCTGGATGACTTCGGGACGGGCTACTCGTCCCTCAGTTATCTGCAGAAACTGCCGGTCAGCAAGGTGAAGATCGATCGCTCCTTCATTCAGGGGATCGATACCTCCATCGAAGCGTCCGAGCTGGTCGCCAACATCTGCCGGATGGGCTCCATGCTGGGCAAGAGTCTGGTGTGCGAAGGGATTGAAACCCAGGCCCAGCTCGACGTGCTGCGCACCTTGACCGACATCCATCTCTATGGTCAGGGTTATCTGTTCAGCCGTCCGGAGCAGGCGGAGAAGGTCTATCAGACCCTGCTGGAGATGGAAGAGGAGTGGCTGGAGCGGCGTCAACCCGACAAGGCGTATTTAATTTAGCCAAAGTGCTCATGTCTGGCCTAAGATGGCCGATAGTCTTAGGGCAGGAGGTACACCATGGATATATCTAGTTCTGCATCTGCGTCATTTGGTTCTGCATTGATGACGGCCAGCCTGGCCAAGAAACAGCAGACCCAAGAAGGTGAATCTGCATTGAAACTGCTGCAAACAGCGGCTCAATCAGCACCGGTTGCACCGACATCGGCCAACGCTTCTCTGGGAAGTAAAATCGATATTCGCGTCTGACCCTAACGAAAAAGCCCCCATCTCGTCGATGGGGGCTTTTTTTATACCTGTGTCACGTCCTGAATATGGTTTACACCTTCTTTCCCGAATAAATGGAGCTTCTGATGGGATAAGGTGTGAAACGAACACAGCTCGATTACTTGCTGACTTTTAAACTGGCGCTGGTCGAACAGATTGAAAAAGGCGAGCTCACCTACAAACAGGCACAGTCGCATTACGGCATTCAGGATCGCTCCACCGTTCTGGTATGGTTGCGTAAACATGGTCGGAAGGATTAGAACCAAGGGGCTTCTGTGCTAGCCGGCAGGAGTATCACCATGCCTGACCCCGACAACCTGACGCCTGAACAGCGTATCAAGGAGCTCGAGCAGCAGCTGGCGCAGATGAGCCAGAAGGCCCAGTTCTTTGAGGCAGTTGTCGATGTACTGAAGAATGACTACGGCGTTTCTATCGTAAAAAGCGACCCGGCAGATCCTCTCGCAGCAGCAAGCCAACAGGCTGACCATCGTCAGGGTTTGTAGTGGCCTAATCATCCCCGATGCGGCGCATCAAGCGGCTGAGTAACAAAAAGTTAGCTGAAAATGTATAAACCTCTTTCAGAACTATGCATGCAATAGAACTGGGTGAACCCCTTGTTTCCTTTCCGAGTTGACCTGGAATAGTAAGTCTTGAGATGAATAATTACTGACAGGCTTGAAGAGAGCATGGGCGCGAGCGGGGTCTCGCTTTTTTTAATCAAGTTCAGCCATCATCTGGCCGACATAGGATAAGAATACGGGTCGTGTTGGGATTCTGACCCTTCTATACTATGGCGAGACTCGGGCAACGGACGTAAGGGCTTTATATGGCGAGCATATTGGATTCGGTGGATCAGCGTACCCAGTTGGTAGGGGAGAACCGCCTGGAGCTGTTGATGTTCCGTTTGGGATCCCAGCAGCTGTTTGCGATCAACGTGTTCAAAGTACGGGAAGTAGTCAAGCTGCCTCACCTCAACAAGATGCCCGGTGCACACCACAACATCAGCGGGGTGGCCAACATCCGTGGCACCTCCATTCCGGTGATCAACCTGCGCAGCGCCATCGGCATGCGCCCCATGCCCATCGATGCCGAATCCAACCTCATCATCACCGAGTACAACCGCACCATTCAGGGCTTTCTGGTCGGCCAGGTGGCCAACATCGTCAACATGACCTGGAAGGACATACTGCCGCCACCGCGCTCGGCCGGGCGGGCGAACTACCTGACCGCCATCACCCGCATTCCGGAGGACGGTGTCGATCAGATTGTCGAGATCATCGACGTGGAGAAGGTGCTGGCCGAGATCATCACCTACGACATCCGCATCTCGGAAGAGGTGCTGGATCGGGATATCCTGCCGGAAATGCACGGCCGCAAGGTGCTCATCGTCGACGACTCCAGCACGGCCCGCAACCTGGTGCGCGAGACCCTCGGCCAGCTGGGACTGGAGGTGATCGAATGCCAGGATGGCCTGCAGGCGCTCAATCTGCTCAAGGGGTGGTGCGATGCGGGCAAGAAGGTGACCGACGAGATCCTGCTGATGATCACCGATGCCGAGATGCCGGAGATGGACGGCTACCGGCTGACCCACGAAATTCGCAGCGATGCTCGCATGTCCGATCTCTTCATCACCCTCAATACCTCTTTGAGCGGCAACTTCAACGAGGCCATGGTCAAGAAGGTGGGCTGCGATCGCTTCATCTCCAAGTTCCAGCCAGACTTGCTGGTCGGCGTGGCTCAGGAGCGGCTGCGCCAGATCCTGGAGCGCTGATTCAGGAGCAATAAAAAATCCCGCCAAGGCGGGATTTTTTATTGGGCCGTTAGACCCGGATGGCGGACGAGGCGCCATGGCGGGTTCATTGGGTCAGCAGCGGCTCGATGAAGCTGGCCACCCGGTCGCGGATCTGCGGCTGAGCGGCGGCGGTGGGGTGGATGCCATCGTTCATCATGAGTTCAGGGCGCAGCGCAATATCATCCATGAAGAAGGGCATTAGCGGCAGCTGATTGGCGCTGGCCAGTTCCGGGAAGATCTGCTCGAACTGGCGCAGGTAGCGGGCGCCGTAGTTGCGGGGCAGCTGGATCTGGGTCAGTACAGTGTTGATCTGCTGCGCTTTGGTCAGGGCCACCATCTTGGCCAGGTTGTCCCGGGTGATGGTCGGTGCAAACCCGCGTAGCCCATCGTTGCCACCCAGTTCGATCAGCACCCAGTCCGGTTGATGTTCCTTGAGCAGGGCGGGTAATCTAGCCAGCGCCCCTTGCGTAGTTTCACCACTGATGCTGGCATTGATAAGCTGATGTTTACCCCCCTGCTGCTGCCATTTCTGATTGAGCAGGGCAGGCCAGCTCTGCTCCGCCGGCATCTGATAACCCGCACTCAGGCTGTCGCCCAGCACCAGCAAGGTCTGGGCCTGCACCGATGACACCAGGCAGCACAAGGCAAACAGGAAACGCGTCATGAATTCAACTCCCATTATCAACGTCAAGGGCCTGGGCAAGACAGTGCGCCTGAGCCAGGAAAGCCTCACCATCCTTGAAGGGATCGACCTGCAAGTCAATAGCGGCGAAACGGTGGCGCTGGTCGGTGCCTCCGGCTCCGGCAAGTCCACCCTGCTGGGGCTACTGGCCGGGCTGGATCTGCCGAGCCAGGGGGATATCGAGATCCTCGGCCAGTCGCTGCTGCAACTGGACGAGGAGGGGCGTGCCCGGCTGCGGGCCGAGCAGGTGGGGTTCATCTTCCAGTCTTTCCTGCTGTTGCCCACCCTGAGTGCGCTGGAGAACGTCATGCTGCCAGCCGAGCTGCGCGGCGAGACCCGCTGCGAGCCGCGGGCCCGCGAGTTGCTGGCGGCGGTCGGCCTCAGTGAACGGCTGCACCATCTGCCACCGCGTCTCTCCGGCGGCGAGCAGCAGCGGGTGGCCATCGCCCGCGCCTTTATGACGAGACCCAGTCTGCTGCTGGCCGACGAGCCCACCGGCAACCTCGACAGCAAGACCGGGGAGCGGGTGATCGAGCTGCTGTTCGAGCTCAACCGCGAGCACGGCACCACGCTCGTGGTGGTGACCCATGATCACGACCTGGCCCGGCGTTGCCAGCGGCAGCTGGTGATGGCGGCGGGGCGACTGGAGGCGGATGCGTCAGCATCCGAAGACGCCTCTGCAGCAAGAGTCAGGGAGCTGTGATGAGTCAGTGGCGACTGGGATTGCGCCTGTTGCGGCGCGAAGGATTCAACGGCGAGCTGCGCTGGTTCGTGCTGGCGCTGGCGCTGAGTGTGGCCTGTGTACTGAGCGTGGCCTTGGTGGCTGATCGGCTGGATGCCGGGCTCAAAGCCTCGGGGCGAGACTTTATCGGTGCCGACCGGGCGCTGCGCTCGGCCACGCCGGCGCCGGCCGTCTGGCTCGAACAGGCGGCCAAAACGGGTCTGGCGGTGCAGACCACGGTCAGCTTCAACAGCATGCTGTTTCATGGGGATGCCCTGCAGCTGGCGTCCATCCGCGCCGTGCCTGAGGATTTCCCCTTCTACGGCAAACTGGAGTTGACCCCTCAGCGGGCACCGGCGCCTGGCGAGATCTGGCTCTCCGCCCGGGTGATGCAGCTGTTGGCGGCCAAGCCGGGGGATGAGCTGGAAGTGGGCAATACGGTGCTCAAGGTGGCGGGAGTGCTGGGTCAGGAGCCGGATCAGGGCTTCAGCCCCTTCCTGCTGGCGCCGAGGGCGTTGATCCACAGCGCCGATGTGGAGGCGACCGGTGCCCTGCTGCCGGGCAGCCGCCAGCAGTGGCGCTACCTGTTCAAGGGCACCCGCGAGCAGGTGGCCGAGTATGAACGCTGGCTCAAGCCCAGGCTCAAGGCGGGACAGAAGCTGATCAAGCCGGACGACCAGGGCTCCCAGGTTGGCCGCTCGCTGGCCAATGCCGAGCGCTTCTTCCGGCTCGCCTCCCTGGCCGGGGTGCTGTTGGGGGCGCTGGCCATGGGCATCGCGGTCCGTCACTTTGCCGAGCGCCAGACCAACATGGTGGCGCTGCTCAAGACGCTCGGCGCGTCGCGGCGCACGCTTTGGCAACTGATGGGCACCCTGCTGCTGTCGCTGACCCTGGCGGGCGCCCTGCTCGGTCTGGTGGCGGGCAGCGCCATGCAGTGGCTGACCCTGCATCTGCTGGGCAACCTGCTGCCGGCCGATCTGCCGCCGCCGTCGTGGCGCCCCTTTGCGCTGGGGCTGGCAGTGGCCTTCTTCATCACCCTGCTGCTGGCCTTCGTGCCCTTCCTGCGCCTGCTCAAGGTGCCGCCGCTGCGGGTGCTGCGCCGCGAGCTGGAGGCGGGGATCCCGCCCTGGCTGGCGCTGCCGGTGGCGCTGCTCGGCCTGTTTGGGCTGGTGTGGGGCTTCACCGCCGACGCGACCCTGGCGTTGGGGCTGATCGGCGGCATGGGTCTGTTGATGGGGCTGTTGGCAGTGATCGCCTCCCTGCTGCTGCGACTGGGGCGCCGGGTACAGGGGCCCCATGCGCTGCGGCTGGCCATCAGCCACCTCTCCCGCGAGCGGGGCAGTGGTCTGTTCCAGTTGGCGGGCTTTGCGCTGGCACTCATGCTGTTCGGTCTACTTTGGGCGGCGCGGGTCGACCTGCTCGGCGAGTTTTCGGCCCGGCTGCCGGCTGATGCCCCCAACCGCTTCCTGGTCAACGTGGCAGACGGGGAGCGGGAGGGGATCCTGGCCGATCTGCGCCAGGCGGGGGCCGTGACTTCGGACTTCTACCCCATGGTCCGTGGCCGGCTGGTCAGCATCGCCAGCGAGGCGGTGCGCGACACGGATGAAGATGGCCGCGAGGGGGTCAATCGCGAGCTCAACTTCACCACCACCGCCACCCTGCCGCCAGACAATACCCTGACCGCAGGACGCTGGCTGGATGGCCCCGGCCAGGTATCGGTAGACAAGGATCTGGCCAAGCGACTCGACATCGCGCTCGGCGACACCCTGGGCTTTACCATCGAGGGGCGCAGCTTCAAGGCGAAGGTGACCAGCCTGCGGGCCATCAAGTGGGACAACATGCGCCCCAACTTCTACATGATCTTCTCGCCGGACGTGCTGGCTCCCTTCTCCCAGACCTGGCTCGGCAGCTATCGTCTGCCGGAGCAGGGCCGGGTGGCCGAGGTGGAGCTGATCCGCCGGCACCCCACGGTGAGCCTGATCGATGTGGACGATTTGATCGTGCGGCTGACGGCGGTGTCGGATCAGGTGAGCCGGGCGCTGGGGCTGATGCTGGGGTTGGTGACGGTGGCGGCGCTGCTGGTGCTGCTGACCCAGACCCAGGCCAGCATGGCCCACCGGCGCCGGGAGCTGCTGCTGATGCGCACCCTGGGGGCCGGCAGCGAGCTGCTCAGGAAGATGCTGCGCTGGGAGCTGGTTGCCAGCGGCCTGTTGGCGGGGTTGTGCGCCGCCATGGTGGTCGAGCTCTGCTCCTTCGGCCTGCAGTGGTGGTGGTTCGAGGGGCAGTGGCAGTTCCACTGGGCCATCTGGGCCGGTCTGCCGCTGCTGGGGGCCGTGCTGGTGACATTGGCCGGGCAGGGCATGCAGCGCCAGCTGCTGGCGGGCACCCTGAGCGATCGGCTGCGGGGACTGGGGCAGGGCCTGCTCTGAGCACCAGATCCTGCGCGGATGCCGCGAGGCACAACAACAATCAGCCCGGCCAATGGCCGGGCTGATTGTTATCCGGTTGGCTGATGAGCCCGGTCAGCGGGGAGTGCTGAGCAGATTGGTAAGGGCCTGGGGCAGTTCCGGGTAGGTGAAGTGGAAGCCGGCCTGCTGCAGACGGGTCGGCAGCACCCTCTGGCCAGTGAGCAGCAGATCGGCCGCCTCGCCCATCAGCAGCTGCAACAGGGGGGCTGGCACGAAGAAGAGGTGCGGCCGGTGCAGGGTGCCGGCCAGAGTCTGGCTGAACTCGCGGTTGCTGACCGGCTGGGGCGCCGTGCCGTTGAAGAGGCCGTCGCACTCCTCGTGATCCAGCAGGAACAGGATGGCGCGCACCAGATCCTGAATGTGGATCCAGCTCATGATCTGGTTTCCCGTGCCCATGGGGCCGCCGAGGCCGAGGCGATAGGGAGGTAGCATCCTGGGCAGGGCGCCGCCGTCGGTGCCGAGCACCAGCCCGATGCGCACGATGCAGACCCGGGTGTGGGTGCCGCGGGCTTCGCGGGCCAGGGTTTCCCACTGCTGACAGAGCTGATGGGTGAATTCGTCGTGAGGGGTCTGGCACTGCTCGTCCAGCGGCGCATCGCCCTGGCGGCCATACCAGCCGATGGCGGAGGCGTTGATCAGCACCCTGGGCGGGGTGTCGGAGAGCTTGATGAGATCGACCAGCTGCTCGGTCAGCAGCCAGCGGCTGTCGCAGAGTTGCTGCTTGCGCCGCTCGCTCCAGCGGCCGGCGGCGATGGGTTCTCCCGCCAGGTTGATGACCGCATCCACGTCGTTGAGGTTGTCGAGCCGGTCCAGGGTATCGATCAGCTTGACGTCGTGGCCGAGCAGATCGTAGGCGCGGCTGCCCTGGCGGGTCAGCACCAGCACCTCGTGCGCCACCTTGAGGTGGGCCACCAGGCGGCGACCGATAAAGCCCGTCCCGCCTGTGATCAATATTTTCATATCCAGACTCCCTGACGCTGTTGGCTCTACTCTAGTGGGCCTGCGCAAGATGAACAAGCAACTGTTTTTGCAAAGATTATAATCGTCACTGCAGACGTGGGCGGCGCTCACCCAGAGTGTGAGCCGTCATGCCGCCTGCCCTGACGGGGCGCCTTGCCCTGTTGTCCAATGCATCAGAAGATGCTTGTCAGGAAAGGGGATAGGAGTAGACTCGTCCGCCTTTTCACCGTTGCAGCGAGGGGGATTATGCCGTTTCGTCGTTTGAGGTTGCGCCAGTTTTATACCCGGCTGGGGGCGGCACTGCTGACCGGCCTGCTGCCCCTGCTGCTCGGCGTGCTGATCGTCTCCTGGCAGACTTTTGCCGGCATGAAACAGGATGCCGAAGAGCGCCTGCTCCATGCTCGCAACATGCTGGAGCGCACCCTGGATCACGCTCACCAGGCGGCCGCCATGGTAGAGGGCAGCGTCGGGCGTCCCTGCGAGGAGGTGGTGCAGGGGCTGCGGGATCAGGTGGCCACCATACCGGACGTGCGCACCGTCAACCTGGCCAGGGGGGAAGTGGTTTACTGCACCTCGCTCTATGGCTCCTATCATGGCCCCTTCAAGCTGGCCGACTACGCCAACGGCCAGCTGGATCTGATGCGGGGCAACCCGGTGACCCCGGATCGGCCTCTGGTGGTCTATCGCCAGCCGGTGGGGGAGTACAGCGTGCTGGTCGGGGTCGACGGTTACTATCTGCACAACATCCTCGACATGCTCAGCCGCAACTCGCCGCTGACCCTGGTGATCGGGGCGCAGAGCATGCTGGCCAACGGCCAGATCCATGACGAGGTGCCGCCCGTGGTGCTGGGCTCGCTGGAGCAGGTCTCCGGCAAGTACCCGTTTCGGGTCGTCACCGAGCTCTCCTATGACGAGTACGGCAGCCACATCTGGACCTACTCCCGCGCCAGCCTCATCATCTATCCCCTGCTGGGGTTGGTGGTGGGCTGTCTGGTCTACTGGCTGACCGGCCGCTCGACCTCTCCCTCCCAGGAGCTGCGGCGGGCGCTGGATCAGCGGGAGTTCATCCCCTACCTGCAGCCGGTGGTGACCGGTGACGACGCCCACTGGAGCGGCTGCGAGGTGCTGATGCGCTGGCAGCATCCGCGCCAGGGCCTCATCTCGCCGGATCGCTTCATCCCGCTGGCCGAAGACAGCGGCCTCATCGTGCCCATGACCCGCCTGCTGATGGAGCAGGTGCGCGAACAGTTCGCAGGCCGAGTGCACAGCCTGCCCAGAGGGTTCCACTTCGGCTTCAACATCAGCGCCAGTCACTGCAAGGATCTGAGCCTGGTGGAGGATTGTCGCCAGTTCATCAACGCGTTTAGGGAGAACCCCGTCAAGCTGGTGCTGGAGCTGACCGAGCGGGAGCTGATCGTGGCGGACGAGACGACCGACCGGCTGTTTGCCGAGCTGCATCAGCTGGGCGTCTTCATCGCCATCGACGACTTTGGCACCGGCCACTCCAGCCTCACCTACCTGCAGCAGTTCCAGGTGGACTTTCTCAAGATCGATCAGAGCTTCGTCGGCATGATCGGCTCGGATGCCCTCTCCAGCCACATCGTCGAGAACGTCATCGATCTGGCGACCCGGCTCGGTCTGCAACTGGTGGCCGAAGGGGTGGAGAACGAGGTGCAGGCCGCCTATCTGCGGGCGCGTCAGGTGACCTTCCTGCAGGGTTATTTCTTTGGTCGGCCGATGCCGATGAAGGAGTTTGCCGCCCTGCTGGCGAAGGCCTGAGCCAGCCCGCCACCCATAAAAAACCAGCGACCTTGGTCGCTGGTTTTTTTCATCCCGAGGCCTGTCAGAGCATGCGGGCGAGGGCGCGGCACAGACGCTTGACCCCCTCCTCTATGGTGGCTTCATCCACGCAGGAGAAGCTCAGGCGCAGGGTGTTCTGGATCTCGGGGCGCACATAGAAAGGAGCGCCGGGTACGAAGGCCACCTTCTCCTTGATCGCCTCGTCAAACAGCGCCATGGCGCTGACGCTGGCGGGCAGGGTCAGCCAGAGGAACATGCCCCCTTCCGGTCGGGTATAGCTGACGCCGGGCGGGCAGTGACGGGCCAGGGCGGCCTCCATGGCGGCGCGCTGGCGGCCATAGACCTCCTTGATCTTCTCGAGGTGGGCGTCCAGCGAGTTGTCGATCAGGAAGCGGTGCAGCACCTGCTGGCTGAAGGCGTTGCTGTGCAGGTCGGTGGCCTGCTTGGCGATGGTGACCTTCTTGCGCAACCAGTCCGGCACCAGCATCCAGCCGAGGCGGAAGGCCGGGACGACGGTCTTGGAGAAGGAGCCGAGCAGCACGGTATTGTTCGGCGCCAGCTTGGCGATGGGGGGCAGGTGCTCGCCCTCGAAGCGCAGCTCGCCGTAGGGGT
The DNA here is from genome assembly GCF_019048665.1 of Aeromonas sp. FDAARGOS 1408. Lineage (NCBI taxonomy): Bacteria > Pseudomonadati > Pseudomonadota > Gammaproteobacteria > Aeromonadales > Aeromonadaceae > Aeromonas > Aeromonas sp. FDAARGOS 1408. The sequence continues at coordinate 3,244,497 of NZ_CP077394.1, read as the reverse complement.
CGTCTTCCACCATCAGCAGCTCGTGGCGTACCAGCCGCTCGGCCAGCGCCTCGCGGTTGGCGCGGTTGTAGGAGACGCCGCTCGGGTTCTGGAAGTTGGGCACGCCGTAGAGCAGCTTGGCGTTGGAGCCACTGGCCAGCAGCGCATCCAGCGCCGCCAGATCCAGCCCCTCTTCACCCAGGGTGATGGGCTTGAAGGCAGGTTGATAGACGGAGAAGGCCTGGATGGCGCCAAGATAGCCAGGCTCCTCGATGATGAGGTCTTGTCCCTCGTCGATCAGCACCTTGCCCAGCAGATCCAGCGCCTGCTGGGAGCCGCTGGTGATGAGGATGTTGTCTGGATTGACCTGCATGCCGTGGCGGGCCAGATAGCGGTCGGCGATGTACTGGCGCAGCGGGGCGAAGCCCTCGGTGGCCGCATACTGCAGGGCCGCGGCGCCCTGCTCGCGCAGCACGTCCTGGCAGGCCTGCTCGATGGCCTTGACCGGGAACAGGTGCGGATTGGGCAGGCCGCCGGCGAAGGAGATGATCTCCGGATTGGCGGCAACTTTGAGGATCTCGCGGATGAAGGAAGGTTCTACCTTCTCGAAGCGCTGGGCAAAAAAGGGCTGCATAGGATTCTCTCTGGCGTGGTGAGCGGTCGCTCCATTCGACCGCCAAGTTATCCGTTTGTATCAGATTTAAAAAATGAGGCAATGGCTGTAACAAAAATCGATAAAAAAGGGCAGGTTTGGCACCTGCCCGAATTTTATCGGCCGGGGAAGGCCGCGAGGCGTAAAAGCCCCGGTTCAGCGGCGAGATGGCAGAGTTACAGCCCCGGCTCCCTGAGGAAGCGGAGCATCAGCTCGGTGTTGGCGCCGAGTTGCTGCTGTACCCGGCCCGGGAACAGCTCGGCCATCTTGTCGAGACGGTCATACTGGGTATGCCAGATCTTGCCCCACTGGGTTTCGCTGCCCCGATCGCAGGCGCTCTTGGTGGCCTCGTCGTAGCAGTCCCACAGCGCCGGATTGGTGGTCTGGGAGTAGCCGTCATAGCCATCTTCCCCGTTGATGGTGAAGTTGGTGGCCTCCACGTAGGCGACGGGCACCCCCAGACAGGCGAACGGCGCATGATCGGACCAGCCGCCGGTCTCCCCCTCAGGGTAGCCATCATAGCTGGGATGAATGGCAAACGGGGTGGCGGTCTGTTTGGAGATGGCCAGCAGGCGATCCCGCACCTTGGGATCGAAGCTGTAGCGGCTCGGGTCGGCACACTTGTACTTGGCCACGTTGGAGTGGGCCGAGTGAACGTAGACAAGGTCGCCCCCGGCGATGGTGTCGTAGTTCACCATGGCCAGCAGCTTGGCAACGGCGGCGCTGTCGAGGCTGGCGGCATAGGCCTTGGAGCCGTTGAGGCCGTTCTCCTCGGCGCCAAAGAAGGCGAAGCGTACCGTGTAGGGCAGGGTCTGCCCCTTGAGTGCTTCGGCGACCGCCAAGAGGGCTGCGACCCCGGCACCATTGTCGGTGGCCCCCTCGGAGCCCTGCTTGTCGCCGGTGCTGTCATAGTGGGCACCGATCAGGATCACCTTGTCGCTCTTGCCCTTGAGCTCGGCGACGAGGTTCTGGGAGGCCTTGCTGGTTCCGCTCTGGGTGTAGGTGAAGGGCTGGCGTTGCACCTCGTAGCCCCAGCCGGCCAGATGGTCCTGGATCCAGGCGGCGGCGCGGGTCTCGGCCTCGCTGCCGGTGGGTCTGGCGCCGATCCCCTCGGCGGTGGAGCTCAGCTGCACCAGGTATTCATAGGCCTGCTCGGCGGCGGAGGGGGCCTGTGAATCATTGCTGGAGGTGTTGCACCCGGCCAGCAGGGCTGTGATGGCAAACGCCAATGCTGTGTGTTTCATACTGCAATCCTTTGTTGTGTATGGTTTTATTTGCGCAGGTCAGGATGCGCCCGAGCCCCGGCAGATTCTGTGAACGGGGTGGCATTTGTCAATCGCGGTGGCGGAATTGGTCTGTGTCGGGGGATTTGTTGCGTGAAACACTTGCGCCTTGGGCCTATCTTGGGATAATTCGCTACCCTGTTTCGCCAAGCGATGAAATGACGAGCAATTTCGCGTTCATCGGCGAGGTGGAGCGATGAAACAACGAGCAATTCATCTCGGTCGTCTGTGACCAGCACGACGAGATAGCTAGCAATCCATTTATGTCGTCTGTGACCCAGACCGATGCAATAAACGAGCAATTTGATTATGCCTGTGACCCAAGATGTATTTAACGAAGACGGCAAGTTCATGCGCAAGATCCGCAGCTTTGTCCGTCGCGAAGGCCGCCTGACCAAAGGGCAGGAGAAGGCTCTGGAGGAGCTGTGGCCGGTCATGGGCATCGATTTCGCACCGGAGCCGCTCGATCTGGTTGCCCTGTTTGGCCGGGAGGCCCCTGTGGTGCTGGAGATCGGCTTTGGCATGGGCGCCTCCCTGGTGGAGATGGCCAAGAATGCCCCCGAGAAGAACTTCATCGGTATTGAAGTGCACTCACCGGGTGTCGGTGCTTGCCTGGGCACCGCCCAGGAAGCGGGGGTCACCAATCTGCGTGTCATCTGTCACGACGCGGTCGAGGTGCTGGAGCACATGATCCCGAACGGCTCGCTCGCCTGCCTGCAGCTGTTCTTCCCGGACCCCTGGCACAAGAGCCGTCACCACAAGCGCCGCATCGTCCAGCCGGCTTTTGCCCAGGACATTCGCCAGAAGCTGGCCATCGGTGGCGTGTTCCACATGGCCACCGACTGGGAGAACTACGCCGAGCACATGCTGGAAGTGATGAGCGCCGCCGAGGGCTACGAGAACACCTCCGCCACCGGCAACTGGGTGCCGCGTCCCGACTGGCGTCCGCTGACCAAATTCGAACAACGTGGCCACCGTCTCGGTCACGGGGTGTGGGATCTGATTTTCAAACGTGTCAACTAACTGAAGGAGCTATCATGGCCAACCGTAGCCGCCGCCTGCGCAAGAAACTGCGCGTCGATGAATTCCAGGAAATGGGCTTCGACATCAGTTTCAACTTCCCGGTCGGCACTGCCGAAGAGACCATCGATGCCGTAGTCGATGCGATGATCGATGAAGTGATCGAACCCCGCAAACTGGCCTTCGCCGGTTCCGGCCACCTGGCCTGGGAAGGGATGATCTGCACCCAGCAGCTGGGCAAGTGCAGCGAAGAAGACCGCGCCGCCGTCAAAACCTGGCTGGAAGGCAAGGGGATGGAAGCCGTGGTGGTTTCTGAGCTGTTCGACCTCTGGTACGGCGAACCCGCCTGATATCAGGCCGGCTGTGGCAGGCGCCCCGGTTCGACAGCCTGCGACAGCAGATAGACAAGTCCCGCCGCTGGCGGGATTTTTGTCGGTGGTGATGGGATCTCCACGTTAGTTATGGAATCGCTTATGGTGTTGTCATCCGAATTACTGGCCAGCATCCTGGATGAGGTGCGCCCGCTGCTCGGACAGGGCAAGGTGGCCGACTATATTCCCGCACTGGCCCAGGTGCCGGCCGATCGGCTCGGGATCGCCGTCTGTACCGTCGAAGGGGAGCTGTTCACTGCAGGTGACGCCTTCGAGCCCTTCTCCATCCAGAGTATCTCCAAGGCCTTGAGCCTGACCCTGGCGCTCACCCTCTATCAGGAGGAGGAGATCTGGGCCCGGGTCGGCAAGGAACCCTCTGGCCAGCCCTTCAACTCCCTGGTGCAGCTTGAGTTCGAGCAGGGCATTCCCCGCAACCCCTTCATCAACGCCGGTGCCCTGGTGGTGAGCGATCTGCTGGAAACCCGCCTTACCGCCCCGCGTCAGCGCACCCTGGAGCTGGTCCGCCGCCTCTCGGGCAACCCGGCCATCATGGCGGATCAGGTAGTGGCCCGCTCCGAATATCAGCACTCTGCCCGCAATGCGGCCATCGCCTATCTGATGAAGGCCTATGGCAACTTCGAGAACGAAGTGGACAAGGTGCTGCAGAGCTACTTCAATGCCTGTGCCATCCGCATGAGTTGCGTCGATCTGGCGCGGGCCTTCATCTATCTGGCCAACCGCGGCGTGCCGCTTGGAGAAAGCTCCCCGCTGCTGCCGGCCCGTACCACCAAGCAGGTCAACGCCCTGCTCGCTACCTGCGGCCTCTATGACGAGGCGGGGGATTTCGCCTATCGGGTCGGCATGCCGGGCAAGTCGGGGGTCGGTGGCGGCATCATCGCCCTCATCCCGGGGGAGTTGTGCGTCTGTGTCTGGTCGCCCGAGCTCAACAAGGCGGGCAACTCGCTGGCGGGCACGGCCGCGCTGGAACTGCTGGCCGAGCGTCTGGGCCGCTCCATTTTTTAACCTTGTCACTCTGAATCGAGAGATCACCATGAAACGAATAATGAGCTTGTTACGGGCCACCCTGGCGACCTTGTTGCTCTGGCATGCCCTGCCGACCCTGGCAGCCGAGCTGCCACCGCTCTCGCTGGCTGACGCCAAGGCCAAGGCGGCGGTCATCCTGGATACCCGCGCCAGCTACTTCTATCAGGGCTGGCCCATGGAGGGCGAGCAGCAGGGCGGCCACGTGGCCGGTGCCGAGAACCTCTCCGCCGACTGGAAGTACAGTGATGAAGAGTGGCCGGCGGCGCTGGCGACCAAGGGGCTGCAGGCCGATCGGCCGGTAGCGCTCTACGGTGCCCCGCGCGAGGTGGCTGAAGTGGCCCGCCTGCTGCGCCAGCAGGGCATCAAGCAGCTGTTCGAGCTGCAGGGCTGGAAAAGTGCGCCGCGCGAGCATCTGGCCCGCTGGCAGCAGCTGGTCCATCCGCGCTGGCTGGCCGATCTGCAGGAGGGCAAGCCGGTGGTGGCTGCGCCCAAGGGCGACTGGAAGCTGTTCGAGGTGGCGTGGGGTTCACCCAAGGCCTATCTGCTGAGCCATATCCCGGGGGCCGGCTACATCGACACCAACCGGCTGGAAGAGGAGCCGCTGTGGAACAAGGTCTCTGACGAGGCGCTCAGAAAGCTGCTGCTGGAGAACGGCATCCGGCACGACACCACCGTCATCCTCTACGGTCGCAACACCATGGCGGCGGCCCGCGCGGCCCACCTGATGATGTATGCGGGCGTCGAGGACGTGCGACTGCTGGACGGCGGCCTGGATGCCTGGTTCGTGCAGCACCTGCGCACCGAGACCGGGCTGGCCAACACCTTCAAGCCGGCCAAGGAGTTTGGCGTCGCCATCCCGGCCCATCCCGAGTACTACACCACCCTGAGTCAGGCCAAAGAGCTGCTCAAGCAGCCCGACGGCGCCCTGGTCAGCGTGCGCACCTGGGACGAGTTCGTCGGCAATACCTCCGGCTACAGCTACATCAAGCCGAAAGGCGACATTCCGGGCGCCAAGTGGGGTCGTGGTGGTGTGGATGCCAACAGCATGAGCGACTTCCACAACCCGGACGGCACCATGAAGCCGGCCCGCGAGATCCTCGCCATGTGGGATGAGTGGAACATAGAGCCGACCCAGCAGGCCGCCTTCTACTGCGGTACCGGCTGGCGCGCCTCCGAGGCCTTCTTCTACGCCTGGCTGATGGACTGGAAACGGATCAGCGTCTACGACGGCGGCTGGTACGAGTGGAGTGCCGATCCCAAGAACCCCACGGTTACCGGCGAGCGCAAGCCAGCCAAGTAATTGATAATCCAGAGCAGGCCGGACTCATGTCCGGCCTTTTTGTTGCCGTATTCGTAGCACGGGCGAGGGGACACTACACTTTTTGCGAAGGGATATCAGATCGACGTGAGGAGTGACTGATGAAACGGATATGGATAGGTCTGCTGGTCGCGGGCGTGCTGGGACAGGGGGCGATGGCCGCCGAGCGGGCGCGTTATCTGGTGCAGCTCAAGCCGGGGGCGGAGGCGGCCGTACTGGCCCAGAGCCAGGGAATGGGCGGCGAGCTGGCCCTGGCGCTGAAGGAGCAAAATGCCCTGGCGCTCTGGTTGCCATCGGCCGCCGCCACGGCGCTGGCGCGCAATCCCAACGTGCTCTGGGTTGAGCCGGATGCCAAGCGCTATGTCAGCGCCGAAACCCTGCCCTACGGCATTCCCATGGTGCAGGCGCCGCAACTGAGCGATGCCGCCGCCGGCGAAGTGCTGGTGTGCATCATAGATTCGGGCTACAGCGGCGGCCACCCGGACTTGCCCCACGGCCCCCAGGTGCAGGGCTATGACGATGTCGGTACCGGCAACTGGGACAGCGACGAGAACAGCCATGGCACCCATGTGGCGGGCACCATAGCCGCCGTGGGGGGTAATGATCAGGGCGTGCTCGGGGTGTTGCCAAACCAGAGCGTGCCGCTGCAGATCGTCAAGGTGTTCGGGGCCAACGGCTGGGCCTACTCCTCCAACCTGGTGGGGGCGCTCAATGCCTGCAAGCAGGGGATGAGCAGCCGCGGTTTCACCCGCATGGTCATCAACATGAGCCTGGGGGGCAGCGTGCCCAGCAAGACCGAAGAGAGAGCCTTCAACCAGGCCTACAGCCAGAACGTGTTGAGCGTGGCGGCGGCGGGCAATGCGGGCAACACCAGCAAGTCCTATCCGGCCTCCTACAGCAGCGTGGTGAGCGTGGCCGCCATCGATGCCAACAAGCAGCTGGCCTATTTCTCCCAGCGCAACGATCAGGTGGAGCTGGCCGCCCCCGGTGTCTCTGTGCTCTCCACAGTGCCGACCGGGTACGCCTACTACAGCGGCACCTCGATGGCGACGCCACACGTGGTCGGGGTGGCCGCCTTGGTCTGGTCGCAGCGACTGGAGTGCAGCAACGATCAGCTGCGCCAGACCCTGCGCAGCAGCGCCCAGGATCTGGGGGCGCTGGGGCGCGACAACAGCTTCGGCTACGGTCTGGTGCAGGCGAAGGCGGCCGCTGACAAGCTGGCGCTTGGCTGTGGGTCCGGGACCGGAGGTGGTGGCAGTAGCAAACCGGGTGGGCGCAAGTAACTGATTCTTGATGTTGATCCCGTTGCGGCAAGGGCGGCAAACGAGCTCATCTGGTTGAGCTAGGCTTCAGTCACCACCCTCGTGGTGAGGGTGAAGCGGGAGGCGAAACAGGCGATGAAGCAACTGATGATGATCCTGGTGTGTGCCCTGGCGTTGGCGGGGTGCAGCTCGCAATACATCATGAGCACCAAGGATGGCAAGATGATCACCACCGACAGCAAACCCAAGCTGGATGAGAGTACCGGCATGTACCGCTACTACGACACCGAGGGGCGGGAGGTGATGATCAAGAAGGATGACGTCACCCAGATCATGGAGCGTTGAGGCTCTGCTCAAGCAACAAGGGCTGCCCGCGGGCAGCCCTTGTCATTTTTGGTGCTCAGGCCGTTTGGGACACCTGGCGGTTCACCTGACCCACGAACAGCTGATGGAAGCGGGAGTGGGAGTTGGCCAGCAGGCTGACCGGCGAGCCCTGCTCCACTACTGTGCCGGCCTCCATCACCACCACCTTGTCCACCGACAGCAGCGGCTCCAGATGGTGAGCGATCACCAGGTAGCTGGCCTTCGGCCGGTAGCGATAGAGCAGCTCCGCCATCTTGCGCATGCCGCCGTGGTCGAGGTCCGAGGTGGCCTCGTCCAGCACGATGAGCGGGCGGCGCGACAGCAGGATGCGGGCGATCACCAGCAACTGGGTCTCGCCGGCGGAGAGCTGCAGTTTGTCGAGCTCCTCGTCCAGCCGGCCGGCGCAGCGCTCGGCCAGCCCCACCCGGGCCAGTGCCTGCTCCAGTGCCGCGTCGTCATGCTCGGTCAGGGGCGCCAGGTTGGCCCGCAGGGTACCGAAGAAGGTGAGCGGGATCTGGGAGACGGTGTCGTAGAGATCGCGCACCGCCTCCGGGGCCAGCCGGGAGAGCGGCTGCTCGCCGTAGTAGATCTCCCCCTGGGTGGCGGGATACATGGCCTGCAGCACCCCCAGCAGCGAGCTCTTGCCGGCACCGGTACGGCCGCACACGCCGACCTTCTCGCCGGGGGCCAGCTCGAAGTTGACCTTGTGCAGCGCCCACTGGCTGGCCTGGGGATAGCGCAGCCCCAGGTTGTCGAAGCGCACCTTGGGATGAGGGGTGGCGAGGGCCTCCCCCTCCTGGCGCTCGCTCTCTATTTCGCTGTATTCGCGCACCCGCTCCACCGCGTTCATCACCTGCTCCACCTCGGCGAAGGTGCGGATGAGGGAGTTGAGCATGGCCGAGGCGGTAAAGGCGTAGGTGATGGCCACGGCCCCCAGCAGCGAGCTGTTGCCAAAGGCCACCATCAGCGCCACGGCGCCCACCAGGGCGGCGGAGAGCAGGGTCTGGTGCATGCCGAGCCAGCGGTTGATGGAGGTGGTGGTGTACCAGCTGCGCAGGTTGTTGTCATAGTGCAGCAGCACCTGATCCAGCGCGAAGCGCTCGGCCCCGGCCAGGCGCAGGGCGGGGGCGCCGCGGATGGTCTCGCTGATGCTGATATAGAGCGGCGAGCGCAGCACCGATGCTTGCCGCCGCAGCTTGAGCTGCACCGCCCGGTAGCGGCGCTGCAGCACGTAGAGGGCCCAGCCCACCAGGGGGGCGATGAGCAGCAACAGCGGCATGTTGACGCCGATCACCACCACCTGCAGCGCCACCGACACCAGCATGCCGAACAGCCCCATCAGCATCGACAGCAGGATCTCCTGGGCTTCCCCCAGATCCCGGTCGAAGCGGTTGAGGATGCGCCCCTGCGGCACCTTGTCGAAGAAGGCCATGGGGGCGCGGCTGATGCGCCCCAGCATGCCGTCAAACAGGGTCCAGGCCAGCTTAAGGCCGAGTTTGTAGTTGATGACCCGCACCACCATGATGCAGGTGAGGGAGCCCGCTCCAAGCAGCACATAGATGCCGAGCAGCTCGCTCACCTCGGTCACCCCGGCCTTGCCGCCGAGCCAGAGATCCGAGGCGATGCGCAGCCCCTCCTGACCCAGGGTGAGCAGCAGGGCGAGCAGGATGGCGCCGGGGGCGGCCAGGCGCTGCCACATGAAACCGAACAGCCCCCAGTCCACCTTGCCCTCCACCACCTTCTCTTCATTGAACTGCTCCGCCTCCTGGGGCGGCACCGGCGGGGTGGGCTGGGGATGCTGGATAAGATCCGCCAGCTGGTGGGCATCGAGCTCCACCAGTTCGCCCTGCTCGATGCGGATCACCCGATCGCAGTGAGCCAGCACGTCCGGGTCGTGGCTGACAAGGAGCCGGGTCGGCCCCGGCTTGAAGGCGAGCCCCCGCTGCAGCACCTGGGCCGAGACGATGGGGTCGAGCGCCGAGAGGGGGTTGTCCAGCAGCAGGATGTCGGCCTGGGCGTAGAGGGCGCGGGCCAAGGCGACTCGCTGCTGCTGGCCGCCGGAGAGGCGGGTGCCGAGCTCGCCCACCAGGGTCTGATCGCCGTGGCTGAGCAGTTCGAGGTCGGCGCCCAGCGCACAGGCCCCCAGCACCCAGCGATAGCGCTCGGCGTGCCAGGGCTGGCCAAACAGGATGTTGTTGCGGATGGTGTCGTTCATCAGCCAGGGCTTGTGGCCCAGATGGGCGACCCGGCCGTGGCGGCGGATGCTGCCCTCGAAGCTGTCGTCAAAGCCGGCGACCAGGTGCAGCAGGCAGCTCTTGCCCGCCCCGGTGGCGCCGGTGATCCCCACCAGTTCCCCCGGCTGGATAAACAGGCTGGCTCCCTGCAGCACGGTTTTTTGCTGGTGCAAGGCGGTGACGTTGTCGAGCCGCAGGCCGCCCACCGGCAAGCTGGGGTCGGTGAGATCCCTGTGTTGCTCGGGGCTGTTGAGAAACTCGCACAGCCGGTTGAAGCCGGTGTTGAAGTTGATCAGGGTGCGGATGAGGTAGGGCAGCCGCATCATGGGGATGCGCAGCACGGTGAACAGGGCGATGGTGGTGAACACCTGGGGCAGGGTGAGTTCTCTGCCCGAGACCAGATAGGTGGTGAAGGTGGCCAGGGTCACCAGCAGCGGGGTGCTCAACATCAGGCTCTCGTTGATGGCATCGAGCCTGAGCACCCGCCCCAGCACCCCCAGCTCCTGCTGGCGCTTGTGGCCGGCGGCCCGGGTGAAGAAGGCACCGAGCCCGTTCTGGCGCACCAGCCGCAGCTTCTTGATGTACTCCGCCAGTATGCCGTTGCGCTCGTCCTGCTGACGCTTGAGCTGCTGCTCCTGCTGATTCATGCGTCGCACCACCCGGGTAGAGATGAGCAGCAGCAGGGTGAGCACCGCAAAGCCCACCAGGCCGGCGCTGCCCACCTGCCACACCAGCAGGGCGATGGTGCCGAGCAGTTGCAGCAGCATGGTGAGCGGCATGGCGGGGTCGGCCAGAATCCAGGTGATGTCCCACACGTCCCGGTTGATGAGGTTCTGCACCCGGCCACCGGCCCGGTCGTCGAAGCTCTTGCCACCCAGCTTCATCACCTTGGCGAGCAGGGACTCGGCCAACAGGCGGCGGATGGGCACGTGCATCTTGAGTGCCAGCTGCAGCGAGTGCTCCGCCAGCATGCCGGAGGCGAGCACGGAGGCGAACAAGGCCAGGGCCAGCAACAGCTTGTGGCCGGTGTCAGCGCCGGTGCCAAGCTGGGTCATGCTGTGGTTGAGCAGCCAGGGGCTGGCCAGGGTGGCCAGCATGCCGAGCAGCTGCAGCAGGGTGAGCAGGCCGATGCGGCCGCGATACTGGCGCCAGATAAAGGCGGTGATGGGCCAGGGGCGCACCGGCTGGGCGGCGGTGAGCGCGAGGAAGGCGTCGGCGCGGCCATCGCGCCTGTCTTCCGGCAACAGGGGATAGAGATCGTCGAGGTTGACCTGGGGCTCGGTCAGCCCCTTGCGCTGCAACGGGCCGGTCCAGTGATAGAAGAGGCGGCTCAGCCAGCCGGCCGATATTTCCGGATGATCCAATGGGTGTCCTTATTATTTTGTGCTGCTTCCAGGGGGCGGGGCGGCTCATGGGCCGCCCTCGATATTGTCGTCTTGCTGCGGGCGCGAGCCCGGCGGGATCAGCGATCCCGATTCATGCGGATGAGCCGGTCCAGGATCTGCTCGCCATCGACCCGCAGGCCGTTGTGCTCGTACTCGTTGGTGATCCAGGCGCGGCTGTTGCCAAGCCCCTTGAGGGTGTCTCGGCTGTAGTCGAACTCCACGTACATGTCCTCGGCATAGACGGCGCAGGCCACCGGCACTTGGTTGCGGGCCAGCTGCACCGGGTCGTAGAGGGGGCCCCAGTCGGCCTTCTGGGCCAGCAGGTGGGCGGCCTCCTTGAGCGGGATGAGCTCGCGGAACTGCTCGAACATCCAGGGGAAGATCATCTCGCCGGTGAAGGCGAAGTCCTTGCCCGGCGCCCAGGCCAGGGCCGGGAACTCGCCCCTGACCCGCTCGGCCGCCCAGTTGCTGGCGCTCCCTTCGCAATAGATGGACTCGTGCAGGATGGCGAACACCGGGTTGGTGTTGAACGGCTGCATCGCCTGCAGCTGATAGAGGAAGGCGGGGTTGAGCCGCTCGCCGATGAAGGCGTCTTCCAGCAGGTAATAGAGTTCTTCGAAGGCGCCGCTGGCACCCAGATCCAGCCCCTGCTGCTGCAACTGCTCCACCGTCAGACGTTGGCCGTTGGGCAGGCGCACCTCGTGGTTATGCAGGTGGTTGGCCAGCCGGTTGGCGATGGCCTGGGCATGGGGGAAGCGGGCGAAGAAGGCGCGGTTCTTGTCTGCCACCCGCTGGTAGGTGGCACGGTAGACCTCGTCCGCGCTGCGACCGATGGGGGCCACCCCGCCGGTGAGGTAGACCTCGTGCAGGCTGCCTGGGAACAGGGAGAGGTAGGTGAGGCTGCAAAAGCCGCCGAAGCTCTGGCCGAGCAGGCTCCAGGGGCGACCCGGGCTCAGCACTTCGCGAACGTACTCGGCGTCGCGCACTATGCTGTCGGCGCGAAAATGGCCGAGGTACTCCGCCTGCTGCCGGCCAGTGAGCTGGGCCAGTGCCTCGGCGCTGATGGGGCTGGAGTGACCGGTGCCACGTTGATCGAGCAGCAGCACCCGAAACTCCTGTAGAGCCCGCTTGATCCAGCCGCTGGCGGCGGTCGGGCGCGGGGCGCCAAAGCCGGGCCCGCCCTGCAGGAACAGCAGCCAGGGCAGATCGTCATGCAGCCTGTCCTGGCGGCAGAGGGTGCGGCCAAACAGGGTGAGGGTCTCCTCCTCATCCGGTCGCTGGTGGTCGAGGGGCACGGTGAAGAAGCGGGGCTCGCAATGGATGCCGTCCAGCACGTAACGCAACGGGCTGCTCATCTGGGGTCTCCCTGAGGGTAGGAAAATCGTCGGCCTCATCATAGCCCTGGCGCAGGAGCGGGTCACGCCGGTTTTCCAAATTGTTAACATTGTTGCCAAGTGAAAACGGGGGGCCGCAGGGTGATGAATTTATTGTCGGCAAGGGAGTTGACGGTGGCGGGCCGGCTGCACAAAGATGGCTCGCCTGCCGACGGGGCAGGGGTCGTAACAGGATGAGGTGGGCGCGATGAAGCCTGGGTGGAGACGATTGCGCAAAAAAGAGAAACGGGTGAACCCGGAGGGGATGCTGCAGACCGGTTTGTTGCTGTTCAGTGCCACCTGCGGCGCGACCCTGCTGCTGGCAACCTGCAACGGCAGCTGACCGGAATGAAAAAAGCCCGCTCGATGAGCGGGCTTTTCAAATTTGGCTCCTCCTACTGGACTTGAACCAGTGACATACGGATTAACAGTCCGCCGTTCTACCGACTGAACTAAGGAGGAATTGTGGTGCCCAGAGACGGAATCGAACCGCCGACACGGGGATTTTCAATCCCCTGCTCTACCGACTGAGCTATCTGGGCAACGGCGCGCATTAAACCCTTTCTGAACGGATGTGTCAACCGCATGGCGCAGATAGTCGCATCGTTCGCTCGACAAGTGAGCAATCAGGGTGTTTGTTGGGCGGTTTGGCCTGTTTTCATCCTGGGCGGCGGGTCGGCAGATGAAAAAAGGGGCCCTGGGGCCCCTTGTCATGGCTGTCGTGCTCAGTGGCGGCTGACGATGATCCGCCCGGTACTCATGTCACGGGCCTGACCGGTGACGCTGATCTTGAGCCCGTATTCGGGCAGCAGGCGACCGGCATCCGGGATCTCCTTGCTCTGGTAGCTGCGGGAATCCTTGAACACCCGGTTCGGGGTGATCCAGAAGTCGCGCAGCAGGGAGCCGCTCGGGTGCTTGAGGTTGAGCGGCTGCTGGAAGCCCAGGCTGAAGGTGGCGTCGTGGATCTGGTAGCGGGTACCGGCCACGGCGCCGTCGCTCCACTTGAGGGTGCGCTGATCCGCATCCACCACCCCGAGGAAGCCCTCACCCGGGTGGACTCCCACCCAGTTGTTGACCTGGCTGTTGTCCACGTACCAGAGCAGCATGCCCGGCTCGTAGCGCATCAGCTGGTCGGCCACATTGATGTGGGCCAGCCCCTTGTCCACTCCCGCATGGTTGCGCCACTCGGCCAGGTAGTAGTGATCCTTGGCCTCGTTGCCGTCGCTCTTCACGAAGCCGGCGAGGGTGAAGGGGGAGTTGCCCTCGGCACCGTCGCTCAGCAGGGTGTCGCCATCGGCGAGGATCTGCAGCTCGTCCACGAACAGCCCGTTCTCGGCCACGCCGCCGTCGCTCAGGTATTGCAGGGTCAGGGTGACCTGCTGACCGGCCCAGGGGGTGAGGTCGAACTCGGCATCGGTCCAGCCATTGGAGTTGCCGGTGATGCCGACCCCGAAGCCGACCCCGTTGGGATCGTCACTGGTGGTCAGGTTGCCCGCGATGGGCTGGCCGTTGACCAGCACCCTGGCGTAGTCGTACCCCTCTTCAATCTGATACCAGGCCTTGAAGTTGAGGCTGGCGCTCTGTTTGCCGCTCAGATCCAGCTTGAGGCTCATGCGGTTGTCGAGGTTGTTGCCCTTGCCGCCGTGGTACTCGTACTGGCCGGCGTAGGGCGGGTTGAGCGGGATCTGCTTGGCCGGCAGGTTGATGCGCACCACGTCGTCGTTGCGCCCCTTGTCGTTGGCCTGATCCAGCATGTAGACGTTGCCGCGCGGGCTGAGATCGGCGAGCTGCACATTGCTGCCGTGCAGCCAGTTGCCGCCGAGGGAGGCCTGCAGGAACTCCTTGGCCCAGGCGGAGAACCCGGTTGGCTCGGTGCCGCCGATGACCCCGGCCCAGGAGCCGGAGGACATGATGGACCAGGTCGCCACCGGTTCGCCCTTGCCGGTGTACTTGGTGTCGTACTCGTCCGGCAGCCCCAGATCGTGGCCATATTCGTGGGCGCAGACCCCGGCCGCCGCATCGATGGGCTGGATGGTGTAGTCGTAGGCGGCAAACTTGCCACCGAAGTTCTGGCTCGGGCTGCTGGTGCCCGGGATGGGGTAGGGGGCACCCAGGTTCCAGCGGTGTGCCCAGATGGCGTCTTCGCCAAGATCGCCGCCACCGGCCTCCTCGCCGACGCTGGAGTGGAAGATCATCAGGTGGTCGATGAGGCCGTCCGGCTCGTCCCGGTTGCCGTTGCCGTTGAGATCGTAGCGATCCTCCTGGTCAAACTCGGACAGATCGATGGAGGGGTCGCCCGCCACCTGGATCAGCGCCTCCTTCACCAGCTCCCGGATGGTGTTCGGAGTGGCATTGGCGCCGTAGTAGGCGGCGTTCTTGCTGGCGGTATACCAGCCCGCCACCTGGCCGCGCACGCTGTAGCTCTTGCCTGACTGCTGCTCGTAGAACTGGCGCATGGAGATGAACTGCTCGCCGTTCGGGCCGGCATAGCCCTTGGACGAGAACAGCAGGTCGTTGTAGTGCTCCGGGGTGTAATCCGGGTAGTACATCTTGGTGAGCTCGGGGCGGATGCTGTTTTTCGGGTAGTCGGGGAAGTCCACCAGGATGGCGAGGATCTTGTCCTTGCGCATCTTGCCCTGATAGTGCTCCCGCTCGATGGACTTGAGCAGCAGAGTGGGCACCCGATCGCCAGGACGGGCGGTGCCGTTGAGGCGGATCTTCTTGAGGATGGTCTCCCGCACCTTGCCCTCTTTCACCGCCAGGGTACCGCTGTTGCCCTGATAGGCCCGCGACTTCTCGCGATAGTAGCTGGCGAGGGCCGCCTGCTCCTGCTCGGGGGAGGCCAGGGTCGGGATGCGGCCGCTCTTCTTGAGCATCTCCAGCACCTTCACCTCGTCGGCCAGGGGGGCATCGAACGGACCGTGGACCGGGGCGGCTATGGCATGGTTTCCAATCATAAGGGTTGAGCCGACAAGCAGGCTCATTATTGTTTTTTTAGGCATTATCTATGTGCTCCTTCACATGATAAAAAGGGAGCCTCACTGGCTCCTCTTTCCGTACGGGCGATGGATTGCCCGCGTCCCTTGATACACTCCGTGGATGGCCTTGTCACCGTCGCGCTGCTGGTGGATCCTGCTGATTTCAAACGGCTTGCTGGCGGTGTCGCGTGGTTTTGACACATCCGAGCAAAGCTCCATATGGAGCAATTCTGTTTTGGCGGCAGATTACCCTTTATTAACCTTTTGTGATGGCACCCCATTTGGGGTGGCTGCCGACGACGGCTTATCTTGGTCTGCCGCATTGAGCCGGATGGGCTGTGCGAGTATGCTTTGCCGCAACCGGGCCTGCGGGGCGGCAGATGGCCGAGATGGCACCGTCCGCGCTGGCATTTGATCACAACACAGTCGCATCTGGGGTTAATATGAGTCTTGATATGCAAGAGTGGCGCGAAGAGACCACCGCCATCGTCAACGAGTTGCTGGCCGATGGCAGCAACCCGGATCTGGAGTACGAGATTGAGCACCACTTTGCCTGCCAGGATTTCGATCTGCTGGAGAAGGCGGCGGTCGACCTGTTCAAGGCCGGTTTCGAAGTGACCGATGCCGAAGAGATGGAGCTGGATGACGGCGCCACCATCTTCTGCTTCGACGCCACCGTCGAGTGCAAGCTGGACATCGAGACCATAGTGGCGGACATCGCCACCATGCTGCCCATCCTCGAGAAATATGGTGTGGATTACGACGGCTGGGGCACCTACTTCCAGGAGTAAGTTGCCTGATGTGTGCCAGCTACTGCTGCGCGCCAGAAACAACAAGGCCACCCTCGGGTGGCCTTGTTGTTGTGAGCATCACGCCTGTGGCAACTGGTAGCAGCGGGCAAACTCGGCGGGGGGCAGCGGGCGGCTGAACAGGTAGCCCTGCAACCGGTCGCAGCCGGCCTGCACCAGCCACGCCTGCTGCTCTTGCGTCTCCACACCTTCGGCGGTGATCTTGATGCCGAGCTCGTGGCCCAGCCCGATGACGGAGCGCACGATGGCGGTGGTGGCCTGGTTGGTGACCAGCTCCTGCGTGAAGCTTTTGTCGAGCTTGAGGGTCGCTACCTGCAGCCGTGGCAGATAGGCCAGACTGCAGTAGCCGGTGCCGAAGTCGTCGATGGCGAGCTGAAAGCCCGCCTCGATCAGGCAGGCCAGGTTGCTCTCTATCTCGTCGGCGTTCTCCATCAGCACCCCTTCGGTGATCTCCAGCTCCAGC
This sequence comes from Aeromonas sp. FDAARGOS 1408, assembly GCF_019048665.1. Classification (NCBI taxonomy): domain Bacteria; kingdom Pseudomonadati; phylum Pseudomonadota; class Gammaproteobacteria; order Aeromonadales; family Aeromonadaceae; genus Aeromonas; species Aeromonas sp. FDAARGOS 1408. The sequence goes on along the minus strand of NZ_CP077394.1, from coordinate 3,227,963 downwards.
TGCCAGGGGGCGAGGCCGTGACGTTCGATGCAGGCGAAGATCTGCGGGCAGAGCTCGGGATCGCGAAATTGCAGCGGCGACAGGTTGATGGAGAGCACCAGATCCGGTGCATCGGCCTGCCAGCGGGCCAGCTGGGCGCAGCCCTGCTCCAGCATGTGGCAGCCGAGCAGGCCGATGAGCCCCAGCTCTTCCGCCAGCGGGATGAATTCGTCCGGCGAGATCATGCCGAGCTCGGGATGGGGCCAGCGGCAGAGCAGCTCGGCCCCGTGCAGCTGGCTGGTGCGGGTGCTGATGATGGGCTGGTAGACCGCGGTCAGCTGGCCGGACTTGATGGCGAGCGGCAACTGGGCCGCGATGAGCTGACGACGCTTGAGCTTGGCATCGAGTTCGGGGTCGAACAGGGTGCAGTGCTGCTGCTGACGCTTGCCCTGGGCCAGGGCGGCCTCGGCGTGGCTCAGCAGCCGTTCGGCGTCGTTGGCCTTGCCGTGGGCGATGCCGAGGAACACCGGGATCTGGATCCTGTGCTCTTCCACCTGATAGGGGACCATCAGCGCCCCCTGCAGACGGCTGCTCCAGTTGGCCAGCGGCTCGTTCAGTTCGGGCAGCAGCATGGCAAAGTCGTCGGCGGCCACCCGGCACACCAGCGACTGGGGCGGAGCCAGCTGCTGCAGGCGACGGGCCACCTGGCTGAGCAGGCGGTCGGCGACCCGGATGCCGAAGCGGTCGTTGATCTCGCGAAAGTGTTGCAGGTCGACCAGCACCAGGCTCGCCTTGCGGGCGCCGAGGTGACGGCTGGTCTGCAGAAAGTGGGAGAGCTTGAGCAGGCCGGTCAGGCTGTCGTAGTGCTGCTCCTGCTGCAACTGGGCCTGGGTGGTGCGCAGCCCGGTGATGTCGCGGCTCAGGGTGAGGATGCCGAGGGAGTTGCCCTCGTCGTCCGGCACCTCGACCCGGGTCACCTCCAGATGGCGGCCCTGGCCGTTGGCATCCACCAGGCAGTATTCACCCCGTCCCATCGGCAGTTCGGTGGAGAGGCGGTGGGCCACCCGCTGGCCGAGGGCCTCGCTGGCCGCCATCCCCATGAAGTCGAGAAAGGCCTGGTTGCAGTCGATCAACAGCCCCTGATGGTCTTCCAGCCGGATCGGATCCGGGATGGCGTCCAGCAGGCGGCGTTGCAGCAGTTGCTGCTGGCGGAAGGTCTGCTCCAGCTCCTTGCGCTGATCTATCTCGTTGACCATGCCGAACAGAGCCACCGGCTTGCCCTGCTCGTCGTAGAGCGGGATCTTGTGGATCTCCATCCAGCTGGTGGCGTCGCCGTTGTTGCAGTGCAACTGCTGATAGAGCAGGGGTTTGCCCTCCGCCAGCAGGCGCAGATCCTCTTCCCGAAAGATGTCGCCCCAGGGCATGTCGGCATCCGTCTTGCCGACGAGATCCGCCGGCAGCGGCAGACCCGCCTGCTCCGTGAAGGCACGGTTGGCAAACAGGTAGCGCCCATCCGTATCCCGGCAGAAGATATTCATGGGTAGCTGGTCGATGATCTGCTGCAGCAGGGGCAGGGTGAGCAAGGAGTTCACACAGACACTCACGGGGGAAATTTCGAGCAAATCTATGATAGCAGGCTGGTTTTGTAAAGCTTGGGTTAAGGCTGACTCATTTCTGCCGATCCCTGCTGACAGTCTCTGTCGCTGCCGCCATAATAGCCGCCGGTCGGCCGAGGGCCGGATTATATGGATGAGAGAAGCAGCATGAAAAAGATAGTGGGAGTAGCACTGGCCCTGTTGATGGCCGGTTGTGCCAGCGACAACAATGGCGGCGAGCAGTACCGCTATACCCCGCCAGTAGCCAAGGCGACCAACAACACCCAGGAGATGCAGATCCCGGTGGATCTGGTGTGGGCCCGCGCCGAGAAGTGGTTTGGCGATCATGGCCTTAACATCGAAAACAGCCAGCGTGGCTCCGGCCTGATGACCGCCAACGTCGAGAACTCGGCCGACGGTCTGGAGTGGCTGGATTGCGGTACCATGGGCTCCAAGGTCGCACTGGGCAACCCCAACCTGCAGATCAACCTGATCATCACCCAGAGCGGCAACAACAGCGTGGCCACCGTCAACGTCAAGGGCAACACCCAGCTCTACTTCGTCGAGTCCTCCGGCGAGCGGGTACCGGCTCCTTCCATCACCCCGGTGTGCGTCTCCCGCGGCAGCCTGGAACAGAGCCTGTTCTCCACCCTCGCCAACTAAGGTTGCGCCGAGTACCAGCAAAAACCCCGTTGCCTGCAACGGGGTTTTTTGTTTCCGGCCTGGTGGAAGGGGAGATGCGGGCCGCTGTTGATAGCCGCAAAAAACAACCCCCGGCAGGGCCGGGGGCTGGATAGAGTCGGGTGACTCAGCGGGCGACGTCGCCGTGAAACAGCGTCTGTTCGCCGGCTTTGAGCACATACCCCTTCCACGGGAAGAGGGCGTAGCCGCTGCCTTGCCACGACCAGTTGCCTTCTGCGCCTTGGCGGGTGAGCAGGTATTGCTCGCCGCTCGGCAGGGTCAGCTCGGCCTGGCTCTGATCGGCGTTGAACAGCACGAAGGCGCTGCCGGTCTGGCTGGCATCGGTCGGATTGAGCCGGATGCCCTGCTCGAACAGCCGTACGCACTGCCTGGTCAGGGCTGACCACTGATAACCGGCGCTGGCACGGCAGCCGTGGACATCCTGATCATTGCCGACCAGGTGTTGTTCCGGGGTACTGCAGGCCGCCAGCAGCAGGGAGGCGGCCATCAGGGTCAAGGTGCGCATGGTTACTCCTTGGCATCCCGCTCGATGACGATGTTGGAGAAGCCCAGCTCCTTGAAGTAGTTCTCCCGGTAATCCTTCACGCTCTTCTTGTCGCGCCGGCATACCTGGGCCAGCTGCTCCTCCATGGCGTGGAAGCTGGTGAGATCGATCCCTTCGGCGGCGGCAACGGCATCATAGATGCTGTTGAACTTGTCGTTGGCGTAGCCGATCTCCTTGGCCTGCTTCTTGTAGGTGTAAGTAATCTTGAACGCCATGGCGTTATTCCTTTGCTTTGGCTTGCTTGCGCTGGACGTACAGATAGAGGCTCTCTACCTTTTCCCGCGCCCAGGGAGTTTTTCGCAAGAATTTCAGGCTGGACTTGATGCTGGGATCCTGGGTAAAGCAGCGGATATTGATCTCCTGCCCCAGTTTTTCCCAGCCGTAGTGTTCGACCAGGGCGGTGACGATGGCCTCCAGCGTCAGCCCGTGCAGCGGGTTGTTCTTCTGGGAAGCGGGTTGATCGCTCATGCCTGCTCCGCCAGCTTGGCAAAGGGCTGACCCATGCGGGTGGTGACCCCGTTGGCCAGATGGGGTTCGAACCCGGCCAGCATGCCCGGGCCAAACAGGCAGACGACGGTACTGCCCAGCTTGAACAGACCCATCTCGGCGCCTTTTTGCAGGGTGATGGCCTCGTCACCTGTGTAGTCCCAGCGCACCACCTTCTTCTCTTTGGTCGGCGCTATGTTGCCGGCCCAGATGGTTTCGATGCTGGCCACGATAGTGGCACCGACCAGCACCAGCGCCATGGGGCCGTGCGGGGTGCGGAAGGTGGCCACCACCCGCTCGTTGCGGGCAAACAGGTTGGGCACGTTCTCGGCGGTGAGCGGGTTGACGGAGAAGAGATCCCCCGGCACGAACACCATGCTCTCCAGCACGCCGTCCAGCGGCATGTGGATGCGGTGGTAATCCTTGGGCGCCAGGTAGATGGTGGCGAAGTCGCCATCCTTGAACGGCGCCACCAGATCCTCATAACCGCCCAGCAGCTCGCGGGCGCTGTAGTCGTGGCCCTTGGCCTGGATGATGCGACCCTGCTGGATCGGGCCGAGCTGGCTGACGGTGCCATCCACCGGCAGCGCCAGGGTCATGGCATCCTCGACCAGGGGGCGGATCCCCGGCTTGAGCTCGCGGGTGAAGAACTCGTTGAAGCTCTTGTAGTGGGCAGGGCTCTCGTGCAGCGCCTCGCTCATGTCGACCTGGTACTGCTTGATAAAGGCCTCGATCACCTTGGTGGTGAGGTTGCCCGCTTCGGCGGCGGCAAGCTTGCCCACCAGGCGGGAGAGGGTGTGTTTGGGCAGACAGTATTGACCGGCAATTTTCAGGTTGTCAGTAATGCTCATGTTCATCATCAACGTAGGTTAAACAGGGTCACAGGCGTGCCTGTTGGCGACCGTGACGGGCTTCCTGCATGGTTTCCAGGATGCGGTGATAGTTGTGGAAGCGATCGGCGCTGATGGCGCCCGCTTCGACCGCGGCGCGCAGGGCGCAGCCGGGATCGTCCTTGTGGGTACAGTCGCGGAACTTGCAACCGCCCAGATAATCGCGGAACTCGACGAAGCACCAGGTGATGCGGTCGGCCTCCAGATGCCAGAGGGCGAACTCGCGGATCCCGGGGGAGTCGATGAGATCGCCGCCGCTCGGGAAATGATAGAGCCGCGCCGTGGTGGTGGTGTGTTGGCCGAGTCCCGAGTTTTCGGAGATCTCGCCGGTGAGCACATCCAGCCCCGGCATCAGGGCATTGGTGAGCGACGACTTGCCGACCCCGGACTGGCCGACGAAGATGCTGATCTTGTCGGTCAGGGCGGCTTTCAGCTCATCGAGCCCTTCGCCGCTCTCGCAGCTCACCAGCAGTACCTCGTAATTGAGCTTGCGGTAGGTTTCGAGCTGGCGCTCGATGCGGGCGCGGGCGGCATCATCGAGCATGTCGACCTTGTTCAGCACGATGAGGGGACAGATCTCCACATCCTCGGCGGCCACCAGATAGCGGTCGACGATGTTGGTGGAGAACTCGGGCATCACCGCCGAGACGATGATGATCTGGTCGATGTTGGCGGCGATGGGTTTGACCCCGTCGTAGAAATCCGGCCTGGTCAGCACCGAGTGACGCGGGTGCACCGCCTCGATGACGCCGGCGGTCGCGGCATTGAGGCCGGGACGCCACACCACCTTGTCGCCGCACACCAGGCTGCTGATGCTGCTGCGTCGCAGGTTGCTGCGGTGGATGGCACCATCGCTCGCCTCGACGTCTGCGTGCTGACCAAAACGGCTGATCACCACCCCTTCGATGGCCGGCCCGAACAGGGTGTCATCCACCTCTGTGGTGTGCTCTTTTTGCAGCCGACGCTCGCGGTTGGCCTGGACGCGCCTTTGTTGACCCAGATTGAGTTTTGCTTTCTTTGCCACTCGATTCGCCAGTTTATGAACAGATCCAAAGCCAGTATGATACATGCAAATTGGCAAAATTCCGCCATTCCTCCCAATAGAGAGAGCAATCATGACAGTCAGCGCGCAGAACCTGGTATGGATCGACATGGAGATGACGGGCCTTGACCCTGAAGAAAACGTGGTACTGGAGATTGCCACCATCGTCACCGACAAGGACCTGAACGTGCTGGCCGAAGGGCCGGTCATCGCCATTCACCAGAGCGACGAAGAGCTGGCCAAGATGGACGACTGGAACGTCAACACCCACACCAAGAGCGGTCTGGTGGCCCGGGTCAAGGCGAGCCAGCACGACGAGGCGAAAGCCGTCGCCGAGACCCTCGAGTTCATTCGCCTGTGGGTCCCGGAGCGCACCAGCCCGCTGTGCGGCAACAGCATTGGCCAGGATCGCCGCTTCATGGTCAAGCACATGGCTGATCTGGAAGCCTTCTTCCACTATCGCAACGTCGATGTCAGCACCATCAAGGAGCTGGTACGCCGCTGGCAGCCGGCGCTGCTGGATCAGTTCAAGAAGAGCGGTACCCACCAGGCGCTGGACGACATCCGCGAATCCATTGCCGAACTGCAGTTTTACCGCAGCCACGTCTTCAAGATCTGACGCCCAGGCAAGGGATTGCCCCGCTCTGGTTGCTAAAATCGACAGTTCGACCAGCTTTTGAGCGAACGCGCGCAACCAGACAAAAAAGCCCTTGCAATTGGAATGACTGCTCTTATAATTCGGCTCCCGTACAGTAGCGCAAGCAACCAAATGCTGTACGGCCTGTTTTAAGGTAGTTGCGGGAATAGCTCAGTTGGTAGAGCACGACCTTGCCAAGGTCGGGGTCGCGAGTTCGAGTCTCGTTTCCCGCTCCAAAATCTGATGATGACACTGGTGCAAACCAGCCCGATGCGGGAATAGCTCAGTTGGTAGAGCACGACCTTGCCAAGGTCGGGGTCGCGAGTTCGAGTCTCGTTTCCCGCTCCAATCATCAGCCAGCCTCAAGACAACCTAATGTTGCGGGAATAGCTCAGTTGGTAGAGCACGACCTTGCCAAGGTCGGGGTCGCGAGTTCGAGTCTCGTTTCCCGCTCCAAAAATTTGTAAGTGATATTCCGATGCGGGAATAGCTCAGTTGGTAGAGCACGACCTTGCCAAGGTCGGGGTCGCGAGTTCGAGTCTCGTTTCCCGCTCCAATCACTTGCAGATGACATCCTGTTGCGGGAATAGCTCAGTTGGTAGAGCACGACCTTGCCAAGGTCGGGGTCGCGAGTTCGAGTCTCGTTTCCCGCTCCAAACAGTTTCTAGTAGATATGTGTAAGTGACATTCCGTTGCGGGAATAGCTCAGTTGGTAGAGCACGACCTTGCCAAGGTCGGGGTCGCGAGTTCGAGTCTCGTTTCCCGCTCCAATCACTTGCAAATGACATCCTGTTGCGGGAATAGCTCAGTTGGTAGAGCACGACCTTGCCAAGGTCGGGGTCGCGAGTTCGAGTCTCGTTTCCCGCTCCAATCTCCCTTCAAATTCAATCTCTCTCCCCCAAGTTCACGAATCCAGTTGCTCAATACAATCACTGCCACATTCAGTTGGTAGAGCATGATCCGCGCTTGCCAAGGCTGGGGTCGCGAGTTCGAGTCTCGTTTCCCGCTCCAATCTCTCTTAGAAGTCCTCACCATCCATTTGAATTGCCCATTACATCGCGCTGCGATGATTTGTCGTATCCGGCGTTCAGCCAGATCAGAGCCATGTTTGCTGTACTCGTGTCGTACACAAGGGCGGGAAGGGCTGTTGCTGCTGCGGGCAGGTTGATGATCGTGGTGGGGAAGGGGAAATGGCAGGCAAAAAAATAGGAGGGGCGATGGCTCCTCCTACCGGCTCACTGGCGCTGGCTTAGATAACGGTAACGTTCTCAGCCTGAGGACCTTTTTTGCCCTGGGTCACAGTGAACTGTACTTTTTGACCTTCAGCCAGGGTCTTGAAACCGGCGCTCTGGATGGAGGAGAAGTGAACGAAAACGTCCGGTCCCTGGGATTGCTCGATAAAGCCAAAACCCTTGGTCTCATTGAACCATTTTACTTGGCCGGTGCGAATGTCAGACATGTGGTAAGTCCTATCTATAACAAAATGAAACTAAGCCTGGTTGGGCAGCATTTGCCTAGAAAGCAGGGGTTGAAGCATGACTGACCACGTCAATTTGTCCCAGTAGCATGTAGCACAATCCCTGTCTAAAGCACAAACGATTGTACGTGAGCACGATCCCTTGTCAATTTGGCACTTTTCATTTTTTGAGCAAGCTAAAAATATTGTGAAGTCAGTAGCTTGTTTCACGGGAACCGGTCAAAAAAACGGGAGGCGCCAGGCCTCCCGTTTCATCACTCCTTGAGGGCGAATCCTTCGCCCTGTCGGTCGTAGCGATAGATGGCCTGACCGTAGGAGCGGATCTCGACCCGCTGGATGCGGCGGGTGTCGTCCACCAGGATGAAGATGGCGCGACCAGACTGCAGGCGGGTCAGCGGGCGATCAGGCCCTTCAATGGCAATGAGGCGGCTCAGCTCGGCGCCCGGCAGCTCGAACTTGCGGAAGATGGAGTAGAGGGTTTCACCGGCCTGCACATCGTGTTGCAGCCAGGTGCCATTGACCTTCTCTTCCACCGGTTTGGCCGCGGCGGGGGTATTGCCGCTGGCGCCGTTGCCCACGGTGAGGGCCTGGGCCGGTACGGCGATGGGTACCGTCAGCGAACCGGACGGCGCCGCCTTGGGTTCGGTCGGGGCGGGTTCCCAGGCCAGTACCAGCAGCCAGAGCGGGATCAGGATCAGCAGCCCTATGGTGTGCTTGCGGGGCAGCGGGCTGGCCAGTTTGAACTTGCCAGTCCTGGGTTCCTGGCCGCGCTGGCCAAGTCCGCTCATGCCCTGGCCGATGCGTTGGCGCAGGGGCAGGGTAGCGGCATTGATACGATGGAGCAGGGATCCTTGTGATTCGTCTTGGCGACGCTGCTGGGCTCGTCTGTTGTGGCCACGGGGGCGACGGTCCGGGGTGGGCACGGCATTTACCTCTCACTACATTGCCTGCCATCAGGCAAATTCGTGCCTATGGTAAACGGACTCGCCCCCGAGGGGGAGAGTCCTGACCGTGAAAATTATCAGCTGAGACGAAATTGTCCCAACAATTGCTGTAAACGCTCGGCCGCCTGACGCAATGCCTGGCTGGCTTTGGCTGTCTCGGTGGCATCCTGGGCGATGTCGTTGGCCAGTGCGTTGGTTTTTGACAGATTGCCGGAGACGGTCTCGGAGACCGAGCTCTGCTCTTCGGCGGCGGAGGCGATCTGGTAGGTCATGTCGTTGATGGTGGAGATGGCCTGATAGATGCTGCCGAGCGCCTCTTCCGCCAGATCTGCTTCCCCCACCGCCTGGTGGGTCAGCTGCTGGCTCTGGTTGATGGCGTTGACCGCGTTGGCCGAGCTGTGGCGGATCTTCTCGATCAGCTCCTGGGTATTCTGTACCGCCTGCTGGGTGTTGCCCGCCAGTTTGCGCACCTCGTCGGCTACCACCGCAAAGCCACGGCCCTGCTCGCCGGCCCGGGCCGCCTCGATGGCGGCGTTGAGCGCCAGCAGGTTGGTCTGATCGGCAATGCCCTGAATGACGGTGAGGATGCTGGTGATCTGCTCGCTGTCGTGAGCCAGCCCTTCCACCACCTCGGCGCCTTTGCCGGCTTCGGCGGCCACCTTGTGCATCGACTGGATCACCTGCTGGAAGCGCACCTTGCCCTGATCCGCCGCGCCCTGGGCCTGTTTGGCGGAGTCGGCGGTGTTGTTGGCGTGGGTCGCCACCTCCTGGCTGACGTAGGACATCTCCTGCACCGCGGTCAGCATCTGTTCCATCTCCGCCTGGTGGTGCTGCAGGTTGTTGTCGGTCTGGCCGGCGATGCGGTCGGTGTCGCCGGCGTGACGGTTGACCTCGCTGGCGGTCTTGAGCACATCCCCCAGCAGCACCTGCAGCTTGTCGATGAAGCGGTTGATGCCCTTGGCCAAATCCCCCAATTCATCCTGGGACTGGGTATTGAGCCGCTTGGTAAGATCCCCCTCGCCATCGGCGATGTCATCCACCAGGCTCACCATCTGGCGGATGGGGCCTGTGATGCTGCGGGCAATGACCAGCATGGTGGCCAGCGCCAGCACCAGCACCACGACGGCACCCACCAGTTGCTGGGTCATGGCGGCCCGGTTCATGTCGCCCAGCTGGGCTTCCAGCTGATCGGCTCCGGCCAGCACCACCTTGTAGGGCAGGGTGACGATGATGGCCCAGTTGCGGCTCATGCCCGGCACCGCGATGGGTACCGAGATGCGAAACGCATCGTCGAGCTCCTCGCGCTGTACCTCGGGTTTGAGGTATTGCTGCCAGCCGTTGCCGAGCAGCTTGTCGGCGCGACTGCCGAGCAGGCTGGCATCCCCGCTGGTGCCGGTGATGACGCCGGCAGCGCTGACGATCAGGGTCTCGCCCTTGCCGTCATAGATGTTGCTGTTGAGGGACTGGGCCTGACGGCTGATGGAGTCCACCGCCAGATCGAGGGCGGCGATTCCCTTGAACTGGCCGCCCACCATGATGGGGGTGGTGATGGTACTCACCAGCACCTGCTGGCCGTTGATGTCCACCTTGAAGGGGTCGATCAGGCAGGAGCGCCCCTCCCGTTTCGGGCAGGCGTAGTAGTCGTTGGCGGGATTGCCGAACTCATCCGGATCGCTCTTCTCGATGGAGAGCAGCAAATCGGTGCCGATCTGGTCCTTGTCACGATAGAAGTAGGGGACGAAGCGCCCCTTGCTGTCACTGCCCAGCGCCGTCTGGCCGGCAAAGCTGGCGTCCTGGCCGTCGAAGCCGTTGGGCTCGAAGCCGGCGAAGGCACCGTATAGCTGGGGTTCGAGGGCGAGCTGGGCCTTGAGCAGATCGGTGGCCTGCTGGCGATCCAGCGGCAGCTTGCCCTCCTGCTGCAGGGCGAGGGCGCTGGCCATCTGCTGGGTATAGGAGAGCCCCTTTTGCAGCAACTGGGTGATGGTGGCGGCCTCGGCACGGGCGTTGGCGCTGACCTTCTGCCAGGCCTCCTGCTGCAGGGCGGCGCGGCTGGAGCTGATGGTCAGCTTCTGGGTCTGTTGACCCGAGTACTGGTTGAGCAGGATCAGGATGACCAGGGCGGCGGTCATGGCGATCCCGGCCATCACCAGAATGCGATTCTGGATAGAACGGAATTGCATCGTCTCTTCCTTGTTGGTGAGCGTTATTTGAATATCGGCCGGAGGAGGCAGCTCTCCAACACTTTGCATAGCAAATAGGAAACGGGGATTTTGTTTTGCGATCCCCTTCAAACATCAGGTGGCAAGGGGGCGGACCGGTGCTTTGTTCCCCCTACTTTGGCTCGTGGCAGCGCCATGGTTTTCCCATCCGTCATTGTCGGTGCTAAAATGCGACGGTTTTTTTAACGAATTGGCCCAAGGCCCTCTACACAAGGCTTAAAGATGAAAGTCAAAACCCGTTTTGCTCCCAGCCCGACCGGCTTTTTGCATGTCGGCGGTGCCCGTACCGCACTCTATTCCTGGTTGTTTGCAAAGAACCAGGGCGGTGAGTTCGTGCTGCGTATCGAGGATACCGACCTGGAACGTTCCACTCAGGAGGCCATCGACGCCATCATTGAGGGCATGGAATGGCTGGAGCTGAACTGGGATGAGGGCCCCTACTACCAGACCAAGCGCTTCGATCGCTACAACGGCCTGATCGACGAGATGCTGGCTGACGGCCGCGCCTACAAGTGCTACTGCTCCAAGGAGCGGCTGGAAGCGCTGCGCGAAGGCCAGATGGCCAATGGCGAGAAGCCCCGCTATGACGGCAAGTGCCGCGACCACGCCCACGACCATCCGGCCGATGCGCCCCACGTGATCCGCTTCCGCAACCCGACCGAAGGCTCCGTGGTGTTCGATGACCACGTCCGTGGCCGCATCGAGTTCGCCAACACCGAGCTCGACGATCTGATCATCCGCCGTACCGACGGCGCGCCGACCTACAACTTCTGCGTGGTGGTCGATGACTGGGATATGGAGATCACCCACGTGGTGCGTGGCGAAGACCACATCAACAACACCCCGCGCCAGATCAACATCTACAAGGCGCTGAACGCACCGGTGCCAGAGTTTGCCCACGTCTCCATGATCCTGGGTGACGACGGCGCCAAGCTCTCCAAGCGCCACGGTGCTGTCTCCGTGATGCAGTACCGCGACGACGGCTACCTGCCGGAAGCGCTGCTGAACTATCTGGTGCGTCTGGGCTGGTCCCACGGCGATCAGGAGATCTTCAGCCTGGAGGAGATGATCAAGCTGTTCAGCCTGGACGCCATCTCCAAGTCTGCCTCCGCCTTCAACACCGACAAGCTGCTGTGGCTGAACAACCACTACATGCGCAGCCTGGATCCGGCCTATGTGGCCAAGCACCTGGCCTGGCACATGGAACACCAGCAGATCGACACCAGCAAGGGCCCGGCACTGGCCGACGTGGTGACCCTGCTGGCCGAGCGCTGCAACACCCTGGTCGAGATGGCCGCCCAGAGCCGCTACCTGTTTGAAGAGTACGAGGCGATCGACGAAGCGGCAGCCAAGAAGCACCTGCGCGGCGTTGCCGCCGAGCCGCTGACCCTGGCCAAGGCCAAGCTGGCGGCATTGGATAGCTGGACCACCGAAGCGCTGCACGAGCTGATTGAAGCCACTGCTGCCGAGCTGGGTCAGGGCATGGGCAAGGTCGGCATGCCGCTGCGCGTGGCGGTGACCGGTCTGGGTCAGTCCCCGGCCATCGACGCCGTGATGGCGCTGGTGGGCAAGGAGCGGGTTCTTGCCCGTATCGATCGCGCCCTGGCGTACATCGAAGCACGCATGGCTGCCGAGTAAGCTTGCCGTCGCACATTGCCGTCACCGGTCTGGGGTAATCTCTCCCCCGCCATCGATGCCGTGATGGCGCTGGTGGGCAAGGAGCGCGTACTCGCCCGCATCGACCGCGCTTTGGCGTATATCGAAGCGCGCATGGCTGCCGAATAAGCGCCAACCATCGCTTGAAAAAGGGCTCCCGTGCGGGGGCCCTTTGTTTTTGGTCAAGGGCCTGTTTTGTGACATAAAACAGCGAGATAGCTGTGCCATTGCCGGTTAAATCGGCTAACTGCTTGAATTTTGACTAAACGCGCGAATCGCCGTTATTTTTGGGTTGACAGCAAAGCGGCCGGTGCCTATCATGCGCCTCCGTTGCCGGAGATAACTTTGGTAGCGCCGAGGTGAGTTGGGGTTATAGCTCAGCTGGGAGAGCGCTTGCATGGCATGCAAGAGGTCCGCGGTTCGATCCCGCGTAGCTCCACCAAATTATCCTCGAACAATCTGGAATCCAAGGGGTTATAGCTCAGCTGGGAGAGCGCTTGCATGGCATGCAAGAGGTCCGCGGTTCGATCCCGCGTAGCTCCACCAGGTTCCTGATTGAAATGAAGTGCCCAGGGCAGTGCGGTGTGTATCACCCAGGCCGACCTTTGTGGGGTTATAGCTCAGCTGGGAGAGCGCTTGCATGGCATGCAAGAGGTCCGCGGTTCGATCCCGCGTAGCTCCACCATTATTTAGGATGATTGGCCGCCAGAACCATTCATTCAGTACCGGATTTGGGGTTATAGCTCAGCTGGGAGAGCGCTTGCATGGCATGCAAGAGGTCCGCGGTTCGATCCCGCGTAGCTCCACCAAATTCAGAGTGACTCAACGTCACTCACACACATCGGGGTTATAGCTCAGCTGGGAGAGCGCTTGCATGGCATGCAAGAGGTCCGCGGTTCGATCCCGCGTAGCTCCACCATCTTTCGTAATGAAAGTAGAAAAGGCCACCGCACTGCGGTGGCCTTTTTGTTTTGCGCTCGGCACACCGGTCGTGCCGGCCGGCCCATAAAAAAGCCCGCATCGCTGCGGGCTTGTGGCTTGATGGTGATGGGTCATCAGCCGTGGCGACGTCGCCAGGCCAGCGGCAGCAGGGCCAGCAGCAGGGCGCCCATGGCACCACCACCGCCGTTGTTCTCCTCTTTCAACTTGAGGTCGACGATGATGGGGTCGTGGTCGGAGGCACTGAACGGATTGTCCGACTTGATCATGTCGCCGGTGAAGTCCCGGCTGTACTCGAACAGGTTGCTCTCGAACGAGTTGATGTGCCAGTCGGCCACGGCGATCACCTTGCCTGCCAGCGCAGGGTTGGCGAGGGCATAGTCCAGGGTGCCGAGCTCGGCTTCGTAGCTGTAGGAGATGGCCTTCTCTTTGTTGAACTTGACGTTCATATCCACCAGGCCGTAGCTCTTGGCCACTTCGCTGCCGGTCTGCTCAAAGACCTGGTCGCCGAGGAAGGTCTGGGAGGCGGAGACAATCTTGCGCTGGCCATCGGTCGGCACATAGTCGGTCAGCACCCGGATCGCATCTTCCCTGGCGTAGGAGTTGAAGTCGCCCACCAGCAGCACCTGGCCGGGCAGCTTGCTCACCGCGTCGCCCAGCACCTTGGCGGCACTGACCCGGAACTCGGTGCACTTGCCCTGCAGATCGGCCGGCTCCTTGCCGTCCAGGTTCTCCAGGCAGCCTGAGCCCTTGGATTTGAGGTGGTTGACCACCAGGGTCAGCGGATCCTTGCTGCCCTCGACGGTGAAGGTCTGCACCAGGGAGTCACGCTGGGAAGCCTGCTTCTCGACCCCTTTGGCATCCAGGTATTTCTGTACCGGCAGGGTGATGACGTTGGCGTCCCCTTGCGGTGCCAGCTTGGCCGGCCGGTAGAGCATGGCCACCATGATGGCGTCGCCGCCGAAGTAGTGCTCGCCCTGCAGCAGCGCCTTGGGCAGGGTGACGAAGGCGTACTGCTTGCCCGCCTCTTTCTGCTGGGCGTTGAGGGCCTGCACCAGGTCGCTGATGGCGGAGTGGCTGTCAAAGCCGTTGTTCTCCATCTCCATCAGGCCGAGCAGGTCGGCATCCATCTCGGTGATGGCGTTGACGATCTTGGCGCGCTGCTTCTGGAAATCTTCCAGGTTCTTGGCGCCGCGGTTGCAGCCCTTGGCGCTGTCCGCATCCGCCTGATCCTTGCACAGCACATTGAGGGCACCGCCCACGCTGGAGTGGCTGGTGAAGTAGTTGAGCACGTTGAAGCTGCCGACGCGCAGATCGGTGCCGTCGGCACGGGCCGGAGCGCTCTGGCGGTCGTTGTCGCTGGTGCGCAGCAGATCGCCGGCGGTGATCACCTGATCCTGCGGCACGATCAGCCGGTACTCGTTGTAGCTGTAGCCCACCATGGCGTCCAGATTGACCGGGGCATCGCCGATGCGCAGGTAACCCTGCTCCGGCTCCCAGGCCGGCAGCCAGGGCAGTTTGCCGTCGGCGGCCTTGAAGTCCGATTCGAGAAACACCCGGTTGCCGGCGTTGGCCTTGGCCAGCGCCTTGGCGGCCTTGCTGTCGGCGTCGTGCAGCTGGGTCGGCTTCATCAGCGGCGCCTGGTGGGAGAGCACCAGGTTGTTGCGTCGGGCGGCGTAGTCATAGCTGAAGTTGCGGCTGATTTTGAGCGCGCTGTCGGCATCGAGGCGTACCCGCATCCCTTCGTGACGCTCCAGCGCCCGTGCCAGGGTCTCGTTTTCCAGCACCCGCAGCGGGATGGCGGCCGGGGCTGCGCCCTGGGCGATCACCTGCAGGCGCGGGGTGCCGCTGTCAGTCAGAGGCTTGAGCTGGGTATGGCCATAATACTCCTCGACCTTGGCCTCCAGGCAGACTTCGGCGCCCGGCTTGATGTCCGGGTACTTGCTGGCGAAGTTTTTGTCGTTGAGGTAGACGAAGATGCCGTCCGAGGTCTGGGGGTTGCCATCGCCCTGCACATCCAGCAGGTAGAACCCCTTGTTGAGGCTCTCGCCCAGACCCGAGACCACCGCCTTGACCATGACGCTCTGGGGGCTTTCGAACTTGTCGGCGGGAATGAGCGGGCTCTTGTCACCGCTGCCCTGAATGACCGGGATCGGGGTGAGGTCGCTGTCGGCCGGGCAGCTGAAGCCGGCGGCATAGACGGACGGGGAGGCGAGCGCAATCCCCACGGCCAGCGACAGCAGGGTACGTGTTCCTTTCATATCTGTTCCTTTTTTATTTTTTGCCAGTGTTTCCATAGCCTTGGCGCATCGGCCAAGGGCGCGCATTGTCACATTTCTGGCATGTCGTACCAGTGAGCCAACGCACATTACGGGGATACAAATGAGGGCAATGCCGGTTTTTTTGACTTAGCTAACAGCATGAAACTAATGACAAATTTGTTATTTCATCCGATTGGCGAAAATGTGATCCCGCTGGCATCCACATATTTTTCCTCGAGAATGAAGATTGAGACTCGGCTGGTTGATTCCTATACTCGGCTTGTTCCTCACGGAACCCAGGTAAAGGGCAAACCGGCCGAGACGCCGGGACGCAATGCCTCCGGTCTTCAGATCGTGCGATCCAGATAGCGGGGCTTCCCAGGGTGAGGGTGACGTTTGTGGCAGGTCCATTGCCAGTTGTCTGCGCCCATCACGCAGGTTGCGCTTGTGCTTTGCCTTGGAGACCAATGCCAAGACAAAACAAGGAAGATAACAATATGCAACAGACCCTAAGGCCCAGCAGGCTTGCCATGCTGGTGGCTTTGGCTGCCATGCCCGCCTGGGCACAGGCCGCTTATCCCGCCTATCAGGCCGGTACCGCCTACAAGGCCGGCGACATCGTCAGCAACGTCGGCAATCTCTATGAGTGCAAAGAATTTCCCTACTCCGGCTGGTGCGGGGCCTCGCCCTATCACTATGAGCCAGGTGTCGGGGTCGTCTGGGCCGATGCCTGGAAACTCTATGGCGGCGAGGTGCCGCCCCCGGCGCTCGGCGTAGCTGTCAGCTCGCCGGCTGCCGGCGCCAGTGTCAACGAAGGGGCCAGCGTCGCGCTGGCGGTGACCCTGAGCGGCCCGGTGACGGCGCTGGTCAAGGTCGAGTACCTCATCGACGGCACCCTGGTCGCCACGGCGAGTGCCTCGCCCTGGAACGGCAGCTGGCGTGCCGCCGGTGTCGGCGCCCACGCCCTCAAGGCGCGAGCGCTGGATAAAGACGGCAAGGTGCTGAGCGAAGCGGATTCCAGCTTCAAGGTCGCCGCCGTGGTGGCGCCGGAGGCGCCCAAGGTGAGCATCGCGAGCCCCGCCGCCGGCGCCAAGGTGACCCTGGGTCGCAGCGTGGCGGTGAGCGGCAACGTCACCGATGCCAACGACGACGTCGCCAAGGTCGAGCTGTTCGTCGATGGCAAGAAGGTCGGGGAGGACACCAGTGCCCCCTGGCAGGTGAACTGGACGCCCCAGAGCAAGGGGCTGGCCGGCCTCAAGCTGGTGGCGACCGACAAGGAGAACCTGAGCGGCGAGTCGAGCCAGGTCGACGTGCAGGTGGAAGAGGCCGCCCTGCCGCCCACCGGTGGCAACCTCTCCTGCGACATTCGCCAGATCTACCGCCCGGATGGTTACGAGTGCATGGGGGATGATCACGCCCGCCGGGTCATCGGCTACTTCACCTCCTGGCGTACCGGCAAGAACGGCTTGCCCTCCTATCTGGTGAGCGACATCCCCTGGGACAAGATCACCCACATCAACTACGCCTTCGCGGCGGTGGACGAGCAGAGCCACACCATCAAGGTGGACGATTCGGCGACCAAGATGACCTGGGACGGCGTGCCGGGTGCCGAGATGGATCCGGAGTTCGCCTACCAGGGCCACTTCAACCTGCTGTCGAAGTACAAGAAGCAGTATCCGGACGTGAAGACCCTGATCTCGGTGGGGGGCTGGGCCGATACCCGCGGCTTCTATACCGCCACCACCAAGGGTGACTGCTCGGTCAACACCGACGGCATCAACGCCTTTGCCAACTCGGCGGTGAGCTTCATCCGCCAGTACGGCTTTGACGGGGTCGACGTCGACTACGAGTATCCCACCTCCATGAAGGATGCGGGCAACCCCAACGACTTCCCGCTCTCCAACCAGTGCCGCGGCAAGCTGTTTGCCAACTACAAGGTGCTGATGCAGACCCTGCGCAGCAAGCTCGACAGCGCCGGCAGCGAGGATGGTCGCAAGTACATGCTGACCATCGCCTCGCCGGCCTCGGCCTACCTGCTGCGCGGCATGGAGAATTTCCAGGTCACCCAGTACCTCGACTACGTCAACCTGATGACCTACGACTTCCACGGCGCCTGGAACAACTTCGTCGGTCACAACGCCGCCCTGTTCGACAACAAGGCGGATGCCGAACTCGCTCACTGGGGCGTCTATACCCAGAGCCAGTTTGGCGGCATTGGCTACCTCAACGCGGCCTGGTCTGCCCACTACTTCCGTGGCGCCCTGGCGGCCGGCAAGATCAACGTGGGCGTGCCTTACTACACCCGCGGCTGGCAAGGGGTCAGCGGTGGCACCCACGGTCTGGGTGGCAAGGCAGCCCTGCCGAGCCAGAGCGATTGTCAGCCGGGCACCGGTGGCAGCACCATTCCGTGCGGCAACGGGGCGGTCGGCATCGACAACATCTGGCACGATCTCGACAAAAACGGCAAGGAGATCGGCGGTGGTGCCGTGCCCATGTGGCACGCCAAGAACCTGGAGAACGCCGCGAGCCTGGGTATCACCACCATGCCGAGCTACGGTCAGGCCTGGGGTCTGGATCCCAACAACCCGGCTCACGTGATGCAGGGCAAGTACGTGCGTTACTACGATGACAAGGCGCAGGCGCCTTGGCTGTGGAACGAAGAGAAGAAGGTGTTCCTCTCCACCGAAGATGAAGAGTCCATGGGCCACAAGCTCGACTACATCATCAAGCGGGGCTTGGGCGGGGTCATGTTCTGGGAGATGGCGGGTGACTACGCCTTCGATCCGGCCAAGAACGAGTACGGCATGGGGGATACCCTGACCACGCTTGCCTACGACAAGTTTGCCAAGGCGACCAAGTACGACACCAGGCAGAACGATCTGGCGGCGCCAACCGCTCAGCTCGACATCGCGGTGAGCCTCTCCGGCTTCAAGGAGGGGGATTCCAACTACCCGATCAACCCGACCCTGAAACTCACCAACAACTCGACCCAGACCATTCCGGGCGGTACCCGCATCGAGTTCCTGGTGCCCACCTCCACCTCCGACACCATCACCGACCAGAGCGGGATGGGGCTGAAAGTGGTGGAGAGCGGCGGCAACCAGAACTCCGACGGCATCGCGGGCGAGAAGGACTTCCACAAGGCGGCCTTCACGTTGCCGACCTGGAAGGCGTGGGCGCCGGGCAGCGATGTGGAAGTGGCGATGACCTACTATCTGCCAGCCGCCGGTGTGCCGAGCGGTATCCGCATCATCAGCGGCACCCAGACTGCGGGTCTCAAGGCCGAGTTCCCGACCCTGCCGGAGGCCGTGCTGGGCAGCAGTGGTGGCGGTGAGAACCAGGGCGGTACCACCTGCAGCAGCCAGAACGTCAACCCGGCCGCCTACAAGGCCTATCCGACCTGGCCGCAGGGGGATCACGCCAACGGCGGTGATCGTATGACCAACAACAAGGCGGTCTGGCAGGCCAACTGGTGGACCAGC
Organism: Aeromonas sp. FDAARGOS 1408; assembly: GCF_019048665.1. Classification (NCBI taxonomy): domain Bacteria; kingdom Pseudomonadati; phylum Pseudomonadota; class Gammaproteobacteria; order Aeromonadales; family Aeromonadaceae; genus Aeromonas; species Aeromonas sp. FDAARGOS 1408. The sequence continues at coordinate 3,209,110 of NZ_CP077394.1, read as the reverse complement.
AGCGAGCCCAAGGCGGGCGACGGCAGCTGGAAACTGGTATGCAGCTACTGAGTTGTCCAAGCTGCCGCACCAGCAGCGAGCTCAGAGCGGGCGATAGCAGCTGGAAACTACGGAGTTATCCAGGCTGCTGTACCAGCAGCGGGCTCAGAGCGGACGACGGCAGCTGGAAGCTGGTGTGCAGTTACTGATGACCGTTTGAGAGACAGGCCGGCACTCTGCATGGCCTGTTCTCTCACAAGGCAATGACCCAATCCGGAGCCCAGGCTCCGGATTTTTTGATGGCGGGGTAATAAAGGCGGGGCATAAAAAAGACCGCTCCGGGGAGCGGCCAATTGCCACCAAGGCAATCTGCGGGGTAATCCCCTTGTTGTTGATCGGCAGGGCGGGAGCCCGGCCTGCCGAGTGTTGTTGCGTGCCTTGCCGAGGGATGGCACCGGCCGGCACGCGGCTTGGTTACTGGGTGACGGCGCCGCCCTGCTGCTCTTTCAAGAAGCTGATCCAGGGGGAGGCGCGGCCGCTGACGTTGCCGTTCTGGGCAGCCTGGGTGAAGGCGGAGAGTGCCTCCTTCGGTTTTTGCTGCTCAAAATAGGCAACCCCGGTCAGGAACTTCAGATCCGCCCGCTGCTCGCCGCTGGCGTTGGCGGCAGGCTTGGCGGCGAAGGCCACCAGATCCTGGTAGCGCTTGCTCTGGATCATCATGCGCGCCATCTTCAACTGCAGATCGGCACTGGGGGCCAGCTTGTAGGACTTGGCCAGGGTGTCGATGGCCGGGTCCAGCTCCTTGGCCTGGTGCCAGTAGTTGGCGAGCGTCTTGTAGTTGGCCGCGTTGCTCTCGATGGTCCCTTCCTTCATCGCCTTCTCCATCACGCGGGCGGCGCGGTGGGGAATGCCGGCGAAGGCCAGGTAGTTGGCGAGGCGCTGCAGCTCGCTGGCTTCGGTCAGCATGCCGAGGTTGTAGGCGCCTTCCAGCGCCGCCAGGGCCTTGGCATCGTTGCCCGCCTGCATGTGCATGGCCGACAGCTGGGTCCAGTACTTCTTCTTCTCCGGGTAGCGGTCGACCAGTGCGGTCAGCACCTCGGTAGCCGGCTTGTACTGTTTCAGCTCGTAGTGGGCCGCCATCTTCAGCAGGTACCAGGACTCCGGCGCCTTGCCCGCGGAGAGCTTGATCGCGTTGTCCACCGCCGGAATGGCTTCTCGATACTGCTTGAGCTGCACATGGGCGTTGGCCAGCGTGATGTAGGCGTGCGGGGTCGGTTTCTCGTCCTTGCCGAGGTTCGCGAACCACTGGTTCATGGTGCTGATGGAGGCCTTGAAGTTCCCCTCCGCCATGTAGAGCTGGGCCAGGTTGTAGCGCACCTGTTGGGCCACCGGCTGGGGCAGCCCGCCAGTGGCGATGGCATCGGCGAAGTACTTGGTCGCCTGACCGTACTTCTCCTGTTGCGCCGCCACGAAGCCCAGGGTCTGCAGAATGACCCCCTTGTCGTAGACCCGCTCGCCGGCGCCGGACAGCGCCTCCTGCAGCTTGGCATTGGCCTCGCCGTATTTCTTCTCGGTGATCAGTGCCTGCGCCTTGTTGACCGCGCGGTAGGCGCGGTCAGAGAGGGCGGGCTGCTCGGCGGCCCAACCGGCGGTGCTGAGCAGCACCGCCATGGCGACCGGGGCGAGGATCAGGGTGTGTAACTTTTTCATCGCCACCTTCCTTAGTTGGTCGCAAACTCGATCTCTTGCTGCATGCGACTGGCCTGCGGCTTGCCATCCACCATGGCCGGTTTGAACGTCCATTTGGCGATGGTCTGGCGCGCTGCCTTGCCGAGGTCGTAGCTGCGTGGCTCTTCCTTGACGATCCGCACGTTGCTGACGGTGCCGCGTTCGGTGACGGTGAACTCCACCAGCACCTTGCCGGAGGCGAGGCCGGCCAGCGCCGCCTTGCGGGGCATCATGGGCTCGAAGGTCGCCAGTGGAATGGCGCCGTTGTTGCCACCCATGCCGCCGCCACCGCCACCGGTGCTGTAGGCACCGAGGGCGTTGCCGCCGCCGATGTTGACCGGGATGTCGAGTTTGGGCATGTCCATCGGCGAGCTCTCCATCTGCGGCCGATCCGTGCTCGCCACTTCCATCTCGGGAGGGGGGGGCGGGCGTTTCGGGGGCGGCGGTTTGGGCAGCTCACGTTGTCTCTCTTGCAGGGTCTCCTGAGGCTTGAGGCGAATGAAGTCGGTCATGGTGACGTCCTCCTTCTCCGTCAGCTCCCGGTGATCCGGCGTGATGAGCTTGTTCATTCCCAGGAACAGGAAGAACACCACCACGCAGGAGACCGCTAACGATATCAGGTATCTCATGGCATTCGCTCCGGCATCAGCTGCTCTTGTCGGCGGCGATGGAGATGTTCTGGACACCGGCCATGCGGATCTGATCCATGACCTGGACCACCAGACCGGAACGGGATTCGCTGTCGGCCTGGATCACCACGGCGCTCTCCGGGTTTTCTGCCCGCAGCCGCTCGATGTTGGCGCGCACGGCACCCACTTCGACGATGCGCTTGTCGACCCAGACCTGGCCGTTCTCGCGAACCGCGACCATGATGTTCCCCTTCTTCACCGTTTCGGCCGTGCTGGCGCTCGGGCGGTTGATCTCCACGCCGGACTCCTTGACGAACGAGGTGGTGACGATGAAGAAGATCAGCATGATGAACACTATGTCCAGCATGGGGGTCAAATCGATGGCCGCCTCATCAGCACTGCTGTCGCTGTGACGTTTTCTCATGGCAAAAACTCCTTGCTTGTTCTGTGCCCCCGCCAGAACCGGGCCCGGCGGGGGAGTGCATCCTGCATCAGCCGTGTTTCAGGTTGTCTTCCAGCTTCTGCACGGCCAGCTTGGCCTTGTGATCGAGCCGGCTGACAAAAAACAGACCGGAAAGGGCGGCAATCATGCCCGCCATGGTCGGTACCGTCGCCTTGGAGATCCCCGAGGCCATTGCCCGCGGTGAGCCGGTGCCGGTGATGGCCAGGGTGTCGAACACCTGCACCATGCCGACCACGGTGCCCAGCAGCCCCATCAGCGGGCAGAGGGCGATCAGCACCTTGATGACCGGCATCCCCTTGTCCACCGCCATGGCCACCCGGGAGACCAGCTCGCGGCGGATCTGCCTGGCAGACCAGGAGAGGTGATCGCTGCGGGCCAGCCAGGCGGCCTTGGTCTGCTTCACCTGTTGGGGGTAGACCGCCATGAAGTAGAACCAGCGCTCCAGCAGCAGGGCCCACATCATCAGGGTCAGGAAGAACAGGGCGACCAGCACGTCGCCCCCCAATCCCAGAAACCGGCGGACCGACTCGACTTCTTCAATCAACCAGAACCACATGGGTGACTCCTTACGCTGCGGCTTTGGAGGCGTGCAGACGTTCCTGATAACGGGCGACGAAGCCGGCGCTCTGCTCTTCCAGCACCTGGATCAGACGGCGGCTCTGGGTCTGCACTATGGTGTAGAGGAACAGCATGGGCACCGCGACCACCAGACCCTGCATGGTGGTGACCAGGGCTTCGGAGATACCGCCCGCCATCAGCTTGGGATCACCGGTACCGAACAGGGTGATGGCCTGGAAGGTGGCGATCATCCCGACTACGGTACCCAGCAGACCCAGCAGCGGCGCCACCGAGGCGATCAGCTTGATGATGCTGATGCCCTTCTCGAACTTGGGCACGTTGCGCAGGATGATCTCGTCGAGCTTGGACTCCAGATCCTCGATGTTGTCGCCACGGTGCGCCTGGTAGGCGCCCAGCATCTCGCCGATGGGGTTGCCCTTGATGATCTGATCGGATTTCAGCTGCTTGCGCATGGAGCCGCCGATGAGGGAGAGGCGGGCACCGCAGAACAGCGCCAGCAGGGTGCCGATGACCCCCAGTGCCAGGATCACGTAACCCACAGAGCCGCCCTGATCGATGCGCTCTTTGAGGGTTGGCGACTGCACCAGCAGGGAGAGGATCACACCGCGGGACGGGTCGATGAAGATGGGTTCGACGCTGCCGCCGCCCTGTTCAAACTTGGCGACCGGTTCCAGCACATTGCTCTCTGGTTGACGGGAGAGTTGTTCGAACTTGCCGGTCTCCGGTACGAAGGTCAGGTACTTGCCTTCGGAGACGGTGTTGAACTCGCCGATCTGGGTGACGGTTTTCTCGGCCTGGTTGCCCTCGCCATAGACCACGGTGGCCGGGATCTGGCTCACCTTGCCACCATCGACCATGCGGCTGAGGGTGGTGGTCCAGAAGGCGGTCAGGTCATCGCTGGAGGGGAGCTCCTTGCTCTCGGCCAGGCGGGTCAGCAGGGCGGTCTGCTCCGGATGCTCGACCCGACGGGCGGAGGCGTTGAAGATCCCCTTGAACTCGCCGGCGAACTGGCGCAGTACGCCGAACATCTCGCCCATGTTGCCGGAACGCTGGCGCAGGGTCTCGGTCAGCTCGGTCAGTTGCTTGTCATTGGCATCAAAAGTGGCCTTGAGCTGCTCGCCTCTGGCGGTCTCGGCAGCCAGGTCGGCCTTGGCCTTGGCCAGCAGGGCGGTCTGCTCGTTCTTGTCGGCCAGGAAGCGGGCTTCCCGCTCCTTGTTGAGCTGGGATTCAGTGGTGCTGGCAGCCTTGACCTGATTGAGCAGGGCGTTCAGATCCACCGGTTTCTCGGCGGCGGTCACCGGCAGGGTGACCAGGGTAGCGCCCGCGATCAGCGAGGCGATGGCAAGTTTGATTCCTTTCATGATGCTTTCTCCGCAGTTTGAACCGGCAGCTTGATGAGGGCGGGAGGCGCCTGCTTCTTGGCGATGCGAAGGCCCTGTTCCACTGCACTGCGATACTCCTGGGGCAACTCTTCCCACTGGCGGGTCTGCTTGTTCCACATGCCGGTTTCCTGGCCGTCCGGGGACTGGTAGAGCAGGGCGATGCGGCCGACGCGCAGGAACTCGTAAGTCTTCTCGCTGCCATCCTTGTCCAGGCTGGCCTTGTAGGACTCGATGGTGCGGCTGAAGCCCTCCTCGATCTGATAGGCCTCCAGGATCTTGCGGTACTTCTCGGAGATGGTGACATCGGCCCGGTTCATCAGGTCGGTCAGGGCCGCCACGCGGTCCTCCCGCTCAACCTTCTGGAACGGCAGATCCAGCGAGACGAACTGATCGAGGGAGTCGATCATCTTGAGCATCAAGGGCACCACTTCGGTGCTGGTCTGATCGATCTGGGCGATCTGGCGCTGCATGGAGGCCAGCTCGCTGCTCTGGGATTCGACCATCTTGCCCACCTGCTCGTTGTAGGTGCGCAGGCTGTCGACCTGGCGCAGAGCGGCCTTGTACTGGGCGAGGGCGGATTCGGCAGAGTCGGCGTAGTTGTCGATCTTCTGCTGGGAAACTTTGGATGCATTGTCGGTGGCGGCTTGAGCGTCCACTGCCTGGCTGGCAGAGGCGGCACTCAGATTGAAGCTGGTCAGCAAGGCAGCAGAAACCAGGCTGCCGAGGAGCGCTTTCTTCATTGTAATTGTCCTTGTTTTCATAGGATTACCCTATCTCCGTAACTTCCTTGGACGTTGGGCAAAGCCGGCCCGACCGGGCCGGCTTAGGTTGGTATATCAACGAGAGTTGATTAGAACTTCTGGGTGTAGTCGAGGTAGACGATGCGTCCGTCGATGCTGTAGAGATCTTCGTCGTAGGTGAAGCCGTCGCTGGAGAGCGAGGGGCCTACGTTGAACATGTTCTTCACACCGGCTTGCAGCTTGCCGTTCCAGGGGGTGTTAACACCGACGTTCAGGTTCCAGGTGGTCTGGGAGGCGATATGGCCCTCGGTCCGACCGTCAACATAGTCCTGGCTCTGGGAGTCGATGTAGTTGGCACTCAGGTAGGCATCCATGTTCCACCACTGCGGCACATTGACCCCGACACCGGAGTTGAAGCGCAGTTCAGGCTTGGCGTTCCAGCCCTTCTTGTCGACCATGGGACCACCGGCGAACAGACCCTCTTCGTATTTCAGAATGTAGGTGCTGCCGAAGTCGTAGCGCACAGTCGCGACGTTGAAGTCGTACTTGTAGTCAGCCTTGAAGTCCAGACCGCTGGTCTTGAGCTGGCCCAGGTTGACCATGCCGGCATAAACCTGCTCCACATCGCCGTTGGCATCGCGGATGACGTTCGGGTTGCTGCCAGTGTTCAGCTCCTGATAGAACTGGGTCTGGGTGGTGGCCAGCTGGATCACGTCATCAATCTTGATGTAGTAGTAGTCCAGCGAGAGGTTGAGGTCGTCGATCGGGCTGTAGGCAGCGCCGATGCCGAAGGTGTCAGCCGTCTCTTCCTTCAGGTTCTTGTTGGATTGGCGAACCGTGGTGTACTGCTCTTCCGGGCAGTTGGCCACACCGTTCTTCTGGCAGGAGACATAGTCCTTGGCGTAGTCGGCGGAGTCGGCATCGGCCGCGTACAGGTCGTCCAGACCCGGGGCACGGAAGGACTGCGACCAGGAGGTGCGGAACAACAGGTTGTCCAGCGGCTGATAGCGCAGGCTCGCCTTGGGCGAGAAGGCGCTGCCGAAGTCGCTGTACTTGTCGAAACGACCGGCCAGGTTCAGCTCGATCTGCTCGGTGATGGGGATCAGGCTCTCGATGTAGGCGGCGAAGACGTCGCGCACACCACTGCCCGAGTTGCCGGAAGAGCCGATGACGTTGCCGGCCGCAGACTGGCTGTCATAGGTGTCGGAGTAAACCCAGTCGTTGTACTCGGCCCCCAGGTACCAGCCGATGGGGCCGGCCGGCAGCTCGCCCATGCTCCAGCCCAGGCCACCGTACCACTGGAAGAAGTCCATCTTGGAGGTGCGGCTGGTGTCGTAGGAGAGGCTGTTGGTGGCGGCACTGGAGAACTCGCCGTTCTTGAAGTTGCCGCTGTCGACCTCCTGCTGGACCGACGGATTCAGCACATAGCCGGTCCCGCGGTTCTTGTTGTCGGTCTTGGAGTACATGTAGCCCGCATTCCACTCCACATCGCCCACCGCTTCGGTCGGCAATGTGCCCTCGAAGCCCAGGTTCATGCTGCCGGTCATGTCGGTGACGTCGTTGTCACGGGGGCCGACGTTGCTGAAGCGATAGTAGACGGTAGCCTTGTCGCCGATGAAGCCGTTGTCGGCCAGCAGCTGGGCGCCGCCCGGAGTGGTACCGTCGATGCTGAAGGGACCGGCGGCTGGGGCGAAGCGGCCGAAGCTGGTGACCCGCGAGCCGATCAGCTGGGGTACGAAATCGACGTTGTCATTGATGTGATAGCGGCCGTTGACATAGACGGTGTCCCGGGTACGGGAAGCGGTCTTGGCGGCGACCTGGGCAAAGTCGAAGCGGCAGGCGGTACCGACCGGCACGAAGCCGGGACCGGTATTGGCGCAGTCGATGCCGTCCAGGGTACGGGTGACCGTCTTGCCGGTGGCGGCATCGATCCCCTTGATGTTGCGGCCATACAGGCTGGGAGCAGACGAGCCCTGCAACGCCAGGTAGTCGCGATCCTTGTAGTAGATCTCATCCTTGACGTCGTGCTCGTACACCATCATCAGGGAACCCTTCTCCCCGGTGATGCCGCTGACGATGGAACCGCTCTTCTCGTCACCACCCTCTTCGGTGGGAGAGCCGATACGGCCTTGGAATTCCAGCCCTTCATAGTCCTGTTTCAGGATGACGTTGATGACGCCGCCGATGGCATCGGAACCGTACAGGGCAGAGCCGCCGTCTAGGTTCACTTCAACCCGCTCCACCGCCGCCATGGGGATGGAGTTGAGGTTGATGGAGCTGCCACCGATGGAAGGAGAGCCGGCGACCCGCTTGCCGTTGAGCAGCACCAGAGTGCGCTCTGAGCCAAGCCCGCGCAGGCTGACGGTGGCCTGGGATTGGGCTGAGCTGCCGGAGGAGGGGGAGATACTACCGAAGGAGTTGTAGGAAGCCTGCTTCAGGTAGTCGGCCACGGTCTGCTGACCGGATTGTTCGATCTTGGCCTTGCTGATGGCGACGACCGGGGTGGCGCCTTCCACGTCGACACGGGAGATGCGCGAGCCGGTAACCTTGATCTTCTGGAGTTTTTCGACGTTTTGGCCTTCTTCGGCCAAGACAGGGGTGGCCACTACTGCCGCGCTCGCCAAGGCAAACGCAACGGCAGCAGAGAGTCTGCTTTTCCTAAGCATCGCTTATATCCTTCCTGGTTGTTTTTTTGTTTGCTTCCATACCGCCCTCGTTGGGGCGATGCGTAAGGCTTATCAAGGTTTGGCGGTTGACGTCAATTGAGGCGGTACGGATGGGGGCGTGGCGGGTAATAAGATGACTATGTTTTATTTGTTCGCATTTGGCAGAGATTTATTCTGATTTGGTAACGTTTTCCTATGTAAAGGTTTTGTTAAAGCAAATTGATTCCAGTTTATCGATTAATTTTGAACTTATCGATAAGGGTGGTGTCTTTCTGGGTTTTATATTGTTGAGTTAGGTATTTTTAGCATTATTGTCTGTTTTGGTAGTGTGTTCGGCTGAGGTTCAGGCTGGGCGCCGGCCACCTATTTATGTGCAGCCATATAGAGAAGGTGTTCTTTTGTGTGGTTTTCTTTAAGTAGTTGTTTTTAATGGTTTATTTAATTTATTTGCTAGTTTTTATCTGTTTTGTTGAATTACTAAACGTTATTTAAGTTGTTCATCTTGTAGTTTTTTATCTTGAAGTTGCGAATTTCAGAAAAAACTCACGATAAATTCCACTGCACAAGTCGGGACCAGAATGCACCCCTAGTTCTACTTGATTTTTGTTGCAGAGCTTTTACAGTGACCGAGCGGATAGTCTGTCAATCATCGGCTATTCAGTGAGTAATGCCAGGAAGGACGGGCCCGTCACCGGATGTGACTGGCCATAAAAGAACAACAAGGACGAGGTTCCACCATGCTGTCGTATTTCCTACGTCGGATGCTTTTGATCATCCCGACGTTTCTCGGTATCACCCTGCTCGTCTTCACCATCACCCGTTTCGTGCCGGGCGGTCCGGTCGAACGCATGTTGCTGCAGGCCCAGGTTTCCCAGAATGAGTCCGGTCGCTCCAGCGGCAGCAAGGGGGCGCAGGCGCTCTCCGACGAGCAGATCGAGGAGCTCAAGGCGTTCTACGGCCTCGACAAGCCCATGCTGGTCGCCTATTGGGAGTGGCTGCAGAAGCTGGCGGTGCTGGATCTCGGCGAGTCGACCCGCTATTACGAGCCGGTGTGGGATCTTATCAAGGACAGGTTGCCGGTGACCGCCTTCTTCGGGCTGGCCACCTTTCTGCTGAGCTACGCCGTCTCCATCCCGCTCGGGGTGGCCAAGGCGCTCAGACACAACACCCGCTTCGATTCAGTCAGCTCCATGCTTATCTACATGGCCTATGCGTTGCCCGCCTACGTGGTGGGCATCTTCCTCATCACCGTCTTCGCGTTTCATCTGGAGTGGCTGCCCATGGGGGGCTTCCCGGGGGACGAGTTTGACGGGATGGAGAACAGCTGGGATCAGATCCGCACCCTCTTCGCCCATGCACTGCTGCCGCTCATCGCCTACGCCATCGGGGATTTCGCCATCCTCACCATGACCATGAAAAACAGCCTGATGGAGAACCTGTCGGCGGATTACGTGCGTACCGCCGTGGCCAAGGGCTTGCCGTTTCGCAAGGCGGTGACCGATCACGCCATGCGCAACAGCCTGATCCCCATCGCGAGCCACCTGGGGTCGGTGCTCACCGTCTTCTTCGGCGGATCCTTCCTCATCGAGACCATCTTCAACATCGACGGCATAGGCCTGCTTGGCTACGAGGCCATCGTGGAGCGGGACTACCCCACAGTGATGGGCATTCTGGCCATCACCTCCATGCTGATGCTGGTGGGCAATATCGTCTCCGACATCTGTGTCGCCCTTGTCGATCCCCGCGTGCGGTTTGGAGAGTGAACATGAACCTGAATCCGGTAACGCTGAAAAAACTCAAGCGTTTCAAGTCGATAAAACGCGGCTACTACTCCTTTATCATCTTCACCACCCTGGTGCTGCTCTCCCTGCTGGCGGAGCTCTTGGTCAACAGCCGGGCACTGATGGTGAGCTATCAGGGGGAGCTCTATTTCCCCACCTATGGCGACGTGATCCCGGGTCAGCAGTTCGGGCTCGATTACGAGTACGAGACCAACTACCGCCAGCTCAAAGACAAATTCGCCGCAGAGGGCAAGGGGGACTGGGTGTTGCTGCCACCTGTGCCCTGGAACCCCTATGAGCAGGACTTCAAGCAGGACGCCTACCCACCCTATGCGCCGAGCCTGGCCGAGCGCCACCTGCTCGGCACCGACACCAGCGGCCGCGACGTGCTGGCGCGGCTGGTCTACGGCTTTCGTATCGCCATCGGCTTTGCCTTTATCGCGCTGGTGGCCAGCTACGCCATCGGCGTCACCATCGGCTGCATGATGGGCTTTCTCGGCGGACGCTTTGACCTGGTGCTGCAGCGCTTCATCGAGATCTGGTCCCAGGTACCGTTTCTCTACGTCATCATGATCCTGGTGTCGCTGGCCAAGCCCAACTTCGGCCTGTTCGTGGCTATCAACGTATTGTTCGGCTGGATGGGCATCACCTGGTACATGCGCACCCTCACCTACAAGGAGCGGGCGCGGGACTATGTGATGGCGGCGCGGGCCCAGGGGGCCGGCACCGGGCGGATCATCTTCAACCACATTCTGCCCAACACCCTGATGATGATCGTCACCCTGGCGCCGTTTGCCGTGGTGGGCAACATCTCCACCCTGACGGCGCTGGACTACCTGGGCTTTGGCCTGGCCCCGCCCACCCCGAGCTGGGGGGAGCTGCTCTCCCAGGGGATCAACAACCTGGATGCCATCTGGATCGTGAGCTCGGTAGTGGCGGCGGTGAGTCTGGTGCTGATCATGGTCTCCTTTATCGGCGAGGCGATCCGCGAGGCGTTCGACCCGCGCAAATTTACCCGTTATCAGTGACCTGTGGCGCACTCAAGGCGCCGGGTCGCTCACCCTTAAATTGATAAACCCCCAGTGCAGGGGTATGACCAGGAAGTCAAACATGAACAATAAAATCAAATGGATAGGTGCTCTATTCTTGTTGGTGAACGGGACCTGGGTGTGGGCGGCCAGCCTGCCTGCGGATCTCAAGTGGGAAACCAACGACACCGACCCCGTGTTCGCCTCGCCCAAGGCGCTGCCCGGCGGCAGCATCACCATGTTTGTAGACAGCTTTCCGCTGACGTTTCGTACCGTGGGACCGGACTCCAACGGCGCGTTCCGCTCCTTTATCCAGGACAACCAGCTGAGGCTCATCAGCTTCCATCCCAATACCGGCAACCCCATCCCTGCGCTGGCGACCCACTGGGCCATCGCGCCGGACAACCAGACCGTCTACTTCAAGCTGGATCCGCAGGCCAAGTGGTCTGACGGCAAGCCGGTGGTCGCCGATGATTACACCTTCGGCTACGAGATGATGCGCTCCAAGGACATCAAGGGGCCCTGGTTCAACAACTACTACACCACCGAGGTGGTGGCGGTGGAGAAGGTTGACGACCACACCATCCTGGTCAAGGCGGGCACTCGCAAGGCCAAGCTGGACCTGCTCAACACCACCGAGCTGTGGCCTCAGCCCAAGCACTACTACAAGCTGACCCCCAACTGGGTGAAGCAGTACAACTGGGCCGTGGTGCCCACCACAGGCCCTTATGTGATGACCGACGTGAAGAAGGGCAAGTCCATCACCTTCAGCAAGCAGAAGGGGTGGTGGGCCCAGAACTATCGCTACAACCAGCATAGGTTCAACCTCGACACCATCAAGGTGCAGGTGATCCGCGATCACAACATCGCCTTCCGTCACTTCCTGAAAGGGGAGCTCGATACCTTCGAGATGATCCTGCCCAACTGGTGGCATGAAAAAGCGGTCACTCCCGAGTACAAGCAGGGATACGTGCAGAAGGTGATGGCCATGACCGACACCAAGCAGGGCGGGCAAGGGCTGCATCTCAATATCGCCACTCCCAAGCTGGCGGACATCAACGTGCGGCTCGGCATTCAGCATGCCCTCAACATCGACAAGATGATCAAGACGGTGCTGCGTGGCGACTACGACAGAGCCACCACCTTCGGCTCGGGTTTTGGCGAGTTCACCGACATGCAGCTGCCGGAGCGGGCCTATGACATCAGCAAGGCGCGCGACTACTTTGCCAAGGCGGGCTACAGCAAGCCGGGGCCGGACGGCATCCTGCAGAACGACAAGGGTGAGCGACTGACCCTGGCGCTCACCTACACCAGCCAAGAGCACTCCAAGCGGTTGACCGTGCTCAAGGAAGAGGCCAAGAAGGCGGGGCTGGATCTGGAGCTCAACCTGGTGGACGGCGCCACCGGCTTCAAGGCAATGCTGGAGAAGAAACACGAGGCGGCCTGGATGGGCTGGGCCGGCGGCGGTCTCTATCCACAGTATTGGGAGTCGTTCCACTCCGCCAACGCCAACAAGCCGCAGACCAACAACCTGTTCAACGTGGCCGACAAACAGCTCGACGCGCTGATCGACGCCTACAACGTCGAGTTCGACATGGCCAAGCGGGCCGAGCTCTCTCGCCAGATTCAGCAGCGCATCTATGACTTGGCCATCTTCGTGCCCGGAGTGCAGCTCAACTACGTGCGAGCCAGCAGCTGGCGTTACGTGATGCTGCCCGAGGTGCCCGCCACCAAGAACACGCCGGATCTGCTCTACTGGCCCATGGACGGCTACCCCCACAGCAGTGGCGGTCTGCTCTGGCTCGATCCCAAGGTGAAGGAAGAGACCCTGAAAGCCAAGGAGGCAGGGGAGGCGCTGGCGCCCATCAACCTGCTCGACAAGACCTATGCACGTCACTGATATGGCGCAGAAGGGAGCAGCAGTCATGCCCAACACACAGGCTCCCCACCCGGGTGCCCGGGATCATGGGAGGCAGCTCGGCGTGAATGATGGCCAGAGCAAGGCCCCGATTCTTGAGGTACGCGATCTCGAGGTGGAATTTGCCGTCGACGACGGCAAGATCAAGGTGCTCGATGGGGTTAGCTTCAAGGTGGCCCCGGGTCAGACCCTGGGGGTGGTCGGCGAGTCCGGCTGCGGCAAGAGCGTCACCTCGCTCGCCATCATGGGGCTGTTGCCCAAGCCCCATGGTCAGGTGGTGGCGGGTTCCATCCGTTTTCAGGGGGAAGATCTGCTCGCGTTGTCACCGGATCAGATGTACAAGGTGCGCGGCAACCGCATCTCGATGATCTTTCAGGAGCCGATGACGGCACTCAACCCGGTGCAGACGGTCGGCGATCAGCTGATGGAGGTGTTCCGCCTCCACCGTCCTGACTACAACAAGGCCCAGCGCAGGGAGGCGGCCATCGCCATGCTGCAGAAGGTGGGGATCCCCGAGCCTGCCCAGCGCTTTGCCGTCTATCCCCACAACCTCTCCGGCGGCATGCGCCAGCGGGTGATGATCGCCATGGCGCTCGCCTGCGAGCCGGCGCTGCTTATCTGCGACGAGCCGACCACGGCGCTGGATGTGACCATCCAGGCCCAGATCCTGGAACTGATGAAGGAGCTGCAGGCCCAGACCGGCATGGCCATCATCTTCATCACCCACGATCTCGGGGTGGTGGCGGAGCTGTGTGACGAGGTGGTGGTGATGTATGCGGGCCGGGCGGTGGAGCAGGCCGACGTGTTCGAGCTGTTTGACCACCCGCGCCATCCCTATACTCATGGTCTGATGAGCTCGATCCCGCGGCTCGAGGATGAGCCCAAGAGCCTGCTCAAGACCATCAAGGGGCAGGTGCCGGCCCTGCACGAGATGCCCGCCGGGTGCCGTTTCTCCAACCGTTGTCCCCATGCCACCGAGATCTGCGTGAGGGCCATTCCGGCTACTGAGCAGCTCGCCGAGCGGCACGGGGTGGCCTGCCACCACTGGAGGGAGCTAGCCGTATGAAGACGCTTTTATCGGTGCGCGACGTGAAGCAGCACTTCCAGCTGGGCGGCGGCTTGTTGCGCAAGAAGTACCACGTCTACGCGGTGGACGGCATCAGCTTCGATCTCAAGCAGGGGGAGACGCTGGGGCTGGTGGGCGAGTCCGGCTGTGGCAAGTCGACCCTGGGACGCACCCTGCTCAAGCTGTTCGAACCGACCGCTGGCACCATCACCTTCGAGGGGCGTGACATCACCCACCTCTCGCCCAAGGAGATGCGCTCCCTGCGCCAGGAGATGCAGATCGTGTTTCAGGATCCTGCAGAATCCCTCAACAGCCGCCACACGGTGGGGCAGATCCTGGAGGAGCCCTTCGTCATCCACGGCAAGGGCAACGCCGAACAGCGGCGGGTCTGGGTGCAGGAGCTGCTGGAGAAGGTGGGGCTGCCCGGCAGCGCGGTGGATCGCTATCCCCATGAGTTTTCGGGTGGTCAGCGCCAGCGCATCGGCATCGCCCGGGCCATCGCCCTCAAGCCCAAGCTGCTGGTCTGTGACGAGGCGGTGTCGGCGCTGGATGTATCGGTGCAGTCCCAGATAGTCAACCTGCTGCTCACCCTGCAGCGGGAGATGAACCTCGCCATCATCTTCATCGCCCACGACCTGTCGGTGGTCAAGCACATCTCGGATCGGATTGCGGTGATGTATCTGGGCCGGATCGTCGAACTGGCCGAGGCCCAGTCGCTCTACCTGGCGCCGCGTCACCCCTATACCCAGGCGCTCATCTCGGCCATTCCGGTGCCGGATCCGCGTCGGCGCAGCCAGCGCATCCTGCTGACCGGTGATGTGCCATCCCCCATCTCGCCGCCGAGCGGCTGCCACTTTCACCAGCGCTGCCCCTATGCCGGCGAGCTGTGCCGCACCCAGTCACCGAGTCTGCAGTCGTGCGACGGGGCCGGTCACCAGGTGGCCTGCCACACGCCGTTGCCGCTGGCCGAGGCGATCCCCCTGGGAAAGGCGGTATGATGCCGGTGCCCGCATCGCAGCAAGATGGCACGGGAAACAACGAATAAAAAATGGGGCCTGCGGGCCCCATCTTCATGGTTGGAGTTCAGGTTTGGCCGTGGGACATCTGGCCAGGGCAGGACAGCGCCCCCGAGAGGGGATGGCTGCTGTGTGGATTGCTGTTGTTTGTAATTTTACTACTTAAATGCCCGGTAACTCTTTCACGAAATTGGCCGCCAGCGGTATCAGGCGCCATAGCGGAAGTAGTAGTTGCGGGTTGACGGTGCATAGGTATCTTTCTCTGCCACGCCTTTCTTGCTGGTTACACCCTTCAGGTGGAACAGTACTGCCAGATTCTCAAACATATTTTCACCTCATCGCTCTGTCGTTGACTTGTTATCTGTGACCTGGGTCACGCTTTGATCCTATGGCCTTATGTGAGCTGGATCAACTTTTTGTGTTGTAAATTTACATAAATCATGGAAAGGGTTTTCAAATCCAGCGCTGCTTATGGAGACGGTTTCAGCAGGCACTCAGGTTGCGGTGCTGATGGCCAGGCTGACAGGCCTGGGTGAGTGGGAGATGGGGCAGAGCAGCAAAGCTGCAGATCTGTCTGGCGGTTTCTAGGGGAAGCACGCCAAAGGTTGGTGGGCGCAGGCAAAAAAATACCCCGCACCTGGCGGGGTATGTGGTGTGGCCGGTCGGCCTTGACCTGCGGGCTTATTTGGCCGGGATCTGTTCCAGCACGTGGACCAGCAGTTGCCAGAAGCGCTCGACCGCCGGGATGTGCACCTTCTCGCCCGGCGCGTGGGCGCCGCGGATGGTCGGGCCGAAGGAGACCATGTCCCACTCCGGGTAGGCGCTCTTGAACAGACCGCACTCGAGGCCCGCGTGGATCACCATGACGTTCGGCATCTCGCCGAACAGGGTCTGGTAGCTGTTCCGTACCAAGGCCATCACCGGGGAGTCCACGTTCGGTGCCCAGCCAGGGTAGGCGCCGGTAAACTCGCAGCTGGCGCCAGCCAGATTGAACAGGGAGCGGGTCATCTGCTCGACGCTCTCGCGACCGGAGTCGATGAGGGAGCGGATCAGGCACTGTACATACACTTCGCCATCCTGGGTCTTGATGACGCCCAGGTTGGTGGAGGTCTCGGTCACGCCCGGGATGGCATCGCTCATGCGGATGACGCCGTTCGGGCAGGCCATCAGGGAGTCCAGCAGGCGGGCCTGCAGGGACTCGCTCATCAGCTGGGCCGGTTTCTCCTGGGCGGTGAGCAGCACGGTCAGGTTGGCTTCGGTGGCAGCCAGCTCGCTCTGGTAGATGCCGGTATAACGGTCAACCAGGGCCTTGAATTCGTTGACGCTGGCGGCGGGCACCAGCAGCTTGGCACGGGCCTCGCGCGGGATGGCGTTGCGCAGGGTGCCACCGTGGATCTCGGCCAGGCGCAGGCCCAGCGGCTCGGCGGCCTTGAGCAGACGCACCAGCAGCTTGTTGGCGTTGCCGCGGCCGCGATGGATGTCGACCCCGGAGTGACCGCCGCGCAGCCCTTTTACTTGCAGCTCGAAACCTTCGCCTTCAGTGGCTGCAACCTGCTCCAGCGGGAAGCGGATATTGGCATCCACCCCGCCGGCGCAGCCCATGTAGACCTCGCCATCCTCTTCGGAGTCGGTGTTGAGCAGGATCTCGCCCTCCAGCCAGCCCGCTTCCAGACCGAAGGCGCCGGTCATGCCGGTCTCTTCGTCGGTGGTCAACAGCACTTCCAGCGGACCGTGTTTGATGCTCTTGTCGGCCAGCACGGCCAGGCAGCCGGCCATGCCCATGCCGTTGTCGGCACCCAGGGTAGTGCCGCGGGCGGTGACCCATTCACCGTCGATGTAGGCATCGATGGGATCCTTGGTGAAGTCGTGCTGGGTGTCGGCGTTGGCCTGGGGCACCATGTCGATGTGGGCCTGCAGCACCACCGCCTTGCGGTTTTCCATCCCCGGCGTGGCCGGTTTCTTGATGATGATGTTGCCGACGGCATCTTGCTTGACCGCCAGCCCTTCCCCTTCGGCCCACTGCATGATCCAGGCGCTCAGCTGGGCTTCGTGCTTGGAGGGGTGGGGGATGGAGCAGATCTGTTCGAAGAAGTGCCAAATCAGTTTGGGAGAGAGAGAGCTAAGCTGTGCCACGTCGGGACTCCTTACCAGCACGGAAAATGACAGAGCCCCGGCAGCGGGGCGAGGAAGAGGATAACGATAATACAGTCAATCACACAAAAATGTGAGCGATCAGCGCAAATTGCGGGCAGCTTGTGCTGTCAGGCGGGGGATTGGCAGCGAACTGCTCCGGTTGGGGCAAAATGAGCCAGCACAAAAGATTTTTTGTGATTCACATCACAAAAATATTGAGTTTATGGCGCCGACTGGTAAATTAACGACCGTGGTTCGCCACCCGTCAGGATGACGATGAATGCCTCCAGGGAACCGAAGCAAAGCAAGTGCGCCTCCATGGAACCGAGTGTCCGTTCAAGGATTTGAACCCGCATAAAGGTACGTAACTTGTTAAGCAATCAGGAGTTTATTATGTCAGGCAGCAATTCAACCTATTGGTTCGCCCAGTCTCTTTATACCCAGGGCTTCAGCTACCCGAACCCCTACGCCAACCGCCGTTGATGCGGGCCGTCAGCCAGGCTGACGACAGGCGTATCGAAAAAAGCAGGTGAGTGAGGAATCCATCCTCCCCCTGCTATTTTTTTATCTGCCGAGCGGCAAACCCCGCCGGGGAGAGGAAAAAGAGGGAGTCAGCCGGACTTGCTTCGATTTTTTTCCTGCATTTCGCATACGTTTGCCAGTCAATTTATCCGCAAACGATGGTATCATGCCCGCCCAACAGCCTGTCTGCGGTCCTGCCCCCTCTGCGACATGACCGCCAGCTCTGCCCATCCTGCTTCCATTGCATCTGTTTTCGCTGCCGAGGGTCTTCTCCCGAGGCGGCCGCGGTGCAAGCTGAATTTGGTAGACAGGCGGCCGACATTATCTGCTGCCGATTCACTACGGAGTCGGCATGTGATTTTAAGTAATTGTTTTGTATAACCATTTGAGATCGATAGCATGCCAAAAAAATTCTACGTGTCGTGGGACAACCTGCAACGTGAAGCGCGCCGTCTGGCCCGTCGTCAACTGCCTGTCAGCCAGTGGAAAGGGATCATTGCGGTCAGCCGTGGTGGCCTGGTTCCGGCGGCGCTGATGGCCCGTGAACTTGGCATCCGCAACGTCGAAACCCTCTGCATCTCCAGCTACGACCACAACAACCAGCGCGATCTGGTGGTGGTGAAGGCCGCCAGCACCGCGGGTGACGGCGAAGGCTGGCTGGTGGTGGAAGATCTGGTGGACACTGGCACAACTGCCAAGGTAATCCGCGAGCTCTACCCCAAGGCCAAATTCATCGCCATCTTCGCCAAGCCCATGGGCGAGCCGCTGCTGGATGATTTCGAAGTGGCCATCCCGCAGGACACCTGGATCGAACAGCCGTGGGACATGGCGCTGGAGTTCGCCACCCCCATCTGCGACGAAGAGTAAGCCGCAAAGCTGCTGCAAAGGGCCCCTGTATGGGGCCCTGTTTTTTTGTGGTGCAACTGGCTGCCCGGCGGCAAAAGTGGTTAAGATGGAGCCATTGCATGACAGAAATGAGTAACAGCTTTGGACTTGAACGACGACCTCAACCTGACCGAGCAGCTCTTTACCCGGGTCAAGAAGGTGCTGGAGACCTCCGAAGTCTCCAACTCCAGCCCGGTGGAGGAGCAGGATCACAATGTGGACGAGAGCTTCATCGACGGTTCCATGTCAACGCGCTGGTATCGTCTGCTGCGCCGGCCGACCTGGGCCTGGCAGGGAGCGGATCCGGTCGAGGTGGAGCAGACCCTGGCCCGCATCGCCATGGGGGAGGGCGAGCGTACCCACGAGCGCTTCCTCGACACCATCAAGGGTTATGTGCCCGGCAACTGGGTCTATGAGTGGAGCCAGCTGGCCGGCCGCTACTTCAACCGGGGTCGTGAGCTGGTGGCGCAGGGCGAGCGGGCCGCTGCCCTGAAAAGCCTGCTCAAGGCGGTGCGTTACTACTCCATTGCCAGTTATCCCCACCTGAAGAATGACGAGCTGGCGGATCAGGCCCAGTTGCTCGGCAACATGGCCTACCGCGAGGCGGGCCGCCTGTTCAAGGTGCCGCTCAAGGAGCTCCAGGTGCCGTTTCGCGGCAAGCACATTCAGGGCTACCTGCACCTGCCAACCACCGACAAGCCGGTGCCTTTGGTCATCGTCAGCGGCGGCATCGACTCGCTGCAGGTCGACTTCCTCAATCTCTATCTCAAGTGCCTGGAGCCCAACGGCATCGGCATGCTGTCGCTGGACATGCCGGGCATCGGTTATGCCGAGCACTGGCCGCTGGTGCAGGACACCAGCCGGCTCCATCAGGCGGTCTTGAACCATCTCTCCGAGGTGGCCTGGGTCGATCACCAGCGCATCGCCATGGTGGGATTCCGTCTGGCGGGCAATGTGGCGGCGCGCCTCGCCTTCATCGAGCCATTCAAGCTGCGGACCGTGGTCTGCATCGGCGCCGGCGTCAACCAGGTGTTTACCAATCATGAGATGTTCGCCCGCTGCCCCCGCATGATGCGGGACGGGCTGGCCAACCGCCTCGGCGCCGATGCGGCCGAGTGGGAGTCGCTGCGCACCAAGTGCCAGGTATTTTCACTCAAGACGCAAGGATTGCTGGGGACTCGCACATCCGTGCCGATATTGAGTATTGGACACAAGCGAGATTTCATTTGTCCCGAGCAGGATGTACGGGCATTGGCCTCCGCCAGCCGCAACGGCAAGGCGGTGGTGTTCGACAAACAACCCTTGCTGGAGGTGTACGACGAGGCGTTGAAAGAGATGGTCGACTGGCTCAAGAAGCACTTATGTACATGATATAGCGCTAAAACTTATCGTCATCCCAGGGTGACGTGGCTTGTTCAACAGGGAGGTTAACATGTCAGAAAGAGTGACCTACAAGCGACTGCTGAGGCAGTTTGCCGCGATTGGCCCCTATTTACGTGAGGACCTTTGTGAAGAGGGGCGTTACCGTTTCGACTGCCTTTCCGTCTGTGTCAGTGCCAAGCCGGCACCGGACAAACGGGAGTTCTGGGGCTGGTGGCTGGTGCTGGAGCAAGACGATCACAGCTTCAGCTACCACTATCAGGTCGGCTTCTACAATGCGGACGGGGAGTGGCTCGACAAGCCGTTGCCCAAGAAGCATCAGGTGGAAGTCGAACGCACCCTCAACCACTTCTACAAGCTCATCAGCGACAAGCTGCACCAACTTGGTTGCCAGCTCGCTCCCGCCGAGCAGGTCACCAACGAGCTGACCGTCACCGCCGCCTGATGACCCGCCGCCCCGCCAGCCCCCCATCGGCTGGCGGGGCATTTCTTTGCCGCGCTGCCGGTCCCGCCTGCCGGGCGGCGTTAATTGCCTTGCAGGGCAACAGGGCCGTGGGTATAAAGGGATTCCTTACATTTTAGCCTTTTTGCTCCCATGGAAAACAGAACCATAGTCGTCAAACTGGGCACCAGCGTGCTCACCGGGGGATCTTCCCAGCTCAATCGTGCCCACATGGTCGAGCTGGTCAGACAGTGTGCAGCCTTGCACCGTCACGGCCACAGGGTCGTGATGGTCACTTCGGGGGCCATCGCCGCCGGCCGTGAGCATCTGGGCCACCCTCCGTTGGCGCCAACCCTGCCCAACAAACAGATGCTGGCGGCGGTGGGCCAGACCCAGCTGATCCGGGTCTGGCAGGATCTGTTCAACCTCTATGGGCTGCATATCGGCCAGATGCTGCTGACCCGTGCCGATCTGGAGGACAGGGAGCGCTACCTCAATGCCCGCGACACCCTGCGCACCCTGCTCGATCACCGCATCATCCCGGTCATCAACGAAAACGACGCTGTGGCCACCGCCGAGATCAAGGTGGGGGACAACGACAACCTCTCCGCTCGCGCCGCCATCCTGGCCGATGCGGATCTGCTGATCCTGCTTACCGACCAGAAGGGGCTCTTCACCGCCGATCCGCGCACCAATCCGGATGCCCAGCTCATCGAAGAGGTACAGACCATAGACGACACCCTGCGCAAGCTGGCGGGTGACAGCGTCAGCGGGCTCGGCACCGGTGGCATGGCCACCAAGCTGCAGGCGGCCGACGTGGCGCGCCGCGCCGGGGTCAACGTGGTGATCGCTACCGGCCAGATGCCGGAGGTGGTGGGGCGTCTTGCCAGGGGCGAGCGCATCGGCACCCTGTTCCCGGCGCTGGCTTCTCCGCTGGAAGGGCGCAAGAGCTGGATCCTGGCAGGGCCACCCCCTCATGGCGAAGTGCAGGTGGATCAGGGGGCCGTGGCCGCCATGCAGGAGAAGGGCTCCAGCCTGCTGCCCAAGGGCATAGTGGCGGTGAAGGGGGATTTCGTGCGCGGCGACGTAGTGCGCATTCTCGATCCCAAGGGGGCCGAGCTGGCGCGCGGCATCTGCCGTTACAATCATCTGGAGCTGGATAAACTGCGCGGCGTCCATTCGGACAACATCGAACAGGTGCTGGGCTACGGCTACGGCGCCGTTGCGATCCACCGCGACGACATGGTGCTGCTGTGAGGCGTCAGCCGCGGCAGAGCATGGGCAGCGGCACACCAGGATAAGAGAGGCGCCGCCATCAGGCGGCCCCGCAAGAACCAAAGGGAAGAGAGATGAGTCTGGAGAAAATGGGGCAGGCAGCCCGCGAAGCGGCCTATCAGCTGGCCACCGTCAGCACGGCGCAGAAGAATCGGGCGCTGGCCGCCATCGCCGACGAGCTGGAGGCGCGCAGCCACCAGATCCTGGCCGCCAACGAGAAAGACATCGCCGCCGGGCGCGAGGCGGGCCTCTCCGAGGCCATGTTGGATCGGCTATTGCTCAACCCGGCCCGACTGGCCGGTATCGTGGCGGACGTGCGCAAGGTGATCACCCTGGATGATCCGGTCGGGGCCGAAATCGACAGCCGGGTGCTGGAGAACGGCCTGCGTCTCTCCCGCCGCCGGGTGCCCATCGGGGTCATCGGCGTCATCTACGAGGCGCGCCCCAACGTTACCATCGACATCGCCAGCCTCTGCCTCAAGACCGGCAACGCCAGCATACTGCGCGGCGGCCGCGAGACCTTCCACTCCAACCTGGAGCTGGTGCGGGTGATCCAGCGCGCGCTGGCGGCCTCCGGCCTGCCCGAGGCGGCGGTGCAGTACATCGACAACCCGGACCGGGCCCTGGTGGGTGAGCTGCTGCGCCTCGACCGCTACGTGGACATGATCATCCCCCGCGGCGGTGCCGGCCTGCACAAGATGTGCAAGGAGAACAGCTCCATTCCGGTGATCATCGGCGGATTTGGCATCAGCCACATCTTCGTCGACGAGAGCGCCGATCTGGCCCGGGCCTTGCCCCTCATCGACAATGCCAAGGTGCAGCGCCCCTCCGCCTGCAACGCCCTCGACACCCTGCTGGTGCACGAGAAGGTGGCGCCGGCCCTGTTGCCGCAACTGGTGACTCTGATGAACGAGCGCAAGGTGGCCCTGGTGGCCACGCCGGAGGCCATGCCGCTGCTGGCGGGCGCCGACAGCCTGCGTGCCGCCGGCCCGGAAGACTTCGATACCGAGTGGCTCTCGCTGACCCTGGGGATCAAGCTGGTGGCGGACGTGAATGAGGCGCTGGCCCATATGCGCGAGCACAATGCCGGTCACTCCGATGCCATCCTCACCAACGATCTGGCCAATGCCGAGCGTTTCGTCAACGGCGCCGGTTCGGCGGCTGTCTACGTCAACGCCTCCACCCGTTTCACCGATGGCGGCCAGTTTGGTCTCGGCGCCGAGGTGGCGGTATCGACCCAGATGCTGCACGCTCGTGGCCCCATGGGGCTGACCGAGCTCACCAGCTACAAATGGGTGGGATTGGCGGATTATCTGAGCCGCGCCTGAGCCCCCTTTTTGCCCTGTGTGAAAATGCCGACTCTGGTCGGCATTTTTTTGCTTTTTTCTTGCGGGCTATCAGGGGCTTGCATATAACTATCCAGCAGGGTGTGGCGATATTTTGCACACTTTGCTAGCAACAAAAACGGGAGCAGATTCAAGGATGAAGCAGACAGATTGGATAAAGCGCTGGGGAGCGCTGTGGCTGAGCGTGCCACTGTTGCTGGGGGCGCTCTGTTTCAGCAGCAGCAGCCACGCCAGCTGGGATCAGGATCTCTATCGCCAGCTGGGGCTGGCCGGCAAGCTCGACAAACAGGTGTTTCGCAAGGCTCTCAGCAGTTACCAGAGTGTGCGCCACAAGCGCAAACCCATTCTCACCATCATCGACTACAGCAAACCCTCAACCCAGCGCCGCTTGTTTGTCATCGACGTGAAACGCCACAAGCTGCTCTATCACACCTGGGTCAGCCATGGCCGCAATTCGGGTGAGCGGGACGCCCGCCAGTTTTCCAACCAGTTCAACTCCATGAAGAGTTCGCTCGGGGTCTATCGCACCGCCGAAACCTATCAGGGCAAGCACGGCTATTCGCTGCGCCTCGACGGCCTGAGCCCGGGCCAGAACAGCAATGCCCGCAAGCGGGCCATCGTCGTGCACGGCGCCGACTATGCGAGTCCCCGTTATCTGCTCAAATATGACAAGCTGGGGCGCAGCTGGGGTTGCCCGGCGCTGCCCAAGGAGCAGTCCAGGGCCATCATCGACGTAATCAAGGGGGGCAGCGTCATCTACGCTCACGGCTGAGGCTTGCCTTAGAGCCAAAAAAGAAGGCCAGCATATGCTGGCCTTTTTGTTTCGGGTGATGGATTACTTGCGCACCACCAGCACGGGGCAGGGGGCGTGACGGACCACGGATTCGGCGACGCTGCCCACCAGCAGGTGGCTGATGCCGGAGCGGCCGTGGCTGCCCATCACCACCAGATCGGCCTTCTCTTCTTTGGCCTGCACGACGATCTCGTCGGCGGCGCGGCCGAAGCGTACCTCGAAGGTGGCCGGAATGGGCAGGCTGGCGATCAGCTCCTTCATCTGGCTCTTGGCCTGACGCTCCATCTCGTGGGTGATCTCGATGGCGGTCATGTGCAGGATCTTGTAGCTGTCGAAGCCGTGCAGCTGGTCCACCACGTGAACCAGTTTGAGTTCGGCCTGATGGCTCTGGGCCATGAATACGGCATAGTCGAGCACGGCTTGCGACATCTGGGAAAAATCGACCGGGCAGAGCAGGGTTTTGATGGATGGCATATGAAGGCTCCCCTATGGTTGGGTTACTAATGAATCTCATTGTCAATAATACCCATTCGGTCGGCAATAACCCTCGACTCGCTCGCAAAACCGGTAAAAAGTGGTGCTTTGCCGACGGATCTTCATATCATGGGATATGGCCTGTGCACCCTTGCCAGATAGGCCGGCTCGATGGGTGACAGCGTTCGCCTCCGGAGAAATAGTCAAGACATGGTTCGTTTGCTGCTTTCATGGGTATTGCTGCTGCTCTGCTGGCCCGGTCGGGCCGATCCCCTCAATGTCTATTGCGATGACTGGCCGGGTTTTTGCCAGCGGGATGGGCGTGGCATCTATCTGGACATAGTGCGCGCCATCTACCAGCCCAATGGCTACGAGGTCATCCCCCGCATCGTGCCCTACAAGCGGGCGCTGGCGGTGATCGCCCAGCAGGGGGGCGACATGGCGATGGGAGTCTACCGGGATGAGGTGAGTGGCGTGCTGCAGCCCCGTTATCCCGCCTCGGCCGATGACCTGACGGTGCTGATGCTCAAGAAGTGGCAGCCCCAGTGGCTGGGCGAGTCGAGCCTCAAGGGGCAGGGGGTGGTGTGGCTGCGGGGCTGGGCCTTTGACAAGTACATCCCGGTCTCCATGCGCTGGCACGAGATAGACAGCCACGACATGGCGCTGCAACTGCTGGCCAAGGAGCGCTACCGTTACTATCTGACTGCCGGGGTGCTCTACTCGGAGGACTCCATTCCTGCCAACATGCATCGTACCTTCCTGCGCTGGATCCCGACCTACCCCATCTTTGCCGACACCGAGAAGGGGCACACCCTGCAGCAGCTCTGGGATCAGGGCATGGTCAACCTGGTGCGGCACGGCACCCTGGCCGAAATCTACCGACGCTATCGGTTGCACGACTACTACCGCGGTTTTATCGAAGAGCAGGAGCAGCGGCTAAAGCCTGGCAACTAAAACGCCCTGCGTCGGGGAGGGCTGGTTACCTGTTCAGGAACTTTTCTGTCAGCTTGCCGAGTTGCCGCGCAGCTGCTTGGCTAGTCGATCGTAGAGGACCACATTGACCGAGGCGGCCAGATTCATGCAACCGTGCGTCGGTACGTAGATCACCTCTTTCACCGCCTTGAAGCGGGCCGGCTCCAGGGTGCCGTCTTCGGGGCCGAAGATGTAGAAGGCGCGCGCCGGGTGTACATAGTCCGGCAGCGAAGTGGCTCCCTCGATCAGATCCACCAGCACCGGGGTGCAGCCGTCCGGCACCATGGCCATCAGATCGTCGACACCGAGCAGGGGGATCTGCTCCACCATCTGCTTGGTGTCGGTGACGAAACGGCGCGCCAGCTCGAAGCGGGTCCCCGTGTAGTAGACCTCATCCGCCCCATAGCAGCCGGCGGCCCGCATCACGGCCCCCACGTTCTCCGGTGACTTGGGGTTGACCAGCCCGATGCAGCAATAGCCTGCGTCGCCATGCGGTGCTGACTCATCCCCCTGTGGTGGCAGGCATTCGTGATCTGACTCTCTCATCTCGCTCTCCTCTGTGGCGGCCGCATTATAAGCCGCACTCGCCGTCAGGCGCAGGAAAAGTGACGCACGATGGCCGAGCGTCGCTTGCAGCCATCCGCCGAGTTTTTGTGCGCAAGCCGACAATTTTTGCACGAGGTGATGGCGGGTAAACGTTTTTCGGAAATAATAGACAAACGTTTGTAACTGGATGTTTGTCTATGACGGAACGTGAGCAAGAGATCCTCGCCCTACTGCGCCAGGATCCCATGATTGCCCAGCAGGAGCTGGCGGACAGGCTCGGCATCAGCCGTTCGGCGTTGGCGAGCCACATCTCCAGCCTGATGCGTCAGGGCTATGTGCAGGGGCGCGGCTATGTGCTGCGGGAAGGGCCCTACGCCGTGGTGATCGGCGGTGCCAACATGGATATCTGCGGCTGCAGCCACGACAACCTGCGCATCGGCGACTCCAACCCGGGCCGGGTGCGCACCTCCGCCGGTGGGGTGGGGCGCAACATCGCCGAGAACCTGGCGAGGCTCGGCACCGACACCCGGCTGCTGACCGCGGTGGGCAACGATCAGTACGGCCACCACCTGCTGGAGGTGAGCCAGCGCGCTGGCGTCGACGTGCGTCAGGTGCTGGTGCTGGACGGTCAGGCCACTTCCTGTTACCTCAGCCTGCACGATGGCAGCGGCGAAATGAGCTGCGCCGTCAACGACATGGGGATCATCGACCAGCTCACACCGGCCCGGCTCGCCCCCCTGAGCGGCTTTCTCGGGGCTGCCCGGCTCTGGCTGCTCGACACCAACCTCGCCACCCACACCCTCGACTGGTTGTTCGAGCGTCAGGGGGAGCACACCATCTTCGTGGACACCGTCTCGGTGGCCAAGGTGGAGAAGATCCGCCCCTGGCTGCACCGCATCCACACCCTCAAACCGAATCGCAGCGAGGCGGAGCAGCTGTGCGGCTTGCGCATCGCCGGGCCCGACACCTGGCCCATGGCGGCGGCCTGGTTCCACCGCGCCGGGGTGCAGCGGCTGTTCCTGAGCCTCGGCGATCAGGGGATCTTTTATAGCGACGGGGAGTGCCAGGGCCATCTGTCCGTGCTCGGCAGCCCGGTCGTCAACGTGACCGGCGGCGGCGATGCCTTCATGGCAGGGCTGGCCCACGCCTGGTTGCAGGAGCAGGACATCGTCGAGACCACCCGTTTCGCCCTCGGCTGCGCCGCCCTTACCGTCAATTGTCCCGATACCGTCTTTTCCGGCCTATCCAAGGCCGCCGTTGAACGCATGCTGGAGGAGTACCCATGTTGAACGCTTACCTCGATATCCAACCGGTCGTCGCCGAAGCCCTGGCCGCCGGCAAGCCTGTGGTGGCCCTGGAGTCCACCATCATCTCCCACGGCATGCCCTATCCACAGAACGTGGAGACGGCGCGCCAGGTGGAGCAGGTGGTGCGGGACAACGGCGCCGTGCCGGCCACCATCGCCATCATCGATGGCCGCCTCAAGGTGGGTCTGGATGAGGGGGCGCTGGAGGCGCTGGGTCGGGCCGGCCACGCCGCCACCAAGTGCAGCCGCCGCGACATCCCCTTCGTGCTGGCCAACAAGGGGCTGGGGGCGACCACGGTTGCCTCCACTATGATCATTGCCGCCATGGCCGGGATCCGGGTGTTTGCCACCGGCGGTATCGGCGGCGTGCATCGCGGCGCCCAGGAGACCTTCGACATCTCCGCCGACCTGCAGGAATTTGCCCAGACCCCGGTGGCCGTGGTCTGCGCCGGCGCCAAGTCGATCCTCGATATCGGTCTGACCCTGGAGTACCTGGAGACCCAGGGGGTGCCGGTGATCGGCTACCAGACCGAGGAGCTGCCCGCCTTCTACACCCGCGAGAGCGGCTTCAAGGTGGATTACCGCCTCGAGAGCCCGGCGGCCATCGCCGAGGCGCTGCGCCTCAAGTGGGAGCTGGGGCTGGCCGGCGGCGCCGTGGTGGCCAACCCCATTCCGGCCCAGTTTGCCATGCCCAAGGCCGACATCGATGCCGCCATTGCCCAGGCACTGCGGGAGGCGGACGAGCAGGGAGTGAAGGGCAAGGCGTCCACCCCCTTCCTGCTGGCCCGGGTGTGCGAGCTGACCGGCGGCAACTCCCTGGCGGCCAACATCCAGCTGGTGCTGAACAACGCGGCGCTGGGGGCGCGCATCGCAGCCAGCTTGTAATGCGATGCGACGAATGAAAAAGAGGGCCGACTGGCCCTCTTTTTATTGTCAGATCGGCTGCCCTGTCACTGCAGCACCAGGCGCCCGTTGAGGGGCTGGACGGGTCGGTTGTTGGGGTGGTGCATCACCGCCTTGAAGGCATCGATCTGGGCCTGACTTACCTGCACCGGCTGTTTCATCACCAGCCAGCGCACCCCTTCCGAGCAGGGCGGGGTGGTCAGCGAGCCGCTGAAGCGGTAGTAGTCCCGTTTGGCGGGCAGCAACTGCTCTGCCGAGACCGCCTCCTTGAGCTGGTGATGCTCCCCCGCCTTGGCTGGCAAGGATTGCCAGACCTGGCTCAGGGCCCCATTGGCCTGGCCCGGCTCGAACATCACCGCCACCACCGCCAGCTCCCCCTGGTCATTGGCATGGACCAGGTGACCCTCCAGCGGATAGGAGTGGCCCTCGATGAGGTTTTCGCTGGGAGCGTGGAAGTGGAACTGCTTGAGCTCAAAATGCATGCCGTCGAGTTCAAGGCTGCTGCCCGGGGCATAGTCGACCTGCACCGTGTGGCCGTTGTTGGTGACGCTGCGGCCCCCCGCCAGGTAGTGAAACTGCAGCGGGGCCAGTTCGGCCTTGACCAGACCCGAGAGATTGACCGGCGACTGGTTGCTGCCCGCGCACTGGCCAAATTCCGGGGTCAGGCTGGCCCATTTTGCCGGGCCGGCCTCGCCGCTGTATTCCCAGTGCGGGGTGGCGGCGAAGGCGGTGGGGCAGAGCAACAGGGCGGCGGCCAACAGGGACTCTTTCATCATGCATCCTTATCTTGATTGAAAAGCACGGCGATCCGTTTCCTGCACTGACGAGGAAATAACGGAAGGCATCATCTGAATTGCGGGATACAGAAGGTCAGACGCTATTGTTATTATTGGCTGGGTGAGCGCCGATGATATTTATGATGCATTTAATATGAATCTAAATAATGGGCGGTCACGCCTGCATATTGAATAATCGCTTTATTCAATGACAGCAATCTAATTAATTGGCTGTCATCGCGGATGAATTTGTTCATAATTCACTCATCAGAATTCAGCTCTTTTTTGCCGCGCAAGTCCCCGCCATTATTCCGTCCGTAATAAACTAATTCATTGTTTTAAATGTGGTTTTTGTTGGTCTCATTTGATCTTGAACAAATAATGCACAGGCTTTCCCGGGCAGGCTGAGGCTGCTGTTATGCACAGCCACAAGGGAGAGATAAAAAATGAATAAATATTATCTGTTGCTGGCGCTGGGCCTGCCAGGGATGGGGTGGGCGAACGAGCCTATCCAGGCAGTGGAAGCAGCCAAGGTGAGCGCACCGGAAAAAGTCGAGTTGGGCAAGATGCTGTTTTTCGAGCCGCGGCTCTCGAAATCCAACGCCATCTCCTGCAACTCCTGCCACAACCTGGCGACCGGCGGGGTAGACAACCAGGTCAGTTCCCTCGGCCACAAGTGGAAGGAGGGGCCGATCAACTCGCCCACCGTGCTCAACTCCAGCCTCAACTTCGTGCAGTTCTGGGATGGGCGCGCCAAGGATCTGCAGGCGCAGGCGGCAGGCCCCATCGAGAACCCGCTGGAGATGGCCTTCAGCCACAAGCTGGCGGTGGAGACCCTGCACACCCTGCCCGAGTACCGGGCCCGCTTCAGCGCTGTGTACGGCAAGGCGGACTTCGGCATCGACGAGGTGACCGATGCCATAGCCGCCTTCGAGGAGACCCTGGTCACTCCCAACGCGCCGTTCGATCGCTGGCTGAAGGGGGATGCCAAGGCGCTGACTGCGCAGCAGCTGAAGGGCTATCAGCTGTTCAAGGAGAAGGGCTGCACCGCCTGCCACAACGGGGTGGCCATCGGCGGCAACTCCTACCAGAAGATGGGGTTGGTCAAGCCGTTCAAGACCGACAACCCGGCCCAGGGACGCGGTGGAGTGACCGGCGAGAAGCAGTTCATCGGCTGGTTCAAGGTGCCGACCCTGCGCAACATCGAGCTGACCTACCCCTACTTCCACGACGGCTCCGTGTGGGATCTGAAGGAGGCGGTGCAGGTCATGGCGGACATCCAGCTCGGCCAGACCCTGAGCGAGCAGGAGGCGGACGACATGACCGCCTACCTCAAGAGCCTGACCGGCGAGCAGCCGCAGATCGTGTTGCCGATCCTGCCACCCTCCCAGCCCGATACCCCCAGGCCTCAGGTCAAGAGCTGAGCGGGCGTGATGATTGCAGCGGAGCCACCGGCTCCGCTTTTTTGTTCCTATCTATCTGATAAGCCTCTCGAAGTTACTGCACTACACAATGACAAAGGGATGACAATCCCCCAGCTGGCGACGGCGATTTTATCGATTTGCAGCCCTCTTCACATTTCCGACACGCTCACAATTCGTTCGATTGCCTTACTCATCTGACCTGGTGTCAAATCACTCCGCCTAACACAAGGAGTGGCATAATAATGAATAATATCAATAAATTAGTTCTGGCTATCGGATTCACTCTCACCACCTTCCCGAGCCTGGCTGCGGGCTTCCAATGCAAGGATCACGTCAAGCTCGGGGTGCCCAGCCAATCCAGTCAACTGCTGTGCCGGGACGGCTATGCCGCCGGTTACAACTACGACACCAAGGTCTCTGACTGGGTCTCTTATCGGATGACGGCCGCCAGCGCCCAGGGTCAGGTGCCGCGCAAGGATGCCTTTGCCGAGGACAAGGAGGTGCCGGTGCAGTTCCGCGCCACTTTGGCCGACTACAAGGGCTCCGGTTATGACCGTGGCCACCAGGCGCCCGCGGCGGACATGCGCTCCACCGCCACCACCATGAAGCAGAGCTTCCTGCTGACCAACATGACCCCGCAGCTGCCGGCGCTCAACCAGGGGGCCTGGCGCATCCTGGAGGAGAAGACCCGGCAGTGGGCCATCGCCTATCAGGATGTCTATGTGATCACCGGCCCCATCTTTACCAACTCGGATGCCTCCATCGGCAACGGTGTGACCGTGCCCCACGCCTACTACCGGGTGGTGATGGATGTGGCCAACCAAGAGGCGATCGCCTTCATCCTGCCGCAGGAGAATGTATCGGCCAGCCGGCTGGCGGATTACATAGTGACGGTGGATGAGGTGGAGCAGCAGACCGGGCTCGATTTCTTCGCCGAGCTGCCGGATGAGCAGGAAGAGGCCATGGAGTCCCAGCTGATGGCCATGTGGAGCAACTGAGTTCACCCATGACGCTGATGAAAA
Organism: Aeromonas sp. FDAARGOS 1408; assembly: GCF_019048665.1. Lineage (NCBI taxonomy): Bacteria > Pseudomonadati > Pseudomonadota > Gammaproteobacteria > Aeromonadales > Aeromonadaceae > Aeromonas > Aeromonas sp. FDAARGOS 1408. Next base: position 3,177,936 of record NZ_CP077394.1, on the reverse strand, counting down.
CAGGGGCCTGTCGGCCCCTGTTTCTATTTGCTCAGCTCATCACCGACCTTCTTGACGGTGTCCCGGGTGCCGTGACCTATCTCGCGGGTCACGTCCCGGGTGGTGTGGCCAATCTCGCGGGTCACGTTACGGGTGGTGTGCCCCACGGTTCTGCCCGCCTCCTTGATGTCGGCGCAGCCGCCGAGCAGGCTGCCCAGAACCAGGCCGAGGGCCATCAGGGCCATGCAGTCACGCCTCATGCCGTGCTCCTTCTCGTTTCATCATCGTTATGCCGATGGCGGCATTATGGCCTCGTGTGCAACGGGCGGGCAACCAGCAGGGTGTGGCCCGGGCCCGGGATCTCGTGCTCGGCTTCCACGTGGAAGTGGGCCTCGCGCAGGCACTGATAAAGCTGTTTGGAGTGATAGAAGCGGCTGTTGCCGTTGGCCAGACAGGTGAAGTAGAGGGAGGTGGCGTTGAGACTGAAACTGGCGGCTTCGAAGGATTGGCGGTCCCAGAACAGCTCCAGGATGCAGACCCGGGCGTCCGGCTTCATGGCCAGCCGTATCCGGTTCAGGATGGCGACGATCTGCTCGTGACTGAAGCAGTCGAGGAACTGGCTCATCCACCAGATGTCCGCCTCGCCGGGCAGGGTGCCCGCTTGCAGCAGATCCACCGGGTGACCCTGTACCCGCGCCGTCAGCCCCGCCTCCTCGATGTTGCGGCGAGCCAGTGCCAGCTGCTCGGGCAAATCCAGGATGGTGACTTGCAGCGCCGGATCCCGTTTGGCGCAGGCGATGGCCCATTTGCCGGTGTTGCCACCCAGGTCGTAGAGATGGCGCGGCTCGTAGCCGAACACCTTGTCCTGGGCCTGCTGGAAGGCCCAGTCGGAGTAGAAGTGATCGAACGCGAACCAGCTGCGGCGGGCCGGCTCGGGCAGCTCGCTCAGGTGCGGATAGAGGGTCTGCCAGGGGCCGAACTCCTGCAGGCCGGCCGGCGTGCCGTTGCGGATGGCGTCGAGCAGGTGGGCGAGGGGCTGGTAGCAGACGTGCTGGGTGAAGTCGAGATTGACCCGGCTCATGGTGTCGTTCAGCAGGTACTTGCCGACCCGCCCCAGCACATAGTGCTCCTCGGCCAGGTAGCAGAGCCCGCCGCCGAGCCCCATGTCCAGCAGCACGCCGGCGCCGTATTCACTCAGCTCGCATGCCTGGGCGATGTCGGCCAGTGGTGCCCCCCGCTGGCCACGGGTCTCGAGATAGGCCAGCACCCCGGTTTCGCGCAGGCACCAGCTGGCCTGAAACAGCATGGGCCCGAAGGCGATTTTCTGGGCCTCGCTGATGGCTTCCAGCGCGTTGTAGGGGTCTGTCTGATAGTGATTCACGGGGGGCTCCTGCCGGATCAGCGGCTCTGCGCGCGGGCGAGTTCCAGCTGAATGGCCTGGTTCAGACCCAGTACCCAGCGGTTATAACTGCGGTGGATGCTGCCCTTGCCCTTGTCGTCCAGATTGACGCTGCTCACATAATTGATGGAATAATCGCGAGCGCTGTAGGGAATATTGATCACCGCCTGATGCTGACGCACATTGACTTGGCCCCGAATTAGTCCCGGCTGCTCCTGGCGCATTACCCAGCTCTTGCTGATACCCGCCGTAATAATGGCGTTGGCGACCTGCTCCTCGGTGAGGTTGGATGGCACCGGATTGGCCGCCATATTGCGGATGGGCTGGCTGGTGGAGCAGGCGGCCAGCAGGGCACAGGCCAGCAGCAGGGATATTTTATTAATAATCTTCATAATATTTTCCTTGAGAAGGATATTCATCAATTGAGCGTGGCAATGAGACAACACAAATTGTTTATTTTCAATCACCAAGGCGGTGGATAATCCGGGCTGGCTATTATTTTTGATGAATAATGGTATTATCCGCCCGGTATTCACCTGATGACGTCATTCAATACCATGGCGCAGGCACTGCCCGTCGGGTGAGTGCCTTTTATGCTCTTCGCTCCCACCACGGTTTTAAGGACAGGTCGCCTGCAACATGCTCTCTTTCTCGCTGCTGGATAGTCAGGCGCTGTCACCCGGTCTGGCCGATGAGGCCGCCTGGCAGGCGTGGGCGCAGCAGGGGCGCTGGCCCGTCGACCCGCCGTTTCCCGCCACTCCCTTGCTGCCCATGATGATGGCGCGCCGCCTGAGCCAGGGCTCACGGTTGGCGGTGCAGGTGGGGTTGAGCCTGCTGGCCCGCCACCAGGTAGACAGTGCCATCTTCGTCAGCCGCCACGGCGAGCTGGCCCGCTCCATGACGCTGCTGCAGGCGCTGGCAGACGGGCAGGCGCTCTCCCCCACCGATTTTTCCATGTCGGTGCACAACACCGCCGCCGGGCTCTGCTCCATCCAGGGCAAGGCCGCCATCCCCATGAGCTCGCTGGCCGCGGGTGAGAACAGCTTGATGGCAGGCCTCATCGAAGCGGTCGGCGCCCTGCAGGCCGGCGCTCGCCGGGTGCTGCTGGTGGCCTTCGAGGGGCCTGTGCCCGAATTTCATCGCCCCTGGCTGGCGGAGGAGGCGCCGCCCCACGCGCTGGGACTGGTGCTGGAGGCAGGTGAGCAGTGGCGCTGCGAGGGAGTTAGCCCCGCAGTTGACGCTGCCCGCCCGCGGTCCCAGAGCCTCGCCTTGTGGCGCGCCCTGCTGCTAGGCGAGCCGACCCTGATCCTCGGCGATGACCGTCAGGAGTGGACATGGCAAGCTTGCTGAACCGGGCCTGGCGGTTGATCGGCACGGCGCTTGGCTTCACCCTGTTCGGGGTGGGCGGCCTGCTGCTTTCCCTCTTCTGGTTCCCCTTGCTGGCGCTCTGTCTGCGCGGGGAGCGGCGGCGCACCCTGGCCCAGCTCACCATCCGCCACAGTTTCCGGCTGTTTCTCGCCATGCTGCGCGGCTGGGGGGTGCTCGACTATCGCGTCAGCGGCATGCCCGCCGATTTGCGTGGCGCCCTGGTGGTGGCCAATCACCCCAGCCTGCTCGACTACGTCATGCTGGCGGCCGAGATGCCGGTGTGCGACTGCATCGTCAAGCAGTCACTCTGGCGCAACCCCTTCATCGGCGGCGTGGTGCGGGCGGCCGACTACCTGCCCAACGTGGCGGGGGAGGATCTGCTGGCCCTGTGCATGGCGCGGATCCGGGCCGGCGGCCTGCTGCTGATCTTCCCGGAAGGGACCCGCACTACCCCGGGCGAACCCATCAAGCTGCAGCGCGGCGCGGCCCAGTTGGCGGTGCGCAGCCAGGTGCCGCTGCAACTGGTGCGGATCCACTGCAGCACCCGATTTCTCACCAAGCAGGACAAATGGTTCAAGATCCCGGAAAATAAGCCGACTTTCACCATAGAATTCCTGCAGCAAGTGGCGGCGGACGAGGTGGTCGCCGCTGGCCAGAGCAGTGCGCTGGCCGCTCGCCAGTTGACCCGGTTTCTCACCCGGGCCCTGCAACCCGGGCCCCAATGACAGCATATGGAACAGTTATGCAAGACCTGCATCTAGAGATAAAACAACTCATCATCGACAGCCTCAACCTCGAGGGGCTCACCCCTGACGACATCGACAGCCAGGCCCCGCTGTTTGGGGACGGCCTGGGGCTGGACTCCATCGATGCGCTGGAGCTGGGCCTTGCCATCAAGGGCCGCTACGGCATCGTCCTCTCCGCCGAGGATGAGAACACCCGTCGCCACTTTGCCTCCGTTGCGGCCCTGGTGGCCCTGGTGCAGGCCCAGTCGAAAGGGGAGGCCTGAGCCATGACCCGCGACGATATCTTTGCCCAGATCAAGGCCGCCCTCGTCGAGTTGTTCGAAGTCGACGAAGAGGCCGTCACTCCCGAGGCCCGCCTCTATCAGGATCTCGAGCTCGACAGCATAGATGCCATCGATCTGGTGGTGCATCTGCAGAAGCTGACCGGCAAGAAGATCAAGCCGGAAGAGTTCAAGTCGGTGCGCAGCGTCAACGACGTGGTGGATGCGGTCGAGCGTCTGCTGGCCGACGCCTGATGCCGGTGTCAGCCCTGCCATGATGCGCTGGCTCTCCTGGCTGGCCGGTGGTGCCCTGCTGCTCTACCCGCTGGCGGTCTACTGGGGGCTGACCCACGCCGGTCAAACCCCGCTGCTGCTCGGTCTGCTGCTCATCTTCTCGCTGCGACTCTTGCCCGGCCTGCTCAAGGGGCGGGTCCGGTTCGGCCCGCTGCCGGAGTGGCTCTGGCTGGGGCGCCTGCTGGCCTGCATCGGGCTGGGGCTGACCCTGCTCTGCGCTCTGTTCAGCGCCCGGCACTGGCTGCTTTACTACCCGCTGGCGGTGAGCCTGGCGCTGCTCTGCCTGTTTGGCTGGAGCCTGACCCGCCCCATGAGCCTGGTGGAGCGGCTGGCCCGCTTGCAGGATCCCGCTTTGCCGGCCGCGGCCATCGGCTACACCCGGCGGGTGACCCAGGTCTGGTGCGGCTTCTTCGTCATCAACGGCGCCCTGGCGGCCTTCACCATCTGGCACGGGGATCTGGCGCTCTGGAGCCTCTACAACGGCTTCATCAGCTACCTCCTGATGGGCTGCCTGATGGGCGGGGAGTACCTGGTGCGTCGCCGCCTGCTCAAGAGGCTGACCCCATGAGCCTGCTGCAAGCCCTCTGGCAGCGCGATGGTGCCCAGCCGGTGGCCTTCGGCCCGCAGGGGGAGGTGACCCTGGCCGAGCTGCGCCACGCCAGCCTGCAACTGGCCAGGGCCATGGCCCGTCACGACGGCGCCGGCCGGCCAGGCGCGCGCTGGGCGCTCTGCTTCGACGACAGCCTGCTGTTCACGCAAGCGTTGCTCGCCTGTGCCCTCGGCGGCTATCAGGCGATCCTGCCGGGTCATCAGCGGCTGGCCGGCCTGCAGGAACTGCAGAGCCAGTTTGACGGCCTGCTCACCGACTCCGAGCTGCCGGGGGCGGCACTTGTCGTGCCTCAGCTCAGGTTGCCGCTGGCCGATGCCCACGAAGGGCTGGATGCCGTGCACGGTGATCTTGCGGATTTTGCGCCCGCACGCCTGGATATCACCCTGTTCAGCTCCGGCTCCACCGGCGAGCCCAAGGCGATCCCCAAGGCCTGGCCCCAGCTGGAGGCCGAGTTGCGGGTGCAGATGGCACTGTGGGGCGAGCGACTGGCCGATGCCCGGGTGCTGGCCAGCGTCAGCCACCAGCACATCTACGGCCTGCTGTTTCGCATCCTGCTGCCGCTGGCTCTCGGCCGCCCGTTCGATCGCCGCACCATCGACTACCCGGAGCAGCTGGCGGCGCAAGGCGCCCCCTGGTGTCTGATCGCCTCTCCTGCGTTTCTGAGTCGGCTCGATCCGGCCATGCCCGCCACCGGTTGCCGGTTGATCGTCTCCTCCGGCGGCCCCCTGCAGCTGGAAGATGCCCGGCAAGCCCGGGCGCTCTTCGGCCAGCTGCCGGTAGAGATCTTCGGCAGCAGCGAGACCGGTGGCATTGGCTGGCGCCAGCGCCACCGGGAGCAGACCCCCTGGACGGCGCTGCCTGGGATCGAGGTGCGGGTCGGCCCGGAGCAGGGCCTGCTGCTGCGCTCCCCCTTCCTGGCAGAGGGCGACTGGCTGGCCTGCGCCGACCGCATCACCCTGCACGAGGAGGGTTTCGAGCTGCTGGGACGCCAGGACAGGATCGTCAAGCTGGAGGAGAAGCGCATCTCCCTCGACGAGGTGGAGGCGCGCCTGCAGGCGCTGGCGGAGGTGGAATCGGCCGCCGTGCTGCCGCTGCAGCAGGGTCAGCGCCAGATCCTCGGCGCCGTGCTGGTGCTAAGCGAATTGGGGGCCGCCCGCTGGGACGAGCTCGGTCAGGGGCGCTTCCTGTTGGCCCTGCGCCAGCAGCTGCGCCCCTGGCTCGAGCCGGTCGCCCTGCCGCGCAGCGTGCGCCGGGTCGTGCAGATGCCCGTCAACGCCCAGGGCAAGCGCCCCTGGCTACAACTCAAGGAGCTGTTCGATGAGCCTGTCCGCTGACACGCTGCCGACCGAGCTGGGTTGCGAGGTGCTGGCCGATGGCGTGCGCCTGCGGCTGCGACTCGATCCCGCACTGCCCTGGTTTGCGGGGCACTTTCCCGGCGCGCCCCTGCTGCCCGGGGTGACCCAGATCCACTGGGTGATGCACTACGCCGCCAGCCGGCTCAATCTCACGCAGCCGTTTCACGGGGTGGATCAGCTCAAGTTCCAGCGCCCGCTGCGCCCCGGGGCCGAGTGCAGCCTGAGCCTGCAGTGGCAGGCGGACAAGGGCCCGCTCCTCTTCAGCTACCAGCTCGACGACGAGCCGGCGAGCAGCGGACGGGTGCGGCTGACCCCATGAACCCTTGCCTTCTGATTCCCTGTTACAACCATGCCGGGCCACTGGCCGCCGTGCTGGCGCGGCTGGCCGAATTCGAGCTGCCCTGCCTGCTGGTCGACGATGGCAGCGAGCCCGTCGCCGCCGCCGCGCTCGATGCGCTGGCCGCCCAGCACCCCTGGGTCAGCCTGCTGCGCCACTCTCACAACCAGGGCAAGGGGGGCGCCGTGATGACGGGGCTGCGCCGCGCCCATGATCTGGGGTTCAGCCACGCCCTGCAGGTGGATGCCGACGGCCAGCACGATCTGACGGATCTGCCGGCCCTGCTGGCGGAGGCGCGCCAGCACCCGGCGGCGCTCGTCTCCGGTCGCCCGCTCTACGACGACTCCGTGCCCAAGGGGCGCCTCTACGGCCGCTACATCACCCATGTCTGGGTCTGGATCGAGACGCTGTCGTTCGCCATCAAGGACAGCATGTGTGGCTTTCGGGTCTATCCGCTGGCGTCCACCTGCGCCCTGCTGGAGCGGGTGGCTCTCGGCCGGCGGATGGATTTTGACACCGAGGTGATGGTGCGCCTGCATTGGGCCGGGGTGCCGATGCGCTTCGTGCCGACCCGGGTCATCTATCCCGTCGACGGCCGCTCCCACTTTCGGCTTTTTCGCGACAACCTAGACATCTCCTGGATGCACACCCGGCTGGTGTGCCGCCTGCTGTGGGATCTGCTGCTGCGCCTCTGCCGCTGGCCGGCTCGCCTCGGCGCCCGGTTGACCCGGCTGTGGCGCGAGCGGCGCACCCACTGGTCGCGCACCCCGGAGCGGGGCTCACTGCTCGGCATGCAGATCATGCTGGCCAGCTACCGCCTGCTGGGGCGGCGCGGGTTTTCCCTGCTGCTCTATCCGGTCATCGGCTACTTCTGGCTGACCGGCCGCGCCCAGCGGGAGGCATCCCGGGCCTATCTGGCCCGGCTCGAGACCTTCGCCAACGCGCAAGGCGTTGCGCTGCCCGCCGAGCCGAGATCGAGCTTTCGCCACTTCCTGCGTTTTGGCGAGGCGGCCCTCGACAAGCTGGCGGGCTGGCGCGGAGATATCACCGAGCAGCAGGTTGAGCTGGTGGGGGCTGAGCACTACCAGGCCGCCATCAACAGTGGCAAGGGAGTGTTGCTGCTGGGCTCCCACCTCGGGGACCTCGAGCTGTGCCGGGCCCTTGGCAGTCGCAAGCAGGGGCTGCGCATCAATGCGCTGGTGTTCACCCGCCACGCGGCCCGCTTCAACGCCCTGCTCAAGCAGATCAACCCGGATTCGCACCTCAATCTCATCCAGGTGCAGGAGCTGGGGGCCGATACCGCCATCCTGCTCAAGGAGAAGCTGGAGCAGGGAGAGTGGGTGGTGATCGTCGGCGATCGCACCTCGGTGACCCGGGAGAAGCGGGTGATCTGGGCCGATTTCCTCGGCGCGCCTGCGCCGTTTCCCCTCGGCCCTTTCGTGCTCAGCAGCGTGCTGGGCTGCCCCGTCTACCTGATGTTCGGCCTCAAGGAGCAGGGGCGCTTTCGGGTGCATTTCGAGCCCTTTGCCGATGGCCAGCCCCTGCCGCGGCAGGGGCGCCAACAGATTCTCGCGTCCCGGGTACAGGCCTATGCCGATCGCCTGCAGCACCACTGCCTGCGAGCCCCGCTGGACTGGTTCAACTTTTTTGATTTCTGGCAGCTGACCGATGAACAAGAGTGAGATGAGCAGGGTTGTCTTCGGCGCGAAGCCGCTGACCATCGAAGACGTGGTGGCCCTGGCTGAACGCCGTGCCACCCCCGCATTGAACCCGGATCCCGCCTTCATGGCCCGCATCCAGCGGGGCGCCGACTTCCTCGACCGCCTGCTGGCCGAAGAGGGGGTCATCTATGGGGTGACCACAGGCTACGGCGATTCGGTGACTCGGCCGGTGCCAACCGAGCTGGTGCCCGAGCTGCCGCTGCACCTGACCCGCTTTCACGGCTGCGGGCTGGGAGCGGATCTCGAGCTCGATGCCGCGCGCGCCGTGCTCGCCACCCGGCTCTGCTCCCTGACGCAGGGGGTCTCCGGGGTCAGCCCAGCCCTGCTCGAGCGGCTCTGCTGGCTGCTGGAGCAGGATCTGGTGCCGCGCATTCCCGAAGAGGGATCGGTGGGCGCCAGCGGCGATCTCACCCCGCTCTCCTACGTGGCCGCCGTGCTGGTGGGGGAGCGCGAGCTCCATCATGATGGTGTGCTGCGCCCTGCCGCCGAGGTCTATCGGGAGTTAGGGATCACTCCCCTGACCCTGCGGCCGAAAGAGGGGCTGGCGCTGATGAACGGCACCTCGGTGATGACGGCGCTGGCCTGCCTCGCCTATACCCGCACCGAGTACCTGATGCAACTGGCGACCCGGATCACCGCCCTGGTGAGCGTCGCCATGGGGGGCAACGCCTTCCACTTCGACGAGCGGCTGTTTGCCGCCAAGCCGCACCCCGGCATGCAGGGGGTCGCGGCCTGGTTGAGGGCGGATCTGGTGGCCGGCGAGCTGCCGCGCCACAGCGATAGGCTGCAGGACAGATACTCGTTGCGCTGCGCCCCCCACGTCATCGGGGTGGTGGCCGACAGCCTGCCCTGGTGGCGCCAGCTCATCGAAAACGAGCTCAACAGCGCCAACGACAACCCGCTGATCGATGGCGAAGAGGAGCACGTGATGCACGGCGGCCACTTCTACGGCGGTCACATCGCCATGGCCATGGACAGCATGAAAGCGGCCGTCGCCAACCTGGCCGACCTGCTGGATCGCCAGCTGGCCCAGCTGGTGGACAGCAAGTTCAACGGCGGTCTGCCGAGCAACCTTTCCGGCGCGCCACAGGGGCGGCAGATGATCAACCACGGCTTCAAGGCGGTGCAGATCGGCGTCTCGGCCTGGACTGCGGAGGCGCTCAAGCAGACCATGCCCGCCAGCGTCTTCTCCCGCTCCACCGAGTGCCACAACCAGGACAAGGTGAGCATGGGCACCATAGCGGCGCGTGATGCGCTGCGGGTGCTGACCCTGACCGAGCAGGTGGCGGCCGCCTGCCTGCTGGCGGCGGTGCAGGGGGTGGAGCTGCGCCTCGCCCGGCCCACCCCCTTCACCCGCCCGCTTGGCTCGGCGCTGGCCGGCATGGTCACGCAGGTGCGGGCCGAGTTTGCCCCGCTGCTGGAAGACCGGGGACTCGAGCACGAGCTGAGGGCGCTGATCGCCCGTATTCGCCTGCGCCACTATCCCCTTTATGGGTCGCACCGGGACTGAGACAAGGTCACTATTGATGAGACAACCCATGCAGAATGAACCCTGGCAGATCAGCGCCGAGATCGAGGTGACCATCCCGTTCCACGACGTGGACTGGGTGGCTGTGTCGCTCTGGCGGGGGCACTACTTGTGAGAACAACCATGCAGCAAGAACCCTGGCAGATCAGCGCCGAAGTCGAGGTGACCATCCCGTTCCACGACGTGGATATGATGGCGGTCGCCTGGCATGGCCACTACTTTCGCTACATCGAGTTGGCCCGCTGTGCCCTGCTCGATCTCATCGATTACAACTATCCGCAGATGGAGGCCTCCGGCTACCTCTGGCCCATCATCGACACCCGGATGAAGTACCTGGCACCGCTGCGCTTCGGCCAGCGGGTGCGGGTGCGTGCCACCCTGACCGAGTACCAGAACCGCTTGAAGATCGACTACCTGCTGAGCGACGCCGTGAGCGGCACCCGCACCAGCAAGGGTTACAGCATCCAGGTGGCGGTGAGCAAGACGAGCGGCGAGATGTGCCTGGCCTCGCCCCAGGTGTTGCTGGACAAGCTGGGGGTGAGCCAGTGAGCCGGCTGATGGGGCCGCTGCTGGCCGGTCTGATCCTGTTGCTGACATGGCCGCTGCAGGCGGCGCCCCTGAGCCGGGCCGAGGTGCAGCAGCTGCTCGCCCTGAGCCAGGCCAAGGAGGCCCGCTTCGAGCAGGAGAAGCAGGTGGCGGGGCTGAGCCAGCCCCTCAAGGCCTCCGGCGAGTTGCTGCTGGTGCGCGATCTGGGGCTCTGGTGGCAGCAGCAGAAGCCCTTCCCGCTGACCCTTGTCCTGACGCCGACGCGCATGGTGCAGCAGATGGCGGGACAGCCCGCCACCGTCATCGACAACCCCCAGCTGCTGGAGTTCAGCCAGATGCTGCTGGCGCTGTTCGGCTCGGACGAGGCGACCCTGGGCCGCTACTTCAGCATCGACTTTCACAGCACGGAGGATGGCTGGCAGCTGGTGCTGGTGCCGACCCTGGCGCCGCTCGACAAGGTGTTTGCCAGCCTGACCCTGAGCGGGCAGGGGCAGCTGGATCAGCTGCTCATCGCCGACAAGCAGGGTGACAGCACCCGCATTCGCTTCAGCGACTGGCGCGAGCGCCCCCTGCCATTGACCCCTGAGGAGCAGGCCCGCTTTGCTGTCCACTAGTATCCCGCTGCGCCAGCGAACCGCTCCCGCCGGGGCGAGGAGAGCCCACCTTGCTGCACGCTGAAACCACCTGGCGCCGGCTCGGGACCCTCTGGATCGGGCTCTGTCTGCTGCTGGCTGCTGTGCTTGCCTGGCAGCTGCCCCACAGCCGCATCAACACCAGCCTGATGGATCTGCTGCCCCACGAGTCCCGCAGCGATCTGGACCCGGCCCTGCAGCAGGGGCTGCTGCAGCAGCTCGATCGCCAGCTGGTCTGGCTGCTGAGCCTGCCCGCCGGCCAGGACGGGCGCGCTGCCGCCACCTTCTGGGCGCAGCAGCTCGGCGAGCTGCCAGCCCTGTCCCGCACCAAGGGGTATCAGCCCGAGCTGGCCCCCGCCTGGCAGCGCTATCTGCACGAGCTGGCCTGGCAGCGGCTGGATCCGGCGAGCCGGGCCCGGCTCGCCGGGGGGGCCGAGGGGTGGAGCCAGTGGGTGCTCGGCCAGATCTACTCCCCTTTCGGCGGCGTCTCCCGCGCCGAGTGGCAGAGCGACCCTCTGCTGCTGACCCGGGCCGGGGTGCTGGCCGAGGCCCGCGGCCCCATGCAGCTCAAGGAGGGCTGGCTGGTGAGCCGGGACAAGGCGGGGCGCGACTGGTACATGGTGCGCGCCGAGCTGGATCTCTCCGCCTTCGACATCCAGCGCAACCAGGCGCTGCTGAGCGAACTGGCCGGGGCCGAGCAGCGCCTCGCCGTGGCCTATCCCGGCGCCGAACTGCTGCGCCGCGGCACCCTCTTTTACAGCCAGCACGCCAGCCAGCTGGCCCAGCAGGACATCTCCACCATAGGGCTGGGCTCCATGGTCGGGGTCATCCTGCTCATCTGGGGCGTGTTTCGCTCCACCCGGGCACTGCTGCTCTCCCTGCTGCCCATCGGCGTGGGGCTGATGTGGGGGCTCGGCACAGTGCTCATCCTGTTCGGCGAGATCCACGTCTTCACCCTGGTGATCAGCAGCAGCCTCATCGGCATCGCCATCGACTACGCCATCCACTTCTTGTGCGAGCGGCGGCTGCACGGTGACGACGAGACGCCGCACCAGACCCGGCTCAAGTTGCTGCCGAGTCTGTCGCTGGCGGTGCTGACCACCCTGATCGGCTATGGCCTGCTCTGGTTTGCCCCCTTCCCCGGGCTGCAGCAGCTGGCGGTGTGCGCACTGGCTGGGCTGTTCAGCGCCTTCATCACCGTGCTCTGCCTGTTTCCGCGCTGGGCCGGCCCGCTGCCGACAAGGCCGCTTTTGGGCCAGCGCTGGTTGCAGGGCTGGCTGCTGGCCTGGCAGCAGCGCCCGCTGCTGCGCATCGGTCTGCCGCTCTGCTGCCTGCTGCTGGCGGCCCTCGGCATCAGCCGGTTGCAGGTGGATGACGACATCCGCCGGCTGCAGCCTCTGCCAGTGGCGTTGCAGGGGCAGGAGCAGCGGATCCAGGCCCTCACCGGCCAGCAGGGGGGCATGCAGGGCTTGCTGGTGACGGGTGCGGACGGCGAGCAGGCACTGCAACGGCTGGAGCGGCTCGATGGCCGGCTGGCCGAGCTGCAACAGCGCGGTGCGCTGCAGGAGTTCGTCTCGCTGGCCCGTTGGCTGCCTTCGCTGGCGCGCCAGCAGGAGGATGCCGCCGCCATCCGGGCCCTGTTGCCCGAGGTGGTGAGTCGGCTCAAGACGGCCGGCCTGCCGCTGCAGCCGCCCGTGCGCGAGCCGCACTGGCTGACCCCGACCGCCTGGCTGGCCAGCCCGGTCAGCGAGGGGAGCCGCCTGTTGTGGCACGCCCTGGCGGATGGTCGCGTTGCCATCTGGGTGCCGCTGGTGGGGGTGGCAGATGAAGGGGCTTTGACTGCGCTGGCGGCGGCCGAGCCAGGGGTCTACTGGCAGGATCAGCGCAGCCAGTGGAGCCAGCTGTTCGCCCACTACCGCATCAAGCTGGCGGAGCTGCTGTCGGTGGCCATCGCGCTGGTGGCCCTGCTGCTGTGGCGGCGGATGGGGGCGGCGCGAGCGGCCCGGGTGCTGCTGGTCAACCTGATTGCGCTGGCCATGGGGCTGGCGCTGCTCGCCGCCTGCGGCCAGCCGCTCACCCTGTTCGGGGTGCTGGCGCTCAGCCTCATCTTCGGCATCGGCATCGACTACGGCCTCTTCTTCGCCCACAGCGGGAGCGGGGTGGCGCGCCAGAGTTCCACCCTGCTCGCCATCCTGCTGGCCAACCTCACCACCCAGCTGGCCTTCGGTCTGCTGGCGCTGAGTCACACCCCCGCCATCGCGGGCTTTGGTCTGGTGCTGAGCGGCGGTATCTTTACCGCCTTCCTGCTCTCGCCCCTGGTACTGGACCGGGTGCGACCGCAGTTGCCGGGGCCACATGGCCGGGAGCCAACCTCATCATGAAAGCCTTGTTCGTGTTCGTCGTCCTGCTGCTGACCGGTTGCAGCAGCCAGCCGACCCCCACCGCCTATCTCGACAAGGGGACCGTCATGACGCTGCCGGCCCCCGTGCTGGCCGCCCCCTTCTATCGCCAGCAACTGCTGACCGCCAGCGTGGGGGAGAGCAACCACCAGCTGATGACGGTGCTGGAGGCGGACGGCCACCAGCTGACCCTGGTGGGGCTGACCCCGAGCGGGGTACGGCTGTTCCTGGTGCGCTATGACCAGCAGGGCATCGAGACCCGCCAGCTCAGCCCGCTGCTCACCAGCGGCATGCCACCGGTGAGCCAGGTGCTGGCGGATGTGATGCTCTGCTACTGGCCGCTGGCCAGCTGGCAACCGCAACTGCCGCCGGGCTGGACGCTGCGTGACGAGGGGCTGCTGCGCCGGCTGCGCGCCCCCGATGGCACCCTGGTCACCGAGATCCGCTATCGCGACGCCGACGGCGTGCGCGAGCCGGTCGGCCTGCAGCAACACGTGTTCAACTACCGCCTGCAACTGGAGACCCTGAGCCAATGAGCTGTTATATCGCCGCCTATGGCCTCGTCTCGGCGCTGGGGACGGGGCGTGATGCCAGCGCCGAGGCGCTGCTGGCCTGGCAGAGAGAGGGCATCAGCCCGCTGGATCGCCACCGGACGCCGCTGCTGGATGGCCGGCTGACTCCGGTGGGGCGGGTGGAAGGGGAGTTGCCAACCATCCCGGCGGCGCTGGCCCCCTACGCCTCGCGCAACAACCAATTGCTGCTGGCGGCGCTGGCCCAGATCCGGCCCGCCCTCGATCAGGCGCTGGCAACGCATGGCCCCGCGCGAGTGGGGCTGGTGCTAGGCACCAGTACCGCCGGGATCGGCGAGGCCGAGCTGGCGGTGGCCGCCGCCCGGCGCGGGGAGGCCGTGCCACCTGCCTTTGACTACCGTCAGCAGGAGCTGGGCTCACCGTCGGAATTTCTGGCCCGCCACCTCGGCCTGACCGGGCCGGCCTGGACGATCTCCACCGCCTGCTCCTCCAGCGCGCGCGCCTTCATCAGCGGCCGGCGGCTGCTGGCGGCCGGATTGGCGGACGCCGTGCTGGTGGGCGGTGCCGACAGCCTGTGCGGGCTCACCCTCAACGGCTTTGACAGCCTGGAGTCCCTCAGCTGTGCGCGCTGCCAGCCCTTTGATGAGGCGCGCCAGGGGATCAACATCGGCGAGGGGGCGGCGCTGTTTCTGTTGAGCCGCACGCCTGCGCCGCTGGCCCTGCTGGGAGCGGGGGAGTCCTCCGATGCCTGGCACATCTCGGCGCCCCATCCAGAGGGTATCGGCGCCGAGGCGGCCATGCGCATGGCGCTGGCCCAGGCGGGCCTGACGCCGGCGCAGGTGGGCTACGTCAACCTGCATGGCACCGCCACCCGTCTCAATGACGCCATGGAGAGCCAGGCGGTGCACCGGCTGTTTGGTGCCGAGGTGCCCTGCAGCTCCACCAAGCCGCTCACCGGCCACACCCTGGGGGCGGCGGGAGCCATCGAGGCCGCGCTCGCCTGCCTGTTGCTGGAGCGCGCTCTGCCACTGCCGCCCCAGCGGGTGGACACGGCGGATCCGGCGCTGGCCCCCATCCGGCTGGTGAGCGGCGAGGTGCCACTGGCGGCGCCCCGGGTGCTCTCCAACTCCTTTGCCTTCGGTGGCAACAATGTCAGCCTGCTGTTTGGGAGCGTTCACCATGAATGAGCCAGGTTCACTGCCCGCCATCGAGACCCTGCTGCCCCACCAGGCCCCCATGCTGCTGCTGGACCGGCTCTGCGCGGCGGATGCCCTGCAGGCGCGCTGCGAGACCCGTATCGGCGCCCGCCATGCCCTGCTGCTGGATGGTGAGGGCAACTTGCCGGGTTGGGTTGGCATCGAGCTGATGGCCCAGACCATCGCCGCCTGGGCCGGCATGCAGGGGCGCCTGCGCGGCGAGCCGGTGCGCATCGGCATGCTGCTCGGCAGTCGCAAGTATCGCTGCCTGCGCCCCGTCTTCGCGGCCGGCAGCCTGCTCACCATAGAGGCGTGCTGCCTGTTGCAAGACGGCGGCATGGCCAGTTTTGATTGCCGGATCCTGCTGGAGGGGGAGGAGTGTGCCCAGGCGCGGCTCTCCACCTATCAGCCGAGCCCCGGCGAATTGTCCGATTTGTTAGCCTGAGGAAGCTTCATGATCTCTAGCGTATTGGTCACGGGCGCCAGCAAGGGGATAGGCCGCGCCATCGCCCTCAAGCTGGCGGCCGACGGTTTTTCCATCGTGGTGCACTACCACAGCGATCGGGCCGGCGCCGAAGCCACCCTGGCCAGCCTGCAGGCGGCCGGCGGGCAGGGGCGTCTGCTCCAATTCGACATCGCCGATCGCGAGGGGTGCCGCGCGCGACTGGAGGCCGACATGGCCGAGCATGGCGCCTATTACGGCGTGGTCTGCAACGCCGGCATCATCCGTGACGGCGCCTTTCCCGCCCTCACCGACGAGGAGTGGGACGGGGTGCTGCACACCAACCTGGACGGCTTCTACAACCTGCTCAAGCCCTGCATCATGCCGATGATCGGCCTGCGCCGGGGCGGGCGCATCGTGACCATCTCCTCGGTGTCCGGGCTGATGGGCAACCGGGGCCAGGTCAACTACAGCGCCGCCAAGGCGGGCATCATGGGGGCCACCAAGGCACTGGCCCTCGAGCTTGCCAAGCGCAAGATCACCGTCAACTGCGTGGCCCCCGGCCTCATCGACACTGGCATGGTGGACGAGGAGGTGAAGGCGGAGGCGATGAAGATCATTCCGCTCAAGCGGATGGGGCAGGCTGACGAGGTGGCCGGTCTGGTCTCCTATCTGATGTCCGACATCGCCGGCTATGTCACGCGCCAGGTCATCTCCATCAACGGAGGCATGGTATGAAGCGAGTCGTAGTCACCGGCATGGCCGGGGTGACCGCCTTCGGGCAGGATTGGCCGAGCGTGCGGGCCCGCCTGCAGGCGGGGCGCAATGCGGTGGTGAACATGCCGGAGTGGGCCATCTACGACGGTCTCAACACCCGGCTGGCGGCCCCCATTCCGGACTTCACGCTGCCGGCCCACTATCCGCGCAAGAAGACCCGCGCCATGGGACGGGTCTCGGCACTGGCCACCGTCGCCACCGAGCTGGCGCTGGCGCAGGCGGGATTGCTGGACAACCCGGTGCTCACCGACGGGCGCACCGGCATCGCCTACGGCTCCTCCACCGGCAGCACGGATCCCATCCGCGCCTTCGGGGTCATGCTCAACGACAAGAGCACCGCCAGCATCACGGCCACCACCTATGTGCAGATGATGCCGCACACGGCGGCGGTCAACACAGGGCTGTTCTTCGGCCTGCGCGGGCGGGTCATTCCCACCTCCAGTGCCTGTACCTCCGGCAGCCAGGGGATCGGCTACGCCTTTGAGGCGATCAAGCACGGCTACCAGACCCTGATGGTGGCTGGCGGGGCGGAGGAGCTCTGCCCGTCGGAGGCCGTGGTATTCGATACCCTGTTTGCCACCAGCCAGATGAACGACAACCCGGAGCTGGCGCCGCGTCCGTTTGACCGACAGCGGGACGGACTGGTGATAGGCGAGGGGGCCGGCACCCTGGTGCTGGAGGAGCTGGAGCATGCGCAGGCGCGCGGTGCCACCATCCTCGCCGAGCTGGTGGGCTTTGCCACCAACTGCGATGCCGCCCACGTGACCCAGCCCCAGCAGGAGACCATGCAGCTCTGCATGGAGATGGCGCTGGCCCAGGCCGGGCTCCAGCCTGAGGATATCGGCTATATCAGCGCCCACGGCACCGCCACCGAGCGCGGCGACATCGCCGAGAGTCACGCCACCGCCGCCATCTTCGGCGACCGCACCCCCATCTCGTCCCTCAAGAGCTACTTCGGCCATACCCTGGGGGCTTGCGGTGCCATCGAGGCCTGGCTGGCGCTGGAGATGATGCAGGAGGGGTGGTTTGCCCCCACCATCAACCTGACCGAGCCGGACCCAGCCTGCGCCCCGCTCGATCACGTGGTGGGCAGCGGTCGCACGCTGGCGGTGGAGTACCTGATGTCCAACAACTTCGCCTTTGGCGGCATCAACACCTCCCTCATCTTCAAACGCTGGTCCTGAGTGTCGGTGCCCTGCCTGGCAGGGCGCCGGTACAGGCTGGGTTTAGCCTTGATGAATTAATATGCCCCCCGTTTTTTTTCGGGAGGCATCATGTCTTTGTTATCTGTTTTTTCTTTTTCCGCCAAGCGTCTGCGCGTCATTCAGAGCGTACTGTTATCCACCTTGTTGTGGGCGCTGGCCGCCCCGGCCATGGCCGATGATGAATTTCGGCTGGGCAAGACCATTCTGCTCGGGGTCGGCGATCATCCCGCCATCATTCCCATGCTCGCCTGCCGGCCGACCAAATCCATCATGGTCAAGGCTGGGCGGGAATTAACCCTGGAGCGGGTCAAAGTGTTTTATGGCAATGATCGCAGCAAGACCCTCTATTTCGGCAAGGAGCTGAGAGAGGATCAGGAGTCGGAGTGGAAATCCCTCGGCAGCCGGCTCTGCATCAAGCGGATCGAGGTATACGGCAATTCGGAAGGGAGTCGGGCCGGGGTCAAGGTGTACGGCCGCAAATAAGCAAAGGGCGGGGCAAATCCCCGCCCAGCTTTTATTTCTTCGGGCGAAACGGCTTGATGACGGCCTCGTCGCACTCGAGATAGGGGCCTTCCATCAGATCGATGCAGTAGGGGATGGCGGGGAAGACCGCATCCAGACATTCGCGGATGGACTTGGGCTTGCCCGGCAGGTTGACGATGAGCGAGCTGCCGCGCAGACCGGCGGTCTGGCGCGACAGGATGGCGGTCGGCACGAACTTGAGGGACTCGGCCCGCATCAGCTCGCCAAAGCCCGGCATCATGCGATCGCACACCGCCTCGGTCGCCTCCGGGGTGACGTCCCGTTTGGCCGGCCCGGTGCCACCTGTGGTGACGATGAGGCTGCACTGCTCCTGGTCCGCCAGCCGGATCAGGGTTGCCTCGATCTGCTCCTGCTCGTCGGGGATCACCTCATAAAGGGGTTCCCATTCCGAGGTCAGATAGGCGTTCAGGGTGTCGATGATGGCCTTGCCGGAGAGATCTTCGTAGATGCCCGCACTGGCGCGATCGCTGACGGTGACGATACCGATTCTTGCCTTGCTCATGGTCTGCTCTTGGTTGCCGCGATAAAGTGGCAAATAAAATAACATAATCAGCAAGATATGTTAAACCAGCCAGATCGCGGCGCGAAGGCGAGCGTCAAATGGCAAACTATATTGGCCGCTTCCTTTCAATAAGACATAACATCGGCATATTGCCGTGCCAAAAATGTATAAACGCATCCGCCATCGATATTCAGGAATAATCGCTTGATCCATAACGAATAACCGGGGCGGGGTTTTCCTACGCTGTCATCTTCTGGCGCAGCTGGAAGGGAAAGCCGGCCTCATGGATTGAACCGCAGCGGGGTTCGGCTTATATAACACTTGAAGCGATTGGTGAAAATATGAACCGATTGTTGTTGTTTGAGTATCACCATGCAGCGGCTGGCCGCGGGAGGGCATATGGAGTTGCCTGATTTTGATACCTTGAAACGGCTGGCGGTGGCGGAGCCCGAGCGGCTTGACGAGTTGCTTCAGCAAGAGATAGAAGGTCTGATAGACAGGGTCAGCCCGCAGCAGCAAATGCGCCTGCGTGGCCTGCAATTTCGCATCGACTGTCAGCGCCAGCTGGCCAAGAACAACATGGACAGCTGCATCCGGATTGCCGCCATGATGCACGACTCCTTTTATTCCATGCGCTGTGAAATGGTTCAGCTCAATAATCCTGATTATGTTGAGCCGCTACCGGAATATAAAGAGAACAACATCCTCTATTTCAGTGATTATTATCGCAAGAAAAAATAATATTATTCCGGATGAGTCATTTTAATATATTCCCGCCATTGTTGTGGTTTCCGGGTTAGGCTATCTAACTGGCGTTGAACAGTTTGGAGTGATTTGTAATCTATTTGATGTATTTTTGTGTCGCTTTTTATTTTATTTGAGTTTGTTTATTGGCGTGATATGTGTAGATGAACGGCGCCGATAGTTAGGCTAACATGGCGACACTTTTTTAATTTGCTACGACTCGAAGGGATTATGAGAAGTATCACACCAAGGCGGGTGCTGTCGCGGGAACAGCAGACGGAGATCACCCGGATCATCGTCAAGGTGGGCCAGATGCTGGCCCAGTTCGGCGCCGAGAGTCGCATCATAGAGCAGACCACGGTCCGGCTCGGCATGGCGCTCGGGCTTGAGAGCGTCGAGATGGCCATCTCCTCCAGCGCCATCGTGCTCACCAGCCTCTATCAGGGCAGTTGCGTCACCACCACCCGGCGGGTGCGCGAGCACGGCATCAACATGCAGGTGGTGTGCGAGATCCAGCGTATCTGCATCATGGCGGAGAAGGATCTGATCGGCGCGCGGGAAGTGCGTCAGCGCCTGGAGGCCATAGTACCGTTTCACTATCACCCCTGGCTGGTGGTGCCCATGGTGGGGCTCTCTTGCGGTGCCTTCAGTCTGCTGTTTGGCGGTGACTGGCCCATCTTCCTGGTGACCTGTTTCTCTGCTTCGGTCGCCATGCGGGCACGCCAGCTGATGGCGCGTCATCACCACAGCCCCCTCATCAATTTTGCCACCACCGGCTTTATCGCCACCCTGCTCGCCTCCAGCGCGACCTTCTTCAACTGGGGGGCCCAGCCCTATCTCGCCATGGCGGCCAGCGTACTGCTGCTGGTGCCGGGCTTTCCGCTCATCAATGCGGTCTCCGACATGGTGAAGGGTTACTTCAACATGGGGCTGGCCCGTTGGGGCACGGCGACCCTGCTCACCATCAGCGCAGCGATAGGGATTATTCTCGCCATGTCGGTGACCGGTATCTGGGGGTGGAAGGTATGAAGAGCTTTGACGCTGTATCGACCCTGTTGCTCGGGGCAAACCGGCTATCCATCAGCGCGCGGAACCATATCGGGATTATTCTCGCCATGTCGGTGACCGGAAGCTGGGGGAGGGAGCCATGATGGATCTGCTCTGGCTGCTGGCCAAGGACGCCTTCTGGTCGGCCATTCCGGCGGTGGGCTTTGCCATGCTGTTCAACGTGCCACCACGGATGTTGAAGTACTGCGCCATGGGCGGCGCCCTGGCGCACAGCCTGCGTACCCTGCTCATTCACCATGGCATGCCCATCGAGTGGGCCACCCTGGCGGCGGCGACCACGGTCGGTTTTGTCTGCGTCTACTGGTCGCGCCGGCTGCTGGCGCCGCGCCCTGTGTTCAGCGTCGCCTCCATCATCCCCATGATCCCGGGCAGCTATGCCTTCAAGGCGATGATCGCCGTGGTGGAGCTCAATATCTCCGGGGTGACCATGGAGCTTATCCAGAGCGCGGTGGAGAACGGCCTCAAGGCGCTGTTTATCGTGGGGGCCCTGAGTTTCGGTTTGGCGATCCCGTCCCTGGTCGTGTACCGTAATCGCCCCATTATCTGACAGACGGTGAGAGAAGTTGACCCCATGATGATTTCCATGATTGCCGCCATGGCCCACGATCGGGTGATCGGCCTGGACAACCAGATGCCCTGGCACCTGCCGGCGGATCTGGCCCACTTCAAGCGGGTGACCCTGGGCAAGCCGGTGCTGATGGGGCGCAAGACCTTTGAATCCATCGGGCGGCCGCTGCCTGGCCGCCGCAATCTGGTGATCAGCCGCAACCCCGACTACCGGGCTGACGGCGTGGAGGTCATCGACTCGGTGGACGCGGCGCTGGCGCTGCTGGCCGGCAGCGACGTGGCCGAGCTGATGGTGATCGGGGGCGGTCATCTCTACGGCCAGCTGCTGCCACGGGCCGACAGACTCTATCTGACCCGCATCGATCTGGCGGTGGAGGGGGATACCCGTTTCCCAGCCTTCGACGAGGGCGACTGGTCGTGCATCGAGCGCGAGTCACATCAGCCCGACGAGAAGAACCCCCACCCCTACCATTTCGAGACCTGGCAGCGGCGCTGACGGCTGGCGAATTGCCCCGGTTGATGAAAGGCCTCTTGTGTTGCACAAGGGGCCTTTTTGCTGTCCGGGACAGGGATTGAATGCCCAGGTATTGCGATGTGCCATAGCGTGGACACGCCACACCTCAGGCCTCTATTTCACAGTGGAAGTGCGGCAGCGAATGAGAACATTATAGTTAGTGTTGTAACTAAATGTATTGACCCGCTAATGAGAGACATGTTCCCTCCTTTCCCCTCCCATTATTGCTCTGTTTTTCTCGCGTTACATACCTATCTGTCGTTGATTTTGATGGGGTTGTATTGATTTGTTCGGTTGGAATGACAGGGTTTCATTACACCTGAATGCATTTTTATGCCTAAAAATAGTCTTTAAAAATCAATAAATTAAAAATTAATCCTTTTATTGAGACTCTTATGGTTCTTTTGTTTTTGTTGTTAATTGCTTAGGGTTAAAAGTAATTGGCTCACGTTCGACGGTTTGCCAGGCAAGTCGTCGGCCAAGAAAAAAGGACAATATGACAGTCAAACTCGAGGTCAAATCACTCTACAAGATCTTCGGCGATCAGCCGGAAAAAGCGTTCAAACTGCTGGCGAAAGGGTATGACCGCGCCAGCATCCTGCAAAAAACCGGGCAGACCCTGGGGGTCCAGGATGTCAATCTGGCCATCGACGAAGGGGAGATCTTCGTGGTGATGGGCCTCTCCGGCTCGGGCAAATCCACCCTGGTGCGTCTCTTCAACCGGCTGATCGAGCCGACCCGCGGCCAGGTGCTGATCGATGGCGAGGACATCGCCGCCATTTCCGACAGCGAGCTGCGTCAGGTACGGCGCAAGAAGATCAGCATGGTATTCCAGTCCTTCGCCCTGATGCCGCACCTGAGCGTGCTGGAAAACACCGCCTTCGGGCTGGAGCTGGCCGGGGTGCCGCTGGCGGAACGTCAGCAGAGCGCCCGCCAGGCGCTGCAGCAGGTGGGGTTGGGTCAGTGGACTGATGCCTTCCCCGATGCGCTCTCCGGCGGCATGAAGCAGCGGGTCGGGCTGGCCCGTGCCCTTGCCAACGACCCTGACATCCTGCTGATGGACGAGGCCTTTTCGGCGCTGGATCCACTGATCCGCACCGAGATGCAGGATGAACTGCTCAAGCTGCAGGCCAGCCAGCAGCGCACCATCGTCTTCATCTCTCACGATCTGGACGAGGCGATGCGCATCGGCGATCGCATCGCCATCATGCAGGACGGCCAGCTGGTGCAGGTCGGCACCCCGGACGAGATCCTCAACCAGCCCGCCAACGACTATGTGCGCGCCTTCTTTCGCGGGGTGGATCTGGCCCATGTATTCAGCGCTCGCGACGTGGCCAGCCGCAAGCAGATGCCGCTCATCAAGAAGCACACCACCGACGGGCCGGGCAACGCCCTGCGCCAGCTCAAGGAGCAGGAGCGGGAGTTCGGTTACGTGGTGGATCGCCGGCGCCGCTTCCTCGGGGTCGTCTCGGTGGAGTCGCTCGGTCAGGCGGTAAGGGCCAAAGGCAGCCTGGAGCAGGCGCTGCTGGCGGACATCCAGCCCATCCTGGCGGACACCGCCCTCAACGAACTGATCAGCCAGGTGGCGGCCGCCCCCTGTCAGGTGCCCGTGGTCGAGGAGGATGGCACTTATCTGGGCCTCATCTCCAAGGCCAACCTGCTGAACACCCTGGACAGGAGTACCCCGGCATGAAGCGGATGAATCCCCATTTTTTACTGAGCGGGCTGCTGGCCTTGGTGCTGCTGGCGAGTCCCTCCCTGCGAGCCGATGAGGTGGCGGCCGACCCCTGGGGCGCCACGGCTTCCAGTGCCACCGAGGTGGCCGATCCCTGGAGCGATACCGCCACCGCCGCCACCGACTGGCAGAACCAGATCGAGACGGTGGATACCACAGCCGCCGTCGACTGGCTGGATCCCTTCCAGCAGGCGCTGGTGCCACTGGACAGCTGGGTCGAGGGTGGCATCGGCTGGCTGGTGGAGAACCTGCGGCCGCTGTTCCAGCTGATCCGCGCGCCGGTGGAACTGACCCTGAACGGCATGACCCATCTGCTGCAGACGGTGCCCTCCACCCTGATGATCGGCCTGCTGACCCTGATCGCCTGGCAACTGGTGAACGGTCGCATGGCGCTGGGGACCCTGGTCTCGCTGGTGATCGTGGGGCTTATTGGCGCCTGGTCCGATGCCATGGTGACCCTGTCGCTGGTACTGACCTCGCTCTTTTTCTGCGTCTTGCTCGGGTTGCCGGCCGGCATCCTGCTGGCGCGGAGCGAGCGACTGTCGCGCTGGACCCGGCCCTTGCTGGATGCCATGCAGACCACCCCGGCGTTCGTCTACCTCATCCCCATCGTGATGCTGTTCGGCATCGGCAACGTGCCCGGGGTGGTGGTGACCGTCATCTTTGCGCTGCCGCCCATGATCCGGCTCACCATGCTGGGGATCCGCCAGGTGCCTGCCGATCTGGTGGAGGCGGCCCATTCGTTCGGTGCCAGCCCCTCCCAGCTGTTGTTCAAGGTGCAGTTGCCGCTCGCCATGCCCACCATCATGGCCGGGGTCAACCAGACCCTGATGCTGGCGCTCTCCATGGTGGTGATCGCCTCCATGATCGCGGTAGGGGGCCTCGGCCAGATGGTGCTGCGCGGCATCGGCCGGCTCGACATGGGGCTCGCTTCCATCGGCGGCCTCGGCATAGTGCTGCTGGCCATCGTGCTCGACCGACTGACCCAGGCGATGGGACAGCCGGATCGCAGCCGGACCGGACGCTGGTATCAGCGCGGCCCCACCGCCCTGCTGCTGCGCCTGCTCGGTCGCGACAAGCCAATCGATTACAAAGGAGTAAATGCATGAGACTGATCACCAAAAGGCTGACCCTGAGCTCCCTGCTGCTGAGCGCCCAGCTGTTCGGTCCGCTCGCCATGGCCAGTGCCGAGCTGCCGGGGGAGGGCGTGCGCGTTCAGCCCCTGCAGAGCTCCTTGCCGGAGGAGAGCTTTCAGACCCTGCTGGTCAGCAAGCTGATGGTGCGCCTCGGCTATGACGTCCAGCCGGCCCAGGAGGTGGACTACAACGTTGCCTACGCCTCGGTGGCGCAGGGGGATGGCACTTTTCTGGCCTTCAACTGGATACCGCTGCAGAACAACAAATATGAGCAGGCTGGCGGCGACAAGGTGTTCTTCCGTGAGGGCACCTATGTGGCCGGGGCCGCCCAGGGTTATCTCATCGACAAGCAGACCGCGACCCGCTATGGCATCACCAACCTGGGACAGCTCAAGGATCCCAAGCTGGCGGCGCTGTTTGACGGCGATGGCGACGGCAAGGCCGATCTCATCGGTTGCAACCCGGGCTGGGGCTGCGAAGAGGCGATCAACCGCCATCTGGCCGAGTTCGGGCTGACCCCCACCGTCACCCACAAGCAGGGCAACTATGCGGCGCTGATCGCCGATACCCAGGCCCGCTTCAAGAGCGGCAAGCCGGTGCTCTACTACACCTGGACCCCCTACTGGCTCAGCAGCGAGCTGGTGCCCGGCCGGGATGTGGTGTGGCTGCAGGTGCCCGCCGATGGCCCTGATGCGGCCAAGACCCGGCTGCCGAACGGCAAGAACTACGGCTTCCCGGTCAACACCATGCACATCGTCGCCAACAAGCGGTTCGCCGAGGCCAACCCGGCGGCCGCCAAACTCTTCTCCATCGTCAAGCTGCCACTCAATGACATCAACGTGCAGAACGGTCTGATGAACAAGGGGCAGAACAAGCCGGCGGATGTGGAGCGTCACGCCGATGCCTGGCTCAAGGGCCACGAGGCGCTGGTGAACGACTGGCTGACCCAGGCGCGCGCCGCCGCCAGGTAATGAGGGCGGTAGGTCGCTTTTTTGCGCAAGGAAAAACGCCCGGCAGTTGCCGGGCGTTTTTTATGGGAGCCATGCGGGTGGAGCGTCTGGCTCAGATGCCGGAGCCGTCGCTCTCGCCACTCTCCTCGTGCAGACCGCATTCGCGCTTGAGGCCGAAGAAGCGAGTCTGCTCCTCGCTCATGCCGGGCTCCCACTTGGTGGTGGTGTGCACATCGCCCACCGACAGGTAACCCTGCTCCCACAGGGGGTGGTAGGGGAGGTCGAACTCCTTGAAGTAGTAGAAGACGTCCTTGTTGCTCCAGTCGATCACCGGCAGGAACTTGAAGCGGCCGCGCTGGATGGCCAGCACCGGCAGCTTGCCCCGGCTGCCTGACTGCTCACGGCGCAGACCCGAGAACCAGGTGCGGGCACCGAGCTCGTTGAGGGCGCGATCCATGGGTTCTACCTTGTTGAGCTGGTTGTAGCGGGTGATCCCCTCCACCCCCTGCTCCCACAGGAGGCCGAAGCGGGCCTCCTGCCAGGCTGGGGTGAGCGCGGCCCGGTAGATCTTGAGGTTGAGGGCGAGCCGCTCGGTCAGCTCGTCGATGAAGCGGTAGGTCTCGGGGAAGAGATAACCGGTATCGGTCAGCACCACCGGCACGTCGGCCCGCTCGCGACTCACCAGGTGTAGCATCAGCGCCGCCTGGATGCCGAAGCTCGACGACAGCACATGCTCTCCCGGCAGGTTGGCCAGGGCCCAGCGCACCCGCTCGGGGGCGCTCATGGCATCCAGCGCCCGGTTGAGGGGGGCCAGCGCCTCGACCTGCTCCTCCCGGCTCAAGGCGAGTAGGGCGTCGAGGTCGAGCCGGCCGTCGGCGGTGCGCGCCAGCCGGGCTGTATCGGTCTGATCAGGCTGCATAGAAGTCCCTCGCGGAGTCGATGACCGGGGCTATGATCCCGGCGCGAATGACGAAATCACCGAAGCACTCGCCTGGGTTGCGATCCTTGGCCCAACGGCCGATCAGGGCGTCCAGCTCGGCCAGGATCTGCGGCTCCGTGATGTTCTCCTGATAGAGGCGCGGAATGCGGGTCCCCTCCAGATTGCCACCCAGGTGCAGGTTGTAGCGACCCGGTGCCTTGCCCACCAGACCCACCTCCGCCAGCATGGCGCGGCCGCAGCCGTTGGGGCAGCCGGTGACCCGGAAGATGATGGCGTCATCTGCCAGCCCATGTTTGGCCAGCAAGCCTTCGATGTCGGTGACAAAGGCGGGCAGCATACGCTCGGCCTCGGCCATCGCCAGCGGGCAGGTGGGCAGTGCCACGCAGGCCATGGACTGCTTGCGCTGCTCGCTCACGCCGTCATCCAGCAGGCCGTACTGGCGCGCCAGCGCCTCGATACGGGCCTTCTCGCCGACCGGGACGCCCGCGATGATGAGGTTCTGGTTGGCGGTCAGGCGGAAGTCCCCCTGATGCACCTTGGCGATCTCCAGCATGCCGGTCTTGAGGGGCTTGCCCGGGAAGTCCAGCAGGCGGCCGTTCTCGATGAACAGGGTCAGGTGGTGCTTGCCGTCGATCCCCTCTACCCAACCGAAGCGATCGCCACGGCTGGTGAATTCGTAGGGGCGAACCGGTCCGAACTGGATGCCGGCACGGCTCTCCACCTCGGCTTTGAAGGCCTCGACCCCCACCCGCTCCAGGGTGTACTTGGTCTTGGCGTTCTTGCGGTTGACCCGGTTGCCCCAGTCGCGCTGGGTGCTGACCACGGCGGCCGCCACCTCCAGCACGTGGGAGAGCGGCACGAAGCCGAAGTCGCTCGCCTTGCGCGGATAAGTGGTGGTGTCACCGTGGGTCATGGCCAGACCCCCGCCCACCAGCACGTTGAAGCCCACGAGCTTTCCGTGTTCGGCAATGGCCACGAAGTTGAGATCGTTGGCGTGGATGTCCACGTCGTTGTGGGGCGGGATCACCACGGTCGTCTTGAATTTGCGCGGCAGGTAGTTGGAGCCCAGGATCGGCTCCTCGTCATCCCCCAGCTTCTCGCCGTCCAGCCAGATCTCCACGTAGGCGCGGGTCTTGGGCAGCAGGTGCTCGGAGATCTTCTTGGCCCACTCGTAGGCCTCCTGGTGCAGCTCGGACTCTACCGGGTTGCTGGTGCACAGCACGTTGCGGTTCACGTCGCCGGCGGTGGCGATAGAATCGATGCCGGTGCTGTTGAGGGTCTGGTGCATCAGCTTGATGTCGCGCTTCAGTACCCCGTGGAACTGGAAGGTCTGGCGGGTAGTCAGGCGGATGCTGCCGTACAGGCTGTGTTCCTCGGCAAACTGGTCGATCACCAGCCACTGGGCCGGGGTGATGATGCCGCCGGGCAGGCGGGCACGCAGCATGACGTTGTGCAGTGGCTCCAGCTTCTGGGCCGCGCGCTCGGGGCGAATGTCGCGGTCATCCTGCTGATACATGCCGTGAAAGCGGATCAGCTGGAAGTTGTCGCCGTTGAAGCCGCCAGTGAGCGGGTCCTTGAGATCCTGCTCTATGGTGCCGCGCAGAAAGTTGCTCTCGCGTTTCAGACGTTCGTTGTCGGCCAGCGGTCCTTCCACCGGTCCTGGAATAACTTGTTTGCTCATCAATAGACATCCCTTTGATAACGTTTGGCACGACGCAATTCGCTCAGATACTCTTCTGCTTCCTCACGGCTCTTCTGGCCATGTTCGGCAATCACATCCAGCAGGGCTTCCTGCACATCCTTCGCCATGTGGTTGGCGTCGCCGCACACATAGAAGTGAGCGCCTGCTTCCAGCCACTGGTAGAGCTCGAGCCCCGCCTCGCGCAGGCGGTCCTGCACATAAATCTTGTTGGCCTGATCCCGGCTGAAGGCCAGGGAGATCTTCGACAGCAGGCCCGACTTCACATAGCGCTGCCACTCCACCTGATAGAGGAAGTCCTGGGTAAAGTGCGGATTGCCGAAGAAGAGCCAGTTCTTGCCGTCGGCCCCTTGCGCTTCCCGCTCCTGCAAGAAGGCCCGGAAGGGGGCGATGCCGGTGCCAGGGCCCACCATGATGACGGGGGTATCGGGGTTAGCAGGCAGGCGGAAGTTGTCGTTGTGCTCCACGAATACCCGCACCTCGGCATCTTCCGGCAGGCGGTCCGCCAGATAGGAGGAGGCGGCGCCGCTGCGCACTGTGCCGTCTTCCTGCGGGTAGCGCACCACGCCGACGGTCAGGTGCACCTCTTCCTCCACCTCGCTCTGGCTGGAAGCGATGGAGTAGAGGCGCGGAGTGAGCGGGCGCAGCAGGCCCAGCAGCTGTTCGGCTGTGAGCGCGGTCGGGAAGCGCTTGAGCACATCCACTACCTGGGCGCTGGCCACCAGCGCGTTGACCTGGGCCTTGTCACCGGCCAGATCTTTGAGCGCCGCGTTGTCCGAGATCTCTGCCAAGCCGGTGATAAAGCCGCCGTGCAAGCGAGTCAGCTCCAGCTCGCGGCTGAGCACCTCGCGCAGGCTGCCGCGGGCGGTGGCCTCGTCGCCGGAGAGATGAGCCAGCGCCAAGACCTCACCGACCAGGTCGGCATCGTTGTCAAACCAGATGCCCAGCGCATCGCCCGGCTGATAGCGGATGCCGGACTCTTCCAGGCTGATCTCGATGTGGCGGATATCCTTGGTCGAGTCGCGGCCGGTGATCTTCTGGTTGACCGAGAGCCTGGCCGGGAAGGGGTTCTCCTTGCTGTACTGGCTGTGGCCGACAGCCTGCTGTACCGCGCTGGCTACGCTGCTGCCGGCAGGGCCGGCAGAGAGGGTGGCGGCGATGGCGTTGAGCGCCTGTTCGCCCCATGCCTTGGCGGCATCCTGATAATCCACGTCCAGGCTGGCGAGTTCATGCACCCGATCGGCGCCGGCCTTGGTCAGCAGGCTGTCAAAGTCCTTGCCGGTCTGGCAGAAAAATTCATAGGAGCTGTCACCCAGCCCCAGCACGGCGAACTTGAGCCCTTCCAGCTTGCCGACCTTGCCCTTCTTGAGCTGCTCGTACAGATCGACCGCGCTCTCCGGTGGTTCACCCTCCCCGTAAGTGCTTACTACCACCAGCAGGTGGGTCTCTTTCTTGAGCTGCTTGGGTTTGTAGTCCGCCATGGAGGTGAGGGTCACCGGCAGGCCACGGGCTTCGGCCTGCGCCTTGATGGCGCTGGCCACGCCCTTGGCGTTGCCGGTCTGGGAGCCGTAAAGAATGGTCAGGCTGCCGCTGGGGGTGGCGGCTGCTGCCCCAGTCACGGCAGGCTGGCTGCCCGCCTGGGAGAGACCGTAGAGATAACCGCTCACCCAGGCCAGTTGCTGGGTATTGAGGGTCGATAGCGCCTGGCTCAGTTGTCGCTGCTGCTCGTCGGAGAGGGGAGTCAGGTTGGTCAGGGAGTCCTTCAATTGCATCACACACGTCTTCCATGGTCTGATTTTTGGTCAGGTTAAGGGGTGTGATGGATAACAACAAAGAATAAAAATGTCTTTTTTATTCTATTACTGCATTAAAAAGGCGATGGAGAGAGTTGCAAGGCGACGCAGCTCGACAGGGTTCTCATGGTATAAAGGGCGATGAATGAGCCCGTATTACCCACACAGGAAGCGTGAATGTCGATCATCAGCTTGTTTCATGTCAATGCCTTCAGCCGGCGCCCCTTTGGCGGCAACCCGGCGGTGGTGGCGCTGGGGCCAAGCCAGCCGGATGCCACCCTGCTGGCCATGGCGGCCGAGTTCAACCAGTCGGAGACCGCCTTTCTGGTGCCTTTGGGCCGGGCCCGCTACCAGTTGCGCTGGTTTACCCCCGAGCTGGAAGTTGATCTCTGCGGTCACGGCACCCTGGCGGCGGCCCATGTGTTGTGGCAGACGGGGGCGGTGGCTGAGGATGAGGTCATTTGCTTCGAGACCCGCAGCGGCGAGCTGCTGGCCCGGCGCGAAGGGGAGTGGATCTGGCTCGATTTCCCGCGCATTGCCCCGGCGCCGCTCGAGCTGGATCCGGCCTATGCGGCGGCGGTCGGTTGCCGGCCGCTGCACACCCTGGCGGCCGGCGCCAAGTTCTTGCTGGAGCTGGCCTGCGAGGAGGAGGTCCGCTCGCTCAGCCCAGATTTTCAGGCCCTGCGCGCGCTGCCCGGTCGCGGCCTGATGGTGACGGCGCCTTCGCGCGATCCGGACCATGACTTCGTCTCCCGCTACTTCGCCCCCTGGGTCGGGGTAGACGAGGATCCGGTGACCGGCTCCAACCACTGCGCCCTGGTGCCCTTCTGGGCCGAGCGGCTCGGCAAACGGCAGCTGCGGGCCCGCCAGATCTCGGCCAGGGGTGGTGAGCTGCGGCTTGAACTGCAGAAGAATCGGGTGTTGATGGCCGGTCAGGCCGTCACCTTGTGGCAGGGGACGTGGCTGTTGCCGCCAGCCTCATAAGCGCGAGACTGACGGCGGCTTGAGCGTTCGCCACACCGGTTTGTGCCTACCATAAAAAACGCCCCGCAGTTGCGGGGCGTTTTGATTGTCATGGACGGCAGCTGCGCTGCTGCGGCCCTGTTTCTGCTGCGCTTACTTTTGTGGACGCAGAGCCGGGAACAGGATGACGTCGCGGATGGTGTGGCTGTTGGTGAACAGCATCACCAGACGGTCGATACCGATACCCTGACCGGCAGTCGGCGGCAGACCGTGTTCCAGCGCGGTGACGAAGTCGGCGTCGTAGAACATGGCTTCGTCATCGCCGGCGGCTTTCTGGTCAACCTGAGCCTGGAAGCGCTCGGCCTGATCTTCCGCATCGTTCAGCTCGGAGAAGCCGTTGGCCAGCTCGCGGCCACCGATGAAGAATTCGAAGCGGTCGGTGACGTCCGGGTTCTGGTCGTTGCGACGGGCCAGCGGAGAAACGGCGGCCGGGTACTCGGTGATGAAGGTCGGTTGCAGCAGCATGTGCTCCACGGTCTCTTCGAAGATCGCGGTGATCACGTGGCCCAGCTCCCAGCTCTTCATCAGCTCGATGTGCAGGCGCTTGGCGACGGCGGTGGCCTTCTCCAGGGTCGCCAGATCGTCACGGGTCACATCCGGGTTGTACTTCAGGATGGAGTCAACCATGGAGAGGCGCTGGAACGGCTGACCGAAATCGATGGTCAGGCCCTCTTCGCCCTCTTTGGCGTAACGGATCTTGGTGTCGCCCAGGATGTCTTGCGCCAGGGTGCGCAGCATCTCTTCGGTGAGATCCATCAGATCGATGTAGTCGGCGTAGGCCATATAGAACTCGAGCATGGTGAACTCGGGGTTATGGCGAACGGAGATACCTTCGTTACGGAAGTTGCGGTTGATCTCGTAGACACGCTCGAAGCCACCGACCACCAGACGCTTCAGATAGAGTTCCGGAGCGATACGCAGGTACATGTCGATGTCCAGCGCATTGTGGTGGGTGATGAACGGACGGGCAGAGGCGCCACCCGGGATGACCTGCATCATGGGGGTTTCCACTTCCATGAAGCGCTTGTCGTTCAGGAACTTGCGGATACCGGCCACGACCTTGGTACGGGTCACGAAGGTCTTGCGGGACTCTTCGTTGGCGATCAGATCCAGGTAACGCTGACGGCAGCGGGCTTCCTGGTCGGTCAGACCTTTGTGCTTCTCGGGCAGCGGGCGCAGGGCCTTGGTCAGCAGGCGAATGTCGGAGACGTGAACGGAGAGTTCGCCTGTGTTGGTGCGGAACAGGGTACCTTCGACACCCACGATGTCGCCCAGATCCCACTTCTTGAACTGCTCGTTGTAGAAGCCTTCCGGCAGGTCGTCACGGGTGACGTAGACCTGGATCTTGCCTGCCATGTCCTGCAGGGTGGCGAAAGACGCCTTGCCCATGATCCGGCGGGTCATGATGCGACCGGCAATCTTCACCCGTTTACCCAGTGCGGCCAGCTCGTCGGCGCTCTTGTCGCCAAACTCGGCGTGCAGATCGCCGGAGAGGTGGTCACGACGGAAGTCGTTGGGGAAGGGGTTGCCCTGGGCGCGCAAGGCGGCCAGCTTGGAACGACGCTCCTGCATCTCGTTGTTCAGTTCGAGAGTTTGGTCGACTTCCGGAGTGGTGGTTTGTTCAGACATGGTGATTCCTGCTGTTCTGTTTTTTTACAGGCCTGACTTCAGGCTAGCTTCGATAAACTTGTCCAGATCGCCGTCGAGTACCGCCTGGGTATTGCGGGTTTCGACGCCGGTACGTAGATCCTTGATGCGCGCATCATCCAGCACATAGGAACGGATCTGGCTGCCCCAGCCGATGTCGGACTTGGTCTCTTCGAGGGCTTGCTTCTCGGCATTCTGCTTCTGAATTTCCAGCTCGTAGAGCTTGGCTTTCAGCTGCTTCATACACTGATCTTTGTTTTTGTGCTGGGAACGATCGTTCTGGCACTGTACCACGACCCCAGTGGGAATGTGGGTAATACGTACCGCGGATTCGGTCCGGTTGACGTGCTGACCACCGGCGCCGGAGGCACGGTAGACGTCGATGCGCAGGTCGGCCGGGTTGATCTCGATGTCGATGTCATCGTCGATCTCGGGGTAGACGAACACGGAGCAGAACGAGGTGTGGCGACGACCGCCGGAGTCGAACGGTGATTTGCGCACCAGACGGTGCACGCCGGTCTCGGTGCGCAGCCAGCCGAAGGCGTACTCACCGGTGAACTTGATGGTGGCGGACTTGATGCCGGCCACGTCGCCTTCGGAGCATTCGATGAGCTCGGGCTTGTAGCCGTGGGCATCGCCCCAGCGCAGGTACATGCGCAGCACCATGTTGGCCCAGTCCTGGGCCTCGGTACCGCCGGAGCCGGACTGGATGTCGATGTAGCAGTCGGAGGGATCGTGCTGACCGGAGAACATGCGGCGGAACTCGAGGTCCACCAGCTTGGACTCCAGCACGTCGGCTTCGGCCACGGCTTCGTTGAAGGTATCTTCGTCTTCACCTTCCACGGCCAGCTCGACCAGCATGGCGACGTCGTCAGCACCCTGGGTCAGGGTGTCGATGGTGCCAACCACGTTTTCCAGCGCGACGCGCTCTTTGCCCAGCGCCTGTGCGCGCTCGGGTTCATTCCAGACGTCCGGCTGTTCCAGCTCGGCGTTGACCTCTTCTAGACGCTCTTTCTTGGCGTCATAGTCAAAGGTACCCCCTAAGCAGCTCGGTCCTCTCAGACAGCTCCTTAAGTTTGTTTAATACAGGATTGACTTCAAACATCGTGAAAACTCTCGGGGTCGATGTGATTTAAAAACGGGATATTCTAGCCAATTGTGGAAGGAATAAACAGGGTCGGCTGTCCTTGTGCGTGCCCGGTAGTCAATTTCTGGTGCAGTTTTCCCCAACTCGGTGGAAAATATCGCCCACCGCCCCATTTTCCGGTTCAGTTTTGTGCCGACGGGTCGTTAATAACTACGCAGTGCTGTGCACTTTTTGGGAAATCCTGTTCCTGACCTCCATAAGAAGAACGCATGATGAAAAATCTATCACTCAAGCAGAAGATACTGTTGTCAGTGGTCATCGCCCTCTCGCTGGTGATCCTGCTGCTCTCCTGGCAGAGCTATACCAGCCAGAAGTCCCTGTTGCTGCAAGGCAGTCAGGAACAGGTGCAACGCCTCGGCAACCAGCAGGCCGCCAGCGTCAGTGACTGGCTTGCTGCCCGTCGCGACGTCATTCAGGCGCTCGGCAACAAGGCCGGTGCCGAACCCCTCAACGCCCTGCAACAGGCGCAAGTCTCCGGCCGCTTCCAGCTCACCTACTTTGGTGAGAGCAGCGGCAAGATGAACGACTCCGATCCCTCCATCAATCGTGACGGTTACGATCCCCGCTCCCGCGGCTGGTATCAGGAGGCGATGGGCAAGGGTGGCATGATCGTCACCAAGCCTTACCTTGACGTGGCCTACAACATCATGGTGGTGACCCTGGCCCAGCCGGCGCAGGGCGGCGTGGTCGGTGGCGACCTCTCCATCGCCTCGCTGGTGGAAGACGTCACCAAGATGAAGCTGCCGGCCGACGGTTTCGCCATCATGATGCACAAGGACGGCACCGTCATCGCCTACAAGGACGCCGCCAAGGCGATGAAACCGGCCACCGAGATCGACAACGATCTGACCAATGCCCTGATCGAGCAGAGCAAGACCAGCAACAGCCTGGTGCCGGCCTACTTCGACGGCGAAGGGCGCGACAAGCTGCTGTGGGCGGTGGATATCCCCGACACCGACTGGGAGCTGGTGCTGGTGCTGGACAAGGAGACCCTGGAGGCGCCGCTCTCTTCCCTGCTGATGACCCAGCTCGGCCTGGCCCTGCTGGTGCTGGTGGGCAGCATCCTCGCCATCTCCTGGCTGGTCAGCCTGCTGCTCGGCCCGCTCGGCAAGGTCTCCCAGGCGCTGGCCCGCATCGCCGACGGCAACGGCGATCTGACCCAGCGCATCAAGATCGACACCAACGACGAGGTGGGTCAGCTGGCCAACAGCTTCAACCGCTTCGTCGGCAGCCAGCACCAGCTGATCGGCAACATCCGCCAGCTGGCCAACGAGCTGAACGCCGATGCCGAGCGCAGTCTGGTGACCAACCAGGCCGCCGTGGACGAGTTGCAGCGCCAGCAACAGGAGGTGACCATGGTCGCCACCGCCGTCACCGAGATGGCGAGCGCCACCATGGAGATCGCCGGCAACGCCGAGAACACCGCCGCCGCGGCCCAGCAGTCCGCCCAGAGCAGTGAGCAGGGCAAGATGCTGGTGAACCAGACCCGTCAGTCCATCAACGGTCTGGCCGAGGAAGTGGGGCAGGCGACCGAGGTGATCGGCGAGCTGAGCCGCCACGCCCAGGCCATCTCCGGTATCCTCTCCACCATTCAGGGCATCGCCGAGCAGACCAACCTGCTGGCGCTGAACGCGGCCATCGAGGCGGCCCGCGCCGGTGAACAGGGTCGCGGTTTCGCGGTAGTGGCGGACGAGGTACGGGTGCTGTCGCGCCGTACCCAGGACTCCACCCAGGAGATCCAGTCCACCATCGAGACCCTGCAGCAGACCACGGCCCGTGCGGTGAGCCTGATGCAGACCAGCCAGGGGCTGGCGGACAACAGCGTGAAAGACGCCGATGCCGCCGCCGCTGCGCTCGAAGAGATCACCCAGGCAGTCAGCCTCATCTCCGACATGGCGGGCCAGATCGCCACGGCCGCCGAGGAGCAGACCCAGGTGACCGGCGAGATTACCCAGAATACCACCGCCATCAAGGATGTGAGTGACGAGATCACCGCCGCCGCCATGCGCGATCTGGATCAGGCCGAGAGCCTCAAGGGGCGGGCCACCGACCTGAACAAGCAGGTCTCGACCTTTATCCTGTAAGTGCTTGAACGCGGCGAACACGGCCGCCATGACCAAGCCCCGCACTCGGCCGAGTGCGGGGCTTTTTGTTTATGGGTCTCGCCACGGCTATCCATGAAGGAAGTGGTGCAGAGAAGCTGGCGAGCAGAAATGGCAGAGCCCACCAGGGGGTGGGCTCTGTTCATATACGTCTGACGGGAAAGGAATTACAGGAAGGGCAGTGCCAGGAACAGCTTGATCACCATGGCGTTGATGATGTCGATGAAGAAGGCGCCCACCATGGGCACCACCAGAAACGCCAGGTGGGAGGGACCGAAGCGCTGGGTGATGGCCTGCATGTTGGCGATGGCGGTGGGGGTGGCCCCCAGGCCAAAGCCGCAGTGGCCCGCTGCCAGCACGGCCGCATCATAGTTGCGGCCCATTACCCGGAAGGTGACGAAGATGGCGTAGAGCGCCATGGCCACGGTCTGGGCCGCCAGCAGGATGAAGATGGGCAGCGCCAGGTTGGCCAGATCCCACAGTCGCAGGCTCATCAGCGCCATCGCCAGGAACAGCGACAGACTGACGTTGCCGAGCAGGGAGACTTCGCGGTCGCTCACCTCGTGCCAGTTGAGCAGGGTCAGCACGTTGCGCAGCAGCACGCCGACGAACAGCACGCAGACGAACACTGGCAGCTCGAAGGCGCCGCCCTTGAGATAGGCGGAGAGCATCTCGCCCCCCTTCAGGCTGATGGCGATCAGCGCCAGGGTCTCGATCAGGCTGAAGGTGGTGAGCGGGCGCTCCATGTCCGGCATCTCGAAGCCTTGTGGCGCGTCGTCCCGGTTGTGCTCCTCGCCGGGCACCTGCACCTTCTTCACCAGATAGCGGGCCACCGGACCACCGATCAGGCCCCCCAGCACCAGGCCGAAGGTGGCACAGGCGATGGCGAGCTCGGCGGCGGATTGCACCCCGTACTTCTCGGTGAAGGTGGCGCCCCAGGCCGCCCCGGTGCCGTGGCCGCCGGAGAGGGTGATGGAACCGGCCAGCAGCCCCATGTGGGGATCCAGGCCGAGCAGGGTGGCCAGACCCACCCCCAGGCTGTTTTGCACCAGCAGCAGGCCGGTGACCACCAGCAGGAAGGTGAGCACCGCCTTGCCGCCGCGCTTGAGGCTGGCGAGATCGGCGGAGAGACCGATGGAGGCGAAGAACGCCAGCATCAGCGGGGTTTGCAGGCTGGTATCGAACTGCAGCTCCATCTGCAGGGTGGAGCGCAGCAGCAGCAGCACCAGGGCGACCACCAGGCCGCCGGCAACCGGTTTGGGGATGTTGAAGGTGCGCAGCAGCCCGACTCGGGTCACCAGCAGACGACCGAGCAGCAACACCAGGGTGGCTGCGACCAGGGTGGCGTAGGAATCAAGTTGTAGCATTCAGTACTCCCATGTTGATTGGCTGTGTCTTTCGTTGATGCAGACTCACAGATTCAGCCGGGATAAAAACAGTGTGGCTCAGGTGCCAACAAAGAAGGGGCGCCATGCCCCCGCCCCACGTAAGAATGGGACCGGTGCGGGCCTGAATTGATCAGGCATCCAGATGAGATTTATGA
The DNA here is from genome assembly GCF_019048665.1 of Aeromonas sp. FDAARGOS 1408. Taxonomy (NCBI): domain Bacteria; kingdom Pseudomonadati; phylum Pseudomonadota; class Gammaproteobacteria; order Aeromonadales; family Aeromonadaceae; genus Aeromonas; species Aeromonas sp. FDAARGOS 1408. The sequence continues at coordinate 3,140,959 of NZ_CP077394.1, read as the reverse complement.
AAAATCGAGCGGATAGTAGCAAAAAACACCACTTATATCCACATTTGTCAGATAAATGGTCGCTCATTGTGTTTGTTGTGAAATTTAACACTATCGGGTTGGTCGCGGTGCAAGCCGGGGTGAGGGCTATTTCCTGGCTGTCATTTGGGGCGCTAGTCCCTATAATTCGGCGGTTTTTGGCCCGCGGACGGCACTGGTGGGATGTGAGCCGGCAGCCTGGCGCGCTATCATGTGCGGGCTTTCGGCCCATGGCGAATGCGGCAGGCAGTCTATGCCACCGTTTCGTCCCGTTTGAGCCACGATTCGCGGCTGTTGTGCCCATCAAAGAGGAGAGGGTGTGAAGAAGTCCATCTATATCGCCTACACAGGCGGCACCATAGGGATGCAGCGTTCCGACCACGGCTATGTGCCGATGGCGGGTTTCATGGAAGACTGTCTGGCGCGGATGCCCGAGTTCCATCGTCCCGAGATGCCGGATTACCATATTCACGAATATGCGCCCCTCATCGACTCTTCCGACATGACGCCGGCGGACTGGCAGCGCATCGCCGAGGACATTCGTGACAACTACGAGAAATACGACGGTTTCGTCATCCTGCACGGCACCGACACCATGTCGTTCACCGCCTCGGCGCTCTCCTTCATGCTCGAAGATCTGCACAAGCCGGTGATCATTACCGGCTCCCAGATCCCGCTCGCCGAGCTGCGCTCCGACGGTCAGCAGAACCTGCTCAATGCCCTCTACATTGCGGCCAACTACCCGATCCACGAGGTGACGCTGTTCTTCAACAACCAGCTCTATCGCGGCAACCGCAGCAAGAAGGTGCACGCCGACGGCTTCCACGCCTTCGATTCGCCCAACTACCCGCCGCTGCTCAACGCCGGCATCGCCATCTCGCTGGAGGCTGGCGAGCTGGATGTGCCCTCCGAGCGGCCGCTGGTGCTGCACGACATCACCCCTCAACCCATCGGCGTGGTGACTCTCTATCCCGGCATCTCGGCCGAGGTGATTGCGAACATCCTGCAGCAGCCGGTGCGGGCGCTGATCCTGCTCTCCTTCGGGGTGGGCAATGCGCCGCAGAATCCGGCCATGCTGGCGCTGCTCTCCGAGGCATCGGCGCGTGGCGTCATCATCGTCAACCTGAGCCAGTGTCTGCACGGCAAGGTCAACATGGGGGGCTATGCCACCGGCAACGCCCTGTCGCGCGCCGGGGTCATCTCGGGCTTTGACATGACCGCCGAGGCGGCGCTGACCAAGCTGCACTTCCTGCTGAGCCAGGATCTGCCGGCGCCGCGCATCCGCGAGCTTATGCAGCAGTCCCTGCGGGGTGAGCTGACCCCCTGACTGGTTCCCCCTCACCCTCTCCCAGCGGGAGAGGGGATAGCTCGAGGTGCTGTTGGCCGCGAAGCTTGCCATGAAGATCGCCGGCAGGTGGCCCGCTTACGGTTCGCAGCTGCGAGCCTGCTCCCTTCTCCCCTGGCGGGAGAAGGGCTGGGGATGAGGGGGATCACTTTGCAGAGATAAAAAAGAGGGGAGCCATTATGGCTCCCCTCTTTCGTTTCGTTACCGCGATAGGTGACGTGCGGCCTGCCTCAGTGGCTGAGGTCGACCCGCACTATCTCTTCCTCGTCGCGATACTGGCGCTTGAGCTCGCTCTTGCTCTTCATCACGATCTCGCCGTCACGGCCGATGTTCATGTGCTCGGGGTTGTCGAGGTGCATCGCCTGCCAGGCCATCACGGCCTGCAGCGATGTGGCCTTCTGCTCGTCGGTGAGCGGCTTGCCATCAGGCCACTTGCCGAGCTCGACCGCCGTCTTGAGGCGTTCGTACACCTCTTTGGGCATCTGCCTGATTGCTTGCAAAAACTCACCTTGTTGAAACGACATCCGGCCTTCTCCTTGCACATTGAGCCATGACGAATCGGGATCAGACCGGTAGATCCTGGCGGACTGCGCCAGCCATCTGCTCCATCACCCGCACTACCTGACAACTGTACCCGAACTCGTTGTCATACCATACGTAGAGCACGCAGTGATCCCCCTCGGCGATGGTGGCCTGGGAGTCGACGATGCCCGCAAAGCGGGAGCCCACCATGTCGGAGGAGACCAGCTCGGTGCTGGCGCTGAAGTCGATCTGGCGATGCAGGGCAGAGCTCAGCGCCATCTGCTGCAGATAGGCGTTGAGGCTCTCCCGATCGGTGGTCTGTTCCAGCGAAAGGTTGATGATGGCTAGCGACACGTTGGGTGTAGGCACCCGGATGGCGTTGCCGGTCAGCTTGCCCTTGAGCTCGGGCAGCGCCTTGGCCACCGCCTTGGCGGCGCCGGTGCTGGTCATCACCATGTTGAGGGCCGCGCTGCGACCGCGTCGCTCGCCCTTGTGATAGTTGTCGATGAGGTTCTGGTCGTTGGTGTAGGAGTGGACCGTCTCCACGTGACCGTGGCGGATACCGTACTTGTCCTGCATCACCTTGAGCACCGGGGTGATGGCGTTGGTGGTGCAGGAGGCGGCGGAGATGATCTTGTCATCCGGGCCTATTACCTCGTGGTTGACCCCGAACACCACGTTCTTCATCTCCCCCTTGCCGGGAGCGGTCAGCAGCACCCGGGCGGCGCCGCGCGCCTTGAGGTGCTCGGACAGACCCGCCTCGTCACGCCAGACGCCGGTGTTGTCGACGATCAGCGCATCGTGAATGCCGTAGGCGGTGTAGTCGATGTCGGCCGGGCTGTTGGCGTAAATCACCTGGATGAAGGTGCCATTGGCGATGATGGCGCTGCGTTCCACATCCACTTCGATGGAGCCGTTGAAGGGGCCGTGTACCGAGTCACGGCGCAGCAGGCTGGCACGCTTCTCCAGATCTCCATCGCGACCGCCGCGCACCACGATGGCGCGCAGGCGCAGGGAGTTGGCGGCGCCGGTGCGCTCGATCAGCAACCGGGCCAGCAGACGGCCGATGCGGCCGAAGCCGTACAGCACCACGTCGGTCGGAGCCGGTACGCCGCGACCCAGGGCCGGTGCCAGCTTGGCACGCAGGTAGTCGTCGATGCCGGCTTCATCCTGGTGATCCTGCCAGTAACCCACGGCCAGTTTGCCCAGATCGATCTCGGCGGCGGTCGGGTTCAGGGCCAGGATGGCTTGCAGCAGGGGAAAGCTCTGTTGGATCGGGAGGGGGGCTCCCTGGTGGCGGCGAACGACCCGGTGGGCCTTGAGGATATCGATGGTGGAGGCGTTTTGTAGCGGGCGGCCGAAGATGGTGATCTCGATCCCTTGCTGACGGTAGAGGCGACCGATCAGGGGTTGCATGGCTTCGGCGAGCTCCTGGCTCTCCTGCCACGCCTGCAGATAGTGCTCGTGGGTCATTAACCAGATCCTTTATTTCACGTTGTTGGGGCAAATAGAAATTCGTCGAATGCAGATCAGTGTAGGGGTGTATATTTCGTTATATTATTCTGCAGTCGCGGCCTTATACGGCGCGCGCATTGTAATGGATATGTAATTCGTTTGCTAGCCAAGGGTGGCTATAGCGGGCTGCAATTGTTACCAACAAGATGTGAACCATGACCCCTTTTCCAGCTAGAACCCTGCTGTTCGGCCTCTGTTGCGGCCTGGTGCTTACCGCCTGTGACGATGACAGGATCCACAACATCTGTGCCAACTATCCGGCCCTCTGTCAGGATCTGGTGGACGACGGCTGGTGTCGTTACGAGCGCAGCGACATCATCCGGGCTCGCTACTACCTGCAGGCGGAGCAGACGGAGCGGCATCAGTACGAGTTGATGCGCAGCCTGGAGCGCTATCTCAAGTGTGCCGAGCGCTCCACCAACATCGAGTACAAGCGGGCCCGCGAGCAGAAGAGCCCGCGGGTGGAGGGGATGCTGGCGGCTGGCGACCAGCTGGCCCAGCTCGATGCTGCTACCCGCAACGCCAAGGATCCCTATCTGCTGCTCTGGCACTGGACCAACAACACCAACGAGCTGGCCCGCCAGCAGTTTCTGGCGCTGGAGGGGCAGCCCGCGCTCGAGGAGCCCGAACTGCAGCTGGCGCTCGGGGGCATCTATGCCAAGCGCGAGCCGCAAAAGGCCATCGCGCTGATGCAGCACGCCCTCTCTCTCTACCGGGAAGGGGATCAGGTGAACGGCCGCATCCTCACCTCCCTCAGCACCCTCTACATGGGCCAGAAGGAGTACGGGCAGGCCTATCTGTGGGGCAAGGTGAGCGAGTCGTTCCAGAACGCCGCCGAGGTGTCGGCCAGCCGTTTCAGCCTCTACCACTCCCTGAGCAAACAACAGCAGGAGGGTCTGGACAGCCAGGCCGCCATCCTGGTCGAACAGCTGAAAAGCGGAACCTATCGTCCCTGAGTCCTGATGAACCACATTGAACCTCTGGCCAGCGACTGGCCGCACCCCTTCGATATCCGGCTCACCCACGGCCGGGTCAATACGGATGGCCGCCAGCTGGAGCGGGTCACCGCCCGGGCCATCGTGCTGCGTGGCGACCAGCTGCTGCTGGTGCACTCCAGTGTCAACGGCGATCTCATGTTTCCCGGTGGCGGCATCGAGCACGGCGAGTGCCACAACACGGCCCTGGCCCGCGAGCTGCGCGAAGAGTGCGGCGCCGAACTGGTGGCGGTCGGCGCCCTGCTCGGGCAGACGCGGGAGTACCGTCCGGCCCGCGAGACCGACTACGACGCCTACTGCATCCGCTCCTTCTACTACCTCTGTCAGGTGGGGGAGAACTGGAGCGAGCCGCGGCCCCAGCCCTACGAGATAAGGCTCGGCTTCACCCCCGGCTGGTTCGAGCTGGCCGAGGCGCTGCAGACCAACAAGACCCAGCTGGCGGGCTCCTGCCCCCAGTGGACGGCGCGGGAGACGCGGGTGCTGGCCGAACTGCAGCACTGGCACGGTGCCGGCCTGTTGGGCTGAGTACTTTCACTGCACCAAAAAAAAACCGCCGATTGGCGGTTTTTTTGCGTTGGTTGCCGATCAGGGTGTGCAGACCGGGCAGAGGGCGTAGGTGCCCTGCGGATCGTTGAAGCGGGTCAGCGGGTCCAGGCTGCGGTTCACCTCCACCAGCGCCTTGCCAAGGCCGGCCGGCAGCCAGCTCTGCAGGTGCGAAGCCAGCACCTGGGCGCTGCTGTCGAACAGCTGGCGCAGGAACTTGTCTTTGGCCGACTCTTCCTGCTCGATGGGGGCGACCTGCCACTCCTTGAGGTTGGCCAGCTCGGCTGCCGCCTTGATGGCCGCCTCCTGATCGCCAAACTCGTCCACCAGGCCCAGTGCCTTGGCGTCCTGGCCGGTCCAGACCCGGCCCTCGGCCGCTTTCTCGGTCTCTTCCGGGCTCAGGCCACGGCCCTTGCTCACCAGACCGACGAAGCGCTGGTAGGTATCTTCCACGTTCAGCTGGATCGCCTGGCCGACGTGTTCCGGCAGGGCCCGGGTCAGGCCGACGCCGACATAATCGGTGGTGCCAACACCGTCGGTGTGCACCCCGTACTGGGAGAGTGCCTTGTCGATGGTGGCGAACATGCCGAACACCCCGATGGAGCCGGTGAGGGTGGTGGGGGAGGCGAAGATCTTGTCCGCATCGGCGGAGATCCAGTAACCGCCGGAGGCGGCGTAGCTGCCCATGGAGATCACCACCGGCTTGCCGGCCTGCTTGAGGGCCAGCAGCTCGGCGCGGATCTGCTCGGCTGCGAAGGCGCTGCCGCCCGGGCTGTCGACCCGCAGCACCACGGCCTTCACCTTGTCATCGCGGCGGGCATCGGCCAGCAGATCGGAGAGGCTGTCACCGCCTATGGTGCCGGCAGGCTGGACACCATCCATGATGGCGCCGCTGGCGACGATGAGGCCCACCTCATCCTTGCCGCTCTGGGGATACTGGTTCGGAATGGCGGCCAGGTACTCCTTGAGGCCAACCCCCTTCCAGCCGTGGTCATCGCTCTCGCCCACTTCTTTGATCACCGCCTGGGTCATCTCGTCGCGGGTTGCCAGCTGGTCCACCAGGCCGTTGTCGAGGGCGTAGTTGGCCGCGTTGCCGCCGGCCTTGCGCAACAGCTCGAGGAAGCGATCCTTGCCCGGCGCCACGGCGTCCGGTTCGATTTCGCGCTGCTCGGCCACGTCGGCCACATAGGATTGCCACAGCTGATCCAGCCAGCGCTGGTTCGCTTCCTTGCTCTCGGGGGACATCTCGTCGCGGGTATAGGGTTCGACGAAAGACTTGTAGGTACCGACCTTGAACACGTGCGGGGTGATGTTGAGCTTCTCCAGCGCCGACTTGTAGTAGGTCTGGTAGACGCCGAGCCCCTCGATCACCACGGCGCCGCTCTGGTTGAGCAGCACGTGATCGGCGTGGGCGGCCAGCAGGTACTGGCCCTGGGTGTAGAAGTCGGCCATGGCGATGACCGGCTTGCCGCTCTCCTTGAATGCATCGATGGCGCTCGCCACCTCCTGCAGTTTGGAGAAGCTGGTGCCCTGCAGCCCCTGGGGCTTGATCACCAGTGCCTTGATGCGATCGTCATCCTTGGCGTTCTTGATGGCCCACAGCAGATCGGAGAGGACGATCTCGCTGGGCAGCTCGTCGCTGTTGTCCACCTGGCGCAGCAGCTGCACCGTGGGGTCGGTTTGCGAGCGCTGTTCCACCAGTACGCCGGAGAGATTGAGGGTGAGGGCCCCTTCGATGGGGGCGCTGGGGGCCTCTTTCTGGCTGACGCTGAAAACGATGATCAAGACCACGACGAGAAACAGCAGATTGACCAGCATCAGCCGGGTGAAATTGAGCAGGCGCCACAGGCTGCGAAACAGCCAACCCAGACCTTTGAAAATAGACATAGTCGCGTTATCGCCCTGTTAATGGGGAGGGAAGCGCCATTATTAACCAGTTGGCCGGTGAAATGCCATTTCCGCTTGGAGAGGATTGGAGCCGGTGAGTTCGGAACACGTCTGTTCGCCGAAAAATTGTCCAAACATTTGTTTGAAAAAGCATTTTTGATTCTTTACTCTAGCCTCGGTTTGATAACAAAAAATTAACTGGAGGCCCTGTGAGCCGCCCACCCATGCTGCCGCCTTGTTCCAGGCCTGAGTCCGGACGGCGGGGGATGGGCGTGGTGCCATCCAGCCCGGCCCCGACAAGGAGTTCATGATGAGCCGTTACCCGACCCTGCTGACCCCCCTCGATCTGGGCTTTACCCAGCTGCGCAACCGCGTGTTGATGGGATCCATGCACACCGGCCTCGAAGAGGAGAAGGGGGGCTTTGACAAGCTGGCCGCCTTCTATGGCGAGCGGGCCCGGGGCGGGGTCGGCCTCATCGTGACCGGCGGCATCGCCCCCAACCTGCGCGGTCGGCTGGTGCCCCACGGCTCCCAGCTGAGCTTTCCCTGGCAGGTGGCCAAGCACAAGAAGGTGACCAGTGCGGTGCATCAGGAAGGGGGCAAGATAGCGCTGCAGATCCTCCATGCCGGCCGCTACGCCTATCATCCGTTCAGCCTGGCGCCGAGTGCCCTCAAGGCCCCCATCTCTCCGTTCAAGCCGCGCGCCATGAGCGAACGGCAGATCCGCGGCACCATCCGCGACTTCGCCGCCACCGCGCAACTGGCCAGGAGCGCGGGCTACGACGGGGTCGAGGTGATGGGCTCGGAAGGCTACCTCATCAACCAGTTCATCTGCGAGCGCACCAACAAGCGCACCGACGGCTGGGGTGGCAGCAGCGAAAACCGCATGCGCTTCCCGGTGGAGATTGTCCGCGCCATCCGCGAGCGGGTCGGGCCGGATTTCATCATCATCTTCCGCCTCTCCATGCTGGATCTGGTGGAGCAGGGCTCGACCCTGGAAGAGGTGATTGCGCTTGGCAAGGCGCTGGAGCAGGTGGGGGTCACCCTCATCAACACCGGCATCGGCTGGCACGAGGCGCGTATTCCCACCATCGCCACCAGCGTGCCGCGCGGCGCCTTCAGCTGGGTGACGGCGGAGCTGAAAAAACACCTCAAGGTGCCGCTCATCACCACCAACCGCATCAACACCCCCGAGGTGGCCGAGCGCATTCTGGCGGGCGGCGAGGCGGATATGGTCTCCATGGCGCGCCCCTTCCTGGCCGACCCTGAATTTGTCATCAAGGCGGCCGAAGACAGGGCGGACGAGATCAACACCTGCATCGCCTGTAACCAGGCCTGCCTCGACCACATCTTCAAGCAGAAGCGTGCCTCCTGCCTGGTCAATCCGCGTGCCTGCTTCGAGACCGAGCTCAACTTCGGCCGGGTGCCCCAGCCCAAGAAGCTGGCGGTGGTGGGGGCCGGTCCGGCCGGGCTGGCGTTTGCCTGCTACGCTGCCGAGCGTGGCCATCAGGTGAGCCTGTTCGATCAGGCGAGCGAGATCGGTGGCCAGTTCAACTTCGCCAAGCAGATCCCGGGCAAGGAGGAGTTTCACGAAACCCTGCGCTACTTTGCCAAGCGGCTGGAGAAGTGCGGCGTCGAGCTCTATCTGGGTCAGCGCCAGAGCGCCGAGAGCCTGCTTGGCGGCGGCTTTGACGAGGTGATCCTCGCCACCGGCATCCGCCCGCGCACCCCCAACATTCCGGGTATCGAGCATCCCAAGGTGATGAGTTACCTCGATGTCTTGCGGGATCACAAACCGGTGGGCGAGAAGGTGGCGGTGATCGGGGCCGGCGGCATCGGCTTTGACGTGGCCGAATATCTGGTGGAAAAACGGGCGGATGGGGGCCAGAGCCGGGATCACTGGCTCAAGGAGTGGGGCATCGACAAGCAGCTCGGCGAGCGCGGCGGTCTGACGACCCCGGTGATCGACGCCCCCGAGCGCCAGATCTGGCTGCTCCAGCGCAAGGAGAGCAAGGTGGGCGACGGCCTGGGCAAGACCACCGGCTGGATCCACCGCACCGTGCTCAAGAACCGCAAGGTGGAGATGCTCTCCGGCGTGCAGTACCTGCGCATCGACGACGAGGGGCTCCACATCCGGGTGGGCGACCAGCAGCAGTGCCTGCCGGTGGATCAGGTGATCATCTGCGCCGGCCAGGAACCCCTCAAGGAGCTGCAGGCCGGTCTGCAGGCGGCGGGCAAGCCGGTACACATCATCGGCGGGGCCGATGTGGCCGCCGAGCTGGACGCCAAGCGCGCCATCCGCCAGGGGGCCGAGCTGGCGGCGGTCATCTAGTCGACGGGCCGCCATGTATTGCGACAAACCCCTGAGGCTCAGGGGTTTTCTTCATACGGTGCTGTGCTAAGGTAGCGCCATCATAGCCCCTGACAAGGAACTGCTCATGGATGCCCTCCACCTGTTACTCAACCGCCACTCCTGTGGCCGTCTGGCCGAGCCGGCTCCCGCCGGCGAGATACTCGACAATATCCTCAAAGCCGGGCTGCGGGCGCCGGATCACGGCACCCTGACCCCCTGGCAGTTCATCCTGTTCGAAGGGGAGGGCCGCGAGCGGTTGGGCACCCTTTTGGCGGAAGCCGCCCGTAGCCGCGGTGAGGATGAAGAGAGCATCAAGAAGTGCCGGGAAGCACCGCTGCGCGCACCGCTGGTGATCGCGGTGGCGACCCGCCATCAGAAGCACCCCAAGGTGCCGCGACTGGAGCAGGAGCTTTCCGCCGGCTGCGCCCTGATGGCGATGCAGATGGCGGCCCAGGCCCAGGGCTTCAACGGCATCTGGCGCTCCGGCTGGTTTATCTTTGACGAGCAGATCCAGGCCGGCCTTGGCCTTGGTACAGACGATCAGCTGGTGGGCTTCCTCTACCTCGGCACCCCCATGCTGGAGGCCCGCAAGCTGCGCGAGCTGCCGGTGAGCGAATTCGTGCGCCGCTTCTAGTCCGATGAACTGTCGATAAAGCCCTGACTTGTCAGGGCTTTTTTGTTTCTGGCGACAGGCTGTACTGATATTTGAAGGATTGCCAAGAGGCAGGCCGTGGCTGGCAGGGAATTTTTTAAATAGTGAGATGCCGTTCTCAATCCTGGTTTATTACGCTATGTAAAACGTTTGCGCCTCGTTAATATCCCTGTGCCAGTTTAGAAGGTGACCCCTTCTAATTTTCTGCGATGAGAGTCGCAATTCCGTAGCACCTTTTTACAGCCCAACGTCTTGATGACATTGGGCTTCATTTTTATGGGTGTTTTTCAGGTGCCGGTCCCCTTAACTCCCTGATACCGGCAACCCCACCTTTTTACAGGCCATCATGGTCTTGATGACATTGGGCTTCATTTTTTTGGGCGTTTTTTAGGTACCGGTACCCTCAACCTCCTAGGACCGGAAAGGTCGCCTTTTTACAGGCCAGCATGGTCTTGATGACATTGGGCTTCATTTTTATGGGCGCTTTTCAGGCGCCGATCCCCTTAATTCCGTAGCGCCCGGCGCGCGCCGCTAGCTTACCGGCGTCTTGCCTTTGGCGGGCAGCACGCGGGCCGGGTTGCCGGCCACCCGGGCGCCGGCCGGCACGTCTTTGGTGACCACGGCTCCGGCGCCCACGATGGCCTCCCGCCCTATGGTGACGCCGGGCAGCAGGATGGCGCCGCCACCGATCCAGACCCGGTCCTCGATGGTGACCGGCAGCGCGGTCTCGACCCCCTGAGTCCGCTCATCGGCGTCCAGCGCATGGGCGGCGGTGTAGATCTGCACGTTCGGCCCTATCATCACCTCGGCGCCGATGCGAATGGGGGCGTTGTCCAGCAGGGTGGCCCCCATGTTGATGTAGCTGCGCTCGCCAAGATAGATGTGGCGGCCATAGGTGCAGTAGAGGGGCGGGCAGATAAAGGCGCCCTGAGCCAGCTCACCGACGATCTGCTGCAGCAGCGCCAGCTGTTCATCCTCCTCGTCGCTGCGATTGAAGCGGCGGTACAGGCGGGCCGCCTCCCGGCGCAGCAGATCCAGTTCCGGTGCCATGCAGTTGTAAGGCTGGCTGGCGATCATCTTGTCGTACTCGGTCATGGGGGCTCCTGTGGCTTGTCTTTGTGGCGCCTGGGTTACACATGCTAGCGGCCCGGTCGCCGGATAACCGTGATCAGCGGCCCGCTACGGGCAGCACCAGATTGGTCGGTCTGCCCTCGGCAAAGGCAATCAGGTTGTCAAAGGCGGCCTGAAAGTAGAGTTGGTAGCTGTTGCGCTCCACATAGCCGAGATGGGGCGTGGCCAGCACATTGGGCAGGTGCAGCAAAGGCTCGCTCTGCGCCGTGGCGGGCTCTGCGTCGAACACGTCGAGCGCTGCACGCCGGGTGGGGTTGGCGGCGAGTTCGGCATAAAGGGCGCCGGGCTCGACAAGCTCCGCCCGACTGACGTTGACCAGCAGGGAGTCGGCCTTCATCCGCGCGAGATCGGCGCGGGTCACGCAGCCACGGGTGGCCTCGTTCAGGCGCAGATGCAAAGAGAGGATGTCGGCCTCGCGAAAGAAGCTCTCCTTGTCACTGGCGCTGGCATGGCCATCCTGCTCGGCCTGCCGGCGGGAGCCCTCGCTACCCCAGATCAGCACCGACATGCCGAAGGCCCGACCGTAACCGGCCACCAGTCTGCCAATCTTGCCGTAGCCCCAGATGCCGAGCGTCAGCCCCTGCAAGGTACGCCCCAGCCCCAGTGTGCCGGACTGCTGCCACTGCCCCTGGGCGAGGGCATGGCAATAGGCCGGGAGGTGGCGGGAGGCCGCCATGATGAGGGCCCAGCAGAGCTCGGCGGGCGCCACCGGGCTGCCGATGCCTTCGGCGACGGCCACCCCGTGGCGCTGACACAGGAGGGGGTCGATATGCTGGCTGATCTTGCCGGTCTGGCTGATGAGCCGAAGGGAGGGGAGCCTGCGCAGCAAGGCTTTGTCGATGCGGGTGCGCTCGCGGATGAGCACCAGCGCCTCCACCCCTGCCAGCCTGGCGGCAAGGCGCTCGGGGTCAGGTTCGCTTCGGGTGAGAATGGTGACGTCGTGGCCCGCCAGGCGGGTAAAGCAGGGTAGATGACGCACCTGATCCTGATAGTCATCCAGTATGGCAATCCGCATAAGCACTCCGTGTCTCAAGGGGGACTGGCGGCCTATCCTACCGGAAACGGGGTGAGCTGTGTGGTCAAATGAGCATGTATGGCGCTGGGTGGTGGAATCAGCGAAGAAGCGGTTGCCGCCGGCGGACCGAAAACAGACGGGGCTCCCGTGTGGGAGCCCCGTTGATAGTTTGGCAAGTGCCGCTTAGCCGAGTTTGCGGCCGATGGGTTGGCAGCCACCGTGGCTTGTTGCTTATCAGCCGAGTTTACGGCCGATGGGTTGGCTGCCGCTGTGGCTAGTTGTTTATCAGCCGAGTTTACGGCCGATGGGTTGGCTGCCGCTGTGGCTTATTGCTTATCAGCCGAGTTTACGGCCGATGGGTTGGCAGCCGCCATGGCTTGTTGCTTATCAGCCGAGTTTGCGGCCGGAGAGGCGGCACCACTCTTCCTTGACGGCGGTCGGGTCCATCTCGAACCACTGGCCGTAGATGGTCTCCAGCTCCGGCGCCTGGCTTTCCAGCACGCCGGAGAGGGCCATCAGGCTGCCCGCCTTGCCGTGGCCGGCGATGAGCGGCGCCAGCTCGCGCAGCGGGCCGGCCAGGATGTTGGCGACCACCACGTCCGCTTCGACATCTTGCGGCTGATCCGCCGGCAGGTAGAGTTCGATCTGATCGGCGACGCCATTGCGCATCGCGTTGTCACGGCTGGCCTGGATGGCCTGCGGATCGATGTCGATGCCGATGACCCGGGCCGCGCCCAGTTTCAGGGCGGCGATGCCGAGGATGCCGGAGCCGCAACCAAAGTCGACCACTGTCTTGCCAGCCAGATCCAGCCCGTCCAGCCACTGCAGGCAGAGCGCCGTGGTGGGGTGGGTACCGGTACCGAAGGCCAGACCCGGGTCCAGCATGACGTTGACCGCATCGGGGTTCGGCACGTCGCGCCAGCTCGGGCAGATCCACAGCCGCTCACCGAACTGCATGGGGTGGAAGTGATCCATCCACTCGCGCACCCAGTCCTTGTCTTCCAGCTGCTCCACCTTGTAGCCCACGTCTTCACCGAAGATCTGCTGGAAGAAGGCGATGGTGGGTGCCGGATCGGTTTCGGCGTCGAACAGCCCCATTACTTCGGTCTCGCCCCACAGCGGGGTTTCACCCGGCATGGGTTCATAGACGGGCACATCCTTGGCATCCATAAAGGTCACCGCCTGGGCACCACGCCCCAGCAGCATGTTGCTCACCTTGTCTGCGGTCTTGGCAGTGGCGTTGATTCGAATTTGTATCCAGGGCATGGCGTCGACTCTTCATAAATGTGAAACCGCGGGATTCTATCATCATGGGCGTGTGCTGTCGTGGTTTGCCCATGCAGTGTGGTGGAGGAGGCAGGCTTTGCCGAGTTGGCACGGTTCATGTATTCCTCATTGGGTGACGGGAAGCAACCTGTTCCCGCTGAATGCTTTGCTCTAGGAAAGTTCCGTCATCTTTTTCAGCCACCTTCGGGTGGCTTTTTTTTGCCCGCAGAGTGGCCCGGGGCTGCAGACCTCGGTGGCAGGGCACAATGTGGCAAGAAAGCGGGGAGGGGGGCGAGATTGGCACACTAGCTGCAAAGGTTCAGAGGTCCTGCATAAGGATATGTGTGTGATTGTTACCCCAACGTTCAGGTATTTAGGGCCATCCCGGCGGGATGGCCCCTTTTTTTTGGCTTTTTTATGGTGAAGCTGCGTGGTGACTGTCTGTTGCCTGATATGTGCTGTGCAGTGATGGGGCTTGTCACTGGTGAGTTCACCCCATGATGGTGCAGTTTTTACCCATAAGGGATTAGTTTCCGAACCGGCTCATGTCGATCACCAGCTTGCCCACCATGCGGCCGGCTTCCACCTCGGTATGGGCCTGAGCCAGGGTCGTCGGGGTCAGCTCGGGTACCACCTTGCTGAGGGTGCTCTTGACCACGCCCTGATCCACCAGGGCGGCGACCAGCCCCAACAGGTTGTGCTGCTCAATCATGTCCGGGGTCTGGAACAGGGAGCGGGTAAACATGAACTCCTGGCTGAAGGTGACGCTCTTGCTCTTGAGCAGGGAGAGATCCCAGGGCTCGCTCGATTCGGCGATGGTGCAGATATGGCCGAACGGGCTGATGAGGCTGGCCATGGCATCCCAGTGCTGCTCGGTGGCATTGGTGCAGAAGATGGCGTCCACCTGGTTGATGCCGAGGGCGGTGAGCTCCTCTTGCAACTGGTGATGGCTCACCACCTGGTGGGCCCCCATCTGCAGGCACCAGGCCCGGGTTTCGGGGCGCGAGGCGGTGGCGATCACCTCCATGCCGGTGAGCTGGCGGGCCAGCTGGATGGCGATGGAGCCGACCCCGCCGGCGCCGCCGATGATGAGCAGTCGTCCGCGGCTCTCGCGGCTGAGGCTCATGCGTTCGAACAGGGTCTCCCAGGCGGTGATGGCGGTGAGCGGCAGGGCGGCCGCTTCCAGGTCGCTCAGGCTGGCGGGGGCGAGGGCGGCGATGCGCTCATCCACCAGTTGCAGGGCGCTGTTGCTGCCTGGGCGGCTGATGTCGCCGGCATACCAGACCCGGTCGCCCGCCTTGAACAGGGTCACCTCGCGGCCGACGGCGATCACCTCGCCCACGGCGTCCCAGCCCAGCACCCGCGGGCTGCTCTCGACCTTGGCCTTGGGGGCGCGCACCTTGGTGTCGACCGGGTTGATGGAGGTGGCGTTGACCCGCACCAGCAGGTCGCGCGGGCCCGGCGTCGGGTCGGCCAGATTGGCCTCGATAAAGCAGTCGGGATGATCGCTCGGCAGATAGTGGGTCAGGGCGATGGCTTTCATGGCAGTTCCTTTCAAATCGGTTGGATGGGGATTGCCAGCCACTCTAGTCTGGTTGATTATTCAGATTAAGATGGGTAATTGGTAAAGACTGTTTGAATATATGAACAATGTCGAACTGGAGCTGATGGGGCTGTTTGCCACCGTGGTGGAGCAGGGCAGTTTTACCGGCGCGGCCGAGCTGCTTGGCATGCCCAAATCCTCGGTCAGCCAGAAGATCTCGCGGCTCGAATCCCAGCTCGGGGTGCGCCTGTTGCAGCGCACCACCCGCCGGCTGAGCCTGACCCCGCAGGGAGAGGTCTATGTGGAGCAGTGCCGGGCGCTGCTGGCGCTGGCCCGCAGCGCCAATCTGGCGATGGCGCGGCTGCGCGCGGCCCCGGCCGGGCGGGTGCGGATCACCGCCCCCGAGGCCACTGGCACCCTGCTGCTCGGCCGGATCCTGGCGGAGTTTCGAGCCCTCTATCCCGAGGTGGTGCTTGAGCTGACCCTCTGCGATGAGCAGCTCGATCTGGTGGGGGAGGGTTATGATCTGGCGCTGCGGGCGGCGCCGCTGAAAGACTCCAGCCTCATCTGCCGGCGCATCGGTCAGGTGCCGCGCCATCTGGTGGCGGCCCCCGCCTATCTGGCGGCCCACGGCATGCCGCAACAGCTGAGCGAGCTGGGTCGATACGCCTGCCTGGTGCACACGTCGCTGCCGGTGTGGCCGCTGCAGGAGGGGGGCTGGCGGCCGCAGGGGGCCTGCATCAGCAACAGCCTGCTGGCGCTGCGGGAGCTGGCCATCAATGAAGGGGGAATTGCCCTGCTGCCCCATCACGTCTGCGAAGGGGATCTGGCGAGTGGCCGCTTGCAGAAGGTGTTGCCCGAGCTCGCCGTGCCGCCCAACCCCTTCTACCTCATCTACCCGAGCCGGGAGCACCTGGCCCCCGCCCTGCGCAGCCTGATGGATTTTGTGGCCGAGCGCCTGCCGTTTGCCTGAGGCTACCAGCCGCTCTGGCCGGCCGACTCCTGATTGGGCTTGAGGCCGAGCGGCACCGACTGGCGTTCCGCCAGCATGCGGATCTGCCCCTCGATCAGGCTGGCGTTGGGGCCCAGCACCAGTACCAGCTGATGGTCATTGAGCTGGATCCAGGAGAGGCAGCCCAGCCCCAGCAGGCGGGATTGATCCACCAGCGAGATGTCGCGTACCCGCAGGCTGAGGCGGGTCAGGCAGACGCTCATCGCCTGCAGGTTGTCCATGCCCCCCAGCACCTTGAGGTACTGGATCGCCAGCATCTGGGGGTCGGAGGGGGCGACGCTCGCCAGCCGTGGGTGCTCCGGGGCGATGGGCTTGCTCGGCAGGCTGAGGGGCGTGCGCTCCAGCAGCTGATAAAACAGCAGGGTGTAGGCGACGAAGAACAGGATGCCGACCGGAATGAGCCAGAAGCTGTGCTCGCCGGCGTGGTAGCTCAGCACCAGATCCAGCAGGCCGGCGGAGAAGTAGCTGCCCACCTTGATGCCGAGCGCGCTGCAGGTGGCGAGTGACAGGCCGGTCAGCAGGGCGTGGGCCAGAAACAGCCAGGGGGCGGTGAAGGCGAACAGGAACTCGATGGGTTCGGTGATGCCCACCAGCGCCGAGGTGAGCGCCAGGGTGAGCAGCAATCCCCCCTGCGGCAGTCGCTGCATGCGCTGGCGGTGCAGCCAGATGGCGAAACAGGCGCCAGGCAGGCCGAACATGATGATGGGGTAGAGCCCGGCCACATAGCCTTCGTGCAGCGGCTGGGCGCTGGCCAGCGCCTGCAGGTTGCTCTCTCCCAGCCCGATGAGGCTGCCCAGCACCTGGTGCAGACCGAGCGGGATCAGCAGCCGGTTCAGCACGCCGTAGCAGAAGGCGCCGAGCGGGGTGGTGAGGAGTTCAGAGGCGAGCAGGGTGATGCCCTGCTCCAGCAGCGGCCAGAGCAGCGCGAGGGGGAAGGCCAGCAGCAGGCAGGCCAGCGCCGAGGCGAGCAGGCTGGTGAAATCGCCGTTGACCAGCCGCAGCCAGTGGGGCATGGGGTGGCGCTTGAGCCAGGGGTAGACGATGGCGGTGGTCAATCCCGCCAGCAGGCCGCAGATCATGTCGCTGTGCAGGCCGGGGGCCAGGGTGCCGAGCGCCGAGCTCAGCAGCAGGAAGTTGACCGCCCCGGCCAGCGCCTGGCTCCCCTCGCCCTGGCGGCTCAGCCCGAAGGCGATGGCCACCGCATAGATAAGCGGCATCTGGCTGAACAGGGCGCGACCGGTGAGGGAGAGTACCGCCAGATCCAGCACGTCCGGCTGGCCGAGCCGATAGAGCAGCGCGGCCAGCGGCAGGATGGAGACCGGCAGCAACAGGGCGTAACCGAGTCGCTGCAGGGCTTGGGTCAGGATCTGTCTGGCGTTCTGGACGGGCATAAGGGCGCACTGTTTTGTGACATGGCGCACAGTTTACCCTTAAAGCACCCATTTTGGGATAGTTTCGGAACCCTTTATTAATCCATTGCTGAACAAGGTTCGAAGAGTCGCCGCACGCTCTGGCTCGGAGCCGGGGTGAGCAGGCTGACCAGCACGAAGGCGATCAGCCCCAGCGCCAGGCTCGGCACTATGGCGTGCAGGCCGGCCAGCTTGATCCCCCACTGGCTCAAGATGCCGTAGCAGAGAATGCCGCACACCATGCTGGCCAGGGCTCCCGGGCCGTTGGCCCGTGACCAGTAGAGGCCGAGCACCAGCGGCCAGAGGAACACCGCCTGCAGGCCACCGAAGGCGAGCAGGTTGAGCCAGATGATCATCTCGGGGGGCTGCAGCGCCGCCAGCAGCACCAGGGTACCCAGGATCAGGGTGCAGAGCAGGGAGAGGCGCGGCACCCGTACCTCCAGCTTCTCCTGGCCGGCCTTCTCCGGGCTCAGGTAGTTGAGGTAGAGATCCTTCACCAACGTGGCGGAGGCCTGGATCAGTTGGGAGTCGATGGTGGACATGATGGCCGCCATGGGGGCCGCCAGGAAGACCCCGGCCAGCCAGGGGGGCAGCACTTCCATCATCAGGGAGGGCATGATCTTGTCCGGGCTGTCCATGCCGGGCAGGATGGCGCGGCCCAGCGCCCCGGCCAGGTGCATGCCGAACATCAGGAAGGCGCTGACGATGGTGCCGATCAGGATGCCGCGGTGCAGCGCCTTGCTGTCGCGATAGCCAAAACAGCGCAGGGCCGAGTGGGGCAGTCCCACCACCCCGACGCAGACCAGTACCCAGAAGCTCAGCATGAAGGGCTGGGTCAGCATGTCGCCGGCCCCCTGCGGGCTCACCAGCTTGGGATCGATCGCCTTGAGCTGGTGGATAAGGTTGGGCAAACCATCCCCCGCGATCAGGATCCCCGCCAGCAGGGCGCCGGTGCCGATCAGCATGATGATCCCCTGCAGCGCATCCGTCATCACCACGGCGCGAAAGCCGCCGATCACCGTGTAGAGCAGCACGCAGCCGGCAAACAGCAAGAGTCCCTGCTGGTAAGAGAGGCCGGTGGCGGTCTCCAGCAGGCGGGCGCCGCCGATGAACTGCACCACCATGGTGGCGATGAAGGCGAGGATGATGGTGACCGAGCCCAGCACCACCACGGCCCTGCTCTGGTAGCGGGCCCACAGCATGTCGTTGATGGTCACCGCATTGACCCGGCGGGCGATGATGGCGAACTTCTTGCCAAGCACCCCCAGGGTGAGCCAGACGGTGGGCAGCTGGATCATCGCCAGCAGCACCCAGCCAAGGCCAATCTTGTAGGCGGCACCCGGCCCGCCGATGAAGGAGGAGGCCGAGGTGTAAGTGGCCACCAGGGTCATGGCCAGCACCAGGCCGCCCATGCTGCGGTTGCCGATGAAGTACTCCTGCACGAAGTCACCGCCCACCCGGTGGCGGCTGGCCCAGAAACCGACCCCCAGCACCAGCACCAGATAGATGCACAGCGGCAGCAGCAGCTCAAGATTCATGGGGCGGCTCCTTGTCATCGAGGGGTTGGGAGTCGAGGGGGATGTCCACGAACAGGCGATCCACCATCAGGCCGCACAGCACGATGAACAGCAGCGGCATCAGAATGCAGCTGAGCAGGAACCAGAGCGGCATATCCCAGAATTCGATCTCTTCGGGGATGAAATAGGCCGTGCCATACCAGGCAAGGAAGTAGAGCAGGGTCAGCAGCAGGCAGAGTGCTGCTTCCCGACGAGCGAGCGCAAAACGGTTCACCTTGGCCTCCGACAATTTCGAGGGGCGCAAGGATAACAAAAAAGGGCCATGTCGCCATGGCCCTTTTTCAGCAGAAGATCTGCGGACGCGAGTCTTACAGACCCAGCTTCTTGTGCAGGTAGTGGATATTGGTACCACCGTGCTGGAAGTTTTCGTCCTTCATGATCTCTTTTTGCAGGGAGACGTTGGTCTTGATCCCTTCCACCACCAGCTCGTCCAGCGCCTGACGCATGCGGGCAATGGCGACGTCGCGGTTTTCACCGTAACAGATCAGCTTGCCGATCATGGAGTCGTAGTAGGGCGGCACCTTGTAGCCGGCGTAGATGTGGGAGTCCCAACGCACGCCCAGACCACCCGGCGCGTGGAAGCGCTGGATCAGGCCAGGAGACGGCATGAAGGTGGCCGGGTCTTCTGCGTTGATCCGGCACTCGATGGCGTGGCCACGGATGCGGATGTCCTGCTGGGTGATCGACAGGGGCTGGCCGGCGGCGATGCGCAGCTGCTCCTTGATGAGGTCGACGCCGGTGACCATCTCGGTAACCGGGTGCTCTACCTGGATACGGGTGTTCATCTCGATGAAATAGAACTCGCCGTTTTCGTACAGGAACTCGAAAGTACCCGCACCGCGGTAGCCGATCTCGATACAGGCGCGCACGCAGCGCTCACCGATGAACTTGCGCATCTCGGCGGTGATGCCCGGCGCCGGTGCCTCTTCGACCACCTTCTGGTGGCGACGCTGCATGGAGCAGTCGCGCTCGCCCAGATAGAGGGCGTTGCCCTGGCCGTCTGCCAGCACCTGGATCTCGATGTGGCGCGGGTTCTCCAGGTACTTCTCCATGTAGACCATGTCGTTCTTGAAGAACTGGCCTGCTTCGGACTTGGTCAGCGCGATGGCGGCAGCCAGCTCGGCTTCGCTGCGCACCACGCGCATGCCGCGACCACCACCGCCACCGGCGGCCTTGATGATCACCGGGTAGCCGATGCGCTTGGCAATGGCGGCGTTGTGTTTGGCATCGCTGTCAACCGGACCGTCGGAGCCCGGTACGCAGGGTACGCCCGCCTTCTTCATCGCCTCGATGGCGGAGACCTTGTCACCCATCAGGCGAATGGTCTCGGCGCGCGGGCCGATGAAGACGAAGCCGGATTTCTCGACCACTTCGGCAAAGTCGGCGTTCTCGGAGAGGAAGCCGTAGCCGGGGTGAATGGCAACGGCACCGGTCACCTCGGCGGCGGCGATGATCGCCGGCACGTTGAGGTAGGAGTCGGTACTGGCCGGCTTGCCGATACAGATGGTTTCGTCGGCCAGCAGCACATGCTTGAGCTCCCGGTCGGCGGTGGAGTGAACGGCCACTGTCTTGATCCCGAGCTCTTTGCAGGCGCGCAGGATCCGCAGGGCAATTTCACCGCGGTTGGCGATGACTACTTTGTCCAACATGGGTGGCGATTTCCCTTATTCGATGATGAACAGCGGCTCGTCAAATTCGACGGCCTGACCATTTTCAACCAGGATCGCTTTGATCACGCCGGCCTTGTCGGATTCGATTTGGTTCATCATTTTCATGGCTTCGACGATGCACAGGGTATCGCCGACATTGACGTGCTGGCCCACTTCCACGAACGGCTTGGCTTCCGGGCTGGAAGAGCGGTAGAAGGAACCGACCATGGGGGAGCGCATCAGGTGACCGGCCGGGGTGGCGTCGGCAGCAGGTGCTGCGGCGGCCGGGGCGGCGGCGACAGGAGCGGCTACCGGAGCAGCAACCTGCGGCATGATCATCTGTGGAGCAGCGGTCACCTGACCGGAGAAGTTGCGGCTGATGCGAACGGACTCTTCACCTTCGGAGATCTCCAGTTCGGCGATGCCGGACTCTTCAACCAGTTCAATCAGCTTCTTGATTTTGCGGATATCCATTAGCATTCTCTTTCTTCTTTATCTGATCAGTGATTATCAAGCCGCGCGCAACTGGTGCACGGCCGCGGTTAAAGCGAATTGGTAGCCATCGGCCCCCAGCCCACAAATGACCCCCTTGGCGACATCAGACAGATAGGAGTGATGACGGAAGGGTTCCCTGGCGTGGACGTTGGACAGGTGAACCTCGATAAAGGGGATGGCCACACCCAGCAGCGCATCGCGGATGGCGACGCTGGTGTGGGTGAATGCGGCCGGATTGATGATGATGAAGTCCACCTGACCCATGGCCTGGTGGATGCGGCCGACCAGCTCATGTTCGGCGTTGGATTGCAGGTGTTCCAGTGTGACCCCGAGTTCGCCGGCACTTAGCGTCAGATCGGCGACGATCTCATCGAGCGTCTTGCTGCCGTAGATGCCCGGTTCCCGTTTGCCCAGCAGGTTCAGGTTTGGCCCGTTGAGCAGGAGAATTCGGTGTTTTTGCGACATATTGAGTACATCCTCGATGATAATGCTGCTATCTGTCAGCTATCTTGTGGACTACCAGAAATCTAGCCATTTTCTGCTCAAATCGGTGTGCACTGGCACACAGATTTCGCAATTATATTGATTTCGTGAAAATTAGCAGCATTTTACTGGTCTAATCTCTACATCTGTCTGTTTTTTGCTCTATTAGGTCGGCTGTCAAAACACTCACTGGCAGGAATGACAAAGCCGGCACAGGGCCGGCTTTGGAGGCAAAAGGCAGACGGGATCAGGCGGCTTCGGACTTCTCGCGAATGAGTTTGTCCACTACGCCCGGATCCGCCAGGGTGGAGATATCCCCCAGGCTGTCGGTCTCGCCGGTGGCGATCTTGCGCAGAATTCGCCGCATGATCTTGCCGGAACGGGTCTTGGGCAGCCCCTCGGCCCAGTGGATCACGTCCGGGGTGGCGATGGCGCCGATCTCCTTGCGGACCCACTCCTTCACCTCTTTATGCAGCTCCCGGCTCGGCTCTTCGCCGGCGATCAGGGTGACATAGGCATAGATGCCCTGACCCTTGATCTCGTGCGGCACGCCCACCACCGCCGCTTCGGCGATCTTGGGATGAGCCACCAGCGCGGATTCGATCTCGGCGGTGCCCATGCGGTGACCGGAGACGTTCAGTACATCATCCACCCGGCCGGTGATCCAGTAGTAGCCATCCTCGTCGCGACGGGCACCGTCGCCGGTGAAATAGCGGCCGGGGAAGGTGGAGAAGTAGGTCTGCTCGAAGCGCTCGTGATCGCCGAATACGGTGCGCATCTGACCCGGCCAGGAGTCGGTGATCACCAGGTTGCCCTCGGTGGCCCCCTCCAGCGGCTCGCCCATGTTGTCCACCAGCGCCGGCTGCACGCCGAAGAAGGGGCGGGTGGCCGAGCCTGGCTTGAGGTCGGTGACGCCGGGCAGCGGGCTGATGAGGATGCCGCCGGTCTCGGTCTGCCACCAGGTGTCGACGATGGGGCAACGCTCGTCGCCTATGGTGCGGTAGTACCACTCCCAGGCTTCCGGGTTGATGGGCTCGCCCACCGAGCCCATGATGCGCAGGCTCGAACGGGAGGTACCCTCAACGGCCTCGTTGCCCTTGGCCATCAGCGCGCGGATGGCGGTGGGGGCGGTGTAGAGGATGGTGACCTGGTGCTTGTCCACCACCTGGCTCATGCGGTTGGTCGCCGGGTAGTTGGGCACCCCTTCGAACATGATGGTGGTGGCGCCGTTGGCGAGTGGCCCGTAGACCAGGTAGGAGTGGCCGGTGACCCAGCCCACGTCGGCGGTACACCAGTAGATGTCCTCCTCGTGGTAGTCGAAGATGTACTTGAAGGTGAGGGTGGCATAGACCAGATAGCCGCCGGTGGTGTGCAGCACCCCTTTGGGCTTGCCGGTGGAGCCGGAGGTGTAGAGGATGAACAGCGGGTCTTCAGCCCCCATCGCCTCCGGCGGGCAGTCGCTGCTGACGGCAGCCGTTGCCTCATGCCACCACAGATCGCGGTGGTTGTGCCAGGCGATGTTGCCGCCGGTACGTTTGAGCACGATCACCTTGCTGACCTTGGTCTCCGGGTTGGTGAGCGCTTCATCCACATTCTTCTTGAGCGGCACCGGGCGGCCGCCACGCAGCCCCTCATCGGCGGTGACGACGATGGTGGAGCCGGAGTCGATGATGCGACCGGCCAGGGCTTCTGGCGAGAAACCGCCGAAGACGATGCTGTGCACGGCGCCGATGCGGGTACAGGCCAGCATGGCGATGGCCGCTTCCGGCACCATGGGCATGTAGAGGCAGACCACGTCGCCGCGATGCACCCCTTGTGCCTTCAGGACGTTGGCAAACTTGCACACCTCGGTGTGCAGCTCGCGATAGGTGAGCTTGCGATCCTCGGCCGGGTTGTCCCCTTCCCAGATGATGGCGACCTTGTCGCCGCGCTCGCTCAGATGGCGATCCAGGCAGTTGGCAGAGACGTTGAGCAGGCCGTCTTCATACCACTTGATGGAGACGTGGCCCGGATCGTAGGAGGTGTTCTTGACCCGGGTATAAGGCTTCATCCAGTCGAGGATCTTGCCCTGCTCGCCCCAAAAGGCATCCGGGTTCTGCACCGAGGCCTGGTACATGGCCTCATAGCCTGCCTTGTCCAGCAGGGCGCCCTGGCTGATGTGGGCTTTGACCGGGTAGACCTTGCTCTCGCTCATGTGTCACTCCTTTGAATACATTTTTGTAATGATTGGATAACAACTTATACCTTTGGCGGGGGAGGGCAATTAGACTTTTGGATAGATGGCAACATCCGCTTACAGTCGCGTCGATGACAATTCATCGCCGATTGGGTAAAACGTCGCTTTTACCGATGGAGACAGCCCCCGTGTTGACCCTGCTTCTTTGCTCCTCCCTCTGGCAGTTCGAGGCCCCGAAGGCCACCGATGAGGCCACATTGGCCGCCCCCCATGCCAACGGTCTTGAACTGACACCGACACAGCCCGATTCACCCTCACTGCGGGATCACATCAGCGGCCAGCTGAGCGAAGCATGGCTGGCGCGCAAGCCGCCGGTGTCCGTCACCCTCGGGGAGAAAAAGTCCTCCTATCCGCAGGACTCCTTGCTGGAAGAGTCACGCCGGCAGCAGGACGAAGGGTGGGACGCCAGGCTGACCTTCAACGATTGAGTTGGCTGTGGCTGTCACCCCCTGGCGCGGGGCTCAGCACCAGTGATTCCTGCCCGATGCCAGCTGCGCCGCCAGATGGGGCTCGGCCAGCGGATGGCTGAACAGATAGCCCTGCCCCTCCTGACAGTGGAGGGATTGCAGAAACTGGCGCTGGGCCTGGGTCTCTATCCCTTCGGCGGTCACCATCATGCCCAGGCTGTCGGCCAGGTTGACAATGGTGCGGCACAGCTCCCGGCTGTGCTTGTCATCGGGCAGCGCCTGCACGAAGGTCTTGTCTATCTTGATCCGATCGATGGGCAGGCTTTTCAGCAGGCTCAGGGATGAGAAGCCGGTGCCAAAATCGTCGATGGCGATCTGCACCCCCAGCTCCTTCAGCCGCTTGAACAGCTGCAGACTCTGGTCGACCCGCTGGATGATGCTCTCGGTGACCTCTATCTCCAGCCGTTGTGGCGGAAAACCGGTCTCGGCCAGGATGGCGGCGACCCGCTCCACGTAACCTGCCGAGCGCATCTCCCGTACCGACACATTGACCGACAGTCTGGGCACCGCCAGCCCTGCGGCCAGCCAGGCTTGCCCCTGCTGGCAGGCGGTACGCATCACCCACTCCCCAATCTGCTCGATAAGGCCGCACTCCTCGGCCACCGGAATGAAGCGGGTCGGCCCTATCATGCCCTCGCTGGGGTGCTGCCAGCGCAGCAGGGCTTCCAGCCCGCTCAGCTGGTTGCTGGCCAGATCCGTCATGGGTTGATAGAGGATGCAGAGCTGCTGCTGCTCGATGGCCTGGAACAGCCCCTGCTCCATGCTCAGTCGCTCCCGTGTCTGCTCCGTCATGTCCGGGGTATAGAAGAGGTAACCGTTGCGGCCCTGGTTCTTCGCCTCGTACATGGCACTGTCGGCGGCACTGACCAGGGTGTCCGGGGTGGTGGCGTGTTCCGGATAGAGGGCGATGCCGATGCTGGCGGAGACGGCCACCCGCTCGTGATCCAGCTCGACCGGTTCGCGCAGGCGGGCCAGCAGCTGCTCGGCGAGCCTGGCCAGCTCCTCCGGCTGCTCGAAGTAGGGGATCAGCACCAGAAACTCGTCGCCCCCCAGCCGGGCCGCCACGTCGTTGTGGTGCAGCAGTCGGCGAATGCGCTCGGCCAGCAGCTTGAGCAGCTCGTCCCCGGCCCGGTGGCCCAGGGTGTCGTTGATCAGCTTGAAGCCGTCCAGATCGATAAACAGCAAGGCGAGCTGCTGCCGGTTGAGGTGGGCGGTCTTGATCTCCAGCTCAAGCCGCTCCTGCAGCAGGTTGCGGTTGCCGAGCTCGGTCAGGGGATCGTGATAGGCGAGGTGGTTGAGCTGTGCCTCGGCCTTGCGAATGGCGCTGATGTCGGAGAAGGCGATGACATAGTTGGTGGTGTTGTGGCGGCTGTCGTGGACGGCGCTGACATGCTGCCAGGAGGTGAAGTAGCCGCCATCCTTGCGCAGGCACATCATCTCGCCATGCCAGGCGTGGCTGCCGGGCAGCAGGGTGTGCCAGGGGTAGTCGATGTCGGTGTGGCGGCGCGGGTGCATGATGGCTTCCGGTGACTTGCCGACGACCTCGTCCTCCTCGTACTGGGTCATGCTGCAGAAGGCCGGGTTGACCGAGATGATCTGGCGCTGGCCATCCATGATGATGATGCCTTCGGCGGCGGTTTCGAACACCACGTTGGCCTGGCGCAGCTTGTCTTCCTGGGTGCAGCGATCGGTGGCGTCGTGGATCACCCCGGTGATGCGTCGCCCCAGATGTTCGCTGGCCGCCACGTGATCGGCATGGATGTCGACCCAGCCTCGCTGCTGATCGGGCCCCAGATAACCGAGGGTGAGATGAATGGGGGCCGTGCCCTTGAGCGCCGCCCTGAGCTGCTCGCCAGAGAGAGGGTCGAAGCGCTTGATGAACTGATCCATTCCCCCCTGAAACTCGCTGGCGGCGGTGCCGAGCAGCTGCTCGACCCGGCCGTCAAACTGCAGTCTGTCCTCCTTGATGTGCCACTCCCACACTCCGATCCGGCCGGCGTTCATGGCCAGTTGCAGCCGCCGCTGCGACTCGACCTGTTCGGTCACGTCGCGCACTATGGTGAGAATGCCGTCGGGCACGCCCTGTTCGTCGAGCATGGGGCTGTAGATCGCCTGCCAGTGGCGTTGCTGGCCCTGATGGGCCGCGGTATGGCCGCTTAGGTTCAGCTCGACCCGGGGGACGCCGCTGCTGATGATCTGCTGGAACAGGGGCTCCAGCACGGGGGCCAGGGCCGGGACGATTTCCCGCAGGGTGTGGCCATAGTGCTCCTCCCGGGAGAGGCCGTTGAGGTCGGCCAGGGTCTGGTTGACGCTGCGGCAGCGAAAGTGGCGATCGAAGATGCCTATGCCAAACGGGGCCAGTTCGAACAGCTGCTGCAGCTCGTTCACGCTCAACTGCCCCGCCTGCGGCGGATCGGGCATGGCGTCGAAAAGCTCTTTCCCCATCACGGGACTCCGGAATTGACTGTTTTGTCATTTGAGGTGTTGTCAGTATGGCATGAAGCCTACTGGAGGGAAGAGGTGGGGGCTCATTTGCCCCCAATTTGGTTATTTTCCGAAGTGGTAGCTCAGGGTGAGGTTGATCACCGGCTGCCAGTCATGCTCCTTGATGAGCCACTGCTTGGCGCCGAACTCGGTGCCAAGGCGCCATTTCTGCCAGCACCAGCTGCGCTCCAGCGTGAGCCCCCAGTCCCGCAAGCCTTCGTTCGCCCCATAGGCGGCCATGTGGGCCTGACTGCCGCGGGTCAGCCAGAGATTGAGGGAGAGCTCGGCAGGCAGCGGCAGGCTGTGCTCCATGTACCAGAGCTGGCCATAGCGCCCGCTGACGTCATAGAGCTGGCCCAGGGTCAGCTGGTGATCGTCATCCAGTTGCCAGCCCAGGCGCCAGAGTGCGCTGAAGCGGGTGCGGTCGATCACCTCCATCGGGCTGACGCCGAGGGCGATAAAGCTCTTGTCGTAGAGCGGCAGCGCCACCCCGGCGCTCTGGCCGTCGGCGAAGATGAGGCCGACCTGGGTCTCCCGTTCGTAGCCGACCCAGAACTGGGTACTGTCGCTGCTGCCGCTGCCCGCCTGCTTGCTATCCAGCTGCCACTGACCGCCGATGGCCAGCTCCTTGGCGCAGACCGGCAGCGCCAGGAGCAGCAGCACCAGCCAGTGCTTATTTGTTGCCATAGAGCCGCACCCAGTCCCGATCCTGATGCATGCCCATCAGGTGGCAGATGATGCCGGAACGCTGGAAGGCGTAGATGAGCAGCACGCTGGTGGCGCTGAGCGCCATGATGAGGCCGAAATTGTTGGGCAGGATGGTGCCCTGGCGGGCGGTCCACCACAGCAGAAGCGGGCCCCACAGGTGCACGAAGATGCTCTTGTGGAAGATGAAGACGGTCAGCGAGTACATGCCGATCCAGTTGAGGGGGCGCCAGCAGAGACGGATGTTGCGCTGATGCAGCCAGAGCACGGCCCCGATCACCAGAAACTCCATGCCCCAGATGCCGGCGCGGCCGACCATGTCCATCGCCAGTTCGTGTTCGTTGGCGTAGATGTCGCTGAGCTCGACCGTGCTGGTCTCGCCGAACATGAGATAGCAGGCCAGCGCCACCAGCGAGAGCGTCAGCACCAGCGTGTTGAGGCGGTCCCGCCATTGGGGCCGCTGATGCCAGCACCAGCCGTAGAGGAAGCCGAAGCAGCCGCTGGCCATGAAGAGGTCGAGGCGGGCATCCAGCTCGTAGTCGGGGTGCACGTGCAGCTTCATCCAACCATCGAGGTGACCGAGCAGATCCTGCACGCCGAGCTGATCCAGCAGCAGGCTGAGCAGGGTCAGCAGCAACATGCCGCGGATGCCGAACCAGGCGTAGACCAGCGAGAAGAGCGCCAGCAGGCACATCCACAGCATCACCGGATAGAAAGAGATCGCCTCGCCGAAGTTGGGGGCGATCACCAGTCCTTCCACATAGAGCACCAGTATGATGCTGGCGAACAGCACCAGTTTGCCGCCCAGCTGCGGTCTGAAGCTGGCCTGATCACGGCGACTGAGGTTGAAGGCGGCCAGTGCCAGGTAGATCTGGCTGACCCAGGGGATTAGCCAGGCCGACACCTGGGCCGTCAGATGATCCATGGGCAGCAGCTGACCGGCCATCGCCTTGTGGGAGAGGTAGAAGCTGTTCCACAGGGCGTGCTCCCGATTGAAGAAGTCGATGTACCAGTAGTTGAGGTAGCCGGTGTAGTGCTCGAAGACGGCCATGAAGATGACGAGCCCTCGCAGCAGATCGAGGCCCGTGATGCGCGCATCCTGTGGAGGCATGCTGATGCTCCTGTATCGGTCGGAAAAGGAGCGGCACTATAGCGGTTGTCGTGAAACTGAACGGGAGCTGAATGTAAGCGAATGTTACCCGCAATTACCCCGCTGACCTTGCCACAAGGGCAACCGGGGGGATCGGGCTGTCATGATTTGTAATAGTTTTGGCGCTTTTTCAGCCTTTCTGGCGGCCAAACGCCTGGATGCCGCGCACCAGGACCAGCCAGCCGACCACGTGAAACGGCAGCGCCATGGCGTAGAGCAGCAGCCAGTGGGCCTCGCTGCCACTGCTGTGAATGAAGTCGATCCAGGCGGCCAGCAGGGCCAGCATGCCCGCTATCTGGAAGCGGCGGCGCAGCACCACCTCGACGCCGAGGTTGGCAAGGTAAAGGGTCAGCAGTATGCCGGCGAAGCCGGTGAGCTGGGCGGTGCCGTAGAGTTCCCGGTCCGGATTGAACAGCAGGGCGACGAGGGGAGTAATGCCCTGATCCTGCGGGATCAGGGCCAGCAGCCAGCATGCTATCAGGAGCAGGGCTGTCTTCATCGGCTTAGTCGGCGGCTTGCGCCGGTTTGACCAGGCTCAGGTAGTTGGCATCCATCTTGAGGAATACCCCCAGCAGCCGGGCACTGGCGCCGTAGAAGCCGAACTGGTCGGCGGCGCGGCAGGCGCTCTCGAATTTGTCGAACCAGCCGAGCAGGTGGCCGTGCAGCAGGGACTCCTGCTCGCCGAGCCAGCTTTCACGCTGGGCGGCGGTGGTCGCCTCGGCGGCACGGATGATGAGGTTGCCCATCAGATCCAGCTCGATGGCCAAGTGATCGGCAGGCTCCTTGTATTTGTCGCTGACGTTGATGCCGAGGCGATCGAGGCGGGCCTGCATCTCGCTCATGGGGGCCTGCATCAGCAGCTTGCCCTCGCCACGATAGAGCGACTCGTAGGGCAGGGCGCCCTGCTTGGGGTCGACCAGGAACAGGCCGGCGAAGTCGGCGGCGAGCTCCAGCTGGCGATCCGGGCGTACCAGCAGGCGGGCGATGGCCTCGTTCAGTTCTGCCACGGCCTCGCGCATCGGGTCGAGAGTGGAGAGGCTCTTCAAGAAGCTGCGCACGTCGTAGGTGTCGTATTCAGCGATCTGTGCATCACTGAGCTCGGCAGCGAACAGGGTGGAGAACCACCAGTAAAGCTCGGCCCGGCGTTCGCTGGTAGCCATGAATTCCTGCATTTATCCTCCGTGGATGACAATCGGGAGCCATAGAGGCTCCCGATTCTAACGACTTTAAAAATAAAGGAAACTCAAGGGGTGACTTTCGTCCCCTCGGGTCACAGTGCCGGGAACATGGGATCTATGCCCTTGGCGGATTCCGGCGCTCCGAAGGCGGTGACGGCCGGCGCCTGCCCGCGGAACTTCTCGATCTCCACCAGGGCGGTGTGGGCCGTGGTGGCCTGCGCCAGGCTGGAGGAGCCGATGTCCGCAGTCAGCACGTTGGGATCGCCATAGGTACACAAGGTCCCCACCTTGCCGCCCTCCTGCGGGCCGTACCAGGCCCCCTCCTGGATGCGCACCACGCCGGGGGCGTAGTCTTCGCTCACTACCAGACCGGCCAGCACCTGACCGCGGCCGTTGAAGACCCGCACCAGATCCCCGTCCTTGAGCCCGCGCGCCCTGGCGTCCTGCGGGTTCATGTAGACAGGCTCGCGCCCCTGCACCGTGTAGGTGGCACGGTAGGCATCGGAGGAGCAGAGCTGGCTGTGCAGCCTCTTGTCCGGGTGACAGGATTGCAGGTGCAGCGGGAACTGCTGGCTGCCCGGCCCGCCGTGGGAGCGCTCGTAAGGCTCGATCCAGACCGGGTGGCCCGGGCAATCCGCGTAGCCGTAGTCGGCGATGGTCTTGGAGTAGATCTCGATGAGGCCGGACGGGGTGCCCAGCGGCTCCAGATCCGGCTCCTTGCGGAACGACTCGTGACGCACCCAGGGCTGGCCCGCCGGGAAGCTGACGAAACCTTCACCGTGCCAGAACTGGCTGAAGCGGGGCAGGCGGATGCCGATGCCGCGGCCCTGCAGGCGGGCGTCGTCATAGATGCTCTGGATCCACTCCAGCTTGCTCTTGCCACCGGTGAACTCGGCCTCGCGATCGAAGCGACGGCAGAGATCGGCGAAGATGTCGTAGTCGTCGCGCGCCTCGAACAGCGGCTCGACCACCTTGTGCATGGCCAGGATGCCGGCATTGGAGTGGGAACCCCACTGCTCGATGTCATCCCGCTCATAAGTAGTGGTGGCCGGCAGCACGATATCGGCGAAGCGGCAGCTGGCGGTCCACTGGTGATCCACGCTCACCACGGTTTCCAGCTTGCGCCAGGCCGCGACCATCTTGTTGCGATCCTGCTGATGGTGGAACGGGTTGTTGCCGCAGAACACCGCCATCTTCATCTGGGGGTAGGTGATGGTCTGGCCGTTGAAGGCGATGCGCTTGCCCGGGTTCAGGATGCAGTCGACGAAACGGGCCACCGGGATGAATCTGGAGTAGCCCTTCCAGTCGCCGTCATGCAGCGGCTTGACTCCGGGAATGACGGAGCTGAAGCCGGACATGATGGGGCCTGTGCTGGTGATGGTACCGGCGCCGTTGTAGTGCCAGCCAAAACCGTAGCCACCGCCCGGCAGACCGATCTGGCCCAGCATGGAGGCCAGTACCACCAGCATCCAGGCGTACTGTTCGCCGTGGTGCATGCGCTGCACGCACCAGCCGCCGATGAGCTGGGTGCGGCCGCTGGCCATGGTGCGCGCCAGCTCGCGAATGGTCTCGGCAGGCACGCCACAGATGGCGGAAGCCCACTCGGCATCCTTCACCTGACCATCGCTGGTGCCCAGCAGGTAGGGCAGGAACTTGTCAAAGCCGGTGGTGTAGTTCTTGAGGAAGGCCTCGTCGTGACGCTTCTCGCTGTAGAGGGTATGGGCGATACCCAGCATCAGGGGCACATCGGTCTGTGGGTTCAGGGTCACCTGATCGCAATTGAGGTACTTCTGGGTCTTGGACTTGACCGGGTCGACGCTGATGACCTTGATCTCGCCCTTGGCCACTTTCTCTTTCAGCTGTGCCCAGTATTCGTAGACGCTGTGATCCGGCACCAACCAGCCCACCTGCAGGTTCTTGATGGGATCGGAACCCCAGATGACGATGGTCTTGCTGTGCTCCAGCACCAGGGGCCAGGAAGTTTGCTGCTCGTACACCTCCATGGCGCCCGCCACGTGGGGCAGGATCACCTGGGCGGCGCCGGTGGAGTAGTCACCGGCCTTGGCCAGATAGGTGCCGTGCAGGTTCATGGCGCGGCCCAGCATGGCGCCGGCGGAGTGCAGCTTGCCGACCGACTGCCAGCCTGAGTGACCGGCGTAGAGGGCGCTCGGGCCATGGGCCTTCTGCACCCGTTCCAGCTCGTGATAGAAGAAGTCCAGCGCCTGGGACCAGGTCACCCGCACGAAGCGGTTCTGGCCGCGCTCGCTGGTGTCGGACTGGTGGCCCTTGCGCAGCCAGTCCAGCCGCACCATGGGGTAGCGGATGCGGGAGGGGTTGTAGACCACTTCACTCAGGGCCTTGAGCATCTCGGTCGGATGCTTGTCATGCTCGAACGGCAGGGTCTCGACCCAGCGGCCATCGACCACACGGGCGCGGAAGGCGCCCCAGTGGGAGCCGGACTGCACCAGTTTTTCGCCGGACTCGGCGGCCATCACGGCGCGACCGAGCAGGGAGGGGCCGATCAGGGCGCTGGCACCGCTGGCCAGCAAGCCACCCAGAAAACCACGACGGGAAATATTGATCATCTTGTTATTCCTTTCTCAAATCCGGACTTAGTGGCTGCCCTGACCACCGGTATCGGCGGCATGGTTTTGCAGGTATTTGAGCAGGGTGCGCTCCTCTTCCTTGCTCAGGCGGTAGTAGGCGGACATGGCCTTGAGACCAGAGATCCAGCCGTTGGCGGTGAAGTGAGCCGGATCCGGCGCCGCGTGGCAGGAGTTGCAGGTGGACTTGTACATCTCGCCGGCATAATCCCAGATCGGCTTGAGGGAGGATTCGAGGCCCTTGCCATCGACCCAGGCCTGCACCTGCACCTGTTCCCACTCGATATGAGTGGCGCTGTCGGTCTCCTGTTTCAGGATCTGCTCGTTCGCCCTGAGCTCGTCACGGATGGTGGCCACGAAGACCCGCTTGCCCATGTACTCGCTCAGCACGCGACCCTTGCCTGCGGTTTCGCGCCAGCCTTCGATGGTCACCTTGAGGCGATCGCCGCTGCGGGCCACCACCTCGATGCGGGAGGCGGGCAGTAGCTTGCCGACCGGATCGGTACTCTCTTCGTTTTCGTAGAGATCCTTCTCGCCCAGGGTGTAGAGGGTCTCGGCGGCCGGTGCCTCTTGCGCATCGCTTGCCAGGGTGGCGTAGGTGGCACGGAAGCCGCCCGCCATGTTCGGCAGCTCGTGGGCTATGCCCTTGTGGCACTCGATGCAGTTCATGTTCTTGGCGGCGGCATCCTTCATCGCCAGGGCGGCGGCGGGGGACTGCTTGGCGTGATCCATGTTGTCGTAGCTGTGGCAGGACTTGCAGGTCTTGGAGTTCTGGCTGCTCATGCGGGCCCACACCTTCTCGGCCAGGTGCAGACGCCTGTCCTCAAACTTCTCCTGGGTGTCGATGCTGTGGCCTATGTACTGCTGATAGAGGTCGTTGGCCGCCTCCATCTTGCGGGCCACCTTGCCGACGAAGTCCTTCGGCTGGTGGCAGTCGGTGCAGATGGCCTGGACGCCGGAGGCGTTCTTGAAGTGAATGGACTCCTTGTACTCGGGGTAGACGGTGTCCTTCATGGTATGGCAGGAGATACAGAACTCGAGAGTACTGGTCTTCTCGAAGCCGTAGTGCAAGCCGACGCTGCCGGCCAGGGTGACCCCGACGCCCGCCAGCACCAGCGCCAATACCGACCAGCGGCGGCTGGGGGTGCGCAGGAAATGCCACAGTTTTTTCATCATGCTCTCTCACATCGCTTTTTTGATGGAGGCCATGATAGGGAGGCGTTGTGAACAGGGCTGCCGCCGAAAATTAACGAAATAGGGGTATTTATGAAAAATTATGAATAGAATAATTCCCCCATGTTGAACTCTGTCTAACCCTGCGGACCTTGCCCATGAGCCACCACATTCTGGTTGTTGAAGATGATGCCGTTACCCGCGAGAAGCTGACCGGCTATTTCGAACGGGAAGGCTATCGGGTGACCGCGGTCGAAAACGGCCAGGAGATGCGGGCCGTGCTGGCAGAGCAGGAGGTGGCCCTGGTGATGCTGGACATCAACCTGCCGGGGGAGGATGGCTTGCTGCTGACCCGTGAACTGCGCGCCCGCAGCACAGTGGGGATCATCCTGGTGACCGGTCGCAGCGATGCGGTGGACAGGATCGTTGGCCTCGAGATGGGAGCCGACGACTATGTCACCAAGCCGTTTGAGCTCAGGGAACTGCTGGTGCGGGTCAAGAACCTGCTGTGGCGCATCTCATTGGCCGCAGCCCAGCCGTGCGAGCCGGCCCCGGCCGACGATGCGGTGCGTTTTGGTCCCTGGCGCTTCGATATTCCCCGTCGCCAGCTCAGCAAGGATGGGGTGCCGGTGCGCCTGACCAAGGCGGAGTACGAGGTGCTGGTGGCCTTTATCGCCAATGCCGGGCGGGTGCTGAGCCGGGAGCGGATCCTGGCCCTCACCAGCCACCGCGGTGATGGCCCGAGCGATCGCACCATAGACGTGCTGATCCGCCGCCTGCGGGGCAAGATGGAGCAAGATCCCCGTGACCCGCAACTGTTCGTCACCGTGCACGGGGAAGGCTACCTGTTTGCCGGCGAGCTGGCCGCCTGACCCTCTGCTTTGCGGGGCGTTCAGGCCGATGGCCGGGTGTCAAACTGCGGGCAGTCATCCCCTATCTGGTGCCAGGGCGCCTTGGAGCCGACGAAGATGTGAAACGCGGGCTTCTGGCTCGGCGCCTCGTCCAGTATCCCCAGCCGCAGATTGATCTTGCCCGTGCTGCGCTTCTGGCTGAACAGGCTGGAGCCGCAGTGGCGGCAGAAGGCGAGGCTGGTCTCGTCCGATTTCTGGTAGCGGCCGATGGCCTCGCTCCCCTTCGCGATGGTCACCTTGTCACCATCCAGCCCGCCGACCGAGGCGTAGTCCGCCCCGGAAAACTTGCGGCATTCGGAGCAATGGCAGTTGCCCATGTAGTCGAACTGATCCGGCAGGGTCAGGGCCACGGCACCGCACAGGCAGCTCGCATGCAATGTGTTCATCTCTATCTCCTTGAGTGCTTGGTTAGTTGCTGCTGGCGTCGACGCCGACCCGGTAGACGGGGCGAAAGGTGCCATCGGACAGCGAATCGGCGGGATTGGCCAGAGGGGCCTCCAGAGTCAGGATGGGGGGGCCCATCACCCGCGGGCACTGCTGCTCGCCGGCCTCGGGTCTTTGCAGCAGGCAGACCGCCTGGGCCACTGCAAGGCGCCCCTGCTGGCGCATCTGATCGCTGTTGGCGGCCAGGACCTTGCCCCGGCGCAGGCCGCGTTGCACCCCGTGGCTGAAGTAGGTGCTCAATACTTGGGGTTTTGTGAGTTGGCGCTGCGCCAGCTCGTTGACCGCCACTTCGGCGGCGATGGCGCCCCCCACCAGATAGTCGAGGTCGGGGTGGCGGGCCAGGGTCTGCTGCACCAGGGTGCGCTGGATCTCGCGGCTGTTGTCACCGCGCGCCGTGGTTACCAGCCTGATGGCGCTGCCCTGGATGGCTGCGGCAAAGCCGGGCTCGACGAAGTTGTTGCCACCGCTCGCCTGCGGGCCGGGAAAGAGCGCCACCGTCACCGGCGGGCTGCCAGCAGGGTGGCGCTTGGCCAGCCAGTGGCCCATCTGCCAGCCCATCTGATACCAGGAGACCCCCACCTTGGCCTTGACCAGTCCGGCGGGCAGGTCGTTGACCAGGCCGAACACCGGCAGCGGGCTGGCGCTGATTGCCTCGCCGAGCCCGTCGTAGCTCACCGCGCCGAGCAGGATGGCATCGCTCCCCTCGCTCACGCACTGCTGCAACTGGTGGCGCTGTTCGGCAAGGGCGCCATAGCCCCCCGCCTCGTGGATA
Source organism: Aeromonas sp. FDAARGOS 1408 (assembly GCF_019048665.1). Taxonomy (NCBI): domain Bacteria; kingdom Pseudomonadati; phylum Pseudomonadota; class Gammaproteobacteria; order Aeromonadales; family Aeromonadaceae; genus Aeromonas; species Aeromonas sp. FDAARGOS 1408. The sequence goes on along the minus strand of NZ_CP077394.1, from coordinate 3,105,426 downwards.
CGCAGCTTCACGCCGAGCCGCTTGGCCTCCTCCACCATGCCCTGATTGACCGACAGCCAGTAGGCGTCGCGCAGATGGGGATAGAGGGCGCACAGGGTCAGGGGACGGGTGACGGGGGCGGGCCCTTGCCAGTTCAAACGGACCGGTTGGCCGCCGAAGGCGCCGTCCGGCCAGTGATCCACCTCGAAGGCGAGGACGCAGGCCGGGAGCAGCAGGAGCAACAGGGAGAGACAGACGCTTCGCATGGCCGGGGGTTTTGTTAAAGTGTGGGGCCATATTATCCGGTCAAAGTCGACCACAACCAAGGGGCTTCGCGTGAGAATCTTTTCCGGCCTGGGCGGCAAGTTGTTGCTGGCCTTCTCCCTGATGGCGCTGTTGACCCTGGGGGCCTCCCTGCTGGGGTGGTTCGGGCTCAGCCACCTGCGCCAGCTGGAGCAGGGGGTGCAGCAGACCCTGGCGGATCAGGAGCTGGCCCGCACCCTGGCGCGGCTCGGCGGCGAGATCCAGAGCTCCTCCCACCTGCTGGCCTCCGCGACCAGCGAGGAGGAGCGGGAGCATCAGGGGCGGTTGCTCACCCTGCAGGGGCAGCAGATGCAGCACGTGCTGGAGCAACTGGGCCATGGTGGCGGCAAGGCGGCGTCTGACGAGCTGCATCGCCTCAGCCAGACCATCATCGGCAACCTGGGCCAGCAGGGCTGGCTGGTTGGAGAGCGGCTGACACTCATGGCCGACGGTAGCGCGTTGCGCTCCCGGCTGGTGGTGGCTGCCGGTCAGGTGGCGGAGCTGGCCCGCAGCCAGATGGAGAACGCCGAAACCGTGATGGTGGCGGGGCTCGGTTCCCTCTATTCACTGCAGGGGCACGCCGCTGGCGGGGCGATCGACCGGCTGCTGGAGCAGGATCTCGACTGGCTGGAGCAGATGACGGAGCTGCGCCACCGCACCCTGATGCAGCAGCAGCGCATCGAGGAGATCTGGCGCAGCGACCGGCAGGCCGGGCTGCTGACCCTGCTGCAGGAGGTGCGTCGTGAGCTGGCCATCCTGCGGCTGCGAGCGGGAGCGGTGACGGATCCGGCCCGCCGCCAGGCGGTGGAGCGGGCGCTGGACGAGCTGGAGCAGAGCGATCGGCTGGTACAGCTGCGCAGCGACTGGCTCGGCAAGGGGGAGGCGCTGCGGGTGCTGGCCGCCGCCAACGAGGCCCTGATGGAGAGCCTCAACCGCGAGGTCGGCACCCTGGTGAACCAGGCCCGGGACTCCCTGGGAGAGAGCCAGCAGGCTCTGAGCCAGCGCCTCAAGCTGCTGGAGCAGGCCCTGATGGTGATCGGCCTGCTCACCCTGGTGCTACTCATCCTGCTGATGTGGCGCATGGTCTATGGTCGCATCGTCTGGCCGTTGCAGCGTGCCGTCGCCGGGATGAGCCGGCTGGCCAGGGGAGATCTGGCGCCTCTGATGCCAGTCGGGGAAGCGGGACGCGACGAGCTGGCGGAGCTGGGGAGGGCGCTGCAGGTGTTTCGTGACAACGCCATCGAGCTTGGCCGCTACCAGCGGGAGCTGGAGTCGCGGGTCGAGGAGCGCACGGAGCAGCTCAGCCACGCCAATGCGCGCCTCAACGAAGAGGTGGAGAAGCAGCGGCTGGCCCGCGCCGAGGCGGAGCAGGCCAACCGGGCCAAGTCGGTGTTCCTCGCCACCATGAGCCACGAAATCCGCACCCCCATGAACGGAATCCTCGGTGGCCTCACCCTGCTGGAGGACACCCACCTCAACGAGACCCAGCAGCGCTACTTGGCCGCCATCGAGCAGAGTGGCGAATCCCTGCTGGAGATCCTCAACGACATTCTCGACTACTCCAAAATCGAGGCGGGCCATGTGGAGGCGCGCCGCGAGCCCTTCTCCCTGCGCCCGCTGGCCGAGGAGCTGATCGCCCTGTTCGGGCCGAGGGCCGATGCGAAAGGGGTGACGCTGGCGCTGGAGTATGCCCCTTCGCTCCCCCCCGTGGTGGAGGGGGACGTGGGCAAGCTGCGCCAGGTGCTGGCGAACCTCTTGGGCAATGCGGTCAAGTTCATCGGCGAGGGGCGCATCACCCTGGTGGTGGCGCCGCTGGCCTGCGCGGGTCCCTGCGCCGAGCCCTGCATCCGCTTCGTGGTGAAAGACACCGGCCCCGGCATCCCGGCCGGGGAGCAGGAGGCGGTGTTCGAGGCCTTCCGCCAGCGCAAGCGGGACATGGGCCATCAGGGGGGCACGGGACTGGGGCTCGCCATCAGCCGCCGGCTGGTGGCCGCCATGGGGGGAGAGCTTATGCTCTCCAGCGAGCCGGGACTGGGTTGTGAATTCAGCTTCAGCCTGCCGCTGCAGCGTTCGGCGGCCCAGCTGCCGGTTAGCGCCCAGCCGGTGCGCCTCGGCCAGCCGCGGGAGATCCTGCTGGTGGAGGACAACGAGATCAACCGGCTGGTGGCCGAGGGCATGCTGGTGCGCCTCGGCCACAGGGTCACCCTGGCCGAGGATGGACGCAGCGCGCTGGCGCGGGTGACCGAGCGCCCCTTCGAGCTGGCTCTGCTCGACATCAACCTGCCGGACATGGATGGCATGACCCTGCGCGAGGATCTGGTGGCCATCAGCGAGGAGGAGCATGGCTGCGGCCTGCCCGCCATCGCTGTCTCGGCCCAGATGTACCCGGAGGATGTGCGCGCCTGTCTGGCGGCGGGGTTTGCCGATTTCGTCGGCAAGCCGGTGCGGCTGGGGGCGCTGGCCGCGGCCATCGACCGTTTGTCAGCAGGGGAGGAGGTGCCTCCCCTAGCGGCGGACGAGCCGCTCGCTGGTACCGGGACCGCCAACCGGGTGCTGGAGGCGGATCTGACCCTGCTCGGCAGTCAGCGCATTCGCCAGCTCATCGCTCTGTTTGCCGAGCAGGGGGCGCCCCTGGTGGCCGAGCTGGCGCACAGCGAAGGGGAAGCGCAGCGCGCGCTGGCGCACAGGCTCAAGGGCAGCGCCCTGGCGCTCGGGCTGGATGATTTCGCGGCGCAGTGCGCCGCCGTGGAGCAGGGGCTGCTGGATGGGGGAGCGCTGGCCGGGCCGTTTGAGCAGGCGCTGGCCGGTTTGCGGGCGTGGCAGGCGAAGCATCTGCCGGATTAGCAGCAAGGGGGCGTGGCTCATGCCCGCTCAGGACAGTTATTGCTCTTCGCGGTAGAGCGGCTGCCTGCACTGGGCGCAGAGGTGCTGGCGGCGGAAGTCGGCCTGGTGCACCAGGCCCACATCCAGCTGCTGATGATGGCCGCAGTGAATGCAGAAGAGGATGTCGCCGTCGATGGCGTCCGGGTGGGCCGCCAGATACTGCTCGCGGGTGGGCAACTGGTCCCATTGGGTGGTGAAAGGGCTCTTGCGACTGCCGGTGTAGTAGATCCAGTAGAACAGCGCGAATACCGAAATAATCAGAAACAGCATCAAGTTATCCAGCATGGCTTACTCCCGTGAGTCTGCGGTGTGACAAGACAAGAGGGTGACGCGAGCAGCAGTTGACCGGATGCGGTGAGGGGCCCTTACGTTGCCGGCCTGCGCGCCGGGCAACTGCTGTGCCTGTTAAAGATGTTATCTGTTAGTAAATGCTATATCCATGATCTGGCTCTGGTTTTGGCCGGCTGATGAGCCATGCTCCGGCTGTTGGCCGAGTGTATCGGTGGCGGATGAAGGGGGGATTGGCCAGGCTGGCGTGGGCTTGCCGGCGGGTCGCAGCCCGCCTGGGCGGTGTGAAATTTGCGACGCATTTTACATTTTTTAAACAATTTTTTGGGTGGTTGGACTGTCTCTTTGATCCAGCTCACGTTACAATGCGCCTGCCCACTTCACCTATCGCGCAAACGATTTTCAGGAGAGAAACGGATGTTGAAACGTGACATGACCATTGCCGGCTATGATCCCCAGCTGTGGCAGGCCATCACAGACGAGACCCGTCGTCAGGAAGAGCATATCGAGCTGATTGCGTCCGAGAACTACACCAGCCCCCGCGTCATGGAAGCCCAGGGCTCCCAGCTGACCAACAAGTACGCCGAGGGTTACCCCTCCAAGCGCTACTACGGTGGTTGCGAGTATGTGGATGTGGTTGAAACCCTGGCTATCGAGCGCGCCAAAGAGCTGTTCGGTGCCACCTACGCCAACGTGCAGCCGCACTCCGGCTCCCAGGCCAACAGCGCCGTCTACATGGCCCTGCTGCAACCGGGCGACACCGTGCTGGGTATGAACCTGGCTCACGGCGGTCACCTGACTCACGGCTCCCCGGTCAACTTCTCCGGCAAGCTGTACAACATCATCCCCTACGGCATCGACGAGTCCGGCAAGATCGACTACGACGAGATGGAACGTCTGGCCGTTGAGCACAAGCCGAAGATGATGATCGGCGGCTTCTCCGCTTACTCTGGCGTTGTCGACTGGGCTCGCATGCGCGAAATCGCCGACAAGATCGGTGCTTACCTGTTCGTCGACATGGCCCACGTGGCTGGCCTCATCGCCGCCGGCGTCTACCCGAACCCGGTGCCCCACGCTCACGTGGTCACCTCCACCACTCACAAGACCCTGGCCGGTCCGCGCGGTGGTCTGATCCTCTCCGCCGCTGACGACGAGGAGCTCTACAAGAAGCTCAACTCCGCCGTCTTCCCGGGTGGTCAGGGTGGTCCGCTGATGCACGTCATCGCCGGCAAGGCCGTTGCCTTCAAAGAGGCGCTGGAGCCCGAGTTCAAGACCTATCAGGCCCAGGTCGTCAAAAACGCCAAGGCGATGGCTGCCACCTTTATCGAGCGCGGCTACAAGATCGTCTCCGGCGGCACCGACAACCACCTGATGCTGGTTGACCTGATCGGCCGCGAGCTGACCGGTAAGGATGCTGATGCTGCGCTGGGCAAAGCCAACATCACCGTCAACAAGAACTCGGTGCCGAACGATCCGCGTTCCCCGTTCGTCACCTCCGGTGTGCGTATTGGTACCCCGGCCATCACCCGCCGCGGCTTCAAGGAAGCCGAGTCCATCCAGCTGACCCACTGGATCTGCGACGTGCTGGACAACCACGACAACGACGAAGTGCTGGCCACCGTGCGCGAGAAGGTGCTGGATATCTGCCGCCGTTTCCCGGTTTACGCATAATCGACCCGCTTTCAGGTTGAACCGCAATGCCACCCTCGGGTGGCATTGTTTTTTGTGGCGTCTGGCAACATGAGAGGGGCTATGAGTCAGCACAGCAAAGAGCAGTTGCAGGGCACAGGGAGCGGGGGCAACGCTGAGAGGGACTTGGCGTCGGCAGCGCTCAGGCAGGCGATCCGTGCCCAGTACCATTTTCGCGCCAGCGAACAGGGGCTGCTGGCCTGGGACGTGCGCCGGCTGGTGTGGTTGAGCCGCGATCTGCCGGTGCAGGCGGTGGCACTCGGTGAGATTGCCGAGCTCGACCAGCTGCACTGGTACGGCCATGGCGCCGCCAGCCCCACGGTGCGCAGCGTGGTGGAGCATTGCCAGCTCATGATGGCGGCCGATCTCGCCTATCCCATCCTGCTGGACAGCGCAGGTCGGGTGATGGACGGCATGCACCGGGTGGGCAAGGCATTGATGCTGGGCCACAGCCACATCGAGGCGCGCCGCTTTGCCGTGGATCCGGCGCCCGACTATCAGGATTGTGACCCCGATACCCTGCCTTATGATGACTGAGCCCGGTCGAATGGATGACTGGGATGGGCGCCTAAAACAGCTCTGATGTTCAAGAAACGGATGGCAGGAGATAGCTCAATGAAGAGAGTGCTGGAGATCCGAAACTACCGGCTCAAGGCCGGTAGTCGGGCAGAGTTTCATAGGTTGGTTGCAGAGCAGAGTTTGCCGCTGCACCGCGAGTGGGGAATGGATGTGGTGAACCATGGCCCTTCCTTGCACCATCCGGACGTCTATTTTTTGATGCGGGCTTACGATGATCTTGACGATCTGAACCGTTCACAGGCGGCATTCTATGCCACGGATGCATGGAGAAAAGGTCCGAGAGAAGCCATCGTCGAGCTGATAGAGAGCGACACCAATACAGTGCTCTGGCTGCCTGATGTCGCCATTGATGCACTTCGTGGTTGCTGATGGCATCTGTCACTTCCCTTGTTTTCACGGGCTTTTACCGGTTCCGGATGGCCGTGCTACACTGGCCGGCCTAGAGCCGGCCCCGGTGGTCGGCGCCCTTTTCCGTCAACGCCGGAGGTCCGATGCATTGCCCTTTCTGTAGTGCGGTAGATACCAAGGTGATCGATTCCCGTCTGGTGGCCGAAGGCCATCAGGTACGCCGCCGTCGCGAATGCCTGCTCTGCCACGAGCGCTTCACGACCTTCGAGATGGCCGAGCTGGTCATGCCCCGCGTCATCAAGTCCAACGGCTCGCGCGAGCCTTTCAACGAAGACAAGCTGCGTGCCGGCATCCTGCGGGCACTGGAGAAGCGGCCGGTGAGCATGGAGGCCATCGAGAAGGCGGTCAACCACATCAAATCCCGCCTGCGGGCCACCGGTGAGCGCGAAGTGGCCTCCGAGCTGGTGGGCAACCTGGTGATGGACGAGCTCAAGGGGCTCGACAAGGTGGCCTATATCCGCTTTGCCTCCGTCTATCGCAGCTTTGAAGACATTCGTGAGTTTGGTGAAGAGATCGCCAAGCTGGAGAAGTGAGTCTTTCTTCCAAACCAGGTTGCCGCGTTCGATTACGCTGCGCTAATCGAACCTACGATATTGCGTAAGCCTGGATGTGCTGTCAGAGGAGCCCAGATGTTTAGTCAAGACGATTACCAATGGATGAGCCGGGCCCTCGAACTGGCCCGCCGCGGCCGTTACACCACGGCGCCCAACCCCTGTGTCGGTGCCGTGCTGGTGAAGGCTGGCGTGGTGGTGGGAGAGGGCTGGCATCAGCGGGCCGGCGAGCCCCATGCCGAGGTCTATGCCCTGCACGCGGCCGGTGAAGAGGCCCGCGGCGCCACCGCCTACGTGACCCTGGAGCCCTGCTCTCATCATGGTCGCACCCCACCCTGTGCCGAGGCGCTGATCAAGGCCGGCGTGAGCCGGGTGGTGGCCGCCATGGTGGACCCCAACCCTCAGGTAGGGGGGCGCGGCCTGCGCATGCTCTCCGAGGCGGGCATCAAGACCGATTTCGGTCTGCTGGCTGCCGAGGCCGAGGCGCTCAACCCGGGCTTTTTCAAGCGGATGCGTACCGCCTTCCCGCAGGTGACGGTCAAGCTCGGTGCCAGCCTGGATGGTCGCACCGCCATGGCGAGCGGCGAGAGCCAGTGGATCACCTCCCCGGAGGCGCGCCGCGACGTGCAGCGACTGCGGGCCCGCCACGATGCGGTGCTCTCCAGCGCCGAAACCGTGCTGGCGGACAACGCCTCCCTGACCGTGCGCTGGGACGAGCTGCCCCCCTCGGTCAAGGCCGCCTATCCCAAAGAGACCCTGCGCCAGCCGCTGCGGGTCATCGTCGACTCGCAAAACCGGCTGACCCCGGATCTGCCTCTGTTCCAGAGCGAGAGCCCGGTGCTGCTGGCCCGCCACAAGGCGGACGGCGACTGGCCAGCCTGGGTGCAGCAGCTGGAGGTGCCGCTGCTGGATGGCAAGCTGGATCTGGTCAGCCTGTTCATGCTGCTGGCCAAACAGAACCTCAACTCGGTACTGGTGGAGGCGGGGCCACGCCTGTGCGGCGCCCTGCTGGAGAAGGGGCTGGTGGACGATCTGGTGCTCTATCAGGCGCCCAAACTGATGGGGGATGAGGGGCGCGGCCTGTTCCATCTGCCCGGGCTCACCCGGCTGTTCCAGGCTCCCAAGCTCAACATCAAGGATGTGCGCATGGTTGGCCAGGATATTCGTATTACCGCCAAAATAGCCTGATTTATCAATATTAAAGGGGGCATTGCCGCCCCCGTCATCAGCAAGGTGATCTGCATGTTTACCGGAATTATCGAAGCGGTGGGAACCCTGGCCGAGCTGCGTCGCCAGGGCGAAGACATGGCCCTCACCGTGCACGCGCCCACCCTGGATTTCAGCGATGTCAAGCTGGGCGACTCCATCGCCACCAATGGTGTCTGTCTTACCGTGATTGCCCTGGGCGACAAGCGTTATACCGCCGACGTGTCGCTGGAAACCCTTTCTCGCACCGGTTTTTCTGCCGCTAAGGTGGGCGATCGGGTCAACCTCGAGAAGGCGCTGATGCCCACCTCCCGCCTCGGCGGTCACCTGGTCTCCGGCCACGTGGACGGGGTGGGGGAGGTCAAGAGCGTCTCCAGCAGTGGCCGTGCCATCGAGTACTGGATCAAGGCGCCGACGGAGCTCTCCCGCTACATCGCCGAGAAGGGCTCCATCGCGGTGGATGGCATCAGTCTCACCGTCAACGCCGTGCAGGGGGATCTGTTCCGGCTGACCATCGTGCCCCACACCGCCCAGGAGACCACCATAGCCGGCTGGAAGCCGGGCAGGAGCGTCAATCTCGAGGTGGATCAGATAGCCCGCTATCTGGAGCGGCTGATGACGGGTCAGCGCCAGGAGAGCAGTGCCTCCACCCTGACCCTGGAGAAGCTGGCCCGCTCCGGTTTCCTGTGATGGAACCTCGGCGGGAAAAACGCTTTTCTGTGATCCCGCTCCGATTGAAATGGGGCCCCGCGTGCCCCATCTAGAGCACAATAGGCAGTATCACGTCGAGCCGACTGGCTCAATCCCCGAAGCATGTTGATGGAGTAGCCCATGGCGCTGAGCACGACCCAGGAAATCATTGCCGATATCAAGGCTGGCAAGATGGTGATCCTGATGGATGACGAAGACAGGGAGAACGAAGGGGACCTCATCATGGCCGCCTCCTGTGTCCGCCCGGAAGATATCAACTTCATGGCCCGTTACGGCCGGGGGCTCATCTGTCTGACCCTGACCCGGGATCGCTGCAAGCAGCTGGCGCTGCCGCTGATGGTCGACCGCAACAACGCCCAGTTCTCGACCGCCTTCACCGTGACCATCGAAGCGGCCGAAGGGGTAACCACCGGCATCTCCGCCGCCGACCGGGCCGTCACCGTGCAGGCGGCAGTGGCGCCCGATGCCAAGGCTTCCGATCTGGTGCAACCCGGCCACATTTTCCCGCTGATGGCCCAGGATGGCGGCGTGCTGACTCGCGCCGGCCACACCGAGGCGGGTTGTGACCTGGCCCGGCTGGCCGGTTACGAGGCCGCCTCCGTCATCGTCGAGATCTTGAACGAGGATGGCACCATGGCGCGCCGCCCTGATCTCGAGATCTTCGCCGAGCAGCACGGCATCAAGCTTGGCACCATTGCGGATCTCATCGAGTACCGCAACCAGCATGAGACCACAGTCGAGAAGGTGGCCGAGTGCAAGCTGCCCACCGAATATGGCGAGTTCGACCTCATCACCTTCCGCGACACCATCGACAACCAGGTGCACTTCGCCCTCAAAAAAGGCGAGGTGAGTGCCGACCAGCCAACCCTGGTGCGGGTCCATCTGCACGACGTGCTGAGCGATCTGCTGCAGACCGACCGCCACGCCGCCCGCAGCTGGCCGCTGCCCAAATCCATGGCCCGCATCGCCGACGAGGGCGGGGTGCTGGTGATCCTGGGGGCGGAAGCCCACGGCGCCGAGCTGCTGGCACGGGTCAAGGGCTTTGAGGCCGCCGACAAGGGGTTGGCGCCGGAAGGGGCCAAGTGGCAGGGAACCTCGCGCCGGGTCGGCGTCGGCTCCCAGATCCTCAAGGCGCTGGGGGTGGGCAAGATGCGCCTGCTGAGCTCGCCGAAGAAGTATCACGCCCTCGGCGGCTTCGGCCTGGAAGTGGTGGAGTACGTCGGCGAGTAAGCGCCGCATACGGCTGAAATCATCATCATGGCCGCCCGTTGCGGCCATGGTTTTTTGTCGTGGGTCTGTTGTGCTAGAATGTGCGCACTTTTGACTCCGGCCCTTTTGCTTTCACAGATACAGGATTTCCAATGAAGGTTATCGAAGGAAATATCGCCGCTCCTGAAGCGCGCGTTGCGATTGTCGTTGCTCGTTTCAACAGTTTCATCAACGACAGCCTGGTGAGTGGTGCACTGGACGTACTGAAGCGTCAAGGCCAGGTACAGGACAGCAACCTGACCCTGGTGAAAGTGCCGGGCGCGGTTGAAATGCCGCTGGTCATCAAGAAACTGGCCAAGAGCGGCAACTATGACGCCATCGTGGCAGTCGGCACCGTCATCCGTGGCGGCACCTACCACTTCGATCTGGTCGCCAACGAGAACAGCAAGGGCATGGCCCAGGTAATGATGGAATATGAAATTCCGGTTGCCTTCGGCGTACTGACCACTGAAAACATTGAACAAGCCATCGAGCGTGCAGGTACCAAGGCGGGTAACAAGGGTGCAGAGGCTGCACTGGCAGCGCTCGAAATGATCAACGTCCTGAAAGAACTGGACGTGTAACGAGGAGAAATGCATTGAAACCGTCTGAGCGCCGCAAGGCCCGCCATTGCGCCACCCAGGCCATCTACCAGTGGCAGATGACCAAGGCCAACGTGGGCGACATCGAAGAGCAGTTCAAGATCGATCAGGACACCAAGGGTGTGGATCTGAACTACTTCCGCGATCTGCTGTTCGGGGTAGCCCTCCACTGCAACGAGCTGGACAAGGTCTTCGCACCTTTCCTCTCCCGTCCGCTGGAAGAAGTGGACATGGTGGACAAGGCGATCCTGCGTCTGGCGACCTATGAGCTGACCCGTCGTGATGATGTTCCGCCGCGCGTGGTGATCAACGAAGCGATCGAGCTGGCTAAAGCCTTCGCCGCCGATGACAGCCACAAGTTTGTCAACGGCGTACTGGACAAGGTGATCAAGTCGCTGGACAAGCGCTGATCCCTGTTCATCAGCATTCCATGCTGATCGATGCTCTGTCGCGAGCCGTCGTCAGCAAGGTGAAGCGCAGCGCCAGGCCGGCGTGTATGGCAATACATGAAGAGCCCGGCAGCGACCAGCCTTGAGCACGGTCTCGCAGCAAGAGCCGCAACAGCATCTAATAGAGGAGCCAGCTTAATCGCTGGCTTTTTACTGTATGGGTGAATTTGAGCTGATTGATAAGTACTTCAAGGTCCCCCACGCCCGCAAGGACGTGGTGATGGGCCCTGGAGACGACTGCGCCCTGCTGACCCTGCCCCCCGACACCCAGCTGGCGGTGAGCACGGATACCCTGGTGAGCGGCGTACACTTCTTTCCCGACATGGATCCGGTCGATCTCGGCTACAAGGCGCTGGCGGTCAATCTCTCCGATCTGGCCGCCATGGGCGCCGAGCCGCGCTGGGTATCGCTGGCGCTGACCCTGCCCACCGTCAACGAAGCCTGGGTGGCCGGTTTTGCGGAAGGTTTCCTCGAGCTTGCCGAATACTACAATGTGGCGCTGGTGGGCGGGGACATGACCCGCGGCCCGCTCTCCATCACGGTATCGGTCAAGGGCTCGGTGCCGGCCGGCCGTGCCCTGCTGCGCAGCGGTGCCAAGGCCGGTGACGGTGTCTATGTGACTGGCACTCTGGGCGATGCCGCGCTGGCGCTCTCCCACCTGCTGGCCAAGCGCACCCTCAACGAGAACCAGCTGGCGGCCGTGCTGCCGCGCCTCGACCACCCCCATCCCCGCATTCTGGCAGGCCAGGCTCTGCGCGGACTGGCCAGCAGCGCGCTGGATCTCTCCGACGGCCTGGCCTCGGATCTCGGCCACGTGCTCAAGGCGTCCGGCGTGCGGGCCCAGATCGATCTCGGTCTGCTGCCGCTCTCACCCGTGCTGCAGGATGCGGTGAGCGAGCAGGATGCCTGGCAGCTGGCGCTGGCCGGTGGCGATGACTACGAGCTCTGTTTCACCGTGCCGGAGGAGCATCGCGGCGCGCTGGACACGGCGCTGGCCAACTGCGGCGTCAAGTTCACCCGCATCGGCCGGATCCTGGCCGGTGAGCCCGGCATCGACTATCTGCACGGCGAGCAGCCGGTCGAGCTGACGCTGAAAGGGTGGGATCATTTCGCATGAGCTGGTTCATGATAAAGCCCGAGCTGAAGCGGCTGAACCTCAGGAACCCGCTCCACTTCCTGGCGGTGGGCTTTGGCTCCGGCCTCTCGCCCAAGGCGCCCGGCACCATGGGGACGCTGGCCGCCATCCCCCTCTATCTGCTGGTGAGCGACTTGCCGACCTTCTGGTTCATCGCCTTGCTGGTAGTCGGGTTCCTGGTCGGTATCCGCATCTGTCAGAGCGCCACCGATGCCATCGGCATGCCGGATCACGGCGCCATCGTCTGGGACGAGGTAATCGGCTTTGGCGTCACCATGATAGCGGCGCCGGCCGGCTGGGAGTGGGTCCTGGCCGGCTTCGTGCTGTTTCGCCTGTTCGACGTGCTCAAGCCCTGGCCCATCTCCTGGTTTGATCGCCGCATCCACGGTGGCTTCGGCATCATGCTCGACGATCTCATCGCCGCCCTGTTCGCCCTGTTTTGTATGCAATCGCTGGCATACTGGCTGGGGTGACGGGGATTACGAGGGGGAATGCAGCGCTGGCATTCCCCTATTTATCTCTGTTTAGTTTTCATTCATCGGCATATGCTGCCGTTAAAAAATCATTTCACATAAATATTCACTACTCATTCGAGGCTTGAGACTATTGTGTCAATAGTGAATATTCCCGCCTGTTACACCCTTGTTGAAAGTAAAAGCACTAAAACGTCATTTATGTGGTCATTAAGTCTGGATATGTGATTGTAGTCATCATTTATGACTGCTGTGCTGGCTGCTAACTGAGCAAAGTATTGCGAAATTGTATAACCCGATCATTTACACTCGCCGTCAAACCGTCTAAGTTACTCGCGGGTTATTCCAAAAAAATGCAAAAAACCCGCCCGGATCGCTGGTTTCGTTGTCTCATGGATTGAGCGTTTAGTCGTCATATCAAACACTCACGATCACGCCAAGGCACGACCGGCATCTGCGGCCGATTTACGGACGAATTATTTGGGACGGATGTCCCCCGCAGAGGTAACCATGTCCTTGCTCGAAGTGAAAAACTTGCGGATCGAGTATCCCTCCCGCTACGGGGTACTGGCCGCAGTGAAGGATCTCTCTTTCTCCATCGAAAAAGGGGAGATAGTCGGTGTCGTGGGTGAATCCGGCGCCGGCAAGTCCACCATCGGCAACGCCGTCATCGATCTCCTGAGCCCGCCGGGTCGCATCGCCCGTGGCGATATCTACCTCAATGGCGAGCTCATCTCCGGCAAGAGCCAGAACGAGATGCGGGCCATTCGCGGCTCGCGCATCGGTTTCATCTTTCAGGATCCCATGACCTCCCTCAACCCGCTGTTCACCGTCGAACATCAGCTGGTTGAAACCATCCTCGCCAACACCGACTTGTCCCGTGAGGCGGCCTTTGCCAAGGCGCTCGAGCTGATGAAGGCGGTCGGGATCCCGAGCCCGGAGCTGCGCATCAAGCAGTATCCGCACCAGTTCTCCGGTGGCATGCGCCAGCGGGTGGTGATTGCCATCGCCCTCTCCGGTGATCCTGAGCTCATCATCGCCGACGAGCCGACCACGGCGCTGGACGTCTCCATCCAGGATCAGATCCTCCAGCTCATCCGCACCCTCTGCAAGGAGCGGCAGGTGGGCTGCATGCTGGTGACCCACGACATGGGCGTGGTCTCCAACGTCACCGACAAGGTGGCGGTCATGTATCGCGGCGATCTGGTGGAGTTCGGCACCACCGAACAGGTGCTGGGTCGCCCCAACCACCCTTACACCCGCAGCCTCATCTCGGCGGTGCCCCGCTCGGATGTGAAGCTGGTGCGCTTCCCGCTGGTCTCCTATATCGAGGATGCCGGTGCGGCGGATACCAGCATCGATCTCAAGACCCACTGGCTCGGTCAGAGCCAGGACGAACGCGCCTATGAAGGGGCGCTGTTGCGGGTGGAGAACGTGGATCTGAAGTTCGTCACCAAGGACTCCTTCTTCCCGAGCCGTCGCCAGTATGTACGGGCCTGCAACAATATCAGCTTCGAGATCTTCGAGGGTGAGACCTTCGGCCTGGTGGGGGAGTCTGGCTCCGGCAAGTCGACCATCGCCCGCGCCATAACCGGCCTCTATCCGCCCGATACCGGCAAGATCTTCTTCGAGGGGATCGATCTCACCGCCCTCAAGGGTGAGCATGAGCGTCGCCCGCTGCGTCGCCAGATGCAGATGGTGTTCCAGAACCCTTATTCGTCGATGAACCCGCGCATGAAGGTGCGCGACATCATTGCCGAGCCGATCCGCTTCCACAAGCTGGCGAGCAGCGAGAGCCAGATCGCCGGCATCGTGGGGGATCTGCTGGATCACGTTGGCCTCGGCCGCGGCGCCGGGGTCAAGTACCCCCACGAGTTTTCCGGTGGCCAGCGTCAGCGCATCTCCATCGCCCGGGCCCTGGCGACCCGGCCCCGTTTCCTCATCTGCGACGAGCCCACCTCGGCGCTGGATGTGTCGGTGCAGGCCCAGATCCTGAACCTGCTCAAGGATCTGCAGCAGGAGCTTGGCCTCACCATGCTGTTCATCAGCCACGATCTGCCGGTCATCCGCCAGATGTGTGATCGCATCGGGGTGATGCAGCATGGTCACCTGGTGGAGGTGGCCGAGACCGAGAAACTGTTTACCAATGCCGAGCATGAGTACAGCCGCAAGCTGATCTCCCTCATGCCGGAGTTCAAGGGAATGTCCCGCGAGGGGCTGGAAATCGCAAGCTAGGAAAGCACCGGCTCGCCGGTATCTATGTCAATAAAAAAACCAAAAGCATGGAGAAAACAATGAAAAAAGGATTGTCCAAGATTGCACTGGCGCTGTTTGCCGCTGGTTTCGCCTTTAACGTCTCCGCTGTCGACATCAAGGTCGGTGTCGCCTCTGACGCCACCTCGCTGGACCCGCAGGAGCAGCTCTCCGGTCAGACCCTGGAGATGTCCCACCTGGTGTTCGACCCCCTGATGCGTTACACCCAGGACCTGCAGTTCGAGCCGCGCCTGGCCGAGAAGTATGAGCGCATTGACGACAAGACCGTCCGCTTCTTCCTGCGCAAGGGCGTCAAGTTCCACTCCGGCAACGACTTCACCGCCGACGACGTGGTGTGGACCGTCAACCGTCTGAAGTCCTCCGTCGACTTCAAGGCCATCTTCGACCCCATCGCCGAAGTGAAGAAGGTCGATGAGTACACAGTGGATCTCGTCACCGCCAAGCCGTTCCCGCTGGTGCTGCAGACCGTGACCTACATCTTCCCGATGGACTCCAAGTTCTATACCGGCAAGACAGAGGCGGGCAAGGACAAGGGCGAGATCGTCAAGAACGGCGACTCCTACGCCTCCACCCACGTCTCCGGTACCGGCCCGTTCAGCGTCAAATTCCGCGAGCAGGGCGTGAAGCTGGAGTACGTGCGCAACGCCAACTACTGGGACAAGGCCTCCAAGGGCAACGTTGACAACCTGACCGTGGTCCCCATCAAGGAAGACGCCACCCGCGTGGCGGCCCTGCTGGGTGGCGACGTGGACATGATCTACCCGGTTGCGCCGAACGATCTGGAACGCGTGAAGAATGGCAAGGACACCCAGCTGGTGACCCTGTCCGGTACCCGCGCCATCATCATCGAGCTGAACCAGAACACCAACCCGGCGCTGAAAGACAAGCGCGTGCGTCAGGCGATCAACTACGCCATCAACCAGGTTGGTATCGTCGAGAAGATCAACAAGGGCTTTGGCACCCCCGCCGGCCAGCTGAGCCCGAAAGGCTATGCCGGTCACAACGAGGCGCTCAAGCCCCAGTATGACCTGGCCAAGGCCAAGGAGCTGATGAAGGAAGCCGGCTACGAGAAGGGCTTCAAGATGAGCTTCATCTCCCCGGCTGCCCGCTACGTCAACGACGTCAAGATTGCCCAGGCCGTCTCCGCCATGCTGGCCAAGATCAACATCAAGGTGGATCTGAAGACCATGCCAGTGGCCCAGTACTGGCCGGAGTTTGACAAGTGCGCCGCGGACATGCAGCTGATCGGCTGGCACTCCGACACCGAAGATACCGCGAACTTCTTCGAGTTCCTGACCTTCACCAAGGATGCCAAGACCGGCATGGGCCAGTACAACTGTGCCGGCTATGCCAACGCCGAGGCTGACAAGCTGGTCGAGCAGGCCAACGCCGAGACCGCCCCGGCCAAGCGCGCCGAGATGCTGAAGAAGGTCGAAGCCATGCTGATCGACGACGCCGCCTACGTGCCGCTGCACTGGGAAGATCTGGCCTACGGCGCCAAGAAGAACGCCGACATCAAGCCGGTGGTCAACGTAATGAACTTCCCTTACCTGGGTGACCTGGTGGTCGGCAAGTAAGCGCAAGTCGCAAGGAAGGACGGGGCGGGGTGGTCAGCCGGCCACCCCGCCTGCTAACAGAAGCCTGTGCCATGACACAGGCCACGTAGAAGGACAAGCATGTTTACATTCCTGCTGAAACGGTTCTATCAGGCCGTGATAGTGATGTTCGTCATCAGCCTGGTCGCCTTCTCCATCCAGGACAATCTGGGGGATCCGCTGCGCGAGCTGGTGGGACAATCCGTCTCCGAAGCCCAGCGCCACGAATTGCGCGAGAAGATGGGCCTCAACGATCCTTTCCTCGTCAAATACAGCCGCTTCTTGAAGAACGCGGTACACGGGGATCTGGGTACTTCCTACTTCTTCAAGCGACCAGCCCTCGAGGTCATCCTCGACAAGCTGGTGGCTACTCTTGAGCTGGTGTTTGGCGCTGCGCTCATCATCGTGGTGGTCTCCATTCCGCTTGGGGTCTACTCGGCGATCCGCCCGCACAGCATACCGACCAAGATCATCATGGCGGGGAGCAGCATCGGCATCTCGATCCCGGTGTTCCTGACCGCCATCATGCTGATGTACCTCTTCTCCATCCAGCTGGGCTGGCTGCCGGCCTATGGCCGCGGCGAGACCTACAATCTGCTGGGCTGGGAGTCGGGCTTCTTCACCTGGGACGGCATCAAGCATTTGATCCTGCCCTGCGTAGCGCTCTCCTCCATCATGCTGCCGCTGTTCATCCGGCTGGTGCGCTCCGAGATGCTGGAGCAGCTCTCCTCCGAGTACGTCAAGTTCGCCCGCGCCAAGGGGCTGGACAACAACAAGGTCTACTATCAGCACGCCCTGAAGAACACCATGCTGCCGGTCATTACCGTTGGCGGCGTGCAGATCGGTACCATGGTGGCCTACACCATACTGACCGAGAGCGTGTTCCAGTGGCCGGGGACCGGCTTTTTGTTCCTCGAGGCGATCCACCGGGTCGATACGCCCCTCATCACCGCCTACGTCATCTTCGTCGGGCTCATTTTCGTGGTGACCAATACCCTGGTCGACCTGCTCTACGGGTTGATCAACCCGACCGTCAACTTGACCGCTAAGGGGTAAGCACATGAGCAATGCAGTAACTGCAAGCCCAAGCCGTTGGGCTCGATTCAAAAATTCCGACATCGTCTACTACTTCCTGCGGGACAAGGTAGCCATGTTCAGCTTTGCGGTGTTCGTGGTATTCGTGCTGGCCGCCATGCTGGCGCCTTGGCTCGCCCCGTACAACGTCTATGACCAGACCAGCTTCGATCTGATGGATGCCGAACTGCCGCCCTCCTGGCTGGCAGGGGGTGAGGAGCGTTTCTGGCTCGGTACCGACAACCAGGGTCGCGACATCTGGAGCACCATCCTCTATGGCGCCCGCATCTCGCTCACCATAGGTCTGTTCGCGGTGGGGCTGCAGCTGGTGCTCGGCATCGTCATCGGCCTGCTGGCCGGCTACTTCGGTGGCCGCATCGACAGCCTGCTGATGCGCTTTGCCGATGTGCAGCTGTCGTTTTCCACCATGATGGTGGCGATCATCATCTCTGCCATCTTCCAGGCGACGTTTGGTTCCGAGTTCTACTCTAAGTTCGCCATCCTGATGCTGGTGGTGATCATCGGCATCGCCGAGTGGCCGCAGTACGCCCGTACCGTGCGCGCCTCGGTGCTGGCGGAGAAGAAAAAGGAGTATGTGGAAGCGGCCAAGGTGATGGGCTTTCGTGCCCCGCGCATCATGTTCCGCCACATTCTGCCCAACTGCCTGTCGCCGATCCTGGTCATCTCCACGGTGCAGGTGGCCAACGCCATCATGAGTGAGGCGGCTCTCTCCTTCCTGGGGTTGGGGATGCCGGTTGATCAGCCGTCGCTGGGCTCGCTCATCAGCGTGGGCTTCAACTACATCTTCTCCGGCTCCTGGTGGATCACCGCCTTCCCGGGCATCTGCCTGGTGGTGCTGGTGCTGGTCATCAACCTGTTGGGTGACTGGCTGCGGGATGTGTTCAATCCCAAGCTCTACAAGGGCTGATGGTCACAGATAAACAAACGAGACAGACAAACGAAAAGGGCGCCATAACGGCGCCCTTTTGCTATGTGTGCTGAGGGATCAAGCCTGCAGCCACTGCTCGATGCTGCGCTGGATGCCGGCGCCATCGAGCCCCAGCAGAGCGTAGATCTCCTCCTGGGTACCCTGCTCCACGAAGCGATCCGGCAGGCCGAGGTTGAGCACCGGCTTGCACTGTTTGCTGCGCATCAGCAGCTCGTTCACCGCAGAGCCCGCGCCACCCATGATGGCGTTGTCCTCGAGGGTGACGAACTGATCGTGGGTCGCGGCCAGGGAGAGCACCAGCGCCTCGTCCATCGGCTTGACGAAACGCATGTCCACCAGGGTGGCGTCGAGCGCCTCGGCAGCCGCTTTGGCCTGTTGCAGCAGGGTGCCGAACGCCAGGATGGCGGTGCCCTTGCCCTGACGCACAATCCGCCCCTTGCCGAGCGCCAGCGCCTGCATTTCGCTCTCCACCTGGACGCCGGTGCCGCTGCCGCGGGGGTAGCGTACCGCCGCCGGCCCGTTGCACTGGTAGCCGGTGTAGAGCATCTGACGGCACTCGTTCTCGTCGGACGGGGTCATGATCATCATGTTGGGCACGGTGCGCAGGAAGCTGATATCGAACGCCCCCTGATGGGTCGGGCCGTCGGCTCCCACCAGACCGGCCCGGTCGATGGCGAACAGTACCGGCAGCTCTTGCAGCGCCACATCGTGGATCAGCTGGTCGTAGGCGCGCTGCAGGAAGCTCGAGTAGATGGCGACCACCGGCTTCTGGTCGGCGATGGCGAGACCGGCAGCGAAGGTGACCGCATGCTGCTCGGCGATGGCCACGTCGAAGTAGCGATCCGGATACTGCTGGCTGAACTTCACCAGGCCGGAGCCTTCGCGCATGGCCGGGGTGATGCCGACCAGCCGCTCATCCTTGGCCGCCATGTCGCACAGCCACTGGCCGAAGATGGCGGAGAAGCTCGGCTTGCCGCCGCTCGCCTTGGGCAGGGTGCACTCGTCCGGATTGAACTTGGGCACGCCGTGATAACCGATGGGGTCCTTCTCGGCAGGCTCATAGCCCTTGCCCTTCTTGGTCTTGACGTGCAGCAGCTGCGGCCCCTTGAGGTTGCGCATGTTGCGCAGGGTCTCGACCAAGGCATTGATATCGTGGCCGTCGATGGGACCTATGTAGTTGAAGCCGAACTCCTCGAACAGGGTGCCGGGCACCACCATTCCCTTGAGGTGCTCCTCGGCCCGCTTGGCCAGCTCCTTGACCGGCGGCAGGCCGGCCAGCACCTTCTTGCCACCCTCGCGGATGGTGGTGTAGAGCTTGCCGGACATGATGCGGGCCAGGTGGTTGTTCAGTGCCCCGACATTTTCGGAGATGGACATCTCGTTGTCGTTGAGCACCACCAGCATGTCCTTGTGGACATCGCCGGCGTGATTGAGTGCCTCGAACGCCATGCCGGCGGTGATGGCGCCATCGCCGATCACCGCCACCACCTTGCGCCCCAGCCCTTCGCTCTCGGCCGCTACGGCCATGCCGAGCGCCGCACCGATGGAGGTGCTGGAGTGACCGACGGAGAGCACGTCATATTCGCTCTCGCCGCGCCAAGGGAAGGGGTGCAGACCGTCTTTCTGGCGGATGCTCTGCATCCGATCGCGGCGACCGGTCAGGATCTTGTGGGGATAAGCCTGGTGGCCCACGTCCCACACCAGCCGATCGAACGGGGTGTTATAGACGTAGTGCAGCGCCACCGTCAGTTCGACGGTGCCGAGCCCGGAGGCAAGATGGCCACTGGAGCGACTCACCGAACGCAGCAGATATTCACGCAGTTCGTTGCACAGCACGGGCAGTCGCTCGAAGGGCAGGGATCGCAACTCGACCGGCGTATCCGCGAGGGCCAGGTTGGGGAAATTGCTTATATCAACGCTCATATTGTTACTGTTATCCAGCGTTTAGTGGGTTCGCTCGATGATGTAATCGGCAAACGCTTCCAGAATGTCGGTATTGTAGGGCAAAGATTGCAAGGCTGTTAAGGCTTTACCATGCAGTTCGCGAGCCAGCTCACGGGCATTGTCGAGCCCAAGCAGTGCCGGATAGGTACTCTTTTCCAGCGCCAGATCGGAACCTTGCCGCTTGCCGAGGGTGGCGGTATCGCCCGTGATGTCGAGGATGTCATCCTGCACCTGGAAGGCGAGACCGATGGCGGCGGCATAGCTTTGCAGCGCGCTCAGGGTGGTTTCATCCACGTCGGCCTTGCACAGGGCGCCAAGCGCCACGGCGCACTCGATGAGGGCTCCGGTCTTGTGGCGGTGTACCTGTTCCAGCTCGGCCAGGGTGATCTGGCGCCCTTCCGCTTGCAGGTCCAGCGCCTGGCCACCGCACATGCCGAGATAGCCGGAGGCGCGGGCCAGCCGGCTCAGCATTCGCACCCGGTTGCCCAGCAGCGAGTCCGGCATCGGGTGATCAGCCAGAATGGCGAAGGCCAGGGTCTGCAGGGCGTCACCGGCCAAAATGGCGGTGCCTTCATCAAATGCCTTGTGTACCGTCGGCTGACCGCGACGCAGATCGTCGTCATCCATGGCGGGCAGATCGTCGTGCAGCAGGGAGTAGGCGTGGATGCACTCCACCGCGGCGGCGGGGCCGTCCAGCAGCTCGCTCTTGACGCCCAGCATCTCGCCGACGGCGTAGACCAGAAAGGGGCGCACCCGTTTGCCGCCCAGCAGCAGGCCATAGCGCATGGCATCGCGCAGGCGGGGGGCCATGGGCGGCAAGGATTCAAGTTGTGCAGAGAGACGGTCGTCAATACGTTGCCGGTGCAGGCGGGAAAAATCGTCCAGCGTCACTCACTCCTCTCCTTGCTCTGGCTGGAAGGGAACTGCCTGCTCGCTGCCATCGGCCTGAGTCAGCAGGATCTGGATCTTCTGCTCAGCCTGCTCCAGCTTCTGCTGGCCGGCGCGCACCAGGTGAATGCCCTGTTCGAACTGCTTGAGGGCCTCTTCCAGCGGCAGGGAGCCCTGTTCCAGTTGATGAACTATGGTTTCCAGCTCTTCCAGAGTGGCATCAAAACTCAGGCGGTCGATTTTTTTACTGGCCATGTCCATCCTCGGGGATTGAAAAAAACGGCTTATCTTAACATCGACGGCGGGCAGGGGGGAGGCAGAAAAATGCTGTCGGCTTAAACTCTCGGAAAAGTGGCCGATAATAAGCCATCTTCCAAAGGGGAAAATGGTAGCGGCCCTTGCCGCTGGTGAGCCAATAGCAGAAAATTCAACAAACTACAGATACAACAAATTTCAGCTGACAGGAGTAGGGATGTGGATCTAGGTAGTCTGATTGGCATAGTGCTGGGATTTGGGGTGGTCATCTATGGCATGCTGCTGGGTGGCCCTGTGGGGATGTACATTGACGTTCCTTCAATCTGCATCACGGTGTTAGGCTCCATCTTTATCGCCATGATGAAGTTCAACATCGGCCAGTTCCTGATGGCGTTCAAGGTGGCCGGCAAGGCATTCATGTACAAGGGAGACAAGCTCGACGATCTGATCGTCAAGGCAGTCGAGCTGGCCGATGCGGCCCGCAAGGGCGGTTTTCTGGCGCTGGAAGCGGCCGAGGTGCCCAACCCCTTCATGAAAAAGGGCATCGACATGCTGGTGGACGGTCACGACGCCGACGTCATCCGTGCCGTGATGGAAAAAGACATAGAGCTCACCGCCGAGCGCCATGTCATCGCCATCAAGGTGTTTCGGTCGCTGGGGGATCTGGGGCCGGCCATGGGGATGATAGGTACCCTGGTCGGGCTGGTGGCCATGCTGGCCAACATGAGCGATCCCAAATCCATCGGCCCGGCCATGGCGGTAGCCTTGCTCACCACCCTGTACGGTGCCATTGAGGCCAACATGCTTGCCATCCCCATCGCCGACAAGCTGGAGCTGCGCAGCGGTGAGGAGAAGCTGAGTCGCTGCCTGGTGCTGGACGCCATCATGGGCATCCAGGATGGCCAGAACCCGCGGGTGATCCAGTCCATGTTGCAGAACTACCTCAACCAGTCGAAACGCAACAATGGCGATGAATAGGGGGATGTATGTCTGATTGCAAATGTCCACCCCCCGGGCTGCCCGGTTACATGGGGACTTTCGCCGATCTGATGTCGCTCTTGATGTGCTTCTTCGTGCTGCTGCTCTCGTTTGCCGAGATGGATGTGCAGAAGTTCAAGCAGATTGCCGGCTCCATGGAGAAGGCGTTCGGGGTGCAGAACATTCTCGAGGTGAAGGACATCCCCAAGGGAACCTCCGTCATTGCCCAGGAGTTCAGACCGGGTCGCCCGGAACCAACACCCATCGATACCATCATGCAGCAGACTATCGACATGACCCAGACCGAGCTGGAATTCCAGCCCGGTGACGCCGACAAGGCTGGCGGTCATGACAAGAGCGAAGACAAGCTGGTGGGGGGCGATACCCAGCAGGAGGCGCAGAAACAGCAGCAGGAGCAGTCCAATGCGCTGGCCAAGGCGCTGGCGGATCAGATGAAGGCGCAGATCCAGGATGGGGCGATCGAGATTGAGGCGCTGGGCCAGCAGATCATCATCCGGATCCGCGAGAAAGCCGCCTTCCCGGCGGGTTCCGCCTTCCTGCAGCCCCAGTTCTGGCCGGTGGTGCGCAAGGTTGCCGCCTTGCTCAAGGATGTCCCCGGCGAGATAACCATCTCCGGTCATACCGACAACGTGGCCACTGAGGATGAGCTGTTCCAGTCCAACTGGGAACTCTCCTCCCAGCGGGCGGTGGCGGTGGCTCACCAGATGATCAAGGTGCCCGGTTTTGATGGCAGCCGGCTGGTGGTGCAGGGCATGGCGGATACTCAGCCGCTGGTGCCCAACACGACACCGGAAAACCGGCGCATGAACCGGCGGGTGGAGATCTCCATCATGCAGGGCAAACCGACGGTATCTGCGCCGATCAGCGCCCAGGAGCAGAAATAGTCACAGACAATTGTGATGCCAAAGCGCGATCTGCCTCGCAGGGACCGACATGGATTTTGTGCCGGCTTCATATTAAGATGCCTCATCCGAACCGACAGCTGCGGCTCTCTCTGATAGCCGCAGCTTCTCTTTTCAAGCAACCCAGGTTTCGACTATGAATCATACTCCGATGACTGTTCGCGGCGCTGAAAAGCTGCGTGAAGAGCTCGAATATCTCAAGACCGAGCTTCGTCCGCAGATTATCGAAGCGATTGCAGATGCCCGTGAACATGGTGATCTGAAAGAAAACGCCGAATATCATGCTGCCCGCGAGCAGCAAGGCTTCTGTGAAGGCCGTATCCAGGAAATTGAGAGCAAGCTCTCCAACGCCCAGGTGATCGACGTCACCAAGATGACCAACAATGGTCGTATCATCTTCGGGGCGACCGTGACGCTGCTCAAGAGCGAGACGGAAGAAGAGGTGGTCTACCGCATCGTGGGTGACGATGAGGCGGACATCAAGCAGAACATGATCTCCGTGAATTCGCCCATAGCCCGCGCCCTGATCGGCAAGGAAGTGGACGATGTCGCCATCGTCAAGACACCGTCCGGCGACGTGGAGTACGAGATCCTGGAAGTCGCCTACCTCTGAGGTAGCGTTCAGGCAGCAACAGGGGAGCCCGGCTCCCCTGTTTGTATTCAGCGGGGTTGATAAGCCTGGGTGAAGGCGTCCTGATGGCGCTGAAACATCCAGCCGCGCAGTTGTTCAAGATCCTCTCTGGCCATCTGGAAGTGCAGTGCCCAGCCCTGTATGCCGTTGCGACGGTGGATCCGCCTGACCGGCTCTGCGCTGAGGGGCAGAGGAGGGAGACCTTCGATCAGCAGGGTGCCTGCCAGCGTGGTATCCATGGCCAGCTCGGCCGGCAAGCCTTCCACCACCAGCCCGTCCAGCGACAGGCTGTGCACCAGGTAGTCCTCTTCTCCCATCTGGAAACGGGCCTGTTCATCCAGCCGCCAGGTGCGCGGATGGGGGTAACCCAGCTCCTTGATGACGGGGGCGGCGATGCGTGGTTCGACGAAGCCGTCATCGCCCTGAGTGAAACGCAGTGGGAAACGGAGCTGGTGTCCGGCGAAGCGGGCTTCCAGCACCAGCTGGTCGGCGCGTTGCAACAGGCCAAGCAGGGGAGTGGCGAGATAACCGCTCAGGGGTTGTCCGGCGGCCGTCTCCTGATCGTTTCCCAAGTCCCGTAGCATGGCCAGTTCATCTTCGGTGAGAATCTGATGGTGATCCATAGCGGGTTTCCACGAGTATTCATCGCAGGTTAAGGGCCTGGCGACTACTTTGGCAAGCGACTTGGGAAGAGAGAAAATGAGAGGAAAGAGCGATGCTCTTTCCTGTTACTTGCGGGGCAGTTGGATTTTCGGCTCGTTGGCCTGACGGTAGATGGTCAGCACGTGGCCGATGCTCTGTACTTTCACCGCGCCGGTTTCACGGACGATGGCATCCATAACCAGCTGTTTCATCTCACGATCTTCAGACGCAACCTTAACCTTGATCAGCTCGTGGTGGTTGAGCGCCAGATCGATCTCGGCCAGCACACCTTCGGTCAGACCGTGTTGTCCCAGCAGGACGACCGGCTTCAGACTGTGGGCAAGGCCCTTGAGGTACTGTTTCTGTTTATTGTTGAGAATCATGGCAATTTCTTCATAAGTCAGGGTTGAAAGGGGCGTATTCTACCCCCACTTAGCCCTTAATACTAATAACCCTTGTGGTTTTTTAAAGTCGACAATCATGACCCAGAAAAAACATTCCCCCAGTTCAACCCGCTGGTTAAAAGAGCATTTTGACGATCAATACGTCAAGAAAGCCCAGAAGTTGGGGCTGCGTTCCCGTGCCGTGTTCAAGATCGACGAGATCCAGGGTAAGGACAAACTGCTCAAGCCCGGCATGACGGTGGTGGACCTGGGGGCGGCCCCCGGTGGATGGTCCCAGTTTGCCATCGATCAGGTCGGTGACAAGGGCCGGGTGATCGCCTGCGATATTCTGCCGATGGATTCCATCGCCGGTGTCGATTTCCTGCAGGGAGACTTTCGGGAGGAAACTGTACTGGGAGCCCTGCTTGAGCGGGTCGGTCCGGACAAGGTTGACGTCGTCATGTCCGACATGGCACCCAACATGAGCGGTACCCAGCAGGTGGATCAGGCCCGTTCCATGTATCTGGTCGAACTGGCGCTGGACATGTGCAATCAGGTCCTGCGTTCCAACGGCAGTTTCGTGGTCAAGGTATTCCAGGGGGAGGGGTTTGACATCTATCTCAATGAAATCCGTAAGCTTTTCTCTGCTGTCAAGATTCGTAAACCAGACTCGTCTCGTGCCCGTTCACGAGAAGTCTACATTGTGGCTACCGGTTTTAAACTGTAGTACCCTAACCTTCATCGTTAACTGTCAGTCTGCGAGGTTACTGATTTGAGTGACATGGCGAAAAACCTAATCCTGTGGCTGGTCATCGCCGTCGTGTTGATGTCGGTGTTCAATAGCTTCAGCCCCAGCGATACCACCAGTCGCCAGCTGGACTATTCCAGCTTCGTTAAAGAAGTGACCCAAGAGCAGATCCGTGAAGTACGGATGGATGGCAAGGTCATTAATGGCGTCAAGCGCACCGGTGAACGCTTCACCACCATCATCCCAGCGCCGGATCCCCAGCTGCTCAACGACATGCTCAATCACAATGTCAAAGTGATGGGCGAGAAGCCGGAAGAGCCGTCTCTGATCACCTCCATCTTTATCTCCTGGTTCCCGATGCTGTTGCTGATCGGTGTCTGGGTCTTCTTCATGCGTCAGATGCAGGGCGGCGGTGGCAAAGGTGCCATGTCGTTTGGCAAGAGCAAGGCTCGCCTGATGAGTGAAGATCAGATCAAGACCACTTTCGCCGACGTAGCCGGTTGCGATGAGGCCAAGGAAGAGGTCAAGGAGCTGGTCGACTATCTGCGCGACCCGAGCAAATTCCAGAAACTGGGCGGCAAGATCCCGACCGGCGTACTGCTGGTAGGTCCTCCCGGTACCGGTAAGACCCTGCTGGCCAAGGCCATTGCGGGTGAGGCCAAGGTGCCTTTCTTCACCATTTCGGGTTCCGATTTCGTCGAGATGTTCGTGGGTGTGGGTGCCTCCCGGGTACGCGACATGTTCGAGCAGGCCAAGAAATCCTCCCCCTGCATCATCTTCATCGATGAGATTGACGCCGTCGGTCGCCAGCGTGGCGCCGGTCTGGGCGGTGGTCACGATGAACGCGAGCAGACTTTGAACCAGATGCTGGTCGAGATGGATGGCTTTGAGGGCAATGAAGGCATCATCGTCATCGCCGCTACCAACCGTCCTGACGTACTGGATCCGGCACTGCTGCGTCCGGGCCGTTTCGACCGTCAGGTCGTGGTCGGTCTGCCGGATGTGCGTGGCCGCGAGCAGATCCTCAAGGTGCATATGCGCAAGGTGCCGCTGGCGGATGACGTCAACCCGGCGCTGATTGCCCGCGGTACTCCTGGTTTCTCCGGTGCCGATCTGGCCAACCTGGTCAACGAAGCCGCTCTGTTCTCTGCGCGCGAGAGCCGCCGTGTGGTGTCCATGGCCGAGTTCGAGAAGGCGAAGGACAAGATCATGATGGGCGCAGAACGTCGCTCCATGGTGATGAAAGAGTCCGAGAAGGAGATGACGGCTTATCATGAAGCGGGTCACGCCATCATTGGTCGTGTGGTACCGGATCATGACCCTGTCTACAAGGTCTCCATCATTCCGCGCGGCCGTGCGCTGGGTGTGACCATGTACCTGCCGGAGCAGGATCGCTGGAGCCACTCCAAGCAGCATCTGGAGTCCATGATCTCCAGCCTGTACGGTGGCCGTCTGGCGGAAGAGCTGATCTACGGTGCCGAGAAGGTATCGACCGGTGCATCCAACGACATCGAGCGTGCCACCGACATCGCCCGCAAGATGGTGACCCAGTGGGGCATGTCTGAGCGTCTCGGCCCCATGCTCTACGCGGAAGAAGATGGTGAGGTGTTCCTCGGCCGCAGCATGGCCAAGGCCAAGCACATGTCCGATGACACCGCCCGCATTATCGATGCCGAGGTCAAGCAGGTGATCGACCGCAACTACGACCGTGCCAAGCAGATCCTGCTGGATAACATGGACGTGCTGCACAGCATGAAAGATGCGCTGATGAAGTACGAAACCATCGATGCCAAGCAGATCGATGATCTGATGGCTCGTCGCGAAGTGCGTGCTCCCAGCAACTGGCATGACGAGCACGGCGATACCCCGCAGGGTGGTGCGACTGTGGCACCCGAGCCCAAGCCGACCGTGACCGAGGCGGAACAGGTTGCCGATGTCGATATCGACAAGGCCAACGACCTGCCTGCCAAATAAGTCGTGATGATACAAACCCCGGGCTGGCCCCGGGGTTTTTCTTTATGTCCATGGAAGTGAAGATGCAGCTAATCAGCAAGGGGCTCAGCCTCTCCCTCGAACGTCCCCACGTCATGGGGATCCTCAACGTGACGCCGGACTCCTTCTCCGACGGCGGCCATTTCAACCAGCTGGAGCGTGCGATGACCCATGCGCGCCAGATGGTGGCGGAAGGGGCAACCCTCATCGACATCGGTGGCGAGTCGACCCGTCCCGGCGCGCCCGACGTGAGCGAGCAGGAAGAGCTGGACAGGGTCCTTCCCGTGGTGGAGCACATGGTGCGTGAGCTCGACGTGATGATCTCCCTCGACACATCCAAGGCAACGGTCATGCGGGAGGGCTGCGCGGCGGGGGCCCATCTTATCAACGATGTACGAGCCCTGCTCGAACCTGGGGCGCTGGCTGCGGCGGCCGCTGCCGACGTCCCCGTGTGTCTGATGCACATGCAGGGGCAACCGAGAACCATGCAGGCCGAGCCCCATTACGATGATCTGTTGGGGGAGGTGAGAGCCTTCTTTGACGAGCGGATCGCCGCCTGTTTGACGGCCGGCATCGCTCGTGAACAGCTGCTGCTGGACCCTGGCTACGGTTTTGGCAAGACCCTTGCGCACAACTATCAGCTGCTGGCACAGCAGGAGTCATTGCTCGATTACCAGCTTCCGCTCTTGGTCGGGATGTCGCGAAAGTCTATGATAGGCAACCTGCTCGGTCGCCCGGTTGATGAACGGCTGGCCGGCAGCCTGGCCTGTGCCCTTGTCGGGATGCAGCGTGGTGCCCGGATCATCCGGGTGCACGACGTGCGAGCGACCATGGATGCTCTGCGCACCGGCTGGATGGTCATGACGGGACAAGATTTCATATCCAAATAAAAAAACGAGAACAGACAATGGCAAGAAAGTATTTTGGCACCGACGGTGTACGCGGCAAGGTGGGTGAATACCCGATCACTCCCGATTTCGTAATGAAACTGGGCTGGGCCGCGGGCAAGGTGCTCTCCAAGAAGGGTACCCGCAAGGTGCTGATCGGCAAGGATACCCGCATCTCCGGCTACATGCTGGAGTCGGCGCTGGAAGCGGGTCTTTCCGCCGCCGGTCTCAAGGCCATTCTGATGGGCCCCATGCCCACCCCGGCCGTTGCCTACCTGACCCGCACCTTCCGTGCCGAGGCAGGCATCGTCATCAGTGCTTCCCACAACCCCTATTACGACAACGGCATCAAGTTTTTCTCCGCTGATGGCACCAAGCTGCCTGACGAGGTCGAGCTGGCCATCGAAGCCGAGCTGGATCACGAACTGAAGTGCGTGGAGTCCGCCGAGCTTGGCAAGGCGCTGCGCATCGACGATGCCGCCGGTCGTTACATCGAATTCTGCAAGAGCACCTTCCCCTCCAACCTGAGTCTGGAAGGGCTGAAGATGGTGGTGGATTGCGGCCATGGTGCCACCTATCACATCGCGCCTTCCGTTTTCCGCGAGCTGGGGGCCGAGGTGATCGCCATCGGCTGCAGCCCGGATGGTCTCAACATCAATGACGGTGTCGGTTCGACCGCCCCGGAGGCACTGGCCGCCAAGGTGCTGGAGTGCAAGGCTGATCTCGGCGTTGCCTTCGACGGCGATGGCGATCGCCTGGTGATGGTGGATCACACCGGCTATATCATCGACGGTGACGAGATCCTCTACATCATCGCCCGCGATGCTCTGCGTAACGGTCGCCTCAAGGGTGGCGTTGTCGGCACCCTGATGGCCAACATGGGGCTGGAGCTGGCGTTGCAGACCCTGGGCATTCCGTTCGCCCGCGCCAAAGTGGGTGACCGCTATGTGCTGGAGATGATGAACGAGAAAGGCTGGCGCATCGGTGGCGAGAACTCCGGTCACATCATCTGCCTGGATCAGACCACCACCGGGGATGGCATCGTCGCCGCTCTGCAGGTGCTGACCGCCATCTGTACCGCGGAGATGCCGCTGGCCAAGCTGCGCTCCGGCATGAACAAGTTCCCGCAGGTGCTGGTCAACGTGCGCTTTGCCGAAGGCAAGGATCCGCTGGCGGCTGACGCCGTACAGCAGGAAGTGGCCAGGGTGGAACAGGAGCTGGCCGGTCGTGGCCGTGTGCTGCTGCGCAAGTCCGGCACTGAACCCCTGATCCGCGTGATGGTGGAGGGGGAGCACGAGCAACAGGTGCGCGATATGGCACAACGCATTGCACAACAGGTTGAATCGGCGTTTTAATGAACAAATGGGGCGGCTTTTTAGCCGCCCTGGTTGTATCTTGTTCAAACGATTCAAAAATTTAAAAATAGCGCTTGTCAGCTGACAATCCTCTGGATATTATCAGCCCCGCTTTCGCAAGGGAGTTGCCGATGGGACATCGCAAGCCGTTTGTAGCAGCCAACTGGAAGTTACACGGTAGTAGGTCGCAGTTAGAGCAGTTTGCCGGTCAATGCCTGAAAGGTATTGGTGAGCAGGTAGACGTGGTCTTGTGTCCATCCCATGTGCATCTCGACTTCACGGCCGCTCTGCTCGGTGAGCAGAGGGTGATGAAGTTGGGGGCTCAGAATGTGAGCCAGCACAGACAGGGCGCTTACACGGGTGAAGTCTCGTGTCAGATGCTGGTCGAGGCAGGGTGTCGCTACGTATTGGTAGGGCACTCCGAGCGCAGGCGTCTCTTTGGTGAGACCAGTTTTATCGTCGCAGAGAAGTTTGCGGCAGCCAGGTCGGCAGGACTTGTTCCAATCCTCTGTTTGGGCGAGTCGGGTGCGGCAAGGCAGGCAAGAAGAACCTTCGAGGTGATTGCCGAAGAGCTGGATATCGTCATAGAGAAAAATGGCGCGATGGCTTTCGATAATGCTATCATCGCCTACGAGCCGATTTGGGCTGTAGGTACAGGTAAATGCGCCACACCCGAGCAGGCACAAGAGGTTCATTCCTTTATACGTGGTCGCTTGGCGGAGGATACTCCGGTCATAGGTGAGAAAGTCAGAATCATCTATGGTGGGAGCGTGACACCGGCCAATGCGAGAGAGTTGTTTGCCCAGCCCGACGTTGACGGCGGCCTGATTGGTGGAGCAAGTCTCGATGACCAGACGTTTTTAGGAATTGTTGAAGCGGCAAAGGGTGCAAGTTAAATGTACGAGATTCTTTTGGTCGTTTATCTGCTGGTATCACTGGCTCTGATTGGTCTGGTGATGATTCAGCAAGGTAAAGGGGCTGACATGGGCGCCTCCTTCGGCGCAGGGGCATCGAATACCGTATTCGGCTCCGGTGGTTCAGGCAGTTTCCTGACCCGCACAACAGCGATTTTGGCTACTCTGTTCTTTTTGATTAGCCTGGTGCTTGGCTCTATGTCCAGCAACAAGGTCAAACAGGGTAGTGAATGGGAAAATCTGCAACAGACCCAACAGGTTGAGCAGAGCAAAGCGCCAGTAAAGAAAGACACTGACGTTCCCGAGTAAGAGTTTTGCCGTGGTGGTGGAATTGGTAGACACGCTATCTTGAGGGGGTAGTGCTCTAGGGTGTGCGGGTTCGAGTCCCGCCCACGGCACCAATTAAGCAGTAAGCCTGGGTGACCAGGTGTGTTATAGCCAGTCAGTCTTGTGTGACGAGAGTGAAGTGGCTATAATCTCGCACGATTTCGGACGCGGGGTGGAGCAGCATGGTAGCTCGTCGGGCTCATAACCCGAAGGTCGTCGGTTCAAATCCGGCCCCCGCAACCAAATTTCACGCATTTCCTACGCTCAGGAAGGCGGTCGCTGCGAGGCGACAATCAGGGTAAAGCGCCAAGCCCCGATTTGACATCGGGGCTTTTTGTTATGTGCAATTTACTCTGAATCTATTTCTATCTGGGCTTTATGCCCTTTTTTTGTTTTTCGGAGGGTGACTTTGGCTACGTTGGAACAACGTTTGACCGATCTGCTCGAGGCTCCTGTCGTTGCCTTGGGTTTTGAACTGTGGGGTATCGAGTTTATCCGTGCGGGTAAACACTCCACCTTGCGCGTCTACATCGACGGCGAGCATGGCGTGAGCGTCGAGAACTGTGCAGAAGTCAGCCATCAGGTTGGCGCCATCATGGACGTCGAGGATCCCATCACCGAGGAGTATTACCTCGAGGTGTCCTCCCCGGGTCTGGATCGTCCCCTGTTCAAGGTTGCCCAGTTCGAAAAATACGTTGGCCAAGAGGCGGCGGTTTCGCTTCGGATGGCAACAAACAACCGCCGCAAGTTCAAAGGCGTAATCAAAGCCGTGCAGGGCGACATGATCACTCTGACGGTAGATGGTAAGGACGAAGTGTTGGCTTTCACCAATATCCAAAAAGCGAACATAGTGCCGAACTTTGGTTAACGAGGCTATCGGATATGAATAAAGAGATTTTGCTGGTCGTTGACGCAGTGTCCAACGAGAAGGCGGTTCCCCGCGAGAAGATTTTCCAGGCTCTGGAAACCGCACTGGCGACGGCGACCAAGAAAAAATATGAAGGCGAGATCGAAGTTCGGGTAGAGATCGATCGCAAGACCGGCGACTACGACACCTATCGCCGCTGGGTCGTCATCGCGGATCAGGCCGCCATGGAAAACCCCTACGCCGAGATCACCCTGGAAGCGGCGCAGATCGAGCAGCCGGACATCCAGATCGGTGAATATGTTGAAGATCAGATCGACTCCGTCACCTTCGACCGCATCACCACCCAGACCGCCAAGCAGGTCATCGTGCAGAAAGTGCGCGAAGCCGAGCGTTCACAAGTCGTTGACCAGTTCAAGGACAAAGAAGGCACCATCATCAGTGGCGTGGTCAAGAAGAGCAACCGCGACAACGTGATCTTGGATCTGGGCAGCAACGCCGAGGCCGTGATCTTCCGCGACGACATGCTGCCGCGCGAGACCTTCCGTCCGGGCGACCGCATCCGCGGTCTGCTCTACGCTGTGCGTCCGGAAGCCCGTGGTTCCCAGCTGTTCGTCAGCCGCTCCAGCCCGGACTTCCTGAAAGAGCTGTTCCGCATCGAAGTGCCGGAAATCGGCGAAGAGATGATCGAAATCATGGGCGCCGCCCGTGATCCGGGTTCCCGCGCCAAGATCGCGGTGAAGACCAACGATCGCCGCATAGACCCGATCGGTGCCTGTATCGGCATGCGCGGTGCCCGTGTTCAGGCGGTCTCCGCCGAGCTGAGCGGCGAGCGCGCCGACATTGTGCTGTACGATGACAACCCGGCCCAGTACGTGATCAACGCCATGGC
Source organism: Aeromonas sp. FDAARGOS 1408 (assembly GCF_019048665.1). Lineage (NCBI taxonomy): Bacteria > Pseudomonadati > Pseudomonadota > Gammaproteobacteria > Aeromonadales > Aeromonadaceae > Aeromonas > Aeromonas sp. FDAARGOS 1408. The sequence continues at coordinate 3,072,406 of NZ_CP077394.1, read as the reverse complement.
GCCGGCCGATGTGGCCTCCATCATCGTCGATGAAGACAACCACACCATGGACATCGCCGTGGAAGCCGCCAACCTGGCTCAGGCCATCGGCCGCAACGGTCAGAACGTGCGTCTGGCCTCCCAGCTGACCGGTTGGGAACTGAACGTGATGACCGTCGAGGACATGCGTGCCAAGCACCAGGCCGAAAACGACCGCATCATGAACCTGTTCACCAGCACCCTCGACATCGATGACGATTTCGCCGGCCTGCTGATGGAAGAGGGCTTTTCCACCCTGGAAGAGATCGCCTTCGTACCGGTCAACGAGCTGCTGGCCATCGACGGTCTGGATGAAGACATGGTCGAAGAGCTGCGCAAGCGTGCCAAAGACGCCCTGACCACCAAGGCGCTGGCCAAAGAAGAATCCTTTGAAGGTGTTGAACCTTCCGAAGAACTGCTCAATCTGAACGGCCTCGGCCGTGAAATGGCGTACGCCCTGGCCGCTCGCGGCATCGGTACCCTGGAAGATTTGGCAGAGCAAGGCATCGATGACCTTGCTGATATCGAAGGGCTGACCGCCGAGAAGGCCGGTGAGCTGATTATGGCTGCTCGCAATATCTGTTGGTTCGGAGAAGAGCAGTCTAGTTAAGATCAAACGGAGGAAAATGAATGGCAGAAGTATCAGTCAAACAACTTGCCACTGACATCGACACACCGGTTGATCGTCTTCTCCAGCAGTTTGTCGATGCCGGTATCAGCAAGAGCAAGGCCGACGACATGGTCAGCGAGTCTGAGAAACAGACTCTGCTGACTCACCTGAAGAAACAGCATGGAGGTGACGAGGTCGCCGCACCTGCCCGCATGACCTTGCAACGCAAGACCAAGAGCACCATCAGTGTTCAGGGGACTGGCGGCAAGAACAAGGAAGTGCAGGTAGAAGTGCGCAAGTCTCGCACCTATGTAAGACGCTCGGCGCTGGAAGATGAACAGCGTCAGGCGGAAGCCGAGGAAAAAGCGCGTTTGGAAGCAGAAGAAAAAGCTCGTCGCGAAGCCGAAGAGAAGGCTCGTCTCGATGCTGAAGAGAAGGCTCGCCGTGAGGCTGAGCAGGCTCGTCGTGAAGCTGAGGAAAAGGCGCGGATCGAGGCACAACAAAAGGCTCGACAGGCTCAACAGCCCGCCAAAGCAGCCAGTAGCACAGCTCAGCAAGAGGCAGAAAAGATGGCCAAGCGCGAAGCAGAAGAACTGAAGCGCCAACAGGAACAAACAGCTTTGCAAAAGGCTGAAGAACTCGCCGCCAAGAAAGCCGAAGAGGCTCGCGTCATGGCGGAACAGAACGCAGCCCGCTGGGCTGAAGAAGAAGCCGCTCGCGCCAAAGAGAGCAGCGATTACCATGTGACCACCTCCAAGCACGCCCAGGCTGCTGAAGATGAACTGGATCGCAAGGAAGAGACCAGCCGCCGCACCGCTGCTGCTGCCAAGGGGCCGAAGAAGGCCGGTCGCCGCGACGACGATCGCAACGACCGCAACTCCCGTGACCCGCGCGCCCGTAAAGGCAAGCGTGGCAAGGTGGCTACCCCGAATGCCATGAAGCACGGCTTCAACAAGCCGGCTGCCGCCGTCAACCGTGACGTCATCATCGGCGAGACCATCACTGTGGCTGAGCTTGCCAACAAGATGGCCGTCAAGGGTGTTGAAGTCATCAAGGTGATGATGAAGATGGGTGCCATGGCCACCATCAACCAGGTGATCGACCAGGAGACTGCTCAGCTGGTCGCCGAGGAGATGGGTCACAAGGTGGTGCTGCGTCGTGAGAACGAGCTGGAAGAGGCGGTGCTGTCCGATCGTGACGAGACCTCCGAAGCCAAGCCGCGCGCGCCGGTCGTAACCATCATGGGTCACGTTGACCACGGCAAGACCTCGTTGCTGGACTACATCCGTAAAGCCAAGGTGGCTGCCGGTGAAGCCGGTGGTATTACCCAGCACATCGGTGCGTACCACGTACAGACCGACAGCGGCATGATCACCTTCCTGGATACCCCGGGTCACGCGGCGTTTACCTCCATGCGTGCTCGTGGTGCCAAGGCAACCGACATCGTGGTGCTGGTTGTTGCTGCTGACGACGGCGTGATGCCGCAGACCATCGAAGCCATCCAGCACGCCAAGGCTGCCGGTGTGCCGCTGGTTGTTGCGGTCAACAAGATCGACAAGCCGGAAGCGGATCCGGATCGCGTCAAGACCGAGCTGGCCCGCTACAACGTCATGTCCGAAGACTGGGGTGGTGACTGCCAGTTCGTGCACGTCTCCGCCAAGTCTGGCGAAGGCATCGACGACCTGCTGGAAGCCATTCTTATCCAGGCTGAAGTACTGGAGCTGAAAGCCGTGGTTGACGGCATGGCCAACGGCGTCGTGATCGAGTCCTTCCTCGACAAGGGCCGTGGTCCGGTTGCCACCGTGCTGGTACAGGAAGGCACCCTGCGTCAGGGCGACATCGTACTGTGCGGTCTCGAATACGGCCGTGTCCGCGCCATGCGTGATGAGCTGGGTCGCGAGATCAAGGAAGCGGGTCCGTCCCTGCCGGTGGAAATCCTCGGCCTGTCCGGCGTTCCCTCTGCCGGTGACGAAGCCACAGTTGTGCGTGACGAGAAGAAAGCCCGTGAAGTGGCGCTCTATCGTCAGGGCAAGTTCCGCGAAGTCAAGCTGGCTCGCCAGCAGAAGGCCAAGCTGGAGAACATGTTCGCCAACATGACCGAAGGCGAAGTGTCCGAAGTGAACGTGGTGATCAAGGCCGACGTACAGGGTTCCGTGGAAGCGATCTGCGATGCGCTGGTCAAGCTCTCCACCGACGAAGTGAAGGTGAAGATCGTCGGTTCTGGCGTGGGTGGTATCACCGAGACCGACGCCACTCTGGCGGCCGCGTCCAGTGCCATCCTGGTGGGCTTCAACGTCCGTGCCGATGCTTCTGCTCGCAAGGTCATCGATGCCGAGAGCCTGGATCTGCGTTACTACTCCGTTATCTATGACCTGATCGACGAAGTGAAGCAGGCCATGAGCGGCATGCTGGCCCCCGAGTACCGTCAGGAAATCATCGGTCTGGCCGAAGTGCGCAGCGTCTTCAAGTCACCGAAGTTCGGCGCCGTTGCCGGCTGTATGGTTACCGAAGGTGTGGTCAAGCGTTCCAACCGCATTCGCGTTCTGCGCGACAACGTGGTTATCTATGAAGGCGAGCTGGAATCCCTGCGTCGCTTCAAGGATGACGTCAACGAAGTCAAGAACGGCTACGAGTGTGGTATCGCGGTCAAGAACTACAACGACGTACGCGAAGGCGACCAGATCGAAGTTTACGAGACCGTTGAAATCCAACGGACTCTGTAAGCCAAGAGTCAGATTAAATAGGGGGCCGCGGCCCCCTTTTATCGCAGGATAGAATATGGCCAGAGAATTTAGCCGGACCCGTCGGGTCGGACAGCAGATCCAGCGCGAAATCGCGCTCATTCTGCAGCGCGAGGTAAAAGACCCGCGCATCGGCATGGTGACCGTTTCCGATGTGGAAGTGTCCCGTGACCTCAATTACGCCAAGGTGTATGTCACCTTCTTGCAGCTGGAAAATGATGCCGAGCGCATCAAGGAAGGGCTCAAGGCGCTGACCGAAGCCGCCGGCTACATCCGCAGCCTGCTGGGCAGCGCCATGCGCCTGCGCGTGGTGCCCGAGTTGCGCTTCTTCTATGATCAGACCCTGGTTGAGGGGATGCGCCTCTCCAACCTGGTGACCAACACCATCCGCGAAGACAAGCGTCGCATGGCCGAATCTGGTCGTGAAGAAGACGAAGCCGCGCCGGATGACACTACTGAGGATAAAGCCTGAGATGTCTCGTAGACGTCGTTTCAAGGGCCGTGACGTACACGGTATCCTGCTGCTGGACAAGCCGACCGGCCTGACCTCCAACGATGTGTTGCAGAAGGTCAAACGGATTTACAACGCCGCCAAGGCCGGTCACACCGGTGCCCTGGATCCGCTGGCAACCGGCATGCTGCCGATCTGCCTCGGCGAGGCCACCAAGTTCTCCCAGTATCTGCTGGAGGCGGACAAGCGCTATGAGGTGACCGCCAAGCTGGGCGAGCGTACCAACACCAGCGACTCCGATGGCGAGGTGGTCTCCACCCGTCCGGTGAACGTGGCCGTGGGTACCCTGATCGAGGCGCTGGACCAGTTCCGCGGCCCCATCATGCAGGTGCCGTCCATGTATTCGGCCCTCAAGCACAACGGCCGTCCGCTCTACGAATATGCCCGTGAAGGCATCGAGATCGAGCGTGAAGCCCGTCCCATCACCGTCTTCGAGCTCAAACTGCTGAGCTTTGAAGGGGATGAGGTGCGACTTGAAGTGCACTGCAGCAAGGGTACCTACATTCGCTCCCTGGTGGACGATCTGGGGGAAGTGCTGGGCTGTGGCGCCCACGTCACCCAGCTGCGCCGCACCCAGGTAGCCAGCTACCCCTATGAGCGGATGCTGACCCTGGAGCAGCTCGAGTGCATCTTTGAGCAGGCCAAGGCTGAGAGCATTCCGCCGCGCGAGCAGCTGGATCCCCTGCTGCTGCCGATGGATACCGCGGTGGCCTCCCTGCCCGAGGTGAACATGCTGGCTGCCGTGGCCGCCTATGTGAACCAGGGCCAGGCCGTGCAGGTGGCAGGCAGCCCGCAGAGCGGCCAGGTCCGCATGACGGTCGGCCCGGAGCGCGAATTCATCGGGGTTGGCGAGATCGACGACGAGGGACGCGTGGCGCCCAAGCGTCTGGTGCGCTACCACGACGAGGAGTGATCCTCCGGCGGTATCAGGTTGCTTGCCCGTTGCGCGTCTTTATCGTTGCGAAAAGGGGCGGGGACGATTATGATATCGCCCTCATTTCACGGCTGAATTAGAGATTGGCTGTGAACCTTTAAACACTCTACTGGAGTATTACCATGTCTCTAAATGCTGAGATCAAAGCTCAAATCGTTGCTGACAACGCTCGTTGCGCCAACGACACTGGCTCCCCCGAAGTGCAAGTTGCCCTGCTGACTGCCCAGATCAACCATCTGCAAGGTCACTTCAAGGAGCACTCCAAGGATCACCACGGTCGTCGCGGTCTGCTGCGCATGGTTTCCCAGCGTCGTAAGCTGCTGGACTACCTGAAGCGTAAAGACGTTCAGCGTTACGCTGCTCTGATCGCCAAGCTGGGTCTGCGTCGTTAATCGACCATCAGATTTCGCGAAAAAGGGGAACCTCCGGGTTCCCCTTTTTTATTGTGCGTCAGGCTGTTGCCGCCATCACAGAATTTGTGTCACTGCTTACCTTTTGCATCGAATCAAGTATACTTGCACGCGAATTTAAAGCGCCAAATTGTAAAAAGGAAATTCACGTGAATCCTATTGTAAAGTCATTCCAGTACGGTCAACACACCGTCACTCTGGAAACCGGTGTGATGGCCCGTCAAGCCACTGCGGCCGTCATGGTCAGCATGGACGATACCTGCGTATTTGTGACCGTCGTTGGCAAGAAAGAGGCCGATCACGGCCGTGATTTCTTCCCGCTGACCGTCAACTATCAGGAGCGTACCTATGCTGCTGGTCGTATCCCGGGTGGTTTCTTCCGTCGTGAAGGTCGCCCGAGCGAAGGCGAGACCCTGATCTCCCGTCTGATCGACCGTCCTATTCGTCCGCTGTTCCCGGAAGGCTTCCTCAATGAGGTTCAGGTGGTTGCCACCGTCATGTCCGTGAACCCGGCCGTCTCTCCTGACATCGTTGCCATGATCGGTGCCTCCGCGGCGCTGGCCATCTCCGGCATCCCGTTCGGCGGCCCGATCGGTGCAGCCCGCGTGGGTTACATGAACGGCCAGTACGTGCTCAACCCGACCACCACCGAACTGCCCCAGAGCGATCTGGACCTGGTGGTTGCCGGTACCGCCAACGCCGTGCTGATGGTGGAATCCGAAGCGGCCATCCTCTCCGAAGAGGTGATGCTGGGCGCCGTGGTCTTTGGTCACGAGCAGATGCAGGCCGTTATCAACGCCATCAACGAATTCGCTGCCGACGTCGGCACCAAGCCGTGGAACTGGACTGCGCCTGCCGTCAACGAAGCGCTGAAAGCCAAGGTTGCCGAGCTGGCGACAGCTGAGCTGGGTGAAGCCTACCGCATCACCGAGAAGGCCGTGCGTTACGAAACCATCGGTGCCATCAAGGCTCGCGTGGTTGAGCAAGTGATCGCTTCCGGCGTGGAAGAAGATGCCAAGAAGATCGGCGAAGAGTTCCACAGCCTGGAAAGCCGCATCGTCCGTGGTCGCGTCGTTCGTGGCGAGCCGCGTATCGATGGTCGCGATCCGGAAATGATTCGCGCCCTGTCCGTCGCCACCGGCGTACTGCCGCGTGCCCACGGCTCCGCCCTGTTCACCCGTGGTGAAACTCAGGCCATGGTCGTTGCGACCCTGGGTACCGAGCGTGACGCCCAGAACATTGACGAGCTGACCGGCAACCGCGCCGATCGCTTCATGCTGCACTACAACTTCCCGCCATACTGCGTCGGTGAGACCGGCATGATGGGTAGCCCGAAACGTCGTGAAATCGGTCACGGTCGTCTGGCCAAGCGCGGCGTTGCTGCCGTGATGCCGAGCGCCGACGAGTTCCCGTACGTGGTGCGCGTGGTGTCTGAAATCACCGAATCCAACGGCTCCTCCTCCATGGCCTCCGTCTGTGGTTCCTCCCTGGCGCTGATGGACGCCGGTGTGCCGATCAAGGCCTCCGTTGCCGGTATCGCCATGGGTCTGGTGAAGGAAGAAGAAGGTTTCGTCGTGCTGTCCGACATCTTGGGTGACGAAGATCACCTGGGCGACATGGACTTCAAGGTTGCCGGTACCACCGAAGGTGTGACCGCCCTGCAGATGGACATCAAGATCGAAGGCATCACCAAAGAGATCATGGAGATTGCCCTGAAGCAAGCTCGTGGTGCTCGCCTGCACATCCTGAAAGTGATGGACGAAGCCATCCAGGCTCCGCGTGCCGAGATCTCCGATTTCGCCCCGCGCATCCACACCATCAAGATCAACCCGGAGAAGATCAAGGACGTCATCGGCAAGGGTGGTTCCGTGATCCGCGCCCTGACCGAAGAGACCGGCACCAACATCGAGCTGGATGATGACGGTACCGTCCGCATCGCCGCCGTTGATGGTGATGCCGCCAAGGAAGCGATCCGCCGCATCGAGGCCATCACCGCCGAGATCGAAGTGAACCGCATCTACGAAGGCAAGGTCGTCCGTCTGGCCGACTTCGGCGCCTTCGTCAACATCCTGCCGGGCAAAGACGGTCTGGTACACATCTCCCAGATCACCGATGCACGCGTGCAGAACGTGGCCGACTACCTGAAGATCGGTGACGTGGTGAAGGTGAAGGTACTGGAAGTGGACCGTCAGGGCCGCGTACGTCTCTCCATCAAGGAAGCGAACGCCCCGACCGAAGCTGCCGCCGCTCCGGCTGCCGTTGCCGTCGAAGAGCCGGCTGCCGAATAAGTCGCCGAGCCGTGAAAAGCCGACCTCTGGGTCGGCTTTTTTTATATTTGTGGCCTGATGTTGTCTCTCTTGAGGCCCATTGTTATAACGAAAGGCTTCTCGCGCGACGGGCAACAAGGAGCAGTGTGATGTCGTGGGCCCTCCTCAGGCAGTTTCCTCCCCTGGTCTGGACCGTGATCCTGGGCACCTTCATGGTGCGCACCAGCTATTACATGGTCTGGCCGTTTCTCTCCATCTTGCTCTATCGGGAGTATGGTCTCTCGGCGACCACCATCGGCGCCATGCTGGGGGCGACCGCGGCTATCTCCACCTTGGTCAGCTTCTATGGCGGCTGGCTCTCCGACAAGCTGGGGCGGCGCAACATCTTGCTGGCGGGCTGCCTGGTCTCCGTGCTCTGCTACGGTCTGCTCGGCTTTTCCCACTCTATGTTCTGGCTCGGGCTCGGGGTGCTCGGCAGCGGCCTCTCCTCCGGTCTCATCGATGCGCCCGGCAAGGCGTTGATGGCCGATAGTCTGGCTTCGGCCAAGGCCCGTGAGCTGGCACTGCACCTGCGTTACTTTCTGCTCAACCTGGGGGCGGCCCTCGGCCCCTTGCTGGGGGTGACCCTGGGCATCAATGCCCAGCAGCAGACCTTCCTGCTGCTCAGCGGCAGCTATCTGCTGCTGGGGGCTGCCTTCCTCTGGGGATTTGCGCAAGGGAGGGTTGCGGCGACCCGTGGCAACGAGCTGGGCCTGCGGGTGGCCATCAAGGTGCTGTGGCGGGATCGGGGCTTCTTGCTGCTGGTGCTGGCTAACCTGCTGATGAACCTGGTCTATTCCCAGTTCCACTCACCGCTGGTGCAGTACCTGACCCGGGCCGGGACCCCGGAGGTGGCAAGCCTCATCGCCATCCTGGTGGCCACCAATGCCCTGACCGTGGTGCTGCTGCAGTTTCCTCTGCTACATCTGCTGGCCCGCTGGCCGGGCAAGGTGCGCCTGCAGGTCGGCATCACCCTGTTTCTGGGGGCTCAGGTGCTGTTTGCGCTGGGGGATCCACAGCAGTGGTCGCACTGGATCGGCGCCGTGCTGATGCTGAGCGTAGGGGAGACCATACTGTTCCCGCTGCTCAACGTGCTGATCGATCAGATGTCGCCCCCGCATCTGAAGGGGAGCTACTTCGGGGCCGGCGCGCTGGCCGGGCTGGGTGGCGCCATCGGCGCTCTGCTGGGAGGCTGGATCCTTGCCCAGTGGAACGGGCAACTGCTCTATGCGTTGATGGCGTTGCTCTGCCTGCTGACCTTCCTGCTCTATGAGTGGGGCGCCCGCATGCCGCGGCCCGAGCTGGCCCGGGCCAACCCGGGTCAGTGAGTACCCTTCTGGGCGACCTGTTTCATCGCCTTCTTGGCGGCATACATGCGCTCGTCCGCCAGCCGGATCAGGCTGTTGCCCTCGTCGAACTGCACCGGCCCGGTCTGCACCAGCCCTATGCTGAGGGTCACGTCACCGGTACGTTCGGCCAGTGTCTTGTTGAGACGGGGCAGGAAGACGTCCCTGGCCTGATCCTCGTTGCAGTTGGGCAGGATCAGGCAGAATTCATCCCCGCCGTAGCGGAAGCAGCAATCTTCCACCCGTGACACCTGACGAATGCAGTCGCCGACGATGCGCAGGATCTCGTCCCCGCGCTGATGGCCCTGGGTGTCGTTGATCTGCTTGAAGTCATTGATGTCGAGGTAGGCGATGACCACCGGCTCGGAGCGACGCTGGCAGGTGCGCAGGGTGCGGGTGAGGTTCTCCTGCAGATGGCGCACGCTGAGCAGGCCGGTGAGGGCATCGGTCCGGCTCATCTCCTCCAGCTGCTGGGTGCGTTCGCGTACCTTCTCCTCCAGCGCCTTGGCGTAAAGCTCGGATTTCTCCTTGGAGGATTCGATCTCCGACACCAGGCTGCGGATATAGGTCTCAAACACCAGGGTGATGTCGAACAGGAACAGCTTGTCGAGGGCGGTGAGCATGGTGACCCGCTCCTGCTCGCTGGGGATCTGGGTGAAGATATCCTCGATGAGCAGCCCTTTCAGGGTGTTGATGGCGGCCAGGTAGAGCTTGGGTTCCACCCCAATCCGCTTGTGCACCAGCCCGATCCGCAGCCGGTTGTTGACGTACTCCAGGTCATACAGGCCGCTGAACAGGTCGAGAATGTAGCGGCGCTGGGCCGCCCGCAGCCGGGTCAGGGTGTCGGCGTCGCCGATCAGCAGGGCAATCTCGGTGATCCCGGTCTGCAGGGTATAGAACTTATCGACCAGGGCGTCGATGTGGGGCTCGATCTTGGGACGATAGCTGGCGAGCAGGAGGAAATCCTGCTCGTCCAGCAGCAGCAGCTCCTTGCGATGGGCGATTTCGAACTCTGTGATCCGCATCTGCTCCAGCAGCGTCTGTTCGGTTGGGTTCATGACAGTTTCCCGAGCAAAAATAAAGGCGCACACATTGTTATGTAATTGACAGTGTAGACATTAACAGCCGGGAGCAGGTTTTCAAATGGCGCAGTGTTGTGACAGATCAACTCTGCGCCCATTTTTGCCTTGTGCTAGAAGGTGAGCACCTTGTGGGCGGCCAGAGTCCATTGGGCCAGCAGCGGCAGGGTGCCGATCTCGATCCCCTCTATGAGCGGCAGTGCCGTGATGCCGCGAGCATCGGTACAGGTCTTGCAAAGGCGGATGGTGACCCCCTGGGCCAGCAGGATCTCCAGCATCTGGCGCAGGTTGTAGCCCTCGGCCGGGGCCTGGCCCGCCAGGGCGGCGCTGACCGCATCGGACATCAGAAACAGTTTCAGGCTGGTACCGCCCTGTTCGCCCAGGGCGATGGCCAGGCGCAGGGCATTGAACAGGGATTCGCTGCCATAGGGGGCGCCGTTGGCGATGATGACAATCTCTTGATTCATAACAGACTCCTCATGAAAGTCGCCATTGTAGACCCAGCAGCCCACCATTGGCGTGACGTTGCACAAACTCTGTCGTAGCGGTTTGCCCGCGCCTTGACCCGGCCGGCTGAGTACGGTCTGATAGGCGGCCATCAAACATGACAGGGGAACGAGGTCGTTATGTGGAAGGTTATCGGAATGAGCATGCTGCTGTTGGCCGGTCAGGCCTATGGCAGTGAGGCTGTAGGTTGCAAGGCGCGCCAGCAGGCCGTCAAGGAGCAGCTGGCCATTGCCAAGGCGCACGACAACGGGGACCAGGTGGCCGGGCTGGAGCGGGCCCTGCGCAATATCGAGACCCATTGCACCGATGCGGGCCTGTTCAAGGAGCAGCAGCAGCGGGTGGCCGAGCTCAGGGAGCAGGTCAACGAGCGGTTAGTCGAGCTGCAGAACGCCCGGGTGACGGGCAAGCCCGACAAGATCGCCAAGAAGCAGGCCAAGCTGGAAGAGGCCCAGACCAAATTGCTGGCCGCCCAGCGCGAGCTGGACGCACTCAGCAAGCTTACCAAATCCTGATTTTTCGATAAAAAGAAGCCGGCGCAGCCCGGCTTCTTTTTTATCTCGTCTCTTCCGCCAGGGTGCTTCAGCTGCCGCGCCGGCCGACCATGTCGGCCGGCACCACCCAGGCATCGAACTGCTGCGCCGTGAGGTGACCGGAGGCGATGGCCGCCTCCCGCAGGCTGAGCCCCTCATGGTGGGCCCGCTTGGCGATCTCTGCCGCCTTGTCATAGCCGATATGAGGGTTGAGCGCCGTTACCAGCATCAGGGAGCGGGCCAGCAACTCGTCGATGCGGGGCTGGTTCGGGCTGATGCCGACCGCGCAGTGATCGTGGAAGCTCTGCATGCCGTCCGCCAGCAGCCGCACGCTCTGCAGGAAGTTGTGGGCGATCATCGGCCGGAACACGTTGAGCTCGAAGTTGCCGCTGGCGCCGCCGATGTTGATGGCCACGTCGTTGCCCATCACCTGGGCGCACAGCATGGTGAGTGCCTCGCACTGGGTCGGGTTGACCTTGCCGGGCATGATGGAGGAGCCGGGCTCGTTCTCCGGGATGAGCAGCTCGCCGAGTCCGCTGCGGGGGCCGCTCGCCAGCCAGCGCACGTCGTTGGCGATCTTCATGAGGGAGGCGGCCAGCGTCTTGAGGGCGCCGTGGCCATGGACCAGGGCGTCGCTGGCGGCCAGCGCCTCGAACTTGTTGGGGGCGCTCACCAGCGGCAGGCCGGTCTGCTCGGCCAGGGTGGCGGCCACCGCCTCGGCGAAGCCGGGCGGGGTGTTGAGGCCGGTGCCGACGGCGGTGCCCCCCAGCGCCAGCTCGCACAGATGGGGCAGGGCGGCGCGTATATGGCGCTCCCCCTGCTCGAGCTGGGCGACCCAGCCGGAGAACTCCTGCCCCAGGGTGAGCGGGGTGGCATCCTGCAGATGGGTGCGGCCTATCTTGACGATGTCGTCGAAGGCAGCCGCCTTGCCGGCCAGGGTGGCGCTCAGGGTGGCCAGGGCGGGCAGCAGTTGCCGGGTGAGGGTAGTGACGGCGGCCAGGTTCATGGCGCTCGGGAAGACGTCGTTGCTGGACTGGCTCTTGTTCACCTCGTCGTTGGGGTGCACCAGCCGCCCCTCGCCGCGGGGGCCGCCGAGCAGCTCGCTGGCCCGGTTGGCCAGCACCTCGTTGAGGTTCATGTTGGTCTGGGTGCCGGAGCCGGTCTGCCATACCCGCAGCGGGAACTCCTCATCATGCTGGCCGCACAGGATCTCGTCGGCGGCGCTCATGATGGCCTGCGCCGTGCGGGCGGGCAGCAGCCCCTTGGCGTGATTGACCCGGGCACAGGCCGACTTGATGCGGGCCAGCGCGTGGATCAGCGCCATCGGCTGGCGCTCGCCGGAGATATCGAAGTGCTGCAGGGAGCGCTGGGTCTGGGCTCCCCACAGCCGGTCGGCCGGTACGGCGATCGCGCCGAAGCTGTCGTGTTCACTCCTGCTCTTCATCTCGTTCTCCCTTCATTGCGAAAAAGGGGCGACATCCTGCGCCCCTGTCGAATTATCCGCCGGTCAGTGCCATTCAGCCGCGGGGGCGAAACGGCGTCAGCTCGGCCAGCGGCGCCACCGTGCTGAACTCCTGGGTGGTCTCGGCGTACTTGAAGATCTTGAAGCCTTCGCCGCGGGCGCTCCAGTACTCGATCTGCTCGCCACTTACCTGCAGCAGGCTCGCCTCGCGCAGGGCCACCACGTGCTCGCTCGGGTTGATGGCGCAGAACTCGGCCAGGCGCTCGTCGCGGGTCTCCCCCATGTGGCCGCTGATGCTGGCGTCCAGGTAGTGGGGGTTGATCTGCAGCGGGAACAGCCCCAGCGCAGGCAGTACGGCTGCGCTGCAGACCGGCATGTCATTGGTGGTGCGAATGCTCGGAGTTGCCACGTTGCAACCGGCGCTCCAGCCCACATAGGGCACGCCCCGCTCGCGCACGGCGCGCTGGATGGGCACCACCAGGCCGTTTTCGTGCAGCAGCTGGTTGAGGCGCCAGGTGTTACCGCCGCTGATGAAGATGGCCTCCGCCTGCTGGATGGCGTCCACCGGATCGTCAAACTGGTGGATGCTGATGGCCTCCACTCCCAGGCTCTCGCTGAGCTCCAGGGCACGGGCATCCCAGTCGCTGCGGATCACCGCGTAGGGGATGAGCAGGATGCGCTTGACCTGTTTGCGGGCGAGCAGGGTTTGCACCCGATCCCGGGCCCAGCCGAGCAGACCCGGGCATTCGGTGGCTTTGCCGTTGCTGAGAAGAAGCAGTTCCATGAAGCGTGTCCTCGATAAGTGAAAGCGCGAAGAGGTCACCGGCCCAGGCCGGGTGACGGAAGCCCCCATTCTAGCCCGATCCGGCGTCGGGTTCTGTGATCGACTCGCCATGTACCCTGATGAGACCGTTTTTTGACCAAAGAGAGGTCAGGCACTGATGGGCCTGCGACTGGGGTCATGGTGCCGAGCGGGTGGCATATGGACGCGATGAGGCTGTAGAGCAGAGGAGATCCAGGGGTCTCTTTGAATTTCATCGGCGGCCACAAAAGCACAAGGGGACCCGCAGGCCCCCTTGGTCAGTCTGGCGCGATCAGTCGAGCTTGAAGTCGACCCACACCAGGCGGTGATCCGAGCTGACTCCCTTGGCGATGCCCAGCTTGGCGTCATACACCAGGTGGTAGCCAGGCTCGAAGCTGGCCGGCCAGAACACGCCGGAGGCGACCGCGTTCAGGTTGGCGGAGGGCAGCACGTGGTCGAGCTGCAGGCCGCTGCTGCTGGTGATGCGCTCCGGGGTGGGGCGGTTGTTGTTGCGCTTACACTGATCCGGCTGGCTGGCGAGGCACTCGGGGCCGCCCTGGCTGACCGGGATCAGGGCGCCGTTGGTAACGGCCTGATTGACCAGCGCATGGTTGTGCAGATCCTGAATGGCGGTCAGGTCGCCATCGCCAATCTGGGGATCGGCGTTGAGATCGCCGGCGATGACGAACTTGGCACCCGCGGGCAGGCCACCGGCTTTGCCGGCGTCATCCACCATGTAGCTGGCGGTCTCCACGTAGTCCTGCCAGAAGGCGACTTCGGCCCGGTTGTGCTTGACGTTGTGGCGCGCCGCGTTGCCGAAGATGGGCGGGGTCGGGTGGGAGATGAGGAAGTGGATCACCTCCTCCTTGTTGCCGCGCTTGATGCGCACCGGCACGTCGGCGTGGTTCTTGGACGAGAGCGGGAAGGCCTGCCAGGCGGCGTCGTCATACCAGGCATCGCCGCACTGGCGGCCGGCCGGGATCGGCGCCTTGGCATTGTTGCAGTCGTCGATGACGGGGTTCGTTTCGCCCGGCATATCCTTCCACTTGAATTTCTGGAAGGTGCGGATCTGTTTGGTATCGATGGGGTACTGGGACATCACGGCGAAGGCGTACTGGCCGTGATAGTTGCCAAAGCCCCAGGCGTCGTCCGGCCCGTTGTTGACCTTGCCGTCCAGGTTGAGGTCATGGCCGCTCATCAGGCCGGTGTTGGTGGCGAAGTTCTGCAGCACCGGGTAGCTGATGGCCTTCACCTCGTCGTGCTGGGCGTGGGCCAGGTAGTTGTCGTTGAAGGCTTTGAGGTCTTTGGTGTCGCTGCCCTTGCCGTCATTGTCGAATTCGTTGAGCAGGAAGACGTCGGGTCGGGTGCGCTGGATGATTTCGGCGATGTTGCGGATCTGCTGCACGTCGAGGGCCTTGGTCTTCTCGGCGCCGCTCAAGGTGCCGTCGGCGAGGCGGGCCAGCAGGGCGTCCTGCTCGGTGCGGCTCAGAGCCAGTTCACCGGCGAGCATGCCGGCGGCGGTGCGATCGAAGGAGAGGTTGAAAGTAGCGAAGCGAACCATGGGCGTCGGGGTCTCGGAGTCATTCTGGCTGTTACAGCCTGCCATCAATCCGAGGGAAATGGCAGCCGCGAGCAGGGACTTGCTGATATTTTTCATTGTAATATTCCGTAGCATCAATAAGTTATACCTTGCTCATGGGGAGCGAAGGAGGGCCCATTATAGGGATCCCGGCAGGCAGCCGGGCTCTGAATGGGCCAAAGTGTGAGACCATTCACAGAGCAAAACGGGGAGGCGAGATGAGTCGGCGACAAACGGCCCTGGTGGTCGAGGGGGGCGCCATGCGCGGCATTTTTGCCGCCGGGGTGCTGGATGCGTTTCTGGCCAAGGGGCGCACGGCGTTTGATCACTGCATCGGGGTGTCGGCCGGGGCGGTCAATCTGGCGGCCTTTCTGGCCGGCCAGCAGGGGCGCAACCACAACGTCATCACCGACTACTCCTGCCGTCCCGAGTTCATCAACCTGGCCAAGTTCGTGCGCGGCGGTCACTGGCTCGATCTCGACTGGCTGTGGGCGATCACCATTCGCGAGTGCCGGCTCGATCTGGCGCGCTTTGCCGCCAACCCGGTGCCGCTGACCGTGGTGACCACCCGGGTAGCGGACGGCCAGGCCGCCTACCTCAAGGCCAATGCCGCCGAGCTGGAGCAGCAGATCAAGGCCTCCTGCTCGGTGCCGCTGGTCTACCGGGATTTCGTGCGCATCGACGGGGAGGCCATGACGGACGGCGGGGTGGCCGACTCCATTCCGGTGCGCCACGCCTATGAGCAGGGTGCGCGCGACATCACAGTGGTGCTCTCCCGGCCGCTGGGCTATCGCAAGCGGGCGCCGCGCCTGCCTGCCCTGCATCGCTACCTGCTGCGCGAGACGCCGGCGCTGGCTCGCGCCAGCCTGTCGCGCCATCAAAGCTACAACGATGCCATCGACTTCATCCGCCAGCCGCCGGCCGATTGCCGCATCCGGGTCATAGTACCGCCGGCAAACTTTCGGGTCGGCCGCATGACCACCGACCGGGCGAGGCTGGAGCAGGGTTACCGGATGGGCTGGCAGGCAGCCCTCGACTATCTGGCGGCGGAGCCGGTGCCGGCCTGAGGAGATTCGGTCGACCATAGGCAGCGTCGCTGAGACGAGATGCAAAGCACCGGGGCAACCCGGTTTTTTTGTGTCTGCGCCATCCCGGAACCCGGCCATGGCGCATCGGCTTATTATGTGAATAAATAATTGTTTGCGATATTTTCGGCGAAGTGGTCACTATTATTCCGTTGAGCCGCTATCACTATTAAGCTCTGCTAAATAATGGCTGAGTCAACTTGTGACCAAATAAAATAATGGCTAGGGAACTTTTTTGGAAAAGGGTTTTTTGTAACCGCTTTAATATTCATTATTTTGTTTTTATTCATATAGATAAATGTGAATTGCTTATGCGGTAAAGATTATTAGCGCAGGGTTGAAGCTGTTTACATCAATGGCGAATTGATAGCCTGACTTTATCTCGGCTACTGTCCCCTCTCGATTCGTTTGGGTAGCAAACGGATACGCAAATAATAACAACAGAGACTGGACGCATTGATAAAGAGTCATCTTTATTGATTTTAATCCTGCCAAAGGAGCCGGAATAATGAGTGGTTTATCTTCCCATCAAATTGCCCAGAATATATTTGCCGAGCTGTTGCCTTATCGCCGCCGCTTCCCCGATCCCATCCTGGATCGGCAGCAGGAGGAAGCCGAGGTGGCCGCCATCCAGATCCCCCGTCTGCAAGACTTCATCGAGCGGGGCGAAACCATCCTCTGCGTGTTGCCCGCCTTTCCCACCAAGTCGCCCAATCCTAACAAAGTGCTGGGCTCTCTGCCGGACATGGCGGAGCGGCTCTCCCTCAGTTTTCTCAACCACCTCTGCCAGCGCATCCAGCTGCACTATGCGCCCGGCATGCGGATCCTCATCTGCTCGGATGGCCACGTGTTCGGTGACCTCATCCGGGTGCCCGATCCGGCCATCGATGCCTATCAGGCCCATATCGAGCAGCTGATCCTGGAGCTGGGGGCGACCCATCTCGGGGTCTTCCACCTGGGCATGGTGGCGGGCATGGCCGAGTTTTGCGCCAGCCGCGACTTCGACACCCTGCGCGAACAGCTGGTGGAGCGCTACGCCGAGCCACTGGAACTGATTGCCCAAGAGGTAAGAAGCACCGAGGAGGGCATTCGCCTCTATCGTGCCATGACCCGCTTCCTCTATGAAGACAGCCAGCTGCCGGACACCCCGCTCTCCAACACGGCGCTGCAGCGGGATGCCAAGGGGCGCACTCATGCGGTGATCCAGCGCAGCCGCGCCTGGGGCAACCTGCTGGCGGAGCGCTTCCCCGAGGCGATCCGCCTCTCCATCCACCCCCAGGCGAGCCACAGCCTGAAGATGGGCATTCACATGCTGCCGACCCGGGATGACTGGCTCACCCCCTGGCACGGAGTGGTGGCCAACCTGGATGGCCAGTTCGTGCTGATGAAGCGGCGCGACGTGCTGGCGATGGAGCATGAGCTGGTCCACATCCACGGCCGTCCGAGCCACTACCTGATCAACGGCAAGCAGGCCGCCGCCTGAGGAGTTTCCCATGACTGCATCCATCGTTACCCTCGGCGGCGAGCGCTGCCGCATTCTGCCGCAGGCCCCGTTCGGCTTGCTGATTGAGCCGGCCCGCAATGGCCAGCCGGTGCAGAGCCTGGCTATCGAGGCGCTGCGCGAGCTGGCCCGCCGCCACGGCGTGCTGATCCTGCGCGGGTTCGAGTCGGGCTTCACCGATGCCGAGCGGCTGACCCGCTACGGCGAGGAGTGGGGAGAGATCATGATGTGGCCTTTCGGCGCCGTGCTGGACGTGAAGGAGCACGAGAACGCCACCGACCACATCTTCGACTCCAGCTATGTGCCGCTGCATTGGGACGGCATGTACAAGCCGACCCTGCCCGAGTTCCAGCTGTTTCACTGCGTGCACGCGCCGGCGGCGGACGAAGGGGGGCGCACCACCTTCATCAATACCCGCCAATTGCTCACCGAGCTCGATGGCGAGCGGCTGGCCCGCTGGGAGCGGGTGCACATCACCTATCGCATCAAGCAGGTGGTGCACTACGGTGGCCAGGTGAGCTCGCCACTGCTGGTGACCCACCCGGTGAGCGGCGAGACGGTGCTGCGCTACAACGAGCCGCCGCGCGAGGGAGTGCGTTTTCTCAACCAGCATGCCCTCGACATCGAGGGGGTGGCGCCGGCCGAGCAGGCCGCTTTTCTGCAGGATCTGCACGAGCGGCTCTACGACCCGCGCTACTTCTATGCCCATCAGTGGCAAGGGGGAGACGTGGTGATCGCCGACAACCTCGGCCTGCTGCACGGCCGCGAGGGGTTCACCGCCCGCTCCGCGCGCCACATCCAGCGGGTCCACATCCAGGCCAGCCCGGTCTGCCTCAACCCGGCGCTGGCGCCGCAAGGGGCGGCGTGATGGCGACCCTGTTGCTGGCGGCCACCGCCACCCCGGGCCACGTCAATCCCATGCTGGCGGCGGCTCGTCTGCTGGTGGCGCAGGGGCACCGGGTGCTGATGCTGTGCGGCGCCCTGTTCGAGCGGCACATCCGTGACACCGGCGCCGAGTTCGTGCCCCTCGCCCCCGAGGTGGACTTTGACTACCGGTCGCTGGAGCGGCACTTTCCCGAGCGGGCCAGCCTGAGCGGCACCGCCCAGATGGCGCTGGCGCTCAAGCGCTTCTTCGCCGCTCCCATGGCGCAGCACGACAGGCAGCTGAGGGCGCTGATCGCGGCGGAGGGGGTGGATCTGCTGCTGGTGGAGAACGGCTTCTACGGGGTGCTGCCCTTGCTGCAGCAGCCCCATGGCCGGCCGGTGCCGATCCTGATGCTGGGGGTGAACCCTGTCTCTTTCTCGAGTCCGGACGCCATCTTCTACGGCCCGCGCATTCCCCCCGAGCTGCGCCGCTCCCTTGGCGAGCTGCCCTGGCTCGATGAGCCGACCCGGCAACTGCAAAGGGAGGTGCAACAGCGTTTCGATGCCGCCCTGGCCGAGGCGGGGGCGCCGCCGTTGACGGCCCCCTTCACCGACGTGATGGTGACGGCGCCCGATGCCTTTTTGCAGCTATCCTGTGCCGGCTTTGAATATGAGCGGCCGGAGCTCGAGGGGGTGATCCGTTATGTCGGTCCGCTGCTGCCACCCCGGCTTGAGCTGACGCCGCCGCCCTGGTGGGAGAGGCTCGATGAGCGACCGCTGGTCATCGTCAGCCAGGGCACTCTGGCCAACGTGGATCTGGGGCAGTTGCTGCTGCCGGCCATGCAGGGGCTGGCCGGCGACGAGCTGCAACTGCTGCTGACCACCGGCGGGCGGGATCCGGCGCTGCTGGGTGATGCCATCCCGGCCAATGCCATCGTCACCGACCACGTGCCGTTCGAGCTGGCGCTGCCCCGCGCCGCCGCTTTGGTGACCAACGGCGGCTACGGCTCGGTGCAGTCCGCGCTGGCCCACGGGGTGCCGCTGGTGGTGGCGGGCACCGGAGAGGACAAGGCGGAGGTGGCGACCCGGGTGGCCTGGAGTGGGGCCGGCATCAATCTGCACAGCAACGAGCCGACGGCGGCCATGGTGGCCACGGCGGTACGCAAGGTGGTGCGTGAGCCGCGCTACCGCGCCCGGGCGCGGCTGCTGGCCGAAGAGATGGCGGCGCTCGATGGCCGCGCCGCCATCGCCGGGACGGTGGCGGATCTGCTCGGCGGACGACCTTGATAGCGTGATGAAGGGGAGGCCAGACGGCCTCCCTTTTTGTTCAGCTTCTGCTCAGTTTGGTGCTGCTAGCGTGGCCATCATGACAGCAGGCTGTGCCAGTGGCGCCGGATGCGCTTTTTCATGCAAAAAAGAGCGTTTTCGACGTTGAAATTTTGGCCGACTCAGGAAAGAATGCGCGCTCGGTAATCGACCGCGGACGCCACCTTTGCGCCCCGGCGCAACCGAGGATGACACGGCCTTCGGCCAACTTGGTACAGGAAACCACACAGGAATTTTATGAATCCCCTTCGCATTGCCGCTTCGGCTCTTTTATGTACGCTGGCACTGGCCGGCCAGCAGGCTGCCGCCGTTGAATACCAGCTGCCCGCCGCCAACAGCCGCCTGATCGGCGAGAACCAGGAATACGTGGTGCCCGCGGACAACCGTCCGCTGGAGCAGATTGCCTCTGACTTCCAGCTGGGTCTGACCAACATCATGGAAGCCAACCCGGGCGTCGACCCCTACCTGCCCAAGGCTGGCAGCAAGCTGATCATTCCCCATCAGCTGATCCTGCCCAACGCTCCCCGCGAAGGGATCGTCATCAACGTGGCCGAGATGCGTCTCTACTACTACCCGAAAGGCAAGAACGTGGTGCAGGTGCTGCCCATCGGCATCGGCCAGCTGGGGGTCAACACCCCGGAGAACTGGATCACCAAGGTTGAGCGCAAGCGCGCCAACCCGACCTGGACCCCGACCGAGAACATCCGTCGTCGCTATGCCGCCCAGGGCAAGACCCTGCCTGCGGTCTGGCCGGCCGGCCCGGACAACCCCATGGGCCTGCACGCGCTCTACATCGGCAACCTGTACGCCATCCACGGCACCAACGCCACCTTCGGCATCGGCCTGCGGGTGAGCAGCGGCTGTGTGCGCCTGCGTGCCGACGACATCAAGTATCTGTTCGACCACGTGCCGGTCGGCACCCGCGTCCAGTTCGTCAACCAGCCGGTCAAGACCACGGTCGAGCCGGATGGCAGCCGCTACATGGAAGTACACGAGCCGCTGTCGCGCACCGAGGAGGAGTTCAACTCCACCGCCTCCGTGCCGCTGCCCATGACCCCGGCCACCACTCGCTTCATCGCCCACGCGGAGAGCGACTCCAACGTGGTCAAGCAGGTGCTGGAACAGCGTACCGGCATGCCGACCCGTCTCAACCCGCAGGTCTGATGACCCGGGAGACTGGCTCATGCACAACGGCGACCATCAGGTCGCCGTTGTTGTTTCTGGGAGCCGCCGTCATCAGCCGGCCGGCGGGGCATAGAGGGCCAGCCAGTTGCCCTCGGTATCTTCGATGATGACCCGTGAGCCATGGCCGCTGCCGATGCTGTGCAGGGGCTCGAGCACCCGTCCGCCGATGCTGGGCACCAGCTGCTCGGCCTCCTGCAGGCGATCGCCCAGGGCGAGGTAGATGAGGGGGCCCGAGTGCCCCGGCTGGTGGTACTTGTCCATGGGACCGAGACAGGCCGCCGCGTTGTTGCCGTCGTGGCGCAGCATGGCGAAGCGGATCTCCTCCTGTATCGGCGTGACCGGCACGTCGAGCAGGGCCGAGTAGAAGGCCATGGCGCGATCCAGATCCCGTGTCGGAATGTCGGCCCAGACCAGGGTATTGTCCATCTTGGTGATCTCCTGCATGTGCCGGCCGATGCGACCGGCGGCTCTGTTCCTTGCTGACGGCCTCTCGCGGCAGGTCGTAGACAGCTTCCTAGAGGTTAGGAGCGGCCCATGAGGAGCGCCAGAGCTAAAAAAGCGGCGCCTGATGGCGCCGCTTTCGGGTGGGAATCTGGGGGCTTTTCCCCACGATATACAGTTAGTTGCCTGCAATGCTCAGCCCGCCGAAGCGGATAAGCGGCGCGTAGAAGCTCTTGCCATCGTCGTGGTGCAGCAGGTTGCCGACCGCTTCCAGCTCACCCAGCAGGCGGTAGAAGTTGCCCGCCACCGTGATGCCGCGTACCGGGGCCACCCGCACGCCGTCCCGGCACAGGAAGCCGGAGGCGCCGAACGAGAAGTCGCCGCTCACCGCATCGGCGCCGGAGTGCAGGCCGTCCAGCTTGACCAGCTCCAGATACTCGCCGGCTTGCGCCTCGGCCTCGCTGTGGGGGCCGAGCCCGAACACCAGGTGGCGCGGACTGACATCCAGCGCACTGCGGGCGCTGCGGGCCGCCGAGCCGTTGCTGGCCACATCGAAGTAGCGGGCGGTGGCGCTGTTGTGCAGCAGGGTCTTGAGCTCCCCTTCGCCGATCAGCAGCAGATCCCGGGTGGCGGCACCCTCGCCATCGAAGGCCTTGATGTGCATGCCGCCCGGCATATAGGCCCGGCTCTCCAGGGTGAGCCAGCGGGAAGCCACGCTTTGGCCCAGCTTGCCCCGCCAAGGATTGATCCCCTGCTGGGCCCACTTGCCCGACAGCGCTGCCTGGAAGCAGCCGAACAGGCTGGCCAGGGCATTGGTGTCGAAGATGGCGCTGTAGTGACCGCTCGGCACCGCGTCTCCCGCCAGCAGGCCGTCGGCCACGGCGTGGATCTGCTGGATGAGGGTCTGGCTGTCCAGCGCATCGAAGCGGCGCTCATACTGCCCCTGGGAGAACATTGACTGACGGCCGTCGCGCTCGATGAGGGCGGAGCTGTAGCAGCCGACGCTGAATGCCTGATGCTGGCAGAGGCTGCCCTGGGTGTTGGCGAGCCACAGCCGGCCCTCTCCCTCGAAGAAGCTGTTGTAGGGGGCGCCGGTCACGTCCGGCAGCGCCAGCATCTCCGACTCGAGGCGCAGGGCCAGGGCAATCTTCTCCTCCACTGGGGTGGTGTCGGGCTGATTGATCTCGGCGCAGTCGGTAATGAGCCGGCTCTGCTGCACGGCGATGGTCTGATCCGGGTCCACCTTGGCGAAGCGGCTGGCATCCAGCGCATCCTGCACCATGGCGGCCAGCGCCGACTCGTCGAGAGACTCCGAATAGGCGATGCCGACCCGGCCCTCTTTTATCAGCCGAATACCGATCTGTTGGCTGCTGGTGACCTTGTATTCGCTGAGCTCTCCCTTGTCGGCCTTGAGAGAGAAGGCCTTGTCCTGGTTGGCGATGACGTCCGCCTCGGCACCGAGGTCGGCGACCTGGTCCAGCAGGCGGGCAAGCAGTTGGTTCATGTCGAGTTGGCTCATCAGGCGTTCCCTCCGACCAGGATATTGTCAACCTTGAGCGGCGGCTGGCCGACCGAGGCGGGAATGGAGCCGGAGACCGAGCCGCACATGCCGGCGGAGAGGGCCAGATCGCGCCCCACCATGGAGATCTCCTTCAATACCTGCGGGCCTGTGCCGATCAGGGTGGCCGACTTGAGGGGCCGGGTGATCTTGCCGTGCTCGATGAGGTAGGCCTCCTGCACGTTGAAGTTGAACTCGCCGGTGCCGGGTTGCACCGAGCCGCCCCCCATCCGCTTGGCATAGATGCCGTGCTCCACTGTCGCCAGCATCTCGTCCAGGCTGTGATTGCCCGGCTCGATATAGGTGTTGCGCATGCGCGAGGCCGGCGCGAACTTGTAGGATTCACGGCGCCCGGAGCCGGTACGGGCGTAGCCGGTGCGAAGGGCCCCCATCCGGTCCACCAGGAAGCCGGTGAGCACGCCATCCTTGATGAGCTGGGTGTGCTGGGTCGCCATTCCCTCGTCATCGACGTTGATGGAGCCCCAGGCGTTGCCCTGCAAGCCTTCATCCACCGCGCTGACCGCCGGATTGGCGATGAGCTGGCCCATCTTGTCGTGGAACACCGAGGCCTTCTTGGCCACCGAGGTGGTCTCCAGCAGGTGGCCGCACGCCTCGTGGAAGATGACGCCACCAAAGCCGTTCTCCATGATGACCGGCAGCTTGCCGCTCGGGCAGGGAGCCGCCCCCAGCTTCACCAGCGCCTGGCGGGTGGCGGTGAGGGCCAGCTCGCGGGGATCGATACTGGCGGCGTGCTCCCAGCCCATCATGGCGCCGGGGGCTTCATAACCGACGCTCTGCTCGCTGCCAAGGGCGGCGATGGTCTGGGCCATGATGCGGTTGTAGTGGCGGCGATCGCTCACCTGCACCCCTTCGCTGTTGAAGATCTCCACCTCCTGCTCCCAGCCCAGCACGTTGCCGGCAAACTGGCTCACCTTGTCGCTCTCGGCGCGGGCCGCGGCATCCATGGCGTGCAGGTAGGCGATCTTCTGCTCCAGCAGCTTGTCGGCCGACAGGGGCAGGGCGATCGGGTTGCGATCGTTCAGGCGGGTGAAATCGAAGGCGGTGGCGGTGACCACGGGGTCACGCCTGTCCTTGGCCGCCAGCAGGGTGACGATGCGCAAGAGTTCGTTGCGATCGGCCAGGTTGGTGTAGCCGTAGAGCACCTTGTGGCCGTAGCACAGGCGCACGCCGATGCCGAAATCGAGGCCGCCGCTGATATTTTCTATCTGGCTTGAGAGCAGGCTGAGCTGGCTGCGGCGCTTGCGCTCCACAAACAGCTCGGCGAAGTCGGCGCCCAGCGCCAGCGCGTGATCGAGCACGTCGCGGGCGATGGCGGGGGCCAACAGGGAGAATGGGGTCATAGAATGTCCTTTTCTGGTCTGTCCGTTTGCTTCCGACACCCGGCTGTGATTGTTATGGGGTGTCGCTTCCATTGTTGCAGACCAGCATAAAAAAGTCGCTATAGCGTCATGCGATGATACCGATTGAGAAAATCGGTGCGATTTATGCGCCCGGTGGTCCGAAACCTGAGGCGGCAGGCGGGGAAGTGTCGCAGCTGACGTCTGTTCAAGGGGCCAGTCACAAGGCCTTTTTCGACATGCCGTGCGGGGAGCGGGCGATGGCAGGGGGCCATCGCCACTGCTGTCAGAAAACCCGGCGTCACAGCAGTTCGTGGATCTCGCTCAAAATCTGGTCGACCCACTGCTCGATGCGCGATTCGGTCTGGTCGTACTGATTGGCATCGTCGAGGGCCAGGCCAACGAAGTGATGACCATCGTCGATGAGCGCCTTGGAGGCGTCGAACTCGTACCCCTCGTTGGGCCAGTAGCCCACCAGCTTGACCCCCTTGGGCACCAGCTGATCGTGCAGCATGCCGAGGGCATCCTGGAACCATTCGCCATAACCCAGCTGATCGCCGAGGCCAAACAGGGCGATGATGCGCCCCTCCAGATGCAGGTCGGCAATGTCTTCCCAGCGGGATTCCCAGTCCTCCTGCAGTTCGCCGAAGTCCCAAGTGGAGATGCCCAGGATCAGGATGTCGTACTCCTGCATGCGGATGAGGGGCACGTCCTTGATATTGTGGAGATCGACCAGCTCCGGGCCAATGAGGGTGCGGATCTTCTCGGCGGCCATCTCGGTGTAGCAGGTGGTAGAGCCGTAAAACAAACCAATCTTCATCGCTCTTCTCTTGATCGCAGTAGGCAAGGGGCGTGACCGGCACAGCGGCGCCCGGGGTGGGCGCCAGTCTAGCAGATTGCCCGGCGCGCTTCACTTCTTGCCGGGCCATGGACAAGCCTGCCTTGCGGGCCGGGTGGGTCGACACGTTACAATGGGGGACTGTTTCCCTGAGCGCGGCGTACCATGAGCAAAGCTGAATCCCATCCCCTGATCGAGCCGTTTCTCGACGCCCTCTGGCTGGAGCGGGGCCTCTCCGACAACACGGTCAGCTCCTATCGCACCGATCTGGAAAAATTCTCCCTCTGGCTCGATGAGCAGGGGGGCTCCCTGCTGCTGGCCGGGCTGGACGACATCCAGCACTACCTCGCCTGGCGGGTGGATCACCAGTTCGCGGCCAGCAGCACGGCCCGCTTCTTGTCGGCCCTGCGCCGCTTCTACCAGTATCTCAACCGTGAGAAGCTGCGCAGCGACGATCCCACCGTGCTGCTGGAGGGGCCCAAACTGCCCAAGAAGCTGCCATCGGATCTCAGCGAAGCCGAGGTGGAGGCGCTGCTGCAAGCGCCGCAGGTGGATGACCCGCTGGAGCTGCGCGACAAGGCGATGCTCGAGCTGCTCTACGCTACCGGACTGCGGGTCTCCGAGCTGGTGGGGCTGACCGCCGAGCATGTCAGCCTGCGCCAGGGGCTGGTGCGGGTGGTGGGCAAGGGCAACAAGGAGCGGCTGGTTCCCATGGGGGAGGAGGCGGTGCACTGGCTGGAGCGCTATTACCGTGAGGGTCGCGGCCTGCTGCTGGGGGGCACCAGCTCGGACGTGGTGTTCCCCTCCAAGCGGGCCCAGATGATGACCCGCCAGACCTTCTGGCACCGCATCAAGCTCTATGCCCTGCGGGCCGGCATCAGCGGGGAGCTATCTCCCCACACCCTGCGCCACGCCTTCGCCACCCACCTGCTCAACCACGGCGCCGACCTGCGGGTGGTGCAGATGCTGCTGGGCCACGCGGATCTCTCCACCACCCAGATCTACACCCACGTGGCCAACGAGCGGCTCAAGGCACTGCACGGCCAGCACCACCCGCGCGCCTAGGCCAGACAGAGGCGATCTTTCCCCTCCTGCTTGGCGCGATAGAGGGCGGCATCCGCCCGGGCCAGCACCTCGGCGGGCGGGGCATCCAGCGCCTCGGCCAGCCCACCGCTGAAGGTGACGGTCAAGCCCGGTTCGCGCCAGTTCTGCGTGGCCATGGCCCGGCGCCACTGATCCATCTGCTGCTGTGCCTCCTTAAGCCGCCCCTGCTCGAAGATGGCGACCAGCTCCTCGCCGCCAAAGCGGCAGAGGGTGGCCTTGCCCTCCAGCAACTGGCTGCCCAGGGAGGCGGTGCGTCTGAGCACGCTGTCGCCGGCGGGGTGGCCATGGCGGTCGTTGATCAGCTTGAAGTTGTCGATGTCGATGATGGCCAGCACATAGGGGGTATGTTGCTGGTGCAGCTCGCTCAGCAGGGTGTCCATGTAGCGGCGGTTGTAGAGCCCGGTCAGGGCATCGCGCTGGGCCTTCTCGCTCTCCGCCTGCATCTGGTCCGAAATCAGGGTGATCTCGTCCTCCAGCTCCTCGATGCCCGGAATGCGGGGGATGATGAGGGGCTGTCCCGGCGGGGTGACCCGCAGCTGGCGCACCACCTGCACCAGCATGCCGATGGTGTTCTCCAGCCGCTGATGGAAGATGACGGCCACCAGGATGAACATGACCAGCGACAGCAACAGCCCCATCATCATGTTGGGCAGCAGCTCCCTGATGACGAAGGAGTTGCTGAAGGGGTAGATGATGATGACCTGCCAGCCGGGGTTGTTGGCCAGGGTGTAGTAGGCGATGAGTTCGTCATCCTGGCTCTGGATCGCGCCATTTTTCCCCTGAAGCCGGGATAACCAGGGCTCGTCGAGCGGGGTGGCGTTCAGCAGCGGGTTGCTGTGCGCCACGATGCGCTGATACCTGCGATCGTAGAGCTGGTAAGTCATCTGCTTGCCGCCCTGCAGCATGCGCCCGATCCGGTCCGAGACTCGCGACAGCTCGACGTCCAGACCAATCACGGCCACTATCTTGCCGCTGTGGTTCAAGACCGCCCGCGACAGGGTCACCACCGGGATGTGCTGGACGGTGTCGAGATAGGGGGCACTCCAGATATTGATCCCCGGCGTATGGATGGCATCCAGATACCATGCCTGTTTGGCCATAGCCTGGGGGGAAGGGGGGAGCTGGTGGTTGAAGTTGACCAGGGTATTGTCCCGCTGCACATAGTAGAGCCCCTTCAACAGGCTGCCCGAGCGGCTGAGCTGCTGCCACACCGAGTAGTGCCGCGCCCGCATTTCCGGCGGGAGCACGCCGTCATGGTCGGCGAGATCCACTGCCAGAATATTGAGTTGCTCTTCGACCGAGCTCAGCGCGTTGTCCCATTGCTGGGCCGTACTGCTGCTGAAAAACTCCATGCGCTCGCGTACTACGTTCTGTTGTTTGATGAAAAACAGATAGAGGTTGCTGGCTGTCATCAATAGCAGGGGCAGGGAGAGCAACAGCAAATAGCGCAGAATGAAACCATGTTTCGCTCTGGTCTTCACTGTCGGGGATGTCATGGCGATGATTCCTGTAGGTTTACATTCATTCAAGCATGATGTGCGTGGGATGGGGGCGGATGCAGATCAAGGTCTGGGTGATGCCAAGTGTAAAGTGTTCCGTTGCTGATGTAGCTAAAAAACCGCCCGAAGGCGGTTTTTTTCCAGTACACGACAGGAGCTGGCGCTTATTTTCCCTGTTGGGATTTGAGCAGATCGCGGATCTCGGTCAGCAGCTCCTGATCCTTGGTGGGGCCGGCCGGTGCCGCGGCTTCCTCTTCCTGCTTCTTCTTCAGGGTGTTGATGGCCTTGAGCCCCATGAAGATGGCGAAGGAGATGATCAGGAAGTCGATGATGGTCTGGATGAACTTGCCGTAGGCGATGACCACGGCCGGCGCACTGCCCTCGGCGGCCTTCAGGGTCACGGCGAGGTCGCTGAAGTCCACGCCCCCCAGGATCAGGCCGATGGGCGGCATGATCACGTCACCGACGAAGGAGGAGACGATCTTGCCGAAGGCGGCCCCGATGATGATACCGACCGCCATGTCGATGACGTTGCCTCTGGATGCAAAGGCCTTGAACTCTTGAATCAGACTCATTTTCCCCTCCAAAAATGGGCTAGCAGCGGCCTGGGCCGCCCTGGTGTTTGAATAATAAAGCATCAGGAAAACAGAGGATGACCGTCGTGTTTCCTGTCGTCCCGGTTAGCTTGCTGGGGCTTTGCCCGATTGGCAACCTGTCAGATCGGGATTTTTTTGCGACCCTTCTATTAACCAATCAGTAATTAAGCAGTTGAGGCGAGCATATTTGCTGAGTAACCTTGTGAGTCCATTCGTTCATGCCAAGTGAGTAAAAAAGTGCACTATTTACTGCTGGGAATGATGCTGCTGGGCTCTTTTGCCGTCAGCGCGGGGATGGATCCCCAACTGTTGAAACAGACCATAGAGCGGCGGCTCGGGGTGCAGGTCTACCTGGTGGACGAGACCCCGGTCTCCGGCCTCTATCTGCTTGGCACCGCGCAGGGGCCCCTCTATACCGATGCCAGGGGCGACCATGTGCTGCTGGGCACCATGCTGGATCTGGCCCACGACATGAAGAACCTCACCATGCTGGGCCAGCGTCAACAGCGGCAGCTGGCCCTGGCCCAGATCGGCGAGCGGCGGATGCAGCTCAAGGCCGTGCCCGAGCGCCACCGCCTCACCCTGTTTACCGATCTCGCCTGCCGCGGCTGTCGCACCACCCTGGATGAGCTGTCCGCCTTGCAGGCGAGGGGGGTGAGCGTGCAGCTGCTGCCGGTGCTTGGCCCCTTTGCCGATCTGGCCGAGGCGCAGGCGCGCTGGTGCGATCCCGGGCTGCTGCGCGAACTCGAACTCAGTGATCGTTTGCCTGAGAGCGGCTGTAATGAGATCCTTGCCCATCATATCGGCCTGAGCCAGTGGCTCGGGATCAAGGCACTGCCGAGCTGGGTCCTGCCAAATGGCGACCTGCTGCGCGGTTATCAGAGCCCTGAACAACTGCTCAAGATACTGGATCACATCGATGCCCCTGCTAATCCGTCGTCGTCCGCGCGTGGATGATTCCCATCTGCCCGCCACCCTTCATCCCTTGCTGCGGCAAATCTTCGCCAGCCGTGGGGTCGAAGACCCTGCCCTGCTGGAGCGCAGCGCCAATCAGCTGCTGCCACCCCAGCGCCTGTTCGGTATGGCGCAGGCGGTGCCCCTGCTGGCCGACGCGCTGACGGCGCAAAAGCGCATCCTCATCGTCGGTGACTTCGACTGTGACGGCGCCACCAGCTCGGCCCTGTGCGTGCTGGCCCTGCGCGCCATGGGCGGCCGCCACATCGATTTTCTGGTGCCCAACCGCTTCGAGTTCGGGTATGGCCTCACCCCCGAGATCGTCGAGCTGGCGGTGGCCCGCGGCGCCGAGTTCCTCATCACGGTGGACAACGGCATCTCCAGCATCGCCGGGGTGGCGGCAGCCAAGGCGGCCGGCATGCAGGTACTGGTTACCGATCACCATTTGCCGGGCCAGGAGCTGCCTGACGCCGACGCGATAGTGAACCCCAACCAGCATGGCTGCGACTTTCCCTCCAAATCGCTGGCCGGGGTCGGGGTCGCCTTCTATCTGATGGCCGCCCTCAACACCCACCTGCGCCAGAGCGGCTGGTATGAGCGCCAGGGGCTGCGCGCCCCCAACGTGGCGGATTACCTGGATCTGGTGGCCCTTGGCACCGTGGCCGACGTGGTGGCGCTCGATGGCAACAACCGCATCCTGGTCCATCAGGGTCTGCAACGGATCCGGGCCGGCCGCTGCCGTCCCGGCATCCAGGCGCTGGTGGATGTGTCGGGCCGCGACGGTCGTCGCCTGTGCGCCGCCGATCTCGGCTTTGCGCTGGGGCCGCGCCTCAACGCGGTGGGCCGGCTCGACGACATGTCGCTCGGGGTCGCCTGCCTGCTGAGCGACGACCTCAACCTGGCGCGCCAGCTCGCCTCCGAAATGGACAGCCTCAACCAGGAGCGCAAAGAGATCGAGCAGGGGATGCAGCAGGAGGCGCTGGCCACCTTGGAGCAGATCCGGTTTCGTGACGGCGAGGTGCCCTCCGGTATAGTGCTGCACCGGGACGAGTGGCATCAGGGGGTGGTGGGGCTGGTGGCCTCCAAGGTGAAGGAGAAGTACTACCGCCCGGTCATCGCATTTGCCGAGAGCAGCGAGACCGAGCTCAAGGGCTCGGGGCGCTCCATCCCCGGGGTGCACCTGCGCGATGCGCTGGAACTGCTCGATACCCGTCACCCCGGCCTGATGGGCAAGTTTGGCGGCCACGCCATGGCGGCCGGGCTGACCCTGCCCAAGGCCAATATCGAGGCCTTCGGTCGCGCCTTCGAGGCGGTCATCGGCGAGCTGGTGACCCCTGAGCTCTTGACCGGGGTGCTGCTCACCGACGGCGAACTGCTGCCGGATGAGCTCACCCTCGAGCTGGCGGAGCTTATTCGTGCCTCCGGCCCCTGGGGTCAGGCCTTTCCCGAACCGCTGTTCGACGGCGAGTTCGTGCTGGTGCAGCAGCGGCTGGTGGGGGAGAAGCACCTCAAGATGATGCTGACCACGGATTCCGGCCACGCGGTGGATGCCATCGCCTTCGGGGTCGACTTGCAGCGCTGGCCCGATGCCTCGGTCAAACGGGTGCGGCTGGTCTACCGACTCGACGTCAACGAGTGGCGCGGCAACCGTAGCGTGCAGCTGCTGGTGGAGCATCTGGAGGCCGCCGGCTTCTGATCCGTGAGTCTCTCTTGCTGCCGATGACGGCCACCTCAGGGTGGCCGTTTTTTTATGGTATGAACCCGGATTTTGCCGTTGACCCGTCTATTGCTTCACAGTTTAAGCTTCCCTTCATCGGGTCACGGACCCCACTGAGAGTCGCTGTCATGAAAATATCCGAACTGGCCAGGCGCTGCGGCCTGGCCCGCTCCACCCTGCTCTATTACGAGAAGCTGGGGGTGATTGCGGGAACGAGGGGCGCCAACGGTTATCGCCACTACGACGATGAAGATCTGCAGCGGCTGCGGATGGTGCAGGCCCTGCAGGCGGGCGGGCTCAGCCTCAAGCAGTGCCTCGCCTGTCTGGCGGGGGAGATAGATCAGGAGGTATTGCAAGCCCGGGTCAGAGAGCTGGACGGCGAGCTGGCGCGGATGCAGAGAGCGCGGGATCTGCTGGCAGACCTCGCTGGCTTGCGTTCGCACTCCGGCAACGAGTTCAAGGCCTGGCAACTGCAGCATCAAGCCCCGCAGGCCTACTTTGCCTGGGTGATGAAGCAGGGATTCAGTGAAAAAGAGCGTTATCACCTGCAGTGGCTGAGCAAAGACATGAATGAACACGAGCGCTACATCCGGGATTTCAAGCAGTTGTTGGATGGCATGAGTTATTGGGGGCCGGGCGATAGCCTCTTCACCCAGCAGCAGTTTGCCGCGCTGCCCATGGCGCCTCGCCGGATCCTCGACATGGGCTGCGGGCGCGGCGCCGCCACAATGGCGTTGGCCCAGGTGACGGACGCCGCCATCGTGGCCATCGACCTCGACGAGGAGGCGCTGGCCGCCGTGGCCAGATCGGCCAGCGCGGCTGGCTTTGAGCAGGTCACTACCCTGTGCGCCAACATGGCGGCGCTGCCGGTGGAGCTGGCCCCCGCCGACCTTATCTGGGCCGAAGGGAGCGCCTACACCATAGGGGTGGCCAATGCGCTCAAAGCCTGGCGGGCGCACCTTGCCGGCCCTGATGCCTGCATCGTGTTGAGCGACCTGGTGTGGCTGATAGACACGCCGCCAGAGGAGGCGCTGGCGTTCTGGCAACGGGATTATCCCGCCATGCAGACCCTGGCTGGTCTGCTCAAGACGGTGCAGGAGGCGGGGTATCGCTGCCTGTGGCACACCGAGTTACCGCAAAGGGCCTGGCACAATTATCTGGATCCCATCGAACGCAATCTGGCGCGCCATCGCGCCGAGCTGGGGGATAGCCCAGCCTGGCAAGATCTGAGCCGGGAAGTGGCTATCCACCGCCAATACCTGGGCAGCTACGGCTATGTGATCTGCTGCCTGCAGGCAGTCTGATCAGGCCATCCATTGAAAGAGAGCAAACGGAGAAACCCTTATGAACATCCTCATTCGACCGGAAACGGTCACCGATCACGACGCCATTGAAGCGGTGACCGTGGCCGCATTCTTCAAGGCCCCCCATACCGATCACAACGAGCAGCTGATCGTGCGTGACCTGCGCCAGGCCGGGGCACTCAGTCTGTCGCTGGTGGCGGAGCAGGCGGGGCAAGTGGTCGGCCACCTCTGCTTCTCGCCGGTGACCATCAGCGATGGCAGCGAGCGCTGGTATGGCCTTGGCCCCATTTCCGTCTCCCCCGAGCTGCACGGCAAGGGACTGGGTTCACGGCTGATGGAAGCGGGTCTGGCCGAGCTCAAGGGGATGGGGGCTGCAGGCTGCGTGGTGCTGGGGGATCCCGGCTTCTACGGCCGTTTCGGCTTCGTGTCCGAGCCGGGGTTGACGCTGCCCGGCGTGCCGGCCGAGTACTTCATGGCCCGCTCGTTCGGCGTCGCCATGCCCAGTGGTGAAGTGCGCTACCATCAGGCCTTTGAGCAGGGGTGAGTCCTCACCATGAGAGCAGGCGTCATGGCGCTTGCTCTCATGGTGGTTTTTAATTGCTGGATTTTTTGATAATCAGGGTTTTTAGCATCGATTAAAGCTGATTTCCCATATGGTAAATTCAATAAATCGAGGAATTGTGATAAATTCACCCTTCTTGTTCCTCTTTGTTTGAACCGGATGCATCCCTTGTTGCCCCCTGGCCGACTGTCGACCTGGTCGATGGCCCTCGCCATCGCCTGCCTTCTCTGGCTTGCCGCCTCTGTCGCGGCAGGGGTCGTTGCAACCCCGGGGCCGGCAACGGGAGGGCAGGAGGGCTCGATGCAGCTGCACGAGCCGGCCCAGCGAGGGCTGCTCGACAGCGCCAGCCTGCCGCCAACCTCCCAGTGGCGCCTCGGCTTCGAGCAGGGGCGGCGACTGGAAGGGGCCGCTCATGCCGAGCTCTACCAGATGCTGCTGGCCTGGTTCCAGCATGAGATCCTCGGCCTGCTCTGCGGCCTGCTGTTCTTCCTGCCCCTCATCTACCTCAGGCAGCTGGCCGACCACTTCGGCTATCTGCATCGGCGGCTGCGATGCTGCCACCATCTGCAATTTCGGTTCTGCCACAGCGACTAGAGGCCGGCTGCACGCCACGCGCCCGTTCGATCCGATCCTGATCCCAGCCACAGAGTGCGGCCTGTGGGTCAGGCTCCGATCCGGCGCCTCTTGCACCGCCTTCGTGCCCGCTTGTGCGCAGGGAGGCGGCTCCCGTTCGTACCCGTTGTGAGCTGACCCGATGGACTATTACGTCAACCTCTTCATTCAATCGATCTTTGTGGAAAACCTGGCGCTGGCCTTCTTCCTTGGCATGTGCACCTTCCTGGCCGTTTCCAAGAACATCAACACCGCCTTCGGCCTTGGCCTGACGGTGCTGGTGGTCATGGTGATCGCCATCCCCCTCAACAACCTGATCTACCGCCATATCCTGCGCCCGGAGAGCACCTTTCTCGGCGAGTTTGATCTGAGCTTTCTCGATTTCATCGTCTACATCGGGGTGCTGGCGGCCCTGGTGCAGGTGATGGAGATGGTGCTGGACAAGCACTTTCCGGCGCTCCATCACGCGCTGGGCATCTATCTGCCGCTGCTGACGGTGCACTGCGCCATCTTCGGCGGGGTGATGTTCATGGCGCAGCGGGACTACGACTTTATCGAATCTGTGGTGTATGGAGCGGGCTCAGGCCTGGGCTGGCTGCTGGCCATCGTCGCCATCGCCGGCCTGCGCCAGAAGATGAAATATGCGGATGTGCCTGAGGGGTTGAGGGGGATTGGCATCACCTTCATCGTGGCCGGGCTGATGTCGCTCGGCTTCATGTCCTTCTCCGGCATGTCGTTCTAGCCGGTAGAAAACAACAACGGCCACCCTGGTGGCCGTTGTTGTCTGCCTCAGCCCTCCGCCAGCATGGCGAGCAGCCGGTCACGCACCAGCGGCAGGGTCAGAAAGCCGTCCCGGTCGAGGAAGTGGCCGCCATGCTCCAGGCTGTAGAGCGGCGCGGACAGTCGCTCGCTCAGGTGCTGGCAGTAGGGATAGGGCACGATGGCATCATCCCGGGAGGCTATCACCACCCGGCGGGGGGCCAGCGCCATGATGCGGGCCGGGTCATAATCCGGGGTCATGAAGGGATCCAGCTCCGGCAGGGTGTGCAGCGGCTGATCGAAACCGGAGACCAGCAGGATCCCCCCCACCTGGCTGCCGGCGGGCAGCCGGTCGAGCTGGCGCAGTATGGTGATGCAGCCGAGGCTGTGGCCGAGCAGGAAGGTGTGTTCGTCGTGATCCTGCACCAGGCTGTCCATGGCCGCGTCCCAGGCGGCGGGCTTTGGGTGGTGGGGGTCAGGCATGGCCAGCACCTCGACCCGGACATCCCGGGCCTCGAGTTCGGCCTTGAGCCAGGGAAACCAGTGAGCGTCGGGGGAGGCGGTATAACCGTGCACGATGAAGAGGCGGGTTTGAGACATGGCATATCCTGGGCGGTTGACGATAACGGCGCCACATCATAACAGCGACCAAGGCCCCTCGACATGCCCGTTTCGGGGGCGCCAACCAGCAGGATGTGCTTTGCGACTTGCATAAAAAAGAGCGCCAGAAGGCGCTCTTTTGCTGTCGGCGGGCAGAGGCTTATTTGACCTCTTCCCCCTTGGCCTGCAGATCCGCGTGGTAGGAGGATCGCACGAAGGGACCGCAGGCGGCGTGGCTGAAGCCGAGCTCCATGGCCACGTCTTTGAGCTCGTCGAACTCTGCGGGCGGCACGTAGCGCTTCACCGGCAGGTGGTGGCGGCTCGGCTGTAGGTACTGACCCAGGGTCAGCATGTTGACGCCGTGCTCGCGCAAGTCCTTGAGTACCTGGACTATCTCTTCATTGGTTTCGCCCAGACCCATCATGACGCCGGATTTGGTCGGCACATGGGGATGCATCTCCTTGATGCGGCGCAGCAGCTCCAGCGACCACTTGTAGTCGGCACCCGGACGGGCGACCCGGTACATGCGCGGGGCGGTTTCCAGGTTGTGGTTGAAGACGTCAGGCGGGGTCTCGCGGAACACCTCGAGGGCCTGCTCCATCCGGCCGCGGAAGTCCGGGGTCAGGATCTCGATGCGGGTCTGCGGGCTGTGCTCGCGGATCTGCTTGATGCAGTCGGCGAAGTGCTGGGCACCGCCGTCGCGCAGGTCGTCGCGATCCACCGAGGTGATCACCACGTATTTAAGCCCCATCTCCTTGATGGTCAGCGCCAGCTTCTTCGGCTCTTCCGGGTCGAGTGCCAGCGGGCGGCCGTGGGCCACGTCGCAGAAGGGGCAACGACGGGTGCAGATGGCGCCCATGATCATGAAGGTGGCGGTGCCGTGGTTGAAGCACTCCGCCAGGTTGGGGCAGGAGGCTTCCTCACACACCGAGTGCAGCTTGTTCTTGCGCAGGGTGCTCTTGATGTGCTCGATCTTCTGGCTCGACGGTGGCAGCTTGATCCGCATCCAGTCAGGCTTGCGCAGCACTTCCTCGTTGGGATCCGGCATGAATTTCACCGGGATCAGGGCCATCTTGTCGCCATCGCGCAGCTTGACGCCCGGCTCCATACGAACGGGTTTGCTCATGATTCACTCTCGGTGTTTGTTATTGTTTGATAACCAATCAGGCGGGCCAGTTCGGCCACCAGGATGGATTGCGCCTCGGCCACGCTCTGCGGGCCGCCCAGGGCGCTGGTCTGGGTCATGGCCATGCCCGCATAGCCGCACGGGTTGATGCGCAGGAAGGGGGTCATGTCCATGTTGATGTTGAGGGCCAGCCCGTGGAACGAGCACCCCTTGCGAATGCGCAGGCCAAGGGAGGCCAGTTTGGCCTCCATGCCGAGCTCGTTCTTCACGTAGACCCCGGGGGCATCGGCCTTGGCATAGGCGCTGATGTCGCTGTTGGCCAGGGTGTTGATGATGGCGGTCTCCAGGCAGGTCACCAGCTCACGTACCGTCAGCTTGCTGCGACGCACGTCCACCAGCACGTAGAGCACCAGCTGGCCCGGGCCGTGATAGGTCACCTGACCGCCGCGATCGCTCTGCACCACCGGGATGTCGCCGGGGGCGAGTAGGTGTTCGGCCTTGCCGGCCTGCCCCTGGGTGTAGACGGGGTCATGCTCCACCACCCAGAACTCGTCCGGGGTGTCGGGGGTGCGGCTGTCGGTGAAGGCCTTCATGGCATCCCATACCGGCTGGTAGGGACGACGGCCCAGCTGTCTCACCAGCAGCTGGCTGGCGGACTGTGATGACTCGGCGGGAGTTTGGGGTGACATCTTTCCTCACTGACAGGCGCTTGGGTCGGCCGGCACGGCGCTGGTCGCCGGCGGCAAATAATCAGTCGCCCCGGTGGCGGGGCGAAAGAGGCGACTTACAGGACGTAGCGAACCAGTTCTATGTTGCCGAGGGCGGTATACATGGCTTCGATATGTTCCTTGCTCTGGGCAGTCACAGTGACCCGGACCGAGTGGTAGTTGCCCTTGGAGCTGGGCTGGACGGTCGGGCTGTAGGTGCCGGGGGCGTGCTGCTGCAGCACTTCCACCACCATGTCCGGCAGGGCCGGGTCGGCAACGCCGAGCACCTTGAACGGGAACTTGCAGGGGAACTCCAGCAGTTCATCAAACTTGGTATTCATTTACTCACCTTTTGCGGTCGTCGCGAGACGACTTTCTTGCTTGTGGCTAATGGCCGTTGGCCCCTCGGGGCCGCCATGCCCCCGTCTGTGCGGGGCAATGCTCAAGTGTATATGGGCATTGCCCGGGCCGGGATCAAGGCCGGACCGGCAGACAAGGGATGGAGGTGCTGCTTTTTACCACAAATCGTCAGTCGGCGGAACCTGCAGTTTACAGGGTTATTGACTGGCCCGACCCCAAAAAGACAGCAGCGGCGCCTGTTGGCGCCGCTGTTTGGTCGGGATCCTGCGTGCGGATTACTTGAACCAGCTGGAAACCAGCATCACCAGGTAGTCCCACAGACGGCTCATCAGGCCACCCTCTTGCACCTCTTCCAGGGCGACCAGCGGCACCTGCTTGATCTCCTTGTCCCCTTGCTTGAGGAACACGGTGCCGACGCGCTGACCCTTGGCCAGCGGTGCCTTCAGTTCGCTTTCGAGCTGGAAGTCCGCCTTGAGGTTGTTGCCCTGGCCACGGGTGACCAGCACGGAGACGTCCTTGTCGACGCCCAGCTTCACTTCTGGCTTGTCGCCCATCCAGATCTTCTGGGTCACCAGCTCGGTGCCGGCCTTGTAGGGGGTCAGGCTCTGGAAGAAGCGGAAACCGTAGGTGAGCAACTTCTTGCTCTCGGCGGCGCGGGAGGCTTCGCTGCTGGCGCCCAGCACCACGGCGATCAGGCGCATGCCTTCGTTGTTGGTGGCGGAGGAGACCAGGTTGTAGCCGACCTGGCTGACGTGGCCGGTCTTGATGCCGTCAACCTGCAGGGACTGGTCCCACAGCAGGCGGTTGCGGTTGTGCTGGGTGATGCCGTTGAACACGAAGGATTTCTGGGCGTAGATCTTGTACTCCTCCGGCAGGTCGCGGATCAGGGCCTGGCCCAGGCGCGCCATGTCGTGAGCGGTACTGTAGTGACCTTCCGCATCCAGACCGTGCGGGTTCATGAAGTGGCTGTCGTTCATGCCGAGCTTGGCGGCCCAGCTGTTCATCAGGCTGGCGAAGGAGTCGGTGCTGCCCGCCAGGAATTCGGCCATGGCGACGCAGGCGTCGTTGCCGGACTGGATGATGATGCCCTTGTTCAGGTCATCGACCGAGACCTGCTTGCCCACCTCGATGAACATCTTGGAGGAGTCGGAGTAGTTCTTGGACCAGGCGTTCTGGCTGATGGTCACCATGTCGGTGCGCTTTATGTTCCCCTTCAGCAGCTCCTGGCCGATGATGTAGGAGGTCATCATCTTGGTCAGACTGGCGGGCGGCAGACGCTCTTCGGCGTTCTGCTCGGCCAGTACCTGACCGGAGTAGTAGTCGATCAGGATGTGGGCCTTGGCGGAGATCTCCGGCGCGGCGGGAACCACCACGGGGTTGGCGTTCGGCGTCGGGGTCGGTACAGGCGTGTTGGCCTGGGCGGTGGCGCTTATCAGGGAGGCCAGAATAACTGAACGGGCAAATTTGGACATCTTGAAATTCCTGGTGCCTGGTTGGGGTAACCCAAGTTAAAAATGCGGGCTTCACTATACCAGAAGCGACCGTCGGTCAAAGCCCGACGTGCCATCTGGTCTGGTTTTTTCTCCCTCCGTAGCCGCCATCACGCCGGGAAACGACGTGATGGCGGGCCACAGAGGGCGGTTCGGTCAGCTTGAACCTGAGACGCTCAGGGGACGATGAAGGCTTGCTCCAGCCCCCCCTGGCGCACTTTCTCCAGGGTGGCGGCCTGCTGGTCGGCAGGCACGGGGCCGATCAGCACCCGGAAGATGGCACCATGGGCGTCCACCCGATAGGGCAGGCCGTGACGCTGGGTCATCACCTTGCCCATCGCCTCCGCCCGTGCCTGCGAGCCGCTGGCCAGCACCTGGATCATCTTGCCCTCGCCGCTGCTGGCGGGTGCCGCCGTCTTGGCCGTTGCCGGTTTGGCGGGTTTGGTGACCGGCGCCTTGACTGGGGCCGGCTCTTCTGCCGCCGGCGTGGCCATGGCCAGCTCGGTGGGTTGGCCGACGAAGCCGTCCTGAGCGACGGGGGCCGTGGCGGCCGGGGTGGTCGGCGTCATCTCGATGGGCTTCATGGGGGCCATGAGCACCATCTGATCCGGGGTGTCGTTGATGAGCTCGAGCCGTACCCGCGCCTCGCCCCCTTCCACCATCCCCAGCTGCGTGGCGGCGGCATGGGAGAGGTCGATCAGCCGATCGCTGCCGAAGGGGCCGCGATCGTTGACCCGCACTATGGTCTCTTGCCCGTTCTCCAGGTTGGTGACCCGCACATAGCTTGGCAGCGGCAGGTTGCGGTGGGCGGCGCTGAACAGCTTGCTGTCCTGCACGTCGCCGTTGGCGGTCTGCTGGCCGTCCAGATCCTGGGAGAGCCAGCTGGCGGTCCCCTCTTCGCTGTAGTGCTTGATGTCGCGCCACACCTCGTTCTTCTGCTTGCCTATCCAGTAGTCACGGTTGCCGCTGGCGCTCAGGGGCTCGGGACGCGGGATGGCGCCGGTGGCCTGCGGGATTTCGATGACCTGGGGTTTTTCCGGCTGGACTGGTTCGGGAGGCGGGGGAAGCTGTTCCGGCTGGCTGCTACAGGCGGCCAGCAACAAGGTCAGGCTGAGCGGGAGAAGTTTGTGGCTGTAATGCATACGCGTCCTGGATTGCTTGACTGAGTTGATGCACCGCCATCGCATAGAGCGGGCTGCGGTTATAGCGGGTGATCACGTAAAAATTGTGGCGCGCGACCCAGTATTCCGGTCCATCGGCCTGTTCCAATGCCAGCAGTTTCACCGGCGTGTCGGGTGCCAGCGGGGTGGCGAGTTCAATGCCCGCGGCGGCCAGCTCGGCCCAGGTCTGGGTCAGCT
Source organism: Aeromonas sp. FDAARGOS 1408 (assembly GCF_019048665.1). Taxonomy (NCBI): domain Bacteria; kingdom Pseudomonadati; phylum Pseudomonadota; class Gammaproteobacteria; order Aeromonadales; family Aeromonadaceae; genus Aeromonas; species Aeromonas sp. FDAARGOS 1408. The sequence goes on along the minus strand of NZ_CP077394.1, from coordinate 3,032,667 downwards.
CGGGGGCAGGCCCCAGCAGGGTACCCACTGGCGCCAGTCCGATCAAGGCGGGTTCGACCGCCGACTCCCCCCAGCGCCACTGATGCTCGGCAAAATAGTTGGCGACGCTGCCGATGGCATCCACCGGATTGGCGAACAGATCGCGCTTGCCGTCGCCGTCGAAGTCGACCGCGTAGTGGCGATAGCTGGAGGGCATGAACTGACCCATCCCCATTGCGCCGGCATAGGAGCCCTTGAGAAGGGTGAGTGGCCACTTCTCTTCCCGGGCAAGCAGCACCAGCTGGGCAAACTCCTTGGCGAAGAAGTCGGCCCGCTCGGGGTAGTGAAAGCCCAGGGTGTAGAGGCTGTCGAGCACCGGATGGCGGCCCATCTGGCGGCCGTAGAAGGTCTCGATGCCGATGATGGCGACGATGAGGGAGGCCGGCACCTGATAGGTCTGCTCGGCCCGCGCCAGGGTGGTGGCGTGGCGTTGCCAGAAGCCGACCCCGTCCCGGATCCGCTCCGGAGTGATGAACAACGGCCGGTAGCGATGCCAGGGTTTGGCCTCCCAGGGGCGGCTGATGGTGTCGAGCACCTCCTGGCGCAGGCTGGCCTGGGCGGTGGCGGCCTGGAGCGCGGCCAGCGGCACCTGCTGCTGCTCGGCGAGCCGGGCGAGCCCGGGGGGCTCGACGGCCGCCGTTGCGTTCAGGGCAACGAGAGAGAGCAACACACCAGCCAGTCGCATCAGGCCAGCAGCCTTCTGTGGGTCTGGATGGACATCAGGATGCCGAAGCCGGCCATCAGGGTCACCATGGAGGTGCCGCCGTAGCTCACCAGCGGCAGGGGCACGCCGACCACCGGTAGAATGCCGCTCACCATCCCCATGTTGACGAACACGTAGACGAAGAAGGTCAGCGTCAGGGCACCGCCCAGCAGGCGTTCGAAGCTGTTCTGGGCCTGCATGGAGATAAACAGGCAGCGGCTGATGATGTAGAGGTAGATCACCAGCAGGAGGGCGACCCCCACCAGGCCGAACTCCTCGCTGAACACCGCGAAGATAAAGTCGGTATGCCGTTCTGGTAAAAACTCCAGCTGGGACTGGGTGCCCTGCAGCCAGCCCTTGCCGAACACGCCGCCGGAGCCGATGGCGATCTTGGACTGGATGATGTGGTAGCCACGGCCGAGCGGATCCTTCTCAGGATCCAGCAGCATCAGCACCCGCTGGCGCTGGTAGTCGTGCATCAGGAAGAACCAGAGCACCGGCATGAAGGCGCAGATGAGCAGCACCGCGAGGCCGATGAGCCACCAGCTGATCCCCGCCAGGAAGATGACGAAGAAGCCGGAGGCGGCCACCAGGATCGAGGTGCCAAGGTCAGGCTGGGCCGCGATCAGCAGGGTGGGCAGCAGCACCATGATGAGGCTCAGCACCAGGTGGCTGAACTTGGGCGGCAGCGAATGACGGCTGAGCCAGGCGGCCACCATGATGGGCATGGAGAGCTTCATCACCTCGGAGGGCTGGAACTTCATGAAGCCGAGGTCCAGCCAGCGCTGGGCACCCTTGCCGATGTGGCCGAACACGTCCACCGCGATGAGCAGCAGCACCACCACCGCAAACAGGGGAACCGACCAGCGGGCATAGAGGGAGGGTGGCAGCTGGGCCATGCCGATCATCAGGGCGAACGCCAGTCCGCCACGCACCAGCTGGCGCACGATGGAGTCGACATCCTGACCGGAGGCGGAGTAGAGCACCACCATGGAGAGGGACATCAGGGTCAGCAGGCCGAGCAGCAGCGGCAAGTCGATATGCAGCTTGTACCAGATGCTCTGCTGGCGAGCGGAGTTACTCATGAGAGGCAACCTCTTCGGATTGGGGCTTCTTGGCCGGTGCCGGCGGCAGCTGGGGCTCCGGCGGCAGCAGATAGGCATCCAGCATGTTGCGGGCGACCGGCGCCGCCATGGCGCTGCCGCCCCCGGCGTTCTCCAGCACCAGGGCGACCACCGCCTTGGGTGCTTCGAACGGGGCAAACGAGACGAACAGGGCGTTGTCGCGATGCTCCACCTTGGTGGTGGCCGCGTTGTAGACCTGGTTCTCCTTGAGGCCCACCACCTGGGCGGTACCGGACTTGCCCGCCGCCTTGTAGGGGGTGTTGGCAAAGGCGCGTCGACCGGTTCCTTCGTGGCCGTTGATGACCCGCCACATGCCGTCCTTGGCCACCTGCCAGTAGCTGTCGCTCTTGGTCTGGATGGCCATGTTCGGGTTGATGGGGGCGTTGACCACGCCATCGATGGAGGCGGTGCTCTTGAGCAGGTGCGGCGTCACGTCGTGGCCGTTCTGGGTCAGGATGCTGATGGCCTTGGCCAGCTGGATCGGGGTGGCGCTCCAGTAGCCCTGGCCGATACCGATGGAGATGGTGTCACCCTGATACCAGGGCTGGCGCCAGCGGGCCATCTTCCAGTCGCGGGACGGCATGACCCCCTTGGTCTCTTCGTAGATGTCGACACCGCTGTACTGACCGAAGCCGAACCTGGTCATGTAGCTGTTGATCTTGTCGATGCCGACCCGGTAGGCGAGATCGTAGAAGTAGGTATCCGCCGACACCTCGATGGCGCGATAGACGTCGAGCCAGCCGTGGCCCCAGCGGCGCCAGTCGCGAAACTTCTTGGTGGTGCCGGGGATGGAGAAGCTGGGGCCGCCAAAGTAGCGGTAGTTGGGGGTGATGGCCCCCTCGTTGAGCCCCATCACCGCCATCATGGGCTTGACGGTGGAGGCGGGGGCGTAGATGCCCTGGGTGGTGCGGTTCACCAGCGGCCGGGCCGGATCGTTGAGCAGCGCCGAGTAGTTGGCGCTGGAGATACCGGTCACGAACAGGTTGGGGTCATAGCTCGGGCTCGACTCCATGGCCAGGAGGGCGCCGGTATTGGGATCCATCATCACGATGGCGCCGCGGCGGCCGGCCAGCAGCTGCTGAGCCTTGAGCTGCAGGCGGATGTCGATGTTGAGGTAGATGTCCTTGCCGGGCTCGGGCGGCTGGAACTTGAGAGTGCGCACCACCCGGCCGCGGTTGTTCACCTCGACCTCCTGGTAGCCCGCCACGCCGTGTAGCTGATCCTCGTAGTACTTCTCCACCCCCTGCTTGCCGATATCCTTGGTGGCGGCATAGTTGGCGAGCTTGTCCTCCTTGTCGAGGCGCTCCACGTCGCGGGTGTTGATCTTGGCCACGTAACCCAGCGCATGGGTCAGGGTGTCGCCAAACGGGTAGTAGCGCTTGAGGTAGGCCTCGATGCTGGCACCCGGGTAGTTGTGCTGGTTGACCGAGAAGAGGGCGACCTGATACTCGGTCAGCTTCTCGTACAGGGCGACCGGCTTGAAGCGGCGCTGGCGTTTCACCTCGGCCAGGAACTTCTCCTTGGTCCCCTCCGGCAGCTTCAGCAGGGTGATTAGCTCGTCGGCGGTCTTCTCCAGATCCTTGGTCTCTTCCGGCACGATCTCGAGGCTGTAGACAGGGCGGTTTTCCGCCAGCAGCACGCCGTTGGTGTCATAGATGAGGCCGCGTGGCGGCGCCACCGGCACGACGCGGATGCGGTTGTCGTTGGAACGGGTCTGGTAGGTGTCGTAAGACTCTACTTGTAGGTAGTAGAGATTGCCCAGCAGCACCAGCATCAGCACTATCATGCCAGCGTAGGCGACCAGGGTTCGTCGGAAGAAGAGGCGACCCTCGGCGCTGTGGTCGCGCATTTCGATGCGAGTCTTCAGCATGCCGCTACCTTATGACTGTCGAGCAGGTGAGAAACGGGGTGCAGATGTGCATGCTCACGCTCTGTGATTCGGGTTTGAGAGGGGAATGCTTGGATAGTGCATGGCTCACTCTCTGTGATACGGGTATGTGAGGGTGATGCTGGAATAGCGCATGGTTCACTCTCTGTGATACGGATGATTGGTTGTGATGCTCCAGGCGCGATAGAGGCTCTCGGCCACCAGCACCCGCACCAGCGGATGGGGCAGGGTCAGCGGCGACAGCGACCAGCTCTGCTCGGCGGCAGCCTTGCACTCGGGGGAGAGCCCTTCCGGGCCGCCCACCAGCAGGGCCACGTCGCGGCCATCGAGCTTCCAGGCTTCCAGTTGCACGGCCAGCTGCTCGGTAGTCCAGGGTTTGCCGGGGATGTCCAGGGTCACGATGCGCGAGCGGCCGGCGGCAGCCAGCATGGCTTCCCCCTCTTTTTGCAGAATGCGGGGAATGTCGGCATTTTTACCACGTTTTCCGGCGCCGATCTCGACAAGTTCGAATGGCATGTCTTTGGGAAAACGGCGGCGATACTCTTCGAAGCCATGCTCTACCCAGGCGGGCATCTTGGTGCCCACCGCAATCAACTGGATTTTCATCGGTCTTTACACTTGTGCTCGTTTATTGCGCATTCACCTGAGCGGTGTTGCTCCAGAGTTTTTCCAGCTGATAGAAATCGCGATGCTCATCCTGCATCACGTGCACGATGACGGAGCCCAGATCCACCAGCACCCACTCACCGGTGAGCTGGCCTTCCACGCTCAGCAGATCGAGCCCGGCATGGCGAGCTTCGCTGGCCAGATGGTGGGCGATGGCGCTGACGTGACGGCTGGAGTTGCCGGAGCAGATGATCATGGTGTCGGTGATGCTGGATTTGCCGCGCACATCGAGGGTGATGATGTCGCGGCCTTTCATGTCATCGATCTTGTCGACGATAAAGGCATGCAGTTCTTGGCCTTGCAATGAGTCTCTCCTGTATTCCGGCGCGCTTTCACGGCGTGAGGGCGGCGGATTATATCATGGTCGCTCCCGTTTCCCAGTCCGGTGAAGGGGAGTGGAACAGGGGCCGTGCCCGCTCGGAAAACGGCCCCCTGTTGATCACTATAGTGCGCGATCCGCGTCGGACAACTACCCCGGAAAACCGGGTTCAGGCCGGTCGATAGAGCCCCTGCTGGCGGATGTACTCCGCCACCGATGGCGGCAGCAGATAGCGGGGATCCGCCCCCGCCGCCAAGCGCTCTCTGAGCCGGGTGGCCGACAGCTCGATGGGCAGGTTGTCCGCCAGCCAGATGCGGCCGTGGCGCAGCCGGTGCAGCTCCGCCACTTCGCGGGCCTGGTGGCGGGTCAGCAGCGCGACCACTTTGGCCGGGTAATCCGGTTGCCAGCCGGGACGGGTGCTCACCACCAGGTGGGCGTAGTCGAGCAGCTCCTGCCAGCGGTGCCAGCTTGGCAGGCTCAGCAGGGAGTCCATCCCCATCAGAAAGCAGAGCGGGGTGTCCGGCAGCTCGCTCCTCAGCTCGATCAGTGTGTCGATGGTCCAGGAGGGTGTGTCGCGCTTGAGCTCCCGCTCATCCACCACGAAGCCCGGGTTTTCCGCCGCCGCCAGCGCAACCATGGCCAGACGCTGCTCGCTCGAGCAGAAGGGATTGGCGCGGTGGGGCGGGATATGGTTCGGCAACAGGCGCACTTCGGCCAGACCAATGGCGTCGCGGGCCTCGATGGCCGGGCGCAGATGGCCGATGTGGATGGGATCGAAGGTTCCCCCCAGAATGCCGATGGGCGGCTGCAGCATGGGCTCCCCTCCGGGGATGGCCGGGATGTCGACGGGCTGGCTCATATGTCAGATCCCGCCAGCGGCAAGGGGGTACCATCGCGAAAACCGAGGGCGATGGTCTGCAGCATCAGCCAGGCCTGCTCGGTATCGAAGCGACGCTGGGCGTCGTCGAGGCGGGCCATCAGCTGCCACAACTGCTGCAGCTTGGCGAAGGGGAGCCGGGTCAGCGCCTGCTGAATAAGCTGCTGGCGGCTCTGCCAGATGCGCAATCGGGAGAAGTGCTCCACCAGCGGCTGACCGGCGCGGGCCGCCAGCGCCAGCTCGGTGAGCTGCTCCAGCTCGCGGCACAGGGTCCAGGCCAGCATGCCGGGCTCGGTGCCTTCGGCGCGCAGGGCCAGCAGGATGCGCTGGGCCCGGTTCACCTTCCCTTCCAGCAGGGTGTCGATGAGCTGGAACGGGGTGAAGTGGGCGTGGCGGATGATGGTCTCCTGCAGATAGGCGACGCTGATGGGCTGGGGCGGCGAGAGCAGGGTCAGCTTCTCTATCTCCTGGCTGGCGGCCAGCAGGTTGCCCTCGTAGGAGTGGCACATGAAGTTGACCGCATCCGGCAGCGCCTTGAGGCCGAAGCGCTGGAAGCGGGCGCTCATCCAGCGCGGAAAGAAGCGGGGCTCGGGGTGGTTGACCGGCACATAGGTGCCGCTCTGGCTCAGCTTGTCGAACCAGGCTGCCTTCATCTGGGTCTGGTTGAGACGATTGCCGCTCAGTACCAGCAGCAGGTCGGGGTGCAGCTGCTTGCCGATCTCGCTGATGCGGGCGGCCAACTCCTTGTCGACCTTGGCCGGCAGCTCCAGCTCGATGATCTGGCGGGCCGAGAAGAGGCTCATGGCCTGGCAGGCATCGTAGACCTGATTCCAGTCCAGCCCCTGTTCCACCACGAAGCTGTGGCGCTCATCGAAGCCCTGTTTGCGCGCCACCTGGCGCACGGCATCGATGGCTTCCAGCTTGAGCAAGGGCTCGTCCCCAAAAATGAGATAGCAGGGCTTGAGCCCTGCCTTGAGATGATCCGCAAACTGCTCGGGATAGACTCTCATCAACACACTCTCATCAGGATGGGCGCATCAGAATTTGACCTGACTGAGCTGGCGGATCACCAGGTTGGCGGCCTGCTCCTGCATCTCCTTGCCGAGCTGCTCCTGCTCGCGGGAGGAGGCGAGCGCCGCGTCCGGCTTGTTCAGGAAGCTGCGGTTGAAGGCGATGGGGAAGACCTGGGTCGGTTTGCCCGGCATGGAGACGGTGAACTGGGTGTTGTAGCCCAGCACGTACTCACGGGCCTGGCCGATGGAGTCGACGGAGGCGACCTGACTGGTGCTGCCGACGCCGGACAGGGTCAGCACCGGAATGCCCTCCTTGTCGGCGAGTTCGACGCCAGCGGCTTTGAGGCGGGTGGTGACCAGCCGGTAGAAGTCGCTCTTGTTGTCACCGACCACCTTCATGGTCATCAACTCGGGCGGGATGGCGGTGCCGCGCATCTGGAAGCCGCAGGCCTGCAGCAGCAGACCGGTCAGCAGGATGGCCATCCAGCGGGTGAGGGTGGTGCCCATAGAAAATCCTCTTTGCATGAAGTGAAGAGCGGCGGGCGCAGGGCCCGCCGTTATCATCCGTTTGCTGTGACCGCTTGGCAACCGCTCCGTTGGCGACGCAGTTGCGTCGACCCGAACCGGTACCCGGTTGCCAGTAAGCGATATGGCATCAGTTGGCTACGATGTTGAGCAGCTTGCCCGGCACGTAGATCACCTTGCGTACGGTCAGGCCGTCGGTGAACTTCTGTACCGAGGCATCGGCCATGGCCAGCTTCTCGACGTCGGCCTGGCTGATCTCGGCCGGCACGGTCAACTTGCCGCGCATCTTGCCGTTGATCTGCACCACCACCAGCTTCTCGGTCTCGACCATGGCGGCCTCGTCGGCCACCGGCCAGGCCGCGTGATCGATGTCGTCGCCCTTGCCCAGCATCTTCCACAGCTCGAAGCCGATGTGCGGGGTGATGGGGTAGAGCATGACCACCACAGCTTCCAGCGCTTCCTGCATCAGGGCGCGATCCTGAGCGTCGCTGCCCAGCTTGGCCAGGTTGTTCATCAGCTCCATGATGGCGGCGATGGCGGTGTTGAAGGTCTGACGGCGACCCACGTCGTCGCTCACCTTGGCGATGGTCTTGTGCAGCTCGCGGCGCACGGCTTTCTGGTCGCTGGTGAGGGCGGCCAGATCCAGCGCGGCAACGGCGCCACCGGAGACGTGCTCGAAGGTGATGCGCCACAGGCGGCGCAGGAAGCGCTGGGCACCTTCTACACCGGAGTCGGACCACTCCAGGGTCATCTCGGCCGGGGAAGCGAACATCATGAACAGACGCACGGTATCGGCGCCGTAACGCTCCACCATCAGCTGCGGGTCGATGCCGTTGTTCTTGGACTTGGACATCTTGGTCATGCCGGAGTGCATCACTTCACGGCCTTCGAGGTCGACCGCCTTGGTGATGCGACCCTTGTCGTCGCGCTCAACCTTGACGTCGAGCGGACTGACCCAGACATTGCCGCCCTTCTCGTCCTTGTAGTAGAAGGCGTCAGCCAGCACCATACCCTGGCAGAGCAGGCGCTTGAACGGCTCGTCGCTGTTCACCAGGCCCGCATCACGCAGCAGCTTGTGGAAGAAGCGGGCGTAGAGCAGGTGCATACAGGCGTGCTCGATGCCACCGATGTACTGGTCCACCGGCAGCCAGTGGTTGGCAGCAGCCGGATCCAGCATGCCCTTGTCGTAGTCCGGGGAGCAGTAGCGCGCGTAGTACCAGGAGGACTCCATGAAGGTGTCGAAGGTATCGGTCTCGCGGAACGCTTCCTGGCCGTTGTAGGTGGTCTTGGCCCACTCGGCATCGGCCTTGATCGGGCTCTGGATGCCATCCATCACCACGTCTTCCGGCAGCAGCACCGGCAGCTGATCTTCCGGGGTCGGCACGACGGTGCCGTCGGCCAGGGTCAGCATCGGGATGGGGGCGCCCCAGTAGCGCTGACGGGAGACACCCCAGTCGCGCAGACGGTAGTTGACGGTGCGCTTGCCGTGGCCCAGCGTTTCCAGCTTGTTGGCGATGGCATCGAAAGCGCCCTGGAAGTCGAGACCGTCGAACTCGCCGGAGTTGAACAGCACGCCCTTCTCGGCGTAGGCGGCTTCGATCACGTTCGGCGCTTCACCGTCGGCCTGCTTGATGACCGGCTTGATCTCGAGGCCGTACTTGGTGGCGAATTCGTGGTCACGCAGGTCGTGACCCGGTACTGCCATCACGGCGCCGGTGCCGTAGTTCATCAGCACGAAGTTGGCGACCCAGACCGGCACCTTGCGGCCATCCAGCGGGTGAATGGCGTAGAGGCCGGTGGCCATGCCCTTCTTCTCCATGGTGGCGAGCTCGGCTTCGGCCACCTTGGTGTTCTTGCACTCTTCGATAAAGGCGGCCAGCTCCGGATTGCTTTCGGCGGCCTGCAGCGCCAGCGGGTGACCGGCGGCGATGCCCACATAGGTCACGCCCATGAAGGTGTCAGGACGGGTGGTGTAGACCTCGAGATGCTCAGTTTGACCGTCGATGGCGAAGCTGATGTTGACCCCTTCGGAGCGGCCAATCCAGTTGCGCTGCATGGTCTTGACCATCTCAGGCCAGCCTTCCAGGTTGTCGATGTCGTTGAGCAGCTCTTCGGCGTAGTCGGTGATCTTGATGAACCACTGGGGGATCTCTTTCTGCTCCACCGGGGTGTCACAGCGCCAGCAGCAGTTGTCGACAACCTGCTCGTTGGCCAGCACCGTCATGTCGTTCGGGCACCAGTTGACGGAGGAGGTCTTCTTGTAGACCAGACCCTTCTCGTAGAGCTTGGTGAAGAACCACTGCTCCCAGCGGTAGTAGTCCGGCTTGCAGGTAGCCAGCTCGCGATCCCAGTCATAACCCAGACCCAGCATCTTCAGCTGGTTCTTCATGTATTCGATGTTTTCGTAGGTCCAGGGCGCCGGTGCCGTGTTGTTCTTGATGGCGGCGTTTTCCGCCGGCAGGCCGAAGGCGTCCCAACCGATGGGTTGCAGCACGTTCTTGCCATTGAGGCGTTGATAACGGGAGATCACATCACCTATGGTGTAGTTGCGAACGTGCCCCATGTGTAGACGACCAGACGGATAGGGGAACATGGAGAGGCAGTAGAACTTTTCCTTGTCTACTTTCTCCACCGCCTTGAAGGTTTTCTTGGCATCCCAGTGCTTTTGCACTGCTGGTTCTATGGATTGGGGAACGTATTGCTCTTGCATTGGTGACATCCGGATCTGTGAAATGGATAGATAAATCAGCTGGGAAATCGCAATAGAATACCCATATCCTGCGGCGGCAACAACCGCCAGCGTCCCTCGGGCCTTAAGCCGGGCTCGATCAGGGTTCAGTAGAGGAGTAACGGCCATGGACAAACGTCAAAAAGGGTACGAAGCCTTCATTGCCGAACTGCAAAAGCAGTGGCAAGAGACAGAACAGTTCCAGGGGGAGCGCCTCAACCGGATGATCGCCAAAGTACAGGCCTATCTGGAGGCGGCCGGGGATCTGACCCAGGACGAGCTGGCGCTGATCGCCGAGTATGTGAAGCGAGATCTGGGCAACTATGACGAGGGGCGCAAGGATGAGCAGGTGGAGGAGTCCGCCTTCATGCTGGCGCTCAAAGATACCGCCTGGTCCTGGCTGGCGGACGTGACCGACCGCACCCAGGTGGAGTGGCAGGAGCTGGCGGACGAGCTGGAGCACAAGGGGGTCTACCGGGCCGGTGACTGGGTGGGGCTCGGGGTATTGGTGTGCGATCACTGCGAGTGGCGCCATACCGTGCTGCACCCGGAACAGCTTGGCACCTGCCCCGAGTGCGGGGCCGATGAGTATCACCGTGAGCCGCTCTCGCCCTGAGAACCTGTCCACACTCTTACTGCGAGGCCGTGATCAAGGCTCATGTACTGCTCGCTTGTTTGTAACCGATAGTTCTCACGTATATCTATACGCTCCGGTTCCTGCGCTGCTCTTTACCTTGCTGACGACCTCTCGTTGCAGAGCCTGAACAGGTTCTGAGCGGGTATCAGACTGAACAGAAGAGAGGCGCCCCTGGGCGCCTCTCTTGTTTATCTGCCTTGTGTTGCCTCAGCCCTTGCGCGCCCAGGGGTGGGCACGGGGGCGCAGCCCCAGTCCCAGCGCCAGCAGCAGGGCGGCGATGCCGTACATGGGCCAGCTGCCAAAGCGCAGATAGGGGGTCACGCCGTGGGCGGGACGCACCTCGGTGCGCAGCACGCCAGCCTCGAACTGCGGGATCTGGGCGATGATGCTGCCGTCGATCTCGGTGACTATGGTGATGCCGGTGTTGGTGTCGCGCAGCAGCGGGCGGGCCAGCTCGAGGGCACGCATGCGGGCGATCTCCATGTGCTGCCAGGGACCGATGCTGGTGCCGAACCAGGCGTCGTTGGAGACGGTCAGCAGGAAGTCGGTATCCGGCTGCACGTTGCGGCGCACCTCGTCCGGGAAGATGATCTCGTAGCAGATGGCGGCGGCAAACTTGAGCCCCTTGGCGATCAGGTTCGGCTGCACCTCGTCCCCGCGGCTGAAGGAGGACATGGGCAGGTTGAAGAAGGGCGCGATGGGGCGCAGCAGATCTTCAAACGGCACGAACTCGCCGATGGGCAGCAGGTGATATTTGTAGTAGCGGTTCTTGTGCTGGTAGTAGTAGGACTCCTTGCCTTCCGCATCCTGCACCCCCATGCCGAGCACGGTATTGAAGAAGCGCTGCTGCTCGAGATCGTAATGGATGATCCCCGCCAGCAGGCCGGTATCGTTCACCTTCATCGCCTTGTCCAGGCTCTCCAGGTAGTTGCCCATCTCCTTCTCGATGGCCGGGATGGCGGATTCCGGCCAGACGATGATGTCGGCATCCTGGTTCTCGCGGCTCAGATCCTGATACTTGCGCACCGTCGGCACCAGGGCCTCCGGATCCCACTTGAGGGACTGCTCGATGTTGCCCTGCACTAGCGCCACCTTGACCGGTTCACCTCGGGTCACCCAGTTGAGCTGCATCAGCCCCTGGGCGGCGCCCACCAGGGCCACCGGCACCAGCAGCCAGGCCGGTTTGCGGCTCTGCCAGAGCAGCCAGAGGGCGGAGGCGGTCAGCAACAGCGCGAGGGTGATGCCCTGTACGCCGAGGATGGGGGCAAAGCCCTTGAGGGGCCCGTCGATCTGGCTGTAGCCAAACCAGAGCCAGGGGAAGCCGGTCATCACCCAGCCACGCAGCCAGTCGGCCATCAGCCAGAGCGCCGGGAAGGCGAGCAGCCAGCGGCTCCAGTGACGTTCGCGGAAGAAACGGGCAAACAGCCAGCAGGCCAGGGTCGGATAGAGCGCCAGATAGGCCGACAACCCGGCCAGCAGCACGAAGGCGACCGGCAGGGCGATGCCGCCGAACATGGTCATGCTGACGTGGATCCACCACAGCCCCGGCAAAAACAGCCCCATGGCGTAGCCAAAGCCGCGCCAGGCCGCCTGCTTGGGGGTGGCCTTGTCCAGCAGGGCGTAGAGGCCGAGCAGGGACGGGATCACCAGCGGCCAGTAGTTGAAGGGGGAGAAGGCCAGCACGGCGATGGCGCCAGAGGCCATGGCAAACAGGCTGGTCAGAAGTTTCGATTTTGCGGGCTGTAATTTCACGGGCGATGAGGCTCGGATTGGACTGCTATGGGTTGAATGGCCGGTATCTTAACCCGTAAAGGCGGTCAACGGCGAGCCTCCCGGCCGACGGCCCGAAGCGAGGGGATAAAAGGGTGATGACGGGCCCGGTAGCCGGTGGGAAACAGGGGGCACGTGGTCAAACGAACAGCGCCCCGACGGGCGGGGCGCTGTTGACTCGGACCAGGGCTTATTGGGCCTCGGACTGTGCCGCGACATGGTTGTCGGGGATCTTCACCTGCAACTGCTGCAGACGACGCTTGTCGGCATGCATCACCTTGAACAGGTAGCCGTCCAGCTCGATCTCCTCGCCCTTCTTGGGCAGGTGGCTGAAGGCGTGCATCACCAGACCGCCGACGGTATCCACCTCTTCATCGCTGAACTGGGTACCGAAGAAGTCGTTGAAATCCTCGATCTCGGTGAGGGCGCTCACCGAGAAGACCCGTTTGCTGATGCGGCGGATCTCGTCCGGCTCGTCTTCGATGTCGTCGAATTCGTCGTCAATCTCGCCGACGATGAGCTCAAGGATGTCCTCGATGGTCACCAGACCGGAGACGCCGCCGAACTCGTCCACCACGATGGCCATGTGGTAGCGCTCTTCGCGAAACTCCTTGAGCAGCCGGTCGACCCGCTTGCTCTCGGGCACGATCACCGTGGGGCGCAGGATATTCTCCAGTTGCAGCGGCTCGCTGGCGTGGTGGCCGCCGAACCCGAACGGCAGCAGATCCTTGGCGAGCAAGATGCCCTCCACGTGATCCTTGTCCTCGTTGATCACCGGGAAGCGGGAGTGGCCCGACTCGATGATCACCGGCAGGATCTCGTCCACCGGCTGGGATTTCTCGATGGTCACCATCTGGGAGCGGGGGATCATGATGTCGCGCACGCGCAGCTCGGCAATTTCGAGCACCCCCTCGATCATGTCCTTGGTGTCCTGATCGATGAGATCGCGCTCTTCGGCGTCGGCTATCACTTCCACCAAATCGTTGCGGTCTTTTGGCTCGCCCTGGAAGAGTTGGCTGAGTTTGTCGAGCCAGGTTTTCTTCGGCGAGCCGGTACTAGGGTGATCGTCGGTCATTTTCTCTCTTGGTTACTCGTATGAACACACTTGAAATCGTTGTGGCTATATGAGGATGGGCATCGGCTGTTTCAAGGCGATGACCATCCCGCGGTTTACTCTTCGTCGTTCAGATAAGGATCGGCGAAACCGAGCTCCTGCATGATGTCGCGCTCGAGCGCTTCCATCTCTTCGGCCTCGTCATCCTCGATATGGTCATAACCTAGCAGATGGAGACTGCCGTGCACAACCATATGGGCCCAGTGGGCCATCAGTGGCTTGCCCTGCTCGATGGCTTCGCGCTCCACCACCTGGCGGCAGATCACCAGATCGCCGAGCAGCGGCAATTCCAGACCGGGTGGTGCCTCGAACGGGAAGGAGAGCACGTTGGTGGGCTTGTCCTTGCCGCGATAGGTGAGGTTGAGCTCGTTGCTCTCCGCCTCGTCGACGATGCGCACCGTCACTTCGGCCTCCTGCTGGAAGCCGAGAATGGTGCCGTCGAGCCAGCCCTGCAGCTGGGCCTCGCTCGGCAGGCCGTCGGTGTTGGCACTGGCCAGTTGCAGATCCAGGGTCACGCTCATTGGGCACTCTCTTTACTGGTGTGGGTGGCGACTTTGTCGGCCGCCTGTTTGGCATCGAACGCCTCGTAGGCCTGCACGATGCGGGCCACCACAGGGTGGCGCACCACGTCGGCGGACTGGAAGAAGTTGAACGACAGGCCGTCGACATTCTGCAGCACTTCCAGCGCATGGCGCAGGCCCGACTTCTGGTTGCGGGGCAGGTCTATCTGGGTGATGTCACCGGTCACCACCGCCTTGGAGTTGAAGCCGATGCGGGTCAGGAACATCTTCATCTGCTCGGTGGTGGTGTTCTGGGCCTCGTCCAGGATGATGAAGGCGTCATTCAAGGTTCTGCCGCGCATGTAGGCGAGCGGCGCCACCTCGATGATGTTGCGCTCCATCAGCTTCTCCACCCGCTCAAAGCCCAGCATCTCGAACAGGGCGTCGTAGAGCGGGCGCAGGTAGGGGTCCACCTTCTGGGAGAGATCACCGGGCAGGAAGCCGAGCTTCTCGCCCGCTTCCACCGCCGGCCGGGTCAGCAGGATGCGGCGGATCTCCTGGCGCTCCAGCGCATCCACCGCCGCCGCTACCGCCAGATAGGTCTTGCCTGTTCCTGCAGGGCCTATGCCGAAGCAGATGTCGTGGCGCACGATATTGGCGATGTACTGGGCCTGGTTGGGGCTGCGCGGCTTGATGAGGCCACGCTTGGTCTTGACCGTCACCTCCTTGCCATAGGGGATGCTCGGTGCCGGCTCGTCATCCTGCTCCAGCACCCGCGACTCCTGAATGGCCAGATGGACCATGTCGGGGGTGATGTCGGTCACCTTGCCGCCCTTGAGCGGCTGGGTTTCCACATAGAGGTGCTTGATGATGACGGCGGCCGCGTCCACCTGGGCTTGCTTGCCCAGCAGCTGGAAGTGGTTGTCGCGGTAGCTGATCTCGACGCCGAGGCGGCGCTCCAGCTGTTTGATGTTGTCATCGAACGGGCCGCACAGACTGGCGAGACGCTGGTTGTCGGCGGGTTCCAGATGCAGATTCAGGGTCGAGAGGTGTCGGCTCAAAGTGTCCTCGTCTTGACGCGATCCCATCCGGCCGGGGCCGGATGGGGTGAACAGATTAGTGGGGAGTGAAGGCGGCCACGCCCAGCTGGTCCGGTACGTTGTCCGGGCGGCGGGCCAGGATTTCGCTCGGGGCGGTGGCGATGCGCAGGTTCATCTCGTTCTCGCCGCGCAGGAACTTGCCGCGCAGGGAGTTTGGGCGCACCTCGGTGATCTCCACGTCGGCAAAGCCGCCGATCAGGGTGTGCGGGCCTTCGAAGTTGACCACCCGGTTGTTCTCGGTGCGGCCGCACAACTGCATGGGATCGAGCTTGGAGGGCCCTTCCACCAGGATGCGCTGGGTGGAGCCCAGCATGGCGCGGCCAATCTGCATCGCCTGGTTGTTGATGACGTGCTGCAGGCGGCTCAGGCGGGCTTTCTTCACCTCTATGTCGACATCATCGGGCAGATCGGCGGCCGGAGTGCCGGGGCGCGGGCTGTAGATGAAGCTGAAGCTCATGTCGAAGTTGATATCCTCGATGAGTTTCATGGTGGCCTCGAAATCCTCGTCCGTCTCGTTCGGGAAGCCGACGATGAAGTCGGAACTGATGGTGATGTCGGGACGGGCGGCGCGCAGGCGGCGGATCTTGGACTTGTACTCCAGCACGGTGTGCGGGCGCTTCATCATGGTCAGGATGCGGTCGGAGCCGCTCTGCACCGGCAGGTGCAGGAAGCTGACCACTTCCGGGGTGTCCCTGTAGACCTCGATGATGTCGTCGGTGAACTCGATGGGGTGGCTGGTGGTGTAGCGAATGCGGTCGATGCCGTCGATGGCGGCTACCAGTCGCAGCAGCTCGGCGAAGGTGCAGATGCCGCCGTCGAAGGTCGGGCCCCTATAGGCGTTGACGTTCTGGCCGAGCAGGTTCACTTCGCGCACGCCCTGCTGGGCGAGCTGGGCGATCTCATAGAGCACGTCGTCCAGCGGTCGGCTCACCTCCTCGCCGCGGGTGTAGGGCACCACGCAGAAGGAGCAGTATTTGGAGCAGCCTTCCATGATGG
This sequence comes from Aeromonas sp. FDAARGOS 1408, assembly GCF_019048665.1. Classification (NCBI taxonomy): domain Bacteria; kingdom Pseudomonadati; phylum Pseudomonadota; class Gammaproteobacteria; order Aeromonadales; family Aeromonadaceae; genus Aeromonas; species Aeromonas sp. FDAARGOS 1408. The sequence continues at coordinate 3,016,668 of NZ_CP077394.1, read as the reverse complement.
AGACGAAGGCGGTCGCCCCTTCGGCGCGCGGCTCGGGCAGGCTGTCGAACTTCTCGATTTCGGGGAAGGCGACGTCCACCTGGGCGCCGCGCCCCTCCTGTACCTGCTTGATCATGGTGGGCAGGCGATGCAGGGTCTGCGGACCGAACACGATGTCCACATAGGGGGCGCGGGTGCGAATGTTGTCCCCCTCCTGGGAGGCGACACAGCCGCCCACGCCGATCACCAGACCGGGCTTGTTCGCTTTCAGTTTTTTCCAGCGTCCCAGCTGGTGGAACACCTTCTCCTGCGCCTTTTCGCGGATGGAGCAGGTGTTGAGCAGCAAGACGTCTGCCTCTTCGGGCTCTTCGGTCAGCGTGTAGCCATTGCTGGCATCCAACAGGTCGGCCATCTTGGACGAGTCGTACTCGTTCATCTGGCAGCCCCAGGTTTTAATGTGAAGTTTCTTGCTCATTGCTTCTCTTGACTTGTTTTGAATGCGGCATGGTCAAAGGACCGGGCATTTTACTCCGCAATCCGGAGACTGCCTAGCAAATATCCAGCCCGCCATGGTCGGAACGCAGCCGTAGCCACCTCGGCAGGCATCGGCTTTCTCCTTGATTTGGCGCACTAATTCTCCACGGCCTTCACTGTTTCTCGGCGCCCCTTGCGGTATCATGTGACCATTCGGTCCGGCTGCGCTCTCCCCTTGCCCGGGCCCACCCCTTGCAGGAATCAAGTTATGGAACAGTGTGATATCGCCATTGTCGGGGCCGGCATGGTCGGCGCCGCCACCGCCTGTCTGCTGGCGGCGCAGGGCCTCTCCATCCGGGTCATCGAGACCCGGTTGCCGGAGCAGTACGCCCCCGAGCAGCCGCTGGATCTGCGGGTCTCCGCCATCAGTCAGGCCTCGGTGGCGCTGCTGGAGCAGGCCGGTGCCTGGCAACACCTGCAACAGATGCGGCTGTGCCCCTATCGCCGGTTGGAGACCTGGGAGCTGGATGGTTTCGCCACCCACTTCAACGCCGCCGACCTCGGCCTGCCCCAGCTCGGCTACATCATCGAGAACCGGCTGGTGCAGCTGGCGCTGCTCAGACGCATGGAAGATTTCCCCAACATCCAGACCCACACCCCGGCAGCGGTGACCAGCCTGCGCCAGGGCGCGGACGAGGCGGTGCTGACCCTGGATGATGGCAGCGAGCTAGCCGCCCGCTGGGTGCTGGCGTGCGATGGCGCCGAATCCCGCACCCGCCAGCTGGCCGGCATCGGGGTGTCGCGTTTTGAATACCGCCAGCACTGCATGCTGATCAACATCGACACCGACTTCGAGCAGGAAGACATCACCTGGCAACAGTTCACCCCGAGCGGTCCGCGCGCCTTCCTGCCGCTGCCGGGCCGGCACGGCTCCCTGGTCTGGTATGACAGTCCGGCCCGGATCCGGACGCTGGCGGCCATGAGCAACGAGGGGCTGGCCGCCGAGGTGCGCCGCCACTTCCCGGCTCGCCTCGGTGGTTTTTCCGCGACCGGCAAGGGGAGCTTCCCGCTGGTGCGCCGCCACGCCAACGACTACCACGCCGGCCGGGTGGTGCTGCTGGGCGATGCCGCCCACACCATCAACCCGCTGGCGGGGCAGGGGGTCAATCTCGGCTTCAAGGACGTGGCCTGCTGGGCGGATCTGTTGCACAGTGCCGGTGCCGAGTGGCACAAGCCCGAACTGGCGACCCGCTATGAACGGCGGCGCCGCCCGGACAACCTGCTGATGCAGTCGGGGATGGATCTCTTCTACGGCGTCTTCAGCAACGAGATAGGCCCCCTCAAGCTGGCCCGCAACCTGGCCCTCAATCTGGCGGACAAGGCGGGCCCGCTCAAGGAGATGGCGCTACGCTATGCGCTGGGGCTGGTTTAAGGCGCGTGGCGCCATCATGAGGGAGGAGAGCCCATGAACAAGGCATTGCTGGTGATCGATTTCATCAACGACATCGCCCACCCGGACGGGCGCATCGCCGCCTCGGCGGCCCATGTGCTGGAGCAGGACGCCATCGCGCACGCCAACCAGGCGCTGGCCCATGCCCGCGCCCACGGCTAGCTGGTGGTGCAGGTCAAGGTGGGCTTTGACCCGCACTATCTGCTGCAGCCCAAGGGCTCCCCCATGTTTGGCCGGGCCCACCAGTTCGGGGCGCTGTCGCTGGCCGATCCCGGCACCGACTTTCACCCTGATCTGGACGTGCAACCCGGCGATCTGGTGCTGACCAAGCCCAGGGTCAGCCCCTTCTACGGCACGGCGCTGGAGCCGGCGCTGCGGGCCAATCGCATCGAGCACCTCTATCTGTGCGGGGTGAGTACCGGCTGGGCCATTCAGGCGGCGGCGCGGGAGGGTCACGATCGGGATTACGCCATCACCATCCTGGAAGATGCCTGCGCAGCGGCGGATGCCAACGAGCACCACGCCTCGCTGCGTCTGCTCGGTCGCATCGCCGAGATCATCAAGGTGGCCCAGCTGGCCTGATCCCGGCGGCAGGCGGAGCTTGCTCACTGTTTTGACATTTTGTCTGCGGCCCCCTGTCGGGCCGCAGCCATTTTGGGCAACATGAAGCGAGCATCGATGGCCACAAGGATGGGGACATGCGTTATCAGGGACGGATCGTGCGCTGGAACGAAGCGCGCGGCTTTGGTTTTATCGCACCCGAGCAGGGGGAGGGTGCCCCGAAAGGGGCTGAACTGTTCGTGCACATCTCGGCACTACGGTGCGACGGCCTGCCGCCCATGGCGGGGGAGCGGGTCTCCTACCTGGTGGGAGCCGGCCAGAATGGCAAGCCCAGGGCCGAGCAGGTGTTTTTCCCCGAGCGCCCCCTGTCGTTGGCAGACGGCAATGAGAGTCGACCCACGCCGGCGGGCCGCCGCATGTCGGAGGGCAGTCGCATCCCGGCGGGCAGCGGGCCTACCCCGCAGCACACGCGTCCTCGCCCCGCCTACCGGCGCCGCAGCCACTGGCTCGGCAAGCTCATCCCGCTGCTGGTGCTGATCGGGATCTTCTCCCTCTACTCCCGTTTTTCGGTCGAGTCGGTTTCACCTACCTCCACTTCCTCGTTCAGCCAGGCAGAGGCCAACCCCTCGGACAGCCCGCAGCAGGCCGCCACCTTCGTCCGCCAGTGCGACGGTCGGCAATACTGCTCCCAGATGACCTCCTGCGAGGAGGCGACCTGGTTTTTGCAAAACTGCCCCAATACCAGGATGGACGGCGAGGGCGACGGCATCCCCTGCGAGCGGCAGTGGTGTGGCCACTAGCGGACTCGGAGGCCGACTCAAGTCGTTGATCATCTATCATTATCTTGTTGGTCGGGTCATGGCAGGTGTGGCCCCGGTCATTGGCAACACGCGGGCGGGCCGGGATGGCTCTGGTTGTCGCGGCCATGCCGGGGACGTCGTTTTTGGGTGAGGAGTGCGGTCATGGCGGACTATTTTCAGGGCTCACTGTTTCACTTCTCCGATCGGGCGCAATACCTGGCCGCGCTGCTCAATTCGCTGGAGGAGCAGATCTCGGTGATCGACCGGGATGGCGTCATCCACTACACCAACCTCGCCTGGAATCGCTTTGCCGAGCAGAACGGCATGCCGGCAGGCTATGACTGGGTGGGGGTCAACTACTTGCGGGTGTGCGACAACTCGGTGGAGCCGCTGGCCCTGATGGCGGCGGAGGGGATCCGGCGGGTACTGCGCCATGAACAGCAGCACTTTCATCTGGAGTATCCCTGTCACAGCCCGGACACCCAGCGCTGGTTCATGATGCGGGTCTCCGCCATCCCGGGTATCGAGGTCGAGTTCTACACCATCAGTCACATCAACGTCACCGAGCGCAAGCTGCAGGAGCTGGACATGGCCTACCTCTCCCTGCACGACCCGCTGACCGGACTGGCCAACCGACGACTGTTCAACAGCTTTCTGCACAACGAGTGGCGGCGCAGCATGCGTGAACAGACCCCGCTCTCCTTCATCATGCTGGATCTGGACAACTTCAAGCTGTGCAACGACCACTTCGGCCATCAGGTGGGGGATGACTTCTTGCAGCAGGTGGGTCGCCTGCTGAGCACCTTTTGCCAGCGAGCCACCGATCTGCCGAGCCGTTTCGGTGGCGACGAGTTTGCCCTGATCCTCGGCAACACCGGGGCCGAGGCCGCCGCCCGCATGGGGGAGGCCATTCGCCTCGGCATCGGCGAGCTGCTGATCCAGGGAGCGGACACCCTTCGGCTCAGCGCCAGCGTCGGCATCGCCACCCTGTTGCCGCAGCAGGCCCGCGTCTCGGAGGAGGAGCTGCTGAGCGCCGCCGACATGGCGCTCTATCTGGCCAAGCTGGGGGGCAAGAATCGCTGCCACAGCGTCAGCTGCAGTGCCCTGCCATCCCCCTGATATCCCTCGTTTTATCCTGCCTGCGACCCTGCTCTCTATTAATGATTCTGCTTGCTGTTAACGCTGTTGCCCGGCCGGCTGCGGTTCGGGATGGGCGTCGACGACCAGTTGCAAGAAACGATCGCGGATCGGGTCGGCAAAGTCGGGGTTCCACACCAGGCTTATCTCCCACTCGGAGCAAGGGCCGGAGAGGGGATAGAGGGTGACGTCCCGGCCCGCGATGAAGCTGACGCTGCGCGGCAGGATGGCGTTGCCGATGCCGGCGGCCACCAGCGCCACCAGGGTCTGGATATCCTCTGCCTCCTGCACCATGCCGGTCAGCCGGTTGGCGCCGAGGAAGCTGGCGATCTGCTGGCTGAGGCCGGGGCAGCGGTGCCCCACCATCTGCAGCAAGGGCTGGCTGGCCAAGGCTTGCTCGATGTCGAAGGCGGCCGGATCCGGCTGTGTCATCTGGGTCGGCACCGCCAGCACCAGCCGGTCGGTCAGCAGCCTGTGCTCCCTAAGCTGCGGGGCCTGTGGTCGGCGCATGAAGCCGAGCTGCAGCTGACCCGACAGCAGCCACTCTTGTTGGATGGCGGAGGTCATGTCCTGCAGGTGCACCATCACATCGGGGGCCTGCTGTTTGAAGCGGGCCACCAGCGCCGGCGCCAGCGCAAAGCTCGACAGCCCGAAACCAATCTTGAGTCGCCCGGCAATGCCGCTGGCCAGCGCTAGGGCGTGGCGCTCAAAGCCCTTGCCATGCTCGACCAGCGCCCTGGCTTGGGTGAGCAGCTGGGTGCCGATGGCGGTCAGCTCGGCGCCGTGACGCCCCCGGTTGAACAGGGTGCTGCCGAGGGTCTGCTCCAGCCCCTGGATCTGCTTGGTGAGCGCCGGCTGGGTGATGAACAGGCGGTTGGCGGCCTCCCGGTAGTTGGCGGTCTCCGCCAGGGTCACGAAGGCCTGCAGCTGTCTCAAATCGAATTTCATTCTGTTTGGTTATCGAAAGTGGCCATTTTGTGATTATAAATTATCTAACTGCCTTGTTCTAATAGACCTGAAGCGGGCCCTGTCGGCCCCGTCAGCTTGCTAACAAGGAGTCATTCATGCCTGCCGAACGCTATCTGTTTTTGATCAAGGGAGATCTGGTGCTGGCCCAGCCGCTGGCTGCACCGGAGACGGGGGAGCTGCTGACCAGCCTGTTGCAGCAGGGCTTTGCGGTGGGTCCGCTGCAAGTCTGGGCGAGCAATGCCGAGCAGGCGCTGGCCTGTTATGAGCAGGCAGCCCAGCGGCGGGCCTTCGGCGATATTCTGGCCGGGGCCGAACCCGCCGTGGCCGGAGCCGTTTCATGAGCATGCTCACGCTGCGGGCCCGCGCCCTGCTGTTGGACATGGATGGCACCCTGGTGCACTCTACCGGCGAGGTGGAGGCGGTGTGGCGGCTGTGGTGTCGCCGCCACCGGCTGGATCCCGAGTCCGTGCTGGCCATGTGCCACGGGGTACGCTCGCGGGAGGTGATCCGTACCCTGGCCCCGCAGCTTGACCTGGCACAGGAGGTGGCCCTGCTCGACGATCTCGAGATCCATCACACTGGCCAGGCCGAGGCCCTCGCCGGCGCCCGGCCCCTGCTGGCAAGTCTGCCCGTCGAGCGCTGGGCGCTGGTGACCTCCGCCAGTCAGCGGGTGGCCAGGCATAGGCTGCGCAGCGCCGGTCTGCCGCTGCCCGCCCTGCTGGTAGGGGCCGAGGATGTGGAACACGGCAAGCCGGATCCCGAACCCTACCTGCTGGCGGCCGAGCGTCTGGGGCTGGCTGCGGCCGATTGCCTGGTGTTTGAAGATGCGCCCGCCGGCATCAGCAGTGCGCTGCGGGCGGGTTGCCGGGTGGTACAGGTGGGGGGCCGGCAGCGGCTCAGTCCCGGCATCAGCGCCCTGATCCAGGACTGGCGCCAGGTGAGTGTGGTGGTGGAGGCTGAAGGTCTGCAGCTGACGCTGCTCACCTGACAACAAAAAGCCCCCGTGAGCGGGGGCCTGACTGGCGATGGGGCAATTACTTGAACACGCGAAAACGCTCTGCGTCGTCCATGAAGGTCTTGTCACCGGCCGGTTGCTGGATGCTGCCAAAGGGCATCTGGGCCCGCAGCAGCCAGCTGGCGGGCAGGTTCCACTCCTTGCGCACCGCCTCGTCGATGAGCGGGTTGTAATGCTGCAGGGAGGCGCCGATCTTCTCCTGGGCCAGGGTGGTCCAGACCGCAAACTGGGCGATGCCGGTGGCATGTTCCGACCAGATGGGGAAGTTGTCGGCGTAGAGGGCGAATTTTTGCTGCAGATCCTTGATGACGTCGGTGTCTTCGAAAAACAGCACTGTGCCGACACCTGCGCGGAAGCTGCCATTCACCTTGGCTTCGCTCTGGGCGTAGGCTTCCGGCGGCACTATCTTCTTCAGCTCTGCCTTGACGATGTCCCACAGCTTGTGATGCTGGGCACCAAACAGGATGACGGCGCGGGAGCTCTGGGAGTTGAACGAGGAGGGACTGTGCTTGATGGCGTCCTGGATGAGGGCGGTCAGCTGCTCCGGCGTATGGGAAACCTGGTCACCCAGGGCATAGATGGTACGACGTACTTTGATCTGTTCGATAAACGGACTGCTCATAACATCTCCTTTGTTTGACGGGGAATCGTCTTCGGTGATCCTTGGCAAGGCCATCCGGCTCCGATTGCTCGAGTTGTAGACTATAACACCCTCTTGCGGGTTAGCCGTCAACGCACAGTGGTCACTGTTTTTACTTTTTGTTGATATGCCTCTTCGTGACGCGGGAGAGCGGCGTCACGTTTATGTGTTTTTTGTCATTTAGCCGAAATCCGGCTGATATCAATCAATGAATAATTCCGTTTGAGCACCATAAAATTCTCGCATTCCAGTTTTTGTTGCGGAGTGTTGATGATCCAGTGGTTGGTTAGTCGGCGTTATTATCTGTTGACCTCGTTTACCCTCTTGCTGGGGGCCCTGGTGCTGGTGGTCACCCTCACCCTGGCGATGGCCAGCTATCTGCGCAGCATCGACAAGACGGTGACCGGCTACGGTCACATGCTCTCCTCCCTCGAAGCAGCCCTGATCCACGAGCTGGTGCTGGCCAACCAGCGTCAGATCGCCGTGCTGGAGGCGTCGCTGGACAAGGCCGCCATCGCCCGCGGCGAGCCGGCCGACAACCCGCTCTGGGCCATTGCCCACCAGATCAAGCGCGACAGCCACTACATCTACTTCTATCACCCGCAGACGGATCGCCTCAGCAGCTACCCTGCCTGGCAGCAGCCGGTCGAGTATCGTGCCGCCAGCCGGCCCTGGTATCGGGCGTTGTCGATGCCGGGGGCGGATCTCGTCTGGCTCGGCCCCTATCCGGCGTTCGACACCCAAAAGCCGATCCTGACCCTCATCAAGCGGGTAAAGGGGCTGGATGATCAACTGCTCGGCCTGCTGATGGTCGACATGTCCTTCAACACCATCGAACAGGCGTTGCAGCGGGCCATGGGCAGCAACCGGGCGGCCATCTACATCAGTGCGCGGGAGGACGGAAAGCTGGTGGTGGGCAGCAACATGGGGCTCTATCAGCCGTCAGCGGCCGAGCCGGGCGGTGCGGACAAGGGGCTGGCGGTGATCTGGCACGGCAGCCATCTGCGCCGTGAGCTGGAGGATATCGACTGGGATCTCAACATCTATCTGCCGCCAAGGCTGTTTCATGACGACCTTGAAGAAGCCCTGCTGATGGTGGCGCTGCCGCTGCTCCTGCTGTTTGCCATCTGGTTTTGCAGCATCAACTTTCTGGTGCGGGTGTTCAATCAGGAGCAGGCGCTGGTGGCGGGCTCGCTGACCGGCATAGTGCGGGATCCGACCCAGGCCAGGAGACCCGGCCGGCTGAAGACCTGGTTCGTACACGACAGCCTCAGCGAGATAGATCAGGTGCGGGCGAGTTTTCTGCAGGGGCAGGATGCGCTGCTGCACGATCCCCTCACCGGCATCATGAACCGGCGGGCCTTCACCCAGCGTCGCGCCGAGCTGGAAGAGCGCGCGACACCCCACTGGCTGCTGCTGTTCGACGTGGATCACTTCAAGCGCATCAACGACAGCTGGGGGCATGCGGTGGGAGATGGCGTGCTCTGCCGGGTGGCCGAGCTGCTGGTGAGCGAGCTTGGCAGCGGCGGCGTCTTCCGGATCGGGGGGGACGAATTTGCTGCCCTGCTGCCCTGGCCGCGCAGCGAGCTGGAAGCGGGGCTGACTCGGCTGCTGACCAGGGTGCGCAACCAGCGCTGGCGCGAGTTTCACGAGGCGGTGACCCTGAGCGTGGGCGGCGCCCACTGCCCGGAGGACGGGGCTCTGCTGTTCGAGCGGGCCGACGAGTGCCTCTACCGGAGCAAGCGGCTGGGGCGCGATGGCTGGTCGCTGACGCAGTGGCCCCGGCCGGACGGAGATGCTGACAGATCCTGTCATATCGATCATGGGTGAGCGGAGGTGCTCTGCCCGGGGGGTCGGCGACTGCCTCTGCTGCTATTTCACAACATCTGTTTTTTAGTAAGCAAATTCAAAAGGTTAATCCTGATTTTGTCAGCGCGGCAGGTCGTGCCTGGCCGGGTGTCGCTCTGCTGCGACAGTGGCGCCCTTTGCCGGGAATCGTATAGTTCGGGGAAATTAATCAGGTTTGACAGGAGTACCCCATGGAGATGAACAAGCACGGCATGCGCGCCCTGGCCCTGTTGGGCTCACTGCTGCTGGCCAGCGGTGCGGCGCAGGCGTCGGAGACCCTCAACACCATCCTGGGCGGCGGTGCGGGCGGCGTGGCCGGCACCATGATCGGCAAGGAGCTGGGCGGTGACACCGGCGCCCTGGTGGGTGCTGCACTGGGCGGAGCGGCCGGCGGCGCGGCCACGGCCAACAAGGGCAACAAGAATGAAGCCGCCCTCGGCGGGGCCGTCGGGGCGCTGGGCGGGGCCGCCATCGGCAAGAGCGTGGGCGGCAGCACGGGTCAACTGATCGGGGCCGGCGTTGGCGGGGCCAGCGGCTCTGCCATCGGGGCCAAGACCGGGGATGGCCACAAGAGCAACGATCGCTACTACGACGATGACCACAGGCACTACAAGAAACACAAGAAGCACAAGAAACACAGATGGCACGACGATGATTGATCGCCGCCAGCATTGAGAGAGGGGCCGATGGGCCCCTCTCTCGTTTTGGTCGCCAGAGGGTTCACACCAGCCGGTGCTGGCGGCGCCCCTCGGCGAAGGCGTTGATGTTGTCGATGAGCTGATCGGCGAGGCGCTGCATCGACTCCTCGCTGGCCCAGGCCACGTGAGGGGTGAGGATGAAGTGGGGGTACTGCAGGGCCTTCATCAAGGGGTGGTCGGGGGGCGGCGGCTCGACGCTCGCCACGTCGAAACCGGCGCCGCCGAGGCGACCGTTGGCCAGCGCTCGCAGCAGGGCCTCCTCGTCCACCAAACCGCCGCGGCCGACGTTGATCAGCAGGGCACCCGGCTTCATCAGCCCCAGCTCCCGCTCGCCGATGAGGTTGCGGGTATAGGGGGTGAGCGGGCAGTGCAGGCTGATGACGTCAGCGCTTTGCAGCAGCTCGTCCAGCGGCAGTCGATCCTCGTCGTGGCTGGCGCCGACCTGGCTCTGGGCGTAACGCACCTCCATGCCGATCCCCCTGGCCCGCTCGCCGAGGGCCTGGCCGAGGGTCCCCTTGCCGATGATGCCGAGCCGCTTGCCGTGCAGATCCGTGATGTGATGATCGAAGAAGCAGAACTGGCCGCTCTGCTGCCAGCGCCCCTCCAGCAGCGACTGGCGCCAGCAGAAGAGGTTGCGCGCCAGGGCCAGCATCAGCGCCATGGCGTGCTCCGGCACCGAGGGGCCCGAGTAGTTGCGGATGTTGCAGACGCCGACGTTGGCGGTGCGGCACGCCTCCAGATCCACGTTGTCGCTGCCGGTAGCCGCCAGCGCGATGAGTCTGAGCTCCGGCAGCTGGGCCAGCTCGGCGGCGCCGATGCGCACCTTGTTGATGATGGCGATGCTGGCGTCTTTGAGCCGCGCCACTACCTGCTCGGGGGCCGTGCTCGGGTAGCTCTGCCAGTGGTGGGGAAAGTCGGGGTGGCGCAGGGTGATGCCGGTATCCAGGGTATCACTGTCGAGAAACACAATTTGCTGCATGAAGCCTCCTGCCGTTGAGGCGTTCATGATGCCAAACATCGGCGGCCGAGGGCCAGTTTGCTGCACCTCAAGGCCTTGGCAATCGCGCCGGATGTGAGACAGGCGGCATTTTTGGTGTCAGAGCCAGCCGAGGTGGGTGAGCCAGCCCTGGATCCGGGTCGGCGTTTCATCCAGCTCCAACAGGGCGTAGGGGCGGTAGTTGAGCTTGTGGCTGCGGCGGCTCTCGCTTCTGCGCGCTTCGGCGGCCAGCAGCGGCCAGCGTCCGCCATCCTCCTGATAGAGGTCGAGGGTCGGCATGGTGGCCTGGGCGATCTCCTTGGCGAAGATCTGGTTGCTCTGCTGGTCGGGGAAGAAGCCGTCGAGCAGCACCAGCGCATCGGGGGCGGGCAGCTGTTCGCTGGCGATGAGGTTGGTGGCCCAGGCGGCGCCGGTGCCTTGCGCCAGTATCAGCTTGAAGCCCCCCTCCTGCAGCTTGGCGTCCCCCAGCTTGCTGATGCGGGTGGCGAACTGCTTGCGAAAGTCGTCGATGGCCTGCTGTTTCTTCTCGGCGGCGGGGTCAAATTCGGTTTGCTGCGGTGAGGGGAGCAGTAGCAGGGTGTCGAAGCCGAGCCGGCCGAGGGCGCGGGTCAGCTGCCACAGCTGGCCACTGCGCTGCCAGTCGGGCAAGAGGATGGCGAGCCCCACGTAGCTGTCGCTGTCGTGCTTGGCAAACAGCACCGTCTGCTTGTCGATCTGGGTGCTGTTGGGCAGCCCCTGCCAGTCGCTGTTCTGCCAGTAGTCGAGGGGCGTGAGCGGTGTGCCCTCGCTGGCCTGCAAGGGGTTGCTTGCCAGCAGGGTCAGTAACAGCAGTGATAAGAACAATCTGGCCATAGTGCGCTCCCCCGGTTATTCGGGTTAGCGGCACCAGGCCGGTTTTCTGAAGGGGGAAGTGGCAGCGCTAGCGTGGCGGCCGCTTGAGGCTTGCCAGCCCGGCCAGCTGGCGGTCGTGCAGGGGGGAGAGCAGCAGCAGGGCGCTGACGGCGCCAATCAGGGCGAAGAACATGTCGGACTGGGTATCCCATGGATCGCCCTGGGTGCCGAGAAACTCATCCGCCCCCTGACCAAGCGCAAGGGCGGCTCCCCACTCGATGAACTCGTAGGTGGCGCTAATGGCGAGCACCACGCAGACCACCAGAAACGCCAGCATGCGCCGGCCCTGCACATAACCTCCGCGCAGCAGGATCTCCCGGCACACCAGGGCGGGCACGAAGCCCTGGAAGAAGTGGCCAATCTTGTCATAGGGGTTGCGACCGAGCTCGAGCCACTGCTGCAGTTCGAACCCGAGCGGGACGCGGGCATAGGTATAGGCGCCGCCCAGCATCAGCACCATGGCGTGCAGGGTGATGCACAGATAGAGCAGGCTGGTGAGCGGAAAAGAGCGGTGCGTCAGGACAAGCAGCGGCATGGCGATGAGCACGGGCGCGACCTCCATCAGCCAGGTCGCCCTGTCATAGGGTTGCCAGCCGGAGAGGAGCAGCAGTAGCAGGGTCAACAGCAACAACAGCGCTTTGTGCAGGGATGTCATGGGGCGCTCCGAGGGATGGCAAAAGCCAGCATGCCCCATTTAGCCATGTTTGCGCCGCGAATACAGCCAGGGGGCCGATGCGCCCATAAAAAAAGCGAGCCGACGGCTCGCTTTTTTACCACTGATCCAAGGGGTCAACTTAGTTGACGCGACGCTTGAACTCACCGGTGCGGGTATCGATTTCGATCTTGTCACCGATCTCTACGAAGGCGGCAACGGCCAGCTCGTAGGTGGTGCCCTTCAGACGGGCAGGCTTGGTCACTTTACCGGAGGTGTCGCCACGGGCAGCCGGCTCGGTGTACTCAACTTCGCGCACGATGGTGGTCGGCAGCTCTACGGAGATGGCTTTCTCGTTGTAGAAAGTCACTTCACACAGATCTTCCATGCCGTCTACCAGGTAGTTCAGCGCGTCACCCAGGTTGTCTTTCTCGACGTCGTACTGGTTGTATTCGGTATCCATGAATACGTACAGCGGGTCGGAGTAGTAGGAGTAGGTGCACTCTTTACGTTCCAGCTGAACAACGTCCAGCTTGTCGTCGGCCTTGAAGACGGTCTCGGTGGCGCTGCCGTTCAGCAGGCCTTTCAGCTTCATTTTGACCACGGCGGAGTTACGGCCGGATTTGTTGAATTCAGCCTTCTGGACCACCATCGGCTCGGTGCCGATCATGACTACGTTACCAGCGCGGATTTCCTGTGCGGTTTTCATGTAAAAAATTCCTGTTCGTGAAACGGACGGATAAAAACTGCCAGATTATATACGGCTTTCTAAAAATTTCACCAACCTCGTGACGAGATCCCCGTCCTGGAGCAGCTTATGTGACCAGTGTCGCCCATGTTGCTGCCATATCGCGGCGTGATCCGGCCATTGGGCCCACCATTCGCGGATGTTTTCCCCCTGATTGAGGGCATGGCTGAAACCGCGCAGCCACTGGCCGGTGGCGGTGGGCAGCTGCGCCAGATAGTGGTCGAGAAAGCCGTCCAGCTTGACCATGTGCGCCTGCTCTTCCTGCGGGTAGATATGCCAGAGGAAAGGGCGGGCAGCCCACTGGGCCCGCACGAAGGAGTCTTCGCCGCGCACCAGGTTGAGATCGCAGCTCCACAGCAGCCGATCATAGCCGGCCTGATCGGTCATCGGCAGCAGCTTGATGGCGAGGTTGCCCGAGCGCAGCAGATCCCCCGCCTGGGCGGTGGGGATGGCGTCTGCCAGCCCGGCGCCGGTGAGCACGTCGTTGAGGGAGCGCCCGAGCGGCAGCAGCAGGGTGACGGGGGTGGCGCTCTGGCACCAGCTCTCGACCAGGCTGGTCAGGGCGGCGCTCTCGTAGGTAAAGAGGCTGACCCGCAGCTCGTGTTCCTGTTTGGGGGGCAGGCCGAGGCTCGCCCAGTAGGCGTTCAGTACCGCTTCATCCTGTTGCCAGCGCTCGCGCTCGACGATGAGACCGCGCTCGCACAAGAGGCCGCCGGTTCTGGCGGTGAAGCCCGGGAAGAAGAAGTATTTGTTGAGACTCAGGCTGCCGAGGCTCTGGCTCTCGAGACGCTGGGGGGAGGCGAGGCCGTGGCAATCCTCGACCCAGCTCTCGGCCGAGAGGTATTCGAGGTTGAGCCAGCAGGGGGGCCTGGGCTGGCTCGCCATTCGTTCAATGAAGGGGGCGGGCAGCTGGCAGGCGAACGCCTCGATCACCACCCGGGCCGGGATGGTATCGGCCGGCAGGGTGTCGTGCCAGTGCTGGATATGGATGCCGTCGACCCACTGGCTCTCCAACGCCGGGTCGAGCCCAGGGCAGATGCGGGCGAAGCTCGCCAGATCGTCCACCCAGAGCCGCACCTGAACCTCACTCTCCTGCGCCGGGAGCGCTCCTTCCTGTTTCAACTGGCGGGCCAGCCGCCAGGTGACACCGATGTCACCGAAGTTGTCCACTACGCAGCAGAAGATGTCCCAGTCAAACGGGGGGAGGGGGCTTGTCATGTCGTGGGGTTCCAGATGCAAAAAACCGGTGCGCAGGGTAGCACACCGGTTGGCTGGCTTCTAACCGTCAGCGCGTGACGGTGGCTGCGGCAGGTTACTCCTTGCCGTAGACGTTGTTCTCTTGCTCGCGCACCCGGATAAAGGTGGTGCGCTTGGTCAGTTCCTTCAGCTGGCTGGCACCCACATACGTGCAGGTGGAACGCACGCCGCCCAGGATGTCGCGCACCGTGTTCTCCACCGGGCCGCGGTAGGGCAGCAGCACCGTCTTGCCCTCGGAGGCGCGGTATTCGGCGACGCCGCCGGCGTGCTTGTCCATGGCGCTCGATGAGCTCATGCCGTAGAACTTCATGAAGGGTTCGCCATCTACATCGACGATCTCGCCACCGCACTCCTCGTGGGCTGCCAGCATGCCGCCCAGCATCACGAAGTCGGCGCCGCCGCCAAAGGCTTTCGCCACATCCCCCGGGCAGGTGCAGCCGCCGTCACCGACGATCTGGCCGCCCAGACCGTGGGCCGCATCGGCACACTCTATGATGGCGGAGAGCTGCGGGTAGCCGACGCCGGTCTTGACCCGGGTGGTGCAGACCGAGCCCGGGCCTATGCCGACCTTGACGATGTCGGCGCCGGAGAGGATCAGCTCCTCCACCATCTCTCCGGTCACCACGTTGCCCGCCAGGATGACGTGGTTGGGGCAGGCGTCACGGATCTTGCGCACGAACTCGACGAAGTGCTGGGAGTAGCCGTTGGCCACGTCGACGCAGATGAAGCGCAGCGCTTCGGACATGGCCAGGATCTGGCGGGTCTTGGTGAAGTCATCCTCGGAAGTGCCGGTGGAGACCATCACATGGCCCAGCAGCGCCGGGTCGGTTTCGCTCACGAAGGTTTGCCACTGCGCAAGGCTGTAGTGCTTGTGTACTGCGGTCATCATCTCGAAGCCGGCCAGGGTACGCGCCATGGCGAAGCTGCCGACGGTATCCATGTTGGCGGCGATGACGGGCACGCCCTGCCATTGGGTCTGGGTGTGCTTGAAGGTGAACTGGCGGGTCAGGCTGACTTGGGAACGGCTCTTGAGAGTAGAGCGCTTGGGGCGGAACAGGACATCCTTGAAACCGAGCTTCAAGTCTTCTTCGATACGCATTACGAATTCCTTATTGAGCCTTGTTTGATAGGTCACTTTGCAGTGGCAACTTTTCGGCAGGCACAAAAAAACCGGTGGTTTTCAGGGCCTCCGGTTTACAACAGTGTAGGCAAAAATCCCGCCAGAACAAGACTGATAATGCGCGAAGCCTTGTGGTAGCCTTTGGCGTCACAACCTGAGCACAGCCTCGGGTTTCATCCAACGCCAATCTTGCCTCCCTCCTTGCCTGCCAGGTCGGCTTCTGATGACACTGTTCTGCCCCGTCACCGCAGGCTGCTGACGCACCGCATCCGGCCACTCGTTACTCGCTGGTCTGCCGTGCTTTTCAGCGGTTGACAGTGGCGCTTTCCATCCCCACTCTGGGCGGCTCGGGCCTGTGTCGGCCCCGTCCTGACAAGGAGTAGACATGATCCGATTGCGAATGATACCGCTGCTGCTGGCCGGGTTTGCCCTGCCGGCCCTCGCCGCGCCGGCGCCCACCATCTATGGCTGGATTGAGAAGGGGCTCATCATGCCGAGCGGGGTGGCAGTGAAGATGAAGCTGGATACCGGGGCGCTCACCTCCTCGCTCGATGCGCGGGATCTGCGCCACTTCAAGCGTGACGGCAAGCCCTGGGTGCGCTTTACCCTGCAGGTGACCGATGCCAACACCGACCGGCAGGTGAGCCAGACCCTGGAGCGGCCGGTGGAGCACATGGTGACGGTGCGTGGCGCCGGCGGCATGGAGCAGCGCCCCACGGTCACCATGTCCATCTGCCTGGGTGACAAGGTGTACGAGGAGTGGTTCACCCTGCGGGATCGCAGCAAGATGATCTATCCGGTGCTGCTGGGGCGCCGTCTGCTGGCGGATCTCGGCGCGGTGGATTCGAGCCGCACCTTCACGGTGCAGCCGAGCTGTCGCTGAGGCGAATAGCAGCATGAGAAACGGGGGCCAGGCCCCCGTTTCTCATTGCGCTGGTTGGGCCTGGCGGGCTGGGGCGGGCAGCAGCACGCTGACTTCCAGCCCCCCTTGCGGCCGGTTGTGGATGTCGAGATCGGCGCCGTGCAGCTGGGCGATACGCGAGACGATGGCCATGCCGAGGCCGACCCCGTCCCCCTGCTGGGGATTGACCCGAAAGAAACGCTCGCACAGGCGCGACAGGGCGGCGGTGGGGATGCCGGGGCCGTTGTCGCGAATGTCGACCCTGACCCTGTGTCCCTCCTGGCACGCCTCGACCACGATCTCGCCCTGGGCCTGGGTGTAGCGCAGGGCGTTGTCGATGAGGTTGCTGAACATCAGCTCCAGCAGGGTGGCCTGCCCCATCACCGTCAGTTGCTCGGTGCCTTCCAGCGACAATTGCTGATCCTTTTTCAGGGCGATGGGGGCCAGGGTGGCCAGGGTGCCCTGCAGTAGCTGGTTCAGGTTGAGCTCGCTCAGCTCCAGCCCCTGCTGGTTGTCGATGCGGGCCTGGGTCAGCAGCTGGCGCAGCAGCCGATCGCTGCGATCGAGCGCCAGCAGCATCTTCTGCAGGGAGTGCTGACGGCTCTCGGCATCCTCGGCGGCCAGCGCGTTCTCGCTGTGGATGCGCAGCACCGCCAGCGGGGTGCGCAGCTCATGGGCCGCCTCGTTGGTGAACTGTTTCTCCCGCTCTATGGTGTCGGCAAGGGCGTGCATCAAGCGATTGATCTCGTTGGTGAGCGGGGTCAGCTCCTGGGCCCGGATCTTCAGGTTGAGCGGACTCAGGTTGGCCGGGTGGCGCTCACCGATGGCCTGGGCCAGCTGGCGCAGCGGCGCCAGCCCGCGGGAGATTAGCCACCACAACAGGCCAAGCAGGAAGGGCAGGGTGATGAGCAGCGGCAGCATGGTCAGGGTGGCCATCTTGCTGGCCAGCTCGCTGCGCTCGTCGTCCCGCTCCGCCACGATGAGCCAGGTCTGTGCATCCTGGTTGTAGAGGGTGAAGGTGCGCCACTCGTGGTTGTCCTTGGTGACGCTGTTGAAGCCGGGGGCCAGCGCGCCGAGGGGCTGGCTGGGGGCGCTGGGGGAGCGCAGCAGTATGCCGCCCTGCTCGCTCAGCAGCTGGAAGTAGAGGTTGCGCTCGAACTCGTGGCCAAAGGGGGTGAGCTCTCTGTCTTCACCCCGCAGGTTGAAGCTCTTGTCTTTCTGCCACGGCTCCGGGTTGCTCTGCTCCCACTCCTGATAGACGGTGCCGTTGGCGGGCAGCTCGCCGTTTTGTTCCAGATAGCGGCCGAGCAGCTGGTTGGTGATGCGGGCCGACTGGGCGAGCCTTGCATCGAACAGCTCCTCCATTTCGTGGCTCGCTTCCAGATAGCCGATGAGGGCGCTGACGGCCAGGCTGGCGCTGACCAGCGCCAGGATGCCGGAGAGCAGAAAGCGGCGGATGGAGCGGGGACGTGTCATGCCCGGCCGTCCCGGCGCTGGGCCTGCTCAAGCTGGGGAATGATGTAGCCGACCCCGCGGATATTGCGGATGAGGTCGCTGTAGAACTTCTTGCGCAGATGGTGAATGTGCACCTCCACCGCGTTGCTCTCGGCCCCCTCGTCCCAGCCGTAGAGGCTCTGCTGCAGCTGATCCTTGCTCAGCACCCGCCCGCTCTGGGTGATGAGCTCCTGCAGCAGCTTGTATTCGTGGGGGGTGAGCTTGACCGGCTCGCCCCGATAGGTGACCTGCTGGGATTCGGGATAGAGCTGCAGCTCGCCGTATTCGAGCACCGCCTGGGCCTGGCCCTTGCTGCGGCGCACCAGGGCGCGCAGGCGGGCGTTGAGCTCCTGCAGGGCGAACGGCTTGACCATGTAGTCGTCGGAGCCCGCATCCAGCCCCAGCACCCGGTCGTCCAGGGCGTCGCGGGCGGTGAGGATCAGCACCGGCAGCGTCTGGCCTTCCCGGCGCAGCTTGCGCAGCAGGCTGATGCCGTCGATGTCCGGCAGGTTGAGATCCAGAATGAGCGCGGCAAACTCCTCGCTCTTGAGCACCGACAGGGCAGGCAGCCCCTGCTGCAGCCAGTCCACCGTGTAGCCGCTGCTGCGCAGGGCATCCACCATGCCGTCGCCCAGCATCACATCATCTTCCACCAACAGGATCCGCATTGTTATTCCCCTCAAAAGACGCTGCCCACCAGTATGCAAGCTGGTGGGCAGAGTTTAAATAGCCCGCTGATCCCAAACGGATTTACAGCTTGTCGAGGCGGTCGCGGATCTCGATGCGTCGACCCTGGTCCGCCAGCTCGCGACCCGGCCGGGGCGGGGCTGCCAGCGCCTTCTCCAGATAGCCTTTGGCCTCGGCCTTGCGGCCCTGATCCAGCAGGAAGTCGCCGTAGAAGAAGTTGGGGTCTATGCCGGTCGGGTTGATGGCCAGCGCCTGCTTGAGCAGCTGCTCGGCCTTCTCGTCATCGCCAAAGCCCACCGGCCAGCCCGGCACCTGATAGTAGAGCGAGCCCAGGCTGGTGTAGGCGGAGCCGTCCAGTGCCTTGGGGTCCTGCCTGAGGGCGATCTCCAGCTTGGTCTTGGCCTCCTTGACCAGACCGAGCGCTCCCAACCCGCCCTTGGCGCCGGCCCAGGTGCTCTTGACGATGGCCGACCAGATCAGCAGGTCGGTGCGAAAGGCCTCCTTGGCGCTGGCCTGATCGGCCTCGCTGCTCAGCTGTTCGAGGCAGCTCTCCTTGGCCTTGCCGGTCTGTTGATACTGACAGACGGCCCACTGCTGCTGGATGACGGGCAGGGCGTCGGCGGCCTGGGCCATCCCCGAGCCCAGCATGAGCAGCAGGAGGGCGCAGTGGGTGAAACGGGGGCGGAAAGTGGCGTGCTTCATCTTAACGTTCCTTCTCTGTCATGACGGAGGTGGGGTGCCCCGACGTGCCGGCAGCGGGTGCCGGGTGGCGGGCATAGCGCTCTATGATGGGTTTTTGCCTGGCCAGCGCCCGGTCGACCAGGCCGGGCAGCAGGCCGTTGAGCCGCACGAACAGCTTCTCCGGCCAGCCGAGCCAGCTGCGGCGGGTTTCGTTACACAGGGCGATGACGGCCTCCTCGGCCACGTCCTGCGGGCTGTCGGTGTGGGTGCCGAGCTCGGCATTCATCTCGTAGGCCGCCTCCGAGTTGAGGCGGGTACGGGTGGCTCGGGGGGCAAAGTGCAGCACCTGGATGCCGGTCCCCTCCAGTTCGCGGCCGAGCGCCTCGCTGAAGCCGCGCAGGGCGAACTTGCTGGCGCAATAGACGCTGTAGCCGGCGTAGCCGATGGCACCGAAGCTGGATCCGATGTTCATGATCACCGCCGGCTTGCGCAGGCGGGGCAGCAGCATGCGGGTGAGCTGGATCGGCGCCTCGACGTTGAGCAGCAGCTGGCGCTCCACCTGCTCGCTGCTCTGATCCTCCAGCCAGGCAAACTGGTTGCAGCCGGCGTTGTTGATCAGCACGTCCAGCCCCTCGTCCAGCGCCGGGTGCTGCAGCAGTCTGGCCCGCTCCTGGGGCGAGCCCAGATCGGCGATCACCGTCTGGTGGCGCTCCGGGTGCGGCAGCTCCTTGCACAGCCGCTCCAGTGCACCGGCCCTGCGTCCGTGCAGCAACAGGTGCGCTCCCTGGGCCGCCAGCTCTTGGGCCAGCGCCTCGCCGATCCCGCCGCTGGCGCCCGTGAGCAGCACGAGTTTTCCTTCAAGCTTCATGATGTCTGGTTTTCCGTCAGTTGATAGAGCATGTCGGCGTAGAGGCGGTAGACCACCCTGGCCGAGTGAATAATGGCCGCCTGATCGGCCGGGCTCTCCACACGGTTCATCAGGGATTCGAAAAACTTGAGGTGATCCTGATCCAGTGCGCCGTGGGAGCTGAGATAGCTCATGGCCTGGGGCGGCAGGCCGAGGCCCGCCTTGAGCTGGTCGGCCACGGTCAGGGCGATGGCGACGCTAGTGCCTTCCAGCACCTGTACCATGCCGAAGAAGCCCATGGGGTTGCCGCGCTGCACCTGGTCATAGAGAAAGGCCACCATCAGCTCGATGGGCAACTCGGGCTGGCCGTGGCGCACTGCCTCGGCATCGCCGCCGCAGGCGCGGATGTCGCTCAGGATCCACTCCTGATGGCCGTACTCCTCGTCGATGTACTCCTTGATGGCGCCGCGCACCCACTCATACTCCTGGCCCAGCTTGCCGCCGGTGGCCATCAAGAGCGGCACCGTGTGGCGCACGTGATAGAAGGCCTGGGAGAGGAAGCGCAGGTAGATGTCGCGGGAGATCTCCCCCTTGCGGCACGCCTCTATGATGGGGGCGTTGAACAGATGCTCGCGCTCACTGGCAGTGGCTTGTTGCAGAGTCTGATAGAAGCTCATGAGGTCTCTCCTGTAAGGCATTGGCTGATCTGCCGGGAAAAGTGGTGATAAATCCGTTCGCGACGGGGGCGGCCGTTGGCGGTGAGCAGTTCAGGATGTTGATCCAGCGCCACCGGCAGCCAGTGATGGATGCGGGCATAGTCGGGCAGGCGATGATTGAGCTGCTCAATCTGCTGGGCCAGCAGGGCGTCGGTGCCCGGCTGCGGCTGGATCAGGGCGACGTTGGCCGGCTGGCCGTCGCCGAAGATCACGATGCGGGCGATGGCCGGACAGAGCTGGGCTTCCGCCTCGACCCATTCGGGGGAGAAGTTGCGACCGAAGGCGGTGATCTGGACGTTCTTCTTGCGCCCGGTGATGTGCAGGTAACCCTCGGCATCCAGATGACCCAGATCGCCGGTGGCGACCAGCGCTGGTACCGCTTCATCGTTGCCCAGATAGCCGAGCATGGCGGCTCCTTCCACCAGGATCTCACCGTCGGCGGCGATCGATACCCGGCAGTGAGGCAGTGGCTGGCCGACGCTGCCCAGGCTGTGGCCGTTGGGGCCGTTGAGGGCCACGACGGAGCCGCACTCTGACAGCCCGTACCCCTCGTAGACCGGCAGCCCCAGCTTGCGGGCTCGGCTGATGAGCTCGGGCGAGACCTTGCCGCCGCCCACCGCGACGAAGCGCAGGCCGGCCAGCTGTTCGGCCAGCGCCGGGTTGGCGCTGCACAGGGCTAGCAGCAGGCGCAGCAGCTCGGGCACCAGCACCAGGCTGTGGGTGGGCCAGCGCAGCAGGGCCTGGGCCAGGGTGGCCGGATCCAGCTTGCTGGAGCCGGCAAAGCCGAGCTCTGCCAGCGAAGGGATGCGGCTGCAGGCACCGGTGAGCAGTGGCACGTAGAGACCGGTGAGGTTTTCCAGCAGGGTGGTGAGCGGCAGCAGGGTCAGGTGCTTCTCAACCTTGGCCGGGGCAACCCGTTCGGCCAGCGACGCGCAGACCGCCATCATCTGGGCCAGCGACAGGCAGACTCCCTTGGGCTGGCCTGTGGTGCCGGAGGTATAGGTGATCTTGGCGGTGCCGGCCGGCAGGGGGGGCAGCCGGGCAGGAGTGCGGCGCCACAGCGGCAGCTCGCCGACCGCGAGCGTCAGCGGCTCGCTGGCCTGCCAGCCCGGATGGTGGGGGCCGATCAGGGCGTCGGCGCCGCTGCTCTCCAAGAGCCACTCCTGCTGCTCCAGGCTGAAGAAGTGGGGGATCGGGATCACCACTATACCGGCCATGGCGCAGGCGAGATCGATGAGCGCCCAGGGCAGGCCGTTGTCCAGTTGCAGCGCCAATCGGCTGATCCCGGCCATCTGCAGGCGGTCGGCCAGCGCTGGCAACTGCTGCCACAGCGCCTCGTAGCTGAGGCTGTGCTGGCTGCTGGCAAGAGCCGGGCTGTGGGGCGTCTGGCGGGCGAAGTAGGCGATTTGGTCAAACAGCATCATAAGGCGCTCCGGTGCGGGCAGTTGAACAGGGAGGGCATGGGGGCCAGCAGGGAGAGCAGCAGGCTGCCCCGGGCCAGCGCCTGCCGTCCGAGGCCGAGATCGCCGACCATCACCTTGGGCTGGCAGTGGTAATAGGCGCCCCAGGCGCTGGCGTCGTCACCCACCTTGTCGGCCCTGGCGGGGGCCAGCTCCACCGGGGTGAGGTGGAGGCGGTGAAAGCTGTTGCGCAGCTTGGCGGTGCCGGTGAACACAACATAATCGAGGTCGTTGTCGCACAGCAGACGGCAGAGCGCCGCAAACATCAGGCGGGCGTTGCCGGGCTCGCTGCAGGCGAGGTTGCCCACCTCGACGATGCGATCCCGCCGGGCGGGGGCACCGAGCCGGGTTTCGATGGCGGCCTCGATGGGCTGATCCAGATACTGTTCCAGATAGAGGCGCTCGCTGCCGGCCAGCTTGAGACCGCAGGCGCCGGCCAGCAGGCCGTCGGCCCGGTAGAGGCCGAGCAGGCAGGGCAGAAAATGGGGAATGCGGGCGTTGAACTCCTGGCTGTAGGCCGCCTGGATGTAGCCCTGCAGTGCCATGACCTGTTGCGGGGTATCGGCCAGTGCCAGCCGATAGGGGGCTTGAATGTCGGTGGTCATGGATGGCTCCTTCTTGTCGATTGTCATCAGACTAAAGGGGCAAACTTAAGAAACCCTTAAGAGGTAAAAAATCTGTTTCACACAGATGCAACTGGTTGAAAAGAGAGGTAAAGCTGTGACCCGATTGCGGGGCAGCCGGACAAAAACCTTGTCAGCCGCCAGACAGGCAGGCAAGCTGCGGCCACTTTTGACCGCCCCGCTTTCGAGAGGAGATGCCATGACCCCCTTATCCTGCCCGCTCTGCTGCGCCACCGATGCCTATGAGCTGCCGGTGGCCGGCAAGCTCTACCATCGCTGCCGGGCCTGCGAGCTGGTCTGGCTGGATGCGGTCGAGCACCTGGATCCCGCGCGCGAGAAGGCGGTCTATGACGGCCACGACAACCAGGTGGATGACCCCCGCTATCGCGCCTTTTTGCTGCGTGCCTTCGGCGAGGTGCTGCGCCGCCTGCCTCCGCCGGCCAGCGGCCTCGATTTTGGCTGCGGCCCGGGCCCGGCGCTCATCGCCATGGGGCGGGAGGCGGGCTACCAGATGGCGGGCTACGACAAGTTCTATGCCGACGAGCCCGAGTTGCTGACGCGGCAGTATGACTTCATCACCAGCACCGAGGTGATCGAGCACATCGCCGAGCCGCGCGCCGTGCTGGAGACGCTGTGGGGCTGCCTCAAGCCCGGCGGTCTGCTGGTGCTGCAGACCCAGCGGGTGCTGGGGGACGAGCGCTTCCGGCAGTGGCGCTACCGCCACGATCCGACCCACATCGTCTTCTTTGCCGAGGCCTCCTTTCGCACCCTGGCGACCCGCTGGCAGGCACAGGTCGAGTTTCCTCACGCGGATGTGGCGGTCATCACCAAACCCTGAGCCGGGCGTTTTCATTTGGCCATGAGTTGGGCATGCTGGTGGCCCGATACTCAGGAACGGATGCCCCTATTTCCATGTCGATCCCCCACCTCTCATTGCAAGACGCCCGTCATCTACAACTGGCGGCCCAGGGGCTGCTGACGCCGCGCCGCGGCAAGGCGAAACCGGCCGATCTGCTGGCCACCATCCGCCGCATGGCGCTGCTGCAGATAGACACTATCTCGGTGGTGGCCCGCAGCCCTTACCTGGTGCTGTTCAGCCGGCTGGGGCAGTACGATCCGCGCTGGTTGGAGCAGTTGCTGGCCGATGGCGATCTATTCGAATACTGGGCCCACGAGGCCTGCTTCGTGCCACGGGAGGATTACCGCCTGCTGCGCCACCGCATGCTGGATCCCGCCGCCATGGGCTGGAAGTTTTCGGCCAACTGGCTCGCCACCCATCAGCAGGAGATCGGCGATATCATCGAGCGCATTCGCCAGCATGGCCCGGTGCGGGCGGCCGATTTTGAACGCAAGGGGGGCAAGGGCAATGGCTGGTGGGACTGGAAGCCGGAGAAGCGCCATCTGGAGGTGCTGTTCACCGCAGGCCAGCTGATGGTGCGCGAGCGGCGCAACTTCCAGCGGGTTTACGATCTGGCCGAGCGGGTGATGCCCGAGTGGCGCGACGCGCGGGATCTGCCGAGCCCGGAACAGGCGCAAAGGGACATGGTGCGAGCCAGTTGCCGGGCGCTGGGGCTGGTCAAGACCGGCTGGGTGGCCGACTACTATCGGTTGCGACGCGGCAAATACGACGCCCTGCTCCATCAGCTGGCGGACGAAGGGGAGCTGTTGCCGGTGCGGGTGGAGGGGTGGCAGCACGGCGCCTTCGTGCACGCCTCCCTGGCCGAGGAGTTGGCCAGGGCGCAGGCTGGCACCCTCAAGGCGACCCATACCACGGCCTTGTCACCGTTTGACCCTCTGGTCTGGGATCGCAAGCGGGCCAGCGAGTTGTTTGGCTTTGACTACCGCATCGAGTGCTATACCCCGGCCCCCAAGCGCCAGTACGGCTACTTCGTGCTGCCGCTGCTGCATCGCGGCAAGCTGGTGGGCAGGATGGACGCCAAGGCCCATCGCCAGCAGGAGATCTTCGAGATAAAGAGTCTCTATCTGGAGGCGGGGGTCAGGGTGACCCGAACCTTGGCGCAGGAGCTGGCCAAAGCGCTGCAGCGGCTGGCCGACTGGCACCAGACTCCGACCTTGCGCTACGGCGCCATCCCCGCGCCCCTGCTGGCCCTGTGGCAGGAGGGGGCACCCTGACGGGGAGCATCACCCCCGTCTGCACTAAGCTGTAAGGGAGGCGAAGGAGGGAGACAATGACGCGAGCCATGTTGTTGCTGCTGGGATGGGGCCTGACCGGGCTGGTGGAGGCGGCCCAGCCCGAGGTGCAGATCTGCCTGGGGGAGGGCAACGAGTGGGCCCCCTTCACCTACTGGGAGCGCAAGGATGGCGTGCCCGATACCGGCCGTCTCACCGGCTCTGCCACAACCCAGGTGCTCGAGGCCCTGAAGCGGCTCGGTTTGTCCTACAAGATCCGCTATCTGCCCTGGGCAAGGGTGCAGCAGGAGCTGGCCGACTATCGCCAGAACCGCTTGTGCGAGCTGACCTGGGATGCCAGTTACAAGCCGGAGCGGGCGGAATATGCTTTCTACAGCGTGCCGCTTTACTACACCCACCTCGGATTTTTCTACCTCAAGCGGCGCTTCCCCGAGGCGCCCGATCTGCAGACGGTCAATCGCTCACGGGTGTGCGGGGTGCTCGGCTACAACTATGCCCCCTACGGGCTGGCGCAGGAGCCGCGACGGCTCAAGCAGTTGCAGCAGGCGCTGGACATGCTGGGGCGCGATCGCTGTGACTTTTTGCCCAGCGAGATTGAACCCCTGATGAGCGGTATCGGCCTTGGCATCTACCAGAGCGAGAGCGGCCTGCTCCACCTCGCCCTGCCCAGCCGCAAGGGCTTCTATCTGCTGGTGAGCAAGGGCTCGCCGCGCTCCTATGAGCTGGTGACCCGCCTCAACCAGTTGCTGATCGAGTTTCAGGACAGCGGTTACAGCGACGAGGTGATGCGCCGTTTTTTGCCGCCGATGGAGTAGCCGGCAGACAGCCTGTCAGTAGGACGAGAAAAGAGGAGCCAGCCGATGTAAACCGGCTGGATCCTCTTTTTATGAATGCCGATGTCAGTTCGCGATACGGGTCAACACCCTCACCAGCAGCTCGATGCGCGGGGCTATGCTCGCCAGGTCCAGATACTCCTCGTCACTGTGGAAACCTGCGCCGATGGGGCCCAGGCCGTCCAGGGTCGGAATGCCGAGGGCGGCGGTCAGGTTGGCATCGGAGCCGCCACCGACCTCCTGCCAGCAGATGGGCAGACCCAACTCCTGACCGCACTCCTCCACGATGGCCATAAGTGCCTGGGTGCCCTCTGACGGCATCATGGCTGGCTTGTGCGCCTCACGGGTCAGCTTGATGGCGACCCCTTTCAGATGGGGGCGCTCGGCCAGGGTCAGTAACTGGTCGTTGACCTGGCAGTACTCCTGGTTGTCCCAGAAGCGCACATCTACTACGGCGCTGGCGTGGGCCGGCACTATGTTGGCGCCAGTGCCCCCTTCGACGATGCCGATGTTGAGGGTGGTGCCACTCTCGAAATTGGTGAGGGCATTGATGGCCAGGATCCAGTGACCCAGCTCGGTGATGGCGCTGCGCCCCTTCTGCGGCTCGTTGCCCGCGTGGGCCGCCTTGCCGGTGAAATCGAGACGATAGCGGGCCATCCCCTTGCGGGCCTTGACCAGGGAGCCGTCGGCACGGGCTGCTTCGGCCACCAGCACCTGACGGGCCTGTTTGGCCACCGAGGCCAGCCAGTCGCTGGAGTGCAGGGAGCCAATCTCTTCATCCGGATTCATGCAGACGCAGATGCTCAGGCTGTCGCGCACTTCGCGGGGCAGGGTGCGCAGGGCATAGACGATGTTGAGCAGGCCGGATTTCATGTCGGAGACGCCGGGGCCGTAAGCTCGCTCGCCATCAACGCTCAGCGGGCGGGTGGCGGCGGTGCCGAGGGGGAAGACGGTGTCCATATGGCCAATCAACATCACATCGATCCTTTCGGCATCAGGCTGGTTGCGAATTTCCAGTCCTACGCCTGCTACCCCGCAGTCAACCCGCTTGACGTACCAGCCACCCATGGCCTCGTATTTGGCGGCCATCATATCTGCCACTGCGGCGATGCCTGGCTGATGCAATGAGCCGCAATCCAGGTTGACGAGAGGGGCCAGCTCGGCCAGGTATTCATCCAGAGAAAAAGTCATCGGTTGCTCCACCTATGTGGTTGTTCGAAAAGGGTCAGAGAAGGATGTTCATCAACAGCATGGCGCCGAAGGCATTGAGCACAGAGATGGCGATCATGATGGGGATGTAGCGCCCTTCGGTGCCGATGCAGCCGAGGA
Organism: Aeromonas sp. FDAARGOS 1408; assembly: GCF_019048665.1. NCBI lineage: Bacteria > Pseudomonadati > Pseudomonadota > Gammaproteobacteria > Aeromonadales > Aeromonadaceae > Aeromonas > Aeromonas sp. FDAARGOS 1408. Next base: position 2,989,710 of record NZ_CP077394.1, on the reverse strand, counting down.
TGCGGCCCATGTACTGCACCTGGGAGCCCATCAGGTAGATGGCGGGGGCCAGGATGGCGATATGGGTGCCGTTGAGTATGCCCTGATCGAACAGGGTGATGACCACGCCGACCGCGCCGCCCATGGACATCCAGGCGCCGATCAACACGGCAGCTGCCTCACCGGGCAGACCAAACACCGCCATGATGGGGGAGAAGATGGCACCCATGGCGTCCAGGGCGCCGGTGATCTGCAGCGCCTTGATGATGACGAAGGCCATTAGCACGTTGGGCACGGTGGAGGTGGTGGCGATGACCCATCCCTTCTTGGCCCCTTCGACGAAGATATCGGTGACGATGGGTTTTTTGACGTTGGCCTGGCTCATTTGGATTGCTCCTGGGTGCTGGGGGTCGTGGCGTGCTGGGTGTTGTTGCTGTTTTTGCCTTCGGTCAGGTTGAGGTAGACCCTAAACAGGTTGGCACCGACAAATTTGAAGGCAAACATCACCACCACGGCGAGACCGATGGAGGAGCTGACTGCCGGGCTGCCATCGGCCAGGGTCAAGGTGAACAGCACGGCGCCGGAGGAGAAGAAGTTGACTATGGTGGCACCGGCGGAGAACTGGAACATGGTGAAGACGTCGGTCTCGCGCTTGCTGATGAGCCCTTCATCCTTGAGCTGGCGGGTCATGGCGGCGCCGGCGTCGGTACTCTGCAGGGAGGCGATCAGCGCCAACCCCGTATTGCCCGGGATCCCCATCAGCGGTCGCAGCAGTGGGGTCAGCAGCTTGCGGGCGGCATCCAGGGCGCCGTAGTGTTCCAGCACATTGATCATGCCGAGGGCGAACATCACGGTGGGGATCAGGGTCAGGGCAAACAGGAAGCCGTCGCGGGCGCCGTTGCCCCCCTTGCCGCGCATGTCGGTCATGGCGGTCTTGAGGCCGTCGCCGTTCTCGCTGACGCTCTGAACCATGGTGCCGAACGAGCCGTTCAGCGTGGTAAAGTCGAATACTCCGTACCACTGGTTGGACTGCAGCAGTCCCGAGAAGAATACGATGGCGAACGCCAGTGCCAGGTAACTGCCTATTGTTACCGAGCGTGATTTGTCAGTCATGATTTAACTCCCTCTGAATAAGCGTTTAGTCAGAGGAAATTATGCGGTTGCGTCTTTTGATTAATTGATGGTGGTCAAGCTAGTTCACTGCATATTAGTATGATGTTGGTTTTATGTGATGGTGATCTTGGTATTGTTGGTTAAAAGTTCTGTTTTACCGAGATTATTGAGGGGGGGCTGACGGGCTTTCGGGCGGGCAATAAAAAACCGGGCACTTGGCCCGGTTTGTCATGCAGTCTGGATGTGCTTACTGGAACACCAGCACCATCAGCAGACCCAGGGTGATGGCGGACACCAGGAAGGCGAAGCCATAGAACACATAGTGGTGCAGCTTGGTGGTGTGGATCCCCAAGTCATGCAGGCCGTGGTAGATGCGGTGCATGCCGTGCCAGATGGGCAGGGCGATGATGGCCAGCAGGATGCAGGCACCCCACCAGGAGCTGGCGAATTCCAGCACGCGCTCGTAGCTCATGGTCTCCACGTCCATGATGCCCATGGGCACCAGCAGACCTGTGATGAGGACAATGACCGGCAGCAGCATGGCAACGACCATGCCGCCGGCACCAAACAGACCCCAATATATAGGCTCGTCAGAACGTCTCATATTTTTTCCTCAAATCATGATTGAGTGATCGTGGCCAACGTTTCTGAATGAGAGCCCGGTACCAAACAGACACCAATAACCAGGCTCGTCAGAACGTCTCATTGTTTTCTCCTCAGGCCACGATGATCAGGACAAGCAGGGATACCACCGCCAGCGCCACATACTGGGCGATGACGATCGGCTTCTCCGGCACCAGGTCTTCGCCACGGAAGATGCGCATGGCTTTCGGCGCCAGGGCGAACCAGGTCTTGGCGTGGAACAGGCAGGCTGCCAGGGCGATGACATGGAACAGGATGGCGATCGGGCTTTGCAGGGATTCCAGCCAGCCGTTGAACGCCTCCTGACCCTGTACCAGCCGCAGCAGACCCCACATCAGCACGACGGCGTAGATGGAGACGAAGATGCTGGTGCCTTCGCGGATCATGTAGCCGGTGTAGAAGGCATTCTTCAGCCACCAGTCTTTCTTCATTTCGCGGACGTAAGGCTTACGTTTGCTATTGGTGTTGTTCATGGTCTCATTCCTGCTCTCAATCTGGCTTGAACATGGCGATCATGTAGTCCTTGGCGCTCTCGACCTTGCCAAGCTGGATGGCCGCCGCCGGATCCACGCCTTTCGGGCACACTTCGGAGCAGTAGCCCACGAAGGTGCAACCCCAGACGCCCTCGTCCTGGCTGATGATTTTCATCCGCTCTTTGGACGCACTGTCGCGGTTGTCGGCGTTGTAGCGGTAGGCCAGTGCCAGGGCCGCCGGACCGGTGAACTTCTTGTTGATGCCATACTGCGGGCAGGCCGCGTAGCACAGACCGCAGTTGATGCACATGGAGAACTGGTGATACTTCGCCATGTCAGCCGGGGTCTGGGTGTACTCGCCATCGCACAGGTTGCGCGGCTCAGACGGGATGATGTAGGGCTTGATGCTCTCCAGCTTCTCGATGAAGTCGGACATGTCGACCACCAGATCGCGCTCGATCGGGAAGTTGTTGAGCGGCTCGATAGTCATCTTGCCCGGCAGGTAGTCGCGCAGGAAGGTCTTGCAACCGAGTTTCGGAATGCCGTTGACCATCATGCCGCAGGAGCCGCAGATCGCCATCCGGCAGGACCAGCGGAAGCTTAAGGTAGAGTCCAGATGATCCTTGATGTATTGCAGCGCATCCAGCAGGGACATCTCTTTGAGGTAGGGCACCTGGAAGGTTTGCATCCAGGGCTCGTTATCCTGCTCGGGACGGTAGCGCAGGATTTCAATTTCGATCATCTCAGCCATTCTTCTTAGCCTCGTCTTGTTTCTCACCCTCGGAACCGTACACGCGCTTGGCCGGTTGGGATTTAGTGATCTTCACATCGGAATAGTCGATGGTCGGGGCCCCTTCGCCGTTGTAGAAGGAGAGAGTGTGCTTGAGGAAGTTGACGTCATCGCGCTCCTCGTAACCGTCCAGACGCTGGTGGGAACCGCGGGACTCTTTCCGGTTGATGGCGGAGTGCGCCATGGCTTCGGCCACGTCCAGCATGTAGCCCAGTTCGATGGCGTACAGCAGATCGGTGTTGAAGACGGAGGACTTGTCGTTGATCTTGATCTTCTTGTAACGGGCTTTCAGCTCGTTGATCTTGTCGATGGTGCCCTGCATCAGCTCTTCGGTACGGTAGATACCGACCCCGGCTTCCATGGACATGCCCAGTTCGTTGCGGATATCGGCCGGGTTTTCGGTGCCGTCGATGTCGAGCAGGGAGAGGTGCTGCTTGATCAGCGCCTCGGCCTTGGCGGCCAGCGCCTGGGTGTTGCCGTGAGACTGGGTCTTGGCAAATTCACCGGCGTGCTCACCGGCCACCTTGCCGAACACCACGATCTCGGACAGGGAGTTGGAACCAAGACGGTTGGCGCCGTGCAGACCGACGGAGGCACACTCGCCCAGGGCATAGAGGCCCGGCAGACGGGTGGCGCATGCGCCGTTGGTCTCGATGCCGCCCATGGTGTAGTGGGCAGTCGGACGTACCGGGATCGGCTCCTTGACCGGATCCACACCTACGTAGGCCTTGGCCAGTTCGCAGATGAAGGGCAGACGCTCCTTCAGGTACTTCTCGCCGAGGTGGCGCAGGTCGAGGTGAACCACGTCGCCCATCGGGCCCTGGATCACGCGGCCTTTCTGCTGCTCCTGCCAGAAGGCCTGGGAGAGACGGTCACGGGGACCCAGCTCCATGTGCTTGTTCTTCGGTTGGCCGACCGGAGTTTCCGGGCCCAAGCCGTAGTCTTGCAGGTAGCGGTAGCCATCCTTGTTGAGCAGGATGCCACCCTCACCACGACAACCTTCGGTCATCAGGATGCCGGTGCCCGGCAGACCGGTCGGGTGGTACTGGACGAACTCCATGTCGCGCAGCGGTACGCCGTGGCGGTAGGCCAGCGCCATGCCGTCACCGGTGACGATGCCGCCGTTGGTGTTGTAGCGATAGACACGGCCGGCGCCACCGGTGGCCAAAATGACGGATTTGGCCTGGATGAAGCGGGTGATGCCGTTCTGGATGTCAAAGGTCAGTACGCCCTGGACGCGACCATCTTCCACGATGAGATCCATGCAGAAGTGCTCGTCGAAGCGCTTGATGCTCGGGTACTTGATGGAGGTCTGGAACAGGGTGTGCAGAATGTGGAAACCGGATTTGTCTGCCGCGAACCAGGTGCGGGGGATCTTCATCCCGCCGAAACGGCGCACGTTGGCCTTGCCGTCCGGCTTGCGGCTCCAGGGGCAACCCCAGTGCTCCAGCTGGATCATCTCGTTGGTGGCATTGTTGACGAAGTAGTCGACCACGTCCTGCTCACACAACCAGTCGCCACCGGAGACGGTGTCGTTGAAGTGGTTTTCGAGGGAGTCATCATCACGGACGACACCGGCGGCGCCGCCCTCTGCGGCCACCGTGTGGCTGCGCATCGGGTAGACCTTGGAGATCAGGGAGATCTCCAGCTCCGGGTGAGCTTCCGCTATGGCGATTGCGGCACGCAGGCCACCACCACCAGCACCGATGATGGCGACATCGGTCTTGATAATATCCACATCTGCCTCCTTAGGGATAGATTTGCTGGGCACGATTTTGCTCTATGAAAAAAATTCAGGCTTGATGCAAGTCAAACTGGTCTGTTTTAGTGCTTGGCAATGGTGATCTTTATCAAAATCACCCCATTCCTTGGATGAAAACGCCGTAATTATCGCCATCCTGCAGTTATCGGTATCAGCCGCTGTCATTACTATGGTTATTTTAAGCTCAGGATTATACGTAGTTTTCTTTCAAAAAAATGAGAAACACCTCTCTTTTTAGGTATTACCCCCAAAGTTTTTAAGTTTTTTATCAAAAATATTTAATAAGAATTATTCACGGATAGAAGAATGTGGTGGTTGAGTTCAAAAAACTAATCCGAAGATCGTGGTGAGTCAGCTGTTGCAGGATCGAGGGCTGACCGGTGTCGTGCAGGAGAGTCGGTAATCCCTGCGGGTTGATGTGGTAATAACTATTGAAACCAAAGCATTTTTTCATAAAAAAAGGGGCCTGCATGGCCCCTTTTGTCGATCTGCATCAGATGCGGAACATGCCGACCTGATTGCTCAGTTCACCTGAAATATTTTTAAGTTGTTCAGAGAGATGGCGTGAGCTGTCGGCATCGACCGCCAGCTCGTCCGAGACGTCCTTGACTGCCTGGATGTTGCGGCTTACCTCGTCGGTAACGGCCCGCTGCTCCTCGGCGGCGCTGGAGATCTGGGTCGCCATGTCGGAGATCTGGTTGATGGAGGCGGTGATCTGCTCCAGTGCCTGAGTGGCATCGTTGGCATCTTCCACGCTGTTCTGGGCCAGCAGCTGGCCTTCGTGCATGGTGCTGACGGCGCCCTGGGTGTTGCGCTGCAGGGTCTCGATCATGTTGCGGATCTCGACGGTGGAGCTGTGGGTGCGCTGTGACAGCACCCGCACCTCGTCGGCCACCACCGCGAAGCCGCGACCCTGCTCGCCGGCACGGGCTGCCTCGATGGCGGCGTTCAGAGCCAGCAGGTTGGTCTGCTCGGCGATGCCCTGAATGGTGGAGAGGATGGTGTTGATCTCCTGAGCGTTCTTCTCCAGTTCCTGAATGATGCCGGAAGCCTGTTTGACCTGGGTGGCGAGATCCGTGATGGAGCGCTGGTTGCGGGCGATCACCTGCTTGCCGTGCTCACAGCTGCTGGAGGAGCTGCGGGCCGCATCGGCGGTCTGCTCGGCGTTGCTGGCCACTTCCACCGCGGTGGCGGACATCTCGTGCACCGCAGTCGCGATCTGGGAGATCTCGTTTTGCTGGCGGGCCAGACCCTGGCTCGATTTCTCCGCCATGTTGTGGGACGACTTGGCCTGCTGGTTCAGTTGCCCGGAGGAGTTGGAGATGTCCTGCACCATCACGTGGATGCGGTCGATGAAGGTGTTGACGTGTTTGGCGACTATACCCACTTCGTCTTCCCGCTCGATCTTGACGCGGCGGGTCAGATCCCCGTTGCCGCGGGAGAGATCGGCAATCGCATCGCCCAGGGTCTTCAGTGGTGCCAGGGAGCCGCTGATGGCGACGTAGGAGAAACCGGCCACGATGAGGATGGTCAGCAGGCCTTGCAACAGGGCGGAGGTGACCATGCGGGAGACGGACTGGTAGGCGACCGCTTCGTCCACCACGATGCCGAAATACCAGTTGGTGTTCGGGATCTCGGTCAGGTCGAACACGCTGGGTTTGCCGCTGATCTCCATCTCGGAGATGGTGTTGTCATGGGCCAGTTCGTTGACCTTGGCTGCGGTCAGATCGGGGGAAAGGGCGGTGGCCGGCTTGAGCGCCAGCTCCTTGTCCGGGTGGGCGATGATGGTGCCATTACCGTCAACCAGGATGGCGTAGGTGCCTTCCGAATTGAGGGCCAGCACATCGCGTACCAGGGCATCGATGGAGACGTCACCGGCGATGACCCCCTGAGTGTTGCCCCGGGTGAAGGGCTCTGCGATGGTGATGATCAGCTGACCCGTGGTGATATCGGCATAAGGCGAGGTGATGGCCAGCTTGCCGGCTGCCATGGCGTCCTTGTACCAGGGACGTTGACGGGGGTCATAGCCGGCCGGCAGGTCGGTCGGCTTGCTCTGAATCATCTTGCCATCCTTGGTGCCCACGTAGACCAGGTCGAAGTTGCCTGCGTTCATGGTCTGGGCCAGATGGCTGATGGGTTCGTCTTCCTTGGCGAAGGCCTCCTTGGTGGCGGTGACCATGCCGATGCGGGCGTCCAGCCAGCGGGAGATGCCTTTCACGTTCGAGACCGAGCTGTCGTCGATGAAGCTCCAGATCAGACGCCGGGTCTCGCTTTTCAGTTGACTTGTGTTGTACCAGACCTGCAGGCCTGTTATGACCAGGATAATGACCCCGATGGCGAGGACAAGCTTGTTCTTGATGGATAAGTTCATGTTTACATCCTTGTGAGCTTCAGTCTGCGATGTGTGGTTTTATTGTTATGGGCCAACACTGTATCGGCCAAAGTCGAACTTTTTGTATCCCGGTGCGCCATTAAATTTATAGCTTAAATCAGCGGTTATCGATCACCCCCGACACAATGAGTCCAATTTGGCGGATGGCAGAAAACGATCCGGCCGGTTGGTGAAGATGCCGTCGACGCCGATGGCGGCCAGCATCGCTTGATCGGCGGGTTCATCGACCGTATAGACCAACACTCTTAGCCCGCGTTTGTGGGCATCCTGTACCAGCTGTTGATCGACAAAATCCACGTCGCAGTTGAGCGACCAGGCACCCAGCTCGGCCGCAAAGGCCGCCTGGGTGAGGGGGATGGTGGAGGTGAGAGCCCCCAGCCTGATCTCGGGGCGCAGTGCGGCGAAGCGGGCGAGCTCGGGATGGTGGAAGGAGGAGACGACCCACTGGGCGGTCGTGAAACCAAGCTCGGCCTCAGCGCGCCGGGTCAGTCGGGCCACCTCGTCGGCTGTTTGTGCTCCTTTCAGCTCGATATGCAGCTCGGCCTGGCCGGCGATGGCCTCCATCACCTGCCACAGGGTCGGGATCCCCTCTCCCTCGCCGGCATTCAGGCTCGCCAGATAGGTGCGTGACTGGGCCGTCAGCACGCCGCGGCCGTCGGTGCAGCGCTCCAGTCTTCGGTCATGGAAGACCCACAGCTCGCCGTCGGCCTGCTGCACGTCGATCTCGATGGCTCCAGCCCCCAGCGTCAGCGCCAGCCTGATGGCCTTGAGGGTGTTCTCCGGTGCCAGTCCGCTGGCGCCGCGATGGGCGATGATCTGCATGTTGTGCTCCTGTGAGGGCGACTCAGGCCCGGCTCAGACGAATGTCGATCTGCTGGTGCGGCAGCCCCAGCCCCTGTTGCTGCAATTTCTCCAGCACCAGCGAGTGGACCTCGTGGGTGATGGGCATGCGGTGATCCATGCTGTTCACGTAGAGCCGGATCTCGTAGATCAGCGCCGAGTCGGTGAATTCGATCAGGAACACCTCGGGGGAGGGGGTCTCCAGCACCAGGGTGGAGGCCTTGATCGACTCTTCCAGAATGGTCTGTATCTTTCTCGGCTCCTGGGTCAGGCCGATGCGGATGCGCAGCCGTACCCGGGTGATGGCGTCGGACAGCGACCAGTTGATGAACTGCTCGGTGATGAAGGCCTTGTTGGGGACGATGATCTCCTTCCTGTCCCAATCCACTATGGTGGTGGCGCGGGTCTTGATCTTGGTGACGGTGCCGGTCAGCTCGCGGATGGTGACAGTGTCGCCGAGCCGGATCGGTTTCTCGAACAGTATGATGAGGCCGGAGACGAAGTTGGCGAAGATCTCCTGCAGCCCGAAACCCAGGCCCAGGGAGAGGGCCGCCACCATCCACTGCGCCTTGGACCAGTCGATGCCGAGAATGGAGAAGCCGGTCAGCGCCCCCACCACCAGCACTATGTACTTGGTCACTGTGGTGATGGCGAAGCCGGTGCCGGGGGAGAGGCTCAGGTGCTGGAGCAGGGTCAGCTCCATCAGGCCCGGCAGATTGCGGGCGGTGACCACGGTCAGGATGAAGGTGAATGCCGTCAGCATCAGATCCTGCAGGGTGATGGCGACGACCTGCTCGATGCCGCCGATCTTGCTGCTTACCTGCCACACCTCGATGCTGCGCAGGAAGCTGAACGCCGAGTTGAGTTCGGACCACTGCACCACCACCAGCATGGTGAAGCCCAGCATCAGCAGGGTGCGCACCAGCCCGAGGGACTGGGCACTGATGGTGTCCAGATCCAGTTCGGTGTCCTCCACCACGTCCGGGATCTCGGAGCTGAGCTCGTCGTGTCCCTCTTCCCGGCCGCGCTGGGCCAGGATCTCGGCGCGCTTGCTCTTGGCTCGCTCGAAGGCGAGTCGACGACGCTGGATCAGCATCCAGCGGTGCGCCAGATAGTAGACGAGCAGGCAACCCAGCCCCATCAGCAGGCTCAGCTCTAATTGGCGCAGCAGGATGCGGGAGGTATAGAAGTAGCCGAGTAGAGAGCCGATCACCGCCAGCAGCGGCGCTAGCATCAGGCTGTTCCAGATGAAGTGGTGCAGCAGGTGGGGCTTGCTCATGTCGGCCTGGCCCCAGGTGAGCGGCAGCCGCTCCCGGTTGAGGCGGGCGAAGAACAGCAGCAGCCAGAGGGCGCCGACGATGAAGGACAGCCGGCCGAGGGAATCGTAGAAGGCGTGCTCCTGATAGCTGTTGGCCATGCCTTGCACGAAGAAACTCGGGATGATTACCAGCAGCAGGGTGCGAAACTGGCTCCACACCTTCTGCACCCGCTCCTTCTGCCAGCGGAAATGGAGGATCAGGATCCCCTTCTCCAGCGTCAGGTGGCGGGCCATCAAGAGCGCCAGCAGCAGGAACCAGATCTCGCCGAGGCCGCGGGCCACCGCCACCGCGAACGGGTATTGCCAGGCGCCGTCGAGCAGGCCACGCACCATCAGCACCATGGCGGGCAGCGGCAGGGAGGCCAGCAGAGAGCGCATCAGCAGTCGGCTGGTGAGGCTGAACTTGTCCTGGGTCACCTTGCCGATGCGGGGCGCTATGTACTGGCTGTAGTGGGTCAGGTGGCGAGCCAGCTTGAACCAGCACCAGGCCAGCACCAGGATGCCGATACCGGCGAAGGTGAGGGTGATGGGGTTGTTCTCGGCGATGGCCTGGGGCAGCTGCAACCAGTTGACCGGGTTGAGGGCGAGACCGAGGGCGGCCGGCACCCCGAGCAGCACGGCCGGGGTGAGCGGGCGCACGTCCGGCATCCAGAACAGGTGGCTGGCGCTGAGCTCGCGGATCTCGTCGATCTTGCTGTTCTGGCGGCTGTAGAGCAGCTTGAGCCGGGTCTGCTCCTGAATGAGGCTGTCGGCGGCGTCGTTGAGTCGGGTCAGCAGCTGCCGTCTGGCCTTGAGCAGGTTGTCGAGCACCGCCAGCTGGGCGCGATCCAGGGTGATGCCGTCGGTTGTCAGCAGCTGATCGCGCAGCTGACGCGGATCCTTGAGGGCATCCTGCTCGGTCTCGTACTGGTATTTGGCCATGCGGGCGTTGACGATGGCCGACTCCAGCTTGTCGAGGGGGAAGTAGGCGGGCAGATCCGAGAGCTTGCTGCGCAGGTTCTCGCCGTAGGCGTTGCTGATCTGCAGCCACTCCAGTTGCTCGCGCACCGAGTTGACCAGGTCGTTCAGGGTCGAGAGGTTCGTGTCGATCACCCGCTGCTCGTCCTGCACCCGCTCAATCTGATCTTCGAGCGCGCCGAGCTGGATGGAGAGCGCCTGATTCTGCTGTTGCTGCTCCAGCAGCAGCGGCATGTCGGAGGTGAGCTGCTTGCGCAGGCGCTCGCTCTCCGCCAGTGCCTGTTCTGTCTTGTCGCGGCGCAGCTGGTTCTGCTGGTTGAGCAGGCTGGTCTGCCACTCGTCCTCGTCGGTGATGGCGAGGTTGAGCTCCTGCAGCCTGAGCTTGCCCAGGTCGTTGCGCTGCTGGGCGGAGAGCTGCTCCAGCTCCAGCATCTGGATCCGGTCGGAGAGGCTCTGCTCCTTGAGGCGGGTCACCAGCTGCTGGGCATCCTGCTGGCGGTCAGACTCGCTGCTGAAGCTGAGCCGATCGAGCAGGGCACGGGTCTGCTGCAACTGCTTGCGTAGCTCGTCGACCCGCAGGTGATACTCCTGGCCGGTGCTCTCCAGCTGGTTGAGGCTGTCCATCACCCCCTGGCGCTCCTTGCGCAGGTTGAGCTGGCGGTTGCTGCTCAGGCCGATGGCCTGGCGCAGCGCCTCCTCCTTCAGGGAGGAGAGGGCAGGGCGAGGCTGGGGCTGGTAGTTGTGCAGGCTCTCCTTGAGGCGGGCCGACTCCTTGGGATAATCGATGAGCACCTGCTGATAGGCCTTGCCCTGCTCGCGGTAGCGCTGGGCCTCCCGGGCAAATTGCAGCGCCTGCTGGTAGCTCTCCCGCAGCTTCTGGTTCTCCGGGGTGTCCGTCTTGGGCACGCTCTGCAGCAGCTCTTCCACCTGGGTGATGGCGTCATCGGCCTGGGCAAGGGGAGAAAGAAGAGTAAGGCAGAGCAGCAGGGAGAGCAGGCGTTGCAACATGGCGCACGTTTCCGTTCAGGTGGAGTCGCCCTAGCCTAAAGCAGGGGCCTGGGCGGGTAAAGTTTTCCATATTAATGATTTGTAACATAAATAACGGGCGATCCCGGCCCTCTTTGGCTATCATTCCGGCCGTTTTCCCCTCCATTGAGCATCCTATGTTCGCAGTCGATCTGGGCACGGCCCCCCTTTCCCGCCTGTTCTGGCGCTACGTCACTCCGACCGTGGCCGCCATGCTGGTCACCGGCATCTATGTCACCATAGACGGCATCTTCGTCGGCCATATTCTGGGCCAGGATGGCCTCGCCGGCATGATGCTGGCGTACCCCATCTGCGCCGTGCTCTATGCGGTGGGGGCGCTGATCGGCATGGGCTCCTCGGCGCTCGCCTCGTTTTATCTGGGCAAGGGGGAGCAGACCAGGGCCCGTCACATCGTCGGCAACGCGCTGGTAATGGTGCTCATCGCCTCGGCGCTGCTCGCCTTCATCGGTATCCACTACGGTGACGAGATGCTGATGTGGATGGGGGCGGAGGGGACCATCTTCGACGCCGGATACGCCTATCTGCAGTGGTACGCCTGGCTCGGGGTGTTCGCGGTGCTCTCCATGGCCTTTACCGCCCTGCTGCGCAACGATGGGCGACCCGGCCTCACCACCTGGATCCTGGTGGGGGGCGGCGTGCTCAACGTGCTGCTCGACTATCTGCTGATGGCGGTGATCCCCTGGGGACTGGCGGGGGCCGCCATCGCCACCATGCTCTCCCAGGCGGTGACCGGCGGCCTGTGCCTGTGGCACTTCTTCACGCCGCGCAGCCAGCTGCGCATTCGCTGGGATACCCTGCAGCCCGACTGGCGGCTGATGGGAGAGACATTGCGACTCGGGGTGTCGAGCTTTCTGATGTACCTCTACCTGTCGGTGGTGCTGGCGCTGCACAACAAGGCGCTGCTCTCGGTCGGCACTTCACTGCACGTGGCCGCCTACGGCGTCATCAGCTACAGCGAGGCCTTCTTCTATCTCATCTTCGAGGGGATCGCCATGGGCATCCAGCCCATCGCCAGCTTCAACGCCGGGGCGAGCAACTGGGCACGGGTGCTGCGGGTGCGCAACCTGGCGCTGGGGGTGACGCTGCTGGTGGCCCTGTGCGGCATGTTGCCGCTCTATCTCTGGCCGGAGGGGGTGGTCTACCTGTTTGCCGGTGACAACGCGGCCCTGTTGCCAGTGGCCAGCCTCGGCATCTGGCTCTACTTCTGGGGCTTGCCGATGGAGGGCCTGCTGCTGGTGGGGGCCACCTACTTCCAGGCCATCAATCGGGCCCGCGTCGCCTCCCTGCTCACCGGCGGCAAGCTGGTGCTGATCGGCGGCTTTCTGTGGGGCTTCTCTTCCCTGTGGGGGGTATCCGGCGTCTGGCTGGCATTGCCCACCTGCAGCACCCTGTTGGTCCTGGTGATGTGGCGAGCCATGGGCAAGGAGGCACGCCAGCACAGCGCTGCCTGACAGGTGGTCATTCGGCCATGAAAAAGGCAGCCTCGGCTGCCTTTTTCGTTTTGAACGCCCCGGCCTGCGCGCGACAGGTCTCCGGCCTCAGGGCTTGAAGGCACCGATGAAGATGGCGGGGTCGACGCGAGCGTCGTTGAGGCTGACGTTCCAGTGCATATGGGGACCGGTGGCGCGGCCGGTGGCGCCGACCCGGCCGACGATGCCGCCGCGGGGCAGGCTCTGACCCAGCTTCACGTCGACCTTCGACATGTGGCAGAACATGCTGATGAGCCCCTGGCCGTGATCGACGAACACCGTATTGCCGTTGAAGAAGTAGTTGCCGATCAGGATCACCTTGCCCGCCGCCGGCGACTTGATGGGGGTGCCGGCACCGACCGCGAAGTCGAGGCCGGAGTAGGGGTTGCGCTCCTCGCCGTTGAAGAAGCGGCGCAGCCCGAACGGGCTGGAGAGCGGGCCCTCCACCGGTTTGTCGAACAGCAGGTTGCTGGGCTGGGCCGGACTGAAAGTCTGGTAGGCGCGGGTCTGCTCCGCCAGCTCGCGGTTGATGCGGGCCATGTCCTCGGCCAGCGGGTTGACCTGGCGGCTGTTCTTGAGCTTGATGTGCTGCTCGCGGTAGTGCTTGCTGCCGACCGTGAAGTCGAGGGTGCGGCCATCGCTCACCTGCAGCTGGTGGGGGCCGGGCTGGCTCTTGAGGGGGATGCCGACGATGGCAATCCAGCGCTTGCCCTCTTCACGCACCACCAGCACCGGCTTGCCCTGATAGCGGGCGGTCGGGGCCTGTGCCTCGCTGCCAAGGGGCACCACGGCGACACCGCCCGGCACCGGGTGATTGAGCAGGCGGCTGATGAAGCCCTCGGCGAGGGCGGACTGGCTGGCCAGCAGCAACAATAGACAACAAACGACTCTCATGATGATTCCAGGCTGGGTTGACTAAGACGAAACGGTAACGAAATCAGGAGGCTGGCTGGAAGCGCTGGTAGATGGCCTCCATCTGGACCGAGACCTCCTGGCGCACCAGATCCAGCTCCAGCATGTCTTGCAGCACCTTGAGCTGATCCGGGCTCAGGAAGCCGCGGCTGCTCTCCAGTACCCGCTGGGTATAGGCGCGCTGGTTCTCCAGATAGGTGCCGGCATCGCCGCTCTCCTGTTGGGCCAGCTGCTGGTTCGCCTCGCTCAACAGGCGCGTCAGGGATTGGCGCTGGGCCGGTGCCAGCAGCTCGCCGCGCTCCGCCAGGCGGCCCTGGATCTCCAGCAGGCGGTTGGTGTCGCCCGAGTAGATCTCCTGCTCGAGCCGGGTGCGGGTATCCTCCCCCAGCAGGTTGCTGAGGTTGCTCCAGATGCGCTGGCTTTCCTGCTCATAGGCGTCGGGATGATCGAAGCCGAGGCGATAGAGCTCGCGCAGCTGCTCCTGCACCTGGCCGCGCACGTCCTCCACGATGTCGAGCCGATCGAAGACGGTGGTGAGCTGGCTGCCCTGTTCGGCGTCATAGAGCCGTTCGATCAGCACGGACCCTTCGCTCGACTGGCTCCACTGGCTGATGGCGGCTTCCAGCTCTGGATTGGGGGGGAGCGCCTCCTGGGTGGGCGCTGGCTCGCTCTGGGGGCCCTTGCCGGGCAGCTTGGCCAGCAGGCTTTGCCCCGGGTTCTGGCTGCTGCTCTGGGAAGCTGACGCGTCGCACTGGGCTGAGCGGGCGGTGCCGGCGGCGTCTGATTCCGGCTGGGCGACGGTGTGGTCGGCTTGCCACTGCCAGAGGTTGAGCAACAGGGAGGCCAGCAGCAGCGGCGCCAGGTGAGATGTACGCATTTTGGATTCTCTTGAATAAGTGAACGCCCCTTGCAGAGGGGTCTCTTATGATAACCGTAACGTCTGATACAAGCAGCCATGACGTGCACCTGCGGTGTCGACGGCGGCCCGCCATTGAGTCGGGGGCCCCATGGCTCTAGAATCGGCAACCAGCCGTTTTCATCCGAGGAACTGTTATGAATGGATTGTCCCCCCTGCGCACAGCACCCGCCCGTCACCCCATAGGGCGTGGCTGGGTCTGGGTGCGGTCCGGCTTCGATATCTTCAACAAGGGGATGGGGGCCAGCGTCGCCATGGTTCTCGTCTGGTTTGCGGTCGGTCTGCTGCTGGAGCGCCTGCCGGCGGGCAGCCTCATCTCCCAGTTGCTCTACATGGTCTGGGGCGCCGGCTGGGTGGCGGTGGCCCACCACGGCTATGAAGGCAACCCGCTGCGCTTCGCCGACTTCTTCTCCGGTTTTCGCCACAAGCTGACCCCGCTGATGCTGGGGGGCCTGCTGGTGCTGGCTCTGTTCAGCCTGATCGGTCTCATCTGCCTGGGGCTGCTCTCCATGTGGGGGCTTACCTCCCTGCTGACCCAGGATCCCGAATCCCTGGTGGTCACGGCGGCCCAGGCCCAGGGGCTGCTGCTCTGCCTGCTGCTGGGGCTGGCGCTGCTGATCCCGGTGCTGATGGCCATCACCTTCGCCCCCGCGCTCATCTATTTCCACGACGTGGGGATCCTGCAGGCGGCCAAGCTCAGCTTCAAAGGCTGCCTGACCAACATGTGGCCCTTTCTCTGGTGGGGCATAGTCGCCGCCATCCTGATGCTGTTTGGTGCGGCGCTGATGCTGGTGGGGCTGCTGGTGGTGATCCCGGCCCTCAACTACTCCATCTATGTGGCATATCGGGAGATCTTCCTGGATGTGGCGCAGGAGACGCCGGCCGATGCCCCGCTGAGCGGTTTCGAAGCCTGAATGCGGCCAGCGAGTCTGGCATATTGAACGAAAGGGGCCTGCTGGCCCCTTTTTCATGCCGGTTTAATCACGCCACATGGGGTCGGCGGCCATGCGTTCCACCATAAAGTCGAGGAAGCTGCGCAACAGCGGTGACATCTGCTTGCGGGTGCCATAGACGGCGTAGACGCCGAGTCGCTTGGGCTGCCACTGCTCCAGCAGCGGTACCAGAGTGCCGGTCTCGAGATGGGGCTGGGCGGAATAGCGAGGCTGCAGGCTGATGCCGGCACCTTCCAGGGTCGCCTCCAGCAACAGGTTGGAGATGTTGGCGCTGAGGTTGCCGCTGACCGGCACAGATTCGGGCCCGTCCGGCCCCTGAAATTCCCACAGGCTCTTGCCGAAATAGGTGTAGGTGAGGCAGTTGTGCAGGGCGAGCTCCTGCACCTTGTGCGGTGTCGGGTGCCTGGCCAGATAGGCCGGGCTGGCACAGACCACGGAGTGGCAGGTGCCGAGCCGGCGGGCCACCAGGTTGGGATCGAGATCATTGGTGATGCGGATGGCGAGATCGATCCGCTCCTCCACCAGGTTGACGGTCCGGTCCAGTAGCAGGATATCGATGGCGGTGCCCGCATAGCGCGCCAGGTAGTCGTTGGCGGCCCCCACCAGCAGGGCTTCCGAGAGCGAATAGCTGCTGGTGATGCGCAACTGCCCCTTGGGCGCCTCGTCGCCGCGCACGGCGATCTGCTCCATCTCTTCCCCCAGCGCCAGCATGGCCCGGGCCCGGTTCAACGCCTCTTCTCCCGGGCCGGTCAGACTGAGCCGGCGGGTGGTGCGGTGCAGCAGCCGCGCCCCCATCCACTGCTCCAGCTCCGCCAGATAGCGGGTCACCATGGCGCGCGACATCTCCAGTTTCTCCCCGGCGCCGCTCAGGCTGCCCTGTTCGACTACGCTGACAAAGACCCGCAATGCGGTCAGTCGATCCATGTTCAGGCTCTCTATATGTTCGATTAATGCAACAGTGATGCGCTCATTATGCTGTATTTGTACCGAAAGTGATCCAATAAACTGTGTCCATCTGATGAACCCCTGATGACTTGATGAGGAATACCCGATGAACAATACCCTGATCCGCAATCTGACCCTGGCTACCACCCTGCTGAGCGGTGCCGCCATGGCCGCCCCGCTGACCGTAACTGTCTACAACCCTGGCGAGAAGGCCATCTTCCCGGTCTCCTCTTCCCTGGTGGCCGGTGACAAGGAGGCTATCCTGATCGATGCCCAGTTTGACGTGCAAAACGGTCAGGCGCTGGTGGATATGATCAAGAAGAGCGGCAAGAAACTGACCACCGTCTATATCAGTGCCGGTGACCCCGACTTCTACTTCGGTCTGGAACCTGTCATGGCCGCGTTCCCCGACGTCAAGGTACTGGCCGACCAGCATGTGGTTGACCACATCAACCAGACCAAGGATGCCAAGCTGAGCTACTGGAGCCCCATTCTGGGCAAGGGTGCACCCAAGAGCCTGACCGTACCGCAAGTGATGACGGCCAGCCACCTGACCCTGGATGGCGAGAAGATCGAGATCAAGGAGATGAACACTCCGAATGCCTACCTGTGGGCGCCATCCATCAAGACTGCCTTTGGTGGTGTGCCGGTCTACAGCGGCGTACATGTGTGGATGGCGGACAGTCAGACCAAGGTCGCTCGCAGCAACTGGGTCAAGGCGCTGAACAATCTGCTGGCGCTGAAGCCTGAGCGCGTGGTGCCGGGTCACTTCCTGGGGACTGCGCCCAAGGGTACCGAAGCCGTGACCTTCACCCGTGACTACGTAGAGCGCTTTGAGCAGGAGCTGGCCAAGGCCAAGAACTCCGGGCAGCTGATTGAAGCGTTGAAGAAGGCTTACCCGTCCCTGCCGGTCGACGATGGTCTGGCCATCGGTGCCAAGGTCAATACCGGCGAGATGAAGTGGTAACCCCCTGACGCCTACTTCCCTGTGTTTTTTTACCGGGCCTTAGGGCCCGGTTTTTTATCCAGAATTGCAGCGAGAATGATGATGAACGAAGTGCAAACAACCCTCCATTATGTCTATGACCCCCTCTGTGGCTGGTGCTATGGTGCCGCCCCGCTGCTGAAAGCCGCGGCCGATGTCGCCGGCTTGCAGATCGAACTGCATGCCGGCGGCCTCTGGCTGGGTGGTCGCCGCCAGGCCATGGGTCAGGCGCTGCGCGACTATGTGCGCCCCCATGACGAGCGGATCCAGGCGCTGACCGGTCAGCCCTTTGGCGAGCGCTATTTCAACGAGCTGCTGCTGCGCGATGGGCTGCTGCTGGACTCGGAGCAGCCGATCCGCGCCATCCTGGCGGTGGCATCCCTGGGGGGCAATGGGTTGGTGATGCTGCACCGCATCCAGCAGTCCCACTATCGCGATGGCATCTGGATCGGTTCTCTCGAGCATCTGACCAGCCTGGCGGCGGAGCAGGGCATTGCGCAGGAGGCCTTCGTGCAGGCTTATCAGGCGGTCGATCTGGCAAGCCATCTGGCGGACAGCCAGGTCTGGATGCGTCGTCTCGGCGGGCAGGGTTACCCGACTCTGGGGCTGGTGCAGGGGGACAAGGTAACGCCCTTGTCAGCGTCCTCTTTCCTGGGCGAGCCCCAGGCATTTGACCGCCATATCCAGCAGCTGATGGGGCGCTGAGGGGGGAATTGGTATCCTGCCGAAGATAACCTTGATCGGATGAGTCCTGAGTGGATTTTCCTGCCAGGGCGGCCCTCATGCTATCCCCGGGCAGGACGATATATTGAGCAGCGGATAGTATGAAAATCATCCGCTTGCAATCATCGCGCTATGCTCTATGGGGATAGCCCGGACGTTCGATGTCAGGGGCTTGCGTCTAGCCGCCAAGGATACCAATCATGTTCAAAAATATGTCTATAGGTCAGAAGTTGAGCGCCGGTTTTGCGGTGTTGGCATTATTGGTGCTGGTCATCGCCGGATTTGGGATCTCCAGGCTCTCCTACCTGAATGCGAACACTCAGCTTATTGTCAATAACCTGGTGCCTTCCATTCGCTATGCCAGCCAAATGCACGTTGCGCTGCTGGATGCGCGTCGAGCCGAACTGGCCATGGTCATTGCGTTGACCAACAATGACCAGGCGGATATCGCCAAACGGAACGACAGTTTCTCGGATGCCAAGGCTCGCTTTCTAAAAGCGTTGTCGGATTATGGCCGTTTGGCTTTCAACGACGCAGAAGAAGAGCAGACCTATCGTGCCTTGCAACCAGCAGGAGAGGCCTATTTCAGCGCCCATGATCAGCTGTATCAAGCGGTCATGAACAACGAAGGCGCCAAGATTGGCGAGTATCGGGATGGCATTACCCGCACTACGTTGGACCAGACCACTCAGCTCACAATGACGTTGCGCGAAATTAACGACCGCATTGGTAGTGCCATGCATACCAGCAGTGAGCAATCATATGAGTCAGCCAAACTGCTCAGCATAGCGATTGGACTCGTGACGCTGCTTTTCGTGGTGTTGGTGGCTTGGTATCTGACTCAACAGATCAAGCGCCCGGTCAACGCGTTGCTGGAGGTGGTTGGTAAAGTGTCGGGAGGTGATCTGGCGACCCATCTTGACACCAGCCAGTTCAACAATGACGAACTGGGTCAACTGGCCAAGGGCTTTGGCGAGATGCAGAAAAACTTGCGCAATCTGGTCAGTGAAGTCTCCGGATCCGTGGTGCAACTGAGCTCAGCGGCCGAGGAGATCAGTGCGGTGGCCCGTCAGTCCGCCAACAACATGAACAGCCAGCAGCACGAGCTGAACCAGCTGGCCACCGCCATGAACGAGATGCAGGCGACGGTGCAGGAGGTGTCCCGCAACACCAGCGATGCCGCCAGTGCCGCCAGCGCCGCCAGCAGCACCGCCGAGCTGGGGGCCCGCACCGTCAACGACTCCATCAAGCGCATTGAGCAGGTGGCCGGTGCCATCGAGAGCACCGCCGTGGTGATTCATCAGTTAGGTGACGACAGCCGCAACATCGGCATGGTGCTGGAGGTCATTCGCGGGATCGCCGAGCAGACCAACCTGCTGGCACTGAACGCCGCCATCGAGGCGGCCCGGGCCGGGGAACAGGGGCGCGGTTTTGCGGTGGTGGCCGACGAGGTGCGCACCCTGGCGAAACGGACCCAGGACTCCACCTCCCAGATCAACACCATCATTGCCGAGCTGCAGCAGCGGGCCGAGCAGGCCGGCACCACCATGCAGCAAAGTCAGGACATGATGAACTCCACCGTCAGTACGGCGCGTGAGGCGGGGGCGTCCATCTCCGAGATCAGCGGCTCGGTGGAGAGCATCTCCCACATGAACATCCAGATCGCGACCGCCACCGAAGAGCAGGGGGCGGTGAGTGAAGAGCTCAACCGCAACGTGGTCAATATCAGCCATGCCTCGGAAGAGGTGGCGGCCGGGGCGACCCAGATGGCGCAGGCTTGCAACGACCTGAACCATCTGGCCACCCAGCTGCAGGAGCTGGTACGTCGCTTCCGGGTGTGATGAGGCGACGCTGACCCGACGGGCCCGGATCCGGGCCCGTTTTATTTATCCCCTGTGCATGGTCTGTCCAATCTCACCATCCCTTGTCCCTCCCGCCGTTCTTGGGCATGCTAATGGCCCCATTGGTTGGCAGGATTCTGGATGTATGAACCTTCGCGATCTCGAGTATTTGGTGGCGCTGGAAGAGGAGAAGCACTTTCGCAAGGCGGCGGAGCGCTGTTTCGTCAGTCAGCCGACCCTGAGCGGCCAGCTGCGCAAGCTGGAGGATGAGCTGGGGGTGATCCTGATCGAGCGCACCTCCCGCAAGGTGCTGTTCACCCCGGCTGGCGATGCCATGGCGCAGCAGGCTCGCAAGGTGCTCAAAGAGGTGCGCGAACTCAAGAGCATAGGCCAGCACTTTGCCGAACCCATGTCCGGCGAGATCCACATCGGCTTCATTCCCACCGTCGGCCCCTATCTGTTGCCCCACATCATCCAGGATCTGCGCGAACATTTTCCCAAGCTGGAGTTCTACCTCTATGAAGAGCAGACCCAGGTGCTGCTCAAACGGCTGGAAGAGGGGGAGCTGGACTGCCTGATCCTGGCCGAACTGGAGGGGATGGAAGGGTTTGGCTCCATCCCTCTCTACCAGGAGCCCATGTGGCTGGCGGTGCCCCAGCAGCATCCGGAGGCCAGGGCCAAGGCGGTGCCGCTCAGCAATCTGAAGGGCAAGAAGCTGTTGATGCTGGCCGATGGCCATTGTCTGCGGGATCAGGCGATGGGCTTCTGTTTTGCCGCCGGCATCGGCGAGGATCAGCGTTTCAAGGGCACCAGCCTGGAGACGCTGCGCAACATGGTGGCGGCCGGCAGCGGCATGACGCTGGTACCCAGGCTCGCTGTGCCAGCCAATACCGAGGAGGGGGGCGTGAGCTACCGGCCGGTGATCGATCCGGTGCCGGGGCGTACCATAGCGCTGCTCTATCGCCACTACTCGGTGCGCCGGCCCTGCTTCAACGAGCTGGCCGCCCGCATCTCGAGCCTGATGAAAAACCTGCTCGGCTGACGACAACGCATTCGTGTTCACCAAAAGAAAACCGGCGCCTTGGCGCCGGTTTTTGTCTGCTGCGGTTGCTTAGAAGATATCGTCGGTGGAGACGGGGCCGTCAGTGTCCGAGCCATCGCCGCCATAGACCTGATTGCCATCCGAGCTCTGGGTGGCGAAGCGGGTCGGTTCGGTGCCTTCCTTGAAGAACTCGTCCGTGCTGCTGCCATCGGTGCGGTTGGTCAGCAGGCCGGTTTCACGGTCGATGCGCACCGTGATGATCCCTTCCGGCACCGGCATCTTGCGCTCGGGGATCTGCTTGAGCGCCGTCTTCATGAAGTCGATCCAGATGGGCTGTGCGGCGCCGCCGCCAAACTCGGCCCGGCCCAGGCCACGCTGGTGGTTGTCAAAACCGATCCAGGAGGTGGCGACCAGGTTCGGGGTATAGCCGGAGAACCAGGCATCGCGCGACTCGTTGGTGGTCCCGGTCTTGCCCGAAATATCGTGGCGCTTGAGATCGCGAGCCGCCCGCCAGCCGGTGCCGCGCCAGCCATTGCCGCCCCAGATGGCGGTGGTCAGGGTATCGGTGACCAGGAAGGCGCTCTGGGCACTGATGGTCTGCGGCGCCATGTTGTTGGGCACGACGGGATCGATGGGGCACTGGGCCTTCCAGTCGGGGGCCGTATTGGCATAGGCATCCGCGCTGTCCAGACCGGCGGCGGCCAGTACGCCGCAATCACGGCAGGCGGCGGCCGGGTTGGCCTGATAGAGAGGCGCGCCGAAGCTGTCGGTCACCTCGGTAATGAAGTAGGGGGTGACCTGGAAGCCGCCGTTGGCCAGCACCGAATAGCCGCGCACCACTTCCAGCGGGGTGAACTCGGCCGCGCCCAGCGCCAGCGATTCGTTGGGCGAGATGGTGTCGCGGGCAAAGCCGAAGCGGGTCAGACCGTCGATATAGGTATCCAGCCCGATGGCGCGCATCAGCCGGACCGACATCACGTTCTTCGACTTGGCAAGACCAAGGCGCAGCGGTGTGGGGCCGTCATAGATAGCCGGGGAGTTCTTGGGCTGCCACATGGGGCCCTTGGAGGGATCCCACTGGTTGATCGGCGCATCGTTGATGAGCGAGGCCAGGGTATAGCCCTGCTCCAGCGCGGTGGCATAGAGGAAAGGTTTGATGTTGGAGCCTATCTGGCGACGTGCCTGATCGACCCGGTTGAACTTGGACAACTCGAAGCTGAAACCGCCGACCAGCGCCTCGATGGCGCCATCCTGCGGATTCATGGCCACCAGGGCGGCGTTGACCTCGGGGATCTGGGAGAGCAGCAGCTCTTCACCCTTCTCCCGTACCCAGATCTGGGCGCCGACCTTGAGTACGTCCCGTGCCGATTTCGGGGCAAAACTCTGACGATCGTCGGTGATGAAAGAACGAGCCCACTTGATGCCGTTCCAGCCAAGCTCGGCCTGTTTGCCGTTTTTCAGCACTATGGTCGCGCTCTTGTCACCCAGCTTGGTGACCACGGCGGCCATCAGCGGCTGATAGGTCGGCTGCTTGGCCAGATGGGCCATGATCTTGTCGTAATCCCAGTCGGCCTCGCCGCTCTTCCACAGCTGGGCGGTCACCCCCTTGTAGCCATGGCGGGTGTCATAGTCGAACACGCCGTCGAGCAGAGCCTGACGGGCAGCCCGCTGACGCTTGGCGGTGACCGTGGTGTAGACGTGCAGGCCCATGGTGTAGGCGTCTTCTCCAAACTGCTCCACCATCTTCTGGCGCACCATCTCGCCGAGATAGGGGGCGTTGAGGGTGGTCTCGGCACCGTGATAACGGGCCTTGATCGGCATCTTGGAGGCTTCGTCGAACTGGGCCTGGGTGATCTTGCCGGTCTCCAGCATGCGACCCAGCACCACGTTGCGACGGGCGAAGGCCCGCTCCGGCGAACGGATCGGGTTCAGCATGGAGGGGGCCTTGGGCAGACCGGCAATGATGGCGATCTCGTCCAGAGTGAGCTCTTTCACCTCCTTGCCAAAGTAGACCTGGGCGGCGGCGCCGACCCCGAAGGCCCGATAGCCGAGCGGAATCTTGTTGAGGTAGAGCTGCAGTATCTCGTCTTTGGAGAGGTTCTGCTCGATGCGCCAGGCCAGGAAGACCTCCTTGATCTTGCGCACCAGGGTCTTCTCGTTGCTCAGGAAAAAGTTGCGGGCAACCTGCTGGGTGATGGTACTGGCGCCCTGGCGTGCCTGGCCGGAGACGGCCCAGACGGTGGCAGCCCGCAGAATGCCGATGGGGTCGATGCCGGGGTGCTCGTAGAAGCGGGCATCTTCGGTGGCGAGCACCGCATCGATCATGGACTGGGGAATTTCATCCAGATGCAGGGGGATGCGACGAATTTCGCCAAATTGGGAGATCAATTCCCCATCCCGGCTGTACACCTTCATCGGGGTGGCCAGCTTGACGTCGCGCAGTGCGGTCACATCCGGCAACTGGGGCTTGATGTAGAAGTAGATACCGATGAGGCTGGCAACACCCAGCACAGCACCCAGCATCATGACAATAAACAGGCGTACGAGCCATTTCAGCATGGAAGAACTACCAATCGTCTTAAAATTAGCCAACGGGCGCAGAGTATAGCCCTTTTGCCTTCGTGAATTCGAGGTTTTCCTGACGACGGTCCGGCTCCTCGAGAAGAGGCGGGAGGTTAGCACTCTGCGACTCAATAACCAAGGGGAGGAGGGCGCGGCTCGGAAAGCGAGTTGCATCACTTTTCGGCATAAACTTTATGACATTGATAGATAGAGCATTTAGGATGAGTTAAGCCATCATCTTCTGATTAGCTGTCCTACAATCAATCCTAAAACCCATATAACGCATGGATGTGTATATGTTTGGGCTATTCAACAAGGGTTCTCTGCTTCCACTGGCAGGCATTGATTTTGGAAGTCAGACCATCAAGGCCGTGACCATCACCGGCCGTCCCGGCAAGCTGCACCTCGAATCCGTGGCGGAGGTTGCCACTCCCAAAGGCACCCTGGTCGATTATCAGCTGCAGGATATCGAGCGGGTCGGCCAGTCTCTCAAGGGCCTCAAGCGCCTCATCTCGGGCAGCAGCCAGTATGTGGCTACTGCCGTCACCGGCTCCAACGTGATCACCAAGGTCATTCAGGTGGATGCCAGCCTGAGTGAAAGCGAGCTGGAAAATCAGGTCCAGCTTGAGGCTGAACAACTCATTCCTTTCCCCCTCGATGAAGTGAGCCTGGATTTCGAGATCCTGGGCAAGGTCGCCGATCAGGAGCGCCAGGAGGTGCTGCTGAGCGCGGCCCGCACCGAGAGCGTGAATGGTCGGGTCACCGCGCTGGCGGAAGCCGACATGACCACCAAGGTGGTGGATGTCGGGGCACACGCCTTGGGGCGGGCGGTACTCGCCTGTCTGCCTGAGCTGCAGGAGTGGGACAAACCGGTCGGTGTCATCGACATCGGCGCCAGCGCCATGACATTTGCCGCGCTGGTGAAGGGGGAGGTGATCTACTCCCGCTTGCAGAACTTCGGTGGCGACCAATACAGCCAGGCACTGGCCTCTTTCTACAGCCTCTCTCTGGATGATGCCGAGCAGGCCAAGCTGCAGGGCAAGTTGCCGATCGATCACGAGCTGGATGTGTTGCTGCCCCACATGAATGCGTTGCTGCAGCAGGTGCGGCGCAACGTCCAGCTATTTTGCAGCTCTTCCGGCCACCGGGAGCTCTCCAAACTGGTGTTGAGCGGAGGGGGCAGCTTGCTGCCCGGGCTGGCGGCTCAGATTGGTAACGAGCTCAGCTGCGAGGTGTTGCATCCCGATCCCTTTACCCTGTTCGGCAAACCCAAGGGAGAGGTCGCGGCCCATGGTGCCAAGTACATGACGGCGCTGGGTCTGGCATTGAGGAGCTTCACGCCATGTCAAATATAAACCTCCTTCCCTGGCGTGAAGCCAGGGCGCTGCGTCAGAAGAAGCAGTTCGGCGTCATGTTAGGTATCTTCATGGCCATCACGGCATCCCTCGGTTTTGCTGCCGACTGGCTGGTGGAACAGCAGATCGGCCATCAGCAGCAGCGCAACCAGCGCCTGCAGCAGGAGATGACCATACTCGATGCCCAGCTTGGCGAGATCCGCCTGCTCAAGGAGCGGCGCAAGGAGCTGATTGACCGCATGCAGCTGATCGAGCATCTGCAGATGCGTCGCAACCTGCCGGTTCGTCTGTTCAACCAGCTGCCTTCGTTGGTACCCAATGGGGTGTATCTCAATACATTGGCCCTGCAGGACAACCGGATCGACGTGAACGGCAAGACCGAAGCCTATGGCAGGGTGGCCAGCATGATGCGTCGCATCGATGGTTCCGGCTGGCTGGGACAGTCGCAGATCAGCACCATCTTTGCGGCTGACGTGGCACCTGTTTCGCTCAGCCAGTTTTCCATGATGTTCAAGGTCGCCGTGGCGGCTGGAGCCAGCCTCGAGATGGCTAAGGGGCAGAAATGAACCTGCAACAGCTCAACGAACTTGATTTCAACAACATTGCCAGCTGGCCCAAACTGGCCAAGGGGATCTTCATCCTGTTCTTCTGCGCCCTGCTTGGGGGCGCCATCTATTACTACGTGATTGCCAAGTCGCTGACTCTGTTGACCCAGGAAACCGACAAGGAGGCGGAGCTCAAGTCACAGTTTGAGAGCAAGGCGATGCTGGCTGCCAATCTCGGTGCCTACAAGGCGCAGATGGTGCAGCTTGAACAACTGGTCGATACCCAGCTAAAACAGCTGCCCAATACCCATGAAGTGGCCGGGCTGCTGGATGACATCAGCTTCATCGCCACCGACAACGGCCTCAAGCTGAATCGCATCAACTGGGAGCCGGAGATCAAGCACGAGTTTTCCACCGAGCTGCCCATGCAAATAGAAGTGGTGGGCACCTATCATGAGATCGGCAAGTTCACGGCTGACATGGCGGCCTTGCCAAGGATCGTCATTCTGGAGTCGTTCACGCTGGGTCAGGGCAAGGAGCAGGATGATATGATCGCCATGTCGATGCTGGCCAAGACCTATAAATATAACGGCAAGACGGTGGAGCAGAAAAAATGAGGATACTCTGCGTTCTGTTGCCGGCATTGTTGCTGACGGCCTGCGGCGGTCAGGATGACATGGATAATTACGTGGCCGAGGTGAAGGCCAGAAAGCCGGTCCCCATTGAACCGCTTCCCGAAATAAAGCCCTTCTCTCCCATGGCTTATCATCTCAGTGATCAGCGCAGTCCCTTCATCGCTCCCCAGCCCGAGGCCAGCAGTGCCAAGACGGATGCCAAGGTGAAACCGGATTGCGCCCAGATCGTCGCCAACAGAGAGAAAGAGGTGCTGGAGAACTATTCACTGGCCAGCCTGAGCATGCAGGGTTCCCTTGGCAAGCAGGGGCAGCTGTGGGCCCTGATCAGAACGCCGGATGGTCAATCCATCCGGGTGGGCCTCAACCAGCATATGGGGCTGGATCAGGGGCGGGTGATCAGGATCACTGACACTTATGTGGATTTGATTGAGACTATACCGGACGGCAAGGGATGCTGGGTGACTCGAGAAACCCAGCTGGGCATGGCCAATCTTGAAGCAAAACGATAATCAGGGATGAACTGCGATGAGAACAACAATAGGTAAGGCAACCAGAGTGGCCCTGCTGTTTTGCGTCGGTGCATGGGGCCAGGCCTGGGCGGTGGCCACCCTGCAGGAGGTCAAAGTCAATCCGCTGATGGCCGATCAACTGCTGCTGGAGCTGAGTTTCAGTGAACCGGTCAGCGGGTTTACCGATCGGCTCTCCTATGAACCCAACCAGTTGCTGCTGCATGTGCCGGGGGCGGTGGGGGCACTCAATGTGAATCCCCTGCCCATCAAGCAGCAGGGGGTGGATAACATCAAGGTAGAGGGCAAGGGTGCGGGTCTCGATATCAAGATTGCGCTCGATCAACTGACTCCCTATCAGGTGCACCAGCAGGGCAACAAGCTGTTGGTTGCATTGGGGGACAAGGCGGCCATGCCGCTGCCAACCACGACCTCTTCCTCCGGGATGGTGGCCCGCCAGCAGAGCTCGTCCGCCCTTATCAATACCCAGCCGGCAACTTCGTCGGCCTTGATCAACAGCCAGCAGCTTGCCCGCCAGAGTGCTCCGGTGGTGGCGCCGGTTGCCAGCAAACCTGTGTTGCCAACCCCGCAAACTTCGGCCAGTGGCGCTTACTTCAACTCCGTCAAAGGCGTGGATTTTCGACGTGGCAAGGACGGACAGGGGGAATTTCTGGTGACGCTGGATAACAGCTCAGCCGCCGTGGACGTCAGCAGCCGCGGTCAGACTGTGCTGGCCAAGTTTCACGGCACTCGGGTTCCGGACGACCTGCTTAATCTGATCAATGTGCAGGATTTTGCCACCCCTGTTTCTCAGGTTGAGGTGTTTCGCCAGGGCAATGACACCCTGTTCGAGCTGTCGGTCAATGGCCAGTTTGATTATCGCTACGACCAGGCAGACAAGATGTTCATCGTCGAGGTGAAAAAGCGCACCGCAGCGAGTGCCGGCAAGCAGTATCAGGGCAAACCCATCTCTCTCAATTTCCAGGATATTCCGGTCAGAACCGTGTTGCAGCTCATCGCGGATTTCAACAATCTCAACCTGGTAACCACGGACTCGGTGTCGGGCAACATCACCCTGCGGCTGGATGGGGTGCCCTGGGAGCAGGCCCTCGACATCATCTTGAAGGTGCGTGGACTCGACAAGCGGCTCGACAACAACATTCTGCTGGTTGCACCGGCAGAAGAGATTGCCGCCCGCGAGAAACAGCAGCTGGAGAGTCGCAATCAGGTCGCCGATCTGGCTCCGCTCTACACCGAATACCTGCAGATCAACTATGCCAAGGCATCCGAGGTGGCGGCGCTGCTTTCGTCTGAAAGCACCAAGCTGCTCTCTGCCAAGGGGGCGGTGAGCGTGGATGAGCGGACCAACGTGCTGGTAGTCAAGGACACCGCCGACGTCATCAGCAACATCAAGCGCATGCTGGATATTCTGGATATCCCGGTCAAGCAGGTGGTGATCGAAGCGCGCATGGTGACCATAGACGACGGCTTCGACGAGGCACTCGGGGTGCGTTGGGGGGTGACCAAGAACGACGGTCACGGCAACAGTACCTCGGGCTCCATCGAGGGCAATGATGGTTCTGGCAACAACAACGGTGGCTCGACCATTACCCGTCCCGGGGTGGACGATCGGCTGAACGTCAACCTGCCGGTGACCAACGCCGCCGGTACTCTAGCCTTCCAGGTGGCGCGGCTGGCGAACGGCACCTTGCTGGATCTCGAGTTGTCGGCACTGGAGAAGGAGAGCAAGGCCGAGATCATCGCCAGTCCCCGGGTGACCACGGCCAACCAGAAGCCGGCGCTGATCGAACAGGGGACCGAGATACCCTATGTGGAATCCTCCTCCAGCGGGGCTACCTCGGTCACCTTCAAGAAGGCAGTGCTGAGTCTCAAAGTGACACCGCAGATCACCCCCGACAACAGGGTGATCCTGGATCTGACCGTGACCCAGGACACCAAGGGTGAAACCGTACCTACCGGTACCGGTGATGCCGTCTCCATCAACGCCCAGTCGATCACCACCCAGGTGCTGGTCAACAATGGCGAGACGCTGGTGCTGGGCGGTATCTATCAGCAGACCATTACCAACGATGTGACCAAGGTCCCCCTGCTGGGTGATATCCCGGGTCTGGGGGTGCTGTTTCGCAAGACGACCAGCGCGAACAAAAAGCGGGAGCTGCTGATTTTCGTGACACCGAAGATAGTCACCGAGACTTTCTGAAGACTTTACATGTGAAGGTAAAACACATATAACCTTACGCCCCAATGAGGCTGGGGCGTAAGGGCTGCGGTTGCCAGTCCTGATTTCTATTGAGATAATCCCCCTCCTGATCCATCGCAAGATAAGGTTCATAGGTACCCCGATCGAGAGTTTGTCGGGGTCGTACAGTTTGTAATTACTAACGAAAAGACATGGCTGAGAAACGCAATATTTTCCTGATAGGTCCCATGGGTGCGGGCAAGAGCACCATAGGTAGACATCTGGCAGAACAACTGCATATGGAGTTTTTCGACTCAGATCATGAGATTGAGCGCCGCAGTGGTGCCGATATCGGCTGGGTGTTCGATGTTGAAGGCGAAGAGGGTTTCCGGATCCGCGAAGAGAAGGTCATTGGTGACCTTTCCGAACAGCAGGGTATCGTGCTGGCAACGGGTGGCGGTGCCATCAAGAGCCGTGAAACACGCAACAAACTCTCTGCTCGCGGCATCGTGGTGTACCTCGAGACCACCATTGAGAAGCAGCTGGCCCGGACGCAACGTGACAAACGTCGCCCGCTGCTGCAAACCGAAGAGCCGCCGCGCGAGGTACTCGAGCGTCTGGCGCAAGAGCGCAACGCCCTGTACGAAGAAGTGGCTGACTTTGTCATCCAGACTGATGACCAGAGCGCAAAAGTTGTTGCCAATCAAATCGTCAAGTTGATCGGCATGTAATCAAGAGGACGTCCATGGAAAGGTTGAAGGTCGAACTGGGTGAACGCAGCTATCCCATCGAGATAGCGGCAGGTCTGTTGCAGCATGCAGAGGTGCTGACGCAAACCATCAAGGGCAAGCGGGTCATGATAGTGACCAACACCGTTGTCGCCCCCTTGTATCTTGAGCGCATTACCCAGCTGCTGTCCGGTTATCAGGTTGAACACCTGATCCTGCCGGATGGCGAGGCCTACAAGAACCTGGCAACCTTCGAGCGGATCATGTCCGCTCTGCTGGAAACCAACCATGGCCGTGATACCACTCTGATCGCCCTGGGGGGCGGTGTGATAGGTGACGTGGTCGGCTTTGCTGCGGCAAGCTACCAGCGTGGCATTCCTTTCATTCAAGTGCCTACCACACTGCTCTCCCAGGTTGACTCCTCCGTCGGCGGCAAGACCGCCGTCAACCATCCTCTCGGCAAGAACATGATCGGGGCCTTCTATCAGCCCAGACACGTGGTCATCGACACCGAGTGCCTTCAGACCCTGCCTGCCCGTGAATTCGCCGCCGGCATGGCCGAGGTGATCAAGTACGGCATCATCTGGGATGTCGAATTCTTCTGCTGGCTCGAAGCCAACATGTCCCGTCTGCAGGCGCAGGAGCCGGCCGCGCTGGCCTATGCCATCCGCCGCTGCTGTGAAATCAAGGCCGATGTGGTCGGTCAGGACGAAACCGAACATGGCGTGCGTGCCCTGCTCAACCTGGGTCATACCTTCGGCCATGCCATCGAAGCCGAAAAGGGCTACGGCAACTGGCTGCACGGCGAAGCCGTGGCGGCGGGCACCATGCTGGCTGCCTGGACCGCACTGGCCCGTGGCGATGTGACCGAGCAGGACGTAGCCCGCATCAGGGCGCTGCTGCTGGCGGCCAACCTGCCGGTACAGGCACCGCCCGAGATGGATTTTGCCGCCTTCATTCGCCACATGCGCCGCGACAAGAAGGTGCTGGAAGGCAAACTGCGTCTGGTGCTGCCGGTTGGCATCGGTCATGCCCAGGTGGTGGCCGATGTCTCCGATGCTGAACTGCTGGCGGTGATCGAGTCTGGTCGTGACAAATAAACTGCTGAAGCTTCCTTCCCAGCGGCAGCTGGTTGACCGGCTGCTGCATCTGATTGAATTCAATCATCCTTTCATTTTTCTTTCCGGCAAACCCGGCAGTGGTCGCGGCACCTTGTGTCAGGCCATGCTCGATAGCCTGCCTGAAAAAGTCCGCGTCGCCAGCCTGATCGGCAGTCCGGCCATGAAGATGGTGGACGTGCGCCAGTTGTTGCTGCCCCAGGTGGTGGCCCGCCCGCTGTTCAATCCACAGGATGCGCTGGCAGACAGCTTCTTTCGCATGCTGGAGGGCAAACCGGCCACCCTGCTGCTGCTGATCGAACGGGCAGACGAGCTGCCGGCCGAACTGGTTGGCGAGCTGTGGAGTCTGTGCCGCCACAACGACACCCTGGCTGTGCCCCATCAGCTGGCGATCATGGTGTCCGGCAGTGACGTCTGGTGTCGCACCCAGAAGGCGTTGCTCAAAGGGCGTGCCATGCCGGCACTGGAGCTGGAAGTCGCGCCGCTGAGCGCCCCCGAACAACGCATCTTCTTGTATGAGAAGGCCAAAGAGCTCAAGATCCCGACAGCCCTCTTGCCCAAGCCGAAAGTGGAAGAGATCCTGAAAGTGGCGAATGGACATCCGTCCACCATCATGCAGTTACTGGAGGATATCATGACCGACAGAAGGCCCAAGAAACGTCAGGCCGAGTTGCCCGTCAAGAAGATTGCGACCCTGCTGGCACTGGTTGCCGGCGGCCTGTTGGCCCTGAGTTATCTGCTGCCGGCCCTGTTCAGCAGTGACGACAAAGGGGCCGTGTCTGAACCCGCCCAGAGCACGGCGCTGCCGATCCCCGTGTCGGGTGGCGATCCGCTCACCGTCGGCGGCAACAACAGTAGCCAGAACGGCAATCAGAGTGTGAACAATGATGGTGCCGCCACCAATCAGGGTGGTGTGGTTCGTGACTGGCAGCCCGATGCCAAGGCCTTGCCCAAGGCGGTGGAGAGCGACACGGTTACCACCAAATCGACCAACTACGAGGGGCGCCGGGTGGTGATCTCCGACGAGGTGGTCGAGAAGCTGATGAAGCAGCCCAACGTCAGCGGAGCCCTGCCCACGGCGGTGGTGGATGAGCTGACCGGTGCCGATTCCCGGGCGGCAGCCACCCAGGATGCGCCTGCCAAGCAGGCGGCCACACCTAATGCCACCGCCCAGCCGGCAACAGCCGCCAAGACCCAACCCGCGCAGGCTACCAGCAAGCCGGTGGTCAAACCGGCCGCCGCCGAGCCGGTGGCGACTCCTGCACCCAAGGTCGCGCTGACTCCCGCCGCCACCCTGAACAAGAAGCCGCGCAGCCATTACAGCATCCAGCTGATGGGGGCGAGCAACACCAAGGCGGTCGACAAGTTCGTGGCCGAGAATGGCCTTGCCGGCAAGATCTGGGTCTATCAGACCCAGTTCCGCGGCAGCCCCTGGTATGTGGTGCTGCAGGGGGACTATGCCAGCAGCAACCAGGCCAAGGCCGCCATTCGCAAGCTGTCGCCCGCCTTGCTGAAGGGTCAACCCTGGCCCAAGTCGTTTGCGCAGGTACAAAAAGAGTTGAAGCAATAGCCATTTTGGCCGGGAAGGGGGTAGAATCGTCCCCCTTTTTTGGTCGATGCCTTCTTAACACCGGATTTCCATGAAAAAAACACGCGCTTTTTTAAAATGGGCCGGGGGAAAATACTCCCTGGTTGAAGAGATTGCCGAGCGTTTGCCGGCCGGGCGTGTGTTGCTGGAGCCCTTCGTCGGGGCCGGGTCGGTGTTTCTCAACACCGACTACGACGCCTATGTGCTCAACGACATCAATCCGGATCTGATCGGGCTTTACAACCACCTCAAGCAGACGCCGGACAGCTTCATCGCCGAGGCGCGCAAGCTGTTCGTGGCCGAGCACAACCACAAGGCCGCCTACTACCGGCTGCGAACCCAGTTCAATCAGGCCGATACCAGTTTCGAGCGTGCCCTGTTGTTCCTGTTTCTGAATCGGCACGGTTTCAACGGCCTGTGCCGTTACAACAAGAAAGGGGGCTTCAACGTCCCGTTCGGTTCCTACAAGAAACCCTATTTCCCGGAAAAAGAGCTGTGGGCCTTCGCCGAGAAGGCACAGAAGGCGACCTTCATCTGTGAAAGTTATGCCGACGCCATCCAACGCGCCGAAGAGGATTGGGTCATCTATTGCGATCCGCCTTATGCGCCGCTCTCCACCACCGCAAGCTTCACCACCTATTCGGCCGGCGGCTTTACCCTGGACGATCAGGCCGTGCTGGCCAGACTGGCCCGCCACACCGCGGCGCGCAAAGGGGTGCCCGTACTCATCAGCAACCACGACATCGAGCTGACCCGAGAACTCTATCGCGGTGCCCGCCTCGACGAGATCTTGGTCAAACGCACCATCAGCCGCAACGGTGGCACCCGCAACAAGGTAGCCGAGCTGCTGGCGCTCTATCCGCCCGGCATCGAGCCGGAGCAGGGCTACTACCCGAGCGACGCCGAACTGGCGCCACTCGGCTGAGACAGACAGCACCTTGGGTGCCGTTTTTTATGTCTCCCGCGGGTGATGATGGCATTCGCTTTTTCCATACCGTGTGCGGGTCGTTTTCGGCGCTCGTTTGCGGTAAAATTGCGCCGCTTTTTCTGCCACGCTGCCAATGGATGACGCTGATGAAAGACTTTCTGATTGCCCCCTCGATCCTCTCCGCCGACTTTGCCCGTCTGGGGGACGATGTCGCCAAGGTGCTGGCCGCCGGTGCCGACGTGGTCCATTTCGACGTGATGGACAACCATTATGTGCCCAACCTGACCATAGGCCCCATGGTCTGTCAGGCACTGCGTGACTACGGTATTGAAGCCCCCATCGACGTGCACCTGATGGTCAAGCCGGTGGATCGCATCATTCCCGACTTTGCCAAGGCCGGTGCCTCCCTCATCACCTTCCACCCGGAAGCGTCCGACCACGTCGATCGCTCCCTGGGACTCATCAAGGAGCAGGGCTGCCAGGCCGGTCTGGTGCTGAACCCGGCCACCCCGCTCACCTGCCTGGAATACGTGATGGACAAGCTGGACGTGATCCTGCTGATGTCGGTCAACCCGGGCTTCGGCGGCCAGAGCTTCATTCCCGGCACCCTCGACAAGCTGCGCCAGGTGCGCCGCCTGATCGACGAGAGCGGCCGCGACATTCGCCTCGAGATCGACGGTGGGGTCAAGGTGGAGAACATCCGTGAAATTGCCCAGGCGGGTGCCGACATGTTCGTGGCCGGCTCTGCCATCTTCAGTCGTCCGGACTACAAGGCGGTGATCGACGAGATGCGGGCGGAGCTCTCTCATGTCAAACGCTGAACGTGATTTTGACCTGGTGCTGTTCGATCTGGACGGCACCCTGATCGACAGCGCTCCGCAACTGGCGCTGGCGGTCAACCGTACGCTGACCGAACTCGGGCTGGCCGAGGCCGACGAGGCCGTGGTGCGGACCTGGGTCGGCAACGGTGCCGACAAGCTGATCCAGCGGGCGCTGGACTATCGCGCGGCGCCCGAGCTGTTTGCCGGCGCCCGTCCGCTGTTTGACCGTCACTATCAGGCCTGCCTGCTGGAAGGGCTGGCCATGTATGACGGGGTTGAGCAGAGCCTGCGCCGCCTGCAGGCGCTGGGCTACCGGCAGGGAATCGTGACCAACAAGCCGAGCCACTTCGTGCAGCCGATCCTCGATGCCCTCGGCATCGCCGATTGCTTCGCGCTCTGGCTGGGGGGCAACTGCGTGCCGGTCAAGAAACCGAGCCCGGAACCGCTGCTGCTGGCCTGCCACGAGCTGGGCGTCAGCCCGTCGCGCACCCTGATGGTGGGCGACTCCGAAAATGACGTGCTGGCCGCCCAGGCTGCCGGCATGAAGGTGGTGGGGCTGACCTACGGCTACAACTATGGCCGTCCCATCGCAGATTCCCGCCCGGACTGGGTATGTGAACAGTTTGCCCAGCTCGACGCGCTGCTGGCCGAATAAGCTGGCCAGGCAGGCCGAATAACAAGGATCAACACTCTGATGACTAAACCTATCGTATTGAGCGGGGCCCAACCGTCGGGCCAGCTGACCATCGGCAACTACATGGGGGCCCTGCGTCAGTGGGTCAACATGCAGGATGACTTCGACTGCCTCTACTGCATCGTCGATCTGCACGCCATCACCACCCGCCAGGATCCGGCCGCCCTGCGCAAGGCCTGCCTGGACGCCGCCGCCCTCTATCTGGCGGTGGGGATCGATCCGGCCAAGAGCACCGTCTTCATCCAGTCCCACGTGCCGCAGCACGCGGAGCTTGGCTGGATCCTGAACTGCTACACCCAGATGGGCGAGCTGTCGCGCATGACCCAGTTCAAGGACAAGTCCGCCCGTTTCGAGAACAACGTCAACGTCGGCCTGTTCGGTTATCCTGTGCTGATGGCGGCCGACATTCTGCTCTATCAGGCCAATCAGGTGCCGGTGGGCAACGACCAGAAGCAGCACCTGGAGCTGACCCGCGACATCTGCACCCGCTTCAACAACCTCTACGGCGAGGTGTTCACCCTGCCGGAGCCCTTCATTCCGACCGAAGGCGCCCGGGTGATGAGCCTGCAGGATCCGACCAAGAAGATGTCCAAGTCGGACGACAACGAGGCCAACTTCATCGGCCTGCTGGAAGATCCCAAGCAGATCGTCAAGAAGATCAAGCGCGCGGTGACCGACTCCGATGAGCCGGCGGTGGTGCGTTTCGATCCGGAGAACAAGCCGGGGGTCTCCAACCTGCTGACCCTGATGTCCGGGGTGACAGGTCGCTCCATCCCCGAGCTGGAACAGCATTTCGAAGGCAAGATGTACGGTCACCTCAAGACCGAAACCGCCGAGGCCGTGGTTGCCTTGCTGGAGCCGATCCAGGCGCGCTTCCACGAGCTGCGTCAGGATGAGGCTCATCTGCAGGCCATTTTGGCGGCAGGTGCACAAAAGGCGCGGGAAAGGGCTGAAAAAACCTTGGCCAGCGTATATGATGTAGTCGGCTTCGTTCCTCGAGCCTGACATACTGGGAAGGTGTAGTAGAAGAGAGCTGGGTATTTGCCTGGCTTTCTTTGTTTTACCCGACCTGCTATTCGTTGTTTTCATCTTCCAATTTCAAACGCGGGCGTCTGCCCCAAGAGTTAGCATGTCTGTCGAATCAAATACCACGATTGAAGAGTTGGGTGACAAGGGTCACTGGCTGCGCAAGTTCCGCAAGGCCAAGAACCTGCATACCCTGCAACTGATGGTCTCCAACGCCATCGACAAGCACCACAAAATCCCCGCCATCGCCGCCGCCATCTACCTGGCCGAGTGCCAGCGCGAGCGCGAGATGGAGCAGGGCCGCTATCTGGATCGTTAATTCTCTGCCCTGGTTGACCCATGCTGTTGTTGATCGATAACTACGACTCCTTTACCTGGAATCTGGTGCAATATTTTGGCGCCCTGGGACAGGAGGTGGTGGTGAAGCGCAATGACGAGCTGACGCTGGACGCCATCGCCCGGCTCTCTCCCCGCTATCTGGTGATCTCTCCCGGCCCCTGCACGCCAAACGAGGCGGGCATCTCTCTGGCGGCCATCTCCCGTTTTGCCGGCCAGCTTCCCATCCTCGGCGTCTGTCTCGGCCACCAGTCCCTGGCGCAGGCCTTTGGTGCCCGGGTGGTGCGTGCCCGTCAGGTGATGCACGGCAAGACCTCGCTCATTCGCCATCGGGGGGAGGGAGTCTTCAAGGGGCTCAACGACCCGTTGCGGGTCACCCGCTACCATTCGCTCATCGTGGAGCGCGACACCCTGCCCGATTGTCTCGAGATCACCGCCTGGAGCGAACATGCCGACGGCAGCCCGGACGAGATCATGGGCCTGCGCCATAAGCAGTTGAATCTAGAGGGGGTTCAGTTCCATCCGGAGAGCATTTTGAGCGAACAGGGCCATCAATTGCTGGCCAATTTTCTGGCAAATTCCTGACAAGTCGTGATCGGCCTCTCAAAATCGTGATGAGGCCAAAAATATTTTCCCTGACACTTTATTCACCTGCCTCCCTGTCCAAATTATCTCTTGCCAACACCCCCTGAGCCGTTATGCAATGCGGTTGCCTAAAATCTCACGGGCAATCGAACATTGTTCCCTGTAACGCGCTTTGTTGCAGACTTTTAGCTTTTTTTCTGTGACAATGCCGATGTGTTTACATGGATTTAACTTTTGGGCGGTGGATTATTCTGTCGCCAGATCGAAGGAGAGCAATATGTCAGAGTTGTTGGCAGTGACACGTGAAGTGTTTGATGAAGTGATGGTTCCCAACTATGCGCCCGCCAAGATCATCCCGGTGCGTGGTGAAGGGTCACGTGTCTGGGATCAGGAAGGCCGTGAGTATGTGGACTTCGCCGGCGGGATCGCCGTCAATGGCCTGGGCCATTGCCATCCCAAGCTGGTAGAGGCCCTGAAAACCCAGGGCGAGAAGCTGTGGCACCTCTCCAACGTGATGACCAACGAGCCGGCTCTGCGCCTGGCCAAGAAGCTGGTCGCCGCTACCTTCGCCGACAAGGTCTATTTCTGCAACTCCGGTGCCGAAGCCAACGAAGCCGCCCTCAAGCTGGCCCGTCGCTACGCCATCGAGAAGTTCGGCGCCCACAAGACCCAGATCATCGCCTTCCATCAGGGTTTCCACGGTCGTACCTTCTTTACCGTCAGCGTCGGTGGCCAGGCTGCCTACTCCGATGGTTTCGGTCCCAAGCCCGCTGACATCACCCACGTGGCTTACAACGATCTGGCCGCACTGGCCGAGGTCATCTCCGACAATACCTGCGCCGTGGTGATGGAGCCGCTGCAGGGCGAGGGCGGCATCATTCGTCCCACCGACGAGTTTGCCAAAGGGGTGCGCGAGCTGTGCGACCAGCACAACGCCCTGCTGATCTATGACGAAGTGCAATCTGGCGTCGGCCGTACCGGCGATCTGTTTGCCTACATGGGTCTGGGCGTCACGCCGGACATCCTCACCAGCGCCAAGGCACTGGGCGGCGGCTTCCCCATCGGCGCCATGCTGACCACCACCGAAATCGCCTCCCACCTGAAAGTGGGCACCCACGGCTCCACCTACGGCGGCAACCCGCTGGCCTGCGCGGTGGCCGAGGCGGTGATCGACGTGATCAACACCCCGGAAGTGCTCAGCGGCATCAAGCAGCGCGAGCAGCTGTTCCGCGAAGGGCTGGAAGCCATCAACGCCAAGTACCACTGCTTCAGCGAAGTGCGCGGCAAGGGTCTGCTGCTGGGCGCCGTGCTGAACGACGACTACAAGGGGCGTTCCCGCGACTTCCTGCTGGCCTCCATCGATCAGGGTCTGATGGCGCTGGTTGCCGGCACCAACGTGGTGCGCTTCGCGCCGTCCCTGGTTATTCCGGAAGCGGACATCAAGGAAGGTCTGGCCCGGTTCGAGAAAGCGGTTGCCCAGGTGGTTAACGCCTGATCCAAATTGAGGTGGGGAACCCGCCCGGCAGGAGCCGGGCCCCCACCTGTCGTCAATGAAAGGGAGTTGTCATTTATGTTGGTTATCCGTCCCATCGAGCAAAAAGATTTTGCCGGTCTCAAGACCTGTGCCATCGAATCCGGCACCGGCATGACCTCGTTGCCCGTCAACGATGAACTGCTGCAGCGCAAGATAGACGCCTCCACCCAGACCTTTTCGGACAAGCCTGCGGGCAAGGGTGACTGCCTCTATTTCTTCGTCGCCGAGGATCTGGAGACCGGCGAAATGGTCGGTACCTGCGCCATCGATGCGGCCGTGGGCCTGTCCCAGCCGTTCTACAACTATCACATCGGCAAGGTGGTGCACTCTTCCCCCAAGCTCGGCATCTACAACGTGGTGGAGACGCTCACCCTCTCCAACGACTACACCGGCAATTCCGAGCTCTGCACCCTGTTTCTGCGCGAATGCGCCCGCGAGGGGCTCAACGGCCGTCTGCTCTCCAAGCACCGCTTTCTGTTCATGGCCGAACACCCCGAGCTGTTTGACGAAACCGTCTTCGCCGAGATGCGTGGCGTCTCCGATGGCGATGGTCACAGCCCCTTCTACGAGTGGCTGCAAAAGCATTTCTTCTCGATGGATTTTCCCACCGTCGACTATCTCACCGGCATCGGCAAGAAGCGTTTCATCGCCGAGCTGATGCCCAAGTACCCCATCTACGTCAATCTGCTGAGCAACGAGGCGCGCGCCGTCATCGGTCAGACCCACGAGAAGACCCGCCCGGCCATCAAGATGCTGCAGGACGAAGGATTCGTGAATCGCGGCTATGTCGACATCTTCGATGCCGGCCCCACCGTCGAGTGCGACGTGAAGAACATTCGCAGCGTGCGCCGCAGCCAGAAGCTGCGGGTACTGGTGGGCGAGCCCATCGGCGGCAAGACCCACCTGATCTGCAACACCCGCTACGAGCACTACCGCGCCTGCTACGGCAACATCCGGGTCGATCTCGACAAGCACGAGGCCATCATTCCGCCCAAGATGGCGGCGGCGCTCAAGGTGCAGGATGGCGACATGGTGCGTGCCGTCGATCTCGACTGATCCGGCTGGCGACGAAACCGAATATGAAACAGGCAGCCTCGGCTGCCTGCATACCACAGGGAGTGATTGGATGACTCATTTAGTGCAGTTTATCGACGGTCAGTGGCTGGCCGGTGAAGGCAAGCCGTTCGAATCAAAGGATCCGGCCAAGAATCAGGTGATCTGGCAAGGGGAGGCCGCCAGCGCCGCCCAGGTCGATGCCGCCGTCAAGGCCGCCCGCCAAGCCTTCTATCATTGGTCCGATCTGGCCCTCGACGAGCGTCTGGCCATCGTGCGCCGCTACGCCGACCTGCTTGGCGAGCACAAGGAGGCGCTGGCGCTGACCATCGCCCGCGAGACCGGCAAGCCGCTGTGGGAGACCCGTACCGAGGTCGCCGCCATGCAGGGCAAGATTGCCATCTCCATCCGCGCCCATGACGAGCGCACTGGCACGGTGGAGAACCCCATGCCGGGCGCCAAGGCATTCGTGCGTCACAAACCCCACGGTGTGGTGGCGGTGTTCGGCCCCTACAACTTCCCGGGCCACCTGCCCAACGGCCATATCGTGCCGGCGCTGATCGCCGGTAATACCGTGGTGTTCAAACCCTCCGAGCTGACCCCCATGGTCGCCGAGGCCATGGTCAAGGTGTGGCAGGAGGCGGGACTGCCCAAGGGCGTGCTCAACCTGGTGCAGGGCGAGGTGGACACCGGCAAGGCGCTGGCCGGCAACCCGGACATCGACGGCCTCTTCTTCACCGGTTCGTCCCGCACCGGCCACTTCCTGCACCAGCAGTTTGCCGGCCAGCCGGGCAAGATCCTGGCCCTGGAAATGGGTGGCAACAACCCGCTGATCGTGAAAGACGTGAGCGACATCGACGGCGCCGTCCATGCCATCGTGCAATCCGCCTTCATCACCTCGGGCCAGCGCTGCACCTGTTCCCGTCGCCTGTTCGTCGAGCGCGGTGCGCGGGGCGATGCTCTGGTCAAGCGCCTGGTGGAGGTAGTCGGCCAGATCAAGGTCGGTCACTACGATGACGAGGCTCAGCCCTTTATGGGCGCCATGATCAGCGAGAAGGCAGCGCTCGGCATGGTCGAGGCGCAAGCCAACCTGCAGCGCCTCGGTGGCGAGAGCCTGCTCACTCTCAAGCACCTGGATGAGGGCACCGGCTTCGTCTCCCCAGGCATCATAGATGTCACTGCGGTCAGCGCGCTGCCGGATGAAGAGTACTTCGGCCCGCTGCTGCAGCTCATTCGCTACGACGACTTCGATGCCGCCATCGACCAGGGCAACGCCACCAGCTTCGGCCTCTCGGCCGGCCTGCTCGGCGACAGCGAGGCGGACTGGAACCACTTCTTCAAGCGCATTCGCGCCGGCATCGTCAACTGGAACAAGCCCATCACCGGCGCCTCCAGTGCCGCCCCGTTCGGCGGCATCGGTGCCTCCGGTAACCACAGAGCGAGCGCCTACT
Source organism: Aeromonas sp. FDAARGOS 1408 (assembly GCF_019048665.1). Lineage (NCBI taxonomy): Bacteria > Pseudomonadati > Pseudomonadota > Gammaproteobacteria > Aeromonadales > Aeromonadaceae > Aeromonas > Aeromonas sp. FDAARGOS 1408. Next base: position 2,948,946 of record NZ_CP077394.1, on the reverse strand, counting down.
ACGCCGCCGACTACTGTGCGTATCCGGTCGCTTCCGTCGAAGACAGCAAGGCCGCCATGCCGGATCAGCTGTCTCCCGGCCTGAGCTTCTGACAACAACGAAAAGGGGGCACCTCAGGGTGCCCCTGTCTGTACCCGCAATCAAAGGAAAGAGAGATGCAAAAGGATATCGACACCCTGTTCAGTCATCTGTGGGACAACTACATCAAGGTGACCCCGAGTGCCCACAAGGTGCACACCCTGCTGGGGGGCGGTGAACCCATCGTCAACGATCACGTGGCGTTTCGCACCTACAACCTGCCCAAGCTGGGGCTGGAGAAGCTGGCAGCCCACTTCCTGGCGCTCGGCTACGAGCAGAAGGGCGAGTACGTGTTCAAGGCCAAGAAGCTCTACGCCAAGCACTTCGAGCACAAGGATCCGGACGCTCCCAAGGTGTTCATCAGCGAGCTGAAGGTAGAGGAGCTCTCCGAAGGCGCCCAGGCCATCATCCACAAGCTGGTGGATCAGGTGCCCGATCATCTGACCGATACCGCCGCCTTCCTCTATGCCGGTGCCCCCTGGCAGGTCTCCTATGCCGACTATCAGACCCTGCTGGCGGAGAGCGAGTATGCGGCCTGGATGGCGGCCTGGGGTTATCGCGCCAACCACTTCACCGTCAACATCAACCGCCTGCGGGATTTCGACACCATAGAGCAGGTCAACGCTGCCCTGAAAGCGGCCGGCTTCGTGCTCAACAGCGTGGGCGGCGAGGTGAAAGGGGACCCGCAGGTGATGCTGGAGCAATCCTCCACCATGGCCGACAAGGCGGACGTGGCCTTCAGCGACGGTGTGCGCACCATCCCGAGCTGCTTCTACGAGTTCGCCCTGCGCTACCCGCAGGCCGACGGCGTGCTCTATCCGGGCTTCGTCGAGGCGTCGGCCGACAAGATCTTCGAATCCACCAACGCCATGTAAGCCGGGGCCGGGTCATGCCGGCACTGCTGCATGCAAAACGCCTCCCTTGCGGAGGCGTTTTCATTGGTGACCGCGAGGGTTGTGTGGCCTAGCGCTGGTAGAGCTCCCCCTCCAGCACCAGTACCGTCTCCATTCCGGCAGCGCGGCCCGCCTGCAGGCCGATCTGGGTGTCTTCGAACACCAGGCAGTTGGCGGGGTTGGCCCCCAGCTGCTCGGCCACTTGCAGGAAGGTGTCGGGGTGGGGCTTGTGGTTGACCACGTCGTCGGCGCTCACCACCACCTGGATATAGGCATCGAGCCCGGTGCTTTTGAGGATCGACTCCGCCTGAATGCGCGGCGAGCCCGTGCCGATACCCATGGGGACCTTGCCGTGGCAGCGCCTGACCAGCTCCCACATGGCAGGAAAGACGCTCACTTGCTGGATATGCTCCATGTAGAGGGCCACCTTGCGCCGGGTGAAGGCCTCCGCATCGATATCCAGCCCATGCTGTTCGGCTAGAATGGCGACGATCTTGCGGGTGGGAATGCCGCCGTACTCGTTGAGCTGGGCGCGATCGAAGGGCAGGCCGAACTCGGCGCTGGTGGCTTCCCAGGCATCCAGGTGGCGCGGCATGGAGTCCACCAGGGTGCCATCCATATCGAAAATAAGGGCGTCGTACTGCTCAAACCGGAACTGCTCGGACATGGGGCTGCTTCCTCTCGGGGTAAAAGGGCAGCCTACCAGAGCGGGGGGCACAATGCCGCGACCGGGGTCATGCTTGCCGGCACGGATGCCCTGGTTTTGGTCATCTGCCGGTGATGTATGAGACAATAACAAGTTCTGCGCCGCAGACGCTGGAGCAACAAAGGAGCGAGCCCGTCTTATGTCCCCCAAAACCATCTTCTCGAGCGTGGCCCTGGTGATCGCGCTGGGTTCACTGGAAAAGAGCATAGTCACCACCCCGCTGCCCATCATAGGGGCCGAGCTCAATGCCGGCGCCGCCCTCACCTGGGTGGTCACCGCCTACCTGCTGGCGGCCACCGCCGCCCTGCCCATCTACGGCAAACTGAGCGACATGTTCGGTCGTGTGCGCATGCTCAACATCGGTATAGGCCTGTTTCTGGCCGGCTCGGTGGCCTGCGGCCTGGCCCAGGATCTGCCGACCCTGCTGGCCGCCCGGGTGCTGCAGGGGCTGGGGGGCGGCGGCCTGATCGCGCTCGCCTTCACCGTCATCGCCGACAGCATACCGCCGCGGGAGGTGGGCAAGTATCAGGGCTACATCTCGGCGGTCTACGCGGTTTCCAGCATTGCCGGCCCCTTGCTCGGCGGTTATTTTACCGAGCAGCTCAGCTGGCGCTGGATCTTCTGGATCAACCTGCCGCTCGGGGCCATCGCCCTCTGGCTGGTGAACCGCAACCTGGGCCACCTCAATGTGCGTCGTCACAGTCGTTTCGACTGGAAGGGGGCGGCGCTGCTCATCACTGTCACCACTCTCACCCTGTTGTTGCTCTCGCCGGAGGCGGCGCTGCCCGCCATCTGGCTCGCGGCCGCGCTGGTGGTGGCCCTGCTGTTGCTGGTGCTGATCGAGCGGCGGGCCCATGACCCCATCCTGCCGGCCCACCTGGCGCGTCAGCCCGGTTATCTGGTGAGCGTGCTGCTGGCGCTGGCCTCGCAACTGCTGATGTTCGCCGTGCTGGTCTACCTGCCGCTGCAGATGCAGTGGCAGAAGGGGATGAGCGCCAGCGACAGCGGCGAGATCATGGTGATCTTCATGGTCTGCATCACGGCGGGGGCCTTCGTCGGCGGCAAGCTGATCGGCCACACCGGCTACTACAAGCGTTTCGTGGTGGTGGGGTTCGCCCTGGCGGCGCTGGCCCTGTGGCAGATCCACTTCGACGTCTGGATCAGGCTGGGACTGGCGTTTGCCGGCATCGGCCTTGGCCTGGTGCTGCCCGCGCTCTCGGTGGTGGTGCAAAACGCCCTGCCGCGGGAAGATCGCGGCATCGGCATGTCGCTGTTCAACTTCGGCCGCGAGCTGGGGGGGGCGGTCGGGGTGGCCATCTGCGCCGTGCTGTTCCACTCCGCCCTGCCAGCGGGCAGCAGCCACAACCTGGCCAGCCTGAGCCCGGTCGAGCTGGCGCCCGGCTTCAGCGCCACCTATATCGGCATGGCGCTGATCGCCAGTGCCGCCCTGCTGGTCACCCTGCTGGCGTTGAAGCGCCACGAGCTGGCCGACATGCCTGCCTGATGGCTGCCAGCCGGTAAAAAGAGGGCTCCCCGTGGGGAGCCCTCTTTATTGGTGGCAACTTGAGCGCTTACTCCTGCGCCGGCGCCTCTTTGCCGGCCAGCTGGCTCAGCCAGGCGAAGCGGCGGTGGGCATCCTCCTGCGCCTCCTCATAGAGCCGGCTGGCCACCTCCGGCAGCTGACGAGTGAGGCGCTCGAAGCGGGGCTCCTGCTGCAAGGTGTCGGCCAGCGACGCGCTGGGGGCGCGGGAGTCGAGCGCCAGCGGCGCCTTGCCCTCTTCCTTGCGGCGCGGATCGTAGCGGTAGAGTGGCCAGAAGCCGGTGGCGGTCAGCTGCTTCATCTGCTCGTGGCTCTGGGCCAGATCGTAGCCGTGCTCCTCGCAGGGGCTGTAGGCGATGATGAGGGAGGGGCCCGGGTAGGCCTCCGCCTCCTGGATCGCCTTCACCGTCTGATTCATCTGGGCGCCGAGGGAGATCTGCGCCACGTAGACGTGACCGTACATCATCACGTTGGCACCGAGATCCTTGCGCCCCTTGCGCTTGCCCTGCTCGCCAAACTTGGTGATGGCGCCGAGCGGGGTGGCCTTGGACTGCTGGCCGCCGGTGTTGGAGTAGCATTGGGTGTCGAGCACCAGCACATTGATGTTCTCCCCCAGGCTCAGCACGTGATCCAGCCCGCCGTAACCGATGTCGTAGGCCCAGCCGTCGCCGCCGATGAGCCAGACCGATTTCTCCACCAGGTAGTCCGCATCACGGGCCAGCTCCCGGGCCGCTGTGTCGGTGCGCCTCTGTAGCAGTGCGCGCAGCTGCGCGATATGGGCCCGCTGCTCGGCGACCGGCAGGCTGGCGTCCTGCAGCCCCTGTTGAAGTTCGGCCGGGACGGCGTCCCCCAGGCTCGCCAGCAGGCGGCGTACCCGCTCGCGATGCTGATCCACGGTGAGTCGAAAGCCCAAGCCAAATTCGGCGTTGTCCTCGAACAGGGAGTTGGCCCAGGCCGGGCCACGCCCGTCGGCGTTGGTGGTATAGGGTGTGCTGGGCAGGTTGCCGCCATAAATCGACGAGCAGCCGGTGGCGTTGGCGATGAGCAACCTGTCCCCGTAGAGCTGGGTCAGCAGCTTGATATAGGGGGTCTCGCCGCAGCCGGAGCAGGCGCCGGAGTATTCAAACAGCGGCGAGATGAGCTGGGAGGTGCGGATGTCGATGCGCTCCAGCTGCTCGGCGCTGCGCTCGGGCAAGTCCAGGAAGAAGTCGTAGTTGGCCTTCTGGGCCTCGAGGTGATCCAGCCGCGATTCCATGTTGATCGCCTTGCGATTCGGATCGGCACGATCCTTGGCCGGGCACACCTCGACGCAGAGGTTGCAGCCGGTGCAATCCTCCGGCGCCACCTGCAGCACGTACTGCTGGCCGCGCATGTCGCGGGCCTTCACATCCAGCGCGTCCAGGGTGGCCGGCGCATCGGCCATGGCCGCCTTGTCCACCACCTTGGCACGGATGGCGGAGTGGGGGCAGGCGGCCACGCAGTAGTTGCACTGGGTACAGAGGTCTGCCTGCCAGATGGGCACCTCCTTGGCGATGTTGCGCTTCTCCCAACGGGTGGTGCCCACCGGCCAGGTGCCGTCCGGCGGGAAGGCGGAGACCGGCAGGCTGTCACCCAGCCCCGCCAGCATGGCGGCGGTGACGGTCTGCACGAAGTCCGGCGCCTTGGGGGAGACCACCGGCGGGCGGGGCCGACTGCCGGCCTCCACTTCGCCGAGGGGCACCTGGGCCAGGGCCGCGCTGGTGGCCGCGAGGGCCTGCCAGTTGCGCTCGACCAGCGCCTGCCCCTTGCTGCCGTAGCTGTTGGCGATGGCCTGTTTCAGCAGCCGGATGGCCTCATCCAGCGGCAGGATGGTGGTGAGCTGGAAGAAGGCCATCTGCATGACGGTGTTGATGCGCTGGCCGAGCTGGCAGTCGCGGGCAATCTTGGCGGCGTTGATGGTGTAGAGGCGGGCCCCCTTCTCGCGCAGGGCATGTTGCACCTCGAGGGGGAGGCGGCCCCAGACCTCGGCCGCGCCATAGGGGCTGTTCAGGAGGAAGATGCCCCCCGCCTTGAGCCGCTCCGCCATCTGGTAAAGGTCGATGAACTGCCACTGGTGGCAGCCGACGAAGTCTGCCTCCTCCACCAGGTAGGCCGACTGCAACGGCCGCGTTCCCACCCGCAGGTGGGAGACGGTGAGGCCACCCGCCTTCTTGGAGTCGTAGACGAAATAGCCCTGGGGGTAGAGCTCGGTGTGGTTGCCGAGGATCTTGATGCTGTTCTTGGCCGCCGACACGGTACCGTCGCTGCCAAGGCCGTAGAACAGCGCCTCCAGCTTGAGGTGGCTGGCCGGGGGCACTGAGGTCGGCAGCGGCAGGGAGAGGCCGGTGATGTCGTCAAAGATGCCGACGGTAAAGCGCGGGCGTGGGTTAGCCAGCGCCAGCTCGTCAAACACCGCCTGCACGCAGGCCGGGCCGAACTCCTTGGAAGAGAGGCCGTAGCGCCCGCCGATGACCCGCGGCAGGCTGACCCGCTCACCCCGGCTGACCGCCTCGGCCAGTGCCGCCATCACGTCCAGATAGAGTGGCTCGGCCAGGGCGCCCGGCTCCTTGGTGCGATCCAGCACCGCTATCTTGCTGGCGCTCGCGGGAATGACCGCCAGCAGGTGCGCGGCCGAGAAGGGGCGGTAGAGGCGCACCTTCACCAGCCCCACCTTCTCCCCTTGGGCCAGCAGGTGTTCGATCACCTCCTCGCAGGTGCCGATGGCGGACCCCATCAGCACCAGCACCCGCTCGGCCTCTGGGTGACCCAGGTATTCGAACGGCCGGTAGTGACGGCCGGTCTGCGCGCCGAAGGCGTCCATCGCCTCGCTCACGTGGCGATAGCCCTCGTCATACCAGGGGTTGCTCGCCTCACGACACTGGAAGTAGGTGTCCGGGTTGGCAGCGGTGCCGCGGATGACCGGCTTGTCGGGGGTCAGCGCCCGCTCCCGATGGGCCCGGATCGCCTCGGCGGGCAGCAGGGCGCGCAGGGTGTCGTCATCGAGCGGCACTATCTTGGCTATCTCGTGGGAGGTGCGAAAACCGTCGAAGAAGTGGATGAAGGGGAGCCGGCTGTTGAGGCTGGCTACCTGGGAGATGAGGGCGAAGTCCTGGGCTTCTTGCACATTGTTGGCACAGAGCAGGGCGCAGCCGGTCTGGCGCACCGCCATCACGTCCGAGTGGTCACCGAAGATCGACAGGGCGTGGGTCGCCACGGTGCGCGCCGCCACGTGCAGCACGAAGGGAATGAGTTGACCCGCCAGCTTGTAGAGGTTGGGGATCATCAGCAGCAGCCCCTGGGACGAGGTGAACGAGGTCGCCAGTGCCCCGGTCTGCAGGGCGCCGTGGACGGTGGCGATGGCGCCACCCTCCGACTGCATCTCCACCACCCGTGGCACATCCCCCCACAGGTTGGCACTGCCCTGGCTTGCCCAGGCCGACGACTGCTCGGCCATGGCGGAGCTGGGGGTGATGGGATAGATGGCGATCACTTCGCTGGTGCGATAAACCACGGAGGCAACAGCGCTGTTGGCGTCCGTCGTTAGCATGTCGTGTTTCATTCTCAAACCTTGGTTGCACAGTCGGCGTGGGTACGCAAACGACAAAAGAGACCGGGCCTTGCCCCGGGGGGAGCGAAAGCATGCTGTGCCCTTCCTTGTGGCAATCTGTGTCACTGGCCTGTGACGGTGAATTCGCTTATCTTGCGCTGGGGTGAATCAACGTTGCGGCAAGAAAAATATGTGATGGAACGTTAATATGAGTAATGTTTTGCCGTTGTGATTGTCAATCTTCAAATTTATCCGCTCGATGAATTAAGGCTTCATATTTATTAAGCAAGAGTCGGCATTGCCAAAATAAATATCTGATGAATCAGACCATCCTGTTTATGGGGAAATAGATGCCAATACGTCCCTGCACTGGCATGAAATAATGGTCATCAGGAGGTCATCATTCTCTTGTCATTAAAATTTGTCGGACCAGCCCAGCTGCTGAAAAATCTGCTTTGATTTTTCCCCTTTCAAATATTCGGCGAAACGTACCGCATCCTGGCTCGGGCTCTTGTTAAGGACTATGTTCACATCCCGATAAACCACCAGCTGCTCTTCAATCGCCACCACGTCGCCCACGTCCGGGTTGCTCCTGGCCCAGTCAATCCAGGTGATCCAGGCATCGACACGGGGATCTTCCTGAAACGCCTTGCGGGCGCTGCCGCTGTTGGGGGTGTATTGCACTATGTTGTTTCGAAAATCGGCCACCAGCTTGATGTCACCGGTGCGACCTATCATGTCTTCCCACACCCCGGTTCCCGAGGTGTTGCTGACCCCGGCACCCTCCGGCACGACTATGCCGATACCCGGTTTGGCCAGATCGGCCAGCCCCTTGATATTCTTGGGATTGCCCTTCTTGACCAGAATGATGGCCGGGCGCAGGTAGAGCGGGGTAATCTTGTTGATGTCGAACTGCTGCTGATGGTCGGTGGCGATCGCCAGGGCCGATTGCTCGGAGGCGCCGAACAGCATGTCGGCGTTTTTGCTGGCATCGTCATTCCAGGTCGCCTGCGGCCCGAAATGGACGTTGACCTTGATCCCCGTCTCCGCTTCAAAGGCGCTGCCCACCTTGATCAAGGCGGTGTGCGGCCCGCCGGGGCCATATAAGTTGACGTCCGCCAATGTGGCATAGCTGGTCAGCATGGTCACCAATGCGGAAGCCGTCATAAATATATGCTTGTTCATTATCTACACTCCTTTGGGACTGATGGTTCAAGCGAAAAGGACCGGTCGTTTATCGAATTTATTTCAACGAAATATGAATGGTGAAATATTTCATGATCAGGCATCAATATTATTTAAAGCCGTGCAAGCCATGATTTAACATCTCTTCTTTCTTATATTCTGACGCCCACCATACCGGCAATGATGGCCAGCGCGAGGGCTGCCGAGCCGGTCAGTCCGGTGTACCACAGCAGCCTGATGCGGCTCGTTGCCACGCCGTGGGCCGCGAGCACCACCCGCAACCCGGCCAGCAGATGCGCCAGTACGAAGAAGACGCCGAGGGTGTAGTGGGGCACCAGGCGAATATTCCAGGGATCCATCAGCAGGCCCGCCTCGCCACCGGTGGCAAAACTCCAGTCGGTCGGTATGCCGAGGAAGCTGCGGGCATAGATGAACACCGAGTTCATGTGCCCCAGCACGAACACCGACAGATAGACGCCAGAGGCGATCTGGAAGGTGGTCAGCCAGTCATGCCGGGTACTGCTCCAGCGCCAGGCAAGATAGAGACCTGAGCCGACCTGGAAGAGAAACGCCGCCACCAGCAGGGGTTCGACAACGCCGGCCCGGTAGACGGTGCGACCCGCCGCCATGACCCGGGCGTGAAGCTCGGGGGCGACCAGCCCGGTCAGGTGATTGGCCAGATGAAAGATCACATAGCAACAGAGCACCAGTGCGCTGATGCCATGGGCGACGCGCCAGCGTCCCAGTCCACCCACGGGACGGGCCTGCGCTGCCTCTGTCTGGTGTGACTCCCACCCCAGCAGCATGGCGCCAACCCAGAACAGAGACCACACCAGCACATCGGGCAGCGGGCTGCCGACCAGCGTCTGCACCACTCCGAGCAGGACATAGAGGCTGGGGGCCGCCACGCTCAGATAGGCCAGTCGACGCATGCCTGTGGTGATGCCGGGCCGATTGGCGACGTTCAGCCCCGCCAGGGGAACGGCCAAGGCCAGCAGCAGCGAGAGCAGGGCGACGAGCAGACTGGCTGCGCCGCTCTGGCCGACCAATGTGTTGAAGATCATCAACAGAAACGGATAGCCGAGCGCGGCCAGCGGGGGGAGCAGACAGAGTGAGTGAGGGCGCTGCACCATGATGTGCTCGCGGCTCTCGTCCGCGATCCTGGAAGGTAAGGGCATACTGATATTCCTGCTTGATAGGGCGGAAAACCACCTTGATTCGGGTCTATTCAGATAACCGCGGCGCGATATCCTGCGCGGGGCAACCCGTCATGCCGCCATGAGCGAGCGGCCGCAGTGACTGAGTGTCGGCTCCCGGCAATCGGGGCCGGCGAGAGGTGGGCCAATCTATTCCAGGGAATATCTCAGCAAGGAGGTCAGGTAATGCATATGTTTTATTTCCCCTTTAACTGAGTGCCAGGTTGATAATGTGAGGATAAAAAAAGCGGCCAAGGGGTAACAGGGACAAGAATGGTCATATGGAGTAGTCCATACAGATAACAGGGAGTAATTGGATTTCCTTTGACTCCCTTTTATTGATTGCCGACAACCGGCAGGCTGGCAGAGATAATTCGGCCATAGCGTGATATAAAGACGGGCGGGAGGCGATGGATTTTAATCTTGACGTATTGAGCTGGCTTGTATAAAAAATACGCCAACTGATAGCGCTATACCAAGGAGAGTGTGTCGTGTTCGAGTTCACTGTTAATAAGGCGGCACTGCTGTCTCTTTCACTATTATTTACCTCCTCGGCCATGGCCATGGAAATATCTGCAGATAAAAGCAGAACGGTTCAGGAATTTACCGGCAATGTCATGTTGAAGGTAAATGATAATGAGTCTGTGACTGTCTCTGCCGATTCGGTCAGAAAAAGCCAGGATGGCATGGAGTATTCTGGCAAGGTCACCTTGTCTGCCGAAAAATTCAATGCTGAAGCTGATGAAATAAAATCGACGACAGATGGCTACGGTACGACCACCTTTACCACTGACAAGCTGACGCTGATCAGCAAATAGCGGTCAGCCAATGCACGCCCGTGATGGCACCATATACCATGTTTTCATGGTACAGGGTGTTATCAGCCAATATTGTCATGCTGCTCTTCTATCGTGATGCCAACAGGAGTGGATAATGGATAAACAACGGAAGTGATAGAATACAGAGCCATATTTCATGGACCCCTCTCATGGACATTCAGGATCTGAACCTCAGCCGGGAGCAGGCAACCCCGCTCTATCTGCAGATATACCAGCGCTATTGCCATGCCATCGCGAGCGGAGCCTTGAACGCCGGTGACCGTGTGCCCTCGGTGCGCAGTCTGGCAAGCGAACTCAACCTTGCGCGCGGCACGGTTGAAATGGCCTATCAGATGCTGATCGGTGAAGGGTATCTGATATCCCGCGGTGCCGCGGGCACTGTGGTCGCCGCCGGGCTGAACAGGCTCGTCGAGGCGCCACCCTCTCCCCGACCCGCCGCCGCGCTTGCGCCGACCCAGGGGATCCCTCACAGCGACATCCTGCCGTTCCAGCTGGGCGTGCCCGCACTGGATCTGTTCCCGCGCAAGAGCTGGGCCCGGCTTGCCACCCGGCATCTGCGCAATATGGAGATGGTGACGCCGGATCCGGCCGGGCACCCGGCCCTGCGCCGCGCCATCGCCACCTATCTGGGCATTTCGCGGGGGATCCGCTGCAGCCACGAACAGGTATTCATCACGGTTGGTTATCGGGGGGCGCTGGATCTGGTGTGCCGCGCCCTGCTGCGAGCGGGAGATCTGGGCTGGTTTGAAGAGCCTGGCTATTTTCATGCGCGCCAGTTTTTGCAGCAGGCGGGCCTGCGGTTGCACCCGGTGCCCGTCGACATGCATGGCATGGATGTCAGCCTGGGTGAGCAAACCGCCGACGAGGCCCGGTTTGCGGTGGTCACCCCCACCCACCAGAGCCCGATGGGGGTGGCCCTCAGCCTGCCGCGTCGACTGGCGCTGCTGGAGTGGGCAGAGCGGCGCAACGCCTGGATCATTGAAGATGACTACGACAGCGAGTTTCGCTACCACGGCCGGCCCTTGCCCCCCCTCAAGAGCCTGGATCATCAGGGGCGCGTGCTCTACACGGGGACCTTCAGCAAGGTGCTCTACCCCGGCCTTAGGCTGGCCTATCTGGTGGTGCCCGAGGCGCAGGTCGTCCGTTTTCGCGAGCTGGTGGCGCAGCTGCCCGGCGCGGGCAATCCGGTGCTGCAGGCCACCCTGGCAGACTTCATGGATCAGGGGCATTTCACCCGCCACCTGAGCAAGATGCGCAGAGTCTATGCCGAGCGGCATGGCTATCTGGTCGATGCCTTGGCAGCCCGCCTGGGCGCCCGGTTGCGGGTACAGCCACAGGCTGGCGGGATCCAGCTATTGGCGCAGGTTGCCGGGGGCGTGACGGATCAGCAGCTGGTCGAGGTTGCCCAAGCCAATGGACTGGCGTTGCATGCCCTGAGTAGCTGGTACATGAACCCGGCGCAGCAAAGGGGGGTGATGATGGGGTTTGCCAACTTTGCCAGCGCAGAGCAGGCCGATCGGGCCGTGCTGCAGCTGTTGTCCCTGTGGCCGGCAGAGTGAGCGCCATCCTTGGGTGATGCACATCCCTCGGCTTGTGAAGAGGCTGGTTACCAGGCGTCGTCTGCCACATGGCAGAGGTCATGAAGAGGGCTCCCGCGGGAGCCCTCTTGTCATTGTGCCTGTTGTACTCAGCCCGGCAGCCGCACCGGGCGCAGGGCGAGGATGGCCCCGCCAAACAGCAGCAGGGCCAGCAGGGCCATGGCCATGGGGCCGGCGCTGTAGGCAAAGCCGGCGACGGCGGACCAGAGCGCTACCCCGAGGTGCATCAGGGTCATGGCCAGCGACATCAGCATGCCGCGCTGGGCCGGGGCGAGCTGGGCGATGTAACCCTGCAACGCCGGTGAGCCGATGCCGCCGGCCAGCGCCCACAGGCCCAGCGGCATGGCGAGGCTGGCCAGGCTGCCGGCCGGATAGAGGTAGAAGAAGGCGCTGACCAGGGCGCACACCACCAGGGCGCCGCGCATCAGGGGGCGGCCGCTCTCCACATAACCTGCCAGGCGCGGCATCAGCACGTTGCCGACCACGCTGATAACGCCAAGGGCGCCGTAGAGCAGTCCCACCGACCAGACGGGCAGCCCCTGGCTGTCGTGCAGGTGCTGGCCGACCAGGTTGAACAGGCCGATGCCACCCCCCAGTCCCAACCCCATGGCGAGCAGGGCACCGAGTGCCCCCGGAATGGCCAGCACCGAGCCCTGCACCGCGGGGTGTGTGCCGCTGGCATGAACCTGCGGCGTGCGCGCCGTGAGCCAGGCCAAGGCCGCCGCCACGGCCCAGGCGCAGAGGCCGAGCACGATAAAGGGGGTGCGCCAGCTGCTGAGCTGGGCCAGCAGGGCGCCCACCGCCGGGCTCGAGATCATGCCGAGGGTGAGCCCCGACTGCACCCAGGCGATGCGCTTCATGGCATCGGCCGGCGCGCCGTCCGCCGCCATGGCGAAGGCGATGGGGAGCATGCCGGCGCTGGCCAGCCCGGTGATCACCCGGGTCGCCAGCCCAACCTCGAAGTTCGCCACCAGGCCGGTGGCCACCGAGGCGGCGCCAAACAGCAGGGAGGCCGGCAGCATCACCCGCAGCCGGCCGTGGCGATCCGACAGGCCGCCGAGCAGGGGGGCGATGAGGGCCAGCGCCACGCTGTAGGCGGTGATGAACAGGGTCACCCGTTCCGGGGGGACGCCCAGCTCGGCGCCGATGGGGGCGAGCAGGGGGCCCAGCATCAGCTCATCTGCCCCGACCAGAAACGCAATCAAAAACAGCAGTACTTTCAATAACATAATTTTTATTCCTTAAGCTTGGGTCGACACGGCGGCGAACTGCTGGATGTCCACCACCCGATCCGGCCAGTCGGCCACAAAGGCCGGTTCGTGGCAGACGGCGAGCACGCTGCCCGGGTAGTCGCACAGGGCCTGGCGCAGGGCGGCCTTGGTGCCGGCATCCAGGTGGGTGGTCGGCTCATCCAATATCAGCAGATGAGTGGGCTGCAGCGCCAGTCGGCACAGCTTGACCCGGGTCTGCTCACCGCCGCTCAGGGCACTGATGGGCTGGATGGCCAGCTTGCCGCCGATGCCAAGGCGTGCCAGTTGCTGGCGGGCACCCTTGTCATCCAGCCCGTGGGCGGCGGCCTTGACCAGAGCCAGCGGGGTGGCCGCGGGATCGGGCCAGTGCAGCGCCTGCTCGAAGTAACCCGACTTGAGGCCGGGGGCCAGGGCCAGTTCACCGGCGAGCGGGGCGAGGCGACCGGTCAGGGTGTTGAGCAGGGTCGACTTGCCGATGCCGTTGAAGCCGGCGATCACCACCTTCTCGCCGCGGCGCAGCTGCAGGCTGAGCGGCGCCAGCAGGGGCTGGTGGTAGCCGATCTCCAGCTCGCTCGCGGTCAGCAGCTGCGGGTGGCCCCCCTGGGCGGCGCGAAAGCTGAGGGTGACCGGTTTGGCCTGCTCGGGGGCGGCCAGGCGCTCGATGCGCGCCAACTGCTTCTTGCGGCCGTTGGCGATACTGGCGTTGACCCCGGCCCCGTTCTTGGCGATGAACTGCTCGAGCCTGTCGATCTGCCGCTGCTGGGCCTGGTATTGACGGGCGTGCAGCGCCTCGGCGGCGCCCTTCTGGGCCAGCGCCTGGTCTAGGTTGCCGCGATAGGTGTGGATCTGCTGGCGGTCGATGTCGGCGATGGTGGTGGCGATGCGGTTGACGAAGGCGCGGTCGTGGGAGACCACCAGGAAGGCGCCGGGGAAGCGCTCCAGATAGCCCGCCAGCCAGTCGACGTGGGCTGTGTCCAGGTAGTTGGTCGGCTCGTCGAGCAACAACACCTCCGGCGTGCGCAGCAGCAGGCCGGCCAGCATCACCTTGTGGCGCTGGCCGCCGCTGACATTGGCGAGCAGGGTCTGCATGCCGAGCTGGGTCAGGCCTAGGCCGGCTGCCACCTCGTCGATGCGCGGATCTAACTGGTAAAAACCCTGACTCTCCAGGTGCGCCTGCAGATCGGCCGCCCGGGCCAGCTGCCGCGGCCCCAGTTCGGGGTCGGCGTAGAGGGCCAGCATCTCGGCTTCCGCCTCATAGAGGTCGGCGAACACCGACTGCAGGTAGCCCCGCAGGGTGAGGTGGCCATCCCGCGCGGCGTGCTGGTCGAGATAGCCCGCCTTGATGCCGGGCTGCCAGAGGATGTCGCCGCCGTCTGGCAGGCGCTCCCCCTGGATCAGCTGGAGCAGGGTGCTCTTGCCGGCGCCGTTGTGGCCGGTGAGGCAGACATGCTCGCCGGCGTGGAGACGAAAGCTCGCCTGCTGGTACAAGGTCTTGTCGCCGATGTGGTAGGTCAGGTTGTGGATAGTGAGCACACTCATGGTTGTAACATCCATAAAAAAACGGGGGGCAGGTACGCGACGTACCGGCCCCCCGTCTCAGCAAGGTGAAACGCTGCCAAATGGCAGAGACAAAAAGGCCGGCGATGAAGCATCTCGCCGGCCTGTGTCTCCTGTTTTCATCAGATGCGGGGCAGCCTCCCAAAGAGAGGGCATTCGCGCAGCTGATGAAGATTCAGTCGATGGGCTCCGGGCAACACTTCATCGTGTTAGTGCACGGAGCACAGCCTCCTGACCGAGCATTTGAACAGGATGTACAACATTGAAAAACGGTCCAACAAAAATTCTGGTCGCAAAATACCCAGAATTTGCCGGTGAGTCAAATCTGCGACCCTGGCGCTACTCGTGGTGCAGGGTGATGCAGTCCAGTCCGCCGCTGCCGCGCAGCAGGGCCTCCGCCTGGTTCAAGCCGTCCCGTCGGTTGCTGGCAGCCTGCCCCACGAAATAGGGAGTGAGTCCGGCCACCTCGCGCTGCAACCAGGCGGCGAACGCCTCATTGAGGGGGGCGATGCTGGCGGCATTGGTGATGTAGAAGGGCTGCTGACGGGTGCCCATGATGCCGTTCATCCAGTTCACCTGCCGCTTGTCCACGCTGAAGGCGCCCGGGGTGGCGATGGGGGTCAGGCCGGCATCGCGCAGTTGCTGATGGATGAGGGCATGGATCTTGTGCCAGCGCTCGCCCTGCTGGCGCAGGTCGGTCACGCTCTTGGCAAGTTCCTGCCGCTCACTGTCGCTCAGGGTGGCATCGCTGGCCAGCACCTGCTCGATCAGCGCCGCGCCGGCGGCGTGATCGTTGAAGAGGATACGGCCGTCGGCCAGCGGGCGCATGGCCATGTCGAGGTGGAAACCGGGCTGGGCCAGGATCACCAGATCCCGCTCGGCCACCTTGAGCTCCTGCGCCATCAGGCGCTGGCTGATGGCCATCATGGCGAGGAAGCGGCGGGTCTGGTGCGCTTGCTCGGCCTCTGTCAGCCCAGTTCGCTGATAGCCGCCGGCCTGCAACATGCGGCCAAGCCGGGTCAGGGTGGCGGCATCGGCCGTCAGCGTCTGCAGCGCATCGGATATCTGCTCATCGCCGAAGTCGGCGTGCAGCCCGGCGGTTACCACCAGCCCTGCGTACTCCCGTTTGAGCTGGGCCAGCAGGTCGAAGGAGGCCGGCAGCGGCTGGCCGTGGATGGCGCGATAGCGCTCGGCGATGCGCTCCCCCTGTTGCGTGCTCAGAAACATGCGCTGCTCCGCCGCCTGGCGGGTCGCCCAGTTCACCTCGGACTGAGCCAGCTCGGCCTTGGCTCGTGCGGTTTTGGCAAAGGCGTGGCGCTGCGGCTCATCCAGCCCCTGTGGCAGCAGGTTGGCCGCCTCCAGCAGGATGAGGTCCACCTCGGTGTCATGGCCCTTCTGGAAGGTATGGGGGCTGCCCAGCCACTCCTCTTCGCTGAGTTGCAGCCGAAACTCGCCGTCGCGATCCATCTTCTGCTGGCGGGTGGCGATACGCTCACTGTCCAGCCGGCTGTGGTGCAGGGTGGTTTGCAGCAGGGCGTCTCGACCGATCAGGGCATAGGGGGTACCGTCTGGGCGCTGGCCGGTCAGCATGTTGCCACCATCGATGATGGAGAAGGTGGGGATGAGCTCGCGTCCCTGCGCCTCGGCGAAGCTGTTGGCCTGGGAGAGCATGTAATCATCCAGCCCCTGGGAATCCTGGCTGCCGAGGCTGTGGTGCCCCTCCTGCTCGGCCTCCGGGCTCTGCTCGGTGAGGGCGGTGACGAAGGCGTGGTAGCGCCCCTTGTCGGCCAGCGGCGCCTGGGGACGGAAGACGAGGGCGCCATCGCGCGACAGCCACATATTGTCCTCGGTCCAGGCGTACATATCAGCGTGGGTGCTGACCGAGAATCCCTGCTCCCTGCCGATCTGCTCCAGCTCTGCCACCAGTTCCGGCTCGGTCTGGAGGGGCAGGTGGAGCTGGTGGATCCGGTTGCCCAGATCGTCCTGGGCCAGCTGGAAGCTGCGCTCGAGGGCGGGGGAGTGCTGGCCGTTGCTGAGGGCGGGATCGTCCGGGAAGATCAGAGGGGCCGCGATGGCCGAGTGGAACCAGAAGAGGGTGGAGATGGCGAGTGCCACGCCGGTTTTGCGCATGATGATGTCCTGTTGTTATGGCGGGCTGGTGCCCGCAAGCCTGAACGTTGGCGTACGGCGCTGCGCCGCACGCTTCGGATGGAAACCATAAGGAGCTCGCCAAGAACCACAAGAGCGCAAATCTGAATTGACTTTTAACCCAGGCTAAACCGCGTTGAATATATTCACTTGATGACAAACGAGTCTTTTTTGATGCTGCTTATTTCCAGCAAAAACAGGGTGTTGCACTATTTCAATTGTCGATAGCGAGGGAGAGTCGGATATTTCAAAGCGGTGTCGTACGAGCCGTTAAATGCGAAGTTTTTAAGTGAGTAAATCGCCGGTGCGGGTCGGCAAGGTCAGCGGGAGGGGAATAACCAGGGGGAGGCACAGGGGCCAGCCCCCTTGACGAAGGCTGGCGCCGAGCCAGGGAGTGCCGTTACTCCCTTGCTGGCAGCAGCCAGGCCGCCGCCTGATAGGGGGCAAAGGTGGCGGTGGGCTGCCCCGGGTAGTTGCTTGTCAGCAGGGTGGCACCTGCCTCCACCTGGTCAAAGTGCGGCATGACCAGGGGGTGGTCAGTGAGATTGGCGAGCAGCAGCAGGGTGTGTCGCTCTGCGCTCGCCGGATCCTGCCAGCAGCGGCGATAGCCGATGCGCTCCTGGTCGTCCCCATCCAGCAACTCGAAGTCGCCGTGGCGAATGACGGGGTGGGCCTTGCGCAGGGCGATGAGCTGGCGATAGCAGTGAAACGGCGAGTCGGGGCGGGCGAGCTGCTCGGCGGCGTTGATCTCGAGGTGATTGGCGTTGAGGGCAATCCAGGGGGTGGCCGTGCTGAAGCCCGCGCGGGGACCAGCGTCCCACTGCATCGGGGTGCGGGCGTTGTCGCGGCCGATGGCATCGAGGCGCCGGGCGAGCTCGGCAGGATCCAGCCCTGACTGGCTGGCGCGGTAGTTGATCGCCTCCACATCGCGCAGCTCGCCCGGCTGCCAGTGGCGGTTGGTCATGGCGAGCTCCTCCCCCTGATAGATGAAGGGGGTGCCCTGCATCAGGTGCAGCACCATGGCCCACAGTTTGGCACTCACTTCGCGCCACTTCGGGCTGTCGTCGCCAAAGCGGGAGACGGCGCGGGGCAGGTCGTGGTTGCCGAGAAACAGGCTGTTCCAGCCCCGCCCGTGCAGCCCCTGCTGGTGGCGGGTCATGGCCCGCTTGAAGGCGAGGGGGTCGAAGCGGGATGACCACTTGTCACTGCCGAGCCCCAGGTGCTCGAAGTTGAACACCATGCTGAACTCGCTGCCGTCAGGGTTCGAATAGTTCTGCATATGGGCAAGGTCGGCCCCCCAGGTCTCCCCCACAGTGATGATCCCCTGACCGCCGAAGCTCTCGGCATTGAGCTCGCGGATATAGTCGTGCAGGCGGGGGCCGTTGCTCATGGCAAGCCGGTCCCAATCCTTGCTCACCATATCTATCACATCGAAGCGAAATCCCTTTATTCCCTTGCCCAGCCAAAAGTGGATCACCGCCGCCATTTCGGCGCGCACCGCCGGATTATCCCAGTCCAGATCGGCCTGACTGGGATCGAAGTTGTGCAGGTAGTAGCGATCCAGCGCCGGCACGTATTGCCAGCCGCTACCGCCAAAAATCGAGGTAACCGGGTGGGCATCGACGAAGGCCTGATCGCGAAACACGTAATAGGCCTGATAGCGGGGGTCGCCTGCCAGCGCCTGCACAAACCACGCGTGCTCGGTGGAGGTGTGGTTGGCGACGATATCCATCATGATGCCGATGCCGTGAGCGGCCGCCTCGGCGATCAGCTGCTCCATCTCGGCCAGGGTGCCGAAGGCGGGGTCGATGGCGCGGTAATCCGCCACGTCGTAGCCGTTGTCCCGTTTGGGGGAGCGATAGAGGGGGGTGAGCCACAGCATATCGACCCCCAGGGTGGCCAGATAACCGAGACGCTGGCGGATGCCGTTGATGTCGCCCATGCCGTCGCCGTCGCTGTCCTGAAAGCTCATGGGGTAGATCTGGTAGATGACGCACTGGTCGAGGTGGATAGAGTCTCTGTTCATCCGCTTGGCCGGTAGGGGGAGGAGAATGTCTATCTTACGCAGATGAGCGGGAAGTCAACAGGGTAGGGAAAACCTTGAAAAGGGTTCCATTGGTGGCTGATTGTCAGAAGTGAGGGGAGGGTCACAGCTGGGCCATCCCGAGCCATGGTTGTGGTCGGGATGGCAGGCACTTATTGCTGATGCAGTGCAAGGAAACGGGCTACTTGACCGCCTTGGCCTGCTCGCAGCGCTGCTCCTGCTGGCGCTCTGCCTTGTCTTGCTGGCGTTCCGCTTGGGCTTCCAGCTCCTTGCCGAGGAAGTAGTTCAGGAAGGTGCGGATCACCGCGATGATGGCGAGGCGAATGAGCTCCTCCTTGCTCGGTGCCACCGTGGTGGCCAGGATGTCGGCGGCGAGCTGGAATTCCAGCGCCAGAATGAGCCAGCTGCCGAAACAGAGCCGGATGCGCGGAAAGCCCGGTTGATGATCCCGCACCCGCGCCGCCAGCCAGAGGGTCTTGCCCAGCCCTATCACCACGCAGGCGATGGAGGTGATCTCCAGCAGCAGCTGGAACAGCTCGACCCCGTGCATCATGCCCTCTCGCAGGCTCGCTATCTCAAACACTCGGGTCACCTCCCTGATTCAAAAGAGGACACTATTAACACATCGCTCGGCAAAGGCCAAATCCGGCTCAGGCAAGCAGTTTGAATTCAATGACATAGAGCGGCGGCAGGGTGGGGTAGATGTCACGGATCACCTGTTTGAGCTCGGGCAGGGTCATGTTCTCCTGGCGGGCGTGCTCGTCATTGAGCTCATCGAAGGCGACCGCCTTGACCGAGAGCACCTCTATGGTGCCAAAGGGCTGGTGCTCCGGGTTGGTGAACAGGGCCAGGCGCTGGCCGGGTTGCCAGTTGGCCTCGCTCTCGTCGCGGATGGTGATGGTCTTGCGGCCGGCCTGGATGTCGGCGACGAAGCGGCTGAAGAAGGTGAACTCGGGATTGGTTGACATGGCACTCTCCTGACAGGGTGAATCGAAATGGGGTGGATTGAAATCAAAGGTCGAGATAGGCGCGCAGCCTGGCCAGATCGGCGATGACGGGGCCGTCGGGGCCATCGGCGACGATACCCTGTTCGATCAGCTCCTTGAGGGCACGCCGGTAGACCCGCTCCGTGGTGCCGAAGCGCGCCGCCTCGTGGGCCCGCTTGCGCGAACCCAGCATGGGGGTGCGCTGGCGCTCGCGCCACAGCTCGAAGGCGATGTTGTAGGCGATGGGGTGCAGCAGCCGGCTGGTGGTGATGTCCAGGGTGTCCAGGTAGTCGCTGGCGAGCGCCGCGGCGAAGAAGAGGGTCAGCTCGGGCTCGACCAGCAGTCGTTTGGCCAGCTTGTCGGCGCAGATGACGGCAGCGTCCAGCTCGGTCTCGGCCACCACGCTCCACTGCACCGGGGTGGCGCTGAAGAACTCCATCTCGCCGAAGATCTGCTGGTGGCACTCGATTTCGCCGAGTTGAAACAGCCGCCCCGAGTGCACCGCACTGTTGAGGGAGATGCGGCCCTGGGCCACCAGATAGAGCTGCTCGCACTGCTCCCCCTGCCGCATGATGGGCTCGCCCGGCAGGTAGCGGCGCGAATAGAGGGTGCAGGCCGTCAGCGCCGCGGCAAAGCGCGGTTCGAGTGCGGCAAGCTCGGCGTGAAAGCGACCGAGCGGATAGGGTTGTTGCTGCATGGGGAAGGCCCAGCTTGACGAGGGTCATGAGGCTAGCAAGAGCGCAGGCGGGATGCCAGCTTTGGCGACTCTGAATGTGCCGGGCTTAACGTTTTGCCGGGGCCGCTGCGGCCCCGGCAGACCCGCTCTATTGGGTCAGGGCGTGGAGGGCGGCGGTGATGGCCAGCCGCTCGCCGGTCATCATGGCGGCTTCGCTGGCCGCGTAGTTGCTCACCCCCGCTTGCACGTCCTGCTCGAAGGTCACCACGTTGCAGAGCACGGCGGCTACCCGCACCTTGCGCAGGCGCCCGACGGCGAGCAGGGAGGCGCTCTCCATGTCCGCCCCGAGCACCCCGCGCTGGTGCCAGTAGCGACAGACTTCCTGCTCGTCATCCCGATAGAAGCTGTCGTGGGAGCGCACCAGCCCGTGCCAGTGAGGATGCTCGCTGGCGCCGAGATGGGTGAGCAGGGCGGCCTGCAGGCGGATATCGGCGCAGGCGGGGTACTCGGGGGGCAGGTAGGCCTGCGAGGCGCCTTCGCTGCGCACCGCTCCCTCCACCACGATGAGATCCCCCAGCGCTATCTCATGCTGCAGGGCGCCGGCGGAGCCGACCCGGATGAGGGCGCGGGCACCCGCCTGCACCAGCTCCTCCAGCGCGATGACGGCGGAGGCGCCACCGATGCCGGTGCTGCACACCGTAATGGGCAGCCCCTGATAGCGACCGTTGATCAGACGAAACTCCCGGTGCTGGCCCAGCACATCACACTCATCGAGCTGGCCGGCGATGCGGTCAACCCGGGCCGGGTCGCCACACAGCACCACCCGCTCGGCGATCTGGTCCGGGCGGCATTGCAGATGGGGCAGCAGGCTCATGCGATCACTTCCTGTTGCGGACGTTTGGCGCTGACCATCCAGAGGCGTGTGCCGTTGGCGGCGATGAACAGCAGGATCAGGTACTCAAGGGACATGGCATAGACCCCCTGGGCGGCATAGACGCCGATGCTGATGATGTTGATGACCACCCAGAGGATCCAGTTCTCCACGTACTTGCGGGTCATCAGGATCTGGGCCACCACGGAGAGCACCGTCATGCTGGCATCCCAGAAGGGGAAGGCATCGGGGGAGGGCTCAGGGGTGGCTAGATTGGCGCCAAACAGGTTGAGCAGGGCGACGGCGGTGCGCGCCAGGGCGGCGAAGACCGGGTCGATATAGAGGGTCAACAGGGCGATGGCCAGCACGCTCACGGCGGCGGTGGCGATGAGCTTGGACTTGCTGAGCCAGCGGATCTGCAGGGTGTCTCCCTGGGCGTTGGCCGGGCGGGTCCAGGCGTACCAGCCATAGAGGTTGGCGCAGAAGAAGAACAGCTGCAGCAGCAACAAGCCGTAGAGCTGGATCTGGAAGAAGATGATGGCGAACAGGCTGACGTTGATGAGCCCGAACAGGTAGTTGATGGTCTTCTCCTGGCTGGCGCACCAGATGCAGGCCAGTCCGAACAGGGTGCCGACGGCTTCAATCCACGACATGGCGTAGCCACCGCCCAGCGGTATGGTCACCAGGGTGTGATTGATGCTGAACCACTCGAATATGCTCATTTTCATTTCCTTGGAAAATAGGGGGGAGTGAACCGGGCCTATTCTAGGGGCGGCGTGGGGGTCTTTGCAGGACTTTTGTCCGTGCAGGGCCGAGCCACCTCAAAGAATGGACAAACCGCAAGCAACTTTAGGCCCCCGATGACACCCTGATATGCGATGATGCCCTGCCCCTTTATTGATATGTCACAAAATGGGGATGAATTGGCTGTGGTCTGATGGGATCCGCCCTGCCGCGGTCGGGGTGGTGTTGAACGAAAGGAGCGAGCGTGAATTCCGAGCTGGTCTGGGTCCTCTGCATGCTGGTGGGCGCCATTTATCTGTTTGTGAGCAACAGGGTCCGCATGGACGTGGTTGCCTTGCTGATCATCATACTGTTCGTGCTGAGCGGCACCCTGACCCTGCCACAGGCGCTGGCGGGGTTCAGCGATCCCAACGTCATCCTGATCGCCGCCCTGTTCGTGGTGGGGGAGGGGCTGGTGCGCACCGGCATCGCCTATCAGGTAGGGGACGCACTGGTGAAGGTAGCTGGCAGCAGCGAGACCCGATTGCTGGTGCTGCTGATGGTGGCGGTCGCCCTGCTGGGGGCAGTGATGAGCAGCACAGGGGTGGTGGCCATCTTCATCCCTGTGGTGCTGAGCGTGGCGAACCGGATGGGGATCCCGGCCGGCCGGTTGATGATGCCGCTCGGCTTTGCCGGCCTCATCAGCGGCATGATGACCCTGGTGGCGACGCCGCCCAACATGGTGGTCAACAGTGAGCTGATGCGCCACGACATCCACGGTTTCGGCTTCTTCGGCTTCACCCCCATGGGGGTCATCATCCTGGGGATGGGGATCCTCTACATGCTGCTGATGCGCACCTCCCTGGTACGTAACGAGGAGGAGGGCAAGCACAAGCAGAGCGGGCGCAGCACCATGCGCGATCTCATTCGCGACTATCGGCTGGCCGGGCGTGCGCGCCGGCTGGCCTTGCGGCCTGACTCTCCCCTGATCGGCCAGACCCTGGACGAGCTGCAACTGCGAGCCCGCTACGGGGCCAATGTCATCGGGGTGGAGCGCTGGCGCAAGTTCCGGCGGGTGATGGTGACCGTCTCCGGGGTGACCGAGTTCCAGGCCAAGGATGTGCTGCTCATCGACATGTCCGACCCCGATGCGGACGTGCGGGAGTTCTGCAGCGAGGCGCGGCTCGAACCCATGATCCTGCGCGGGGAGTATTTTTCCGATCAGGCGCGGGAGGTGGGCATGGCGGAGGTGTCGCTCATCCCCGAATCCCGTCTGCTCGGCAAGAGCATCCGCGAGGTGGCGTTTCGCTCCCACTACGGCCTCAACGTGGTGGGGATCCGCCGCGCCGGCGAGGCGCTTGGCGGCAAGCTGGTAGACGAGGCGCTGCAGATGGGGGATACCCTGCTGGTGGTGGGCAACTGGAGCCTGATCCGCCTGCTGCAGACCCACAGCCGCGACTTCCTCTTGCTGGGGCTGCCGGCCGAAGTGGACGAGATGGCGCCGGCCCGCAGTCAGGCCATTCACGCCCTGATCGCGCTCGGGGTCATGATAGTGCTGATGGTGACCGATCCCGTGCCCAACGTGATAGCGGCGCTGATCGCCTGCCTGCTGATGGGCAAGTTTCGCTGCATCGACATGGAGAGCGCCTACAAGTCCATCCACTGGCCGACCCTGATCCTCATCGTCGGCATGCTGCCCTTTGCGCTCGCGCTGCAAAAGACCGGCGGGGTGGATCTCATCGTCGGCGCGCTGATCTCGGCGGTGGGGGAAATGGGGCCGCGGGTGATGCTGGCCAGTCTATTCGCCCTGTGCGCCGTCATCGGGCTGTTCATCTCCAACACCGCGACGGCGGTACTGATGGCCCCGATCGCGCTCGGCACGGCCCAGCAGATGGGGGTCTCGCCCTATCCGTTTGCCATGACCATCGCCATCGCCGCCTCGGCGGCCTTCATGACGCCGGTCTCCTCGCCGGTCAACACCCTGGTGCTGGGCCCTGGCAACTACAAGTTCGTGGATTTCGTGCGCATCGGCGTGCCCTTCACGGCGCTGGTGATGGTGGTGAGCGTCATCGCCATCCCCTGGTTCTTCCCGTTCTGACGACACATATGACATGGCGGCCTGCGGGCCGCTTTTTTATTGCCCGCAGTAATCTGACATGCAAAGGACGGCATAAAGCGGGAGCAGGGCATGAGCACCATCATAGAGAAGAGCACAAGGCCCAGCCGTTGATACATGGGAGGGGTTGCAGACGTGCGATGGAATGGAGAGGGGAAGAAGAGTGGCAAACGCCGGATACAAAAAAACCAGCCTGGGCTGGTCTGTTTGGTACTGCTTTCGATGGTGCGGAAGGAGAGACTCGAACTCTCACGCCTAGGGCGCCAGAACCTAAATCTGGTGCGTCTACCAATTTCGCCACTTCCGCAAGAGTAATGGTGGCTATGACGGGATTCGAACCTGTGACCCCCGCATTATGAGTGCGATGCTCTAACCAACTGAGCTACATAGCCGTCTTGTGTACGACTCGCGTCGAATACAAGTAAAAATGGCTGGGGTACTAGGATTCGAACCTAGGGATGGCGAGATCAAAACCCGCTGCCTTACCGCTTGGCGATACCCCAACAGTGTTCTTTACAATCAGATGATTGAAGGAACGTTTTTCAAAATGGTGGCTATGACGGGATTCGAACCTGTGACCCCCGCATTATGAGTGCGATGCTCTAACCAACTGAGCTACATAGCCGTTTGTTGTCAACCACTGGGTGGAAGAGAACAGAATGATGGCTGGGGTACTAGGATTCGAACCTAGGGATGGCGAGATCAAAACCCGCTGCCTTACCGCTTGGCGATACCCCAACAGCAATGTCTGACAGAAACTATCAAACATCTTTTTAAAAATGGCTGGGGTACTAGGATTCGAACCTAGGGATGGCGAGATCAAAACCCGCTGCCTTACCGCTTGGCGATACCCCAACAACAATGTCTGACAGAGTCTATCAAACATCTTTTAACAATGGCCGGGATACCAGGATTTGAACCTGGACACATTGACGAGTTCAACACCCATCACTGCTTCCCTTGACCTGTCACCGGCACTTTAATGCCGACAACTGAAATAATGGCTGGGGTACTAGGATTCGAACCTAGGGATGGCGAGATCAAAACCCGCTGCCTTACCGCTTGGCGATACCCCAACTAGAAATGGTGGCTATGACGGGATTCGAACCTGTGACCCCCGCATTATGAGTGCGATGCTCTAACCAACTGAGCTACATAGCCAACCTTGCTTCCAGTGCCTCGTTGCCTCGTCACTGTGCGGGCCGAATTATGCGTATCTGGCTCTGGGGCGTCAACCCTTTTTTTGTTTGAAAAAACGAATTTGAGTGCGTTTGGCGAGTTATTGGTCGCTGTCGCGCAAAAGCCCAACAATCTGGTTTTTTTTACGACATATCCAGCAGATAGGTGCTTGGGCCAGATAAAAAAGAGGCCAGCAAATGCTGGCCTCTCATGGGATTAGACGTTGAACAGGAAGTTCATGATATCGCCATCCTTGACGATGTAATCCTTCCCTTCGGCGCGCATCTTGCCCGCTTCCTTGGCGCCTTGCTCACCCTTGTAGGCGATAAAGTCTTCGAAGGCGATGGTTTGGGCACGAATAAAGCCTTTTTCGAAGTCGGTGTGGATCTTGCCCGCAGCCTGCGGGGCGGTGGCGCCCACCGGAATGGTCCAGGCCCGCACTTCCTTCACGCCGGCGGTGAAGTAGGTCTGCAGCTTGAGCAGCTCGTAACCGGAGCGGATCACCCGGTTCAGGCCCGGCTCTTCGATGCCCAGATCCGCCATGAACTCGGCGCGATCTTCGTCATCCAGCTCGGCGATGTCCGCTTCGATGGCGCAGCAGACTACTACCACGACGGCGTTCTCGGCGGCGGCGATTTCACGCACCTGATCCAGGTAGGGGTTGTTCTCGAAGCCATCTTCCGCCACGTTGGCGATGTACATGGTGGGCTTGAGGGTCAGGAAGTTCATGTGGCTGACGGCGGCCAGCTCGTCCTTGTCCAGCTTCATGCCGCGGATCATCTGGCCGTCTTCCAGCGCCACCTTGATCTTCTCCAGCACTTCCACTTCCAGCTTGGCATCCTTGTCGCCGCCCTTGGCGCGCTTGGACTGGCGGTTGATGGCGCGCTCGCAGGCATCCAGATCGGAGAGGGCCAGCTCGGTGTTGATCACCTCGATGTCGTCAGCCGGGGAGACCTTGCCCGCCACGTGAACGATGTTCTCGTCCTCGAAGCAGCGCACCACGTGACCGATGGCCTCGGTTTCACGGATGTTGGCCAGGAACTGGTTGCCGAGGCCCTCGCCCTTGGAGGCACCGGCCACCAGGCCGGCGATGTCCACGAATTCCATGGTGGTCGGCACAACGCGCTGCGGATTGATGATGGCCGCCAGCTGGTCGAGGCGGGGATCCGGCATCGGTACCACGCCGGTGTTCGGCTCGATGGTGCAGAACGGGAAGTTGGCGGCTTCGATGCCGGCCTTGGTCAGCGCGTTGAACAGGGTGGATTTGCCTACATTGGGCAGGCCCACGATACCGCATTTAAAACCCATGGATTGTTACCTTACGTGATGGATGCTGTTGAGGGGTCGTATAACCTGTTCACGCTCTTACTGCGAGGCCATGATCAAGGCTCATGTGCTGCTCGGAATCCTCACGTATACCTATACGCTCCGGTTCCTGCGCTGCGCTTCACCTTGCTGACGACCTCTCGTCACAGTGCGTGGACAGGTTCTTGGGCGACCCTGTCATATTGTGCGAGCCTGACGCGTGTCAGGCATCTCTATTCAGACTTTCTCGGCCTTGAAGCTGTGCAGCCGGTTCATGGCCTTGGTCATGTCCTGCTTGAACAGAATGTCGGTGGCGCGCAGGGATTCGTCGAGCGCGGCGTCGATCAGGCTCTGCTCGCTGCTGGGCGCCTTGGTCAGCACGAAACCGGCGACCAGCTCCTTGGCGCCCGGGTGACCTATCCCCAGCCGCAGCCGGAAGAAATTGTTGTTGTTGCCCATCTTGGCAATGATGTCCTTGAGGCCGTTGTGGCCGCCGTGCCCGCCGCCCTGCTTGAATTTGGCGATGCCGGGGGGCAGATCCAGCTCATCGTGGGCCACCAGCATGGCTTCCGGTTCGATCTGGTAGAAGCGGGCCAGCGCGGCCACCGCCTTGCCGGAGAGGTTCATGTAGGTGTTCGGGATGAGCAGGCGCACATCCTGGCCATCTACCTGGATGCGGGCGGTGTGGCCGAAGAACTTGGGCTCTTCGCGCAGGCTGACATTGTGCCAGCGTGCCAGTTGCTCCACATACCAGGCGCCCGCATTGTGGCGAGTCTTGGCATATTCCGGGCCGGGATTGCCCAGCCCCACGATCAGTTTGATTTGGCTTGTCACGCTTGATTTCTTCACTCGCTGCTTGCAATGGGCCGACTGCCCAGGGCAATGGGACGCAATATTCTAGCCGCCGACTGGCGATCACTCAACCAAAGCTCGGCCAGTGCCGGGGAAAAGCGGGGAACCGGTGGCCAACGTCAGCAAAACGGGCCCCAGTGCGGGGCCCGTTTTGTGGCTTGCCGGCGGGGGCCGGGTTATTGCGCGGCACGCACCAGGGTGACCGTCTCTTCGTCCAGGGCGGTCAGGGTGGGGCGCGCATCACGCACGTAGGCAACGAAGGAGGCGGCGTCGGTGCCGCAATCCACGCCGCTCGCCTTGCAGTCAAGCTGATGGCCGGCGGCATAGCGGGCGGTGAGCTGATCGCCGCGCTGCTCCACCCGCTCGACCGGGAAGCCGGTCAGCTTGCCATCCTGCCAGGCAAGATCCAGCCGCTCGGCTTGCTGCGCCTGGGCGCGGGCCAGCGCCTGCCAGCCATCGTTGCCGTTGGCGCTGTAGGCATTCATCACCACCCGATAGCGCTGGCTGTCCACCAGATCCTGCCACTGGCCGTCGGCGTTCTGCCACTGCAACTGGGTCAGGGCGCCGCCCTTGCCCGGGGTGGTCTCGGTGAAGGTGTAGCGCAGGTGGCCGCCGTAGGGGAACTTGCCGGCGTGGGCGCTGGCGGGCAGGGTGGCGGTGATGGTCTCGGTCAAGAGGGCGCGCACGTCGGCGCCGGTCAGGGTCAGCACCGAGAGCTGGTTCTTGAACGGCAGCAGGGTGAGCGCGGCATCCCCTTCGCGCAGCTCGCCGGCCGGCAGATCGGCGCGCACGCCGCCCACCGCCAGCAGGGCGAAGTGGACCGGACCGCCGGTCAGCGCCTGCACCGCCGGGGTATTGGCCCAGTAGTACTGCCCTTCGGCCACCAGGGGGGCGACGTCGGAGCCGTGGCTGTCGCTGCCGTTGTCGCCGGGGCGGCGGGCATTTTGCAGGGCGGCCGGGATGGTGGCGATGACGGGGCCGAACGCCTGCTCCAGAGCGGGCTTGTAGTGGCTGTCGATGATGCCGCGCAGGCGCGGGTCTTCATCCACGGTCACCAGGTTGGGCTGAGCGTCGATGAACTTGCCGGCCTGCTTGCTGCGGGTCTCATCCAGTGCCTGCTTGCGGGCGGGATCGGCGAAGAAGTCGCGGCTGGCCAGCAGCTGGTTCTGACCCTGACAGGCGATGACCCTGCCCTGGGCGTCGAAACTGACCCGGGCCAGCCCGATGGCCTGGGCATAGGAGCCGGCCTGTACCACGCAGGTCATGCCGACCCCGTCCGGGTTGGTGACAAGCGCCGCGTACTCGCCGGTGTTGCCCCAGCCGATGTTGCGAAAATCGCCGAGCAGGCTGTGGGAGTGACCGCCGACGATGGCGTCGATGCCGTTCACCTTGGCCGCCAGCGCCAGATCCCGCTGGTTGCCGATGTGGGTGAGCGCCACTATGTGGTCGATGCCGTGCTGGCGCAGCAGATCCACCGTGGCCTGGGCCGAGGTGACTTCATTGCCGAACCGCAGCTTGCCGACGTTGGGGGAGATGTTGGCCATGTCCTCCAGCACCAGCCCCATCACGGCGACCAGCTGCTTGCCCTGGGGCAGGTTGTTGATGTCGGTGACCGGGCTCTTCTGGTTGCCGTCGAAGGCGTAGATGACGAACGGCTTGAGGTTGGCGGCGTGGCGCAGATCCGGGTCGTCGCGGGTATCCAGGTTGGCGGCCAGCACCGGGAAGTTGACCCCCTTGATGAAGCGGGCCAGCTTCTGGTTGTCGAGATCGAATTCGTGGTTGCCCAGCGCCATGGCGTCGAGGCCGAACTGGCTCAGCAGCTCGGCGTTGGCCATCCCCTCGTTGAGCTTGAAGTAGCCGCTGCCCTGCCAGGCATCGCCGCCGTGCAGCAGCAGGAGCGGCTGGTTCTTGGCCAGCGCGTCGGCCTGGAAGGATTTCGCCATGGTGAGCAGGCGCGGATAGCCGCCGAAGCGGGTGTAGAGGGTGTCGGTTTCCCCCTGCTCGCCAAAGAGAGGCCCCTTCAGATCGGCGTTGACCGGGTCAAACTGGGAGTGGGTGTCGTTCATATGAGCCAGAGTCAGCACGAAAGGCTGGTTTTCATTGTTGGGCTGACAGGCGAACAGGAAGCTGCAGAAGGCGAGGAGCAGCAGCGGGCGCAAGCGATTCATGGAACAATCCTTAATCTGCGACGGGGCAGGGCAATACCGGGTGTAACTGGGACTAGAAAGACAAAAACCGCCAGCTGGCGGTTTTTGTCACAACAGGGTCTATCAATGCTCAAACATGGCAGAGATGGACTCTTCGTTGCTGATGCGGCGAATGGCTTCGGCCAGCACGGAAGAGAGCGTCAGCTGCTTGACCTTGTCGACCGCCTTCATCTCCGCGGTGAGCGGGATGGAGTCGGTGATGATCAGCTCGTCGATCACGGAGTTCTTGATGTTCTCCACGGCGGAACCGGAGAAGACCGGGTGAGTGGCGTAGGCGAATACACGCTTGGCGCCGCGCTCTTTCAGGGCTTCTGCGGCTTTGCACAGGGTGCCGCCGGTGTCGATCATGTCGTCGACGATGATGCAGTCGCGGCCGGCCACGTCACCGATCAGGTGCATGACCTGGGAGACGTTCGGGCGGGGACGACGCTTGTCGATGATGGCGATGTCGGTATCGTCCAGCAGCTTGGCGATGGCACGGGCACGTACCACGCCGCCGATGTCCGGCGACACGACCACGGGGGATTCGAGGTTCTTGGACTTCATGTCTTCCAGCAGCACCGGGCTGCCGAACACGTTGTCGACCGGGACGTCGAAGAAGCCCTGGATTTGCTCGGCATGCAGGTCAACGGTCAGCACGCGATCCACACCGACGCTGGAGAGGAAGTCGGCGACGACCTTGGCGGTGATGGGAACACGGGCGGAGCGGACGCGGCGGTCCTGACGGGCATAGCCAAAGTAGGGAATTACGGCAGTGATACGGCCAGCTGAAGCACGACGCAGAGCATCCACCATCACGATCAATTCCATCAAATTGTCGTTGGTCGGGGCACAGGTGGATTGAATGATGAAGATATCGCCACCACGTACATTCTCGTTGATCTGTACGCTGATCTCGCCGTCGCTAAAGCGACCTACGGCAGCATTGCCGAGTTTGATAAACAGGCGATCTGCGATCTTCTGGGCTAGTTCCGGCGTTGCGTTACCAGCAAACAGCTTCATGTCAGGCACGGTTTGAAACCTCGGGGTTGCATCCAGTATGTGGGGAGTCTGATTAGACCCTTATCGTTTGGGGGCAAACGATTTATCAAGTTGACGGGTCAGACCACTATAGGCTGCTTTCAGGTCAGGTGCCCACGTTACATGCGGCAAGCCGGTTGAGCGTCGTGCTGGTCGACCCCCCGTCATCCATGATGACCAGTGACCTTCCCGAAGACGACAGGGTAACGATGGGTGCTGCAACCGGCGAGGGGGAGTGTGCACTCCCGGCAAGACTGCTGCGGCAGGTGAATCGATATACCCTGTTCGATGTTCAGGAGATGGCTGGGGTACTAGGATTCGAACCTAGGAATGGCGAGATCAAAACCCGCTGCCTTACCGCTTGGCGATACCCCAATCACTGACTTGTTGCAATGTAGCGAAGAGTGGTGATATGTTCTCGCCCTTGGCGACAAATCCATCCCACTCTCTCGGCACTTTTGCCAACACTTCCCGAGCAGCCACTTCGTCTTCAAACTGAGCAAAGACGCAGGCTCCTGTGCCCGTCATTCTTGACGGCGCGTATTCTAGCAACCAGCCGAGCGCATTGGCAACCTCGGGGTGGCGCTTTTTCACCAGCAATTCGCAATCGTTTTTCCACTCCCCTTCCAGCAGATTGTGCAATGCCATTTTCGGGGTATCTCTGGGCAGGTCCGGATCCTGGAACACGGCGGCGGTCGCTACATGGCAATCGGGCTTGAGCACCAGATACCAGGCGCTCGGCAACTCGACCGGCTGCAGCCGCTCACCGACCCCCTCGGCAAAGGCGGCCTTGCCGCGCACGAACACCGGCACGTCGGCGCCCAGCTGCACGCCGAGCTCGGCCAGCTCGTCTTCGCTCAAACCGGCCTGCCAGAGGTGGTTGAGGGCGACCAGGGTGGTGGCGGCGTCCGATGAACCACCGCCGATGCCACCGCCCATGGGCAGTACCTTCTCCAGCCTGATATGGGCCCCCAGCGGGCTCGGCAGCCTGGCCTGCAGCAGACGGGCGGCGCGGATGATCAGGTTCTGTTCATCGGGCACGCCGGGAATGGCCGGGCTCAGGGTGAGCAAGTCGGTATCGGTGAGCGGCTCGAACTCGAG
The DNA here is from genome assembly GCF_019048665.1 of Aeromonas sp. FDAARGOS 1408. Classification (NCBI taxonomy): domain Bacteria; kingdom Pseudomonadati; phylum Pseudomonadota; class Gammaproteobacteria; order Aeromonadales; family Aeromonadaceae; genus Aeromonas; species Aeromonas sp. FDAARGOS 1408. Next base: position 2,917,311 of record NZ_CP077394.1, on the reverse strand, counting down.
CCAGTCGCCATGGTTGAGGAAGATGAACAGGGTCTGCAGCTCGTGGTAGCCGTCCGGGCGACGGCCGTTGACGTGCAAAAAGAGATTGAGTTTGGCCGGAGCTGGCCAGCGCATGGCGCTCATGGGGGAGTCCTTGTCGATGGCCGCCATCAGCGGGTGATGGTCCACTGGTTGATCTGCAGCTTGAGGCGGCTGCCCTGGCCGGTCATGGTGAGCAGGTGCGGCAGGCGATAGCCGTCCTGATCCCGGTAGTCGCCATAGACGATCTGCCACTGGCCGTCACGCACACTGGCCAGACTGCGGTCGGGGTTGAGCTCGAACTCGGCCTCGCCCGGCAAGCCCTTGATCCACGCCGGCAGCCCGGCCACCGGAATGTTCCAGCCGGTGAGCTGATAGACGAGCGCCTCGGCATCCTGGCTCTGGTGCGGGTTGCCCTCGTTGTCGATCAGGGTGATCTCGCCCTTGCTGCGGGAGAGTTCGAGGATGTGGGTGCCGATCAGGCTGGTGAGGTTGAGGCGATAGTCGTCGCCATCCTGCTGCCAGTTGACCCGGGCGCTGCCCTTCTGCTGGGCGGTGATGATGGCCATCTTGCCAGACAGCTGCCAGTGGGTCAGTTGCTCGAGCCGGGTACGCTCCTGCTGCCAGTTGACCTGATCGCGTTGGGGTTGGGTAGTGGCGCAACCGGCCAGCAACAGCAGGCAGCCAAGGGTGAAAAGACGCAACAACAAGGTCATGCTCCGGAAAAGGTGATTTGGCACAGTATACGGGGGGGTCGTATTGCTTTTAAAGACTTACCCTTTCTCGTACAATTGGCAGCCTTTACTCCCTGCGCACAGATACGATCCACGCCCACTCATGAGTTTGCTTGCCCTCGGAATCAACCACAACACCGCCAGTGTCGCCTTGCGGGAGCGGGTCGCCTTCGGCCCGGACTGCATCGATCGCGCCTTGCGTGAGCTGGTCGCCCAACCCGGTGTAAGCGAGGCGGTGATCGTCTCGACCTGCAACCGCACCGAGCTTTACTGCAGCCTGGAGCAGGGGCAGGGCGAGCAGGTGTTGCAGTGGCTGCAGCGGTTTCACGATCTGGATGCGGCCGAGGTGGTCTCCGCCATCTACCGGCATCAGGACGAGGAGGCGGTTCGCCATTTGATGCGGGTGGCCTGCGGGCTCGACTCCCTGGTGCTGGGAGAGCCGCAGATCCTGGGGCAGATCAAGCAATCCTATGCCCATGCCCAGCAATCCGAGGCGGTGAAGGGGGCGCTGGAGCGTTTGTTCCAGAAATCCTTCTCGGTGGCCAAGCGGGTGCGCACCGATACCGAGATTGGCGCCAGCGCCGTGTCGGTGGCCTTTGCCGCGGTGAGCCTGGGACGGCGGATCTTCTCCGATCTCTCCCAGACCAAGGTACTGCTGGTCGGCGCCGGCGAGACCATCGAACTGGTGGCCCGCCACCTGCGCGAGCAGAACGTCACCCAGATGATGGTGGCCAACCGCACCCTGCAGCGGGCCCAACTGCTGGCCGAGGAGTTCGGCGCCCAGGTGATGACGCTCGAAGAGATCCCGGACTACCTGCACGAGGCGGACATCGTCATCAGCTCCACCGCGAGCCCCCTGCCCATCATCGGCAAGGGCATGGTGGAGCGCGCGCTCAAGGCTCGCCGCTTCAAGCCCATGTTTCTGGTGGACATCGCCGTGCCCCGCGACATCGAGGCGGAGGTGGACGAGCTCTCGGACGCCTATCTCTACACGGTGGACGACCTGCAGGGCATCATCGAGCAGAACCTCGAGACCCGCAAACGGGCCGCCGCCGAGGCTGAGCTCATCGTGCAGGAAGAGCGCGATGACTTCATGGGCTGGTATCGCAGCCTCCACTCGGTGGATCTCATCCGCGATTACCGCCACCAGTCCCAACAGGTGGCCGATGAAGAGCTGCAGCGCGCCCTGCTGGCTCTGCAGCAGGGCGAGCCTGCCGAGCAGGCGCTCAAGGCGCTGGCCCACCGCCTCACCAACAAGTTGATCCACGCACCGACCCAGGCCCTGCGCCAGGCCGCCGCCCAGGGGGATCACCACCAGCTGGCCCAGTTGCGCCAGGTGCTGGGGTTGTCACAAGAGTCATAGTTTGGGGGCGATCACCCGGTCGTCCCGTCCTCCATCGAGAACACAAGATTTATGAACCCGTCACTGATCAGAAAGCTGGAAGGCCTCATCGAGCGCCACGAAGAAGTACAGGCCATGCTCGGCGAGCCGGACGTGGCCGCGGATCAGGATCGCTACCGCGCCCTGACCCGGGAATATGCCCAGCTGGAAGATATCGTTCACGCTTTCCAGCAATTCCGCCAGGCTGAAGAGAACCTGGAGGCCACCCGCCAGATGCTGGAAGAGGAGGATGCCGACCTGCGCGAGATGGCGCAGGAGGAGCTGCCGCTGGCCAAGGCGACCTTCGAGGAGCAGGAGCAGGCGCTGCAGGTAATGCTGTTGCCGCGCGACCCCAAGGATGACAACAACTGCTATCTGGAGATCCGCGCCGGCGCCGGTGGTGACGAGGCGGCGATCTTTGCGGGCGATCTGTTTCGCATGTATTCGCGCTATGCCGAGCGCCAGGGCTGGCGCGTCTCCATCGTCAGCTGCAACGACGGCGAGCATGGTGGCTACAAGGAGGTGATAGCCAAGGTAGAGGGCGAGCACGTCTACGGCCGCCTCAAGTTTGAATCCGGTGGTCACCGGGTGCAGCGGGTGCCGGAAACCGAATCCCAGGGCCGGGTGCACACCTCCGCCTGTACCGTCGCCGTGCTGCCGGAAGTGCCGGAAGCCGAGCAGATCGAGATCAACCCCTCGGATCTGAAGATCGACACCTTCCGCGCCTCCGGGGCCGGTGGCCAGCACGTCAACAAGACCGACTCCGCCATCCGCATCACCCACCTGCCCACCGGCCTGGTGGTGGAGTGCCAGGACGAGCGTTCCCAGCACAAGAACCGCGCCAAGGCGATGTCGGTACTCTCCGCCCGTCTGCAGGCGGCCGAGGATGAGCGCCACCGCGCCGCCGAGCAGAGCACTCGTCGCAACCTGGTGGGATCGGGGGATCGCTCCGAGCGTATCCGCACCTACAACTACCCGCAGGGGCGCCTCTCCGAGCACCGCATCAACCTCACCCTCTACCGCCTCGGCGAGATCATGGAAGGGGACCTGGACTGCGTCATCAACCCGATGATCCAGGAGTACCAGGCCGATCAGCTCGCCTCCCTGGCCGAGAGCAACTGATGCAGATCCAGCAGGCTCGCGCCCACATCATGGCGACGTTGGCCTTCGGGGAATCCCCCCGCGCCGATGCCGATGAGCTGCTCTGCCATCTGTTGGAGTGCCGGCGCAGCTACCTGATGACCTGGCCGGAGCGCGAGCTCGATGCCGCCCAGCAGGCCACCCTGCAGGGCTGGCTCGAACGCCGTCTCAATGGCGAACCCATCGCCCACCTGATCGGTGAGCGGGAGTTCTGGTCGCTGCCGCTGAAGGTGAGTCCCGCCACCCTGATCCCGCGCCCCGACACCGAGGTGCTGGTCGAGCAGGCGCTGGCGCGGCTGCCAGCAGGCCCCTGCGCTCTGCTGGATCTGGGCACCGGCACCGGCGCCATCGCACTGGCGCTCAAGTCGGAGCGACCGGATGCCGATGTATGGGCGGTGGACAGGATGCCGGCGGCAGCCGCCCTGGCGCGCGCCAACAGTGCCGCGCTGGGTCTGCCCATCGAGGTGCGCGACGGCAGCTGGTTCGAACCGCTGGTCGAGCCCTCGCCAAGCCAGGCGCCGCGCTTTGCGATGATCGTCTCCAACCCGCCCTACATCGACGGGGCGGATCCGCACCTCGATGAGGGGGATGTGCGCTTCGAGCCCCGCTCCGCCCTGGTGGCGGACGAGCAGGGGCTGGCGGATATTCGCCTCATCGTGACCGGCGCACCGGCTCATCTGCTGCCGGGCGGCTGGCTGTTGCTGGAGCATGGCTGGCAGCAGGGGGAGGCGGTGCGTCAACTCCTGCTGCATCAGGGCTACGTGCAGGTGGAAACCGTGCGCGATTACGGCGATAACGAGCGGGTGACCCTGGGGCGGCTGGCTCAGTGATGATGACGGGCGGGCCGGGCCTGCCTCTGTTCAAGGACACGTTATGTATTTTGCTATCAAACATCTGCACCTGCTGCTGATTGGCCTGGCCGTGCTGATGTTCATGTTGCGCTTCTATTGGCTGCAGACCGGCTCGAGCCGCGCCGCCAGTGCCCGTACCCTTCGGTTGAGCGGCTGGCTCAACGGCCTGGTGGTGCTCTCCGGCGTGCTGCTGTGCATGGTGCTGGATCTCAACCCGCTCAACAACGCCACCCCCTGGCTCAGCGAGAAGCTGACCGCCATCCTGGTGGTGGCCTTTCTGGCCATGATGGCACTGCGCCTGGCCCGCAGTAACGGCATCCGCTGGTTTGCGTTTCTGGGAGCCCTCGGCTGGCTCTTCTTCATCGCCAAGCTGGCCGTCTACAAGCAGGCCAGCCTGTTCGGTTAAGGATGATGACGATGATACGCGTAGACGAATGGACCGATTTCGAAGCCCATGACATCGCCGAGCTGGCGCTGTCTGTGAGCGACGAGATCCATGGCATCAGCGGCCGCGGGACGGCGGAGCTGGCCCGGCTCGACGCCTGGCTGGACGAGGCCATCGAGGAAGGGGATTGCGACCAGGTGCGCCGCCAGCTGCTGCAGGGCTTCTACCAGACCTTAGGGTTTCACGGCGACTGGCAGGACTACTTCTCGGTGGCCAACTGCGATCTGGCCGAGGTTCTGGCCCGCAAGCAGGGCATTCCGGTCAGCCTTGGTATCCTCATCATTCAGCTGGGGCGCAAGCTCGGGCTGGACGTGGAGGGGATCTGCTTTCCCGGTCACTTCCTGGTGAGCTTCGCCGGCAGCGAGGGGGAGGTCTATGTGGACCCCTTCACCGGCGACGAGTTGAGCCTGCACCACATCGAGCTGCTGCTGCGCGGGGCCCTCGGCGACCTGGCCACCCTCACCTCGGATCATCTGCAGCCTGCCGGCCAGTGGGAGATCATCGAGCGGCTGCTCAACGTGAGCAAGGGCGCCCTGCTGCGGGAAGACCGGATGACAGAGGCGCTGCGCTGCAGCGAGCTGCTGCTGCGGATGAAGCCCGGCGACCCGCTGGAGACGAGGGATCGCGGCTTCATCTACGAACAGCTCGACTGCCCGCGCTTTGCCGCCGACGATTTTGAATACTTTATTGAACAGTGCCCGGACGATCCGGTGGCCGACGTGCTGAAAGCCCAGCTGGCCGCCCTGGATCTGAGCCCCAAGCCCCTCCACTGAGGGGCGAGCAACGACCTCGCTGCATGCGAGGCCCTGGCCGAATTGAGAGTCCCATGCCGCTGCATGCAAGGCTGGGAGATGCAACAGACGAGTATCGAGGCCATGCTGCCCTGGGCAGTGCGGCCGGATGTGGATTCAAGCCCTGCAAGCCCTTTTACCTAAGGAAGCCTGAGATGGAACAGAAGAATATCAAGGTCAATGGCATCGACGTCGCCAACGACAAACCGTTCGTGTTGTTCGGTGGCATGAACGTGCTGGAATCGCGCGACATGGCGATGGCCGTGTGCGAGAAGTACGTGGAAGTGACCTCCAAGCTGGGTATCCCGTTCGTGTTCAAGGCGAGCTGGGACAAGGCCAACCGCTCCTCCATCCACTCCTACCGCGGTCCGGGTCTGGAGGAGGGGATGAAGATCTTCCAGGAGCTGAAAGCGACCTTCGGCATGCCGGTCATCTCCGATCTGCACGAGCCCCATCAGGCCAAACCGGTGGCCGAGGTGGTCGACGTCATCCAGCTGCCCGCCTTCCTGGCGCGCCAGACCGACCTGGTGGAGGCCATGGCCCGCACCGGCAACGTCATCAACATCAAGAAGCCGCAGTTCCTGAGCCCAAGCCAGATGAAGAACATCACCGACAAGTTCGAGGAGTGCGGCAACGACCGTCTGATCCTGTGCGAGCGCGGCGTCAACTTCGGTTATGACAACCTGGTGGTGGACATGCTGGGGCTGGGGGTGATGAAGAAGAGCACCGGCGGCTACCCGGTCATCTTCGACGTGACCCACTCCCTGCAGTGCCGTGACCCCATGGGCGCCGCCTCCGGCGGTCGTCGCGAGCAGGTGGCCGAGCTGGCCCGTGCCGGCATGGCGGTCGGTCTGGCCGGTCTGTTCATCGAATCCCACCCGGATCCCAAGGTGGCCCGTTGCGACGGCCCGAGCGCGTTGCCGCTGGAGAAGCTGGAAGGCTTCCTCAAGCAGATGAAGGCCATCGACGATCTGGTCAAGGGCTTCGAGCCGCTCGATACTTCCATCTGAACCTGGCCCACGCTGGCTCCATAAAAATGCCCCGCACTGCGGGGCATTTTTGTTTTCGCGCTGTTTTTATTTCCTGGGCCAGCATAAATCAATCACGGAATAAATACATCCTGGTTGCCATGGTGTTAATGTTGTTAAATCTGTTGTGTGATTGATGTCTATTAATTGCTTCTTTCAACATGTGAAAGTAGCCCCTGTTGTGATGAGGGAACGGCACGAACCGGGCGAGATAATCCATATTTCGTCACGGCTTGCTGCATGCGTATTTCTGCCATGACACATCTCATTAAACTGACAGGACGTTAAGAATGCAGAAAAAAATAGTCAGCAGCCTGTATTTTCAGGTGTTGTTAGCGATCACCCTCGGAGTCATCCTGGGGCATATATATCCCGACCTTGGAGCGGACATGAAACCGCTTGGGGATGGTTTCGTCAAATTAATCAAAATGATCATCGCCCCGGTTATATTCTGCACCGTGGTGACCGGCATTGCCGGCATGGAGAGCATGAAAGCGGTGGGTAAAACCGGCGCCATCGCGCTGCTCTATTTTGAGGTGGTCAGCACCATCGCCCTCATCATCGGGCTGTGCGTGGTCAACCTGCTGCAACCGGGGGCGGGCATGAACGTCGACCCCGCCACGCTGGATGCCAGCGCCATCTCTGCCTACGCCGAACAGGCCAAGGCACAGGGCATCATCCCCTTCCTGCTGGACGTGATCCCGGGCAGCGTGATCGGTGCCTTCGCCAGCGGCAACATTCTGCAGGTGCTGTTATTTGCAGTGCTGTTCGGCTTCTCTCTACACCATATCGGCGAGAAGGGAAAGGTGATATTCAATGTCATCGACAGCTTCTCCCAGGTTATTTTCGGGATCATCAACATGATCATGCGGCTGGCGCCGGTTGGGGCATTTGGTGCCATGGCATTTACCATCGGTAAATATGGTATCGGCTCGCTGGTTCAGCTCGGACAATTAATAGCCTGCTTCTACATGACCTGCCTGCTGTTTATTTTCCTGGTGCTGGGCAGTATTGCCAGAGCGAATGGTTTCAGCATCCTGCGTTTTATTTCCTATATCCGGGAAGAGCTGCTGATCGTGCTTGGTACATCCTCTTCTGAATCTGTATTGCCGCGCATGCTGGTCAAGATGGAGGCGCTCGGTTGCAAGAAGTCGGTGGTGGGACTGGTGATCCCGACCGGTTATTCCTTCAACCTGGACGGTACCTCCATCTATCTGACCATGGCGGCCATCTTCATCGCTCAGGCCACCAATACCCCGCTCGATCTGTTCCAGCAGGTCACCCTGCTGGTGGTGCTGCTCATCTCCTCGAAGGGGGCGGCCGGGGTGACCGGCAGCGGCTTCATCGTGCTGGCGGCCACCATCTCGGCGGTGGGCCACCTGCCGCTGGCCGGGCTGGCGTTGATCCTCGGCATCGATCGCTTCATGTCGGAGGCCCGCGCCCTGACCAACCTCATCGGCAACGGGGTGGCAACCCTAGTGGTGGCCCGTTACTGCGATCAGCTTGACGAGCAGCAGATGCACGAGGCGCTGAACAACCCGCCGCTGGCGGTCAAGGTGGATCAGCATTGAACCACCGATACCTGCGCCGTGCGCTGCCAGCCTGTCGAGCACGGGCAGCCAACGGGGGTGGGTGAATTCAAGCCATAAAAAAACGGCCCGTTTGGGCCGTTTTTCATGATACCGGTTGTTGCAGAGCGACTTACAGGCTCTGGGTGAAGGTGCGGGTCACCACGTCACGCTGCTGTTCCGGGGTCAGTGCGTTGAAGCGCACGGCGTAGCCGGAGACGCGGATGGTCAGCTGCGGGTACTTCTCCGGGTTGGCGATGGCGTCTTCTAGGGTCTCGCGACGCAGGACGTTGACGTTCAGGTGCTGGCCACCTTCGACTGCCGGCTCGGCCTGTACCGGCAATTCACGGTATTCGAACTGGCCCAGGTCGGAGAGGCTGACTTCCTGATCGGCGGCAAAGGCATCACCCTTGGCGCAGATGCAGCGAGCCTGTTGCTTCTCTTCGTCCAGCAGCCAGAACGAGTTCAGCAGAGCGGCGTTGGCAGACTGGGTGATTTGGATGCCCTTGATCATGGTATGACTCCTCATAGGAAAGCGGATTCAACTGTAAGGACATTACCCTGATGTATTTAAACCACCGGGATGATTTAAAGGGCCCTTGCCTTACACCTTTACTTTGTTGGGTCATATATACCACGATGGTAATATTACGAAAATTGATCTAAATCAAAAAATATGCGATCTGCGTGGATGTGAAGGGATTAAATTATTGAGATTAATCAAAAATAGGTCATTTTTCTGATTATGAAAGATATCCAAATTATGCATCTTTCATTAATTAAATCTAGTAATTTAACTACATCTTTTCATGTTCCAGCCCGCTCGAAGCTGGATTCGCCATACAGTAGGTGAAGGGGATAAGCCAATGATGGGGATATGCCAAAAAGGTGAAGGAGAGGCTTAACCAAGGCAAGAGAGGGCGATAGGGGTCGACAGGCGAGCGGGAGAGTGGCCCTGCCATCGCCAGACGAGGCCATGGGGAGTCGCGTGGGAGTTCAGTGCCGACCTCTTGCTCACCCGAAGATGGCCAGCGGCGACCGAAAGGTGAGCGCGGTGGCCACGGCTTGGCCGGGAGAAGGAATCCGCAGGGGCATCCTGGTTGCGTCTTGGGGGCTGGCCCCCTATCCTGAGCCCCTTGCTGCATTAATGGGGGCAGGGGGCGCGTGCTGGCCGATTGGCCTGCGTAAAAGCAAGGTGACCCCGGGCCTGCCGTATTCATCGAGGATGGTGGCGTGCTGCGCTGTGCCCATGTGGGTGGACAGGGCGCAGGCCATCCATCCAGCCCTGTATATCGAGGAGAGAGGCGCATCGGCCTGCACGCACGAGCGGCCGGGTCGAAATAAGCGCCTCCCCCGACAGATTCAATGAGGAGATTGGGGTGCTGACCTGGACTGATGTGATTGGCTCCGAGAAGGAGCAGGACTATTTCAAGGCAACCCTGGCGACCGTCAGGAGCGAGCGGGAGGCGGGCAAGGTGATCTACCCGCCGGCCACCGACGTGTTCAACGCCTTCAAGCTGACCGAGCTGGATCAGGTCAAGGTGGTGATCCTGGGTCAGGATCCCTATCACGGTCCGAACCAGGCCCATGGCCTCTGCTTCTCCGTCCTGCCCGGCGTGCGTACGCCTCCCTCGCTGGTGAACATCTACAAGGAGATGCAGCGGGATCTGCCGGGTTTTGTCACACCCAATCACGGTTTTCTGGAGTCCTGGGCCACCCAGGGGGTATTGCTGCTCAATACGGTGCTGACGGTGCAGGCGGGCCAGGCTCACTCCCATGCCCATCTGGGCTGGGAAACCTTCACCGACCGTGTCATCGAGCAGATCAACGCCAGCTGTCAGGGGGTGGTCTTCCTGCTGTGGGGCGCCCACGCCCAGAAGAAGGGACGTTTCATCGACCGGAGCCGCCACCACGTGCTGAGTGCCCCCCATCCCAGCCCGCTCTCGGCCCATCGCGGCTTCATCGGCTGCGGCCATTTCTCCGAGACCAACCGCTTGCTGAGCCAGCAGGGGATGAGCCCCATCAACTGGCACTCGGTCTGCGAATAACGCGGGGGCAGATAGCCGTGATTTGCTCCGTCGGGAGGGTGGGGCAGCATGCGCCACTGGCCGTTTTGTCTGCAGCTGACTTGATTGAGTGCAAAGTTGGCGCGATAAATGGCCGTATACTCGGATCAGAATCGTCTCATTTCAGCGCAAGGAGTGCCCATGTTAACGAGTCTGCACAAGGATCATCTCAACATCGCCCGGTTGCTGGGTCTGCTCAAGCAGAAGCTGGCCGCCATTCGCAGCGAAGAAAGGGTCAGCTATTTCCTGATCCGCGATGTGGTGGATTACCTGCGGGAGGTATCGGACAAGTATCACCATCCGAAGGAAGACATCATTTATGACTACTACCTCAAGTACCGGGTAGTGGAAGGGGATGTGGCCAACCGGCTGCAACTGGAGCATGCCAAGCTGGTGGAGGCCGGTGCCGAGCTCAGGGAGATGGTGGAGATGATCCTGATGGATGCGGTCATTCCGCTCGATCAGTTCACCGCCAAGCTGGAGCAGTTCGTGGCGCTGCAGGAGGCGCACATGAACTACGAAGAGGGGGTCATCTTCCCCCATCTACGCGACTCGCTGACCGAGGATGACTGGCGTCACCTCGAGCAGGTCTGGCAGAACCGCGCCATCGGGGATCCCCTGTTCGGGCCCGAGATCAGCCAGCACTTTCAGGATCTGGCCAGGCGCCTGTCGCTGCCACTCTCTTCCTGAGGGGTAACGCTCCCTTAAAAAACAAGGCCCCGGTTAACCGGGGCCTTGTTTTTACAACTCGATCTCGTCTGAGAGACCTTCGTAGGCGATGTCGATGGATTGCAGCTCCTTCTGCAGGCGGTGCTTGTCTTTCAACGCCTCTATCTCACGCCATTTACGTTTTTTTCCCGTTGTCCCGCGGCTACGTGAACCGAGCTCAACTACATCTTCATAATCGAAGTTGAACATTTCCATGGCTCCCTCCTTGGTTATTCTCGTTTTCACCATCCGTATAACATACCGGCATTGAAAATAAAACGTTTTCGTGACGAACCCATGACAGCGGATCCTGCGCCCATAAAAAAACCGGGTGCCCTTGCGGGAACCCGGTTTTTGTCGGCAGATGGCGCAGCGATCAGAGGCGGCTGGCCAGCATGGTTTCCAGCTTGCCCTGGTCGATGGCAAACATGCGGATGCCTTCGCCCAGTTTCTCGTGAGCCATGGCGTCCTGGTTCAGTTCCCAGCGGAATTCGGCTTCGGTCATCGGGGTCGGTTTGGCCTTGCGCTCGCCGGTGTAGTCCAGTTTGCGTACCACGGCACCTTCAGCTTTGCTCAGCTCTTCCAGCAGGGCCGGGCCAATGGTCAGGCGGTCGCAGCCGGCCAGTTCCAGGATCTCGCCGGTGTTGCGGAAGCTGGCACCCATGACCACGGTCGGGTAGTCGTGCTGTTTGTAGTAGTTGTAGATGGAGGTGACGGAGACCACGCCCGGATCTTCGCTGGCGGTGTAGTCACGGCCGTTCTTGGCCTTGTACCAGTCGAGGATGCGGCCCACGAACGGGGAGATCAGGAAGGCGCCGGCTTCGGCACAGGCACGAGCCTGGGCGAAGGAGAACAGCAGGGTCAGGTTGCACTGGATACCCTCTTTCTCCAGTACCTCGGCGGCACGGATCCCCTCCCAGGTGGAGGCCAGCTTGATCAGGATGCGATCGTTGCTGATACCGGCGTCGTTGTAGAGACGGATCAGTTTGCGGGCCTTGGCGATGCTGGCCTCGGTGTCGAAGGAGAGACGGGCGTCTACTTCGGTGGAGATGCGGCCCGGGACGATCTTCAGCACTTCCAGACCGATGTTGACCGCCAACTTGTCGCCCGCGTCGATGATTTGCTGTGCCTTGTCCTGGCTCTGGGCCTTGGCCCAGGTGACGGCGTCTTCGATCAGCGGAGCGTACTCGGGGATCTCGGATGCCTTCAACACCAGAGAGGGGTTGGTGGTGGCATCGATGGGCTGGTAGCGCTTGATGGCTTCGATATCGCCGGTGTCGGCGACAACTGTGGTCAGGGCTTTCAGCTGGGTTAATTTATCGGCCATGGCAAATATCATCTCTTTATGAGGGCGCACTCTCTTGGTGAGGACGCAGGCTCGGGGGTGGCGGGCGTGAGACGACAGTTCTGAAATAAAATTACAAAATCCCGGCGACTCAGGCTCAGAAAAGCACGATGGGCGGGCCCCATCGTCATTGCCTGCCTAATTAATACGGATGTGGCGCATCCTGCAATAGGGGGGGCTGTATGCTTATCAGCCACTCCCTGGCGCCGGCGGGAAGGAGTGGATAAAAGTGTTTGATAAAAAACGACTTTTATCTGTTTTTAGTCGCTGAAATTATCCTTCGTCAAAAACAACTTTTTTGGTTGATTATCTGTTTTGTGCCCTCGATCACATAAATTGTGTGGTCAACCACTTGAAATTTTATTACGTGTAAAACGTTTGGCGAAAGCGGGCCGTTTTGGCATCCCCGATGGGTAAACGCTTGCGTAATGGTTTGCCTCCTTTTTCCCGGTTATACCTCTATGTAGATAATTGCCAAAAGGTTTTCTTATGGGTCTAATTTGTTGGCCGATTGATTGGATTCTCAGTTTTGTTGAAATTTTGCGAGTTAAATGAAGCTTTATTGCGCTAAAACGCTCGTTTTTTGTTTCCGTAGTGATCCCGATCACTATTCTGAACTCCTTCGCTATGCTAGATTCCGCCCCTTTAGTGAACCGCAAATTCAGAAATCGACAGCAAGGGGTCAGCGCAGACTGACCATGGATGTGATAACAACGAGAGAAATATGGACACCTTGATCGCAATGATTAACGACCTGATGTGGGGAGCCGTGCTCATCTACCTGCTCATCGGCGTCGGCATCTTCTTTACCTTCCGTCTGGGTTTTATCCAGGTCCGCCACTTCGGCCACATGTTTTCCGTTTTGCGCAACAGCCGCAAATCAGACAAGGCCGGTATCTCCTCCTTCCAGGCCCTCTGTACCAGCCTTGCCGCCCGCGTCGGCACCGGCAACCTGGCCGGTGTGGCGGTGGCCATCTATCTGGGTGGCCCGGGCGCCATCTTCTGGATGTGGCTGATCGCTTTCATCGGCATGGCGACCGCCTTCGTCGAAAGCACCCTGGCCCAGCTCTACAAGGTCAAGGATGAGGATGGCAACTACCGTGGCGGCCCCGCCTACTACATGGAGAAGGGGCTCGGCATGCGCTGGATGGGGGTGCTGTTCTCGCTCTGCCTGATCCTGGCGTTCGGTCTGGTGTTCAACGCGGTGCAAGCCAACTCCATCAGCCTGGCGATGAACGTGGCCTTCGGCATCCCCGACTGGGTCAGCGGTCTGGCTCTGGTGGTGCTCTCCGGCCTCATCATCTTCGGCGGCATCCGCGGCATCGCCCGCTTCGCCGAGCTGGTGGTGCCCTTCATGGCACTGGCCTACATCCTGATGGCGCTGTTCGTGGTGCTGGTCAACATTCACGAGCTGCCGGGTGTGTTCAGCCTCATCATCAAGTCCGCCCTCGGCCTTGAGCAGGCAGGCTCGGGTGCGCTGGGTTACGCCATCTCCCAGGCGATGATCAACGGCATCAAGCGCGGCCTCTTCTCCAACGAAGCGGGCATGGGCTCCGCCCCCAACGCCGCCGCAACTGCGACCCCCTATCCGCCGCACCCGGCCTCCCAGGGCTATGTGCAGATGCTGGGGGTGTTCCTCGACACCATCGTCATCTGTACCTGTACTGCCGCCATCATCCTGATGTCCGGCCAGTTTGAGCCTGGCTCAGGCATCACAGGTGTTGAGCTGACCCAGCGGGCGCTCTCTTCCCAGATCGGTGGCGGTGGCAACATCTTCATCGCGGCGGCCATCTTCTTCTTCGCCTTCACCTCCATCGTGGCGAACTACTCCTACGCCGAGACCAACCTGGTGTTCCTTGAGCACAACCACAAGGGCGGCCTGATGCTGTTCCGCCTGTTCGTGCTGGGTATGGTGATGTTCGGCTCGGTGGGCGAGCTGCCGACCGTGTGGGCCATGGCGGATGTCTCCATGGGACTGATGGCCATCGTCAACCTGGTGGCCATCCTGCTGCTCTCCGGGGTAGCCATCAAGCTGGCCAAGGATTACAACGACCAGCTAAAGCTGGGCAAGCTGCCCACCTTCGATGCCAACAAGTACCCCGAGATCCGCAGCCAGCTGGAAGAAGGTATCTGGGACAATCCGGCGCAAAACAGCAAGCAGACATAAGCCTCGCAGTCGCCGTTGTCTGATAACAAGGGGAGCCATGGGCTCCCCTTTTGTTTGGGCGCCGTTTCATCGTCGTCACCTTTGGGCATCCCAGCGCCGGCAGATCTGACGCAGTCGTCGCCGTACCTTGTGCAAGGTGTGTTGACGCTACACTGCCGTCAGCTGTTGGCATCCCAGCACCGGCAGATCTGACGTAGTCGTCGTCGCAACTGGCACAAGGTATGTTGACGCTGCCTGGCCGTCAGCCGTGTGCATCCCAGCTCCGGCAGATCTGGCGCAGTCGTCGCCGTACCTTGTGCAAGGTGTGTTGACGCTACACTGCAGTCAGCTGTGGGCATCCCAGCGCCGACAGATCTGACGCAGCCGGCGCCGCAACTGGCGCTGGGTGCGTTGGCGCTGCGTGGGTGACAGCGGGGCATAACGCCAGCGCCGGTAGAGCCAGGCCCCCTGTCGCAGCGGCCGCGCCAGCGAGGGTCTGAGGTCGGCGAGGCGCTCGCACCAGCTGGCCAGGCTCTCTCCTGCCAGCGGTTGCCAGCCGTGGCGGGCGGCGCGCCGGCGCAGGGGCTGCCATAGCCGCAGTCTCGCCGGGGTCGGGCCGCGCCAGAGCAGCAGCCCGCCCACCAGAGTCGCCACCCCCGACAGGGCGGCCAGAATAAGCCAGTGGGTATGGCCTGAGAGCGCCGGCCAGCGTTGCCCCAGCTGTTGCCACAGGCTGGCCGCATCATAGTTGAGTACCCAGCGGGTCCATTGGTAATCGAGGTTGGCCCCCCACCAGCGCAGCTGGTTGAGCAGGGCCCAGTTGCGATAGCGCTGCAAAGAGAGCGGGTCAGCGGCGGCGAACTCGCCAGCCAGGGCCGCCGGCACGCCCCCCTCGATGCGCTGGGGCGCCACCGCGGCGGTGGGATCGAGCCGCTGCCAGCGGTTCTGCTCATCCAGATACTCCACCCAGGCGTGGGCGTCGAACTGGTGCACCTCCAGATAGTTGCCCCTCGGATTCCACTCGCCGCCAAGGTAGCCGGTCACCAGCCTGGCCGGGATGCCGGCCGCCCGCAGCACGAAGGCGGTGGCCATGGCGTAGTGGCCGCAAAAACCGCGCCGGCTCTCGAACAGAAAATCATCCACCCCGTCCTGCCCCAGCCGTGGTGGCTGCAGGGTGTAGTAGAAGTCGCCCTGACGAAACTCGCCCAGCAGGGCGGCGGCGAGCGCCTCCGGCGTCGGATGGCGGGCCTTGAGCATCAGGGCGTGGGCCCGCGCCTTGGGGTTGCCGGTGGCGGGCAACTGCAGGTTGAGCTGGCGGGTCGCCTGGCTGGCTGGTGGCGCCGTGGCGGCCGTGCTGACCCGGTAGCTGACGCGGCTATCCCCCCGATCGCGACGATAGAGGGTGGCGAGGGGGCTCAAGGTGACCGGGCCGCTCAATACCTCGGGGTCGGCTTGGGCCAGGGTCCAGCGGTGGCGCTGGGGCTCGGCGATCACCTGATAACCGCCGGCAGGCAGCGACGTCGCCGGGTTGGCCGCCGGCAGCGTCTGCACGGACTGAGACTGTTGCCAGCGGCGCACCTCATCGCTTAACAACCAGCGGCGGCCATCGAACAGCTCCTGGCGCATCAGCGGGAAGTAGCGCTCCTGGGGCTGGGGGGGCGTTGAGGCGAAGCTGATGCGAAAAGCCAGCTCGGAGGAGTTGACCAGCTCGTTGATGTCGCCGGGGGCCACCTCCTCCGAGAGGCCGGAGAGGGCGCGGTTGCTGCTTGGCATCTGCCAGAGCGGCGGTAGCCTTGGCAGCAGCAGAAACAGAGTGAGCAGCAGGGGCGCGGCCAGCAGCAGGGTGACGCCGGCGCGCAGCCACAGCCGTCGGCCGAGAGGCTGCACCGCCGCCAGCAGGGTGGTGACTGCCAACCAGAGCGCCCCCGCCATCGCCAGGGCCCACCCCATGCTTTGCCGTTGCACCAGCGCCAGCGCGACCAGAAAGAAGGCGAGCAGCAGCACCTGCTCCACATCCCGCTCCCGCCGTACCTCGATGAGCTTGAGGCCGTAGCCGAGCCAGAGCAGGTTGATGAGGGCGGGCAGGGTGCCGAGCTGGCGCCACTGCCAGCCCAGCAGCGCCACGCCCAGGATGGCCAGCAGTGCCAGCACTGCGGCGGGCGGCGGGCGCCTGCCCCGCCACAGCATCATGGCCCGCACGCCCAGGGCAAGCAGCGAGACGGCCATCACCCAGAGCTGCAGCTGGGGCCAGAGGGCCGGGATCAGCAGCAACTGCAGCAGGGCGAGCAGCGGCAGCAGGCGCCGGTTATCGAGCAGCATCGAGGTCGACCTCCTGCGGCGACTCCACGGCATTGACGCGAGCCAGCGCCAGCCGGCAGCGCTGCAAAAAGGCGGGGCCACTGTCCGGCCCGAGCGTCCGGCCCGCCAGGGTCAGGCTGAAGGGAATGCCCCGCTTGGCATAGTCGTCACACCACCAGGCGAGCACCGCCAGCCTCGCTTCGAGATCCTGGCCGCCAACCCGGGAGAGGGAGAGGTGGGTATCATCCTGTCCCGGCTCGCAGAACTGCTTCACCAGCAGGCCGCGCCCCTGGGCGAGCTGTTTCCAGGCAACCCGGCTGAGCGGCTCCCCGCTCTGGTGGGCCCGCAGCATGTCGAAATCTCCCATCGAGGCCGGGGTGGGTTGTCCCCGGTTGCCCGCCGCGTCGGTCGTTGCCTCCCCGCGCAATGGGCCGTACGCCGGGGCCGGGGCGAGCCAGCCCTCCAGTTGCAAATCCAGCAGCGACCAGCAGCGAAACAGGCCGAGGGGGTAGCGGCTCTCCACCCGCAGCCTCTCCAGCGGCAGTCGCCCGCGCCGGGTACCCAGCACCGGCAGGAGCAGAGGTTGGGGCACCGCATCCACCTGCGCCAGCCAGAGCCGCCCTTCATTGAGGGAAAACTGCAGTGCCTGCAGCGGCCGTTCGCTGCGCACCGTAATGCGCATGGGCAAGGGGCTGCCCACCTCTCCCAGCACGGCAGGCCCCCCCAGCAGAGACAACCCCAGCAGGTTGCGGTGGGTGAGCCACATGGTGACCATGAACAGGCTGCCGAGGCCGTAGGCCAGCAGCAACACCAGGTTGTTCTGGTAGTTGGTGCCGAGCAGATAGATGGCCAGCATCACCAGCAGATAGCAGAGGCCGAGCCGGGTGGGCAGGATGAACAGGCAGCGCCCCTGCAGGGTGAGCTGGCGGGCTGGCGGGATGCGCCGGGCCAGCCAGCCTTGCTGCCACCTGGCTCTGCGCTGGCGCCAGTTCATCAGGGACGATCCGGATCGACCCGGGCCAGCAGGCGCTGGCTGAGCGGGCAGGCTTCACCGCGCTGCACCCCAAAACTCCCCCTGAGCCTGTGTTCGGCCACGTAGGGGAAGACCGCCTGCACATCCTCCACGCTGACGAAGCGGCGGCCCGCCACTAGCGCCCAGGCCCGGCTCACCGCCAGCAGGGTCTGGGCGGCGCGGGGCGAGAGCGGTTGCGGCAGCTCGGCGTCGAAGCGGCTCTGCTGCACCAGTGCCAGCAGGTAGTCGAGGGTGGCATCGGCGAGGTGGATCTGCGCCGCCTCGGCCTGCAGGGCGGCGAGATCTGCGGCATCGAGCTGGCGTTCGAGGGGGGCGCTCTGGCTGGCCCCACGCAGCAGCCGCCGCTCCGCCTCCGGGGTCGGAAAGCCCAGAGAGAGGCGCACCGCGAAGCGATCGAGCTGGGATTCCGGCAGGGGGTAGGTGCCCGATTGATCCGCCGGGTTCTGGGTAGCGATGACGAAGAAGGGGGAGGGGAGCGGGTGGCTCTGCCCCTCGATGCTCACCTTGCCCTCGGCCATGGCCTCCAGCAGGGCGCTCTGCACCTTGGGGCTGGCGCGGTTGATCTCGTCCGCCAGCAGCACCTGGGTAAAGACGGGGCCGGAGTGAAAGCGAAACTGCTGCTGCTGGGGGTCAAAGATCTGCAGCCCCAGCAGGTCGGCCGGCAGCAGATCGGCGGTGAACTGTACCCGCCGGCAGTCGAGCCCCAGCACCTGCGCCAGGGCGTGGGCCAGGGTGGTCTTGCCCATGCCGGGCAGATCCTCGATCAGCAGGTGGCCGCGAGCCAGCAGGGTCACCAGGGCAATCTTGAGCTGCAGCGGCTTGCCCAGGATCACCTGCTCCAGCGCCGTCAGCAGCCGGGTTATCTGTGGTTGTGTCTGCACGGGTGCCTCCCCTCGGTGTCGTTGCCCCTACAGCTTAATACGCCAGTTCGGTGGCAAGAGGATAAGTTGCATATAACCCATTGAATCCGGATGATTTGAGGCGCGACTTCACACAGACTTCACCTGTGCTCATGTTCGCCACATATTGGCCCGCTATGCTGGCGGCTTTCCAACCTCACGAGATCTATCGTCATGAAGCAAACCTCACCCTTGTCGTCGCTGGCGCTGAGCGCCCTGCTGCTGTCGCCCCTCACCCAGGCCGCTCCCGCCGATCCGCTGGTCGGGGTAGTGGATGAGGTCATTCGTCCGCTGGTGAAAGAGCACAGGATCCCGGGCATGGCGGTAGCCGTGTTCAAAGAGGGGCAACCCCACTACTTCAACTACGGGGTTGCCGAGCTGGCGACGGGGAAGAAGGTCAGCGAGCAGACCCTGTTCGAGATTGGCTCGGTCAGCAAAACCTATACCGCCACCCTGGGGGCCTACGCCGTGGTCAAGGGGAGCATTGGGCTGGATGACAAGGTGAGCCGGCACGCTCCCTGGCTCAAGGGCTCCGCCTTTGATGGCATCACCATGGCCGAGCTTGCCACTTACAGTGCCGGGGGTCTGCCGCTGCAATTCCCCGACGAGGTGGAATCGCTCGAGCAGATGCAGGCTTACTATCGCCAGTGGACGCCGGCCTATCAACCAGGCAGCCATCGCCAGTACTCCAACCCCAGTATCGGCCTGTTCGGCTATCTGGCGGCGAGCAGTCTGCAGCAGCCGTTTGCCCAGTTGATGGAGCAGACCCTGCTGCCCGGGCTCGGCCTGCATCACACCTATATCAATGTGCCGAAGCAGGCGATGGCGAACTACGCCTATGGCTATTCGAAAGAGGACAAGCCCATCAGGGTCACGCCAGGGGTGCTGGCGGACGAGGCCTACGGCATCAAGACCAGCTCGGCGGATCTGCTCGCCTTCGTGAAGGCCAACATCAACGGGGTGGATGACAAGGGATTGCAGCAGGCCATCGCTTTGACCCACCAGGGGCGCTACTCGGTAGGCGAGATGACCCAGGGGCTGGGCTGGGAGAGTTACCCCTATCCGGTCAGCGAGCAGACGCTGCTGGCGGGCAACTCGGTCCAGGTGATCATGAAGGCCAATCCGACGACGGCCGCGCCGAAGGAGATGGGGAGCCAGCGGCTCTTCAACAAGACCGGCTCGACCAACGGCTTTGGCGCCTATGTGGCCTTCGTGCCGGCCAAGGGAGTGGGCATCGTCATGCTGGCCAACCGCAACTACCCCATCCAGGAGAGGGTAAAGGCGGCCCACTCCATCCTGAGCAAGCTGGCTCCCTGAGCGGGCACTGGCCGCGGGTCACGGCGCCATTTGCCGCGACCCACCTGTTCTGAAAAACGCCGGGCTTTGCCCGGCGTTGTCATCTGGTCTGGGGGCAGCAGCAAAACAAAGACCCGTTTGAGATTAACAAAACTAATCCCGTAATATTAGAAAACTTCACCAATGGCATAGTTACAAGTGTGATCTACGGCTTATTTGCTTCATATGTAGTTAATTATCATAAATAGTGATGATTGCTCGATGTTTTAACGTTATGCGGTGAATGCCGGGCCATCTTGACTGGAAGCGAGTCGCGGCAGGAGAGGAAGGCCCGTTCGATCCCCCATTTTTGGTTGCCCGCCGATATTCGGTCTGCCGCCAGCAAGGGATCGATGACCCGAGCAGGGAGGTTCATGGCATGGCGAAAACCATCGCCCCTCAGCATCACCCCATCCGGGCCAGCCGGCCTGTTCCCCCCTTCGTCTGCATCGCGGCAGCAAGCTTGCGACCCCTGGCTAACCCGGCTGAGGGGCCGCTCACATGAATAAGAAAATACATACAGACAGGTAGGTTAGCATGCGTCCATCCACCCCGACCGGGTTGTTGCAACAACCAAAACCCTTTTTCATGATCTTCTTCGTCGAGCTCTGGGAGCGTTTCGGCTATTACGGCGTACAGGGCCTGCTGGCGGTGTTCTTCGTCCAGCAGTTGGGCTTTTCCCAGGAGCAGTCCTTCATCACCTTCGGTGCCTTCTCGGCGCTGGTGTACGGCCTCATCTCGGTGGGCGGTTACGTGGGTGACCATATTCTGGGGACCAAGCGCACCATGGTGCTGGGGGCCATTGTACTGGTCATCGGCTACTTCATGACCGGCATGTCCATCTACAACCCCGATCTCATCTTCTATGCACTGGGTACCATCGCCGTCGGCAACTGCCTGTTCAAGGCCAACCCCGCCAGCCTGCTCGCCAAGTGCTACGAGCCCGGTGATCCCCGGCTGGATGGCGCCTTCACCCTGTTCTACATGTCGATCAACGTCGGCTCGCTCATCTCCCTGTCGCTGGCTCCCGTGGTGGCCGATCACTACGGCTACACAGTGACCTACAACCTGTGTGGGGTCGGCCTGGTGATCGCCCTGCTCACCTTCTTCGCCTGCCGCCGCATGGTCAAGGGTATAGGCTCGGCCCCCGACCACCTGCCGCTCGACTACGGCAAGCTGCTGCTGGTACTGCTGGGCTCGGTCGCCCTGGTCTTCTTCTGCGCCTGGCTGATGCACCACGTGGTGATCGCCAACATGGTACTGATGACGGTGACCCTGGCCGTGGTGGTCTTCTTCTTTCGCGAGGCGTTCAAGCTCGACAGCGTCGGGCGCAACAAGATGTACGTGGCCTTCGTGCTGATGCTGGAGGCGGTGGTGTTCTACGTGCTCTATGCCCAGATGCCGACCTCGCTCAACTTCTTTGCCATCAACAACATGCACCATGAAATGCTGGGGGTGACCGTCAACCCGGTCAGCTTCCAGGCGCTCAACCCCTTCTGGGTGGTGCTGGGCAGCCCGGTGCTGGCGATGATCTATACCCGGCTGGGCAGCCAGGGGCGGGATCTCACCATGCCGCTCAAGTTCACCCTGGGCATGCTGTTCTGCTCCCTCGGTTTTCTCACTGCGGCGGCGTCCGGCATCTGGTTTGCCGATGCGCAGGGGCTCACCTCGCCCTGGTTCATGGTGCTCATCTATCTGTTCCAGAGTCTGGGGGAGCTGATGATCAGCGCCCTGGGGCTGGCCATGGTGGCGGCGCTGGTGCCGCAGCGGCTGATGGGCTTCATCCTCGGCATGTGGTTCCTGACCCAGGCGATGGCCTCCCTGCTCGGGGGCTATGTGGCGACCTTTACCGCGGTGCCGAAGGGGGTGACGGATCCGCTGCAGACTCTGCCCATCTACACGGACGTGTTCGGCAAGATTGGTCTGGTGACCCTGCTGGTGGCGGGGGTGATGGCGCTGATGGTGCCCTGGCTCAACCGCATGATGCAGGCCGGTGAACGCCATGGCGAGGAGGAGGAACTGTCGCAGGCCAAGGCCTGAGAGGGGCAGAAGGGGTGAGGCGCACTAGCGCCTCACCCCGGCAGATCAGTCGTATTGCTCTTCCATCCAGGCTTCCAGGATGAGCTGGGCGGAGACGCCATCCACGCTCCCCTTCTCCAGCGCCCGATAGCCACCCTGTTCGAACAGGCGGGCGCGGGCATCGGTGGTGGTGAGCCGCTCGTCCTTGAACTCCACCTGCTTGCCGAAGCGGCCGTGCAGGCGGTTGCCGAACTTGCGGGCGCGCACCGTGATTTCCTGCTCGGTGCCATCCATGTTGAGCGGCAGACCCACCACCAGCAGGTCCGGTTGCCACTCCTTGAGCAGCTTGTCTATTTCGTCCCAGTTGGGGATGCCGTCGTTGGCCTTGAGGGCGCGCAGCGGGCGGGCCGTGCCGGTGAGCTCCTGACCGATGGCGACCCCTATGCTCTTGGTGCCGTAGTCAAAGCCCATGATACTGCGTGATGACATTGGGTAATTTCCTCAGAATGCGTCGCAAATTGCACAGCAGATTGCATCAGCCGTGGCCGATGTCGCTGGACAGGTGAACGGGATTGACCCCGATGCTGGCGGCGGCGCGTTGCCAGCGCTGGTGGATGGGGGTCTTGAACACCAGATCCGGATTGGGGGGGAT
The DNA here is from genome assembly GCF_019048665.1 of Aeromonas sp. FDAARGOS 1408. Taxonomy (NCBI): domain Bacteria; kingdom Pseudomonadati; phylum Pseudomonadota; class Gammaproteobacteria; order Aeromonadales; family Aeromonadaceae; genus Aeromonas; species Aeromonas sp. FDAARGOS 1408. Next base: position 2,894,854 of record NZ_CP077394.1, on the reverse strand, counting down.
CACCAGCCAGGCGCCGTCCACCAGCTCCTGTTCCAGTTGCCCCGCGCTCCAGCCGGCGTAACCGAGCGCCACCAGCCAGTGTGCCGGTGCCTCCTCGGTACCCAGGGTCTCCAGTATGTCCTTGGAGGTGGTGACCATCAGCTCGTCCCCCACCTGCAGGGTGGAGTTGAAACCGGGGCGGAAGCTGTGCAGCACGAAGCCGCGATCGGCGTGAACCGGCCCCCCCTGCAGCACCGGCTGTTTGAGTTCCGGGTTGGCGGGCGGTGCCAGCTTGAGCTGATCCAGCATGGTCTCCAGCGACATGTCCACCGGAATATTGACCACCAGCCCCATGGCGCCCTCTTCGTTGTGTTCGCACAGATAGACCAGCGAGCGCTCGAAATAGGGGTCGGTGAGGCTCGGCATGGCGAGCAGGAAGTGATTTTGCAGTGTTTGCATATGGGCCAAATATTGCAAAGGTATTTGCAGTCAATTATGGCAGCTCGCTTCGTCTGGCAAAACCGCTTTTTGGGCGGCTGGCTCAGACCAGTCAATCTGTTTCAGTGGAGAGAAAGCCATGGAAGGTATTTCAATCAGGCAGAAGTTGATCCTGGGCTGTGTGGTTCCCCTGCTGGCGCTGTTGCTGCTGGTCATAGGAGCGACCCAGGCGATGTCCCGGCTGATGACCGGCATCAACGCCATGTATCAGGGGGAGGTGGTCCAGCTCAAGGAGCTCAAGCAGATCGCCGATCTCTATGCGGTCAAGGTGATCGATGCCGCCAACAAGGCCAACGTCGGGGGCTTCGAACCGGCCCGCTCCAAGGCCGACATGAGCGCCGCCCAGCAGGAGATCGCCACCATCTGGCGCCAGTACCGCAACCATGACATGAGTGACGAGGAGCGCAGACGGGCGGACAAGGTGGAGGCGCTGTTTGCCGCCGCCAACCGGGAGATAGAAAAGGTGATGGGGCTGCTGGAGGGCTCGCCGGGCGAACACAACGCGGCGCTCGCCGCCGCCATCATGCCGCTCTATCAGGTGATCGACCCGGTCAGCGACGCGGTGAGCGAGCAGGTGGCGTTCCAGCTGCAGGAGGCGGAGAAGAAGGTGATCGAGCTCAACCAGCTCAGGCAGCAGTTGACCCAGCTGTTTGTCGCGCTGTTTGTGGTGGTGGGGGGCTGCGTCCTGTTCATCGGGATCTGGGCCGGGCGCAGCGTCAGCCAGCCGCTGGCGGCCATGGGGCAGATCCTGCGCGGCATGCAGACGGATCTCGACTTGAGCCAGCTGGCCCCCGTGCTGCGCAAGGATGAGATGGGCAGCCTGGCGCACTCCCTCAACGAGGTGATCCGCCATTTTCGCGGCCTCATCGCCCAGATCAACGAGACCGCCGAGCAGCTTGCCAGGGCCTCGGCCCAGCTGGCCCATATCGGGGTCGAGAGCCGCCAGCGGTTTGCCCAGCAGCAGGCGGAGACGGATCAGACCGCGACCGCCATGAACCAGATGAGCAGCACGGTAGCCGAGGTGGCCAACAGCTCCAACCAGGCGGCCGATGCGGCCCGTCATGCCGACGACAGCGCAAGGCACGGCCATCAGATAGTGGAGGATGCCATTGCGCGCATGTCACACCTCTCCTCCCAGATCCAGAACACGGCGGCCATGATCACCCAGCTGGCAGATGACAGCCGGGACATCGGCAGCGTGATGGACGCCATTCGCGGCATCGCAGAGCAGACCAACCTGCTGGCCCTCAACGCCGCCATCGAGGCGGCGCGGGCAGGGGATCAGGGGCGTGGCTTTGCGGTGGTGGCCGACGAGGTGCGCACCCTGGCCCAGCGTACCCAGCGCTCCACCGAAGAGATCGGCAAGACCATCGTCAAGTTGCAGCAGGGGGCCAATCAGGCGGCCAGCAGCATGGAGCAGGGGCTGGAGCAGGTGGAGGAGTCCAACCGTACCGTGCTGGCCTGTGGTCAGGCGCTCGGCGAGATAGTCAGCTCGGTCAACGTGATCAACGAGATGAATACCCAGATTGCCACTGCGGCGGAGGAGCAGAGCAAGGTGGCCGAGGAGATCACCCGCAACGTGGTCAACATCGCCCATATCGCGACCGAGTCGACCGGGGCGGCCACCCAGCTCAACCAGAACTGCCACGAGCTGGAGCAGCTGTCGGGGGATCTCAAGGAGAAGGTGGGGCAATTCCGCTGCTGAGGGGACTGACGCTGGATAGATGGATGGATAGAAAAGAGGCGGCCCAGGGGCCGCCTCTGTTGTTTATAGTCTGTCGTCACTGCTGGGCTGGGACGGCTTAAGCCTTGGCCAGCCGGCGCTCGATGGCATCCATCAACATGCCGGTGATGTGCACGTCGAAGGCCGCTTCAATCTCGCGGATGCAGGTGGGGCTGGTGACGTTAATCTCGGTCAGCCGATCGCCGATGATGTCGAGGCCGACGAAGATGAGCCCCTTCTCTTTCAGCGTCGGGCCCACCGCGCGGGCGATGGCCCAGTCCGCCTCGCTCAGGGGGCGCGCCTCGCCACGGCCGCCGGCCGCCAGGTTGCCACGGGTTTCCCCTTGGGTCGGGATGCGGGCCAGGCAGTAGGGCACCGGCTCACCGTCCACCACCAGCACCCGCTTGTCGCCATCCTTGATGGCGGGCAGATAGGTCTGTGCCATGCAGTATTGGCTGCCGTGGGCGGTGAGGGTCTCGATGATGACGCCGACGTTGGCGTCATCTTCCTTCATGCGGAAGATGGAGGCGCCGCCCATGCCGTCCAGCGGCTTGAGGATCACGTCCTTGTGCTGGGCGTGGAAGGCGCGCAGCTTGTCGGCGCGGCGGGTGACGAGCGTGGCCGGGGTGTGTTCGGCAAACCAGGCGGTGTAGAGCTTCTCGTTGGCGTCGCGCAGGCTCTGGGGCTTGTTGACGATGAGGCAACCCTCGTCCTCGGCCCGCTCCAGCATGTAGGTGGCGTAGATGAACTCGGTGTCGAAGGGGGGATCCTTGCGCATCAGGATCACGTCCAGGCTGGAGAGCGGCTGATCCACCACCTCGCCGAGGCTATACCAGTCGGCATAGTCATATTTGACGGTGAGCGGACGCATGGTACCGAAGGCGCGACCGGCCTCCATGTAGAGATCCTTCATCTCCAGATAGAACAGCTCGTAGCCGCGCTTTTGCGCCTCTTCGAGCATGGCGAAGCTGGAGTCCTTCTTGATGTTGATGGCCGAGATGGGGTCCATCACGATGCCGAGTTTAATGGTCATCCGCTGTTCCTTCTTAATGGCTCGATGGGGTTGTAGGGTCGATTAGCGCAGCGTAATCGGCCGCTTGAGGCTGCCTCAATGCAGCCTGCAGCTTATCGACACTGCCCGATGGTATTACGCGAGATCGCCGAAGCGGCACTGCAGCGCAGTAATCGCAGTCAGGGCGGCGGTTTCGGTGCGCAGCACCCGCGGCCCCAGCAGCATCTCCTTGAAATCTTCCTGCACGGTACGGGCGATCTCGTCGCTCGACAAGCCCCCTTCCGGGCCGATCAGCAGGCGTACGCCGTGCTCAGGGATTGGCAGGGTGTTGATGCTGTAAGGGGCGCGCGGGTGCAGGTTGAGCTTGAGCTCCTGGGTCTCTTCCGCCAGCCAGGCGTCCAGCTCCATCGGCATGCGCACCTCGGGCACGGTATTGCGGCCACACTGCTCGCAGGCGCTGATCACCACCTTCTGCCACTGTTCGCGTTTTTTCTCCAGCCGATCGGCCGGCAGCTTGACGCCGCAGCGCTCGGAGAAGAGCGGGGTGATGCAGGTGACGCCCAGCTCCACCGATTTCTGGATGGTGAAGTCCATCTTGTCGCCGCGGCTGATCACCTGACCCAGGTGGATGGCCAGCGGGGACTCCACCGAGCGCTGCTCGCAGCTGTCGATGGTCACCTCCACCGACTTCTTGCCCACATTGGCGATGGTGGCGGGGTACTGGTTGCCGTCGCCGTTGAACAGTTCGAGCTGCTGACCCGGCTGCATGCGCAGCACTCGGCCGATGTGGTTGGCGCCATCTTCCGACAGGGCGAGGGTCTGGCCCACCTGCAGGGCGGCCGGTTCATAGATACGTGGAATGCGCATGGCTGATAGTCAGTCTCTTGCTTGGAAACCCTTCAATATCCTACTGCACGGTGGTGAGCAAGGCTCACGAGACCGAGGGTGAAGGGTTTCATGATAAGAGGGGGCGATCCCCCTCCCAGGTCAAATGGGGTTACTGGCACTGCTTTTCAATAAAGGGGTTGGTATTGCCCTGCAGCTTGCCGATGCGGCGGTTGCGCTCGCACTCCCAGCCGTCGGCCGGGTACTGCCTGTCCCAGGCTTCGAACAGTTTACGCTGTTGCGCCGCCAGACGCAGCCCATACTGCTGGCTCATGTAGAGGTAGGCGCGGGCAATCTGGCCCCGTACCGGCCCCTTGGGTGGCTGCACCCGGCGCTCCTTGAAATCCACCAGCATCCGGCACTGGCCGTACTGATCCGGGGTGCCGTTCCAGTCGGAGAAGCGGAAGTTGGCCCGATCGCCGTTCACCTCGCCAACGGCGGGGAAGAGGTTGTGCATGTCCCCCTCCATCTGGTTGAACTCGTCGCTCTTGCCGCAGTTCTTGCGGCCCCCCTGCTGCCAGCACTTGAGCTGGTGGCCGAACTCCCAGGCCGGCACCACGTGTTCCCACTCGATGCGGGCGGCGCGCTTGGGCTGCTTGCGCGGCTCATAGCCGCAGCTGGCCAGATCCGGGCTCATTTTCTTGCCCTGATAGTCGATGCTGCAGCCGCAGTAGATGGTGGTGACAGCGGGCTGGCTCTGGTAGAGCTTGACCAGATCCTGCTTGGCTTCGCGAAAGGTCTGGGCATGCAGGGGCGCGCTGAGCAGCGGCAAACCGGCCAGCAGGGTCAGGGCGAGGGAAGAGATGAGACGCATGGGATTCCTTGCAAACGGGATGATTGACGAACGATGGCGGGCACCCTACCACAAGGACGCGACACCGGCTGGCTTACTGCGACGAGCCAACCCGTTCCAGCGGCTGCTTGCAGCGGCGGCAGTGGTAGCGGGCCTCGCCGCGCACCACCTTGTTGTGGCGGCGCACCGACAGCTGATGCTGCTGGCAGAGGCAGCAATAGGGGATGGTTGGCTGCGCCAGTACCGCCAGATCGAAGCTGTGGGTGGTTCTGGGCTCAAGGCCGAACAGCTCCCGCATCACAGATTGCCACTGGCGGCCGTGGGGCAGCACCCGCGATCTGCCGCGCCCTTCACCCCACAGGGCATAGACCAGCAGGTGGGCCACCTCGTGGGGCACCACCTCGGCCAGAAACGCCTGCTGGTTGGCCTGATAGAGGGCCGGGTTGAAGCGCAGCTCCCAGGTCTGCAGCCGCGCCGAACCCGCCGCCCGACCGCGCATGTTGCAGTGCACCTGTGGGCGGGGAAAGGAGCGGCCAAGGCGTGCTTCGGCCTGCACAAAACAGGCGTCGACGCGGGTGAGCAGCTGCTCGTGCAGGGCGGGATCGAGGCGGGTAGCGGTGGCGGACATCGGGTTCTCGGCAAATGGCGGACAAGCAAAAGGGGAGCCAGGCTCCCCTTTATACCACAAGCGTGACGCTTACAGGCCGGCGGCGGAACGCAGCAGTTCGGCCTTGTCGGTCTGCTCCCACGGGAACTCGTTGCGACCGAAGTGACCGTAGGCGGCAGTGGCCTGGTAGATCGGGCGCTTCAGATCCAGCATCTGGATCAGGCCGTACGGACGCAGTTCGAAGTGCTCGCGAACCAGCTTGACCAGCAGATCCTCGGCCACCTTGGCGGTGCCGAAGGTTTCGACGCTGATGGAGGTCGGCTCGGCTACGCCGATGGCGTAGGATACCTGCACTTCGCAGCGATCGGCCAGACCGGCGGCAACGATGTTCTTGGCCACGTAGCGGGCGGCGTAGGCAGCGGAGCGGTCCACTTTGGAGGGGTCTTTGCCGGAGAAGGCGCCACCACCGTGACGGGCCATGCCGCCGTAGGTGTCGACGATGATCTTGCGACCGGTCAGACCGCAGTCACCCATGGGGCCGCCGATAACGAAACGACCGGTCGGGTTGATGAAGTATTTGGTGTCCTTGTTGATCCACTCGGCCGGCAGCACCGGCTTGATGATCTCTTCGCGCACCGCTTCAACCAGATCTTTGTGGCTGATGGATTCGGCGTGCTGGGTAGAGAGCACCACGGCATCCACACCGATGATCTTGCCGGCGTCGTCGTAGGCAAAGGTCAGCTGGCTCTTGGCATCCGGACGCAGCCACGGCAGGGTGCCGTTCTTGCGCACTTCGGCCTGACGCTTCACCAGCAGGTGGGAGTAGGTGATGGGAGCCGGCATCAGCACGTCGGTTTCGTTGGTGGCGTAGCCGAACATCAGGCCCTGGTCGCCCGCGCCCTGTTCCAGCGGATCGCTGCGGTCAACTCCCTGGTTGATGTCCGGGGACTGCTTGCCGATGGCGTTCAGCACGGCGCAGGAGTCGGCATCGAAGCCCATGTCTGAGTGGGTGTAGCCGATCTCGCGCACGGTGTCGCGCACGATCTGCTCGATGTCTACCCAGGCGGTGGTGGTTACTTCACCGGCCACCATGACCATGCCGGTCTTGACCAGGGTCTCGCAGGCGACGCGCGCCTTGGTGTCTTGCTTGAGGATAGCGTCCAGGACCGCATCGGAGATCTGATCCGCAATCTTGTCGGGATGGCCTTCGGAGACCGACTCGGAAGTAAACAGCTTTGCCATGATGGGATTCTCAGCTTGTCTGGGGTTATCGCCGCAGCAATAACCGGGTGATGATAGGATGATTGTAGAGGTATCTACATCTGGACGTCCATTTTAGTTAGCGACCCCCTCGATTGCCAGCACTATTTTGGTTTTGCCGCCCCCTGGCCGAACAAGATCCGTTCTTCACCCCATTTGGGGTAGATAGTGGTCATGACTCAATCGTTTGCCCCGTCAAGAAAAGCGATTGAGCTCCCAAAGCGGCTTTATTCGCCCAGATAATATTTGCACGCCGCGCCCCCTGCTGGGACAATGACGCGCCTTAATCTTGGCCATCAAATGAAGCAATCGCAGGAGATACAGATGCCTTCTCGTAAAGAGCTTGCCAATGCCATTCGCGCATTGAGTATGGATGCCGTTCAAAAAGCCAACTCCGGTCACCCGGGCGCCCCCATGGGAATGGCGGATATCGCCGAAGTATTGTGGCGCAGCCACCTGAAACATAACCCGAACAACCCCAAGTGGGCCGACCGCGACCGTTTCATCCTCTCCAACGGCCACGGCTCCATGCTGCTGTACTCCCTGCTGCACCTCTCCGGTTATGACCTCTCCATCGACGATCTGAAAAACTTCCGCCAGCTGCACTCTCGCACCCCGGGTCACCCGGAGTACGGTTACGCGCCGGGCGTTGAAACCACTACCGGTCCGCTGGGTCAGGGCATCACCAACGCCGTCGGCATGGCGATCGCCGAGAAGGCCATGGCCGAGCAGTTCAACCAGCCGGGTCACGACATCGTTGACCACTACACCTACGCCTTCATGGGCGACGGCTGCCTGATGGAAGGTATCTCCCACGAGGCTTGCTCCCTGGCCGGTACCCTGCAACTGGGCAAACTGATCGCGTTCTGGGATGACAACGGCATCTCCATCGACGGTCACGTGGAAGGCTGGTTCACCGACGACACCGTCAAGCGCTTCGAAGCCTACGGCTGGCACGTCATCCCGGCCGTTGACGGTCACAGTCCGGAAGCGATCAACGCTGCCATCGAAGCCGCCAAGGCCGAGACCGGCAAGCCGACCCTGATCTGCTGCCGCACCATCATCGGTTACGGTTCCCCGAACAAGTCCGGCTCTCACGACTGCCACGGCTCACCGCTGGGCAACGACGAGATCGCCGCCGCTCGTGCCTTCCTGAAGTGGGACCACGCACCGTTCGTTATCCCGGCCGACATCGCTGCCGAGTGGAACGGTCAGGAGAAAGGCGCCAAGCTGGAATCCGACTGGGCTGCCAAGTTCGCCGCCTATGAAGCCGCTCACCCGGCCCTGGCTGCCGAGTTCAAGCGCCGCACCGCAGGCGACTTGCCGGCCAACTGGGCTGCCGACTCTGCCAAGATCATCGAAACCCTGCAGGCCAACCCGGCCAAGATCGCCACCCGTAAAGCGTCCCAAAACGCCCTGGAAGCCTTCGGCAAGCTGCTGCCGGAGTTCATGGGCGGCTCCGCTGACCTGGCGCCGTCCAACCTGACCATGTGGTCCGGTTCCAAGTCCCTGACCAACGACGATGCCTCCGGCAACTACATCCACTACGGTGTACGCGAGTTCGGCATGTCCGCCATCATGAACGGTATCGCCCTGCACGGTGGTTTCATCCCCTACGGCGCCACCTTCCTGATGTTCATGGAGTACGCCCGCAACGCCCTGCGCATGGCTGCCCTGATGAAGCAGCGTTCCATCTTCGTCTACACCCACGACTCCATCGGTCTGGGTGAAGATGGTCCGACTCACCAGCCGGTCGAGCAGATCGCCTCCCTGCGTCTGACTCCGAACATGAGCACCTGGCGTCCGTGTGACCAGGTTGAATCTGCCATCGCCTGGAAACACGCCATCGAGCGTACCGACGGCCCGACCTCTCTGATTTTCTCTCGTCAGAACCTGGCCCAGATGGATCGTACTGCCCAGCAGCTGGCCGACACCGCCAAGGGTGGCTACGTGCTGAAGGATTGCGCCGGTACGCCGGAGCTGATCCTGATCGCCACCGGTTCTGAAGTGGAACTGGCCGTGGCCGCCTATGAGCAGCTGACTGCCAAGGGCCGTGCCGTGCGCGTGGTCTCTCTGCCGTCTACCGACGTGTTCGACGCTCAATCTGCCGAGTACAAAGAGTCCGTCCTGCCGGCCTCCGTCACCAAGCGTGTGGCCATCGAAGCCGGCATCGCCGACTACTGGTACAAGTACGTGGGCTTTGGCGGCAAGATCATCGGTATGACCACCTTCGGTGAGTCCGCACCGGCCGAGCTGCTGTTCAAGGAATTCGGTTTTACCGTGGAAAACGTGGTTGCGACCGCTGAATCCCTGTAATAGCTGACCATTGGGCCACTCTGGCCCAATAGCCAGAACGATAAAACGCCCCCCATCGCAAGATGGGGGGCGTTTTTATTGGCAAAGGAAAATAATAAATTAAAAATATATTTCAATGCCTGAGAGTTGATAGTACTTTCTCTTGATGATTAATCTTCATTGTCTCAATAAAGGCTAAGCTATGGTTATAAGAGGTTGGGTTATTATAGTTGTTGTTTTTGTACTTTTATTTTCCCCTATTGCTTTATATGTAAATACATTTGGCGGAGATTTGTCACAAGACCACTCTCGATGGGCTGAATTTGGCTCGGCAATTGGAGGTATCTATGCACCAATACTCGGATTTTTTACGTTAGTAGTTTTGATTCGTCAGCTTTCTTTACAGAAACAGATGAATGACCAGTATTATTTACAGCAAGCACGAGAAGATATCGAGTTTTATGCATCGCAGTTATCTAATATTCTTGATGAATCACTGGTCGGTAATGTGCCATTGAGGGCTGTACTGCACGAAAAGTTTATGTTTGTAGCCATGAAAATCTATGTTCAATGGATATGAAGAATATTGCCATTGATATTCATAAGGTAATGCCACAGGCACTTGATATATGGGAGGCTATATACCCTGTATTAATAGGGCTGTCAGCGGTTGATGATTCATTATTTAAAATGACATTGGCATCTTCAAAGCAAAAGCTAGTTGCATTACTCAGCTTTGAAATATGTGTGGCTTTGGATAGTTTGCATTTTTGTCGTACTGATGGGAAAAGCGGTTTCACATATATTTTTAACCAAAAATTGCAGTAGAGCTATCTAAATAGCTCGTAGGTTCGATTAGCGAAGCGTAATCGGACGTTCGCGTTCTTTAAGACGATGCCATAAAAATAATACCCCTTCCTGTTACCAAAAAAGAGACCGGCATATAGCCGGTCTCTTTGTTATTTCCGCAAACCTTACGCCTGCGGCGGGGTACTTTCCGCGTTGGACATCACAGCATCAATCTGCACCAGGGCGCCACCGGGCAGCTCGCTCACGCCAATCACGGTGCGAGCGGGCAGGTAGGCCGGGAAGTATTTGGTGTAGATGGCATCCACCTCCGCCAGATCCGCGATGTTCTTCAGCTGGATATTGACCTTGACGATATCGTCCATCACGTGGCCGATGCTCTCGACGATGGTCTTGATATGGCCGAGGCACTGGGCGGTCTGCTCTTTGATGCAACCGGTCAGGATCTTGCCGGTGGCCAGATCGAGCGGCAACTGGCCGGCGATATGGTTGTAGTGAGAGAAGGCGACAGTCTGGGTGTGCAGGGGGCTGCGCGGCGCCTTGTCGGTGTTGCGGGCGCGGATCACCAGATTGTGTCTGTCTTCCACCAGCTGTGGCGGGGTGCCGTCACCGTGGGAGATGACCGCATCCATCTGCACCCGGGCGCCCAGCGGCAGGGCGGCGGCCACGATCACGCTGCGGGCCGGCAGGTAGGCGACGGCGCGGGCAATGGCGGAGTCCGGGAAGAAGGTGGTGTAGACCTCGTTGACGGCGTCCAGATCGGCCAGGCTGGTCAGATAAACGGTGACCTTGACGATATCGTCAAATGGCACATCGATGCTCTCCAGCACGTGCTTGATGTTGCGCAGGCACTGCTCCGCCTGCTGCTGGATACCACCTGCGACCAGCTGGCCCGACGCGGCATCGACCGGCAGCTGGGCACCGATATTGTTGTAGTGGGAGAAGGCGACGGTATGGGTCGAGAGCGGATCCTGCGGTGCCTTGTCGCTGTTGCGGGAGAGCTTCAGCAGCGGGCAGGGGGCCTGCGGGAAGGTGCCTTCGCCGTTGGAGATGAGCGCGTCCATCTGCACGGCGGCGCCGAGCGGCAGACCGGCCACCGCCAGCACGGTGCGGGTCGGCAGCAGGTGGGGGAAAAACTCGCCATAGACGGCGTTGACCGCGTCGAGATCGGCAATCTCTTTGAGAAATACCGTGATTTTGACCACGTCATCCATCACATGATCGATGCTCTCGACGATGGCCTTGATATTGGTGAGGCACTGTCTGGCCTGCGCCTTGATATCCCCTGCGACCAGAGCGCCCGTTTTCGGGTCGACCGGCAGCTGGGCGGAGATATTGTTGTAGTGGGAGAACGCCACGCTCTGGGTGCTGGGGCTCAGATCCTGCGGTGCATTGGCGGTATTTCTGGCTGACTTGATGATGGTACCACTCATGGCGATACTCCTTTTTCAATCATTATTGGTGTAGGTACGGGTCACCCTCCCTCATCTTCTGATGGCCGCCTCGGCTCGCCAGCGAGCGGGCTCTCCTCTTTATTTCGGCAATAGCCGGCCATTCCCGCTAAATAATGACGGGTGGCAAACATCGCCTCGCATATTGAGTCAAGGTCGCCTGTGCAGGCGATCGGATAACAGAGGTATGGATTGGGTTGGTTATCTCAGACGAGAGGATTCTATGAAGGGTATTCAGGGGATGCAAACCGGGATCGCATTTCTATGAGGTGGCTCAACGCTCTGAAATATAGCCAGAATGGCATTCAATGCACGATAAATGACGGGATAAATGGCTTCATATAGTGCGTTATGGTGGTGAAGGCCGAATGGCGCGGCTTCCCGCCATCATGTTCAGCGATCGGCCTTGTGAATAAAGCGTTAATGATTGGCACTATTTCGCTGTTAATGCAAAAAACTATGCATGGCTATGCATTTCATTGCGTTGAAAGGGGCTGTTATATGCATGAAAAATATGCTAGCCGAGGGCGGTTATTGTGCCCATTCGTCGGTCACTGACATATCATTCAGCGATCTTGCATGGTTGTCTGCTTATTTTCAGGCAAAGCTTGCCGCGGGCAGCCGTTATTTGCCAGATGCTGGCTGCCGTTATTTTCCAGATGGAACCTGTCAGGTTTATGCAATGAAATTGCAGCGTGGGACCTGCGCCATCAGGGGCAAATATCAGGACGGATGTTCCAGCCCAGCCGATATCGGGCGAAGGGTGCAACAGGGGGGGCCGGCTGGTTCAGCGGGTGTGAACCTTGTGCCTGGAGCCCGGACAAGATAGCGCTGCCGCTTTGCCCTGTTCTGGCGGAAAAACCCGGCATCGCCCCATGGGCGGCGCGACTGGGTCTGGTGTTTGAGAGGTCGGCCGCCTGGGTTGCAGGTGCCTTGTTCAGGCGGCGCCTTGGACCAGGTATGGCTCAGGCGGGGTAGAGGGCACCCAGTATCGCAAGGCGGCTGGCACCGGCATATGGGAGGGCAGGTTGCCCTCCTTGTTCAGGCGGCGCCTTGGGCTAGTCCTGGCTCAGGCGGGATAGAGAGCACCCAGCACGGCAGGGCGGCTGGCGCCGGTGACAGCCGGCAGGTTGCCGGGTTGGCGGTGGATAAAGCGCTGTGCCAGCCAGGCAAACGCCGCGCCTTCCATCCAGTCGGGGGCGATCCCCAGCTCGGCCGTGTTGGCGATGCGCCAGCCGGGCAGCAGGCTGGCCAGCTCCGCCAGCAGCGGCGCGTTATGGGCGCCGCCGCCGCAGACATACAGCTCGGGCCGGCTCTGCGCATCCGTCAGTGCGGGCAACTGGCGGGCGATGCTGTGGCAGGTGAGCGCCTGCAGGGTACGTTGCACATCCGCCGGGGCATGGGAGTGGCCGGCCAGCTCGCCATCGAGCCAGTCGAGGGTGAACATCTCCCGCCCTGTGCTCTTGGGGTGGGGGGCGGCAAAGTAGGGGTGAGCCAGCAGCTGCTCCAGCAGCTCGGGGATAAGCTGGCCGCTGGCCGCCCACTGGCCGCCGGCATCGTAACCGGCCCCCTGGGGGTGATGGCGGCGATACCAGCCGTCGAGCAGGGTGTTGGCTGGGCCGGTATCGAAGCCATAGACACTGTCGGCCTGGCCCGGCAGCACCGAGATATTGGCGATGCCGCCGAGGTTCAGCACCACCCGCAGGGCGCCGGGGTGGGCAAAGAAGGCCTGATGGAAGGCGGGCACCAGTGGCGCCCCCTGACCGCCGAGGGCCATGTCCATGGTGCGAAAATCGGCCACCACATCGATGCCGGTCAGCGCCGCCAGCAGGGCCGCGTTGCCGATCTGCAGGGTAAAGCCGAGCTGGGGGCGGTGGCGGATGGTCTGGCCGTGGCTGCCGAGGGCGCGAATATCTTTGGGAGCCAGCCCCGCCTTGGCCAGCAGGGCGTGGGTGGCGGCGGCAAATTCGCGGGCGACCAGGTTGTCGGCCACCCCCATGCGGTCGATCTCGTTGTCGCCCGGGGTACAGAGGGCGTGCAGCTCGTGGGCGGTGGGCCAGGGGTGGCTGACAGCCGCCTCGACCCGCAGTTGATCCCCCTCGATCAGCACCAGCACGGCGTCGATACCATCCATGCTGGTACCGGACATCAAGCCTATATAGCGTTCAGTCATGGGGCTTCCTTACTTGCAGGGCGGGAAAAAGTACGTGAGAGAGGGAGCGGCCTCGATCCCATGCCGTATTCTGGTCCCGGACATCAAGCCTATATAGCGTTCAGTCATCAGGCTTCCTTACTTGCAGAGCGGGAAAAAGTACGTGAGAGAGGGAGCGGCCTCGATCCCATGCCGTATTCTGGTACCGGACATCAAGCCGATATAACGCTCGCTCATGACTGTTCCTTGTAGGTCAGTTGCCGCCGTTGGCCCGCTTGTTCTGGGCCAGCTGCAGTTCGGGGCTGTCCAGCTTGGCCAGCTGGGGCATGGCCTGTGCCTTGAAGCTGGCCAGCGCCCGCCCGCTGAGAGACTCCGCCTGCGGCAGGTTGAGGGTGCGCGGGTTCTTGTGCACGCCGCCCACCACGAATTCATAGTGCAGGTGCGGCCCGGTGACCCGGCCGGTGCCGCCGAGCAGGCCTATGGTCTGGCCCTGCTTCACCCGCTGCCCCTTGTTGACGGTGCGCTTGGAGAGGTGCAGGTACTTGGTCACGTAGTTGCCAGCGTGCTTGATGAAGACGTAGTTGCCGTTGAACTGGTTGTAGCCGGCGGCCACCACGCTGCCGCCACCCGCCGCCATGATGGGGGTGCCAACCGGTGCCACGTAGTCGATGCCGTTGTGGGGGCGTACCTTGCCGGTGACCGGGTGCAGACGGCGCGGATTGAAGTTGGAGCTGATGTATTTGAAGTTGACCGGCGCACGCAGGAAGCTCTTGCGCATCGCCTTGCCATCCGGGGTGTAGTAGTTACCATCCTCGTTCAGCACGGCGCGATACACGGCGCCCTGGTTGACGAACTCGGCGGCCAGGATGTCGCCGGAAGCAACCCGCTCGTCATCCTGGAATTTCTCCTCGTAAACCACCCGGAAGCTGTCCCCCGGTTGCAGATCCTGGGCAAAGTCGATGTCCCAGCCGAAGATGGCGGCCAAGTCCATGATCTGATCCTCGGTCATGCCGGCGTCGACGGCGGCGCCCCAGAAGCTGGAGCGGATCTCGCCCTTGGCCACCTGTTCGCGGGTGTCGAGCTCGAGCTTGACCGCCCGGGCGACAAACCCCTCATCCTTGCGGCTCACCTTGAGCGCCTGCTCCAGGCTGTGGGGGTAGTAGAGGCTGTGCAGCTCGCCACCCTTGGTGAGCTTGAAGGTGAGCTCCTGGCCTGGCTTGAGCAGGCGCAGGGTGTCGGTGCCGTTCAGCTGATCGATGAGGTGCAGATCCGTGGTGCTCAGGCCAAGGCGCTGGAAGATGACCCCCATGTTGTCGCCGCTGCGTACCTTCACCTGCTTGGTGATGTAGCTCGGTTTGGGCGGGGCGACGGGCTTGGCTTCGGCCAGCAGCGCCTCCTCGTCGACCTGCTGCTCGATGGCCAGCTCGTTGCCGTTGTCATCGACCCGGGTGGCGACTGCCTGTTCGCTGGGCCAGGCCGCCAGCATCATCACCATGATGCTCAGGATCAGCACCATCTTGCGGTGCCAGTGAGGGAGAGAGTTGAAGGCGTGCCAAATGACCATGAGAAGCAGACGAAGTTGAGCCGGGAAGAATGTCGGAGTTTACCGCCTTTCCAATTGGCCCGCCATTCCAGTAATATGTCTGGCCCTGTGGAATCGTGATTGGAGAGTCAAAAAATGTCCCAGCTCGAGGTGGCGCTAGCCGAGATCAAGCGCGGAGCGGAAGAAATTCTGGTGGAAGAAGAACTGGTCGCCAAGTTGAAGGAAGGGCGCCCGCTGCGCATCAAGTTGGGGATGGACCCGACGGCTCCCGACATTCATCTGGGTCATACCGTGATCCTCAACAAGCTGAAGACCTTCCAGGATCTGGGCCATGAAGTGATCCTGCTGATCGGTGACTTCACCGCCATGGTGGGGGATCCCTCCGGCAAGAACGCCACCCGTCCGCCGCTCTCCGAAGAGGCCATCAAGCACAACGCCCTCACCTATGCCGAGCAGGCGTTCAAGATCCTCGACCCGGCCAAGACCCGCATCGAGTACAACTCGACCTGGCTGAGCGAGCTGGGCGCGACCGGCATGATCAAGCTGGCGGCCAAGCAGACCGTGGCCCGCATGATGGAGCGCGACGACTTCAAGAAGCGCTACAGCAACGGCCAGTCCATCGCCATTCACGAATTCCTCTATCCGCTGCTGCAAGGCTATGACTCGGTCGCGCTGAAGGCGGACGTCGAGCTCGGCGGTACCGATCAGAAGTTCAACCTGCTGATGGGCCGCGAGCTGCAAAAAGATGCCGGCATGGCGACCCAGTGCGTGCTGATGATGCCGCTCTTGGTGGGTCTGGACGGCGTCAAGAAGATGTCCAAGTCCGCTGCCAACTACATCGGCGTACACGACGCCCCGGGTGAGATGTTCGGCAAGATCATGTCCATCACCGACGATCTGATGTGGAACTACTACGAGCTGCTCTCCTTCCGTCCGCTGGCTGAAATTGAAGAGTTCAAGGCAGGCATCGCCGCCGGCACCCTCAACCCGCGCGACGTGAAGATCTGGCTGGCCAAAGAGATCATCGCCCGTTATCACGATGAAGCTGCGGCCGAAGCGGCCCACGAAGACTTCACCCAGCGCTTCTCCAAGAACGCCATTCCGGACGAAATGCCGGAAGTCGAGCTGGCACTGGAAGGCGAAGGTCTGGCCATCGCCAACCTGCTCAAAGACGCCGATCTGGTGGCCACCACCTCCGAAGCGCTGCGCATGATCAAGCAGGGCGCGGTGAAGGTTGACGGCGAGAAGCTGGAGGATGGCAAGGCACTCATCGGTGCCGGCACCGCCGTCTACCAGGTCGGCAAGCGCAAGTTTGCCCGGGTGACCGTCAAGTAAGTCGCTAGCCCCTGGCGCCGCCATAAGAAAGGCCTCCCTTGCGGAGGCCTTTTTGTTGGCTCATTTCTGCTGATAGGGATCAGCCCTCTGTTTTCAGGAAGTTGCGATAGAGCATGTAGAGGTGGGCCGAGCTCCAGCTGAAGTTGCTGGCCCCCTGCATGGCGCCGGTCTCCGGGTTGTAGTTCTCGCGGATGGGGCCGCTGCCCGCCAGCCCCTCGGCGTTGGCAAACAGCTTGTTGACGAGCTGTTGGGCATCGCTGCGATAGCCGTAGTTCTCCAGCCCCTTCACCCCGAAGTAGAACTGATCCAGCCAGACCCGGCCGCGCCAGTAGATGTCGGGGTCGTAGGCCGGGTTGGTCAGCGCCGCCGTGCCGAGCGGCACCCTGGTGTTGAACTCCTGGGCATTGAGCATCACCTCGCGCACCCGCGCCGCTTTCTCTTTGTCCGCCACCTCGGCCCATAGCGGGCTCCACCCTTCCGGGCCGCGGCCGCGGGCGGTCAACAGCTTGCCGACGCAGCCGTTGGCGTCGGGCAGATCCCCCTGGGCTATCTGGCGGTCGTAATAGAAGCCGGAGGCCTCATCGAACAGGCAGCTGTTGATATAGCCGGCCAGCTGGCTGGCCCCTTCGCGGTAGCGGCTCGCCTCGTCAGGCTTGCCGAGCAGCTCGGCCATGTCGGCCAGGATGCGTTTCTCCTTGGCGAGGAAGGCGTTGAGCTCCACCGACTCCTGATCGATGGAGAAGCCGATAAGGCTGCCGTCGTCCTGATGGTTCTCGAAGAAGAAGACGTTCCAGTCCTGGCGCGCCCTGGCCAGGTCGCCGCCATAGGTCTTGTCGGCATAGCGCTTGAGCTGATCCGGCTCGATAAAGCCGAAGCGGGCGGCGTTGTCCATGCCGGACTCCCAGCCCGCGCCGTGCTGGGCGCCGATATCCATGTCGGCGTAGCCGCCAACGCTCAATACCTGCTGATAGAGTGCCATGCCGGCGCAGCCATACCAGCCATCTCCCTCATCGGTACAGCTCGACAGATCCAGCCCGACCGGTGCCCCCGTCGGGTACTGCACCTTGAAGGTGATGTTGCCGAACTCGTCGTTGTGTTCGACGTGGCGGGTGGCGCCATATTCGATGATGCCGTTGCGGTTGTTGTCCCGCGCCCGGTACCACCAGTCGTGATAGGCCTGGATCTTCGGATACATCTCGGCGATGAAGGCCTTGTCCTGGGTGGCGCTGTAGATCTCCCAGATGGCCCAGGCGGAGAGGGGCGGCTTGGTGTCCCGCTCGTTCCAGTTGCCGCCGTCGCCACCGCGATCGGCGAGCTTGTTGTAGAAGACGGCGTCGATCACCATGCCGGCATCCTGTGGCCGGACCGGGTCATCGGCCTGGATCTGGTAGTCATACATGGCGCGCACGTTGTTCTTGGCTACCTCGGGGTTGAAGTGGGCCATGGCGTAGGCGTGCTTCCAGCTGTCCCAGGCCCAGACCCCGTCGAACCAGCGAGCGGTGTTGGAGGGGGTCACCCCGTCGTGCAGGATGGCACCGGCCGGGGAGCGCCAGTTGCCGTTGAGGGTCTCCATCGCCTTGACCGCGATGCGCCGCTCCGATTCCGGGATCCCCTGATTGGAGAGGCCGCGCGCCAGGTAATCCTCCCAGCGGCGGATGGAGTCGTCGAAATGGCTGGCGGGGTCGGCCAGCAGCGCCTGGCGGCTCTGTTCGAAGCGGTCGGCGTCAGCACTGCTGTGGACATAGCTCTGCAGGGTGTAGATATCCTGCTGCCCCTTGGCGGCCAGGGTGAGGCTGGCCTCGCTCACGTAGCCGAGCCCCTGCTCGTCGAGGGTGGTGCGACTGGGCAGGGTGCGATCGATGCGGTAGCTGGCGCTGCCGCTCTGCATGATGTTCCAGGTGCTGCGCAGCTTGCCGAACTGGAATGCCACGCCGCGCTCGGTCTGGCTGATGGTGCGGCTCCAGGCGGGGTACTGCTCGGCGACCGTCTTGTTGGCATCCCACTGGTTGAGCAGCTCCCCCTGCCAGCTGAGCTTGAGGGTGAGGGGGGCATCGGTGTGGTTGATGAGGCGGGTACGAACCAGCGCAGTGCGGGCGTCGCCGTAGCGCAGCTCCAGCTCCAGAGTGAAGGGTTCGAATTCGAAGCGCTGCACCAGGGCCCCCGGGATGGCGTACAGCGCCTGCTTGCTGGCGCTGGTGAGCGGGAAGACGCGGCCGCTCTCGTCGCTCAGGGTCAGCTTGTCCAGCTCGCTGGCGAAGAACAGGCTGTACTCCTCGGCGATGACCATGGGGCCGGTAAAGCCGCCCCACTCGCTGTCGCTGGCGGGCAGCAGGAAGCCGTGCCAGGCGCCGAGATCGAGCAGCGGGTTGTATTTGAGGTTGGAGTAGCTGTCAAAGTCACGGAACTGGCGCGGGGTGCCGCTGCGGTCGATCACGTTCTGATACTGGTTCGCCAGGGTGGCGCTGGGGGCGGCCGGGCTGCTGGAGTCATTGCTGTTGCAGGCAGTGAGGCCGAACAGGGCGACGCTCAGGGTGACGGATAGTAAACTTTTACGAAACATCTCTCGCTCCAATGACAGTTTTTGTAGGTTAAGTAAGGTGTTTTTTAGTGCTTGTTTTAGTGAAAGCGTTTGCGATAGCCATTATAGGGCGATTTAGACGGGATTGTTGGCGCTGCGTCACAGTGCAGGGGGGGCTGGTGTGAGCCGGATCACCCGGTTACACGAGGTTACATAGCTTGATATTTTAGTAACTATTTACTTGTCTGGCGGCAGCCAGCGAGAGGGAGGAGGGGCAGGTGCGCAGGTATTGATAGGGGGTCAGGCCGAACTCCTGCTTGAAGCGGGCGGCGAAGCGGCTGGGGGAGTCGTAGCCACAGGCGAGGGCCGTCTCCAGCGGTGCCAGCCCCTGCTGCAACAGGGTGAGGGCGTGGCTCATGCGCACCTGGGTCAGCAGCTGGCGAAAGCTGCGCCCCTCGGCGGCCAGCTTGCGCGCCATGGAGGCGCGGCTCATGGCGAAGTGCGGTGCCACCCCCTCCAGGGTGTGGTCGGCGCCCGGCTCCACCCCGAGGTAGCGGGCCAGCCGCTCGCCGAGGGTCATGGTGTGGGCGGGAAACAGCAGGTCGAGCCCGCCGGCGGCCTGCAGCTCGGCATAGAAGCCCTGCAGCAGCTGGGCCTGGGTGGCCTCATTGAGCCGCCGATCCGCCATGGAGCAGACCAGCTCGAAGCAGAAGGCCAGCGCCGGGCTGACCGCCAGGCGCGGCTCCCTGAGCGGGCCGGTCTGGGCGGTGCTGAGCCATTCGACGGGGGGCGGGGTCAACAGGGTCAGCGCGCGGGAGCGAAACTTGCCCTGCTCCGGCTGGTTGACGAAGGTGAGCTGGTGACCGGCCGGGATCAGCAGCCAGCTCGCCTGGTCGAACGCCAGGCGCTTCTCCTGCCACCACAACTGCTTGTGACCCTGCTCCACCCAGATGATGGTGGGGGCGTAGATGAGCACCCGGTGCAGCGGCTGCTGGCGGATCCCGAGATAGTGGTGCAGTTGCAGCAGCGGCGTGCTCATCCGGCTGGCTCCTAGGGGGTGACGAAGGTGGCGGTCAGGGTGGCCTTGCCAAGAGCCATGCTGTTGAGCATGTAGCCTACCATGGCGGGCGGGGTGTCTGCCTTCACCTCCAGGGCCTGGGGCAGGGCCCAGGCGGTAAACTGGTAGCGGTGCATGCCGTGGCCGGCGGGCGGGCAGGGGCCGCCGTAACCCTGGTTGCCGAAGTCTGTTTTCAGCTCCAGCCCCTGCTTGAGCTTGCCCGAGGCGTTGCTCGGCAGCTCGCTCTGACTGGCCGGCTGGTTCACCACCAGCCAGTGCCACCAGCCGCTGCCGGTGGGGGCATCTGGATCATAGGCGGTGATGGCGACGCTCTTGGTGCCGGCCGGCAGGTCCTGCCAGCTCAGCTGGGGCGAGCGGTTGTCGCCGCTGCAGCCAAAGCCGTTGAAGCTGAAGGCCTTGTCCATCAGCTGGCCTTCGTGGATGTCGCTGCTCTTCAGGGTCATGGCACTGGCGGGCAGGGCTGCCACGCACAGCAGGGAGAGCAGGGTGGTACGCTTGGCAATCTTCATGGTGAGGCTCCTCGGTGGATGATGGGATCAGTCTAGCGAAGAGGGGGAGAAGGTGAGTGACCAAACCGCTCAAAGCGGTCGTCTTGCCGCCATGATATGAGTTGTTGTGTTGATTGCTGGTGAGCGCTGCGAAAGCGCGGTGGTGCCCTCGGGCATAAAAAAACCGGCATCATGGATGCCGGTTTTTTACTGTGCTGACAGCTGGTCGCGCGACTTAGCGCAGGATCATCTCGTCACGGCCTGGGCCGACGGAGACCATCGGAACCGGTACGCCCAGCAGCTCTTCGATGCGCAGTACGTACTGCTGAGCCGCTTTGGGCAGCTCGGCGAAGGTGCGGCAGCCGGTGATGTCTTCGCTCCAGCTTTCCATCACTTCGTAAACCGGCTTCAGACCGGCAGTTTGCGGCCAGATCGGGTTCTCGGTGTGGGCACCTTCGTAGGCGACGCAGATCTTCAGATCCGGCAGGCCGGTCAGG
This sequence comes from Aeromonas sp. FDAARGOS 1408, assembly GCF_019048665.1. NCBI lineage: Bacteria > Pseudomonadati > Pseudomonadota > Gammaproteobacteria > Aeromonadales > Aeromonadaceae > Aeromonas > Aeromonas sp. FDAARGOS 1408. Next base: position 2,873,933 of record NZ_CP077394.1, on the reverse strand, counting down.
CAGTCCAGCTTGGTCAGCGCCACTTCGTTGGCAGCCTGCAGCTCGACACCGTTCTTGGTGGCGACGGCGTCGAAGTAGCCGACGTCACGGGGACGACCGGTGGTGGCGCCGAATTCGTTGGCGATCTTGCGGAACTCGTCCTGGTTCTCCATGGCGGTCAGCAGGGTGCCGGTACCGACGGAGGTGCTGAACGCCTTGGCGACGGCGATGACGCGCTCGGGACGCAGACCCGGCAGGCCGCCACCGATGCCGGCATAGGCGCCGGAAACGTGGGAGGAGGTCACCCAGGGGTATTCGCCGTAGATCAGGTCACGGCCGGCGCCCAGCTGGGCTTCGAACAGCAGGGTCTTGCCTTCGGCCTGCAGCGCTTTGAGCGGCATGCTGACGTTGCAGACGGAGTCGATCCAGGGGGCGGACACTTCCAGCAGCCAGTCGGCCATCTCCTGGGCGGTCTGGTTGAATTCGAAGGTCGGGTAGAGGGCCTTGAGCTGCGGCAGTTTCCAGTCGAGGAAGAATTGAATGCGCTCGACCAGTACTTCCGGCTGCTTCAGCCAGCCGACCAGGATCGCTTTCTTCATGACGCGATCGCCGTAGGCCGGGGCGATGCCCTGACGGGTGGAACCGTAGGCGCCGTCGCCCAGGCGCTGCTCTTCCAGGGTATCTTCCATGGCGTGCAGCGGCAGGCAGAGGGTGGCGCGATCAGAGATGGCCAGCTTGGGAGTGACGCCGGAGGCTTTCACTTCGTCCAGCTCGACGGTCAGTTTCTCGGGGCTGATCACCATGCCCGGGCCCAGCACGACCAGGCAATCCGGGTTGAACACACCGCTCGGAACCTGGTGCAGCTTGAAGGTGCCAAGGTCGTTGACGACGGTATGGCCGGCGTTGTTGCCGCCCTGGAAGCGAATGCTGGCGCCGGCTTGGCCTGCCAGATAATCCACGATGCGGCCTTTGCCTTCATCACCCCAGTTGGCACCTACGACTACGATAGACGACATGACTCTTTCTCCTAAGACGTTAGGCGATCATCCTAGGAGGCTCAGGAGGATTAGAAAAATTAATTATCTTTATAATTCCGATAAGAGAGTCATATAATTAAGGTGAATTTATCGGCAAACTGCCCCCTCTGCCGTACCGGCATCCCCGTCAGGGGCCTGTGCGGCCGTGGCGGCACAAGAGGATCCCCATGCTGGACATCCACTGGCTGCACACCTTCGTCACCCTGGCTCGGCTGCAGCACTTCGGCCAGACCGCCACCGAACTGCACATGACCCAGCCCAATGTGAGCCTGCACCTCAAGAATCTGGAGCAGGCCACCCGGGTCAAACTCATCGAGCGCAGCCCGTTTCGGCTGACCCAGGCCGGCGAGCGGCTGCTGCAAAGCGCCGAGCGCGCCATCGCCGAGCTGCAGCTCTGCCAGTCCGATCTCAACGCCCTCAACCAGCTGAGTCAGGGGACGCTGGCCATCGCCGCCAGCGACATCATCTCGCGCCTGCTGCTCATTCAGCCGTTCCAGCGCTTCAAGCAGGAGTTCCCCGGCATCGACCTCACCCTGTTCAATACCACTTCGGATCAGGCGGCTGAGCTGGTCAAGGCGGGCAAGGCGGATCTGGGTTTCGTGATGGCGCAAAAGCGCAGCGAGCCGCTGTTCTACACCGAGTTGCAGCAGGTGACCTGGTGCGCGCTGGGCCACGGTCTCGCCCGCTGGCAGGCGCGGGCGCAGGCGGGGGAGAGCGATCCCCTCGACGAGCCGACCCTGATCCTGCTGGGGCACGACACCCGTACCCGGGCGCTTATCGACCCCTCTTTGCCGCTGCTCGGTCTGCCCAGCTGTCGCATCATGGAAGTGGGCAGCGTGGACGCCCAGCTTGACTGGGCCGAGGCGGGCTTCGGGGTGGCCATAGTGCCGGACTTTTCCATTCACCCGCGGCTCAAGCTGACCGCCCCGGTGACCCGGCTCACCGATTTCCCCGGCACCAGCTTAGGGTATGTGGTGCGCCAGAACCAGGTGCTGTCGCGCGCCATCAAGCAGCTGCTGCACTGGGTGGAGCAGGAGATCCAGCGCCCGGCGCCGTTGCCGGACGCCGGGGCGTGAGCCCAGCCAATATCGAAACAAAAAGAGGCCACCCTTGGGTGGCCTCTGTCGTTGTGGTTGTTTGGCGGTCTTACTGGGCAGGCGTGCCCTCTGCGGTCGGTGAGGCGCCGCTTGGTGCGGCCGGTGCCGGTGCTGTCGATGCCGGTTCGGCGGGGGCCGGTGAGGCAGGTTGTGCCCCGCTCACCACGGCAGAGGGGCTTGGCGCAGCCGTGCCGGTCAGCGTGCCGCCCTGCTCCACGGCGGCCCCTTCGAGCACGCTACTCGCACCCGGCTCGGTGGTTGTGGCTGCCGAGGGGGTCGGCAGCAGGGCACCAGGCGTCTGCCCGGAGGAGGTGGCGGGCGTGCCTTCCGGGGAGGGGGCGCCCGTCTCGCCGGCAGCTTGCTTCGCTTCCTCACCGGCGGGGTGTGCCACCTCGGTGGGCTGCGCCGCTGACGTTGCCAGGGCCTCCGAGGTCGCCGGAGCCGGGCTCAGGGTCTCGGGCAGCAGGGTGGGCGGAGCATCCGCCATGCCGGTGTGGCGCGGCACTTCCGCCTCACCCAGCATTCCCTCCAGGGTGAGCTGGGTCAGTGCCGGGTGGAGGCGGGTGAACTGCTTGAGACGGCCGCTCAGCACGTCGCGCACGGTGCGCACCTCGCCCTCTGGCAGGCTGGCCAGTGCCACCAGCTCGGCGGTGACGGCGAAGGTGTTGATCCCGCTGGTCTGGCCCGGATAGAGGTTGGCGCCGATGCGGCCGCGCTGATAGTAGGGGTGCTGCTTGAGCAGCCTGTCTATCTGTTCCCCCTCGATGGGGATGAGGCGCGCCTTGCAGCGGCCGGTGAGATCGCCGATGGCCTGATTGGGGTGGCCCGCCACCACGAAGGCGGCGTCCAGGGTACCGTCACAGAGCCCCTCCAGCCGGTTGTTGGCCGCGGCTGGGATGAGGGGGGCAAAGCTCTTGGCCTGCCAGCCCATGGCGTCCAGCAGAGCCTGGCTGGTGACCCGCTCCCCGGAGCCCGGGTTGCCGAGATCGACCCGCTTGCCTTCGATGTCGGCCAGGGTGTTGATGTTGCTGTTGGCGCTGGCAAGCAGGGTCAGCGACTCCTGATGGAGGCGGTAGAGGCTGCGCAGCTGATCGGCGGGGGGCTGGCCCTGGAAGGGGCCCGTGCCGTGAGCGGCGTGATGCAGCACGTCCGACTGCACCAGCGCCAGCTGGATGTTGCCCTGCGCCAGCGCCTTCAGGTTGGCGAGGGAACCTGAGGTACTCTGCACCGAGCAGTGCAGGCCGTGGCTGCCGCTCTCTTCATTGAGCAGCCGGCAGATGGCGCCGCCGGTCGGGTAGTAGACGCCGTTCAGCGGCCCCGTACCGATGGTGAGATAGGTGGCGGCCTGCAGGGGCAGGGTCAGGGTTGCTGCCAGCCAGGGCAGGGCTCGGCGCAGCCGGATGGGCAGAAGGTGCAAGACGCGTTGGAACATAGTGAACCGGATCATTGGCTGATAAAAAGGATGGGTCAGCCCCATCCCGGTTGGCATCGGGCCGTTACCCGCAAGAGGGCGGCCGGTGCCGTGTTGGGTGGCCCCTGGCGCCCCGGGATGGCCGGGGTGGGGCGTCGCCAAAATATACCCTATTGCGTGCGGATACGGATCGGGTCGGACAGATTATATTGCGGGGTCGGCTGGCGCCGCCCCGCAGGGGCTCAGCGGCGAGCCAGGATGGCCTTCTCCATGCGGGCCAAGGCCTCGACGAGGCGAGCCCGGGTGCAGCCGAAGTTGAGCCGCACGAACTGGCCGTCGCCAAACTGGGCTCCGGGGGAGAGTCCCACCCCGGCCTGCTCGAAGAAGGCGATGGGATCGTCCAAGCCCAACGCGCTCACGTCGATCCAGGCGAGGTAGGTGGCCTGGTGGCGCGCCAGCTTGATGCCGGGCCAGCGGGCGACCGCCTGCTCGATCAGCGCCAGGTTGGCGGCCAGGTAGTCGAGCTGCTCGCTGAGCCACTGTTCGCCCCCTTCATAGGCCGCCTCGGCGGCCACGAAGCCCAGCAGGTTGACGTCGGCACTGATGCCGCGCATCGCCTGCTGCAGCTTGAGGCGCAGACGGGCATTGGGCACCACCGCGAAGGCGCAGCAGAGCCCGGCGATGTTGAAGGTCTTGCTCGGGGCCATCATCACCGCCGAACGCTCGGCCGCCGCCGGGCTGATGGCGCCGTAGGGGATGTGACGGGCGTCCTTGTCCAGCAGCAGGTCGCAGTGAATTTCATCGGAGCAGATCACCAGGTTGTGGCGCTCGGCGATGGCGTCGATGGCCAGCAGCTCCTCGCGGGTGAAGACGGTGCCGCCCGGGTTTTGCGGGTTGCACAGCAGCAGCAGATCCGCCGCCGGCGCCTGGCGTTCCAGCTCCTCGATATCCAGCACCCAGCGGCCGGCCTCTTCCACCATGGGCACGGTGAGCAGCGGCCGGTCGTTGAAGCCCGGCGCCTGCAGGAAGGGGTAGTAGACCGGCTTGGGGGTGATGATGCCACGCCCGTGCTGGCTCCAGGCCTTGCAGGCCAGGTTAAGACCGGGCACCACCCCGGGCAGAAAGACGAGCCACTCGGGCTGGATGGTCCAGCCATAGCGGCTGGCCAGCCGCGCGATGATGAGTTCGATTAGCCGGGGAGAGGGGCGGGAGTAGCCGAAGATGCCGTGGGCGACCCGCGCAGTGAGGGCCTCGACGACGGCAGGGGGGGAGACGAAGTCGGTGTCGGCGACCCACATGGGCAGCACGTCCTGTCCCTTGTACTTGTCCCATTTCAGGCTCATGGTGCCGCTGCGATCTATTTCCCGGTCAAAATCAAACATGTGAAATCCTTATGCTGGCCAGTGGGCTTTCACTGTACGGGGTCGGCGACGGGGTCGCAAGCCTTGAGGTGGCTCTTGATAATGACATAAAATAAGCGGCGCCATTTCATGCACTTGCCGAATTTTGGCCAGTTTTCTTCCCTCCAATCAGTGGTAATTCTATGCGCTTGTTGACTGCTGCCCGCAACAGGACGGATCCCGTCTCTCTCTCTTTTCTGGCCGTGACCTTCATGACCGGGGTGGCGGTGGCGCTGCAGGTGCCCACCCTGAGCCTGTTCCTGGCCGAGGAGGTGCAGGTGCGCCCTTTCCTGGTGGGGCTCTTCTATACCGTCAACGCGGTGATCGGCATCCTTATCAGCCAGTGGCTCGGCCACCGCTCCGACAACAAGGGGGATCGCAAGCGGCTGATCCTGCGCTGCTGCTTCGCTGGCGTGGTGCTCTCCCTGCTGTTTGCCTGGAACCGGCAATACTGGCTGCTGGTGAGTCTGGGGGTGCTGCTGGCGAGCCTGGCCGCTACCGCCAGCCCCCAGCTGTTCGCGCTGGCGCGTGAATACGCCGACAGCCGCAACAAGCGGGCCGACATGTTCAGCTCGGTGCTGCGGGCCCAGTTCTCGCTGGCCTGGGTGATAGGACCACCCATCGCCTTCGCGCTGGCCATCGGCTACGGCTTCGAGGTGATGTACCTCGCCTCCGCGCTGGCCTATCTGCTCTGCGCCTTCGTGGTGTGGCGCTGGCTGCCCTCGTTGCCGCTGCCGGTGATGGACAGCGAGGTGGAGCGGGTCAGTAGCTGGCGGGATCCGTCGGTGCGGGCGCTCTTTATCGCCTCCACCCTGATGTGGACCTGCAACAGCATGTACCTCATCAACATGCCGCTCTACATCACCCGCGAGCTGGGGCTGGAGGAGAAGCTGGCCGGGGTGCTGATGGGCACGGCGGCGGCCCTCGAGATCCCCTTCATGTTGCTGGCGGGCCACTACACCCAGCGTTTTGGCAAGCGCCCCATGATGCTGCTGGCGGTGCTGGCCGGGGTGGGCTTCTACGTGGGGCTGGTGACCCTGTCAAGCCAGCATGCCCTCATTGCGCTGCAACTGCTCAACGCCATCTTCATCGGCATCGTCGCCGGCATCGGCATGTCCTACTTCCAGGATCTGATGCCGGGTCGCACCGGGGTGGCGACCACCCTGTTCGCCAACAGCATCCGTACCGGCTCCATCATGGCGGGGGCGATAGCGGGGACTGTGGCGGAGATCTGGAGCTTTCACGGGGTCTTCATGGTGGCCATGGGGCTGGCACTGCTGGCACTGGCCGCCTGCTGGCGGGTGCCGAACGTCTGAAGCCAAAGGGGTGGGTCAGCCCCGTCTCACTGCCTGATGGCGGCGGGGGAGCGGGCTAGCGGTCGCTGTCGTCCTGATATTCGTTGCGCAGGCAGCGCAGCAGCAGCTCGGTGGCCGGGCCCAGGGCGTCGGCCGACGGGGTCAGCAGATAGGTATAGAGGTGGCGCTCGTTGCCACCGGCCAGATCCAGCGCCACCAGCTCGCCGCTCGCCAGCTCCTCCTGCACCAGGTGGCGCGGCAGCCAGGCATAGCCGAGGCCGAGCCTGAGCATGGCGATCACCTCGTGGTAGTGGGTCGCCTTCCAGCCGGTGTCGTCCGCGTCGTTCCAGTCCACCGAGCGGTGAATGGGGGGGTGAAGGCTGATCTGGTTGTGGCCGGCCAGCGCCTCGGCAGCGATGGCGCCGCCCTGGGTGGCGAGCGGGTGATCGGCCGCGCAGAGCGGCAGCAGACACACCTCGTCCAGCGGCAGACCGGTGCGATCATGGGGCAGGTGTTCGGAGAGCATCAGATCCCCCACCTGCAGGGCGTTGAAGTGGCAGTGGATGCGCTCGTGCAGATTGACCCGGCAGCCCCGGCTGCGGGGGTAGAAGTGGGCCAGCGCCCGATAGAGCCGCTCGCGCGGCTGCATCACCGACACATAGAGGTTGATCTGCGGCTCCCACTGCCGCTCCAGGTTGTTGGCCAGGTTCTCCAGCTCTTCCACCTGCTGGCTGAGCTGACGGGCCCGCTTGAGGAAGATCTCCCCCGCCGGCGTCAGCACCGCCTTGCGCCCTCTCACCTCCAGCAGGGCCACCCCCAGACTCTGCTGCAGCTTGGCTACCGCATGATTGAGGGAGGACTGGCTCTTGTTCAGCGCCTCGGCGGCCTGGGCGTAGCCGCCACAATCCACCACGGCCTGAAAGATCCGCCATTGCTCAAACGTGCTCTTGGGACGAAACATATCTCAACCTGATAAGGGACTGGATGGAACGGGCCTTGCCATATTCGCAACAGGGTGCCGACGGCACCCTATTGAATTTAACCCCATGCCGCGCAGGGTTGGGGTTATTTTGTTGATTTATTTGGGCTGGGCCACAAAGGTCTGGCCGGTTTTGCCCTTGCTGTCCACTCCCATCAGATAGAGATAGAGCGGCATCAGGTCGGCCGGAGTCTTGAGGGTCTGCGGATCTTCGGCCGGGAAGGCGCTGGCCCGCATCTTGGTGCGGGTGCCGCCCGGGTTGAGGGTGTTGACCCGCACCGAGGTGTTCTCCAGCTCGTCCGCCAGCACCTCCATCATGCCTTCGATGGCGAACTTGGAGATGGCATAGGTGCCCCAGTAGGCGCGGCCCTTGCGACCCACGCTGGAGGAGGTGTAGACGATGGAGGCATCGCCGTGCTCCTTGGCGGTCTGGCGGATGAGCGGCAGCAGCGCCTGGGTCAGCAGGAATTCGGATTTGACGTTGACCTGCATCACCTCGTCCCACTCCTGCTCCTGGATGTGTTCGAACGGTGACAGGGTGCCGAGCAGGCCGGCGTTGAACAGCACGCCGTCGAGGCGGCCGAACTGCTGGGCGAAGGTCTCGGCCATGCCGCGATAGTGGGCGGCGGTCGCCCCCTTCAGATCCACCGGCACGATGGCGGGCAGCGGGTGGCCGGCCGCCTCGATCTGGTCGTAGACCGCCTCCAGCTTGGCGCTGGTGCGTCCGAGCAGGATCACGGTGGCGCCGTGGGCCGCATAGGTGAGTGCCGCTTCGCGGCCGATGCCGTCACCGGCACCCGTGACCAGAATGACCTTGTCCTTGAGCAGATCCTGGGGGGCCTGATAATCGAACATGACAACTCCTGTTAACAATTCGTGGCTGATGCGCCCGGCAATAGAGGGGCAAGTGTACTGATCCCGCACGGCGTTTGACCAGTATGAGATGGCAAAAATGTGAATAAATCAGAGGGGTTGTGATTGTCGATTGGCATTTCTGACGGGTTGACGCAGAGTTTTTGCGCGCACCGGGCAAACTCCCTAGAATGTGAAAAAATCGTCCCCCCGGGGGCACACCAGTGGAGCATCAAGTGGCATTTTTGACCGAATATGGCCTGTTCCTGGCCAAGACCATTACCCTACTGCTCGCCATCGGCGCCGTCATCCTGATGGTGGTAAGCAGCCGTCAGCCCAAATCCCGCAAGGGGGAGCTGGTGGTCACCGATCTATCCAGCGAGCTGGAGCAGGGGCGTCACCAGTTGCAGGCTGCATTGGCCGGCAAGGCGGAGCGCAAGCAGCTGGAGAAGGCGCGCAAGGCCGAGCAGAAGGCGCGAGCCAAGAGCGAAGATGCCCGCAGCCGGCTGTTCGTCATCGATTTTCACGGCAGCATGGATGCCAGGGAGGTGGCCTCCCTGCGCGAAGAGGTGAGCGCCGTGATAGGCGTAGCCCAGCCGGGGGACGAAGTGCTGCTGCGGCTCGAATCCGGCGGCGGCGTGGTGCACGGCTACGGTCTGGCAGCCTCCCAGCTGCAGCGGCTGCGGGATCGTGACATCAAGCTGACCGTGGCCATCGACAAGGTGGCGGCGAGCGGCGGCTACATGATGGCCTGCGTGGCTGATCAGATCCTGGCGGCGCCGTTCGCCATCGTCGGCTCCATCGGGGTGATCGCCCAGCTGCCGAACTTCAACAAGCTGCTGAAAAAGCACGACATCGAGTTCGAGATGCACACCGCCGGCCAGTACAAGCGCACCATCACCATGTTCGGCGAGAACGACGACCTGGGGCGCGAGAAGTTTCGTGAGGAGCTGGGCGCCATTCACGAGCGCTTCAAGGCATTCGTGGCCGAGCACAGACCCAGCCTCGACATCGACAAGGTCACCACAGGCGAGCACTGGCTGGCGAGCCAGGCCAAGCAGCTCGGGCTGGTGGACAGCCTCTGCACCAGCGATGACTATCTGCTGGCCCAGGCCAGCCAGCACAAGGTGGTCGGCATTCGCTACAGCAAGCCGAAAAGCCTGACCCAGAAGCTCGGCCAGCAGGCTGCCGTGGCGCTGGAATCCGGTCTGGGTCGCCTGTGGCAGCAGGGCCCCTGGCGCTGAGGTACAGTTCAAGGACGGAAAAAAGAGAGCCGGGCACTTGCCCGGCTCTCTTTTTTTATAGGGTTGGAGCGCTTTAGCGCTGGAACGGGTAGACGGAACCCAGTTTCAGGATCTGGGTCAGCTCGTCCAGCGCGGTGCGGGACTCCATCACCAGCGCCGGGTCGCGCAGGTCGTCCAGTGCCAGGCTGTCGCGGTAGTGTTTCTCCACCCAGGCGTCCAGGCGGGCAAACTGGCCGTCGTTGATGAGGCAGGCCGGGTTGACCGCGGCGAGTTCGGTGTCGTTCATGGCGACCCGCAGCCGCAGACAGGCGGGGCCGCCGCCGTTCTTCATGCTCTGCTTCACGTCCATGTAGTGCACCCCCTTGATCGGGGTCCCCAGGGTCACCAGCTTGGCCAGATAGGCTGACACCGCCGGGTTGTCGCGGCACTCGGTGGGGGCGATGATGGCCATCTCGCCAGACGGCAGGGTCAGGATCTGGGTGTTGAACAGATAGGACTTCACCGCATCCTGCACCGACACCTCGGCAGTGGGCACCTCGATAAAGTGCAGCTCGCCGTCACCGAACTTGGTGCGCACCTCGGCCAGTGCCGAGGCGGTGTTGAGAAACGCCTGCTGGTGGAAGAAGAGCACGTTCTGGTTGCCCACCGCGATCACGTCGTTGTGGAACACCCCCTGATCGATCACGTCCGGGTTCTGCTGGATGAAGACCGCGCTCTCGTCTCCCAGGCCGTGCAGGCGGGCAATGGCCTGGCTCGCTTCCAGGGTCTGGCGGGCCGGGTAGCGTTTGGGGGCGGGCTGGGAGACGTCGAAGGCGCTGCGGCCATAGACGAACAGCTCGACCCCGGACTCGCCATAGGCGCGGCACAGCCGGGTGTGGTTGGCGGCCCCCTCGTCACCGAAGTGGTCGTTCTCCGGCAGGTGTTGATGGTGATAGAAGTGGCGGTCGTTGTTGAACACGGCGCGCAGGATTCGGCCGGTTACCTCGGGCTCGAGGGAGCGGTGAAACTTGTTGGTCAGGTTGGCAGGTGTGAAGTGGATGCGGCCATCCTGGGTATCGGCACTGGGGGAGACGGTGGCGGCGTTGGCGGTCCACATGCTGGAGGCCGAATAGCAGGCGGCCAGCACGGCGGGCGCCTGTTTGGCGGCCTGGGCCAAGACGCTTGCATCGTTGCCGGTGAAGCCGAGGCGACGCAGGGTGGCGAGATCCGGCCGTTCCTGCGGGGCCAGTACCCCCTGCACCATGCCGAGGTCGGTCAAGGCCTTCATCTTGCGCAGACCCTGCTTGGCGGCCTCCTTCGGATTGGACGCTTCCTTGGCATTGTTCTGGGAGGCGACGTTGCCATAGGACAAGCCGGCATAGTTGTGGGTCGGGCCGACCAGGCCGTCGAAGTTGACCTCGAAGTGCTTCATTGAGTACATCCTTTCGATTTTTATATGGGTAGCGGTTCCTTCCGCGCACAATGCTGCGGGATGCAGCCATTATAAGGAGATTTTGTCTTTTGTAACAAGCTGATAACGAAACTGGTTTGTTATGTTACAAGAGCGGTTGGTTATGTCGTTTCCAATATAAAAAGAGGGTGGATATAGCATAAAAATAAAAAAGCGGTTGCTTCCCGCGGCTCGGCTTCGCATTAATAAATAAAGAAGCAAGGTGGTTCGGGCTGCTGGGCAAATTTGCTCACAAGATTGCTTTTTCCCGTCAAATCTCTTATACAGCCCCACAAAACCGCACACCAACCCCGTCGGGTGCAATGAGGATAATAGTTACAGCATGGGCAAATCACTGGTCATAGTGGAGTCTCCGGCCAAGGCCAAGACCATCAACAAATATTTGGGCAAGGACTACGTGGTGAAATCCAGCGTTGGTCACGTGCGCGATCTGCCGACCAGCGGCAGCGCCAGCAACGAGCCCAAAAAACCTGTCATTCGCGGCATCAAGCTGAGCGAATCAGAAAAGGCTGCCAAGGAGCGCAATGCCCTGTTCTCACGGATGGGGATCAATCCGACCGCAGGCTGGCAGGCCAACTACCAGATTTTGCCCGGCAAGGAAAAAGTGGTCAGCGAGTTGCAGAGTCTGGCCGAGAAGGCCGACACCATCTATCTCGCAACCGACTTGGATAGAGAGGGGGAAGCGATCGCCTGGCACCTGCGCGAGATCATCGGCGGCGACGACAGCCGCTACAAGCGCGTGGTGTTCAACGAGATCACCAAGACCGCCATCCAGGAGGCGTTCGCCCAGCCGTCTGAGCTGAACATTCACCGCGTCAATGCCCAGCAGGCCCGTCGTTTCCTCGACCGGGTAGTGGGTTACATGGTCTCTCCGCTCTTGTGGAAGAAGCTGGCTCGCGGCCTCTCCGCCGGCCGGGTACAGTCTGTCGCGGTGCGCCTCATCGTCGACAAAGAGCGTGAAATCAAGGCGTTCGTGCCGGTGGAGTTCTGGGATCTCAACGCCGACCTGCTGACCGGTGATAACGCCGATCTGCGGATGGAGGTGGTCAGCCGCAATGGCGCCGACTTCAAGCCGGTGACCCAGGCCGAGACCTTCGCCGCCGTGGCCGCCCTGGAAGGGGTTGACTACAAGGTGGTGAACCGGGAAGACAAGCCGACCGGTTCCAAACCGTCCGCTCCCTTCATCACCTCCACCCTGCAGCAGGCGGCCTCCACCCGGCTGAGCTTCGGGGTCAAGAAGACCATGATGATGGCCCAGCGCCTCTATGAAGCGGGTTACATCACCTATATGCGTACCGACTCCACCAACCTCAGCAAAGAGGCGGTCGAGGCGGTGCGGGAATACATCGGCGAGCAGTATGGCGCGGCCTACCTGCCGGCCGAACCGAACCTGTACGGTGCCAAGGCCAATGCCCAAGAGGCCCACGAGGCGATCCGCCCCTCCAGCGTGCTGGTGACGGCCGAGATGCTGGAAGGGATGGAGCTGGACGCCATGCGGCTCTATGACCTCATCTGGCGTCAGTTTGTCGCCTGCCAGATGACCCCGGCCCAGTACGACTCCTCCACCCTGACCGTCAAGGCGGGCGAGTTCGAGCTCAAGGCGCGCGGTCGCACCCTGCGCTTCGCCGGTTGGACCAAGGCGCTGCCGCCCATGGGTCGCAAGGGCGAAGACAGCCAGCTGCCGGCGGTGACCGTCGGTGAGGTGCTCAAACTGGTCAAGCTGGATCCGCGCCAGCACTTCACCAAGCCGCCCGCACGCTTCACCGAAGCGGCGCTGGTGCGCGAGCTGGAAAAGCGCGGCATCGGCCGCCCGTCCACCTACGCCTCCATCATCTCCACCATCGTCGACCGTGGTTATGTGCGGGTCGAGAGCCGCCGTTTCTTCGCCGAGAAGATGGGTGAGATCGTCACCGACCGGCTGGTGGAGAACTTCGTCGAGCTGATGAACTACGAGTTCACCGCCAAGATGGAAGACAAGCTCGACGGCATCGCCGAGGGGAGCCTGGAGTGGAAGAAGGTGCTGGATGCCTTCTACGCCGAGTTCACCCAGGAGCTGGAAAAAGCGGATCTGCCGGTGGAAGAGGGGGGCATGCGTGCCAACCAGATGGTGCTGACCGACATCGACTGCCCGGATTGCGGCCGCAAGATGGGCATTCGCACCGCCACCACCGGGGTCTTCCTCGGCTGCTCCGGTTACGCCTTGCCGCCCAAAGAGCGCTGCAAGAAGACCATCAACCTGGTCTCCGCCGACGAGTTCGTCTCCGCCACTGACGGTGACGAGGCCGAGACCGAGGCGCTGCGCGCCAAGCACCGCTGCGGCGTGTGCGGCACCGCCATGGATGCCTACATCATCGACGACAGCCGCAAGCTGCACGTCTGCGGCCGCAATCCGGATTGCGACGGCTACGAAATTGAAAAAGGCCAGTTCAAGCTCAAGGGCTACGAAGGACCGAGCATCGAATGTGACCGCTGTGGATCCGAGATGCAGCTCAAGAACGGTCGTTTCGGCAAGTACATGGGTTGCACCAACGACACCTGCAAGAACACCCGCAAGATCCTGAAAAACGGTGATATCGCGCCGCCGAAGGAAGACCCGGTGCCGCTGCCGGAGTTGAAATGCACCCAGTCCGACGCCCACTTCGTGCTGCGTGACGGGGCCGCCGGCCTGTTCCTGGCTGCCAGCAACTTCCCGAAATCCCGCGAGACTCGTGCACCGCTGGTGGAAGAGCTCAAGCGCTTCAAGGAGCGCCTGTCGCCCAAGCACCAGTACCTGGCCGATGCCCCGGCGTCAGATCCTGACGGTAACGCCTCCATCGTGCGCTTCAGTCGCAAGACCAAGGAGCAGTACGTGATGACCGAGGTCAACGGCAAGGCGACCGGCTGGACGGCGCACTACGACAACGGCAAGTGGCAGGAGAGCCTGGCCAAGTCGAAGAAGGCGTGATTGCGCAGCGCGCACACTCTGATGAAAGAGGCCCCTTGCAGGGGCCTTTTTGTTTTCAGATGGCGGTATACTGAAACCGCTGCAAGGATGGCAGCGCTGGACACGGAGGTTGTGATGGAGATTAACGAGATCCGGCCGGGAATGACCTGTCTGACCCGGGAAGGAACCGCCTATGTGCTGGAAGTGGACAAGCAGAGTCTGCTGGTGCTGCTGCAACGGGAGTACGAAACGATCCCGGTGCAGGTGCGCAGCGACGAGATCCTGGCCCCCATCACCCGGTGAGGCGGGCCGCCATCGTCAAAAGGGCAGGAGAAACAGCAGCTCGGCGAGGTCGGGCTGCCACTGCCACTCCTTCATCCTGACCCGTCCGCCAATCACGGGCACCCCCTCTTCCTGCAGCAATCCCGCCTGTCTGTCAAAGCCTGCCGACCCCTTGGGCAGTGATATGGTGCCCGCCGCGCCCAGCACCCTGTGCCAGGGCAGCACCTTGTCGGTCTCCCTCAGCACCTTGCCCACCAGCCTGGCCCGGCCGGGCAGCCCAGCAAGATCCGCCACCTGGCCATAGCTCACCACGCGACCGGCCGGGATCAGGGCCAGGATCGCCTCGATGCGGGCCACCTTATTCAGCGGGGCTGGGGTCGATTCCGTTCTCATGAAGTTGACTCGTCAAAAACAACAGAAGCGCCATTGTGGCGCTTCTGTCGGGTGACTGGCAAATGTGTCAGCCGAAGGTCTGGCTGAGCCCCTTGAGCTGCCTGGCCCGCTCCAGCAGCTCCTGACTGGAGTCGTCGACCTCCTGCATCTTCTGGCTGTTGGCGTGGGAGTACTCGGAGATCTGGTGGATGCTGCGGCTGATATCCTCCACCACCGTCTGCTGCTGCTCGGCGGCGGCGGCGATCTGGGTGGAGAACTCGGTCACCAGCTCGATCTCCTGCAGCACGGTATGCAGGCTGCTGGAGCCCTGACGGGTCATCTCGGCGCACTCGCGGGTCTGCTGCAGGTTCTCCTGCATCATCCCCTTCCAGCGGCCCAGGGTGTGCTGGATCTGCTGGATGCTGCCCTGGATCTGCTCGGTCGCCTTGTGGGTGCGGGTCGACAGGGTGCGCACCTCGTCGGCCACCACCGCAAAGCCGCGCCCCTGTTCGCCAGCCCGGGCCGCCTCGATGGCGGCGTTCAGCGCCAGCAGGTTGGTCTGGTCGGCGATGCCCTGGATCTCTCCCATCACGCTGCCGATCCGCTCCGACTCGCTGGCCAGCTCCACCGCCGAGTTGAAGGCGAGCTCCGCCTGTCTGGCGAGCTGCTCGATGCGCTGCTCGGTCTGGGCCAGCTGCTTGTCCGTGTGCTGGCAGCGGCTGCGGGCCTCGCTCACCTGGCCGTTGGAGTCCTGGATGTTGCGGGCAATCTCGTGGGCCGTGCTGGCCATCTGGGTCATGGCGGCGGCCATCTGCTGGGTCTGGGCATCCTGCTCGTTGATGTCGAGACAGGCCTGATGGGAGGCCTGTTTCAGGTTGCTGGCCAGGGCCTGCAGCGGATTGGTCGCATCGTTGACCCGGCCCAGCACGGTGCGGATGCGGGCCTGGAGCATCTTGATGTGAAAGTCGGCAATGGCGCCGGGGCCGTCACCTGAGTAGACCAGCCGGGTCAGGCTGTCGTATTCGCGGCCCAGCTGCTGCAGATAGAGTGGCAGGGCGAAGATCTCGCGCCAGTAGGCGCCGCCGATGAGCAGCAGGGGCAGCAGCATCAGCAGGGCGGTCATGGCTCCCTGGCTGGCGAAGGCCCAGCCCACCAGGCCGAGCAGCAGCAGGGCGATGGCCGGTGCGCGCACCCGGGCGAGGGAGGGGAGGCGGCTGCCGGTACCGCGCTCGGCCTTGAGCAGGGCCTGGTAGGCCTGGCCGGCGATGCGCTTGAGCTGGGGATCCGGCTTGCAGCGCACCGACTGGTAGCCGCTGATCCGGTTGCCCTCGTAGATGGGGGTCACATAGGCATCGACCCAGTAGTAGCGGCCATCCTTGCAGCGGTTCTTCACCATGCCACGCCAGGGCTTGCCCTCCTTGAGGCGGGCCCAGAGATCGGCGAAGGCCGCCTTGGGCATGTCTGGGTGGCGCACCAGGTTGTGGTTGTGGCCGACCAGCTCGTCGACCGAGTAGCCGGCGATGCGGCAGAAGGCGGGGTTGGCGTAGGTGATCACCCCGCGCAGATCCGTGGTGGAGACCAGTTGTTCGTCGGCAGGAAACTCCACTTCGCTGTCCAGGGTATGGACGTCTCTGCGGGCCATAGGAATACGCTCCGATGTTCTTGTTGATAACTTTGTCGTTGTTATTGTGGCAGATCTGGAGATGGCCGCAGGCTCGCGCCAGCAGGCGGCAGACCGGCTTCATAGGGGGCTGAATTTTGCCAACAATGGCGGATGAATGGTAGGGGTAAGTTGATGTTTTGTTGGTTAATCGTAAAAAAAAGGCGGCCATCAGGCCGCCAAGGAAAAAAGATAACACTACCTCTGCGGTACCCGGTAACGCACCTGGAGCTGGTCGAGGATCTGCAGCTGGCCCGGCAGACGGGCGGCGAAGTGCTCCCACCCCTTGCGGGCGGGGGCGCTCCAGGCCACCTCGGCGGTCGCCAGCATGCGCGGGAACAACATATAGTCGAGACGATCGCGAGAGGTGATCAGTTCCGACCATAAGGGGCTCAGCACCCCCAGGATGTTATCGTTGGCATGGAAATCGGCTGGGGCCGGGTCGCACGCGTAGACCTGCGCCAGATTGAGGGTGCCCGCCCAGTAGAGGCCGGGTTCATGGATGTCCTGACTCCAGGCAAGGTCCAGATAGAGGTGCTGGGCCGGCGCCATCACCACCGGATAACCCGCAGCGGCCGCGTCGAGCCCGGCCTGGAAGCTGGTCCAGGCGAAGATGGTGGCGTCCCGGCTCACCTTGTCGCCGTGCAAAATCTCCTCCCAGCCCAGCATCCGCTTGCCCTTGCCGGCCAGGTAGTGCTGGCAGTGGCGCAGAAGGTGGCCCTGCAGCTCGCGGCAATCCTGATAGCCCTGCTGCTTCATCAGTTGCTGGCAGGCGGGGCTGTCGGTCCAGACCCCGCTGGGCACCTCGTCCCCCCCCATGTGCACCAGCGGCCCCGGGAACAGCTCGCACACCTCGTCCATCACGGCTTCCAGGAAGCGATAGGTGCCGGGCAGCGCCGGGTTGAGCACGTTGTCGTCAAAATATTGCACCGACAGGTAGCGGGAGCGGTCGGCCTCCTCCACCAGCAGTTCGGGCAGCGCCTTGATGGCGGCGTGGCAGTGACCCGGGATGTCAATTTCCGGAATGATGGTGATGCCAAGCCCGGCGCCGTAGGCCACCAGCTCGCGCACCTCGCTCTGGGTGTAGTAGCCGCCATAGGGCTCGGGGCCGCCGCTCAGCTGGGGCCCGACGGCCAGGCCGTGGCCGCGCCAGGCGGCCAGTTCGGTCAGCTGGGGGAAGGCCTTGATCTCGAGCCGCCACCCCTCGTCATCGGTCAGGTGCCAGTGGAAGCGATTGAACTTGTAGAGGCTCATCAGCCTGAGCAGGCGCTTGAGGGTGGCGAGGGAGTGAAAGTGGCGGGCACAGTCGAGAAAGATGCCGCGAAAGCCAAAGCGCGGCGCGTCGCTGAGCTCGATACAGGGCAGGCTCTCGCCGTGCTGCAGATACCACTGGGCCAGGCTGATGAGGCCATGGCGCCAACCTGCCTCGCCGCCGGCGGCAATCACTATCTCCTCCGGGGTAATGGTCAGCCGGTAGGCCTCCGGACCCAGGCCGCTTTCAACCAGCCGGATCTCGGCGTCGTGATCCTGCGCCAGCGCGAGCCCGGTCAGCTCGTTGAAGTGGGCCAGCAGCGGGCCGAGCAGGGGGCTCGGGCCGCTGACGTGGGCGCGCTCCGCCAGCCGGAAGTTGCCCTCCAGCAGCAACAGCCGATCCGGCTGGGGCACTATGCCGGCGAGGGGCTCCACCTCGGGCAGATCTGGCGCCGCAGTGGCGGATTGTGGCAGGCCCAGCTCCTCGCCGGTCAGCTCCACCGGCATCAGCTGGGGGCCGCTGCTGGCCCGGGGCAGGCTCAGGAAGAAGCCGCGCGGCATGTCGGAGAGGCGCTTGATGGGGGTGCTGCGACAGCAGAAGCGCAGCTCACTGGCCCCCGTTTGCGGGATCAAGACCTTGTAGCTGCCGCTCTGGCGCTCCAGTTCCCCTCCCTCTACCGAGCCTGGGTCGATGTGACGTGCCAGGCAGAAGTGGAGCTTCCAGGGGGCATCTGGCAGCTGGCTCAGGCTGAAATGAAACCAGACGTCGTCACCATCGCGTCGGTCGACCTGGGTGTGGATCAGGGGTGCGGACATGAAAACTCCTTCGGTTGCACGAGCAGGGGGCCGGCCGCCCTGGTGAAGGCGGCTGGCGATGGTTGAGGGGAGGGCGTTCCGGTGCTGGCCCGGTACGCCCGGTTCAGGAGTGCAGGCATGGCGGCGCCTCCGTCTTGGCAAACAGGATGGCCCCTTCCAGCGCGTCGGCAGCGGGGCTGACCAGCGGCAGGTGCGCCAGACGGGGGGCGAGGCGCATGCCGATGCCGCCGAGCAGGGCAATCCGGTCGGCGCCCAGCTGGCGCATCCCCTCCAGCAGGGTGGCCAGCTGCTGGCAGGTCTCCTCCAGCAGTTGGCAGGCGAGCTCGTCGCCGTCGCTGGCGGCATCGAACACCCAGGGGGCGAAGCGACCATAGTCGGCGGGGATGGCGCGGGCGGCCCAGCGTACCACCTCGGCCTGATCCCGTTTGAAGTGATCGAGCAAGCGGATGGCCAATGTGCTGGGGGGCAGGATGCCGTCGTGGCAGAGCAGGGATTGCTGGATGGCGCGCAGCCCCAGCCAGGCGCCGCTGCCCAGATCCGAGATGGGAAAGCCGCGGCCGGAGCAGGTGTGCAGCTGGCCGTGGCGATAGATGAGCCCGGCCGAGCCGGTGCCGGCGATGAGGATGGCACCCTCCTCGCCGCCAAAGGCGCCCAGGCAGGCACCGAAGGCATCGGAGGTGAGCCGCACGCTCGCAAAGGGGAAGGGCATGGTCAGCATGGCGTGATAGCAGTCGGCCAGCTCGGCGGA
Source organism: Aeromonas sp. FDAARGOS 1408 (assembly GCF_019048665.1). Taxonomy (NCBI): domain Bacteria; kingdom Pseudomonadati; phylum Pseudomonadota; class Gammaproteobacteria; order Aeromonadales; family Aeromonadaceae; genus Aeromonas; species Aeromonas sp. FDAARGOS 1408. The sequence continues at coordinate 2,855,137 of NZ_CP077394.1, read as the reverse complement.
GGCGAGCGCCAGCCCGACCCCCATCCGTTGCTGGGCATCCTCCGTCAGTCCGGCCTCGAGACGGGCCTGCTCGATGGCGGCCAGCACGTTGCCGTGGGCGATCTCGATGCCAAGCTCCAGGTTGGAGCCGGCGGCGCGTCCCTCGCCGAGCAGCTTGCCGGCCCGATCCCGAATGCGGGCACGGGTGTGGGTGCCGCCGCCATCCACCCCGACCCAGTACTCAATCATGGGAGCCTCCCTGATCATTTGGAGCACTCAGGGCATTTTGCAAGCTGATGGCCAGGGCAAACCTGGCTGGCTGTATGGAGGATCCACGGCTCTCCTCACTGCCAATGATGTTCGAGTCTCTCTCAATCATGGGAGCCTCCGAGGGCGCTCTGCCAGCTGATGGCCAGGGCAAACCAGGCGGCGTGCGGGATCCACTGCTCCCCCCAGCGCCAGTTCTGATCCAGCCGCTCCTTGTAGGCCTCGGGGATAAAGGCCACCTCGTTTTCGTCATCAAACCCTGAGGTGATGCCGTTGCAGATCCCCCCCAGCGCATTGGGATAACCGGCGGTGTAGGCGGGATTGTTGCTGCCATGACCCGCCAGCATGCAGGCGTTGAAGGGGTTTTGCCCCAGGATCCAATCGAGCTGGTGCTGGCCGAAGGTGCGCAGCAAGCGGCTCTGGTGCGGCAACTGCGCGGCGGCAAACGCCATGGCGGCGAGCGACGCCAGCCGGGCGTTCTCCCCCTGCCACCAGTAGCCCGACTCGTTGTGATGGGGCATAAAGAAGCTGACGCGGGGCGCTTCGCCAACCCCTTTCACATACTGGCGGGCGAGGGCAAACGGGTTGCCGGGGCGGGCGCAGAGCGCCAGCTCGGCGGCCAGCGCCTGCTCGATCACCCGCTGCACCGCGCTCTTGCGCTCCCAGTCCGGCTCGATTTCCACGTATTCCAGCAGGGCCAGCACCGGCAGGCCCGCCTCGGCGGCGTGGTAGTAGGGGCGCGCGCCATCCTCGTTGGCCGCCCAATAGTGGCCGAGCTCCGGGTGAGGGTGCTGGCGGGCGCAGAGCTTGCCGGCCCGCACTCTGGCCTCTGCCAGCCACTCTGGGCCCAGGGTGCGGGTCAGCTCGACCGCCGCCAGCAGGGCGCAGTAGTCGTCGATGATGTTTTCGACCCCGTCATCCAGATAGGCCAGGTTGTGCTCACGCAGGTGCAGGTAGCCGCGTCTGGCCGCCTCGGCGTAGCGGCTGGCATCAAAGTCGCCGCTGATGCTTTCGCGGGCGGCGCGGGCTAGGGCGGCGATGGCCATGCCGCCCCCTTGACGGAAACCGGCCTGCCAGTTGGCGGACTTGAGCCCCTGCTGGGTGGCGTAGGCGCACAGCTCCCGCTGCTCGGGATCCTTGCTCCACTTGTCGAACAGGGTCATATAGAAGAAGCCCGACTCATCCTGCATCCGGCAGAGAAAATCGGCGCCGTGCAGCGCCTCGTCATTGAGCCGCTTGCAGAGGTTGACCCCGTCGATGTCGCGGCGCGGGGCCAAGAGCTCGCGGCACTTGAGCAGGGCCCAGACCACCATGGGGGTCTGCTGGGGGTTGAGGTAGTTGGCGTAGGAGAGGTGGCTCAGGTATTTGCTCATGTCGCCGCTGGCATCGAACCAGCCGCCGTGCACATCTTTGTGCTGGTCGGTGCCAAACAGACGGGCGCTGCGGTCGGCCCGATCGAAGGCGCCGCTGGCGCGCTGTCCCTTGAAGTAGTGGATGACGTCGGAGAGGCAGCGTCTGGCCAGCAGATCGGGGCCGATGGCAAAGCGGGTAGAGCGGACAATGCCTTGGGCGGTGATCGCCTCCAGCCGATAGTGGCCGGGCTCTTGGAATGCCGAGAAGTCGGCGCGCCAGTAAGCACGGCACTGCCAGCCGGGGACGCTGCCGGCCGCTTGCAGCGGGGTTTCAAACAGGATCTGGCCATCACCCTGGCGTTGCAGCCTGACATAGCCGCCGAGATCATGGGCGGGGGTGGCTTGCAGCAGGGCGATCTTCTCCCCGTCGCACGGGTAACCCACCTGATTGATCAAGAGTTCCATCGAGGTATTACTCCTGTGGTTCACCGACAGACGGTGAGGCACATCACGGGGCCATGGCAGCCCCGTATCGAGGCATGGCCGGACAGTGCTGTCCGGCCGGTTCAAGGCTCACCCTCACTCGTAGAGGTAGCAGCGCACAAAGTGGTTGTCGGCAAGCTTGCTGACGGGGGGCAGGGTCTCCTTGCAGCGCGGCATCACCTGATTGCAGCGCCCGGCGAAGGGGCAACCGCAGGATTCCGGCGTCCAGAGCGGGATCTCCCCCTTGCGACCTCCCTCCAGTTCGGCGTGGATGCTCTTCTCGGGGTCGGGCACTGCCGAGATGAGCAGCTGGGTGTAGGGGTGCTGGGGGTGGTGCAGGATCTCGTCCACCTCGCCCCACTCCACCATGTGCCCGACGTACATCACCGCCAGATCCTCGGCCACGTAGCGGGCGGTGGCGATGTCGTGGGTGATGTAGAGCATGGAGACGCCGAGTTCGTCCTTCATCTGCTCCATCAGGTTGAGGATGCCGATGCGAATGGAGACGTCGAGCATGGAGGTGGGCTCGTCCGCCAGCACCACTTCCGCCTCCACCGCCAGGTTGCGGGCGATGTTGACCCGCTGGCGCTGGCCGCCTGAGAGCTGGTGCGGGTACTTGGCCGCGGTCGCCTTGGCGGGGGTGAGCCCCACCTTCTCCAGCAGGCCATAGACCATGTCGGGCAGGTCACGCTTGTCGATCACCTTGCTGTGCAGCAGCAGGGGGCGGGCGATGTGGTGGTAGATGGTGTGGGTCGGGTTCAGCGAACCGAACGGATCTTGCCACACCATCTGCACGCTCTGACGGTAGTCGAGCAGGGCGGTGCCCTTGTTGAACTCCTCCAGGTCGCGGCCGCGATAGAGGATGCGACCGCCAGAGAGCTTGTACATCTTGGCGATGATCTTGGCGATGGTGCTCTTGCCGGAGCCGGACTCTCCCACCACCGCCAGGGCACGGCCCCGGTGCAGGTTGAAGGTGATGTCCGAGAGGGCCCGCATCTTGCCGCTCTTGATGGCGTTGGAGTTGACGGGGAAGTCCTTGTAGAGGTGCTGGACTTCGATGATGGGGGCGTCGGTTTGGGCGATTTGCATGACAGACATCCTTAACAGCCAGCGGCCTTGTCCAGATAGATCAGGGGATCTTGTTGCTCATCCTGCGCCTCATAGAGGTGGCAGGCGGTTTGTTGGCCGGGGCGGATCTCGGCGAGCTTGGTGTACTGCTGGCGGCAGCGCTCGTGCACCTTGCCGCAGCGGGCCTGAAAGCGGCAGCCCACCGGCACCTCCAGCAGGTTGAGCGGGGTGCCCGGGATCCCCTCCAGCACCTTCTTGGGCCCGTGCAGGGGCGGGAAGGAGTTGCCGAGCCCCCTGGTATAGGGGTGCAGCGGCGCGGTCAGGATCGCCTTGGCCGGCGCCACCTCCACCAGTTCACCGGCGTACATGATGCCGATGCGATCGCAGAACTCCACCATCAAGGAGAGGTCGTGGGTGATGAAGAGGATGGAGAAGTTGAACTTCTCTTTGAGCGCATAGACCTTCTGCAGGATCTCCCGTTGCACCACCACGTCGAGCGCCGTGGTCGGCTCGTCCATGATCAGCAGCTCGGGGTTGAGTGCCATGGCGATGGCGATCACCAGCCGCTGGCGCATGCCGCCGGAGAACTGGTGCGGGTAGTCCTTGAGCCGGCTCGGGTGGATGTCGACGATGGCGAGCAGCTCCTGGGCGCGCTTGATCGCCTCATAGCGGGTCAGCCCCGGGTTGTGGGCCAGCAGCACGTCGCAGAACTGCTCCTCCATGCGCAGCACGGGGTTGAGCGCATTCATGGCGGACTGGAACACCACCGACACCTGCTGCCAGCGGTAGCTGCGCAGCCGCTCATCGCCGTAGTGGAGGATGTTCTCCCCCTTGAACAGGATCTCGCCGCCGCTGATGTAGGCGGGCGGCTTGTGCAGCCGCGCCACCGAGAAGGCGACGGTGGACTTGCCGCAACCCGACTCGCCGGCCAGGCCGAACACTTCACCAGGGGCTATGTCGAAGCTGACCGAGTTGACGGCGCGCACGTCGCCGTTCTCGGTGATGTAGTCGACGCAGAGGTTGCGTACCGACAGCAGGGGTTGTTGCGATCTCATGCTGTCTTCTCCTGTACGGCCGGCACCGGCGTGGTGACGGGGGCGGCGAGTTTCTTCCAGCGATTGAGCCCCTTGTGGGAGCGCAGCTGCGGGTTGGCGATTTCGTCGATGGCAAAGTTGAGCAGGGCCAGGCCGGCACCGAGCGTTGCGATGGCGAAGCAGGGGGCCAGGATCTCCCACCAGGCGCCGACCAGGATGGCGCTGGAGGTCTGGGCGTTGTAGAGCATGATGCCCCAGCTCACGACTGTGGGGTCGCCGAGGCCCAGGAACTCCAGGGTCGCCTCGGTGACGATGGCGTAGATGATGGAGCCGATGAAGCTCACGCCGATGATGGAGATGAGGTTCGGCAATATCTCCACCAGGATGATGCGCCAGGCCGGCTCCCCCAGCACCTCGGCGGCGATGACAAACTCTTTCTCCCGCAGGGCCAGGGTCTGGGCACGGATGACCCGCGCGCCATAGGCCCAGGAGGTAAAGCCTATGATGAGGGCGATCACCGCCGGTGACGCCTCCCCGATGAAGCTGGCCAGCACCAGCAATAGAGGGAGGTTGGGGATCACCAGCACCACGTTCATCAGGAAGGTGAGGCACTCGTCCACCAGACCGCCGAAGTAGCCGGCGGTGATGCCGATGGCGACGGCGAGGGCGCACACCAGCAGGCCCGCGCTGAAGCCCACCATCAGGGAGATGCGGGCGCCGTTGGTGAACTGGGCCCAGATGTCGTGGCCCATGCGGGTGGTGCCCATCACGAACTCGGTGCTGGGGGGCTGGTGGGGGCGGGCCACCCGTTTGGTCGGTTCGTTGCCGGCCAGAATGGGGGCGAACAGGGCCATCAGCACGAAGCTGACCACGATGAAGAGGCCGCAGGCGGCCTTCTTGTTGCCCAGCAGGATTTTCAGAATAGTCGGCATGCGCATCTTATTTGCCTCCGGTACGCAGACGGGGATCCAGGAAGACGTAGAGCACGTCGGCCAGGAAGTTGAAGCTGAGCATGGTGATGGTCATGATGAGCAGCTGCCCCTGAATGAGCGGGTAGTCGCGGGCCAGAATGCCCTGATAGAGGGTCAGGCCCAGGCCGGGATAGTTGAAGATCACCTCGGTGATGAGGGATCCGCCGATGACGAAACCGAGCGCCATGGAGAGGGCGGTGACGCTCGGCAGGATGGCGTTGCGGGCGCCGTAGTTGAAGATCACCCGGTTGCTGGAGAGTCCCTTGGCCTTGGCCATGGTGATGTAGTCCTCGCCCAGCAGGTTGATCATGTTGTTGCGCATGGTGATGAGAAAGCCCCCCACCTGCACCATGGCCAGGGTGCCCACCGGCATGATGGCGTGGGTCAGGATGCTCTTGATGTGATCCCAGCCCCAGTCGGGGGTGATCTCCGGGCTGTAGGCGTAGCCGATGGGCAGCCACTCCAGGCTCACCCCGAACAGGAAGAGCGCCAGCAGCGAGATGACCACAGGCGGAATGGCCTGCATCACCAGGGTGAGCGGGGAGAGGATGCTGTCGAGGCGACCGCCCCGGTGCCAGGCGGCGAAGATGCCGACGATGGAACCGATGGAGAAGCTCAGGATGGTGGAGGTGCCCACCAGAAACAGGGTCCAGCCGATGGCGCGGCCGAGCACGTCGGCGACCGGTTGGGGGTAGTAGCGCACCGAGGTGCCGAGATCCCAGGTGAAGACGCTCTTCACATAGGTGAGAAACTGGGTGCCGATGGGGCCGTCCACGAAACCGAAGGTGGCCTTGAGGGCCTCCAGCGCGGCGGGTTCCATCATGGCGCCGGCCCGGGCAAACATGACGGAGACGGGGTCCCCCGGCATGGCTCTGGGCAGCAGGAAGTTGATGGTGGCGGCCACCAGAAAGGCGACCAGATAGAAGGAAAAGCGTCTCAGTATGAATCCCATGATGATACCTTTTACTGCTGGTCCGCCCCGCGCCGGGCATAGTTACCCCAACCCCGGCAGAGCCGGGAGATAAGGGGAATGGGCGGGGAAGAGGGCCCCCCGCAGGGGGCCGGGATTGATTAGCTGTTCGGCTTGAGTGACAACACGTGCAGCAGACGCTCCGGGGTATCCGGGTGAACCTGCGGCTTGGCGACCGGGTTGTCGGCACTGAACCAGCCGTGGAAACGCTTGGTGCTGTATTCGTACCAGGTCGGGTTGTTGAATACCGGGATGATGGTCTGGTTGGCACCGACCCTGTCCTGGATCTCGAACATGATCTCCTTCTGCTTGGCGGCATCGGCGGTCTGGGTAAAGTCGTCGATCAGCTTGTCGAGCGCCGGATCCTTGTAGCGGGGCGCCGCGAAGCGGTTGCCGCGCTCACCCATGTTGCGGGAGTGGAAGGCGGTCTCGAAGTACTTGTGCGGGTTGGCACCGGCAAAGTAACCCTGCAGGGCGACGTCGAAGTCACCGGTGATCAGGTTTTCGGTCCAGACGGTGGCTTCCGGGGTGGCGGTCTTGGCGTTCAGGCCCAGAGCCTGCAACCCTTCCACGCCGATCTGGGCGGTGTTGACCCAATCGGTCCAGCCGTTCGGTACCAGCACCTTGAACTCGATCTTCTGGCAGGTGGGGGTGTCGAGGAACTTGTCGCCGTCACAATCCTTGTAGCCGGCCTGTTTCAACAGGGCCTTGGCCCCTTCCAGATCGAACTTGTTGTACTTGCCGTACTTCTTGTCCACTTCCGGGTTGTTCCAGGAGTCGAACGCCTTGCCCAGACCTGACGGGTACTCGTTGACGGTCGGGTAGCCGTAGCCCGCGATGTCCACCATGGACTGGCGGTCCATCGCCATGGAGAAGGCGCGGCGGAAGTTGACGTCGTTGAAGGCTTCGTGGTTGCCCGGTTTCTTGGCCTGGAAGTTGACGTTGAACGCCACAGTGCCGGAGGCCGGGAACCAGTATTTGTTGTTCTTGGGATCGTTGCCGACGTAGAGGCGCTCGATGTCCGGCACGAAGGAGCCGAACCAGTCCACGTCCCCCTTCATCACAGCGGCCAGTACCTGGTCGTTGGTGGCCATCTGCGGCATGCGCAGGCAGTCGATGGAGAGGTTGGCGTTGTCCCAGTAGTGTGGGTTGCGGCACTGGGTGTAGAGCTGGGCGGAGAAGTTGTCCACTTCGGTGAAGGGACCGGTGCCGACCGGCTTGTCGTTGGTGAAGGCGACCGGGTCTTTCACCGATTTCCACTGATGCTCCGGTACGATGGGCACCAGCACCAGGTCGTTCACCACGTTGGTGTTGACGTCGGTCAGGTCGAACTTGATCTTGTTGGGAGCCAGCTTCTCGACGCTCTTGATCTGGGTCCAGATTGAGCGCTCGTCCAGCGCCTTGTTGGCCTTGACCAGGTTGAAGGAGAAGAGGACGTCATCGGCGGTAAAGGGCTGACCGTCCGACCACTTCACCCCGTCACGCAGATCGAAGGTGACGGACTTGAGGTCCTTGCTGAACTCGAAGTGGGTGGCTAGACGATAGACGGGTTTGCCACCCTGCATATCGTTGAAGATCACCAGGGGTTCATAGATGAAGTGACGGGTGGTGTGCAACAGACCCGCTTGCAGGAAGGGGTTGAAGTTTTTGACCCACGCGGTTTCCTGTTGTGCGACCAGAGTCAGCACCGTCTTGTTGTCCGCCGCCATGGCGTTGCCGGCAGCGCCGGCAAGCATCATGGTGCCCAGCATTACAGCAGTAGAGATTTTGGATACTTTGGCAAGCATATTATTTCCTTTCTTATTTATATTCCTTGTTTGGATTTGAGCACCGACTTCGCATGCTGGGGAGGTCGGCCCTCAATGTTGGTCAGGTTTTTCACCCTTGTAGTTGTGTCATCCAACGTCCCTAGCAAAGCAGAGTTAACAGGAAAACAACAACTGTTCAGATCGTCGATATCGTAAAAATCGGCGCCATCACGTCAATTTCGTCAAAATGGCTTTTAACTCGATTTAAATCATGAGGTTATGTTAATTGCTCTGACGTAATAAGTCCCCGTCAATCTGCCCCTCATGACAATTGTGTGAATTGGATCGGCTCTCGTTTTGACGTGGTGAGCGGGCTTAATTTTGCACAAAAAAAAACCGCCCCGCCAAGTGTGAGCCAGGGCCCAGATTGGAGATGGGGTGGGGAGGGGATGCGCTAGCTCTTGCGGGTGGCGAGCTGGCGCAGGGTCTGGGCGCTGTGGTGCAGCTGCTGGCGCTGGGCCTCGTTGAGCGGGCCGTGGCTGAGCACGTATTCGGCAGTGGCGACCACCGTCTTCCAGCGCGGCGCCTTGGGCAGGGTATCCAGGCTCAGGTACTTGTCGAGGGTGCGGGTCTGCGGGCTGGAGCGGTCCATGTAGACCCGCCACAGCTTGCTCTTTTCGGCCAGCACTATCTTGCCCTTGCCGGTGCTCTGCTGCCAGGCATCCAGGGTGAGCCGCATGGTGTCCACCAGGGCACGGCGCAATGGCTCGTCATCCTGCTGGCGGATGAGGTCGTCGGCGAGCGAGCGGAACTCCCCGCCCAGCCGGCTCAGCTCGCCCAGCAGCTGGCCATCCTCGATGATGGCCTGGCGCGACAGGCTCTTGAGGGCATTCTCCAGCGCCATCACCCGGTTTTCGTCGGGCCTCGATTCGGTGCTGAGGGCCAGTGCATAGGCGGCCTGCCCCCCCAGGCTGATGGGCAGGGCGCGGGCGTTGAGCTCGTCCCGCTGGCCCGCCACCAGAAACGCCAGCGACTGTTCCTGGCCGGCCTGCAGCCCGGGCCACTGGCTGGCCAGCGGGCTGGCCAGCCAGTCGTCCAGCGGCTGCCCCTCCATGGCTTCCGGCTCCTGGCCCAGCAGGCGAGCCAGCACCCGGGAGGCGAACAGCACAGTGCCCTGACCATCGATGAACACCATGGGGTCGGCCCCTTCGCCGAGCAGGGCCAGCAGCCGCTGCTGATCCTGATGCAACTGCTCCTGCAGCACCAGCCGGTGCTCTATCTCCTGCTTGAGCAAGCGGTTCTCCACCAGAGAGGCGCGCCCGGCGTTCGCCTCCAGCAGGGCCCTGACCCGGGCGAACAGCTCCTCCTTGCAGAAGGGTTTGACCAGGTAGTCGTTGGCGCCGGCATTGAAACCCTCCTCGATATCCTTGGGCTGGTTGAGGGCGGTGAGCAGCAGCACCGGCAGCTTCTCCTTGGGATGCTGCTCCCGCAGCCGGCGGCAGACGTCGAAGCCGGAGAGGGTCGGCATCATCACGTCCAGCAGGATGAGGTCGACCGGCTCCTGGGCCAGCTTGGCCAGCGCGTCGTGGCCGTCGCTGCTGGGCAGGATGCGATAACCACAGGGCTGCAGCAGGTGGCGCAGTATGTGCAAATTGATGGGTTCGTCGTCCACCACCAGGATGAGGGGCGCATCCTCGGGGGGCGGAGGGAGGTCATCGCTCTCCCACTCCGGCAGGGCGAGCGGCTGCTGGCGCACCAGCTGGTGTTCGATCTGGCGGCTGTCGAGGGTCAGGCTGCCCGCCTTGCCGCTGGCGAGCGGCAGGGTGAAGGCGAAGGTGGAGCCGACGCTCGGCTCGCTCTCCACGAACAGCTCGCCCCCCATCAGGTGTACCAGCTGGCGGGTGATGGAGAGGCCGAGACCGGCCCCCTGCTTGCTCACCTCCGGGCTCATCTGCACCAGCGGCTCGAAGATGTGCTCCAGGTGATCCCTGGCGATGCCGATGCCGGTGTCGGTCACCCTGATGTGCAGGAAGTTGCCCTCCACCAGGGCGCTCAGCACCACCTTGCCCTGTGGCGTGTACTTGATGGCGTTGCCCACCAGGTTGTAGAGCACCTGTTCGAGCCGCTGCTCGTCCGCCAGCACAGGCGGCAGCTCGGCCGGGGTTTTGTCCACCAGGGTGAGCGGTTTGGCCTGCACCAGGTGCTGGCAGAGATCCAGCACCAGCCGGATGACCCCCTTGGAGGAGACAGGCTGGGGGTGGATCTCCAGCTGGCCGTAGCGCATCTGGTGGTAGTCGAGCAGATCGTCCACCAGCCGCGCCAGGCCGTCGGCACTCTTGATGATGAGCCCGAGCTGTTTCTGCTGCCCTTCGGTCAGATCCTGCTGGCTGGCGAGCATGGACTCGGCCATTCCCTTGATGCCGTGAATGGGGGTGCGCAGCTCGTGGGAAGTGTTGGCCAGCAGCTCATCCTTGAGCTTGTCCGCCTGCTGCAGGCTGAGGTTCTGCTTGTGGGTCAGCTTGACCTGCTGCTGCAGCTCCTGGGTCTGCCGCTCGATGAGCTCGATCTTGTCCTTTACCGAGCGCTGCATGTGGCGAAACGCCTGGGCGAGCCGGTCGATGTCGTCATCGGTGCGGGCGATGGCGATGGGGTGATCCAGGGCGCCGTCGGCCACCTGCTCGGCGGCGGCGGTGAGGGAGCGCAGCGGCGCCGTGATGGAGTGGGAGAGCCAGCGGGAGAAGAGGATCAGCAGCAGCAATGAGCCGGCCCCCAGCAGGATCACCAGGGTCTCCAGCTGGCGGATGGGGCGATAGGCCTCGCTGGTGGAGATCTCGGCGATGAAGGCCCACTCGGTGTCGAACACCTTCACCTGGGTGTAGGCGGCCAGCACCTCGTCCTCGTGGTAGGAGCGAAACAGCCCGACCCCCTGCTCGCCGGAGAGCGCCTTGACCACCAGCGGGGTCTGCAGCGGCCGGAAGTTGGGGCTGAAGCTGTTCTCCACGCTGAACTCGGGGGCCAGCCAGGCGTTGGCGCGCATCCGCTTGTCCGGGCCGATGAGGATGGTCTCGCCGGTTGCACCGAGCCCCTCCCGCTCCGCCATGATCTGGTTGAGCTTGTCCGGCAGCAGCTCGAAGATCACCACGCCGCGCACATAGTCGTACTGCATCACGGGGGCGGCCATGTAGGCGACCACCTGGCCGGTCAGCTCGTTGCGGCCAAAATCGGTGAACTCGAAGATCTGTTGCGGCTTCTGGCCGCCGTCGAGGCGCCGTTTGATCTTGGCGAAGGTCTGGCCCAGACCACTCGATTGGTAGGGGCCGGAGAGCAGGTTGGTGGCGAAGTTGGCGCGCTTGGTGACCGAATAGACCACGTCGCCGTTGAGGTCGATCAGGAAGATGTCGCTGTAGTTGGACTTGCGCACCATGTCGGCGTAGCCGCGATGAAAGCGCTGATGCACCCGGCCATACATCTCGTCCGCCAGGATCAGGGCACTGATGGAGGGCTCGATGTCGGGGGTGTTGTCGGGCTTTTGCAGCTGATCCCAGGAGCCCGGCACATAGCGGGCCTGGGCGCGGGCGCGGGCCTCCTGCGGTGTGGTGCCGAGTTTCTCGAAGGCGCCGGTGAAGCCGTAGAAGCGACCGATACTGTTGCCGGCAAAATCCTGCTGGGAAAAGTTGATGATCTGCTGTTTGAGGTTGCCGAAGTAATCTTCCAGCTGGCTCTTCTTGATGTTGCGAACGGAAACCAGATGGTTGGAGGTCTGGGTGGTGAGATCCTTGCCGTGGCTATAGAGGAAAAACAGGGTGACAACCAGGAAGGGCACCATGGCCAGCATAAAAAATGCCAGCATCAGCTGCGGCCTGAGTCCACGAGGCTTGAAGATCCATTTCATCGGGAGATTTTCAATTGAGAATCCGGTTACTAACCGCCGCAAGTCTCTGATTAAAGGCTAATCATTTCAATGACTTTATCTTGAATTCGCCTGCTGGGTCACAGCCTGGCGCGTTTTTTTTGGGCAAGCCGTTTAAACCCTGAGCAAACAGCACGAGAAAGGGCTAAAAGTGAGAAAAAAGGGTTGTGCCTCTGCTCGGGGTACGTATAATGCGCCTCGTTGTCAGGCAACTGGCACACAAGCAGTAATGCGGGAATAGCTCAGTTGGTAGAGCACGACCTTGCCAAGGTCGGGGTCGCGAGTTCGAGTCTCGTTTCCCGCTCCAATCTTCCATGGCACCAATCATGGATATCACTTTCAAGGCAATGCCTTGTCAGCATGGCGCGTTAGCAAAGCGGTTATGCAGCGGATTGCAAATCCGTTTAGTCCGGTTCGACTCCGGAACGTGCCTCCATCTTCTCCCTGTCTGAATTTTCCGATATCGACCGTTTCGTGCGGCGTTTTGTCGTATCAGTATCCCTGCTGCAGCAACAGCTGTTCGCAACCCTGCTGTTGCCACTCCCGCTCCAGATAGCGGTTTACCTGTGTCAGGTCCTGTCCCCGGTACTGAAACTGCACTTCGGCCGAGTGTTCGGTCACATCCATCATCTTCTGTTTCAACTGACCGCACTGCCACAGGCTGACGGTGGGGGCCCCCTTGTAGGCCAGGGTGATGCTGTCGTCCCGGTTGAGCTGCCAGTCCTGCCATTCCGACCAGATCAGCAGGCCCAGGATCCCTATGATCGCCATTTCTGCGGGTTTCATCGCCTTGACTCCATGTTGACTGCCAACTCATTAAATCTGGTCAAACGCGGCCGCTTTGCCAGCTTTTGTTGCCTGTAAGTTAATGGATGTAACCCAATTTCACTTTGTGGCTTTTCAGGGCGTTTTTTGCGAAAAAATGGGATTCCTGGTGTAGTAATCCTACAAATTGTGGAGTAATCTTTGCTCAGTGGTCTTACCAGTGAGGAGTGCTATCATGTTTCATCCCTATTCCCTTACTCAGATAATTCTTCGTCGCCTCTATGTGCTGCTGGTGGGTATGCTGGCCTTCCCCGTGATGCTGTTTCGCAGCGACCGGGCCCGTTTCTACAGCTATCTGCACCGGATCTGGAGCAAAACCAGCACTAAACCGGTATGGCTCAAGATGAGCGAGCGCGGCGAGCGGATCTTCTACTGAGGTCCCGGCTTGATGACAAAAGAGACAGCTTCGGCTGTCTCTTTTGCATTTATGGCCCCTGGCCGCACAAATTGCATTCAACAGGGAGAAATGAGGTCTGTATGGCGCCCCTTGCGCCAGGTTTTGTCCTGCATGATGAGGGCGGGTGGCGCCGCGGTACAATCCGGCCCGCGGGATCCCGGGTAGAGTGGCGACTCATTGATCCGAGGAGCTTTTTATATGTCCGATATTTTCAAGGCCGCCTTCATCTTCGTTGCACCGGGGGCGGATCCCGCCCGCCACGCCAGCTGGGTCAAGACGGAGAACGTCCATGTGAAGACGATCGCCGTGCCCGACTACCAGGGAGGCCGTGAACTGCTCGACGAGCTATATCGGGAGGGGATCCGGGCGGTGGAGCTGTGTGCCGGGTTCGGTCACCTGGGGGTCGCCGCCATGGTGGAGGCGGCCGCGGGTCGCATGGAGATAGGCGTGGTGCGCTTCGATCGCCATCCCTGTCTCGACCATGTCAGCGGTGATACCCTCTTCCTGTCCGCCTCTGAACCGAGCCTGTGAGCAACATCGTAGCCCGCCATGATGCAGTGCCGTAAATTTCAGCCCGCTCCCGATCTGGCGCCCTGGCTGGCGCAAGGTTGGGAGTGGCGCCTTGGTCACCCCCAGCCGATGCCTGAGATCTTCCCCGGCACCGGGGCCGAGATCCTGTTCAATCTGGGGGCTCCCCTCACCATCACGATCCTCTCGTCAGCAGATTTGCACCGCACCGTCACCGTGGCCACGGGGGTTGCCGTGTTGCTCTGCCCGCGCCATGCCCGCCTGCGCTTTGCCGCCCATGGCCAGACTCATCTGCTGGGGCTGCGGCTGCGCTCTTCGGCCTGTTTCGATCTGTTTGGCGTGCCGCTCGAGCAGTTGAGCGATCGGGTGCTGCCCCTCGATGAGCTGGGGATTGTCTGCCCCGACCCGCAGTGGTTGATGCAGGAAGGGGCAGGGACGCTGGGCGCCTGGTTGCGCCGGCAGGTGGCGAGTCGTCCGCCGCGGGATCTTGCGCTGGTGCGGGCGATAGAGCGGCTCTATTACGGCACGCCGGCGATTGAGTTACAGCTGCAACTGGGGATGAGCGCACGCACCTTTCAGCGGCGATTGCGCAGCCATCTCGGGGTAGATGCCCGCTATTTTCTACGTACCGCCCGCTTTCAAAGGGCGCTGCGCCAGCTGCTGTCGGGCACCCCGTCGCTCGATGCTCTGCTGGAACAGGGCTATTGCGATCAGCCCCATTTCATCAAGAGCTGCCACTTCTTTACCGGGCGCTCGCCCGGGCAACTGCTCACCCCTGAGCATCAGCGCCTCAACCACTACAGCCCGCAGATAAACCGGCCGGCCGGATCGCTCTGACGACCCCGCCCGCTCGGCGCTTTTCCATTCATATTGCCTTGCGACCAGCTCGCCTCTCGCCGCAGCGCGCTGGTGAAAATGTGCCGGCAGACCCGCGTCGGGATGGTCGGGGAGGCGAACCGGTTACCCCGTCACCGCCATGCCATCGTCTCTGTCGCCGTCTTGATGTCAATGCCCTGTGGCCGAGAACATCCTAAAAACTCCTTTTAAAACAGCACGCTACTAATTGTGTTTTTTATAGATGTGCCGATTTTGCATTTTTTTTGAAATCATTTCGTCGCATCGCCGGTTCTATGGAAGGCATCCGGTCGCGAATGATCGGGCACACCACACACAATCAGAAGGAACAGAGAATGAACGTTAAAAAGAGCACTGCCATCGCCTCCGCCATGACCGGTCTGCTGGCCCTCGGCGCCCAGTTCATTGCCGCCCCGGCCATGGCTGCCGACGAGAAGGAGAAGTGCTACGGCGTGGTGAAGGCGAGCAAGAACGACTGTGCGACCAAGACCAACTCCTGCGCCGGCACCGCCAAGATGGATGCCCAGGGCGACGCCTTCGTGGTGGTGCCCAAGGGGCTGTGCGAGAAGCTGGCCGGCGGTTCGCTGCAACCCAAGTAAGGCTGGGTGCCACGGTGTTGTGCACCGTGGCTCTCTTTTGATGGCCAACCGCGAGTCTTTGCGATGAACCCCTTGATTGGTATTGGATTGCGAACCCCCCATTACGACGAGATGCTGCGTACCCTGCCGGCCGTCGGCTGGCTGGAGGTGCACAGCGAGAATTACTTCGAACGGCACAGCCGGGGTTTTCAGGTATTGAGCGAGCTGGCCCGGCACTATCCGGTCAGCCTGCACGGGGTCGGCATGTCCCTGGGGTCGGCCGATGGGCTCGACCTTGCTCACCTTGCCAGCCTCTCGGCCCTGGCCGGCGCCATCAAGCCGGTGCGCATCTCGGAGCACCTCAGCTGGGGCAGCATCGGGGGGCGCCACTTCAACGATCTGCTGCCAGTACCCTATACCCGGGAGGCCCTGCTCACCATGAGCGACAAGATCATGCAGGTGCAGGATGCACTCGGCTGCCGGCTGCTGATCGAGAACCCCTCTTCTTACCTGCAACTGGCGGGAGAGATGCCGGAGTGGGAGTTTCTGGCCGAGCTGCAACGGCGCAGCGAGTGCGGCATCCTGCTCGATCTCAACAACCTCTACGTCAGTGCCTTCAACCACGGCTTTGCGTGCCGTGACTATCTGGCTGCCATCGATATCGCCACCGTGGGTGAAATCCACCTGGCCGGTTTTACCGACAAGTCCCTGCCGCTGGGGCACCTCTATATCGATACCCACAGCGCGCCGGTGAGCGAGCCGGTCTGGGCCCTCTATGCCGAGATCTGCCGCCAGCGCGCCATCCCCACCCTGATCGAGTGGGATCTCGAGATACCGCCGCTCCCCGTGCTGTTGGCGGAGGCTGAGCGTGCGAGCACCCTGCTGGATGCCGCCATGGCTGCCCATCCTGAGTCGGAGGCCGCCCATGTCTGAGCTGGCCCACCGGCAGCAGCAGTTTGCCGAGGGGCTGCTTGGCCAGAGCGAGGCCATTCTGCCCCACGTCCATTCCCGCCTCTTCCCGGCCGATGCCGTGCTGCAGGTCTATCGCAACCACTTCATCCTGAGCCTTGGCGAGGTGCTGGCAGGCAGCTACCCGGCGGTTAAGGCCATGGTGGGGGAGGCGTTTTTCGACGCCGCGGCGCGCGGCTTCGTACTGGCGGAGCCCCTCTGCGAAGGGAGCGTGATGCACTATGGCGCCGGTTTTGACGACTGGCTCGCCGGGCTGCCCACCACCGCCGAGCTGCCCTGGCTGGGGGAGCTTGCCCGCTTCGAGTGGGCACTGGAGCGCACCAGTCTGCTGGCCCCCGAGGCACGCCACTGGCCGGCCGAGCGGGTGGCGGCTCTGCCGCCAGCGGCCTGGCAGACGCTGGTGCTGATCCCGGCCTGCGATCTGCTTCTGTTTGACAGCCTTCGCCCGGTGGAGGCCCTCTGGCAGATGGCTCTGCACCAGGGTGAGGCGGTGCACGATCTGGCGGCCCCCGCCTGGCTCGCCCTCAAGAAACAGCCCGATTGTCGGGTATTGCCGCTGCGCCTGAGCGAGGGGGAGTGGCGCCTGCTGGATGGTTGCCGCCAGGGCATCGCCCTGTCGACCCTGCTGGCGCAAGATCCGCAGGCTGCAGAGTATCTGACCCGCCTCGTCACCCTGGGCCTGCTGGTCGATGTGACCTCAACGCTGGAGTAAATTCGATGACAAACCACAAGTTCCCCCTGATGCAGCAACGGGGGCCAGCCGCCCCCTGGTGGCTGAGCGGCGCCCTGTTGCTGCTGGCCAGATGCTGGGTGGCGGCGGTCTTCTTGCGCTCCGGCTGGCTCAAGCTGAGCGCTTGGGACAGCACCCTCTACCTGTTCGAGTTCGAGTATCGGGTGCCCCTGCTGCCCTGGCAGTGGGCAGCCTGGCTGGGGACGGCCACCGAGTTGCTGCTGCCGGTGCTGCTGCTGCTTGGGCTTTTCACCCGGCCGGTCGCCGCCCTGCTGTTTGCCTTCAACATCATGGCGGTGCTCTCCTATCCCGCCCTCTGGGCCGGCGGCTTTTACGATCACCAGTTGTGGGGCTGGATGTTGCTGACCCTGGCTGTGTGGGGGGCGGGGCCGCTGGCCCTGGATCAGTGGCGCCTTGTCAGGCGGGGATGAAGCCGCCACACTGGCACTCTCATCAGGCACCCTGCGGGGTGCCTGTGCATTTCATCACAAGGAGAAGAGGCGATGATCATCCGGCAGGCAACGCAGGCAGACATTCCCGCGCTGGTGACCCTGCGCATGGCGCTGTTTTGCGAGGTGGGGGAGCTGAGCGAGCCGTTGGCCGATCTGCCGCTGTGGCAGGCCACCACCGCCTATTTCAGCACGGCGCAGGCCGAGGAGAGCGCCCGCTCCTGGGTGGCGGAGGTGGATGGCGAAGTGGTGGCGAGCGCGACCCTGGCGCTCTTCGTGCGCCCGCCCTATCCCGGCAATCTGACGGGGAGGGAGGGCTATCTGCTCAACATGTATACCCTGCCTGCCCATCGCCGGCAGGGACTGGCCGGTGCCCTGCTGGACCAGATGGCGGACTATGCCAGGGAGCAGCAGCTGGGCCAAGTCTGGCTCCATGCCAGCGAAGAGGGGCGGCCCCTCTACGAGCGGATGGGGTTTGTGAGCAACCCCGCCTATCTGGAGTGGCAACCCGGGTGATCCCGCTTGCCGCCCTGCCCGTATCACGCCTGCCAACGGGAGACGGGCACTGCGAACCTCTCCCTGGCTGTGGCAAAATCTCGGCCAAATTCTGATCGAGTCACCACGCTCAACTATGATCAGCCTCAACAGGCTCGTGCCGGTTCACCTTGACGCCGAGTCTTGTGCCCGTTCCCACCTTGTCAGGTCATTACAGAGGTATGACACCCATGTTCAACAACAAGCTGAAGGCGCAACTGCAGGCCTGCCAGGCACAGCTCGCCGAGTCACAGGGCTTCGTGGAAGCGGTCAAGGCCGGGATCGCGACCATCATCTTCACCCCGGATGGCGAGATCCTGGAGGCCAACCAGCCATTTTTGAGCCTGATGGGTTACAGCGCCATCGAGCTGCAGGGTCAGCACCACCGGATGTTTTGCAGCCAGGAGCTGGCCCGCTCCGCCGAGTACCAGCAGTTCTGGGCCCAGCTCAAGCAGGGCAGGGTCAAGTCCGGCATCTTCTCGCGCCGCAACAAGCGGGGCGAGGTGGTCTGGCTGGAGGCCAGCTACTTCCCGGTAAAGTCGCAGGGCAGGGTGACCCAGGTGATCAAGATCGCCAGCGACGTCACCGCGGAGCATCAGCAACTGCTTAACCAGGAGGCGGTCTCCAAGGCGCTTGAACGCTCGCTTGCCATGATCGAATTCACCCCGACCGGTGACATCCTCTCGGCCAACGCCAACTTCCTGAGTTGCGTCGGCTACACCCTGAACGAGCTCAAGGGGCGCAATCACCGCATCCTGTGCGATGACGCCTTCTATGAGGAGAACCCCCGCTTCTGGGAAGAGCTGGCTCAGGGGCAATTCAAGTCCGGGCTCTTCCTGCGGCGCAACAGCCATGGTGATGCGATCTGGCTGGAGGCCACCTACAACCCCATTCGCGACGAGAGCGGCAAGGTGAGCCGGGTCATCAAGTTTGCCAGCGACATTACTGATCGTGTCACCAAGAGCCATGCGGTGCGCGATGCCACCCAGGTGGCTCACGCCACGGCTCAGGAGACCCAGCGCTGTGCCGAACAGGGGGCAGAGTTGCTGCGCTCCGTGGTGGAGACCTCGTCGCTCATCAGCGAGCAGGTGGACAAGACCATCCTGCTCATCAACCAGCTCAACGAGCAGTCCAGAAGCATAGAGGCCATCGTCTCCACCATCAGCAGCATCGCCGATCAGACCAATCTGCTGGCCCTCAATGCGGCCATCGAGGCGGCCCGCGCCGGCGATCAGGGGCGCGGTTTTGCGGTGGTGGCCGACGAGGTGCGCCAGCTGGCGGCCCGCACGTCGCTCTCCACCGACGAGATAGCCAAGGTGGTGCAGAAGAACCGCGAGCTGACCGCCAGAGTGACCGACGACATGGCCAGGGTGGCCGGCAGCGCCGAGCTCGGCAAGCAGCAGATCGACAAGGTCAACGAGGTGATGGTGGAGATCCGGCAGGAGGCCAACAACGTCTCGGCAACCGTCTCCAGCCTCTCCATCTAGTCTGCTGGCGGCCCCTCTTAGGATGCGGGCCGCCTTGACCACTATTTCAACGACCTGCACGCAATGTGAGCAGTCGAAATCCCAATCTGAACCCCTGCTGTATCGCTCCCTGCTTGTGAATTGCCCGCCGGCGGCGGCCTGTTTAGGCTTGCCGACTCATTATTTCTGGAGCAGATAAAGACGATGGCAACGAGAAGAGAGGGCAGGGCGCTGGCGCTGCTGGCAGGTGTGGTGGCAAGCGTGGGACTGAGCGGCTGCATGGGGCAGATGGGGCTCTCCTCCATGGTGACCAAGGGCAACCTCAGCGTGGTGGACAACCGTTACGGCCGGGCCGGGGTCTTCATCCTGCTCTCGCCGGTCTACGGTCTGGCGGCCACCGCGGATCTCTTCGTGTTCAACACCATCGAATTCTGGTCGGGCAAGAACCCCATCACCGGCAAGTCGCCGGCGCTGGTGGATCAGAAGCTCGACGCCCTGATCAAGGTCAACCAGCATCTGGATCCCTCCCTCAACAAGGTGCCGCTGGCCCTGCTGCCGCAAGGGGTACGCGAGGTGGAGGTGAGCTACCCGGACGAGCGCACCGCCCAGATGGAGGTGCACTACCTGGACGGGCGCAGCAGCCTGATGCGCGGCGAGAAGCGCGGCGAGTTGCTGGACATCTACTTCGACGGCCGGCTGGTGTCGACCCTGACGCCGGCCCAGCTGGAGGAGCTGGCAAGCCGCCACCCCGCCATGGCCTGAGGCCGTGGCCTGAGACGACAACGCCCCGCTTTGCGGGGCGTTTTGCTATGGGCGACTCTGGCTGCGGGGTGGATGCATCACCAGGCCCAGCAGCCGGCGCAGGTGGGTGAGCTGTTCGGTGAGCTGCAGGTTGAGCCACAGATAGCCGCTGATGGCGGCCTCGCCGCCGGCGTCGATCCGCACCCTGCCGGCCGCCTCCTGCAGACGAGCGATGGCCAGCTCCGAGCCCTGCAGCTCGCCGCTCTTGAGCATCAGCGCCAGCTCGCTCATCAGCGCCTCGGTCGCCTGCTGGCAGGCGCGCAGTTCCGGGGTGCTCTGCATCAGGAAGTGGCTCTGGCGATCGCGCCAGTAGGTGTTGGCCAGCATCTCCAGGGTGCAGAGGGTGTTGCGCATGGTGGTCTGGATCGCCTCGAACAGGGCGCTGCCAAGGCGGGTCTCCTTGACCGCCGGGGTCAGCAGGGGGCGCAGACTTACCATCTTGGAGAGCAGTCTGGCGTGGCTGTGGGCGAGCCGCGGTCGCTCCAGCACGTTGGGGGAGAGGTGGGTGTGATAGAGCCGCTGGGCCTGCTGCAGGGTATCGTGCATCTGCAGCCGCCAGTGGCTGTAGGCGCGCTGGGGATAGATGCTGCAAAACAACAGCGCCAGCAATGAGCCCAGGATCACGTCGGCACTGCGCCACAGGGCGGTCTCGATGTCGCCGGGCATGGCCCCCATGGTGACGCCGAGGGTGATGCCGATGAGCAGCCCCACGTAGGGGCGCTTGCCGAGCGCCAGATAGCCGCACAGAAACATGATGCAGCCGCACCACAGCAGCATCAGCGGCAGGGAGTAGAGCTCGAGATAGAGCGCCACCACCCCGCAGCTGGCGCCGAAGATGGTGCCGACCACCCGCTGCAGGGCGCGCGACAGCACATTGCCCCAGAACGAGATGGGACCCATCACCACCACCAGGGTGATGAGGGGCCAGGTGCTTTCCGGCAGCTTGAGCTCGCGGGTCAGCAGAAAGGTGAGCATGAAGGCGAGCGCGATGCGCAGGCCGTGGACGATGCGGTAGTGACCGTAGATCAGCAGATCGAGTCGGGAGAGGGGGGCATTCAGGCGCAAGGGACAAGCCTCGAATTCATGGGGGCAACCACCCCGCCACGCCCGGCGGGGTGGAGACCGGTATCAGGCCACTCGTCCCTGGAGTGGGTGGATCCAGACCCGCTCGCCGACCGCGATGGCCGGCTGGGCGGGGACGATTTCAATCAGGCAGTTGGCATCACTCATGGAGCTGAGGATGCCGGAGCCCTGCGGCCCTGTGGTGCGTACCCGCAGCACGCCGCTGGCGTCCTGATGGAAGATGCCGCGCAGGAACTCGGTGCGCCCGGGTCGGCTCTTCATCTGCTGCTCGGCCAGCGCCGATAGGCGCAGCGGCTGCCACTCCCGGCCCTGCAGGCGGGCGATGGCGGGCTCGACGAACTGCAGGAAGCAGATCATGGCGGCCACCGGGTTGCCGGGCAGGCCGAAGAAGGGGGACTGCCCCAGCTGGCCGAAGGCGAGCGGGCGACCCGGCCGCATCTGGATGCGCCAGAAGGCGATCTGGCCAAGCTCGGCCAGCACCTGCTTGATGAAGTCGGCATTGCCCACCGACACCCCGCCCGAGCTCAGCACCAGGTCGGCGTTGGCCGCGGCCTGTGCCAGCTGCTGGCGCAGGATGGCGGGATCATCGGGGATGATGCCAAGGTCCATCACCTCGCAGCCAGCCCCGGCGATGAGCGCCATCAGGGTGAAGCGGTTGCTGTCGAAGATGTGGCCGGGGGCGAGCGTCTCGCCCGGTGCCTGCACCTCGTCGCCGGTGCTGAATAGCGCCACCTTGAGCGGCGCGCGTACCGTCAGGGTTGCCTGCCCCAGAGAAGCCGCCAGCCCGAGCTGAGGGGCGCCGAGGCGGGTGCCGGCCGCGATGGCGACCGCACCTTTGGCGAGATCTTCCCCGGCCTGACGCACGTTCTGCCCCGCCTTGACGGGGGCACTGACGCTGACCCATTCACCGTCAAGCCGGGTCTCTTCGCGCATCACCACGGTATCGACACCGGGGGGGAGCGGGGCGCCGGTCATGATCTGCACCGCCTGTCCGGCCAGCACCGGCTCGCTGCGCGGCTGGCCCGCCAGCACCTCCCCCACCAGCTGCCAGCGGCCGGCGGCGAGATCGTCGCTGCGCAGGCCAATGCCGTCCATCGCCGAGTTGGCATGGGGCGGCACATTGATGGGGCTGACGAGATCCCCCGCCAGCACGGCGCCGTGGCAGCGGGCGAGCGGCAGGTCACGGCAGGCGGTGGCTGGGGTGAGGGCATCGAGAATGGCGTTGCGGGCAGCCTCGACCGACAGAAAGCCGTTGCCAGCCTCCTGCTCCCGCGTCTGGCTCTCCTTGAGCCAGTGGCAGACGAAGTCGGCGATGGCCTCCAGATCATTGATATCGAGCCGGGGCAGGGCGGTCTGCTGGGGCTGATCGCTGGCCAGGGCGATGATGTCGCGATCAATCGGGAACAGCAGCGGCTTGCCGATGGCGGCGCGGTGCAGCTCGATTTTCGGGAAGTGCTCGTGCTTGAATCCCTCCACCAGCAGCAGGTCGAGGCTGCGCTGATCGAAGCTGGCCAGCAGCTCGCGAAAATCGGCCTCACCCAGATCGGTCTCAACGATGCGGGCGTGGCGGCGGCGGGAGGCCACCATCATCTGGCTGGCGCCGGCCTGGCGCAGGCGATGGCTGTCCTTGCCCGGCTGGTCGATGTCAAAGTCGTGGTGGGCGTGCTTGAGTACCCCGAGGCGCAGACCGCGGCTCACCAGCAAAGGGATGAGCTGCTCGAGCAGGGTGGTCTTGCCGGTGCCGCTCCAGGCGGCAAAGCCGAGCAGGGGCAGGGTGGGGGCCGGGGTCATGAGGTGGCTCCTTGCCCGGTCGCGGCGTCTGGCAGGCGCGCCTCGTAGGCGGCCAGCTCGTCCGGGCTGTTGAGATTGATGAAGGCATCCGGTTGGTCGGCAAAGCTCACCACCGCCATATTGTGGCGGGCAAACCAGATATCGATTTTGCGCTCTCCCTCCGCCAGCGCGGCGGACAGGGAGGGGAGCAGGGACTTGTGCAGCAGGGCCACCACGGGTTGCAGCCAGTCGCCGTCGTGGGCCACCACCAGCTCGGTCTGCGGGGTGAGGGCGGCGCGAAAGCGCACCATCAGATCGCGGGGCAGGGCGGGGCCATCACAGGGCACGAACAGCACCCAGTCGTGGCGGGCGGCGGCAAGGCCAGCCTGCATGCCCGCCAGCGGGCCGAGATAGTCGGGGCTGTCGTCGCCGATGACCGGGGCCAGTGCCTGGTAGCGGGCCTGGCTGCGGTTGGCGTTGATCAGGATCTCGTCCACCTGGGGCCTCAGTCGGTCAAGCACGTGGTCGATGAGCGGGCGGCCCGCCAACTCGACCCAGCCCTTGTCGGCGCCCCCCATGCGGGTAGCGCGGCCGCCGGCCAGCACCACGGCGGAGACGGGAAAGCGGTCAGTACGAGGTTCGCTGTGTGAGGTCATGTCGCTCGATGATTTTCAAAGGAGTGGGTTCGTGCAGCCGGCCCCGGGCGAGGGTCCATTGCCGCTCGCACAGGTCGGTCAGATCGTTGCTCTGGTGGCTGATGATGACCAGGCCGCTGCCCTGTTCCCGCAGATCTTGCGCCATGGCGGCCATCAGGGCAACCGAATGTGCATCCAGATTGGCGGTGGGCTCGTCCATCAGCAGAAAGGCGGGCTGCAGTGCCCAGGCGCGGGCCATGGCCAGCCGCTGGCGTTCGCCGCCAGACAAAATGCTGATGTGCTCGCGCGCCAGGCTCTCCAGTTCGACCCGGCGCAGCGCCTCGAACACCCGCACCTCGTCGGCGGCGCGATGGCCGAGGGCCCAGGCCACGTTGTCGTGTACGCTGCGATCAAACAGGTAGGGGGTCTGGTGCAGGTAGGTGACCCGACCCGGCCCCGGATCGCGCTTGAGCCACTGGCCAAGTTTGCCGCGCCAGCCAGAGGGGAGGTTGGTGTGGCCCCGGGTCGGGGTGAGCAGGCCGGCCAGGATCTTGAGCAAGGTGGTCTTGCCCACCCCGTTGGCGCCGCGCAGCCAGACGGCGTCGCCGGCCGCGATGGAGAGCTGCTCAATCTGGAACAGGTCGCGCTCGCCAAAGCGCATCATCAGCTGGTGGGCGGTCAGGGCCATGGCGTACTCCGGTGGATGGACGGTGGGGGCATGGTCAGTTCTTCAGATAGCTGTGACCACGGCACGCGGTCAGCAACAGGTTGAGCAGCAGGGCCAGGGCCAGCAGCACGATGCCGAGCGCCACCCCCTGGGTGAAGGCCCCTTTCTGGGTCTCCAGCGCGATGGCGGTGGGAATGTTGCGGGTGAAGTGCAAAATGTTGCCCCCCACCATCATGGAGCAGCCCACCTCGGTGACTATGCGGCTGAAGGCGCCGATCACCGCCGCCAGCAGGCCGAAGCGGCACTCGCGCATCAGCCCGAGCAGCGCCCTGGGCCAGGAGAGCCCCAGGGTGCGGGCGGTCTCCCAGGCGCGCCGATCGCTCTGCACGAACGCGGCGTGGGCCATGGTGGCGATCACCGGAAAGGCGATCAGCATCTGCCCCACCACCATGGCCTGCTGGGTGAACAGCATCTTCCAGTCGCCGAAGGGGCCGGCCCGCGACAGCAGCATGTAGAGCAAGAGGCCAATCACCACGGTCGGCACCGACTGCAGGGTATTGATGCAGGAGAGCCAGAGCCAGCGCGCCGGAATGGGCAGATAGGCCAGCGCGAAGCCGAGCAGCAGGGCCGGCAGCAGCACCAGCCCGAGCGCCAGGCCCGACACCGAGAAGGAGACCCCCACCACCTGCCACAGTTCGGCGTCACCGCTGAACAGCAGCGAAAGGGCCGCCAGAGTGGTCTCGATCAGGGTCGGCACCGGGCGCCTCCGTCAATCAAGGTGGCGAGAGGCATCTCGAGCAGTCTCGGCCTTGGCATCACTGCGGCTTGGCGTCGGCCACGAACAGCGGCTGGCCGGCCACCTTGAAGTCACCGATAAGCTGCTGGCCATGCTGGGAGACCAGCCAGTTTTTCAGGGCGCGCGCCCCTTCGGTGTTGAGATCCGGGTAGCGCTTGGGGTTGACCAGGATCACCTGGTAGGGGTTGAACAACCGCTTGTCCCCCTCCAGCAGCACGGCGAGATCCAGCTTGCTCTGGTAGGCGAGCCAGGTGCCGCGGTCGGTCAGGGTGTAGGCACCCAGCTCCGAAGCCATGGTCAGGGTCGGCCCCATGCCCTGGCCGATGGATTTGTAGCCGGCGAACTCAGGCTTGACGTCAGCCGCCTGCCACAGGGTCTTCTCCTTGATGTGGGTGCCGGACTCGTCCCCGCGGGAGATAAAGGTCTGCCCCTTGTTCTTGATGGCCTGCAGCGCCTTGGCGGCGTCGTGCAACTTGCCAAGACCGGCCGGATCTTTCGCCGGGCCGACGATGACGAAGTCGTTGTACATCAGGTGCTCCGGCTCGATGCCAAAGCCCGCCTCGACGAAGGCCTTCTCGGCAGAGGGGGCGTGGGTCATCACCAGATCCGCGTCGCCGTTCTCGCCCATCTTCAGGCTCTGGCCGGTACCGGCCGCCATCACCTGCACCGGGTAGCCGGTCTCCTTGGTGAACTGGGGCAGCAGCCAGCCCAGCAGGCCGGACTGTTCGGTGCTGGTGGTGGTGGCGAGGCGGATGGGGGCCTTGGTCTCGGCATGGCTGGCGGCGCTCCAGAGCGGCAGGCTCAGCAGCAGGGCGGAGGAGAGGGCAAGGGCGAGGCGTTTGCGCACTGTGGCTGTGATCATGATGTCAGGGTACCCGGTGATGGAGAGAGGGCAGGACTAAGCAAGCAGGGTGCCAAGCTGGCCACATGCCCTGTTCGGCACGGTTTTTAATGTGAAAACAGTCGGTTAAGCGCCCTAATTGCGTGATGGCACCGTCGCTTTTAATAAACGGAGTTGGCACTTAGGGCCGGTTAGCGACAAAATGTCCCACAGTTTATAAGGTCGGTGGGACAATCCCGGAACCTTGTCGAATCTGAGGTACTTTTTTCATGACTGCACCCGCCAGCCGCTGGTCCGCCCTCTCCTTGCTCATCGTCGACGACGAACCCGGCATGCGCAGCTTTCTCGCCAAGGCGCTGGCCCGCCGCTTCGCCCAGATAGAGACGGCCGCCAGCGTGGAGGAGGCCGAAGCCCTGCGCTGCCGCCTGCATTTTGATCTCATCATCGCCGACATCCGCCTGCCGGGGCGCTCCGGTATCGAGTGGCACGAGGCCATCGACCCCGCCACCCGGCGCAGCGACATCATCTTCATGACCGGTTTCGGCGACATGGAGACCGCCCTCAAGGCGCTGCGGCTCGGTGCCAGCGACTTCATTCTCAAACCCTTCAACCTGGATCAGATGGTGCAGGCGGTGGACAGGGTCATCGAGCGTCGCCAGATGGAGCGGGAGAACCTGCTGCTGCGCCGGGAGGTGAGCAAGCTGTTCCCGCCCACCCTGATCGGCGACAGCGCCAGGACCCGCGAGCTCAAGACGCTGATCGCCCGGGTCGCCCCCTCCAACGCCGCCGTGCTGGTGGAGGGAGAGTCCGGCACCGGCAAGGAGCTGGTGGCCCGCGCCCTGCACCAGCTCTCCGGCCGGATGGGGGCCTTCGTGCCGCTCAACTGCGCCTCCATCGCCCCCGAGCTTTTGGAGAGCGAGCTGTTTGGCCACGTGCAGGGGGCCTTTACCGGCGCCCGCAAGGGGCGCGATGGCCTGTTCCGGGTCGCTCATCAGGGCACCCTGTTTCTGGACGAGATCGGCGAGATGCCGCTCGCCATGCAGGCCTCCCTGCTGCGGGCGCTGGAGCAGAAAGCCATCCGCCCGGTGGGGGCCGAGCGGGAGCTTTCGGTGGATGTGCGCATCGTCGCCGCCACCAACCGCAACCTGAAGGCGGAGGTAGAGGCGGGCCGGTTTCGTGAAGACCTCTTCTATCGCCTCAACGTGGTGGCGCTGCCGGTGGCCCCCCTGCGTGAGCGCATCGACGACATCCCCGCCCTGGTGCACCACTTCACCCGCCAGCTCACCGCCGAGATGGGCATGGGCGCCCTGCACTGGACCCATGAAGATGTAGTAGCCATGCAGGCCTACCCCTGGCCCGGCAACGTGCGCGAGCTGCGCAACCTGATCGAACGCTGCCTGCTGCTGGGCAAGCCGCCTGCCGAATATTGGCAGAGCGCCAAGCCGGCCGAGTCGGCGCGGGGGGAGGAGGGCTATCCGCTGGAGTGGGCGCTGGCCGAGGTGGAGAAGGCTCACATCCTGCAGGTAGTGGCGAGCTTTGACGGCAACAAGTCGGCCGCCTCCCGGGTGCTCGGGGTGGCGCGCAAGACCCTGGAGCGCAAGTTCAAGGAGTGGGCCATCGAATGAGCCGGCTCGCCCGTTGTCGCCGGAGTGAGCCGTGAGGCTGACGCAGATCCCGGGGTTGCTCAGAACCAAGGTACGCTGGCGTCTGCTGCTGCTCACCTCGGTGCCCATCATGCTGACCCTGGCCGGCATGATAGGGCTCACCCTCTACTGGACCCTCACCTACAGCTGGCAGAACCTGCTCACCACGGTGCGCAGCGACCTTGGCGTGGCCCACCACGCGGTGAGCGTGCAGCAGCAGCGCCAGGCCGAGCACCTCGAACACCTGCGTGATGCCTGGGCCTTCCAGCTGCAACTGCGCGAATCCCCCGCCCGCTTGCGCCAATGGGTGATGCCGCTGGCCGCCAACTACGGCCTCGACTTTTTGCGCCTGCGCAGCGGCAGCGAGCTGGATCAGCTGCCAGAGCAGGATCGCGCGACCCTCGCCGCCGGGCGCAGCGTCAGCCACTTCGTGGTCTGGTCGCGGGAGCAACTGTTGGCGCTCTCGCCGGCGCTGGCCAGCCGCGCCGTGCTGGACAAAGAGCTGGAGCCGGGCGCAGGGCAGGAGACCCGCGGTCTGATCAGCCTCTCCCTGACCCCGGTGATGGGGCGGGACGGCAGTCTCTGGGGCGTGCTGGAGGGGGGCGAGCTTATCAACGGCAGCACCCGGCTGGTGGACGAGCTCAAGGGCCAGGTGTTCGCCAAGAACACCCTGCCGGCCGGCAGCATCGGCAGCGTCACCCTGTTTCTCGGCGATCTGCGGGTGAGCACCAACGTGCCCGCCAGCAGCAGCCAGCAGCTGGGACGGGCGGTGGGCACCCGGGCCTCGGCGCCGGTGCGCGAACAAGTGCTGGGGCGCGGTGAGCCCTGGATTGACCGCGCCTTCGTGCACGACGCCTGGTATGTGTCGGGTTACGAGCCGCTCTTGGGCGCCAATGGCGAGCGTATCGGCATGCTCTACGTCGGCTTTCTCGAGTGGCCCATCGTTCGCACCTACCTCACCAATCTGCTGGAGCTGGGCTCCGGCGTGGTGCTGCTGTTGCTGCTCTCGGGCCTGCTGGTCTATCGCGGCGCGCGGGACTTGTTCACCCCCATCGAGCGGATGCACAAGGTGGTGCGCCAGGTGCAGGCGGGTCGGCCGGCCCGCATCGGCGAGCTCTACCTCGACCCCGATCACGAGCTGGCCCAGCTCGGCCGCCAGTTCGACGCCATGCTGGATCGCCAGGCGGCGCACCGCCAGCAGCTGGCCCGCAGCGCTGACGAGCTGGAGCAGAAGGTGGCCGAGCGCACCCAGAGTCTGGAGCAGAAGACCGCCGAGCTCGAGCACCACATCCATATGCTGACCCAGGCCCGCCAGCAGCTGCTCATCAGCGAGAAGCTGGCGGCCCTCGGCGAGCTCTGCGCCGGGGTGGCCCACGAGATCAACAACCCCCTGGCGGTGATCCTCGGCAACGTGGAGCTGATGAAGCTGGAGCTGGGGGAGGCGGCAGAGCCGGTGGGCGAAGAGCTGGCGCTGGTGCTGGCCCAGATCGAGCGCATTCGCGCCATCACCCGCAGCCTGCTGCAATATTCCCGTCCCGGCGACTACGAGACGGCGCCGGTGTGGCAGCACCTCACCCCCATCATTGAGGAGAGCCTGACCCTGGTGCGCTCCGCCCTGCGCCAGCAGCAGGTGAACCTGGTGGCCGATCTCAAGGCCCAGCAGCCCATCGAGGCGGATCGCCAGCAGCTGCTGCAGGTGCTGATAAACCTTCTGGTCAACGCCAGCCATGCGTTGGGGGAGCAGGGGGAGATCCGGGTCGAGAGCCGCGACTGGCTGGATGACGCCGGGGCCCTGCAGGGGGCCGAGGTGCGGGTCATCGACAACGGCAGCGGCATCGAGGCGGCCATCATCGACAAGATCTTCGACCCCTTCTTCACCACCCGCGCCACCGGCACCGGGCTGGGGCTGGCCCTGAGCCACCGCATCATCAGCCGCTGGGGCGGGGAGCTGTTGGTGGATTCCACCCCGGGGCAGGGCAGCTGCTTTACCATCCGCTTGCGCAGCCACGCCCGGCTGGCCAGCGGCGGTGAGCGCGCCCGGCTGGAGGGGTGGCGCATCGCCCTCCATGCCGAGGGGCGTGAGGTCGGTGGCAACAACCCGTCTTAGGCAGTCGTAAAAAAGCCCGCCAATAACTTGCAGGACGCACAGTGCCCTCAATGGGGAGGGGGTGACTGTCGCAATTGAGAGTGAGGCACAAAAAAGCCCGCCAATAGTGGCGGGCTTTTTTATGGGCGAGTGAGGGGATACTTACTGCGGGCTCCACACCAGCTTGCCGCTCTGGGTCAGGTCATAGCCGCCGAGGCGGGCCGCCAGCTCGCGCCCCTCGGGGGATTGCAGCCAGCCGATCAGCTGTTGCAGCAGGGTGCGAAAGAAGACCCCCTGCGGCATCACCAGATCGAAGCACTCCTGGGAGAGCGGTACGAAGTCGAGGCCGAACTCGGTGGCGGTGCTCTGGGCGCCGGGCCCCACGTCCGCATCGCCGCGGCTGATGGCGGCGGCCAGCTCCCGCTCGCTGTTGACCTCGAGGGTGCGCTCCAGCCGGGTCAGCGACTCACCCTGGGTTTGCAGCCACTCCTGCAGGGCGCGCTGGCTGCCGGCCCCCTCCTGGCGCATGGCCCAGCGCCAGTCGAGCGCCTCTTTCGCCTCCTTGGGTTGCAGCCCCTGGCGCAGCACCAGCCCCTGTACCCGGCGAAATCCATGTACGATCACCCATTGTCGGTGGCCCTGATACTGCTGCACCAGCGCCGGGTGGCGCAGGTGGGCCTCCTCGGCCTGGCCCCAGTGGATGGCGCACAGATCCACGTGGCCGCGCGCCAGCATCGCCAGTCCCTGACGAGTGCCGCACGGGGTGTAACCCACCAGCGCCTGAGTGCCGAGCTGCTGGGCTAGCCGGCTGCTGGCGTAGTGCAACAGCACATCGTCCGAGCCCGCCAGCAGCAGCCGGTCGTTCATCACCCCCTCGTGGCAGCTGCCGAGCAGCCAGCGGTCGAGCAGGGAGCGCGGAAACAGCCACTTGCCGGTCGCCTTGGTGGCGGGGATGCGCGCCTCGTTGGCGAGCTGGTAGACCTTCTTCTCGTTGAGATCGAGGTACTCCGCCACCTGCTTCACATTCATAAACTCGTTCATGGCTTGCGTTTGGCCCTCTGGCTGGTCTGATCGAGATACAGCGCGATTTGCTGGGCACTCATCAACTCGTTCATGGCTTAATCCCGCATTCCGCGACCGGCCGAACCGGGCGCCAGCACCGGCGGCTTCTCGTCCAGCAGCAGCTGGTCGTGGCCGCTGAATACCTCGAAGTGGCGCCCCTTGGCGCGGGCAATCATGGTGATGCCGAGCTGGCGGGCCAGATCCAGCCCCATCTGGGTGACGCCGGAGCGCGACAGCAGCACTGGAATGCCCATCTGCGCCACCTTGATCACCATCTCCGAGGTGAGCCGCCCCGTGGTGTAGAAGATCTTGTCGTGGCCAGCCTCGCCGCGCATCCAGAGCTCGCCCGCCAGGGTATCCACCGCGTTGTGGCGCCCCACGTCCTCGACAAAGGAGAGGATTTCGGCGCCGCGGCAGATAGCGCAACCATGCACGGCACCGGCCATCTTGTAGGTTTCGTTATGGGCCGACAGCGCCTTGAGCAGGGCGTAGAGGGTGCTCTGTTTAAGCTCAGGCGCCGCCAAGACCACCCCTTCAAGCTTCTTCATCACGCTGCCATACATGGTGCCCTGACCGCAGCCGGAGGTGACCGTCTTCTTCTCCAAGGATTTGTCGAGATCTTCGGCCTGCTGGCTGCTCACCACGGCGGCGGCCTCGCTCTCCCAGTCGACGATCACCGACTCGATGGCTGCAATATCCTCGATAAAGCCCTGATTTTTCAGATAACCCAGCACCAGTGCCTCGGGGCGGGCCCCCAGCGTCATCAGAGTCACTATCTCCTTCCAGTTGAGGTAGACAGTCAGTGGCCGCTCACAGGCGATTTGGCGGGTTTGCAGCGTGCCCTGCTCATCCATCACCTCGACGGCCATGGTGAGCTGGGCTGCTGCATTGCTTTTGATAAAGGTCGGTGTCATGGGCCCCTCGCGACCGGTTGCCGGGATCTAAGGGGAGGGATACAGCAAGTTTTGTTCCAGATAATCAACCTAATCGTGATTGTATAGCACAAAGGATTGAATACATAACTAATGCGAATATCAGTAATGTAAAGTATTCTATGCGGCAATTTAGATATAAATGTTTATATTTATCTGTTACGCTGTTTTTTAGAAAAATAGTCATTTTTTTAATTTAAAGGAATGTTTGGAGGCTCAGTGGAGAATTACTTCTTGAAATTAGAAAGCATTCATCCATCATGTTTAATGAAAATATTGCAAGGAGATAAGCTTCCCAGAAAAGTTGAGATATGGGAGTTTACTAATGAGATTAAACCTCTAGATTTATATTGCTACTTGTATGCTAAATTTGGTCCCCCGAATGGAATTCAGAATTTTCTCAGAGCTGATGATTCAGACAACTTGATTCATTGGGAGTGGACACTTGTGGGTGATTATGGTCTTACATCCATCCAAGGGCATAATTTCCGTAGTGAAGTTCATTTAATTGGTGATTTTGCAGGGAAAGAATTATCACTACATGATTTCATTCACCAAATAAAATCGGATATAGGAGTGTATGGTCAGAGAATATCTGAAGTAAGGAAAGAGCTTGAAAAATGGACTCAGTTTGTCAATCCATATAAAAGAATAGAGTCGGCTGTAAATCTTCATTTTTCTAAACTAGACGAACTGAATATTAATATTCAAGAAGATAAAGTCCCACAACCCAATTCTGAAAAAGACTGGGCTAATTATCAAGCTCGTTGGGACGCAGTCTCAGATAAATACAGTTATGCCGTTGGTTTAACATTTGGTCTGCGCTCTATGCTGCCTGTTCTTGCAGAGTCTTTTGTTAACTTGCTGCTATTTGTTTTGTGTCGGAAAGAAATAAAAAATAATGATCGACTTTTTAAGAATGCTATCAGGCAACCGATAGATATAAGGGTTCAGTCGTTAAATTTAAACTGCATTGGCTTTTGTTCTTCGATTGACTATAGCTCAGAGGCGTGTAAGAAGTTTCACACGCTGATGAATGAAAGAAATGACTTGCTACATGGCAATATTGAGGTTAATAAATTATCAATAGGTGATGTGTTTTTTAAGGGTAAAGTACCTATTTTTATTCAATATGGGGATTTTTGGGATAAATCTATTGGTGTTTCAATGCAGTCAGTGAAATTTGAAGAAATACATGAGGATAAAAAAGTGGTAGATGATTTTATAAATTATATCCTCAGTAAACTTACCCCTGAGGTAAAACAAGAAATTGATATGATTATGGATAAAGAGCAGTTAGGTTTCAATAGTAAAACAGGAAGGATTGGTCTTTTATTCTCTGACCATATGGTTGATTTCAGAGCTGTTGTTAAAAAAGCCTGAAAGATATTTTGTTCACTTTGTTGTTTATCTCGGATGTAGGGTTAAATTGTAGGTTGGTGCTGAACGAAGTGAAGCCCAACGTTTACCGCACACAGCCTTATCAAGGCAATAATCGGATAATCCGGTGTTATTCGATTATTGCCATCCCTACTTATTAATGTTCCGGCGGATTAGTTTTACGCCGCATGTTGGGCTTCGCTGCGCTCTGCACCAACCTACGCCCGCGCCAACTCATATCCCGCACGACACGCCAACCCGTATCAAAGCCCCCATCAGCCATCAATCCGGCCTTGGCCCCACTCTTGCTAAGTCTTATCCCATTGATGGCTGTGGCCGCCATGAATCTCCTGCTGTGATCCGCCCCTAACGGGGTGGATCACGGGGGAGGGCGGCCCGGCAGAGACCTTCTGATGGGAGCCGTGACAGTGCAAGACACCACCAATACCTTGCCCCCGCAGCGCTGGCTGCAACTGGAGTTAAAGGCCATCGACAGCCAGGTTGGCCGCTGGCAGAGCCGCCGTTTCGAGATTGCGGCGCTCCACCCCGCCGACCCCGAGGCTGCCGGTGCCTTGCCCCTTACCCTGTTTCGCGACGAGCGGGGGGATTATCGCTTCAACCTGAGCTCCGGCTCGCCACGCCTGTTTGTCACCGGAAGCCGCGTGGACAATGGCTTTGTGGCCGACGGCCTGACCCTGAGCCAGACCGTGGCCGCGGCCTATATGGATGGCGAGCGGCAGGTGCTCTCCTGCCCGCTGCCCGAGGCGCTGCAAGCCTGGGTGGAGGCCTTTATCGGTCGTCACGGCGAGCTGCTGGAGGCCCGTCGCAAGGGCAAGAAGGGCAAGGGGCGAGCGCAGGATCAGTTGGGTGTCGATGCCGCAGAACCAGTCAATTGCGGCGCCGTTAAAGCCACCGGCCCCGATGGCCGCGAGCGTGGCAGTGACAGCGGAAATCGCGCCCATGAGTGAGTTCCTCAAACGCTGGTCGTCTCGCAAGAGTGAGGCGCGCAAGCATCAGGTATTGCAGCCGAGGGAAGAGGTTAGCCCCGAGGCAGTTGCCGCCCCCACCGAAGGCAGTGGCGAAGCTGAAACTCCAGATACTGCACTGGATAGCCCCGTAGTCAGCACTGACAAGGGGAGCAGTGAACTCCTTGCCATTGAGGGGGCCGAGAGTGGCGAACCGCAGCTAACAACAGCTCAGCCGGGCAAGGCAAAACTCCCCGACAGGGAGGCGCTGCGCGCCATGTTTCGCAGCCATAAACCGGATGGGCTCGACGACTACACCCAGGATTTCAGCCAGCCCGAATTGCTGCCTGCGGCCCTGACCGCCGGGCTGCGCAACTGGCTGGTAGATCAGGTAACCGCCCCGGAGAGCGAATCGACCAATCCGGCCAGCGGATTCGCTGAACCGGTGGCGCTTGTCAGCGAACCTTCCGCCGACGAGCTGGCTGATAACCATTCTCAAACCCACACCGACGATCGGGACATTTTGGTTTCCTCTGGTGGACAAAATGTCCCAACCAAAGGTGGGGGAATGGAACCCTCAGGATCCTGACTCCCTGTCAGTCACTTTTTTTCCGGGGGAGTTGGCTCGCCTCTTGCTCTCTCGGCTTACCAACAAGCGCCCATCCCATGAGGTGGCGCGCGCAGGAGTGTATGTGAGCACTGAACAAACATTGCCAAATCTGAGCCCAAATCTGGCCCACGGGGCGGGGGCGGCCGAGCACAACGCGCGCGCTCGCGCCTATGCCCTGCAGCATACGGTCAAGACCGACAACCTGATCCCGGCCACTGTCTCTTACCAGAGTCAGGGGCGCCTGCTGCTGGTCGGCCCGGAGGATCGCATTCGCCGCGCCGCCAGCCTGCTGCCCCAAGGCGTGATGCCGACCCTGCTGGTGACCGAGTCGGTCCATGACGCCGAGGCGGCGGATCTCGAGGCCATCTTCGAGGCTACCGCCACCCTGGATGCCCTGACCCTGCGCGAGCCGAGCCTGACAGGGTATCTCGGCCAGTTTCAGCTCACCGGCCTCAATGGGCAGGGTGAGCGTATTTCTCTGGCTGCGCTCTGTTTTCCACAACAAGCGACGGTGAGTAGCGAACCGCGCTTTGATCTGGTGGCCGATCTGGGTACGACCCCGCTGTTTGCGCTGGAGCGCCCGCCGGTGGGTTATCTGCATCTGGTAGATGATGTTGGCTTGGCCGAACGACTCGCCGAACTCTGTGCGCTGACCGGTATCTTCGACAAGCCGCGCTATTTTCGCCTCGACCCCGAGGCCTGCGCCTTTACCGCCCGCGGTGTGCCAGGTTGCAGCCGCTGCCTCGATGTCTGCCCGACCGATGCCCTCAAGCACGTCAATGGTCGTATCCAGATCGATCCCCATCTCTGTCAGGGCTTTGGTAGCTGCGCCTCGGCTTGTCCGACTGGCGCCATCGGCTATCACCAGCCCGATGCCAATACCAGCGGTGACTACCTGTTGCGCCTGCTCAAGCACTACCGGGAGGCGGGGGGCGACGCACCTCAGCTGCTGATCGCCGGTGAAAACGAGCGCGAATGGGTGGAAGCCGAACTCACCCGCCTGCCCGCCAACTGGCTGCCGGTCTGGGTGGAGGAGAGCGCGAGCTTAGGCATCGAGAGCTGGTTCGCCGCCCTTGCCTATGGCGCCAGCGCGGTGCGCATCGTGCTGGGCGATGATGCCCCCGCCAGCGTTCGCGCGCTGGTCGAGCGGGAGCTGGCGAGCGCCGCTGTGCTCTTGGCGGGCGCCGGCCTCACAGCAGATCGCATCGCCCTGTTTAACCCGGATGTCGAACTAGATAAGCCGCTCTCCTGTGAGCCAGCCTCAGCCCTGCTGGACAAGCCGCTCAAAGGAGACAAACGGGAGAACCTGTTCGCCTCCTTCGATGCCCTCTGGCAGGCCAACGAGGGGCGCCGCGAGCCGCTGGTTGTGCCCCACGGCGCCCCTTACGGCAGCGTTGAATTGAAAGAAGCTGACTGCACCCTCTGCATGGGCTGCGTGGCGGTCTGCCCGAGCCGCGCCCTGCATGCGGTGGGCCATGCGCCCGGCCTCAACTTTATCGAGCAGGAGTGCATCCAGTGCGGCATGTGCGAAAAGGCGTGCCCCGAGCAGGCCATAGTGCTCACGCCCCGCCTGCAACCTGTGCCCGAGGCACGCCGCGCCGTGCAGAGCCTCAAAGCCGAGGAGGCGGCCTGCTGCATTCGCTGCGCCAAGCCGTTCGCGCCGGCCTCCCTTATCCGCCGCATCCAGCAGAAACTGGCTGGTCACTCCCACTTCCAGAACGAAGCCGCCCAGCGGTTGCTGATGTGCGAGGACTGCCGGGTGAAGGATGTGTTTGCGGCGCTGGCGGCGGATCCCGTTTCCCAGCTCAAGGTGTGAGGGGTCAGTGATGAGCGAACAACATAACGAAAAGGCTGGCGAACTGACCATGACCGAACTGGAACAGAGCAGCGCCGATCTCTACGCCCTGCTGGCGAGCCTCTGGCGCGCCGCCCCCTGTGGCGAACAGCTCGCCTGGCTGCAAGGGTTGCAGGCCATGCCCGGCCCCTTTGCCAGAGGGCTGGGGCTGGTGCAACTGGCGGCCAGCAGCCATCACGAGCACGAGCTTGCCGAGGAGTATCAGGATCTCTTTATCGGGCTGGGGCGCGGGGAGATAGTGCCGTTTGCCTCCTGGTATCTCACCGGCTCCCTGATGGAGCTGCCGCTGGCGGTGCTGCGCGCTGACCTGCAGTCGCTTGGCTTCGAGCGCCAGAGCGGGGTGTGCGAGCCGGAAGATCACCTGGCTGCCCTGTGCGAAGTGATGGCGGTATTGATTGCCGAGCAGCACCCGGATCGCAACCGCTTCTATGAACGCCACCTTGCCCCCTGGGTACTCGCCTGCTGCCGCGATCAGCAACAGGCGAAAGGGGGCAGCTTCTACCGGGCGGTCGGGGCCCTTGCCGAAGACTTTTTCAAACTGGAACAGGAACTGCGCCTGCCCTTTGGCAGCCCGGTGGTGACGCTGCCATGACGCTGCGCCGCCCACTCATAGCAAAACCGGCTCACCGCAGCCGACCATAACAACAGAGGTCACAGAAAGATGAGCGATGAACAGCTGAAAGACCCGTCCCGCCGCAATCTGATCAAGGGGGTGGGGGTGGTTGCCACCATAGGTGTGCTGGCCGGTGCCACCGGCCGGGTGGTGGGCAAGGAGGTGCTGACTCACGACACCGAGCCTGACAAGGGCTATCGGGAGACCCCCCATGTTCACGACTTTTATCGCACCCTGCGCGGCACCGACTGAGCCGGCTCAGTGAAGGAGAACTCATGAAACTGACGAAACGTGCCGAGCAGCCCCAGGCGGGCGAGCAGGGCCACTTGCAGAGTAATGCAAACGCTCGCGGTCAGGGGCTGACCCGTCGCGCCTTTATGGTCAATTCCGGTCTGGTGGCTGGCGGCGCCGTGGCGGCCGGCTGGCTGGCACCGGCCATGATGCAGCGGGCCGAGGCCAAGACCGTGGCGGCCGGGGTGCCGGTCGAGGTGAAGCGCACCATCTGCTCCCACTGCTCGGTGGGTTGCGGCGTCTATGCCGAGGTGCAGAACGGCGTCTGGACCGGTCAGGAGCCGGCCTTCGATCACCCCTTCAACCTCGGCGGTCACTGCGCCAAGGGGGCGGCCCTGCGTGAGCATGGCCACGGTGAGCGTCGCCTCAAGTACCCGATGAAGCTGGTGGGAGGCAAGTGGCAGCGCATCAGCTGGGATCAGGCCATCGAAGAGGTGGGCAACGAGGTGCTGCGCCTTCGCAAGGAGTCCGGCCCCGACAGCGTCTACTGGCTCGGCTCCGCCAAGCACTCCAACGAGCAGGCCTACCTGTTTCGCAAGATGGCGTCCCTGTGGGGCACCAACAACGTGGATCACCAGGCGCGGATCTGCCACTCCACCACGGTCGCCGGGGTCGCCAACACCTGGGGCTACGGCGCCATGACCAACAGCCTGAACGACATGCACAACAGCAAGTCGATCATGTTCATCGGCTCCAACCCGGCGGAGGCCCACCCGGTCGCCATGCAGCACATCCTGCTGGCCAAAGAGCGCAACGGCTGCAAGATCCTGGTGGTCGACCCGCGTCGCACCCGCACCGCTGCCAAGGCGGACATGTACCTCTCCCTGCGCCCGGGCACCGACGTCGCCTTTATCTGGGGCATGCTCTGGCACATCTTCAAGAACGGCTGGGAAGACAAAGAGTTCATCCGCACCCGCGTCTACGGCATGGACGAGGTGCAAAAAGAGGTGGCGCGCTGGACTCCGGCCGAAGTAGAGCGGGTGACCGGCCTCAACGAGCAGCAGGTCTATGGCGCTGCCAAGCTGCTGGCCGACAACCGCCCCGGCTGCGTGGTCTGGTGCATGGGCGGTACCCAGCACACCACAGGCAACAACAACACCCGCGCCTACTGCATCCTCGAGCTGGCCCTTGGCAACGTGGGCAAGAGCGGGGCGGGCACCAACATCTTTCGTGGCCACGACAACGTGCAGGGCGCCACCGACTTTGGCGTCACCTCCGATTCCCTGCCCGGTTACTACGGGCTGGAAGAGGGCTCCTGGAAGCACTGGGCCCGGGTGTGGGACGTCGATTACGAGTGGATCAAGGCCCGCTTTGACAACAAGGCCTACAACGGCAAGCTGCCGATGAACAACAACGGCATTCCGGTCTCCCGCTGGGTGGACGGGGTGCTGGAGAATGCCGATCTCATCGAGCAGGGCTCCAATATCCGCGCCATGTTCTACTGGGGCCATGCGGTCAACTCCCAGACCCGCGGCCCGGAAATGAAGAAGGCGATGCAAAAGCTCGACATGATGGTGATTGTCGACCCGTATCCCACAGTCGCCGCCGTCATGAATGATCGCACCGACGGCGTCTACCTGCTGCCGGCCACCACCCAGTTCGAGACCTATGGTTCCGTCACCGCCACCAACCGCTCCATGCAGTGGCGTGACAAGGTGGTTGAGCCGCTGTTCGAATCCAAGGTGGACCACGAGATCATGTATCTCTTGAGCAAGAAGCTCGGCTTTGCCGATGAGCTGTTCAAGCACATCAAGGTGGAGAACAACGAGCCGCTCCTGGAAGACATCACCCGCGAATACAACCGCGGCATGTGGAGCGTGGGCTACACCGGTCAGAGCCCGGAGCGGCTCAAGGAGCACCAGCAGAACTGGCATACCTTCCACAAGACCAACCTCAAGGCCGAAGGTGGCCCGGTCAGTGGCGAAGTGTACGGTCTGCCCTGGCCCTGCTGGGGCACCCCGGAGATGAAGCACCCGGGCAGCCATATCCTCTACGACACCAGCATTCCGGTCTCGCAAGGGGGTGGCGGTTTCCGCGCCCGTTTCGGCATCGAGTATCAGGGCGTCTCGCTGCTGGCGGAAGACTCCTGGCCGAAGGGGAGCGAAGTGGAAGACGGCTATCCCGAGATCACTGCCGACCTGATGAAGCAGCTTGGCTGGTGGGATGAGCTGACCGAGGCCGAGAAGAAAGAGGCCGAGGGCAAGAACTGGAAGACCGACCTCTCTGGCGGTATCCAGCGGGTTGCCATCAAGCACGGCTTCGTGCCCTACGGCAACGCCAAGGCGCGCTGCGTGGTGTGGACCTTCCCGGATCAGGTGCCCAAGCACCGCGAGCCACTCTACACCCCGCGCCGCGACTTGCTGGCCGACTACGCCACCTGGCCGGACGCCAAGAGCCTGTGGCGCCTGCCGACCCAGTACGCCTCGGTGCAGGAGAAGGATGTCAGCAAGGAGTTCCCGATCATCCTCACCTCCGGCCGTCTGGTGGAGTACGAGGGGGGCGGCGACGAGACCCGCTCCAACCCCTGGCTGGCTGAATTGCAGCAGGAGATGTTTGTCGAGATGAACCCGGCGGATGCCAACGACGTCGGCGTGCGCGACGGTCAGGATGTGTGGGTCGAGGGGCCGGAAGGGGGTCGGGTCAAGGTGAAGGCGCTGGTGACCCCAAGGGTCAAGGCGGGGCTCGCCTTTATGCCGTTCCACTTCGGCGGCCACTTCGAGGGCAAGGAGCTGCGATCCAAATATCCGGAAGGGTCAGACCCCTATGTGCTGGGGGAGTCGGTCAACATAGTCACCACCTATGGTTATGACCCGGTCACCCAGATGCAGGAGACCAAGGTCACCCTGTGCCGTTTTCGCAAAGTAGGAGCCTGATCCCATGGCCAGAATGAAATTCATGTGTGACACCAAGCGCTGCATCGAGTGCAACGGCTGTGTGACGGCGTGCAAGAACGAGAACGACGATGCCCTCGAGTGGGGCATCCAGCGCCGCCGGGTGGTGACCCTCAACGACGGCCTGCCGGGTGAGACCTCTATCTCGGTCGCCTGCATGCACTGCACAGATGCCCCCTGCATGGCGGTCTGCCCGGCCGACTGCTTCTATCACACCGACGACGGCATAGTGCTGCACAACAAGGATCTCTGCATCGGTTGCGGCTACTGCTTGTTTGCCTGCCCGTTCGGGGCGCCCCAGTTCCCGAAAACCGCCGCCTTTGGCGATCGGGGCAAGATGGACAAGTGCACCTTCTGCGCCGGTGGCCCGGAAGAGGATCACAGCGAGGCGGAGCGCCAGAAGTACGGTGCCAACCGTATCGCCGAGGGCAAGCTGCCCATGTGTGCCGAGCTCTGCTCCACCAAGGCGCTGCTGGCGGGGGATGCGCAGGTCATCTCCGACATCTTCCGCGAGCGGGTGGCCTATCGCGGTGCGCCTCACGCGGGCTGGGGCGGGGATGAGCAGGATCTGTTCCACGACGCCAGCCAACCCCGCGATGGCAGAGGCAAGGGGCTCAAGCCTGGCAAGCAGGAGGGTGGCCAATGAGACACTGGCTGACAGGGTTGCTGACAGCCTTGCTGCTGTTCAGTGCACCTGGCTTTGCCGATGCCCAGAAGGAGACGATCGGCTTTGCCGGCGCCGACTACTGGCGCGCGGTGAAGGATGGGCAGGAGGGGGTGACCACCTCCCGCTCGCCGGAGCACGGGGTGCTCATCTCGGTGCCGGGCCAGCTCTGGTTCGAGGTGAAAACCAAATGGGTGTCGCCGCTGGGTGCCATCGCCATCTTCGGCTCTTTGGCCATGTGCGGCTTGATGTACTGGGTGGTGGGACCGACCAAGCTCTCCAAACCGCGCACCGGGCGCAAGCTCAAGCGCTGGAGCCGGCTCGATCGGGCGCTGCACTGGACCACGGCGGGCATGTTCCTGACCTTGTCCGGCTCGGGGCTGGCCATCATCTACGGCAAGCACTTCATCAAGCCGGTGGTAAGCATGGGGGTGTGGGAGAACTGGATCTGGTTCGCCAAGGTGTTCCACAACTATGTGGGGCCGCTCTTCTTCCTCTGCCTGATGGGAGTGCTCATCAAGTGGTTCCGTCACAACATCGTCAACATGGTGGATGTGCAGTGGTTCATGAAGGCGGGCGGCATGCTGGGCCCCCACAAGGGGAGTCACCCCTCGGCGGGCTTCTCCAACGGCGGCGAGAAGGCCATTTTCTGGCTGCTCATCTGGTTTGGCGGCATCGTCGTGGCGACCGGGCTGTTTCTGGACTTCCCCATCTTCGGCCAGCTGCGCCGCCAGATGGAGTGGGCCAGTTTCATCCACATCGTAGGCGCCTTGATCCTCATCTGCGGCTTCATCTTCCATATCTACATGGGCCTGTTCCAGCTGGAAGGGGCGCTGGAGGGGATGGTGACCGGCGAGGTGGACGAGACCTGGGCCAGGGAGCACCACGACCTCTGGTATGAAGAGGTGAAGCACCAGCTCGACGAGCCGAAGGCAGGCAAGTCAGGCTGAGACTGACCGCGACATCAGGATGAAAGAGAAGGGGCGCTGCGGCGCCCTTTTTTGTGCGCGCAACTTAACCGATATGAATGGTCTGAATGAGGCCAAAGTCCGTCCTGCCACGGTTTTTGGCCGCAGGGTATGCCCAAGCTCACA
Organism: Aeromonas sp. FDAARGOS 1408; assembly: GCF_019048665.1. Taxonomy (NCBI): domain Bacteria; kingdom Pseudomonadati; phylum Pseudomonadota; class Gammaproteobacteria; order Aeromonadales; family Aeromonadaceae; genus Aeromonas; species Aeromonas sp. FDAARGOS 1408. Next base: position 2,813,345 of record NZ_CP077394.1, on the reverse strand, counting down.
AAATGAAACGACCAAACGTCATATGATTGATTTCATTATGAGTCTTGCTCTCCTGCCGAACGGCAATTTCACGTAAATCAAAGAGAATGACTATGGCTACCGGACAATATCTGCTGTGGAAAGATGCACAGGGACAAGATTTTCGCCCCGTTGCACTGACTGGCACCGATCTGCTCAACGATCGCAATCTCAACAAGGGTACCGCCTTCACCGAACAGGAGCGCGCCGACTTCGAGCTCGACGGCCTGTTGCCTCCCCAGGTTCAAACGTTTGAAGCCCAGCTTGAGCGGGTTTATCAGGGCTTTTTGAGCGCCTGCAGCGACATCGAGAAGTACCAGAACCTGCGGGCCCTGCAGGATCGCAACGAGACTCTGTTCTACGCCCTGCTGGCACGCCACGTGGAGGAGATGACCCCCTACATCTATACCCCGACCGTGGGCAAGGCGTGTCAGGAGTTCAGCCACCGCTTCCAGAAGCCACGCGGCCTCTACATCACCCCGAAGAACGTCGAGGACATGGGCTCCCTGGCCCGTCATCTCGATGCCAAGTCGGTGCGCATCATAGTCGTGACCGACAGCCAGGGGATCCTGGGGATCGGTGATCAGGGGGTGGGCGGCATGGGCATCCCCATCGGCAAGCTCTCCCTTTATACCCTGGGTGCCGGCATCCATCCCGCCTGCTGTCTGCCCATCGCGCTGGACGTGGGCACCGACAACCAGGCGCTGCTGGATGACCCCATGTATCTGGGCCAGCCCCACAAGCGCATTCGCGGCAAGGAGTACGACGACTTCATCGACAAGTTCGTGGCCGGGGTCAAGCGCCACTTCCCTAATGCGGTGCTGCAGTGGGAGGACTTCAGCAAGTCCAACGCCTTCAACAACCTCTCCCGTTATCAGCAGTCCCTGCCATCGTTCAACGACGACATCCAGGGGACCGGGGCCGTGGTGCTGGCGGGCATCATAGGGGCGGTCAAGGTCAAGGGCGAGACCCTGGGCCAGCAGAACTACCTGGTCTATGGCGCCGGTGCCGGCGGGGTCGGGGTGGCGGATCAGATCTGTGCGGGCATGATCCGCGAAGGGCTGGATCCCCAGGCGGCCCGCGATCGCATCTACATCCTGGATACCCAGGGGCTGGTGTGTGACAACCGTGAGGGGCTGGACGAATACAAGCGTCGCTATGCCAAGCCGGGCCTGTTGCTGTCGGGCTGGGATACCGAAGTGCCCGGCAAGGCCAACCTGACCGACGTGCTGCGTCACGTGCCCATCACGGTACTGCTGGGGACCAGCGGTGCGGGTGGCGCCTTCAAGGAGCAGCATATCCAGCTGATGCTCAACCACTGTGCGCGCCCCATGGTATTCCCGCTCTCCAACCCGACCGCCAACTGCGAGGCGCTGCCGGAGGACATCTATCGCTGGAGCCAGGGCAAGGCCATCGTCGCCACCGGCAGCCCGTTCAAGGATGTGCACTACGAGGGGCAGGAGTTCCGGGTCGGCCAGGGCAACAACGTCTTCATCTTCCCGGGGGTGGGGCTGGCAGCCATCGTCAGCCAGATCCGCGAGATCACGCCGGACATCTTCACCACCGCCGCCTTTGCGCTGGCGGAGTGCGTGAGCGAGGTGGACCTGGCCAAAGGGGCCGTCTATCCGCGCATTCGCGAGCTGCGCAGCATCTCGGTGCACGTGGCAACGGCGGTGCTCAAGGACATAGTGCGGCGGGATCCTTCCCACCCGCTGATCGGTCAGGATCTGCAGCAGCACATCCTCAACCACATGTGGGAGCCGGTCTATCTGCCCTACCGCCGGGTATGACGGACGCAAGCTGGCAATAGTTGCAATGAAGAGGGGTGGCCATGGCCACCCCTCTTGTTTTGTCACCTGAGCGGTCGGCTATCTTGTCAGCCGCGCAGCGGCAGCCAGTGCCCCGCCTTGCTGCGGCAGGCGGTGTCCTGCCACTGCTGGCTGGCCTGGCCTACGTAGAGCTGCTCGTGATAGTCGCGACACCAGAGACCGTTGGGATGGCGAAAGGTGCGCAGCGGCGTGACGCTGCCCGAGTGACGGCTGGCGGGGTTGAACCAGGTGAGGCTCTGACCCTTGGGGCGGGTTTGCAGCGCCTCGGCCAGCGCCTGGTTGGCCAGCGCCACGTCCTGCTTGTCCATCTGGTGGTAGAGCGGGGCGGCTGGCTGGGTGGCACAGGCGGACAACCACAGCGCCAGGCAGATCAGCAGATAGCGGCTCATGGTTGCTCCTTGCTGTTGAACCCTTGCTGGATCAAGGCCTGCTCCTGTGCATCGGTCAGGGTCTGGCCGCGATCGTCGACCGTGCCATCCCCCCGCAGCTTGTTGCCGTCAGCATCGACGGCGTCCATGCCGTTGTCATCGACTGTGCCATCCCCCCGGATCTCGTTGCCGTTGGCATCGACGGCATCCATGCTGTTGTCATCGACCGTACCGTCCCCCCGGATCTCGTTGCCATTGGCATCGACGGCATCCACTCCGTTGTCATCGAGGCCATTGCCCAGGCCTCGTCCACCACCGTGACGATCGCCGCCGGCGTGACGCTCCCCGCCGCCATGCTGTTCACCACCTGCATGGCGATCCCCTCCGGCATGTTGCTCGCCGCCGGCGTGCTCCCCACCGCCGTTGTCGTCAGCGCCATGGCTGCCACCATCGCTGTCACTGCCGCCGCCACTGTTGCTGCCGCCGTCGCTATCACTGCCACCACCGTCACTGTTGCTGCCGCCGTCGCTGTCACTGCCACCTCCACCGCTGCTGCTTCCACCTCCACTGCTACTACCGCCGCCACCACTGCTGCTTCCACCACCACTGTCACCCCCACCGCTATTGCCGTCGCCATCCTTGTTGTGAACGATCAGCCCATTGGCGACATAGCTGTGGCTGCCATCCAGGATCAGGTTGAACAGTGCCGTGGTGGGCGGGGCGTCAATCCAGCAGAGGGACTCCACCAGCAACAGGGCGGGCTGCGGGGCCAGCGCCAGGTTGCCTGCGTTGCCATGCTCAGACCAGCCCAGCAGGTGCATGCCGGTAAAAAGCGGCAGCACGGCGAGGGTCGGGTTTTCGGTGCGGGTCATGGCCGGCGCGATGGCCGCCCAGCCGCGGGTGGTCAGGAAGGGGTGCTCGGCGGTGAAGAAGGGAGCCAGCCGGTTGATTCCATAGAGACGGCGCTCTCCCAGCAGCACCCGCTCGACCGCGAGGATGAGGTTGCTGCGGCCATATTGATCCCGCACCCGTTCACCGGCCTGCAGGGTCTCGATGGGACGCGCCTCTCCGTCGGCCATCAGGATGGGGGTGCCGGTCACGAAACAGGACTTGGCATAGGCCTGATTCACCTGCCACTGATGGTGGCTGAAGTCATAGCTCAGCGGGGTGGCAAACAGGGCCAGGGCGATGGCCGAACCCACCAGCAGTCGGCGCTGGCTGGGCTTGAAAGCGGGCAGTGACATGGGGGACTCCTTGTCCGGCTGGGTTCACGTCATCAAGTATAGGGCGGGCTGATGGAGGGGCAGGGGAGCCATTGACAAACAAAACAGCATGGAAAAACGATTGGCGCCGGCCATAAAAGTGCGTAAAATGGCTTCCTCGATGCTTGTAGCAACGAATCCCGCCTAAAAAGCCAGTTTCATGCCCTCCCCAAGCAGTAAGAGGCAACAAATGACGCCAAATGGCTCATTCAATGCCTTGAAAAAGTCTTGTGATAACTGAAAAGTGTCAAATATCCCTGTCAGTTATCAAAAAATTAAGGACATCCATGTTTTCCTTAGTCAAGCAAAGCGTCGCCGGGCTGCAAATCCTGTTTGTCGCCTTCGGTGCCATGGTGCTGGTGCCCCTGCTCACCGGACTGAACCCCTCCATGGCCCTGCTTGGCGCCGGTGTAGGCACCCTGTTGTTCCAGCTCTGCACCCGCCGCCAGGTCCCGATTTTCCTCGGTTCCAGCTTTGCCTTCATCGCCCCCATCATTTACGCCACTCAGACCTGGGGCCTGCCCTCCACCATGTTCGGTCTGTTTGCCGCCGGTTTCATGTACTTCATCCTGGCTGCGCTCATTCGCGCCCGCGGCATGGGCTTTGTGCACAAACTGCTACCGCCTGTGGTGATCGGCCCGGTGATCATGGTGATCGGCCTGTCGGTGGCCCAGGTGGCCTGCAACATGGCCATGGGCCGTGCCGGCGGTGAGCAGGTGATGCCTGCCTCGACGGCGCTGACCCTGGCCGGCATCTCGCTGGCGGTCACCCTGATTGCGGCGGTGTTCTGCAAGGGCTGGATCAAGCTCATCCCCATCCTGTGTGGCGTGATTGCGGGCTATGTCTCTGCCGTGCTGATGGGTCAGGTGAGTTTCGACGGCATGGTCAACGCCCCCTGGCTGGCGCTGCCCCACTTCGTGACCCCGGAGATCAACTGGGCAGCGGCGCTGTTCATGCTGCCGGTAGCCATTGCCCCCTGTATCGAACACATCGGTGGCGTGCTGGCCATCGGTGGCGTGACCGGCAAGGATTACACCAAGAACCCGGGTCTGCATCGTACCCTGGCTGGTGACGGCATCGGCGTCTGCTTCGCCGGCTTCATCGGTGGCCCTCCCGTCACCACTTATGCCGAAGTGACCGGCGCCGTAATGATCACTCGCAACTTCAACCCGGTCACCATGACCTGGGCCGCGGTGTTCGCCATCATTCTGGCCTTCTTCGGCAAGTTCAACGCCCTGCTCACCTCCATCCCGATGCCGGTGATGGGCGGCATCATGCTGCTGCTGTTCGGATCCATTGCCGCCATCGGTCTCAAGACCCTGGTGGAGTCCAAGGTGGATCTGGGACTGTCGCGCAACATCGCCATCGTGGCCGTGACCCTGACCGTGGGTGTCGGCGCGCTGGAGATGAAGATCGGTGACTTCGCCCTGGCGGGCGTGGGTCTGGCCTCGGTGGCCGCCATCCTGCTCAACCTCATCCTGCCCCAGCACTCCGAAGAGGGTGCCATGGAAAGCGCCAAGGATTGAGTCAACGGACGGCGTATCCCTGTCTTGCAGAGGCCACCTCAGGGTGGCCTCTCTCTTTTCCGCCATCTGACACATCGCTGGGCCGGTGGAGTCTTAATACGTATAAAGTCAATAACTTGCTCACCGGCAGGCGTTGTCGTCCGAGAGTATCCGCCAGCCTCAAAATAGGGGTTGATTGAAGCCTGTCTAGCCAGGGCACCATTTGACGGATCCCTGTTCCTGACCTTTGCTAAAGGTCAGGTTTGACACTGTGCTGTGCGGATCAGTATGAAAAAAGAGGCGTTTACGCCCCCCATCATGGGATGCATCTTCCTCTCTTCTTACTGATGCTGTTCTTGCCGTTGCACCCTGTTAAACCACCCCATCTGCTTGCCGCCGACATGACGAAGGCGCGGCAAACCGTGCAAGCCGGCACGATCCGATAAGGGTCGTAAGGGTCCGCACATCGACTGGTGCGGACATTGAGGGACGAGCTGTGAGCAAAGTGAGGTTGCAATGAAATATCAACTGTTGTGGAAAAGCGCCCTGTTCTCGGCCTCTTCGGTGCTGGCGCTGGGTGCTGTACAGGCGGCACCCTTGAACGTGATGACCGAGGATTATCCGCCGTTCAACATGCAGGGGGAGGGGGGCAAGATAGTCGGCCTCTCCACGGAGGTGGTGGAGGAGCTGTTCAAGCGGGCCGGGGTCGAATACAAGCTGAGCATGATGCCCTGGAAGCGTGCCTACGAAGATACCCTCAGCACGCCCAATACCGCCCTGTACTCCACCACGCGCACGCCGGAGCGGGAAACCCTCTTCAAGTGGGTCGGGCCGCTGGTCAACAACAACTGGGTTTTCTTTGCCAATCCATCTTCCACCATCACGGTCAACTCCTTGGAAGATGCCAAGCAGTATTCGGTTGGGGGCTACAACGGTGATGCCGCTGCCGAATATCTCAAGGCGCAAGGGTTTGGCAAGCTGCAGCTGGCGGCTAACGATACCGCCAACGTGAAGAAACTGGAGGCTGGTCGCATCGATCTCTGGGCGACCGGGGAGTACCTGGCCCCCTATCTGGCCGCCCAGGAGAAGACGTCCAGTCCCAAGCCGGTGTTTGTGTTCAAGGAAACCCAGATGAGCCTGGCTTTCAACAAGGAAGCCCCGGATGAGCTCATCAACAAGCTCAACGAGATCCTGGCCGCCATGAAGGCGGATGGCACCATCGACAAGATCAATGCCAAGTACCATTAAGTTGTAACAAGACGTCGTTGCCGATATCGGGAGGGAACCATGGGTTGGAATAGTCTGACGTTCAGGATTGCCGTGCTGACCTCCCTGTCGGTGAGTCTGCTGCTGGTGTTGTTTGGTGGATATAACTACAACGCCGCCAGGGAGGAGAGCTACCGCAGACAGGCCGAGATGGTCGAGCAGGCCATCAGCCGGTTGCAGCTCTCCTTGCCTGGTCCGCTGTGGAATTACGAATCGGCTTTTGTCGAGGCATCCCTCAAATCCGAGTTGGCCACGGATGCGCTTAGCAGCCTGCTGGTGGTCAACAAGGACAAGCTGGTAGCGGGATTTGTCCGTGATGATGCCGGCGAAATTCAGGCGGTGGCAAAGCTGCCCGCCGATCTGGGCAGCCACGCCAGTCATGAGCTGGTCTACGACGACAACGGCCAGCTCAAGACGGTGGCCAATCTGCTGGTGGTCAGCAGTGATCGGGCCATTTTGATCCAGTTGCGCCATCTGCTCATTACCACCGTCTGGCAGATAGTGGTGCTGGACGTCGGCATCATCCTGTTGCTGATGGTCTTGATCCACCGCAATGTGCTGCGCCCCTTGCGGCAGATGAACTCCGCAGTCTTCGATCTGGCCCAGGGAGATGGGGATCTGACCCAGCGCCTCAAGATCCGCCGGCATGACGAGATGGGGGCGCTGGCTGGCAACATCAATCAATTCATTGCCAAGCTGCAGGGGACGGTGTCGGAGATAAACACCCTGTCGGCAGGCGTCTTGCAGACGGCGGAGCTGTGCGATTCGCTGGCGACCGATACCCGGCACGGCAGCGCCGAACAGCAGTCAGAGCTGGATCAGGTCGCGACCGCCATCACCCAGATGAGTCATGCGGTACAGGAAGTGGCGGGCAATGCGGTCAAGACATCCGGTGCGACCGATGAAGCCAGCCTCTATGTGGAGCAGGGTTACAAGCTGGCCGGTCAGGCCAATGAAGCCATTCATCAGCTGGTCGGCGAGGTGGAGCGGGTCGCCAACCTGATCCGCTCCTTGTCGAGCGAGAGCAGCAGCATCGGCAACATCATCGAAGTGATCAACGGTATTGCCGAACAGACCAACCTGCTGGCCCTCAATGCCGCCATTGAGGCGGCCAGAGCCGGGGATCAGGGGCGCGGGTTTGCCGTGGTGGCCGATGAGGTGAGAACGCTGTCCGGCCGTACACGCCAGTCGACCGAGGAGATCAGTGCCAGTATCGCGCGCTTGCAGCAGGCAACCCACAATCTGGTTTCTGGTATGCAGCAAAGTCAGGACAAGGCCTCCCAGGCGGGGGCGCAAGCCGCCGACGTGCAGCTCTCGGTTGAGAAGATAAAGACCCAGGTCGGCCTTATCCGTGAAATGAACATGTATATCGCCCAGGCCTCGGAAGAGCAGCACTCGGTGGCGGAAGAGGTCAGCAACAGCGTCAATCGCATCGCCGGGCTCAACAACGACAGTGCGGCGAGGGTGGGGCAGGTAGCCGATGCCAGCAGTGATTTGCGCCAGCTGTCGGCTCAGTTGGACAGTCTGCTCAAACAGTTCAGGGTGTGAACGCCGGGCGTCAGCGATCTGGCCGTCAAGGCAGAGGAGTGGATGATGGGAATAACCAGGATGCTTGTCCTGTTCTGGGCTCTGTGGGCAGGCGGATTGCAGGCCGGGTCCGTCAGGTATCAGGTCGAAGGGCGGACGTTCGAAGGTTATCATCTGGCGGGGGCCAGTCAGCAGTCAACCCTGGTGCTGCTGGTCCATGACTGGGATGGGTTGACCGGGTATGAAATGAAGCGTGCCGACATGCTGGCGGCCTTGGGTTACCGGGTGTTTGCCGCCGATCTGTTCGGCGTTGGTGTGAGACCCACTACGGTGGAGGATAAAAAGCGGCTGACAGGGGCACTATACCAGGACAGGGCGAGCATGCGGGCCCTGCTCGCCGGGGCGCTGGCCGAGGCCACGAGGTTGGGAGGCAAACCGAAAAAGGTTGTTGCGCTCGGTTACTGTTTCGGAGGGGCCGCCGTGCTGGAGCTGGCCCGCAGCGGGGCGGATCTGCACGGTACAGTGAGCGTGCATGGCGGGCTGGAGACGCCGCCAGGTCAGAACTACCAACAGGTCAGGGGACGTGTGCTGATACAGCATGGCAGTGCTGACGAGGCGGTCAGCCTGGGGCAGTTTGCCGCCTTGATCGGCGAGCTGGAGAGGGCCGGCATCAGCCATGAAGCGATCAGTTACAGTGGCGCCCCTCACGCATTCAGTGTGTTTGGATCAGACAGGTACCACGCCGAAGCCGATGCCCTTGCCTGGCAACGCCTGGTTGGTTTTCTGGCAGAGATCTCCGCAAAGTAACCCTGTGCGCTGGTTTGCAAGCCATGGCATTGCCATGGCTTTTTGCTGTCTGTTGATCATGACTGATGGCGTGCCAGTACGATCACCCACATGGCCCCGTCCCCCACGTGATAGCGTGCCAGCAGGGTCAGGGCACCGCTGACCGGGTCGATGCGATGCACCGCCAGCTGGTGGGAAGCCTGCCCGGCCGCCAGCAGCCAGTGGCCGCTCTGGTCGATGGCAAAACCGCGGGGCATGGTCTCGGTCGGGAAGTGGCCGACCACGCCGAGCTCGCCATCCGGCGCGATGGCGAACTGGGTCAGCAGGCTGCTTGCCCGCTCGCTGCTGTAGAGAAAACGCCCGTCGGGTGTCACGTGCAGATCCGCCCCCCAGCGCTCCCCCTGATAACCGGCTGGCAGCATGGAGAGGCTCTGGCAGAGCCGGATCCCGCCATCGGCGGTGGGCCGGTAGCGGTTGATGGTGCAGTCGAGCTCGTTGAGGCAATAGAGGTCGCCATTGCTCGGGTGCCGCGCAAGATGGCGCGGCCCGGCACCGCTGGCGGTCGCCAGATCCCCCAGCGGATGGGGGCGCAGCCGCCCCTCCTTGCAGAGCAGAAAGCGGCGGATGCAATCCTCCTTGAGGCAGGCGACCAGCACTTCCTGCTCGCCCTGTTTATTTGTACGCAGCAGGGTGACCGAATGGGCGGCCTGCAAGCCGTCGAGCTGCTGGTGGGGGGGCGCTGCCCGGCCGTCGACGGCGATGGCGGAGACGGTAACCTGATTGAAGGCATAGGAGGCCGCCAGCAGGAAGCGGCCGTCGGCCGAGATGGCGGTGTGGGAGGCGCTGCCCGCCAGCGGTGCCGATCCCTGCGTTTCCAGCCGGCCATCGGCCTCGATGCGATAGCTGATCAGGGCGAAATCGGGGCGCACGGCGGCATGGAGCCAGCGCCCGTTCGGGCTGATCACCAGCGGCTGGACCTGGCCCGGGGTGTCGACCACCTGCAATGGCGTGAGCTCCCCGGTATCGGCCAGGGCAAATACGTGGATCTGCTGGCTGGCGGGGCTCGCCACATAAACGACCTGCTGCATCTGTTTCTCACTCCTTGTCATGGGCAACCGCAGGCCATCTTATCCTCTTTCGCGTCCGGCTGGCGCTACTCTTTTGCCCGGCCCGGGCAGACCACCTGACGGGCCTTGAGATGGTAGAGCTCCACCTGCGGGTGGCTGAAAAAGCCCACTTCCCACGGGTTCTTCTGCACGAAGGCGGCGCGGATAGGTTCGAACAGCGGGTGATCCTGCGGGATCTGGTAAGCATCGGCGGCGATGATGGTGTAGTTCCACTCGATGGCGCGGGTGTAGGTGAACACCGCCCGCGAGTCGATGGCGAAGTGGCAGCGGCCGTCCCGCTTGAGCAACTGCGACTTGAAGGTCTCGGGGAAGGTGATGAAGAAGATGTCGTCCTCATCGGAGGAGAGAAACGCCAGTACAGTGGTGTGGGGCTGGGACTGGGCCCGGGTCACCAGCACCCCGATCTTGTTCTCAACCTCACGCAAGTCAGGCACCGGCAGGTCGGTGAGCGGGGTGACGGGCAGCTCGTTAGCGGGGCGTTCATCGGCCGGATGTTGATAGCCCGGCTGGGCGAAGCCGTAGACCACCCGGTTGCCGTACCAGAGCTCGAACTGCAGCGGAGTGACCTGCACCCTGTCTGGGGCGGTGCGGGCGATCACCCCTTTGTAGGAGACGCGATAGACGCTCAAGGAGGCGTCGTACTCGTCGACCCCGGTGCGGTTGTCCAGATGCAGGGTGATCTTCTCTCCCACCGCCAGCTGGTGCCCCTTGGGGAAAGTCAGCAGCAGCTCGTCGTCTGGCTGGATCTCGGCCCCGCAGATGTAGACGCCGGTCTCCTTGCTGGCGGGGTCGACATAGGTGGCGGCCACCCCGAGCAGGGGAGAGCCGAGAAAAGAGAGCAGAGAGGGTTGGGAACTCATGGCGCACCTTGGTAAATGTGGGGGATCGGCTCCTCAGTGTATCGCGGCCGACCGGGATTGGCAGGCCCCTCATCCGGGGAGACAAGCGTTTCAGGCTAGCGACAAACCGTGCCCCATTCTGGCCGGCCCGTCACAAAACCAGCGCAAGCGGTGGGCCACCGACACAAAAAAGGCCCCTTGCGGGGCCTTCGAGCGAGATGAGGGGCTGCCTTAACCGGGCTGGGGGCCCGGCAGGGCGGGAGGCTGGGCGGAGTCGGACTCCACCTTCTGCTCTTCGTCTTTCATGTTCTTGATATAGACATCCATCTGGTTGAACGCGATCTCGATGCCGTTTTCGCGGAACAGCTGGTCTATCTTGCGGTTCAGCTCGTCCACCGCCGGGTTGCGATCGCCAAGCTCGCTCACGAAGAAGCGCAATTCGTGATCCAGGGTGCTGGCACCGAAGGTGAGGAAGTAGACGATGGGCGCCGGATCCTTGAGCACGCGGCTGTTCTCGTCCGCCGCCTGCTTGAGCAGGGTGCGGGTCAGCTCCAGATCCGAACCGTAGGCCACACCTACCCGTACGATGACCCGGGTGACCGTATCGCTCAACGACCAGTTGATGAGCCGCTCGGTCATCAGCTGCTGGTTGGGGATGATCACCTCCTTGCGGTCGAAGTCGGTCAGGGTGGTGGCGCGAATGCGGATCCGCGAGACGGTGCCGGAGAAGGAGCCGATGGTGACGGTGTCACCGATCCGCACCGGACGCTCGAACAGTATGATGATGCCGGAGACGAAGTTGGAGAGGATCTCCTTCATGCCAAAACCGATACCGACCGACAGACCACCGGCGACCCACTGCAGCTTGTCCCACTGTACCCCCATCATGGAGAGGGCGGTCAGCGAGCCGACCCCGATCAGCACGTAGTTGAGCATGGTGGTGATGGCGTAGGCCGTACCCTGGGCCAGGTTCAGCTTGGAGAGTACCAGCACCTCCAGCAGACCCGGCAGGTTGCGGGCCAGCGACCAGGCGCCGCCCAGCAGCAGGAAGCCTATCAGTACATCGCTCAGGCTGATCGGGAACATCACGGCATTGGCCCCTGTCCCTTCAGTGCGGTGCCACAGCACCATGCTGTCGAGGTAGGAGAAGACCGCCACCAGATCGGACCAGAGCCAGTAGAAGGCGACGCCGAAGATCAGCAGCAGCACGGTACGGGTCAGACGCAGCGACTGCTGGCTGACATCTTCCAGATCCATGGGCTGCTCTTCGATGGTGTCTCCCCCTTCCGCATCCTCCTGGGCCTTGTGTTCGCGTTTGGCCACCGCACGGCGATAGGCCAGGCGACGGGCCGCCAGCTCAAGGCCGCGCAGGGCGGTACGGTAGACCAGGCTCCAGAGGATGAGCAGGTAGAAGGACTCGATCAGCCGGCCGGTCAGCTTGAGGGCGGTGTAGTAGTAGCCCAGTCCCACCAGCACGATCAGCGCCACCGGTGCCAGCGCCAGGGCGATGGCGGTGATGGACTGCTGCATGCTCGCCTCGCCCTTGATGCGGGCGCGGGAGATGGGGAACACCAGGTAGGCGGCCAGCCCCAGCAGGGCCAGGGTCAGCGCCTGACCCACCACGTCGTTGCCAAGGGAGGAGGGTTCCACCACCGCCTTGGTCGACAGCATGATGAGCGGCAGCAAGGGCACCCAGAGGTAGCGCATGCTGGTGCGCTTGGCCTGCAGATCGGCTTTCGGAATGCGGAAGTGGCTCTCGGCGATGCCGCCCGGCCGCATCACCGCCAGATAGACGCTGAACACCAGATAACCGAGCGCCAGGTTGAGGGTGATCTGGAAAATCAGCTTGGAACTGAGCAGACCGCAGTCAGTCAGCAGCAGGCCGGCAGCCAGGATGAACAGGCTGCCCGGCAGGCGTTGCAGCACGGTATAGCAGAGGGCTGCCGGGGTGTGCCACTGGCTGTCCTGGCGAAAGCGCCCCAGATCCTTGGTGATCTTCTTCTGCCGCTCGATCAGCGTCGGGCGCTTCCAGATCAGCAAGCCACCTATCAGCAGCAGCGGCAGGGCCAGCAGGGTGATGGGCAGCAAGGTTTCACCCCAGCCGCTCCAGTCCGGTTTCAGCACCCAGTCGGAGGCCTGCTTGTAGGCCTGGGCCGGCCAGCTGATGAACCACTTGCCGTCGATGGGTTTGTTGCTGCTCACCCAGAAGATGTGCTGCTGCAGGGTGAACTCGATGGAGGAGTAGATCCGTGCCAGCTGCTGCTGGGTCAGCTGCAGGCTGATGGCGTTGGTCAGCTGGGCATCCAGCTGGCGGTTGAGCTGGTCGAGCAGGCTGATGCGGGTGTCGAGCAGCTTGGAGAGGCTGGCTCTGTCCTCCTCGCTCACCGGCTCGCTGCTGCTTGCGATCAGGTTGTCCAGATACTGGGTCTTCTGGAACAGCTGGTCGCGCTGCTGGCTCAGTTCAAACTGGGCCAGGTGCAGGTCGGCGATCTGCTCCTCCAGGTTCTTCACCAGGGTGGAGGGGGAGGACTCCAGCTGCTGGTAGAGCTGATAGAGGATGCGCGACAGCAGCAGGTTGCCCTTGAGCATCTGCACCTGTTCGTTGAGGTTGCGTTCGGTCTGGGTGCCGCGCTCCAGCCAGCTCTTGGCCTGCAGGTTCTTCTGCACCAGCGAGTTGAGGCTGGCGGTGGCGCTGACCAGCTGCTGGCTGAGCTGGTGGTTGAGCTCCTGCTCCTTTTGCACTAGCGGGCTGTCGGCGGCGGCCACCAGCTCACCGGTCTGCTCTGCAGTTTTTTCGGTGTCGCCCAGGCGCTTGGCACTGCTCTGCTCCTGCAGCAGTTGCAGCTTCTGCTCTTCGCTCGCGAGGCGGGCGGTCTGGTAGTCGCGCTGTTTGACCGCCAGATCCTGCATGCTGGTGCGGTTGTCCAGCTCCTTCTGCAGGTTGGCCAGCTGCAGATCCAGCAGGGCCAGCTCGGCATTGAGCTTCATCTTCTCGGCGCTGCTCACCCCGTCACCGGCGTTGAGGCGGGTACGGATCTCCTGGCTGCGCTGATAGGCGCGGCTCATGCTGGCCTGAGCCCGTTCCGGCAGGGTCTGCAGGTTGGTGAGCTGGCTGCCGATGGTGCCGAGGGCCTCCTGGGCATCCTGCATGTTGGCCATGACGTCGGGCTGGCGACTCTCCAGTTCGCTCAGACTCATGCTGGCGTATTCGCTCTTGATCTGCTCGGCGCTCTTGCCCTGGGTCAGGGCATCCAGTCTGGCGCTGATGTCGCGCAGCTCGGCCGGCAGGGAGCGAACCCGTTCGTTCTGGCTTCTGGCCTTGCTCTTCTCTTTCTCGATGCTGTCGAGCAGGGTGAGGGTGTCGGTCAGGAATTTCTGGTCGGCCTGCTGGCTGACGGTGAGGGTGTCCGACTTGCCGAGGGCGTCGAGAGCCCGTTGTACGCTGGTACGTTGGGGCACGTCCTGCGCCATGGCTTGCGGGGCCCAGAGACTGACGAGTAAGCAGAGCAGCGGCAACAGGGTGGCCGAGGCTCTTTTGAACGGTATTGAGAGCATAAAACTTCCGGGTTATTACGCGATATTCGGGAGATGTCCCACTTGGATTAAATCCGCGTGGATTCTAACACCGGGCAGAAAGGGGCAGCAGGGGGGCGAGATAAAAAAAACGGCGCCCGCGGGCGCCGTTTTCAGCTTGTTCAGTTCCGATTAAAGAACGTGAACAGAAGCGGTGTTGGTGGTGCCGCTCGGTACCAGGGCACCGGAGACCATGACAACCACATCACCCTTCAGACCCATGCCGCTGGCCAGGGCCGCTTCTTTACCGATGCGATAGAAATCGTCGGTGGAGGCGATGCTGTCAACCACGTGAGCAACCACACCCTTGGTCAGCACCAGCTGGGCAGCGGTCTTCTTGTTGGTGGTGATGGCCAGGATCCAGGCTTTCGGGAAGTACTTGCGGATGGCCTTGGCAGACTTGCCGCCTTCGGTGGCAACCACGATCAGCGGGGCGTCCAGCTTCTCGGAGGTCTCTACCGCGCCTTTACATACGGCCTCGGTGATGCGCAGCTTGTTGCTGTCGTTGGCAGCAGACAGGTTGGACGGCATCACGGCATCGGTACGCTCGCAGATGGTGGCCATGATGGTCACGGCTTCCAGCGGGTACTTGCCCTTGGCGGACTCACCGGACAGCATGACTGCGTCAGTACCGTCCAGGATGGCGTTGGCCACGTCGCCGGCTTCGGCGCGGGTCGGACGCGGGTTCTTGATCATGGAGTCCAGCATCTGGGTGGCGGTGATGACCACTTTGCGGGCTTTGTTGCACTTCTCGATGATCATCTTCTGGGCGAAGATAACTTCTTCAACCGGGATTTCGACACCCATGTCGCCACGAGCAACCATGATGCCGTCGGAGACAGCCAGGATCTCGTCGAAGTTGTCCAGGCCTTCCTGGTTTTCGATCTTGGAGATGATCTGGATGTTCTCGCCACCGTGGGCTTTCAGGTGCTCACGGATTTCCAGCACGTCTTCTTTCTTGCGAATGAAGGAGGCGGCAACGAAATCAACGCCTTGCTCGCAACCGAAGATCAGGTCGCGCTTGTCTTTCTCGGCCAGGGCCGGCAGCTTGATGGAGACGCCCGGCAGGTTGATGCCTTTGTTCTCGCCCAGATCGCCGTTGTTCAGTACTTTACAGACAACTTCGCGCTCGGTGATCTCGATGACGTCCAGACCGATCAGGCCATCGTCAACCAGGATGCGGTTGCCGACGCGCAGGTCGTTGGCGAAACCGGCATAGGTCACAGCGACTTTGTCTTTGTTGCCAACCACGGTCTGGTCGGTGGTGAAGGTGAAGGTCTGGCCAGCGACCAGGGCCACGTCGTTGCCGCCTTCCAGCTTGATGGTACGGATTTCCGGACCCTTGGTGTCCAGCAGGATGGCTGCGTGCTTGCCGGTTTCGGCCATGACAGCGCGCAGGTTGCTGATGCGACCACCGTGCTCGGCGTAGTCGCCGTGGGAGAAGTTCAGGCGCATGACGTTCATGCCGGCGTCCAGCATCTTGGCCAGCATTTCTTTGGATTCGGTCTTGGGACCGATGGTGCAGACGATTTTGGTCTTTTTCATGTCAGTCTTCATGGTTAAGGAGTTTCCGCCGTGCAATATACACCAGTTTTTGGATACTTTTTATGATCCAGAAACAACGTTTTGACCAGATAACGTTTTCTTTTCAGGGATAACGTTTTCCTCCCGGCTACTTTTTAGGGCATAAATTAACTGGTCAGCGCAGATTTGGCATAAATGTCGCCATATGTATCTCGGAGCCGGCCCGCCTCGTCAAATGTTGTAAAATGACGATCCCGTCCCTTCATCAAACCGTCATCGGCCCCCGACAAGAATAGACACTCTGCTGCCACCGGAGTGCTGCAAGATGGTCCCTTATCTGCTGCTGTTGTCCGTCGCCCTGCTGGGTGTGCAGGCGCTGCCCGCCAGCTGCTGGCCGGCCGATCCCGCTCCCCGCGATGGCGCGCTGCGCGCGTTCGAGCGCCTTGAAAGGCTGCATGCGCAGGCCGCCACGGCCCACGCGCAGCCAGGCTTGCCGCGCACCAATCCCCCGCTTGCCGGGGCGCATCGGCAGCCCTGAGCGGAAGGTTTGAAAACAAGAGAGGGAGGCCTGGCCTCCCTCTCTTGTTTTAGGTGCTTCATTACTCCTTGGCGGCTCAGTTTATCTTGCCCATCTCGATGGCGAAGCTGGTGGCCAGCTGGGCGAACTTGAGGGCGTGGGCAGCCGAGGGATCCGAGTTCTGCAAGGTGTCCCGGGCGGTATGGATGTTGGGGTTGTAGTCGTTGAAGCGCGACTCGAACGGCATGGCGGCCGGGTAGCCCTGATTGTGCCAGGAGGCGTGATCCGAGCAGCCGTAACCGCAGCTGTCATAGCCGTAGCGGATCTGGGGCAGATAGGCGTCGAGCAGCTGGGCCAGATAGCCGGTCAGCCCCTGGTCGGTGTAGTCGGTCATGAAGACGATATCTTCCGCCGAGCCCTGGTAGTTGGTCATGTCCAGCTGCAGCGCCGCCAGCACCTTGGTGTTGGCCGCCTTGTAGCGGGTGGCGATGTCCTTGGAGCCGCGCAGCCCCACCTCTTCCGCCGCATAGCCGATGAACTGCAGGGTGCGCTCCGGCTGGCGGCCCTGCTCTGCGATGACCCGCAGCACCTCGGTCAGGGTGGCGATGCCGGAGGCATCGTCGTCGGCGCCGGGGGCCAGGGTGCGGCTGTTGGGGGCCGAGCCCGCGGTGGAGTCGAGATGACCGCCGAGCACCACCACTTCGTCCGGGTAGCGGCTGCCCTTGAGGGTCAGCACCACGGACTGCTGCGGATAGCCGCTGTGCTTGACCCGGCTGACGCTGGCCCAGGGCAGGGTCGCGCTCAGGGTCTGCCACTGGCCGGCCACCCAGTCAGCCGACTGCACCCCCGTGGTGGTGGTGTAGTAGCGGTTGCGCCAGCTGGCGAGCTGGCTGATGGTGCCGACTATGTTGCCCTGATCCAGGTAGGGCAGCAGCCGGTTGACGCTGGCTCCCTGGGTCAGCGGCGGGGCGCTGAACAGGTTCTGACTGATGGGCTGGGCCATGCTCTGCAGGGCGTCGGCCAGGGTGCTGTGCACCACGTAGCCGCCGCAGCGCTGGTGCCCTTCGTGCATCAGGTGGGAGAGGGTGCCAAGCTCGCTCGCCTCGACCTGGGCCAGCTGGACGGGGGCGCCGCTGGCGCTGAACAGGGGGGCCAGCTTGGCTTTTACCTGCTTGAGTTCGACGCCGCTGTCGGCACCGACCGTGATCCAGACGGGCTCGGCGGCCTGTACGGCGAGGGGCAGCAGGGGGAGCAGGAGGGCAGTCAACAAGGGTTTCATGGCGGATCCTTCCAGATTGGTTGTGGGCACATGTGCCAAATGGGTGTCATAAGACGACTGGCCCAGTCTAGCCAAGGAGACTGATCAGCGAATTTGCCCATCTGGCGCGGCGCTCCCCCAATCCGGTAGGGGTCGCTGCAGGATCTGCTGTCTACTGCGGGCCGGCGAGGGTGGCTGGCGGAGCTTTGTGCTGGCGAGGGGGCGGTGCGCAGGGGGCTCGTGGCCGTGGCGGCACTCGGCCCTGACCTGGGGGGCTGACAAAGGGAGTCAAATTGTGCCATATCGCTGCTCGCCGCCGGTGGCGCAAGCCGTGGCCGGGTGCATCGGCGTCAGTGACGGGCATAACGGCAGCCATCAAAAAGAGGGGCAGAGCCCCTCTTCTTCATCATCTTAATGTCGGTTCAGGTGGTCGCTTGGGCCAGCATGCCGAGGGCTATCTCCCGCTCCCCCATGATCACCTTGTCTGCCCCCTGCCTGGTGAGGAAGCTCACCTCGTCGTCGCTGTGGGCACGGGCGATCACCCGGATGGTCGGGTTGATGAGCCTGGCCTGGGCGATGGCCTCGCCGGCCTCAAAGCTGTTGGGGATGGCCACCAGCAGCCAGCTGGCGTCGGTGATGGCGGCGCGGCACAGCACCTCGTCATCGGCCACGTTGCCGTTGACGTGGGGAATGTCGGCCTGGCGCAGGCTCTCCAGCCGGTGCGGATCCTGCTCGATCACCACCAGCTCGCGCCCGGCCTGCTGCAGGCCGTTTACCAGCAGGCGGCCGACCCGGCCATAGCCCACCAGTATGGTGTGGGCCTTCATCTCCACCGCCGGGCATGTGCACTCGGCCAGCACCTTGGCGTTGTCGGCGTCCGGGTGTTTCTCCAGGTAGCGCTCGACAGCGTTGAACACCAGCGGGTTGAGCATGATGGAGAGGCTGGCTCCCACCAGGATCAGGTCACGGGCTCCTTCCGGCACCAGCTTTAGCACTATGGCCAGCCCGATGAGGATGAAGGAGAACTCGCCGATCTGGGCCAGGCTTGCGGAGATGGTGAGGGCGGTGCGCTTGCTGTAGCGAAACAGCCGCACGATGGCGTAGGCCGCCGCCGACTTGCCGAACATGATGATGAACAGGGTGGCCAGCACCGCCAGCGGCTCGGTCAGCAGCACTGCCGGGTTGAACAGCATGCCCACCGAGACGAAGAACAGCACGGCGAAGGCGTCCTGCAGCGGCAGGGTGTTGTTGGCGGCGCGGTGGCTCAGCTCGGAGCGGTTCATGACGATGCCGGTGAAGAAGGCGCCAAGGGCGAAGGAGACGCCGAACAGCTTGACCGCGCCGAAGGCGATGCCAAGGGAGCAGGTCAGCACCGCCAGGGTGAACAGCTCGCGCGAGCCGGTGCTGGCGGTGTGGGTCAGCAGCCAGGGGATGAAGCGGCTGCCCACCACCATCATCAGCGCCACGAACAGGCTCACCTTGCCGAGGGTCCAGCCCAGATCCAGCGCTATGCTCTGCCAGCTCATGGCCTGCTCGCCGAACCGGATGTCGGCGATGATGGGCAGCATCACCAGCGCCAGCACCATCACCAGATCCTCGACGATGAGCCAGCCGATGGCGATGCGCCCCTGCAGGGTCTCCAGATTCTGGCGGCTCTCCAGTGCCCGCAGCAGCACCACGGTACTGGCGGTGGAGAGGGCGAGGCCGAACATCAGGCCGGCGACCGGATCCCACCCCAGCAGCGAGGCGAGCCCCATGCCGAGCAGGGTGGCGACGGCGATCTGGGCGATGGCGCCCGGGATGGCGATCCGCTTTACCGACATCAGGTCGCGAAAGGAGAAGTGCAGCCCCACCCCGAACATCAGCAGGATCACACCCAGCTCCGCCAGCTCGGGCACCAGCTTCATGTCGGCCACGTACCCCGGGGTGAAGGGGCCCGAGATGACGCCGGCCGCCAGATAGCCCACCATGGGGGAGATCTTGAGGCGCTGGGCCAGCATGCCGAGGATGTAGGCCAGCACGAAGCCGCCGACCAGGGTGGTAATCAGGGGAAGGGAGTGGTCCATGTCGTCACCTCGCTAATGGCAGTCAGGGGGCTACCAGATCACCGCGCGGGTGAAGAGGGCAGCTGTCAATGAGCAGGGGGCGAAAGAGACAGATGCTGGTCCCGTGCACGGGGAGTGTCTGAGGGACAACAGTTGCCGTTTCTGTTGAAAAATAATACGTTTTTGGCGTAAAAACAATCTTTATCCACATTTAAAGCTAATTTTGAGATTAAAAGTGGATAAGTGATGCTTTTAAGGTGAGGGGCTCTATTTTTATTGACCTGGCTTGGCAGCATTAATCAATCGGTGATGATTTTTGTGGCCAAGGCGAGCGGATCCTGGCCTCACAAAAAAAGCGGCCGACCGGCCGCTTCGTTGCATTGAGGGTTGGGTGCATACCTCCGGGCTCACTGACCCTTGGCGATCCCCTCCCGGCGCGGATCGGCAGCGCCCAGCCAGCCGCCGGCGTTGCGCTGCACCCCCTGCAGGCCCGAGGTCTGCTCGCTCAGCACCACCTCGTGCCCCTTCGCCTTGAGCGCCTCGACCACGGCGGCCGGGGTGCGGCCCGCCTCCAGTTCGGTGGGGCCGTTGCGACTGCCGAAGTTGGGCAGATTTATCGCCTGTTGCAGGTTGAGCCCCCAATCCTGGGTGCCCAGCAGCGTCTTGCCCACGTAGTTGATGATGGCGGAGCCCCCCGGGGAGCCCAGGCTCATCTCCAGTTCGCCGCTGCTCTTGTCGAACACCAGCAGGGGGGACATGGAGGAGCGCGGTCGCTTGCCCGGCTCCACCCGGTTGGCCACCGGCAGCCCGGCGGCGTCCAGCGAGGTGAAGGAGAAGTCGGTGAGCTGGTTGTTGAGCAGGTAGCCGTTGACCATCAGCCGTGAGCCGAAGCCGTCTTCAATGGAGCTGGTCATGGAGACCGCCATCCCCGCCTTGTCGACGATGGAGATGTGGCTGGTGGAGGGGAGCTCAGGGGTCGCATCCTGGCCGCGAGCCGGCGCCAGCGGCGGGGTGCCCGCGTTGGCCAGCCCCATGGAGCGCTCGCCGATCAGGGCGCCGCGCCGGGCCAGATAGTGCTTGTCGAGCAGGCCGCTGACGGGGACCGCCACATAGTCGCTGTCCGCCACGTACTGGTTGCGATCGGCAAAGGCGAGCCGCGCCGCCTCGCTGTAAAGGTGGATCGCCTCGGCGGAGGCGGCCGGCTGGCCCTGCTCCCCTTGTACCGGCTTGAGGGCCGCCATGTCGCGGCTCTCCAGCATGCCGAAGATCTGGCCGAGCGCTATGGTGCCGGACGAGGGGGACGGAAAGCCGCACACCCGGCTCTGGCGATAGTCAAAGCAGAGGCCGTCGCGCAGCTTGGCGCGGTAGCTGGCCAGATCGACGGCGCTCAGCACCCCGGGGTTGGTCGGGTGGGCGTGCACCTTGGCCACCATGGCCTCGGCCAGCGGGCCGCGATAGAAGGCGTCCGGCCCCTCGCTTGCCAGGGTACGCAGCACCTTGGCCAGGGCCGGGTTGGTCAGCCGGCTGCCCGCCGCTCTGGGGCTGCCGTCGGCCTGATAGAAGTAGGCCCGCGCATCCGGGTCTTTTGCAAGATAGGGATCCTTGGTCAGCAGCGCGGCCAGCCGCGGGCTTATCACGAATCCCTGCTCCGCGAGGGTGATGGCGGGCTCGAACAAGCTGGCCCAGGGCAGCTTGCCGTAACGCTGGTGGGCCAGCGCCAGTGCCCGCACCGTGCCGGGGGCGCCCACCGAGCGCCCGCCCACCACGCCGTCGTAGAAGGCCATCGGCTTGCCATCCTTCATGAACAGCTGATCGGTGGCGGCGGTGGGGGCCGTCTCGCGACCATCCACGGCGGCTACCTGTTTGCCGTCCCACACCAGCATGAGGGAGCCACCGCCGATGCCGGAGGATTGCGGCTCCACCAGGGTCAGTACCAGCTGCACCGCGATGGCGGCATCCACCGCACTGCCGCCGGCCTGGATCATCTGGTAGCCCGCCTCCACCGCCAGCGGGTTGGCGGCAGCCACCATGAAGTCGTGACCCTGCCAGCCCTGCTTCTCTTGCCAGCCGCTGGCGGCCTCCGGCGCGATCAGGGTGTGGGCGGGGGGCGTTTGCGGGCTCTGCTGAGCGGCGCAGCCGGCCAGCAGAGCGAGGGCGATGGCCAGCCCCAGCGGTTTGCGCAACATGACACTCTCCTTGTCTGTTTTATGAGCATGAAGGGCGACTATGTCACGATTGGCGCTAATGACTCAAGTTGTCGAATCAGATCAACAAGTTACTCATCTATCAACAAGTCGTACCGGCGCCCGCCCATAAAAAAACCGCCCGGAGGCGGTTTTTTGCAATCAGGCTGAGCCATTTCGCTTAGATGGACTGCTCTTCACCGCCCAGGGCGGCGAACAGGGCCGGGATGAACTGGGCCAGCTCGGCGGTGACCAGGGCGAAGTCGGCATCCAGACGGGCGGCCGGATCTTCGCTGGTGACGTCGTCGTTCTGCTCGCGCAGCTCTTCGCTGAATTTGAGGCGCTTGATGGAGAGGTCATCCCCTAGCACGAAGCTCAGGGTCTCGCCCCAGTTGAGGGCCAGTTTGGTCACCAGCTTGTCGTTGGCCAGGTGGTTCTTGATCTCGTCGCTCATCAGATCCTGCTGCTTGCAGCGGATGATGCCACCGTGCTCCATGGCGCTGCGCAGCTCGGCCTCGTCCTCCAGGGTGAAGGAGGCGGGCAGGTTGCCCTCGTTCAGCCACTCGGTCATGGTGATCTCGGGCGGGTTCTTGAGGGCCACCGGCACCACCGGCAGGGTGCCGATGGACTTGCGCAGCAGAGCCAGCAGATCGTCCGCCTTCTTGGCGGAGCCCGCGTCGACCACCATCAGGTTGTCGGCCGGGTTGATCCAGGCGAAGGTCTGGCTGGTGCGGCTGAAGGCGCGCGGCAGCAGGGTGTGCATGATCTCTTCCTTGAGCGCTTCCTTCTCTTTCTTCTTGAGGGCGCGGCCCTGTTCGAACTCGA
The DNA here is from genome assembly GCF_019048665.1 of Aeromonas sp. FDAARGOS 1408. Classification (NCBI taxonomy): domain Bacteria; kingdom Pseudomonadati; phylum Pseudomonadota; class Gammaproteobacteria; order Aeromonadales; family Aeromonadaceae; genus Aeromonas; species Aeromonas sp. FDAARGOS 1408. Next base: position 2,790,893 of record NZ_CP077394.1, on the reverse strand, counting down.
TCGCCTCTACCTTCTCCGCCAGCATCTCCTTGACCACGGTGCCGGGCAGCATCTTCTCTTCCTTGCGAGCGCACAGCAGGATGTGGCCGGCGGCGGAGTGGGTCAGGGTGGAGCCGAATTTGCCAAGGGGCTTGACCCACCCGAACCGGGAGATGTCCTGGCTGCCGCACGGGGTGAAGGCACAGGCTTCCAGCTGGGTTTCCAGCTGCTCGACGGTCAGCTCGAAGGGGCGGGTAAAGCGATAAATCTGCAGGTTTTTAAACCACATGGCGTCCTCGGTCTCATAGATTGTCCGGCGGGCATTGTACTAGAGAGGCGCTTTGTGATCAGCCAATCATTCTTGCTAAATAAAGGGCGATCGACTTCACAGGGAGTCATATCCGTCCCCAAAGCTGTCATCAAACTCCCCTAGACTGCGGATGTTAAGGTTGTTAACAAGGATACCAATATGCTGAGGGCGAGTCGGTCCGACGACATGGACGAGATCGTCGAGATCTGGTTGCTGGCCTCCCTGCAGGCCCATGATTTTGTCGATGCCTCCTGCTGGTGGCAGGCGCAGGAAGATCTGCGCACCCGCTATCTCGAGCGCGCCCGCATCTGGGTGTTCGAGGAGCGCGGCGAGCTGCTCGGCTTCATGGCGCTGGTGGATGACTACCTGGCTGCCCTGTTCGTGCGCCCCGACCGCCAGGGGCGGGGGGTGGGCCATGCCCTGCTGCAGGAGGCCAAGTCCAAGGGGGCCAGGCTGCATGCCCGGGTCTTCGTGGAAAACGATCAGGCGGTGCGCTTCTATCGTCGCCACGGTTTCGTGATCGAGGGGGAGCTGGCCGATCCGCTCACCGGTCATCCCCAGTACCAGATGTGCTGCGAGCCCGCCTGAATCTGACGCCAGCACCCGCTCCGGCTTGAAAAAAGGGAGGCATATCCTCATCTTGTCTGCATCGGGTGCTGCTGGCACCACCTCCATACGAGCCGTTTTTTCATGAAGATCCTGCATACCGCCGACTGGCACCTTGGCCACCAACTCCATGGCCATGACCGCCGTTTTGAACACGATGCCTTTCTCGACTGGCTGGCCGACACCATCAAGAGCCGTGACATCGACGCCCTGCTGGTGGCGGGCGATCTGTTTGACACCGCCAACCCCCCCTCCAGCGCCTGGCAGCAGCTCTACCGTTTTCTGGCCAGGCTGCGCGCCGAGCACCCGGCACTGGAGATGGTGCTCATCGGCGGCAACCACGACTCCCCCTCCAAGCTGGATGCTCCCCACGAGCTGCTGCGCGCTTTCGACCTGCATCTGGTGGGCAGCATCAGCCGGGACGACGAGGGGCGCCTCGAGACCGAGCGCCTGCTGGTGCCGCTGCGAGGCAAGAATGGCAAAGTAGCCGCCTGGTGTGCCGCCGTGCCGTTTCTGCGCAGCAGCGATCTGCGCCCGGAAGGGCTCAGCGAAGGGCAGGACAGGCTGATCGAAGGGGTACGCCAGGTCTATGAGGCGGTACTGAGCGAGGGGCGGGCGCGCTGCAATCCGGATCAGGCCCTCATCGCCATGGGCCACGCCTATCTGGCGGCGGGCCAGCTCTCCGAGCTCTCCGAGCGGCGGGTGCTCGGCGGCAACCAGCACGCCCTGCCTGCCGAGCTGTTTGGCGCCGCCGATTACACGGCGCTGGGCCATCTGCACCTGGCCCAGAGCCCGGCCGAGGGGGTGCACTACAGCGGCTCGCCGCTGCCGCTCTCGCTGGCCGAGGCGAACTACAACCATCAGGTGCTGGAGGTGACGTTTGAGGGGGGCAAGCTGGCCCGCCTTGAGCGGATCCCGGTGCCCCGCGCGGTGGAGATGATCCGGCTGCCCCAGAGCGGCCTCGACGAGGCGCTCCAGGCCATCGAGGCGCTGGACCTGCCCGCTTGCCTGCAGCAGGCCCAGCCCTTCCTCGAGGTGCGGCTGCTGCTGCCCAAACCCGAGGCCCGCATCCGCGAGCGCGTGCTGGCCGCCATCGGCGACAAGCCGGTGCGCCTGGCCCGCATCACGACCAGCTATCAGGGCTCGGGTCAGGGGCTGGCGGACGGCGCCGGCCAGCGCCGGCTCGATGAGCTCTCCCCCACAGAAGTGTTCCGTCTCTGCTATCAGCGTCAGTTTGAAGGAGAGCCGGAGGCTGAGCTGGTGGCGTCGTTTGAAGAGATCCTGGAGCAGGTGAAGGAGGCCAATGCATGAAAATCTTGTCGCTGTCAGGGGAGAATCTGGCCAGCCTGACCGGTCAATTCACCATCGATTTTGCCGGTGGTGCCTTGGGGGCCGCCGGCCTGTTTGCCATCACCGGTAATACCGGCGCCGGCAAAAGCACCCTGCTCGATGCCATCTGTCTGGCGCTCTACGACGAGATGCCGCGCTTCATCGCCAATCGCAAGAACGTGGCCGAAGTGGGTCGCATGGATGACGAGGAGAAGCTCAAGGCCAACGACGTGCGCGGCATCCTCAGCCGCGGCCATGCCAGCGGTTTTGCCGAGGTGCAGTTTCGCGGCTGCGACGGCCGGGTCTGGCTGGCCCGCTGGGCGGTGCGCCGGGCCCGCAACCGCGCCGAGGGGCGCTTTCAGGCTCAGGAGCGCAGCCTGACCGACGTGGCGTCGGGCCAGGTATTCAGTGGCAGCAAGCGGGAGCTGCAGGATCGCATCGACGAGCTGGTGGGGCTCTCCTGGGAGCAGTTTCGCCGCGCCGTCATTCTGCCGCAGGGGGAGTTTGCCGCCTTCCTCAAATCGAGCGCCGACGAGCGTTCGGCCCTGCTCGAACGGATGACCGGCACCGAGCTCTACTCCGCCATTTCGGTTCAGACCCATGAACGGGCGCGGGAGGAACAGCAGCAACTGGCCGCCATCAGCCAGCGGCTCGGCGACGTGGCGTTGATGGACGAGGCGACCCGTGAGCAGTGGGTGAGCCAGCAGGTCAGCCTCGCCACCAGCCTCAAACACGAGCAGCAACAACAGCAACTGATGCAGGACTTGCGCGACCTCAACGGCCGCATCGCCGCCCAGTTGCAGGCTTGTCAGGAGGGGGAGGCGGCCCTTGCCGCCGCAGAGGTGGCCCACGGTGCGGCCGCCCCCGAGCGCGAGGAGTTTGCCCGCGCCGAGCAGGCCCAGGTGGCCCGCGCCGATCACGACGAGCTGGCTCGCCTCACTCTGGAGGTGCAGCAGCAGGAGAAACTGCTGGCCGAGCTCGGCCCCGAGCTTGGCAAGCTGGAGGAGCAGACCCAGCAGAGCGCCCTCACCGAGCAGCAGCTGCTGGCTGAGAAGATCGCCGCCGAGCGCGAGTGGGGCGCCCTGCAGCCCGAGCTCAAGCGGGCGCAGGAGCTCGATACCCGCATTAGGGAAAAGCAGCAGCAACTGCAGAAGATCCAGCAGGAGGGAACGCAGGAGCGGGAGGTGCAGCTCACCCTGGAGCAGGGCTGGCACCAGCAGCGCCAGCAGGTGGATCTGCTCAAGGCCCAGCACCAGCAGTGGGGCGCCTGGCTTGAGGAGCACAAGGAGCTGGCGCCGGTCGCCCGCCAATGGCAGCCCCTGCTCACCGCCATGCAGGATTGGGCCGAAGATGCCGACAGGCTGCAGCAGCTCCTTACCCTGCGCGAGCACAAGCTGCGTGCCCTCAGGCAGTTGCAGCACCAGCTTGAGCAGGGGCAGCAGGAGCGCGACTACTGGCTGCGTGAGCAGACCCGGTTGCAGCAACAGCAGCACGAGCTGCAGGAGCAGCAGTGGGAGGGGCGACTGGCCAAGGCGCAGGAGCAGTGGCAGCAGCAGACCGAACAGCTGGGTCAGCTGCGCCAGCTGCTGGAGCTGGCGGACTATGGTCGCAATCACGGCGAGCAGCATGGTCGCCTGCAGCAAGAGATAGCCCAGCTGGAGCAGGCGCTCGGCAAGCTGGCCATCCTCGGCGACGAGCTGGCGCCGGCCCGTGAGCGGCTCGCCCTGCAACGGGACGAGGCACGTCACGCGCTGGAGCAGTCCCGCGCCATCGCCAGTTTCGAGCAGCATCGACACATCCTGCGCGACGGTGAACCCTGCCCGCTGTGCGGTGCCGAGGAGCACCCCTATCACCAGAGCCAGCCGCAGGTGGCGGGCATTCTGGGTCAGCTGGCGGAGCGCGCCCGCGGCCTCGAGCTCGAGTGGGAGCGGCTCAATCACCAATACATTCAGTGCGAGAGCGAGCGTCAGGAGCTGGCCCGTCAGCTGGCGGTGCGCCAGCAACATCTGCCGGAGCTGGAGACGCGCGCCGAGCAGCTGACCTTGCGCTGGCAACAGCTGGGAGGTGATACCCTGCTCGGTCATCCGTTGCCGCTAGGTCAGAGCCCGATCGAGTGGAATGAATTGATGAATACCCTGCTGGGCCGTGGCCAGAGCCTGGAGCAGGGGCTGGCCCACAGCCAGCAGCAACTGCGTGAGGCCCAGCAGGGGCAGCAGCAGTTGCAGGCCGTGCGCCAGCAGTTGAGCCAGCTGGCCAGCCAGTACCAGCAGTTCGAGCAGCAGTGGCAGGAGGCAGACCGCCAGCGCATCGCCCTGGAGGGGGAGGTGAAGGCGATGAGCGAGCAGGAGACGACCTTGCGCCAGCGCCTCGAGCAGGGGGGCAACCGGCTCGACGAGCAGATGGGGGGCCAGCCCTGGCGCCAGTGGCTCGGCAGCCAGCAGTGGCACGAGTGGCAGCGGGCCTGCGAGGCCTGGCTGCATGGCCAGAGCGAGTGGGAGCGGTTGGCCGGCGAGATTGCCAGCCTTACCCCGGCCCTGAGCGCCCAGGAGGCGCGCCTGCAGACCCAGCGCGAGCTGCTGCACAAGCTCGAGCGCGACTACAAGGAGCATGAACAGCAACGGCAGGGTCTGGTCACCAGCCGCGCCACCTGTCTGGAGGGCGAGGAGATAGCCCAGGTCGAGCATCGCTGGCAGCAGCGGCTGCAGCAGCTGGCCAGCGAGCTGGAGATGATGCAGGGGGCGGCCCGCGCCCTGCGTGAGCGCCAGACCGAGCTCAAGGCCCGTCTCAACCATCTGGAGCAGGAGAAGCAGGTGAGCAGCCGGCGGCGGCGGGAGGTGCTGGGGCGCTGGGCTGCCCACGCCAGCAGCCTCGGCATTGCCGAATATGACCTGCGCCGCCTGCTGGCCATGAGCCCGGATGAGCTCAAGGCGCGCCGCGCCGCCTTGCAGGCGCTGGAGGATGCCCGCGCCGAGGCGCGTACCCGTTTGACCGAGCGGCAGCGGGCGCTGGCGCTGGAGGAGAGCAAGCGGGATCGTTACCGCGAGCATCACCCCGAGCTGGCAGCGCTGGCGCCAGAGGAGCTCGACAGCCGGCTGACGGCGCTGGAGGCGCACTGCCGTGCCCTCGACGAGCAGCTGTTCCAGTGCAAGAGCACGCTAGCCCAGGCCGAGGCGGCTGCCCTCAAGGCAGGCACCCTGCAGGAGGAGCTGGCCGCCCAGCAGGCGGTGGCGGATCACTGGCAGCGACTCTCCGATCTCATCGGCTCGGCCAGCGGTGCCAAGCTGCGAACCTTCGCCCAGAGCCTGACCCTGGAGCGGTTGCTGCTGGAGGCCAACGCCCAGCTTGCCGAGCTCTCCCCCCGCTATCGGCTGGAGCGGGTGCCCGGCACCGATCTGGCACTGCAGGTGGTGGATCTCGACATGGGGGACGAGGTGCGCTCGGTGGACTCCCTCTCCGGCGGCGAGAGCTTCCTGGTGTCGCTGGCGCTGGCGCTGGCCCTCTCCAGCCTGTCGTCGCGCCAGACCCAGGTCGAATCGCTCTTTATCGACGAGGGCTTCGGCACCCTGGATCCCGACAGCCTGGATCTGGCGCTCTCAAGCCTCGATTCCCTGCAGGCGGCCGGCCGCCAGATCGGGGTCATCTCCCACGTACAGACCCTGGTGGAGCGGATCGGCGTACAGGTGCGGGTGGAAGCCCTCGGCGGTGGCGAAAGCCGGGTGGTGCTGCCCTAAGCCCCTGCTTCGCTTTGCTGAGAAATCGCAGCCCCGTCATCTGGCGGGGCTTTTTTGTTTCAGTGTTTCGTCAATCTGGTCGCTTGAGCTAGGTCCATACCCGCGTATCGCGGGAAACGAGAGTGAGGGGTTGACCCCGGTCTTGCATCCATCTGCCCGCAAGAGGGAATGGTCAATGACATTGATGCCTGAAAGGATCCTGGCTCGCATCGCGATGCGGCCACGCAGTGACGCGCTGTATCTCATCTGGTTCTGCTGGGGCCTGGCGTTGCTGCTCTATGTGGCGGGATCTGCATATTACAAATTACCCATAGTGCCGTTGCTACTGATGGTGCTGCTGTTGATGGTGGAGAAAACCAAGATGTTTGGACGAAAGCGCAATGAGTCTGAGATGGTCGGGGCGGGGAGCACGACGACGGTGATCGCCAAGGGGGCCCGTTTCAAGGGCGAGTTGCAGGTGGAGGGTAATCTGGATGTGTATGGCCAGTTCGTCGGGACGCTGCAACTGAACGGCGGGACGGTACGCATCATGGAAGGCGGCCGGATTGAAGGGGATGTCAGCGCAGCCCATGTGATCATCAATGGCACCCTGGACGGCACCTGCGCCTCGAGCGAGGTGGAGATACTCGAAAGCGGCAAGATGAAGGGGTTGTTCAAGGGCGGGAGCCTCTCCATCCGCAAGGGAGGCCAGTTTGTCGGCCAGTCCCAGTCTCAGGAGGAGCAGAAGGGCGAGAGCAAGGGCAACGTCAAGCAACTGCAGCCTGAAGGTAAAAACAAGGCTGCCGATACCGTCGAGGTGGTGGCCAAACAGGCCTGATCAAAAGAGGGGCGACTACGCCCCTCTCTGCAGACAAGGGATTAACTGCGTCGCTCTGGCAGCATATTGGTCAGGGTGTTGTCCTTGAGCACGTGGTGGTGGTAGATGGATGCCGCCGCGTGCAGGGCAATCAGGGCATAGCCAATGTTGGCCAGCGTCTCGTGCAGCTCCTTGATGGTGCCCTTCAGGCCGTCGTTGGGGGCGATGAGGGCGGGAAGCTCAAGGCCGAAGAAGGGGATGGGCTTGCCACCCGCGCTCAGCAGCAGCCAGCCCAGCAGCGGGGTGAGGATCAGGAAGCCATAGAGCGCCAGGTGGGCGAGTTTGGCCAGCTTGAGCATCAGGGGGGAGAGCTCGGGCACGATGCGCGGTGAGGGGCTGCTCGCGCGTACCAGCAGGCGCACCACCACCAGCGCCAGGATCAGCAGACCCACCATGAAGTGAAACTCCTTCATCAGGTCGCGGCCGACCGACCCTTTGGGGAAAATGTCCCTGAACTCCATCAGCGCATAGACGGCGATCATCAGCAGCAGGGTCAACCAGTGCAGCCCTATGCTCAGGCTGCCATAACGTTGTTCGGTATTTTTCAACATGTTCGTATCCTTCTCGGGGCTTGCATTGCATCACGGGTGGTCTCATCGGGTGGGCGTCCTGCCTCCGGGCCACTTTTTCCATGTTACTGCGAAGATGTGTCAAAACCTTGATCTCTGTGTGTTTTTAACATGTTATTTGTAACAGGCCGGCAGCGCGCCGGTCGAAGAACTGGTTTCGCTCATCCGGGAGAGGTTGTCAGGGTGGCGAACGGCTGATGCAAAGCCGCAGAGCAGGGTGTGTTGCGGCCGGGAACCGGGCACCCAGCCCAGCCCAGTTCAATGAGGGCTTTACCCCTCTTCTCCCCTCATTTACCTTTAATAAAATCCTCAACAGGTGAAGGGAATTACCTTGACCATCACAGATCCCGTGATCCTGACCGAGCTGCAGCAGATCCTGTTTCGCTCCTTCGACGTGATCCCGTTTCCTATCCTGATCTCGGAATCGGCCTGCAGCGAGACGCTGGACAGCATCCCCACCCGACTGTCGGAGATCCCCGCCCGCCATCACAGGTTCGTGAACCGGGCTTTCGTGGCGCAACTGGGTTACGACCTGACGGATCTGCCTGACATGGCCAGCTGGTTTGCCACCGTCTATCGCGACGAGGAGAGCCGGGCACTGGCCATCTCGCGTTGGAACCAGGCGGTGATGAGCAGCCTGGCAAGCGGGGCTGCGGTGGCCGAGATGAATGCCCTGCTTTACTGCAAGAACGGCCAGCAGCGCTGGTTTACCATCACGGCCCAGTTGAAAGCCGATGCCATGCCGGGCTGGCACATAGTGACCCTGCGCGACATTCACGATCTGCACTGCATGATAGAGGAGGTGAGCCGGATCTCCTGCACCGATCCGCTGACCGAGCTTGGCAACCGGCGGGCTGCAGGCCAGCAACTGCAGGCGCTCTGGCTGCAGGGAGAACCCTTCTCGGTGATCCTGGGCGACATCGATCACTTCAAGCAGATCAATGATCGCTACGGGCATCCCGCCGGGGATGCGGCGCTGTGTGATGTGGCCCGCATCATGACCGGCCAGCTGCGAGCCGGGGAGCACCTGGCCCGCTGGGGCGGAGAGGAGTTCTTGCTGATCCTGCCCGGGGTGGATGCTGAGCTTGTGGTCGAGCGGGCCGAGCAGTTGCGCCGGCAGTTTGTCGGCCATGTGGTCGCGTGGGAGGGGCAGAGCTTCTCCCTGACGATGAGCCTGGGCTGCGCTACCCGAGGCGAGGGGCAGAGCAGCGACAGCCTGCTGCAGGTGGCTGACAAGGCGCTCTATCAGGCCAAGAGCAACGGGCGCAACCAGGTGGTCTTCGGCAAGGAGTAGCTGGAAGGCGCCCATAAAAAAACCGAAGCCTGGGCTTCGGTTTTTTGTTGCAGCGATGGGCGTTCGGCCCATGCAGCCTTATTTCTTGATGCGGATCACCGGGGTCTCGCCCACGGTCACGGCACCCGTCATCTTCACCAGCTCTTTGATCTCGTCCATGTTGGAGATGACCACCGGAGTCAGGGTAGATTTGGCTTTGGCTTCCAGAACGGCCAGATCGAACTCGATGATGGTGTCACCGCGCTTGACCTGTTGACCTTCCTGGGCGATGCGCTTGAAGCCTTCGCCTTTCAGCTCAACGGTGTCGATACCGAAGTGAACGAACAGCTCGATACCAGAGTCGGATTCCAGCGAGAACGCGTGGTTGGTCTCGAAGATCTTGCCGATGGTGCCGTCGCACGGAGCAACCATCTTGTTGCCGGCCGGCTTGATGGCGATGCCGTCACCGACGATCTTCTCGGCGAAGACCACGTCGGGCACATCTTCGATCGGTACGATTTCGCCTGACAGCGGGGCAAAAATTTCGATGCCGCCAGTATCAGAGCTGTCATCGGAAACCAGTTTCTTCAGTTTATCAAACAGACCCATAGTAAAAGCTCCTAGAGATGATTGTCGCTGTTTGCAGCCGATCTTAGCAGACTGCCTTCTGCTTAATAAAGTTATCTACACAGGCTTCGATTTCGGCGGCGGTGGCAAAGCTCAGCGCTTGATCAGCCATGGCCTTCACATCTTCGAAGTTGGTGTTGCGGATAAGCTTCTTGATACGCGGTACAGAGATGGCGCTCATGGAGAACTCATCCAGACCCATACCCAGCAGCAGCAGGGTGGCACGCTCGTCACCAGCCAGTTCACCACACATACCGGTCCACTTGCCTTCGGCGTGGGATGCATCGATAACCATCTTGATCAGGGTCAGGACGGAGGGTGACAGCGGGTTGTACATGGCGGAAATCATCTCGTTACCACGGTCGACGGCCAGGGTGTACTGGGTCAAATCGTTGGTACCGATACTGAAGAAATCCACTTCCTTGGCCAGATGATGAGCCATCACGGCAGCAGCCGGGGTCTCGATCATGATACCCACTTCGATGGATTCATCAAAGGCTTTGCCTTCGGCACGCAGTTCGGCTTTCAGCGTCTCTACGGTGGCCTTGAGGCTGCGGAACTCTTCGACGGAGATGATCATCGGGAACATGATGCGCAGTTTGCCGAAGGCAGACGCACGCAGGATGGCCCGCAGCTGGGCGTGCATGATGTCGGCGCGATCGAAGAAGATCCGCACGGCACGCCAGCCCAGGAAGGGGTTCATCTCTTTTGGGAAATTCATGTAGGGCAGTTCTTTGTCGCCGCCGATGTCCATGGTGCGCACGATGATCGGTTGATCCGGCATCGCTTCGGCCACTTCTTTGTAGGCTTTGAACTGCTCGTCTTCGGTCGGCAGCGCGTCACGGTCCATGAACAGGAACTCGGTACGGTACAGACCCACGCCTTCGGCGCCGTTGCGGATGGCACCCTCGGTATCCTTGACGGTACCTATGTTGGCGCACACTTCGACCTGATGGCCATCCAGGGTGATGGCAGGCAGATCTTTCAGCTTGGCCAGCTCGTCTTTTTCGGCCTGGAACTGGGCCTGGATCTCTTTGAACTTGGCCAGCTGTTCGGCAGTCGGGTTGAGGACGATCTGGTTGTTGATCGCGTCTAGTACCAGCACGTCACCATTCTTGACGCGCTCGGTGATGTCGTTGGTGCCCACGATGGCCGGCAGCTCCAGGGAGCGGGCCATGATGGAGGTGTGGGAAGTACGGCCACCGATGTCGGTGACGAAACCCAGCACGTATTTCAGGTTGATCTGAGCGGTTTCGGACGGGGTCAGGTCTTTGGCGACCAGGATCACCTCTTCGTCGATGGTACTCAGGTTGACAACGGCGATGCCCAGTACGTTCTTGACCAGACGGGTGCCGATGTCACGGAAGTCGGTGGCGCGCTCGCGCAGATAGGGGTCATCCAGCTCGGCCATCATCTTCGCGTACTGCTCGATGACCTCGTAGATGGCCTTGTCAGCGGTGGCCTTGTTGTCTTTGATGAAGGATCTGATATCCCCTTCCAGCTCTTCATCTTCGAGCAGCATGATGTGGCCTTCGAAGATGGCCTCTTTTTCTTCACCGAAGGTGCGACCGGCCATCTCTTTGATGGCTTCCAGCTGTGCGGCTGACTTGGTGCGGGCTTCGAGGAAGCGGTTGATTTCGGCATCAATCTGTTCGGCAGCGATTTTGCCCTGATTGATAACGATTTCATCTTCTTTCAGAAGAAGCGCCTTGCCGAATGCGATACCGGGGGACGCAAGAATGCCAGATATCATAATCCTTCCTATTAAAACGACTGTGGGGGAGGAATAAAGCTGGATTACTCCAGCTCGTCCATCAGGGCAACCAGCTTCTCAACGGCTTTCTGAGCGTCCGGGCCGTCGGCCTGGATGGTCACGTTGGTGCCTTTGGTCAGGCCCAGGGTCTGCAGCTTGAACAGGCTCTTGGCGCTGGCGGATTTGCCACCGGAGACCACAGTGATCTCGCTTTGGAATTCTTTGGCTTCTTTCACGAACTGAGCTGCCGGACGGGTGTGCAGGCCGTTTTCAGCAGTAATAACAACAGACTTCTCGTACATGGTTTCACCCCATATTATTGATATTTTTTGGTGTGAGGGATGCTTTTGACGCTTCCTTCTCGCACCGTGTCAGTATGGATATGTTGTAAAGTAACGAAATCAGACCTGCAATGGTTTAATCCAGGTCAATTTTCTGTGCAGTATTCGGTGTCTGCCTCAACTCTTTTCCGTTATCGCGCTACAAGCCGCGTCAATGCTGGCCTGAAATTATTTTATAACGAAAAATAACACTTTGTTACTTTGTGATACCTAGTCGGCAAACACCTCGTGACGCGGCACAGGATATGAGATTTATCACAGAATGTCTGCTTTTTTCGTCACTGCTTTGCTTGTTATTTTACCCCGAAAAATAAGGGGTCGACTGGCGCTGCCAAGTGCTCAGTCTAGCCCATAAAGAAACGGCGCTCCTGGGAGCGCCGTTGTTTTGAAATAATCCGATCACTTATTGCTGCAGCTCTTGTTCGCTGAACACCCCGGCAAACAGGGCGCTGGAGAGGTAGCGCTCGGCAGCGCTCGGCAGGATGACCACTATGGTCTTGCCTTCAAACTCCGGCAGCTCGGCGAGGCGAGCTGCGGCCACCACGGCGGCACCTGAGCTGATGCCCGCCAGAATGCCTTCCTCTTCCATCAGGCGGCGAGCCATTTCGATGGCGTCATCGCTGCTTACCTGTTCGACGCGGTCCAGCAGGGTGAGGTCCAGGTTGCCCGGGATGAAGCCGGCACCTATGCCCTGGATCTTGTGGGGACCCGGTTTGATTTCAAGGCCGGCCAGACGCTGGCTGATCACCGGCGATTCGCTCGGTTCGACGGCAACGGAGACCACCGCCTTGCCCTTGGTCTGTTTCAGGTAGCGGGAGACACCGGTAATGGTGCCGCCGGTACCGACGCCGGCCACGAACACATCCACTTCGCCATCGGTGGCATCCCAGATCTCGGGACCAGTGGTCTTCTCGTGGATTTCCGGGTTGGCCGGGTTTTCAAACTGTTGCAGCAGCACGTATTTGCCGGGCTCGGACTCGAGGATCTCGTTGGCCTTGGCAATGGCCCCCTTCATGCCGAGCGGCCCTTCGGTCAGCACCAGGTTGGCGCCGAGTGCCTTGAGCAGCTTGCGGCGTTCCAGGCTCATGGTGGCTGGCATGGTCAATGTGATGGGATAGCCACGGGCGGCGGCCACGAAGGCCAGAGCAATACCCGTGTTGCCGCTGGTGGGTTCGATGATCTCCTTGCCCTTGGTCAGAACGCCGCGCTTCTCGGCATCCCAGATCAGGTTGGCGCCGATACGGCACTTGACGCTGAAGCTCGGGTTTCGGCTCTCAATCTTGGCCAGCACGCGGCCTTTGGTAACACGGTTGAGACGAACCAGAGGGGTGTGACCTATGGTCTGGCTGTTGTCCTCAAAAATTTTGCTCATGGTGCTATCCCTGTTTGTTACGGCGATGAAACAAGATTACCCTGTGGTTTCTGAATGAGAAGTGACGATTTGTTATAACAATATGTTATTACAAGATATAGAACTTATTCTTTCTTATTGAGACCTCCCTCGCGAAAAGGTCTCTCGTCGTCAAAGGAATGGACGTTATGGGATTTGCAGGAAGCGATCGCTATCTCGCCTCAGAGGCGCTCAAGATGGCGGTCAATGCCGCCATCGTGCTGGAGAAGCCGCTGCTCATCAAGGGTGAACCCGGCACGGGCAAGACCGAGCTGGCAGAGGCCGTGGCCAGCCATCTGGGCACCGAACTTATCGCCTGGCACATCAAATCCACCACCAAGGCCCAGCAGGGGCTCTATGAGTATGATGCGGTGGCCAGGCTGCGGGACTCCCAGCTCGGCGACCCCAGGGTGGGGGAGATCAGCCACTACATCCGCCGCGGCAAGCTGTGGCAGGCCTTCACTGCCGACCAGCGCCCGGTGCTGCTTATCGATGAAATCGACAAGGCGGACATCGAGTTTCCCAACGATCTGCTGCAGGAGCTCGATCGGATGGAGTTCGACGTCTACGAGACCGGCGAGCGCATCAAGGCCCGCCAGCGCCCAGTGGTCATCATCACCTCCAACAATGAAAAAGAGCTGCCGGATGCCTTCCTGCGCCGCTGCTTCTTCCACTACATCCGCTTCCCCGACAAGGCCGAGATGCAGGCCATCGTCAAACTTCACTACCCAAACCTCAAGGAGAGCCTGCTCGGCGAGGCGATGGATCTCTTCTTCGAGCTGCGGGAAGTAGAGGGGCTGCGCAAGAAACCCTCCACCTCGGAGCTGTTGGACTGGATCCGGCTGCTGTTGGCTGACAACATCGCCCCCGAGGCGATGCGCGCCCGCGAGCCCGGCAAGCTGGTGCCAGCCCTCTACGGCGCCCTGCTCAAGACCGAGCAGGACCTGCATCTCTTTGAGAAGCTCGCCTTTCTGGCCCGCCGTGGTAGCTAGATGCTGATCGACTTTTTTACCCATCTGCGTCGCCACCAGCTCCCCTGCAGCCTGCGCGAATTGCTGGACTTGCACGGAGCGCTGGCAGCCCGGCTGGCCAGCCTCGACATGGATGAGTTCTACCAGCTTGCCCGCTGTCTGCTGGTAAAAGACGAGGCTCACTACGATCGCTTCGATCGCGCCTTCGCCGAGTATTACGAAGGGCTGGCCGCCATCCCCCTGCTGCCGGAGAGCCTGCCGGATGAGTGGCTGCGCAAGGAGTTCGAGCGGCTGTTGAGCGCCGAGGAGAAGGCGTTGCTCAAATCCCTTGGTGGGTTCGACCAACTGCTGGCGACCCTCAACCAGCGCTTGAACGAGCAGAAGGAGCGTCACGCCGGCGGCAACAAGTGGGTCGGCACCGGTGGCAGCAGCCCGTTCGGCCACGGCGGTTTTCACCCGGAAGGGATCCGCATGGGGGGAGAGGGCCAGCATGGCAAGGCGGTCAAGGTGTGGGAGGCGCGCCATTATCGCAACTTCAGCGACGATTCCCCTCTGGGACAACGGGCCATCCAGCTGGCGCTGCGCAGACTCAGGCGCTGGGTGCGCCAGGGCAACCCCGATGAGCTGGATCTCGACGACACTATCCGGAGCACGGCCAGGCAGGGCTGGCTCGATGTGAAGCTCAGACCCGAGCGCCACAACGGGGTCAAGCTGCTGGTCTTCTTCGACGTGGGAGGCTCCATGGATGCCCACGTGGCCGAGGTGCAGCGGCTCTTTTCTGCTCTGCGCCACGAGTTCAAGCACCTGGAGTACTTCTATTTTCACAACTGTCTCTACGACTTTGTCTGGCGAGACAACGCCCGCAGGCACGAGGAGCGCTTCGACACCCTGCGCCTGCTGCGCACCTACGGCAGCGACTACAAGGTGATCCTGGTGGGGGATGCCACCATGGGCCCCTACGAGATCACCTGGCCTGGCGGCAGCGTCGAATATTGGAACGAGGAGGCCGGTCAGGTGTGGCTGGCCCGCTTGCAGCAGCATTTTCCCAAGCTGGTGTGGATCAATCCCACCCCGCGGCGGGAGTGGCTCTGGCACCCCTCCATCAAGTTGATGAACGAATTGATCGGCGGGCGCATGCACCCGCTGACTCTGGCGGGTCTGGCTGCGGCCATCGACCAGCTGTGACCCTCTCTACCCGAACAGACCAACAAGCCGGGAGTGAACCCGGCGAGGAGCAAAGATGACCTCTATCGTGATCAGTGGCTCAGGCCTCTATACCCCTCCCTTTGCCGTCAGCAACGAAGCGCTGGTGGCCGCCTTCAACCAGTACGTGGATCTCTACAACGAGGAGAACGCTTCCGCCATCGACGCCGGCCAGCTGCCCGCCAAACAGCATTCGAGCAGCGAATTCATCGAGAAGGCCTCCGGCATCAAGAGCCGTTATCTGGTGAGCAAGGAGGGGGTGCTGGATCCCGACATCATGCAGCCGCTGCTGCCCGAGCGACCCGATGACAAGCCCTCCATCATGGTGGAGATGGCGGTGGCCGCCGCTGAGCAGGCGCTGATCGCCGCCGGTCGCGAGCCGGGGGAAATAGATCTGGTGATAGTGGCCGCCTCCAACATGCCGCGCCCCTATCCAGCCCTCTCCATCGAACTGCAGCACTATCTGGGGGCGGGCGGCATGGCCTTTGACATGAACGTGGCCTGCTCCTCCGCCACCTTCGGCATCAAGACGGCGGCAGACATGCTGGCGGCTGGCAGCGCCCGACTGGCGCTGGTGGTCAATCCGGAGATCTGCTCGGGCCACCTCAATTTTCGCGACAGAGACAGCCACTTCATCTTCGGCGACGCCTGTACCGCCGTGCTGCTGGAGCGGGAGGCCGATTGCCAGGTGGCCAACCCCTGGCAACTGGTTGCCAGCAAGCTGGTGACCCAGTACTCCAACAACATCCGCAACAACTTCGGCTTTTTAAACCGGCTCAGCCCGCGCACCCGTTACGGCGATGACAAGCTGTTCCGCCAGCAGGGGCGCAAGGTGTTCAAGGAGGTGCTGCCGCTGGTGTGCGACCAGATCGCCGGCCAGCTCGATGAGCAGGGCTGGACTGCCGAGAGCCTGAACCGGCTCTGGCTCCACCAGGCCAATCTGACCATGAACCAGTTCATCGCCCGCAAGCTGCTCGGCCACGATGCCAGCCAGCAGGAGGCGCCGGTGATCCTCGACAGCTACGGCAACACCAGCTCGGCGGGTTCCATTATCGCGTTCCATCTGTACAATCGCGACCTTCCCGCGGGGGCCCGCGGCGTGCTCTGCTCGTTTGGCGCTGGCTATTCGATCGGGAGCCTGCTGTTGCGGCGCCTGTGAGGGGCGGGGTCATCTCCCCGCCGTCATGACGATAAGGTTTGGGTGGAATCATGCAGAGGATCACGGGGCGCTGCGCCCTTCACTACGGGGTGACGCTGTCACTGTTTTGTCTTTACGGGCTGCAGGTCTGCCCATTCCTGGAGAGCCTGACGCTGCCCCAGCTGCTGGGGCCCGCGCTGGTGACCTTTGGCATCATGTTTGTCCTGCGCGATCAGCTGCTGCGCAAGGTGACGCTGTCCGGTCAGGGGCTGGGAGGCTTCGGGCTGGAGGTGGGCTTCTACCTGCTGGGGGCCTTGCTGCTCTCTGGCTACAACGGCATCCGGTATGATTTTCCGCTGGAGAGCCACCTCAAGATCCTGCTGGGGATGAGCACCCTGGGCTTCCTGGTGGCGGCGGATCTGTCGCTGCAGCGGGACTGGCAGCGGGCCAAGCTGCGGGAACATCAGGCCTGCCTGGTGCTGAACCAGCCGCTGGCCATGCCGGTTTCCCGCAAGTTCTCCCTGTTCGCCTTCACCACCCTGACCCTGCTTGGCGCTGTGTTCTTCCTGCTGTTCAACAAGGATCTGGAGTGGCTGGTCACGGTGGACAAGAGCCTGCCGCGGCTCGATGCCCAACACTACATCTTGCTGGAGATCGCCTTCGTGATGGTGGTGACCTTCGGTTATCTCTGGCTCATCATTCGCGGCTATGGCCGCAACCTGACCCTCTCCCTGATGCATCAGACTCGCGCCATGGCGCAGGTGCAGTGCGGCGATCTGGAGGCGCGGGTGCCGGTGATCCGGGATGATGAGTTCGGCCTGATTGCCGCCGGCACCAACCAGATGATCGGCGAACTGAAAGCGCGTCAGGACGAGCTCAACCTGACCCGGGACGTGGCCATCCTGGGGCTCGCCTCGCTGGCGGAGACCCGCGACAACGAGACCGGCGCCCACATCATCCGCACCCAGTTCTACGTCAAGGTGCTGGCGGAGCAGCTGAGCCGCAGCGACTGGGAGCGCTATCCGCTGGACGATGCCACCATCGATCTGCTGTTCAAGTCGGCGCCGTTGCACGACGTGGGCAAGGTGGGCATTCCCGATGCCATCCTGCTCAAGCCGGGCAAGCTGACGGACGAGGAGTTCGCCATCATGAAGCGCCACCCCCAGATTGGCGCCGATGCGCTGGCGAGCGCCGAAGCCCAGCTCGGCTCCAACTCTTTCCTGCGGCTGGCGCGAGAGATCTCCCTCACTCACCACGAGAAGTGGGATGGCAGCGGCTATCCGGCCGGGCTGGCGGGGGAGGCGATCCCCTTGTCGGGCCGGCTGATGGCGCTGGCGGATGTCTACGACGCTCTCATCTCGAAACGGGTCTACAAGCCCGCCTTCAGCCATGAGCAGGCCAGAACCATCATAGTGGAGGGGCGTGGCCGCCACTTCGATCCGGCCATCGTCGATGCCTTCCTCGCTTGCGAGGAGGAATTTCGCCAGATTGCCCTCAGGCACAAGGATCATGACTGACAAAAAACCACCCGAACGGGTGGTTTTTTTATGGCTGGCTCACTGGGCCGGCTCGATGGCGAGCACCAGACAACTGGGCTCGCTGATGCGAAAGCGCACGTTGCAGTCAAACAGCCTGACGCCGTACTCCTTGTCATCCGGCTTGCCCTTCTTGTAGGCGGGGCGGGGATCCTGGGCCAGTACCTCGCTCACCAGCTGGCGCAGCTCGGGTTGGGCCTTTAGCCAGGGCTGCAGCTGCTGCTCCGCCTCGGGGCTGAAACTCACCGCCAGCGGCGGGGTGGGGGCATCGGGGGCGAAACCGCCGCGGGCATCCGGCAGGCTGTCGGCATAGGGGATATAGGGCTTGATGTCGACGATGGGGGTGCCATCGAGCAGGTCCACCGCCCCCAGCTCGAGCCAGAGCTTGCCGCGCTCACGGCCGACCCCGTGCAGCTCGACTACCGAGAGGCCGAGCGGGTTGGGACGAAAGGTGGAGCGGGTGGCAAACACCCCGACCCGCTCGTTGCCGCCCAGGCGTGGCGGTCGCACCGTCGGGTGCCAGCCCTGCGCCATGGTCTGGTGAAACACGAAGCTGAGCCAGAGGTGGGAGAACTGCTCGATGCCGCGCAGCACGTCCGGCTGATCGTAGGGGGGCAGCAGCTCGAGGCGGGCGCGGGCCGATTTGACCAGACCGGGCTGGCGCGGGATGGCGAACTTCTCCTTGTAGGGAGAGCGGATGATACCCAGGGTGTCGATTTCGAACTTCATGGCGGATCCTGACTGAAAACCCCGGCAATGTAGCACAGCAGCCCTTAAAACGCAGGCTAACCCGCTTGTCGTGATCTTGCTCCCATCCCGGCCGCCCGAAGGCTGTATCGCGCCGCCAACTTGCGTAGGGTGGGCGCAGGAAGAGTGAAAGGGCCGTCCGCCGGCAGGGTGGGCCGGCACAACCGGCGTGGCCATCGAGGATGGGCCGCGCCGCACAGGAGAGACAGGGATGAAACTGCTGATCATCGGCGGCACCGGATTTCTGGGTCGCCATCTCGCCTCACTGGCGCTGGACTGGGGCCACGAGGTGACCTTGTTCAATCGCGGCCGGCGCCAGCATCCGGACTGGCGCGAGCTCACCCAGCTGCAGGGGGACCGGGATCAGGACCTGACCCCGCTGCATCGCCATCAGGATGGCTGGGATCTGGCCATCGACACCTGCTGCTATCGCCCCGAACAGGCGGCGAGCCTGTCGGCCGCCCTGCTCGGGTGCTGCGAGCGGCTTATCTTCATCTCCACCATCAGTGTCTATCGCGACTTCGCCCACCCGGGGCAGGACGAGTCGGCGCCGCTGCACGAGATGGCCGAGGGGGAGATGGCGGAGGATTACGGCCCCCTCAAGGTGTTGTGCGAGGCGACCTATCGTGCCCGCTGGGGCGAGCGGCTCTGCATCTTGCGCCCGGGCGTCTTGTGCGGCCCCCATGATCCCACCGGCCGGCTGGCCTGGTGGGTCACGCGGGTGCAGCGGGGCGGCCCCTGGCTGCTGCCGGGGCAGGGGGAAGATCGGTTGCAATATCTGGACGTGCGCGACTGCGCCGAGTTCGTGCTGCGGGCCGCCGAGCAGCAATTGAGCGGCATCTTCAATCTGGTCAAGCCCGGTATCGCGCTGAGCGACTGGGTGGATCGCCTGGCCGCCAGGCTGGCCCCCGCGACCCCGATCCTGCCCGAATGGGCGCCCTGGCCCGCGCTGCTGGCCGCCGGGGTGGAGCCCTGGCAGAGCTACCCGACCCTGTTGCCCAATGCACAGCCCGAGTATGCCGGCTATGGCCTCATCAGCGCCGAGGCGGCCATCGTACAGGGCCTCAACTTTCGGCCGCTGGAGGAGACGGTGGCGGATGTGGCCGAGTGGCTGGCCGGCGCGCCGGACGCCGTGGTGGCCACCGGCATCACCGCCGAGCAGGAGGCGCGGCTGCGTCAGCTGGTCCGCTAGGGGCCAACAAGTGCGGCAGCAAAGCAAAAGGGCATCTCTCGATGCCCTTTTCTGTCTGATGTGAGCGGCGTTATTCGGCGCGCATGGCGGCGCCGGCGGCGGTCAGTTGCTCGCGCAAGATGGCGCGATGACAGCGGGACTCCTGCTCGCAGTAACAGCCCACCGACAGGTTGGTGGTGTGGGAGAGGGCGGCCAGCAGCGCCAGATCGTGCCTGGCGGCGGGAGTGGCCAGCTCTGCCTTGTACTGTTTGCAGAAGGCGCTCCACTGGGCGGGCGTCTCGGCAGCCTGGCCCAGCTTCATGGTGTCGTTGCTGGGGGCGAGATTGGGGAACCAGACGTCGTACCAATCCTGGCTGGCAAACTCGGTTTTGGGCACGCCGCGGGGCGGGCGGCGCACTGTGCCGATCCGCAGTCCCTCGTCGGGCAGGCGGGGTGTGCCGAGGCGAACGATGGCCAGTGCCATGCAGGCTCCTTGCAGTTGACGCTTATTTCTCGGTGGCGACTTTCAGCGCCTGACCGTAGCAGATCACCTGCTTCAGGCAGCCCGGGGTGTCGCTGAATTCGGCGCACTTGTCGAAGGTGACGCCGTTGCCGCCCATGTCGGCCACACGGCGGCGGGCCAGGGTGCGGGCCTCACCGGCGTTGGGGATCGGCTGCTTGGCATCGCTCTGGCAGGACTCTCCTTCGACGGTGCCGAGGTAGAGGTAGTTGAGATCTGCCAGCTGGCCCTGTTCATAGATCTGAACGCTGCCCGGCTTGAAGTACTCGTCGAAGTTCTCTCTGTCCAGATTGCTGTTGAAGGCAAAGTCGGCGCAGCCGGAGGCAATCAGGGGCATCATCAGGATCAGGCGTTTCATCGTCTCGTATCTTGTGTCGGTGATGAGGACAGTAGCAAGGCGCAGGCGCTCCATGTCGGCATCTTGTGGAATAACGAAGGGGCCATTATAGGGGCCAGTCGACGGTGGCGACCAGCCCCATTTTTAGCCGTATGGACGGGGTGTGACAAGGATCCGGCCACGTGTTGCCTGTGCGGCTTCACGCTGCCGGCAAAGATGACTTGCCTGCTGTCATGAGAGAGGGGCGCACCGGGCGCCCCTCTCTCGTTGCTCATCAGGCCGGCGCCAGCCGCTGATGCAGGCTGCGGTAGTAGTCGTCCGCCAGCAGCGTCTGATGGGGGGCGCAGAGGCGGATCTGCCCCTCTTCCATCAGGGCGATCCGGTCCATCTGCTCCAGCCCCAGCAAACGGTGGGAGATGAGCAGCAGGGTGCGATCTGCCCCTAGCCGGAACAACAGTTCCATGATCTCCCGCTCGGTCTGGCTGTCGAGCCCTTCGGTCGGCTCATCCAGCAGCCAGAGCGGCGCGTCGTGCAGCAGGGCGCGGGCGATGCCGATGCGGCGGCGCTCGCCACCGGAGAGCGGCCGGCCGCCATCCCCCAGCCAGGCATCGAGCCCGCTGTCGCTGTGGCCGTTGTCATCTTCCAGCAGGTTGGCAAGGCCGACCTGGGTCAGCACCTGCACCAGCTGCTCGTCACTGGCATGGGGGGCGGCCAGCTTGAGGTTGCCGCGTAGGGTATCGGCAAACAGGTGCACCCGCTGGCTCACCACCGAGAGAGAGGCGCGCAGCGCCCCTTCGCTGTAGTCGGTGAGCGGCTTGCCATCGAGCAGGATCTTGCCGGCCTGCGGGTGCCATTCGCGGGTCAGCAGTCCCATCAGAGTGGACTTGCCACAGCCGGTCTGGCCCAGCAGCGCCAGCTTCTCGCCGGCCTGCAACTGCAGGGTGCAGCCGCGCAGCACCGGCTGCGGGTTGCCTGGGTAGCTGAAATAGAGGTCGCTTATCTGCAGCGCCCCCTGTTGCGCGTGGCGCTCTTCGTGGCCCCACTCGGGGGCCTTGGCCTCTTGCAGGATCTCGTTGAGGCGGCGGGCCGAGGTGAGGCTGGTGGAGAGGTGCTGGAAGGCACCGGCCAGCGGCATCAGCGCCTCGAAGCTGGCCAGGGTGGCGAACACCATCAGCGCCGTGATGGGATCCGGCGCAGCGCCAGCCACCCCGTGGCCGGCCAGCCACAGCATCAGGGTCAGGGTCCAGCCGCTCAGCAGTTGCACCGAGCCGTTGGCCAGCCCGCTCACCCGGGCCATGCGGGCCTGGGCCTGGATCAGCGCCTGCTCGGCCTGCTGCAGCTCGTCGCGCGCCCGGGGGGCGGCGGCAAACATCTGCAGCTCGGCCTGACCGTCCAGATAGTCCACCAGACGGGTACGCAGGCGCGATTTTTCCGCTATCAGCGCCTGTCCGGGCTTGCGACCGAGGAAATAGAACACCAGCGGCAGGGCAATCATGCCAAACAGCAGGATGGCGCCCAGGGTGAGTGCCAGCTCACTGTCAAAGAAGGAGAGAAAGAGCACCAGACCGGCAGTGCTGAGCAGGGCCGCACCTATGGGGGTAACCAGCCGCAGGTAGACGTGGTCCATGGCGTCGATGTCGGCCACCAGCCGGTTGAGCAGGTCCGCCTGGCGAAAGCCTGCCAGGGCGCCGGTGGAGAGCGGCGAGAGCTTTTGCCAGAACCAAACCCGCAGCCGGGTCAGCACCCGGAAGGTGGCGTCGTGGCTCACCACTCGCTCACCCCAGCGGCCGGCAGTGCGGATGATGGAGAAGAAGCGCACCCCGCCGGCCGGCGTCATGTAGTTGAAGTGATCGCGGGTGGCCGCCGTCAGCCCCGCCACGGCGGCGGCGGAGAGGAACCAGCCGGAGAGCGACAGCAGTCCCATCCCGGCCGCCAAGGTGACCAGGGCCAGCAGCAGACCGATGGAGAGGCTGAGCCAGTGCTGGCGATAGAGGCGCAGAAACGGCAAGAGATCAGTCATCGAGAGAACCCTCGTTACGTTGGGAGAGCAGGCGGGCAAACGGCCCCTGCGAGGTACTGAGTTGCTGGAAGTTGCCTTGCTCCACCAGCTTGCCACGCTCCAGCACCAGGATCTGGTCCATCTTGGTGAGCTGATCGAGGCGGTGGGTAATCATCAGCAGGGTCTGGTTGGCGATGACCTGCTCCAGCGTGGTCATGATGGCTCGCTCGGAGTGGCGATCCAGGCTGGCGGTCGGCTCGTCCAGCACCATCAGCTGGGTGGACTTGAGCAAGGTACGGGCCAGTGCCAGGCGCTGGGCCTGGCCGACCGAGAGGCCGCCGGCCTGATCCCCCACCGCATAGTCGAGTCCCTTCTCCATGGCGAACTCCCATGCCTGGGCCCGTTTCAGGGCCTCTTCCAGTTCGCCGTCACTGGCGGCGGGTTTGGCCAGCAGCAGATTGTCACGCAGCGAGGCGTGGAACAGCTGCGGGTTCTGGGAGAGCCAGCCCAGCTGCCTGCGCCACTGGCTCATGTCGAGGCTGGCCAGCTCCTGGCCGTTGACCTTGAGCTCGCCGCGATAGGGGGCAAAGCCGAGCAGGGCGTTGACCAGCGAGCTCTTGCCGGCGCCGCTGATGCCGATGAGGGCGGTGCGTGAACCCGCTTCCAGGGTGAAGTCGATGGGGCCGACCAGCACCTTGCCCTCGGCGCTCAGCACCTCCAGGGCGCGGGCTTCCACCCTGATGGGGGAGTCGGCATGGAACGGCGCATTGCCTGAGGCGGGTTCACTCACCTCGGCCTCGAGGAACTCCAGCAGCTGTTCGGCGGCGCCGATGGCCTGCGCCTTGGCGTGGTAGTGGGCACCGAGCTCGCGCAGCGGGGCGTAGAACTCGGGAGCCAGAAACAGCACGAACAGGCCGGTAAAGAGGGTAACTTTGGTGCCATAGTGGCCGAAGTTCAGGTGATCGATATAGGAGAACCCGAAGTAGACGGCCACCAGCGCCACCGAGAGGGCGGCGAAGAACTCCAGTACGGCGGTGCTGAGGAAGGCAAGGCGCAGCACCTCCATGGTGCGTTCGCGAAAATCTTCCGACGCATCGCGAATGGCATCCCCTTCCGCCTGGGTGCGCATGAAGAGCTGCAGGGTGCGCAGCCCCTTGAGGCGATCGAGGAAGTGGCCGGAGAGACGGGCCAGCGCCTGGAAGTTGCGGCGGTTGGCATCGGCGGCACCGACCCCCACCAGGATCATGAACAGCGGAATGAGGGGCGCCGTGCCCAGCAGAATGAGGCCAGCGGCCCAGTTGACCGGGAATACGGCCACCAGGATCACCACCGGAATGAACACGGCAATTGCCATTTGCGGCAGGTAGCGGGAGAAGAAATCCTGCATGTTTTCAATCTGCTCCAGCAGCAGGCTGGCCCAGCTGCCGGCCGGTCGACGCTGGATGTAGGCCGGTCCCAACCGGCCGAGGCGGGTGAGCACCAGCTCGCGGATGGCCTGGCGCACCGCGCTGCCTGCCTTGAAGCTGGCCACCTCGCGGCCATAGGCCAGCACCGCCTTGCCGAGGGTGACCAGCAGCAGGGTAATGAAGAGGGGAATGGATCCCGCCGGGGTGGCGTCTTCGATGATGAAGCCGTGCAGCAGGGTGGCCAGCAGCCAGGCCTGCGCCACCATCAGGATGCCCTGCCCCAGGCCAAAGCCGATGGAGAGGCCGATCCAGCGCCGGCCGTGGCTCGATTGATTGCGCAACCAGCCATAGAGTCGTTTTTGCGTTTTTTTATCCATTACCACCATCCTCGCGTCGAGTGGCGCAAGACTATCCTCGCCCCCCAGGCTTGGCAACCTTGTAAATTCCGGCCGGTGAAAACGATTGATGGAAAAAGCGGCTTGCTGCTCATTAGTTGGTCGAACAGATTGATTTATGGTAAAAAACCGTATCGGGGTGATTGCGCTCGGCGGCAAAATGCATATAGTAGAGGCCCTGACGCGGGTGTAGTTCAATGGTAGAACGGTAGCTTCCCAAGCTGCATACGTGGGTTCGATTCCCATCACCCGCTCCAAATTCCTGATAATGGCCAAGGCCGTTGTCACCTCAGCCGAAACGGCTGTCTGTCGTGGGGTTTCCCCATCACACCAAGCAAGTTTTGATGCCAGGCGGGCATCGTATAATGGCTATTACCTCAGCCTTCCAAGCTGATGATGCGGGTTCGATTCCCGCTGCCCGCTCCAGCCTTGATGCAAAAAGCCCACTCCTGCGAGTGGGCTTTTTGTTGTCCGTTTCTGGGCGAGGCTCACTGCCTGACCGGCACTCCTGAAAGCAGCTGCAATGAAAAAAGGCGCCATCGGCGCCTTTTCAACTCGGGAGGGAGGATTACTCCTGCTCCAGCTCGCCGCAGAAGCGATAGCCTTCGCCGTGGATGGTGGCGATGATCTCGGGGGTGTCGTTGACGCTCTCGAAGTGCTTGCGGATGCGGCGGATGGTGACATCCACGGTACGGTCGTGGGGCTTGAGCTCACGGCCAGTCATCTTCTTGAGCAGCTCGGCGCGGGTCTGGATCTGGCCCGGGTTTTCGCAGAAGTGCAGCATGGCGCGGAACTCGGAGCGCGGCAGCTTGAACATGTCGCCAGCCGGGCTGACCAGGGCGCGGCTGTTGATGTCCAGTGCCCAGCCGTTGAACAGGTAACGCTCCACCAGTTTCTTCTCTTCGCCACCGGCGGCCACGTTCATGGTGCGGCTCAGCAGGTTGCGGGCACGGATGGTCAGCTCGCGGGGGTTGAACGGCTTGGTGATGTAATCGTCGGCGCCGATTTCCAGACCCAGGATCTTGTCCACTTCGTTGTCGCGACCGGTCAGGAACATCAGGGCAATGTTGTCGTCCTCACGCAGCTCACGAGCCAGCAGCAGGCCATTCTTGCCCGGCAGGTTGATGTCCATGATCACCAGGTTGATGGTGTGGGCAGTCAGGGCCTGATGCATCTCGTCGCCATTGTTGGCTTCGAGCACGATATAGCCCTCTGCCTCGAAGATGCTTTTCAGGGTATTGCGAGTGACCAGTTCGTCTTCGACGATCAGAATGTGTGGTGTTTGCATGAGTATTCCCAGATTCTTATCAGTTAATTATCTAAATTTTAACACTCTTTGGCGTTACCCGACCGGTCCTGAAAATTAATTACGTCATCCTGGGTATGAATATCAGGTCGGATTATCGCGAATTTGGCATCAGCGTTGGCAAACATCCCTGTGCCACACATAGGCTCTCAATAAGTCTGATCGAGAGAAGCCTGGAAAGGTAGTCCATTACAAAAGTGGCTGCATTTTATCAGTTAACAGGCGCATAACAACACTCTTTGCCGTCAGATAGCAACTTTTTAACTCTGGTTTGATATAGGTCAAACCCTGAGTTCACAGCATGATACTTGGGGTTGCCCCCATTTTCGCCCCTATAAAATGTAATGGAATGTAACATGTGGTTGACATGAATTTGTGGGAAAACTACAGAAAAATCTGCTTTATTGCACCCTTTTCGGCGCCGAAATGGCCTGCCTACGCCATAGTGACGGCCTGGAATCCGGCCAGTCGCCAGCTGGGAATGCGTCGCAATACCCGCCGTCAGCGGGCCTTGCGGCGAGCCATTGCAGCCATGCCTGGCTGGCAGGTGATGGGGCCTTGTAGGGGCAGTTCGCTGGATGAAACATGGCAGGAGTCGTCGCTGCTGCTGGCCTGCCCGCGCAGCGAGGCCATCCGGCTGGCAGCCCGTTTTGGCCAGAATGCCATCTATTGGGTGGAACAGGGGGAGCTCTGGCTGCTGCCGGTGTTGCTGGCAGGGGAGCCACACCATCTGGGCAGAATTGAATCCCACTGGATTGTCAGGGGCTCTGCTTGATGAAAGAATGAGCGAATTCATGTCCATGGAAGGAGACTTATGATGCTGGATCTACTGCCCGATCTCTGTGACGAGTATGGCGATGCTCTGCAGGTGGCGGAGCCGCTGTTTCAAAATTTTGGTGGCAAGGTGCTGTTTCACGGCCAGGCGGTCACTCTCTCCTGTTACGAGGACAATAGCCTGGTGCGGGAGCTGGTCAACCGGCCCGGGCAGGGGCGGGTGATGGTGATCGATGGCGGTGGCTCCCTGCGCCGCGCCTTGCTCGGCGATCAGCTGGCGATCAAGGCGGCGGAGCAAGGTTGGGAAGGAATCGTGATCTACGGCGCCGTGCGCGACGTGGGCACGCTGGCGACACTGGCGCTGGGGGTCAAGGCATTGGCACCCTGCCCGGTCAAGACCGAGAAGCGGGGGCTGGGTGAGCTGGATGCGGTGGTGTCGTTTGCCGGGGTGACCATACATCCGGGTGACTATGTCTACGCCGATCTCAACGGCGTGCTGGTGAGTGCCACCCGGCTAATCTGAATCCGCTAGAAGTTGAAGCCGACCCCGACGCTGAGTGATTGTTCGGTGCGAAAGGCGCTGACGCCGTAGTTGGCGGTGATGGCCAGCTGCGGGGTCAACAGCAGGCTGGTGTTGAGCTCCAGCAGGGTGCTGGGCTTGTTCACCTCCAGCTGTTTGAGCTGGCTGCCGATGTTGAGCATGGGGGAGAGCTGGTAGCGCACCCCAGAGCTCAGGTTGTAGCCGGATTGCTCGCTGCTGGGGCCGATGGCCGGGCCTGCTTCCATGTAAAGGCTGACGCCATCGTGCAGCGGATATTGATAGCCGGTATTGATGAGCCAGAGATCGAAACTGTCGTTGTGATGAGTCTGACTGCCGAGCAGGACACCTGAGTAGCTTTTGACGTAGAGCTGGCTGTCGGTATCGTTCTTGAGGAAATCCCAGTCGGCGGCCTGGGCGGTGAGGCTGAGGCATGAGACGAGTGCGATGACGGATGATTTGACCATTCTTTTCCCCTCCCTGGGTCCGGAACAGGAATACAAGCATGGCACATGCCAGCTGTTAGTAAAGGGAACCCCGATCACAATAAAACAGTTTTGATTTGCTCTGGTCTCATGATACACAGGCCCCCATCATCCTGTTTCTTCCCCTATTTCGCTGATATCGAGAGGTGAATCCATGAACAAGAAACTGACTTTGCTGGCCGCGCTGGCCCTGGGGGGCTGCGCCATGGCTACTGGTTCCAAACTGACGCAACTGCAAGCCTCCACCTGGCAACTGCAGGGGGCGAGCGGCGACACCTTTACCCTGCAAGTGGCCGGCGACAAGGTGGCGGGCAAAGGCGGCTGCAACCGCTATTTCGGCAGCATCACCCAGCAGGGTGACGGGGTACTGGCGCTGGGCCCCATGGGTTCGACCCGCATGATGTGCATGGGCGAGCTGGCCGGCAAGGAGATGCTCTACCTGCAGACGCTGGAGAAAGTGGCGAGCTTCCAGATCAGCGGCCAGCAGCTGGTGCTGAGCGACGCCAACAAGGCGGCACTGCTCACCTTCGACGCCATGCCTGCCGCCAAGTAACTGACGTTTTTGTCAAAGACTGTCGTAGCGCGCGCAGCCGGATGCAGAAAGGGACGCCACGGCGTCCCTTTTGCTATTTGCACTCCCTTTTGCAACGAGGGCGGATCGGCTAGCCGCCGCGCTGGAACTTGAAGCGCTTCTTGCGCCGGTAGGGATAGACATCCTCGAACACCCCCTCCTTGATGTTGCTCTGCAGCATCTTCCAGTAGTTGGCGTCGAACATCTCCTTGTGCAGCGCCAACATGATCTCGCGCACCTGCGGCTTTTGCAGCAGGAAGGTGGCGAACTCCTCGGGGAAGATGTCGTTGGGGGCCACCGAATACCAGGGCTCGGCGCTCCATTCGTCTTCGGGGTAGCGCGGTGGCGGGATCTGGCGGAAGTTGCACTCCGTCATGTAGCAGATCTCGTCGTAGTCGTAGAACACCACCCGGCCGTGGCGGGTGACGCCGAAGTTCTTGAACAGCATGTCTCCCGGGAAGATGTTGGCTGCCGCCAGCTGCTTGATGGCGTTGCCGTACTCCTCCAGCGCGAGCCGGGTCTGCTGCTCGTCTGCCTTGTCCAGATAGAGGTTGAGCGGGATCATCTTGCGCTCTGTGTAGAGGTGCTTGATCACCAGCTTGTCGGCGGTGATGGTGAGCGCCGAGGGGGCTACCGCCTTGAGTTCGGCCAGCAGCTCCGGCGAGATGCGATCGAGGGGAAACTCGAAGTTGGTGAACTCCTGGGTATCGGCCATCCGTCCCACCCGGTCGTGCTGCTTTACCAGCCGGTACTTCGCCTTCACCTGCTCGTGACTCACGTCCTTGGGGGGCGTGAACTCGTCCTTTATCACCTTGAACACCACGTCGTAGGAGGGGAGGGTGAACACGCTCATCACCATCCCCTTGATGCCCGGCGCGATGACGAACTGCTCGCGACTCTGGGCCAGATGGTGCTGATAGTGGCGATAGAGCTCGGTCTTGCCGTGCTTCTGGCAGCCGATGGCGTTGTAGATCTCGTAGTCCGGCTTGTGGGGCATGATCTGGCGTAAAAAGGCGACGAACAGCGCCGGCTCCGGGGCATAGACCATGAAGTAGGCGCGGGCGAAGCCGAACACGATGGAGGCGAGATCCGGCTCGAAGATGACGGTATCCACATAGATGCTCTGGCCGGTGCTGAGCAGGGGCAGGATGAAGGGAAAGACCTGCTCCCTTGCCCGGATCAGCCCCACCAGATAGGCCCCCTTGTTGCGGTAGAAGACCTCTCTCAATAGCTCGATGGCGAAAGGCTCATCGTGCAGAATATGCGGGCCGTTCTCGGCAAGATGACGATGGATATCGACAATATCCCGCTGTTTGTCCTCATAGGGCAGGGTGAAGCTGTAATCCCCCAGCAGCTGGCTCAGAGTCTGCGGCAGGTGGGCGAGATCGGTGCGATAGATGCGCAGCAACGCGCTCAGATCGGGCTTGTCACCGCGGCTGACGAAGGGGTGGATGTAGAGGTTCTCGTCGCGGATGTTGCGATGGCGAAAGATGCGGCGGTAGACGGAGTTGAAGAAGGACTCCGCCACCTCGAAGTTCTCGCACTTGGGCAGCAGGTCGCTGAAGGCACTCTTCACCCGCTTGAGCAGCTCCTGGGTGGCGTGGTGTTCTCCCATCATCTGGCGAATGGAGCCGGCCGTCGCCCCCACGTGGTGGTCATAGAGGCGGATGCGCTCGCGCCCCGCCAGCTGCACCCCCAGCCAGTCGCTGTTTTCAAAACGGCTCTTGCTGCCCTGGGTGATTTCGAGAAACCGGCTGTAAAACGACTCGAAGCGTTGCAGAATCGTCTCGGCGACGGCCTGTTCCAATGGCTGCTGCATCTCTCTCTTCCTTGTGATCTGTCGGGCCGATGGCGCTTGGGATTGGCTGCAATTTGTCCACATTCCTGGCCACTATGGCAACATTCAAACGTCTGTTCAAGTGGCAATTTTCGGGTGAAAACGGTAGATTGCGCCCCTGTTTTGCCGACGTTCCGCTGTGGTTTGCACGTTCGGCCCTGCCCAGGAGAAGACCCGATGAAACTCTATTTTGTGCTGGTGGCCCCCGCCCGCCCTGCCAACGTGGGCGCCGCCGCCCGCGCCATGAAAACCATGGGCTTTGATGCCATGCGACTGGTGGCAAGCCGGGTGCACGAAGAGGAGGAGGCGAGCTGGGTAGCCCACGGTGCGCAGGAGATCCTGACCCAGGCCGAGGCGTTCGACACCCTGGAGGAGGCGCTGGCCGACATGGATCTGGTGGTGGCCACCACTGCCCGCCAGCGCGGCCGTTACCAGCACTACCTCACTCCGGCCGAGATCCGTGACCAGATCAAGGCCAAGCCTTCCCTTGAGAAGGTGGCCATCGTGTTTGGTTGCGAGGAGTCGGGGCTCTCCAACGAGCAACTGGCCCAGGTCGATCTCATCAGCTATCTGCCGCTCAAGGTGAGCTACCCGTCCCTGAACCTGGGCCAGGCGATCATGCTGTACGCCTACGAGCTGAGCCAGTTGCTCGATGAGCCCGAGGTGCTAGCAGAAAATATTGATAACGTCGGACAGGTTCGGGTACTGAAAAGTAAAACAGCAGAAATTCTTGGTGATCTCGGTGTTTCGCAGGATGAAAAACTGCATCAATGGGTGATGGACCGGGTGCCCATGCTGCCGCAGCGGGATTTGAACATGCTCCATCTGCTCTGCAAAGACCTTGCCCGCAAACTTGGCAAAGAGGTTTAGGTTGACAGCCCGGCGCCCGGCGCGGTATTGCTAAAAGCCAGCTTCGTTCAAGAGTGTTCGTCATGCAGTTATTCACCAACGTCATCACCACCACCATTATTACCGGTACCACCACAGGTGGCACTGGGGCCGGTTGATGCGCTGACGAACAAGCACAGAAATCAGAAAAAGGCCCGTACCCACCCAGTACGGGCCTTTTTTGTTGGGTTGTTTTCAGACAGTTTCCAGACCGATTAGCGGATCAATTTGCAGGGAATACAGGGAGATAGCGATGAGAGTGTTGAAGTTTGGCGGGTCGTCACTGGCCGATGCAGAGCGTTTTTTACGGGTCGCCGATATCGCGGTGAATACCCACGGCCAATCCCAGGTTGCCCTGGTGCTGTCGGCACCGGCCAAGGTGACCAACCACCTGGTGGCGCTGGTGGAGCAGACCAGCCGCGGCATGGATGCCAGCAGCACCCTGTTTGAAATCAACGGTATCTTCTCCCGCCTGCTGGCCGGCTTGAAGGCAGCCTATCCGGCGCTGGATGACAAGGCGCTGCAGGCCCGTCTCACCAGCGAACTGGATCAGGTGGAGCGGCTGATGCAGGGCATCCGCCTGCTGGGGCTCTGCCCGGACAACGTGCAGGCCCGCATCCTGAGCCGGGGCGAGAACCTCTCCATCGCCTTCATGCACGAACTGCTGCGGGTACGCGGCCTCGAACTGGACCTCATTGTGCCAGAAGAGCTGCTGGTGACCGACGGCGGCTACCTCGAGGCCCACGTGGACATCGAAGCCTCCCGCCTGCGCTTCGCCGCCAAGGGCCTGCGCTCCGACTGCCTTTACCTGATGCCGGGCTTTACCGGTGGCAGCGACAAGGGGGAGACCGTGCTGCTGGGCCGTAACGGGTCGGATTACAGCGCAGCCGTCTTGGCCGCCTGCGTCGATGCCGAGTGCTGCGAGATCTGGACCGACGTCGAGGGCTGCTACAACTGCGACCCACGCCTGGTGCCGGACGCCTATCTGCTGAAGACCCTCTCCTACAAGGAGGCGATGGAGCTCTCCTACTTCGGTGCCAAGGTACTGCACCCGAAAACCATCGCGCCGGTGGCCCAGTTCCACATTCCCTGCCTCATCAAGAACAGCTTCAACCCGCAGGGGCCGGGCACCCTCATCGGGGTCGAGCAGGGGGATGACGACCTAAAGGTGAAGGCCATCTCGGATCTCTCCGGCATGTGCATGTTCAACGTCTCCGGCCCCGGCATGAAGGGGATGGTGGGCATGGCCGGCCGCATCTTCTCCGCCGTCTCCCGCGCCGGGGTCAGCATCGTCCTCATCACCCAGTCATCCTCCGAATACAGCGTCAGCTTCTGTATCCACAGCTATGACTGCGACAAGACCCGCAAGGTGCTGGAGCGCGAGTTCGAGCTCGAATTCAAGAACCAGCTGCTGGATCCGCTGGAGATCATGCAGGATCTGGCGATCATCTCCCTCATCGGTGACGGCATGCGCACCTCCAAGGGGATGGCGGCCCGCTTCTTCACCTCGCTGGCACAAGCCTCCATCAACATCGTCGCCATTGCCCAGGGCTCGAGCGAGCGCTCCATCTCTGCGGTGGTGCGGGATCGCAAGGTGGCCGAAGCCATCAAGGCCTGCCACCAGAACTTCTTCGGCAGCCAGCAGTTCATCGACCTGTTCGTGGTCGGTGTCGGCGGTGTCGGCGCAGCCCTGGTGGATCAGATTGCCCGCCAGCAGCCGGTATTGGCCGAGCAGGGCACTGGCCTGCGGGTAGTGGGCATCGCCAACAGCCGCCAGATGGCGGTCAACAAGGATGGCCTGAACCTCGCCAACTGGCGTGAACAGCTGGTGGAAGCCCGTGACAGCTTCAGCCTGGAGGCGGTGAAGAAGCTGGTGGAAGAGAGCCACCTCATCAACCCAGTGATCGTCGATTGCACCTCCTCTGAGGCCATCGCCGTCCAGTACGCCGACTTCCTCGCCGCCGGTTTCCACGTGGTCACCCCGAACAAGAAGGCCAACACAGGGTCGCTCGATTACTACAAGGCGCTGCGCCGCACCGCCCGCCAGACCCGTCGCAAGTTCCTGTACGAGACCAACGTGGGCGCCGGCCTGCCGGTCATCGAGAACCTGCAGAACCTGATCAAGGCCGGTGACAAGCTGCGCGCCTTCGACGGCGTGCTGTCCGGTTCGCTCTCCTTTATCTTCGGCAAGCTGGACGAAGGGATGGCTTTCTCCGACGCAACCAAGATTGCCCGTGGCAACGGCTTTACCGAGCCGGATCCGCGCGACGATCTCAACGGCATGGACGTGGCCCGCAAGCTGCTCATTCTGGCTCGCGAGGCCGGCATGGCGCTGGAGCTCGCCGATGTCGAGGTAGAGCAGGCGCTGCCGCCCGGCTTTGATGTGAGCGGCGATGTGGAAGCCTTCATGGCTCGTCTGCCGGAGGCTGACGGCTGGTTCCGCGACCAGTTCGCGGCTGCTCAGCGTGACGGCAAGGTGCTGCGCTACGTGGGCTCCATCGAGGGTGGCAAGTGCAAGGTTGCCATCAAGGCGGTCGGCGCCGACGAGCCGCTGTTCAAGGTCAAAGACGGGGAGAACGCGCTCGCCTTCTTCTCTACCTACTACCAGCCGATCCCGCTGGTGCTGCGCGGCTATGGCGCCGGCACCGAAGTGACCGCCGCGGGCGTCTTTGCTGACGTGCTGCGCACCCAGAACTGGAAGCAGGAGTTGTAAGCATGAGTTCAGACATGTACCAGAGCAGCAGCGTGGTGGCCTATGCCCCCGCCTCCAGCGCCAACCTGAGCGTGGGATTCGATGTACTGGGGGCGGCGCTCGCCCCCGTGGATGGTTCCCTGCTCGGGGATCGCGTCCAGGTCAAGGCCGCCGATGTGCCGTTTGCCCTCTCCTCCGTGGGCCGTTACGCCCACAAGTTGCCGGCTGACCCGAAAAAGAACATCCTCCATGACTGCTGGCTCGCCTATGGCGAGGCGCTGGAGAAGCTTGGCCTTGGTCTCAAGCCGCTCGAAATGGTGCTGGAGAAGAACCTGCCGGTGGGCTCGGGTCTGGGTTCCAGCGCCTGCAGCGTGGTGGCGGCACTGGAAGGCCTCAACGCCTTTCACGGCGCGCCCCTCAATGAACACGACCTGCTGCTGTTGATGGGGGAGATGGAAGGCAAGATCTCCGGCTCCGTCCACTACGACAACGTCGCCCCCTGCTATCTGGGTGGCATGCAGCTGGTGCTGGAAGAGCACGGCGTCATCAGCCAGGGCATCCCGGTGTTTGACGAGTGGTACTGGGTGGTCTGCTACCCGGGCACAGTGGTCTCCACTGCCGCCGCCCGCGCCATTCTGCCGGCCCAGTATCGCCGCCAGGATTGCCTCACCTATGGCCGCCGGCTGGCCGCCTTCGTGCACGCCAGCTACACCGGGCAGGAGGGGCTGGCGGCCAGCGTATTGAAAGACGTGATTGCCGAGCCCTACCGCGCGGCGCTCATTGAAGGCTTTGCCGAAGTGCGGGCCCAGGCCGCCCAGAACGGGGCACTGGCCACCGGCATCTCGGGCTCCGGCCCCAGCGTGTTTGTGGTGATGAAGGATCTGGCCCAGGCCGAGCGGATGAAAGATTGGATGGATGCACATTTCGTGCAGAACGAAGATGGATTTGCCCGGGTTTGCAAACTCGACATGGCCGGGGCACGGGTAACAGGAAGCGAGCTATGAATCTTTACAATATCAAGGACAAGAGTGAACAGGTGAGCTTCGCCCAGGCGGTGCGTCAGGGTCTGGGCCGCGAACAGGGTCTGTTCTTCACCGAGCAGCTTGAGCCGCTGGCCGATGTCGACGCCCTGCTGGATCTGCCGCTGGTGGAGCGCTCCGCCCGCATCCTCAGCCACCTGCTGGGGGACGAAGTGGCCGCGGCCAAAGTGCATGAGCTGGTCAGTGCCGCCTTTACCTTCCCGGCGCCGCTGGTGAAATTGAAAGATGGCACCTATGCCCTTGAACTGTTCCACGGCCCGACTCTGGCGTTCAAGGACTTCGGCGGCCGCTTTATGGCTCAGTGCCTTGCGGCCTTTAGAACCAACGACAAGATCACCATCCTCACTGCCACCTCCGGCGACACCGGCGCCGCCGTGGCCCACGCCTTCTACGGGCTGGAAGGGATCGAGGTGGTGATCCTCTACCCCAAGGGCAAGATAAGCCCGCTGCAGGAGGCGCTGTTCTGCACCTTGGGGGGCAACATCCGCACCATCGCCATCGACGGCGACTTCGATGCCTGCCAGGCGCTGGTGAAGCAGTCCTTCGATGACGAGGAGCTGAAAAAGGCCATTGGCCTGAACTCCGCCAACTCCATCAATATCAGCCGCTTGCTGGCCCAGGTTTGCTACTACTTCGAGGCGGTGGCCCAGCTGCCGAAAGCCCAACGCGCCAAGGCGGTCATCAGCGTGCCGTCCGGCAACTTTGGCAACCTCACCGCTGGCCTGATTGCCAAGGCGCTGGGGCTGCCGGTGAAGCGCTTTATCGCTGCCACCAACGCCAACGATACCGTGCCGCGCTACCTGAAAACCGGTCAATGGGATCCGCACCAGACGGTGGCAACCCTGTCGAACGCCATGGATGTGAGCCGCCCCAACAACTGGCCTAGGGTGGAAGAGCTGTGCCGTCGCAAAGGCTGGGCACTGGAAACCCTGGGCTCTGGCATGCGCAGTGATGCCGAAACCCGCGCAGCCCTCAAACGCCTGCACCAGCTGGACTATCTGTGCGAACCCCACGGGGCGATTGCCTGGGATCTGCTGGGCGAACAGCTGGCCGACGATGAGGTAGGGGTGTTCCTCTGCACCGCCCATCCGGCCAAGTTCAAGGAGTCGGTGGACGAGATCCTGGGGCTGGACGTGCCGCTGCCGGGGCCGCTCGCCAAGCACGCCGTGCTGCCGCTCTTGTCCCATAACCTGCCGGCGGAGTTTGCCCCGCTAAGGGCCTTCCTGCTCGGTTAAGTTGACTGCCAATCCCCCGAGCTCGGGGGATTTTTCTATCCGTTGTTTTCTATCCGTTGTTTTCTATCCGTGACAGGGCGGGCAAGCCGCCCCCTATAAGGAGTGAAGATGAATCAGCATCCCCTTCGAACTCTCATCGAGACCTGCGATGCCGCCATCTCCCGGCGTGATTTCGACGCCCTGATGGCCTTCTACGCCGAGGACGCCGCCCTGGTGGTCAAGCCCGGCATGGTGGTGCGCGGCACTCCCGCCATCCGCCGCGCCTTCACTGCCATCTCGGATTACTTTCAGGGACAGCTCAAGGTGGAGCAGGGCGCCATGGAGGTGATCGAGGGGGCCGACAATGCCCTGGTGGTCATGGAGACCCGGCTCAATTACCCCGATGGCCAGGGGGGCCTGACTGAGGAAACCCGCCGCGCCACCTATGTGTTTCGCAAAGAAGCCGATGGGCAGTGGCGCTGCACCATAGACAACTCCTATGGCACTGCGTTGCTGGCAGCGGTGGACCCCGCGCCTTCTGTCTGAACGCTCCCAGGGGCTATCCCAGAGTGGGGGCTGCTACAAGCCCCCGAATGGCAGGCAATCAACAAGCTGCTGATATAGATAGACTTGTCAGAGGTTGCTGTGGTGCGGCGCCGGTTTGATGCAGGTTTTCTCCGCCATAGTGGCGGCGCGCAGAAGAATAAAAATTGTGGGAAAAAGCCGCCGATGGGGAGTCTCTTGACCAGCCGCTCGGTGGCTGTTAATCAGGGTGCTGCATGAAGCCATCATGGACGAACAAGGTCGGCACCCTGCTCAGGGTTGGCGGCCGATGGCCGGATAATAACGGATCAGGGAGCAAACCATCATGTGGCCGTACCGAAGAGTCGTAACGCAATCCCTTAAAACCCCTCTGGTGATCGCCAGGGTGCTGGTTTATATCGCACTGTTAATCTTGTTGCCGCTGCCCTTGAGCATCTTCTCGGATTCTCTGGTCGGCGGCGCAATTGTTGTTCCTTACGCCGTCTCAGTGCTGCCTGTCAGCGTCGGGCTGATCATCATCTCCGGTTTTATGGCCATCCTGATCGCCAGGGTGGAGGCGCTCAAGAACCGCTGATAGCGAGCACCGGCGCAGATAGTGACCCGCCAAACAGGATAAACAGGAAACAAAAATCCCCCGAGTGCGGGGGATTTTTATTGTGCGAACAGGCCGCGCGGGGTCAGAACCGGAAGGCGGGAAACATTCTGGCCACCGGTTTGCTGTACCTGGATCTGGATTTTCTGACGCTCTGGCAGAGGTGAGCGGCGACAGGGCTACTCGACGGCCGTTTTCTCACAGCTGGGGTTGCCCATATCGTCGTGAACACTGCAATCCCAGTTGTGCACACCATCGCTGAGCTGGTCGTATTCTACCTTGGCTGCGGCCAGGTTGACCCCTTCCAGCTCAGTCGGCTGGACGTTCACATACCAAACGCGTGTGCCGTCGGTGACGAAGTTCTCCTGCAATGGCTTGATGAGGGCGCTGTCGACCCCTTTTGGCAGAGGGGCGATCAGCTGGTTGCCGCTATAGAAGCCGTCTTTGGTCACGGCTGAAGAGAAGTTCAGGCAGTGGAAGCTGGTAGCATCCACCTCTTGTTGGGGTTCACCCTTGAAATAGAGGGTGTCATCGATGTTGGCCCATCCTTGGCAGACGTCGTACAACGCCACTTTTCCTTTGTGAGGGATGACCTTGGTCTGGTCGGCCACATAGTAGTAGTGGCGCTGGTCAGCAGCCTGACCATGGGTTGTCTTCAGGTGTTTGGGGTCTGCTCCCTCGAGCAGTTCGCCGGTGACGAGAAAGACATGGCGATCGTCGCTGGCAAAAGGGTGGTCAAGCAAGGCGAAGGCGGCGGTATTCACCGGCACCTTGATCTGCTCGCAATAGGCATAGGCCTGCTGCCCGCTCAGCAGGAAACTGCCAAGCGCCTTGGCGCTGTTGACATCAAAGCTGTCAGGCAGCGGCTGGGCATTGCAGAAATAGCGCCCCTGCGAGAGGGCAAGGGCGAAATTATCGTTGCGGTATATGACGTCAAAATCCGTCGGAACAGCTCCGGCCAGCGGAGTTCCCGCTTGATTGCCATAGGGTTTGAAGATGACCTTGCCGGCATCGAGCTGATAGGGGGCAGCAATCTCTGCATGGCTTGCCAGCGGCAGACAGCACGCCAACAGGGCGCAGTAGCGAACATTCATAAGGGCTCACTGTTCATTGATAAGGTGGGTGATGATGCGAAATGGCAGCCTGGGTCTTGAGAGCACAGCATGCCCCAAAACGGTGCCGTTTGGCATCATACTTAGGTGGGTTTCCATATGGCAAGCATGAAGCGCCGACAAGTCAATCCACCTGACAGGACGTTATCTGTTCAGTTGACCTGCTCGCATATGCCGGGTTAGCCTCTTGGCTCCTTTGATATATGAGTACTTCCTCCGATGCGCATTTAACCTGTCCGCACCCCGCTTTTGATTCCTCTCCCGCCAGGGAGATCGGGTGCGTCTCACCGTGACAGGTTGATGCTGATTCCTCTGCTGTTTTCCCACTTGTGGACACGTGCCCCTGTCATTTGGCTTGGCTCTTGGCCTGCGGCTTCCGCACTGGCCCACAGGAGTTCAGATGACCCATATCGCATGTCATATCAACGCCTTGCAGCTGCCCTTCGGCGCCTGCACTGTGCCCCTTACCTTCACTTTGCCCGCTGCGGGCTGCACCCTGATCGGCCGCAACGGTATCGGCAAGAGCCTGCTGCTCGAACTGCTGGCGGGCCAGCGCCGCGCGGCTTCTGGCAAGATTGAGTGGTTGACCCCCATCAGCTGGTTGTCTCAGTTTGCATCGGCTCAAGCTCATGACGGCGCAGCCAGCGTGGCCGATGTGATCGGCTGGGGCGAGCCGCTGCGGGCCCTTGAGCGCATCGAGCAGGGGAGCTGCGCCCTGGACGATTTCGAGCTGCTGGCTGATCGCTGGAACCTGCGCAGCGATCTTGCCGACCTGCTGGCAGAGGCAGGCCTCAGACTCGATGCCCATGCCCCGGTCAGTACCCTGAGCGGCGGCCAGCTCACCCGCTTGCGCCTGCTGGCGCTGTTTGCGAGATCTGCTCACTTTCTGCTGCTCGATGAGCCGGACAACCACCTGGATGCCAGTGGCATCGCGTGGCTGAGCCAGCGATTGGCCAGCCACAGCGGTGGCTATCTGCTGGTAAGCCACGACCGGCGCCTGCTCAATCAGGGGAGCCAGATACTGGAGCTGGGCGAGCAGGGGCTGCAGAGTGCCAGCCTCTCGTTTGAGGCATTTCTGGCGCAGCAGGCCGAGCTGCAGGCTGCCCGCAGCGCCCGGCTGGCGCAGGCGGAGCGCCGTGAAAAGGCGGCGGCGCGCAGCGTGCAAAAGGTGCGCGAACAGGCGGCCAGACGAGCCAGCCAGGGGCGGCGCGAGCGCGGCTCCCAGGCCAGGATCCTGCTCGACTTCAAAGCGGAACAGGCGGGCAAATCCCTTGGCAAGGTGCTGGATCGCCATGAGCGGGGCCACAGTGCCCAGCTGGAGGCGCGCGCCGAGGCGGCGGCCGCGCTGGCGGCGGTGCAGCCGCTTGTCATGCAGTGGCCGGCGAAAAGCGATCTCAAGGGGGCGGCCCAGCCGCTGGTGATCACGGCGGCGCGCCACAGGCGCTGGCATGATCAGCAGGTAGATCTGGTGCTACAGCGGGGGGCTCGCTGTCTGTTGGCCGGTGGCAACGGCAGCGGCAAGTCGAGCCTGCTGCAGATGCTGCGCGGGGAGCTGGCGCCCGAGGCGGGCAGCTTTCACATCAATGGCCGGACGGCCTGTCTTGATCAGGGGCTCAGCCTGATTGCGCGAGACCTCAGTCCATTGGCCAACCTGCTGGCAGTGGCACCGACACTTCCTGAGAGCGAGGCGAGAACCCGGTTGGCGGGCATAGCACTGCGCGGCGATCGCGCCCTAATGCCCTTCCATGGTCTGAGTGGGGGTGAGCGGCTAAAACTGGGCCTCTTGATGGTGCTGGCGCAACTGCCCGACCTGCTGCTGCTGGACGAACCGGACAACCATCTGGATCACCCCTCGCGCCAGCTGCTCATTCAGGTGCTGGCCGACTATCCGGGCACCCTGCTGCTGGTCTCCCACGATCCCGACTTTGTAGCCGGGATGGGGGTTGAAAGGGAGTATTGGTTGGAGGGGGAGAAGCAGGCGCTGAAAAGCGTATAAGCCTCTGTACAAGTTCAAGGAGTCGGTGGACGGGATCCTGGGTCTGGATATGCCGCTGATTTCCCACAACCTGCCGGCGGAGTTTGCCCGGTTAAGGGAGTTTTTGGTGGGCTAACTGCTGTGTCGAGATAATCGATAAAAATAAAAATCCCCCGGCAACGGGGGATTTTTATTTCTGCAGAAGAAAAGGTGAATCAAATGCGATCTGCTGCTCGATAAGCCGGATGCGTTGGTTGAAGTTGAAGTAGACTGCCTGCTTGGTCAACAATATATGTCCAATTTGGAATGTATGAGCTCCTATCAATGCTCATATATTTAAAGTTTTATGTTCTTTACTGTAATAATCACCTACACAGTACAAGCTATTGTTTAGTTTTGCATCGATCATGGATGTGGTGAATATAATCTGATGCTCAGTCTTTAAGTCGTTTGATAGTTTAATTATTTCACGCTGAAAAAGTTGGCTGCGCTCTTCCTCCATCCCTTTGTCCTCTATATTATCCATTAGTAAGAAACGAGGGTAAAGATAGCTTTGGTCTTCACATGAACATTTTAGCATGGCTAATCTGAAGGCATTTTTTAGATAAACCATGGAACTAGCTGAGAATAGCGCCCGCTCATCAATCGTTACTCTGTCTTCTGCAAAATCAAATTCTACCTTATGACCATCAACAAAAATATCTTCATGACCAGTGTCAGCTCTTAAAATTTCTAAGGTCGCTTGAGAGAGCTTGCTTTTTTTTGCAATCAGTGCACTTTCCATTCGACTGCTCAGTCTGGTTAATTCATCAGATAATTTATTTACCTCTGTTTGAATAGAGTCTCTTTCATCATACAGAGCATATAATTTAGAGAATTCTTTTTTACTGTTATTGAGGGTTTTAATTTCATTACGCAACTCACCTATCTCATTGAGTTTTTGTCTTAGATGGATATTAATAGTGCGTTGTGG
Source organism: Aeromonas sp. FDAARGOS 1408 (assembly GCF_019048665.1). NCBI lineage: Bacteria > Pseudomonadati > Pseudomonadota > Gammaproteobacteria > Aeromonadales > Aeromonadaceae > Aeromonas > Aeromonas sp. FDAARGOS 1408. The sequence goes on along the minus strand of NZ_CP077394.1, from coordinate 2,750,167 downwards.
TTTAAGAATTACTCCTAACTCTCTCTCTAATTCTTCAGCTTTAGTTTGGTATTGATTAGATTCAATTATTTGTTCATCAAGTTTTTTTTGCTTTTTTTCTATGAGGTAGTTTGACTCGGTAATTTGAAATTCAATTTCTTTTCTCACTTTAAAGGTTGGGTCCACTTGAAGATGAGCATCATTTTTATGTGTTCCACATAGAGAACATCCTGTGTTTTTTTTAACTATTTGTGTTTGACAGGCAGGACAATGATTAAAGCTAATGTCTGAGAGAGCATTTATAGTGTTTTGAGTTTCTTTAAGTGCTCTTACTCTCTGTGATAATGATTCTACGAAAAGTTGAGAGTCATTTATTTCAAAGGATATTTCAGCAATCCTCTGTAGACTGGTTGTGTAAGCGCTTCTAGTTGACTGTAGCTCATCAGTTAGTGCTTTAATAATGCCGCTATTATCTTCACTCCCATTTTCATTATGACTAGATATTGAATCAATATCGGTTTCCAATAAGTCTATTTCTATACGTTTATTGGTGATTTCGCTATTGATTTCTTGGGTTGATTTTATTGTGCTGCCTAGGAAGGAATGGATGGTTTTTACATCTTTAATACAGTTGTCTAGAGAAAGTTCTAAACGTTGTAGTCTTACTCGTTTCTCATATAAATCAAAATCGGATAGGCCAATTAAAAGTTCACCTATTGCTTGTCTTTTATTGGGAGAGTCAAATTTGTCAAATTTAAAAAGTCGGTCAGGAGATGTCATCTGGTCAACGTAGAGCATACGAAGAAGCTGATGCATTGTAATACTACTTTTATCGTCTGATGTAGAGTATGGTATGCCAAGCTCTTTAAATATTACTTGGTAAAAGCTCTCTTTCGTATTTGCATTATATGGATGACGTGACCATTCAGATATAGGTGCGATTAAAGCATTGTCGTAAGTTCCACTGAATATATCCATTCCCTTACGTCCACCCTCCGATATTTCTCTTTTAAGAGTGAACGTTTTCCCATTTAGACCTACTTCAATTATTACAAAACTGCATTGTTTAGCCTCATTTTTAAGTTTTGTTAAATCACCACCCAACCCATAAAAAATAAAGTCTGAAATGGTTGATTTACCTGAGCTGTTCATCCCTCTAATTATATTCACACCTAATTTAAATTGCTCATCGTAAACGATGGAATTGCCTTTTTGAATGACAACTCTTTTGACCATCAAGAAAGGTTTATACTGCATCATATCGGTATTCCATCAATCCTGTTCTCTTTTTAAGACCGTTGTCGCCAGCGATCTCTATATCATTCAATATTTGAAATAGCTTAAAGAAAAGTGGTGTTAGCTCATTGTGATTAGTGTCTAAAAGCGTTTGAATTGATTTAGAGTAAAACCCACAAGATAACTGTATAACACCATTGTTTTCTTTAAATATATCTTTCGATTTCAGAATGTGAAGTGCTTGTATATGGTAGTCTCCCATTTCCGAAAAAAGTCGTTTTTTATCGGGTAGACGTTCATAAGGGATAACTATTTTGCTAAAACTCTTCTTTATGCTGGCTAAGCCTTTTTTTCGAGGGAATTCGATATCATTAACTAAGTGTGGAAATAAGTAAAATAAATCGTAGATTCTTAGTCTTGTCCATTCAAACTCATCTTTACCTAGAGATTGTGCAATGTTTATGAATCGAAACATACAATGGTAGATATCACTTCTTGGATGATAGATGATCACTGTTAATCCCACTCTATGTAACAGTTACCTGTAAGAATATATAGCAACCCGTATAACTCATCCTTGTCAATACGAAGACTGCAGATTCCAATATTTTCAAGTAGAGGTTGGATTATTTTCTGCTCAACAAGGTCGTTAATATCATACTGTTTAAAATCGCCTGATTTTATTCTGGGGGCAATCTCATGAAGGAAAGTAGTTCTTATATTCGTTAGGATATATGTATATAACTCTTGAGCTGACTTGTAATGAGAAAAAAGCATTATTTTTTTAGATACGCTTTCTTTAACGTCGAGGGCATAATCCAAAAGATATTCCCTGTTGGAGTCAATAAGTTTTTCTTCTAGATTACGTAATTTACCCTCTACTTTTCTCTCAAGGTAATTATTTAATTTTTCAGAGAAATCCCTGTAGTAAATGTCGCTAATCACTTCTCTTTCATGTTCTTCAACAAGGCTTTTAAGTCTATTGTCTTGTCGATAAACTATAGGTGCTGCATAATTGTTGATGACCGATGTGTTTGTTGTTGATTGGTCATAAACATCGCGACCACCAACATTTCGACCAGCTTGGATATGGTCTAGTGATGCTTTGTTAGAATTAAGCACAGACACTTATGACCCTTTTTTATCTCTGCCCACAACATCACCACCAGCAGTAATATTTTTCATCGTAACTTTATTTATAGATTCTGTTGGTTTTTTTTTGAAAAATACAGTTCCAATTACAGCTATTATTATCGTCACTGCTAGGCCAATGACATAAACCCCTAGACCAGAAAATAAAACATCGAACTTTAATTCAATCCAGTTTAAAAAGCCTTCCATTTAAATACCTTTATTAAAAAATCCCAATAATTTTTTGAAACGACGGTGGATGTGAAAGACAACGCTACCGCCCGTGGATTACAGCTTCCAATATGCTCCATTAACCTGCGAGGGCAGCAGCCCATCGCAGCAATAGGCACCGGATGGCTATGTTAAGCCAATCGAATCTGGTCTCACCAGTCAAAAATTGACGTAACTATCAGGAATATCTGTGTTTTATGCGCTGGCTCAAGAAATCGCTGTGGCAGGAAGCAGGATTCCTATAGCCCTTGATTCTATTGGGGGTTGGCGAGCGTTGCGGGGAAGAGGGGGCTGGCTTGCTGTTGAGACGGAGCTGGCCGGGGAGAATCCCGCTTAGCCTATCGGCGCTATAGTGCGGCTATGGTGCCCTGTGCTCTGTGGCTCTTGCTGGCGAGGTGGGGGATCTGCGGCAACAATCAGCTGTTGCAATAACCGCTATTTGCAAACCATCACAGTGCAAACAGGTCACCATGCCAACACATCACAATAAGGAACGTCATATGAAGCGTATTGCCATCCTGTTCGGCCTGCTCTGCGGCAGCGTGCTGCTGGCCAATCCGGTCTTTGCCAACGACGCTGCCCAGTTGCAGTGCGAGGCGCAGGCCGCGGCCAAAAAGCTTAACGGCGCCGCCAAGACCAGTTTTGTCGGCAAGTGCGTGAAAGATGCCGCCGGCGCTGTGAGCGGCGAGTGCGAGAAGGCGGCCGCCGACAAGAAGCTGGCCGGCGCGGCCAAGAACAGCTTTATCCAGAAGTGCGTGAAGACGGGCGCGGCGGTGGATCCGGCGGCCAAGTGCGAGAAGGCGGCGGTCGACAAGAAGCTGGCTGGCGCGGCCAAGAACAGCTTTGTCCAGAAGTGCGTGAAGGATAGCGCCGCCAAGTAAGGGGTTTTCTTATCCGGTGTGTTTGCGGGGGGCCAGCAGGCCCCCCGTGCTTTTTGGGGCGCAGGGGCGTTATCGCTGGGCGGGTGACGTAGCGCTTGCCGCAAGGGCAGGGCTGGGTTGGATTGTGCGGGGGCAGATAAGCGGCGGTGAAGGGGGGCAAGCGGGGCTGCCCTGGAGAAGTTGTCGGAACTGGGATCTCGATCGGGGCAACAGGACTTTTGTCCTGCAAGGGGCGAGGGGACGGGGGCTAGGATGCCCTCATCCACACGAGTCAAACTGGAGCACAACAATAATGACCGCTCATATCAATGCCAACCCGGGCGATTTCGCCGAGACCGTCATCATGCCGGGGGACCCGCTGCGGGCCCGCTATATCGCCGAGACCTTTCTGACCGATGCGCGCGAGGTGACCAATGTGCGCAATATGCTGGGCTACACCGGTTATTACAACGGCCAGCGTATCTCGGTGATGGGCCACGGCATGGGGATCCCCTCCATGGTGCTCTACGCCCACGAGCTGGTGAACGACTTCGGGGTCAAGCGGATCATCCGTATCGGCAGTCTGGGGGCGACCCAGCGCCATGTGCAGATGCGTGACGTCATTCTGGCGCAGGCGGCGGGCACCGACTCCCCGACCAACGCCAAGCGCAGCGCCGGCTACCAGATGGCCACCTCGGCCGACTTCGCCCTGCTGCACAAGGCGTTTACCAAGGCGCAGGAGAAGGCGATTCCGGTCAAGGTGGGCAATATCTTCACCGGCGACCTCTATTACGATCCGGACGAAAACCTCATTCCGGCGCTGGAGAAGTTCGGCGTGCTCGGCATCGACATGGAGGTGGCCGGTCTCTACGGGCTGGCCCATCAGCAGGGGATCGAGGCGCTCGCCATCCTGACTGTCTCCGACCACTGCCTGACCGGTGAAGAGACTACTGCCGAGGAGCGGCAGCTCTCCTTCAACCAGATGATCGAGCTGGCGCTGCACACCGCGCTGTAAGCGCCGCGGCCCGTCCAACCCTGCACGCACCCTGACCCCAAGAGAGATCCAATATGAACAATAAGCTCTCCCTCACTGCCATCAGCTTCCTGGCCAACTTTGTGATGGCCGGTTTTGCGACCCAGTTTGGCATGCTGATCGACCCCATCGCCGCCAAGTTCGGCGCCGACGTCAATCAGGTGGCCTCCATCTTCTCCCTGCTCAACGGCGGGGCGCTGGCGGGCACCATTGCCGCCTTCTTCCTTATCGAGAAGGTGGGGCTCAAGCGGATGACGCTGATCTGCTACGGCCTGATCGCGCTGGCGGCGGCCTCGCTCCATCTGACCGGCTCGCTCTATGTGGTGATGGCGGCCATGACGGTGATTGGCCTGTGTGGCGGGGTGGGGCTCTGCATTGCGGGGACCCTGGTGGTGAGCGTCTGGCAGGCGCGAATGCAGAGCACCATGCTGGTGGTGCAGGATGCCACCTTCAACGTGGCCGGGGTGGTCTTTCCGCTTATCACCACCTACACCCTGACCCACGCCATGGCGTGGAGCTGGAGCTATCTGGCGGTGGGTGTGGTGGCGCTGGCGACCATGCTGGTGGCGGTGCTGACCAATTTCCGCAGCTGCGAGGCGGGCGGCGAGAGCGCCGGCAACGAGCACTCGGAGTGGAACCTCGGCATTATCAGCGGCGGGGTCGGGCTCTTTCTCGGCATGCTGGCGCTCTACACCTTCCTCACCTGGGCGCCTATGTTCGTGAAGAACAAGTTCGGCATCCCCTTCGAGGAGGCGGGCAACATCATCACCCAGTACTGGACGGCGGCCCTGCTCGGCGCGCTGGTCTCCACCGCCATCGTGACCCGCATTGCGATCCGCACCTTCCTGCTGGTGATCATCACGCTGGCGATGGGGATGACGGCGCTTATCGTCACCACCGACAACCTGAGCCAGCTGCCATACCTCACCTATGGTTACGGCTTTGTCTGCGCCGCGCTCTACAACGCCTTTATCGCCTACGGGGTGTCGTTTGTGCGCCAGGCATCGAGCAAGAACGTCTCCTACATCCTCATCAGCGGCAGCGCGGGGGCCATGTTCAGCCCGGCCATCAGCGCCCTGTTCGAGCAGGTGATCGGCCTGCAGGCGGTGATGTACGCCATCCCGCTCATCTACGGTGTGATCCTCGCCATGCTGGTGGCGTCGCTGCGCATGGCCCGGCCGCAGCCCTGTCTCGCCTGAGCGGGGGCGTAAACAGCAAGAGGGGCGGTATAAACCGCCCCTTTTTTTGTTGCTGTTCCGCTTGTTGCTGTTCAGTCGGCAACTGATGCCCGCGAGTTATGGCTGCTCCAGAAAGGCCCTGAGCCCCGCCAGATCGCGGATCTGCAATCCCTCCTCACCGCGCTCCACCAGTCCCTTCTCCATCAGCTCTTTCACCGCCCGCCGGTAGACCCGGTCGGTGGTGCCGAAGCGTTCCGCCTCCTGATACCCCTTGCGAAAGCCGCTCACCGGGTTGTGGTGGCAGTGGCTGTGATAGAGGTCGAGGGCGATGTTGTAGCTGATGGGGTAGAGCATGCGGCAGGTGAAGATATCCACCATGTCCTGATAGTCGATGGCAATGGCGGTGGCAAAGAAGAGCGCCACCCTGGGGTGGGCGACCAGCGCCTGCTCCAGCTGCTCGCCGTCGATGCGGGCCACTTCCAGCGGCTCCTCGGCGATGATGTCGAGCTGGCAGCGGTAGCCGGTGAAGAACTCCATCTCGCCAAAGAGCTGGTGGTCGCACTCCAGGGTGCCGAGCTGAAAGCGGCGGCCATTCATGGCGGTGTGGCCCATGGCGATGCGGCCGCTCTTGACCAACACCAGATCCCGCAGTGGTTCGCCCTGGCGCATCAGGGGCTCCCCCTCGGGGATGAGACGCCGCTCCGTGATGCAGGAGCTGACCACCTGTTCGATGAGATCGTGGCCGGCCTGCCAGTGGGGCTGAAAGCGCCCCTTGAGAAGGGGTTTGAGTTGCATGATGTGTGCGCCTGCTGAAAACAAACGGCTATTACACACCCTGCCGCTGGCAGACTCCAGTCCGAAGGCGCTGAGGGCTGGCGTGAGCATGCGAGGGTGTGACGGGGATCGGGCTGGCAGGACTGGGGTAGACACGGCTGGAGCGGATAAGGTTGGAGCGCTGCCCCGCGTCATCCGGCCCAGATTATCAGGCCGGGCTCAGGGCGCCGGCATTGGTCTGCTCGAGGCTGGCCAGGGCGGTGCGCAGCCGGGCCAGCCCGATGGGCTTGTAGAGGCAGTCGTCCATGCCGGCGGCGAGGCAGAGTTCCCGCTCGCGCGCTGTGGCGTGGGCGGTAAAGCCCCAGATAGGCTGGGTGTGGCCGCGGGCGCGCAGGCGGCGGGTCAGCTCGAAGCCATCCATCAGCGGCATCTGGCAGTCGGTGATGACGAGATCGAAGGGCTGGCTCTGGCTGGCTTGCAGCGCCTCGGCGCCGTTACCGCGCACGCACACCTCGTGGCCCAGGTGCTTGAGCTGCTGGCGCAGCAGCACCTGGTTGGCGTGGTTGTCGTCCACCACCAGCACCCGCAGCCGGGTTGGCGCGAGCGGCCGGGGGGAGGGCACAAGCAGTGGCACGGCCGGCGGTGAAGCGGCGTCGAGAAGCTCGTGGGGGGCGGCCAGCGGGGTGAGCGGCAGCCGGATCCTGAGCTCGGTGCCGCTGCCAAGCTCGCTGCTGACCGCTATCTTGCCCCCCATCAGCTGGCACAGCATGCGGGCGATATTGAGGCCAAGGCCGGTGCCGGCGAACTGGTAGGGGTCGTGGGCGCGGTAGAAGGGGCTGAACAGCCCGGGCAGCTTGTCGGGGGCGATGCCCACCCCGCTGTCGCGGATGATGAGGTGCAGCAGCGGCTGCTCCGCGCTCCCCGTGAGGCTGGCCTGCAGGCTCACCTCCCCCCGTTCGGTGAACTTGATGGCGTTGCCGAGCAGGTTGAAGACGATCTGGCGCAGGCGCAGCGGGTCGATGAGCACCCGCGGCAGGGGGGGCAGCTCGACCCGGTAGCCAAGCCCCTTTTGCTGGGCCATCCCCTTGCAGGCGCGGGCCACCGAGTGGAGCAGGGGCGCCAGCTCGCACGGCTCGGGGGCGAGGGTCAGCTGGCCCGCTTCGATGCTGGAGATGTCCAGCACGTCGCCGATGAGATCGAGCAGGCCGTTGGCGGATTCGGAGGCGATGCGCAGCTGCTCGCCGGTGTGGCGGGCGAGGGCGGGATCCTGGCTCGCCAGCTCCAGCATGCCGAGAATGGCGTTCATTGGGGTGCGGATCTCGTGGCTCATGGTGGCCAGAAAGTCGCTCTTGGCCCGGCTGGCACGGTCGGCCTGCTCCTTGGCGCGGCGCAGCGCCTCCTCCATGGTCTTGCGCTCGGTGATGTCGATCCAGCCGTTGATCACCCCACTGATGGCGCCGCGGTAGTCAAAGTAGGGCACCATCCAGTGGTAGACGAACTGGCGCGGGCCGCGCTGGCTGAAGATGCGATCCGACAGTATGGGGCTGCCGCTTCGCAGCACCTGCTGAAAATCCTGCTCCAGGGCGGCGATGGCCTCGGCGCCGAGCAGTCCCTTGAGCCCCTCGGCAAACGAGGTACCGAGTACCCGCTCGATGGGGGCGTTGAGGGTGGCCAGGTACTTGCTGTTGCAGAGGATCACCTTGCCCCCCTTGTCGCGCACCACTATGGGGTGGGGCAGGCTCTCGCCGAGCGCCTCGATGAAGCGCACGTGCTCCTCCAGCTGGCGGCGGGAGGCCTGCTCCGAGCGGGCCAGCCGGTTGAGCATGCGGTTGCGGTAAAACAGCAGCAGGGCGACGGCGCACAGCCCTGCCAGCAGCAGGTAGAAGTAGGGGGCGTTGCGCTCCATGAAGGTGGGGGCCGGCAGTTTGCGGTTGCGCCACTGGTAGCTCATCATCGCCAGCTCGTTGGGGGCGATGGAGAGGATGGTCTTGTCGATGATGTCCATCAGCATCCGGTTGGCGGAGAGGCCTGCAAAGCCCATCCGGATCGGCTGGTCGTCGGCGGGGCCGGCGATGCGGATCTGCTGGAGCCGCCCCCCCTCCACCGCATGCTGGGCAAAATAGAGCGGCACGATGGCGGCATCGAGGCGCCCCTCGTTGACCGCCTCCATCGCCTCGTCGGCGCTCTCCAGAAAGCTCACCTGGCTGTCGCCAAGCCCTTTGGCGATGGGGTTGTAGATGGTGCTGCCCACCCGCTTGCCGGCGAGCTGTGCCAGATCGCCGCTTAAGGCATCCCCCTTGCGGGCCACCAGCACATAGATGTCATCGGTGGCGTAGGGCAGGGAGGGGCGCAGCCGGTAACCCTCGGCCACCGGGCGGGAGATGGCACCGATGAGATCCAGCGCCCCCCTGAGCAGGGCCTCCTTGCGCGCCTGCTCCGAGCCGTAACTGACGAACTCGAAGCGCAGGCCGGAGCGCTTGCTGATCTTCTCCAGCATCTCCACCGACATGCCGGTGAGCTGGTTGTCGTAGTCGCGCACCCCGTAGGGGTAGAGGTCGTCCATCAGCCACACCTTCACCGGGCCGGCGCTGGCGAGCCAGGCGCGCTCCTCGCGGCTGTAGAGATCGCCGGGGCGCTCGATGATGTCGCGGATGGGGCCGTTCCACTGGTTGAAGATGAGGCTGCGGGTGACGTCGCTCACCCCCTCCAGGGTCTGGTCGAGCAGGGCCAGCAAGCCGGGGTGAGCGGCCGACACCGCGAAGCGAAAGCCGTCTGCCGCGATGGCGGGCTGCGCCTGGCTGCGCTGGCGGATCTTGTCGAAGCGCTCGCTGTTGAGGTAGTGCAGAGAGTGGGGGTCGCTTAGCAGCAGCGGCTCGTGGCCGAAGAAGACCGCATCGAAGGCTGCCACGTTGGAGGGGTAATTGACCAGTACCAGATCCGGGTAGTAGCGCTTGAAGGCGGCCTCGTTCACGTAGCCCCGCACGGTGGCGACTCGCTGGCCCGGCAGCAGCAGCGGCCCCTGTTCGGCGGCGAGGGCCGAGAAGACGGGGGCACTGCTGAAATAGCGCCGGCTGAGGGCGATGCCCGCCTGTTCGGCCGCGCCGAGGTTGAGGTTGCCGAGGTTGACGAGGTCGAGATCCCCGGCCCGCAGCGCCGCCAGCGCGCTGCGCGTGTCGTTGAATGCCCGCAGTTTCACCGGTTTTTGCAGCGCCCTGGCCAGGATGTCGAGGTAGTCGGCGGCGATCCCCTCGAAGTGATCATCGGGCCCGATCATGGCGAACGGGCGATAGTCGTGGCGCAGCACGCCGACTCGCAGCGCCGTCATTTCGGCGAGCCAGGGCTGATCAGCCGTGCTGGCGGGCGCCGGAGTGCTTTGCAGGTAGGGGCGACTGTGCAGGGTGAGCGCCTGGGCGCAGAGGGGCAGCAGCAGGCAGAGCAGCAGGGGTCGGATCAGGTTCATTGCCAGATTGTGCCCCTCCCGCCGGTTGGATGGTGATCGAAAGCGGCGATTCTACCGAAGAGCGGCGCACAATGAACCTTTAATCAGCAGTTTGTCAGTGCAAACGGCAAGGCCGCAGGCGGGACGGGACTCGCCAGCGGCCTGCTAACTGCCCGCCCTAACTCCTGATTTGGACAGGGGGCAGGCACGGCAGAGGACTCATACATCCTCGCCATCGGCGGCGACTCTGGCCCGTCCTGCCTCTTTGGCCCGGTAGAGCTGGCGGTCGGCCGCCTCCAGCAGCTGTTGTGGCGTGCCGGTCTGACTGGGGATGGTACAGACCACGCCAAGGGAGATGGTCACCACCCTGGCCACCTCGGAGGCGAGGTGCTCGATGGCCAGCTCGCGCACGGCGCTGCACATGCTGTCGGCGAGATGGACGGCGCTGGCCAGGGGGGTGTTGGGCAGCACGCAGGCAAACTCCTCGCCGCCGTAGCGGGCCACCAGATCGTGCGGCCTGCCCAGCCGCTCGGCCAGCACGGCGGCGATGGCCTGCAGGCAGTGATCGCCGGCCTGATGGCCATAGCGGTCGTTGTAGCGCTTGAAGTAATCGACATCGAGCATGATGAGGGAGAGGGGGGTGTTGTCCCGGCAACCCTGGCGCCACTGCCGCATCAGCTCATCATCGAACTGGCGCCGGTTCGGTATGCCGGTGAGGCCGTCAAGCATGGCCAGGTTGCGCAGCAAGTCCCCCTGCAGCTTGAGGGTGATGTGGGCCTTCACCCTGGCCCTGACGATGTTGGGACTGATGGGCTTGCTGATGAAATCCACCGCGCCGAGGGACAGGCCGTACTCTTCGTCCGTCTCCTCCTGCTGGGCCGTGACGAAGATGACGGGAATGTCCCGGGTGTCGGGATCCGCCTTGAGTTGCTGGCAGACCTCGTGGCCGCTCATGCCGTCCATGATGACGTCCAGCAAGACAAGGTCGGGCAGCAGGCTGCGGCAGAGGGCAAGTGCCTGCTCCCCGCTGGTCGCCATGAAGATCTCGCACTCTTCGCGAAAGAGCTGGTGCAGCAACCTGATGTTGATCGCCTGATCATCGACGATCAGCAGTTTGGGGCGACGGTTGGTGGGCAGGTTCCAGGGGACCATCTTGGGCTCCATCATTGGTTGTCGCATAGGGCATGTCCCAGCTTGAGGGCGGCGCCGAACTCCAGGTTGTCGATCAGGCCGGCAAACTGGCGAAAGGCGGTGTGCAGCTGCGGCGGCGTCTTGGGTGCCAGGGCCTCGGTCAGCTCGACCGCCGCCAGATTGCCATCTTCCAGCAGCGCCAGGATGCGCTGCATGGCCTCCCGCCATTCGGCGGGGGACAAGGCATCATCGGCCGGCTGCGCGGTGGTGTCGGGGGGCAGGGCGAAGGCTTTTTCGAGGCTCTCCAGGCTGAGCCGCACCGTCTCCTGCAACAGCTGCAGCCAGCCGGCGTCAGCCAGCAGCGCTGCGGCCTGCGGCTGGTCGGCGTGGAGTAGGGCCTGCTCCTGCGCCTTGGCCAGGGTGGCCAGTCGGCAGGCCCCCATGGTGCTGGCGCTGCCCTTGATCCCGTGCAATATGCGACAGGCCTCCGTGACCTGGCCAGCGGCGATGGCCTGGTGCAAGGCCTCCAGCTGTTCTGCCATGTCGGGGCCGAACAGGCTCAGGATCCGTTGCAGCAGCTCGATATCGTTGTCAAAACGCTGGCGTATGACGGATTCCGCCTCCAGCAGGGCTTCGCTGGCTGCGGGGGACGGGGGCTGGGCAAGGGCTGGCTGGCCAGCCTTGCCAAGCTGGGCCAGCAGGGTCGAGACCAGCTGTTCGAGGGCAATGGGCTTGCCCACATGCTCATTCATGCCGGCAGCCAGGCAGAGCTGGCGATCCGCTTCCGAGGCGTTGGCGGTCATGGCGATGATGGGCAGGTTGGCAAACTGCGGGTGGGCCCGGATCTGGCGGGTGGCCTCCAGCCCGTCAATATCCGGCATCTGCATGTCGATCAGCACGGCATCAAACGAAGGGGCTTGCTGCAACACCATGGCCACCCCGTCCCGCCCGCATTCGGCCAGCAGCACCCTGGCCCCTTCGCAGCTCAGCAACTCGCAGGCGACCTGGCGGTTGAGCAGATTGTCCTCCACCACCAGCAGGGTGAGGCCACTCAGCCGGCGGGTGTGCTGGGCAGGGAGAGCGGGCGCGGCGTCCTGGCCATGGAGGGCCTGATAGATAGCCTCTGCCAGCTGCTTGGGAGTCACGGGTTTGGTCAGCAGGCTGACGAAGGGGGTGGCGCCCGACTGGTGCGACTCGGTGAACACCTCGTGGCCGTAGGCGGTGACCATGATGACTCCGGGGGCTGGGTCTTGCCCGGCCTGTTGCCGGATCTGGGCGGCGGCGTTCAGGCCATCCATGCCCGGCATGCTCCAGTCCATCAGCACTATGTCGAAGGGACGGCCCTGGGCACGGGCCTCGCCGACCCGGCGGACGGCTTCTGCCCCCGAGTGGACCAGCTCGGCCTGCCAGCCGAGCTGCAGCAGGGTGCGTTGCAGCAGCTCTGCCGCCAGCTCGCTGTCGTCGACCACCAGAATGTAGGGGGGCGGTGCCAGGTCCGGGCAGGCCTCCTTGAGAGACTGGGGGGCGGCCTGTGCCAGGGTGATGTCGAACCAGAAGCGGCTGCCACGGCCAGGTTCACTCTCGACTCGCAGCTCTGCCCCCATCAGCTTGAGCAGGCGTTTGCAGATCACCAGCCCCAGCCCGGAGCCGCCGAAGCGACGGGTGGTGGAGGCCTCGGCCTGGGTGAAGCTCTCGAAGATGCGCTCCAGCTGGTGGGCGCTGATGCCGATGCCGCTGTCGGTGACGGCCACGCGGATGGTGACCGTCTGCTCATGGCGGGCCAGCAGCGCCATGGTGATCACCACCTGGCCCTTGATGGTGAACTTGAGGGCATTGCCCGCCAGGTTGGTGAGCACCTGCTGCAGGCGCATGCTGTCACCGATCAGGAGATTGGGCAGATGGGGGTTGATATCGAACATGACCTCGATCTCTTTCTGGCGCTGGTTGCCGTCCAGTACGATGGCCAGGTCCCGCATCAGCAGCTCGATGTCGAAGGGGTGCAGATCGAGCTGCAGCTTGCTGGCCTCGATCTTCGAGTAGTCGAGAATATCGTTGAGCAAGCCCAGCAGGGAGTTGGCCGCAGAGTGTGCCTTGACCACATAGTCGAGCTGGCGGGCGGTGAGCTCGGTGTACTGGATCAGCTGCAACATGCCGAGCACGGCGTTGAGGGGGGTGCGGATCTCGTGGCTCATGTTGGCGAGGAAGGAGGACTTGGTCTGGCTGGCGGCATCTGCCTGCTCCTTGGCATAGAGCAGACGGGACTCCAGCTCGGTCTGGGCGGTGATGTCACGGTTGAAGCCGATGACGCGCAGCGCCTGACCGCTGCTGTCCCGCTCCACTTTAGCCCCGGCCTGGATCACACGGTGATCACCGTTGTCCTGCATCACCCGAAAGACGGGGTCGTAGATGCCGGTGCCGGCCACGGCGCGGTTCAGGCTGGCAGTGGTGGCCGCCAGATCGTCCGGGTGCACCCTGTTTGCCCAGTGCTGGTAGTTGAGCCCCTCGTCCCTGAGCGTCAGCGGCAGATCGTAGAGCTCGAACATGCGGTTGTTCCAGCTCAGGGCGTTGCTGCCGAGCTCCCATGACCAGATCCCCAGCTCGGCCACGTCGGCCGCCATCTGCAGCTGATCGCGGGTCGACAGGATCTCGTTGCGCTGGGCCAGTTGCTGGGTCATGTCGGTCATGATGCAGACGAACATGCTGGAGCCCGCCGCCTGCATCCGGCCGATCGACATCTGCAGCGGGAACTCGCTGCCATCGCGCCGCCGTCCGATAAACTCCCTCTCCATCAGGGCGGCCAGCTGGCTGTCGCTGAGGGTGCCGAGGGGGGCCTCACCCAGCGCGTGCTCATCGCTGCTTTGCAACAGGGTCTGCACCTGTCGGCCCTGGATCTCGCCGGCCTGATAGCCAAAGGCGGTCTGACCGGCCGGGTTGAGGGAGTGAATGCGGCCGTCAGGATCCATGGTCATGATGGGGTTGACGGCGGTGTCCAGGATGGCGCGGGTGATCTCGAGACTCTCGGCCAGCTTCTTCTCGGCCGCCTTGCTGTCGGTGATGTCCAGGCCGATGCCAAGGTAGCCCTGACTGCGCCCCTGTTCATCACGGATGGCGGTGATCACCAGGGTGACGGGGAAGCGGCTGCCATCCTTGCGCACATAGGTCCACTCCCGGCTCTCCGCCCCTTCCCGTTCCGGCTTGTAGACGAACACCTGGAAGCCGCTGATCTGCTCGCCAAACTGGGCGCTGAGCTCGACGCTGCGGGCCTGCATCTCGTCGCGGGTGTGGAAGATGCCGGGGGTCTCCTTGCCGACCACGTCGGCGGCGCTGTATCCCAGCAGCTGCTCGGCCCCCTCGTTGAACAGGGTGATGGTGCCCTCGAGATCGGCCGCTATGATGGAGATTGCCGAGGCTGAGCGCAGGACGTTGCTCAATAACACGTTGATCTTGCTCAGCTCAGCCGTGCGCTCTGCCACCTGATGTTCCAGATTGGCGTTGAGCTCCAGGATCTTGGCCTCTGCCTGTTTCTGGGCCGTGATGTCCCGGATGGTCTCTGAGGTGCCGACCAGCTTGCCCCTATGGTCATAGATGGGGGCGATGGAGATGGAGAGATCCAGCAGATGGCCGTCCCTGTGGCGACGCCGGGCGGAGAAGCTCGGGATCCGGACGCCCTGCCTGAGGTCGGCGAGCCGCGCTTTCTCGCTGGCGCTGTCGTGATCCGTCTGAAACAGCGCGCTGTCGGTACGGGTCAGCGCCTCGCCGGCCGGGTAACCGAACAGATCTTCGGCCCCCTTGTTCCAGCTTACGATGACGCCGTTCAGGGTCTTGGCGATGATGCCGTCACTGGCGCCGGCCACGATGGCGGCCAGCCTGGCCTGTTCCTCAATGAGTTGCAGACGTTGCTGTTGCCCCTGAGCCCGCATGCGCGCGAGCAGGGTGAGCAGCAGAGTGAAGAGGCCGCCGGTGAACAACACCACATAGGGGGAGGTCTGGTTGAGCTGCGCCACGAACAGGGGGTGGGCGTCGAGCCTGATCTGCCAGCGGCGGCCATGAATTTCCCGCTCGGCGGCTCTGGACATGGTGATGTGGTGCGGATTGCGCGACTCGTGGTCGATGGCACTGGTATAGAAGGGCTGGATATGCCGGGGGTCGGTCACATCGATCAGTCTGATGTGAAAGGCCGGGCTCTCCAGATGCAGGGCGTCCAGCAACTCTTCCATCAGCAAGGGGGTATAGCTCCAGCCAAACCCGGCGGCCTCTCGCTCCTCGGGAGTCGCTGGAGTGGTCACGGTGCGGTAGATGGGCATCAGCATCAGAAAGGATTGCCTTGGCTTGCTCGTGGCCTGTACCAGGGTGATGGGGGGGGTCAGCCGTACCTCGCCGCTGCGGATAGCGGCGAGGGCCGCCTCACGGCGTGAGGGTTCCGAGGCGATGTCCAGCCCGATGGCCGCCTTGTTGCGTGATAGCGGCTCGATAAACTGGATGATGAAATGTTCACCCCGATAGGGCGAGAGCAGCTGAAGGGTGAAACCTGGCCGCCCATCTCGTCGGGCGCGCAGGATGAAGTCGTCGAGCTCGGCATCCTTCACTCGCCTGATGAAGCCAAAACCCCGGGCACCGGGGAATTCACTGTCCACATCCCTGGTCAGGCTGTAACGAACGAAGTCCTCGTTGTCGAAGGCATGCTCGCCGGCAGTCAGGATGGCGCCACGTACCCCTCTGAGACCGTATTGGTACAGATCGAGTCGCGCCTTGACGGTATCTGCGACGTGCTCCGTGGCCGCCGTGATGCTGGCTTGCACCTGCTTGTTATTGCTGTAATGGAGGAGGAGGGTGCCGAGCAGGGAGAGCAGCAGGCCGATGAGCAATACCAGGCCTGCACTGCGGTTCAACCCTAAAAAGGGGTGGTGATTGCGCAAGCTGAAGCCTCCTTGCCTCGCTGATGACGTAGAGCACACCCGATACGACTATTGAGTCGCGTTAATGCATTGAAAGTAAACCCTGATATCCCGCATTCAAAACGCAGAGCGCGAAGGGGGGCGCTCTGCGTCGATCCCAAGTGGTATCAAATGAGTTGCAACATAACTTAGCATTAATCGCAGGCGTTTGTATCCGATTCTCCTGCTCTACGCCTTGGCCTGAACGGCAGCCGCGTCTATGCAAAGCGGTAGGAGCCCATGTAGAGGCTGCCGCCATCCCAGCTGTCGTGCAGCTTGACGGGCTTGTCCTGGCCGGCGGCGCCAAGCGCCACGAACAGCGGGCGCAGGTGATCGTCGTGGGGATGGGATTCCACCGCCCCAGGCGCGCGGGCGCGGTAATCTTCCAGCGCCGCTCTGTCACCCTCGGCCATGGTCAACTCCAGCCAGTCGACGAAACTGCGGGCCCAGCCCGGCACCGGCGAGTTTTCCGGCCCCAGTGCCCGCAGGTTGTGGGTGATGGCGCCGGAGGCCAGGATGCCGATCCCCTGGGCACGCAGCTGCTGCAGCGCCTCCCCCAGCTGCCACAGCTGGCGCGGGGTGAAGCTGGCCGGGATGGAGAGCTGCACCAGCGGGACGCTGCTGGCGGGATCCATCAGCGAGAGCGGCGACCAGACCCCGTGATCCAGCTCGCGGCGCACCGGCTCGGCGGGCAGGCCCGCCAGCAGCAGCTGATCGCTCACCGCCTCCTGCAACCAGAGCGGGCTGCTGGCCGGCCAGCGGATGTGGTAGAGCGGCTCGGGGAAACCGTAGAAGTCGTACATCAGGGCCGGATTGGGCTCGACGTTGATCTGCAGCTCGCTGCGGGTAAACCAGTGGGCCGAGATGACCACCAGCCCCTTGAGATCGCCAAGGCGCAGATTTTTGAGGAAATGGGTCGCCGGCTGGTCGCGCAGAACCAGATCCGGGGCGCCATGGGAGATGAACCAGACGGGGGCGATAGACATGACAGACTCCATATGCGTTGTGCCGGTGCCAGGGCACCGAAAACGGTGGGCCAGGGCGACATGCCGCTGACGATATGGTCATTATCTGCCCCGAGATGCGAGTTAACAATCCAGCTTGATGGATAAGTACTATTCACTGTTGGTTGATAGTGTTGGGTGGGAAGGAGGGGGATCACCAATAACAAGGCCGGCGCAGTGGCCGGCCCTGGGGGAGCAGACAGGCGACAGGCCTGCCCTCAACAATTTACTGAATACCCAGCAGCTCCACGTCGAAGATCAAAACGGATCCCGGCGGGATCTTGCCGGCGGCGCGATCGCCGTAGGCGAGGTTGGCGGGGATGTAGAAGCGGGTCTTCTCCCCTTCCACCATCAGCTGTACCCCTTCGGTCCAGCCCTTGATCACCTGGTTGAGGCCGAACTCGATGGGCTCGCCGCGGGCGACCGAGCTGTCGAAGACGGTGCCGTCCAGCAGCTTGCCCTCGTAGTGCACCTTCACCTTGCTGGTGGCGGTGGGGTGAACGGTGCCGCTGCCCGGGGTCAGCACTTCATACTGCAGACCGGAGGCGGTGGTGGTCACCAGGGGTTTTTCCTTGTTGGCGGCGAGGAACTCGGCCCCCTTGCGCACATTCTCTTCCGCCAGCTTCCTGTTGTTGCTGCTCGAGTAGAAGTAGTAGGCGACGCCGGCAACCAGCAGCGCGATCAGAACGAGTTTCATCGGGTATCCCTATGTCGTGAAATGCCGGGAGGGCAGTGAGTGCGGCATCTTATCCCAGCCGGGGCGTCAGGGCGAGCCGGGGCGGGGCAGGATGTGACCGGACGGGCAAATGAGCAGGGGGAGGCGACTGGCGCCTCCCCCTCGTCGTCAGGGCGGTCGTTACTTGGCGGCCACCATCATCAGGGCGGGCAGGGCGAAGAAGAGGCCCGCCACGTAACCGAGCGCCAGCAGCTTGTTCTCGCTGCCGACCCGGGCCAGCCCCTCGGCCGCCTTGACCGGCAGCTCGCGCAGGAAGGGCACCCCGTAGATGAGCACCACGGCGAACAGGTTGAACAGCACGTGCACCAGGGCGATGGTCAGCGCCAGCTTGGCCCCGGCACCGCTGATGGCGGTGGCGGCCAGCAGGGCGGTGATGGTGGTGCCGATATTGGCGCCCAGGGTGAAGGGGTAGAGCTGACGGGTGCTGAACACGCCGCCGCCGGCCAGCGGGATCATCAGGCTGGTGGTGGTGGAAGAGGACTGCACCATCACGGTAACCAGGGTGCCGGAGGCGATGCCGGTCAGCGGGCCGCGGCCCAGCGCCTTGTGCAGCACCTCTTTGGCACGGCCGACCAGCACCCGTTGCAGCACCTTGCCGAGCCAGGTGACGCAGCCGAGGATCAGCAGGATGCCGATGACGATGGTGGCGATGGCCGGCCCTTTACCAGGCAAGAAGGCCACCAGGTCGTCGATGAGGTTGAGGGCCGGGGAGATGAGGGGCTTCATGAAATCCATCCCCTTCATCGACATGTCGGCGGAGCCTACCAGCAGGGTGGCCAGCGCCTCGGCACTCTTTTGCAGCAGACCGAACATCAGCTCCAGCGGCAGGAAGATGAACACCGCCAGCAGGTTGAAGAAGTCATGCACGGTGGCGGCGGCAAAGGCGCGGCGAAACTCGCCCCGATCCCGGATATGGCCGAGGGAGACGATGGTGTTGGTGATGGTGGTGCCGAGGTTGGCGCCCATCACCATGGGGATGGCCATGCCGATGGGCAGGCCGCCGGCTACCAGACCGACGATCACCGAGGTGACCGTGCTGGAGGATTGCACCAGCGCGGTGGCCAGGATGCCGAGCAGCAGGGCGACGAAGGGGTTGTTGGCAAAGGCGAAGATCTGGGCCGCGCCTTCGGCGCCGCCGGAGAAGCCCTTGAAGCCGTGGGAGACGGCGCCGACGGCAACCAGGATCAGGTAGATCAGGGTGATCACAGCGAGCCAGTTGAACAGTGGGCCAGTACGACGGGTCTGCTGTTGTGCAAAAGATGGGGTGCTGTGCATGAAGCCTCTTGGGACAGTCTGCTTGAAAATGGACGGGCGCATTACAGCAGGGCTCCATGACAGAAATATGACAAAGTGACACTTTTGTGATGATTTGATGACATGGCCGGGTGGGGGAGATGGGACAGAAGGTGTCGGACTGGGCCGGGATCTCGCCCCGTTTGGCTGCGAATGTGTCTGACGGCTTGCAGCCGGGGGACAGGGCGTTATGCTGCGGTCTTTCTTATCTCAACCAGCGTGGTGTTGTTATGCGTGCATGGGTGTTGTGTCTGTCACTGGGTCTGCTGTCTGTCGGTGCCCAGGCGAGCGTGTTGAAATCCGAGTGCAACCTCGACAAGGCAATGAAGAACGAGGCGCTCAATGCGACCCTGGGGGTCAAGGGGCGCTGTGATACCGACAAGCTGGTGCGCCAGCAGAAAGAGAAGGCCGGGGCCGAGGTGAAGAAGCACACCACGGATGTGCTGGAGCAGAAGAGCGCCGGCCTCAAGGAGGGCAAGAGCCAGCTGCAGGGGACCCAGCAGAAGGTCAATCAGGCCGGCCAGCAGCTCAAGCAGACCCAGCAGGATGTGAAGGCGGTGGCCAAGGATCCGCTCAAGGCGGCTGCCACCGCGGTGATCAATCAGGGCTGATCAGCCTGCCCGCTCTAGGTGGGGCCGCGAGCGCGGCGTGCACAGCAAGAAGGGGAGCCATGGCTCCCCTTCTGCTTGGTTGGCGCTGGCCGCTTACTGCGAGTCGGCCGCCTCTTCGTACTGACGGAAGGGGATGCGGAACACCGCGAGGCGCAGGAACAGGTAGGTGACGCCGAGGCCGGCCCAGATCAGGCCCAGCTCCAGCGAGCTCTGCTCCAGGTTGATCCAGAGCGCGCCTATGGTGGCGGCACCCAGCAACGGCAGCAGCAGGAACAGCAGGTGCTCCTTGAGGCTCTTGTTGCGCTTCTCGCGCACCCAGAACTGACCGATGACCGACAGGTTGACGAAGGTGAAGGCCACCAGGGCACCGAAGTTCACCAGCGCCAGCGCCATGTCCAGATCGAACGACACCGCGGAGAGGGCCAGGGCGCCCACCATCAGCACGTTGATGGCCGGGGTGCGGTATTTCGGGTGGATGTAGCCGAATACCCGCTCCGGGATCATGCGATCGCGCCCCATCACGTAGAGGATGCGCGACACGCCGGCGTGGGCGGCCATGCCGGAGGCCAGCACGGCTACCGTGGTGCACACCAGCACCACGCTCTGGAACAGGGTGCCGCCGACGTAGAGGGCGATCTCCGGCAGCACGGCGTCCGGCTCCTTGAAGCGGGCCAGATCCGGGAAGTAGAGCTGCAGGAAGTAGGAGACGGTGACGAAGATGATGCCGCCGATGAGCGCGGTCAGCACGATGGCGCGCGGGATCACCTTGCCGGCGTTCGGGGTCTCTTCGGAGAGCGAGCTCAAGCCGTCGAAGCCCAGGAACGAGAAGCAGAGAATGGTCGCGCCGGTGAACAGCGGCACCATGCCGGCCGACTCGAAGTGGAACGGACGGCTGCTCAGCAGGGTTGCAGCCCCTTCACCCTGATAGATGCCCCAGCCCATCAGGCCGAGGAAGACGGTGATGATGGCCAGCTGGATGAAGACGATGACGCCGTTGAAGTTGGCCACCAGATTGATGCCGCGCAGGTTGAGGAAGGTCATCACGGTCACCAGACCGAAGATGAAGATCCAGGGCTCGACGCCGGGGAACATGGCGGTCAGGTAGATCTTGGCCAGCAGGATGTTGATCATCGGCATGAACATGTAGTCGAGCAGGGAAGACCAGCCGACCATGAAGCCGATGTAGGGGTTGAACACCTTCTGGGCGTAGGTATAGGCAGAGCCCGCGGAGGGGAACTTGCGCACCAGGTGGCCGTAGCTGATGGCGGTCAGCAGGATGCCGCCGAGCGCCAGCAGATAGGCGGTGGCGACGCGGCCTTCGGTAATGTCACCGACGATGGCGAAGGTATCGAATACCGCCATGGGTGTGAGGTAAGCCAGACCCATCACCACTACCTGGAAGAGGGTGAGCGTCTTGAGCAGCTTGGCACCGGCCATCACGCTTTCTCCTCTGTGATCGCCAGGGCGGCGAAGGGGGACGGGATCAGGGACGCAGCGCGTCGCTGGACACAGGGGGCGCCGGTCTGTGGCACAGACAAGTGGCGCACGCCGGCGGGGACCGGCAGGAAAGCAATGAAATGCCCCATGTATTTCCTCACAACGTCGGGAGATTGCCTGGCAATCTCGGTATCAATTCCGGTACAAAGTCCGGCCTCTTGGTGAATGTGGTTTACCCCTTAAAAACGAAGAACCGATGTTGCAAAAAACATCGGCTCTCAGGGGCGGCGTATTGTGCCCTCAGGGGGGGGAGGACACAAGCAAAAATGCCCCCGTCAGGGGATTTTGTTGACCTGGGTCAGGTCGGGGTTGAGCCCCCGGCTGGCAGCCTGTGCTGACAGGGGTGCGAGCGGAGCCGCTCTGGCGCGAAGGGCACTGTCACGGCGGGTGAACAGGGGTAAAAAAAACGCCCGCGAAAGGCGGGCGCAGTAGTCATGAAAAGGGGGCTCAGGAGGCGTCGGTTTCGGGCCGGCGCAGCTGGACCCGGAACACCGTCAGGCGCAGCAGCAGATAGAGGGCGCCGAGGGCGGCCCAGATCAGCCCAAGCTCGAAGGAGGCCGGCTCCAGGTTGAGCCAGAGCACGCCGATGCAGGCGGCGCCGCACAGGGGCAGCAGCAGGAAGATCAGGTGATCCCGCAGCGTCTTGTTGTGACCGAGCTTGACGTAGAAGTGGGCAATCACCGCCAGATTGACGAAGGTGAAGGCCACCAGGGCGCCGAAGTTGATCAGTGCTAGCGCCATCTCCAGATCGAACGACACCGCCGAGAGGGCCAGGATCCCCACCAGCAGCACGTTCAGCGCCGGGGTCTGCCAGGTCGGGTGGATATAGGCGAAGAAGCGGCTCGGCAGGGCGCGATCCCGTCCCATCACGTAGAGCAGGCGCGACACGCCGGCGTGGGAGGCGAGCCCCGAGGCCAGCACCGCCACCGTGGTGCAGACCAGCACCACCGCCTGGAACAGCTTGCCGCCCACATAGAGGGCGATCTCCGGCAGTACCGCATCCGGCTGCTGGAAGCGGGAGATGTCCGGGAAGAACAGCTGCAGGAAGTAGGAGACGGAGATGAACAGCACGCCGCCGATCAGCGCCGTCAGCACGATGGCGCGGGGGATCACCCGATCCGCGTTCGGCGTCTCTTCCGACAGGGTGGTGATGGCGTCAAAGCCGAGGAACGACAGACAGAGGATGGAGGCGCCGGTGAGCAGGGGGGCCACCGCCATCTGATCGGAGAAGAAGGGACGGCTGCTCGCCACCGTGCCGAGCCCCTCGCCATGGTAGACACCCCAGGCGATGAGGCCGATGAAGACGGCGATGATGCTGAACTGCATGATGACGATCAGGCTGTTGAAGTTGGCCACCAGCTTGATGCCGCGCAGGTTCAGGAAGGTCATGACGGCGGCCAGCCCCAGGATGTAGGTCCAGGGTTCCACGCTCGGGAACAGGGCCTCCATGTAGATCTTGGCCAGCAGCATGTTGATCATCGGCATGAACATGTAGTCGAGCAGGGAGACCCAGCCCACCATGAAGCCCACGTAAGGGTGGAACACCTTCTGGGCATAGGTGTAGGCGGAGCCTGCCGAGGGAAACTTGCGTACCAGGTGGCCGTAGCTCATGGCGGTGAACAGCATGCCGATGAGGGCGAACAGGTAGGCGGTGGGCACATGGCCTTCGGTGATTTCGGTGACGATGCCGAAGGTGTCAAACACCGCCATGGGGGTCAGGTAGGCCAGACCCATGATGACGACGTGCCACAGCTTCAGGCTTTTTTTCAGGCCGACGGGTTGGGCATTCATTGTGCTTTCCCCTCAATCCGGGCCGAAGGGATCAGGCTGACGGCATCAACCTGGGCATAGGGGGCGCCAGCAAGGCGGCGCAGACCGGCGCGGGCCGGCAGGAAAGCAGTGAAATACCCCATGGTGTTCCTCACTAGAGAAGCGGGTGTCGTGAGATGGCAACCCATCTCGCTATCTTTTCCGGTCGGTTCCGGCCTCGTTGTGGATTTGTTTGCCGCAAAAAAAGAACCTGACTCAGCAAGTGGTCGGTCCTTTTACGCGGCGGCGCATTGTGCATTCGTGTTGCCCCCTTGACAAGCATATCAAGGGGGCAAAAACGCATTTTTTTGCACTAATGGGCGAATGCTCTGTTTCAGATCAGGCGTGAGCCGCCTGCAGGGCCTGTTCAAGCAGGGTCAGCCCCTCCTCGATGATGGCCGGCGAGGCCGTCAGCGGCGCCAGGAAGCGGATGACGTTGGCACGCACGCCGCAGGCCAGTAGCACCAGCCCGCGTTTGCCCGCCTCGGCCACCAGTCGCTTGGTGAGGTCGGCATCCGGCTGGTTTGCATCGCGCTGCTTGACCAGCTCCATGGCCACCATGGCGCCGGGGCCGCGGATGTCGCCGATGCAGTCAAAACGCTCGGCCAGCTGCTGCAGGCGCGCCTTGATCTGCTCGCCCTGGGCCTGGGCCTGCTGGTTGAGACGCTCCTCTTCGATCACCTCCAGCACCGCCAGGGCGGCGGCGCAGGCGATGGGCGAGCCGGCGTAGGTGCCGCCCAGGCCACCCGGCTTGGCGGCGTTCATCACCTCCGCCTTGCCCACCACGGCGGAGAGCGGGAAGCCGCCGGCCAGGCTCTTGGCGAGCGTCATGATGTCCGGCTCGATGCCGCTGTATTCGGTGGCGAAGGTCTTGCCGGTGCGGCAGAAACCGCTCTGGATCTCGTCGCAGATGAGCAGGATGCCGTGCTGATCGCACAGCTGGCGTAGGCGCTGCATGAAGCTGGCGGAGGCGGGGTAGAAGCCCCCTTCACCCTGCACCGGCTCGATGATGATGGCGGCCACCCGGGTCGGTTCGATATCCGAGCTGAAGCAGAGATCCAGCGCGGCCAGCGCATCGGCCTCGCTCACTCCCAGATAGTCGCTCGGGAAGGGCAGGTGATAGACCTCCCCCGGGAAGGGGCCGAAACCGGTCTTGTAGGGCACCACCTTGCCGGTGAGCGCCATCCCCATCATGGTGCGGCCGTGAAAGCCCCCCTTGAAGGCGATGGTGCCGCTGCGGCCGGTGTGGGCGCGGGCGATCTTGATGGCGTTCTCCACCGCCTCGGCGCCGGTGGAGAGAAACAGGGTGCGCTTCGGGGTAGGGCCGGGCACCAGGGCATTCAACTTCTCCGCCAGCTCGATATAGCCGGGGTAGGGGGTGACCTGGAAACAGGTGTGGCTGAATTTTTCCAGCTGCGCGCGTACCGCGGCCACCACTTTCGGATGGTTGTGGCCGGTGTTGAGCACGGCGATGCCGGAGGCAAAATCGATGTAGCGGTTGCCCTCCACATCCCACAGTTCGGCGTTTTGCGCCCGCTCGATAAACACCGGCAGCAGGGTGCCGACGCCGTTGACCACGGCGGCTTCGCGGCGCGCTTGCCACGCCTTGTTTGATGCTGACTGACTCATCTTTCCTCCCTGAGGGGCCGGGGGCCCCTGTCTCAATGTGGCGAGGCCCCCTTGGGAGCACTCACTTCGTCCTTGTGAACTGATATGGCTGCGCCGGCGGGTGGCGGGCCCCTGTTGCAGGCCCGGCTGCCGGCGCAAGATGTGACTGCCTAGCGGATGCCGCCGAAGCAGAGATATTTGGTCTCGAGGTACTCCTCCAGCCCCTCGGCCGCCCCTTCACGACCCAGGCCCGACTCCTTGATGCCGCCAAAGGGGGCCAGCTCGGTCGAGATGATCCCCTCGTTGATGCCGACCATGCCGTATTCGAGCTGCTCGGCCACCCGCCAGACGCGGGCGATGTCGCGGCCATAGAAGTAGGCGGCGAGGCCGTATGGGGTGTCGTTGGCCAGGGTGATGGCTTCGGCCTCGGTCTCGAAGCGCACCAGCGGCGCGACCGGGCCGAAGATCTCCTCCTGCAGGATGGGGTTGGTTTTATCCACCTTGCCCAGAATGGTGGGCTGGTAGAAGAGCGGGCCGGCGGGGTGGGCTTCGCCCCCCAGCAGCAGCTCGGCGCCGGCGGCGGTGGCCTGTTTGACCAGCTCGGCCACCTTGCTGGCGGCGGCCGGGTTGATGAGCGGACCTATCTGGGTGCCCTCGCTCATGCCGTCGCCCACCTTGAAGGCCTTGACGGCGGCGGTGAGCTTCTCGGCGAAGGCGTCGTAGATGCCGGCCTGCACCAGGATACGGTTGGCGCAGACACAGGTCTGGCCGGCGTTGCGGTATTTGGAGGCGAGCGCCCCGGCGATGGCGGCGTCGAGGTCGGCGTCGTCAAACACGATGAAGGGGGCGTTGCCGCCGAGCTCCAGCGACAGCTTCTTCATGGTGTCGGCGCACTGGCGCATCAACAGCTTGCCGATGCGGGTGGAGCCGGTGAAGGAGAGCTTGCGCACCGTCTTGTTGTTGCACAGCTCGTTGCCCACCACCGCGGCCTGATGGCTGGTGACGATGTTGATGACCCCGGCCGGGATCCCTGCCTGCTCTGCCAGTGCCGCCAGCGCCAGGGCGCAGAGCGGGGTCTCGGCGGCCGGCTTGATGACGATGGTGCAACCGGCGGCCAGCGCCGGGCCCGCCTTGCGGGTGATCATGGCGATGGGGAAGTTCCAGGGGGTGATGGCGGCGACCACCCCGACCGGCTGCTTGATGGTAGCCAGCCGGCGATCGCTGGAGAAGCCCGGAATGGTGCGGCCATAGGCGCGTTTGCCCTCTTCCGCGAACCACTGGATGAAGCTGGCACCGTAGGCCACCTCCCCCTTGGCCTCGGCCAGCGGCTTGCCCTGCTCGCAGGTCATGATGCGGGCCAGCTCCTCCTGGTTGGCCATGATGAGCTCGAACCAGGCGTAGAGCCGGTTGCTGCGCTCCTTGGCGGTGAGCGCGGCCCAGCCCGGCTGGGCTGCGTGGGCGGCGGCGATGGCGCGGCGGGTGTCGCCCTCGTCCATGTCGGGTACCTGGGTGATGACCTGGCCGGTGGCCGGGTTGTGCACCTCGAACCGGCGTCCGCCGCCGGCTTCGCACCAGCGACCATCTATATAGGCAAGGGATTTGATCAGGGAGAGTGCGGGTTGTGATGCTGACATAGATAGCAAGCCTCGATTGTGGGTCAGGGGGCCGGCTCATCCTGTGCCGCCACCGTATAGAATAATAAGCACAGGAAGACCATAAATTGAGCTGAAATGTTTTTCAAGTGTTAAATATATTTGAGTAAACTGTGTCTCGCGTGCTAGAAATGGAGCTGTTGGAGCGATTTTACCGGTTTCTGTGGTGCAGGGTGTGCAAAATAATGAACGGAGTGCACTGTGCAGGATAACAAACAGGTCGGTCGGATTGACTCGCTATTTTAACCGGGGCCGCCAATGGCTCCTACCAGGCACACAGGGAGGTGGCCGAATGCAGCAACCACAGGGCGAGACGCGCTGGCAGTCCATGACCGACAACCCGCTGGCGCAGAATACCCAGGCGCAGAGCATGGGGGAGCGGTTGGCCGCCACTCGCCGCCGGCTGGGGCTCTCCCAGCGGCGGGTGGCCGAGCTGAGCGGGCTGACCCATGGCGCCATCTGCATGATAGAGCAGGACAAGGTGAGCCCGTCGGTGGCCTCTTTGCAAAAGTTGCTCAGCGTCTATGAGCTGCCGCTGTCGCGCTTCTTTGCCGAAGAGGAGGTGGCGAGCACGCCGAGCGTGGTGATCAGGGCCGAGCAGCTGATCGAGCTGGGCAGCCAGGGGGTCTCCATGAAGCTGGTGCACAACGGCAACAACCGCCGCCAGCTCGGCTTCATGCTGGAGACCTACGCTCCCGGCACCGACACCGGTGGCCAGGTCACCCATCTGGGGGAGGAGGTGGGTACCGTGCTGGAGGGGTCGGTGATCCTGACGGTGGCGGGCCAGACCTATCAGCTCAGTGCCGGGGACAGCTACGTGATCGACACGGGCGAGCCCCACAGTTTCAGCAATCCGTCGGGGCAGGTGTGCCGCATCGTCAGCGCCCACACCCCGGCCAACTTCTAGTGTCGAGACATCGTCTCGTTTGGGAAAAGAACTTGTAAGGAAACAGGGATCATGACCGAACATGTAAACAGTTACTACGCAGCCAGTGCCAACCAACACGCGCCCTATCCGACGCTGACCGAACAGCTGGAGTGCGACGTCTGCGTCATCGGGGCGGGTTATACCGGCCTCTCCAGCGCGTTGCACCTGGTGGAAAAGGGCTATTCGGTGGTGGTACTGGAGGCGGCCCGGGTGGGCTTTGGCGCCAGCGGTCGCAACGGCGGCCAGATCGTCAACTCCTACAGCCGCGACATCGACACCATAGAAGCGAATTGCCCGCCGGAACAGGCCAGGCTGCTCGGTTCCATGCTGTTTGAGGGGGGCCAGATCATCCGCGAGCGGATCAAGCGCTACAACATCCAGTGTGATCTGCAGGAGGGCGGGGTGTTCGCCGCCGAGACCGAGAAGCAGTTGCACGAGCTCAAGGCGCAATATGAGCGCTGGCAGAAGTGGGGCAATGACAAGCTGGAGCTGCTCGATGCCGACGGTGTGCGCGAGGTGGTAGCGAGCGATCGCTACGTCGGCGCCCTGCTCGACAAGAGCGGCGGCCACATCCACCCCCTCAACCTGGCGCTGGGGGAGGCGGAGGCCATCCGCTTGCAGGGGGGCAAGATCTTCGAACAGTCTGCCGTCACCAGCATCACGCCGGGTCAGCCTGCCCTGGTCAAGACCGCCAAGGGGGCGGTCAAGGCGCGCTACGTGGTGGTGGCCGGCAACGCCTACCTCGGCAATCTGGTGCCCGAGCTCGCCGGCAAGAGCATGCCGTGCGGCACCCAGGTGATCGCCACCGAGGTGCTTGGAGAGGAGCGGGCCCGCTCGCTGTTGCCGCAAAACTACTGTCTGGAAGATTGCAACTATCTGCTCGACTACTACCGCACCTCTGGCGATCACCGGCTGATCTATGGCGGTGGTGTGGTCTATGGGGCGCGGGATCCGGCGGACATCGAGCGGCTGATCATCCCCAAGATGCTCAAGACCTTCCCCCAGCTGGCGGACGTCAAGGTGGAGTACACCTGGACCGGCAACTTCCTGCTCACCCTGTCGCGTCTGCCGCAGTTTGGCCGCATCGGCCACAACATCTATTACATGCAGGGCTACAGCGGTCATGGCGTCACCTGTACCCATCTGGCGGGCAAGCTGCTCGCCGAGGTGTTGAGCGGTCAGGCGGAGCGTTTCGATGCGTTCGCCAAGCTGCCGCACTACCCCTTCCCGGGTGGTCGCCTGTTCCGGATCCCCTTCACCGCCGCCGGCGCCGCCTGGTACACCCTGCGCGATCGGCTGGGGGTGTGAGCCGGTCCGTGCCGTGCACACTCTCAAGGAAAAAGAAACACCGCCAGCTGGCGGTGTTTTGCTTTATATGGGCGCTTATTGGGCCAGGGACTTCAACTGCTGCTTGTCCGGCGGGTTGTTCCAGTCGATGGGGCCATGGGTGAAGCGGTACTGCAGGCGGGGCAGGCTGGTCTCCAGCCACTCATCCCGAAAATAGGCGTAGCCCTGATCCCAGTCCGGGTCGTTGGCCCAGCCGGTCTGCAGGAAGTAGAGTCGGGTGCCCTGACCTTCCGGCACGAAGCGCAGGCAGACCTGGGTCTTCTGTTGGCGGATATGGGGCAGGGAGGGGGGAAAATTCCAGCTGAAACTGAGCAGGTCGTGGGGCATGACGGCCATCACCCGGCAACCTTCGCTGCCACGCTCGCCCAGCGGGGCATCGGGTCTGAAATAGATTTCGAAGGGACCATTCGGTTCCGGCACCATCAGGCATTCCGGCGCCAGAAAACTGCGCAGGCCGCTTTCGGTTGTCCAGGCACGCCAGACGTCGTCGATATGGGCCGGAACAAAGATATTGCCTTCTATCTGCTTGTTATCCATAAATCAGCGAGCCTCAAAACATCCATACACGGGACTCAGGCAGTATAGTCCCATGGCTCATGAAATGGACAGAGGTGTGTCACACCCCTGCCATCGCGGCGGCGTTATTCTGTGCCGGCGATTTGACAGGGCCCCCGTGTTCCGTGGAGAGTGGGGTGGTACTCATATGACAGGGACAGTTTGATGATCAGAGCCATGCGAGAGACGGATATTCCCCAGTTGGCGCAGCTGTTTTTGAAAGGGCGGCGGCAGACCTTTCACTGGGTCGACCCCGCCCAGTTCCGGCTGGAAGACTTTGACGAGCAGACCCGGGGCGAGCAGATCTGGGTGGCCGAACAGGGGGGAACACCCTGCGGCTTCATCTCCATCTGGGGCGATGAGAGTTTCGTACACCACCTCTATGTCTCGGCTGACTGGCATGGCCAGGGCATGGGACGGGCCCTGCTGAATCAGGGGCTGGCCCCCTTCAACAAGCCTGCATCCCTCAAGGTGGCCACCAACAACACGGCGGCGCTGGCGTTTTATCACCGGCTGGGTTGGCAGAATACGGCGGAAACCGGCCACTGCGAGATCACCGGCCCCTGGCGGCGACTGATCCTGGAATAAGCCGGTTTGCCATGCCCCGTTTGCCTATTCGCACTGGGGAGGTTGCCGGCAGCCATCGCCGGCAATATATAGTGTCAATTGTCTACCTAGAGTCTCGTGTGAGTGGCGGAAAAATTAACAGCCGTGGCTAATTGTAAAAATAGCTGGCATCACCTGCCGGAAAATATGACAAGCTGTGCCGGATCTATTTGCCATGCGTTACATGGGGGAATTGCATGGTAAACCATCTTGCAGGCGGGCCAATGAGTAATGGCTGAATAAAGTAGCCGCTATATTCAGCCAGAACTTTTTTGTTAAGAAAGTGACAGCTCTTATAAAAACATTATGTTGTTCTCAAACTGCCGTGCTATTCTCAAGCTGTGTTATCCCTGTGACAAACAAAAATAATTCTGTGAGGAAGTAATGAACGAGTTTCTGAAAGTTCTGCTGAACATTCGCAGCCTGCGTGCGGCCATCCGTGAATTGCCGTTTGAACAGCTGCAAGAAGCAAAAGAGAAGTTCGATCTGGTATATAACGAGCGCGCCGAATCTGTTGAACAGGAGCGTGCCGAGCAGGAAGAGCGTCAGCGCAAGCTGAACGAGTTTACCGAAATGCTGCAGCAGGCCGGTATCGATCCCCGTGAACTGCTGAACAGCGCTGCCGCCCCGGCTGCCGCTGCCGGCGCGACCAAGAGCAAGCGTGCTCCGCGTCCTGCCAAGTACAAGTATCAGGAAGATGGCCAGGAGAAGACCTGGACCGGTCAGGGCCGTATGCCCAAGGCCATTGCCGAGCAAGTTGCGCTGGGCAAGGATCTGAATGATTTCCTGATCTGATCCCTGAGGGTCGATCATGAATGATGCCGCCCATGAGGCGGCATTATTATTTGTGCTCATTGAAAGCCGCCCCTGTCAATTCCCCATGCTGTTTTATCCGACTGGTTTTTGTCGCATGACACTCGCATGATGTCACCCCTATTTGTTGCCGCCTGATTGAACGATTAATTTCCACTTGGCTGGTTTTTTCATCACCGACATCGTTTTTATGGTGTGACTGGCTGCCTTCTTCTCCTCCTGTTGCTGGACTCATATAGCCCGTCAAGTATTAGGTAGGTCATTCCAGGACGATACCATCAGCATTAAGAGATCGCCTGTTTCTGGCGCCTTGCCTCTCCCCTTGGTTGTGCCCATGGCATTAATCGGTCGGGTCACTGTCAGCGACCTGATTGGACGAACCACAGTGTATTACCCCGGTTGTTTTATTGCGGCGGGAGCAAGATACCTGCGCACTTTTTATGGGAAAGAGATGCCCTGGGCATTTAATCGGTGGTATGGCGGGGAGATTGGAAAAGGAGAGTGGGGAAATAATAAGGCTCCCGTTACGAGAGCCTTATTCACCCTATAGATTCAACTTGCCAGCTGGGCCGGCCAGCGAACAGGGTCCGGCCGGGGCTGTCCCGGATATTGGCGGCGCCGCTCGACGGCATCCGCCAGCATGGCGAGCAGGGTCTGGGTATCGTCCCAGCAGAGGCAGGCATCGGTGACCGACTGGCCGTAGACCAGCTCGCTCAGAGGGGCCGGTTTCTGGCTGCCACCCTGCAGGAAACTCTCGACCATGACGGCGGCGATGGCGTCGCTGCCTTCTGCCAGCTGGCGGCAGAGCTCTCCCGCCACCCGGATCTGGTTCTTGTGCAGCTTCTGGCTGTTGCCATGGCTGCAATCCACCATCAGCCGGGGGGGGAGCCCCTGCCGTGCCAGCCGCTCGGCCGCTTCTTCCACGTCGTGCTGGTGGTAATTGGGGCGGGTGCCACCGCGCAAAATGATGTGGCCGGCCGGGTTGCCTTCACTCTTGATCACCACCATGCCGCCCTGGCTGCCGGGGGCGGTAAACAGGTGGGAGGCTTCGCTCGCCTGAATGGCATCGATGGCCACCCGGATGTTGCCGTCCGTCCCGTTCTTGAAGCCGACGGGGCAGGGCAGGGCTGAGGCCAGCTGCCGGTGCACTTGCGACTCGGTGGTGCGGGCACCGATCGCCCCCCAGCTGATGAGATCGGCCAGGTAGAGGAAGCTGGTGGTATCGAGAAACTCGGTGGCGGTGGCCAGCCCCAGCTGGTTGATGTCGAGCAGCAGCTGGCGCGCGAGCCGCATGCCGTGGTTGATGTCGTTGCTGCCATCCAGATGGGGATCGAACACCAGCCCCTTCCAGCCCACCGTGGTGCGGGGCTTCTCGAAATAGGTGCGCATCACTATCTGCAGCCGATCCTGATAGGCGTGGGCCAGCGAGGCCAGCCGTCTGGCATAGTCGAGGGCGGCGAGGGGATCGTGGATGGAGCAGGGGCCAATCACCACCAGCAGGCGATCGTCCTCTCCTGCCAGGATCCGGCGAGCCTGCTGGCGGTGCTGGTCGATCCGGGTCGCCAGCTCGGCGGGACAGGGATGAAGTGCCAACAGGTCGGCAGGAGTGGGGAGTACCTCCACCGCGAAGGCGCGCATTACCGAGTTTAAAACTGCCATCTGGATTACCTTGCTGTGCATAGGAGTGAGTGACGTGCACTCCACACCGGAACCCGGACGGGAGCTGCAATGGGGCGTCATCACCTGTTATTGTTGAGAGTGATTATCATTATCTTTTTGTCGGCCGCAAATGCAAGCACAACCGAGTGGCACACCAGAATGGGGGGAGAGCGCCGGCGGGCAAGGCCGCTCCAATGGCAATCAAGCCCATGACCGGCAGGCCATGGGCTTGATATTTCAGGACAAAATCAGCTGATTCAGCTGTCCATCACGTCGTGACGGGCATGGTGATAGGCCTCTTCATCCTTGCCGTGGCGCCAGTAGGGCACGGCGTACACCCGGGTGCGATCCACCTCGAGCGTGCGCCGTACGTGACGGCGCATGGGGACCACCAAGCCCTCTTCCCCGCCAAACCAGAAGTAGCTCTGTTGCTCCTCCAGCGGCAGGGCGGTGAAGTACTCCACCAGCGGCGCCGTCTGCTCAGGGGTGCCGACAAACCAGCGCAGGCTTACCCCGGCGGGCAGCGACAGATCCTGCACATCTTCCTGATAGGGCACCAGCAGGGCGATGTGGCCGCGGGCATCGGCAGGCATCACCTCAATCATGGCGCTGATGGCGGGCAGGGCGGTGAGATCCCCCACCATGTAGTAGTAACTGGCCGGTTGCAGCATGGGATCCGGGCCACCGGGGCCCGAGATGGCCAGCAGATTGCCGGGCTTGGCCTGGCTGGCGAAACGGCTGGCGGGGCCGCCATCATCGTGCAGGGCGAAGTCGATATCCAGCTCCAGCGCCTCGCGGCGAAACGCGCGAATGGTGAAGGTGCGCATGATGGGACGCTGGCTCGGATCTTCCCAGCGCGGCCCCTGCGGGGTGGGCGTGGGCAGCACGGCATGGGCCTGGCCCGGCTGGGGCAGCATGATCTTGATATGGGCGCCGCCACAGGTGAAGGGGTAGTCAGCGAGCTCCGGGCTGGTCAGGCAGATCCGGCGCAGGTGCGGGCTCACATCCTGAATGTGCTTGACCGTGAGCAGGCGGGGGCGGTTGACCGGGGCGGACTGGGACATGGGCATACTCCTGACTGATAATGGCGCCCATTCTTCATTAAATGAAAATTATTATCAATTGGTTTGTGTGACAGAGTCAGAGAGGGGAAAGCGAAGGGAAGTTCAGTGGCGTGCAGAAAAATAGCCCCCTCGCCATGGGGCGAGGGGGCTGGGCTCAGAGGCGATCGCTGCCCCCCAGCGCCTTGTAGATCCTGGCCATGGTGTTGAGCTGCTCCTTCTGCTGGCCGAGCAGGGCGAGCTCGGCGTCCCACAGCCGGTTCTGCTCATCCAGCCAGGGTTGTACCCCGGTGGCGCCGGCCTGGTAGCGGGCTCTCGCCAGCCGCTCCGCCTCTTTGGCAAAGTCCAGCTGCTCGGCCAGGTAGCTCAGGCGTTGCTCGCCGTGGTGGCGGGCGGTCAGACCATCCTCCACCTCCACCAGCGCACCGTAGAGCTGCTTGCGAAACTCCGCTTCGGCTATCTGGTAATCGAGCTCGGCGCCGGCGATGGCGAGCCGGGTCTTGTTGTACTCGAGGAAGGGCAGCGCCAACGTGGCGCCCAGGGTGCCCACCGGGTTTTGCAGCACCTGGGTCAGGGTGTCCGAGCTGCTGTTGGCGCCGCCGGTCAGCTTCAATGTGGGGTAGAGGCCCGTGCGGATCTCGTCCCCCTTCGCCAGGGTCTTGCGCAGGCGCAGCTCGGCGGCACGCACGTCGGGACGCCGCGCCAGCACGTCGGCCGGAATGCCGACCGCCAGGGTGGGGATGGCGGCCGTCGGCAGCGCCTTGGGTTCGAACGCCAGCGGGCCGCTGCTGCGACCGAGCAACAGGCGCAGGGCATTGCGGGCCTGCTCCTGCTGCATCAGAAGCGAGCTGAGCTCCGCCTGTTTGCCGGCCTTCTGCTGGCTGGCCTGCACCAGATCGAGCCGGGTCACGGCGCCAGCCCGGTACTTGGCCTGGGTCAGCTGCTCGGCGCGCACATAGTTGGCGAGCTGCTGCTGGCCCAGGGTGATGGCCGAGCCAAGGTAGGCCAGCTGCCAATATTGCTCGAGCGCCTTGCCGATCAGCATCAGGCGGGTGGCGGCCAGATCCTGGGCGGACGCCTCGGCCTCCCAGCTAGCCTGATCCCGCACCGAGGCGAGCCTGCCCCACAGATCCACCTCATAGCCGAGGGTCAGGGAGGGGCCCATGCTGCCTTCACTCTTGCCGCTCTTCAGATTCTTGGTGCCATTGCCGCCGAGGCTGGCATCGACCGAGGGGGTCAGGTTGGTGTCGGCCAGATCGGCACTGAGCAGGGCGCTGCGCAGGCGCAGGCCGGCGACCTGCATGTCCGGGTTGGCCGCCAGCACGGCCTCGATCAGCCGATTGAGCTCGGGATCGTGGAAGCCCTGCCACCAGGGGCCGGCCAGCTGGCGGTTAAGACCGTCCTCTGGCTGCTGCCAATGATCGGCCAGTGCCAGCTCCTGCCGCTGATAGCTGCTCTGCTGGCTGCAGGCGCCGAGGCCGAGCGCCAGGGTGAGGCAGAGCCCCAGTTTGGATAAGTGGTACATCGTCATTCCCTCGCCAGCGCCTCGACCGGATCGAGCCGGGCGGCATTGCGGGCGGGCAGATAGCCAAACAGGATCCCGATGAGCGAGGAACAGCCAAACGCCATCAGGATGGAAAAGAGCGAGAAGTGCATCTGGATGCTCTCCACGAACAGGGAGAAGAGCAGGCCGATGAAGAGGGATACCCCCACCCCGAGCATGCCCCCCAGCAGGCTAACCATCACCGCTTCGATCAGAAACTGCTGCAGTATGTCCGACTGGCGGGCACCGACCGCGATGCGGATGCCGATCTCGCGGGTGCGCTCCACCACCGACACCAGCATGATGTTCATCACCCCGACGCCGCCGACGATGAGGGAGATCACCGCGATGGCGGAGACCAGCAGGGTCATGGTGGCGGTGGTCTTCTCCACCGACTTGATGATGCTGTCGCTGCTGAAGGTGAAGAAGTCCTTCACCCCGTGGCGCTGGGTCAGCAGCTCGATGGCGGCCTGTTCGGCCAGCGCCGGTTGCACCCCGTCCTTGACCCGGATGGTGAGCTGGCTGAAGTGGTTCTGGGAGATGAGGCGGCTCATCACGGCGCTGTAGGGCAGCCAGACGTTCACCGACTGGCCGCTGCGACCAAACCCGGTCTCCTCTTCCACCACGCCGACGATGCGCACCGGCAGGGTGCCGACCAGCACCACCTGGCCGACGGGATCCTGCTTGCCGAGCAGGCTCTCTATGGTCTTGCCGTCCACTACCGCCACCGCGGTCCGGTTCTGGATGTCGCGCTCGTCAAACAGCCGGCCGTTGGTGAGCTTCATCCCCTTGACCCGGAAGAAGTCGCTGCCGACCCCGACTATGCTGCCGCTGTTGGTCTTGTTGCGATAGCGCAGCTGGCCGGAGGCGGCGATCTGGGGGCTGGCCCCTTCCAGGTAGGGTTGGCCGAGCAGGGCGTCGAGATCCCGCTTGTTGAGGGTCTGGATGCTGGCGGCTTTCTCGTCCCCCCAATCCTTGCCGGGGAAGATGTCGATGGTGTTGGTGCCCATGGCATTGATCTGGTCGATCACCTTGGCACGGGCCCCCTGGCCGAGCGCCACCACGCTCACCACGGCGGCGATACCGATGATGATGCCGAGCATGGTGAGGAAGGTGCGCATGCGGTGGGCCAGCATGGCGTGCAGCGCCATGCGTGCCGCTTCCCGGTAGCGATCCCAGTCGTGGCCTGCCCCTTCCTTGCCGGCGGGGGCGGCGGTCGGGGTCACGGGGGCGGCCGGTTTGCGGCCGCTGTCTTCCTGCACCCGGCCATCTTTCAGGGTGATGATCCGGTCGGCGTGGCTGGCCACCTCCATGTCGTGGGTCACCAGGATGATGGTGTGGCCCTGGGCGTGCAGCTCCCTGAGGATGGCCATCACCTCCTTGCCGCTCTGGCTGTCGAGGGCCCCGGTGGGTTCGTCCGCCAGGATCACCTCGCCGCCGTTGGCCAGCGCCCGGGCGATACTGACCCGCTGCTGCTGGCCGCCGGAGAGCTGGCTCGGGGTGTGATGGCTGCGCTCACTGAGCCCCAGTCTCGCCAGCAGTGCCTGGGAGCGGGCCTGGCGCTCGGCTCGCGGTGTGCCGGCGTAGACGGCCGGGATCTCCACGTTGGCGGCGGCATTGAGGTGCGGCAACAGGTGGTAGCGCTGAAAGATGAAGCCGAAGTGGTGACAGCGCAGTCTGGCGAGGGAGAGGGCGTCCAGGGTCGCGGTATCCTGGCCGCGGAACAGGTACTGGCCGCTGCTCGGCCGATCGAGGCAGCCGAGCAGGTTCATCAGGGTCGACTTGCCGGAGCCGGAGGCGCCGACGATGGCGATCATCTCTCCCGCCTCGATGGCGAGATCGAGGGGATGGAGCACGGTCACTTCCTGCTCTCCGCTCTGGTAGCGCCGCTCGATCCCCTTGAGCTGGATCAGAGGCTCGCTCACAGCATGATCTCCACGTCATTGCCACTGACCGGCGAACCCTGGTTCAGGGTGACCTTCTCCTGTTCGCTCAGGCCGCTGACCACCTCCACCTTGATGTCATCCTTCATGCCGGTCTTGATGCGGCGAGTCTCCTTCTGGTCATCCTCCTTGAGCAGGGTGACCTCGTACTCGTTCTCCCCGAGCTTCTTGCCAAGGGCGGTCTGCGGAATGGTCAGCACCTGCTTGCGCTCGCCGAGCACTATGGTGACCTGGGTGGTCATGGCGACCCGCAGGGTGTGATCCGGGTTGGGCACGTCGAACAGGGCGTAGTAGTAGACGGCGGCGTTGTTGGTGGCCGTGGTGCTGGTGGCCTGCTCATTGATGTTGGTGGGGGCCAGCTCGACGGTGCGCAGGGTGCCGTGATAGCGGGTGTCCGGATCCCCCATCAGGGTGAAATAGACCGGCATGCCAGCCTTGACCCGGGTGACGTCCGCTTCGGAGATCTGCGCCTTGACCGTCATGGTCTCCAGGTTGGCGAGCTTGAGCAGGGTCGGCACCGTCTGGCTGGCGGCCAGGGTCTGCCCCTGGCGGGTCACTATGCTGACGACGGTACCATCCATGGGCGCCTGAATGCGGTTGTAGCCGAGCTCCGTCTTGGCTCGCTCCACCTTGATCTGGGCATTGTCGACTTCAGCCAATGCCCCCTGCAGCTCGGCTCTGGTCACGGCCAGCTGGGCTTCGGCGCTCTCCAGATCGGCGCGCGAGCTCGCCTCCTGCCTGAACATCTGCTGCTGGCGACGCCAGCTCAGCTCGTTCTGCTTGAGCTGGGCCTGCTTGATCTTGAGCTGGGCGCGGCGGCTGGCGAGATCCGCCTCGGCGGTCTTGAGGTTGTTCTGGGCGATCAGCGGATCGATCTCGGCCAGCAGGTCTCCCTGCTTGACCTTCTGACCTGCCTCCACCGCCAGATAGGTGACCTGGCCCGAGACCTGGGCACCGACGTCTACCTGCTCGATGGCCTGCAGCACACCGCTGGCCAGCACGGTCTGCTCCACGTCCTGGCGGGTCACCTCGGCGGTCAGTACCGGCTCGGGAGCCTTGTTCGGCCAGGCCAGCCAGCCGATGGCGAGCACGGGCACGAGGGCGAGCAGGGCAATTTTTCTCTGCTTGGGAGTGATGTTCATTTTTCACCTGAAAGAAGCGAACGAAGGCGTGCAAGGGCAACATCCTGCAGCAAACGAGGCTCAAAAAACAGTGATGAATATGTAAGAAAACATGTAGATAGTCTTGTCACTAGCGTGCCCTGGCCGGGCTTCCTAGCGAGCAGACGGGGCGGGGGGGCAGCGGGCGAAAAAGCCCGCTGCGGGCGGTCATTCTGGCACCCGGCCTGAGTCGGCGGGGGCCGGTCGTCAGCCGACGGCCTTGAGTTGTTCGGCGTAGGGCTCGTGGCAGATCTGGATGTCGAGCGGCAGCTTGTAGATAAGCAGGCGGGCCAGGGAGCCCTCCATCCAGTGGTGACGGCTGCCGACCAGCAGCAGATCCATCGGGTGAGTGGCCAGCCAGCGTTTCAGGTCGGGCACCACGTCATCGACCACCAGGCACTGGTAATCCACCGGGTGTTGCAGGGTGGTGATGAGCTCGCTGATGATGGCCTTGGCGTCCAGCGTACCCTGGGCGCTGCGCTCCTCTTCCGACAGCGACAGGCTGTTGCGGCGCATCTTGCTGCTGTGGGTCAGGTGCAGCAGGGTGAGCTCGCCCCCCATTCCTTGTGCCAATTGACTCGCTTTGGCCAGCGTCTCCTGCTCGTAATCCTTGCCTTCCAGCAACAGCACGATATTGGTTGAGGTCATAAGCAGTTCTCCCTTGGCATGGTGCGGGTCACCCGGGACAAACGGCCTGTCCCATATCACTGTGTACCCGCTATGTGTCGCATAGCACGAACCTGTCCCTGTGGCTGCAGGCGTCACCGGGTGTCGCTGATGCAGCGCCAGGGCATGTTCGTTTACATCATCATAACAGACTGAGTTGAATGGAAAATGAAGGAAAAGCGGGGCTGGGCGGGCAAATGACGTGCGAGCCGTCAAAAGTATGAGCAAAGCAGGGGTTGGCCCCTCTCTGGAACCATGCCGGACTGTGTCGGCAGGCAGACGGCAAGGTAACAAGAGAGTGGGCGGGACGGGTGAGCAGACGGCGAGTCCAGCGTGAAGCGGGACTCGTCGGGTCAGCGTCAGAGTGGCTTGCCCGCCAGATAGCTCGTCAGCCAGGGCAGCCCCTCTTTCTTGCGACTGACGGCGCCAATGAGCTGGATGGGGTGGGCGGGCAGGATGCCGTTGCTGGCGAAATGGAGCTGGCTGCCCCCCTGAGCCAGGTCGGTCAGCATCAGGACATAGGCATCCAGCCCATCCTCTGCCAGCCGCAGCTGCATGGCTTGTTCCAGTTCCGCCTGCCGGCTGTGCAGCTGACCCGGATCCATCACGCAGATCTGGCTGACATAGAGCTGGTAACCGGCGATCCGGTATGCCTTCTCGTCGGCGGCGAGCAGTTCGGCCATGGGGGCGTCACCGAGCTGGGTGCGGCGCTCCAGCAGGGTCTGGGCGAAGGGTTCCAGTGCCAGATCCGCCAGCGGCAGCAGGGCATGGACGGCGGCGCGATCGCGCGCCGTGGTGGTGGGCGAGGTGAGGCTGAATGTATCGCTGATGATGGCCCCGAGCAGCAGGCGAGCCTGGGCGCGGGAGAGGGTATGGTAACCCATCAGCTCCAGCAGCACGGTGGCGCTGCAGCCCACGGCCCGGATCCAGGCATCGAGCGGCCCACGGGTAATGAGAGTGCCGATGCGGTGGTGGTCGATGAGGCCCTGCACGTCGGCCTCTGCCAGTCCCTCCGGCCCCTGCTCCAGCTCGCTGAAATCCACCAGGAACACCTGCTTGTTGGCCACGCTGCCCTGCAGCAGGGGCGGGGCGGCGACGCCGGCGGTTTCCAGAATGAAGCGGGTTTCAGCGATGGGCTCGCCGAGGGCATAGGCCTGGGCAGGGCGGCCCTGGCGATTGAGCCAGTCGGCAGCCACCAGGGCGGTACAGATGCTGTCGCTATCGGGATTCTTGTGGCCAAACACGTGGAGCATGGTGCCATTCCTGCGGTTGATGACGTACCTGAGGCAAGATCAGGTATGCGGGGCAAACGGGAAAACAGGGGGTTGCCCTGCTCTGGATTCACTCTATGCGCCGTCCCCGCTGATGGCAACCGGCGCAGGCCGCTATGTACCGGGCGAGACCCTGTTGTAAAAGGGGCGCGCACACTAGCAGCGGAATCGCCTTGGGGCTGGGTAGGGAGGCAGACCAGGGTTGCAGATTAGGGCAGGGAGGCACACTCGGACAGGGAGACAAGCGGAAGGAGATGGCTGTGTGGCAAGCGCCGGGGGATCGCCCATGACCGCAAGGTTCACGCTGCAAGAGGTGGATAGGGGGATGGGCAAGCAAGGAGATTAGGCCGGGTCTCGGTATGAGCGAGAGGCTATGAGGCTTCGATCCGGCCAGGCAGGCCGTGACCATTCAAACCGCCAGAAAGTGATCTCTCGGGGGGGAGCTCTCCAGAATGCGGCAACGGCGGCATGGTGATGATGCACCCGCCGCGGCGC
Source organism: Aeromonas sp. FDAARGOS 1408 (assembly GCF_019048665.1). Taxonomy (NCBI): domain Bacteria; kingdom Pseudomonadati; phylum Pseudomonadota; class Gammaproteobacteria; order Aeromonadales; family Aeromonadaceae; genus Aeromonas; species Aeromonas sp. FDAARGOS 1408. The sequence continues at coordinate 2,709,984 of NZ_CP077394.1, read as the reverse complement.
AGCAAACCGCCGTCACCAGCAGGCGGGGTTACGCGGGGAACATGATCCTCAACGTGGGCCCCGCGTGCAGATGGCTGACCTTTGCCTCAGCAGGCCAGCAGTTCGCGAGCGTTGGCCAGGGTGTTGTCGGTGATCTGATCGCCTCCCAGCAGACGGGCCAGCTCGTTGAGACGGGCACTTTGATCCAGCGCCTGCATCTGGGTTTCGGTGGTCTTGCCGTCGGTGTGCTTGCTCACCACCATGTGCTGGTGCCCCTTGCCTGCGACCTGGGGCAGGTGGGTGACCACCATCACCTGGGTCGACTCGCCGAGCTGGCGCAGCAGGCGACCAACCACGGCCGCTGTCGGGCCACTGATCCCCACGTCCACTTCATCGAAGATCAGGGTCGGCGTCGAGATCTTGCGGGCGCTGATCACCACGATGGCGAGACTGATGCGCGACAGTTCACCGCCGGAGGCCACCTTGCCGAGCGGCTGGATGGGCTGGCCCGGGTTGGTGGTGACCATGAACTCTACGCGGTCGATGCCGAGCGGTGACAGGCTGCTCTGGGCATCGGGGCGCACCTCGATGGCGAAGCGGCCGTCCGGCATCGCCAGCTCGTGCATGCTGGCACTCACCTTGGCGCCGAGTTCCTCGGCATAGCGTTGGCGACTCTGGCTCAGGGCCTCGGCGGCCTGCACGAAGGCCTGGCGGGCCTCGGCCAGCTCGTCTTCCATCCCCTCCAGCCGCTCTTCGTCTGAGTTGAGGCGCGCCAGATCGGCGGCCAGCTCCTGATGGTGCAGGGCCAGCTCCGCCGGTTTGACGTGGTGCTTGCGGGCCAGGTTGATGGCTTTGGAGAGGCGGCTCTCCAGCTCGTTGAAGCGCTCGGGATCCAGCTCCAGCCGATCCAGGTAGCTGCGCAGCTCGCTGTGGCTCTCCTGCACCCCGATCAGGGCCTCGTTGAGCATGCCGAGCACGTCGCCCAGCCGGCTGTCCATGGCGACCAGCCCCTCGGCCCGATCGACGACGGTCTGCAGCAGACCGGCGATGGTGGTCTCCTCGTTGTCATAGAGCAGATCCAGACAGGCGCCGCACTCCTGCATCAGCTCGGTGCCGTTGGCCAGGCGCTGATGCTCCTCCTCGATCTCTTCAAACTCCCCCGGTTGCAGCGCAAATTCATCCAGCTCCTGCACCTGGTATTCGATGAGCTGGCGGCGGGCCTCCCGCTGCTGCTGCTCGGCCTTGAGCCGGTTGAGCTCGTTCTGCAGCTGGCGCCACTGCTGGTATTGGCGGCGCACCTCATCGAGCAGCAGATGGTGGCCGGCGTAGCCATCGAGCAGGGCGAGCTGGTAATCGGGTTTGAGCAGCATCTGGTGGGCATGCTGGCCATGGACGTTGACCAGCAGCTGGCCCAGGTTCTTGAGCTGGGTGAGGGGCACGGGCACGCCGTTGATGTAGCTGCGTGAGCGCCCCTCGGCGGAGATGACCCGCCGCACTATGCATTCCCCTTCGTTTTCCAGCTCGTTGGTGGCCAGCCAGGCGCGAGCGGCCGGGTTGCCGTCCAGCAGGAAGCGGGCGCTGACCTCGCTCTTGTCACTGTCCGGTCGCACCATGCCCGCTTCGGCACGCTCCCCCAGGCACAGGCCCAGGGCATCGATGGCGATGGATTTGCCCGCCCCGGTCTCACCCGTGATGCAGGTCATGCCCGGTTGCAGATCGAGTTCGAGAAACTTGACGATGGCGAAGTTGTTGACGGTCAGCTGGGTCAGCATGGTCTCATCCTGTATGGGCCAACATTACTGTGTATGTATCCAGTATATACTGGTTTTCCATACAGTAAAGATGTCGCCGCGGGACGGAATGCAAAACGGCCCGCGCCAGGGACCGTTTTGTGAGGGAGATGGAGTGCAGGGCTGGGGATCAGAACAGCTTGCTGCCCCAGCCGAGCTTGTTGCGCAGCACGTGGAAGTAGCTGTAATCCAGCGGATGGACCAGATGCAGCTTGTGGCTGCTCTTCTTGATGAGGATCTCGTCCCCCGGGTGGACCGCCAGGGTCACCTGACCGTCGCAGCTCACTTGCATGGCGTCGTCCTGATTGTCCGGTGAGACCAGCAGCCGCACCTCGCTGTCGGCGTCCAGCACGATGGGGCGGCTGCTCAGGGTGTGCGGGAACATGGGCACCAGCGTGATGGCGTTGAGCTTGGGGGTGAGGATGGCGCCGCCCGCCGACAGGGAGTAGGCGGTGGAGCCGGTGGGGGTGGCCACTATGATGCCGTCCGAGCGCTGGCTGTACATGAAGCTGCCATCGATGTAGACCTCGAACTCGATCATGTGGGCAATCTTGCCCGGGTGCAGCACCGCCTCGTTGACCGCCAGGTTGTTGGACTTGCGCTCGCCGTGGCGATAGACCGCTGCCTCCAGCAGGAAGCGATGCTCGCTCTTGTAATGGCCGCACAGCACCTGCTCCAGCGGCAGCAGGTAATCCTGCGGCGAGAGATCGGTGAGAAAGCCGAGGTTGCCCCGGTTCACCCCGATCACCGCCACGTCGAAGCGCGACAGTACCCGCGCCGCCCCCAGCATGTTGCCGTCACCACCGACCACGATGGCGAGATCCGCCTGCTGGCCCAGTTGCACCAGATCCATCACGTTCTCGTCCATGATGCCGAGGGCATGGGCCACCCGGCTCTCAACCAGCACCCGAAAACCGCGGGTGGTCAGGTATTGATGCAGGCCGGTCAGGGTCTGGTTGGCCCCTTCGTGGTGGGGCTTGCCAATCAGGGCGATGGTTTTGAACGGAGAATCCATGGTCTGTCGGGTCTGGGATGAGTATTGGGGGGAGTATACAGCGCTTTGGGGGGGATTTGTCTGCTGCCGGCGTGCCCGCTTGCGTCATGGGGCGGGAAAACACCGTAAATTGCCTGTCGCGTCACCTCCTTGGCGATAATGGCGCCTTTTTCCCCTTGAAAGCCGGGGATCCATCCCCATAATAGCGCCAACATAGTCGGCCCGTTGCCGTCCGGTCGCGCAACCGGAGAACGGGCCCTCATAAGTAACCCGCAATTGGAGATGTCATGAACCACGAAGAACAAAAGGTTGAAGCGATGGAGCAAGTGGAAGCCCAGCCAGTCGAGCCGACCGATGTAGACAGTGAAGTGACAGCCGAGCAGGCCCGCATTGCCGAGCTGGAGGCGCAGCTGGAAGCTGCCCAGCAAGCCTCTGCCGAAGAGCGCGAGCGCGCCATTCGTGCCGTCGCCGAGATGGAGAACCTGCGTCGTCGCGCGGCGCAGGACGTGGAGAAGGCGCACAAGTTCGCGCTGGAGAAGTTCGCCGCCGAGCTCTTGCCGGTGCTGGACAACATGGAGCGCGCCATCGAGCTGGCCGACAAGGAAAACGACGCCCTCAAGCCGATGATCGAAGGGGTCGAGCTGACCCTGAAATCCATGCAGAGCGGCGTGGCCAAGTTCGGTCTGGCGGCGCTGGATCCGACCAACCAGCCGTTTGACCCCAACGCCCATCAGGCGATGAGCATGGTGCCGAGTGCCGACGTGGTGCCGAACACCGTCATCGCCGTGATGCAGAAAGGCTACGAGCTGAACGGTCGCGTGATCCGTCCGGCCATGGTCATGGTATCCAAGGCCGTCGACTGAGTCGGTGCTTGATGCCCAGGCCCGCCGCTTGGCGGGCTTTTTGTTGTGTATCCCTGCGGTGCGTCATGGCCCGGCCATGACAAAAGGCGGGGTTTTTGCAGGGCGGGGCTTGAAGTGGCCACTTGCGACCCCATATAGGATGCAAGGCCACGGCGGCACAAAAAATTTGATGCCGGGAGCTTGAAAGCCAGATTGGCAGGCCCCACCTAGCCGTTAACGCATTAAGGCGAGCCCCTCGCCAGTTTATTCAAAGTATTTGGAGATTCGTCAAATGGGTAAAATCATCGGTATTGACCTGGGTACTACCAACTCCTGCGTCGCTATTCTGGATGGCGACCATGCTCGCGTGATCGAGAACGCGGAAGGCGACCGTACTACTCCGTCCATCATTGCCTATGCCGATGACGGCGAAATCCTGGTTGGTCAGCCGGCCAAGCGTCAGGCCATCACCAACCCGAAGAACACGCTGTTCGCCATCAAGCGTCTGATCGGCCGTCGTTTCGAAGATGACGAAGTACAACGTGACCTGAAAATCATGCCGTACGCCATCGCCAAGGCCGACAACGGTGACGCCTGGGTCGAGGTGAAAGGCAAGAAAATGGCACCGCCGCAGATCTCTGCCGAAGTGCTGAAAAAGATGAAGAAGACCGCCGAAGACTATCTGGGCGAGCCGGTCACCGAAGCCGTCATCACTGTACCGGCCTACTTCAACGACGCCCAGCGTCAGGCTACCAAGGATGCCGGTCGCATCGCCGGTCTGGATGTAAAACGCATCATCAACGAACCGACTGCCGCGGCTTTCGCCTACGGCGTCAACAAGGTCAAGGGCGAGCGCAAGGTTGCCGTGTATGACTTAGGGGGCGGTACCTTCGATATCTCCATCATCGAGATCGACGAAGTGGAAGGCGAGACCACCTTCGAAGTACTGGCGACCAACGGTAACACCCACCTGGGTGGTGAAGACTTTGACAACCGCGTCATCAACTACCTGGTTGACGAGTTCAAGCGTGAGCAGGGCATCGACCTGCGCAACGACCAGCTGGCCCTGCAGCGTCTGAAAGATGCCGCCGAGAAAGCCAAGATCGAGCTCTCTTCCGCCCAGCAGACCGACGTCAACCTGCCGTACATCACTGCCGATGCCACCGGTCCGAAGCACATGAACATCAAGGTGACCCGCGCCAAGCTGGAATCCCTGGTGGAAGACATGGTGAAGGACTCTCTGGAGCCGGTTCGCGTCGCCCTGAAAGACTCCGGTCTGGCGGTTGGCGAGATCGACGACGTCATCCTGGTTGGTGGTCAGACCCGTATGCCGCTGGTTCAGAAGACAGTTGCCGAGTTCTTCGGCAAAGAGCCGCGCAAAGACGTCAACCCGGACGAAGCCGTGGCCATGGGTGCTGCCATCCAGGGTGCCGTGCTGTCCGGTGACAAGACCGACGTACTGCTGCTGGACGTTACCCCGCTCTCCCTGGGTATCGAAACCATGGGCAGCGTGATGACTGCGCTGATCGAGAAGAACACCACCATTCCGACCAAGAAGTCCCAGGTGTTCTCCACTGCCGAAGACAACCAGTCTGCCGTGACCATTCACGTGCTGCAGGGTGAGCGCAAGCGCGCCAGCGACAACAAGTCTCTGGGCCAGTTCAACCTGGAAGGCATCCGTCCGGCACCGCGTGGTCTGCCGCAGATCGAAGTGACCTTCGACATCGACGCCAACGGCATCCTGCACGTCTCCGCCAAAGACAAGGAGACCAACAAGGAGCAGAAGATCACCATCCAGGCCTCCTCTGGTCTGTCTGATGACGAGATCGAGCGCATGGTACGTGAAGCCGAAGCCAACGCGGCCGAGGACAAGAAGTTCGAAGAGCTGGTGCAGGCCCGCAACCAGGCTGATGGTCTGGTCCACTCCGTGCGCAAGCAGGTTACCGAAGCCGGTGAAGCTCTGCCTGCCGACGACAAGACCAAGGTCGAAGCTGCACTGAGCGAGCTGGAAACCGCCATCAAGGGCGACGACAAGGCCGTTATCGAGGCCAAGCAGCAGGCACTGCTGGAAGCGTCCCAGAAGCTGATGGAGATTGCCCAGCAGCAGGCTCAGGCGCAAGGCGCCGCCGGTGCTGACGCCGGTCAGTCCTCCTCTTCCGCCAAGGCTGACGACGACGTGGTCGACGCCGAGTTCGAAGAAGTGAAAGACGACAAGAAATAAGCCCGACCCAGATGGGCGAAGTCCGCTTCGCCCATCGGCTTGATTCTATGAATTTACGGGCGTTGGGTAACCAACGCCCGTCTGCGTAACTGCTGATATAGCAACAGGATAAGTATGTCGAAGCGCGATTTCTACGAAGTGCTGGGGGTATCGAAAGATGCCGACGAGCGCGAGATCAAGAAGGCGTACAAGCGTCTGGCCATGAAGTATCACCCTGACCGCAATCAGGGGGATGCCGGTGCCGAAGAGAAGTTCAAAGAGGTCAAGGAAGCTTACGAGATCCTGACCGATGCCAACCTGCGTGCCCGCTATGACCAGTACGGCCACGCCGGCGTGGATCAGAGCCAGGGTGGCGGTGGCCACGGCGGCTTTGGCGGTGGCGCCGATTTCGGCGACATCTTCGGCGACGTGTTTGGCGATATTTTCGGTGGCAGCCGTGGTGGTGGCCGTCGCGGCCCGGCCCGTGGCTCCGACCTGCGCTACACCATGGAGCTGACCCTGGAAGAGGCGGTGCGCGGGGTCTCCAAGGAGATCAAGGTACCGACCCTGGTCCACTGCGAAGTGTGCAACGGCTCCGGTGCTCACACCGGCAGCTCTGCCCAGACCTGCCCGACCTGCCACGGCTCCGGCCAGGTGCAGATGCGTCAGGGCTTCTTTGCAGTGCAGCAACCCTGCCCCCATTGTCATGGTCGCGGCAAGATCATCAAGGATCCGTGCCGCAAGTGCCACGGCGAAGGACGCTACCAGAAGACCAAGACCCTGTCGGTCAAGATCCCGGCTGGCGTCGACACTGGCGATCGCATCCGTCTCTCCGGCGAAGGGGAAGCGGGGGAGGCCGGCGCACCGGCGGGCGATCTGTATGTACAGGTGCACGTCAAGGAGCACGAGATCTTCGTGCGTGACGGCAACAACCTCTACTGCGAAGTGCCCATCAGCTTTACCGCGGCAGCCCTGGGTGGCGAGATCGAAGTGCCGACCCTGGATGGCCGGGTCAAGCTCAAGGTCACTCCTGAGACCCAGACCGGCAAGATGTTCCGCATGCGGGGCAAGGGCGTCAAGTCCGTGCGCTCCGGCCAGGTGGGGGATCTGATGTGCAAGGTGGTGGTGGAGACCCCGGTCAAGCTGACCGAGCAGCAAAAAGAGCTGCTGCGCCAGCTAGATGAATCCTTCAGCGGTGCTGCCGCCAAGACCCACAAGCCGAAATCGGAAGGCTTCTTCGAAGGGGTGAAACGCTTCTTCGACGATCTGACCAGCTGATCTTCGCGACCCTGATATCAAGAGCCGGCCCTGTGCCGGCTCTTTTTTTGCCCCAGCTTTAGCAAGATCCCCGCTTATTGAGTGGATCCCGATGAGGGATCTTCCTCACAACTTCCGCCAATTCCTGCTGTACGAATGTTATCCCGCTCACACTTGAGCTGAAACGGTTTAGCTGATGTATTGAGTTGGCTAAATTGGTTTAGCTATGCTCTCTTCGTCGATAACAACAGGCCCGACCGGGCGACAGATGACAGGTGAGGACGATGACGATGTGCAAGCACAAGTTGGCGCTGGCGGTAGCGCTGGGATTGGGGATGAGTAGCCCGCTGTGGGCGGCGGATGGCGGTATCGAGGCCCGTCTGGCGGCGCTGGAGGCACGGGTGCAGGCGGCCGAGGCGCGCGCCACCGCCGCCGAAGCGCGGGCCGATGAGGCCCAGAGCAAGGCAAACGAAGCCCGCGAGACGGCCGTGGTGGCCAAGGCCCAGAGCGAGAAGGTGGACAAGCAGACCGCCGGGGCCCAGGGCTTCGAGTTCCACGGCTATGCCCGCTCGGGCCTCTTGGTCAACGGCAATGGCAACGGCGGTCGCGGCGGCCCCTACATCACCCCGGCCGGCTCGGTGGGGGGCGCCGTGGGTCGCCTTGGCAACGAGGATGACACCTACATGGAGGCCAACCTGCTGAAGACCCAGATCTTCGCCGATGGCAGCTGGGCCCGCTACAAGCTGATGCTGGCGGACGGGGTGGAGACCAGCAACGACTGGACCGCCAGCGATTCCAGCCTCAACACCCGCCAGGTATTTGCCGAGATCGGCGATCTGGCGAGCTTCGACGGTCCCTTCAAGCATGCTGTGTTGTGGGCGGGCAAGCGCTTTGACCGGGACAACTTCGACATCCACTGGCTCGACTCGGACGTGGTGTTCCTGGCCGGCACTGGCGGCGGCGTCTACGACGTGCAGCTGGCCGACAGCTGGAAGGCGAACTTCTCCCTCTACGGGCGCGACTACGGCGACATCAGTGCGAGCGGTCTCTCCGACATCGAGAGCTACATCCTCACCATGAACAACCGGGTCGGCAACTGGCAGTGGATGGTGAACGGCCTGTCTGCCAAGGACAACGAGGCGCGCATCAATGACGGCGGCGCCGGCAGCGAAGCGGCGAACAAGGGGGCGCATACCCTGCTGGCCTACCACGCCGACAGCTTCTTTGGCATCAACCCCGGCTTCTCCAAGGCGGCCGTGCTGTATGGCCACGGCCTGGGTGCCGAACTCAAGGGGCTGGGTTCCGACAGCGAGCTGCTGGCGGACGCCGATGCGGTGCGGGTCGCCGTGTTTGGCGCCACGGATCTCAGTTCGCGCTGGCGTATCGCCCCGGCCCTGCTGGCCGAGCAGAGCAAGGATCGTTACGTGAAGGGGGACGAGTACCGCTGGGCCACCCTCAACACCCGGTTTGCCCAGGTGCTGAGCCAGAACGTCGAGCTGGTCTACGAGGCCACCTGGCAGTACATGGATCTCGATCCCAAGGGCTACAAGGGGCGTCAGGCGGTGAGCGGCGACTTCACCAAGCTCACCTTCGCCCCCACCTTCAAGGCGCAGACCGTCGGCTTCTTCGAGCGGCCCGAGTTGCGGGTATTCGCCACCTGGATGGACTGGTCCTCCGAGCTCGACCACTACGCCAGCACCGATGCCATGGGCCAGAACAACTTCACCGCCGGCGGCGAGTGGAACTTCGGCGTGCAGATGGAAACCTGGTTCTAGTTCGTTATCCCGATCACAAAAATGGCAGCCGGCGTCGGGATCTGTTGGTTGGCTAAAACGGTTTAGCTGATAATGCCAGCCAACAAAACAGAGTCCGGGTTTGACAGTCGATCCGATGCAGCAGTGGAGTAGCAAGGTGACGAATCGTGTGTGGGTAATGGGGGATGCGGTGGTGGACTTGATCCCGGAAGGGGAGCTGCACTACCTCAGGTGTCCGGGGGGCGCGCCGGCCAACGTGGCGGTCGGGGTGGCCCGGCTCGGTGGTGAGTCTGCCTTTATCGGCCGGGTCGGCGCGGATCCCTTCGGCCGCTTTATGGCCGGCACCCTGGCCAGCGAAGGGGTCGACACCCGTCACTTGATCCAGGATCCGGCCCATCGCACCAGCACGGTGCTGGTGGAGCTCGATGAGGCAGGGGAGCGCAGCTTCACCTTCATGGTGAGGCCCAGCGCGGATCAGTTTCTGACCCCCGTCGATCTGCCGGTCTTCCAGGCCGGGCAGTGGCTGCTCACCTGCTCCATCGCCCTCGCCAACGAGCCGGTGCGCAGCAGTTGTCTGCAAGCCATGGCGGCCATCAAGGCTGTCGGGGGGCGGGTCTGCTTCGACCCCAACCTGAGGCCCGAGGTGTGGGGCAACCCGGCCGAGATGCTGTCCGTGGTGCGCGAGGCCATTGCGCAGGCGGACGTGGTCAAGCTCTCGCTGGAGGAGCTGCAACTGCTGAGCGGTCTGGACGATCTGGCGGCGGGGCTCGCCACCCTGGCGGGGCCGGCGCTGGTGCTGGTGACCCGGGGGGCGGGGGGCGTGGTGGCTCGCCTCGGCGGCGAGCTGCTGGAGTGGGTGGGGCCCAAAGTGACGCCCATCGACACCACGGGGGCGGGGGATGCCTTCGTCGCCGGTCTGCTGAGCGCCCTGGCCGAGATCGCGTCGTTGCCCGGCCCGGACGCGCTGCCCGCCATCCTGGCCCGGGCCCACGGCTGCGGGGCGCTCGCCACCACCGCCAAGGGGGCGATGACGGCACTGCCCACCCGCACCCGGCTGGATGAATTTTTGCGATCAGGTGCAAGCGGCTGTTGATCCGCGGCTAGAACCGCGGGTCGACAGACCCTACTCTCATGTGACATGGGCCTGCCGACGGCGGGCCATAAGAGGAAGAATATGAATATCAGTGCGATAGCCAAGGATCTGGTGCCCCTGCTCGGGGGCAAGGAGAACATCGTCAGCGCCGCCCACTGCGCCACCCGGCTGCGGTTGGTGCTGGCGGACGACAGCAAGGTGAACAAGGCCGCCATCGACAAGCTGGACGGGGTCAAGGGGTGCTTCAGCAACGCCGGCCAGATCCAGGTGATCTTCGGCACCGGCCTGGTCAACAAGGTCCATGCGGAGTTCGTGGCGCTGACCGGTGCCGGCACCGCCAGCAAGGCGGAGCTGACCGACCTGGCGGCGGCCAAGCTCAACGTGGCCCAGCGCCTGGCACGGACCCTCTCCAACATCTTCGTGCCCATCATTCCGGCCATCGTCGCCTCCGGCCTGCTGATGGGGCTGCTCGGCATGGTGCGCACCTATGGTTGGGTCAACGCCGACAGCGCCCTCTTCATCATGCTGGACATGTTCAGCTCGGCGGCCTTCGTCATCCTGCCCATCCTCATCGGCTTCACCGCGGCGCGGGAATTTGGCGGCAACCCCTATCTGGGGGCGACGCTGGGGGGCATCCTCACTCACCCGGCCCTGACCAACGCCTGGGGCGTGGCGGGGGGCTTCAAGACCATGGACTTCTTCGGGCTGGATGTGGCCATGATCGGCTACCAGGGCACCGTCTTCCCGGTGCTGCTGGCGGTCTGGTTCATGTCCCACCTGGAGAAGCAGCTGAGAAAGCGCGTCCCCGATGCCCTGGATCTGATCCTCACGCCGTTCCTGACCGTCATCCTCACCGGCTTCGTGGCGCTGCTCTTTATCGGCCCCGCCGGGCGGGTGCTGGGGGATGGCATCTCGTTCGGTCTGAGTGCCCTCTACGAGCAGGCGGGCTGGCTGGCGGGTCTGGTGTTCGGCGGGACTTATTCGCTGATCGTCATCACCGGCATCCACCACAGCTTCCACGCCATCGAGGCGGGCCTGCTGGCCAACCCGGCCATCGGCGTCAACTTCCTGCTCCCCATCTGGGCCATGGCCAACGTGGCCCAGGGCGGCGCCTGTCTCGCGGTCTACTTCAAGACCCGGGACGTGAAGATCAAGGCCATCACGGTGCCGGCGGCCATGTCCTGCCTGCTCGGCATCACGGAGGCGGCCATCTTCGGGGTCAACCTGCGCTACATCAAGCCCTTCCTGGCCGGCCTGTTCGGCGGGGCCTGCGGCGGCGCCTACGTGGTGGCGGCCAAGGTGGGCATGACGGCGGTGGGCCTGACCGGCATTCCGGGCATGGCCATCGTCCAGCCCATGAGCCTCATCCACTACGTCATCGGCCTGGTGATCGCCTTTGGCGCCGCCTTCGCCGCCTCCTACCTGCTCAAGTACAAGGTGGAGTGATGAAAGAGAGCCATCTCCTCAACCAGGTTGTCCGGTCCCTGCTGGCCGGACAGCTCAAGGCGGCGGCCGATCCCCATCGGCCCCGCTGGCACCTGGCAGCCCCGGTGGGGCTGCTCAACGATCCCAACGGCTTTATCGAGCACGGCGGGCGCTATCACCTCTTCTACCAGTGGAACCCGCTGGGTTGTGCACACGCCAACAAGGGCTGGGGCCACGTCACCTCCAGCGATCTGCTGCATTGGCAGCACGAGCCGGTGGCGCTTCTGCCCACCGAGGTCTACGAGAGCCATGGCTGCTATTCGGGGTCGGCGGTGAGCGACGAGCAGGGGCGCCTGACCCTGGTCTACACCGGCAACGTCAAATACCCGGACGGCAGCCGCACCGCCTACCAGTGCCTGGCCCGTGACGATGGCAAGGGGGGCTTCGAGAAGCTCGGACCCGTGCTGGCGCTGCCCGAAGGCTACAGCGGCCACGTGCGCGACCCCAAGGTGTGGCACGACGGTCGGCAGTGGCTGATGGTGCTGGGAGCCCGCACCCTGGATGACAAGGGTGAAGTGCTGCTCTATCGCGGCGATACCCTGGATGGCTGGACGCTGGTCGGCCCCATCGCTGGCAGCGGGCGCGGCGGGCTCGGGGAGTTTGGCTATATGTGGGAGTGCCCGGACCTCTTCCCTCTGGCGGACCGTCACGTGCTGATCAGCTGCCCGCAGGGGATTGCCCCACAGGGAGAGGATTATCGCAACCTCTACCAGTGCGGCTGGCTGGCGGGCCACTTCGATGGCACTCAGTTCGTGCACGGGGCCTTCCACGAGCTGGACCGGGGCTTCGAGTTCTATGCGCCCCAGACCACCCGGGACAGTCAGGGGCGCCGCCTGCTGTTCGCCTGGCTGGGGCTGCCCGAAGAGAACGAGATGAGCCAGCCTACCGTCGAGCACGGCTGGATCCACCAGATGAGCTGCCCGCGGGAGCTGTTCTGGCAAGGCGACTGGCTCTGCCAGCGGCCGGTGGCGGAGATTTCAGCCCTTAAGGGAGAGCAAACCCGCTTCGAGGGAGCGCCGGACGAGCTGCCTGCCCTGGCCATCGACTCGGCCTGGCTGGACCTGGCCTTGAGCGGGGAGGGACGCCTCGGGTTTGGCGCCGTGGCCGAGCTGGTGTGGCAGCCGGGGCGTCTTGTCCTGCGCCGCCAGAACTGGCAGAGCGGGGAGTGGGAGGAGCGATCCTGCCCCTGGCTGGGTGGCATGACCACTATCTTGTGCGATCGCTCCAGTCTCGAGTGTTTCGTGGATGGCGGTCGCCAGACCCTGTCTACCCGCTACTTTCCCGGTGAAAACCCAATACTTTCCGCACGTTGTGACGGTGATGACAGCAAAATTTGCCTCGATCACTGGCCGCTGGCGGCCTGCCTTGTACAATAGCCCGGTGTCAGTTTGCCGGGAGGTCAGGTGGAGAAGAAAAAACGGATCACGATTGCCCAGATAGCCACGCTCGCGGGGGTCTCCAAGGCCACCGCCAGCCTGGTGCTCAACGGCAAGAGTGCGGAGTACCGCATCGCCGACGATACCCGCAAGCGGATCCAGGCGGTGGCGGACGAGTGCCACTACCAGCCGAGCATCCATGCCCGCTCCCTGCGGGAGGCGCGCAGTTACACCTGGGGACTGGTGATCCCCGACCTCACCAACTTCGGCTTCGCCAGCATCGCCCGTGCCCTGGAGGCCCATTGCCGGGAGGCGGGGATCCAGCTGCTCATCGCCTGCTCCGAGGATGACCCCACCCTGGAGCAGCGGGTGGTGGACAACCTCATCAGCCGCCAGGTGGACGGCCTTATCGTCGCCTCCAGTGGCCACAGCGACGACATCTATGCCCGCATTCACGACCGCTTGCCGGTGGTGCAGCTCGACCGCCACATCGGCGAGTCGCGCCTGCCCATGGTGATCTCGGACGCCTGCAAGGCCACCGCCGAGCTGGTGCAGGACATGGCGGCCAGCTGCGGGGAGGAGATCTATTACTTCGGCGGCCTGCTGGATCTCTCCCCCAGCCGCCACCGGCTGGCGGGCTACGAGCTGGGGTTGCACCGCGCCGGGTTGGAGGCCACATCAGACCGGGTCCGTCACCGCGACTACCAGCCAAGCTCCGGCTATCAGCTGATGGCCGAGCTGGTGGCCGAGCTCGGGGCGCCGCCGAAGGGGCTCTTCACCGCCTCCTTCACCCTGCTCGAGGGGGTGCTGCGCTACCTCAACGAGGCGGGCCTGATGGAGACGGGGATGCGCCTGTGCACCTTCGACGATCACGATCTGCTCGACTGCATCCCCATGCGTATCGACTCGGTGGCCCAGGACTGCCCGGCCCTGGCCCGCGCCGCCTTCGAACTGATGCAACAGCTGATTGCGGGCAATCCCCCCACCCAGACCGCCCAGGTCATCCCCCCCAGGGTGCGCTGGCGCAGCCGTCGCTAACCCGGAAAGATGAAAAAGCCCCGCCAGTGCGGGGCTTTTTGCTGTGGGGCGAGGGCTCGCCTCAATCCGTGGTGCTGGCGCGCCAGAACACCTGCTTGATGTGAGGGTGGATGCCGAGTTTCACCATCAGGGCGTCGAGCTCGTCGCCATCGATGGAGGTGGCCAGCAGCACCGCCGAGATCTCCAGATCCCGCTCGCCGAAAGGCTCGATGTCGAGCTCGCTCAGCGGGTAGTTGGCCTGCTCCAGCATCTCTTCCAGCCAGTGCAGCACCTCCTTCTGGTATTCGCGCTGGGTGAGGGCCGTGACGCGGTAGGTCACCTCGGTGTCTGTATTGTCCACCGGGCGGCGGTTGATCTGGTTCACCAGCGGGCGCAGCAGGGTGTTGGCGGCCAGCACGAACAGGGCGCCGAGGATCGCCTCCATGGCCAGCCCGGCCCCGCTGGCGGCACCGACCGCGGCCACTCCCCACAGGGTGGCGGCGGTGTTGATGCCGCGGATGTTGCCGGATTCGCGCATGATGACGCCGGCGCCGAGAAAACCGATGCCGGAGACAATGTAGGCCACCACGTGCACCACCCCGTAGGTGCCGCCGTGCAGGTCATAGATGCGCTGGGCCAGGTTGACGAACAGGGCCGCGCCCACCGCTACCAGTACATTGGTGCGCAGGCCCGCGGTACGCTGACGATACTGACGATACTGACGCTCCAGCCCCACCAGACTGCCGAGTACGAAGGCGAGCAGCAGGCTGGCCAGGGTGTCGAGCAGGGAAATCATGTCCAATTGTTGCCACATTCTCATGGCGTACTCCTTCTGTTGCAGATGGCCTTCCTGAAGGCGGGCGAGGGTTCCCTTGCCTGATCCCCGTGCGTGAAGGCCATCACCTCATCAAAAAAACGCACGGAAAGCCCGGCCCGGCCATGCAGGATGGCGGGCTGGGCTGCGAAACGGATTGAAAGGGGCCAGCGTGGCTGGCCCCGGTTATGGCTTGCTCAATTGAGCGCCGGTTCGGGGTCGCGGCGCGGATGCAGCTCCCAGCGAACCGGGTGATGTACCCCCACCTGGTGCACGAACTGCACCAAGTAGCGCCGCTGGGGCGGGGTGCAGTGCAGATTGAGCACCAGCTCCCGCCCGCCGCTGCGACCGGGTCGCAGGGACTGCAAGGGGTGCAGGCCCGCCGGTTGCAGGGTGTGGTTCACCAGATCCAGCACCTGCTCCATGTCGGCCCGATCCTCGCAACGGATCTGCAGCCGGTAGTGGTGCTGGCGCTCCTTGCCACGCAGCCAGGGCGGCAACAGGCCGCGACCCAGTCTGCTCAGCAGGGGGTGAGTCCGGTTGGTTACGGACAGGGTTGAAATAAAACGCATAGCAGCCTCCTTGTGGGAAGCAGAAACTATGCAGGCATGGCAGCCATGGCTTTTGGCCAATGGTCACCAGACGTCAAGTGTAAAAAGAGAAGAGGGGAGTGGATTTCCGCTTCTCGCAGGGCTGCGAGCATGCGGCAGAGGATGACCTGCGGCTAGCTCGCGACCCGGGTACCGACGACGAGGGTCGGTCTACAACTGTCACTTGATGAGTTGCCCACTGATGGTCTCCGCTGTTGATGGACGGCCTGATGGTACTCATCCAGAGCGGTGGGGTAAAGCCTCATCGCCCATTTAGCAACATTTAGATACAAGTTCGTCAATAGTCGGGGTCGGCTGGCTACCTTCATGGCCATAAGAGGGCGGCGAGATGCCCCGCCCCCTCATCCCACCTCAGATGGCAGATTTTTCTCTACCTTGGCGCGCCGCTATTTCAGCCCCAGCCGTTTGAGGATCATTGCGGCCGGGCAGAAGCCGGTGAAGGCGCTCTGGATCAGGTTGACCCCGACAAAGACGCTCAGCCAGACAAAGCCCGGGTGTACCCAGGCGGTGAGCAGCAGCGACAGCAACAACATGCAGCCCGCGACCACTCTTACTCCGTTTTCTACTGTCATGACCTTCTCCTTAGTTAATTTAGATATTGCTAATTTAGTGTCGCTTTATACAATAGAACTAAATATCAGCAATTGCTAATTTACTCCCATGAGCCAATTCGACGAGATGAACAGACACGCGACGGCCGCCGCCTCCCTGCTCAAGGCGCTGGCTCATCCCGAACGCCTGATGGTGCTCTGTCAGTTGGTGGAGGGGGAGAAGGGAGTCGGGGAGCTGCTGGCCCGCAGCCAGCTCGGCCAGTCGGCCTTCTCCCAGCAACTGTCGGTATTGAAGCGCCAGGGTCTTGTCCGCTCGCGCAAGGTCTCCCAGCAGATCTACTACTCGCTGGTGAGCGAGGCGGCCGCCGATGTGCTGGCGGCGCTGCAAACCCATTTTTGTCACTCAGAAAATAAGGAATCTTGATGATGGAAAGCCAATGGCTGCTCTCCCTGGGGGGCGGCATGCTGGTGGGGCTCGCAGCCCTGATCCTGATGCTGTGCAACGGCCGGGTGGCCGGGATCAGCGGCATCCTGGCCGGTGCGCTGCAACACAGGGCGCCGTGGCGACTGCTCTTCCTGCTGGGGTTGGGAGCGGGAGCCTGGCTGGCACTGACGCTGGGTTGGGCCAGCATGCCTGCATTCACCGCGCTGCCCGCCTGGCCGCTGGTGCTGCTGGCCGGTCTGCTGGTGGGCATCGGCACGCGTTTTGGCAATGGCTGTACCAGCGGCCACGGCATCTGCGGCATGGGGCGGCTCTCCGTGCGCTCCATAGTAGCGACCCTCACCTTCATGGCAACCGGTGTGCTGACCGTGTTTCTGACTCATCATCTCTTCTAGGAGGCTATTGCGATGACCTTGTTGACAAGTCTGCTCGCCGGTTTGCTGTTTGGTCTGGGTCTGGCCATCTCTGGCATGATAGACCCCGCCAGGGTCACCGGTTTTCTCGATCTGGCCGGCGCTTGGGATCCCAGCCTGGGGTTCGTGATGGGGGGGGCCCTGCTGGTCTTCATGCCGGGTTATTTCTTGCTGGTGAAGCCGCGGCGCCTGAGCCTGCTGGGAGAGCCCATGGCTGTGGTGCCAGCCCCCAAGCTGGATCGCCGCCTCATCGGGGGATCTGCCCTGTTCGGCATAGGTTGGGGATTGGTCGGTATCTGCCCGGGGCCTGCCTTGAGTCTCATTTCCAGTGGCCAGCCCATGATATTGTTGTTCGTAGCCGCCATGGTGGCCGGGATCTTGCTGGTTGATCGGGTCCTGGTGAAGGTGCGGGAGAAGCGCTGCCACGCCCGCTCCGCCTGAATGGATTGCCCCCGCTGCCGGGGAAGGAGAACTATCATGGAACCGATCCGCTTGCCGGGGGCCATTCTGCTGGCCGTGACATCTGCGCTTGTCTCTCCCATGACGCTGTCGACGGCATGGTCTGCCGAGACGAATGGCGAGGCGGCCCTGACACTGGCTCCCCGTCAGGTGACCGACTGGCTCACTCTGGATGGCACCGTCAGTGCCATCCATCAGGGGACGGTGGCGGCCCAGACCGGCGGTCGGGTCTCCCGCATGCTGGTGGATGTGAATGATGAGGTGCAGGCGGGGCAACCCCTGCTGGAGATCAGCGGCAAGGAGCAGTTTGCCGCCGTGACCGGCGCCGAGGCGCGATTGGCCAGAGCCCAGGCCCAGCAGGTAGAAGCCGAGCGCCAGCTCGCCCGCTTCCAGGCGCTGATTGCCAAGGGGGTGATCACCCGCGCCCAGCTCGACAGCGCCCTGGCGAGCGACAGATCTGCCCGCGCCGAGGTGAACGCGGCCGAGGCCGCCCTCACCCAGGCCCGGGAGGCCTACGGCTATACCCGCATCCTCGCCCCTTACGCCGGGGTGGTGACCAAGCGGCTGGTGGAGCTGGGGGAAACGGTGGCCCCAGGGACGCCGCTGCTCTCCGGCTTTTCCCTTGATGCCCTGCGGGTGGAGGTGGAGCTGCCCCAGTCCGCGCTGGCCCTGGCCGGCCAGCCGTCGGATGCGCAGGTGCTACTGCCGGATGGCAGGGCCGTTACCCCCCTCAAACTGACCCGCTTCAACTATGCCGACAGCCAGAGCCACGCCTTTCGGCTGCGCCTCGACCTGCCGCCGAGCACGGCGGGGGTGCTGCCCGGTATGTGGCTCAAGGTGCAGCTCAAGCAGGGCGAGCGTCAGCTGCTGCAGGTGCCGGAGCAGGCCCTGCTGCGGCAGGGTGAGTTCAGCGGCCTCTACCTGAAGGAAGGGGGTGGCTGGGTGCTGACGCCGGTGCGGGTCGGCCATTGCCAGGCAGGGCAGTGCGAGATCCTGGCGGGCGTCCAGAGCGGCGATCGGGTGGCTCCGGATGGCTGGGCGCGCCAGCAGGCGGTGGCCCATGAGTAACGACGCTCACGACAGCAAGAACAAACTGGGGCCAGCCGGCCAGTTGGCGGCCCTGTTTCAGGGCTCGGCCATCACCCCGTTGCTGGCGCTGGTGGGGCTCTTGCTCGGCCTGTTTGCGGTGCTGGTGACCCCGAAGGAGGAGGAGCCGCAGATCGATGTCACCTTCGCCGACGTCTATATCCCCTTTCCGGGGGCCAGCCCGGCCGAGGTAGAATCCCTCGTCACCACCCCGGCCGAACAGGTTATTTCCCAGATAAAGGGGATAGACACCCTCTACTCCTTCTCTCGCCCCGACGGCGCCCTGCTGGTGGTGGTGTTCAAGGTGGGGGTGAGCCGCGAGCAGGCCATCGTCGATCTCAACAACCAGCTCGACTCGAACCGGGACTGGCTGCCCCAGGGGCTTGGCGTCGGCCAGCCCCTGGTCAAACCCCGAGGCATCGACGATGTGCCCATCGTCAGCCTGACCTTATGGAGCAAAGAGGGGAGCAAGCAGCTGGGGGCCGCCGAGCTGACCCGGGTTGCCCACGAGCTGGAGACCGAGCTCAAGCGATTGCCCGGTACCCGCGATATCTACAGCCTGGGCAGCCAGCGCGCCGTGCTGAGGGTGATGCCGGATCCGGCGGCCCTCAGCGCCCACGGCATCAGCTGGGGCGAGCTGAACCAACGGCTCGCCGCCGCCAACCAGGCGGGCAGCGAGCAGGCCGTGGTGCAGGACAACCGGGAGATCAAGGTGCAGGTGGGGCAGTTCCTGCAGAGCGAGCAGGAGGCCCGCGAGCTGGTAGTGGGGTTGCACGATGGCAAGCCAGTCTACCTCGGCGAGGTGGCCCAGGTGGCGCTTGGGGAGGAGACCCCGACCCAGCGCAGCTGGATGGGGCAGGGTGAGCAGAGCTATCCGGCGGTGACCCTGGCCATCGGCAAGCAGCCGGGGCAGAACGCGGTGGAAGTGGCCAAGCGGGTGGAGGCCCGGGTCGAGAGTCTCAAGAATCGACTCATCCCGGCCGGCGTCGAGGTGACGGTGACCCGTGACTATGGCGTCACCGCCGAAACCAAATCCAACACCCTCATCGGCAAGCTCATCTTCGCCACCACCGCAGTGGTGCTGCTGGTGCTGGTGAGCATGGGGTGGCGCGAGGCGCTGGTGGTGGGCATCGCCATCGTCATCACCCTGGCACTGACCCTCTTTGCCAGCTGGGCGTGGGGCTTTACCCTCAACCGGGTGTCTCTCTTTGCCCTTATCTTCTCCATCGGCATCCTGGTGGATGACGCCATCGTGGTGGTGGAGAACATCCACCGCCATCGCGGCCTGGGCAAGGGATCCCTCAGGGACCTTATTCCGGGGGCGGTGGACGAGGTAGGGGGGCCGACCATTCTCGCCACCCTGACCGTGATCGCGGCCCTGCTGCCGATGGCCTTTGTCAGCGGCCTGATGGGCCCCTACATGAGCCCCATTCCCATCAATGCCAGCATGGGGATGCTTATTTCCCTGCTGGTGGCCTTTATCTTCTCCCCCTGGCTGGCGGGCCATCTGCTCAAGAGCGAGGGGCATGTCGCCCACGGCGAGGCCAGGGCCGGCCTCTTTCACCGTCTGATGACCCCCTTCCTGATTGGCGCTGGCGCCAGGAGCGCGAGACGCAAGCTCTGGCTGGTCATCCTGCTGCTGGTGGCAGGCGCCGCCGCCATGCCCATGGTGCAGTGGGTGGTGCTCAAGATGCTCCCCTTCGACAACAAGTCGGAATTCCAGCTGGTGCTCGACATGCCGGAGGGGGCGACCCTGGAGCAGACCGAGCGCACCCTGCTGGCGGTGGGACGGGAGCTAGCCAGGGTGCCCGAGGTGAAGGATTACCAGATTTACGCCGGCAGCGCCGCCCCCATCAATTTCAATGGCCTGGTGCGCCACTACTTCATTCGCAGCGGCGCCAACGTGGGGGATATCCAGGTCAATCTGGTAGACAAACACGATCGCCATCGCAGCAGCCACCAGATTGCCCAGTCGGTGCGCGCCCCCTTGCAGGCCATCGCATCCGCAGCCGGCGGCAACCTGAAAGTCGTGGAGGTGCCCCCCGGCCCGCCGGTCTGGTCACCCATCGTCGCCGAGGTGTATGGCCCCACGCCTGCTGCCCGTGAAGCGGCGGCGCGCGCCGTAGAGGCCCGCTTCGTGGCGACGGCGGATCTGGTGGATGTGGACATCTATTTGACCGACCCCCAGCCCAAGTGGCGGCTGGTGGTGGATCGCAGCAAGGCGGCCCGCTTCGGGGTCGATCTCGGCGATCTGGTGGCCACCCTCAATGGCGGCGTGGGCTATCAGGATGCCAGTTGGCTGCATGGTCAGGGCGCCAAGTACCCGGTACCGATCCGTGTCGAGCTCGCCCCCGGCGACAAGCGAGATCTGGCCGGCATCCTGGCCCTCAAGGTGCGCAGCCAGAGCGGCCAGCTCATCCGGGTCTCCGAGCTGGTGAGCCGCCGCGACGAGGTGGCTCCCAGCTACATCATGCACAAGAACATGCGGCCCATGGTTATGGTGGTGGCCGACATGGGGGGCCATGCCGACAGCCCGCTCTACGGCATGTTTGCCGCCGGAGCCGACATCTCGCTGCCCCAGTATTACGTGCAGCAGCCGGATAAATTGGGAGAGGTGGCGCTGTTGTGGGACGGGGAGTGGAAGATCACCTACGAGACCTTCCGCGACATGGGCATTGCCTACGGAGTGGGGATGATCCTCATCTACCTGCTGGTGGTGGCCCAGTTCCGCTCCTATCTGGTGCCGCTCATCATCATGGCGCCCATCCCGCTCACCCTGATCGGAGTGATGCCGGGCCACGCCCTGCTGGGGGCCCAGTTCACCGCCACCTCGATGATCGGCATGATAGCGCTGGCCGGGATCATAGTGCGCAACAGCATCTTGCTGGTGGATTTCATCGAGCAGCAGCGCAGCGCCGGCATGGCGTTCGAGCAGGCGGTGATCGGCGCCGCCCAGGTGCGGGCCAAGCCCATCCTGCTGACGGCGCTGGCGGCCATGATCGGTGCCCTGTTCATCCTCGATGACCCCATCTTCAACGGCTTGGCCATCAGCCTCATCTTCGGCATTCTGGTCTCCACCCTGCTCACCCTGGTGGTGATCCCGCTGCTCTACTACAGCCTGATGTCGCGCCGGGCGGAGGGGGGCACGGCAGATGTGCCGGGCGCACAATGACAGAAGGGCCACCCGGGTGGCCCTTCTCGTTTCACACGTTCAGGGAGGAGATATGCCGGCTGGCGGGGCTCAGCGCCCCTTCATCAGCGGGAAGTAGCGCCGGTCGGCCTGGCTCATGTGGCCGACCACCAGCTCCTGAATGATGAAGTTGAGCAACTCGTCGTTGCCAAGGGTACCCGCCCTGGCGGCGGTCATCAGCTGGTCAGCCTTTTGCAGCAGCAGCTGGTGGTCTTGCTGGTGGCTGGTGAACTCGGGGTAACCCAGCTCGGCCAGCACCTGCTCTTCGAAGGTGAAGTGGTGGCGTGCCACGTCGAACAGATTCTCCATGCACTCCAGGAACAGGGCGGGGTGCTCCTGGTGATCCTTCATGTGCTCCAGCAGCCGGTTGGTCAGCACGAACAGCTGGCGATGCTCGGCATCGATGCGCGGGTGGCCGCACTCGTGGCTGCTCTGCCACACCAGCGAGCCCTGTTCCGGATCCAGTCCGGCGGTATAGAGGCAGACCCGGCCGCGCCCTCGTCCCTTGGCCTGATACATGGCCTGATCGGCGTGGTGCATCAGGGTCTTGGGGTCGCTGCCGTGCTCCGGGTAGAGGGCCACTCCTATGCTGCTGGAGATGCGCAGCTCCTGCTCCTCGTCGATGCGAAACGGGTGGCGCAGGCGCTGGTGCAGGTGGTCGGCCACCGTCAGCGCCTCGTCACCGGTATCGGGCAGCAGGATCACGAACTCGTCCCCGCCCAGGCGGGCCACCAGATCCCGCTCCCGCACGCAGTGGCGCATCCGCTCGGCCACCATGTTGAGCAGCACGTCACCGGTCTCGTGGCCGAAGGTGTCGTTGATCGGCTTGAAGTGGTCGAGATCGATGAACAGCAGGGCGAGCTGGGCCACCTTGCCCTCCATGACCTCCTTCAGCCGCTGCTGCAGCAGGCGGCGGTTGGGCAGGTTGGTGAGCGGGTCGTAGAAGGCGAGCCGGCGCATCATCTCCTCCCTGGCGGCCCGCTCGGTGATGTCGCGGGTGACCCCGAGGATCGCATCAGGCTGGCCCTGCTCGTTGCCGTGCAGGGTGGTGATGGTCTCGGTGGCCACCAGATGTCCCTCCTTGTGACGCAGCTGGGTACGAATGACGCAGCGGGTCTGCTCGTGATCGCCGCGTTGCCAGGCGGCGAGGGAGCCGCTCAGCTCGGCGCGCAGCTGCTTTCTGGATGCCTCCGGAATAAGCTGCCTGAGGGGGAGGGTGAGCACATCGGTGGGGTCGTAACCGCTGAGCGGCTGGATGGCGGGGCTGACATAGCGAAAGCGCAGGGTGGTGGTGTCCATGGTCCAGATGACGTCGGCACTGTTCTCCGCCACGAAACGGTAGTGCTGCTCGCTCTGGGCCAGCTCGCGGGTCAGTCGCTGTCGGCCGCGCGCCTCCTGGCGCAGGCGCAGATAGAGGTAGCAGAAGATACCGAGCAGGGTCAGCAGGGAGAGGGTGATCAACATGGCCACCGCCACGCTCTTGTCGAGCAGCTGGCGCTGCTGGCGGATCCGCTCCCGATCCGGGTTGTAGAGAAAGTGCTCCAGGTCGGGCAGGGCCGACAGCAGACCGGCATCGAGGTAGTTCCTGGCGATCTGCTGCCAGCGCTCCGGCTGCATGTAGCCGGGCTCGACCAGATCGGGTTGCATCAGCTCCCGGGTGGTGTCGGCCTCGAACTGCAGCAGATCACGGCCGGCGCCGCTCGGGTAGTTGGTCACGATCCAGTCGATCATCTCGGCCGGGTTGTCCATGGCGTAGCGCCACCCCTTGAGGGTCGCCTGCTGAAAGGCATAGACCCGCTCCGGCCTGCTGTTCAGCTCGCGCTCCGAGGTGAACAGGTTGTCACCATAGAAGTCGAAGTCGATGCTGCGGGGGGAGAACACCCGGTAGGGGATGCCCATCTTGGCCAGATAGAAGGGCTCGGTGGTGCTGTAGGCGCTGATGGCATCCGTCTTGCCCGCCAGCAATGCCTTCAAGCCCTGCCGGTAGGGCTGCTTTATCCAGCTCTCCGGCGGCGTGTGGCGGTTGAGGTAGATCTGCAGCTCTTGGGAGCCGGGCTCCAGCATCAGCCGCTTGCCCGCCAGATCCGCCGGCTGGCGAATGTCGGGTCGCTCCAGGGTGAGCAGCACCAGTGGCGAGTGCTGCAACATGGAGGCCAGCACCACGATGGGCTGGCCGCTGGCGCGGGCCAGCAGCAGATCGCTGCCGCTGATCCCGAACTGGGCATTGCCCGACATCACCTCGTTGACCACATCGGTGCCGGTCATGGCGGGTCGCAGCGTGACATCCAGACCGGCGGCTCGATAGAAACCCTTGGCCTGGGCCGCGTAATAGCCGGCAAACTGGAACTGGTGTTGCCAGGGCAACTGCACTGTCACCTTGTCAATCACCGCCTTCGACGGCGGTGAAAAAAAGGTGCAAAACATCGCCGAGCCAAGCATTGGCAGGTACCAGAGCAGGCGATGAAGGGAGGAATTTACGACGCTCATACTCATTCCTCTCGGGAGACGATGGTCCGTCCTAGAGTCAAACAATTCCTTGTTGCCCGCAAGGGGGCGAAAGGGCGCTATAACAGGGGATGCGTAACAGAAAAAATGATTTCTGTGTCATTCATCACATTTGGCCTTCCTGCTCGTTATTTTTGGCAATTAAGCGAAGAATTACGGAGCCATATGACCTATAAAAATGGTCGCATTTTAGTCGTATTTGATTGTCGATTACCTCAATAAGCGCGAGTGTTTGGGCTCTTTTTAGCGCAATGCGTCAGTCTGTGTCGCCGTATCACGGGATACTTTCAACTTGCTGTCGAAATGTGTCGAAACTGCGATTATTGCGTTATGAGTCAATTATTGGCGGGAGGGGGGAAGCGGATCCTTGCTGCCCGGGTGGTATGATAGCGGTTCTCCCATCCCGATGAGGCCTTCTCATGTCCCGATTGCGTCTGTTGTTGTCCGACTCCCACGATCCTTTGTTCAATCTGGCGGTGGAAGAGTGCATTTTTCGCCAGATGAACCCGCATCAGCGGGTGCTGTTTCTGTGGCGCAACGCCAATACCGTGGTGATCGGCCGGGCCCAGAACCCCTGGAAGGAGTGCAATACCCGCCGCATGGAAGAGGACGGGGTGACCCTGGCTCGCCGCAGCAGCGGTGGTGGCGCCGTGTTTCACGACCTTGGCAACAGCTGCTTCACCTTCATGGCGGGCAAGCCGGAGTATGACAAGAGCATTTCCACCGCCATCGTGCTGGACGCGCTCAAGCGGCTCGGGGTCGAGGCTTTCGCCTCCGGTCGCAACGATCTGCTGGTGGCGACCCCGGACGGGGAGCGCAAGGTGTCGGGCTCGGCCTATCGGGAGACCCATGATCGCGGCTTTCACCACGGCACCCTGCTGCTGGATGCCGATCTTGGCCGACTCGCCCACTACCTGAACCCCGATCCCAAGAAGCTGGCGGCCAAGGGGATCAGTTCGGTGCGCAGTCGGGTGGCGAACCTCGGCGAGCTGCTGCCGGGCATCGACCATGGCCAGGTGAGTCAGGCCCTGTGCGAGGCCTTCTTCAGTCACTACGGCGAGCGGGTACAGCCCGAGCACATCTCCCCAGAGCGGCTGCCAGACTTGCCCGGCTTTGCCGAGACCTTCGCCCGCCAGCGCAGCTGGGAGTGGAACTTCGGCCACGCCCCCGCCTTCAGCCATCAGCTGGACGAGCGCTTCGGCTGGGGCGGGGTGGAGCTGCACTTCGATGTGGAGAAGGGGGTGATAGGGCGGGCGCAGATCTTCAGCGACAGCCTGGATCCGGCGCCGCTGGATGCGCTGGCCGCGCGCTTGCCCGGGGTGGCTTATCAGGTGGAGGCCATCGACGAGTTGCTGCGCCAGTGGCGCGGCGAGTTCCCGGCCCTGCAGAGCGAGCTGGAGGCATTCTCGCGCTGGTTGCTGGCATCGCTGCGCTGACGCTTTTCTCGCCGTTGGGGCGGGTGGATCACAAAATCAAAAGAGGCGCTCGAAAGGCGCCTTTTTGCCAGCCGTTGTCCGCCCTCATGCATGACAAAAAGTAGGGGAGGCCATTAGTTATTGTCGCTGTTTCAAACGGCGACCCAGGGGTATAAGGGCAGCACATTTGCTGTACTAATGGTATAAAAATGAGTGACTTGGTCTATTTGAAAGATGAAGGCGTCAACGCCATCCACCCCGAATTCAAACGTCGTTTTGCCACAGTCAAAGCCAACTTTTTCTCGCGCAACCCCGATCTCTGGCCGGTCTTTCGTGAACCCGGCTTCGCCACCCTCAACGAGTTTCGCGCCCGCGGCCTGGCCCCGTCGGCGCGGCTGAACGCCTGGCCCGATGGTCGCGCCCGCCTCGCCGACTTGTGCGAGACCATGCCGGTGCCGCAAGCCATGCGCACGCCGGGCGAGCCCATGGCGGAGCTGCTGTTTGCCGGCGCCCTCTCCAAAGACTGGGAGAACCCCTCCAGCGTCGAGAACGTGGTCACCATGTCGGCGGATCCCGCTATCTACGGCGCTCAGATGGGGATCCTCGCCAACCCCAACCTGGTCTACTCCGAGTATGCCGGGGTGGCTGAGGAGCTGGAGAAGAAGGTGGTGCGCCAGATTGCCCTGCTGGCGGGTTACGATCCGGCCCGCGCCACCGGCATCTTCACCCAGGGGGGGACCTTTTGTAACCTCTATGGCTACCTGCTCGGCATTCGCAAGAGCCTGCCCGAGGCCAAGCACAAGGGGCTCGGCCACTATCAGGATTACCGCATCATCAACTCCCAGGGCGGCCACTACTCCAACATCACCAACCTCTCTCTGCTCGGGGTCGACATCGAGAACAAGACCATCCGCATCCAGGTGGGCGAGAACAACGACATCGATCTCGACCATCTGGAGCGCACCCTGACCGCCTGCTTTGCCCTCAAGCACGTGGTGCCCACCATCATGCTCACCATGGGCACCACCGACACCTTCGGGGTGGACCAGGTGAGACCCGTGGTCGAGCTGCGGGATCGCCTCTGCGAGCGGTTCGAGGTGGCGGTCAAGCCGCACATCCACGTGGATGCCGCCATCGGCTGGTCGATGATCTTCTTCCTGGATTACGACTTTGCCGCTAACCCGCTCGCCATCAACGCCGCGACTCTGGCGGGCATAGAGCGCAACGTGAGCCGCTTCGCCGAGCTCAGATACGCCGACTCCTTCACCGTCGACTTCCAGAAGTGGGGTTATGTGCCCTATACCTCCAGCCTGGTGATGATAAAAGAGCAGGATGACCTCAAGGCGATGGAGAACGACCCGGAGAACTTCTCCTACTTCGAGCGGGACATCCAGGGCCAGACCCACCTGCAGTCCACCATCGAGTGTTCCCGCGGGGCGAGCGGTCTGTTTGGTGCCTATGCGGCCCTCAACTACCTGGGGGTCGAGGGGTATCGCACCGTGCTGGCCCACTGCCTGCAAAACGCCAACTACTTCCGCTTCCGGTTAAGCCAGCTCGGCAACGTCAAGCTGGTGGCGCAGGAGAATCAGGGGCCGAGCGTGGGCTTCAAGATCTACAACCCCGAGTGGGTGCAGGACCCCGACGCCGAGTTCGCCTTCGAGCTGGCGCGCAGCACGGACCCCGCCTACAAGGCGCGCCTGCAGCGCAACACCGACTATCACCGCAGCCTGTTTACCGGGCGTGGCAAGGTGGGGCTCTACACCAACTGGGTGGAGGCCATCGCCCACTCCGACTACGACGCCCGCGGCAAGTACTCCTATATCGCCGGTGAGAAGGCGGTCTTTATGAACCCGGCCTGCGGCCGCGAGCAGATCGACGCCTTTATCGACCATATCCGCGGCTGAGCGGCGCACGGTATTTAAAGAGAGCCGGACAGCAAAACGGCGGGATGATCCCGCCGTTTTTTATTGGTTCTGGTTACTGCTTCTGAAGAGCCGTCACCGTCAGCTTGCCAGCCGGGTTTTCGGCGTGGAAGCGCACCGCATCCCCCACCTGCAGATCCTTGAGCAGGGCCGGGTCGGCTACCAGAAACACCATGGTCATGGCGGGCATCTTGAGGTTCGCGATGGCCTCGTGCTTGATGCCCACCTTGCCATTTGCCGCGTCGATGCGGCTGATGACTCCCTTGGTCATCACCCTCTCCTGCATTCCCTCCATCTGCTGCATGTCACCCATCTGGCTCATGTCATGGCCTTCGTGGTTCATCATCTCCTCGGCCTGCAGGCCGGTGTGGGTAGCAAGGCCCAGCAGCAGGGTCAGGGTCAGCGTCTTGTAGTTCATCTTGGTTTCCTTGTTTGGGTTGTCCGGTTGATCAGGGTGCAGTCTGGGTATCCGTCTGCGCAGTCGTGTGGTCGAGGGTCTTCAGGGTGCGGCTGCGCCAGAGGTAATAGGCGGCGGGCAGCACCAGCAGGGTCAGCACCAGGGCGGTCACCATGCCGCCTATCATGGGGGCGGCGATGCGCTGCATCACCTCCGAGCCGGTGCCCTGGCTCCACATGATGGGCAGCAGGCCCGCGATGATGGTGACCACCGTCATCATCTTGGGGCGCAGGCGCAGGGCGGCGCCGTGGACCACCGCCCGGTGCAGGCCGGCCTGGTCCGGTTTGCCGCTGGCCACCAGATCGTCCCAGGCGTGGTTGAGGTAGACCAGCATCAGCACCCCGGTCTCCACCGCCACCCCGGCCAGGGCGATAAAGCCGACCCCCACCGCCACCGAGAGGTTGAAGTCGAGCAGCCAGAGGGTCCAGATCCCGCCCACGACCGCGAGCGGCAGAGTGGTGAGAATGAGCAACACCTCCTGGAAGCGGCGAAACGCCAGATAGAGCAGCAGCACGATAATGGCGACGGTGAGCGGCACCACGTAGGTGAGGCGCTCCATGGCCCGCTCCATGTATTCGTACTGACCTGACCAGCTGAGGGCGTAACCCGGTGGCAGCACCAGTTGCTTGCCCACCTCGGCCTTGGCCTCTGCCACAAAGGAGCCGATGTCGCGGCCGCGGATGTCCACGTAGACCCAGCCGTTGAGGCGCGCGTTTTCACTGCGCAGCATGGGCGCCTCGTCGCTGATGTAGACCCGGGCCACGTCCGCCAGGGCGATCCGCTCCCCCTTGGGGGTGACCAGGGGCAGCAGTTCGAGGCTGGCCACCGAGTCGCGATAGCTCTGGGGATAGCGCAGGTTGATGGGGTAGCGTTCGCGCCCCTCGATGGTCTGCCCCACCTCCATGCCACCCACCGCGGTGGCGAGCACCGCCTGCACGTCGGCGATGTTGAGACCGTAGCGGGCCGCCTTGAGCCGGTCGATGTCCACCTTCACATAGCGACCGCCCGCCACCCGCTCGGCGTAGACCGATGAAGCGCCTTCCACCTTGCCGACGATCTGCTCAAGTTGCTGGCCAAGTTGTTGAATGACCTTGAGGTCAGGCCCGGCAATCTTGATCCCCACCGGGGTCTTGATGCCGGTGGCCAGCATGTCGATGCGGGTCTTGATGGGGGGCACCCAGGCGTTGGTGAGGCCGGGGAAGCGGATAAGGGAATCGAGCTCCTCTTTCAGCTTCTCCGGGGTCATGCCGGGGCGCCACTGATCCCGGGGTTTGAGCTGGATGCTGGTCTCCATCATCACCAGATCCGCCGGGTCGGTGGCGCTGTCGGCGCGTCCCGCCTTGCCGAACACGTTCTGCACCTCGGGCACGGTGCGGATGAGCTTGTCGGTCTGCTGCAAAATCTCCCGCGCCTTGCCCACCGAGATGTTGGCCGCAGTGGTGGGCATGTACATGATGTCCCCCTCATCGAGCGGCGGTATGAACTCGGAGCCCAGGTGCTGGAGCGGCCAGAAGCCCGCGAGCGTGACCACCAGGGCGGCGGCGAGGGTGGTCTTGGGGCGGGCCAGCACGGCGTTGAGCAGCGGGATATAGGCCTGGCTCAGGCCACGGTTGAGGGGGTTGGCCTGCTCGGGCAACACCTTGCCGCGGATGAAATAGCCCATGATGACCGGCACCAGCGTGATGGCGAGCGCGGCGGCGGCGGCCATGGCGTAGGTCTTGGTGAAGGCGAGCGGGTGGAACATGCGCCCCTCCTGCGCCTCCAGCGCAAACACCGGCAAGAAGCTCATGGTGATGATGAGCAGGGAGAAGAAGATGGCGGGGCCCACCTCGATGCTCGCCTCGGTGATGATGCGCCAGCGGTTCTTGTCGGTGAGCGCCTCCCGCTCCATGTGCTTGTGGACGTTCTCTATCATCACGATGGCGCCATCCACCATGGCGCCGATGGCGATGGCGATGCCCCCGAGCGACATGATGTTGGCGTTGATCCCCTGCAGATGCATCACGATAAAGGCGGTCAAAATCGCAATAGGGAGGGTGATGACCACCACCAGCGACGAGCGCAGGTGGAACAGGAAGGCGAGACAGACCAGTACCACCACCGCGAACTCCTCCACCAGCTTGCCGGAGAGGTTGTCGATGGCGCGCTGGATAAGGTCGGAGCGATCGTAGACGGTGACGATCTCCACCCCCTCCGGCAGGCTGGATTTCAGCTCGGCCAGCCGCGCCTTGACCCCGTCTATGGTGTGCTGGGCATTCTCGCCGTAACGCATGACGATGATGCCGCCCACCACTTCCCCTTCGCCGTTGAGCTCGGCGATGCCGCGCCGCATCTGGGGGCCGGTGACTACGTCCGCCACGTCACCCAGCAGCAGGGGTGCGCCGCGCACATTGGTGCCAAGCGGAATCTGTTTTAAGTCCTCCACGCTCTTCAAATAACCATTCGAGCGCACCATGTACTCCGCCTCCGCCATCTCGATGACGGAGGCGCCGGTCTCCTGGTTGCCCTGCTTGATGGCGGTCTCGATGAGGGAGAGCGGGATGCCGTAGGCGCGCAGCTTGTCCGGGTCGACCCGCACCTGGTACTGGCGCACCATGCCGCCGACGGTGGCCACTTCGGAGACGCCGTTCACCGTCTGCAGCTCGTACTTGAGGAACCAGTTCTGCAGCGAGGTGAGTTCGCTCAGGTCGTGCTTGCCGGTTTTGTCCACCAGGGCGTACTGGTATACCCAGCCCACCCCGGTGGCGTCCGGCCCGAGCTGGGGCTGGGCCCCGGCGGGCAGATTGGGGGCCACCTGGCTCAGGTACTCCAGCACCCGTGCGCGGGCCCAGTAGAGGTCCGTGCTGTCGTCAAACAACACATAGACGAAGGAGTCGCCGAAGAAGGAGTAGCCGCGCACCGTGGTCGCGCCCGGCACCGCCAGCATGGCGGTGGTGAGCGGGTAGGTGACCTGATCCTCCACCACCTGGGGCGCCTGGCCCGGGTAGGAAGTCTTGATGATCACCTGCACGTCGGAGAGATCCGGCAGGGCGTCCACCGGGGTCTGCTTGACCGACCAGAGCCCCCAGGCGGTGAGCATGACAGTCAGCAGCAACACCAAAAAGCGGTTGCCGACGGACCAGCGAATGATGGAAGGGATCATGACTGGGCTCCTCTCATTCGGTGGGCTGGCAGCAAGTTGGGTTTGTACTCAAGGCAGCGAAGCATGGCCGGGATCATGACTTATCCCCCATCTGGTGCTGGCTGTGATCCATACCCTCCATGCCTGGCATCTCGCCCTTGGCCTCTTTCATTGCGTCGCCCGCGGCCGGTTTATCTTCCACATGGATCTGGATGATGCGGTACTCGTCCCCCTCCTGCTCTACCTGCAGATGCAGGGTCTGATCCGGTTTCAGCTGGCTGATGTCCACATCGTCGGCCACGGTGAAGTCCATCTCCATGGCAGGCCACTGCCACTCGGGGATGGGCTGGTGGGCGACGCCGAGGGTACGCCCGGCGAGATCGATGTTCTGCACCTGGCCCTGGGTCCACACCTGCATGGGACGCACCGCCGTCATACGCTGGAAGTCCGAATCGATGGCCGATTCGGAGTCGAGCAGGAACTGGGCCGAGCTGACTATGCTGTCACCGGCTTCGACCCCCTCGTCGATGGCGACCTTGTCACCAAACTGGGGGCCCAGGGTGACGGCCACCGATTTAAAGTTGCCATCCCCCAGCGCCAGCACCAGCCTGTCCTGGCTGCCGGTGCGGATCACCGCTTCGCTCGGCACCACCAGGCGGGGTTCCCCCTTGCCGGTGCCGATGCTCACCTTGGCGAACATATTGGGTTTCAGGAACTCGTCCGGGTTGTCGAAACGCAGGCGTACCCGCAGGGTGCGGGTGCTCGCATCCAGAGTGGGGTAGAGGTAGTCCACCCGACCCTGCCAGCGGCGGCCGGGGGCATAGTCCAGGGTCATGGTGACCGGATCGCCGACCTTGATCTGGGCGGCCTGGCGCTCGAACACCTCGGCGCTCACCCACACCTGCTTGAGGGTGCTGATGTTGAAGAGGGGCGCGGCGGGCTCCACATACTGGCCTTCCCGCACCTTGAGCTCGGAGACATAGCCGCTGCTGGGGGCGTAGATGCGCACCGTCTCCTGCACCTTGCGGGTGCGCTTGAGGGCCGCAATCTGATCCGCCGGTACCTGCAGCGACTTGAGCTTGCCCTCGGCGGCGCGCAGCAGCAGGGGATTGGTGGTGCCCAGCGCCAGCAGGTATTCGTGCTGGGCGTTCACCAGATCCGGGGCGTAGAGATCGTAGATAAAGCTGCCCTTGGTGACCTGCTGCCCCTCGTTCTTGATGGCGAGGTTGCGGATCCAGCCTGCCATCCGGGAGTTGATGGCTTCGAGCCGCTCTTCGTCATAGCCCACATAGCCCACCGTCTCGATCTGCTGGTGGACGGGCAGTTTCTCCACCTTGGCCAGCCGCACCCCCAGGTTCTGCTGGATCTCGGGGCTGATGGTGACGGTGCCAGGGGATCCGCCCTGTTTTTCCTCATAGACGGGGATGAAGTCCATCCCCATGTTGTCCTTGGCGGGGCCGTCGCGCTTGTCACGGGGATCCATGGGGTTGACCCAGTAGAGCGGCGTCTTCTCCTTGGCGGTGGCACCACCGTCCGTCTGTTTGGCGGCCCAGTAGCCGCCACCGGCGCCGAGGGCGAGCAGCAGGGTGGATAGCAGCAGGGTCCGGCTCATCGCACACCTCCTGTCCGGGACGGATGGGGCAGGTCGGCGCAGTGGGCAAGAGGCGCGGGGCGGCCTTGTTCGGCCACGAGGCCGGGGATAGGGGCAAATGACATGATACTTCTTCTCTTCTGTCAGAGCGCCGGAGGGGGTGTGCAGGCAAGGCATCACCAGAGTCCGGGCGGCAAACTGGGCGCGGCTGAATGGTCAGCGTACGCACGGCTCCCTGTGCCATGGCCGGGTCAGCCGGCGACACAGGGTCAGGCAAGGTGGGTGGCAACGGGCAAGGGCCGCCCCGAGAGAAGTGCTTTCTAGTGGCGCAGCACCGACAGCATCAGGTGTCGGCGCGGCCAGGAGGGAGGGTGGGTACCGCGGGATCGCAGGAAGGGATCCCGCAGCCAGTTGTCCAGCACGCTGCCGGCCGTCCCGAGGGGCAGCAGCAACAGCGGCAGGGCGAGCAGGGTCAGCAGGGCGGCCAGCAGCGGCAGGCTTGGGCTGCTGCTCGAGGTGAGCCCGCCGTGCATCTGGCACTCCTGGCTGGCGGCATCTGGTGCCCCGGTATCCTGGGATGCCCCGTGGCAGGAGAGTCCCTGCATGGCGCTGCTGCTCATGGCCTGATGGTCTTGCGCCATGGCGGCGTTGAGGGCATCCAGCCCGTGCCAGCCGATGCAGAGGGTGAGATTGCAGACGAGCATCAGCCCCAGCAGCAGCCGGGCAATGCGTTCTGTGGGCAATCTCGATGAGAGCATGGGGAAAATCCTGACAATGACTGGGGACACTGTAAACCTTGCCTTGAGGAGAAGGTCAATGGCCCCGGCCGTGTCAGAGAGGGGCCTGATGAATCGTTAAGCGTCACTTAACGATGGCGTATAGCCAACCCTAATGAAGCCGGCTTCTTCTCTCGTTAGGATGCGTACCAGTCAGAAGTTGCCAGGGCATCAAACCGGGGGTTTGAGCCGTCTCTCTGGCGAGTCTCCATCCAGTTCATTGTTCGGGAGTAACGATATGCAGCAACGACGGCTGGTGCTGATGCTTGCAGCCTTGCTGAGTCCCTCTGCCATGGCCGGCGGCCTTGCCTTGTATGAAACCAGCGCGGCCAACAGTGCCTTGGCCAACGCAGGGGCAGCCGCCCGCGCCCAGGGGGCGGAGACCATCGCCAGCAATCCGGCCGGCATGACCAGGCTGGCAGGCACCCAGTTTCAGGTCAATGGCGGTGTGGTATATGGCGACCTTGAGCTGGATCTGGAGCCGGGGGGCAACAACGGCGGCAATGCCCTGCAGAGCGCCCCGCTCGGTAGCCTCTATCTGACCCACGCCATCGATGATCAGTGGGTCGCCGGCCTCGGGCTCTTCGGCAGCCACGGTCTGGGGATCGATTATGGCGAGGGGTGGCAGGGGCGTGGCTATGTGCAGTCCGCCAAACTGACCGGGATCGCCTTTGCTCCCAGCCTGGCCTATCGCGTCGATGACCACTGGTCGGTGGGGGCCAGCCTGATCGCCATGCATGGGGCGCTGGAGGCCTCACTGGACATGACGCCGAACGGTTCAACCAGTCAGGCATTTTCCGACAGCGACTGGGCATATGGCACCTCCTTCGGGGTGCTCTACGAACTGGATCACGACTTCCGCATCGGCTTGAGCTACGTCTCCGAATTGAAGTGGGAGCTGGACGATCAGCCGTTGAGCCGGCTGAATGGGGCCGGGCTGGGGGTGGAGATGATGATCCCGCAGACCCTGACCCTGAGTGGCTATCACCGGCTCAACCCGCAATGGGCCTTGCTGGCCAGTGCCAACTGGCAGCAGTGGTCCCGCTTTGGCGAGGTGGATCTCGCTTCGGGACAGCAGAGCCGAACCCTTGATATGCAGTACCAGGACACCTGGCACCTGAGCCTGGGCACCCAGTTTGATGTGACGCCGGCCCTGCGCCTGAGCAGCGGCATCGGCTATGACAGCAGCGCAGTGGACGACGTGCACCGCACTGTTACCCTACCGCTGGGCGAGAGCTGGCGCTGGGGGTTGGGGGCCAGCTATCAGCTGACACCAGCCACCAGGCTGGAAGCCAGCTATACCCTGGCCTGGCTGGGCGACATGGCGGTGGAGCAGGATGGGGTAGGTCGCCCCCAGCTGTCAGGTACCTACCACAACAGCTACCTGAACTTCTTGAGCATAGGGGTGCAGCACCAGTTCTGAGGCCTGACTTGTCGCGTTGGGAGGTAGCCGGCTGTGTGTTCTCTTGCCGGCGAACGGGGACGATAAAAAAAGCCCCTCCATGAAGGAGGGGCCGGGTGAGCGTGACTCGAGTGGTCAGGCCCGTTTTTCCGAGCGCCGCATGATGAGGCGGAAGAAGAGCGGGATGAAGAAGATGGCGATGAAGGTCGCCGCCAGCATGCCGCCGATGACCGGCCAGCCGAGGGCGTGGCGGCTCGCCGCACCGGCGCCGCTGGAGGTGACCAGGGGCACACAGCCGAGGATAAACGCCAGCGAGGTCATCACGATGGGGCGAAAACGCAGGCGTGCCGCCTCCAGGGCCGACTCGATGAGGCTCATCCCCTCCTCGTGCTTCATCACCGCGAACTCCACGATCAGGATGGCGTTCTTGGCCGCCAGCCCCACCAGCGTCACCAGACCTATCTGGAAGTAGACGTTGTTGGTGAGCCCCACGGCCCAGGTGGCGAGCAGGGCGCCGAACAGGGCGAACGGCACGGCGGTGATCACCGCGAACGGCAGGCTCCAGCGCTCATACTGGGCGGCCAGGATGAGGAAGATCATCACGATGCCAAAGCCAAACGCCGTGGCGGCGCTGCCGGCGGCCGCTTTCTCCTGGTAGGCGGCGCCGGTCCACTCCAGCTTGGCATCGTTGCCGAGGGTCTGGGCGGCGATCTCCTCCAGGGCGGCAATGGCCTGACCCGAGCTCACCCCTGGCGCCGGCTGGGCCATGATCTTGGCGGCCGGGAAGATGTTGAAACGCTCCACCAGTTCGGGGCCGGTGGCATCGCGCACCGTCACCAGGCTGGTGAGCGGGATCATCTCGCCGCTGTTGGAGCGGACATAAACGTTGCGGATGTCATCCTTCTTGGCGCGGTAGTCCGCCTCGGACTGCAACTGGACCCGATAGGTACGACCGAACTGGTTGAAGTCGTTGACGTAGACCTGGCCGAAGGTGGCCTGCATGGTGTCGAACACGGCGTTGATGGGCAGTCCCAGCGCCTTGGCCTTCTCGCGGTCGAGATCCAGGTAGACCTGGGGCACGTTGGCGCGGAAGGTGGTGCTCACGCTGGCGAACTCAGGACGCTGCTTGGCGGCATCGATCAGGCGTTGCACCTCGCCCGCGAAGGCGTGCACGTCGCCGGTGCCGCGGTTCTGCAGATAGCCTTCGAGGCCCCCGGTGGTGGACATGCCCTGGATGGGAGGCGGGTTGAAGGTGGCGGTGAAGCCATCGGCCAGCCCCATCAGGCTCATCCCCTGGAAGGTCTTGGCCAGGGAGAAGGAGTCCTGCCCCTCGCCCTGACGCTCTTTCCAGTCTTTCAGGGTGATGAAGGTGAGGCCGCGGTTGCTGATGATGGAGCCGGACAGGATGTCAAAGCCCGAGAAGGTGACCACGTCCTTCACGCTGGGGTTGGCCATGGCCATCTTGTCAAAATCATTGGCAACCGCCTGGGTACGGGTCAGGGCGGCGGCATCGGGCAGCATCACGGAGCCGATGAGATAGCCCTGATCCTCGTCCGGCACCAGGGCGCCCGGCACCTTGTGGAACAGCACATAGCTGCTGGCGAGGATGATGGCGATGATGCCAAAGGCCACGCCGACCCGGCGGTTGAGGAAGGCCACCCCGCGCACATAGCGGCGGGTCAGCTGATCAAAGGCATTGTTGAACCAGACGAAGAAGCGGGCCGGCTGGTGGTGGCCCTCTTTGAGCAGGATGGCGCACAGGGCCGGCGACAGGGTGAGCGCCACCAGGCCGGAGATGGCCACCGACACGGCGATGGTGATGGCGAACTGCTTGTACATCACCCCGGTCATGCCGCCCATGAAGGCAACCGGCAGGAACACGGCGCAGAGCACCAGCACGATGGCGACCACGGGGCCGGAGACCTCCTGCATGGCGAGGATGGCGGCCTCCTTGGCGGAGCACTTCTTCTCGCTCATGATCCGCTCGACGTTCTCCAGCACCACGATGGCGTCATCCACCACGATACCGATGGCGAGCACCATGCCGAACAGGGTCAGCAGGTTGATGGAGAAGCCCAGCATCAGCATGCCGGCGAAGGTACCGATGAGCGACACCGGCACCGCGATACAGGGGATCAGGGTTGCGCGCAAATTCTGCAGGAACAGGTAGACCACCACGAACACCAGCACGATCGCCTCGAGCAGGGTCTTGACCACCTCCTCGATGGAGATCTTCACGAACTCTGTGGTGTCGTAGGGGATCTGGTACTCCACGTCCTGCGGGAAACGGCCCTGCAGGCGATCCATGGTCTCGCGCACCTGATCGGCCACCGCGACCGCGTTGGCACCCGGTTGCAGGTAGGTGGCGATACCGATGGCCGGCTTGCCGTTGGCGCGGGCCAGCACGTCGTAGTCCTTGCCGCCGAGCTCGACCCGGGCCACGTCTTTGACCCGGATCTTGGAGCCGTCCGGCATGGCGCGGATGATGATGTTCTGAAACTCCTTCACGTCATCGAGGCGCCCCTTGGTCTGCACCGTGTAGGTGAAGTCGGTGGGGGTGCTGGTGGGCTGGGAGCCGATCTTGCCCGCCGCGAACTGGGTGTTCTGCTCGCGGATGGCGCCGATCACGTCGCTCGGGGTGAGCTGCAGCTGGGCCAGCCGGTCCGGGCGCAGCCAGATCCGCATGGCGTAGTCGGTACCGCCGAACAGGGAGGTGTCCCCCACGCCGGGAATCCGCTTGAGCTCGTCGATGATGTTGAGCAGGGCGTAGTTCGACAGATAGGTGGTATCAAACGAGCCGCTGGGGGACTGCAGGGTGATCACCTGCAGGATGGAAGTGGACTTCTTGCGCACCGTCACCCCCTGCTTCTTCACCTCTTCCGGCAACTGGGCCATGGCAGCCGAGACCCGGTTGTTGACGTCGATGGTCGCCTGATCGGGATCGACCTCGATGTCGAAGTAGACGTTGAGGTTCATCTGGCCGTTGGAGGCGGAGCCGGATTGCATGTAGATCATGTTCTCGACCCCGTTGACTTGCTGTTCAATGGGGGCGGCCACGGTCTGGGAGATCACCTCCGGGGTGGCACCCGGGTAGAAGGCGGTCACCGAGACCACGGCGGGGGTGATCTGGGGATACTGCTCCACCGGGAGCGCGCGCATTGCCGCCATCCCGCCCAGCACTATGATGATCGAAATCACGCTGGCGAAGATGGGGCGTTCGATAAAGAACTTGGAAAACATGGGGGCTCCTTATTTGCCAGCGGCACCCTGGGTGATCTTGGCGTTTATCGCCTTCATCTCCTCGGCGGAAACCGGTTTGACCACGGCGCCGGGACGAGCCTTCATCAGCCCCTCGACGATGTAGCGATCGCCGGCCTGCAGGCCTTTGTCGATCAATACGCCGCTGTCGACCACCGACCCCAGTTTGACCGGACGGGGCACCACCTTGTTGTCGGCATCCACCACCATCACCATGCGGTCGGCCTGGGACTGGACGATGGCGCGGGGCGGCACCACGATGGCGTTCTTGCGAGTGCCCAGATCGATGGTCATGCGCACGAACTGGCCGGGCAGCAGGACCCCGTTCTTGTTGTCGAAGATGGCGCGGGCGCGAATGGTGCCGGTGGCCGGGTCGACCCGGCTGTCGGAGAAGTTGAGCTTGCCCGCCTGGGGGTAGACGGAGCCGTCCGCCAGCCGGATGTGGGTACGCCAGTTGGTGGCGTCCTTGGCTTCAATCAACCCTTGCTTCACCGCATTATCGAAGTTGAGGCGATCCTGCTCCGAGTAGGAGAAGTTGACGTAGAGCGGGTCGAACTGGGTGATGGTGGTGAGCAGGCCGTTCTCGCCGCTGGTGGAGATGAGGCTCCCCTCGGACTGGGAGCTCTTGCTCGCCATGCCGTTGATGGGGGCGGTGACCTGGGTGTAGCTGAGGTTGAGCTCGGCCTCTTTCACCTTGGCCTGGGCGGCCTGGTGGCTGGCGACGGCGGCTTCGTAGTTGGCGATGGTGTCGTCATAGTCCTTGCGGCTCACCACCTGGCGCTTGAACAGCGGGATGATGCGATCGCGGTCGGCGCGGGCCTTGTTGAGGCGCGCCTGCTCCTGGGCCAGGGTGCCCTTGGCCTGCTCCAGCGCCACCTTGTAGGGCTCGGGGTCGATCAGGAACAGTGCCTGACCGGCGGTGACCGGCTGCCCTTCGATGTAGGTGCGTTTGAGCAGGATGCCGCTCACCCGGGAGCGCACGTCAATTTCGCGAAAGCCGGCGGTTTCGCCCACCATCTCGGTGGTCAGCGGCACGTCGGTCAGTTTGACCTCGGCCACCACCACGGGCACCGCTGGCAGTGCCTGGGCACCGGCGGCGGGTTCATCACCACAGGCGGTCAGTGCGCTGGCCAGTGCCAGGGCGATACAGCCGCGCTTGAACATCTCTTCCCTGACGGATTGCACCTTCATCATCACACTCCTGTGGGATGGTGCACGATTGCCGCGCCCACCCTTTCTCTTCATGAACATGGTTAACTGCATGGTTACAAATTTAACTTATTGGATTACTGACAGTTTTTTAATGATAAAGCACGAATATTGAACCCAAGCTGCTCGGCAGTGAAAGTTGTCTGCATCTGGCGGCATGGGGGCGAGGGGCCAGCGACAGTCTGTGTCAGCCCGCAGGGCTCTTTCGGCGCGGTGTTGCCCGGATGCGAGGGCTCAGGGAGAAATTATAAGAAGGAAAAAACGGGGGAAGTGGGGGCTTGGTCACAGAGGGGGCGTCAAATGCCCCCTCAGTTGTCGTTATCAGGCGAAGCAGGCCCAGATGGGTGCGTGGTCGGAGGGCTTCTCGATGCCGCGCAGCTCGTAGTCGATGCCGGTCTCGGTCACCTTGTCCTTGAGGGCGTCGGAGGCCATGATGAGGTCGATGCGCAGGCCGCGGTTCTCGTCAAAGCCCTTGGAGCGGTAGTCGAACCAGGAGAAGCGCTCGCACTCGGTCGGGTTGGCGGCACGGAAGGTGTCGGTCAGGCCGAACCCTTTCAGACGCTCCATCCACTCGCGCTCGATGGGCAGGAAGGAGCACTTGCCGTCCCGCAGCCAGCGCTTGCGGTTCGCCTCGCCGATGCCGATGTCGAGATCGGTGGGGGAGATATTCATATCCCCGATCAGCACCAGCTGGTCACCCGGGGTGTGATTGGTCTCGAGGTAGTGCTGCAGATCCTCGTAGAACTTCTGCTTGGCCGGGAACTTGGTCTCGTGATCCTGGCTCTCACCCTGCGGGAAGTAGCCGTTCATCACCTTGATGAGGGAGCCGTCTTCGCGCTCGAAGGTGGCCATGATCATGCGGCGCTGGGCCTCTTCATCGTCGGTGGGGAAGCCTTTTTCCACCTTGACCGGCTTCTGCTTGCTCATGATGGCGACCCCGTAGTGGGCCTTCTGGCCATGGAACTCGACGTGATAGCCCATGGCCTCCACGTCGGCCAGCGGGAAGGCTTCGTCGTGTACCTTGATCTCCTGCAGGCCGATCACATCCGGCTGATGCTTGTCGATGATGGCTTGCAGCTGGTGCAGACGGGCACGCAGGCCATTGATATTGAAAGAGATGATCTTCATGTCCGGGATGCTCATGTCATTTTTATAAGTGGCTATTGGACTAGGAATCCGCCGTGGATGCAAGTTCGGGGGCTGTGACTGGCGCAGCTGCTCGGTAACCTGTTCACGAGACGTCGCGAGAGGTTGTCAGCGGGTCATCTTCTTGACAAACACCACCACAAACAGCGCCAGGGTAAAGCTGCCGGTGAAGGCCTCGAAGGCGGCGAAGATCCGCGATAGCCCCACCGGGGTGAAATCCCCGTACCCTAGCGTGGTGAAGGTCACCACGCTGTAGTAGAGGCACTCCAGCAGGAAGATGGCGTTCTGTTCGAAAGGGGCGCCGGGCCGATAGACGAGGTGGTTGCCATTGAAGCTCAGGCCAAAGAAGAAGTAGAAGAGGCTGCAAATGAAGATGAGCAGCAGGGAGAAGAGCACCACCCGCATGGGGGCCTCGCCGTAGCCGCAGAAGAGATCGACTATCCAGGAGGTGAAACGGCGGCCGGACCAGAATGGCAGCTGCAGCCGGCGCATGGTGAGCTCCTGCTGGATGTAGCGGCCGGACATGGTGAAGATGCCCTGGGCTTCCGAGGCCTTGCGCAGATCCCGGTAGGTCTCCTCGGCCTCCTTGAACCAGATCCGGGCCTGCACCGGGTCGCGCTCCTTGCGGCCGCGCCGCTCCTGCATCAGCCGCTTGCCGGTATCCAGGTTGTCGAGGCGGGTGTTGTGCCAGCGGATGCCGAGCAGGTTGACGTCGTCGAGGGTGGCGCAGTGCAGGTTGGCATCGCTCAGATCCGCCTTCATCAGGCTGCCCCCCTTCATGCGCAAACCGTAGAGGTGAGCCCCCTGCAGATTGGCCCGGTAGAGGTTGCACTGCTCCAGCAGAAAGCCGTGCGGCGCGCCCTTCTTCACCAGATTGAGCCCGGCCAGGTTGGCGCGGGCCAGTTGCAGGCCATGGCACAGGCCGCCCTGGTGGACGTAGTGCTCCAGCTCGCGGGCGGTGTGGGGATCCTGATGCTGGCCATGGGGATCGTGCCAGCGGCACAGATCATGCTCCCCCGCCTCTTCGCTGCAGTGGCGGCCATCCGCCACCAGATATCGACACATGGCCATCGCCTGTCTCCTCCCCTTGCCGAGTCAGTATCAGCATAGGTGAGCGGCCGGCGAGCGGGGTCAGCTGAGCTGGGTAAACTCCTGACGCAGCTTGCGAAAACGGTCCTGCTGGGCCGGGTTGAGGGGGATGCCGTCCAGCACCTCCAGGGTCTCCTTGCACTCGGCGCCAAACTCCGGGCTCTTGCGATTCTTCTGCATCAGCTGCAGCAGCACCTGGATCTTGTTGAGGGCGGCACCGGTGTTGGCCGGGGCCCGGCGCAGCGCCTCGCGAAAGTGGCCGAGCGCCTGTTCCAGCTCGCCGGACTGATAGGCCTTGATGCCCAGTTCGTTGAGCTGCTGGTAGCGCTGGCGACGCTCCAGCACCGTCTTGTCGTCGCGGGTGGCCTGGATGCAGGTGGTGAGCAGCCGATCCTCGTCTTCGGCCAGCAGTGCCTGCAGGCTCTCGGCGTATTCGAACTCGCCGAGCTGATAGAGGGCGAGTATGGTCTCGCCCAGCAGGCTGGGGGGCATGGTGGCCGGCTGATCGAGCCAGTTCTGGTTGGCGCGGTAGAGCATCTTCTTGCCCTTGAGCAGCTCCCCCAAGGCGATCTGTACCCGGGCCTGGCAGATCTGCTCGAACACCGGGTAGTTGAACTCCGCCATCATCAACGAGTCGCGAATGCGCGACAGGGCCGAGTTGACCTGCTTTTGCAGGTTGGCGATGTGGTAGATGTCGTTGCTGTTGAGGGCATAGAGGGTCAGCGCCTGGATATAGGCCCCCAGGTAGTGGGGGGTGCGGTGGATCGAGTTGCGCGACAGGTCGATGAGGGAGAGCAGCACGTCCTTGGCCTGGGCGTAGTCGTGGCGCAGCAGGCACACCTCCGCCAGCCGGCGGGAGAGCTGTACCGACTGGGGCGAGATATCCACCGCCCGCTTGAG
The DNA here is from genome assembly GCF_019048665.1 of Aeromonas sp. FDAARGOS 1408. NCBI lineage: Bacteria > Pseudomonadati > Pseudomonadota > Gammaproteobacteria > Aeromonadales > Aeromonadaceae > Aeromonas > Aeromonas sp. FDAARGOS 1408. Next base: position 2,667,840 of record NZ_CP077394.1, on the reverse strand, counting down.
TTCCTGCTGGGCCTGCTCGTCATTGCCGAGCGCCAGCAGGGATTCCGCCAGCCAGAGGTGGGCCTCCACCATCAGCGGGGTGTTCTTGAGGGTCGCCTGCAGGTGGCTCACCGCCTCCTCGTGCAGACCCAGGGTGTGGCACGCCTTGCCCAGAGTGAGCCGGGCCCAGCTGTTCTCCTGGCCGGCCAGCAGCTGGCGCATCAGGCTGCGGGCCTCCTTGGCCTGGCCCAGCTTGAGCTGGGTATCGGCCTGCAGACAGCGGCAGAAGTTGGCAAAGCGCGGCACCGCATCGGCCCGCTCGGCGCAGGCGGCGAGCAGGGTGGTCAGGTTCTCCTCGGCAAGGGCGCTGAACACGCTCTCCAGCGCCTGGCGACGGGCGAGGGCACGTTTGAGGCGAAACGAGAACTGCTCCTGGGAGAAGGGCTTCATCAGGTATTCGTCGGGCTCGGCCTCCAGCGCGCTCAGCACCATGGCGCGGGAGCTGTCGCCACTCACCATGATCACCACGCTCTGGGGCGGGATGAGCTTCTGGTCGCGCAGGCTCTCCAGCAGTTGGCGACCGTTCTCGCCAACCCCCAGCTCATAATCGATGAGGTAGATGTCGAAGGACTCTTTCTGGCAGCGCCGTCTGGCCTCTTCGGCCGAGTTGACATAGGTGATGCGACTGATGCCTATGTTGATCAGCATCGCCTTCATCATCACCTGAAAGGAGCGCTGTTCGTTGACCAGCAGGATGCGCTTCGGTTTGGGTGGGGCTTTTTTCTCTGGCTCGGATTCCGGTGTCTGCATCTGTCTGGTCAGGGCGCTACGGGCGGATAACAGAAGTGTGCCACCAAAGCGCGCAGACAGGCAATTGAACATCCATGCCGCCGCCGTTTTTCCTCTGGCAAGGGGGCGCCGGGCCTGAAAAAAAACCGCCGCGGCCCTTGATCCCGGTCAAGCGGGCGCTGGATTGCACTGGCGGCGCCCACGCCGGTTTTTAGACTGAAAAGAGGCGGGCCGCGGGCCTGCCTTCGACCATCCAGTGACCACAAGGAGGAATCAAATGAGTTTGCTACCAGGCCGTACCAGTCTGTTTGATGACCTGTTTCACGACATGGCCTCCGGTTTCTACATCCGGCCCCTGCACGGGGATCCGCTGCCGAGCCAGATCAAGCTGGACCTCAAGGAGAGCGACGGCGGCTATCTGCTGCAGGCGGAGCTGCCCGGGGTGGCGAAGGAGGACATCCACGTGGATGTGCACGGCAAGCTGGTGACCCTGAAGGCGGAGATCCGCCAGCACGACAGCCAGAGCCAGGATGAGCGCACCCTGCGCAGCGAGCGCTATTTCGGCAGCGTATCGCGCACCGTCGAACTGCCGGTGGAGGTGACGCCGGAGCAGGTGGTCGCCCGCTTCGACAACGGTATCCTCACCCTGCAACTGCCCAAGCAGACGATGACTCCGGCGCCCCACCGCATCCCTATCGAGTAGCGCCGGCTTGCACACCACGAGGCCCCGCAGTGCGGGGCCTCGCTCTTTTATGGCGGTTGGGGTGCAGGCCGGGGAGAGGGCAGGGATGGCTGGCGGAGACCCCGACTCGTTCCTGATCACAAGGCCACCCGCCGCTCGGCCCCGGACAGCCCTCCGGGTGGATTTTTGCAGAGGGGGGATTGTGCAATTGGGTTTCTTTTGATACCACTGAACGCTTTCCCCTGCGGATCAGCCACCATTGCGCGACAAGGAGTTCCCATGCGCCTGCCACCCTTTCCCCCGCTGGTCTGGATCGTGATCCTGGGCACCTTCATGGTGCGCACCAGTTTCTTCATGGTCTGGCCCTTCCTCTCCATCCTGCTCTACCGGGAGTATGGCCTGTCAGCCTCCGGTATCGGGATGCTGCTGGGTGGCGCGGCCGTGCTCTCCTGCCTCATCGGCTTCTACGTCGGCTGGCTCTCCGACCGGCTCGGCCGGCGCACCATACTGCTGCTCGGCTGCGCCCTGTCGTGCGGTGCCTACCTGTTGCTCGGATTCGGCCACTCCCTCTGGCTCATCACCCTCGGGGTGTTTGGGTCGGGGCTCTCCTACGCCTTTATCGATACCCCGGGCAAGGCGCTGATGGGGGATCTGCTGCCCGAGAAGGCGCTGCGGGAGCTGGCTCTGCACCTGCGCTACTTCCTGCTCAACGTGGGGGCGGGGGTGGGGCCCCTCATCGGCGTCATGGTGGGGCTGGGTGCGCGCCAGGAGACCTTCGTGGTGACGGCCGCCAGCTATGGCCTGCTCGGCATCGCCTTCCTGCTCGGCTTTCGCCGCGACTGCGCCAGCCGGCCGGATGCCGGTCTCACCCTGGGGGCCATGCTCAGGGTGGTGGGGCGGGATCGCGCCTTCATGCTGTTCATCCTCGCCAACCTGCTGATGAATCTGGTCTATGCCCAGGTGGAGTCGCCGCTGATCCAGTACCTGACCCGCGCCGGCGCCCCCGAGGTGGAGACGCTGGTGGCCCTGCTGGTGGCCACCAATGCGCTCACCATCATCACCCTGCAGTTTCCGCTGCTGCACCTGACCCGACGCTGGCGGGTAAGCCTGCGGCTGCAGTTCTCCATCCTGCTGATGGCATCGGCCCAGGTGATGTTCGCCCTGTCGAGCCCGGCCCTGCTGTGGCCCTGGCTGGTGGCGATGTTCTTGCTGAGCGTGGGGGAGGCGGTGCTGTTTCCGCTCTTCAACGTGCTGATCGACCAGATGGCGCCGGCTCACCTCAAGGGGAGCTACTTCGGCGCCAGCGCCCTGGCCGGGCTCGGTTGGGCATTCTCGCCTATGGTGGGAGGCTGGTTCTTGCAAGTGTGGGGTGGCCCGGCCCTGTTCGCCGTGATGACCGCGATCTGCATGCTGGTGTTTGCCCTCTACGGGATGGGTCGCCGGGAGGCGCGTCCGTCGGCCGGGCCTGCCGGCTGCGAGGAGTAACACGCAGCGCGTTGACGGCGCTCACTGGCTTGCTGTCGCCGAGGGAATACGCCAATGCCTCACTGCATTCCTATCGAATCACGCCGGCTTGCAAACAACGAGGCCCCGCACTGCGGGGCCTCGTTGTTATGATTGCTGGGTCATGGCTGCAGCTTTATGGCTGTTTGGCCACCAGATAGGGGGCGAACTGGGGGGTATGGCTGGCGGCGAAGCCCTGCTCGGTCTTGACGATGAGGTAGACCGCGAGCCCATGCGCCCTGGCAAAGGCCATCGCCTGCTCCGGCCCCATCACCATGAGGGCGGTGTCGAGGGCGTCGGCCTCGAGCGCAGTCGGGGTGATGACGCTGGCGGAGACCAGCTTGTGGGTGATGGGCTGGCCAGTGGCGGGGTCGATGATGTGGGAGTAGCGCTGGCCGTCGAGCTCGTAGTAGTTGCGATAGCTGCCGGCGGTGCTGAGGGCCATGCCGTTGGGGATCACCACGTCCGAGAAGGCGCCGGGCTGGTCGGACGGCTCGACGATGGCTACCCGCCAGGGTTTGCCCTTGGCGTTGTTGCCCTTGCTGCGCACGGCGCCGGCCACCTCGATGAGGTAGTTGTGCACCCCTTTTTGCTCGAGCAGGCCGGCAATCTCGTCGGAGGCCGCCCCCTCGCCCAAGGTGGAGAGATCGAGGTAGAGATCGGGAATGCCCTTGCCGAGCAGGAAGTGATCCCCCTCTGGGGTCAAGGTCAGCCGGTCGATGCCCACCTTCTGGCGGGCGCTGGCGATCTGCTCGGCGCTGGGGCGCTTGATGGGACGTTTGTCCGGCCCGAATCCCCACAGGTTGACCAGCGGGCCCACGGTGACGTCGAGCTTGCCTTTGGTGAGATGGCCGGCATCGATGCCCTGCTGCACGATTTTGGCCATGGTGGCGGGAATGGCCATGGGGGGCTGGCCGTTGCCCTGATTGAAGCGGGAGATGAGGGAGTTCGGGTCGTAGGTGGAGATCTCGTGGTTCATGCGCGCCAGCAGGGCGTCGACCTCCTGCTGCAGCGCAGGCTCCCCGCCCGGGAAGGGATCGCTCAGGGTCACCGCATAATAGGTGCCCATGGTCTTGCCCTGGATACGGGTCTGGGTCGGGGCTGGCTGACAGGCGGTCAGCATCAGCAGCAGGGTCAACAACAGGCCGCGGGGGGCCGGGCGAGCAAGGAGCGACATGCGAGATCTCTCTGGCTAAAAACGGATGGCTCGGGCGTGGGCTGCGAGCCGGGGTCGCCAGCTTAGCCAAGGGCGCGGCGGCGGGCGAGCGTCGGTTGGAGAAAAGCGCGGGAGATAATTAAACAAAGAGTGGTTAATGGGCGGCGCGGCCGGTTTGTCCAGTTAAATAATGGGAACAATCTGGTGACCTGACCCGCAGCTTTGCGCTAAAGGCATAGCCGAATGACGACAGTTGAGTAGAATAAGGTCGATTTTGACAGCATGTTTGCCAGCCATGGTGCGAGCCTGCAGGCAATTGTGTTGCCATCTATTGCCAATCAAAGGAGAGGATGATGAAAAAGGCGATTACCCTGCTGTTTCTGAGCACCCTGGCTGCCCCGGCTCTGGCCGATGAGTGCGCGTTGGTCATCGAAGGCAATGATGCCATGCAGTACAACCTCAAGGAGATGAGCGTACCGGCCACCTGCAAAGAGGTGACCGTGACCCTGAACCACACCGGCAAGATGCCGGTGACCGCCATGGGCCACAACTGGGCGCTGGCCAATACCGCCGACTATCAGGCCGTTGCCACCGCGGGCATGAGCGCCGGCGCCGAGAACAACTACCTGCCCAAGGATGATCCCCGCGTACTGGCTCACACCAAGCTGGTGGGCGGCGGCGAGAGCACCAGCGTCACCTTCAAGACCGACGGCCTGGCCGGCAAAGACCTCACCTTCTTCTGCTCCTTCCCCGGCCACTTCGCCATGATGAAGGGCACCTTCAAGGTCGGCTAAGCACGTTGTGCCGACTCAGAAGCCGGGCAGTGCCCGGCTTTTTTGTGGCCGCTTGCCATGCCGTAGGAAACCCTGGCTCTGCGCCGGGAGTTGTGTGCCGTTTTATGATCCGGCGCGGGGTGAGTGGGGAGCATAGCGGATAAGATAGGCCCCTTTCGGGCCTGATGGTCCGCGTGAGAGGAGTCGTTTGTCGTGAGAAACGCCATCAACTGGGTGGTCGGTTGTTGCCTGCTGCTGGTATGCGCCATCGCGCTGGCGGCAGAGCCGCCGGTGAAGAAGAGCCGCAACGGCATCTGTCATCCCAAGGGCGGTACCTACTACAGCCGCACCAAGCACTACACCCCCTATGACTCCATGCAGGCCTGCCTCGACAGCGGCGGCCGGGCGCCGAAACGCTGATTACTGCACAGAAAAATCAAATCCAAAGTGTGAAATCGGCCAAGTCAAAACATTTGATGTTTTTAGTTGTGCATTTGGCTGATTCAGTCTTTAACCATTCAAAGGCTGCTTTTTTATGCCCTTGTCCTTCAATCAAAATAATGACATTGGGCTCGGGGGCTTTATAAGCACTTTGCAGGAAGAAAGGAAACTTGCGGTCTACGGAGCCAGATACTTGTTGTTGGTGTGGCTCAATTCGAGTGAGGCCATATATCGGATGGTTAATTACAAAAGCGCTAATGGCTTTGAGACCGTACAAATCCTCATAAGGCACCCGGCATTTGAACGTTTTTGGGATAGCGATTTTGTTGTCTTCAACGTATTGAAACTCAATAAGAATTTCTTTTATCTTGGTTTGTAGCTGTTGATTGCTTTTTTCTTCTTCCGAGGTCAATTCTGGTGGAGCCTCGAATCCTTCAAGAGTGTATTGCATAGGATCTCTCATTACAGGAAAGCAATGAGACCCATACTACCCCCTAATATTGATTGCTTTCAATATTAGGGGGTGTTTTTTGAGCGATATTGATGTGAGGCTGTCGCTTTAAATAATGGGCTGCAGGGTAAAGAAGGCGATGGCGCTCTTCTTCTGGCAGTCGAACTGGATGCTCTGCTCGCCGCTGATCAGCAGGGTCTCGTTGACCGCCATGGGCTGGCCCGCCGCCGTGAGCTGGCCGCTCAGCAGGTAGCAGAGATAGGTCTTGTCCGTCTCCAGGGTGAGGCTGAGCGGGAAGGGGAGGTTGAGCACCCGCACGTTGGCGCTGAGGCGGGCCGGATCATAGATGAGCCCCAGATCCGTCACCTCTTTTTTCAGCAGCTCGCAGTGGGTGTCGTCATCCCCGCTGAAGTGGGCCGCCTCGAAGGTGGCGTAGGGGTGGCCGTTTAGCACGAAGCCGGCCCCGCTGATGGGCAGCAGGATGCGCTGATAGCCGGGGAATTTCGAGAAGGGGCCGGCCTCCTTGATGGGCGCCGAGCTCAGCCGATAGGCAAAATCGAGCTTGTCGAGGCTGGCGCCGGCAGGGGAGATGAGGATCTGGGCTGTGGTGCCCTGCTTGTTCTTCCAGGGCATCTTCAGCTGGTCGGACTCTTTTATCAGGGTGATCAATGGCGCCTCGGCAGTTGGTGAGCGGAGTGAATTGTGTGGCCCAGTGATACCATCCCGCCCGCCGGCCCACAAGGTTGCGTCTGCCTGTCCCGCACTGCCCGCCCACTATTTCATCAGTTTCATCAGTCAGGCCAGCCATCGCCCTTGCGTTGGCTGCTTGCCCGTCGCGGCTGTATGAAACGCAACCACTTGTGCAGGGCGGCGAGAGGGCAAAACGGCAGGCTGTGATCCCGTCGCTGTTAAAGCGGCGGCGGCTCGCTACACTGGCGGTTCTGTTGCCCAAGGAGGCCCCATGACTCACAAGATCATTCTGGATACCGATCCCGGTATCGATGACGCCATGGCAATTCTGTTTGCCGAAGCCCACCCCGCCATCGAGCTGCTCGCCATCACCACGGTATTTGGCAATGCCACCATCGAGAACGGCACTCACAACGCCCTCTGGCTCAAGCAGCAATACGGCATGAAGGCGGATGTGGCGCAGGGGGCGGCCGCCCCGCTGCGACGCGAGCCGGTGGGCCCGACCACTGTGGTACACGGCCCGAGCGGGTTTGGCGACGTGACGGCGGGGGAGGTGACGCTCACTCCGGATCCCCGGCCGGCCTGGCAATACATAGTCGAGGCGGTGAAGGCCGCGCCCGGCGAGATCACCCTGGTCACCATAGGGCCGCTCACCAACCTGGCGCTGGCGCTGCAGGCGGCCCCCGAGATTGCCGGCCTGGTGAAGCAGGTGGTGGTGATGGGCGGCGCCTTCGGCGTCAACGGCCATCGCGGCAATGTGACCCCCTATGCCGAGGCCAACATCCACGACGATCCGGATGCCGCCGATCGGGTGTTCACCGCCCGCTGGCCTGTGGTGATCATCGGGCTGGACGTGACCCAGCAGAGTTTCTTCAGCAGCGCCTATCTGGACGCACTGCGCGACGAGGCGGGCGAGCCGGGCCGTTTCCTGTGGGATGTCAGCCGCTTCTACCTGCGCTTCTACTCCGAGCGGATCGGGCTCGATGGCTGCCACGTGCATGACCCGTCCGCCATCGCCTACGTGATCGATCCAACCCTGTTCACCCTGCGCGCGGGGCCGGTGCGGGTCATCAACGACGGCCCTGCCATCGGCCACACCCTGCAGAAATTTGACGGCAAGTCCCACCCCCACGACGAGTGGGCCGATCATCCTGACCAGCAGGTCGGGGTGGCGGTGCGGGATCAGGCGCTGCTGGCACTCTATCGGGAGACGCTGGTGGCCTGGGGTCGCAACCGCTAGAGGGCTCGGCGAGCAGGGGGCTTACGGTCGGACTTGAGACGCGGCTGTGATCCGCACCAAACAATCGGGGGCCAGTTGCGGCTTATACTGGCAGCAACCGTGTGAAGAAGGAGAAACAGGATGGCCTGGTTGTCGTTGCTGGTGGCGATTGCCCTCATCTGGTGGTTGATGAAGCTGGGGCGTGGCGCCTTGTTCGAGATCCGGCTTGCTCCAGGCAAGGTGCAGGTCAAGCGGGGCAAGGTGTCGCCGGCGTTTATCGAGCATGCCAAACAGATCCTGCGCCACGAGACGGTGCGCGGGCGCATCCTGGGTCAGCGCGATGGTGATGGGGTCAAGCTGGTCTTCTCCCGCTCCATTCCGGAGCCGGTGGCCCAGCGCTTTCGCAACATCTTCCCCTATGGTGATTACCGGCTGGGGGCGGTGCCGCTCTCCGGCTCCAAACCGCGCAAGGGGTGAGTCGTCACTCACACAGCAAACGGGCCTCCACTGGAGGCCCGTTTTGTTAGGGTCGGCGTGACTTATGGGTGCAGGGCGCGCTGGGCCTTGACCGTCTCCGGCTTGATGGCCACCCCTTCATTGCCCCAGGAGGCGCGCAGGGTGTTGACCAGCTCGGCGATCTGCTGATCGTTGAGGGTCCAGCCGTAGCCCGGCATGTGGTAGCCGATATTGCCCTGGGTGACCGGGGTCTCAGCGCCGTGCAGCAGCACGTTGAGCAGGCTGGCCGGATCCTCGGCCAGCACGGTCTGGTTGCCGACCAGGGAGGGGATGACGTGGTCGTTGCCGCGCCCGTTGTTGCCGTGGCAGGTGGAGCAGTACATGGCGTAATCCGCCTTGCCGCCGGCACTGGCATAGGCCCGGTTGCCCCTGGCGGCCGGTGCCTCGTCATCCAGCCCGGTCAGGTAGGTGGCGATGCTGGCCAGATCCGCGTCGCTGAAGTACTGGCTGCTGTGAGTGATCACTTCCGCCATGGGACCGCTGACGGCCTGATGCTGGCTGCGGCCGGTTTTCAGCAGATCGATGAGGGCCTGCTTGTCGTAGCGGCTGCCGCGAATATCGGGGGCATACCAGCCATCCAGGGTGGCGCCGCTCAGATAGAGGGGATCCGCCTCGGTCAGGGCTTTCTCCTGCATGCCGAGCCCGCGCGGGGTGTGGCAACTGCCGCAGTGGCCGGCCCCCTGCACCAGATAGGCGCCGCGGTTCCACTCCTCGCTCTTGCCGGCGACCGGGGTGAAGCGGCCGTCATCGTGATAGAGCCAGTTCCAGCCCCTGAGGGGCCAGCGCATGTTGAGCGGCCAGGGGATGTCGCTCGCCTTGTTGGCAATGGCCTGCGGCTGCACATCCTGCATCAGGTAGTGGTAGAGGGCGGTGAGATCCTCATCGCTCATCTTGGCGTAGGCGGTGTAGGGCATGGCCGGGTAGAGGGGGTCGCCGCTGCGGGTGATCCCTTCGCGCATCACCTTGATGAACTCGGGCAGGCTGTAGTTGCCGATGCCGTGGGTCTTGTCCGGGGTGATGTTGGTGGCGTAGACGGTGCCGACCGGGGTGGGGAAACCCTTGCCACCGGTGAGCGGCTTGCTAGCCTCGCTGGTGTGGCAGGCGGCGCAGTCCCCCAGCTTGGCCACGTATTCACCCGCCGACATGGCGGGGGCGGCTTGCAGGGCGAAGGTGGGCAGGGCCAGCAGCACGGCGCTGGCAGTCAGGGAACGGATCATTTGGCACCTCCCTTGGTCAGGGCGACCAGCTCGTTGACGGCGCGCCACGCCTCGTCGATGGCGGCGTGGGCATAGGGGCTCCAGCCCGCGTCCGAGTTGGCGATGGTGATGTTGCCCACCGGCTGGCGACCCCGCTCAATGAAGCGCTCCGACTGCTCTTCGTCGTCAAACAGGGAGTTGGCGATGTAGGAGTAGCCGTGGGACCAGCGGTTGACCGTGATGGCGAGGATATCCTGCTCATGGTTGAAGCCGGCCTCGCCCAGCATGGCCTGCAGCTGCTCGCGGATCATCTGTTCGTGCTGCTCGAATGGCATGCCGAGGAGCATGGCGCGCCCCTTGCGGGACTGCTCGCGGGCCGACAGGCCGCTGCCCGGCAGGGTCGGCACATAGACCATGTGCAGGCACATGGGTTGGTCCGGGTTCTTGGGATGCTCGTAGCCGCCGAGGTCGACCGGGTAGTCGAGCTTGACCCGGCTGTAGGGGGCGGCCGGGGCATAGACCTCGTGCACGCCGAGTTTGACGAACGGCTGCCAGTTTCTGATCACTACCTTGGTGTAGACCAGCGGCGCCTTGACGTTCTGGCGCAGCGCCTCCTTCTGGGGCTCCGGCATCTCGGGCACCAGGTAGGGGATCATCATGTTGTAGCCGGCCATGATGCACTGTCTGGCCTGTACCCGGTGCAGCTTGCCCTCCTTGATGTAGGTGACGTCCACCCCCTGTTTGCCGTCCTTGAACGGCACGTTTCTGGCCTGCAGCGCCGTGCTGCCAAGGCGCAGCTGCACCTTGTGCTCGGGGCGGTCGAGCTGGCTGTAGTCGAACCTGGCCAGTACCACGTCCTGCATGGTGTGGCCCGGGGCCACCTGCGGGATGAGCTTGCGCACCATCAAGCGGGTGAGGCCGGCGTTGCCATCCGGGAAGTGGAAGATGTAGGGGTCGTCCAGCTCGGCCTGAGATTCCGCATCGAGCGGGGTGAGATCCATGCCGGCAAAGCCCGGCAGGGCGCACAGGCGCGCGTCGGCGCAGGAGGTGGCATCGATGCCGACTGCCTGGAAGTCGTCGGTACGCTGCTGGAAGAAGGTGATGGCCCGCTCGCTCAGCCCCACCTTGTCGCGCAGGAAGGTGGTGTAGCTGTTGCTCTCCATCCAGGCGTCTTTCTGCTCGCGGGTCATGCCGTGCAGATAGTCGGTCTTCTCTTCGTGCAGCGCCAGCAGGGCGGCCTTGTCGGTGTCGTCGAACGGGAAGTCGCCGATGAACTCGGCCAGCGGTCGGCCGTTCAAGCGATCGCGCGGGATGTCGTCTGCCACGCTGTGGCCCGGGTCGCCGCTTACTATCTTGTTGACCCCGAAGTGCTTCTCGTCAAAGAAGACGCCGCGGCTCAGGCCCAGATCCGGGTAGAAGGTCTGCTGGAAGCCTTTGGCCAGCTCATCGATGTTGACCTCGAGCGCCTTGAGCAGCCCCAGCGCCACCGGGCTGTAGACGGAGCGCGGCGATTGCAGGGATTCGCTGCCGCCGTAACCCAGCCGCAGACCATCCGGGGTGGTGAACTCGTTACGCTTGGCGTGGCCACCGAAGTCGTCGTGGTTGTCGAGCAGCAGGATCTTTTTGTCCGCCCCGAGCAGTTGCTGGTAGAAGCAGGCGGCGGAGAGGCCGCTGATGCCGGCGCCGACGATCACCAGATCGTACTCGCCCTCCAGCGGGAGGTGGGCGAAGTCATACTGCTTGCCGTCGCGGGCGATGCTGTGAGCCGGCTCGAAGGAGCCCGGATGGTTGCCGCGCAGGCCGGTGAGAGCGGGCGGATAGACCAGCGTCTTCTCGGCCAGCGCCTTGCCGCCTTCGGCGGCCTGCAGCAGCTGGATGGGGGCGACGCCGGCCGCAATGGCAATGGCGACGCCGTTGAGAAAGTCTCTGCGTGTGATGCTCATGGCAATCCCTGTAAATGAAGAGTCGAATGAGAAGTGGGATAGGGTTGAATTCGTGACTGACGAGTAACGAAGGGGCGCAACCTACCGCTATATCCCGATGGAGTCCATGGCTTTGATAATAACTTATTAAACAAAATGGGGGATCATGTGATGGCCATGGCGGTGAGATGGATGAAATATGCATGTTTGTGGGGCAAAGCCACATCAACACCAAGGAATTAATTGAAATTTAATTTGATTAATTATGGTTAATTTCGAGTCTCACCTTTATTCGGCCATGGTCGACAAACAGGGCCTGATTATCGTCTGAATTTTCACCGCAAGGCCACCAAATGACACCCTTTATCCTTGTGAAATAAAAGGTTAAACGACGAAGTGGTGATTTAATCAACGCCGATTGGGTGAAATTGAGCCAGCCGCTGATTAATTGAGAAGGGCCCGACATGGATAAATTCAGCGGCGTCAAGCCATTAACATGCGACACACAGAAATCGCAAACAGCACACAAGTGAAAGATTAATTTTTCATGTTGTTCACATCCCCCCCCGGTGAAATAGAATGCTGCGTTTTTCTTACCACTTTAGCCTTGCGAAGATGAGGACATTGCATGAGACCTTTTGATGTAAAGAGGGGCTTGGGCGCTTTGCTGTTGCTCGCGACTGCCGGCTTGCTGAGCGGCTGCGACATGGCGCTGATGAGCCCCAAGGGGCAAGTTGGTCTGGAGCAGAAGTCACTGATATTGACCGCACTCGGCTTGATGCTGATCGTGGTGGTGCCCGTGATCGTGATGGCAGTGGCGTTCGCTTACAAATACCGAGCGTCCAACACCAATGCCACCTATGCGCCTGACTGGGCCCACTCCAACAAGATTGAAGCGGTCGTCTGGACCGTACCCGTCATCATTATCGCCATCCTGGCGGTGATTACCTGGAAGACCTCCCACTCTCTGGATCCCTACAAACCGCTGGAATCCGAGGTGAAACCGATCCAGGTCGATGTCATCTCCCTTGACTGGAAATGGTTGTTTGTCTATCCGGAGCTGGGTATCGCCTCGGTCAACGAGCTGGCATTCCCGGTCAACACCCCGGTCAATTTCCGGGTGACCTCCGACACCGTGATGAACTCCTTCTTCATTCCCCAGCTGGGCGGCCAGATCTACGCCATGGCGGGCATGCAGACCAAGCTGCACCTGATTGCCAACGAGGCAGGCCAGTACAAGGGCATCTCGGGTGGCTACAGCGGCGCCGGTTTCTCCGGCATGAAGTTCAACGCCATCGCCACGCAGGATCAGGCCGGTTTCGACGCCTGGGTCGCCAAGGTGAAAGCCTCTTCCAAGGCGCTCAACACCATGGATGAGTTCAATGCCCTGGCCAAGAAGAGCGAGAACCACCCGGTGGAGTACTTCGCCAGCGCCGATCCCAAGCTGTTCGTCAACATCATCAACAAGTTCATGGGCGACATGAAGCACGGCGAACACGCCGCCATGCAACACGGCGAAAAGCAGGCCGCCATGCAGCATGATGCCTCCATGAGCCACGAAGGCATGGAGCATGACGCCTCCATGAGCCATGAAGGCATGGAGCACGGCGACGCCATGCACCATGAGGCCCAGGGCGAGCAGATGGACCACGCCGGTCACATGCCGGCCGACAAGACTGTGAAAGCGGGTACTAACTGATGTTTGGAAAATTAACACTCGATGCCATTCCGTACCATGAACCCATCATCATGGTCACGATCGCCGGCATCATTCTGGGTGGGCTGGGTATCGCCGGTCTCATCACCTATTTCGGCAAGTGGCAATATCTGTGGAAAGAGTGGCTGACCTCGGTCGACCACAAACGCCTCGGTATCATGTATCTCATCCTCGGCATGGTCATGCTGCTGCGCGGCTTTGCCGATGCGGTGATGATGCGTACCCAGCAGGTCATGGCCTCGGCTGGCGGCGAGGGCATACTGCCACCGCACCACTACGACCAGATCTTCACCGCCCACGGCGTCATCATGATCTTCTTCGTGGCCATGCCGCTGGTGATCGGTCTGATGAACATCGTGGTGCCGCTGCAGATCGGTGCCCGTGACGTCGCCTTCCCCTTCCTGAACAACCTGAGCTTCTGGTTCACTGCCGCAGCCGTGGTGCTGATCAACGTCTCCCTCGGGGTCGGTGAATTCGCCCAGACCGGCTGGCTGGCCTATCCGCCCTTGTCGGGGCTGGAATTCAGCCCGGGGGTCGGGGTCGACTACTGGATCTGGAGTCTGCAGATCTCGGGTCTGGGGACCTTGCTGACCGGCGTGAACTTCTTCGCCACCATCATCAAGATGCGCGCCCCTGGCATGACCATGATGCGCCTGCCGGTGTTCACCTGGACCGCCCTGTGCGCCAACGTGCTGATCATCGCCTCCTTCCCGATCCTGACCGTCACCATCGCCCTGCTGACCGCAGACCGCTACCTGGGTACCCATTTCTTTACCAATGACATGGGTGGCAACATGATGATGTACATCAACCTGATCTGGGCCTGGGGTCACCCCGAGGTGTACATCCTGGTACTGCCGGTGTTCGGGATCTTCTCCGAAGTGGTGGCGACCTTCTGCAAGAAGAAGCTGTTCGGTTACACCTCGCTGGTGTGGGCGACCATCGCCATTACCGTGCTCTCCTTCATCGTCTGGCTGCACCACTTCTTCACCATGGGATCCGGCGCCAACGTGAATGCCTTCTTCGGCATCACCACCATGATCATCTCCATCCCGACCGGGGTGAAGATCTTCAACTGGCTGTTCACCATGTACCGCGGTCGCATCGAGTTCACCTCACCCATGCTGTGGACCGTCGGCTTCATCATCACCTTTACCGTGGGTGGCATGACCGGGGTACTGCTCTCCGTGCCGGCCGCCAACTTCGTGCTGCACAACAGCCTGTTCCTGATCGCCCACTTCCACAACGTCATCATCGGCGGCGTGGTGTTCGGTTGCTTCGCCGGTATCACCTACTGGTTCCCGAAAGCGTTCGGCTTCAAGCTGGATGACGTCTGGGGCAAGCGCGCCTTCTGGTGCTGGATCACCGGCTTCTTCGTGGCCTTCATGCCGCTCTACGTGCTGGGCTTCATGGGCATGACCCGTCGTGTCAGCCAGAACATCGATCCCGAGTTCCACGGCTGGCTGGTGGTGGCTGCCTGCGGCGCCGGCCTGATTGCGCTGGGCGTACTGTGCCAGGTGATCCAGATCGTGGTCAGCATCCGCGACCGCGAGAAGAACCGCGACCTGACCGGCGATCCCTGGGGTGGCCGTACCCTGGAGTGGTCCACTTCCTCGCCGCCCCCCTTCTACAACTTCGCCATCGAGCCGAAGATCAAAGGGCTGGATGCGTTCTGGGAAGCCAAGCAGGACGGTTCTGCCTATCAGCAGCCCAAGCACTATGACCCGATCCACATGCCGAAAAACTCCGGTGCCGGCGTCATCATCGCCGCCTTCAGCACCCTGTTCGGCTTTGCCATGATCTGGCACATCTGGTGGATGGCCATCGCCGGCTTCGTAGGCATGATCGCCACCTGGATCATCCACAGCTTCAATGACGACGTGGACTACTACGTGCAGGTTGACGAGATCGAGCGGATCGAGCGTCAGCATTTTGAAAATCTCAACAAGGTGGCTTAATTCCATGGCGACTGACGTTCTACATCACACTCACGGTGCCCATGAGGATGGGCACCATGATGCCGGCGCCAACAAGGTATTCGGCTTCTGGATCTACCTGATGAGTGACTGCATCCTGTTCGCGACCCTGTTCGCGACCTATGCGGTCCTGGTCAACGGCACCGCCGGCGGTCCGAGCGGCAAGGACATCTTCGAACTGCCGTTCGTGTTTGCCGAAACCATGCTGCTGCTGCTGAGCTCCATCACCTTCGGCTTTGGCATGCTGGCCATGAACAAGAACAAGGTGGCGGCGGTCAATACCTGGCTGTTCATCACCTTCCTGTTCGGTGCCGGCTTCATCGCGATGGAGATCTACGAGTTCCATCACCTGATTGCCGAGGGCTACGGTCCGGATCGCAGCGGCTTCCTCTCCGCCTTCTTCACCCTGGTGGGTACCCACGGTATCCACGTGACCAGCGGTCTTGTCTGGATCATCGTGATGATGGTGCTGGTAGCCAAGAAGGGGCTGACCGATCGCAACCGTACCCGTCTGATGTGCCTGAGCCTGTTCTGGCACTTCCTCGACGTGGTGTGGATCTGCGTCTTCACCGTGGTCTATCTGATGGGGGTCATGTAATGAGTCATTCCGTTGACAATCACGGCGCCAGCCACGGCAGCGCCAAGAGCTACCTGATCGGCTTCGTGCTGTCCCTGATCCTGACCGCAGTGCCGTTCTGGATGGTGATGGACGGTTCTGCCTCCCACACCACTGTGCTGGCCACCGTGGTCGGCATGGCGGTGGTGCAGATCTTCGTGCACCTGGTCTACTTCCTGCACATGAACACCTCGTCCGAGGAGCGCTGGAACCTGGTGGCACTGATCTTTACCGTGCTCATCATCGCCATCGTGGTCGTGGGTTCCCTGTGGATCATGTACAACCTCAACATCAACATGATGGTTCACTGAGCAGGTTGGCAATGATGATGAAGCAATACCTGCAAGTGACCAAGCCGGGCATCATCTTCGGTAACCTCATCTCGGTTATCGGAGGGTTCCTGCTGGCCTCCAAGGGGAGCCTGGATGTGCCCCTCTTCATCCTGACCATGGCTGGTGTATCACTGGTGGTCGCCTCCGGTTGCGTGTTCAACAACTACATCGACCGGGACATCGACTGCATCATGGAGCGCACCAAGAACCGTGCTCTGGTGAAGGGTCTGATCGCCCCCGGCGTATCGCTCTGGTACGCGAGCGCCCTCGGCATTGCGGGCATTGCACTGCTCTACTTTGCGGCCAATCCGTTGGCCGCCCTGCTGGCGGTGCTGGGCTTCATTGTCTATGTGGGGGTCTACAGCCTCTACATGAAGCGTCACTCGGTCTACGGCACCCTGGTCGGCAGCCTCTCCGGCGCCGCGCCGCCGGTCATCGGCTACTGCGCGGTGAGCGGTCAGTTCGACTCAGGCGCGCTGATCCTGCTGGCGATCTTCAGCCTGTGGCAGATGCCGCACTCCTACGCGATCGCCATCTTCCGCTTCAAGGATTACCAGGCCGCCAACATCCCGGTACTGCCGGTGGTGAAGGGGATCCCGGTGGCCAAGCTCCACATCACCCTCTACATCCTGGCCTTCATGGTGCCGACATTGATGCTGTTCCTCGGCGGCTACGCCGGTTACAAGTATCTGGTGGTGGCCACCGCGGTCAGCGTCTGGTGGCTGGGGATGGCGCTGTCTGGCTACAAGGCGGCGGTGGATGACTCCCTCTGGGCGCGCAAGCTGTTCATGTTCTCCATCGTCACCATTACCTGCCTGAGCGTAATGATGTCGGTGGACTTCCAGCCGGAGGCAGAGCCTGCGGTACTGGTGAGCATGCTGCCCTAAGGTGCATACCTGTCATGTTCCGTGTTGTGATGCGACGCGGGAAAATCAGTAGAATCCAGAGCCGGGAACCTTCCCGGCTCTGTTATTATGGGGCCGCCCCGTCGGGCACTTTTCCCTTGTGTCGGGTGTGGCAAGCCCAGTGTCGGCCACCCCTTGAGTCTTCCTTTTTCCTGACCTATCGAGGCCATCATGAATGATTTCACCATGACGAGGGGCGAGCGCCGTGCCACCTGGGCGCTCGGCTCCGTCTTCTCGCTGCGCATGCTCGGCATGTTTATGGTGCTGCCGGTGCTGACCACCTACGGCATGTCGCTGGCGGGTGCCTCCGAGGCGCTCATCGGCCTGGCCATCGGCATCTACGGCATGACCCAGGCGCTGTTCCAGATCCCGTTCGGCCTGCTCTCCGACAAGGTGGGCCGCAAGCCCCTCATCGTCGGCGGCCTGCTGATGTTTGCCCTCGGCAGCGTGATCGCGGCGTTGACCCACTCCATCTGGGGCGTGATCCTCGGCCGCGCCCTGCAGGGCAGCGGTGCCATCTCGGCTGCCGTGATGGCGCTCTTGTCGGATCTCACCCGCGAGCAGAACCGCACCAAGGCGATGGCCTTCATCGGGGTGAGCTTTGGCATCACCTTCGCCATCGCCATGGTGACCGGCCCCCTCATCACCCATGCGCTGGGGCTCAGTGGTCTCTTCTGGCTGATCGCCCTGCTGGCGCTGGCGGGCATCGCCGTCACCCTCTGGCTGGTGCCAACTCCGAGTGGCCACCTGCTCAATCGCGAGTCCGGCATGGTGAAGGGGGGGATGCGTACCGTGCTGACCAACCCGCGCCTGCTCAAGCTCAACTTCGGTATCCTCTGCGTGCACACCCTGCTGATGTCGAGCTTCGTGGCGCTGCCGCCGCTGCTGGAGCGCGCCGGCCTGCCCCGTGACAGCCAGTGGCAGGCTTATCTGGTCACCATGCTGATCGCCTTCGTCAGCGTGGTGCCCTTCATCATCTATGCCGAGAAGCGCAGAAAGATGAAGCGGGTGTTCCAGATCTGCGTGCTGGTGATGCTCATCGCCGAGTTGGTGCTCTGGCAAAGCGGCCTGCAGCTGTGGGGCCTGCTCGCTGGCCTGCAGATCTTCTTCATCGGTTTCAACGTGATGGAGGCGCTGCTGCCTTCTCTTATCAGCAAGGAGTCGCCCCCCGGCTACAAGGGCACCGCCATGGGGATCTACTCCACCAGCCAGTTCATCGGGGTGGCCATCGGCGGCAGCCTCGGCGGCCTGCTCTACAGCCTGGGTGGCGGCGCCCTGGTGTTTGGCGGCTGCGCCGCGCTGGCGCTGGTCTGGCTCGGGGTCAGCCTCACCATGGCCGAGCCCCCCTATGTGAGCAGCCTGCGCATCGTGTTGCCGGAAGGGGTGGAGGCCGACGCGGCGCTCGAGCAGAAGATCCGCGCCTGCGAGGGGGTGAGCGACGTGCTGCTGGCCGCTGCCGATCGCTCCGTCTATGTGAAGGTGGACAGCAAGCGCCTGAGCCGGCGCGATCTGGAGTCGCTGGTCGCCGCCTGAGGACACCGACCAGCATGAAAAAGCCCGCCAATCCGGCGGGCTTTTTATTGGGCTCCATTCAGCTGGATTGTGCCCAGCTGTGCTGTACGCTCAGTCGGCCTGGCAGCGCTGCTCGGCAGGCAGGCTCGCGCCATCTCCCAGCAGCAGGGTGCTGAGAGCCGCCCGGGCGCAGCGGGAGCTGTTTAGCTGGCCATGCTGATTGCTCTGCGTCACCTGTACCATTCGCGCGGCGCTGCCAAAGGCGGCCTGCATCTGGCGAGCACCGGCGAAGGGGGTATTGGGGTCGTACTCGGCGCCGAGCACCAGGGCCTTGGCATCATCCGGCAGTTTTATCTCGCCGGCGCCGTAGCTGGCGATGGGCTGGCGCGGATAAGGCCAGTCGGCGCAGGTGTTGAAGCTTTTGGCCAGCAGCAGGGCGCCGGCCCCCTGGAAGGCGGCATCTTCCGGATCCAGCCCCTGCCAGCCATAAGGCTCGCTGTTGTCGGTGCAGTGGATGGCGCTGAAGAAGGGCATCTCCTGCAGTTCCTGATAGGGGTTGTCATCGTCCTGCCCGGCGAGGCGAGCCAGCAAGGGGCCGGCGTCGTCCTGCTGCCAGAAAGCGAGCTGATCGTCGCGCTGGCTGCCGCTGATGGCATCGCCCAGCACCGCCACCCAGCTGGCGCGGTCGAGCACATTGCCCTGATTGTCCACATAGCGGCCGTTGTCGCGCACCTGCCGGGTCACCGCCATGCTGCGCTGCAGCGCCTGCTCCCCGAAGCGCCAGGCCAGGATGCGATTGGCATTCTCGGCGTCGCCACGGAAGATGGCCGGGTAGCGGCTCTCGGTGGGAGACATCGGCGAGTCGACCACCAGATTGGCCACTTGGCTTGGGTAGCGGGCGGCATAGAGGGCAGCCAGGCGTGTGCCGTAGGAGAAGGTGATGGGGGTGATCCGCTCGCGCCCCAGGTGCTGGCGCAGGCGATCCATGTCCTCGACCACGGCCCGCGAGCCCAGGTGCGGCGCATGTAGCCGCAACGGCTCGTCGCAGCGCTCGCGCAGGGTGGTGCTAAAGGCCTTGCCCTGATCCGTCCCGCTCTCGAGTGCCGGCAGGGCGCCCTTGTCACGGCTGGCAAAGAGCTGGGCGAGCTGCGCCGGGGTCATGTCTGGCCGCACCCCCTGCTTGTCGGTCAGCAGGCAGCTGCGCAGCTCGTGGCCGAGGGCGCTGTAACCGGCCCCGCGGGGATCCAGGGTGACGATGTCGTAGTGCTCAAGGATGGCGGGGTTGGCGCTGCGCAGCAGGTCGAGCAAAAGGCCGAGATCCGGGGTGGCCGAAGTGGGGCCGCCCGGGTTGTAGAACAGGGTGCCGCGATAGTCGCCGCTGGCGCGATAGTGCAGATAGAAGATATCCAGGGTGTCGCCCTTGACCGTGCGGGTCTGCTGCTTGATCTGGGTGCTGCTGGGCTGGTTCGACCAGGAGGAGAAACGGCTGCTGTCGCCGGAGAAAAAGCCACTGCTGGAGCGCGAGGTGGAGCTTTTCTCCCACTTGCTCTCCTTGATCTGGACCCACTCCTTGTCGTAATCGAGCGGCACCGTCAGGTAGTGACAACTGACCTGACTGGCGGGAATGGCAATACCGTCCTCTTGCCAGCCCTGGCGCAGCTGTTGGCAGACCTGGCCGGCGTCATAGCCGGCGCGAATATGGCGGGCCTGGAAGGGCTCATCTTTCTTTTCCAGATTGCAGCCTGCCAGCAATGCCGGTGCCAGCAGGGTCATGAGCAGCGTGTATTTCATTGTCTATTTCCATTTATCTAGCCTGAACCCCGAAATAGTACGGGGAGGGGCCGACCGGATGGCAGCCGGAAGTTGTATGGAAATATTGCAAGGTGTGTCGATTTACATATTTCTGGCGATATTTGGTGGTCTAATTGATCTATTTGAAAATAATGACCGGCAACGCGCACCGTTATTTTACTCGGGATCAATAACGGCGGCGCGACCGGTCGGCGCAGGGGCAGGAGCCGGCGTTACGCGGACGCGCGCCAGAACGGCTTGTCCCCCAGCACGGTGGCCCTGTGCATCACTCGCCGGGCCGGCAGATAGTCGGCGTTGGCGTAATGCTGGGTAACCCGGTTGTCCCAGATGGCGATGTCGTGCTCCCGCCAGCGCCAGCGCACCTGATACTCGGGCTTGGTGACATGGCGAAACAGGAAGGCGAGCAGCGCTTCGCTCTCTTGCGCCGGCAAGTCGGGCAGGCGGGTGGTGAAGCCCTCATTGAC
The DNA here is from genome assembly GCF_019048665.1 of Aeromonas sp. FDAARGOS 1408. NCBI lineage: Bacteria > Pseudomonadati > Pseudomonadota > Gammaproteobacteria > Aeromonadales > Aeromonadaceae > Aeromonas > Aeromonas sp. FDAARGOS 1408. Next base: position 2,647,189 of record NZ_CP077394.1, on the reverse strand, counting down.
GAACAGTGCCTGCCGACCGCTCAAGGGGTGGGTGCGAACCACAGGGTGGCGCAGCGGCGGGTTGCGGGCCACCGCCTCCTGCCAGCGCTGGTACTCGGCCGGGCTGGCGTTGTGACGATGGGCCGGGAACGACTTGGTGAAGTCGTGCTCGGCCTCCAGCCCTGCCAGCAACTGCTGCAGGCGGGGGGAGAGCCCCTCGAAGGCGGCGATGCCGCTGGCCCACAGGGTATCGCCCCCCACCGGCGGCAGCTGCTTGGCGGCCAGAATGGCCAGCGCCGGCGGCGTCTCGATGAAGGTGACGTCGGTGTGCCAGTTGTCGTTGTCCGGTGGGTTGTCGTCGTGGGTGTCGAGCACGATGATCTCCTCGGCCTCCGGCGCGTGGGGATAGACAGGGTGAATGTGCAGATCGCCGAAGCGGTTGGCCAGCGCCCGCTGCTGGCGAGGATTGATGGGCTGATCTCGAAAGAACAGCACCTGATGGGTCAGCAGGGCCTGCTGCAACTGCGCGAACTGGCCCTCATCGAGCGGCCCGGCCAGGCTGATGCCGCTGATCTCGGCGCCGATGTGGGGGCCGAGGGGGGTGATATGCAGGGAATTGCTCATAGTCCTTCTCCATGCCACGGCGTCAGGCGACGCTGCAGCGCACGTAAACCAAGTTCCAGAGTGAAGGCGATCAGGGCGATCACCAGAATGCCCGCCAGTACCACGTCGGTGGCGAGAAACTCGCCGGCGGCTTGCACCATGAAGCCCACGCCGCGGGTGGCGGCGATGAGCTCGGCCGCCACCAGGGTGGACCAGCCGACCCCGAGCCCGATGCGCAGCCCGGTGAGCATGTCCGGCAGGGCGCCGGGCACGATGACGTACCAGAGCACCTGCCAGCGGTTGGCGCCGAGCGCCCGGGCGGCCCGCAGACGCACCTGCCTGGCGCCCTGCACCCCGGCCAGAGTGGCCATGGCGACCGGCGCGAAGATGGCCAGATAGATGAGCAGCACCTTGGAGGTTTCGCCGATGCCAAACCAGATCACCATCAGCGGCAGGTAGGCAAGGGGCGGCACCGGCCGGTAGAGCTCGATCAGCGGGTCAAGCATGCCGCGCATGGTGGGGCTGAGCCCCATGGCGAGACCCACCGTCACACCGCACAGGGTGGCGGCCGCGAGGGCGATGAGGATGCGCTGCAAACTGGCGGCGAGGTGCTGCCAGAGGGTGGCGTCCATGAAGCCCTGCGGCCCGGCGAGGGTGACCAGTTGCTGCAGTACCTGGGCGGGTGGCGGCAGAAACAGCGGGCTTATCAGCTCGAGCCTGGCCACCAGCCACCAGAGCACCAGCAGGGCACCCAGAGTCAGCAGACTTATCCCAAGCCGGCGCGGCAGCGGCCAGCGCAGGCGTATCCGGCGGGCAGGGTCGAGCGGACGGGAGAGGGTGAGGCTCATGCAAACACCTCCCGCTCGGCAAAGACCCGCTCCAGCACGTACTCGCGCTGCGCGATGAAGGCGGGATCCGACTTGATGCTGCGGCAGGGCTCGCCGGCGGCGAAGCGGCGGCCAAAATCCAGGGTCAGCCGCTCCATGACTCGCCCCGGCGCCGGGGAGAGCAGCACCAGCTCGGTGGCCATGAACACTGCCTCCTCGATGTCGTGGGTGATGAGCAGCACCTGCCGACGCTGCTCATGCCACAGGCGCAGCAGCAGGGTCTGCATCTGCTCACGGGTAAAGGCGTCGAGGGCGCCGAAGGGCTCATCGAGCAGCAGCAGTTGCGGCTGGGTGGCCAGCGCCCGGGCGATGCCGACCCGCTGGCGTTGACCGCCGGAGAGCTGCCAGACCGGCTTGGTCTGGGCCTCCTCCAGCCCCACCTTGCTCAGCATGGCCAGCGCGCTGGCCTCGCGTTCGCGGCGCGGCACGCCGGCCAGCTGCAGCCCGAAGGCGACGTTGTCCAGCACGTTGCGCCAGGGCAGCAGCCCCTCGTGCTGAAAGACCACCCCTCGCTCGGCGCCGGGGCCGCGCACCGGCCTCCCCTGCAGGCTGATGGTGCCCTGCTGGGCGCTCTGAAAACCGGCGATGAGGTTGAGCAAGGTGGTCTTGCCGCAGCCGGAGGGGCCGAGCACCACCATCAGCTCGCCCGCATCCAGGGTCAGGTTGATGTTGTCGAGGACTCTGCGTCCGGCGTAATCGGCGCAAAGGTGGGTGAGCTGCAGCATGCATGCCTCCTTGTTTTGCGGGGTTAGCGGGCGTGAGCCTTGACGAAGCGGTCGGTCACGTAGTCGCGATAATCGTTGCCAGCGCTTCGTACCTTGCCTTGCTCCTTGAGAAAGCGGCTGGTGTCCACCAGGGTCTGGTTCACCAGCTCCCCCAGTTCGGCGCCCTGCTGGCTGGCGCTCAGGTAGCTGTTGCCCCTGACCAGCGCGGGCACGTCCGCCTCGGGTACGCCGCTCAGTTTGGCCAGCTTGGCGAGGTTGTCCGGCTTGGCGAGCCAGCCGTCGGGGTTGTCCAGGTAGTCGCGCTGGGCCGCCAGGGTGCTGTCGACGAAGGCCTGCACCAGCTCGGGATGGGCCTTGGCGAACGCCTTGCGCACCACCCAGACATCCAGGGTGGGGGCTCCCCACTCGCCCACCTGGGCCGAGTCGGTCAGTACCTTGCCGCCCTTGGTCAGCTCGTTGAGGGCTGGCGCCCAGACATAGGCGCCATCGATGTCACCCCGCTGCCAGGCGGCGATGATGGCCGGTGGCTGCAGGTTGACGATCTGCAGGCTGGCCGGATCCACTCCCCAGTGCCGCAGCGCGGCCAGCAGGCTGTAGTGGGTGGTGGAGGTAAAGGGCACGGCGATGCGCTTGCCGGCCAGGGCTGCGGGGGAGTTGAGCCCGGGCTTGACCACCAGCGCTTCCGAGTTGCCGAGCTTGGAGGCGAGCAGGAACACCTCAATGGGCACCTGCTGGTTGACGGCCACCGCCAGCGGGCTGGAGCCGATGTTGCCGATCTGCACGTCGCCGGAGGCGAGCGCCCGCACCACGCTGGCGCCGCTGTCAAACTTGAGCCACTTCACCGTGGCGCCGCTGGTGCGGGCAAAGGTGTCGTCGGCCTGGGCGACTTTGGCCGGTTCGGCTGAGGTCTGGTAGGCCACAGTAACGTCCACGGCCCTGGCTTGCAGGCTGAGCAGGGCGAGCGCCGCCAGCCAGAGGGAATGTCCTTTTCCTGTCATGATATTGCTCCATCGGGGGGGAATGAAGCGGCAGTTTTCCCATTTATCGGGAGATTGAGGAAAGACCGAAAATATATGGCTGATGAGATATGGTTCTTAGAAAAAGAACGGCAATAAAATCCGTTTATTCATATATCTCAATATGGCAAGTCGATATTTGATTGCTGGCAATGGGTGTTGAAAAAATGCTGAAAATAACGGCAAACCTATTTGGATATGGCAATGCTTGCCCAGTTATTGAATATCGAACCGGTTTGGCTGATTGGGCCGGATAAAATAAAACCCGCCGGTTGGGCGGGTTGGTTGGGGGCAGGTGAGGCCTGTGATGCAAGAGCGCGCAGGCAACGGGCCGGGCGAGCGTGGAGAGCCTGGGCTCAACGCTCCAGCAGGGGGGCAGAGCGGTAGCTCCAGAGCCCGTAGGTGCGCAGGGCATCGCGGTAGATGCCGAGCAGCTCGCTGTCGCTCACCTTGGCAAGCTCGGAGAGTGGCTTGTCGGGGTAGCTGACGCTGTCTATCCGGATCCCGGCGGGCCCGCTCTGCCAGCTGGCGATCTCCAGCAATGTCTGGCCCCGGCGCACATGGCTGGCGGAGCTCACCAGGGTGGCGTACGCGATCTGGTGGCGGGCGAGGGCATAGCCGCTGTAGAGGGCGTTCTCCACCGTGCTGGTGGCGTAGTTCTCCTCGATGATGCGCGAGCGATCGATCCCCTTTTTCACCAGCCAGTCGGCCATCAGCTTGCCCTCGGTCTGGCGATTTTGGGGCACGCCGCCGGTCAGGATGATGAGGGCCGCCGGGTTGGCCTTGGCCAGCGCCCGGGTGGTTTCCAGCCGGCCCAGCAGGATGTCGTGCATGGAACCGTCGGGATTGAGGGCATAACCCAAGGTGACGATAGCCCGGTTGCCCGGCTTGGGTGAGCGCTCCCCCTGCTCCTTGAGCGGGGTGGCGACAACGCGCTCGACAGTGTCGAAGATGCGCTGCAGGTCGGCGGCCCGGCCGGGATTGAGGGTCGCCAGCTTGCTCTGATACGCCTTGGCGGCGGTCTCGTTGTGTTTGAAGGTCTGCCAGGTGGCGAGGTAGGTCAGCAGGTCGATGTCATCGGGCGCGGTGCTGAGGGCCTGCTCGAACAGGCCGATGGCCTTGTCCACGTTGCCGTTGTAGATCTGGGCGTTGGCCGCCGAGATGAGCAGGTCGGTGCGATAGGGCTCGAGCTGGTAGGCCTGCAGCAGCAGCTCGGTCACCTGCTCCATGTTGCTCGGCATCTTGGCGGTGAAGCCGGCGGTGGAGATGCGGGCGGGGGATTTGAAGATCTGCCAGGCGTCCGCCAGCAGCTGATCCACCACCTGGCGCTTGCTGATGTACTGGTCGTAATTCTGCTCCTTTTGCAGGGAGCGTACCGGGGTAGCCCAGGCTGCGGAAGGGAGCACGGCAGGCAGTGTCAGCAGGCCGGCCAGCGTCAGGGCAATCGCGGTTCTTTTCATCATGATGGCGTTCCACCGAAGGTTGATGGCACCAGGCCATTCCAGGACCATGGGGCTTTTTCAATAAAAACATAAACTTGGTGATTGGTCAGTGTACCGCGTCGTGGCGTGAAAAAACGTGAACCGCTTCGGTTATCCGGGGAAGGGGGTGGTGTTTGCCCTATTCGGGGGGAGCGAGGTGTGGTTTTCCTGTGAAGTGGCTCAGTTGTGGCGCAATCCTGCCGCGTTTTCGGCGAAAGGGGCCATGACTGTGAAAAAGTTGACGGTGCCAATCGTTTTACCGCTTTTTCTGTGACGGCGATCACTGTACCATCGCCGCCCGACCTGCCACCTGGCGCGCGGCTCCCTGCGTTCTGGTTGGCGTCACCCGATACTCGCCGTCACCCGGAACGTGAATGACCCCAGGATGGGACCCGCCACTAACCTGTAGGTTTGTGGTCTGCGTGTCGCGGGGTCGGCACCTTTCCCGCCCGCTCCCTGCGATGCCTGTCTGCAGACTTGCCGTATGAAACTTCTCTCTTCATAGGTGCAAGATGACGCTGTTATTGAGTCTGGTCGGTATGCTGGCCCTGATGTTTATCGCCTGGCTGGCCAGTGAAAACCGCCGTGCCATCCGCTGGCGGACCGTGCTGGGGGCGCTCGCCCTGCAAACCGGCTTTGCTGCCCTGGTGCTCTACTTCCCCCCCGGTCAAATCATGCTCGGCGCCATGAGCAACGGCGTCTCCGCCCTGCTCGGCTTTGCCGACAGCGGCATCCGCTTCGTGTTTGGCGATCTGGCCAGCAACGGCTTCATCTTCGCCGTGCGGGTGCTGCCGCTGGTGATCTTCATCAGCGCGCTGATCGCGGTGCTCTATCACTTCGGCATCATGCAGTGGGTGATCCGGGTGCTGGGGGGCGGTATTCACCGCCTGCTCGGCACCAGCCGCGCCGAATCCCTGGTGGCCACCGGCAACATCTTCCTCTCCCAGGGGGAATCGCCGCTGCTGATCCGCCCCTTCCTCGCCGGCATGACCCGCTCCGAGCTGTTTGCGGTGATGACCTGCGGCATGGCCTCGGTGGCAGGTTCCGTGCTGGGCGGTTACGCCGGGCTGGGTGTGGATCTGAAATACCTGATTGCGGCCTCCTTCATGGCGGCGCCGGGTGGCCTCTTGATGGCCAAGCTCCTAGTGCCTGAGCAGCAGCAGGTGAACGATCAGGCCGAGATCACCCTCGACAAGAGCGACTACAGCAATGCCATCGACGCCCTGGCGGGTGGCGCCATGAGCGGCATGAAGATCGCGGTGGCCATCGGCACCATACTGCTGGCCTTTGTCAGCGTGATCACCATGATCAACGCCGGTCTCACCACGGTGGGCGAGTGGTTCGGCTGGGCCGATCTCTCCCTGCAGCAGCTGCTGGGTTACCTGTTTGCCCCGGTGGCCTGGCTCATCGGCGTGCCGGCCAGCGAGATGATGGCGGCAGGATCCTTGATCGGCCAGAAGGTGATCATGAACGAGTTCGTCGCCTACCTGGACTTTGCCAACATCAAGCAGGATCTCAGCGCCCACACCCAGATCATCATCACCTTCGCGCTGTGCGGTTTTGCCAACCTGGGCTCCATTGCGGTGCAGCTTGGCTCCATCGGTACCATGGCGCCGGAGCGCCGCCACGACGTGGCGAGCCTCGGCTTCAAGGCGGTGCTGGCGGCGACCCTGGCCAACTTGATGAGCGCCACCCTGGCGGGGCTGTTCGCCTCCCTCGGCTAAGCGACCCTTGCCCCATGCACACCCCGTCTCGCCACTGGTGCGGCGGGGTGTCGTCTATCTGGCGCCAGCCACTGACGCCTTGGCACGACGTGGGCTCGACAGGGGCGGGCGCAGGCGGTAGCGTGATGACGCGCGGCCAGTCCGCGCCCGTTCAGGCATTCATATAACAAGGAATCACACCATGACCCGTCTCTCTCGCGCATTGGCGCTCTCCCTGCTGCTGGTCGGCGCCGCGCCGGCGTTTGCCGCCGCCACCTATACCTCTGATCTGCTGCTGTCGGCGGACTTCAAGGCCACCTGGGCCAAGGCGACCCAGGGCATCAAGAACCTGCCCAAGTGGGTGCGCAGCGGCAACGGCACCAGCTCCCCGCTTGAAGCCGTGGCCGGTACACCGTATCAGAGCGGCTCGGTCTGCAAACCTCATGACTGCGCCAGCCACTACATGCAGTTGCTGGTGGATGCCAAGGCCAAACGGGTATGGGGCGTGCTGATCGACCTGCCAGATAGCGACGCCGCCCGCGAAACCCCGTCCAAATTCGCCCACTACACCTGGCTCGGCCAGCCGGACAAGGGAATGCAGGCCGCCCTGATGAAGCAGGTGGAGGCCGACCCCAACTGGCAGTAAGCATCAAAAAGCAAAAACCTCTGCCTGGGCAGAGGTTTTTTTATGGCGAAGGAGTGATGGGGCAGGGCGCTAGCGGCTCAGGATCCGCACCGAGCGGATGCGATTGTTGAAGTCGGTCGCCTCCTGCTCGCCGCCCTTGCGGGTGTAGTAGCCACCGCGAAAATCGGTCTCCTCGAAGAAACGTACCACCCAGCCAGCCGGAACGGTGAAGGAGGAGATGCGATTGGCAAAGCCGTAGCGGCCGAGATCCGCAATATCCCGGTCGATGCGCAGGGACTCGCCGCTCTGGTGGGCACCGTCAAACACCAGCAGGGTGCTGGCGTCGTCGCTCTCATCGAGAGTGGTGGTGATGCAGCTCGCCTTGGCCGCCTCGCAAAACAGGCTGTTGTTGCCTTGGCCCTGCTGGCAGCGGCGGCTTACCTTCTGGCGCGCCAGCCACTCGCTGCGCCCCGCATCGGCATAGACGCTGTTGAAGGGGGTCAGGGTACAGATGTGGATACGCCCGCCACCCTGGCTCTGGCCGTTCACCACGATCTTGGGATTGATAAGGATATCGGCGCGGACCGCTGTGCTCAGGGTCAACAGCGCCAGCAGGACAAACAGCTTGTTCATGGATGAGATCTTGCCAGTTCAAGGGGCGGCAAGAATTGCCGAGACGCAACCTCGATGCAAGAGGGGGCGGTGCCCGCTGCGACACTCTTTGCCCGCCATCGACGTAAAGATGAAAGGCCCAAAGCAGAACACCGGCGCAAGGCCGGTGTTCTGAACAGCATGGCGGCGGGCCCGGCGGGGCGCGCGGTCAGGGCCGTTTAGGCGTAGAAAGCCTCGACGGTGCCCTTGACAGTGATCAGCATGGGGTTGCCATAGCGATCCTTGGCTTTGGGGGAGGGGATCTTCACCCAACCTTCGCTGATGCAGTACTCCTCGACATTGGTGCGCTCCTTGCCGTTCACGCGAATGCCGATTTCGTGCTGGAAGCACTCCGCCACATGGTGCGGGCTGCGCGGGTTGGCCGCCAGGCGGTCGGGCAGGGCCGGTTTGTTGTCGCTCATTTTATTTACCTGAGTGTGATAAAAAGTGGGTCATTGTAGGCAATGCCCGTCATGGGCTCAAGGCTGGGTTACGTCCCATGGGGGTGGACAAGGTTTGGCTATAGCTGCAGTTCGGGCAACAGCCCCGCCTGCTCCTGAAAATGGTGGCAACGGCGCTCAACGTCATCTTTATAGCGTGCCAGATAATCCAGCTCGGCGGGATGGTCTGTCTCGACCATAGCTATAGCGGCATCCAAATGGTGGAGGATGTCGCTGGCTATCTTCTGCAAGGTCTGTTGCAGCAGGCGTTCGGGCAGGTCACATGCCTCGGCCATTTCCAGCAACTGCCATGCGTTGATCGCCTCGGGAGCAAATTCGTCGCCTATGGCCATGGCCAGATGCTGGTTGAACTCGGGGTAAAGCCCCACATTGACCAGATCGTACCAAGGGGTGGGCGTCAGCCCTGCTTTTGATACGAAGAAGCTGTAGTTCTTGCCGTGGGCATCGTGATTGTTGACGCAGAGGTTGAAGAGCAGCCATTGCAGCATGTCCAGTCTGGCCTGCGCTGGATTGACGCAGAGAGCGCTAAGGCTGAACAGCCGTGGCAGGCTCACCCCTTCCCGAATATGGGCCACGTCCCGACCATCACCGAAGTTGCGTTCATATTTTCGGGCGACGGGGAACCCCAGCCCCTGACAGGCATCGATCATGTGGCGACGGCGGACCCTCATGCCATCCTCATCAAGACGACGGTCGAACCGTTCCACCAGCAAGCTTCTGTGGGACTTCTCACCCTGACCCACAGTATGCAGTTCGACCCGCGCCACCGGCATGCTAAGCTGTGCGGCCAGCTGCATGGTTACAAATTCATTGATCACCAGATGAGGGTGATGCTCGAACTTGAGGAGGTGGGTTGAACAGAGTTCACCTTCGCCAAATCCTAGCCTCCCCTCGAGTCGCAGCAGGTTGAGTTTGGCCTGCACACCCGCAACCGAGAGTCGGGGGCGGCCATCCCAGACTTCCAGCGGCCAAATCTCGGGTTGATCGAGGCGCAGCATCAACTCCTCTGGTGTGATGGGGCGAAACCGGGTGGGAATGTCGGGCTCTGCGGGTAGGGTGAAGGTGACAGCCCCGGATACATCGCGGCCGATACCGTGGATCAGGGCAAAGAGATTGCTGCGCGAAACGGAGAGCACCTCAATCAGATGATCCAGCCCGCGATTTTCTGGCAGTAAGTTGCCGAGATACGCCCGGATCTGAGCGCTGCTGGCCGAGCCATCCAACGCCAGTGGCGGTGAGAGTGGGAATCCGCGCGCTTGCCACTCTGGCAGATAGCCGAGCTGAAACGAATCCCGGTTGGAGTCATATTCGAGATGGCCGATCAGCTGATTACCCAGCCGAAGTTCCAGCCGATGGTGCTCAGAACCATTCATCATCACCGACCTCTGGTTGGCTGTAGCTGCTCATTACCTGTGATCCCGCTTCTTGCACCAGTTGCAACCTCAGTCCCAGCGCCTTCATCACCTGCAGCAGGGTCGAGAGGTAGACATCCCCCCCTTTTTCAATCTTGATCAGGGTTTTCTTGGAGATGCCGCACAGTGAGGCCGTCACCTCTTGGGTCATCTTGGCTGCTTTGCGTCTCTCCCGTATCGCCAGTCCCAGCGAGGCGGGATCCAGTGCTTTCGTGCCGGTTGGCAACGGTGTATCTGTCATCATGATCACGGAAAAAGTGTAGGTTGTTACACCTTAGCTCATGGTAAGAGCAAACAGCAACAAAAAGTGTACGATGGTGCACTTTTTATAGTCTCAGCGTTGTTTTCGATAAAAAAGTGTAGAAGTGTTCACCTTTTAGAACAGAAAAGGTGGTTAGGGAGGGTCTGGGAGATGATAGAGGGGCCGGGAGGATGTTGTGTGCAGAGCCGCATTGCACTTCACCTTCACTTCACCGAGCGGGGGTAGGGTAGGCTTACGTCTTCAGTTGGAGCTTTATTCTATGCCCACCATAGTCACTCACGCCGCCGTACCTCTCTGCCTTGGGCTCGGGCTTGGCAGCAGGATTATCCCGCCGCGCCTGCTGCTGGCAGGGATTGCCATCGCCATGCTGCCCGATGCCGACGTGCTCGCCTTTAAACTGGGGGTTGCCTACGGCCATGTTTTTGGCCACCGCGGCTTTACCCACTCCCTGCTATTCGCTTTTGCCCTGCCTACCTTGGCCATGCTGCTTCATCGCCAGTTAAGGGCGAGCGCCGCCACCGTCTGGTCGTTTCTGCTGGTCTCTCTGCTCTCCCACAGCCTGCTCGATTCCCTCACCACAGGCGGCAAGGGGGTTGGCTGGCTCTGGTCGTGGCGGGACGAGCGTTTCTTCGCCCCCTGGCAGGTGATCCGGGTCGCCCCCTTCAAGCTGGAGGCCTATCTCACTGCCCGAGGCGAAGCGGTGATCCTCTCCGAGCTCTACTGGGTCTGGCTGCCGGGGGTTGTATTGATGCTGATATTGATGGGGTGGCGGGTGTGGGGCAGGACGCCTATGGAATGCTGAGACTGGCGGCCAAGTGATGAAGATAGTCATAACTGTGCCACTGTATGGCACAGAGAGCGAGTAGGGCTGAGGTTCCCAAGGCATCCTGATCCCGGTGTCGGAGCAATACACGCAATGCATGTATTATGCAGAGACCCAAGATCGTCAGGTAAATGATGGCTAATGCCACTTCAATTAAATCCGATATACCGTATGGATCATTCGGATTGTGATAAAGCAGGTCATAGCCAAAGGCGCGAAATCCGAGTCTTAAGAGAAACAAGGAAAAGCAGACGGTGGCCAGTTGTATTGGCTTTCGGCTGATTTCTGTCATGCAACTTCTCAAATCTTTCAACGCCAACTTTTGGGGCTGAGATGCAGCAGAGCTGGGATACCCATCATTTTGAATGTTTACTTATCCAATGTATTCTGGATTTATTTTTTGCTAACACTTGGCAAATGACACCCACTTTCCTGTGAGCTTGCTATGTGACGACGTGCTCAGAAAGATGGGTGTCTTAACTCTAGTCGGATTTTCTTATAACTTCGTCATATCCCTTTCGGAGAGTGTTTCTTCAAGGTATTTAGAAAGAGCAGAAAGGTAAGTATCTAAGTACTTTGAATTTATTACATCAGTCCAATTTCCAGAGGCGCCAAAAGTATTGTTCTGGACAAATCGGAACCATGGAATTTCCTCTGGTTCATGATTTAGTGCAGACCACAATCGACTCTCAATTAAAACTAATGGGATGTAAAAATCAATTGCCCTTGAATATGACTCTATTGAGTTCAATGCTTGAGTGAGGTCAGCCTTCTGTCTTCTACACATCTCTAGTTCTAACGTGAAATCACTTAGCAGCTTATTGATTGATTCGCTTTTGGCGCTATTAATGGCAGAGTTAAGGGTTGATATCGCACGCCATAATACGGAGTTGTCAAGGTCTTTTTCTTTATTTGTATCTGTTTCTCTAAATGCAGAATAGCATTGCTCCGCAGGCATTGGTTGAATTCTAATCGGTGCTGTTAGCATTGTGCTTTTGGGGAATATCAACTTGTCAAGTTCGTGTAGGTAATCTCTAGATTTAGATAATGATATTCCAAAACTATCGAGAGTAGATTGGACTTTTAACTTTGTTTCATCACAGTAACCAGGCCAATATTCATTCTGGCCAAATGAATGTTGTGCTGTCTCTCCAGCACAAAGGATATGAAAAGCTGATGCTGATTTAATTTCAACATAAATATGAATGCGAGCTATTAACTTATGTCTTTTAATTTCTTTACACCAAATTTGTCTTCCGCTCAGGTCAAGCTCCCTTAATTTACCACTGATTATATCTTTGTAATAAGGACTATGAACGGGGTTCCATTTGCGCGCGCTCAATATATTGAATGCTGTATGTTCAGCTCTAATAGAATGAAATGCAGCAGATTGAGAAAGTTTCTTGTCGATAGTTTTTGATTCTGTCATATATATTCGGCGTCCAATATTAAGCAGTGATTAGATTGAAAATAATGTAAATTCGATAACAGACTTTCTAATATAAATCCGCGGAGCCCTGATAGTTGCCACGGGAGAAATTAAGCCATAATACTACCAGCCAGCCTCTGACATCTGAATGTATTAGTTTGCCTTCTTTTTTTGGTTTTACCATCTGCACTTTACAGAGTAGGAATCGACTTTGGAACTGCCGTCAAGGCTACCGAAACTGAGTTACAGCTCCCAGCTCGCTACTTCTCACCTGCGAGATGTCGATAATCGCTGTCATGAGGCTCTTTCTGGAGATGGAGTGTCGTCTCGTATGTTGGGCTAAAAATCGTAGGTTGGTGCTGAACGAAGTGAAGCCCAACGTTTACCGCGAAATATATCTATCAATCTGTTTTACGGATCTGCCACATCCATATTTATCCCGCTCTGGTTGGCGCAATGATTCTCGCCTGTTGGGCTTTGCTTCGCTCTGCACCAACCTGCAAAAACCACGCTACCGCCCCTGAGTGACAGCCCCCAGTTTGCTGCTGTTAACCTGCGAGATAGCAACAATCGCAGCCATGGTGTGCTCCCGAGAGAGAGATTGTCGTTTGGCTATCTTAATGGCGAGGGGAGAGAGTTGAGAAGCGTGTTTTGGTGGGAATCTGTGTTGGATCAATAAATTAGTCATTAAGGCGTGCGCTGTATGAACAACCAGCTTGGCTGGGGATGCACAATTCCCCTCACCCCAGCCCTCTCCCAAGGGGAGAGGGGGGCTTGTTCACTGTTGCACGGTAGCCTCAGGCGGGCACGGTTTTGATCCCCCTCTTATTCGCTGAGGCGAGTCCTCTTGTCCAGGCCGCGAGGCAGGACGCCGAGCGAGCGGCGTTGGGCTATGGGCAAAATCGGGAAAGGGCGAGCACCGCTCGACCCGATTTGGCGCGAGAACACGGATGTTCGAAGCGGGCTTTGGGCGAAGCCATGGATGGCGGAGGCCAAAGGCCCATCGGCGCGTGCCGTTGGACAAGAGGATGAGCCGAAGGTACCCGACGTCAGTCGGGCAAATAAGCGGGGGTGGCCTTTCTTTTGGTGACTTTTCTTTGGCCACGCAAAGAAAAGTCACTCGCCCCAGCCCGAAGGGCGGGCGAAACCCCGTCGAGGGCGGAGCCCTCGCATCCAGCGTGGCAAAGCCATGCCATCAGGAATATCTGCCGGCTCGAGCGTTCGGATTAACTCCGCCCGGATCGCGAATGTCCGAATACGCTTCGCTATTCGAACCTACGATTCGATAACGTCGGAGGATTATGGGTTCCCTCACCCTGCCCCTCTCCCAAGGGGAGAGGGGACAAAGACGCAGGGAGCGGCAACAAGCAGGAAATAGAAAGGGAGCCTATCAGGCTCCCTTTTCGCAGACATGGCCAATGGCATTTGGTCAATGCCGCTCTTTACCGATTGGTCGCGGCCTTCATCCCTTCTACAAACTCTTTCAGACGAGTGAGCATATGCTCCGGGTTCTGGTGGTGGGTCTCGATGATCTTCACCACGGCGGAGCCGGAGATGGCACCGGCGGCGCCGGCGGCGATGGCTTCACGCACCTGAGCCGGTTCGCTGATGCCAAAGCCGAGCAAGGCAGGGGGGGCGTTGAACTCGCGCAGGGTGTTGATGAGCCCCTCCACCGGCATGCCGGCCTTGGTCTCGGCACCGGTGACGCCGGCGCGGCTCACCAGATAGGTGTAACCATTGCCCAGCTCCGCCACCTGTTTCAGGGTCCCGGCGTCGCCATTGGGCGGCGCGATAAAGATGCTGTCGATGCCGAACTTGTCGGCGGCCGCCTTGTAGGGCTCGCACATCTGCACCGGCACGTCGGCCACCAGCACCGAATCCACGCCCGCCTGCCGGCACTTCTCGTAGAAACCGTCAATTTTGCGCACATAGACCAGATTGGCGTAGACCAAGAGGCCAATGGGCAGCTGCGGGTACTTGGCGCGGATGCGGCCGAGCAGCTCGAAACAGTCGTCCGGGGTGGTGTGGCTGGCAAACGCGCGCAGGGCGGCGCCCTGAATGGTGGGGCCGTCCGCTACCGGATCGGAGAAGGGAATGCCGAGTTCGAGGGCATCGGCGCCCCCTGCGACCAGCGCATCGACGATGGCCAGCGACAATTCGGGAGTCGGGTCACCCAGCATCACGAACGGCACAAAGGCGCCCTGATTGGCTTCATCCAGACGGGAGAAGAGTTGTGCGTAACGGTTCATGACAAGGTTCCTTCTTTCTCGAAAATATCGGCAACGGTGAAGATATCTTTGTCGCCACGGCCGGAGAGGTTGACGATGAGCACCTGCTCTTTTTCCGGTTCACTGCGGGCCATCTTGAGGGCGTGGGCCAGCGCGTGGGAGGACTCCAGCGCCGGTATGATGCCTTCGGATTTGGCCAGCTCCTGGAAGGCGTCAAGCGCCTCCTTGTCGGTCACCGAGGGGTACTCGGCGCGGCCGATGGCGGCCAGATGGGCGTGCTGCGGGCCGACGGAGGGGAAGTCGAGCCCCGCCGAGACGGAGTAGGACTCCTGAATCTGGCCCTGGGTGTCCTGCATCAGATAGGAGTGCATGCCAAAGAAGACCCCCTTGCTGCCGTGACCGAGCGGCGCACCGTGCTCGCCGCTCTCGATGCCGTGACCACCCGGCTCGACGCCGATGAGGCGCACCGACGGTTCATCGATAAAGTCGGCAAACATGCCGATGGCGTTCGAGCCGCCGCCGACGCAGGCGATCACCGCATCGGGCAAGCGCTCTTCCTTCTCGAAGCACTGGGCCTTGGCCTCTTCGCCGATCATCTTCTGGAACTCCCGCACGATAGTGGGGAAGGGGTGTGGGCCGGCGGCGGTGCCCAGCAGGTAGTGGGCCGACTCGTAGTTGGCGGCCCAGTCGCGCAGCGCCTCGTTGCAGGCATCTTTCAGGGTGCTGGAGCCTGAGTGCACCGGGATCACCGTGGCGCCCATCAGCTTCATGCGAAAGACGTTGGGCTTCTGGCGCTCGCAATCCTTGGCGCCCATATAGACCCGGCACTTGAGGCCGAGCAGGGCGCAGGCCAGCGCGGTGGCCACGCCATGCTGACCGGCGCCGGTCTCGGCGATGATCTCTTTCTTGCCCATCCGCTTGGCCAGCAGCGCCTGACCCAGCACCTGGTTGGTCTTGTGGGCGCCGCCGTGCAGCAGATCTTCACGCTTGAGATAGAGGCGGGTCTTGGTGCCCTTGGTCAGATTGCGGGTCAGGGTCAAGGGGGTCGGGCGACCGGCATACTCGGTCAGCAGGGTCTGAAACTCGGCGATAAAGGCCGGATCATCCTTGGCATCGACGAAGGCCTTCTCCAGCTGGAGCAGGGCGGGGATGAGGATCTGGGGCACATACATGCCGCCAAATTCACCAAAAAACGGATTGAGCAGGGTCATGGTTTCTTCCTTATACCTTGAGTCGAAAACGAAACATCAATTACGAAACAGCTATTCAGTGGTCGCCTCACAGGGAGCGCTTACAGTTGGCGCAGGGCGGCAAAGGCGGCCGCCAGCTTGTGCGCATCCTTCTGGCCCGGGGTACTCTCTACCCCGGAGTTGAAATCAAGGCCGAGGCAGCCCACTTGCGCGGCTTGCAGGGCGTTGTCGGGATTGAGGCCGCCCGCCAGCATCAGCTTGGCTTTATCCAGATGGGCCAGCAGAGTCCAGTCGAACGCCTGACCAGTGCCGCCGCTCTGGCTGCCGACTTTCGTATCCAGCAGCAGGCGATCGGCCGGATAGTCGAGGGCGGGCAGCGGTTCGCCACTTGTGACTCCAACTGCTTTCCAGATCTGGCAGCCCGCCGGCAGCAGCGGGCGCAGCCCCTCGATATAGGCGGCATCTTCATCGCCGTGCAACTGCACCGCGGCGAGGCTGAGTGCTTCCACCGTCTTGGCGAGGGTGGCGGGCTGGGCGTTGCGAAATACCCCGACGTAGGCGAGCGGTGCGCCCGCCATCACGGCGCGGGCGGCGGGAATGTCCACATAACGCGGGCTTTTGGCTACGAAGATCAAGCCGCCAAATACCGCGCCTGCCTGATGGGCTGCGGCGGCATCTTCGGCGCGGGTCAGGCCGCACACCTTGTTCTGGCCCAGTACCAGCTTGCGTACCGCCGCCTCCAGATCCGGCTCGGCCATCAGGGATGAGCCCACCAGAAAGCCCTTGGCATGGTGGCGCAGATCCGCCACCTGGGCGCGGTGGTTGATGCCGGATTCGCTGATCACCACCCGATCGCTTGGAATGTCTTTGGCCAACTGCTTGGTGCGGGCGAGATCCACGCTCAAATCCCGCAGATCCCGGTTGTTGATGCCGATCACCGGCGCCCCCAGCGCGATGGCGCGGGTCAGCTCTTCCTCGTTGCTTACCTCGGTGAGCACGCCAAGGCCCAGCTCTTTGGCGACTGCGAACAGGGCGCGATAGCCCTCGTCGGTGAGCACCGAGAGCATCAGCAGGATGGCGTCCGCCTGATAGTGGCGGGCCAGATAGACCTGGTAGGGGTCAATCATGAAATCTTTGCAGAGCACCGGCTGGCTGACGCGGCTGCGCACCCGCGGCAAAAAGGCGAAATCCCCCTGAAAGAACTTCTCGTCGGTCAGCACCGAGATGGCGGTGGCGTATTTGCCATAGATGTCGGCGATGGCCTCCGGGCTGAAGTCGTTGCGGATCAAGCCCTTGGAGGGGGAGGCCTTCTTGCACTCCAGAATAAAGCGGGTTGAGCCCGCCTTGAGCGCCCCGACGAAATCCCGATCGCTGGGGGTCAGCGCGTTCTGGAAACTCTCCAGCGGCTGGGTCAGCTTGCGGGCGGCAACCCACTCCTGCTTGGCCGCCACGATTTTGCCGAGAATGGTCTGGCTGATGGAGGCCATGTTCAGAAAAGCATGGGGGGCAATAAGGTCTGACATCTCGTTATCCTTGCGAAACTGGCTCTTGCCCTGCGGGCGTTCTGAATGACTGCTGTGCAGAGTCGTGGCTGACATCATGCCTCCTGATGACTCAAGGTGGCGAGCCGGGCGGCGAGCTCCGCCGTTTTGCCGCTTGCCAGCACCGCCAGCACCTCGGCCGCCGCGCTCTTGAGATCCTTCGCCTTGCCTGCCATCAGCAGCAGCGGTGCTACGTTGGCAGCGATGGCGGCGTTGTGGGCCGGGGTACCACGCCCTTCCAGAATGGCGGCGGTGATGGCGCGGTTCTCCTCAGGTTCCCCCCCCTGAATGGCGCTGACCGGGTAGGTCTCGAGGCCAAAGTCAGCCGGGGTGAGCAGAAACTCGCGGATCTCGCCGTCACGGATCTGGGCCACCTGGGTCGGGCCGTGGATGGCAATTTCATCAAGGCCGGCGCCGTGCACCACCATACCGGTTTTCAGCCCCAGTGCCAGCAGGGTTTCGGCGATGGGGCGCACCAGCTCGGGGGCATAGACCCCCATCAGCTGATAGGTGGGGCGAGCGGGGTTGATGAGCGGCCCCAGCACGTTGAACAGGGTGCGGGTCTTGAGGGCTTGGCGCACCGGCATGGCGTGGCGCACGCCGGCGTGGTACTGGGGGGCGAACAAAAAGCAGATGCCGAGCTCATCCAGGCAGCGGCGCGCCTGCGCCGGGCTCATGTCGAGCTTGATGCCCATCTTGTCCAGCAGATCGCTTGAACCCGACTTGCTCGAGACCGAGCGGTTGCCGTGCTTGGCCACTTTCAGGCCGCAGGCGGCAGCGACCAGCGCCGAGGTGGTGGAGACGTTGATGGTGTTGAGGCCATCGCCACCGGTGCCGACGATGTCGCAGAACTCGTAATCCGGACGCGGGAAGTCGCGCGCTTCGGCCAGCAGGGCCTCGGCGGCGCCGGCGATCTCCTCCGGGGTCTCCCCCTTGATCTTGAGGGCGGTCAACAGACTGGCGAGCACGATGGGATCCACTTCGCCACGTACCACCTGGCCGAAGGCGTCACGGGTACTTTCACGGCTCAGAGACTGACCCTGATAGAGGGTGTTGAGATGATGATGCATGTTGGTCTCCTTACCGCGCGCCGCGTGTCGAAAAAATGCTTTCTGGACGGGTGATATGGGCGAGCGCCTGAGTGAGCAGACGGGCCCCTTCCGAGGTCATGATGGATTCGGGATGGAACTGGAAGCCCAGCACCCGCTCATCCTGCTGCTCGATGGCCATGGGCATGCCCTGATAGTGGGCAATCACCGTCAGCTCTTCCGGTACATAGGTGGCGACCAGCGAGTGGTAGCGGGCCACCGGCAGCGGGCTTTGTAGGCCGGCGAAGGCGCCGTGGCCGTTGTGCTCAATCAGGGAGCGCTTGCCGTGGACGATTTCGCCCGCCGCGCCGACGGTGCCGCCGTAGGCTTCGCACAGAGCCTGATGGCCGAGGCAGATGCCGAGGATGGGCACCTGACTGCGGGCCAGCTTGATGAGGTCAATCAGGCAACCCGCCTCATGGGGGGCGCCCGGGCCCGGTGAGAGCACCAGTACGGCATCCCCTTCGCAGGCGGCGATCTCGCTCATGATGCGGCTGGCCGGCAGGCTGTTGCGGTAGATCCGCACCGGATAGCCGAGGGAGCGGAACTGGTCGACGAGGTTGTAAGTAAATGAATCGAAGTTGTCGAGCAGGAAGATGTTAGTCATGGCTCACGTCCTTATGTTGCTCCTGCTGGGCGTTCAGGGCTTGCAGGGAGGTGCCATGGCTGGCTGCGATGGCGGCCAGCACGGCGGCTGCCTTGGCGCGGGTTTCGTCCGCTTCGGCCTGGGGTTTGGAGTCATAGACCACCCCGGCGCCGGCCTGCACATGGGCCACGCCCTCTTTGACGAACGCAGAGCGAATGACGATGCAGGTATCCATCTCGCCGGCACCGTTGATGTAGCCGACCGCGCCGCCGTAGCTGCCGCGACGCTTGCCTTCCACCATGCGAATAAGCTCGCTGGCGCGGATCTTGGGTGCGCCGGTGAGGGTGCCCATGTTCATGCAGGCCTGATAGGCGTGCAGGGCGTCAAGGTCGGCGCGCAGGGTGCCGACCACCTTGGAAACCAGGTGCATCACGTGGCTGTAGCGATCCACTTTCAGCAGCTCCTTGACGTAGCGGGTGCCGGGCTCCGAGATGCGGGCGATGTCGTTGCGGCCCAGATCCACCAGCATCAGGTGTTCGGCCACCTCTTTCTCGTCCTGGCGCAGCTCCAGCTCGATACGGCCGTCGAGATCCCGGTTGATGCTGCCATCGGGGTTGAAGCCGCGGCGGCGGGTACCGGCGATGGGGTACATCTCCACGTCGCGGCTGGTAGCGCAGAACTTCACCGCGCTCTCCGGCGAGGCGCCAAACAGGGTGAAGCCCTCGTCCTGCACATAGAACATGTAGGGGCTGGGGTTGGTCTGCTTGAGGCGGCGATAGGCGGCGACGGGGCTGGGGCAGGGCAGGGAGAAACAGCGTGACGGCACCACCTGGAAGATGTCACCGCGGCGGATAAAGCCCTTGAGCTTCTCCACCTCGGCGCAGAACTGCTTGTCGCTCTTGTCCACGCTCATGCCGCCGACGAGGGGCGG
The DNA here is from genome assembly GCF_019048665.1 of Aeromonas sp. FDAARGOS 1408. Lineage (NCBI taxonomy): Bacteria > Pseudomonadati > Pseudomonadota > Gammaproteobacteria > Aeromonadales > Aeromonadaceae > Aeromonas > Aeromonas sp. FDAARGOS 1408. Next base: position 2,627,568 of record NZ_CP077394.1, on the reverse strand, counting down.
AGTGGCCGGTGCCTGCGCGGGGGCTTGCTGGCAGGCATGCTTGAACTGGGCGAGGCGCTCGCTCAGGCGGTGGTATCTGTCTTCCACCCGGCTCTCGTCGCTGTCGCCGCCAAAGATGCAGGCGAGCAGTGCAGTGGATCGCGCGATGTGGTCGATGGTGATCAGGGTCTCGGCCACGTAGAAGCAGTAGTCGGGGCAGTCGTTGCTCCCCTCCGGTACCTCGGGCAGATCTTCAAAGGAGGCGATGAGGTCGTAGGCGAAGCTGCCGGCCATGAAGAGCGCCTCTTTGCCCAGCTGGCAATCAAGCTCCCGCTGCAGGGTGCGCAGCACGTCCAGCACGCTGATCCCCTTGAGACGGCTGTCTTCGTCCTGCTCCCGATCAGAGGCCGGGAAGTCGAGCTGCAGCTCGCCGGCCACCAGGCTCTGGGTAACGGCGGCGGGCAGGCGCTCGGCCAGCAGGCTCTGCAGCTGGGCGCCGTTGTCGTTCAGACTGCGCACCTGCACGGTGCGGCCCCGGCACTCGATGCGCAGGCAGGCGTCCACCAGCAGCAGGCTCTGTTTGCCCGCCTTGGAGTCGATCTCCACCGATTCAAGCAGCAGGTTGTTGGGGCGACCCTGGCAGAGCTCGCTGTAGAGTGCCAGCGGATCGGCCACATAGGGGGCGTTGAGGGTGAGGGTATCGAATTCACCCAGAGGAAGGCGATGGCTGGCTGTCATAGTGCGTTCCCTTGCGTGTGATGCTGTTTACCGATGTTCATGACGTTGAATTCCTTGAAAATTTAATGGGTCCGGGGTGGCTGGTTCAGGGGCGCCATCGCCAGGTCAGCTTGCTTGTCTGAATTCTCGGTTTCATCACAGGTCCATTTGCCGGATAATAAAAAAGCCCGCTGGGGTCAGCGGGCTTTTTCTTTGGGTTCTTTATTTGCTGTCAGATTTACAGGTACAGCAACGACCACACGCCCGCATGTCAGGGAGTGTGCCACCACCAGATGGTCAGGATGGAAGTCGTTTGCATGATAAAGTCCTGTAAAAAGATGTTTGCAATGAAGTGCCTACAGAAAACGATAAAGCCGCGGCCAAGTCAAGTCGCTTTTTAGCCTTCTTTCACCGAATGTGTACCCATGGTGACCTGACCACGAGAGCGGAATAATCTGATGAGATTCGATCTACACTGCCATACCACGGCCTCGGATGGGGTGCTGAGCCCCGCCGAACTGGTGCGCCGCGCCGCCGAAAAACAGGTCGAAGTGTTAGCAGTTACTGACCACGACACCCTTGCCGGGCTTGATGAGGTGCGCCGCACCATCGAGAACGAGCAACTGCCGCTGCGGCTGGTGAGCGGGGTCGAGATCTCCACCGGCTGGGAGCATCACGAGATCCATATCGTGGCGCTGGGGGTGGATGAAAAAAATGTGGCGCTCACCGATTTTTTGGTCGGCCAACAGGCTCGTCGCGAAGCGCGCGCCCAGGAAATAGGGCGTCGTCTGGAGAAGTGTCTTATTCCTGGCACCTATGAAGAGGCCAAGCAGCTTGCTGGCGATGCCGCCGTGACCCGGGCCCACTTTGCCCGGGTGCTGGTGGCGCGCGGGGTGGCCGACAACATGCAGAAGGTATTCAAAAAGTACCTGAGTCGGGGCAACAAGGGCTATGTGCCGGCCGAGTGGCCCGAAATGGGCGCGGCGATCGGCGCCATTCACGGCGCCGGTGGCCTGGCGGTGCTGGCCCACCCGAGCCGCTACGATCTCACCGCCAAGTGGATCAAGCGGCTGCTGGTGGCCTTCAAGGCGGCCGGTGGCGATGCCATGGAGGTCTCGCTGCCCCAGCAGAGCCCCCAGGAGCGGGCGAATCTCGGCCAGTGGGCCAAAGAGCACGACCTCTACATCTCGGTGGGGTCGGATTTTCACTTCCCCTCCAACTGGACCGAACTGGGTCGCCACCTCTGGTTGCCCAAGGAGGGGATGCCGATATGGTTGGCGTATCCCGGTCATTTTGGGCTTACCACCGAGCAACACGCAGAGTTGCTGGCGAGTCGGTAACAGTATTTGCGAAATAGGGAACACACCGGACAAGAGGGTATGGCCATATTTATGGCTGGCATATCCCGATCATTTTGGGCTTACCACTGAGCAACACGCAGAGTTGCTGGCGAGCCGGTAACCGCCCCGGTAATGCAGGCGCCAACGGGCGCCAAACAGAGTAAGGTAGTGTCGTGAAGCCCGGCTTCGCGGCCATCAAGCGGGCAGAGATTGCTGCCCCCATTGCGAGAACGAGTCATGAGTCAGCACTTTTACGTACACCCGGAAAATCCCCAGGCCCGTCTGATCAGCCAGGCGGTGCAGATCATCCAGAATGGCGGCGTCATCGTCTATCCCACCGATTCGGGTTATGCGCTGGGTTGCCAGATGGGTGACAAGGGCGCGCTGGAGCGCATCTGCCGCATCCGCCGCATCGATCCCAACCACGACTTCACCCTGGTGTGCCGCGATCTCTCCGAGATCTCCACCTACGCCAAGGTGGACAACAGTGCATTTCGCCTGATCAAGAACAACACCCCAGGCCCCTACACCTTCATCTTCAAGGCCACCAAAGAGGTGCCGCGTCGCCTGATGAACGAGAAGAAGAAGAGCATCGGCATCCGGGTACCGGACAACAAGATTGCCCAGGCGCTGCTGGAGGCCCTCGGCGAGCCGCTGCTCTCCACCACCCTGATCCTGCCGGAATCTGACATGGCGGAGTTTGACCCGGAGGAGATCTTCGACAAGCTGGGCAAACAGCTGGATCTGGTGGTCAACGGCGGTTATCTGGGCGAGCAGCCCACCACAGTGGTGGACTTCTCCGACGATGAACCCGTGCTGCGCCGGCGCGGTGCCGGGGATCCGACCCCGTTTGAGTGAAACGGTCGAACCGGTCGCCATGACGGCCGCCCAGCCGCCCGCAGGGGCTGGAGAGGGTGCACCGTCGGCGCTATCTCCCATCGCCCGGGTGCTGGGGCAGCCCTACCACGAGCTGCCCCAGGACCTGTTCATCCCGCCCGATGCGCTGGAGGTGTTTCTCGATACCTTCGAGGGGCCGCTTGATCTGTTGCTCTACCTCATCCGGCGCCAGCAGCTCGACATCCTCAACCTGCCGATCCTGCAGATCACCGCCCAGTACATGGAGTACGTGGAGCTGATGCAGGGCCTCAATCTGGAGCTGGCGGCCGAGTACCTGCTGATGGCGGCCTGGCTGGCGGAGATCAAATCCCGCATGCTGCTGCCCAAGGCGCCGGAGTTGGAGGACGAAGAGGAGGGGGAAGACCCCCGTGTCACCCTCATCCGCCGGCTGCAGGAGTACGAGCGCTTCAAGGTGGGGGCTGAGCGGGTCAACGAGTTGCCGCGGCTGGAGCGGGAGATCTTTGTCGCCAGCGCCATGGCGCCGGATTTTGGCGATCTCAAACCACTGGCGCCCGATGTTTCGCTGGTTGAGCTCGCCCTTTACATGCAAAGTGTGGTAAAACGCGCGACTCATTTTGAACATCACCAGATCCGCCGCGAGCAGATCCCGACCCGGGTGCGCATGGCGGAGATCCTCGCCATGCTCTCGCTAGGCCAGACCCTGCGCCTGGAGCAGGTGCTGCGCGCCGAAGAGGGGCGCATGGGCGTGTTGGTGACGTTTCTGGCGCTGCTGGAGCTGTGCAAGGAGCAGCTGATCTGGATCCTGCAGGCGGAACCCCTGGGGCCCATTCATTTTGCCCTGGCCGGCCAGCATGAGGAGAGCGAGCGTGGCGCTGCCCACTGAACGACTGCGGCCGATAATGCGAGGAGCGGACCATGGCGCTGCCGGCTGAACGACTCAAGACGCTGATCGAAGCGGCGCTGTTCGTTGCCGGGCGCCCGCTCAACGTCAGCGAGCTCAAGAGCAGCGTGCTGGCGGACTACCCGGTCACCAGCCGCTACGTGCAGCTGCTGCTGGCGGAGCTCAAACAGGATTACAGCGAGCGGGGGGTGGAGCTCAAGGAGGTCGCCTCCGGCTGGCGCTTTCAGGCCCGCCAGGAGTACGCCGAGGAGCTCTCGAGGCTCTGGAGCGAGCGGGCCCCGCGCTATTCGCGCGCCGTGATGGAGACGCTGACGTTGATCGCCTATCGTCAGCCCATCACCCGGGCCGAGATCGAAGCCATCCGCGGGGTGGCGGTCTCGAGCCAGATAGTGAATACCCTGAAAGAACGTGGCTGGGTGCGCAGCATAGGTCACAAGGAGGTGGTGGGTCGCCCGGAGCTGCTCGCCACCACCCGAGAATTTCTGGATTATTTTAATCTGCAGAGTCTGGAGCAGCTCCCCGAGCTTGATCCCGAACTGCAACCCTCGTTGTCCACTCTGACGTTGGCAGAGACGGGCAGCGATCAACAATCAGGTAACCCCGATGAGTGAAAAACTGCAAAAAGTGTTGGCCCGCGCGGGTCACGGCTCCCGTCGTGAGATGGAGGCCCTGATCACCGCAGGTCGGGTCAGCGTGGATGGCAAGGTCGCCACGCTGGGGGATCGCGTCGAAGTGAACGCCGTGATCCGGGTGGATGGTCACCAGGTCAAGACCCGCGCCGCAGAGGAAGTGATCTGCCGCGTGCTGGCTTACCACAAGCCGGAAGGGGAGATGTGTACCCGTCACGATCCGGAAGGTCGCCCCACCGTGTTTGATCGTCTGCCCAAGATGGAAGGGGCCCGCTGGATCGCGGTCGGCCGCCTCGACGTCAACACCTCAGGTCTGTTGCTGTTCACCACCGACGGCGAGCTGGCCAACCGGCTGATGCACCCGAGCCACGAAGTGGAGCGGGAATACGCGGTGCGCGTGTTTGGCGAGATCACCGAAGCCATGCTGCAGCGCCTGCGCAAGGGCGTGCAGCTGGAAGACGGCATGGCCAAGTTCAACAAGATCAAGCCGGCCGGCGGTGAAGGTCTGAACCAGTGGTTCAACGTTACCCTGACCGAGGGTCGCAACCGTGAAGTGCGCCGTCTGTGGGAATCCCAGGAAGTGCAGGTGAGCCGCCTGATGCGTATTCGCTACGGCGACGTCAAGCTGGATCGCGGCATTCCGCGCGGCGGCTGGCAGGAGCTCAAACTGCCCGAGGTGAACTACCTGCGCGGCCTGGTCAACCTGCCGCCGGAGACCGAGTCCAAGGTCGATCTGCAGCAGGATGGCAAGGCCAGCCGCCACAAGCAGGCCGCCCAGATCCGTCGCGCCGTCAAGCGTCACAAGGAGATGCAGGGCAAGGAGCCGCGCGCCCGCGCCACTACCGCCCGTCGCAAGCCGCAAGCCTCGACCCGCAACTCCGGCACCGGCAGCAAGTAAGCGCCCAGTCGCACTGTAAAAGGCCCGCCTTTTTGGCGGGCCTTTTCGTTGGCGCCTGCTGCGTCCGTTATTGTTCAATGTGCAGGATTGCTGAATTAATGGGGCCAGGCAGGCGGCTGGCGGGGGCCGGGGTGGTTGCCCGGCGGAGGCGGGCTTGTTAGCCTTCCGGCACTGACACAGGAGATAATAATGAGCAAGGTACTTGATGAGCTGCTGGCGTTGCTGGCGCTCGAAAAAATCGAGGAGGGCCTGTTTCGGGGCCAGAGCCAGGATCTCGGTCTGCGGGCCGTGTTTGGCGGACAGGTAATGGGGCAGGCCTTGTCAGCCGCCAAGCAGACGGTGGCCAGCGATCGCCAGGTGCACAGCTTCCACTCCTACTTCCTGCGCCCCGGCGATGCCAACCGTCCCATCGTCTACGACGTGGAGAACATCCGCGACGGTCAGACCGTCTCCACCCGCCGGGTCAAGGCCATTCAGGGCGGCAAGCCCATCTTCTATCTCAACGCCTCCTTCCAGGTCGAGGCCGAGGGGTTTGAACACCAGATCGCCATGCCGGCGGGGATCACGCCCCCCGAGCAGCTCAAGAGCGAGCTGGAGCTGGTGCGCCCCTACGAGCAGCAGATCCCGCCCGCCCTGCGCGACAAGATCATGTGCGAGAAGCCCATCGAAATTCGCCCGGTGACCCTGGTCGACCCGATCCGCCCCGACGTGCATGAGCCGCTGCGCCACGTCTGGTTCAAGGCCAATGGCCAGATGCCGGACGATCAACGGGTGCACAAGTACCTGCTGGCCTATGCCTCCGACTTCCACTTCCTGTTCACCGCCCTGCAGCCCCACGGGGTGTCGTACTGGGAGCCGGACATGCAGGTGGCCACCATAGACCACTCCATGTGGTTCCACCGGGACTTCCGGCTGGACGACTGGCTGCTCTACGTGGTGGACAGCCCGAGCGCCAGCGCCGGTCGTGGCCTGGTGCGCGGCCAGTTCTTCACCCGCGACGGGGTGCTGGTGGCCAGCACGGCGCAGGAGGGGGTGATCCGCCGCCGCGGTTGATTAGCGCTGACCGCCAACAAAAAACGGGAGCCGATGGCTCCCGTTTTTTTTATGGTCGTCTTGCTCTATCAGGCCGCATCTTGCTCGGCGCTGAGGGCTGTTTCGCCGCTCTGGGCGAAACGGTCGGCCCACAGGGCGATGACGCCGTCGCCGGTGACGTTGCAGGCGGTGCCGAAGCTGTCCTGGGCCAGGTAGAGGGCGATCATCAGGGCGATGGAGGCCTCACCAAACCCCAGCATGGAGGTGAGCAGGCCCAGTGCGGACATGACGCCACCACCCGGGGCACCCGGGGCGGCAATCATGATGACACCCAGCATCATGATGAAGGGCAGCATGGTGCCGATGCCAGGAATGGCCAGATGCTCGGAGAGGAACATCACGGCGGTGGCACAGGTCACCAGGGTGATGGTGGAGCCACACAGGTGAATGGTGGCGCACAGCGGCACGGTGAAGTTGGCGATGCCGGCGCTCACGCCGTTGTTCTTGCTGGCCTGCAGGGCGACCGGGATGGTGGCGGCGCTGGACATGGTGCCAAGGGCGGTGAAGTAGGCCGGCAGCATGTTCTTGATGAGCTGGGCCGGGGAGCGGCCCAGGGCCAGACCGGTGCCGACGAACAGCACGGAGAGCCAGAGCCAGTGCATGATGATGGCCATCACCAGCACCACGCCGAAGGTCTTCAGGGTGGCAAACACGGTGCCTTCCACCGTCATCTCGACGAAGACGCCGGCGATGTAGAACGGCAGCAGCGGGATGATCACCTTGGCCAGCAGGCGGTCGATGATGTCGCGGCCCTGATCGGCGACCCGGCGCAGGTCGGTGGCCTGGGTGGCGCTGATGCCGATGCCGAACACGAAGGCTGCGGCCAGTGCCGACATCACCCCGAACAGCGGCGGGATCTCCAGATTGATGTAGGAGGTGAGCTTGATGGCGCTCTCGGCGGTGGACTCGGCGGCGCTGGTCAGACGCGGGATCAGGTTGCTGGCCACGGTAAAGGCGAACAGCCCCGCCAGTATGGTGGAGCAGTAGGAGAGGGCGACCGTCTTGCCCAGCAGCTTGCCGGAGTTCTTCGGCAGGCTGGCGATGCCGCTCATGATGAAGAAGAGGATGATGAGCGGAATGGTGAAGGTGATCAGCTGACCTATGACTGTCTTGGCCGTAAACAGCACGCGTGCGACCCATTCAGGGGCGTAGAGACCGAGCAAGAGACCGGCGAGGATGCCGGCAACCAGTTTGAGGACAAGTTTCATAAGTAAATCCAGGTGTTAGTGTCTGATTTGTTATTTAATTTTGATTTTAATGCCGCTTTTTAACACAAAATCCGCATCATGTCTGTCGCAGGTGCGTTAATGTCGAGTTAAATATTGTTAAATGTGATCGTGGTGGTGATAGCCACTGGCCAGGCGATCGCGAAGTGCTGCGGGTGATTAATTTGGTGCGGCCCTTCAGCTGCGAAGCAGCAGGGCGTGCAGCCAGCGGCCATCTGCCTGCTCGCTCTCCCAGCACTGCTGCAGTTGCAGCGGCAGCGGGGCGATGAGCCGGCGCAGGCCGTCCTCATCGAGCCGGGTCAGGGAGAGGTGCGCTTGGGTTGAGGGAGCACCAGATGTGCTGCCGGTGGCAACGATCTGGCCACTGAGGTGGGGAAAGGCGCAATAGAGCGCTCCGGCGGGCTTGAGCAGCCCGGCCAGATGGGTCAGCGCGTCGCTGAGCTCGTCTGGCGCGATCGCCGGCAAGGCCCCGCGCGCCCAGATGCCGTCATAGGGCACCACGCTATGCAACTGCCCGATGCGGCAGACCCGCACCGGCTGGCCGCTGCGCCGCGAGGCGATTCTGGCCTGTGCCAGACGGGCATCGAAGGCCGTCACCACCAGCCCCTGCTGGCGAAAGAAGCAGAGATCGTCGCCTTCGCCGCAGCCCGCCTCCAGCAGATGGGCACCACAATGGAGCAAGGCCAGAAACTGCTGACGCGCGACGGACAGTGGGTCGGCTGAGGGGGTGGCAAGGAACATCGGCGGGCAATGGGGAGACGAACGGGACATGGCGGGCACTTTTTCGGGGACGCTACTCTGTTTCGGGGGCGTGACTATAGCAAATTTGAGCCAATTTGGCGCCGGGGCGCCAAAGGAAGGGGAGGGAACTGGGGAGTGTCTGCGCCGGCCAATGGACCCGTGCTGAGCGGCTGTGAGTCAGGTGCGGCGGGTGGCCGGGCCGCCGGACTGGGCGATCAGGGCGAACAGGTTGTCCAGCACAAAGTCGGCCTCCTGGCGCAAGTCGATGCGATCCGGGAAGTGCAGCCAGTTGATGATGTAGCCATCCAGGGTGCAGTGCAGCAGGGTGGCGGCCCGCTGCAGATCCAGCTCCCGCGGCAGCTGGCCGAGGCGCACCGCATTGCCCAGGGTGATCTCCAGATCCCGGAAGAAGTTGTTGGACTGGCTGCGCATGTGCTCGCGCAGTGAGATGGCCTCTCCCTCCAGCGACTCCAGGTTGAACAGTATGGTGAACATCTGCTGATGGGCGGGTTCGGTGCTTATCTTGATGATCACCCCCTTGAGGAAGCTGCGCAGCTTGCCGAGGGGGTCGGGCTCCTGCTCGGAGACGCAGGCATCGAGCTGGTGGGAGAGGGGCTGGCAGAGCTCCTCCCAGAGGGAGACGAACAGCTCTTCCTTGTTCTTGAAATGCCAGTAAATGGCGCCCCGGGTCAGCTCGGCGGCCCTGGCGATGTCGGTCAGGCTGGTCTTGGCCAGGCCTTGTGAGCAGAACAGATCCAGGGCCGTACTCATGATGTGGCAGCGGGTCTGCTGCGCCTCTTCTTTGGTTCTTCTGGCCATCTCTCTGCGCACCTTGTAAAAGTAAAAAAAGTCACTTACATACATTTATGAATGTATGTATATTGCCTCATCTTTCCAATTTTACCAACCGGGTCCTATAAACCCTGTGGTTTTTCATTGATAGACAGAGGCTCAGGTTTTTCATGCATAAACATATTCTCGCACGTTCAGTCGGCCTTGCGCTGCTGGCGAGCGGTCTGTTGACCGCTTGCGGCGAACAGGGCCCCGCCCAGCAAGGACCCGGTGCGATGCCGCCGGCCGCGGTGGATGTCGTCACCCTGCACACGGCGCCGTTGCAGCTCACCACCGAGCTGACCGGCCGTAGCGCCCCGCTGCGGGTCGCCGAGGTGCGCCCCCAGGTGAGCGGCATCATTCTCAAGCGCCTCTTTACCGAGGGCAGCGACGTCAAGGCCGGTCAATTGCTCTACCAGATCGACCCCGCCGTCTATCAGGCCGCCGTCGCCAGTGCCAAGGCCAACCTGGCCAAGGCGCAGGCCAACGAGCAGAGCGCCCGCCTCAAGGCCAAGCGCTATGCCGAGCTGGTAAAGGTGAAGGCCATCAGCAGCCAGGAGTATGACGACGCCGACGCGGCCTGGAAGCAGCAGTTGGCCGAAATCGGTGCCGCCAAGGCGGCGCTGCAGAGCGCCAACATCAACCTGGCCTATACCCGCATCACCGCCCCCATCAGCGGCCGCATCGGCAAGTCTGCGGTGACCGAGGGGGCGCTGGTGACGGCCCAGCAGGCCGACAGCCTCACCTCCATCCAGCAGCTCGATCCCATGTATGTGGACGTGCGCCAGTCCACCGCCGATCTGCTGCGCCTCAAGCGCCAGGTGGCGGCCGGCAAGCTGACCCAGGACGAGCAGAAAGGCGCCCGGGTGAGCTTCCAGCTGGAAGATGGCTCCACCTACGGTGAAGAGGGCTCGCTGCAGTTCTCCGATGTGACCGTGGATGAGACCACCGGCATGGTGACCCTGCGGGTGATCGTCCCCAACCCTCATCAGCTGCTGCTGCCGGGCATGTTCATGCGTGCCACCCTGCAGGAGGGCGAGCGCGCCGAAGGGCTGTTGGTGCCGCAGACCGCGGTGACCCGCACGCCGAAAGGCGGCGCCACCGTGATGGTGGTGACGGCGGACAACAAGGTGGAGCTGCGTGAAGTGCAGCTGGGCCGCATTGTCGGCAGCGACTGGGTGGTGGAATCCGGTCTCAAGGCGGGTGAGCGGGTGATCGTCGCCGGCCTGCAAAAGGTAAAACCCGGGGTCGTCGTGGCGCCGGCTGAACAGGGCGCCGCTGCGCAGTCTGCCCAGGCGCCGGCCAATGCCCCGGCCAACAAGTAGGATGGAGTAGTCGCCTCATGGCACGATTTTTCATAGACAGACCCATTTTCGCCTGGGTGATCGCCCTGGTGATCATGCTGGCGGGCAGCCTAGCCATCATAGGCCTGCCGGTTGCCCAGTATCCGAGCATTGCGCCGCCGGCGGTGGGCATCTCCGCCAGCTACCCAGGGGCCTCCGCCAAGACGGTGGAAGACTCGGTGACCCAGATCATCGAGCAGAACATGACCGGGCTGGATCACCTGCTCTACATGTCCTCCCAGTCGGACTCCTCCGGCCGGGTGTCGGTCACCCTCACCTTCCAGCCGGGAACCGACCCCGACATCGCTCAGGTGCAGGTACAGAACAAGCTGCAGCAAGCCATGTCGCTGTTGCCGCAAGAGGTGCAGCAGCAGGGGATCCGGGTCCAGAAGACCTCCAGCAGCTTCCTGATGGTGGCCGCCTTCATCTCCAAAGATGGCGCCATGACCAACGATGACCTGGCCGACTACGTGGTGGCCAACATCAAGGAGCCGCTCAGTCGTCTGGACGGGGTAGGGGACATCACATTGTTCGGCAGCCAATACTCCATGCGGGTCTGGCTCGATCCCAACAAGCTCAACCGGGTGCAGATGACCCCGGGGGATGTGCAGACCGCCATCAAGGCGCAAAACACCCAGGTGGCCTTCGGCAAGCTGGGGGGCACCCCGGCGGTGACCGATCAGCAGTTCACCGCCACCATCATGGGGCAGACCCGACTCTCCACCGTGGCGCAGTTCAACGACATCCTGCTGCGGGTGAACCAGGACGGCTCCAAGGTACGGCTCAAAGACGTGGCCCGGGTCGAACTGGCCGGTGAAAGCTACGATGCCGAGGCGCTCTACAACGGGCAACCCACCGCGGCGGTGGCCATCAAGCTGGCGACCGGTGCCAACGCGCTGGATACCGCCGAGAAGGTGCGTGGCAAGCTGGGCGAGCTCTCCGCCTACTTCCCGGCCAACATGGAGATCGTCTATCCGTACGACACCACGCCGTTCGTGAAGATCTCCATCGAGGAGGTGGTGCAGACCCTGGTGGAGGCGATCTTCCTGGTGTTCTGCGTGATGTATCTGTTCCTGCAGAACTTCCGCGCCACCCTGATCCCGACCATCGCGGTGCCCGTGGTGCTGCTCGGGACCTTCGGCGTCATGGCGGCGTTCGGCTTCTCCATCAACACCCTGACCATGTTCGGTCTGGTGCTGGCCATCGGTTTGCTGGTGGATGACGCCATCGTGGTGGTGGAGAACGTGGAGCGCCTGATGAGCGAGGAGGATCTCTCTCCGCTCGAGGCGACCCGCAAGTCGATGACCCAGATCACCGGCGCCCTGGTGGGGATCGCCCTGGTGCTCTCGGCGGTGTTCGTGCCGATGGCCTTCTTCGGCGGCTCCACCGGTGCCATCTATCGCCAGTTCTCCCTCACCATCGTTTCGGCCATGGTGTTGTCGGTGCTGGTGGCGCTGATCCTGACCCCGGCCCTGTGCGCCACCCTGCTCAAGCCCATCAAGCATGGCGAGTTCGGTGCCAAGCGCGGTTTCTTCGGCTGGTTCAACCGGGCCTTCGACGCCAGCGCCAACCGCTATCAGAGCGGGGTGCGCAAGGTGGTCAAGCAGGGCGTTCGCTACGGCATCATCTATGCGGCCATGCTGGCGGTACTGGCCATCCTGTTCATGCGCATGCCCACCTCCTTCCTGCCGGAAGAGGATCAGGGGGTCATCATGTCCATGGTGCAGCTGCCGGTCGGTGCCACCAAGCAGCGCACCGAGGTGGTGCTGGCTGACATGCGCGACTACTTCATGAAGAACGAGAAGGAGAACGTCGACTCCGTGCTGACGGTGGCGGGCTTCAGCTTCGCCGGTAGCGGTCAGAACAGCGGCATGGCCTTCATCAAGCTGAAAGACTGGAAGGAGCGCAACACGCCGGATCGCAGCGCCAATGCCATCATCGGCCGCGCCATGGGCTACCTGTTCAGCATCAAGGAAGCCCAGGTGTTCGCCTTCAACCTGCCCCCCATCCCGGAGCTCGGGACGGCCACCGGCTTTGACTTCTATCTGCAGGATCGGGCCGGTGTGGGCCACGACAAGCTGATGGCGGCGCGCAACCAGCTGCTCGGCATGGCGGCGCAGGATCCCAACCTGGTGCGGGTGCGCCCGAACGGGATGGAAGATACTCCCCAGCTCGACATCAAGATCGACTACGAGAAGGCGCTGGCGCAGGGGCTCTCCATCAGCGACATCAACAGCACGCTCTCCAGTGCCTGGGGTTCTGCCTATGTGAACGACTTTGTCGACAGAGGCCGGGTCAAGAAGGTCTATCTGCAGGCGGATGCCCCCTTCCGGATGAACCCGGAAGATCTCAAGCTCTGGTACGTGCGCAACAGCGCCGGTCAAATGGTGCCCTTCTCCGCCTTTGCCAGCACCGACTGGAGCTTCGGCTCGCCACGGCTGGAACGTTACAACGGCGTACCGGCGATGGAGATCGTCGGGGAAGCGGCACCGGGCAAGAGTACCGGTGACGCCATGGCCGCCATCGAGCAGATGGTGAAGCAGCTGCCGGAAGGCATCGGCATCGAGTGGACCGGTCTCTCCTATCAGGAGCGGCAGGCGGGCTCCCAAGCGCCGGCCCTGTACGCCATCTCGCTGCTGGTGGTGTTCCTCTGTCTGGCCGCCCTCTACGAGAGCTGGAGCATTCCGTTCTCGGTGATGCTGGTGGTGCCGCTCGGGGTGTTGGGGGCCATTGTGGCCGCCACCCTGCGGGGGCTGGAGAACGACGTCTACTTCCAGGTGGGCCTGCTCACCACCATAGGGCTGTCGGCCAAGAACGCGATTCTGATCGTGGAATTTGCCAAAGAGCTTTATGACAGGGGTATGGGACTGAGTGAAGCCGTGGTGGAGGCGGCGCGCCTGCGCCTGCGTCCGATCCTGATGACCTCGCTCGCCTTCATCCTCGGCGTATTGCCGCTGGTGATCAGTACCGGCGCCGGCGCCAGCAGCCGCAACGCCATCGGTACCGGCGTGATGGGGGGGATGATCAGTGCCACCGTGCTGGCCATCTTCTTTGTGCCGCTGTTCTTCGTGCTGGTGATGCGCTATTTCACCAAGCACAGTACCAAGCAAGCGCGTCTGGCCCATGCCGAGGAGATCAAACATGACTAAGACCCTGATCGCCTTGAGCGTGACTCTGCTGTTGGGGGGCTGTTCCATGGCCCCCGATTACCAGCGCCCCGAGCTGCCGCAAGGCGCCACCTGGCAGAGCAACCAGACGGGGGAGGCGGCCGTCTCCTCCTGGCGCCAGCAGTTCCTGGATCCCGCCCTGCAGCAGCTGATCGCCACGGCCCTCGAGAACAACCGGGATCTGCGTATCGCGGCCCTCAACGTGGAGGCCTACGAGGCCAGATACCGGATCCAGCGGGCGGCACAGCTGCCGACCCTGGCTGCCAATGGCTCGGGTACCCGCCAGCAGGGATCGGACGATCTCAGCAGCACGGGGCAGGGCACCATCAGCAGCCAGTACGGCGCCAACATCGGCATCACCGCCTACGAGCTGGACCTGTTCGGCCGGATCCAGAGCCTCAAAGATCAGGCGCTGGAGACCTATCTGGCGCAAATCGAGACCCAGCGCAGCACCCAGATAGCCCTGGTGGCCTCGGTGGCCAACGCCTATCTCACCCTGCTGGCGGATCAGGAGTTGCTGGCGCTGAGCGAGGCGACCCTGGCCACCGAGCAGGAGAGCTATGGTCTGACCGAGCACAAGTACCGGCTGGGGGCCGCCTCCGAGATGGAGCTGGCCCAGGGCCGTACCGCGCTGGAGAGCGCCAAGGTGAGCCTGGCCCAGTACCAACGGCAGGTGAAGCAGGATCGCAATGGCCTGGCGTTGCTGCTCGGGACCAGTGTTCCCGCACTGATGACCGAGCCGGCGACCCTGGCCGAGGTGCAGCTGGCGGCCATCCCGGTGGGTGCCCCCTCCAGCCTGCTGCAACAGCGCCCGGACATCCTGGCGGCCGAGCACAGCCTGAAAGCGGCCAATGCCAATATCGGCGCCGCCCGTGCGGCCTTCTTCCCGACCATCTCGCTGACCGCGACGGCGGGCACCGCCAGCAACCAGTTGAGCGGGTTGTTTGACGGTGGCACCGGTACCTGGACCTTCATGCCGCAGATCAACCTGCCGATTTTTGACGGTGGCAAGCGCATCGCGGATCTGGATGTGGCCGAGGTAAGCACCAGGCAGGCGGTGGCGAGCTACGAGAAGAGCATCCAGACCGCGTTCAAGGAAGTGGCGGATACGCTCGGCGCCCAGGCTGACTATCAGCAGCAGCTGCAGGCCCAGCAGGCGCTGGTGAAGGCGAGTCAGACCTACTTCAAGCTGGCGGAGGTGCGCTACGAGAAGGGGGTGGACAGTTATCTCACCCGGCTTGATGCCCAGCGTTCGCTGTTCAGTGCCAAGCAGGGGCTGATCAGTACCCGTCTGGCGCAGCTTAGCAACCAGGTCGCGCTCTACAAAGCCGTCGGCGGCGGCTGGCAAGCCACCGATACCGAGGGTGACAAGGGCGAGCGCCAGCAGTAGGCACACTCATACCTTCCATCAGCAGGCCAATACGGGGCGAACCATCGGGTTCGCCCCGTTTCTTTTGAGCAAAAACATATACATATGAAGCCCAAATGACATAATACGTCGTGCAGACAGTCTATCGGCAGGCTGCAGAGATGGGTGAAAAGACCTGAATTCTGAGCATTCAGTGAATGGCAATTGTAAGAAAGTGTTACTCATCTTCTTCAAGGATTGGAGCAAAATGGTGTTCTTGTGAGCTAGCTCCACTCCGATACGCAATTTATCACTATTTTTACTTGGGATATTAGCAGTGGAAAATGATGATGAGGTGTCGATAGGGGCTTTTTGAATGATGACCGAACATTTCCGGCCACCAATAGAGTGTTGAGCAACAGCAAAATGGGTTGTAGATGACTTGTTTTGAGCAAGGTTGTTTTGGCTATTCAAGGCGCTGGGAAAGGCGCTAGAATCCAGACTTTGTCCTTGGGGCATAGCAATTTATATGGCTTCAGCTTGTGCAACGGCCAGGTTGAAGGCCAAACAGACAGCAATCTTGTCATCAGGGACGATGGCAGAACAATCCCAAGCTGGAGGGCATTATGACCAACAGCACATACATTCTGGTTAAAAGCAGCAAACTGGGGGCTGTAACTCAGGGGCGGTAGCTATCGCTTTTGATTTGCACAGCATCAGACATTCTCTGCAAAGACGAGGGTAATCGTCGATTCAGTGCGTCTAAAAACTAAGTTTTCTATTAATTTTCAAGAGCATAACTATGAAAATTCTTGTCACTGGTGGTGCTGGTTTTATCGGTTCGGCGGTTGTTCGTCATATCATCCGAGATACCAATGACTCAGTTATCAACCTCGACAAACTCACCTATGCGGGCAACCTGGAATCCTTGGCCTGTGTCGCCAGCAGTGAACGTTATGCCTTTGAACTGGTGGATATCTGCAACCGCGCCGAGCTGGATCGGGTGTTTGCTCAGTATCAGCCGGACGCCGTGATGCACCTGGCTGCCGAGAGCCATGTTGATCGTTCCATCACCGGCCCCGCCGACTTCATCGAGACCAATATCGTCGGCACCTACATGCTGCTGGAAGCGGCTCGCGCCTACTGGAACGGCCTAGATGAGGTACGCAAGGCGGCCTTCCGTTTCCACCATATCTCCACCGACGAGGTGTATGGCGACCTGCCCCATCCGGATGAAGTGGTCCCCGGTGTGGCACTGCCGCTCTTCACCGAAACCACCCCCTATGCCCCCAGCAGCCCCTACTCTGCTTCCAAGGCTTCCAGTGACCATCTGGTGCGCGCCTGGCGCCGTACTTACGGTCTGCCGACCGTCGTCACCAACTGCTCCAACAACTACGGTCCGTACCACTTCCCCGAGAAGCTGATCCCGCTGGTGATCCTCAACGCGCTGGATGGCAAACCGCTGCCGGTGTACGGCAAGGGTGACCAGATCCGTGACTGGCTCTATGTGGAAGATCACGCCCGCGCGCTTTATACCGTGGTCACCACAGGTGTCATCGGCGAGACCTACAACATCGGCGGCCACAACGAGAAACAGAATCTGGAAGTCGTGCATACCATCTGCGATCTGCTGGATGAAATGGTGCCCAAAGCCGGCTCCTACCGCGATCAAATCACCTACGTGGCCGACCGCCCTGGCCATGACCGCCGTTATGCCATTGACGCCAGCAAGATGAGCGCTGAACTCGCCTGGCAACCGCAAGAAACTTTTGAATCCGGCATTCGCAAGACAGTGCTGTGGTATCTGGATAACCAGCAGTGGGTCAACAACGTCAAGAGCGGCGCCTACCAATCCTGGATTGAACAAAACTACGGGAAGCGTGCCTGATGCATATTCTGCTGTTTGGCAAGAATGGTCAGGTTGGCTGGGAGCTGCAACGTGCACTGGCACCACTGGGCCGTATCACAGCTGTCGATTTTGACTCCACCGATTATTGCGGTGACTTCAGCAAGCCGGCCGGCGTAGCGGAGACTGTGCGCCAGGTGAAGCCGGATGTCATCGCGAACGCGGCGGCCCACACTGCGGTAGACAAAGCCGAGAGCGAGCGGGAGTTTGCCGAACTGCTCAACGCGACCAGTGTGGCGGCGATTGCCAGAGAAGCGGAGGCATTGGGAGCCTGGCTAGTTCACTACTCCACCGACTATGTGTTCGATGGTAGTGGTGAGCGCCCTTGGCTTGAAACCGATGCGACCGCACCGCTGAATGCGTACGGCGAAACCAAGCTGGCGGGTGAGCAGGCTGCGGCCCTGTGCTCGCGTCACCTGATCTTCCGCACCAGCTGGGTCTACGCGGCCCGCGGTGCCAACTTTGCCAAGACCATGCTGCGTTTTGGCAAGGAGCGTAGCGAACTGTCGGTCATCAATGACCAGTTTGGCGCCCCGACCGGTGCTGAATTGCTGGCGGATTGCACCGCCCATGCGCTCCGCGTGGCGCAGAGCAGACCCGAGGTCGCCGGGCTGTACCATCTGATTGCCTCCGGTACCACCACTTGGTTTGACTACGCCCAGCTGGTGTTTGCCAAAGCCAGAGAGGCCGGGGTTGAACTGGCGGTCACGCAGCTCAATGCGGTGCCAACCAGTGCCTTCCCGACCCCGGCCAAACGCCCTCATAACTCCCGCTTGGATACCAGCAAATTCCAGCGCACCTTCGAGCTGGTACTGCCGGACTGGACGGTCGGTGTGGAGCGGATGTTGACCGAAACTCTGGGCAAGTAAATCACAGGCCTGGGACGTATTGAACACCTCTCTGGCTGGCAGGGATAAAACAGAAAGGTGTTGTATCAAGCCACCCTTCTCGTTTGTAATTTAAAAATAAGAAACAAGCATCATGACCAAACGTAAAGGCATTATTCTGGCTGGGGGCTCTGGCACACGTCTCTACCCCGTCACCATGGCTGTCAGCAAGCAGCTGCTACCGATCTATGATAAGCCGATGATCTACTACCCATTGAGCACCCTGATGCTGGCGGGCATTCGCGATATTTTGATCATCAGTACCCCGCAAGATATCCCCCGCTTTGAACAATTACTGGGCGATGGCAGCCAGTGGGGCCTGAATTTGCAATACAAGGTGCAGCCAAGCCCGGACGGGTTGGCACAAGCCTTTATTCTGGGTGAAGAGTTCATCGGTTCAGACCCCTGTGCACTGGTGCTGGGAGACAACATCTTCTACGGCCACGACTTGCAGAAACAGCTGGAAGCGGCAGCCAGTAAAGACAGTGGTGCCACCGTTTTTGCCTATCATGTGCATGATCCGGAGCGTTATGGGGTGGTGGAGTTTGATAAGCAAGGCAGCGTTATTTCGCTGGAAGAGAAGCCACAGGATCCCAAGAGCAACTATGCGGTCACTGGCCTCTATTTCTACGACAACAGTGTGGTGGAGATGGCCAAGGGTCTGAAACCGTCGCCCCGTGGTGAGCTGGAAATCACCGATGTGAACCGTATCTACTTGGAGCAAGGTAGTTTATCGGTGGTGATGATGGGCCGCGGTTATGCCTGGCTTGATACCGGAACCTATGAAAGCCTGATTGAAGCGAGCAACTTTATTCAGATTATCGAAACTCGTCAGGGGTTGAAAGTCGCTTGCCCAGAAGAGATCGCTTATCGCAAAAAATTTATTGATGTAGAGCAGGTACGTGCGCTCGCGCTACCATTAGAAAAGAATACCTATGGACAATATTTGCTAAGAATGGTTGAACAAAGTCTGATGTGATATCTGGGTGGTGTTACCACTCTGTACCACGAATAAATTTAATTGGCATATCTGAGATGAATGTAATAAAGACGGAGCTCCCTGACATACTTCTATTTGAGCCTAGGGTATTTAGTGATGAGCGTGGCTTTTTCTTTGAAAGTTTCAATCATAAGCTATTTGAAGAAGCGGTGGGATACCCTGTCACCTTTGTACAAGATAATCACTCAAAATCATCTAAAGGTGTATTGCGTGGTTTGCACTATCAACTTCCCCCGCATGCGCAAGGAAAGTTAGTGCGCTGTATCATTGGTGAAATATTTGATGTGGCAGTTGATATTCGTAAAAGCTCGCCGACTTTTGGGCGATGGGTTGGAGCCCATTTGTCAGATACAAACAAACGTCAATTATGGATTCCTGAAGGATTTGCTCATGGGTTTATCACAAGAACAGAGACCGCAGAAGTTTTATATAAAGCAACTAATTATTACCAACCAGATTTTGAAAATTCAATATGCTGGAATGATCAGCAGCTATCTATAAAATGGGATAATGATATGTTCCCTGTATTGTCTAGGAAAGATGCAAGTGCAAAATCATTTATGATGGCTAAAAAATTTAACTATAATTTCATGGTGTAGCTATGACAGTTTTAATTCCTGCAATTATGTGTGGTGGCAGCGGTTCTAGATTATGGCCCATTTCGCGTGAACAGCATCCCAAACCGTTCATCAAACTATCTGATAATCAGAGTTTTTTGCAAAAAGCATTTTTACGTGGAGCAAAGCTAGCTGATATCAGAGAAGTTTTGACGATCACTAACAGAGATCTTTATTTCAAAACACTAGACTCATTTAAAGAGGTGAATAGCAATGAAGTTCAGACTTCATTTATTCTGGAACCCTATGGTCGTAACACCGCAGCAGCAGTAGCATCAGCTGCAGTTTATGTTCGTGATACATATGGTGATGATGCGATCTTGCTAGTATTAGCTGCCGATCACTTAATCACAGATCAGGTTGCATTCGATGATGCTGTCTCTTGTGCAGTTGAATTGGCGAAAGCAGGACAATTAGTCACATTTGGCATTAAGCCAACAATTCCTGAAACCGGTTATGGTTATATCGAGGCCACTGGTACAAGCGTATTGCGTTTTGTTGAAAAGCCAACCTTGGATAAGGCAAGTGAGTACGTCGCAAGTGGTCGTTTCTTCTGGAACTCAGGCATGTTTTGCTTTAAAGCAAGTACAATGATTACAGAGATGGATTTGCATTGCCCAGAAGTATTGTCAGCAACAAAAGCATGCCTCGACAGGTCAGAACTGGTTCAAAGTAAAAAGGTAAAACATATTGACCTTGATCCTGACACGTTTAGTCATGTACCAGACATATCGATAGACTATGCTGTGATGGAGAAATCAGGCAATGTTTCGGTGGTGCCCTGTGACATAGGTTGGAGTGATATTGGCTCTTGGGCTGCAATGAGTGACCTCCATCGAGCCGATGAACATGGAAATACCGTTCAAGGCCATGCAATTTTACATGCTACCTCAAACTGTTATATATCGAGTGAAGATCGAGTTATTGGTGCAGTTGGTATAGAAAATCTAGTTATTGTTGATACAGCAGATGCATTATTGGTTGCACATAAAGAGAACAGTCAAGATGTCAAGTTGATTTATAATAATCTTAAGGCGATAAATAATGATGCATTTAAAATGCATCGTACTGTTTATTGCCCCTGGGGTCTATATACATTACTTGAGGCGGGTGAACGTTTTAAAATTAAAAGACTTGAGGTTAAACCTGGTGCTAGTTTAACGATGCAAATGCATCATCATAGAAATGAGCATTGGGTTGTACTATCTGGTGTTGCAGAGGTCTTTTATGAAGATCAGATTACATTACTAACAGCTAACCAATCTACATATATTCCTGCCGGACATCGCCATCAATTAAAAAATCCTGGTCTCATCGACTTAGTTATGCTAGAAGTTCAAACTGGTGAGTATTTGGGTGAAGACGATATTATTGATTATTAAAAAGGAATCATAATTAAGGGAGGGAATTAGATGAATCTTACTTGTTTTAAAGCTTACGATATTCGTGGAAAATTGGGTGATGAATTAAACACTGAGATTGCCTATCGTATTGGTCGTGCAACAGCACAATATTTAAAGGCAACGAGAATTGCTGTTGGAGGTGATGTTCGACTAACTAGTGAAGGCTTAAAACAAGCGCTTGCAAACGGTATTCTAGATGCAGGTTGTGATGTTATTGATTTGGGCGTAACCGGTACTGAAGAAACTTATTTTGCAGCCTTCACATTGGATATTGACGGTGCGATAGAAGTTACTGCCAGCCATAATCCTATGGATTATAATGGCATGAAGCTGGTTGGTCGTGATGCTCGTCCAATTAGTGGCGATAGTGGTTTGAATGATATTCGAACATTGGCTGAAAAGGGGGACTTCAGTGTATCACCTCGGCGAGGTACATTGAGTAAAAAATCGATACTAGATGCTTATGTCGATCATTTACTGACGTATATAAAGCCACATCAATTACGTCCGCTCAAGCTGGTTGTGAATGCCGGTAATGGTGCTGCAGGCCATGTAATTGATGTTATTGAACAACGTTTTAATACCCTTAATGTTCCAGTCGAATTTATAAAAATTCATCATGAAGAAAATGGTAACTTTCCCAATGGCATTCCTAATCCATTACTTCCTGAAAATAGAGATGTGACATCGGAAGCTGTAAAATTTCATCATGCTGATATGGGCATTGCGTGGGATGGTGATTTTGATCGCTGCTTTCTGTTCGATGAAAATGGTATTTTCATCGAAGGATATTATATCGTTGGATTATTGGCAGAGGCATTTTTAGTAGATAATCCTCATGAGAGAATAATTCATGATCCACGCTTGACATGGAATACTATCGATATCGTTGAGAAGTCTGGCGGCATACCTGTACAAAGCAAAACTGGTCATGCTTTTATTAAAGAACGGATGCGCAGTGAAAACGCAATTTATGGTGGTGAAATGAGTGCTCATCACTATTTCCGTGATTTTGGCTACTGTGATAGTGGTATGATTCCATGGTTACTAGTAATTAACTTGTTATCACTAAAAAAGTCCACATTGTCAAGTTTAGTGGCTGAGCGAGTTAAAGCATATCCATGTAGTGGAGAGATAAACTATAGAGTCGATAATGCTCTTGAAATAATAAAGACGCTTGAAGAGGTTTATGTACCACTCGCTGTCAAGGTAGAATATGTAGATGGTCTTAGTATCGAAATGAACGATTGGCGATTTAATGTTCGCATTTCAAATACGGAGCCACTACTAAGGCTTAATGTTGAAAGTAAAAATAATATAAGCAAGTTAACGTCTGGTTTGAATTCATTACATAAAATGATCAACAACATATAGGGAGAGTGCTGAAAATGTCCAAGAAAGTAGCATTGATTACTGGGGTGACTGGTCAGGATGGTTCATATCTGGCTGAATTTCTATTAGAGAAGGGTTATGAAGTGCATGGTATTAAGCGCCGTGCATCTCAGTTTAATACACAACGTGTAGACCACATTTATAAAGATCCTCATGAGGAAAATGTTGATTTTAAACTGCATTACGGCGACTTAACTGATTCATCAAATCTAACGAGAATTATAGCCGAAGTTCAACCCGATGAAGTTTACAATCTTGGTGCTCAATCTCATGTCGCTGTTAGTTTTGATTCTCCAGAATATACTGCGGATGTCGATGCGATCGGCACCTTGCGCTTATTGGAAGCTATTCGTTTCTTGGGGCTAACCAAAAAAACTCGGTTTTATCAGGCATCGACATCCGAACTATACGGTCTGGTGCAAGAAATTCCGCAGCGAGAGACAACACCTTTTTATCCGCGCAGCCCTTATGCCGTGGCTAAAATGTATGCGTATTGGATCACGGTGAATTATCGTGAGGCATACGGCATGTATGCTTGTAATGGAATTTTGTTTAATCATGAGTCCCCCCGTCGTGGTGAAACATTTGTTACTAGAAAAATAACTCGAGGTTTGGCAAATATTGCTCAAGGTCTCGAAAAGTGCCTGTATATGGGGAATATGGACTCATTACGCGATTGGGGACATGCAAGAGACTATGTCAAGATGCAATGGATGATGTTGCAACAAGAGCAACCAGAGGATTTTGTGATTGCAACTGGAGTGCAATATAGTGTCCGTGAATTTATAAAAATCGCTGCTGCCGAGTTAGGTGTTGAATTAAGCTTCGTTGGGAGTGGTGTCGATGAGAAAGCTGTTGTTTCGGCTATTTCTGGAGATAAGGCACCGGCATTAAAGGTTGGTGATATTATCGTATGTGTTGATCCGCGTTATTTCAGACCGGCAGAAGTAGAGACACTCCTTGGTGATCCATCTAATGCCAAAAATAAGCTGGGTTGGGAGCCGGAAACGACTCTTGCAGAAATGGTAAAAGAGATGGTTGCATATGATTTGCAGCAAGCTCGTCAGCATGCCTTGCTGAAATCACATGGTTTTGATGTTAATGTTAGTGTGGAGTGATTATGATTCCAGTATATCAACCAAGATTGTCTGGTAATGAAAAAAAATACGTTAATGAATGCCTTGATTCAACATGGATCTCTTCAAAAGGTGAATTTATTAACAGATTTGAATCTGCATTTTCAAAGTATATTGGTGCAGAATATTGTACAACGGTTAGTAATGGCACCGTGGCACTGCATTTGGCGATGGCTGCTTTAGGTATTGGTCCTGGTGATGAGGTCATTGTTCCTTCATTCACATATATTGCTTCAGTAAATACCATCATCCAGACCGGTGCCAAAGTTGTCTATGTAGACTCGCTACCAGATACATGGAACATCGATGTCAATGACGTGATAACAAAAATCACGGCAAAGACTAAGGCTGTCATGGCTGTGCATCTTTATGGTTTACCATGTGACATGGATGCATTAGTAGATGTTTGTAAAAAACATAACTTGTTTTTGATAGAAGACTGTGCGGAAGCTTTCGGCACTCTTTATAAAAATAAGCATGTTGGTACATTTGGTGACGTGGCGACATTCAGTTTCTTTGGCAATAAGACAATAACTACCGGTGAAGGTGGTATGGTTGTTTCAAAGGATAAAATTGTCCATGAATTGGCATGTCACTTGAAGAGCCAGGGGGTCTCGAAGCTGAAAGAGTATTGGCATGATGCGTTGGCATTTAATTATCGCATGACCAATATATGTGCTGCGATTGGTTTGGCACAATTAGAACAAGCAGATGAGATCATTGCCAAAAAGAGAGAGATTGCCTGCTGGTACCAGCGTCGATTGAACCATTTACCGATTACGTTCCACAAAGAGATTGAGAATGCCAGACATTCATACTGGATGTGCTCGATCCTTGTAGAGAATGCACAAGATAGAGATTTGCTCAGAAATGTTCTAAAAAATCATGGTGTCGAGACAAGGCCATTGTTTCCTTTAGCTAACACAATGCCACATGTATTTACAGAACAGAAGTTTTCTGTTGCTGAAGATATTAGTTCAAGAGGCATGAATTTACCAAGTTACCCTGAGTTATCTGAAAAAGATATTGATTTTATCTGCAAAGTAATCGCTGATTTCTACTTAAATAAATAGTATTCAGATAGATGACCCTTCATATTTTATTAGTGAAGGGTCATTTTAAACTAATGGAAACCTTATGAGCTTTTATTATATTCGAGGTATTTGGGATGCTAGATATTTTTGGCAGCATCTCGCCTTATCCGATCTACGTTCTCGTTGGCGGCGTTCCTTTTTTGGTGTTTTATGGTCGTTTATTCAACCTTTAGGTATGACGTTATTAATATCGATAGTTTTTAGTAAGATGTTTAATACAGACATAGTGACATATGCACCCTATATTTTGTCGGGGATTATAGTCTGGGATTTTGTCGTAGCCAATACCATTGGTGGTTCACTTGCGTTTGTGCAAGCCGATGCCTACATTAAACAATGTAAGCATCCACTAGCAATATACACATTACGTACTGTATTTAGCAGCATCATAGTGCTTGCCCTCGCCAGTTTGTCACTATTTGCTTGGTCAATTGTTGTCTTGCCACAAAATATAAATATAACTTGGCTAGCCACCTTAACTGTTTTCCCAATATTGGCACTTATTGCTTGGCCATTATCAACGTTGCTAGCTTATATCGGTGTTAGATTCAGAGATGTGCCGCATGCTATGGGATTAGTCATGCAAGCAATATGGTTTATCTCTCCGGTATATTTCGAGGAACGTATGTTCCGTTCTGGCGGGTTGGATTGGTTAGTCGATTACAATCCTGTGTATCATGTATTGCAAATTATAAGAGCACCACTACTAAAAGGTGAGTGGCCCAGTCTGGAAAACTATACATTTAGTCTAATAACTGCTGCTCTCCTATTTTTACTGGCGTGGCTGATTGGTCGAAATGTAGAGAAAAAAGTGATCTTCTACCTATGAAAAAAAATAGAATTAAACTTGAAAATGTTAACCTTCATTATGCATCGGTAGCTTATAAAGAGCGATCGCTAAAGTCCCTTTTGTCTGGAGCTTTAAAAAAAGGAAAAGCTGAACACTCAATCTCTGATATTCATGCATTAAAGAATATTACTTTGGAAATAAATAATGGAGAGCGGGTTGGACTCTTGGGGCACAATGGCGCCGGGAAAAGCACATTTCTTAAAACAGTGGCTGGTCTTTATCCTATATCTAGTGGTAAATTAATTGTTGAAGGGCAAGTGCGTTCTCTTTTTGATTTGAGTCTAGGTTTTGAACCAGATGCAACAGGCCGAGAAAATATTCTCTATCGCGGTCTTCTGCTTGGTCTCTCTCCTACCTTTATGAAAGAGAAAGAAAGTGAGATCGTTGAGTTCGCAGGTCTGGGAGAGTTTATTGATTATCCAATTAAAACTTACTCTGCAGGGATGCAAGTCAGACTAGCATTTGCCATATCCACGGCTGTTGGTGGCGATATATTACTGCTCGATGAGGTGATTGGTGCCGGTGATGCCCAGTTTATGGCAAAGGCTAAAAACAGAATAATGAGCTTGATTGAGAATGCTGAAATACTGGTTTTAGCATCACATGATTTCAGTGCCTTGAAAAATATTTGCTCAAGAGGGATTGTGTTCCATCATGGTGAATACATTTTTGATGGCCCCATTGATGATGCTATCATAGCTTATAAACGAGTCAATAATCTGGATTTAACATGAAAAATCGAGTTTTGTGGCTGCTTAACCATTCAACATTAAGAAGCTTTGAAATACCTCAACTAATAGAGTCTGGTATTGAAGAGATATATCTTCCAAAAAAGTTTCCATATGATGAAGGAAATTTATCGGCAAGTATAACATTCGATTTTGACGATGAATTGACTATTCCTAGACATGAGCTTGATGTTTTAAATGAACAGAATTGGTATGAGTCACCAAGTAAAGATGCTTGGGATATTGTAAATAAGTATTTTGATTATGCGATAATTGGTTTCTTCCCAAAGCAGATTAAGTCAACTATCAAAAATTTTAATGGTGCTGTCATTCTTCGTGTATTCGGCTTGTCTAAGGGATACAATTATTCTTCTTTATTAAGAAGTGAATGTGGAGATAATGTAGTTTCAACAATTAAATCGATGGGGAAGAGATTCTGGTTTGGTTGTGGCTATGAGCATATTTCTGATGTAGAAATGCCATTTTTAGCAAAACGGTCATGTTATTTACCTGTTGGTTTAAAAGGAAAATACCAACCTGAAAATTGGAGTGGAAAGAGAAAGACGATACTATTTGTCTGTCCAAGAATTGGAACATCTCCATATTTTAAAAATATTTATGACTCCTTTGTTCGTGACTTTAAAGATTTTGATTACATCATTGGTGGCGCGCAACCAATAGCTGTTAATGATAAAAAAGTGCTCGGCTTTGTATCTAAAGAAGAGCACTCAGATAACATGCAAGAATGTAGCGTGATGTTTTATCATTCCACTGAACCAAATCACATACATTATCATCCATTTGAAGCAATACAAGCTGGTATGCCACTGGTATATATGGCCGGGGGAATGTTGGATTTAATGGGGGGAGTCAATTTACCTGGCAGATGTGAAACAATTGCAGAGGCTAAGGCTAAGATTGGTAAAATCTTAAATGGTGATGAAAAGTTAATTAGAGATATTAGAAAAACACAGCATGTTCTTCTTGAACAAATGATGCCTGAGCATTGTGCTTCAATATGGAAAAGCAACTTTAGTCTTGTCATCGATGGATTGAAAGAGCATCGCTTGCAGCAGAAAGCTCGGCCTGCATATGTCACCAGGAAGAAGCGAATTGCAGTAATTGTTCCAATTGAGTATCGTGGTGGTAGTCTGCGAGGCGCTAAGCTTTTAGCTGATGCCATATTGCTTGGCAGTCAGCAGGCTAATGAAGATTGTGAAGTCGTTTTTGCCCATCCAGCTATTGACGAGTTAGAGCGTGCTAATGAGCTGCAGGATTTAAATCCGACAATTCAAAGGAGAGGCTTCTATTGGCAAAATCTTTCCAAAGATGATGCTGCTCGTGCTATGCAATATGCAGGTCATGATGGCTGGTGTACTACAGCTGAATCATATATGGTTCCCAATGATGGCATCAGTAATTTCTATGATTGTGATATGTGGGTTTTCGTTTCCGACAGGCTAGCCAAAATACTTCTCCCTGTAAGACCAATAGTACTGATGGTATATGATTATTTGCAGCGCTATGTTTCAATTTTGCAAGGTGGTGCTGACCATCTCTACTTAAAAGCTGCAACACAAGCTGAGCGAGTTTTGGTGACTACTGACTTCACTTGCCGCGATGCGCAACAATATGCTGGTATTGAGCCAGACAGAATTGCTAGGTTACCTATGTTGGCGCCGGATTTTTCCTTTGAAAAGGATCAGCATAAAGATTTATGCGATTATTTCATTTGGACTACCAACCTAAGTCCCCATAAGAATCATCTCAATGCTGTGAAAGCATTGGATATTTATTATAACCAGCTAGCGGGCTCTCTCAAATGCTTTATTACTGGCGTCAACACTCAGAGTATAATGGAAAGTAAGCTGTCACATTTGAGCGAGTTTGTGAGGGTCGTTGAGAATAGTAAGCCGCTAAAGCGTAAGATAAAGTTGTGTGGTGAGTTATCCGATATAGAATATAGAAAGGCACTAAAGCTAGCATCATTTATATGGCATCCTGCGCGCATAGATAATGGCACTTTCTCGGTTATCGAGGCCGCCTACCTTGAGGTTCCTGCGCTATCCTCTGATTATCCGGCAATGCGGGAAATAGATAGTCAGTTCTCGCTGAATTTGACATGGTCTGCTGCAGAGTCACCACAAGAAATGGCTCAACAACTTAAATATATGGAAGAGCAGGCTGTGTATCTTCGAGAAAAGTTGCCTAGCAAAGATGTATTAGAAAAACAGCAAGTACACCATCTGGCTAAGCATTATTGGGGGGTAATACGCGAATGTCTGTGAGAAAATTTGGAATTTATCTTTGCTATGCCCCATCTGTTGATTTAAGAAAGGAAGGGCTTGGCCGCTACTTAGCAGCCTTTCTTAAAGGTGCTGCAGCACGCAATGATGTAAAGTTCACCTTAGTCTGTCCCAGTTGGTCTAAGCAAGATCTCTATGATCTGTTTGATAGCGAAAATGTGCCACATGACAGCTTTTCAATTCGTGCGCCAGAGAAAAGACCGCTTTTATTGGATTTTTACCATTGGTATCTTAATCGTAAAACGAAAAGAAAAAAAAGAAAAACACTCAAATCATTTTTTCTGGAGTTGATTGGTAGACTGAAGGAAAACACTTTTCATTATGTGGAGAAGCGTTTACTGAATACGTACACGACATCGGACCTGATCCTGCTAGGGATTGAGGGTGGCCTGTTGTTGCTGTTGACCTTAATGATATTCCCATTGTTTTTTATCGTGTTTTTTCCTTTGTTATTGGCGTTCTTTTTTGTTCATAAATTGAAGTCAGTCGTGCTTGGTAGGTCTTCCAAGTACATAGGTCGTTTCATGAAAATGGTTCACTCGCCTAAAGATGACGGATTGGTGTTGCGTCTCTACCGCAATATGGAGTTGATGGAGGGGAAGCGTATAAACGCATTAATCGATAGTATGCATGATATATCTGCATGGTATTGTCCTACAGCTTATTGGCCTGAGTTTAACAAAATTGATGCCCCTCGATTAATGTGTGTGCCAGATGTTGTTTTACGAGATTTTCCTGTCGCCTTTTCTCAAATTGGTGGCGATAGGACTCTATCGACCTTTAAATTGCTAGAAGAGGCTATCAGAACAGGGGATCACTTTGTCACTTATAGTGAAGTGGTAAAATGGAATACACTAATCGATGGCTATCAAATATCAGTGGATAAGGTGTCAGTAGTACACCATGCCGCTAATAAAGTTGATAGCTTCATTAATATTGGTGGCCTACCAGATAATGAAGAAGCGACCTCCCATTATGCCAAATCATTACTCATGTCTGCGATTCGTAAATCGAATGAGCAAGACTATGTTTCAATATTTAAAAATAAAAATGTAGATTTTATCTTTTATGCTAGCCAGATCAGGCCGAATAAAAATATAATAAGTTTATTCAAAGCATATGAGTATCTTTTGCGGAAAAGATTCGTTCAGCACAAGCTGGTCGTTACCGGCAATGTTAGTGTTATGCCAGAAGTAAAAGAATTTATTGTTAGCCACAACCTACAACACGAAATTTTGTTTTTGCATGGACTGACGATGCAAGAACTTGCTGCTTGTTATAAACTGGCGGGTTTGGCTGTTAATCCAAGTCTAAGTGAAGGGGGATGTCCATTTACATTTACTGAGGCATTATCAGTTAATACGCCAGTTGTTATGGCTCGCATTCCTGTTACAGAAGAAATTCTTACTGACCCTGAATTACAGGAAATGACATTTTTCGATCCGTATGATTGGCGAGATATGGCTAAGAAAATAGAATGGGCACTTCACAATCATGATATCTTACTAAGAAAACAGTTGCAGATATATGATGAGTTATCAGTGCGCACATGGTCCGATGTTGTAAATGAGCATATCGATATACTCGAGCGTATTAGTGGCTTGGAGACATGATGTGATGGACTCTAAGAAGCTGGTCATTTTAGGTTGTGGTGGACATGCAAGAAGTGTGGCTGATGTAGCATTGTCGTTAGGGTTCTTAACGTTATGTTTTATTGATGATAATGCCAGACCTGGCGAAAGCATCTTTGGTTATCCAGTTCTTTCGTCATGGGAATTAATATCACCCGATGAGTGGTTTTTTTTTCCTGCAGTAGGTGATAACAAAAAAAGAAAGTTACAGCTAGAGGTGCTGGAGAAAATGGGGTGGCAAGTTGCCACCTTGATCTCTGCTACTGCCACTGTTGGTGTTAACTCTATTATAGGTAAAGGAACGTTCATTGGTCATCATGGACACATAGGTCCTTCAGTTAAAATTGGTGAAGGATGTATTATCAACTCAGGTGCAATAATTGAACATGATGTCAGTGTTGATGAATTTACGCACGTATCGGTCAATAGTACAGTGGCAGGTTCTGTTAATATCGGGAAGTTATGTTTTATAGGTGCTGGTGCTACTATTATAAACAATGTTTCTGTTCGCGACGAGATTACAGTTGGTGCAGGGGCGTGTGTTGTAAATAATATAGAGCAGTCTGGAGTTTATGTAGGTGTGCCAGCAAAGAAATATAAATGATGTATGGGGGTGATATGCATCTTACTGATGATGATTTTTTTAAAACAATAAAAAGCACACCCTTAATATCGATTGATCTGGTGATTTCTGATAGTTCAGGACGGTACCTTCTAGGTCTAAGAAAAAATAGACCAGCAGCCGATCATTGGTTTGTCTTGGGCGGCAGGATAAAAAAGGGGGAATCTATATCAAATGCTTTTAAAAGAGTGGCTGAAAATGAACTTGGCGTGACGTTGCAGTGTTCGGAAGCTAAGTTTATTGGAGTCTATGAACATTTTTATAAAGATTCATTTTATGACGTTATGACTCCTACCCACTATGTTGTCTTAGCTTATTCGATAGAATTAGGCTGCGATGTAAATTCTTTTTCTGTTGCTCAACATTCAAAATACAAATGGTTTGATATAATAGAGCTTCTTGCATCACCAGATGTTCATCAATACACAAAAAATTATTTTTTAGATAAAGGTCTGGAAGTCAATGAGAATTCTTCATTTTTTTAAAACATATTACCCAGATGCTTACGGTGGTGTGCAACAAGTAATATATCAGCTTGCTGAAGGTGCAGTAAAAAGAGGGCATGAGGTTGATGTATTATGCTTGAGTGCTGAAAATGCAGGCAGACATTTTAATATTGAAAATCATAGTGTACATGCCGCAAAGGAAGATTTCTATATAGCCTCGAC
Source organism: Aeromonas sp. FDAARGOS 1408 (assembly GCF_019048665.1). Classification (NCBI taxonomy): domain Bacteria; kingdom Pseudomonadati; phylum Pseudomonadota; class Gammaproteobacteria; order Aeromonadales; family Aeromonadaceae; genus Aeromonas; species Aeromonas sp. FDAARGOS 1408. The sequence goes on along the minus strand of NZ_CP077394.1, from coordinate 2,596,258 downwards.
TGGGTTTTCATGGTCCGCTATCGTCGAATTCAGGCGGCTGGCAGAGAGCGCTGATATTATTCATTATCATTTCCCTTGGCCTTATATGGATATAGTGCATTTTTTGGTTAATCCTAAAAAGCCAACGGTGGTTAGTTACCACTCTGACATTGTCAAACAAAAGTATTTGCTACAACTTTATAAGCCATTGATGATGTCTTTTTTAAATAAAGTTGATGCTGTTGTTGCTTCTTCACCCAACTACGTCAAGACTAGTCCTATTCTCTCTAGCCTAAAAAAGGATGTTGAAGTAATACCATTTGGTCTGGAAAGAGTATCTGCATATCATGCAGATTTATCGTTGTTGAATAAATGGAACGATAAAATAAAAGGGCGTTTCTTTCTTTTTATAGGTTTTTTACGATATTATAAGGGACTGTCATTTGTCCTTGATGCTATGCGTGAGCTTGATTATCCTTTGATAATAATTGGTGAAGGGCCATGTGAAAAGGAGTTGAAATCTCAGGCGGATAAATTAGGATTGAAAAATACACTTTTTATTGGTCCTGTAAGTGATGATGAAAAAAATATTTTACTGGAGTTATGTTATGCCGTGGTATTCCCATCGCATTTGCGTTCTGAAGCGTTTGGTATGACGTTGTTAGAGGCGTCAATGTATGGCAAGCCCATGATTACTTGCGAGATTGGCACAGGTACTACATATATAAATCTACATGGTGAAACTGGATTGGCTATTGAGCCAGCAAATAGCGATGCTTTATCATCCGCGATGAAGAAGCTATGGGAGGATCAAGACGAAACTGAGCGTATGGGAAAAAATGCAAAGGTTAGATTTGAACAAAACTTTACGGCTGACGTCATGATTGATAAATATATGACGCTATATGAAAAGGCTATCTCAAATTATTACTCATCTTGAAAGGCCTACTTCAGACTGTATGTCTATACCTATGATTCTAGTCACTGGTGCCAACGGATTTGTAGGCAAGGCGGTCTGTGAACACCTGCTTAGGTGTGGGGTGAATGTGAAAGGTGCTGTGCGCAGTAACCCGTTCGCTTCGTACCAAGTTCAGGCTCCCTCTTTGACTGCCGATGCAGACTGGACGGTCCTTTTGCAACAAGTGGATGTGGTTGTCCACTGTGCAGCCAGGGTGCATGTGATGTCAGATACTGCGGCAGATCCCCTGACGGCTTTTCGAGCGGTGAATACAGAGGGCACCCTTGCTCTTGCCCGGCAGGCGGCTGAGGCAGGGGTAAAGCGCTTCATCTTTATCAGCTCGATCAAAGTGAATGGCGAGCAGACCGAGCCAGGCAAGCCATTTGATGAGAATGTGCAAAGTCCGCCAGAAGATCCCTATGGACGCTCGAAGTATGAGGCTGAGCAGGGGCTGATGGCACTCGCGAAAGAGTGTGGTATGGCTGTAACCATCATCCGTCCTCCTCTTATTTACGGGGAAGGGGTGAAGGCTAACTTTGCCAGCATGATGACGTGGGTGCGCAAAGGGATCCCGCTCCCTTTTGCCCGTTTGACCAATGCGCGTAGCCTGTTGGCGTTGCCTAATCTGTGTGACTTCATTGCCCATGCGATGGCACACCCTGCCGCAGTGAACCAGGTCTTTTTAGTCGCGGATCCTGTCACCGTGTCGACGTCGCAGTTGTTGACGGCGATTGCTGATGCAGAAGGGGTTAGCTGTCGGCTCTTTTATCTCCCACCAGGAATAATAAGAGGGCTTGGACGCTGTTTGGGGATTGATGCCAAGCTACAACGGATTTATGGCTCTCTGGAAATGGATACCGGTAAGGCTCAGAGCCGATTACAATGGTCGGCACCCTATTCGCTCTCTCAGACCCTATCTCTGATGGCATCTTCCCATAGTGAGTCGTCTTGATGCTGGCATTTGTTTTGTTGTCGATATTTTGTCTTTTCCTTTCAATCACCATGACTGGTCTGCTCAGGCGCTACGCCCAGACCCACTTACTTGACCAACCCAATCATCGTAGTTCGCATCAGGTGCCTACCCCGAGAGGCGGTGGCATGGCTATCGTAGCTACCTTTCTGCTGGCAGTCCCTTTGCTTGCCTCCCTGATCCCACTGCCCTATGGCATATCCCAGAGCGGTGTCGCATTGATATGGGCTGCTGCGCTTGGCATTGCACTGGTTGGTTTTATCGATGATCACATCTCTCTCAAGCCCAGAACTCGTCTTGTTGTACAGAGCATTGCGGCAGCCTTTGTCGTATCTGCTGTTAATGGTTTACCTGAACTGACTTTCTTTGGCTGGCAGCTGGATCTCGCTTGGTGCGGTTATCTACTGGCCTGGCTGGGGGTGATTTGGTTTATCAACCTGTACAACTTTATGGATGGCATTGATGGCTTGGCGGCCAGCGAGGCCGTTGTCGTTTGCCTGTTCATGGCGTTATTTCACTATTTGGTTGGGGGGGAGTGGTCGTCTGCCAGTTTGATCCTGCTACTGGGGATTTCGGTGGCGGGCTTCTTGTGCTGGAATTTTCCGCCCGCCAGGATCTTTATGGGGGATGGTGGCAGCGGGTTTCTTGGCTTGATGCTGGCTTCCCTGATGCTGCTGGATGCCGCTGCTGCACCTCAATTCCTGTGGGCATGGCTCGTCATGCTTGGAGTCTTTGTGGTTGATGCGACTTGGACGTTACTGAATCGTTATCGTCTGAAATGTCCTCTGAGCCAGGCTCATCGTACTCATGGCTATCAATATCTGGCGAGGCGTTGGCAGAGTCACCGAAACGTGACATTGGCTGTGCTTCTTATAAATAGCCTCTGGCTTGCACCGATCGCTGTCATGATTGTATTGGGCCTACTCGATGGTGTGAGCGGTCTGGTCATTGCCTACTTGCCATTAGCGTTTCTTGCGTATCACCTGAATGCAGGAGTGCCAGAATGAGAAATGAGCTTTTACCCGGAGGGAGCTGGCTACTGACCTGCCTGGGTTCTCTGTCACGAGCCAGCAAGCGTGCTGTATCTGTCACCGTTGATATGATCCTGATCACCATGACCTATTGGGGGGCGTACTGGATCCGGCTTGAACATAGCTGGCCAATCGATAGCCCCCATCACTGGGCACTGCTTGGCGCAGTTATCATCGTCAGCATCAGTGTGTTTGTGCGGCTGGGGCTGTATCGTGCAGTGTTGCGATATGTCAGCTTCCGGGTTTTATGGACAATCTTGTTGGGAGCATTTCTTTCAACTGCCTTCTTTGTTATCTCTGCGTTTTACTTTGATATCTTCCTGCCTAGAACGGTCTCGGTTATCTATCTCTCCTTTCTGGTGCTGTTGGTCGGTGGTGTGCGGCTGTTTTTCCGGGCGCTCCTTAATACCACCCGTTTGGCGCGCACCCAGGTGTTGATCTACGGCGCAGGCTCTTCCGGCCGTCAGTTGCAGATGGCCTTGTTGCAAGGTAATGAGTTTTATCCCGTCGCCTTTATTGATGACGATCCCACCAAGCAGGGGTGTGTGATCCAGGGATGTACCGTTTATCACAGCGCTCAGTTGCCAACCCTGATTGCTCACCATGGGGTACAGAAGATCTTGCTGGCCATGCCGAGCAGCACTAGGGCTCGTCGCCAGGAAGTGATCAATGCACTTGAGCCCCTCTCTTGCGAAGTGCTTTCTATCCCGGGAATGGCCGATCTGGTCAATGGTTCGGCCCGCATTGATCAGCTCAATGAGGTCTCCATTGATGATCTGTTGGGCAGAGATCCGGTAGAGCCGGTGACCAAATTAATGGAAGCCAATATCACAGGCAAAGCGGTCATGGTGACAGGTGCCGGTGGTTCCATTGGTTCTGAGCTGTGTCGCCAGATCTTGCGGTGCCGGCCATCCACCCTAGTACTGTTCGAACTATCTGAATACGCCCTTTATGTCTTGCACAAGAACCTGCGAGAGCAGTGTCAGCGTGAAGGAATCGAAACGGATCTGGTGCCGTTACTGGGATCAGTGCAGCGCCAGCATCGTCTAAAGACGGTGATGCAGAGCTTCAAGATCCAGACCGTTTACCATACCGCGGCTTACAAACATGTTCCGCTGGTTGAGTTCAACATCATTGAAGGGGTGCGTAACAATGTATTTGGTACGCTGTATGCGGCACAAGCTGCCATTGAGGCAGAGGTGGAAACATTCGTGCTCATCTCTACCGATAAAGCCGTGCGGCCAACCAACACCATGGGGGCCAGCAAGCGTCTGGCCGAGTTGATCTTGCAAGCCTTGACCCGCGAGAAGCACAGCACCCGTTTTTGTATGGTGCGTTTTGGCAATGTTCTCGGCTCTTCCGGCTCAGTGGTGCCGTTATTCAGACAGCAGATAGATAAGGGGGGGCCCATCACCCTGACTCATCCCGATATCATCCGTTACTTCATGACGATACCTGAGGCTGCCCAGCTGGTGATCCAGGCAGGCGCCATGGGGGAGGGGGGCGACGTCTTTGTGCTCGATATGGGGCAGCCGGTACGGATCATGGAGCTGGCTAAACGCATGATACGCCTGAGCGGTCTTACTCTGCGCGATGAGCAACGGCCCGATGGTGATATTGTCATCGAGGTAACGGGTTTGCGGCCGGGTGAAAAGCTCTACGAAGAGTTACTGATTGGTGATGATGCCAGAGGAACCGAACATCCCAGGATCATGATGGCACAAGAGAGCTGGTTGCCCTGGTCGCGACTACGCCCCTTGCTAGCCTCGTTGGATGATGCCTGTCACCGTTTTGATCAACAGCAAGTGCGCGATATCCTGATGCATGCACCGGCAGCATTCGAACCGACGGATGGTATTTGTGATCTGGTGTGGCTGGCCAAGCAGCAGCTACCACCAAGTGATAATGTGGTTAAATTACCCTCACATAACATAGATTTTTTGCTTGCCAATCACTGAGTTTGTAAATGAGCGCCCATCATTGGGCGTTTTTTTGCTTGAATTGCCTTCGTTGCTTGTTTTTTAATCAATCAGGCCTGTCGTGGACTAGATTGGCTACTCATTTCGGCAAACCGCAGGTAGAATTCCCCCTCCATCGATTTCGGAATAATCCTGCATTTTTGCGTGAAATAATGTTGCAAAATAAGCGGAGTTATGGCGAATGGTTGGAATGGCGGCTTGCTTTGTTGTCATGCTCGTCAACAGTAAAGTATCGAAAATTGCATATCGGTTTACTGATGCTTTCAATAATAAGAGGGGCTATGTGCACACTGGGAGCTGTAACTCAGGGGCGGTAGCTATTCATTTTTTCAATAATTTGGTTGTTTATTGAGCTGTTGGTGGCCGCTTTGTCATCTATTGGGTGTTGGCGGTCATCAGGCAAATAAAAAAACAGGTCGCCATCAGAAGCGAACCTGAAATTATCAAGGGATAAAACAATAATGGAAACGTCTGGTCTGGTTGCATTTGTTGGAACCGCGCTGGCTATTGCCTGTTTGCGTCCACTATCTGCCAAGCTACAACTCGTTGACTTACCGAATCAACGTAAACAACATGTCGGTGCGATCCCCCTGATTGGTGGGATTGCGGTTTGTCTGGGGGTATACCTCAGCGTCTTCTTCACCCTTCCATTGCAGAGCGCAATCATCACCATGCTGGCCTGTGCCGGTTGCATGATGGTGATTGGTGCTATCGATGATGCCAAGGATATCTCCCCCTGGATCAGACTGACCCTGCAAGCATTGCTCATCCTTATCCTCTGCCTGTCGACAGATATCAGCCTCCATCAGTTTGGTGATGTGCTGGGCATCGGGAACATCACAATTCCATTTATTGACTTGCTGATTGCCGTTGTTGCGGTCTGTGCGGCGATCAATGCCTATAACATGATGGACGGTATTGATGGTCTGGCTGGCAGCATGGCGGGTATTTCACTCGTGGGGCTATCTATTCTGTTTGCCAACACCATGCCTGATATGACTCATATCTGTTTGGTGATCACCATTGCTCTGGTCCCCTATCTGATCGTCAATCTCAATATTCCTCCTTTTAAACGCAAGATCTTCCTGGGTGATGCCGGTTCCATGTTCCTCGGCTTTATCATCGGTTATCTGGTGCTGTTTGGTTCACAACATAATGAGCTGGAACCTGCATTTCGCCCTGTCACCGCACTCTGGTTGATCGGCCTGCCGCTGATGGATATGGTGGGCATCATGATCCGCCGTATTCGCAAAGGGCAATCCCCTCTGCGCCCGGATCGCAATCATCTGCATCATATTCTGCTGCACGCCGGTTTTACCCCTCGCGAATCCCTATTGCTGATTGTCGTTGCCAACCTGGGGGTTGTGTTCTTCGGTATTCTGGCCGAACAGGCCGAACTGCCTGAGTGGCTGATGATGGGGCTCTATATGTTGCTGTTTGTGGCGTATTCACTCTGTCTGACATATGCATGGAAGCTTGGGCGATGGGTGAAAGGGATAAAAGCGCCATCCTCTGATTCTACCCGCATCAAAAAAAGTTAATCCGTCTGTGTAACACGGGGTCAGGTTTTTCATTTTGTATGATCTTAATGACTGGCTAGCCTCATAAACACTTTGCTGTAAATCGCAGGTGAGTGAAGATAAGCAGACCATTGAGACTGGAATTCGCCAGTGCCCTGTATCACATCATCGCCAGAGGCAATGAAAGAAAAGCGATGTACGCGGATGAAACTGATTTTCAGGTGTTTCTAGAGATACTTGATATAGTGTGTGCTTGCTGCATAACTGGAGGATTCTCCATGGAGCAGTTGGCTATTTATCATCGGCTATAGCCAATCCCCCGACTGGCTGGCAACGGTGCGATCTTGCGTTACTTTGGTACGCAACGGGCCAGCGCAATTAACGCATATATTGAGTTCGTTTACCAAGGTTTGCATAAACAGATCTGGGATAAGCTGAAACATCAAGTATATCTGGGGGATGATGACTTTGTAAAAACATCAAACATTGCAAAGTATGCTCGATGGCGATTTATCAGAAGTGCCGCAATAATAGCGCCGAGCGATAGCCAAACCATGAACAGAATATCAATAACAGGCCACCACCTGCGATGAGGCAATCCTGAATGTATACCGTTCTGGTGGTCTTCTTTAGAAAAAAGCAAAAAAAGATTGGTGAATTTTTTGGTGTTCATTACTCACTGGTTATCCGGATTATTGCAAAAAACAGCAAGACATAAACAGGGGGGATAATGGTAAACGTCCAGATGAAAGAGCTGAACCAGAATGCGATGGCGAAAATCAAAATGACAGACCTGACCCCGTTTTTTTCTATGCGGTGGGATGACCCACAAGTGGGTATTGATTGGCCGATTGAAGGTGGGCTGAGCCTTTCTAAGAAAGATAAAGAGGCGCTAAGCTTTAGTCTAGTAATAATTTTTTGATTAGTATTGCTGATGACCATTCTTATAAAATAGATAATTTGTTATTCTTCCTGTTCAATTGTATTTAATAACATTAAAGCTACTATTCTCAGCATAATAAGTTGAAATTAATGTCGAATTCAAAAAACAATCTCCGCATTGTTAAAAATACAATGTTTCTTTATTTTAGAATGCTATTAACACTCGGTGTCACCCTCTATACATCTCGAGTTGTTCTTAATAATTTGGGTGTTGAAGATTTCGGTATTTATAACGTGGTCGGTGGGGTTGTGACTATGATGGCATTCTTAAGTGGCGCCATGTCATCAGCAACGCAACGTTTTTTGTCCTTTGAGCTGGGCAAAAAAGATACGGTACAGTTACATAATGTTTTTAAAATGAGTATCAATATTCATTGGTTAATCATTTTTATCGTGGTGTTGATAGCCGAGACGTTAGGCTTGTGGTTTGTAAATACTCAATTGGTGATCTCGTCTGAGCGATTAGTGGCAGCCAACTGGGTATATCAGTGTGCTTTATTCTCTTTTTGCTGTACTGTACTTGGTGTGCCATATAATGCAGCAATTATCGCCCATGAAAAGATGAGCGCTTTTGCTTATATCAGTATCGTAGATGTATTACTTAAATTAATTGTGGTGTTTTGGTTGGCTGCCCATGATGGCGATAAGCTGCAATTTTATGCCTTACTGTTGAGTTTGGTGAGTGTGTTGATTTTGGCTTGTTATTATGGCTATGCCCGTTGGCAGTTTGCGGTAACTCGTTTTAGTTGGTACTGGAGTACTGAGTTATTTAAAACCTTGTTTAGTTATACCGGCTGGAATTTGTTTGGCAACCTGGCAGCTGTAGCAACAAATCAAGGCGTTAATATCTTACTTAATTTGTTCTTTGGTGCCACAGTAAATGCAGCTCGCGCAATTGCCTTTCAAGTAAACAGTGCCATTACCGGTTTTGTTACCAGTCTACAAATGGCGATTAATCCGCAAATCGTCAAATCTTACGCCAGTGATAATCATGTATATATGCACCAGCTAATTATGAGTGGTTCTAAGTATGCATTTTTCTTGCTTTATGCATTGGCATTACCCATTTTGCTGCAAACCGATACGGTTTTAACTTTGTGGCTAGTTAACCCGCCTGATTATACAGCATTATTTTGCCAGTTGATTTTAGTTGATGCTTTGCTAACCAGTCTGTCAGGTAGTTTAATGGCATCGGCACAAGCAACGGGAAATATAAAGCGCTATCAAACTGTTATTGGTGGTATATTGCTTTTAAATTTGCCGGCATCCTATTTGTTTTTGTCTAATGGTGGTGGTGCTCATACTGTATTTTATGTATCCATAGCTACATCAATAACTGCGTTACTGTTCAGGTTTGTGCTATTAAAAGACTTAATTAACCTTAATATTACTCAATTTTTTAGCAAGGTGATTGGTCGAGTTATAGTTGTTGTGTTGGCCACATTTTTGCCACTTAGTCTGTTGAGATTAAACACTGGCAATCCTATTGTTGACTTTGTGCTGACGTCAATGTTGATAGTAACACTGACTGCCATGGCTATGTTTATGCTAGGGCTTGAAAGGTTTGAGCGTGATTTCATAAAGGCGCGTGTTCGCAATTTTATTTAAAATAATTTAATATGGAGTGTGGTTTGAAAAGTAAAATTAAAGCTGTTGTAAAAAAAATGTTGGGTGTCGGTGGCCTAGAAAAAATTAGTTATGTGCGAAATTGTCGATTGTTAGCTGTTAATTCATTTAAAGACTTTAAGCTTTATTTAAAGCACTCTACAGTCTTTAATCAAGATGGCTTACATAAAATAGAGTGCCAATTAATTCTTGATTATCATTCGGTAGAAAAAGGCTTACTTTTTAAAAAAACCAAGCCAAGATTTGCCCAGCAACGCATTTTAAATTTGCACCCAAGGCTTGCTTTAGTGCTGATTAAAGATAATATCAACCGCTCGCAAATTAGAGTGGCTTATCAGGTAATGTGTGAATATTATGAATTGCATCAAAAGCTAAGTGTCGATATTAGCGATTATTACACACAGGCTCAGTATGAAGATTATAAATCAATTTTAGGTGATGCATATACAAGCGAATTTAAAGGAGCAATTGATTACCAAAAGGATTACTTTTATGCGCAAGTTAATGCTGATTTTGAAACATTTTCTAGCTCGCGAAAAAGTGTGCGTGAATATACTGGAGAATTGGTGTCAAGTTCACTTATTGAACAAGCAATTGCTTTGGCACTAAACACGCCTTCAGTTTGTAACCGCCAAGCATGCAAAGTATATTTGCTGGAAGATAAAGCCCGCATCGACAAGCTGCTAACCATTCAGGGTGGTTTAACAGGCTACACCCAAAATATCAATCAAGTTCTACTGTTAACAGTTGACCGAAATTACTTCTACACAGTTGGTGAGCGCAATCAGTTTTATATCGATGGTGGTATGTTCTTAATGAACATGCTGTACGCTCTGCATTTTTATAAAATTGCAAATTGTCCTGCAAATTGGGGCAAAACCATTCAGGAAGAGGAACGGCTTGGTGGTATTGTCGACATGCCAGAATCAGAAAAAATCATCTGTGTTGTACCAATTGGTGTAGCAAAGGATGAATTTAGAGTAACACTTTCACAACGTCGTGACCTTAACGAAGTTTTGGTTAAAATATAAATTTATAAGTGCTAAATACATGAAAATCGCAATTCTCACTCAACCACTTCATAATAACTACGGTGGTTTACTGCAAGCATTTGCATTGCAACATTATCTCAAAGCCCAGGGACATGATGTACTTACTGTAGATTTTAGCAGTGATCCGACACCACATTTTTTTGGTATAAAAACAGTCGTTGGCAATATACTTAGAAAGTATGTACTTCGCAGACAAATAAAAAGCATACTACCCATAACAGCTGAACAAAAACGTGTGATAGGGCAACATACAAATCGTTTTACCGCTGAACACATCCGAACTACTCAAAAGATCCACTCAGTCGAAGAATTTGCTTATATCAAGCAATATCAGTTTGACGCTTATGTGGTAGGTAGCGATCAGGTATGGCGGCCGGCCTATTCACCGGGCATGTCCGCTTTCTTTTTGTCTTTTTTAGGCAAAGAAGATAAAGCCAAACGCATTGCCTATGCGGCTTCGTTTGGCGTGGATAACTGTGATGAGTTTAGTGCGGAACAGTTGGCCAAGTATGCACCGTTATTGCAGCATTTTGATGCCATTGGTGTGCGTGAAGACAGCGCGGTTAGTTTATGCAAACACCACTTTGGTGCAAATGTAGAACATGTTATTGACCCTACACTATTACTAGATAAAGCGATTTATTGTGATTTGGTGGCTCAAGGTAAAACTCCACCAAGTAACGGTAATATGATGGTCTATGTGCTCGATAAAGCACCGGACAAGCAACAGATTATTAAAGCAGTCGCCAAGGAGCAGGGCTTAACACCATTTACCGTGATGCCAGCGCAAGATGGAATTTATCCGCCCGTCACTCAATGGCTGCGTGGTTTTATGGATGCGGAATATGTGGTGACTGACTCATTCCACGGTGTAGCGTTCTCGATTATCTTTAACAAACCCTTTATCGCCATCGGCAATCATGGCCGTGGCTTGGCCCGCTTTACTTCCATTTTAAAGATGTTTGGTCTGGAACAGCGATTGATTTTTAGTCCGGCTGAGTTAAGTCGCGAGCTAATCAACTTGCCGATTGATTTTGCAACAGTCAATCAATTGAAAACTGAAAAACAGCAAATTGCCACCGCATTTTTAAAACAGGCCTTGTTCACCCAATAACAATATGAATAGCTTCATGTCACCCAACTACATCCCAAAAGTTTCTGTCATCGTACCTGTATATAACACCGAGCTGTATGTCGAGCGTGCCATTATCAGCTTGATGGAACAAACCCTTGATGATGTGCAATTTATTATCATCGACGATGGCTCGAAAGATAATTCCCTGAACATCATTAAGCAAGTGATAACTCGTTACCCTGCGCGGCAAGGGCAGGTGACCTTAATTAGCCGAGAGAACCGCGGTGTAGCCGCTACCCGTGCTCAAGGCATGGAGTTGGCGACGGGCGATTATGTTATACACCTTGATAGCGACGACTGGGCCGAACTCAACTGGCTGGAAGCGTTGTACACCAAGGCTATTGAAGATAATGCGGATGTAGTGGTGTGTGACTACCGTACCATTCATCCTGCGACCTCCACTGACGTGAAACAACCGATAGGGAAAGATGGTGTCGATTGTGTTAAAAAATTGCTTTCTGGTGAATTACTTGGCCCGACTTGGAATAAATTGATTAAGCGAAAATTACTTGCAGATAATAATATAAGGTTTTTACCTGATATCAATTTTTTGGAAGATTTCATTCTGGTTATGCAAGCTTTTTTAGCAGCCAATGCAATCGGCTATGTAGCACAACCATTGATCAACTACAATAAGTGCAATGAATCATCAATTACTGCATCTGTTAGTAAGCAGAAGGTAAAAGAGATTGTTTTTGCAACAAGTGCAATTGATAGGGTACTAAGTGCGAATCAATTATCATCCGGTTTATCAAAGTATTTTAATACCATGAAGTTAAACCTAAAATACTGGATGTTGTGTTGTATTGATAAAAAGGCTATTGCTAGTATTGCTTGGGTATACCCTGAGACCGATAGCTTTATTTTTAAGTCACCCATGCCTATACAAGCAAAAGCAATTTTATATTTATTTTCTTTAAAAATGTTCAAGGCTGTAGAGGTGCTAATTTATCTATTGGCTCTTTTAAGAGGTTTAATTAGGTGATTTGCTGTCTCTTATCCGTATTTTGTAATTGCATATATTTATGATGGTAGCACGATGAAAATTCCTAAAAAAATACATTATTGCTGGTTTGGTGGAGCAGAGTTACCTGAGTTGGCGATTCGTTGCATGGCAAGCTGGGAAAAATATTGCCCTGACTACGAAATTATACGTTGGGATGAAAAGAATTCAGATTTAGAATCATGTCGTTTTGTGCGTGAGGCCTATACCGCTAAAAAGTGGGCATTCGTATCTGATTATATGCGTCTCAAAGTTGTTGAAGAGCATGGCGGTATTTATCTTGATATCGATGTGGAGTTATTAAAACCGTTAGATATATTTTTGGTTCATCAAGGGTTTATGGGGTTCGAGCAAGCTAAACCCTATTGTGTTGCCACAGGTTTGGGGTTTGGAGCGGTTGCTCATCATCCAGTTATTCGAAAGTTGATGGAAAACTATGAAAATACACCATTTATTAAAGCTGATGGTAGTTTTGATATGACTCCTTGTCCGGCAAGAGATACAATAGTCTTGACATCTTTTGGCTTAAAGCAGAATGGGTTAGAACAACAGATCTATGATTTAGTCGTATACCCACCGGAAGTTTTTTCCCCCATATCGTTATTAGGCGAAGAACTCTTTACTCAAAGAACCGCATCCATTCATCATTTTAATGCCTCTTGGGTTACTCCTGAGCAAAAGCATTTTATTGAAATCAAATCAAAATTGACCCGTATTTTTGGGGTTAAAGCTGGAGGTGTTTTATCCATGCTTTATTTAGTAAAGCAAAAAGGAGTTTTATATTCATTGCATAAAATAAAAACTCGTCTTTTTAAGTCAATTAAGTAAATTGGATTCAAGATGATTTTGTGACGATTACGCCTATTTTAAAATTTGCCATCATACATGTGATTTGCTGATTGATTTTTATAAATATTATGGTTCTTAACATGTTGCGATTATATAGGTAGGTGTTATAAAAAGAGAGTTTAATCTCAACTTCATTCAGTATCAGAGGCAGACATTTATCAATTTGAGTTTTGTAGTTGAACACTCCCAATATAAGGACGGGGCGAAGCTCAATAAAGCCATGTTAACACACATTATCATACAGTATAGACCCTTAACGTAATGGTATTGCGATCTAAAGTTTCAACATGCTAAGTTAGAAACTGTTGTCAAGTTACCAGTGTGAATCTGGCTATCTTACCAATAGGTATGGCTCATTGATCTAGTGCCGGATAATAGAAGTGAAGGGTAAAAACCTAATTGTGTGGCAGCACGATAACCTGCGCTAAGAACATTTATAGGTATAATAGAATTCCTAATGATTGACTATCGTCAGGTGATCGATTTAATTTAAACTGTTGCTTTTTATATAAAGCAACTATTTCTAGTTGCATTTTTATAGGTTGATGTGTGTAAACATGAAATATATCCGCATTGATAATGATTTTCTATTTTTTATTCTTGCATATTTTGGTTTTATAGTTTTTTCATTAGTTAGTTTTGGATATGCATCTACTTTTGAAGTTAAAGGTGATACTCTTCAATATTTTTATAATTTTGAGAGTATAAAACTCGATCCTTTCCCATATGGTTTTGAGTTTGTTACCTCTGGCATTATGTGGTTAGTTAACTTTTTAGGTGGTGATTTTAGATTATTTTTGTTTGTTTGTTTGTTTATGTGGTCTCCTATTGTATTTATAGTTATCTTGTTGTCTCGGCGTAACCCGATGTTCATTTTTATTTATTTGTTTTTTCTCACGCCGATATTTATGAGTAACGCCTTATATATTATAAGGCAGTATCATGCTGCACTGTTTTTTATTATGTTTATTTACTTACAAAAAAGTGAGAGGAAAATAAAAATCGCTTCGTTGGTACTTTTTTTGGTTTCTTTCTGCTCTCATCTTTCTGCTATATTGTGGTTTTCTTTATCGCGTCAGCGAGTAGTGTCACTTTTTGTTAAGCCGTTTTTTATATATACTATGGCATTCACGCCATTCTTTTTGCTTTTGATTAATGTTAATTCGATATCTGTTTTTGTTGATGCTCTCATTGAGATATCAAACTTTTTTGGTGCATCTGATATAAATAGGAAGTTAGCATTTTATACTACCGGCGAGTATTTGCTTGCAGAGCCTATTGGTTATCAATTTATTTTCATATCAGCTATTATCATAATCTTAAGTGTGTATCTGATGCTATACACTGCTCATGAAAATACATGGGTATTTTTAATGTTTACCCAATCTCTGCTGTTGGTTACATTAAAAGATAATATAATTATTGCGAATAGATTTGCTTTTTTTTCGTATTACTTTTCTATGCCATCGTTATTGATTCTAATATCCCTTTCTTTAAGGGGAATTAAGTGGAGGTTTAATTGAAATATAATGCTTATGTTATTTCTCTTATTGATGAATATGAAAGAAGGTCAAGTGTAAAAAAGCAGCTCACTAGCCTTGCACCTACATTTAAGTATGTAGATGCAATTGATTTTAGAGCAGCATCAGTTGATTTATTAATAGAAAATACAGCTGTTGATAAGTTAGGTTCCTTAAATAGAATGCTGACCAAAGGAGAAGTGGGGTGTGCACTAAGTCATTTTAAATGTTATCAAGAAATTGTATCTGATGATTCGGATTGGGCTTGGGTTATAGAGGATGATGCCGATTTAAGCAGATTAACTAACGATAGCGTTGAAAAGATTATATCATTAGTTGCTGAAAATAATATAGATGTTGTCATTTTAGGTTATTCAAAATTGTCAAAGAATGAAGAGCTTGATTTTTATAAATTTGAGCCTATTCGAAAACTATTTGCTTCAGAACATTTTGCGTTGGGGGAGCCCTGGAAAAATTGGACATGTGGTACGGTCTCATATTTGATTAGTAAGTCTGGCGCAAAAAAAATGCTTGATTATTTTAGTGATGGAAAAGTAATAACTGTCGCCGATGATTGGATGTTTTTTGAAAAGAACATTGGACTAAACATCACTCATTTACGACCATTATTAGTTTTTGAAGATTTTATTAGTTTTCAAAGTGCGTTGGAAATAGAGCGCGCAGCAGTTTCAAAAAATAAGATTGCAATCATGAAATCAATTAAAGTGTTAAGGGGATATTTTCGGGCTCTATTGATGAAGACTGTGTTATGAAAATCTTATTTATTATAACTGGTCTAGGGATGGGTGGTGCGGAGCGCCAAGTGTGTGAATTGGCCGACCAATTTTCAGTAATGGGGCATCAGATATTATTAATCTCTATGACAGGTGAAACAGTTAATCTCCCACGTTCAAAATCAATTGAAGTTGTTTCTTTGAATATGGGTAAAAGTCCCATAGGAATAATCCGTGCATACTTAAAGGCTCATGTACTAGTGAAAGAATTCCAGCCTGATGTAGTACATAGCCATATGGTTCATGCAAATATATTTGCTCGAATACTTCGCTTAAGTACCAGATTTCCACGACTAATTTGTACTGCACACAACACCAATGAAGGCGGTCGAGCAAGGGTTATCGCTTACCGATTAACCGATAGTCTATGTGATGTAAGTACAAATGTGAGCCAAGAGGCTGTTGATGCATTTGTAGCGCAAGGAGCCGTTCCTGCTGGACGTATGTGTGCTATGTACAATGGTATTGATACCACTCGCTTTGACTTTGATTCAGATAATCGTCAGCGCTATCGTTCAGAATTGGGATTGACTAGTGGTGATCAATTATTATTGGCAGTTGGTCGACTTAATGTTCAAAAAGACTATCCAAATCTGATCTATGCGCTATCTCATTTATTGGTTAGCCAGAGTCAAGTGCAGTTAGCCATTATTGGTGTCGGTGAGGAGCATGCGAAGTTGACTGAGCTTGTAGCCAGTTTGGGGTTGACTAGTCGAGTTCATTTTTTGGGAATGAGACATAATGTTCATGAGTGGATGAGTGCTGCAGATATTTTTGTTCTCTCGTCTGCTTGGGAGGGGTTTGGTCTAGTTGTTGCCGAAGCCATGGCATGTCAGCGGGTTGTGGTTGCAACTGATTGTGGTGGCGTCAAAGAGGTTGTTGGAGAATGTGGTATTTTGGTGCCTCCAAGAGATCATCTTGCATTGGCAGATGGAATTAACACAGCGCTTCAGATGAGTAGTGATGAGATTGAAATGATAGGTGCTGCAGCAAGAGATAGAATAGTCACACGTTATTCGTTGAGTGCTCAGACGGAGAGGTGGTTATCTTTGTACCAATAGTGTTGACGCCAAATCTAGATTTTCAGAGGTATCTGTGAATAAAAATCATATAGTCATCGTGGCCAATACCGCATGGTCTGTTTTTAATTTTCGCCATGGTTTATTAAATCGACTACTCAGTGATGGGTATCATATATCGGTAGTCGCCCCTAATGATAAATTTTCCGGTAAGCTTAAAGACATGGGCTGTGATGTTATTGATCTGCCCATGTCTGCCAAAGGTGTGAATCCTTTCGATGATATAAAGTTAGTGACTTTATTGTATCGTTACTATCGTAAGCTAAATCCAGATTTTATTATTCATTATACAATCAAACCAAATATTTATGGTTCTTTGGCTGCTAAAATAGCCGGTATTCCATCGTTGGCGATTACAACTGGCTTAGGGTATACATTTGTCAATGACAATTTTATTGCCAAAATTGCACGGCAGCTCTATAAAATGGCATTTCGTTACCCTAAAGAAGTATGGTTTTTAAATGAAGATGATCGTCAAGCATTTTTAGCGTATAGCTTGGTTAATGAAAATAAAGCTAAACTACTGCATGGCGAAGGTGTAAATGTATCACATTTTTCACCCATACCCTCCTCGTCTGGTAACAATCCCACAACATTTTTGCTGATTGCAAGAATGTTGTGGGATAAAGGGATCGGAGAATATATTGAAGCTGCGAGAGTGATTAAAAGTAAATATCCAAAGACACATTTTCAATTGCTTGGTTCCTGCGATGTTCCTAACCCCAGTCTTATCAGTCGTGAACAAATAGGCATATGGGAGTCAGAAGGGATCGTTGAGTATTTGGGAACAACAGATGACGTAAGAACTGTTATTGCCAATGTTGATTGTGTGGTGTTGCCATCTTATCGAGAGGGTATTCCGAGAACGATGTTAGAAGCTGCTGCGATGGCCAAACCGCTTATCGTTTCTGATGCCCCTGGCTGCAAAGATGTTGTTATTAATGGCAAGACCGGATTCTTATGCAAAGTCAAAAATCGGGATTCACTTGCCGCAGCAATGGAGCTGATTATTAACCAATCAACACAAGAGCGCGTTGATATGGGGGTGGCAGGAAGAAATCTAGTGCTTCAAAAATTTGATGAGCGAGTCGTGATAAAAAAATATATTGACATGCTATCTAGATATAATTTGAGTGTCAGTGGGGTAACTATAAAAAGAAAAGTAGATAGTCGAATTGATAGCATATTGAGTTAGGTAGGACTGCGCCTGCTTTTATATTACTCATACTGCTTTAGCTGTTTGCATCGAAGCTTAGCATATATGTATTTGATGTGACTTAAAGAGTTTAATTTTAGAGAAAATGCTCTCTAGTTTTTATAAAATCCGCTATCATACGGCGATTTTTCCGTTCAGTTCTTGATGGCAAGCTTAATAAGGTGTGGTAGTGAAAAGGATTCAGCTCATTCCTCTGTTGTCGGCCGTGGCCCTGCTCAGTGCATGCACTGTGGTGCCCGGTACCAATCTTTCCACCAGTGGCAAAACCGAGGTGGCTACAGGTTCTGTTGATGTTGATCAGCTGGCAGATGTCTATCCGGTAACACCGGCGTTGATCAGCCAACTGCGCAAGGCGCCGGTGGTGGGCAAGGCCAACCCCGAGCTCAATAGCGAGATCAGCCGTTACGAGTACCGGATTGGTGTGGGTGACATCCTCAATGTCACTGTGTGGGATCACCCCGAGTTGACCATCCCGGCCGGTTCTTACCGCAGTGCCAGCGAAGCGGGCAACTGGGTGCATGCCGATGGCACCATCTTCTACCCCTATATCGGCAAGGTGGACGTGGTGGGTAAAACTGTCGCACAGATCCGTACCGATATCGCCAAGCGCTTGGCCCAGTTTATCGAGAGCCCGCAGGTGGATGTGAGCATTGCTGCTTTCCGCTCCCAGAAGGTTTATATCTCCGGTGAGGTGACCAAGCCGGGCGCACAGCCCATCACCAATGTGCCGATGACCCTGCTCGATGCCTTCAATCTGGCTGGCGGGCTGACCCCGACCGCGGATTGGCACCATGTGGTGTTGACCCGCCAGGGCAAGGAGTTCCCGCTTTCCATGCAGGATCTGCTGCAGTATGGGGATCTCTCTCACAATCAGTTGATGCGTGACGGCGACATGCTTTACGTGCCGCGCAACGATGCCCAGAAAGTTTTTGTGATGGGTGAGGTCAACAAAGCATCGACCCTGACCATTGGCCGTGAGGGGATGAGCCTGACCGAAGCACTGAGCAGTGCCGAAGGCCTTAACCAGAATGCCGCCAATGCGACCGGCATCTTCGTATTGCGCCCCGCCGCGAAAGCCCAAGAGAAAGCCGCCATTTATCAGCTCGACCTGAGTGATGCCACCGCGCTGGTGATGGGGACCGAGTTTGCATTGCAACCTTACGACGTGGTCTATGTCACCACGGCGCCGGTGACGCGCTGGAATCGCGTGTTGAGTCAGCTGGTGCCCTCCATCAACGGCTTTAACGAGCTGACCGAAGGCATGCTGCGGGTTCGCAACTGGTAAGACCGTGATTTTGCTTAACCTCTCCCGCTTGATTGACGTGTAGCCGCACTCCTTCAGGGAGACGGCATTGAGGGGGGCTGATGCCTCCCTTATCTCCGGTTGTTTGTTGCCTTGATATGGTGACAAACGTGGAGGATAGGGTAGGGGAGTATGCCCTCTATCCGCCTTGCTTCAGGAAGATGCACGTAGTGAGGGGCGGTGGCTGCAGATTTTATTTTTAAAGAGCGACAGCGATATGTTTGAAAAAATTCTTGTGGTGTGTGTGGGCAATATTTGCCGCTCCCCAACCGGTGAACGACTGCTTCGCGAGCATTTGCCCGGCCGCCAGGTCAGTTCTGCCGGGGTCAGTGCCCTGGTTGACAAGCCGGCCGACAAGGTCGCGAGCGAGGTGGCACAGCAGCATGGTCTCTCCCTTGAGGGACACGCGGCGCGCCAACTGACCCGCGATCTCTGTCAGGATGCCGATCTGATCCTGGTGATGGAGAAAGGGCATATCTCTGCCGTCACGTCCATCGACCCGGGGGCTCGTGGCAAAACCATGCTGTTTGGCCACTGGCAGGGGGAGAGTGAAGTGCCCGATCCCTATCGTCTGAGTCGGGAAGCTTACGAACATGTTTACCAGCTGTTGGTGCGTAGCGCCGATGGGTGGGCGAAAAAACTGTAACGACATCCGCAGCGTCTGGTGGTGTTTGGGTTGTATCTGACTATAAAAATGGATTGTGTTTAATGACGACTTCTTCTGTTTTGTCCCGGCAGAGCAGTGCCGCGGTGGAGAATGACGAGATCGATCTGGGGCGCCTGCTGGGTTACCTGATCGATGGCCGTTGGTGGATTGTGACGATCACCGCTCTGTTTATGGTTCTTGGCGTTGCATACGCTCTGTTGGCGACCCCGGTCTTCAAGGCAAACGCCTTGCTGCAGGTTGAGAAAAAAGCCAGTGGCGCGGCGCTGCTCGGAGATATGGCTGATGTATTGGGCGGTGAACAGCCTGATGCCGCTGCCGAGATTGAGCTGCTGACTTCTCGTATGGTGCTTGGCCGTACAGTGCAAGAGCTTCACCTCGATACCGTAGTGACACCCAATTTCTTCCCGCTGGTTGGCCGTGGTCTGTCACGGCTGATGGGGCATCCCTATCCCAAGATGGCAGTGAGCCGCTTTGAGGTGGCACCTGAATTGCTGGGAACGCCGCTTACGCTGACTATGAACGAAGATAAGCGCTTTACCCTCGAGGTTGAGGGGCGGGTGCTGGAAGGGCGGGTTGGAGAGCTGCTTGAGAAAGATGATGTTACCTTGCTGTTGTCCGATGTGGCTGCTGATGAGGGACAGACCTTCACGCTGGTCAAGCAGCCAGTACTGGATGTGATTGCTGAGTTGCAGAGTGGGCTTCAGGTCAGTGAGAAGGGCAAGAATACCGGGATCATCTCGCTGACGTTGGAAGGGGAAGACAAGGGGCGCATTCGTGCCGTACTTGACAACATCAGCCAGAACTATCTGCAACAGAATGTGGTGCGCAAGACCGAAGAGGCTCAAAAGAGCTTGGATTTTTTGCAAACGCATCTGCCTCAGGTCAAAGAGGATCTGAATCGTTCTGAAGAGCAATTGAATCTGTATCGTCAGCAGAATGAGTCGGTCGATCTGTCGCTGGAAGCCAAGGCCGCACTGGATACCATGGTGGGTCTCGAGAAGCAGCTCAATGAGTTGACTTTCCGGGAGGCCGAATTGCAGCAGCTCTATACTCGCCAGCACCCCGCTTACATCGCTCTGATGGAAAAGCGCCAGACTTTGATGAATACCAAAAATGCGATCAACAAGTCGATCAAGCGCCTGCCAAAAACCCAGCAGGAGATTTTGCGTCTGACCCGTGATGTGCAGGTCGGTCAGGAGATCTTCGTCCAGCTGCTCAACAAGCAGCAGGAGCTCAATATCATGAAGGCGGGTACCATCGGCAATGTGCGGATCATCGATGATGCCGCCGTTGAAACCCGCGCCGTCAAGCCGAAGAAACCGCTGATTGTGGTACTGGCGACCCTGCTGGGTGGCATGTTGTCAGTGGGGTTGATCCTGGTGCGTGCCGCCTTCCACCGAGGCGTGGAGAGTCCGGAGCAGCTGGAGGAGATGGGGCTTTCTGTTTATGCCACTATTCCCTATTCCAGCGAGCAGGCCACGATCGAGCAGCAACAGAAAAAACGTCGTCATGCTATGCCGCTTAATGAAGCGCTATTGGCCGCACGTAACCCTGCTGACTTGGCTATGGAGTCGCTACGTAGCCTGCGAACCAGCCTCCACTTCGCCATGATGGAAGCCAAAAACAACATAGTGATGATCTCGGGCCCCGGCCCGGGTCTTGGCAAAACCTTCGTATCCACCAACTTTGCTGCCACGTTGGCTCTGGGCGGCAAGAAGGTGCTGGTTATCGATGCCGACTTGCGCAAAGGCTATATGCAGAAGGTGATGGGCCAGGAGATGGGGACTGGCTTGAGCTCCTATCTGGCGGGTCAGACCGATTTGACGCAGGTAGTGAGTCAGACCGGGTTTGACGGCCTTGATTTTGTCTGCCGTGGCGCTGTACCACCAAATCCTTCAGAACTGCTGATGCATCCGCGTTTCAAAGCGCTGCTGGATTGGGCGAGCGAGCACTACGATTTTGTCATCGTTGACTCCCCTCCCATCCTGGCGGTCACCGATGCCGCCATTGTTGGCCAGCATGTCGGGGCATCTTTGCTGGTTGCCCGCTTCGCCAAGACGGCGGTCAAAGAGGTGGAAGTGGCTATTCGTCGTTTTGAGCAAAATGGTGTCTCGATCAAGGGTATATTGCTCAATGCCGTCGAGAAGAAAGCGAGCAGTTACTATGGAAATTATGGGTATTATCAATACAGTTATGGCGACAAGACGAAAGCCTGACTTTTCTTGGAGCACATCTGGGTCTTAAGAGACACCGCACAGTAATCGTGGTTTAATTGATGTTTCGTTTGGGTAATACTACGGGTGTCTGAGAAAATTGATGTCTCAGTGATAAGGTTTAGATGTATCAACAAAAAGGAAGATAGTATGAAGAAGACTGCATTTGCTCTGGCTGCTTTGCTGGCTGTTTCCGCTAATGTGATGGCTGCAGAGGAAGCTGTAGTTGTAGAGGGTGCTGCCGGTGGTGCTGCCGGTACTGGTGCAGCCGCAGCGGCTGCAGGTGTCACCACTACTGCTGTTGCTGTCGGTGCGGCTGCCGCACTGGTAACCGCTGTAGCTGTATCTGAATCCAATAGCCGCAACAACAACACCAGCACAACCACTTCGACCAAATAAGTCCAATAAGGCTGCTCTAACCGAGCAGCCTTATCTTTTATTCTCTTTTCATGGATGGTTATTCGCGCGTGATATCGTACCGTTCTTTTCTGCCCCCACGAGTACTAGCCTGGGCGGGCATGTTGTTGCTGACTGGTTGTAGTACCTCAACGAATCAGACAATAGAAACCCTGGGTTATGTCTTTCATAAAGAAAATGAGATTGTGCTGACGTCTACGCAACTCAGACAGCTTCCTTATGCAAGCGCCTACATCAAAGTCGGCGATCTGCCACAAGCTTTGGTTGTATTGGCTTATGTCAATGGCGAGCGCTTGTCATGGATGAGTGCTGATGGGGTGATGTTCATCACAGAACATGGCCGCTTGGTCAAAACAATTGGCTTGCCGAATGATTTACGTTATCTCGGATATCTAGACCAAGATCCCTTAAGAATTGTACGTCTGGATAAACTGCCATCCATGGTGTGGTACAGTGTGGCCGAGTGGTCACAAAAATATACCAGTGGTTATCCTTTGAGTGCCCATTACCGCCGCGTTGGTAATGAAGTGTTAGAAGTGATGGATAAACCATATACAACAACTATTATTGAAGAGTCTGTTACTGCATCTCCCAGTGAGGAGCAATGGAACAATTATTTTTGGATTGATGAGCATTCCGGCCAAGTTCGCAAACTCAAGCAACAATTAGGCCCTTCCCTTCCTGTCATTGAAATGACTTTTCTCAAGCCCTACTCATCATGAAAATTATAAATATATTTCTTATCTCTATTTTAGCAACTAACCCTGCGTGGGCTGATGCGACTATATCCATATGGTGGAAAGGTCAGCCAGTAAAAGACCTTCATTATGCCAAGCAGATAACGCTAAGCAGTGCGCTGAGTGATCCTGCTATCTTGTCATATAACCCTTATTGGCCGGTCGGACAAATATCAACGCCGGTACGTCAGCAAGAGCTCGAGCATCAGCGTCAAGTATTATTGGCTGACTTGACCGTATTATCCAAAATGTGGTCTGACATGGGAGAGCCATCGCTGGCATCTTCTACTCTGCAATTGTTGCAGCAATTGCAGCAGCTTGAGTTAACTGGCCGTTTTGATGTGTCTGTAGACCCTGATGTAAATCAAGCGCGTTCTGGTGTTGATGCTCCTATATTGAAAGGCCATTATCAGTTGTATCTTGCTCCTCGTCATCCTGAGGTACAGATTGCCGGTTTGGTAAAACAAATCGGTGACGTTCCTCTCCTGCCCGGAGCTGGATTACGTGAGTATTGGAAAAGAAAAGATATATTGGAAGGGGGAGATCCTGCCGGGGTATATCTTGTATCCCCCAGTGGAAAATATGATTGGTTTCCTGTTGCGATTTGGAATGAACGACATGTTGAAGCGATGCCGGGGGCAACACTTTTCGTGGGATTCTCGCCTGACGTACTTCCCAAGCAGTATCAAAACTTGAATGAACGAATTCTGACATTGTTTGCTAACCGGATGCCAAAATGATGTACCCAAGAGTTTCCTTGATTGCCCTGTTGGTATGTCATGCAGCCAACGCCAATGCGGATATCTTTGAGCCACTGGGCCCCTCACAAAGTGATTTTGGGGGCGTTGGCCTGCTGCAAATGCCTACTGCCAGAATGGCAAAAGAGGGTGAGTTCAGCGCCAACTATTTTGACAATGAACAATATCGTCGTTGGACTGTTTCTGTACAGCCTTTTGAATGGTTTGAAGCAACCCTGCGTTATACTGATGTAAGAACCAGACTATATAGTTCTTCACCTGGTTTTAGTGGTGATCAAACTTACAAAGATAAAGGCATCGATTTCAAGTTTCGTTTGATGCAAGAATCTACCTGGCTACCCACAGTATCACTCGGATTTCGAGACTTGATGGGGACCGGGCTATTTGACAGTGAGTATGTTGTTGCCAGTAAACGTTACGGCCCTTTCGACTTCACTCTAGGAATGGGGTGGGGCAATATGGGCGAAAGTGGAAATATCACCAACCCATTCTGCCGTTGGAAAGACGACTGGTGTGGGCGTGATGGTTCTTATTCCGGTGGGGGTGGTAAATTTGAAACAGGGAATATGTTTCATGGAAACTCGGCTCTGTTTGGTGGGGTGGAATACCAAACGCCATGGCAGCCACTGAGACTGAAACTTGAATATGATGGTAACGACTATAGTAATGAGTTTTCGGGAAAGGTAACTCAGTCATCTCCGATCAATGTTGGTGTGGTCTATCGTGTATTCGATTATATGGATACTCATCTTAGCTATCAGAGAGGAAATACTCTGATGTGGGGGGTGACATTGCGGACCAACTTCAATGATTTGCGGCAGAACCATTTGGATGAGCCTCGTCCTGTCTATATGGAAAACAGGGTGCCAGCTGAGGATACTGCCGTCGACTGGGCTGCAATGGCGGATCAATTTGACCGAAATGCGGGTTGGCAAGAGTCCACAATCACTCAGCATCAAAACACTGTGTCTCTGTCAGGTCAACAATATAAATACAGAGACCCTCAAGAAACGCTTGAACGTACGGCAGTGATTGCGGCCAATCAATTACCTGCTTCAGTGACGGAGTTGAAAGTAATTGAACGTCAGCGCAATCTTACACTGCAAGAGACAGTAATTGACCTCGACTCCGTGCGAGAGGCCAATATGCCTCCGATTTTGGGGGATGAGAAGTCGGTCAAAAGCCATAAGCAAGCACCGGAACCACTGATGGGAGATGTACGTTATCAGTCTGATGCCGAGCGTTTTTCTTATTCATTTGACCCAAGCCTGACCCAGTCTTTTGGTGGACCCGAGTCATTTTACATGTATCAAGTCGGCGTCAATGCCAACAGTGAGCTACGTCTTTCCGATAAGAACTGGCTGCAAGGCACACTGTTTTTCAACGTGGCCAATAACTTTGATGAGTTTAACTACAAGACTCCTCCGGCAGATGCGGACAAGTTGCCCCGTGTCAGAACGTGGATCCGAGAGTATGTCGATTCATCCAATATTTTGTTGAATAACCTGCAGCTGACTCATCTGGATCAATTCAGCCAGGATTGGTATGGCCAGGTTTATGGCGGGTACCTTGAGATGATGTATGCCGGTGCTGGCGGTGAGCTATTGTATCGGCCTTTCGGGCAGTCATGGGCATTAGGGGTAGACGGCAACTGGGTGAAACAACGAGACTGGAATAATACCCTCAAGATGGCCGACTACGATGTGGTTACCGGTCATGTGACTGGCTATTGGCAATTGCCTTTCTTGGAAGGTGTCACCGCGAAGGTTGCTGTTGGTCGCTACCTGGCTGGAGATGTCGGCGCGACATTCGATTTTTCGAAGCGATTCGACTCAGGCATTGTCATGGGGGCCTATGCAACTCTGACAGATGTGTCGGCAGATGAATATGGTGAGGGCAGCTTTACCAAAGGTATCTATGTGACCATACCTTTCGATCTGATGCTGATTCGTCCGACTACATCCAAGGGCACCATTGGTTGGGTTCCGCTGACAAGGGATGGAGGCCAGATGCTCAATCGTAGTCAATCGCTCTATGATCTGACGGAGCGTTTGCCGCTGTAACAAAGGCTATTGCCCTCATTCGTAAAGACAACAAGCCGTGATAGTGTTCTGCTATCGCGGCTTTTTTTGCTTTGGTGCATGGAAGAGGTTTCATGGTGCGCTTTCCTGATCTGACCCAGAGAACTTGTTGTGGGTTATTCGTCTTGTACTGGCTGCTGGGCATGCATTTTTTCATGCACAACCCCGGTGGGGCTGGGCTCTATCTGCCGTTCAACGCCTGGGGCTGGATCTTCGCCAGTCTGGTCATCGGGTTGGGGCTGTGGCGGGTGACCTTGCAGCAGCGGCTAGTGTTCTCCTCGTTGCAGGGCTGGCTCTGGCTCGGGGGATTGTTGCTGCTGCTGCCCATGGCCTATCCCGGCTTTGAACTGAAAGACTACGCCATTCCCCGTTTGCTGGGGCTGTTCGCCGGTTTGCTGTTTCTGTTCTGTCTCTATCAATGGCAACTGGCGCGGGCATCCCGTGACCGGCTGCTCTATCTGCTGCTGGGGGCGGTGGCCATCGAGGCGCTGCTCGGCCTGGTGCAGTACTACCTGCTGGTGCCGGGCAACTGGATCGGCTATGACACCCACGTCAACCGCCCCTACGGCATCTTTCAACAACCCAATGTGATGGCCAGTTTCATGGCGACCGGGCTTGCGCTGGCCAGTTGGCTGGAGCTGCGCGGCAATCCTCATGTCTGGCTGCGTGGGTTGCGCTACGGGGTGATCCTGGCTGCCAGCCTGCTGTTGGTGGTGCTGCAATCCCGGGTGGGGCAGTTGGGGGGCTTGCTGGCGCTGCTCCTGCTGGTGCCCGAGCTGCGTCGTCATCGTCTGCTGGCCAGGGTGCTGGCGCTGGTCGCGCTCGGCATCTTGCTGGGGGTTGCCTCCCAATACTGGATTGACGGCCTCAGGCGTGGGCTGGAGGCCTATCAATCCGGCGGCATGCGCTCCATCTACTGGCCTTATGCCGCCAAGCTGATTGCCCAGTCTCCCTGGGTGGGCTGGGGCTATGGCAGCTTTGAAACCACCTTCCTCCATCACTACATGGCCGACAAGGCGCTGAACCCGGCCATGGTGCAGATTGAATACAACCTCGATCACCCCCATAACGAGTTCCTCTACTGGGCGGTAGAGGGGGGGATAGCCCCCATGCTGGGTATGGTGTTGATGGGCGTTGCCCTGCTGTGGCGGGCGAGCCGGGCCGGCTGGCGCAAGGGCACAGCCCTGCTGGCGCTGGTGACCCCGATCCTGCTGCATACCCAGACCGAATACCCGCTCTACCACGCCATCGCGCTCTGGTGGGCCTTGCTGATGTTGGTGTACGTGCTGGACGCGGAAGTGGAGGAGGGGCTGCTTGAGGCAGGACGAGCCAGCTGGCGCGAGCATGTCTACCGCCCCTGGCTGTTATTGCGTTTTACCGCCATTGCCATCCCCCTGTGGGTGGTGCCCTTCATGTTGACGGCGTTGCACACCGCCTGGGTGGTGACCAAGTACGAGCGCGGCGGCTACAAGGAGCCGACCCTGCTGCTCGATGTCATCAATCCCATGGCCTGGTTGACCCGGGTGGAGTTTGACGTCAACTCGGTGCGGCTGGCGGTGGGTCTGCAGAGCAACAACAAGGCGGAGCTGGAGGCCTATCTCGACTGGGGGCAAGCCTTTGTGCGCCACACGCCGAGGGCCAATATCTACGCCAACATGGTGATCGCGCTGGATGCGCTGGGACGCAAAGAGGAGGCGCGGGCCCTGCGCAGCGAAGCGCTGGCACTCTATCCGGCAGATCCCTTGCTGACCGGCACTGCCGCCAAATCCGTGGCCACGGCGCTGGAGCGCAAGCCATCCTCTTGACGGTGGCGGGGCGATTGCGCGATGTTTCATCAACTGCCCCATCGCCTCGCAAAAATGGTGGCCACTGCTGGACGGCAGAGGCGCCATGGCTAAGATAGTGGCCTCAACGTCTTGCTTAGTAGGGAGTATGAAATGGAGTTAGTGCTTGGCCCGTTGGAGGCCCGCGTGATCGGCTGTCTGATCGAAAAAGAGATCTGCACCCCGGATCAATACCCCCTCTCTCTCAATGCGCTGGTCAACGCCTGCAACCAGAAGAGCAACCGCGAGCCGGTGCTGGAGCTGTCAGAGCTCGACATCCGGGCCGTGGTGGATGAGCTGATCCGCAAGCGGCTGGTGGTCAATACCGCCGGTTTCAACGCCCGGGTGCCTCGTTACCAACACCGCTTCTGCAACACCGAATTTGGCGAGCTGAAGTTCACCGCCCAGGAGCTCGGCATTATCTGCGAGCTGCTGCTGCGCGGCCCGCAGACACCGGGTGAACTGCGCTCACGCACCAACCGGCTGTGCAGCTTCGATGACGTGACCGAGGTGGATGCGGTGCTGGCGACCCTCATCGAGCGTGGCCCCTATGTGGTCAAGCTGCCGCGCGAGCCGGGCAAGCGGGAGTCCCGTTATGCCCACCTGTTCAGCGGCGAGGTGGATCTGCAGGCGCTGGCCGAGGCGGCCCCCGCCGGCAACTATGCATCGCCGGCGGCGGACCGGTTGAGCGCGCTGGAAGAGGAGGTCGAGAGCCTCAAGGCGCAGCTGCAGGCGCTGGCCGAGCGTCTGGCCCGGCTGGAAGGCTGACGTCAGAACAGGATCTTTTCCAAGAGGCGCTACGGCGCCTTTTTTTATGGCTGCGTTTCCCCGTCAGGGCCGCGGGGGCGGCAATGACGGGTTGTCTGCGTCCCGTCGTCGTGGTCGGCTGCGACCTGCAGGCGCCAGCTTTTTTGCGTTATTTCGCGCTTAAGGGTCGAGCCGCAGTCGCTTTCCCGTTAAAATTCCGCTTTTGCACCGGCCCGTGAGTCTCGATGTCTGCGTCCACACTCTCCTCAGATTGTTATGCCCTGCTTGGCGAGCTGCAGTTGCAGCGCACCGCCAGTACCCGTTATTTGCAAGAACAGCTGCCATCTGGACAGGCCCTGCCGGATCGGCTCGGTCAGATGCAGCAGCAGGGGCTGGTTCGCCAGCGCGGGGAGCAGCAGTGGAGCCTGACGGCGGAGGGGACGCTGGCACTCATCCTGGCGGTGCGCCGCGGCGACTGCACCATGCCGAACTGGGCGCGGGTACCATCGGTCACCGGTCAGGAGATGGCCCAGGCGCTGGTGCGCGAGCTCTGTCTGGGGGAGGCTGGGCAAGTACCCGCTTACTATCTGGCGTCCGACCTGCTGAGTCTGCTCGATCTGCCCGACGCCCAGCTGCTGCTGGCAGGCTCGAGCCCGCAGTGGCAGCGGTTGCTGATGCAGCACTTCGCCCTGCAGACCCTGCTCGATGCCGAGCCTCATCCGCAGTGGCCGCTCACCCCGCTTGCCCAGCACTGTGCGCCCGAACTGGCAAGTTTGACCGAGGGCTTTGCCGCCGAGTGGCAATGGCTCTGCGGCGAGCCGAGCGGGGAAGCGACCACTCACTGGCCCGCCCTGCAGCAGTTGGCGGAGCAGGAAGACGAGCAGCCGCTGGCCGAGCGCCTGCTGGCTGCGCTGGGTGCCTGGCAGGCGTCAGCGGGCGCGACGGGCGCGGGTCAGTGGCCTGCCACCTTCAGTGCCCTGCTCTGGCTGGGCTGGTTGCAGCAGGCGGATCCCGTGCTGGCCAGCGAGCAGCGCAAGAAGTGGCTGCGCACTTTGGCCAATCAGTTCCCCCTGCTGGCCGATCTGCTGGGACAGTGGGCAGGGGAGCGCCACGGCCAGGCGGTCGGGCTGTTCGACACCCTGCAACTGCCCCTGGAGGAGCTCCATTGGGGTTACCTCTGGCTCGATCTCTGTGCGCTGGCCCGGCACGGCGAGCAGAGTCCTCAGGTGGCCATCCTGCACAAGTGGGATCTCTCCCACGTGCTGGAGGCCGCGCCCTGTCACCGCTTGATGGCCTTCTGCCAGGATCTGCTGCGCCTGCTGCTGGGGCAGGGGGCAGAACGCGCCCCGCTGCAGCAGTTGCGGGCCGCCGGGCAGGATGAGCAGGGGAGTGCGCCTGAGGATGAGGAGAAGGCTCCCGCCTCGGCCAGCTGGCTCAATTGGCTGCAGGGGCTGGGCCGCTCCAGCGGTGTGCGCAAACCGCAGGAGCGGCTGGTCTGGCTGCTTCACGCCGAAGGGCCCGAGCTCGAGTGCAAGATCCAGAAACAGAGTACCAAGGGGGAGTGGACCGCCGGTCGCCGGGTCGATCCCGCCCTGCTCTCCACCCAGTACGCCGCCCTGCTCGACGAAGAGGATTGGGCGCTGGTGCGTACCCTGCCGCGCAACATGGGGCGGCTGCCGCGCGAGGTGTGGGCGCCGCTGGCCAACCATTCCCGTTTGTTCAATGCAAGAGGGCAGAAGCTGCAGCTCGCCATCACGGCGCCACTGCTGCAGATCGTGGCCACCGAGCAGGGCATGGGGGCAGTGTTGAGCCCGGCTGCAGCCGCACGAGGGGCGCATATACTGCCGCTGGCGCAGGATCTGTGGCAGCTCATTCTCACCCCCCAGGCCCTGCAGGATCGCCTGCCGGCGCTGGAGGCCATTCCCGACCTGCCGGCCGAGGGGCTGGCGGAGCTGCAACGCACCCTGGATGCCATCCCGGATCTGCCTTGGCACAGCCAGGTGGCGGGGCTGCATGGCAACGCCGAGCTAGCGCCCTGGCCCGGTGTGGCCTCGGTGCAGCTCGACTGGCAGGATGGCCAGCTGGCGGTCAGGTTGGTAACCCGGTTCGAGGAGCTGCCGCCGCTGCCCCTTGGCAAGGGAGAGGCCATCGTGCGCCAGGGGATCAAGGATGATCACTACTGGCAGCGGGATCTGGCGGCCGAGCGGGGCGAGGCCCAGCTGCTGCGCAACCAGCTGCCCATCGAGCTGCCGGGCAGCGAATGGCGGCTCGAAGGGGAGCAGGCACTGGCGCTGGTCAACGCCTTGCCGGAGCTGGTGGATGCCGGCGTGGTCATTCACTGGCATCAGGACAGCGCGCGTTTGAAGAGCCTCGATGAGGCGGCGCTGAGCCTGCGCATCGAGCGGCGTCAGGACTGGTTCCAGGTGGAGGGGGCCCTCTCCCTCGATGAGCACCAGATCCTCGATTTACGCTTGATCCTTCGCCAGCTGACACCGGGCCAGCGCACCGTCCAGCTCGACGAGAAGACCAGCCTGATGCTGAGCGACAAGCTGGTGGAGCGGCTCACCATGCTGGGGGCCATGCTGGATGACGAGCAGCGCATCAACAACAAGCTGGCCTATCCGCTCACCCGGCTGCTCTCCGTCATCACCACTGAGGGGGATGCCGCCTGGCAGAACCTCCAGCAGGAGTGGCAACAGGAGGTGGCGTGCCCGGATGAGTTGATGGGGCCGCTGCGGGACTATCAGAAGGAGGGGGTGCGCTGGCTGGCGACCCTGGCCCATCACGGTTTCGGTGCCTGTCTGGCCGATGACATGGGGCTGGGCAAGACATTGCAGGCCCTCATCGTGCTGCGCATGCGCCAGCATCTGGGGCCGGCCCTGGTGGTGGTCCCCAAGTCAGTGGTCACCAACTGGCAGGAGGAGGTGGCCCGCTTCGCCCCCGAGCTGGAGGTGGTGGTGTTCGACAACCCCGCCGAGCGGGAGGGGATGGTGCGCGAGGCGAGGGCGGGGCAGATCATCCTGCTCAACTACGGCATGCTCGGCAGCCTGGCGGAGGCGCTCAAGTCGCGGCGCTGGTCCAGCATGGTGCTGGATGAGGCCCAGCAGATCAAAAACGCCGGTACCCAGCGGGCCAAGCTGCTGTTCCAGCTCGACGGTGATTTTCGGCTCGCCCTCTCCGGCACCCCCATCGAGAACCATCTGGGGGAGCTGTGGAGCCTGTTCACCTTCATCAACCCGGGGCTGCTGGGTAGCCTCGGTGAGTTCAAGCGCCGCTTTGGCAAGGCGGTCAAGGATCCTCAGCACATGGCGCTGCTGCGGGCGGTGATCAGCCCCTTCATCCTGCGCAGGCTCAAGCACCAGGTGCTGACCGAGCTGCCGGACAAGACCGAGATCATCCACCACATCAGCCTCTCCCCGGCGGAGCGCCAGCTCTACGAGGCGACCCGGCGCGAAGTGGTGCAGCAGGTGCAAAGTGCCGATGGTCGCGCCCTGATGCACGTGCTGAGCGGCCTGACCCGGCTGCGCCGGCTCTGCTGCTCGCCCCAGCTGGTGATGCCGGAGTGGGCCGAGGCCAGCAGCAAGCTGGACGAGGCGATGGCGCTGCTGGAGGAGGCCATCGACGGCGGTCATCGGGTGCTGGTGTTCAGCCAGTTCGTCGATCTGCTGAGCTTGCTGCGCACCCGCATCGAGCAGCGGCAGTGGGATTATTGCTATCTGGATGGTGGCTGCTCGGCCAAGGCGCGGCAGGATTCCATCCTGCGCTTTCGCCACGAAGCGGTGCCGCTGTTTCTCATCAGTCTCAAGGCGGGGGGCACAGGGCTCAACCTCACCCAGGCCGATACCGTGCTGCACCTCGACCCCTGGTGGAACCCGGCGGTGGAGGATCAGGCGAGCGACCGGGCCCACCGCATGGGGCAGACCCAGCCGGTGACCGTCTATCGCCTGGTGTGCGAGCAGACGGTGGAGGAGAAGATTGTCGCCCTGCACGACGAGAAGCGGGCGCTGGCCGATGGCCTGCTGAGCGGCCAGTCGGAAGTGCGCGGGCTGGATGTGGAGAGCCTGCGGGCCCTGCTGATGAGCTGACGAGGGGCTGACACGGCGCAAGAAACAAGGGGGAGCATCTGGTGATGCTCCCCCTTGTTGTTGGGCGATACGGGTTGTGAGGTGAGTGGGCTGTGCCTGGTGGGCAAGGGCCCCTTAGCCCTGATAGAGGTAGAGGTGGAGCCGCTCTATGATGGGCTCGCCGCCAATCTTGCGATCCCGCCTGGCCTGGCGCAGCTTGGGCGGGTAGTGGCCCAGATGGGTGACGGCCGGCTGGTTGTCCGAGCAGAGCAGCAGAGGCAGGCTCGCCTTGATCTGCTGCTTGCGGGGCTCCCGATCCAGCCAGAGCAGGTTGATCATGGGGTGGGTCTTGACCGGGCGGCGGATCCGAAGCTCTGCATCCGCCGGCAGGCGGCGGATATCGTAAACCTCCTGATCCACCATCTTGCTCCACTCCTCGTTGTCCGACAGCGCCGGGACATAGCGGCGGCTGCGCTCCAGCATCTCCAGCACCTGCTCGCGGCTGAGGCGGTTGATGCTCTGCTTGTCGGCCCAGGTAAAGCCCAGCGAATGCAGGTCACCCTCCAGCAGGGTCAGCTTGCGATAGACCTGCAGGGTGATGACCCCGGGCAGCGCCCTGTGCACCAGCTCGAACTTCTCGTCCCGGCTGCCCGCCTGCTGTACCTGGGCCTTGAAGGTGAGCTTGCACTCATTGATCTCGTCGATCAGCGGTCGCAGCAGCGGGGCGCTGGCGGTGGGCAGGCGCAGCCAGCCCGGCAGGCGATGGGTGGCCTTGGTGGAGCAGCCGGCGCGGGCACTGTGATCCCGATAGGCGGCCAGGGTGGCGGCCAGCGCCTCTTCACCATCGAGGTAGCTCACCGTGATGGTGTCGATGGGCTCGTGCTCCTCTCCCTGCGCGACGGCGGGCAGGGGATAGACGTGGGCTTCCAGCAGCTCCAGCTGCGTCAATTGATCCGCCAGCCTGGCCAGCGCCTCTTCGAGCCGCGCCATCTGTTGGCGCAAGGCAGCGGTGGGGGTGAATGTCTCCATCGGCATATCCTGTGTCGCCCTTGCCGGCCCATGGGGCGGGAAACGGCAAGGTGGTAAAGGTACTGTATAAATAACCATATCAGCCCTGTGTATGTGTGCCAAGTGGGAGCGAGAGGCGGGCAAGGCGATGGGTCACTGGAAGGTAACTGTGGTGTATCAATGTGTTAATTGAAGATCAACGAAAGATCTCTTCATTAACAATTGAATGTAAACAGCCGGTTGACCCTGCTTTTTGCCAAGGACGGGAGTGCATAGCCAGCAGAGGAAACTGCATAGTTAGAAGGGAGCCATGCAGGAGAATATGCTGCAGCCTTTCATCAGGCCCAGAAAAGGTTTGTTAGTCTTTTATAATCAGTATCTTATGATTATCTCACTGCGGACATCAGCCATTAGTTTTACTAATGTCTGCTATCAAAATTCGTCAATTGAGTCGGCCATACCCCCTGACTAAGCTTTGCGCAACAAATTTGCACCCGCGCAGACACCCTACAGAGGAGCCATATCATGGCCAACATGACTTATACCGCCGCCGGTTACCAGCATTCCAGCCAACTGAATCTGGTTGCTCGCGTCAAAATGACCGTCCTGACCTGGCTGGAACGCAGCCGCAGCCGTCGCCAGCTCTCCGAGCTGCCCGAATACCTGCTCAAGGACATTGGTCTGAACGAAGCCGATCGTTATCAAGAGACCACCAAGCCGTTCTGGCGTGGTTGATCTGCCGGGCAAGGATGCCTCGTTTTTTTGCTGATCCACGGCCGCAGACCGCCGCCGTCACGGGTTGATGGATTGCCCTGTTCATCAGTTGCTTCACACTGATCGCCTTACCCCATTTCTTCCCTCACGGCTCTGTGCCGATCTCTCTCTGTTCCCCACGCCCCGATCCTGCTCCCGCTCAAACTTGTAACATTACTGTTTGAATTTGTTTAAAAATTGATTTTAAGCCGAAGCGCCTTGCGTATAATCCGCCCATAGCGTTCCTGACAAAAGGGTGAGATGGATGATTCCCCAGCATGACTTTTTGGCTCTGACCCGCCGCCACGAGTGGCAGCTTGAGCCCTTTTCCTATGCGTTGGCCAATGGCGACAGGGTGAGTGTCTGGGATACCGGCGTGCTCTGCCTCGAGCCCGCCTCCGGGGCCGGTGATCAACCGGGTGGGCGCAAGGATATCGTGCTCTCCTGCGGCATCCACGGCAACGAGACGGCCCCCATCGAGATCTGCAACCAGTTGCTGAGCCGCCTGCTCTGCGGCGAGCTCAGGGCCCGTCACCGGGTACTGTTCCTGTTCGGCAACCCGGCGGCCATGAACCTGGGCGTGCGGGAAGTGGAGGAGAACATGAACCGGCTCTTCTCCGGTGCCCACAGCAAGGGGGAGGGGCTGTGCAACCAGGAGCGGATCCGCGCCATGCGCCTCGAGCAGTATGTGAGCCGCTTCTTCGCCGACGCGGCCAGACCCCGCTACCACTACGACTTGCACACCGCCATTCGCGGTTCGCGCCATGAGAAGTTTGCCGTC
Source organism: Aeromonas sp. FDAARGOS 1408 (assembly GCF_019048665.1). NCBI lineage: Bacteria > Pseudomonadati > Pseudomonadota > Gammaproteobacteria > Aeromonadales > Aeromonadaceae > Aeromonas > Aeromonas sp. FDAARGOS 1408. The sequence continues at coordinate 2,561,253 of NZ_CP077394.1, read as the reverse complement.
TACCCCTTCCCCCACGAGCGGCCTCACTGCAAGGAGCAGGTACAGTTTCTCGGTGCCTGCGGCGTGCGCACCATTCTGCTCTCCAGCGGCCCCACCACCACCTTCAGCTATTACAGCTCCCATCACCATGGCGCTCACGCCTTCACGGTGGAGCTGGGCAAGGTGCGCCCGTTCGGCGAGAACGACATGACCCGTTTCATCGAAACCCGGCAGGCGCTGCAGGATCTGGTGACCCGGGATGAGGTGGAGCTGGAGCCCTGGCGAGCGGATGACTTCACCATCTTTGCCATCGATCGGGTGATCAACAAACGCTCGGAGCAGTTTCGTTTCCTGTTTGCCAGCGATGTGGACAATTTCACCGAATTTCCCCAGGGTTTCGTGCTGGCCGAGGATGGCGAACTGCGCTACACGGTAGAGAAACCGCGGGAGGCGGTGGTGTTCCCCAACGCCAACGTGGCCATCGGCCAGCGTACCGTGTTGCTGGTGGTGCCGACCCGGCTGTGGGAGTAACCCGGCGCTACCCCTGATGACAATCTCAGGCTGCCGCCGGCCTTGCCGGCCGTGCAGCTCGGAGCGGGAGCCCCTGATGCTCCCGTCCCGCCCTGACAGGGAGCCCGATGTGGCTCCCTGTTTCGTTTTCTTTCAGCCGAAAAATCCAGCTTCTTTCTGAAATTAAAGAAGTTTCTACTGGTCTTACCTGGCTAAATCTCATTGCCCTTTGGTTAACAATCTATTTACATTCAAAGGGTCACCTCATGGTGGTGACGTTGACAACGGCAAGGAGCCAGTTATGACCCATGTCGACATCCCTTTCCTTCGTTACCTCGATGAGGAAGGGCGCCCGGTCGCCACACTACCGACCTGGCTGGACAAGGCGATGCTGCACACCTTCTACCGAAACATGGTGATGGTGCGCAGTTATGACAAGAAAGCGATCGCGCTGCAGCGAACCGGCAAGCTCGGCACGTTTCCCTCCCATCTGGGGGCCGAAGCGGTCGGAATAGGCGTCGGGCTCGCCATGCAGCCGCAGGATGTCTACGTGCCCTACTACCGGGACATGCCAACCCTCTATGTGCGGGGCGTGCCCATGGAGAAAAACCTGCAGTACTGGGGCGGGGACGAGCGCGGCAGCGTCTTTTACAAGGCCGACGGTGAACTCTCCGAGGATCTGCCCATCTGCGTGCCCATCGCCACCCAGATCACCCATGCCGCCGGCATCGCCGCGGCCTTCAAACTGCGCAATCAACCCAGGGTCGCCGTGGTGACCATCGGCGATGGTGGCACCTCCAAGGGGGACTTCCTGGAGGGGCTCAACTGTGCCGGCGTCTGGCACCTGCCCATGGTGATGATCATCAACAACAACCAGTGGGCCATCTCGGTGCCGCGCAAGCTGCAGTCGAGCGCCCCCACCCTGGCCCAGAAGGGGATAGGGGCCGGCGTGCGTAGCCTCCAGGTGGACGGCAACGACGTGGTCGCCGTTTATGAGGCTACCCGCAGCGCCGTCGAACGCGCCCGCAGCGGCAAGGGGCCGACCCTGATCGAAGCGGTCAGCTATCGGCTGGGGGATCACACCACGGCCGACGATGCGACCCGCTATCGGGAGGCGGCCGAAGTGGAAGCCGCCTGGGCCAAGGAGCCGGTCAAGCGGCTGCGCCAGTTCATGTTTGAACAGGGCTGGTGGGACGAGCAGCAGGAGCAGGCTTTGCTGGCAGAGGCGGCCCGCGAGGTCGAACGCGCCGTGGCCGTCTATGAAGGAACCGCGGCTCAGGCCCCGGAAACCCTGCTCGACTATCAGTTTGCCGAGTTGCCGAAGGATTACCGCACGCAGCGCCAGCGCATCATCGCCAAGGGCATGCAGCAGCACAGCGGGGAGGAAGCATGAGTGATATGACGTTGCTCGAGGCCGTCAATCTGGCGTTGCATCACGAGATGGAGCGGGACCCGGATGTGGTGGTGCTCGGCGAGGATGTAGGGGTCAACGGCGGGGTGTTTCGCGCCACCGTGGGCCTGCGCGACAAGTTCGGCTTCAAGCGGGTGATCGACACGCCGCTGGCCGAGGGACTGATCGCCGGGGTGGCGGTCGGCATGGCCACCCAGGGGCTCAAACCCGTGGCCGAATTCCAGTTTCAGGGGTTCATCTTCCCGGGCATGGAGCAGATCATCTGCCAGGCGGCGCGGATGCGCAATCGCACCCGGGGCCGCATCACCTGCCCCATCGTCTACCGCTCCCCCTACGGCGCCGGCATTCACTCCCCCGAGCACCACAGCGAGAGCGTGGAAGCTCTGTTTGCCCACATTCCCGGGCTGCGAGTGGTGATCCCCTCCAGCCCGAAGCGGGCCTATGGCCTGCTGCTGTCGGCTATCCGTGACCCGGATCCCGTGATGTTCTTCGAACCCGATCGCATCTATCGCTCCATGAAGTCCGACGTGGTGGATGACGGCATCGGCCTGCCGCTGGATGTCTGCTTCACCCTGCGTCCCGGTCGCGACCTCACGGTCGTCGCCTGGGGAGCCTGCATCCAGGAGGTGATGCGGGCAGCGAACCTGCTGGCGGAGCAGGATATCCAGTGCGAGGTGCTGGATCTGGCCACCATCAAGCCGCTGGACATGGAGAGCATACTGGCATCGGTGCGCAAGACCGGTCGCCTCTTGGTGGTGCACGAGGCATGCGGCAGCTTCGGGGTCGGTGCCGAAATCGTGGCGCGGGTCACCGAGGAGGCGCTCACCTCCCTCAAGACACCGCCCAGACGGCTCACCGGGGTGGACGCCGCCGTCCCCTACTACCGCAACGAAGAGTATTACCTCATCACCGAGCAGGAGATTGCCGATACGGCTCATCAGCTGATGGAGAACCAGTGGCTATGAAATTTTTCAAATTACCGGATCTGGGTGAAGGCTTGGCCGAAGCCGAGATCGTCGAATGGAAGGTCAGCGCCGGCGATACCGTGAGTGTCGACCAGGTGTTGTTATCGGTAGAGACGGCCAAGGCGCTGGTGGATGTTCCTTCACCAGTGGCTGGGGTCATCGCCAGGCTGTGTGGTGCCGAGGGGGACATTCTGCACATAGGTGCGCCGCTGGTGGAGTTCGAAGGCGGCGAGGATGACGGCACCGTGGTCGGCAAGGTCAACGCTCATCAGCAGCATATCGAGGATCACTTCGTGGTGGGCGCCATCGCCCCCGGCGGCGCCCTGGTGCAGGCCATGCCAGCGGTACGTCTGCTGGCCCAGAAACTGGGGCTCGACATCGAGCGGATCAAGGGCAGCGGCAGTGCCGGCATGGTGACCGAGCAGGACGTGCAGCAAGCGTTCGAAGCTCAGCAGAGCAGCGGCAACGAGTTCCTCAAGGGGTCGCGCCGGGCCATGGCCAAGGCGATGGAGCTCTCGCACCAGACGGTGGTGCCGGTCAGCATCACCGACGAGGTGGACTTGCGCCACTGGCGCCCCGATGAAGACGTTACTGTAAGGCTCATCAAGGCCATCGGTGTAGCTTGCCGGGCCGAGCCCTCCATGAATGCCTGGTTTGACGGCGACACCCTGTCAAGACGGCTGTTCAGGGAGGTCAACGTGGCCATTGCGGTGGATTCCAAACATGGGCTCTACGTGCCGGTAATGGAGAACGTGGCCGAGCGGGAAGGGGCCGATCTGCGCCAGGGGCTGGATCGCATGATCGCCGACGTGAAGGCGCGCGCCGTACCGCGCGAGATGCTGCAGGGGGCGACCATCACCCTCACCAACTTCGGTGCCATCGCGGGCCGCTATGCCAGCCCGATCGTGACGCCGCCCCAGGTGGCCATCATTGGCGCGGGCAAGTTGTTCGAGAAGGTGGTGTTCATCCATGGGGAGGCGCGCCCGGTCAGAGCGCTGCCACTGTCGATGACATTCGACCACAGAGCCTGTACCGGCGGCGAGGCGGCACGCTTCCTCAAAGCCCTGGTTCAGGCACTGGAAGCACCTACGCTGTAACGTTTGTGCCCTGCCGTGGCAGGGCACAAATTGTTTGCGTAATCCCCAAAGCCACGTATAATCTCAACCAGCTTGAAAGGGCGATAGTTATGTCAATGAATATGATGTTTTACATCTTTTCCTGTTGTTCATAAGTTAATCCCGTTTTTTGAGCTTTATCCGCTGAAAAGCATAAGTAATTATTTTGAATACAGGTTTAAAGATATGTCTAACATGATCACCGGTACCGTTAAGTTTTTCAACGAAACCAAAGGTTTTGGCTTCATCCAGCAAGAAAACGGCCCGGACGTTTTCGTTCACTTCAGCGCCATCCAAGGTAACGGCTTCCGTACCCTGGCTGAAGGTCAGCGCGTACAGTTCTCTGTGACCCAAGGTCAAAAAGGCCCGCAGGCTGAGAACGTAACTGCTCTGTAATTCTTACAGAATTTAAGAAAGCCGTGGTGCCTTTGGGTTCCACGGCTTTTTGTTTATGGGCGTTTATCACCGTCCGTCGGTGTGAGGCGTGACCTTCTACTTCTGCATGTTGTGCCGACTATGCTGCCATCTCTTCTGCTCGCCGCCACTCTGATAACCTCCACCGATAAACAGGGGCCGAACCCCGTTGAGAAAGAGGCCATGGCCGTGTGCCAGCAGTTTGTGCAGGTGCGGGTGGGCGCTGGCAGGCTCCCGGACGAGATCAGGGCGCAGCCGTTGCCGCAACGGGCGGGGGAGTGGATGGTCGATGGCAAGATAAAAGGACCCGAAGGTCCTTTGCTGTTTGCCTGTCTGTTGCGTCAAGGGAAACGCTGGGAGCTGCTCAACTTTTCGCTGTGGGCTCCCAAGGCGGTCAAAGCGGTTTGAGTGCCACCAGCAGGTGCTGCAGGTGTTCCACCATGGTCATGCCAAAGGGCGTCAGATAGCCGCCATCTTCCGCGCTTATGAGTCCCTGCTGGTGCAGGCGAACTGCCGCCTGGCAGAGTTCGTCGGACATGTCGCTGCGCAACTTGATACCCAGGCTCATGTTGGCCGGATCAAAGCATGCCAGTATTTTCAAATCGTTTACAAACTCGCTGGAAACCTGGTCGATCCCGATCATGAATGCACTCCTTACGCTAAAGATGTATGCAAACTAGCACTCCCGGATCCACTTTAGTGGGCGCTGGCTCAAACTATTGGGCTTTCTCTCTCCCTAGCGTGCTCAAACGCTGCTTTTTTGGTCGTCATCTGGTGAATCAATTGAGAATTGTTTGAGTCCGGCTTTGTGGCGCCAAACATGATAGGATAGGGCTTCCTTTGTCTATCTGGCCGATATTGTCTGTCGGCCCCCGGTTCAAGGCGCGTTCCATGGTCAAGATCACACTGGTATCCCTGCTGCACACCCTGGGTTCCCGTTTTCCCGTCTACCCGGCCTCTCTGCTGCTGCCGCTGCTCGAGCAACATCAGGGGGATCTCTGGCTACCCACCTGCAAGGGGGCTGATGTCGCCGCCCTGCGTCAGCATGGCAAAGGTGCAACCGCGCAGAGCCTGGCACCGTTGACGGCAGCCTGGTGCGACTTCGCGACCGGTGAAGAGGGGGCAACGCCTGAGCTGGACGCGCTGGCCAACTACGACAGCGAGATGATGGACAACCTGCAGATGTACTGGCACAGCCCGGCCAAGATCAACAGCCCGATCACCGACAATCTGTTCGAGCTGCGCCGCGAGGTGGTGGAAGAGGCTCATGGCGGCAAGCTGGCCGATGCCTGGGACAGCGCGCAGCAGGCTCGTCTTGCACAGATCCTGGCGGGGGCGAGGGCCGGTCGGGATCAGCTCTGCTTCGTCGAAGTGGAGGCAGCCTACTGGCTGCGCCAGCGCCTTGGCGAGATGGCGGAGATCGACCTGGTGACTCCTGAGCTCGGGTGAACCGGCTCAAAAATCGGTGACCGATCTCTCATACTGGACAAGGCGCCGGCAAGATGTGAACATGGCGCCCTTTATTGCACAAGAGACTTGACCGATGAGCTATGAACTGAGCGACACCGAGCGCAATGCAGCGCTGCAACTGAACGCGGACTACCGCTTTGATCACTTCATCAGCAAGCTGGTCGAGCACGAAGAGCTGTTCGTTCTGACCGACGAGCACGGCGTCATGATGCTGACCACCGACGATGAAGACTGCATCCCGGTATGGCCGCACCCGGAGTACGCCAAGGCGTGGGCCGAAGGGGAGTGGGCCGACTGCAAGCCTCAGTCCATCACCCTCAAGGTGTGGCTGGAGCGCTGGATTGACGGCATGGAGCAGGATGAGCTGTGCGTGGCCGTCTTCCCGACGCCGGATCAGGAAGGTATCGTGCTGGAGCCGGCCGACGTGGCCGACGCCATCGCCCAGAAGCAGGCCAAGCGCGGCTAAGCGCCTCCTGCCTCAGCGAGCAACCCAGGTTGCAAAAAAGACCCCGCCATTGTGCGGGGTCTTTTTGTTGATGGCCTTGGTACACCCTGGCAGAGAAGCTGGTTGCCCTATTTCTGCTGATAGGTGGTGTCAACCAGGGTGACGGGCGGGAAGGGCTGGCCTGCCTTGATGGCGGCCCGGGTCTGCGCCTTGGTCTCTTCATCAATCCAGAACAGACCGCCGTAACTGTAGCCACTGTTGCTGCCGTCCAGCGGCCAGTAGAGCAGTTCGCTCTTGGGCGTCGCCGGCAACTTGGGCAGTTTTATCCAGCGCCAGGCCCCTTCCCGGGTGTAGGGCACCTGATAGGCGGGCACGAAGCTGGCCAGTTCATAGAGTCGCTGCTGGATCTGGCGCGACAGCGCCGCCTTTTTGGCGAAGTCGAACTCCTTGTCGTACTGCTCCACCAGGGCTGTGATGGCGTCGTCATTTATGTTCATGATGTTGTTGGTCTGCGGCTTGTTGGCGTTGACCTTGTGGAAATATTCCCAGTAGGCGGGATAGCGGCTGGTGCTCCAGCCCATCCAGGCGCTCTGGTGTTTCTTCTCCAGCATCGACTTGAAGCCGGCCGAGGCATCCATCAGGTTGAGCTCGAGGTTGAGCCCCGCCTTCTTGGCCTCTTCGCGCAGCAGGGTGAGGCGCTGGGCGTGCTCCGCCGTGGTGTAGGTGATGCTCAGGGTCAGCGGCTGGCCCTTGTCGTTTTGCAGGGTGCCGTCGGGGCCGGGCTTGGTGAAACCGGCCTTGGCGAAGTACTGACGCGCCAGCTCGGGGTCAAACGGGCGGGCCTTGAGCGCCGTGTTGGTGAACTCCCCCTGGCCTGAGCCGTAACTGTTGAGGCGTTGGTAGTCCCCCCGCAGCAGGGTGGTGAGCATCTTGTCGAGGTTGAGGGCATGCTGGATGCCGAGCCGCACATTGAGGTCGCGCAGCAGCGGATCGGCGGTGTTGAGATAGAGCCCCATGGGGGACTGGGGAGTCTGGTTGTAGAACCAGAGTCGCTCGATATAGCCCTGCTCGAACTCAGGCGTCCTGGTCTTGTCGTGCCACCAGTTGGGCATGACCAGCGGGAAGGTATCCAGCTCGCCGCGCAGGAAGTGCTGCCAGGCGATGTTCTGATCCCTGAGCACTTTGAGCTCGATCCGGTCCGGGTTGAAACGGTGCAGGAAGTAGCGCTCGTCATTGCCCCACCAATCCTTGACCCGCTCGAAGGTGACCGACTTGCCCTTCTTCACCTCGCCAAGCTGGTAGGGGCCGGTCACCGGCAGCACCTTCCAGTTGTACTCCTTGACCCAGTCGGCGGTGATCTTGATGGCGTGGCTGGGGGCCGGGGTGAAGGGGAGGGATTCCAGCAGATCCTGGCGACTCTTGGCACTGCCGCTGGAGATGGCCAGGGTGTGGTCGTCAAACTTGGTGACGTCGCTTATCTGGGTGCTGTAGTAGTTGTTGTACCAGGGGTCGTTGATCTCCTTGCTGCGCAGCAGCTTGAGGGTGAACAGCCAGTCATCGGCGGTGACCGGTTGGCCATCCGACCAGCGCGCCTTGGGATTGATGCGCAGATAGAGGGTCTTGTGGTCGGCTCCGAAGGCCCATTCGTTGGCCAGCATGGGCATGGGATTGCCGGTGACGGGGTGGGTACTCAAGAGCGGCAGGTTGGTCTCCCGCACATAGCCGGCGAAGCCGCCGTTGGAGTCCGGACCGTACACCCGCAGGGTCAGCGGAAAACTGGTCATGAAGCCGCGAAAGGTGCCGCCCCGCTTGGCGGCCGGATCCGCGAACACCGGATCCGCGTTGTTGCTCTCCCACTTGAGGTCAGCCGGCAGGGTGGCGCTCCAGCCGTAGTGGCTCAGGCAGAGGGTCAGGGTGATGGCACTGGTGCGCAGAAGGCGCGGGATGATCCGGGGGCCGGCGGTGACTGTCGATGGCATGTCCTTGCTCTCCTGATGGCTGCGTCCTGCAGGCCATGTGTTGATGACGCGAGCCCCGTTGGGGGCTGGATCATCATGAAAAGTTTCTCCGCCCCGGTCAATGGCGACGGGTAAATAAGCGTCAGGCTGCGGTCTGCGATTTGAACCAGCGCAGCCGCCCGCCCAGCAGATGCACCACGAACCCCAGCAGCACCAGGGCCGAACCCAGCCACTGCAAGGGGGTGGGGTGCTCGTCCAGCAACAGGGCCGCCGCCACCATGCCGACGCAGGGCACCAGCAGGGAGAGGGGGGCCACCTGCGCCACCGGGTAGCGCATCAGCAGCCGTCCCCACAGGCCGTAGCCGAGCCAGGTGGCGACAAAGGAGAGATAGAGCACGCACAGGATCCCCTGCCAGCTGATGTTGAGCAGGCTGCTGGCCATCAGCTCAGGCCCCTCGAACAGCCAGGAGAGGGCGAAGAAGGGGAGGATGGGCACCAGCCCGCCCCAGGCGACCAGGCTTGGCAGAGACGTCTTGTAACGCAGGCCGATCTGGCGATTGATGACATTGCCAAGGCCCCAGCAGGCGGCGGCGCAGAGGGTCAGCACGAAGCCGAGCAGGGTGAGATTGCCCTCGCCATGGGTGGCAATGAGGTAGAGCCCGGCCCCCGCCAGCGGCAGGGCCACCCAGTGGTGGGGTTGCCAGCGCTCCCCCAGCCAGATCATGGCGAACAGCAGGGTGAACACCACCTGGGATTGCAGTACCAGCGAGGCCATGCCCGCCGGCATGCCGAACTTCATGGCGCAGAACAGAAAGGAGAACTGCCCCAGGCTGATGGCACCGCCGTAGGCCAGCAGCCAGCGCCAGGGCATGGCGGGTCTGGGGACCAGCAGGATGGCGGGAAAGACCACCCCGACGAAGCGCAGCGCCCCCAGCAGCAGTGGCGGGATCCCCTCCAGCCCCCACTTGATGGCGACGAAGTTGAGCCCCCAGCAGAGGATGACCAGAGCGGCCAGAAACTTGTCCTTGGTGTGCATGTCACGTCCTTGAAAAAGTGGCCCTTGCCAGGCAGTGGCCAAAAGAGGACGAGCATACCCTCGTCTGGGTGGGCGCCGTCAAGCCGCCAGTCGGGGGAGCTACCCGGCAACGGGGGGCAAGGTACTACTCAGGCGGCGACGCAGTGCACTGTGATGCCGCGCGCAGTTAGGGTGGATCGCATGGTGACGGGCAGGGCATCGTCGGTGACCAGCACGCCGATCTGCCCCGGTGTGCCGAGGGGGCTTGGGTGGATGGCGCCGAACTTGCAGCTGTCGGTGATGACCACATTGGTCACCCCCTTGGCCAGTACGCTGTTGACCACATCTGCCCGCATCATGTCGCGGCCGGTGAAGCCCACCTCGGGATGAAAGCCGTCCACCCCGATGAAGGCCTTGGAGAAGTGCACCTGCTCGATGCACAGCCGGGTCAGCGGCCCTACCACGCTCTCGCTCTGATGCTGGAACAGGCCGCCGAGCAGCACCACCTGGGCCTGGGTGTCCCGCAGCAGGTGGGCGATGTAGCTGCTGATGGTGATGATGGTGACCCGCTTGTGCAGCGCCAGGTGGCGGGCCAGCAGGGCGTTGGCGCTGCCCCCCTCGATGAAGACCGTCTCGCCATCCTCCACCAGCTGGGCGGCCCGCTCGGCGAGGCGCTCCTTGAGCAGGTAGTTGATGTTCATCCGGGCGTCGGGGTCGTCGCTCTCCAGCGCCATGGCCGAGCCGTGCACCCGTTTGAGCAATCCCTGTTTTTCGAGGGAAGTCAGGTCGTTGCGCACCGTCACCTCCGAGACCCCGGTACGTTGGGAGAGCTCGCTCACGCTCATCTTGCGGGCCTGATGGACCAGGGTGAGGATCAGTTGGTGGCGTGGGTTCATGGGACCTCGCTGGCTGGCAGTGGATAGCGGCAAGCCACCTCGCGGGTGGCTTGCCGGTCATGATGGGACACAGCTGCCCCTGGTGGGGGCCGTCAGAGACTGTGCTCGGTGCGGGCGATGATATCATCTTGCGCATCGGGGGATAAGGCGGTGAAGAAGGCCGAATAACCGGCCACCCGCACCACCAGATCCCGATACTGGTCGGGATGGGCCTTGGCGGCCAGCAGGGTTTCCCGCGAGACGATGTTGTACTGCACGTGCCACCCCTTGTGCACCTCGAAGAAGGTGCGCAGCAGGCTCATCAGCTTGGCCTTGTCCCGCTCGCTCTCGAGGCTGGCCGGGCTCAGCTTCTGGTTGAGCAGCACCCCGCCGAGGATGGCCGCCGTGGGCAGCTTGCCGAGGGAGTTGAACACCGCCGTGGGGCCGAGGCGATCCGACCCCGATGCTGGGCTGGCCCCTTCCGCCAGCGGGGTGCGGGCGTGGCGGCCATCCGGGGTGGCCATGGTGGCCGCCCCAAACGGCACGTTGGCCGAGATGGAGGAGGTGCCCGCATAGTAGGTGCCGCCGATGGGGCCGCGGCCGAAGCGGGTGTTGTGCAACCCCTTGAGCTCGTCAATGTAGCTCTGGTAGGCCTGCACCAGCAGCAGGTCGACCTCGTCCAGATCGTTGCCGTATTTGGGGGCCGCGTGGGTGAGGCGCTGGCGCAGCTGTTCGCCCTCGAGCCCGGCAAAATCCTGCTCGAGCGCATTGGCCAGCTCGCGCTGATCCACCACCCTCTGCTCGAACACCAGTTTCTTCAGCGCTGCCAGGCTGTTGCCCAGGTTGGCGATCCCCACCTGCAGACCGGAGACCCAGTCATAGACGGCGCCCCCCTGCTTGATGGTCTTGCCGCGCTCAATGCAGTCATCCACCAGGGCGCTGCAGAGGATGTCGTGGGCCTGAGCCTCCAGCACGCTGTCGACCACACAGTCGATCTCGATGGACTTGCGGGTGAAGTAGCGCACCTGCTCGTCCCAGCGGGCCATCACCTCATCGAAGTGGCCGAAGGTGCCGTCCCGCAGTGACTGGGGCTGGGGCAAGAAGACCTTGCCGGTGGTGGCATCGCGGCCGCCATCGAGCGCCGCCAGCAGGATGCGGGCGAAGTTGATGAAGCTCATGCCGGTGCAGCGATAGCCCCACTTGCCGGGCACCGCGGTTTCGATGCAGCCGATGGCGGCGTAGTGGTGGGCATCCTCCTCGCTCACCCCGAGCTTGATGAACTCGGGGATCACCACCTCGTCGTTGTTGAAGGCGGGCATGCCGAAGCCGCAGCGGATCACCTGGATGCAGGCGTCGAGGAAATCCTCGCTCATGCCGGCATGGTAGCGCACCGAGAGGTTGGGCTGGGTGGAGCGCAGCTGGCCGCAGGACTCCAGAATCACGTAGGAGAGGCCGTTGACTGCGTCGTGGGCCTTGCCATCCCGCCAGTTCTGGCCGCCGATGGTGACGTTCTGGTAGAGCGGGCTGCCGGCGGAGGCCTTGGAGTGGGTGCCGGAGCGGATCTTGTTCACCTCCAGCAGCTTGAGCCAGCACCCTTGCAGCAGTTCGATGGCACGGGTGCGCGGCAGGGATTCCGACAATTCCACCTCGCGGCGATACCAGGGGTAGAGGTACTGGTCCATCCGGCCAAACGACACCGAGTGGCCGTTGGACTCGATCTGCAGGATGAGCTGGATGAAGTAGCAGAGCTGCAGCGCCTGCCAGAAGGTCTCGGGTGGCCGGTGGGCGATGTAGGCGCAGTTGAGGGCGATGGTCTCTAGCTCGCAGCGGCGCTCGGGACGCGGCTCCTGCTGCGCCAGTTCGCGGGCCAGCGCGGCGTAACGCTCGATGTGCTGGCTGACGGCATCGAAGGTGATGGCGACGGCCTGCAGGAACTGCTCGCGCTGCAGATCGGCCCAGTCCGCCAGATCGAGCCGGCCGCGCCGCTCGGCCACCCTGGCCTTGAGGCCGTCGAGACCGAGGGCAAGCAGCTGCTCGTAGTTGACCGCGAGGTGGGCATCCCCCGAGGTCATGTTGCCCTCGGCCTTGATGATGCCGCTCTCCAGCAGCCCCTTCTGCTCGTCGGTAAAGAGGCCGTAGCAGCGATCCTGCACCGTCTGGCCGCGCCAGAAGGGGGTGAGGGCGTGGATGGCCAGCTTGTCCGCCTCGCTCACCGCAAAGCCGGCGCCGGGACGATCCGCCAGCTCGTCGATCTCCTTCTCGATCCAGCCCACCGTGTATTCGGGAAAGAGCGGCGCCGCCCGCACCTGACTGGCCTGATTGCCGACGATGAGCTCATCGTGCTTGATCCAGATGGTGCGCTCCTTGAGGTGGTGGGCCAGTGCCAGGGCACGGCGCACCGGCAGCGGTCGGGCCAGGTGGGCCTGATAGGCCTCTGTATAGTGGCGGGCACGCTCGGTGCAGACCGGTGGCTGGACGATGTGGATCAGGCTCTCCTTGTGGGCACGGATCCGCGGGGGCAGGGTGGTGAGGTCGAGCTGGGTCATGGTCTTATCCTCTGGTCATAGGGCTGCGAATGGCTGATGTCATGGGGTCTTTCTAGCCCCGGGTGAGCGGGGTCAGCCCCTGCGCACGGGCACACTCATGGGCAAAGGCGAGCAGTGCCGGGTCATCGAGTGGCTGGAGGGGGGCCTGATAGGGTTGGTCGAGCATGGCGTACTTGCCCGCGCCCAGGGTGTGGTAGGGGAGAAAGTGGATCTCCTGCACGGTGCCGAGGCTGGCGGCGGCCCGGGTGATGGCCTCGATGGAGGCGTGGTCGGCATTGAAGCCGGGGATGAGCGGCACCCGGATCTGCATGGCCACGCCGCGCTCGGCCAGCCGCTTGAGATTGGCCAGGGGCAGGGCGACCTTGCCGCGGGTCCAGTCGAAGAAGCGTTCCTCATCCACCTGCTTGAGATCTGCCAGCAGCAGGTCGAGATGGGGGAGGCTGGGTTCAATCTGGTGCCAGGGCACGTGCAGGCAACTTTCCACCGCGGTATGCAGCCCCTCGGCCTTGCAGCGGGCCAGCAGGCTGGCGGCAAATTCAGGCTGCATGAAGGGCTCGCCGCCGGAGAGGGTGACCCCGCCGCCGCTGCGCTCGAAGAAGGGGCGATCCCGCAGGATGGTGGCCATCAGGGTGTCCAGACTCTCCTCCCGGCCGCACACCTGCAGCGCTTCGCTGGGGCAGAGGCCGCGCAGCCGTTCCACATCCTGATTGCCGAGGGATGAGCGGGTGAGCTGGACACCCTGGCTGTCACGCAAGATTGCCGGGCAGGCGTCGCTGCAGAGCCGGCATCCCTCGATGCATTGGCGCCGGTCGAGTAGTATGTCCGGCTTGGGAGAGCGGCTTTCCGGGTTTTGACACCAGCGACAGGCCAGCGAGCACCCCTTGAGAAACACTAGGGTGCGAATGCCGGGGCCATCGTGAGTTGAATAGCGTTGCAGGTCGAAAATCATACCGCCTCCTTTTGTTTTTGCATTCTATTTTCTTTCGTTCGAAAGTTGATTTGATTTTGATCAACTAAATTGCGGATGTTATCTCGCTAGAATGGCGACAGATTGCACATCCCCTTAAGGAGTCAGAGATGGAGCTTTATCTCGATACTGCCGATGTGGCTGCGGTGCGCCGCTGGTCACGGATCCTGCCGCTGGCCGGCGTCACCACCAACCCGTCCATTACCGCTGCCGGTGGCATGCCGCTGGCCGAGCTGTTGCCTGCCCTGCGGGAGGCGCTGGGTCCCAAGGCGCGGCTGTTTGCCCAGGTGATGGCCAAAACCGAGACCGAGATGGTGCGCGAGGCATTTGCCCTGCGTGAGCTGGACCGGGACCTGGTGATCAAGATCCCGGTATGTGAAGAGGGGCTGGCGGCCATCAAGACCCTGACGGCCAACGGGGTGCCGACCCTGGGCACGGCGGTCTATACCCCGCTGCAGGGCTGGCTGGCGGCGGTGGCGGGGGCCGAATACGTGGCGCCCTACGTCAACCGGCTGGATGCCCAGGGGGGCGATGGCATCGCCACCGTGCAGGAGCTGCAACAGCTGCTGGCGCTGCACGCGCCGCACAGCAAGGTGCTGGCGGCCTCCTTCCGTACCCCGCGCCAGGCCCTCGACTGCCTGCTGGCGGGTTGCCAGTCCATCACATTGCCGCTCGACGTGGCCGAACAGCTGCTGCGGGTGCCGGCGGTGGACGCGGCGCTGGCGAAGTTTGATCAGGATTGGCAGCGGGCGTTTGCCTGAGGCTGTTTGAAGGCAGGATGAAGGGGCGGCTGGCGGACTAAGCTAGAAGAGAGGGCCCGCTGTGGCGGGCCGCTATCGATGGCTGATCGGAGGTGCCCCATGAGCGACCATACCCTGCTGCCCCACGGTGAAGATCTGCGCCGCGCCGTGCGCTGGCTCAGCGAGCACCATCAACACGACATCCGGGCCATCGAAGAGGCCTGCATCCGCTTCGATCTGTCGCCGCTGGATGAGGAGTTCCTCATCCAGCACTGCGCCGAGCGGTCGCGGGAAGGGGGCGCCAACTAGACGAAGTTGGCGAGGTTGATGCCGAACTCCTTGGGATCGACCGTGCTCTCGATGGTCTCCTGCACCCCGTTCTTGGCCAGATCCAGCCACTGCACCTCGAGGTAGTGGCGCTGGGTCCCGTGATAGATCACCTTCACCACCGGTTTGAGCGGCTCATGAGGATTGCGCTGCATGACGATGGCTAGCCGCTGGTTGGAGAGCTGCACCAGGGTACCCACCGGATAGACCCCCATGCACTTGATGAACTTGGTGACCAGCTCGGCATCGAAGTGGTGGTTGATCCCCTTGAGCAGAATGCGAAAGGCCTGGGTCGGCTGCATCCCCTGCTTGTAAACCCGATCCGCGGTGACCGCGTCATAGACATCGACGATGCCGCTCATGCGGGTATAGAGCGAGAGCTGCTCGCCCTTGAGCCGCTGCGGGTAACCGGTGCCGTCGAGCCGCTCGTGATGGTTGGCGGCCACCTCCAGCATGGTGGCGGTGATACCGGGGGTGTTGCTCAGGATCTCGTAGCTGTGCACCACGTGCTGGCGCATGACGGCAAACTCCTCGTCGGTGAGCTTGCCCGGTTTGTTCAGCACCTCGTCCGGGGTCATGATCTTGCCCACGTCGTGCAGCAGGCCGCCCAGGGTCAGCTCCTTGAGCACGCTGCGATCCAGGTCCAGATAACGGCCAAAGTTTGCCAGCAGGATGGCGACGTTCATGGAGTGCTCCATCAGGTAGGCATCCTTGGCGCGAATGCGGGCCAGACAGAGCATGGCGTCGCCGTGGGTGAACATGGTGTCCACCATCTCCTCGGCCACTGCCGCCAGCGGCGTGATGTCGATGGGCTCCCCCGCCTTGAGGTGGCGGATGAACTTGCCCTGCAGCTCGCGAGCCTCCTGATAAA
This sequence comes from Aeromonas sp. FDAARGOS 1408, assembly GCF_019048665.1. Taxonomy (NCBI): domain Bacteria; kingdom Pseudomonadati; phylum Pseudomonadota; class Gammaproteobacteria; order Aeromonadales; family Aeromonadaceae; genus Aeromonas; species Aeromonas sp. FDAARGOS 1408. The sequence goes on along the minus strand of NZ_CP077394.1, from coordinate 2,545,645 downwards.
GCCGGCGGATCTTCAGCTCGCGCCCCTCGCCGTTGCCACTGCCGGAGGGACGTTGTGAGCTGGTCGCAGAGACGGCGGGCTGGGGGGAGATGACCTGCTCGATGCCAGGCAGCTTGCTGCGGGCGAGATCGACCCGCACCGTGAGTACGCCGCGCCTGACCAGATCGTTGATCTGCTGACGGGTGGTCACCAGCCCCATCTGGGCAATCTCCATGCCGCCGGTCTGGCTGGTAATGGCGATCACATACATGCCGGGTTGCAGCTGGTTGACGGGGATAACGGGATGAGGAGTGTGCGACTTCATACGGCTTCCTGACATTATTATTATGCGTGACGTTAGGCCCTCTGTTGGCAGTCTAACACCGGCGCCGGGGTTCGTCATGGCGACATGCTGGCAGGCCTTGGCGCTTAGTGCTGGAGTTGTCGGCCCCGGCCGATATAATGACGCCCCTTTCTTGATGGACTCTGAGGTTGTGCATGCGGCTCGATAAATTTCTTTGCGATTGTTCCGACTTGACCCGCTCGCTGGCGGGCAAACTGATCCGGCAGGGAGAGGTGATGGTGGACGGCATCGTGGTCAAGCAGCCCGCCTTCCACATCAACGAGCAGAGCCAGATTGAATTCGACGGCGTCACCCTGACTCTGGATCAGCGCAACCGCTACTTCATGCTGCACAAGCCGGAAGGGTATGTCTGCTCCAACGAGGATCCGGATCACCCCACCGTGTTCTTCCTGATGGACGAGCCGGCCATGGGCAAGCTGCACGTGGTGGGGCGGCTCGATCTCGACACCACAGGTCTGGTACTGGTGACCGATGACGGTCAGTGGTCCCATCGTATCACCTCCCCCCGTCACGAGTGCGCCAAGACCTACCACGTCTGGCTGGCCGATCCGGTCAGTCCGGATGCCATTGCGCTGTTTGCCGAAGGGGTGCTGCTGCGCAGCGAGACCGAGAAGACCCGGCCGGCCCAGCTGGAGATCCTGGGGGAGTGCGAGGCGCGCCTCACCATCCACGAGGGCAAGTACCATCAGGTGAAGCGGATGTTTGCCGCCATCGGCAACAAGGTGGTGGGGCTGCACCGGGAGCGGGTGGGCGATCTGGTGCTGGACGATGATCTGGCGCCGGGCGAATATCGCGAGCTGACCGCCGAGGAAATCGCCCGCTTCTGATCGCCAGGAGTCAGTGGCCGCTGGCGCCCAGCACCAGCACGGTCCCCAGGGTGGCCAGCAGGGTACCGGCCCAGGCGGCGGCGGACGGCCGCTCGCCCGAGTGCCACCACAGCAGCGGCAGCAAGATGACGGGGGTGGTGGAGGAGAGGATGGCCACCATGCCCACATCCCCCTGTCTCAGGGCCACCAGGATCAGCGTCATGCCGAGCGCCATGGCGAGGAATCCGTTGAGGGCTATCATGCCGAAGATGCGACGGTTGATGGGATGCAGCGGCTTGCTCAGTGGCAGCCCGGTCATGCGCAGGGCGCAGTGAGCCAGCAGGGCGCTGCCCATCCTGACGCCGGAGGCGCTCACTGCATCGACGTCGCCGCCCATCATCACCGGTTTGGCGATGATGGCGCCCAGGCTCTGGCAGAGGGCGGCGGTCAGCCCTAGCGCGACCCCGGCTGCCAGGCTGCCCCGTATTTTCTCCCATTCGCTGCCGCTGCTGCGCCGACCAAACAGAATGGCCAGCATGACGCCGACAAACACCAGCATGGCGCCGGCCAGCCGGGAACCGGTCAACTGCTCGTTGAACAGCCAGAGCCCGAGCAGGGCGGAGAACAGCGCATGGCAAGAAAACAGCAGACCGCTGCGACGGGGGCCCAGCCGGTTCATGCAGGCGTAGAGGGCGGTATCGCCGATGAAGATGCCGATGAGGCCCGAGATGGCCAGCAGGGGGAGGGCGCTGCCCGAGAGGGTATGCCAGCCGCCGGTCAAGAGACTCATGCTGCCGAGCATCAGACTGACCAGGCACATCCGCCAGCGGCTGTAGGCAAATGGCCCCAGATGGCGAGCCGGTTTGACGGAAATCAGGGCCGCCACTGCCCATAAACTGGCCGCTGCCAGCGCCAGCCACTCATACCCCATAAAAACTCCTGAAAAAAATAGCCCGAGAGACTCCATCTCTTGGGCAAGCCCGATACAATACGGGGCGTCTTCGGGGATAACAAGCGCGGCATCATGCATTCGTATCCAGGCGCGCCGCCGGCCTTCCCCCTTTCCTGAAATAAGTGCATTGAACGAGGTTTATGTCATGGTTTACCGCTTAGTACGCCGGCCGGCACCACGCTGGCTCTCCCCCTTGCTGCTGGGGCTGCTGCTGACCCCGTCGCTGCAGGCGACCACGGTATCCCAGGATCCCGCGTTGTCGGATCGCCAGACCCTGGTCAAGGGCAATGGCGCCGAGCCCGAATCCCTCGACCCGGCCCAGATCCGCTCCGGCTTCCCCGGTGAAGTGGTGCTGGTGGACCTGTTTGAAGGGTTGGTGAGCGAGGATGGCCAGGGGCGGATCGTGCCGGCCCAGGCCCAGCGCTGGGAGACCAGTGCAGACGGGCTGGTCTGGCGTTTCTTCCTGCGCCCGCAGCTCAAGTGGTCCAACGGCGAGCCGCTCACCGCCGCCGACTTCGTCTATGCCTGGCGCCGTCTGCTGGATCCCGCCCAGGCTTCCCCCTCTGCCGGCCTGCTGCTGGCAACCGGCATCAACAATGCCCAGTCCATCTACGCCGGCGCGCTCGATCTCAACACCCTGGGGGTGGAAGCCGAGAGCGAGCAGATCCTGAAAGTGACGCTGGAGCGGCCGGTTCCCTACTTCCTGCAACTGATAAGCCAGCGCCCCTTCGTACCGGTCAACGAGAAAGCCATCAGCCAGTTCGGCAAGCAGTGGACCCAGCCCGGCAAGCTGGTCAGCAACGGCGCCTACAAGCTGGTGAACTGGGTACCGAACGAGCGCATCGAGGCGGAGCGCAACGTGCAGTACTGGGATGATGCCCATACCCGGATCCAGCGGGTGACCTATCTGCCGCTCGCCTCCCAGCATGCCGAGCGGCTGCGCTACGAGGCGGGGGAGATCCAGCTCACCAACAAGGTGGCGCTGGAGTATTACCAGAAAACCAGGGAGGCAACCCCCGAGCGGATCTGGGGTCTGCCGCTGCTGGGCACCTACCTCTACACCTTCAACCTGCGCCGCCCCGAGCTGCAGGACGTGCGGGTGCGCCAGGCACTGGCCATGACCATCGATCGTCACCTGTTGACCGAGAAGGTCAGCGGGCAGGGTGAGCAACCCGCCTGGTCGTTGCTGCCCGGCATGCCGGGCTATGAGGCGCTGAGTTCCCCCCTGGCCCTGCAGGATCAGCCGACCCGGTTGGCTAAGGCGGCGGCGCTGCTGGCCCAGGCGGGCTATGACAGCCAACATCCCCTCAAGTTGACGCTCACCTACAACACCTCTGAGAATCACAAGAAGCTGGCGCTGGCCGTCGCAGCCATGTGGAAGCCGCTGGGGGTCGAAGTGACGCTCAACAACATGGAGTGGAATGCCTATCAGGTGGCCAAAGACAGCGGCGATTTCATGCTGGCCCGATCCTTCCTGTTCGGGGATTACGTGGAGCCCTCAGCCATGCTCAACAGCTTCCGCTGCCAGGATCCCCAGAACGAGAGCGGTTACTGCAACCCCGCCTTCGACGGCCTGCTGCAACAGGCGGCCGATACCCTGGATGGCAATGCCAGGAGCGGGATCTACCACCAGGCCGAGCAGTTGCTGATGGACGAGATGCCGGTCATTCCCGTCTATCACTACAACCAGATGCGACTGGTGGATCCTACCCTGCGCGGCCTGCCGGTGCAGAACCTGAAGGGGGCGATCGCCACCAAGGATCTCTACTTCAGTCAGCAGTAAGGAGCTTGCCATGAAGATTGCCATTCTTTCCGACCTGCACGGCAGCCTGAGTGCGCTGGAGCAGGTGCTCGACCAGCTCGCCCCCTGGCAGCCGGATCACTATCTGCTGCTCGGTGATCTGCTCAATCACGGCCCGCGCAACCCGGTGCCACCTGGCTATGCTCCCGCGGCCGTGGCCGAGCGGCTCAACGGGCTGGCCTCCCGCATCATGGCGGTGCGTGGCAACTGTGATTCGGAAGTGGATCAGATGCTGCTGGATTTTCCCATCACCGCCCCTTACAACCAGCTGCTGGTGGACGGCCGGCGCTGGTTCGTCAGTCATGGCCATCTCTATCAGCCTGCCGAGGTGCCGCTGCCTGCCGGCAGCCTGTTTATCAGCGGCCACACCCATCTGCCCGTGCTGCAGCGGGAAGGGGAGCTGGTGTTGATGAACCCGGGATCCATCTGTTTTCCACGCGGCAACCTGGCGGCAAGTTATGGCCGCTACGAGGATGGGGTGCTTGGCATTCACGCCTGTGCGGACAGCGAAGTGCTGTTGCAGCTGGCGCTGTAAAAAAGAGAAGAGGGGATGGTTGTGCTGCGGGGCAGCCTGTCGTCGTAACGGGGAAGGTCAGGCCTTGATGCCGATGGAGCGGGTACCGGAGCGGGTATTGCCCTTGGCGTCATAGGTCAGGGAGTTGCGATCCCGCAGCTTGCTCAGGTAGCTTGCCAGCCGGCGGTTGGAGACGATGCTGAGCTCGAGCAGGCGCCCGTTCAGATCGTTCTGTTCCTGGCAGGCATCGAGTTTTTCACGCAGTACCCGCATCTGCTCGGGATAGGCATTCAGTTGCTGTTTCAGGTCGGGCAGCAGGGCCATGGCCTTGTCCAGCTCTTCAATATCGGCAAGCAGCTTCTGCTTGCGCTCTGCCAGCTCGGGCAGCGCCAGTGCCTGGTGCTGCTTGAGCAGGTTGAACTCCTCCTCCAGCAAGCCCTGCATCTGGGAGAGGTAGTCGTCTTGGGTGTGCAGCAGCGAAGGTAAATCCATCATCCCAGCAACTTGTCGAGGTTGGATTCAAAACTGAACATCTTCTTGGCCACAGCTTCGCTGTCGACCCGATATTCACCATTGGCCACGGCTTTCTTCAGGCTCTCGACCCGGCTTTCATTGCCGGTGGAGGCTGAGTTGAGGTTCTTCTGCATCTGTTGCAATTGCTGCGCCTCGCTGGTCAGAGAGACGGAGTCGGTCTTGACGGCCGCCGCACGGTTGTCGGAGGACGAGGTCGCTGGTTTGGTGCTGGCACCCTGGCTGCTACCGGTATTTTGCAACCGATTGTTCGCCAAGTTGTTGATATTGTTAATAGCCATAGTGTTTACCTTCGCCTGCTTTGCTGTTCGCTTACCTGTTTATCGGTGGCTGCCGTCATAACTTTAGAAAAAAAGTGATCCGAAAATACTCAGAAGGTGACCACCACGGAGCCAACTGCGTTGACTTTTCCCTGCACCGTTTTGCCTGACCGGATATTGACGAGCCTGATCATGTCTCCGAAGCTGCCATCTTGCAAGGCTCGGGCCATGGTTTTGATTTGCATGCTGCTATTTTCTGCGCTGAGGGTCACCTGGTCACCCTTGCAGACGACGCAGACCTGGCTGAGCCGGATAGGCTGGCCCGGCTTGAGTTCCCGTTTGCTGCGAACGCCGATGAGGGCCGTGGTATCGCTGAGATAGTCGCCGCGGATCAGGGTCTGATCCTGGTAGGCCTGTGTCAGCACGCTCTCGCTGAGGATGTCGCCCTTGGCCACCGGCGTGGAGACGGTCACATACGGCTTCTGTATGCTGATCCGCACCGGCAGGTAGAGATCCCAGGGTTTCTCCTCCTCACATTTGAGGTAGACGGTGGTATTGCGGCGGATCTCCATCTTGGCGGGCAGGGTGATGGACAGATGCTCTTCGCAGCGACTCAGGGGCAGACGTTCATCGATGGAAGCGGCCTGCACCTGTGCCTGGGCGTCGAGGGGGACATCGAGCTGGCCGAGCACAAATTCCTGCGCCTTTTCTTGCAAGTAACTGGTCACCTCGGATGCCGTGGCGTGAGAAATGCCGCAAAACAGCAGTAAGGTGAGGAAAAGTCTACTAATCATTTTCGCTCGCAGGCCGATAAGTTGTTCACGTATATCACCATATTTAACTATGCTTGCTTCAGAATTCGTTCGTAGTGACATCGACAGTCTGACGCAAGCCAACACGCATGCATGATTAATGCCAAGCGTTTTTAGGGAGTGTTTATGGCCAGTATCCTGGACTCGGTCAACCAACGTACCCAGCTGGTGGGGCAAAACCGGCTGGAATTGTTGTTGTTTCGTCTCAACGGACGTCAAAGATTTGGCATCAACGTATTCAAGGTTCGTGAAGTGTTGCAGTGTCCTCCCTTGACCGTCATGCCCAAGTTAAACTCCTGCATTCGCGGGGTGGCCCACATTCGTGGCCAGACGATCTCCGTCATCGATCTGAGCATGGCGATGGGCAAGCGTCCTATCGAGGATCTGACCAAGTGTTTCATCATCATTTCTGAATACAACCGCTCCATTCAGGGTTTTCTGGTGCACTCGGTGGAGCGCATCATCAACATGAACTGGGAGTCCATTCTGCCCCCGCCGAAAGGGGCGGGGCGCATCAACTACATGACGGCCGTCACCGAGGTGGATGGGGAGCTGGTCGAGATCCTGGACGTGGAGCGCATCCTCAACGAGATTTCGCCGGTGTCGACCGAAGTGAGTCAGGAACTGGTGGAGGCCAGCGTAGAACACCCGACCCTGGGACGTCCGGTGCTGGTGGCCGATGACTCTTCCGTGGCCCGCAAGCAGGTGCAGCGCGCCCTCGAAGCCATCGGGGTACAGTGCGTGCTGGCCAAGGATGGACGCGAAGCGCTCAACATGTTGCTGGAGATGTCCAAAAACGGTCCCATCAAGGATCAGATCGCCCTGGTGATTTCGGACATCGAGATGCCGGAGATGGATGGATATACTTTCACGGCAGAGATCCGCAACAATCCCAATCTCAAGGACTTACATGTTATTCTGCACACATCCCTCAGTGGGGTGTTCAATCAGGCCATGGTGCAGAAAGTTGGTGCGAACAATTTCATTGCCAAATTCCAGCCGGATGAATTGGCCAAGGCCGTACAAGGCGCACTCTAATCAAGAAGAACAAACTGCATGAAGACACTTTCGGACGACTTATACAAACAATTCAGCAATTTTCTGGCGGTACAGAGCGGAATCGTGCTGGGTGACAACAAACAGTATCTGGTCAAGAGTCGGCTTTCACCCTTGATGACTCAGTTTGGTATTGAGAGTCTGTCTGATCTGGTTACTCGAGCGATGAGTGTGCGTGAGCGTGACCTGAAAATGGCAGTGGTTGATGCCATGACCACCAACGAGACCCTTTGGTTTCGCGATACCTATCCCTTCCAGCTGCTGACCGACAAGATCTTTCCCGAACTGGGCAAGAGCGGTCGGCCCATCAAGATCTGGTCTGCGGCCTCTTCCTCCGGACAGGAGCCCTATTCTATCGCCATGACGGCGCTGGAACAGCAGATGAAGAAGCCCGGCACCTTGCCAGGTGGCGTCCAGATCGTGGGAACGGACATCTCGACCACCATGCTCAATCAGTGCAAGGAGGGGGTATACGACAGCCTGGCACTGGCCCGTGGTTTGTCGCCCGAGCGCAAGAAGCTGTTCTTCGAACCCTATGGCGACAACAAGATGCGGGTGGTGGAGCGTGTCAGAAAATTGACCACTTTCCGGCCCTTGAACCTGCTGGAGAGCTACAGCCTGCTTGGCAAGTTTGATATCATCTTCTGTCGCAACGTACTCATCTACTTTGCCCCGGAAGTGAAGTCCAAGATCCTCAACCAGTTTGCAGCCAGCCTCAATCCCGGCGGCTACCTGATGTTGGGGGCTTCCGAGTCGCTGGCCGGTTTGACCGACAGGTTCGAGATGATCCGCTGCAACCCCGGCATCGTCTACAAGGTTAAATGATCCCCGCTTAAATCCCTCTTTGGCACACCTCTTGCTAATAATTTCTCAAGCAGGAGGTGTGCTATGGCAATTTCATTCGACAAGGCATTTGGTATCCATCAATACACGCTGAGCGTTCGCTCCAAGCGTGCCGAGGTGTTGTCCAGCAACATTGCCAACGCGGATACCCCTGGCTTCAAGGCCAGAGACATCAACTTCTCGCAAGCATTGGAAGAGGCCCAGCAACATCAGGGCTTCGGCCTTGCCACGACCAGCGAGAAGCACTTTGCCTTGCAGATGGATGCGCCCGGCGTGACGCAGTACCGCAATCCCCTGCAGCCGGATACCGGTGATGGCAACACGGTGGACGTGCAGCAGGAGCGTAGCGAGTTCTTGCGCAACAGCCTTGAATACCAGACCTCCCTTGAATTTATGAACAGCAAGATCAGTGGCCTGCTGAAGGCCTTGAAAGGAGAACAGTGATGAGTTTGTTCAAGGTCTTTGACATTGCAGGCTCGGCCATGAGTGCACAGTCTGTTCGACTCAACACGGTAGCCAGCAACATGGCCAACGCCGACAGCGTGAGCTCCAGCGTGGAAAAAACTTACCATGCCAGGCGGCCAATCTTTGCCGCCCAGCTGGATCAGGCCATGTCGGACAAGCAGGCGTCGGCCGGGGTTGAAGTGAAGGGCATTGTCGAGAGCGATGCCCCTCTGCTCAAGGAGTACAACCCCAACCACCCCATGGCAGACAAGGATGGCTTCATCTTCAAGCCAAACGTCAACATGGTGGAAGAGATGGCGGACATGATCAACGCCTCGCGTAGCTATCAAACCAACGTGCAGGTGGCCGATTCTGCCAAGAAGATGCTGCAGCAGACGCTCAACCTCGGCAAGTCCTGACAGGGGGACGCATAAATGGCAGATACAACCAGTGGTGTGAACGGTATTGGCTATACCTCCACCCAGACCACGGGCACGACCACCACTCCGAAGAAGGAGCTGGATCAGGAGTCGTTCCTGAAGCTGCTGACCATGCAGCTCTCCTATCAGGATCCGTTCAAACCGGTGGACAACGCCCAGATGCTTTCCCAGATGACGTCCATGTCGACGTCCCAGGGGATCAGCAGCCTGTCGAACCAGATTGGCAGCCTCAATACCTTGATGACCTCCAGCCAGGCGCTGCAGGCGTCGGCACTAGTGGGGCAAAACGTCTTGCTGCAGAGCAACGTCGGCTACCTGGAAAAAGATGGTTCTTTGCCGGGTGTGGTCGCAGTGGGCACAGAAAACAAGTATTCCAACGTCAAGATCACCATCGAAGACGAGAGCGGACAGGTCATCAAGGAGTTTCCGCTGGAAGGTGACCAGAAGGGCAACGTCGAGATTGTATGGGATGGCAAGGACAAGAACGGAAACCCGGCCAAAGAGGGCAAATACACCCTCAAGGCCAACGGTACCGTGGACGGGAAGTCGGAGAGTGTGCCGATCTTTGCCTACGGCAAGGTCGACAGCGTGATCCTGGGTTCGGCAAGCAATCCGACCCAGCTCAATTTGAAAGGCCTCGGTACAACAAGCTTGAACAGTATCTTGCAGATTGCAGGTACGGTGAAAACACCATCAACCACCACGCCAACAGCATCGATCTAAGGAGCTGGATATGTCATTTAACAATGCCTTGAGCGGTGTCAACGCGGCACAAAAAGATCTGAACGTTACCGCCAACAACATTGCCAACGTCAATACCACGGGCTTTAAAGAGTCTCGTGCCGAGTTTGCGGACGTTTACGCCAACTCCATCTTCGTCAATGCCAAGACCCAGGTCGGCAACGGTGTGGCAACGGGGGCGGTGGCGCAGCAGTTCCATCAGGGGGCGCTGCAATTCACCAACAACGCCCTTGATTTGTCCATCCAGGGCAACGGCTTCTTCGTGACGTCGGACGGTCTGACCAACCTGGACCGTACCTTTACCCGGGCTGGTGCCTTCAAGCTGAATGAAAACAGCTATATGGTCAACAATCAGGGCAACTATCTGCAAGGTTATGAAATCAACACGGATGGGACACCCAAGGCGGTCAGCATCAACGCCACCAAGCCGATTCAAATTCCGGATCGGGCGGGCGAGCCCAAAATGACCGAGCTGGTGGAGGCCAGTTTCAACCTGAGTATCGAGTCGAAAACCAAACCGACGTCACCCGCCGCGTTTGATCACACCAACTCCGCCACCTTTGCCCACTCAACTTCCGTGACGATATATGATTCGCTGGGGGCCCCCCATGTGATCACCAAGTATTTTGTCCGCCACGAGGATCCGGCTGCCCCGGGAACGCCGCTGACCCCAGGTACCTGGAGCATGTACATGTATGAGGGGGACAAGCCCATCGACATCGCTGGTGGTTCACCCAGCCCGGCCGCAGGCGTCCCCACCGGCGTCCAGATGACCTTTACCTCCGGCGGCAAACTGGATACAGCGCTGACCGTTCCGGCAGATCCGATCAAAACCGTCACGCTTGGTACTGCGGCCGGGATTATCACCAACGGTGCCGATCCCACCCAGACACTGGAGATCCGTCTCGGTGACGTGACGCAATACAGCTCGCCTTTCAACGTCACCAAGCTGACCCAGGATGGCGCCACTGTCGGTAATCTGACCAAGGTGGAGATCACGCCGGACGGCATTGTGTCGGCGACCTACAGCAATGCGACTACTTTGAAGGTTGCCATGGTGGCACTTGCCAAGTTCGCCAATTCGCAAGGATTGACCCAGGTTGGCGATACCTCCTGGCGCCAGTCTCTGCTCTCTGGCGATGCGCTGCCAGGCACCCCCAATTCGGGCACCCTGGGCAGCATCAAATCCTCTGCGCTGGAGCAATCCAACGTGGATTTGACCTCCCAGCTGGTCAACCTCATCACGGCGCAGCGCAACTTCCAGGCCAACTCCCGTTCGCTGGAAGTGAACAGCTCCCTGCAGCAGACCATACTGCAGATCCGTTAAGTCTGGTTGCATGCACGACAGGGGGCGCTTCGGCGCCCCTTTTTATTGCCTGTTGTTGCGGGTGATTGCGGCGGTAACTGACAAGCTTGATGGGGATTGGCATTCAAATTGCAGTTCCTCTGTCAGAGTCATCAGTTTGACGGAGGATCCCATGGATCACCTGCTATACATCGCCATGTCCGGGGCCAAGGAGAGCATGAACAGCCTGGCTGTTCGAAGCAACAACCTGGCCAACGCCAACACCACCGGCTTCAAGTCTGACTTCGAGCAGGCGCGCAGCATGCAGGCGTTTGGCGAAGGGCTGCCCACCCGGGTGTTCGCCATGGCGGAGCGGCCGGGACAGAACCTGCAGCACGGCATGCTGATGACCACGGGTCGGGATCTTGACGTTGCCGTCGACGGTCCGGGCTGGATTGCGGTGCAGGATCCCAAGGGCGGTGAAGCCTATACCCGCATGGGCAACCTGCAGCTCAGTGCCACCGGCAATCTGCAGACCTCCACCGGCCTGAACGTGGTGGACGACGGCGGTCAGCCCATCGTGCTGCCGCTGCCGATGGAGAAAATCGAAATCAACCGGGACGGCACCATCAGCGGCCGGCCGGAGGGGGCCGCCCCCAACCTGCCGGAGGAGTACCAGCGCATCAAGCTGGTCAACCCGGCGGCCGATGCGGTGGAGAAGGGGCAGGATGGCCTGTTCCGTCGCAAGGATGGCCAGAATGAAGCTGCGTCGGCCAATGTGGGCCTCATCGCCGGCTCCCTCGAGGGGAGCAACGTCAACGTGGTTGATGAAATGACCAACCTTATTCGCTTGCAACGTCAGTTCGAAACCCAGGTCAAAATCATGAAGACCGCGGAAGAGAATGACGAGGCCCAAACCCAGCTGCTGCGTATCAGCTAACCAAGGAGTTTTACATGAACCCTGCACTCTGGATCAGCAAGACCGGGTTGGATGCACAGCAGACCAATATCTCGGTTACCTCGAACAACCTGGCGAACGCCAGCACCGTGGGTTACAAAAAATCCCGGGCCATCTTCGAGGATCTGCTCTATCAAAACATCAATCAGCCGGGCGGTCGCTCGTCGGCCGACACCGAGCTTCCCTCCGGCCTGATGCTGGGGGCGGGTGCCAAGGTGGTGGCCACTCAGAAGAACCACAGCCAGGGCAACGTGCAGACCACCGACAACTCGCTGGATCTGATGATAAGCGGCCGCGGCTACTTCGAGATCCAGCTGCCGGACGGCAGCGCCGCCTATACCCGCAACGGCCAGTTCACCCTCAACGATGAAGGGACCATAGTCACGCCGGGCAACGGCTATCCGTTGCAGCCGGAAATCCAGATCCCCGAAAACGCCCAGAGCGTCACCATAGGGGAAGATGGGCAGGTCTCGGTACAGCTCAAGGGGGATGGCGCCTCCCAGGTCATCGGCCAGATCAATACCAGCGACTTCGTCAATGCCTCCGGCTTGCAGCCGATGGGGGAGAACATGTTCGTCGAGACCCAGTCCAGCGGTGCCCCGATTCAGGGGGTGGCCGGCACGGACGGGCTTGGGGTGATCAAGCAGGGGATGCTGGAGACCTCCAACGTCAACGTGACCGAAGAGCTGGTCAACCTGATCCAGGCCCAGCGGGTGTACGAGATGAACTCCAAGGTTCTCTCGGCGGTGGACGGCATGATGTCCTTCCTGATCCAGCGCACATAAGTAGGAGGCGCACCATGAAAGCCATATGGATGCTGGGACTGATGGTGTTGGGGGGCTGCAGCAGCACCCCCAATACCCCCAAGCCTGATGATCCCGAGTTTGCCCCCGTTTACGGGGAGTCGGAGCCGGTCTCGGTCAGACCGACCGGGGCGATTTTCCAGCCCGATCAGGTCAACGGCATCTACTCGGACATCAAGGCGCACAAGGTGGGTGACATCATCACCATCGAGCTGGCCGAGTCCACCTCCGCCTCCAAGAAGGCCAATACCCAGAGCGGCAAGGACAACAAGCTGACGATGAACACGGCGATGCTGGGTGGTGTGCCGGTAACGGCAGGCCCCTATGATCTGTCTGCCTCCCTTGGCCAGAATGGCGCTTTCAAGGGACAGGCCAAGGCGGATCAGAGCAACAGCCTGCAGGGCAACATCTCCGTCAGCGTGGCCAAGGTACTGCCCAACGGCAACCTGCTGGTGCGCGGCGAGAAGTGGATCATGCTCAACAACGGCAATGAATATATCCGGATCACCGGCATGATCCGCCCCGAGGACGTGACCACGGACAACAGCGTCTCCTCCCAGAAGGTGGCCAATGCCCGCATCCATTACGGTGGTACCGGCGATCTGGCCAACAGCCAGGAACAGGGGTGGCTCACCAGCTTTTTCAATGGTCCCTGGTGGCCGCTCTAGGAGGTGTTATGAAGTCGCTCCGTCTTGTTGCCCTGTTTTGCTGCCTGTTGCCCCTGGGGATGGCTCATGCCTCCCGGATCAAGGACATCAGCTCGGTGGAAGGGGTGCGCAGCAACCAGCTGATCGGCTACGGCCTGGTGGTGGGTCTGCCCGGCACGGGTGAGAAGAGCAACGCCTTCACCGAGCAGACGTTTCGCACCATGCTGAACAACTTCGGCATCAAGGTGCCGGACAACATCAAGCCCAAGATCAAGGACGTGGCGCCGGTGGCCATCCATGCCGATCTGCCCCCTTTTTCCAAACCGGGGCAGACCATAGATGTGACCGTATCGGCCATCGGTGAGGCCAAGAGCCTGCGCGGCGGCACCCTGCTGCAAAGCTTCCTGAAAGGGCTGGATGGCCGGGTCTATGCCGTAGCGCAGGGCAGCCTGGTGGTTGGCGGGCTGGGGGCCGAGGGGGCTGACGGCTCCAAGGTGGTGGTCAATACGCCCACCGTCGGCCGCATCGCCAACGGGGCCACCGTGGAGCGGGAGGTTCCGAACTCCTTCAGCCAGGGGGATACCATCACCTTCAACCTGAATCGTCCCGACTTCACCACGGCGCGCCGGCTGGCCGACGTGGTCAATGATCTGGTCGGCCCCAACACCGCGCAGGCGCTCGATGCCACCTCGGTCAAGGTCTATGCACCGCGGGATCCGGGCCAGCGGGTCTCCTATCTCGCCACCATCGAGAACCTGGAGGTGGATCCGGCCACCGAGGCGGCCAAGATCATCGTCAACTCCCGTACCGGCACCATCGTCATCGGCAGCCAGGTGCGGCTCAAGCCGGCGGCCATCAGCCATGGCGGCTTGACGGTCACCATCGCGGAGAATCAGCAGGTGTCCCAGCCCAATCCGCTCTCGGGTGGCCAGACGGCGGTGACCAACAACTCCACCATCAATGTGCAGCAGGAGCAGGGGCGCATGTTCAAGCTGGATACCGGGGCGACCCTGGATGATCTGGTGCGGGCGGTGAACCAGGTCGGGGTGGCACCCGGCGACCTGATGGCTATCCTGGAGGCGCTGCAGCAGGCTGGCGCCATCGAAGGCCAGCTGGTCATACTGTAATCAACAAGCGGCAAGGGGTTGCCACGGGCGGCAATGAGGTAAGCAAAATGGCAGAGTTAGATAACAACGGCGGCGTGAATCTGGGCATGGTACAGGACATCCAGAACCTGGATCGCCTGCGCCAGTTGAGCCAGAGCAAGGAGGGGAAAGCGGATGCGCTGATGGCCGCCTCCCGCCAGTTCGAGTCCATTTTTACCCAGACCCTGTTCCAGAGCATGCGCCAGGCCAACCAGGTACTGACCCAGGACAGCCCTTTCAACAGCAGCTACACCCAGTTCTACGAAGGGATGCTGGATGAGCAGCGGGTCGCCGACATGTCGAGCAAGGGGGGGATAGGCCTGGCCGCCATGGTGGCCAAGCAGCTCTCGCCGGAGACCTTTACCCATCACGACGGGCGGGTGCTCAAGATGCCCCAGCGCACCGAGCGGGTCTACAAACCCTATCAGCCGCCCACCTCCGCCGCCAACGATCTCATCTCTGCCTCAAAAGTTGGCAAAGATTTTGCTGAGAAAGAGATGCAAGGGGATGCCCAGCCTCAGACAGCGCTGCATCGTACCCACCGAACCGTACCGCCCATGGGGCCGGCGGCAGAGGCACACGGCATGCGCAGTCACAAGGCGCTGGACGATACCGCACAGGTGTTCGACTCCCCTGAAGAGTTTGTCGACCGGCTGATGCCGCTGGCCAAGAAGGCGGCCGCCAAGCTGGGGTTGAGCCCGGCGGTGCTGGTGGCGCAGGCCGCGCTGGAAAGTGGCTGGGGCAAACGGGTGATCAAGAACGGGGAGGGGCAGGTGACCCACAACCTGTTCGGCATCAAGGCTGACCCGCGCTGGGAAGGGCCCAAGACGGTGGTCAGCACCCTGGAATACGAGAAAGGAGTGGCATCGCGCCAGAAGGCCGCGTTTCGCTCTTACGAGTCGTTCGAAGAGAGCTTCAACGACTATGTCGATTTCCTGACATCGGGCTCCCGCTACAAGGGGGCACTGGCCAAGGTGGACAGTCCGGATCGCTATTTCGAAGCCTTGCAACAGGCCGGATACGCCACCGACCCGCACTATGCCAGGAAACTGAAACAGGTATTGCGCAGTGACGCCATTGCCGGCTACTCCGCGACCAACACGACAGAAATGGAGCTGTAAGTCATGGCAAGCGATCTGCTTGGAATTGGTACCTCGGGTGTGATGGCCCAGCAGCGGCTGCTGCAGACCACCAGTAACAACATCGTCAACGTCAATAGCCAGGGCTATGTGCGTGAACGTACCCTGATCTATACCAATGCCAACGGACTCGGCACCGGAGACATGCTGACCGAGCGGGTCATCAACGCCTATGCCCAAGGGGAGGTCAGACGCGATACCTCGGCCTTCTATGCCTCTTCCACCCGTTATCAGCAACTCGCCAACACCGACACCCTGCTGGGGGACACCAGCAACAGCGTCGGTGCCGCCATCAGCTCCTATTTCGAAGGATTCCATACCGCCAACGAAGCACCCGCCGACATCTCGGGCCGCAAGACCACCCTGAGCGGGCTGAGTGGCATGGTGAACCGCTTTCATACCCTGTCGGCCCAGCTGGACAAGCAGACCGACACCATCAACACCACCATCGGTGACGAAGCCAAGCGAGTGAACAGCCTGATCAACAGCATCAACGATCTGAACCAGGCTATCATTCGCACCCAGGGCACGCCGGAAGAGAACCTGATGCTGTTCGATCAGCGGGACGAGGCCATTCGCCAGCTCTCCGAGAAGATGGAGATCCGCACCGTGCCGCAGGACAACGGCAGCATGCTGGTCAACATGAGCACCGGCCACTCCCTGGTGCTCAACGGCAGCGTTGCCCAGCTCAATGTGGTGCCGGGCAATCCCGATGCCCGTGAGTCCGAGTTGCAGCTGGTCATGGATCCCAACAAGGTCGCCCTCAATGACAAGGACATAGGCGGCGGGATAGGGGGGCTCTTCTCTGCCCGCAACGATCTGGAGCCGGCCAAGCGCGAGCTGGGTCAGCTGGCGGCCGCCATGGCGGATACCATGAACCAGCAAAACCGGTTGGGGATGGATCTGGACAACGAGCTGGGGGGGGATCTCTTCTCTCTCGGCACGAGCGATGGCCTGCCCTACAGCCAGAATACCGGAAACGCTACCGCCAAGGTGAGCTTCGTGCCCGGCAAGGGGACGGAAGTGACCACCTTCGACTACGAGGTGCAGTTCAGCAGTGCCACCGGCTACGAGGTGTTTTCGGTGGACAAGGATGGCAACCGCACCTCGCTGGCCACCGGCACCACGCCACCCGCCACCGTGCAGGTGGCGGGGCACGGCATCCAGTTCGATCTCTCCGGCACGCCGGCGGCGGGGGATAAGATCTTGCTGCAACCCACCAAGCGGGCGGCAGCCGGGCTGGACCAGCTGGTGACCCGGGCCGAAGATCTGGCGCTGGCGTCGCCGCTCAAGGCGGATAAAGGCAAGAACAACTTCGGTTCGGGCGAGATCAAGCTCACTGGCATCACCAATACCGGCGCCGGTTCCGGCTTTGGCACCAACAGCCTGGATCCGGCCTCACCTCAGGTGGTGAAGATAGATGGCAGCGGCAACTATCAGGTCTATGCCGCGGACGGTACCACCCTGATCGGGGTTGCCCCCGCCGCCAGCAAGGGGCAGAACCTGATGGCGGCCCTAGAGAATCCGCTCGGTGGCCCCAAGGTGTATGCCACTCCGACCCAGACCCCGGGTTATGAGTTCAGCATCACCGGCAAGGTGGAAGCCAATGACAGCTTCACCCTGAGCTACAACACCGACGGCTTTGCCGACAATGCCAACGGCCTGGCGCTGGCCGAACTGCAGAACAAGGATCTGGTGCGCAAGAGCAGCAACG
This sequence comes from Aeromonas sp. FDAARGOS 1408, assembly GCF_019048665.1. Taxonomy (NCBI): domain Bacteria; kingdom Pseudomonadati; phylum Pseudomonadota; class Gammaproteobacteria; order Aeromonadales; family Aeromonadaceae; genus Aeromonas; species Aeromonas sp. FDAARGOS 1408. The sequence continues at coordinate 2,528,411 of NZ_CP077394.1, read as the reverse complement.
CCGGTACCAGCAACGACAAGATGACCTTCAACGAGGCCTACTCCAGCCTGGTGACCGGGGTGGGCAACACCACCAGCCAGGCCAAGAGCCAGCTCAAGGCCGATGAAACGAAATTGACCCAGAGCAGGGGGATTTTCGAGAGTGTCTCCGGCGTCAGTCTGGAGGAGGAGGCGGCCAACCTGATCCGCTATCAGCAGTCCTATGCCGCCTCCGCCCAGATCGTCAGCACTGCCAAGACCATCTTCGACACCCTGCTGTCATCAGTGAGGTAACCCGATGCGTATCACCACCAACATGGTCTATGACCGCAACATCTCCTCGCTGAACAGTGCCAACGAGCGGCTGAGTACGGCCTACGAGCAGCTGATGACGGGGGAGAAGTTCAAGTCGGCGGGGGAGGACCCTTCCGGCATGAGCCAGAAGCTGGCGCTGACCAAGGAGATCGATCTCTTCAAGCAGTACGGGGTCAACGGCAGCCTGCTGGAAAACAGCCTGGGCCACGAGGAGACGGTGCTGACCGCCCTCAACACCGCCATGACCAGTGCCCAGACCCTGATCCAGAAGGCGAACGACTCGGCGGTGGGGTACGAGGATCGCCAGGCTATTGCCAGCGAGCTGGAGGGGCTGCAAAAGCAGATGTTCGACCTGATGAACAGCAAGAACTCCCAGGGCGAATATATCTTCGGCGGCAATCAGAGCAAGACCCAGCCCTTCATTCAGGATGCCAGCGGCAACTACATCTTTCAGGGGGATACTGGCCAGCGCAAGATCCAGGTGTCACCGACGGTGCAGATTGCCGCCAACGATTCGGGCTTCAACCTGTTCGAAATCGTGCCGACCCGTCGTACCAGCAGTGCGGGGAGCGCCAATATTCAGGTCGGGGTGGCCGATCAGGGCCACTTCGACAGTTTTTACCGCAACAATTACGACCCTTCGCTCGCCAGCAACCAGTACACGGTGAACACCATCGCCGGCACGCCGGATACCTACGAGATCCGGGATGGCGGCGGTACCCTGCTGCAAAGCGGCGACTATGTGGCGGGCAACAAGATCCCCTTCAACGGGCTGGAGCTGACCCTGTCGCTGCCGGCGGGGGGCGCGGCGCAGAACTTCGTGCTGGATCCGCCCCAGAACAACAACATCCTGGATGGCATGTCCGATTTCATCACGGCGCTGCGGGATCCCAACATCACGCCGGATACCTTCCAGCTGAAGGTGGCGGATGCCACCGCCCACATGAAGAATGCCCGTCTGAACGTGGATCAGGGGCTGGGGGAGATCGGCGGGCGCATGAACGGGCTGGAGCAGGTGATGGGTTCGAACGAGGGCTTGAGTACCCTCAACCAGCAGGCGAGGGCCAAGGTCTCCGAAGCGGATCTCTATGAGGTGATCGCCACCCTGTCGAAAGAGGATGCAGCCCTGAGCGCCACCCAGCTCTCCTTCAGCAAGATCAGCAAGTTGACCCTGTTCGACTACATCCGCTGAGCTTTTTTCATCGCTTGCGGCCCTGGCTGGCCGCAAGCGATGGTTGCCGTTCCAGTCCCTTTTTTCCGCTTTTTTATCCTCATTCAACTCCCCTTGCCAACCAATTGTAACAAGCTGTTGCCATGGGCCATTTAGCCCCTTGCCCCGGGTTGACTCCTATTGAGCGTTCGATAATCATGCTGCCCGCACAACAGAGGGTTGTGCGACTATTTGCAGCATCTCGTTAGGCGAGGCTCCTGTATAAACACAGGCCACTGATCTCACGACGTCCAGAGACGCCCAAGATCAGGACAGTTTTCATCGGATTAAGGTGTAAACCCAAGTGGCTTCCGGCATGCCGGATACGTTATGCAGTGCTAAAGCTGGTACGTGGGGATGATGACACGCCGAACGGCGTCATTTCCTGCCTATTACTCGTCAATCAAATTGCTGTTTTCTTTCAGACGGCGACGGATCACCGTTCGCGCTCAGTCTTGCCTGAAATCACATGAGGTCATTTGTGATGAAGAAAACACAGACACTACTCAATCGTCACCAACTGCTCGATCTGGCCGCCCTGCAGGGCTGGCTGGAGCACAATCTGGACCCGGTGCAGCGCGCCGATCAACTGCTGACCCTGCGTCCGGAAGAGCTCAACTGCATCTTCGATACCCTGCCCATCAACGAGGGGGCTGCACTGCTCGGCTCGCTGTCGGCGGAGTGTGCCGGCCGGCTGCTGATGCGACTGCATGTCAGCATCGTCAGCCTGTTGCAGGGGGCCATGCCCCGTCGCGACATGCTGGCCATTCTGCGCCGGTTGGGAAGCAGTGATCGCACCATGCTGCTTGCCCGCTTCCCGGAGCAGGTACAGTCCACCTTCTACTCCCTGCTCGACTGGCCGACCGAATCGGTGGGCGCCAACATGCGCCACGAGTTTCTGGCCATCGGCGATCAGGAGACGGTGGGCAGTGCCAAGCAGCTGATCCACGATGCCTGGGACAACGCCCAGCTGTTCCAGAACCTCTATGTGGTCAACAACGACAAACGCCTGCTCGGCAGCATCTCGCTCAAATCCCTGCTGATTGCCGACCCGCAACTGCCGGTGAGCGAGCTGATGGACCGGGAGGTGGTGCGCATCAACGCTCGGGCGGATCAGGAGCTGGCCGCTCGCCTGCTGATCGATCGCGACCTCTCGACCTTGCCGGTCGAGGATCAGGGCAAGCTGGTGGGTATCTTCCACGTGGACGATGCCGCCGACATCCTGGAGCTCGAATCCACCGAGGATGCCGAGATGCAGGGGGGCTCCTCGCCGCTCGATACCCCCTATCTGCAGGCAACTCCCTGGCAGCTGTGGCGCAAGCGGGTAGGCTGGCTGCTGATCCTGTTCGTGGCCGAAGCCTATACAGGTACCGTGCTGCGGGCCTTTGAAGAGCAGTTGGAAGCCGCCATCGCGCTGGCCTTCTTCATTCCGCTCCTGATCGGCACCGGCGGCAACAGCGGCACCCAGATCACCACCACGATCGTGCGTGCCATGGCGGTCGGGGAGGTGAGCCTGCGCAACCTCGGCACCGTGCTGAAAAAAGAGATCTCCACCGGTCTGCTCATCTCGGCGGCCATTGCCCTGGCGGCCTGGGTGCGGGCCTGGAGCCTGGGGGTTGGTCCCCAGATCGGCATGGTAGTGACTCTGACCATCATCGCCATCGTGCTGTGGAGCGCCACCGTCGCCTCTGTGATCCCCATGGTGCTGCGTCGTTTCCGCATCGACCCGGCGGTGGTGTCTGCCCCCTTCATCGCCACCCTGGTGGACGGCACCGGTCTCATCATCTACTTCGAGATCGCCAAGCTGTTGCTGCCCGAGCTGCAGTAAGTCGCCATCTGAGAAAACGCAAAAGGCAGCCCATGGGCTGCCTTTTTTGCATCCGTCGCCCGCGCTCAGCCGAGCTGGAACAGCAGCGGCCAGCCCTGCTCCTGGCAATAGCGGTGCTCCTTCTCCAGATTCTGCATCAGCAATTTGTTCTCCTCGCACCAGTCGAGCGGCAAGGTCACCACCAGCTGATCGCCTTGCGCCGCGACCTTCCACTCGGGCAGCAGGTTGTCCTGACGCCTGTGGTGGGCGGCCACCGCGAGGCGCAGGATGCGGATGCAGCGCAGCACCGTCTGCTCGTCGTGGTTGGGCAGGGCGGGTAGCTCGGAGAGTTTGAGCCCCTTGCGCTGGAAGCGCACCAGGGCCGCCAGCAGGGCCTGATCGTCCTGGTTGAAGCCGGGCAGATCGGTGTGCTGCAGGATATAGGCGGAGTGGCGGTGGATGCCGCTGTAGTTGATGGCAAGGCCAATCTCGTGCAGCCGCGCCGCCCAGCCGAGGATGGCGCGATAGGGCTCTACCGGCAGTTGCCATGGCACCTGCAGGGCATCAAACAGGGTCAGCACGCTCTGTTCCACCCGGGCGGCTTGCTTTCGGTCCAGCCGGTAGTGGGTGCCGAGGGCCTGGGCGGTGCGCTCGCGAATGTCGTGGTGCTGCAGCCGCTCCTCGAACTCATACAGCAAGCCTTCGCGCAGGGCTCCGTCGGAGTACTCCATCCGTTCGATGGGCAGGGAGGTGAAGAGCCCGATCAGGATGGCGACCGCGGCGGCAAACACCTCCTGGCGCTCTTCGGTGAGGCCGGCCAGTTTGAGATCGCCGACCCGCTTGTGGGCCAGCATCTCCCGTTTGAGCTGCTCCAGCCCGGCGAGCGTGATGCTGCCGTCGGTCCAGCCCTCACCCTGCAGGACATCGCGCACGGTGCGGATCGAGCCCGAACTGCCGAGGCAGCTCTGCCAGCCCAGCTTGCGGTACTGGTTGATGATGGGGGCGAGCTGGTGCTGGGCCTCCAGCACGGCGCCGTTGAAGGCTTTTTCGCCGAGCTTGCCGTTGGCAAAGAAGCTCTGGGTGAAGCTGACGCAGCCCATCTTGCGGCTGGTGAGCGCCTTGTGTTCGAACCCCTCGCCGATGATGAGCTCGGTGCTGCCGCCGCCGATGTCCACTACCAGCACCTGTCCCTCGATGTGCTGGGTATGGGCGACCCCCTGATAGATGAGACGCGCCTCCTCCTGGCCGCTGATGATCTCGATGGGGTGGTTGAGCACCTTGGCCGCCTCGCTCACAAACTCGCGGGCATTGCTGGCGCGGCGCAACGTGTAGGTGCCGGCGATGCGGATCTGATCCGGATTGATGTTGGTGAGCCGCTCGGCAAAGATCGACAGGCAGGCGAGGCCGCGGGCCATCGCCTCCGGGCTCATCCGCTTGTGGGCATCCATCCCTTCGGCCAGACGCACCCGCTCCTTGATGCGATCGACGATGCGAAAGCGCCCCTCGCTGAGATGGGCGATCACCATGTGAAAGCTGTTCGAGCCGAGATCGACGGCGGCGTACAGGCTATTGTCCATTGTTTGACTCTATGCGTTTGAGGTAGTCGTAAATCGCGACCTGGGAGCGAATTTTGCGGCGGTTGCCCCGCTTCACGTATTCGTTCTTCTGGTCGGCATCGATGACCCGTGCCTTGCAGGTGTCACTCAGTTGTAGCTCGAGAATATCCAGGATGCGCTGCTTGAGGCGCTCGTCGTAGATGGGGGTGCCCACCTCGATGCGACCGTCAATGTTGCGGCTCATCCAGTCGGCGCTGGAGATATAGAGCTGGGGGTTGCCCCGGTTGTGGAACACCATCACCCGCGGATGTTCGAGGAAGCGGTCGATGATGCTGATGACCCGGATGTTGTCGCTAAGACCCGGCACCCCGGGGCGCAGGGCGCACATGCCGCGGATGATCATCTGGATGGGCACCCCGGCCTGGCCGGCGGCGTAGAGCCGGTTGATGAGATCCCTGTCCACCAGGTTGTTGATCTTGAGGGTGATGCCGCTTGGCTGCCCCGCCTTGGCGTTGGTGAGCTCGTTGTCGATGAGCCGATAGAGCTGGCGCCGGCTGTTGATGGGGGAGACCAGCAGGTGGTTGAACTTGTAGCGCCGGTAGGGGTACTCGATGTATTCGAACACGCTCTCCACCTCGGCGGTGATGTCCGGGTGGCGGGTCAGCAGGGAGAAGTCGGTGTAGATCTTGGCGGTCTTCTCGTTGAAGTTGCCGGTGCCGATGTGGGCATAGCGCACCGCTTCGCCATGTTCGTGGCGGGTGATGAGGCAGAGCTTGGAGTGGATCTTGAGGCTTGGCACCCCGAACACCACCTTGACCCCCGCATTGGTCAGGATATTGGCCCAGTCGATGTTGGCCGCCTCGTCGAAGCGGGCGCGCAGCTCTACCACCACGGTCACCTTCTTGCCGTTGTTGGCGGCATCGATCAGGGAGTGGATGATGCGCGACTTCTTGGCCACCCGGTAGATATTGATGCGAATGGCGCTCACCGCCGGATCGAAGGCCGCCTGGCGCACCAGCTCGGTGAAGTGGTGGAACTTGTGGTACGGGTAGTAGAGCAGTATGTCCTGCTTGGTGATGGCGTCGAAGGCGTTGACGAAACCGTCGAAGTCGCGGCAATCGAGCGCCGGCAGCTTGGGGTTCTCCAGATAGTCCCGACCCACGTTGGGGAAGCCGATGAAATCCTTGAAGTTGTGGTAGCGCCCGCCCGGCATGATGGCGTCGTAGGAGCTGATCTGCAGCTTGAGCTTCAAGAAGCTTATCATGGCCGCCGGCATCTCCCGCTCGTAGACGAAGCGCACCGGCATGGCGGTGAGGCGCTGTTTCAAGCCATCACTCATCTTGTCCACCAGGCTGAGGTCGAGCTGGTCGGAGAGGTCATACTCGGCATCCCGGGTCAGCTTGACCGCGTAGGCGGCAATCTCGTCGTAATCGAAGAAGCCCTTGAAGATCTCGTCCAGACAGAAGCGGATGACGTTGTCCAGGATGATGATCTGCTTCTTGCGGCGGGTGCCCTCCGGCGGCAGCTGGAAGAAGCGGGGCAGATCGTCGGTCGGCACCTCCACCAGGGCGTACTGGATCACCTGGCCGTTCTTCTTCATCTCGATGGCCAGGTAGGTGTACTCGTCTTTCAGGAATTTGACCGGGTTGACCTCCTTGTTGAGCAGGATCGGGATGATGTGGCGCAGCACCTTCTCCTTGAAGAAGACCCGCAGCCACTGCTGGATGGATTCGGAGAGCTGGTTCTCGTTGACCAGAAAGATGTTGTGGCGGGCCAGCGCGATCAGCAGCTCCTTGTAGGTGTTGTCGAACGCCTCGCCGAGCGCCATCACCTTCTGCTGGATGGCCCGCAGCAACACCTTGGCCTCGTCGTCGCCGCCGTGCACCTCGTTGATCAGGATGCGGCGCTTGACGTCCGACACCCGTACCTTGAAGAACTCGTCCTGGTTGGAGGAGAAGATCCCCAGAAAACGGACCCGCTCGATGAGCGGGACCGTCTTGTCCATCGCCTCTTGCAACACCCGTTCATTGAATGAGAGCCAACTCAGCTCCTTCTCTTCATACTGCTTGTCGGTGCTCATGTGATGCCTCTGTGGTCAGGTCGCGTCTGCGCGGCAGTTATGGCGTGGAAATATGACAGATTGATGACCATCCGCTCAGTCGATGAAGGCCTGGTCGATGTCGACCACCAGATCGTCGGAGAGGGACTCCAGCGCACTGATGAGATCCCCCAGTTCGAGCCGGGGCGGCAGCGCCACCAGGGCGTGGGCGTAGAAGAGCGGGGCGCCGGAATGGGGGGCGGGCTCGCAGCCGGTGGTGAGGTCGGCCACGTTGACGTTGAGCTGGCGCAAGATGCTGGCCACCTCGTGGACGATGCCGGCCCGGTCGTTGCCGGTGACGCTGACCATCACCTGCCGCTCCGGCTCCTGGCTGAGCTGGCCTTCGGCGAAGCTGACGGTGAGGCCGGGCAGCATCGCCAGCGCCTCGCACAGGCTGCGGTAGTGCTCGTCAGGCACGCTCACGTGCAGGATGCCGGCAAACTGTCCCGCCAGCTCGCTCATGGAGCTGGCCAGCCAGTTGCCCTGCTGGTGGCTGATGACGTCCGCCAGACTCTCGACGATACCGGGCTTGTCTGCGCCGATTACGGTCACGACCAATTGCTTTTGCATCCTGCTCTCCTTGGAATTGGGTTTCTCCAGCATTGTGCCTGCTGTCACAGGCCATATGAAGCCCCGCCGGCAGCAAAAATGGCGAAAAAGCGCGGCGAAGAGGGGGCTGACGCCATTTCTGCACTGCCTGCGCCCGCAGCTGCGTGGTAGAGTGATGCCCCTGTTTTGTATTGTGAAACTAGCTGGCTCTGGTGAGCGGGATGTGCGCGTATGAATAGCCTTGTCGTATCGGGATTGGTGTTGTTGGTGCTGCTTCTGCTGGCGATCTTCTGGAGCAGGGGCAAGAAGGGCAAGGCGCTGCCCTATGAGCTGCAGGAGACCCTGTTCAGCCCGGCGGAGCGCTCCTTCCTCGGTGTGCTGGATCTGGCGGTGGGCGACCAGGCTCGGGTCTTTGCCAAGGTGCGGGTGGCCGATGTGCTGACGCCGGAGGCGGGGATGGGCAAGAGCAAGTGGCAGCAGGCTTTCAACAAGATCAGCGCCAAGCACGTGGACTATCTGCTCTGCCACCCCTCGGATCTCTCCTTCATCTGCGCCATCGAGCTCGATGACAGCTCCCACCGCCATCAGAAGCGCAAGGCGCGGGATAGCTTCCTCAAGGCCGCCTTTGACAGTGCCGGTCTGCCGCTGCTGCAGATCCCGGCTAGCAGCCACTATCAGGTCGAGGAGCTGCGCGAACAGATCCTGCCGCTGCTGAACCGCAGCACGGATCTGCCGCAAGAGGATCTGCTGCCGGGCGAGCGCCGCGAACCCACCTTCAGCCCTCTGCAGCTGGACAGGGTCGAGGTGGAAGAGCCCCACCATGGTGGCCGAGCCCCGGCTGTGGCCCCCATCAAGGCCATCGTATCGCCACGCAGTGCGCCGCTGCCGGCGGCCGACGCCGAGCTGGTGGACAATCTGTTTGCCGAGGTGGAAGAGGACGAAGACGAGGCTCCCCATCAAGTGCCGCACTGCCCCCGTTGCGATGCGCCGTTGGTGGAGCGGGAAGCCAAGAAGGGACCCCATGCCGGCCGCCTGTTCCTGGCCTGCAGCCGCTTCCCCGAGTGCCGTTACGCCGCGCCCCACACTCACGCCCGCCATTGACCATCCTGCCTGCTTGCGGCCCGCTACGGGCCGCAAGCAGGCGCTCTCGCTCCTGTTCCTCTCATCCTCTTGTTTGCCTGCGGCCTGCCCGCGTTACCCCAAAAAAAGTGTCGACAAAATTTATCTTGTGGCGCCGTTGGGTCGATAAACTTAGGTGAAATGCGACAAATTTTGACAATGCGTCGGAATTTTGGCACTTTGTGCATCCTGCATAAAGTGCGTGGTTTGACCACATAAGCACAATAAAACAATAAGTTACGTCGAGAATAGAGGGATGGATATGATGGCAATGGGAGTGTTGATTGTTGACGCCGATGCGCAGCGGCGCCAACAGTTGGGGACAGTTCTCTCGTTCATGGGGATCCCCTGGCAGGAGGTTGCCGAGGGTGATCTGGAGGTTGCCATCGAGTCATCCGGCCCGCTGCAGGGGGTACTGACCGGTGCCCTCAATGGCCGGCCGCTGGGCGAGCTGCTGACCGGTTTTCCCCGGGTGCCTTTCCTGTCGCTGGTGGAAGCCGACTTCCCCAACAGCAACTTCATCGGGGTGGCCGAGTCTCCCTTCACCTACGAATCCCTGACCCGCCATCTGCACTTTTGCCAGGCCTTCGTCTCCCTCCACCCCCGTCAGCAGACCCATGACAAGGGGCAGGCGCTGCTGCGCCTGCTGGTGGGCAAGGGCAAGGGGATCCAGGAGGTGCGCCGGCTCATCAGCCAGGTGGCCGAGACCGATGCCAACGTGCTGATCCTCGGCGAATCGGGTACCGGCAAGGAGGTGGTGGCGCGCGCCATCCATGAACTCTCGGCCCGAAGCGCGGGCCCCTTCGTGCCCATCAACTGCGGTGCCATTCCGGCCGAGCTGCTCGAGAGCGAGCTGTTCGGCCACGAGAAGGGGGCCTTCACCGGCGCCATCGCCGCCCGGCGCGGCCGCTTCGAGCTGGCCCAGGGGGGCACCCTGTTTCTCGACGAGATCGGCGACATGCCGCTGCCGATGCAGGTCAAGCTGCTGCGGGTGCTGCAGGAGCGGATGTTTGATCGGGTCGGCGGTGGCAAGCCCATTCAGGCGGACGTGCGCATCATCGCAGCCACTCACCGGGATCTGGAGGCGATGATCCGCACCCAGGTCTTCCGTGAAGATCTCTACTATCGCCTCAACGTCTTCCCCATCGAGACTCCGCCGCTGCGGGATCGGGCCGACGACATCCCGCTGTTGCTGCAGGAGCTGCTCAATCGCCACGCCGAGCTGCACCAGGGGATGATCCGCCTGACCCAGCGCGCCATGGAGTCCCTGATGCAGTACCCCTGGCCGGGCAACGTGCGCGAGCTCTCCAACCTGCTGGAGCGGCTGCTCATCCTCTACCCGCAGCAGATCGTCGATGTGGCCGACCTGCCGAGCCGCTATCGGCTGCTGCCCTGCGAGCCGCGGGACGAGCGGCTGACCGAGATGGACGAGCGCGATGCGCTGGCCGCGGTGTTCCAGGATCCGCCCGAGCTGGATCTGCCCGCCAGCCACGCCCGCGCCATGCAACTGCCGGAGGAGGGGGTCAACCTCAAGGAGATGCTGGCTGACCTGGAAGTGGAGCTGATCCGCCAGGCGCTGGAGTCCCAGGACGGGGTGGTTGCCCGCGCCGCCGACCTGCTCGGCATGCGCCGTACCACCCTGGTGGAGAAGATGAAAAAATACGGAATGAGCAAGGAAGCATAAGGGTCAAAGCCTTGACGCCTGGCTTCAAGGCTTTGATTTAAAGTATAAATTTTAGTGGCATGGAAATTGAATAAGCTGACTCAGTCGCTAGTTTGAGGTCAGCTTTATGACAGCCCAGCCGCAAGAAACCCCGCTCCAGTCTCACGAGGTGAGCCAGCTTTACGCCATCTTCACGGCGCTGCCCACCGGTGTCTTGCTGCTCGACGGCGAGGGCCGGATCACCCGCGCCAACCCGGCCGCCAAGGCGCTGCTGGGGGAGCCGCTGGAAGGGCAGGCCTGGCGCCAGATCATCGACCGCTGCTTTCAGCCCCGCGAGGATGACGGCCACGAGATCTCCCTGCGCGATGGGCGCCGGGTCCAGCTCTCGACCCAGCCGCTGCCGGATCAGCCGGGCCAGCTGGTGTTCATCAACGATCTGACCGAAACCCGCCAGCTGCAAGACCGCATCAACCACATGAAGCGGTTGTCGGCCCTTGGCAACATGGCCGCCTCGCTGGCCCACCAGATCCGCACGCCGCTCTCCGCCGCCATGCTCTATGCCGCCAACCTGGCCAACCGCACCCTCAAGCCCGAATCCCGCAGCCAGTTCCAGCAAAAGCTGATGGCACGCCTGCAGGATCTCGAGAAGCAGATCAACGACATCCTGTTGTTTGCCCGCAACGGCGACAACCAGGTGGTGACCCCCACCTCGGTACAGGGACTGCTGGCCGAAGTGCAGGCGGGTGCCGAAGCCTTCTGCGCCCAGCAGGGCTGCGAGCTGCACATGGAGGCGCCGGAGCCCGATCTCTGCCTGCTGGCCAACAACAGTGCGCTGGCGGGGGCAGTCAACAACCTTATCGCCAACGCCCAGCAGGCGGGGGCAACCTCCTTGCTGGTGAGCGCGGTGCGCAGCGGCGCCCGGGTGGAGCTGCGCATCCTCGACAACGGCAAGGGGATGCCCGCCCACCTGCTCAGCCAGATCTTCGAACCCTTCTTTACCACCCGCTCCCAGGGCACAGGCCTTGGGCTGGCGGTGGTGCAATCCGTCGTCCGTGCCCATCAGGGGGAGGTCAGCGTGGCCTCAGTCCCCGGCGAGGGCACCTGTTTTACCCTGTCGTTCCCCCTGCATCAGCAGGCGGTGCAGTTAGGAGGTGTCGCATGAGACATGTTGGGCGTCAGCGCCATCCGGCAGGGATCAATATCAATGCGGCCAGGCTGGCTGTGGTGGGAGGTGTAGCATGACTCAGGCCCGGATCCTGGTAGTGGAAGATGACAATGGCCTGCGCGAAGCGCTGATGGATACCCTGTTGCTCGGCGGCTATGAGTGCCGCGAGGTGGACAGCGGCGAGCGGGCCCTGCTGGCCCTGTCGCGCCAGAGCTTCGACATGGTGATCTCGGATATCCAGATGGGGGGGATGGACGGCCTGACCCTGCTGGCCAATATCCGCCAGCAATATCCCCAGGTGCCGGTGCTCCTGATGACCGCCTACGCCAACATCGACGGTGCGGTGCGTGCCATGCGCGAAGGCGCCATCGACTATCTGGCCAAGCCCTTCTCCCCCGAGGTATTGCTCAATCAGGTCAGTCGTTATGTGCCGGCCCAGAAGGTGGAGAAACGGGCCGTGGTTTACGGCGATCCAAAGACTGCCGAGCTGTTCCAGCTGGCGACCCGGGTGGCCAGAAGCGAGGCCACCGTGATGGTGACCGGCCCGAGCGGGACCGGTAAAGAGGTGCTGGCCCGCTACATCCACGACAACTCCAGCCGCGCCGAGCAGACCTTCGTCGCCATCAACTGCGCTGCCATTCCGGAAAACATGCTGGAGGCGACCCTGTTCGGTTACGAGAAGGGGGCCTTTACCGGCGCCGTGCAGGGGTGCCCCGGCAAGTTCGAACAGGCGCAGGGGGGGACCCTGTTGCTCGATGAGATCACCGAGATGGATCTGGGGCTGCAGGCCAAGCTGCTGCGGGTGCTGCAGGAGAAAGAGGTGGAGCGGCTCGGCAGTCGCAAGCTGATCCCGCTCGATGTGAGGGTCATCGCCACCAGCAACCGGGATCTGAAAAAAGCGGTGCAGGATGGCCTGTTTCGCGAGGATCTCTACTATCGCCTCAATGTCTTCCCGCTGCGCTGGACGGCGCTATGGGAGCGCCCCGGCGACATACTGCCGCTGGCGGAACACCTGCTGGCGCTGCATGCTGGTCAGCAGGGACTGCCGACGCCGCAACTGACGGAGGCGGCCCGCGAACGGCTGCTGGCTCACCCCTGGCCCGGCAACGTGCGCGAGCTCGACAACGTGGTGCAGCGCGCCCTTATTCTGAGCCCCGACGGCCTCATCGGCTGCGAGCACCTCATTCTGGAAGAGGTGGAGGAAGAGGAGATCCGCCTGGTCAGCAACGAGCGCAGCAGCGGCAGCGAACACCTGGGCAGCGAGCTCAAGCAGCAGGAGCACCAGATCATTCTCGACACCCTGCAGGATTGCAACGGCAGCCGCAAGGCGGTGGCCGACCGGCTCGGCATCAGCCCGCGCACCCTGCGCTACAAGCTGGCCCAGATGCGCGAGGCGGGGATCGACCTGCCGGCCTGAGGCCATTCCGGGCCCGACCAGGGGCCGCAGTGCGGGAGGCATCATGGTCTTGCCGGCCCGCCTCGATTATCATGGGGCCTCGGCGTTATGAGCCCGATTCCTGCCTGTATCGCAGCACAGGGGTCGGCGCCTTTATAAGGGACCCCTATGATCTCTCATCGAAAACTGGAAAGCGTACTCAACCATCTGCTCGAACCCCACGCCATCAAGGATTACTGCCCCAATGGCCTGCAGGTGGAGGGGCGTGAGCGCATTCGCAAGGTGGTGACCGGCGTGACCGCCAGTCAGGCTCTGATCGACGCGGCCGTGGCTGCCGGGGCCGATGCCATCCTGGTCCATCACGGCTACTTCTGGAGCGGCGAGCCGGCCCAGATCACCGGCATGAAACAGCGCCGCATCAAGACCCTGCTGACCCACGACATCAACCTGTTTGCCTATCACCTGCCGCTGGACGTGCACCCCGAGGTGGGCAACAACGCCCAGCTGGCCCAGTTGCTGGGCATCAAGGTGCGCCGTGGCCTCGAGCCCTGGAACAGCAAGAGCGTCGCCATGGTGGGCAAGCTGGAAGAGCCCATGAGCGGCGCCGATTTTGCCAAGCTGATTGCCGAGCGCCTCGGCCGTGAACCGCTCCATTGTGGCGACAGCGGCCCCGAGCTTATCCGCTCGGTGGCCTGGTGCACCGGTGGCGGCCAGAGCTACATCAATCTGGCGGCGGAGCAGGGCATCGATGCCTTCATCTCTGGCGAGGCCTCCGAGCAGACCATCCACACCGCCCGCGAGATGGGCATGCACTTCTACGCTGCCGGTCACCACGCCACCGAGCGTTACGGTGTCAAGGCGCTGGGGGAGTGGCTGGCGACGGTGCACGGGCTGGATGTCACCTTTATCGATATCGACAATCCGGTCTAGGTTCGTTTAGCCGCGTAGCGGGGTAATCGGACCTGACTGCAGCAAGTGCGCTGGTAGATAGAAATGACAAGGGAGGCCGAAGCCTCCCTTGTTCTATTTTGCATGTTGCGGTTAACCGTTACTCGCTGGCATAACCCGCGGGGCCGAGCAGAGCGCCGTCGAGCAGGGCGGCCCCCTCCAGCATCTGCAGCCTGCCTTCACAGAACCACTGCACCACCAGCGGGTAGATGCTGTGCTCCTGCACCTGCACCCGGGCCGCCACCTCCTCGGCTGTGTCCCCTTCGAAGATGGGAACGCGCGCCTGCAGGATCACCGGGCCGCCGTCGAGCTCTTCGGTGACGAAGTGGACGCTGGCGCCGTGTTCGTCGTCACCGGCGTCGATGGCGCGCTGATGGGTGTGCAGCCCTTGGTACTTGGGCAGCAGGGAGGGGTGGATGTTGACCATCCGCCCGGCAAAGTGCCGCACCAGGTCGGCACTCAGGATCCGCATAAACCCGGCCAGCACCACCAGGTCGGGCTGATAGTCGTTCATCAGCGCCAGCAGGGCGGCGTCATACTCCTCCCGACTGGCAAACTGCTGCTGGGCGAGGATGGCGGTGGCCACCCCCGCCTCTTTGGCACGTACCAGACCATAGGCATCGGCCTTGTTGCTGATGACACCGACCACCTCACCGGCAATCTTGCCGTCGGCACAGCCGTCGAGGATGGTCTGCAGGTTGCTGCCGTTGCCGGAGATCAGCACCAGGATGCGTTTCATAGGGGAGGTCATTTGGCTGTTGATCCGGTCATTCATTGAATGATGACCTGCTCCTCACCATCGGCCGCCTTGGCGATATGGCCGATATGCCAGGCGTTCTCGCCTTCCGCCTTGAGCAGGGTCAGCGCTTTTTCCAGCTGATCCGCCGGCAGGGCGATGATCATGCCGACGCCGCAGTTGAAGGTGCGGTACATCTCGTGGCGGGTGACGTTGCCGGCCTCTTGCAGCCAGCTGAACACCGCCGGCCACTGCCAGCTCTGCTCGTCGATCACCGCTTGGGTGTTGGCGGGCAGCACGCGCGGGATGTTTTCCCAGAAGCCGCCACCGGTGATGTGGGAGAGGGCGTGGATCTCGCACTCCTTGATGAGCTTGAGCACGGGTTTCACGTAGATGCGGGTCGGCTCCAGCAGGGCATTGGCCAGGGTGGTATCACCCAGTGGCTGCTGCACGTCGGCCTTGGAGACTTCCAGGATCTTGCGAATGAGGGAGAAGCCGTTGGAGTGGGGGCCGCTGGCGGCCAGGGCGATCAGGGCATCCCCTTCGCCGACCTTGCTGCCGTCGATGATCTCGCTCTTCTCCACCACACCGACGCAGAAACCGGCGATGTCGTAGTCTTCCCCTTCATACATGCCCGGCATCTCGGCGGTTTCGCCGCCTACCAGGGCGCAGCCGGACTGCTCGCAGCCGGCACCGATGCCGGTGACCACGGCCGCGGCGGTGTCCACGTCCAGCTTGCCGGTGGCATAGTAATCGAGGAAGAAGAGGGGCTCGGCGCCCTGCACGATCAGGTCATTGACGCACATGGCCACCAGATCGATGCCCACGGTGTCGTGCTTCTTCAGGTTGATGGCGAGGCGCAGCTTGGTGCCCACCCCGTCGGTGCCGGAGACCAGCACCGGCTCCTTGTAGCCCGCAGGGATTTGACACAAGGCCCCAAAGCCGCCAAGACCACCAAGGACTTCAGGACGACGAGTGCGCTTTGACACGCCCTTGATACGTTCAACCAGTGCATTGCCGGCATCGATATCCACGCCAGCATCCTTGTAGCTCAGTGAGGTTTTGTCAGTCACGCGTATTCCCCGTCATATAAAGAAGTGGAGGGTAAAATTCGGGGCGTATTCTAACAGTGGCGGTGAAAAACCAGAAAGGAAATCGTTTGCGCGTTTTTGCGCGGAAATGCTCTACAAGCGGCGGCTTTTGTTGTATGATTCCGCGATTTTTTTGCGGCAGTTAGAGGAGATAATAATGAAAGTCGTTGAAGTCAAACACCCCCTGGTCAAGCACAAGATCGGTCTGATGCGTGAAGGCGATATCAGCACCAAGCGTTTCCGTGAACTGGCCAAGGAAGTGGGCAGTTTGTTGACCTACGAAGCGACCTCTGACTTCGAAACCGAGAAGGTTACCATCGATGGCTGGAACGGGCCAGTGGAAGTTGACCAGATCAAGGGCAAGAAGGTCACCGTGGTGCCCATCCTGCGTGCCGGTCTGGGCATGATGGACGGCGTGCTGGAGCACATGCCGAGCGCCCGCGTCAGCGTGGTCGGTATCTACCGCGACGAAGAGACCCTGCAGCCGGTTCCCTACTTCGAGAAGATTGTCAGCAACATCGAAGAACGTCTGGCGCTGGTCATCGACCCCATGCTGGCCACCGGCGGCTCCATGATCGCCACCATCGACCTGCTCAAGAAGAAGGGCTGCCAGTCCATCAAGGTGCTGGTGCTGGTTGCCGCGCCGGAAGGCATCAAGGCGCTGGAAGCCGCTCACCCGGACGTGGAGCTGTTCTGCGCCTCCATCGACCAGGGCCTGAACGAGAAGGGCTACATTGTCCCGGGTCTGGGCGACGCCGGCGACAAGATCTTCGGCACCAAGTAAGCCTCGCTCGCCTCATCGCGTGCCTGCAGGCGCGCAAATGGAGCCGGCACCTCGCCGGCTCCGCTGTTTCTCCCGCCCCTGGCTTGCTGCCATGCGCGCCTTGCCGCTACCATAAGCACCATCTCCCATTTCGAGACTTTTCTCATGCTCAAACGTGTTGTGACCGCCCTCTGCTGCGGCTTGTCATTCATGGTGTCGGCCGCTCAGGTGACCGATCTCTATCAGGGCAAGGCCCCCACCAGCGGCGACATGGCGGCAGCCCAGTCCCAGGCTCTGGGCGAGGTGCTGATCAAGGTGACCGGCAAGCGCGACATCCTGACCCAGCCGGCGGTGGTCAAGGCGCTGGCGGCCCCCGGTGCGTTCGTGCAGCACTACGGTTATCAGGACGTGGGGCCGGTGAAGTTTCTCAAGGCCGATTTCGACGTGACCAAGGTCAATGCCCTGGTGGCCGAGAGCAAGTTCGCCCTGCTGGGCCCGGCCCGGCCGCAAGTGGCCATCTGGCTGGTGATCAATGAAGGGGAGCGGCGCATTCTGCCGGATCAGTCCAGCGATGGCTGGGCCGTCGCCCTGCGTACCCAGGCCCAGGCGATGGGGCTGCCGGTCAGCATTCCGCTGATGGACTTGGACGACAACATGGCGGTCAATGCCACCGACGTCTGGGGCCGTTTCGCCGATCCCATCCTCAAGGCGAGCCAGCGTTACGGTGCCGAGATGGTGGTGCTGGGCAAGCTCACCCCTGAAGGTGACAAGTGGAGCATCGACTGGGGTCTCTACGGGCCCAAGGCCGGCGGTGAGCTGAGCGAACTGACCAGAGGCGAGGGTTCTGGCACCCAGGCCGAGGTGGCGCAGACGTTCGCCGATGCCCTGGCAGGCTGGCTGGTGCAGAACTACGGGGCGCGCATCTCCGGTGTTGCCTCCAGCCAGACACTGGTGGTGGAGGGGTTGTCAGGCATCGACGGCATGATCACGGTGCAGAAAATGCTGCAGGGGATGGCCAGCGTCACCAAGGTGGAGATTGGCAAACTGGAGGGGGACAAGGTGACCTTCAACCTGAGCCTGCAGGGGGACAAGGCCGAGCTCATCCGCGGGCTGCAGCTGGAGAGCCGGTTGCGCCAGCTGGCGGATACCCCAGAGGGGCTGAGCTACCAGTGGTCGCAGCCCTGATCCTGGCCGAGGATCCTGACCGTTCGGCTGTGAGGCATGGGCGCTCTCCTGCCAGGGCTTGAGCGCGCCGGCCAAGGAGTAGCCGTTCCCGTTAGCAATGGTCGCAGCCTGGATCCTTTATGAGGATCCACACCGCCCGGCATCGTCCGGGCGGTTCTCTATCCGCCTTCGCGATGATACACTTGCCCGCAAATGTCACAGTCAAAGCCCAACGAGTGAAGCAACCGGCCCAACTGTCTTTAGCCGTACAACTACCGGATGATGAAACCTTCGTCAGTTTTTATCCCGGCAACAATGCTCATCTGATCACCGCCCTCAAGAATGCGGCCATTGGTCAGGGTTCGCCTTTCCTCTATTTCTGGGGGGCCAAGGGATCGGGCCGCTCCCATCTGCTGCACGCCACCTGCGCCGAGGTCAATGCTCGCGACGCTGCCGCCGCCTATCTCTCCCTCGATCAGTTCGAACAGCTGGATCCCAGCATGCTCGACGCCCTCGAAAGCCTGCCGCTGGTCTGCCTCGACAGCCTGGAGGCTATCGCTGGCAATGCCCTGTGGGAGCGCGCCCTGTTCGACTTTTACAATCGTTGGAAGGAGAAGGGCGAGGGGACCCTGGTGGTGACCGGTTGCAGCGCGCCGCGCAAACTGGGGCTGCAGCTGCCGGATCTCGCCTCCCGTCTCGATTGGGGGGTGAGCTTCCACCTCGACGAGCTGGACGATGAGGGCAAGCTCAGTGCCCTGCAGCTGCGTGCCGAGCTGCGGGGCTTCAAACTGCCCATCGACGTGGGCCGCTTCCTGCTCAACCGTCTCTCGCGCGATATGCGTACCCTGCTCACCACCCTCAATCAGCTCGACAACGCCTCTTTTCGTGCCAAGCGCAAGCTGACCATCCCCTTTGTTAAAGAGATCCTCGAGCTCTGAGTCCTTCGGGTGTGCTTGAGCGTGAGCGACGCCTAAGCAATGAATAAAAAGAAAAGAAACCCCGGCCAGTGGCCGGGGTTTTGCTATCTCAAGGACTCTCTCAAAGAGTTCTGCCTAATCAGTGGAACTGATCTTCTTCAGTCGAGCCAGTCAGCGCGGTCACCGAGGATTGGCCGCCCTGGATGACGGTGGTCACCTTGTCGAAGTAACCGGTGCCCACCTCCTGCTGGTGCGCCACGAAGGTGTAGCCCCGCTCGGCGGCGGCGAACTCGGGTTGCTGCACCATCTCGACATAGTGCTTCATCCCTTCGCCACGGGCGTACTGGTAGGCCAGCTCGTACATGTGGAACCACATGTTGTGGATCCCTGCCAGGGTGATGAACTGGTACTTGTAACCCATGTCGGACAGCTCCTGCTGGAAGCGGGCGATGGTGGCATCGTCCAGGTTCTTCTTCCAGTTGAAGCTCGGGGAGCAGTTGTAGGCCAGGATGCGATCCGGGAACTGGGCCTTGATCGCTTCGGCAAACTTGCGCGCCTCGTCCAGATCCGGCTTGGCGGTTTCGCACCACACCATGTCGGCGTAGGGGGCGTAGGCCAGACCGCGGGCGATGGCCTGATCGATGCCGGCACGCACCTTGTAGAAGCCTTCGGCGGTGCGCTCACCAGTCAGGAAGTCCGCATCGTAAGGATCCGCATCCGTGGTCAGCAGGTCTGCCGCGTTGGCGTCGGTACGGGCGATCACCAGGGTGCTGGTGCCGCACACGTCGGCCGCCAGACGAGCCGCGACGAGCTTCTGCACCGCTTCCTGGGTCGGAACCAGCACCTTGCCGCCCATATGGCCGCATTTTTTCACCGAGGCCAGCTGATCTTCGAAGTGCACGCCGGCGGCACCTGCCTCGATCATCCCCTTCATCAGTTCGAAGGCGTTCAGCACGCCGCCGAAGCCGGCTTCCGCATCCGCGACGATGGGCAGGAAGTAGTCGATGAAACCCTCGTCTTGCGGTCCGACCTTGTTGGCCCACTGGATCTGGTCGGCACGGGCGAAGGAGTTGTTGATGCGCTCCACCACCGACGGCACCGAGTTGGCCGGATAGAGGGACTGATCCGGATACATGGTGGAGGAGAGGTTGTTGTCTGCCGCTACCTGCCAGCCGGAGAGGTAAATTGCCTCGATCCCCGCCTTGGCCTGTTGCACCGCCTGGCCGCCGGTCAGGGCGCCGAGACAGTTGACGTAGCCCTTCTTGGCGCCGCCGTGGATCAGCTCCCACAGCTTGTCGGCGCCACGTTGGGCCAGGGTGTGCTGCGGCTGCAGGCTGCCGCGCAGGTTGACCACGTCCTCGGCGCTGTAGCCACGCTTGATCCCTTTCCAGCGGGGGTTCTGTGCCCAGTCTTTCTCGATAGCCTGGATCTGTTGCTCACGGGTCAGTGCCATATCAGTTCCCTCTTTCATTGATTTCACGTTTCCATTGACTTGTTATTGGCGAGCTCCTTGCGGAGCCCGTGATTCAGAGCCGCTCGTAACCGGGCAGCGTCAGAAAATCGATCAGGGTATCGGCGCAGGTGATCTCTTCCATCAGGGCGCTCGCCTCGGCGAAACGACCCGACTGCCAGCGGGCTTCGCCCACCTCGCGTTTGACCACCTCCTGCTCCTCGGCCAGCATCTGGCGGAACAGATCCTTGGTCACCACCTGGCCGTTGGAGAGGCTCTTGCCGTGGCGGATCCATTGCCAGATGGAGGTGCGGGAGATCTCGGCGGTAGCCGCATCTTCCATCAGACCGTAGATAGGCACGCAGCCGTTGCCATTGATCCAGGCCTCCAGGTATTGCAGAGCGACCCGGATGTTGGTGCGCATGCCTGCCTCGGTGCGCTCGCCCTCGCAGGGTGCCAGCAGGTCGGCGGCTGTGATGGGGGCATCCTGCTCGCGCAGCACGCCGATCTGGTTCTTGGCGCCGGCCGGGATGGTGGCGTTGAACACGGCCATGGCGGTGTCGGCCAGGCCCGGGTGGGCCACCCAGGTACCATCGTGGCCGTTGTCGGCTTCACGCTGTTTGTCGGCATGTACCTTGGCGAAGACCTGCTCGTTGACGGCGGCATCCTTGGCCGGAATGAAGGCGGCCATGCCCCCCATCGCCAGCGCGCCGCGCTTGTGACAGGTCTTGATCAGCAGCCGCGAGTAGGCGGAGAGGAACGGCTTGTCCA
Source organism: Aeromonas sp. FDAARGOS 1408 (assembly GCF_019048665.1). Classification (NCBI taxonomy): domain Bacteria; kingdom Pseudomonadati; phylum Pseudomonadota; class Gammaproteobacteria; order Aeromonadales; family Aeromonadaceae; genus Aeromonas; species Aeromonas sp. FDAARGOS 1408. The sequence continues at coordinate 2,507,715 of NZ_CP077394.1, read as the reverse complement.
TGGTCACCACCTGGCGGTCCGGCAGGACGCGATCCGGGTGATTCTTCAGGGTCTTGATATAGCTGAAGATGTAGTCCCAGCGGCCGCAGTTGAGGGCCACGATGTGATCCTTCATCTGATAGAGCAGCTCATCCATCTCGAACACCGCTGGCAGGGTTTCGATCAGCACGGTGGCCTTGATGGTGCCGCGGGGCAGGCCGAACTTGTCTTCGGTCCAGGCGAACACCTCGCTCCACCAGCGCCCTTCCAGGTGGCTCTGCAGCTTGGGTACGTAGAAGTAGGGGCCGGATCCCTTGGCCAGCAGCGCCTTGTGGTTGTGCAGGAAGTAGAGGGCGAAGTCGAACAAGCCGCCGGGAATGGGGGCTCCATCAAAGGTGACGTGTTTTTCCGGCAGGTGCAGACCGCGCACCCGGCAGATGAGCACGGCCGGATCGGCATTTAGGGTATAGGATTTCCCCTCCGGGCTCTGATAGGCAATGGTGCCATTGACCGCATCGCGCAGGTTGATTTGACCCTCGATCACCTTGTTCCAGGCGGGGGCCAGCGAATCTTCGAAGTCCGCCATGAACACCTTGACGTTGGCGTTGAGGGCGTTGATCACCATCTTGCGCTCGACCGGGCCGGTGATCTCCACACGGCGATCCTGCAGGTCGGCAGGAATGCCGCGTACCGTCCAGTCGCCGGCGCGGATGTGGGCAGTCTCAGGCAGGAAGTCCGGCAGTTCGCCGCCATCGATACGGGCCTGGCGTGCCACACGTTGTTTCAACAATTCGTCCCGTTGGGGAGCAAAGCGTTCCACCAGTTCGGATACCAGGGCCACCGCGTCCGGCGTCAGAATTTGCGCGTAATCGGGATGCATTTCGCCCTGGATGCGCAGACGGGCGCTACAGTGGGTCTGGGCCGGTGCCGACATAGTGTTCACTCCTTTGATAATTACATTTTGAACTAATTAACTACGACTAAAGTCGATCCCTGTTTTTTCAATCTTCCCGTAACAACGGGATAACACGATTCATAAGGTGCGAAATATTGCTCTATTCGTCAACAGCTTTTTTAAAACACCCGTTTCGGTAATGATGTTAACTATATGTTTTAAATGAGTTTGTTTGATTAGCGCAAAAACTCTATGCAGATGGTTATGCTCTTGCTTTCCATCCCTTCGCGATGGCCCCATATCGGGGGGAGAACAGTCGATGGGATGTAACTTATTACGTAATAAAATTACAAATGCAAAAACAAATCCCGACCTCACTCCAAGCTTTCAAAAAACGTCCGTATGAAATGTGTTTGAGCAACCCAGCAAGCGCTTGGTGCCTTCTGGCATTGGCTGGAGAACGGTTGTTTAAAACTTAAGTCGCTCAATGGGACCAAATGGGGTCCAGTGGCAGCAGAGTGAGAAAGTGATGGGCAATAACGTAGGTTTGTATCACCTCAGGGATGGCGTGTGCAGGTGAGGGGAGAAACGCTGGTAGCAGATATGACTGCCGCTATTTCATTACGCAGGATATTGTTGTTATTTGTATCAGCGGGCCATCCTGGCCCTCAAAGGAGGTATCAAGGGGAGATGATCCCGAGTGTCGCGACCCTGCTCTCCCGTGACAGGAAGGGTTGACGCCAGGGCTGACGGTTCAGTAGTCATCGTCCGGCGCCGCCAGATCGACGATGTCGAGCCGTACGACGGGGCCATGCTCGGCCACATACTGGTTGGCACCGGTTTCGGTGGCCGGCTGGGGCAGGGGAGAGTGTTCGGGTTGTGTTTCAACTGCTTGCGTCATGGGTGCTTGCCTCACTGGATTGCAAGCCGGTTGGTGACTCCATCACCCGGGTTTCCACCTCCCTGTACGAATTGCCGGCGGAAAAGTCGCGTATCCTAGCGATACTCTAGAAAGGTTTCAAGCGGTTCTGAATAAAATCCGTACCGCAACTGACTGGTGACTCTTTGAAGGAGAGGGCGTGACACGAGAGGCTAACGGCGAGCGGCGGGTGAAGATCGGGATGACGGGCAAAAAATAGCCCAGTCGCTGGACTGGGCTATTTTCGGGGAATGATGGTCGGCGTGAGAGGATTTGAACCTCCGACCCCTGACACCCCATGACAGTGCGCTACCTGGCTGCGCTACACGCCGACAAGGTCAGTCTGTGCTGACGGGGAGGAAGTCTAATGTTCCGCACCTTTGGACGCAACTCCTTTTTTATCATAGAGATGCTGACTGCTTCTTTATTGCTCAGCACAGATGGAACTTGGGGGCGCCAGCGGGATTTGGCATAATCGCCGCCCCGCCGCAGGCATGGATGGCGGGACCTATGCCACAGAGATCGGTGGCACGGGGCCGTGATACCGTCTTTCGCCGACAGCATGATCTGTCGTCATCAACCAGTCAGAGAGGAGCAGGGCGTGAAACCATCGGACGTTGCAGCACAGGCGAGCCAGCACGAGCAGGACGAACGCTGGATGCGCCATGCCATGGCGCTGGCCGCCAGGGCCGAGGGGATCGGCGAGATCCCGGTGGGCGCCGTGCTGGTGCTGGGGGAGGAGATCGTCGCAGAGGGCTGGAACCGCTCCATCAGCGAACACGACGCCTGCGCCCATGCCGAGGTGATGGCGCTCCGGGCTGCCGGCGAGCGGCTGCAAAATTACCGTCTGCTCGACACCACCCTTTATGTGACCCTGGAACCCTGTTGCATGTGTGCCGGTGCCCTGATCCACAGCCGGGTCAAGCGGGTGGTCTATGGCGCGCGGGACTTGAAGACCGGAGCTGCCGGCTCAGTGTTCGAGATCCTGCAGGACCCGCGTCACAATCACAGGGTCGAGCTGGCCGGCGGCGTGCTGGCAGAGGCCTGCTCGGCCCAGCTGTCGGATTTCTTCAGGCGTCGCCGCGCCGAGAAAAAGGCCGCCAGATTGGCACTGCAACAAACCCCGGCCGCCGACGATTGAGGCGCATCAGCGCAAGCGGTGCGCTCCCGCGGCGCTTGCGCTACATTTTTAACCTTATAAAACAGTTGGTTGCCATCTTCTTCATGGCATCTTTGATGCCGTTTTCTTGCCTGCAAATAAGCCCGGTTCACGGGACCTTCATGTAACAAAACTGTCATGCAACCGCCATATAATGCCGCCAAGCCTAGCTCACATTGAGGTTTTGCATGTCATCGGAATCGTTGCACCTGGTTATGGCGGGGAGCAGAAAGCGCCGTATCAAGGATAAGTTGGCCAAGTACGGGGTGACCACGGGCGGAGCCCTGGTACTGGTCGCCCTGTTGCTTATTTTCTTCTATCTGCTCTATGTGGTGAAACCCATCTTCAATGGCGCCTCCATGGAGCCGACCGCATCGTTTACCCTGCCCATTCAGGGCAAGACCGCCTGGCTCGGGGTGGAGGAGCAGAACGAGATCGGCTATCGCTTCAGCGACCAGGGTCAGGTCAACTTCTTTGCCGTCCAGAATGATGGCAAGGTCAAGGTGGGCCAGTCGCTCGGTCAGGCACAGGTAAAGGGTGACATCACCGCCGTCGCGCCGCCGTCGCCGGGCCAGAAGCTGATGGCCTACGGTTTTGCCGACGGCAAGGCCCAGGTGGTGCAGCCCGCTTTCAAGGTCTCCTATCCCAACGACGTGCGGGTCATCGAACCCAGTCTGCAGTACCCCTTCGGCGAAGAGCCGGTCGTGGTGGACCCTGCGGGCAAGGCGCTGTCGCTGATGGTATTTGAAGCCACCAAGGACAAGATGGCCACCGCGGCCGTGACCGCCGATGGTCGCGGCGTCATGATGGTGATGAGCGGCGAGGAGAACTTCCTCTCCGGCGAAGTCGAGTGGAGCGCCCAGAACTACAACATCCCCTCCCTGCCGCGCCACGTGGATCAGATGTTGCTGACCCCCAACCTGCGCATCCTGTTCGTGCGCGAGGGCAATCGCCTCTCGGTCTACGACATTCACAACCTGAACGACATCTCACTGCGCAACGTGCTGGAGATCAATGCCCCCGATGCCAACGTGACCCGGGTCGAGCTGCTCTCAGGTGCCTCCTCCCTGCTGGTGGGCAACGACAATGGCGTCATCTCCCAGTGGTTCGAAGTGGCCCGGGATGGCAAGCGCCAGTTCACCCAGATCCGCGACTTCAAGGGCGATGGTGCCGTGGCGCTGCTGACCCCGGAACATTTTCGCAAGGGTTTCATCAGTGCCGACAAGAGTGGCACCATCAGCTTCTTCCACGCCACCGGCGAAACCAAGCTGTTGAGCGAGAAGGTGGAGGGTGGTCCGCTGGCTGCGCTGGCCATCTCCCCCCGTCACAACGTGCTGCTGATGCAGCAGGGGGATGCCTTCAAGCTGTTTGCGGTAGAGAACGAGCACCCCGAGGTAACCTGGTCGGCGCTCTGGCAACAGGTGTGGTATGAAGGCTACCCCGAGCCCCAGTACGTCTGGCAGTCCACCTCCGCCAGCAACGACTTCGAGGCCAAGCTGAGCCTGGTGCCGCTGGTGTTCGGTACCCTCAAGGCTTCCTTCTATGCCATGGTGTTTGCGGTGCCGCTCGGCGTCGCCGGCGCCATCTATACCGCTTACTTCATGTCGGCGGGGCTGCGCAAATACGTCAAGCCGACGGTGGAGATCATGGCGGCCCTGCCGACCGTTATCCTCGGCTTCCTGGCCGGTCTGTGGCTCGCACCCATCATCGAGGGGGCGCTGCCCGGCGTGGTGCTGCTGCTGATCCTGCTGCCGATGGGGATGCTGCTGACAGCCCTGATCTGGAACTACCTGCCGGAGCGCGGCAAGGCCTGGTTGCCGGAAGGGTGGCACGCCATCCTGCTGATCCCGGTACTGCTGCTGATTGGCTGGGGCGCCTTCGCGGTGAGCCCGCTCATCGAGAACGCCTTCATGCACGGTGACTCGCGCATCTGGTTGACCCACGACATGGGCATCAAGTTTGACCAGCGCAACTCCCTGGTGGTCGGCATCGCCATGGGCTTTGCGGTCATTCCCACCATCTTCTCCATCGCCGAGGACGCGGTATTCTCGGTTCCCAAGCACCTCACCCAGGGCTCCCTGGCCCTCGGTGCCACGCCGTGGCAGACCCTGAGCCGGGTGGTGATCCTCACCGCCAGCCCGGGCATTTTCTCGGCGGTGATGATGGGCCTTGGCCGCGCCGTGGGCGAGACCATGATAGTGCTGATGGCCACCGGCAATACCCCCATCATGGACTTCTCCATGTTCCAGGGGCTGCGCACCCTGGCCGCCAACATCGCGGTGGAGATGCCGGAATCGGAAGTGGGCAGCTCTCACTATCGGGTACTGTTCCTCGCCGCCTTCGTGCTGTTCGTGTTCACCTTCTTGTTCAATACCCTGGCCGAGTTCATCCGTCAGCGGTTGCGTGAAAAATACAGCTCCCTGTGATGGGCTGCTCTGTAAGGATCGAGGAATCGACAATGGGTAAGTGGTTTAAATCGGGGGCCCCCTGGATCTGGATGACCGGCGGCGCCGTCAGCCTGAGTCTGGTAGCGGTACTGGGTCTGCTGCTGCTGATCGGCTGGCGTGGTCTGGTCTACTTCTGGCCCCACCCCATCTATGAGTGGCAACTGGAAGACGCCCAGGGCAACAAGAGCGTGCTGATCGGCGAAATCAACGACCGCGAGCTGGTGCCGGTCGAGCGGCTGCGGGCCGCCGGCCTGCCGCTGGCAGGGGAGGAGCGCGAGCTGCTGACCCGCTATCTGGTCAAGACCGGCAACCGCGAGTTCGTCGACCTGGACTTCCGCTGGGTGCTGGAGACCGACATCAAGTCCCAGAGCCTGCCGGCGGAGCTGGCCATGGTGGAGCGTGCCACCAACGGCAACTTCTACGGCTACATAGTGGGGGTGAAAGAGGATGGCCGCGAGCTCACCTCGGACTTGCATCCTGCCCTGCAGCGGGTGCTGGCGCGGGCCAATGGCCTCTCAAGCCAAGCCGACGATCTGCAAAAAGGGGACATCGGCAGCATCAACTACCAGCTGGAGCGGCTGCGCCTCAAAGAGCGCAAGGCCGAGCTGGACGACAAGCTGACCGATCAGCTTAAAGCTGAGCTGGCGAGCGAGCGTCAGGCCCTCAACGATCGTTATCAGGTGCTGGAGAAGGAGCTCTTCTCCCTGCGTGCCCAGGCGGACAGAGACAGCATCACGGTCAAGGACATGCGTGGCGAACTGGTGACCATGCCCATGTCCAAGGTGCTGGACGTGGTGTGGCCCAACGACATGAGCCTGCCGGCCAAGGTGGGTTACTGGTTCCACCAGATCGGCAAGTTCGTCTCCGACGATCCGCGCGAGGCCAACACCGAGGGCGGGGTGTTCCCGGCCATCTTCGGTACCGTCTTCATGGTGTTCCTGATGGCGATCATCGTGACTCCGCTGGGGGTCATCGCAGCGGTCTACCTGCACGAGTACGCGGGCAAGAACAGCCTGACCAAGATCATTCGCATCGCGGTGATCAACCTGGCGGGCGTGCCCTCCATCGTGTACGGCGTGTTCGGTCTGGGCTTCTTCGTCTACACCCTCGGTGGTTCGCTGGACCAGCTGTTCTATCCGGAAGCGCTGCCGAGCCCGACCTTCGGCTCCCCTGGCGTCATCTGGTCGGCGCTGACCCTGGCCATCCTGACCCTGCCGGTGGTGATCGTCTCCACCGAAGAGGGGCTGGCCCGGATCCCGAGCACCATCCGTCAGGGGTCCCTCGCGCTGGGGGCTACCCAGGCCGAGACCCTGTGGCGCATCGTGCTGCCCATGGCAAGCCCGGCCATCATGACCGGCCTCATCCTGGCCATCGCCCGCGCGGCCGGTGAAGTGGCGCCGCTGATGCTGGTGGGGGTGGTGAAACTGGCGCCGACCCTGCCGATGGACGGCAACTTCCCGTATCTGCACGTGGAGCGCAAGTTCATGCACCTGGGCTTCCACATCTATGACGTCGGCTTCCAGAGCCCCAACGTCGAGGCGGCGCGTCCCCTGGTCTACGCCACCTCCTTCCTGCTGGTGACGGTGATCGTCGGCCTCAACCTGACGGCCATCGGTATCCGCAACCACTTGCGTGAGAAATTCCGGTCGCTGGAACATTGATAGACCAGCCACTACAGAGATGGGCAGGGAACTGGGTTCCCTGCCAGCCAAGCGTTCCGGCCGCGGGCAATGAGAGTGCCCGCCGCCACCGACAGATTTTGAGGTAACAGATGATCAACGTAACGACCGCAGCGACCCAGCATACCGCGACCGACCTGCTCAACCTGAGCCCGGAGCAGACCGCGCTGGAGGTGAAGGATCTCAACCTGTACTACGGCAACAAACAGGCGCTGTTCAACGTCAACATGAAGATCCCCAAGGGCCAGGTCACCGCCTTTATCGGCCCCTCCGGCTGCGGCAAGTCCACCCTGCTGCGCTGCATCAACCGGATGAACGACCTGGTGGAGATCTGCCGCATCGAGGGCGAAATTCAGCTGCACGGTCACAACATCTACGACAAGAGCGTCGATGTCTCCGCTCTGCGCCGTCAGGTGGGCATGGTGTTCCAGCGCCCTAACCCCTTCCCCAAGTCCATCTACGAGAACGTGGTCTATGGCCTGCGCCTGCAAGGCATCAATGACAGACGCACCCTGGACGAGGCGGCCGAGCGCTCCCTGCGCGGCGCGGCCCTGTGGGACGAGGTGAAGGACCGCCTGCACGACAATGCCTTCGGCCTCTCCGGTGGTCAGCAGCAGCGGCTGGTGATTGCCCGTGCCATCGCCATCGAGCCGGAAGTGCTGCTGCTCGATGAACCGACCTCGGCGCTCGACCCCATCTCCACCCTCACCATCGAGGAGCTGATCAACGAGCTCAAGAGCCAGTTCACCGTGGTGATCGTGACCCACAACATGCAGCAGGCGGCGCGGGTCTCGGATCAGACCGCCTTCATGTACATGGGCGAGCTCATCGAGTACTCGGACACCAACACCATCTTCACCACCCCGGCCAAGAAGAAGACCGAAGACTACATCACCGGTCGTTACGGCTAAGGGATACTGGCGATGGAGATGAGCAAGATGAGCAAGATGAGCAAGATGAGCATCAACAAACAGATTACCGGTCAGTTCAACGACTAAGGCATACTCGGAGCATCAAGGATTATTTGTATGGACAATATGAACCTCAACAAACACATCTCCGGTCAGTTCAATGCCGAGCTCGAGAGCGTGCGCAACCAGGTGCTGGTGATGGGCGGGCTGGTGGAGCAGCAGCTGACCGACGCCATCGCGGCGATCCACGATCAGGATCTGGACGCGGCGCGCAAGATCGTCGCCAACGACCACAAGGTCAACGCCATGGAAGTGGCGATCGACGAGGAGTGCACCCGCATCATCGCCAAGCGCCAGCCCACCGCCTCCGACCTGCGGCTGGTGATGGCCATCATCAAGACCATCACCGATCTGGAGCGCATCGGCGATGTGGCGGACAAGATCGCCCGCATGCTGACCGACAACGCCAACAAGCCGCAGCCGCCGCTGGTGTCGCTGGAGAACATGGGCCGCCGCACCATCAAGATGCTGCACGACGTGCTGGACGCCTTCGCCCGCATGGATCTGGACGCGGCGCTGGCGGTCTACAAGGAAGATGACAAGGTGGACCGGGAGTACGAGTCCATCATTCGCGAGCTGATGACCTACATGATGGAAGATCCGCGCACCATACCCCAGGTACTCAACGTGCTGTGGGCGGCGCGGGCCATCGAGCGGGTGGGGGATCGCTGCCAGCACATCTGCGAGTACATCGTCTACTACGTCAAGGGCAAGGACGTGCGCCACACCAAGGCGGACGATCTGGGCACCCTGCTGGGGAAAGGGTGAGTCTGACATGCATAAAAAGGCGCTTTGAGCGCCTTTTTTGTTGCCTTTTCAGTCAGTGCAAGATATCGCCACCCGCTTGGCGCTTTTCTGCTAGAATATGCCCCCTGTGTGAGTCCCGGATTGACTCACGGTCCGGTCCCCCGGACCCAGTTTGCCGTCTTGTGCTAAGGCGGCTGTTGCAATAGGTTAATCATGAGTTTTGCCGATAGTTTATTTTTCCTGATGCTGCTGGTCGCCGGCAGCGTGTTCTTCTCTCTCTCCGAGATCTCCCTCGCCGCCTCCCGCAAGATCAAGTTGCAGGTGATGGCCGATGAGGGCAACCGCCATGCCGAAAAGGTACTGGCACTGCAGGCCCAGCCGGGCAACTTCTTTACCGTGGTGCAGATCGGGCTGAACACCGTCGCCATCCTGGGCGGTATCCTGGGCGAGTCTGCCCTGAACCCGGCCATCAAGGAGTTCATCTCCGAGTTCTATCAGGGGCCCTGGCTGAGTGAAATCAGCTCGGCGACCTCCTTCGTGTTCGTCACCGGCATGTTCATCCTGATCGCCGATCTGATGCCCAAGCGCCTCGCCATGACCATGCCGGAGCGGATCGCCGTGGTGGTGGTGCGCCCCATGCTGCTGTGCGTCACCCTGCTGATGCCGCTGGTGTGGCTGTTCAACGGCATGGCCAACGGCCTGTTCCGCCTGCTGCGCATCTCCATGGTGCGCAACGATGAGATCACCTCCGACGATATCTATGCGGTGATGGATGCGGGCGCCGAAGCGGGCGTCATCCAGCGCGAGGAGCACCAGCTCATCGAGAACGTGTTCGAGCTGCAGTCCCTCGGCGTCACCTCCGCCATGACCGCGCGCGAGAGCCTCATCTACTTCACCCTGCAAGAGGGCGAGGAGAGCATCAAGGCCAAGATCGCCGAACACCCCCACAACAAGTTCCTGGTGTGTGACCACAACCTCGACAGCATCAAGGGCTTCGTCGACTCCAAGGAGCTGCTGATCCGGGTCATCAGCGGCCAGAGCATCGACCTCAACAGCGGCTCGCTGGTGCAGAACGTCATCATCATCCCCGACACCCTCAACCTCTACGAGGCGATGGAGTACTTCAAGAACCACAGGGGCGATTTTGCCGTGGTGATGAACGAGTATGCCCTGGTGGTGGGGATCGTCACCATGAACGATCTGATGAGCACCGTCATGGGCGAGTGGGCCACCCACGTGGTGGAAGAGCAGATCGTGCAGCGGGACGAGAACTCCTGGCTGGTAGACGGGGTGACCCCCATCTCCGACGTGATGCGCGCCTTCGACATCGAGGAGTTCCCGGAAAACCAGAATTATGAAACCATTGCCGGCTTCATCATGTACATGCTGCGCAAGATCCCCAAGCGAACCGACTCGGTCAAATACGCCGGTTACAAGTTCGAAGTGGTGGACATCGACAGCTACAAGATCGACCAGCTGCTGGTCACCCGGGTCGAGCCCACGCCGGCCGAGAAACCCGCTCAGGAATCGTAAAAGGAGCTAGTTAGCAATCATGAAGATGCAGTCTCATTCCCGTGCGCTGGCCTGTGTGGCGCTCGCCCTGGCACTCGGTGCCTGCAGCCAGAGCGCGCCGCGCAAGGCCACCACAGTCGCCAAACCGGCAGCCCCCAAGGCAGCCGTGGTGGTGCCGCAGCAGGATCCGGATGCGGTGGTGCAAAGCGCCGTGGCGGAGCCGAGTCCGGTGTTCGACGAGGAGTATCACGGCCCGGATCAAGGATCGCTCGAGTCGGTGACCGCCCTGTTTGCCCGTGGCTACATCGAATCGGCCATGCGCGAGACCATGCTGGCGGCGGTGCACAGCGACTACCCGCTGCTCGGCATGCGGGACGTGCGCCTGACCGATCCGGTGGCCAAGTTTCTCACCTCGGCCCAGGCACACACCACGGCTCACGACTACCTCTATGCCGGGGTGCAGCGCCGGTTGGGCCGCCCGCTCAGCCCAGCCCAGTGGGAGCAGATCTGGCAGGGGTATCCCCAGCAGGGTCGGGTGTCTGACTGGGTCAAGCAGACCAAGCGGGTACTGGCCGGGCGTTGAGCCGCCAGATCCTCTGTTGCCACAAGAGGCCACCTTCGGGTGGCCTCTTGCTTTTCTGCCTTCTGCGTTTGTGGTTTTGCGGTGATGCCGGTTGCCGTCGGGCGGGCTTTGCTTTATCTTGTTTTGGCCATCTAGGCGTCTGTATGTTTTTATGGCTGATTTATTCAGGGTGACGATGGCGACGGGTTGCCGCGCCGCCGGGGCAGGCGCAACGGATAAAGCGCACAGTCCCGCACAGCAAGACAACAACACAACAAGAGACGAGACAGATGGATACGCAGGCATTGTGGATACTGGATGGCGGCATGGGGCGCGAGCTGGCACGGCGGGGCGCGCCGTTTCGCCAGCCGGAGTGGTCGGCGCTGGCCCTGATGGAGGCCCCCGAGACGGTGCGCGAGGTGCACCGGGCCTATGTGGCGAGCGGGGCCCGGGTCATCACCACCAACAGCTATGCGCTGGTGCCGTTTCATATCGGTGAGGCGCGTTTTGCGGCAGAGGGGGAGGAGCTGGCGGCGCTGGCCGGTCAGCTGGCCCGGGAGGTGGCCGACGAGCAGCCGGGTAGCGTGCAGGTGGCCGGCTCCTTGCCGCCGCTCTTTGGATCCTACCGTGCCGACCTGTTCGACGCAGGCCGGGTGAGCGAGCTGGCGACCCCGCTTATTCGGGCGCTCTCCCCCCGAGTAGATTTTTGGCTGGCGGAGACCATGAGCCTCATCGCCGAGCCGCTGGCCATCCAGGTCCTGCTGCCCGAGGATGGCAAGCCGTTCTGGGTCTCCTTCACCCTGGAGGACGAGGCGCCGGGCAGCGAGCCGACCCTGCGTTCCGGTGAGCGGGTGGCGGACGCCGTCGCCGCCCTGGCATCGGCCGGGGTGGACGCCATTCTGTTCAACTGCTGTCAGCCCGAGGTGATCGAAGGGGCGCTCAAGGTGGCCGGCGCCGCGTTGCAAGAGCAGGGTCGCACCGATATTCGGCTCGGCGCCTATGCCAACGCCTTTCCGCCCCAACCCAAGGAGGCGACCGCCAACGACGGGCTGGACGAGATCCGCACCGATCTGGGGCCGCTGGATTACCTTGGCTGGGCCGAGCGCTGGCGCGCGGCCGGGGCAAACCTCATCGGCGGCTGCTGCGGCATCGGCCCGGAACACATTGAGGCGCTGGCCAGCCGGCTGCGTTAAGGAGCGCCCATGAAAGAGAGCAAGATCGGGCTCTGGTCCCTCACCGCGCTGGTGTTCAGCTCCATGGTGGGGGCGGGGATCTTCAGCCTGCCCCAGAACATGGCCGAGGTGGCCGGCGCGCGCGCCGTGCTGATCGGCTGGGCCGTCACCGGGGTCGGCATCCTGGCGCTCGCCATGAGTTTTCTCTATCTGTCGCGCTTAAGGCCGGAGCTAGATGGCGGCATCTACAGCTATGCCCGGGCCGGTTTCGGCGATCTGGTGGGCTTCTTCTCCGCCTGGGGCTATTGGCTGTGCGCCACCATCGGCGTGGTGGGTTATCTGGTGATCGCCTTCGCGGCGCTGGGCAGCTTCGTCGACACCCCGGAGCGGGTCTGGTTTGGCGAGGGCAACACCTTGGCGGCCTTCATCGGCGAGTCCTGCATCCTCTGGGCGGTGCACCTGCTGGTGGCCCGCGGCGTGCAGCAGGCGGCCCTGTTCAACCTGGTGGCGACCCTGGCCAAGAGCCTGCCGCTGCTGCTGTTCATCCTGTTTGCCTGCTACTGGTTCGACCCGGTCACTTTCGCGGCGGATCAGCAGGGGAGCACCCTGGCGACGCCGGTCTCCGAGCAGGTGCGCAACACCATGCTGATCACCCTCTGGGTCTTCACCGGCATCGAGGGGGCGGCTGTGCTGTCGGCCCGGGCCAGAAACAGGCGGGACGTGGGCACGGCCACCGTGCTCGGGGTGGTGCTGGCGCTGCTGCTCTATGTGCTCATCTCGGTGCTGGCGCTCGGGATATTGAGCCGCCCCGAGCTCGCGGCCCTGCCCAACCCCTCCATGGCTGGGCTGATGGCCCAGATGACCGGCTCCTGGGGCAAGCTGCTCATCAGCGCCGGCCTTATCGTCTCGGTGCTCGCCTCCTACGTGAGCTGGACCCTCTTCTCGGCCGAGGTGCCGTTCAGCGCGGCGGGCCACGGCGCCTTCCCGGCCATCTTCCGGCGCCAGAACCGCAACGGCACCCCCATCGCCTCGCTCTGGCTCACCAGCCTGACGGTGCAGGGCTGTCTGCTGCTGGTGTGGCTGCTCGGCAAGGGCTACACCAACCTGCTGCTCATCTCCACCTCCATGATCCTGGTGCCCTACCTGCTGATCGGCCTGTTCCTGCTCAAGCTCGCCTCCAGCGGGCAGGGGAACCTCCTGATGCGAGCGGTGGCGCTGGTGTCGAGCGGCTATGGCCTCTGGCTGCTCTACGCCGCCGGAATGGAGTACCTGCTGCTCTCCTTGCTGCTCTACGGGCCGGGTCTGCTGCTGTTCCTGTACAGCCGGCGCCAGCTGGGGGCCGATCAGCCCCTGAGCGGTCGCGAGCGTCTGCTGGCCGGGGTGACGCTGCTGAGCCTCATTCCCGCCGTCTGGTCTTTTGCCCACGTCTGAGTGAGGTGGTGACCCAATGCAAGAGAGCGCCCAAGGGCGCTCTCTTTTTGTCTGCGACGTTGTCCCTAGCGACTGGCGGGGCCGGCCGGCTTGCCAAACAGCACCGCGAGCTTCTGTCGCCAGGGCAGGCCCCGGGCCTCTTGCAGCATGTCGCGCCACTCGTGGAAGGTGAGGGTGAGCGGGTTGAAGCTGTGGATGGGCTTGGTGATGCCGAAGCGACACGGCTCGTCTAAGTCTTCTTCCACGAAGGTACCGAACAGCCGGTCCCAGATGATGAGCACCCCGGCGAAGTTGCGATCGATATATTTGGCGTTGCTGGCGTGGTGCACCCTGTGGTGGGAAGGGGTGTTGAAGATGGCCTCGAGCCAGCCAAGCTTGCCCACCACCTGGGTGTGGACGAAGAACTGGAAGCCCAGGCTCAAGAGCACGGTGGCGACCACGGCCTCGGGCGGGAAGCCGATGAGGATCATGGGGATCCAGAACAGCCACATGCCGGAGACCGGGTACATCAGGCTCTGGCGAAAGGCGGTGGAGAGGTTGAGCCGCTCCGAGCTGTGGTGCACCACGTGGGAGGCCCAGAGCCAGCGCACATGGTGGCTCGCGAAGTGGAACAGCCAGTAGCAGAGATCCTGCAGCAGGAAGAGCAGCAACAGGCTCCAGACGTTCAGCTCTATGTCCAGCAGCCGCCAGCCCCAGAGGGCGTCGTAGAGGTAGGCGATGGCGATGGCCGCCAGCGCGTCGCCCCCCTGATGCATCAGCGCCAGGGTGGCGTTGGCGAAGAGATCCCTCCACTGGTAGCCGGCGCTGGGAAAGGCGGCGCCATGCTTGCGCAGGTAGAGCATCTCCCAGCCGATAAAGGCCACAAAGATCGGCGAGAGGTAGAGCAGGAGCAGTTGCACATCCATGTCGGGTATCCAGTCAGAGCAATTGCTCTCCAGCATAAAGGATGAATGCAAACTTTCATTAACATTTTGCTTCAGTGGATGTGTTCAGCTGGAGCTGGATGTGACATGTGGCCAGCGGCGACCCATCAATTGGTATGACGACTCCCTGAGCGGCGGGTGCAGTGACTATGCTTGATGAGGCTTTCTACCTCTGGAGTGGCAGATGATGCGGCTGTGGTGTTGTTTGTTGATGGGGGTCTGCCTGCTGGCGCAGGCCAAGACCCGGGTCGAGATCCTGGCCGATGCCAACTATCCCCCCTACTCCTGGCAGGAGGGAGAGGAGGTGAAGGGGATCTATGCCGACATAGTGCGCAGCGTGACGGCCTCCATGGATGGCTACGAGGTGGTGATCAAGGCCATGCCCTGGCGACGGGGTCTGAGCATGGTGGAGCAGGGCAGCGCCTTCGCCATCTTCCCGCCCTACTACCAGCCCGACGGTCGCCCCTGGATGTGGCCCTACTCCCAGCCCCTGCTCGACGAAGAGCTGGTGGTGATGTGCGGCGCCGGGGTGGCCGTCAACACCCCGCAGGCGCAGTTCCCGATCGACTACTATGGCCTGCGCTTTGGCATGAATGCCGGTTTTACCATCGGCGGCGCCCCCTTCTGGCAGGCGATCAAAGAGCAGAAGATCGGGCTGGAGGAGGTGAAGAGCAACCGGGAGAACCTGCTCAAGATCGTGCGCGGCCGGGTGGACTGCACCGTCAACGACCGGCTCTCGCTGCTCTATGAGCTGCTCAGCATGATCAAGGGCAACCAGCTGGCAGTGGCCGACATGTCCCAGCTCAAGCAGGGGCCTGTGCTCAGCAGGGAGCAGGGGTTTCTCGGCTATAGCCGCAAGGGGGAGTTCGGCTTCAAGGAGGACTTTGTCGAGCAGTTCGACAAGCATCTCTACGAACTCAAGAAGCGGGACGGGATCCGGACCATAGTGGAGCATTATCTGGGAAAGTCCCCACGCTGAACTGATGGTGGAGCCGGTCAGATTCAGCCTTCTCGTCGTGTCGGCCAAGCAACAGAGGGACTATGAGTCCCTCTGTTGCTTTTATAGTCAGCCTGATCTTGCCCATATGACAACCGCATTCCCTCATCCCTCACCACCATCTGGCGACTGGTCTGTTTGAAAATTCAATGTAACCTGTTGTTTTCAAATGGTTGATGAGGCAGTTATGCAGTGGGTGAAGAGAGGGGCTGTGATCGCCCTGTTGTGGAGTGGCGGAGTGTGGGCCGATCCCGCTCAGGAGCTGGTCAGTCTGCTCAACAGCGAGCAGCAGGCGGAGCAGCTGCAGGCTCAGATGCAGGCACAGATGATTCCGCTGATCATTCGGGGCGCCGGTGAACATGCACAGGAGCTGGCCCAGCACCGCGATGTACTGGAGGCCTGGTTTGCCCGTTATCTCTCCTGGCCGGCCATGAGTGCCGAGGTGGCCGCCATCTACCGCAAACATTTCACCGAAGCTGAGCTCAAGGATCTGATCGCCTTCTATCAGAGCCCGGTCGGGAAAAAATCCTTGGATACCATGCCCGCCATCTTTCAGGAGAGCTCGCTGGTGGGTAAATCCCTGGCCGAGCGCAACATGCCGGCACTGCAAACCATGCTGGATGAAGCAAAGCGCAAAGCGACAAAATAGACGCAGTCGGCAGGGTATCAACGCAAAGAGGGAGCCATGGGCTCCCTCTTTCTTTTTGTGCGTTATCCCTTAGAGCACCTGGCTCAGGAACTGGCGCAGGCGTGGGGAGGGGGGATTGTCGAAGAAATCCGCCGGCTTCTCGTCCACCAGCAGCTCGCCGCTCTCCATGAACAGTACCCGATCCGCCACTTCCCGGGCAAAACCCATCTCGTGGGTGACCACCACCATGGTCATCCCCTCGCGGGCCAGCCCCTTCATCACGTCCAGCACCTCGCCCACCATCTCGGGGTCGAGTGCGCTGGTGGGCTCGTCAAACAACATGATGCGCGGCTGCATGGCGAGCGCCCGGGCGATGGCCACCCGCTGCTGCTGGCCGCCGGAGAGCTGGGAGGGGTAGCTCTGGGCCTTGTTGGAGAGCCCTACCTTGAGCAGCAGGGCCTTGGCTCTGTCCTCGGCGTCCTTGCGCGACAGCCCACGCACCTTCTGCGGTGCGAGGCAGATGTTGTCCAGCACGCTCAGATGGGGGAAGAGGTTGAAGGACTGGAACACCATGCCCACCTCTTCTCGCAGCTTGTTGACGTCGCCGGGCTCGGTGAGGCTGATGCCATCCACCACGATATTGCCATCGTTGATGGTCTCCAGCTGGTTGAGGGTGCGCAGGAAGGTGGACTTGCCGGAGCCGCTGGGGCCCACGATCACCACCACTTCCCCTTCGGCCACCTGGGTGCTGACGTTCTTGAGGGCGTGCACCTCGCTGCCGTAGAACTTCTCCACTGAGCTTGCCTTGATAATCGGATCAGTTGCTGCGCGCATATTTCACCTCCAGACGGCGTACAAGGAAGGAGAGAGTGCCGGTCAGCACCAGATAGAGCAGGGCCACGGTGAACCACACCTCGAACGGGCTGAAGGTGGAGCTCACCACCTCCCGTCCCGCCTTGGTGAGATCCGTGATGGAGATGACCGAGACCAGCGAAGAGTCCTTGATCAGGTTGATGAACTGGCCCGCCAGCGGCGGCAGTACCCGCTTGAAAGCTTGAGGCAGGATCACGTAGCGCATGGTCTGGGCCGAGGTCATGCCAAGGCTGCGACCCGCTTCCATCTGCCCCTTGTGGATGGAGCTGATGCCGGCCCGCACGATTTCCGCCACATAGGCGCCGGTGAAGACCGCCAGTGCCGCCACCCCGGCGGTGAACCGGTCGAGGTTCAGCACGGTGCCGATGAAGAAGTAGACAATGAAGATCTGCACCAGCAGCGGGGTGCCGCGGATGAGCTCCACATAGGTGATTGCCAGGTTGCGCAGGGCCGGATTGGGGGAGAGCCGTGCCAGCCCCGCCAGGGTGCCGAGCAGGATGGCAAAGATGCCCGCCACCAGCGAGAGCTTGATGGTCATCCAGACGCCCCAGGCGATGGGGCCGGCGGTCCAGCTCAGCTGGGTGTCGAGGGTATCGCCGCGAAAGACGGTATCCCCCTGCGCCACCTGACCACCGCTGACGGCGATGGGCTGGCGCTGGTTGGGATCGAGATCGTTTTGCAGGAACAGCTTGCCCTTGTCGGCCTCTGTGGTGCCGGCGACCACGGTGCCGTCGAACTCGGCGTAATTTTTCTGCTCCGCCTGATAGGCGATGTATTGGGGGATCCGCTCCCAGCGCCAGGTGTAATCCACCGATTGCACGGCCTTGTAGATGCCGAACAGGGCGGCCAGCACGATCAGCAGAAAGACGCCGTGCCAGAGCAGTTGATTGGGTTGTTTTTCCATCTGTCTTGTTGGGTTGTGCACTGTCGCAACCTCGTTGTAGTTATTGTGTGGGGATCTGCGTGAAGGGGCGGCGGGCCGCCCCTTGCGAGGTTACTTGAGCTGATCAAGCCAGGCGGTGGATTCGAACCACTTCTTGTAGAGGCGGTCGTAGCTGCCGTCGCCCTTGATCTGGCGCAGGTAGTTGTTGAACCAGTTGAGGGTGTCCTGATCCCCCTTGCGGATGGCCCAGGCCAGCGGTTCGAAGGTGAACGGCTTGTCCAGATGCACCACGGCGCCCTTGTTCTGGGTGGCGAAGATGGCGTTGTAGGGCAGGTCGTAGACGAAGGCGTCGACCTTGCCGTTGATCACTTCCAGCTTGGCGTCATCCTGGGTTTCAAACTGCAGCAGGGTGGCTTTGGGGATCAGGCGCTTGACCGCCTGCTCGCCGGTGGTGCCGAGCTTGACCGCAATCTTGTACTTGGGGTCGTTGAGGTCGGTGAAGGACTTGATCTCGCCAGCCTTGTCCTTGCGCACGACTATGGTCTGCCCGACCACGATATAGGGGTCGGCGAAGTTGACGCGCAGGTTGCGCTGGGGAGTGACGGTCATGCCGCCCATGATGACGTCGAACTTGTCGGTCAAGAGCGCGGGGATGATGCCATCCCAGGCGGTGTTGACGAACTCCACCTTGACGCCCATCTCCTTGGCGACCATCTTGGCCAGATCCACGTCAAAGCCGATGTACTGGCCCTGCTTGTTGGTCATCTCGAAGGGTTGATAGCCGGCGTCGAAACCGACCCGCAGCACGCCGCGCTCCAGCACGGCATCCAGGGTGGAACTGGGGGCCGCGTTGGCCAGCCCGCACAGCAGCAGGGTAGAGAGAATGAGTTTTTTGATCATAAGTGACGTCTCTGTCAAAAGTGTGTTCAGCCTTGAACCTGATCCCGTGCGACTCCGTGGCACAAGAGACTGCTGCATCCGGCAACAGGGCAAGACAGGATTATTGTCTTGATTGAGGCGAAAGCCCCATATGGGATTCTATTCGCCACCAGCTGAGTGAAAAATGTACCAAATGCCGATTGTGCCAGATGACTCAATAGGTTAGTGGCGCATTTTCCCCGTGGCGACACTCATAAAATCACACGAAAACAACATATCTATCTAATGGGGCGGGTTCAAGCCCAAAATGTATCCAGCACATTTTGTTACAAGGGGACCCGCCGTCAGCAGTGCCAATTGCTGCTCAGCCGGCTGGCGTGCGCCCACAATCAGCTTCACATGAGTGGTAAAGGGGGGCGAGGTGTGGGTGGCAGGCGCAGACCGACGGCGCCCGCGCTCAAACCAAAGGGAGGGCAAGAGGCGGGTCTGCCGGGGTGAGTCAGGCCGCCTCGCGAGGGCGGGGGGCCTGCGCCTTGAGGAAGGGGAGCAGCAACAGGGCGGAGACGCCGGCCGCCACCGAGATGACCACGAAGAAGCCTTGCCAGTGCCAGATCTCCATCACCTTGGCCAGCGGATAGCCAGAGAGCGCCGCCCCCATGTAGGCGAACAGGCCGACGAAGCCGGTGGCGGCCCCGGCCGAGTTCTTGTGGGAGCACTCCGCCGCCGCCATGCCGATCAGCATCTGGGGGCCGAACACGAAGAAGCCGATGGTGAAGAAGCAGGCCGCCTGCATCACGTAGCTGAAGAAGGGCATCAGCCACAGCGACCCCACCGAGAGCAATATCCCCACCGCGAAGATGAGGTTCATGGGCCCGCGGTTGCCGTTGAACAGCTTGTCCGATCCCCAGCCCGCCACCAGGGCACCGATAAAGCCCCCCACCTCGAACATGGAGATGGCCGAGTTGGCGCTCATCAGATTGAAGCCGCGCTGTTCTGTCATGTAGAGGTTGCCCCAGTCGTTGATGGCGGTGCGCACCACGTAGACCAGCACGTAGCAGCAGGCCAGCAGCCAGATGTAGGGGTTGCCGAGCACGTATTTGCGCAGGATCTGGCGATGGGAGAGCCCCGCATCCTGAGTCTGCTGGGCCAGCTCCAGCGCATCGCTGCGCCACTCGCCCACCGTGGGCAACCCCATGGCGCTCGGGGTGTCCCGCAGCCGCCAGCAGAGAAACAGCCCTGCGACGATAGCGATAAGGCCGGGCACTATCATGCCGTAGCGCCAGCCGTGCTGCAGGGCGAGGGTGCTGACGATGAGGGGGATGAGTGCGCCGCCCACGTTGTGGGCCGTGTTCCAGGCCGACCACCAGAAGCCGCGCTCGCTGCGCGAATACCAGCT
The DNA here is from genome assembly GCF_019048665.1 of Aeromonas sp. FDAARGOS 1408. NCBI lineage: Bacteria > Pseudomonadati > Pseudomonadota > Gammaproteobacteria > Aeromonadales > Aeromonadaceae > Aeromonas > Aeromonas sp. FDAARGOS 1408. Next base: position 2,487,663 of record NZ_CP077394.1, on the reverse strand, counting down.
GGTGAGCAGCTTGGAGCAGGGGGGCCAGCCCCAGCCCTGGAAGAAGGCGTTGGCCACCCAGAGGGCGGCAAACAGCCACAGCGACGACGAGAGCCCGAACAGGATATTGATGACCCCGGTGGCCATCAGGCCGAGGCCCATGAAGTAGCGCGGGTTGGCGCGGTCGCTGATGATGCCGGAGAAGAACTTGGAGCAGCCGTAGGTGATGTAGAACAGGGTCCACAGCATGCCGATGTCGGCCTTGGCCAGCATGCCGCTGGCCAGCATGTCCGGCATGGCGAAGTTGAAGCTCTTGCGGGTGAAGTAGAAGACCGCGTAGCCCAGGTACATGGTCAGCAGTATGTGCAACCGCCAGTGGCGATAACAGGCGTCGATCTCGGCCTGATCGCGGATGAGGGGTTGAGGCGGCGCACTGCGCATAAAGCTCAGCATGGAAGCGATCCCGGCCGGAGAGTGGGCTTATTCATGGTTTTCCTCCCGCTTGCGATCGGGCAGGGTCACGGTCAGCTGGGTACCGTGTACGCAGGAGAGTTGCAGCGAGCCCCCCAGCGCCTGCACCCGCTCGCGAATGCCGAGCAGGCCGTAGCCCTGGGGCGTGCGGTGCTCGGGCAGGCCGCAGCCATCGTCTTCCAGCAGCAGGGTCAGTCGCTCCCCCTGGCGCTGGGCCCGGATGGTGACCGAGCTGGCGTTGGCGTGTTTGACCACGTTGTTGAGCCCCTCCTGACAGACCCGAAACAGGGTGACCCGCTGGGCATCGGAGAGGCCGGTGTCCGCCAGCTGCCACTCCAGCCGGGTAACGATGCCACGGCGCTCCAGCTCAAGCTCGCGCAGCAGGGCGCGCACCGCCTGCTCCAGGCTCATGTCGTCGAGCTGGCGGGGGCGCAGCCGGCCGAGCAGGCCGCGCACCGCGTCGTAGATGCCAAGCGACAGGGTCTCGATAAGGGCGCTGCTCTGGCCCACCCCGGCGTTGTCAGGCGCCAACCGGCGCGCTATGCCGGCCTGGGTGCGGATGGCGGTGATGGTCTGGCCGATGTCGTCGTGCAGCTCGCGCGCCACCTCCTTGCGGATGCTCTCTTCGGTCTCCAGCAGCCGCTCGGTGAGCTGGCGGTTGTGGGCGAGCTGGCGGGTCAGCGCCTGGTTGAGCTCGCGCTGGCGCTGGATGCCGGCGCCGAGCAGCAGGCCGGTGAGGCTCTGGGCCAGCAGGGAGAGCAGCAGATCGAGCGGGTGATCGTGCCAGGCCTGGCCGGCCATCAGCGCCACCGTGTTCATCAGGGTGGCGAGCAGGGCCCCTTGCCAGCCGTAGCGCCAGGCCATGGCGATGATGGGAATGGCCAGGCAAAACGGGGTGAAGCGCACCAGCGAGTCCGGCAGGCCGAGCTGCAGCCAGAGGCTCAGCACGAACAGCAGCAAATACCAGACCAGGTGGCGAAAGCGCCAGTCCACCGGTTGATCCACCAGCGCAGGGCCGAGCGGCACCCAGGTGGCGCGGGTGAGGTAGTGCCAGATCAGCATGCAGGTGGAGGTGAGGGTCAACCCGCCGGTGAGGGTGAGCAGCAGGGCGGTGAGGCCATCCTCGCCGGCCAGGTGCCAGAGCAGGGATTGCAGCCCGGCGGCCACCGTGACGGTGGCCAGCAGCACCAGCAGCTGCTGCCAGTCGTTGCGCACCGGCTGGCGGCGGGCGATGAGCAGCGGCAGCAGGGTGAGCAGGCTGCCCGCCTGAATGAGCGGCCACAGCGGCAGCCCCACCTCCTGGTTGAGCCAGTAGAGCAGCAGGGATTCGCACAGCAGCAGCGGTGGCCAGTAGGCGAGCGGGCTTTGCAAGAGCAGCCCCAGCCGCAGGCCGAAGGGAAACAGCAGGGCTGCCAGCATGGGGGAGCCCGCCAGATGCAGGCCAATGCTCCACAGGCAAAACCAGCCGGCGGCAAAGATGAAGCAGGCCGCCAGCGAGATGGCGACATAGCTGGCCAGACGAGCGATCACCAGCTGTCCAGCATGCGGTGGGCCAGCTCCACGTTGTTGCTGACCTTGAGCTTGTCCATCAGGTTGGCGCGGTGCACGTGCACCGTCTTGGGGGAGAGGCCGAGCTGCTCGGCGATGGCCTTCACCTCCAGTCCCCGCGCCAGCAGCTGCGCCACCTCCCGCTCCCGATTGGTGAGGGGATCCTGGCTGTTGCAGGCGAGCTTTTGGGCGATGTCCGGGGTGAGGTAACAGCCGCCGTGGGCGGCGGTGCGCACCGCGGCGATCAGCTCGTCCGGGCTGCAGCGCTTGGAGAGGAACCCCTTGGCGCCGGCCTGCAGGGCCTGCTCGATGAGGGCCGGGCTGTCGTGCACCGACAGCATCACCACGGCCAGCCCCGAGGGGAGGCGCTTGAGCAGATCCAGCCCGGATTGATCCGGCATGGAGATGTCGCACACGCACAGCTGTACCCCGCTGCCGGGCAGACCCGCCAGCGCCTCGGCGGCGGAGCCGAATTCGGCCACCACCCGCAGGTCGGGTTCGAGATTGAGCAGTTGGGCAAAACCGGAGCGGACGATCTGGTGATCGTCGATGAGGGCAATCTTAATCATGATGTCAGCCTGAAATCTGCGGCCAGGGTGCTGGCGCGGCCAACAAGATACCTGCCCCCTCGTCCCGGCTCAAGTGAAAGCGGGGCTGGAGGGCAGGATTGGCGCCACTTCTGCGGCAAAGCTTGATCGGGATCAGCTGCAGGGGCACGCCCGGCGCCGTCATGCAGGCCGGCGCGTGCCCGGGAGGGCTAGCGGTGCAGCTCGCCGGCACGCTCCGGCTGGTAGACCACCTCCAGGATCTCCACCTGGATGGTGCGACCGGCCGGGCCCGGCCAGGCGATGCTGTCACCCACCTTGAGCCCAAGCAGAGCACTGCCGACCGGGGCCAGCACGGAGATCTTCGACTCGTCTCCCTGTACGTCCCGCGGGTAGACCAGGGTCAGGCAGAATTCGTTGCCGCTGCTCTGCATCTTGAAGCGCACCGTGCTGTTCATGGTCACCACGTCCGGCGGCATGTCGGCCGGTTCGCGGATCTCGGCGCGATCCAGCTCCTCCTGCAGGGCCAGGTGCTGGGGATGGTTGCCGAGCAGCTGCTCGATGCGATCGAGATCCAGGCTGGAAATCACGAGATGTGGCTGTTTCATAAGATATTCCTTATCAATGGGTCTGATGGCCAGGATGACGGGCAAGCTGGCCGAAAAAAGAGTGTGCGATACGAAAAAACAGATCGGGAATGCGATGCCCCCAACGACTCGCTGTCAGGGGCGAGGGCGGGGGCTCAACGGGGTGTGAGCAGACTTGACAAAATCATGAGCGCTTTCATGGGGATACCATAACCATTCTGAACTGCTTTGGCAATTATCCTGACAAGCTTGTCAGGGCGCCTGGTAATCGTACTGTTTGATGATGCGCGCCAGGCTGCCGTCGTCGCGCATGGCGGCGATGGTCTGGTACCAGCGGGTCGCCTCGGCGGTTGGAAAATGGGGGCTGGCAGCCAGGTACAGGGGAGAGTGTTGCAGGGTTTCGCCGCGCACCAGATCCGCCAGCGGCAGGCCGGCCTGCTGCTGGTTGTAGCGGGCGCTGTTCCAGGCCACCGCCCAGCCCTGGATGCGGCCGAGCGCCAGCTTGTCGGCGTTGTGGATCTCCTCGGCCACCAGCGCCTGTTTCACCTGCGGATAGGGTCGCAGCAGGCTCTGGCCAAAGGAGCCGCGCATCACGCCGACGGTGAGGCCGGGCAGGGCGTTGATGGTGAGGGGGGTCGGGTGGTACTGGCGATGGCTGACCAGCACGAAGGCCTCGTCCATCAGGGGGACAATCCAGAGAAACTGAGGGTCGCGCTGGGGGCTGCGCACCGGCGGCACCAGCAAGACATTCCGGCGATAGCGGGCCTGGCTGAGGGCGCGGGCCAGCGGCATCAGCTCGATGGTCAGCGGCTCCTTGAGCCGGCGGGCGGCCTCTTCCAGCACCTCGATGACCATGCCGCTCGGGGCCCCCTGATTGGAGCGGATCACATAAGGCGGGATCTCGGCGGCGATGACCACCACGGCCCGGGCCGGCAGGGCGGAAAAGAGCAGGGAGCAAAACAGCAGCAGGAGAGCGGAAATTCGCATGGCAGACCTGATCCGGGATGAGTACACAGAGTGTACCACCCCGTCGGCACAAGTCAGCCCACCCTGTTCGGGGCGTCCCGTCAGTCGAAGAAATCTCGCAGATCCAGGGTCTGGTAGCCCTCCAGCTGCTGCCAGGGCAGGGCTTTGGGCAGGGATTTGAGGGTCACCTCCATCCGGTAGCTGCGATAGCCGTCGAGGCTGGCCGACTCCACCACCAGCGGCAGCTGCCAGCGGCTCGACCAGAGGATGCGGGTGCGCTGCTTGCCCTCGCGCTTCCCATACCAGCGCGCCTGCTCGGGGGCCGCCTCGTCGAGGGGGGTCATCTCCTGCAGCAGGGCCGGGTTGATGAGGTGGCGGATCCTGGGCCAGTCGGGCTTGAAGGCCACCTGGCCATACTCCTCCTCCGGTACCTCCACCAGCTGGTTGTGCCAGTTGTCGGCGTAGCGCAGCTGCAGCTCATCCTGCTGGTTGCGGGTCACCCAGCGCGCCGCCATCTGGTGGGTAAAGTGCTTGTGGCCCGGGGTGGCATCGTGGGCGGCGTGGTAGGCACGGGCCAGGGGGAGGGGAATGAGCCGCTGGCTCCACACCTGGTCGCCGACCCGCAGCCACTTCTCCTGCCACTGGCTCTCCTTGCTGATGCCGTCGCTGCTGGTCACCCTGTCCTGATAGCGGATGCGGGCAGCCAGGTCGGGGACTTCATCGGCCAGGAGGGAAAAAGAGAGGCTGCAACCAAGCAGCCACAAGGGTAATAAATATCGCATCATGCCGTCTCGCTCGAGCGAGCAGGGCCCGGCATCTGGCCGGGCCCTGTCGTTTACAGACCGAGCGCCTCCTTGAGCTTGCCGAACACCTTGGTGTTATCCAGCGTCCCCTTGAAGCGGCTGCTGCCGGCGCCGTCGGCAAACAGCATCACATCGCCGCCGCCGTGGGTCTCGGAGCCCAGCTTGACCCCGGTCTCTTGCAGGTAGTCGTCCGCCATCACCTGATCGCTGGTGAGGGTGGGGCGCACGTCGGCGCGGTTGGGGCCGTTGCCGAACACCAGGGTAGTGAACGGCTTGCCATCCACATCGTTCTGGGTCGAGCCGTCGCCATTTTTCACCAGGTCCAGCACCTTGTTGCCCTTGGCGGAGTAGCCGTTGATGGTCATGGTGTGGTCATGGTCGGCGGTGACCACGATCAGGGTATCTTTCAGATCCACCTTGCCGAGCGCCGTCTTGACCGCCTCGTCCAGCGCCACCGCGTCGGTGAGCGAGCGCTTGGCATTGGTGCCGTGCAGGGCGTGATCGATGCGACCCCCTTCCACCATCAGGAAGTAACCCTGACTGTTCTGGCTGAGTAGATCGATCGCCTTGGCGGTCATCTCCGAAAGAGAGGGCTGGGTGCTTGCCGCCCCCTTGGCGACCCGGTCCAGCTCGTAGTCGAGGTGGGACTTGGCGCTGAACAGCCCAAGCACCTTGCCCGAGTTGACGCCAGCCAGATCATCTTTGGTGGTGACGTAGTGGTAGCCCTGGGCAGTCAGCTCGGCGGTGAGATCCCGTCCGTCGGCGCGACCGCCCTTGTTGCTGGTGCTGTTGTAGGGCGTCCAGTGGTTGGCGCCGCCTCCCATCAGCACGTCGACCCCATCCCCCAGCGCGGTGTTGAAGCCGGCACCGCCCGGTACCGCCTGCTCGGCGATGGCGTAGGCAGCGTCCCGATGGCAGATGTGGGAGTAGGTGGCGGCCGGGGTGGCATGGGTCAGCTCGGTGGTGGTGACGGCCCCCACCGACTTGCCGGCTGCCTTGGCCAGTTCGAGAATGGTGGGCACCGGCTTGCCGTTGTCGCTGGTGCAGTTGTTGATGCCTTTGTTGCCGTTGACGTCCTTGCCGGGCGCGACGGCCTTGGTGTCGCTGCTCATGGCGATCACCTCGTTGTTCATCTTGACCCCGGTGGTGTAGGCCGCCATGGAGGGGGCCGAGTCGGTGGTCTGGGCGTCGTTGGAGAAGGTCTTGATGCGGGCGCTGCGGGCCAGCTTCATTATCTCCAGATTGCCCTCTTCCCCCACCTTGTAGAGGCGGGTGGCGGTGAGCACCGTGGGGCCCATGCCGTCGCCGATAAACAGGATAACGTTCTTGGCGTCGCTGGCCTGTGCCTGGGCCGCGCCGCCGAGGGCGGCCAGCAGGGCAGTGCTGATCAGGGTTTTATGCAGTTTTTGTTTCATGGCGCTTTTCATGGGAATGCTCCTTACAGCCCGGCCGCAGCCTTGACCTTGCCGAACACGGCGGTGTTGTCGAGTGAGCCGTGGAAGCTCTCCGCTCCCTGGCCGATGGCGCCGAGGAAGACGTCGGTGCCGCCGTGAGTCTCGTTGCCTATCTCGCCTACCTTGACCACCACCTCCTGGTGATAGTCGTTGGCAGAGACGGTGGCGTCGTCCAGCGGTGCCACACTGCTGCGCGGACCATCCACCCGGTTGTAGCCGTTGCCAAAGCCGATGATGGTGTAGGGCATGCCGTCGGCATCCTTGCTCGGTTCGCCGGTTTCGTAGTTCTTCACCAGCCCGAGTACGCCGGGGTTGTCGGCGGTGGTCTTGCCGGTCCGCTTGGCGTAGCCGTTCAGCACCAAGGTGTGGTCATGGTCGGCGGTGACCACGATCAGGGTGTTTTTCAGCTCGGGGTCGGTTTTCTTCACCTCGTCGATGGTCGCCTTGATGGCGTTGTCGAAGGCGAGGGTGTCCTGCAGGGCACGCTTGGCGTTGGTGTCGTGCAGGGCGTGGTCGATGCGCCCCCCTTCCACCATCAGGAAGTAGCCCTGTTTCTTGTCCTTGAGCTGCTTGATGGCGGCCAGGGTCATCTGGGTCAGGGAAGGCTCGCTGGCGGGTCGGTCCAGGTCATATTTCATGTGGCTTGAGCCAAACAGTCCCAGCAACGGCTTGCTCGCATCGGCCTGGTTCAGCTCGTCCAGGGTTGCGGCAAACTGGTAGCCCTTGGCCTTCATCTCGTCGATGAGGTTGCGGCCATCCTCGCGCTTGCCCTTGTCGGCCTTGGGCAAGAAGAAGCTGCTGCCGCCGCCGAGTACCACGTCCACCCCCTCTTTGAGAGCGCTGTTGTAACCGGCGCCGCCAGGTACCAGCTGGGCGGCGATGTCCGCTTCCAGATCCCGGTTGCAGAGGTGGGCATAGGTGGCGGCCGGGGTGGCGTGGGTCACCCGGGTGGTGGTGACCACGCCGGTGCCGCGGCCGGCGGCCTTGGCCAGCTCCAGCAAGGTGGTGACCGGCTTGCCGGCGCTCTTGCTGCAGTCGTTCTCCTGGGTGGCATCGCCGTCCATGCTGATGACACCGTTGTTGCTCTTGACCCCGGTCATGTAGGCGGACATGGAGGGGGCCGAGTCGGTCACCTGGGCGTCGTGGGAGAAGGTCTTGATGAAGGCCGTCTCCGGCAGGGTATCGATGGTGAGGCTGCCCTCTTCACCGACGCCGTAGATGCGGGCGGCGGTCAGGGTGTTGAGACCCATGCCGTCGCCGAGGAAGAAGATCACGTTCTTGGCGCCGGGGGCGGGCGCACTGCTGTCGTTGTTGGAGTTGCAGCCGGCGGCCAGGGCGGCGCCGATCATCAATGCAAGTCCTGCCATCTTTCTCATTGGGGTTCGCTCCTTGTAAAACCTGAGCGCAGCCTAGAGGTCGCAGATGACACTTTTAGTGAAACTGGATGACAATCCGATGAAGGTGTTGCGTGAATGTTATGTTGTATCAATAGCTTATCTATCAATAGCCAGGGCTGGCCAGATCGGCTGACGCGGGGAGAGTGCGGGCGAAAATCTGGCCGGTTTGCCGGCTGGCGGTTAGAATGGCCTGTCAAATCGGGGCGGGTGCAGGTAAAATGCGCCCCCTTGCGACGCCCTGCGTCCGCCATCGCCCGCCGCTCGCGCCACCGCAAGCCCGCGCCCGCAGTCCCTAGATGAGAGTAACGGATATGTCCATCAACTGGTTCCCCGGCCACATGCACAAGGCCCGCAAAGAGATTGCCGAGGTCATGCCCCAGGTCGATGTCATCATAGAGATGCTCGACGCCCGCATCCCCTTCTCCAGCGAAAACCCGCTGGTGCCCGAGCTGCGCGGCGATACTCCGGTGATCAAGGTGCTCAACAAGGCGGATCTCGCCGACCCCGAGATCACCGCGCTGTGGGTGGCCCACATGGAACAGGAAAAGGGGATCAAGGCGCTGCCCCTGACCCAGCAGGAGCCGGAGAAGATCAAGCAGCTGCTGACCCTCTGCCACGAGATGCTGCCGGAGCGCAATCTGGAGCTGCGCGGCGTGCGCGCCATGATCATGGGCATTCCCAACGTGGGAAAATCCACCCTGATCAACACCCTGGCGGGGCGCATCATCGCCCGCACCGGCAACGAGGCGGGGGTGACCAAGTCCCAGCAGCGGATCAAGCTCGACAACAACGTCATCCTGACCGACACCCCGGGCTTCTTGTGGCCCAAACTCAACCCCCCCTCCTGCGGTTATCGGCTAGCCATCACGGCCGCCATCAAGGACACCGTCTATGACTACGCGGACATCGCCATGTTCGCCGCTGACTACTTCCTCAAGGCCTATCCGGAGCGGATCCAGGCGCGCTATCAGATTGACGCACTGCCCGAGACCGAGATCGAGCTGCTGGATCTGATTGCCCGTCAGCGCGGCTTCATGCGCAAGGGGGGGCTGTCGGATCTGCACAAGGCGTCCGAGATCCTGGTCAACGAGTTCCGTTCCGGCCTGCTTGGCCGCATCTCGCTGGAGACCCCGCAGATGGTGAGCAGCGAGATCGTGGAGGCCGATGCCGAGGCCGAACAGAAGGCCAAGGAGAAGGCGGAGCGGGAAGAGGAGCGCCAGGCGCGGGCCCGCCGCAAGTACGCCAAGAAGCGTCAGCGCTGACCGGCCTTGTGCCAGGTATAAAGAAGAGGCGACCCGGGGTCGCCTCTTCTCGTTATGGCGTCCTGGATTGAGGGGGAGGCCAAGAGGCCGACAGGCAACCGGCATCTGCCCGTCATCATGGCCAAAGAGTCCGTGAATCAAGGGGATAAGCCAGGCGCCGAACCGTGCCATGCTGCACCGCACCAGCAGCATTTGATAAAACCTTTCGATCCTGCTTTCAGTGCCGATTGACAATGGCATTGGCGGTGGCATGATGCGCTCGCATTTTGACTCTCCTCGCGGTTTTACCCATGACCATATACACCCGGCCAGTGCTGTTATTGCTCTGTGGCCTGCTGCTGCTGACCCTCTCCATCGCGGTGCTCAATACCCTGGTACCGCTCTGGCTTGCCCATGAACAGCTGCCGACCTGGCAGGTGGGCATGGTCGGCTCCTCCTATTTCAGCGGCAACCTGCTGGGCACCCTGCTGGCGGGCACCCTGATCAGGCGCTGCGGCTTCAACCGCAGCTATTACCTGGCCTCCGCCCTCTTTGCTGCCGGTTGTGTCGGGCTCGGCATTACCCTTGATTTCTGGAGCTGGCTCGGCTGGCGATTTATCGCCGGTATCGGCTGCGCCATGATCTGGGTGGTGGTGGAGAGCGCGCTGATGTGCAGCGGCAACGCGCACAATCGGGGCCGTCTGCTGGCCGCCTACATGATGGTCTACTACCTGGGCACAGTGCTCGGCCAGCTCTTGGTCAGCAAGTTGCCGACCGGCCTGATGGAGGTACTGCCCTGGGCGAGTGGGCTGATCCTGGCGGCTATTCTGCCGCTGTTGTTCACCCGCATCGTCAGTGAGCGCAGCGAAGCGCAGGGCTCAACCCGGGTCTGGTCCATGTTGCGGCTGCGTCAGGCACGGCTCGGGGTCGATGGCTGCATCATCTCCGGCATCGTGCTGGGCTCCCTCTACGGCCTGATGCCGCTCTACCTGAATCATCAGGGGGTGAGCGATGCCGGCATTGGTTACTGGATGGCGGTGATGGTGAGTGCCGGCATCCTGGGGCAGTGGCCGGTGGGTCGGCTGGCGGACAGGTTCGGTCGCCTGCCGGTGCTGCGGGTGCAGGTGCTGGTGGTGATCCTGGGGTGCGGGGCCATGCTCGGCGGCGTGGCGATGGGGCCGGCGTTGTTCATCCTGGGCGCCGCCGGGTTTACCCTCTATCCGGTGGCCATGGCGTGGGCCTGCGAGAAGGTCGAGCACCATCAGCTGGTGGCCATGAACCAGGCGCTGCTGCTGAGCTACACCATCGGCAGTCTGCTCGGCCCGGCCTATACCGCACTCCTGATGCAGCACCTTTCGGACAATCTGCTGTTCATCATGATCGCCGGTGTGGCCTTGCTCTACCTGCTGATGTTGCTGCGCCCCATGGGGAAACACTCGACACCGGTGGCCCACGCCTGAACTGTGGTCGGTGGCAGGACACCATCCTCGCTTCTCGATAGGGGGCTGGATGGCACGCATATAAAGCAGAGGCGGCCCAGGGGCCGCCTTGTTGTTTGCAACGGTGACCAGGCAGAGATCAATGGCTAGCCGTAGCGCCTGTGCGCCTCTTCAAACAAGGACATATGCAGCGGGATCAGCTGTTGCCAGTCACGGCGGTAGCCGCCGCCCGGTACGGCGGCAATGGGCAGCCCGTGCCGTTGTGCGCAGTCAAAGACCATGGCATCGCGCTGGCGCACCCCCTCATTACTCAAGGAGAGATAGCCAAGTTCGTCGGCATGATGCACGTCCACCCCGGCCTGATAGAGGATGAGGTCGGGGGCGTAGAGCCGCAACGCCAGATTGAGCGCCTCTGCCAGCGTGGTGAGGTAGGCATCGTCCTCCATGCCGCTTGGCAGGGGGAAATCCATGTGGGAGGCGGGCTTGTGGCGGGGAAAGTTGTGCTCCCCGTGCAGGGAGAGGGTGATGATGTCGCGCCGATCCTGGCACAGGGCGGCACTGCCATCCCCCTGATGGACATCGAGATCGACGATCAGTACCTGTTCGCAGCGCCCTTCGTCCAGACAGGTCTGTGCGGCGATCACCAGATCGTTGAACAGGCAAAAGCCGCTGCCAACGTCCCGGTGGGCGTGGTGATAGCCACCGGAGATCTGCAGGCCGCAGCCTTGCACGAGGGCGTGTCGGCTGGCGGCAAGGGTGGCCCCCACCGAGCGCAGGGTACGTTCAATCAGCACGGGGGACCAGGGAAACCCCAGCTGGCGAATAGCACCCGCATCCAGGGTGCCGGTGAGGGCCGCTTCCACATAGGCCGCATCGTGCACTCTCTCTATCTGGGCGCGACTGGCGGGCGCGGCCTCTGCCAGCGGATAACCCAGGTTTCCCAGCTGTTCGAACAGCGCCTGGTATTTAGCCAGCGGAAAACGATGGCGCGCTGGCAGGGTCAGGGCGGAGTAGAGGGGATGATGGAAGATGCGCAGTGACATGAAGGCTGGGCCTTGGCAAATGGGTAGATATGAAAAAGGGGAGCCAGGCTCCCCTTGTCATGCCCGATAATTCGGGACGAACAGATGCAATTACTGCTGCTGGATCACCCAGATCTGGAAGGCTTTGCGGGTCTCCGCATCGGCCTTGTTGTACCAGTTTTGCAGCTGGGTCAGGGCTTCCGGATTGCTCTGGGCCTTGCTCGGGGCGACCTGAACCGGGGCGCTGTTGGCGGCCATGACGGCAGCGGTAGAGACAGCGACAGTCTTGGGCTGGTTGAACGCCTTGCCCATGTTGATCAGCTCCTGCTGATAGTCACGGGTCAGCTGGAAGCCTTCTACCTTCGGCAGCACGAACTGCTCGGTGGTGACGACCTGGCCGCTGCTCTTGTCTTTGAGCGCGACTTTCTGTTCCTTGACGAACTGGTTGGCTTCGGATTCGTTGCGCGGCTTCTTGTAGTCCAGCACCAGTTTCTGGTTGTCGGCGGCGGTGAAGTTGATCACCAGCGGCTCGGCAGTGACCAGCTTGGTGTCGCTGCGGCTGGAGTAGTTGCCTTCGAAGGCGACGACCAGTTGGTGCTTGCCGGCTTTGATAGGATAGGTACTCGTCTTGTCGAGCAGCTTGGGATTGATGGATTGGCCATCGATCAGCTGCACCACATAGGGGTTATTCACTTCCAGTTGGGCATCGGCCAGGGCACTACCTGCCCACAACAGACCAGCCAAGGCTGGCACCAGAACAGTCAGTTTCATTTCATCTCCTTGAACAGTCAGGCGAGTGCCCACTGAAAAACAGGGGCTCATTTTTGCAGGTTTGCCAGAGGGCGGCAATAGGCGTTTATGGCGCCCCTGTCGCGTCTGGGCTCGGGCTTTCCCGAAGCAAACTCATCGGGCCAGTGGGGTTGGCTACCCTGGTCAACCCCGGCGTTACTCAATCCGGCGTCGAAATGGCGGCAGGGCATCGAGCAGCCCCTTGCCGTAGCGTTTGGTCAGCAGACGGCGATCGAGAATGGTGACCCGGCCCCTGTCCGCCTCTTTGCGAATGAGGCGACCACAGGCCTGGATGAGCTTGCGCGACGCCTCTGGCACCGTCAGCTGCAAGAAGGGATTACCGCCCCGTTTCTCGACCCACTCGGCGGTAGCCTCTTCCACCGGCGAGTTGGGGACCGCGAACGGCAACTTGGTAATCACCAGGTTGGTGAGGTAGTGACCGGGCAGATCCAGCCCTTCCGAGAAGCTGCCGGTGCCAAACAGTATGCTGGCCTGGCCGCCATCGCATTTTTGTTTGTGCAGGGTGAGCAGGGCGTTGCGGGAGGCTTCCCCTTGCACCAGCAGGGAGAGCCCCTTGGCCCGCAGCCCCACCGCCACCTCGTTCATCTGCCGGTAGGAGGAGAAGAGCACCAGGCTCGCCTCCTTGCCGGCCAGCAGACGGGGCAGGATGCTGACGAGCTCCTGGGTGAAGGCGGGGGCACTGGGCTCGTGCTCCATCCTGGGCAGATAGAGTTCGGCCTTCTGGTAATCGAAGGGGGAGCGCAGGCGCAGATAGCGGGTACCATCGTGCTCTTTGAGCCCCACCTGGTGGCGGAAATAGCTGAAGGAGGAGAGGGCGGTCAGGGTCGCCGATACCAGCACGGCGCCAAGACATCTGGACCAGAGCCACTCCTCCAGCAGGTAGCCCACTTCGATGGGGGAGGCGTGCAGCCAGATGTCGCCGTCATCGCTCTTGACCATCCAGCGGGCCAGCGGCGTCTTGCCTTCTGCCACGTGCCGCCCCAGCATCTCCCACAGGGCGCAGAAACCCTCCAGCCGCTGCAGATAGAAGCCGCTCTCCGCCAGCAGGGGCTCGGCCTCCTTGCGACGGATCTCGCCATCCTTCAGCGCCTCGCCGATGGCGCCCTGCATCCTGTCCAGCGCTCGCAGTGCCTTCTTGCTCGCCTCCTTGAGGTTCTCCGCCAGCATGGGCAGGGGGTCGGGCAAGACACCATCGGCGAAGCGGTACTGTTTTTCTTCATTGAACAAGCGGTCGTTGGCGGCGAGCCACTGCTCCAGCGCCTTCAGATCCGGCTGCAGGGAGGCCAGCGCGTCCTGCAGCTTGAGCTGGGGATCGAGCAGGCTCTCCTTGTTGAGGGTTCTGGCCAGCTTGCCTGCCCCCTGCGCCAGCTTCTCCAGCCAGCGGCGTGACCCCTTGACGCTGGCCGAGGCGGCGCCGTGATCCCGGGCTATGGTGGGCAAGTGATGGGCCTCGTCCAGCACATAGAGGCACTCGTCCGGCGGCGGTAGGATAATGCCGCCCCCCATGGTGAGGTCGGAGAGCAGCAGGGCGTGGTTGACCACCAGCACGTCGGCCGCATCCATGTCGTTGCGGGCGCGGTGGAAGGGGCAGTGTTGATGATGAGTCAGCGCCTTGTTGCAGGTGTGGCGGTCGGCGGCGATACGATCCCAGCAGTTATCGTTGATGGGTTTGGGCCAGTTGTCCCGATCACCGTCCCACTTGCCTTCCGTGTAGGCCTGCCACAACGCCTGATAGCAATCCTTGTCGGCGTCTGACGGCTTGTGTTTGCTGAGGGCTCCGAAGTCGAACTCGAAGTTGGCCATCTCGCTGCCGCTGGCGGCCTGCTCCAGCAGGTGTTCGCAGCAATAGCGCTGGCGCCCCTTGACCAGCATGAAACGAAACGGCAGCTCGCTGTGGCGATGATAGAAGGGGAGGTCTTTGTGGATCAGCTGCTCCTGCAGCGCTACGGTGGCGGTGGAGATCACCAGCTTCTTTTGAGTAAGGCGAGCCACCGGGATGGCCCCCTGAGCATAAGAGAGGGACTTGCCGATACCGGTGCCGGCTTCGGCCACCAGGATGCGACGCTGTTTGTCATACTCCCCGGTCAGCGTCTTGGCTATTTCGGCCACCAGAAAATTCTGCTCCTTGCGCGGCACAAAACCGGGTAAACCATCGGCAATCTGCCGATAGGTATTGCGAATGGTGGTTTTGAGACGGGTAGACAGCATGAAGAAAATGACCGTTGCACAGGGTGAAGGAAGACAGGATACCTGCAACCGGCAACCTGGGTCGAGGTGTGTGGCAACGCACAGATCCGACCTCTTCTTCTGTTTATAAGGCGAGTCGTCGTTATTGTGTGATAAATCACCAATTCGGACGAATTTTGCCAGCGGTTATCGCTGTAAACGTTTTCCCATGGCGTGCAAACAATGTGGGATTCAGGTCACAATTTTTCCGCTGTGACTATGCTTTTCGTAAAAAGTTCCAAGTTTTTTCATTGCGGATTGGAAAACCCGGTGCTAGTCTCGGCGCCATAGTGATGCAAAGTACATCGCTAACACAGGGAATAACAACGACTTAGTGTTTAATTACAGTAGGCATTGGAAACTATGAAAAAGACAATTCTGGCTATTGCTATCCCGGCTCTGTTTGCATCCGCCGCTAACGCTGCAGTGGTTTACGACAAAGACGGTACCACTTTTGACGTATACGGCCGTGTTCAGGCTAACTACTACGGTGACCACAATACCGCCGACTCTACCGCTGCATCTGGCTACAAGGATGTTGACGGTGAGCTGGTTGGTTCTTCCCGTCTGGGTTGGTCCGGCAAGATTGCTCTGAACAACACCTGGTCCGGTATCGCCAAGACCGAGTGGCAAGTTTCTGCTGAAAACTCCGCCAACAAGTTCGATTCCCGCCACATCTACGTTGGTTTCGACGGCACCCAGTACGGTAAGATCATCTTCGGTCAGACCGATACCGCGTTCTACGACGTGCTGGAACCGACCGATATCTTCAACGAGTGGGGTGACGCAGGTAACTTCTATGACGGTCGTCAAGAAGGTCAGGTTATCTACTCCAACACCTACGGCGGCTTCAAAGGCAAACTGTCCTATCAGACCAACGACGACAAAGCCGTCAAGGTTACTGACGTAGGTCAGGGTATCAAAGAAACTGCCGTTTACGGTGCCGATGTGAAGCGTAACTACGGTTATGCCGCTGCTGCCGGTTATGACTTCGACTTCGGTCTGGGTCTGAACGCAGGTTACTCCTACTCCGATCTGGAAAACACCAAGACTAACAACACTGGTGACAAGAAAGAGTGGGCACTGGGTGCACACTACGCCATCAACGGTTTCTACTTCGCCGGTGTTTATACTCAGGGTGACCTGAGCTACGACAACACCACCGGTGGTGACAAGGACAAGGGCCGTGGCTACGAGCTGGCAGCTTCCTACAACGTTGATGCCTGGACCTTCCTGGCTGGCTACAACTTCAAAGAAGCAAAAGTCAAGTCCAATACTGCCGGTGCAGAGTACAAAGACCTGCTTGACGAAACCCTGCTGGGCGTACAGTACGCTTTCACTTCCAAGCTGAAAGCCTACACCGAGTACAAGATCCAGGGTATCGACAAACTGGACGACGAGTGGACCGTTGCCCTGCAATACAACTTCTAATCTAGTCTCTGCGCTGATTGAGTTGATGAACGGCCAAGCTTGCTTGGCCGTTTTGTTTTATCTGCTTCCCACCTGATTGCCTCTCTTCTCCTCTGTTGATGATCCTCTCCTGCTCCTGTTTGGCTTGCGCCAGTTCACGTTGTCTCTTTTCTGTACTTGGCTCCCGGTCTGCGAATAGCTAGATTATTCAGCTCGTTGCAGGATGTTCGGCAGACAGGGAAGGATGACGCTTGATTGACTTTAGTCACCCGCAGTGGCGGGAGCTGGCCCGCCAGCTGCTGGACAACCCCACCTCGGTGGTCCGCGCCCGCCAGTGGCAACCCCTGCTGGGCCTGCTCAAGGACAACCAGCTGCTGCTGGCGCTGGGCAACCACCACTATGAGCTCACCCCCGCCGGCCGCCGCTACCTGACCCGTGAACTGACGCTGGCCGAGATCGCCACGGCACCGCCAACCCCGGAGGAGTGGCTCCATGGGCAGGGCTGGCAGCTGGCGGAGCAGGTCAACGAGCGGGTGCTGGCCGCGCTCTATCGCAAGAGCGAGGTGAGCTTTACCCCCAACGAGCAGATCGACTTCGAAGACAAGGGGATCCGGCTCTGTTTGGATCAACAGGTGCGCCTGCGTGCCCCCGAGCCGTTCAGCCTGTTTTTCAGCGGCGGCACCCTGCTCGATGCGTCCCCTTGGTTGCAGGCGCTTGGCGAGGTGGCGTTGCCGGAACGCAACCTGGCCAGCCTTGGCAAGATCCTGTGGGGGGAGGGGGAGCTGCTGCGGGTGATCACCACCGACAGCGTCGGTGCCTTTGCCGAGCTGGTGCTGCCGGCAGGGACCCTGCTGATCTGGGCTCCCGCCTCGGCTCAACAGGCACTGCAGCAAGTGATCGCCGCGCTGCCGCCTCAGGTGCAGTGGAGTCATCTCACCTCCCTCGACCCGAGCGGGGTGGATCGGGTGCTGACTCTGGCCCAGCGTTTGGGTCGGCCGGCCAGCTGGTGGCTGCCCACCGTGCTGGCTCCCATCATGACGGCCTATGCCCTGCCGTTGGCCGACTCCCGCCCCTGGGAGCCGAGCCGGATCCCCAAGTCATTGTTAGCAGTTTGTAGCGGTTTGGTTGAGTCCAATGGTGGCTTGTCTGCCGAGGTGTGCGCGTTGGCGCCACAGTGGCATGCCATCGGTTGAGATTGCCGCAGATCCGGCCGAAAAAGCGGTTTTCCCCCATCCTGCACGATGATATAAAGAGTTGACGAAGCGCTCGCCAGTGGGCGCTTTTGTTTGCCACGTGTTTTGCGTGTCACGGACGGTGTGCCAACACGCTTTGCCAGCCAACGAACTCAACGGAATACAGGGAATACCATGTTTGAAAAGGTTGTTGCCGCCCCAGCGGATCCGATCCTGGGCCTGACCGAAGCCTTCCGCGCCGACTCTCGCAGCCACAAGATCAACCTGGGGGTCGGGATCTACAAGGACGAGACCGGCGCCACCCCCATTCTTCACTGCGTCAAGAAAGCCGAACAGAAGCTCTTGACCGACGAGAAGACCAAGAACTATCTCGGTATCGAAGGCAATATCGAATACGGCCGCATCGTGCAGCAACTGCTGTTCGGACAGGATTCCGCGCTGGTCAACAGCGGCCGCGCCAAGACGGCGCAAGCGCCGGGTGGTACTGGTGCCCTGCGCATCGCCGCCGAGTTCGTGGTACGCAACAACCTCGCCAAGACCATCTGGATCTCCGATCCCACCTGGGCCAACCACGTCAGCGTGTTCCAGGCCGCGGGTCTGACCGTCAAGTGGTACAAGTACTATGACGCGGCGACCAAGGGGCTCGACTTTGCCGCCATGCAGGCGTCTCTGGCCGAGGCGCAGGCTGGCGATCTGGTGCTGCTGCACGGTTGTTGTCACAACCCGACCGGTATCGATCCGACCGCTGATCAGTGGCGTGCCCTGGCCAGGCAGAGTGCCGCCGCCGGCTGGTTGCCGCTGTTTGACTTCGCCTATCAGGGCTTTGCCCGCGGCATCGAAGAGGATGCCGAAGGTCTGCGCATCTTCGCCGAGTGCCACGACGAGCTGCTGGTGGCGAGCTCCTTCTCCAAGAACTTCGGCCTCTACAACGAGCGGGTCGGTGCCTTCACCCTGGTCAGCGCGACCAAGGCGATCGCCGATGTGGCCTTCACCCAGGTCAAGACCGTCATTCGTGCCAACTACTCCAACCCGCCGTCACACGGAGCTGCCGTCGTCACTGCCGTGGTGAGCGATCCGGCCCTCTATGCCGAGTGGGTGGAAGAGGTGGCCGCCATGCGGGTGCGCATTCGCGAGATGCGCGAGCTGCTGGTGGAAAAACTGGCCGCGCGCGGCGTGAGCCAGGACTTCAGCTTTATCCGCGAGCAGAACGGCATGTTCTCCTTCTCCGGTCTTTCCAAGGATCAGGTGGAGCGCCTCAAGAGCGAGTTCGCCATCTACATCGTCGGCTCCGGCCGGATCAGCGTGGCCGGTATCACCCGTGCCAACATAGATCCGCTGTGCGACGCCATCGCCAAGGTGCTGTAAGCGAGTCATCGCCATCCGCTCAGTAACAAGCCCGCCGGGTAGACCCGGCGGGCTTTTTCATTTTTCGGCTCAGGCCTTAGCGACGGCGTTTGCCACCCCCCAGCAGGGAGCCGAGCACCCCGCGCACCAGCTGGCGACCCACCTCGCTGCCGATGGTGCGGGCCACGCTCTTGGCGGCGGTTTGCACAACCCCGTCGTGCTGGCCGCCACGGGGGCCGGTGCGGCCAAACAGGATGCCATTGAGTGCATCGAGCAGGCCGCCTTCCTCGCTGGATGACGGTTTACTGGCTTGTTCGCTTGTGGTTGTCAGCTTGCCGCCGTTGAGCCGCTCGAAGGCCGACTCGCGATCCTCCGGCGTCTCGTAGCGGCCGTGCAGCAATGAGCCCTGAATGAGCGCCTGCCGCTCGGCGTCGCTCAAGGGGCCGATGCGGCTGGCCGGCGGGGCGATGAAGGCGCGCTCCACCATGTTGGGCCGCCCCTTCTCGTCGAGCAGAGAGACCAGCGCCTCGCCGACCCCGAGCTCGGTGATGACGCCAGCGGCATCAAAGGCCGGGTTGGCCCGCAGGGTGTTGGCGGCGATCCGCACCGCCTTCTGATCGCTCGGGGTAAAGGCGCGCAGGGCGTGTTGCACCCGGTTGCCAAGCTGCCCCAGTACGCTGTCGGGGATATCGGCCGGGCTCTGGGTGACGAAGTAGACGCCCACCCCTTTCGAGCGGATGAGGCGCACCACCAGTTCAATCTTCTCCAGCAGCGCCTTGGGGGCGTCGTTGAACAGCAGGTGCGCCTCGTCGAAAAAGAACACCAGCACAGGTTTGTCGGGATCCCCCACCTCCGGCAACTGCTCGAACAGCTCGGAGAGCAGCCAGAGCAGGAAGCAGGCATAGAGGCGACTGGACTGGGTCAGCTTGCTGGCGGCCAGCACATTGATATGGCCGTGGCCGGCCTCATCGGTCTGCAGCAGATCCTGGATGTCCAGCATGGGCTCGCCAAAGAAGTGATCGCCGCCCGCGCTCTCCAGGGTGAGCAGGTTGCGCAGGATGGCGCCGATGGAGGCGGTGGAGACGTTGCCGTAACGGGTGGTGAGGGACTTGGCGTTGTCACCGGCAAACTGCACCATGGCGCGCAGGTCCTTGAGATCGAGCAGCAGCAGCCCCTCGTCGTCCGCCACCTTGAACACCAGCTCCAGCACCCCGCTTTGGGTGTCATTTAGGCCGAGCAGGCGGGCGAGCAGCAGGGGCCCCATGTCGGAGATGGTGGCCCGCACCGGGTGGCCCTGTTCGGCAAACAGATCCCAGAACAGGGTGGGGCTGGCGGCAAAGGCGGGGGCCGGGATGCCGAGCTGGGCCAGCCTGGCATCCAGCTTGGCAGAGCCTGCTCCGGCGGCGCCAAGGCCGCTCAGGTCCCCCTTCACATCCGCCAAGAAAACCGGCACGCCGAGGCGGGAGAACCCCTCTGCCAGCACCTGCAGGGTGACTGTCTTGCCGGTGCCGGTGGCCCCTGTGATGAGGCCGTGGCGATTGGCCATGGCTGGCAGCAGGGCGAGGGGATGACCACTGGCATGGGCCAGCGTGAGCGGTTCGGCCATGGTGGGCTCCTTGTGGCAAATGGGGGACGAAAAACAACGGGTTACAAGGAGTGTGGTAGCGGGGCCAGGGGATGGCAAGGCAGTGCCTCGTCAGCGCGCCAGAGGCTGACGAGGCGGGGGATCAGCGGGGGCGGACCAGCTTGCCGAGGCGCAACAGCAGCAGGGTGAGGAGGCCGCCGCTGGCGGCGGTCAGCACCGCCAGCAGCAGGCTGCCGAGCAGGAAGGGAGGCACCAGGGTAGCCGCCTCGTGCTCCAGCCAGTGCAGGGTCCAGGTAAGGTGAAATGGTTCCGGCGTCTTGTGCAGCACCAGACAACCGGTGCGATAGGCGTAGAGGTACATGAAGGGCAGGGTCAGCGGGTTGTTGAACCAGACCGCCAGCAGTGCCAGCGGCAGGTTGAGGCTGAACGCCAGCGCCAGCCCGACCGCGATGAGTGAATGCATGGGGATGGGAAACCAGCAGGCGAAGATGCCGGCCGCCACCGCCCCGCTCAGGGCGCGCGGCCCCCCTTGCCAGAGGGCGGGGGCGAGCAGGCGCTCGCCAAACAGGGCGAACCACTTCTGCTGGCGCAGGGTATCGGGGTCTATCTTGAAGCGGGCAAACCAGCGATTCAGCATGCGCGTGCCACCTTGCGTTTCTGCCACTGACGCACGGTGCTGATGCGCCAGCAGGTGCGAATGAGGGCGTAGCCGATGAGGGAGCTGAGCAGGGCCAGCACCAGCGAACCCAGCAGCAGCGGCGGGGCCACGGTCTCGAACACCGACACCAGCCAGGCCCAGGTGAACTCGATCTCGATGTGCTGGGAGGATTGCCCCAGCAGCTGACAGCCGGTCAGGTAGGCACCGTAGAACAGCGGCGGCATGGTGAAGGGGTTGGAGAGCCAGACCAGGGCTACCGAGAGCGGCAGGTTGACCCGGCAGGCGATGGCGCCGCCGGCCGCCAGCAGCATCTGGCAGGGGAGCGGCACCCAGGCCATGAACAGCCCCACCGCGAAGGCACCAGCTGCCGAGCGCCGATTGAGGTGCCACAGGTTGGCGTCCAGCAGCAGCTTGCCAAACAGCCGCAAGTGCTTGTGTTCCTTGAGTGTCGCCGGATCAGGCAACCAGCGTTGTATGAGTCGTTTGGGCATATTGAAACCTTGCTAAATACTTGCACCATGGATCTGCGCCTGCTGTCGTTTGCCCTCGGGGCAAGCTCCTCACTGCTTTGGCCATGGTTGCCTTCATGGGAATGGGGTGGCCTGATGCTGCTGCTCGCGTTCCCTCTCGCCGGTTGCCGCTGCTGGCGGCTGCTGTTTCTGCTGCTCGGCATCCTCTGGATGCAGGGGAATTTGCACCACCGGCTCGCCTGGCTGGATCAGCTTGGCAAAAAAACGAGCCACATCATAACCGCACAACTGCAAAGTGCAGAACCCGAGGGCGATAAATTTGTCCGGCTGGTGCTGCGGGTGAACAGGCTCGATGAGCAGGCGCTCACCCCGGCGCCCCTGGTGCGCATCAATACCTACCAGGCGCTGCCCACCATGACGGCAGGCAGTCGCCTGACCCTGGAGGTCTCCCTCAAGCCGGCTCACGGCCTGGCCAACGAGGCGGGGATGGACGGGCGGCGCCTGCTGCTCGGCAAGGGGATCACCGCCACCGGCAACTTGCGCCGGGTGATCCAGATTGAAGCGGTGCCGGCGGGGTTGCGCGAGCGCTGGCTGGCCCGGGCCGCTGCCAGCTGGCAGGATCTGAGCCAGGGTCCGCTGCTGGCGGCGCTGACCTTCGGCGAGCAGGGCGGCATCACGGATGAGCAGTGGAGCCTGTTTCGCGGCAGCGGGCTGACCCACATCATTGCCATCTCGGGGCAGCATATCGCGCTGGTGGCGGTGCTCGGCTGGTGGCTGGGGCGGCTGTTCGGGCTGCGGGGGGCGATTCTGCTTGCCCTGCTGTTTGCCGCCCTCTACAGCTGGCTGGCCGGGTTTGCGGTGGCCACCGAGCGGGCCCTCATCATGGTGCTGGTGTGGAGCCTGCTGCGCTGGCGACGGCGGGAGTGGCCGGCCCATCGCGTCTGGTTGTGGGCCTTCGTGGTGCTGACGCTCTGGGATCCCTTCGCCCTCTATTCGGCGGGATTCTGGCTCTCCTTCCTGGCGGTGGCCCTGCTGCTGGTGGCGAGCCTGCTGGAGGCCAAGCCCGGGCTCGTTCGCCTGCAGGGCTTGTTGCTGTTGGGGCTGCTGCCGTTGCAACTGGCGCTGTTCGAAGGGATAGCGCCGCTGTCGCTGCTGCTCAATCTGCTGGCATTGCCGCTCTTTTGCATCGGCATCATACCGCTGGCGCTGGTCGGGGTGTTGCTGGCGCCGCTTTCGGGGGAGCTGGCCCACCTGCTGTTCTGGCTGGCCGATGTCGGCCTGCAGTGGATATTGTGGGCGCTGGAGAGGTTGGCCAGCCAGTGGCAGCTCTGGTGGCCGGTGCCGGGCTGGGTGCTGCCGCTCACAGCGCTGCTGACCCTGCTCTGGTGCGCCTGGCATGTGCCGGGCGGTCGTTCCTTACTGTTGCCGGGGGGCGTGGCCCTGCTGCTGGCGGCCTGGCCGGCGCCGACCCACTGGCAACTGAGGGTATTGGACGTGGGGCAGGGGTTGGCGGTGCTGATCAGCCGGGGTGAGCGCGGCATCCTGTTTGACACCGGCGATCGCTACCCAGGCGGCTACAACATGGCGGATGCCGTGATCCTGCCGCTGCTCAACCGGCTCGATGTGCGGGTGCTGGATTATCTGGTCATCAGCCACAAGGACCGGGATCACGCCGGCAACCGGCGTGCCATCCTGCAGGCTCTGCCGGTACGCCACGAGCTCTCTTCCTTCGACTTCGGCCGCTTCACGACCCTGTGCCGGCGTGGCCAGCAGTGGCGCTGGCAGGGGCTCGAGATGGCGGTGCTCTGGCCACAGCAACCGGGAGGCGGTCACAACAACGACGGCTGTGTGCTGCAGATCCGCGACGGGGAACGGCGCATCCTGCTCAGTGCCGACATCGAGCGGCAGGCGGAGCAGCGGCTGCTGGCGCTGGAAGGGGAGGGGCTTGCCAGCACCTTGCTGGTAAGCCCCCATCACGGCAGCCGCACCTCCTCCACGGCCCCCTTCGTGGCGGCGGTGGCCCCCCGCTATGTGGTACACAGCGCCGGCTTCATGAACCAGTGGGGCTTTCCCCGCCCCGAGGTGGTGGCTCGCTACAGGGAGGCGCAGCAATGGGTCACCGGGCTGGACGGGGAGATCCTGGTCGAGCCAGCGCCGGACGGGCTGCGGATCCGTGCCGAGCGGAAGCAGGGACCCTGGTTTCGCCGCAATGGCGACTGGTGGCGTCCTGCATTCTGGCCTGAGCGCTGAGCGTCAACCCGGCTTTGGCTGGCATAACGGTCTTCATTTCCTGCCTTGGCGAGGGACATGCGCTGGCGATGCTTGGTGTAATCCTGCGCTTTGGCTGGGATAACGGCCGTCATTTGCCGTCTTGGCGAGGGGCATGCGCTGGCGATGCTTGGTGTAATCCTGCGCTTTGGCTGGGATAACGACCGTCATTTGCCGTCTTGGCGATGGGCACTGCTTGGTGTAATCCTGCGCTTTGGCTAGAATAGCCCGTCATTTCCCTTATTAACGGCTATTCATGCAACAAGAAACCTCACAAGACAGCTGGCCTGTCTTCAAGCGTCTGCTCGGCTATGTCCGTGACCGCAAGCTTGGCCTGATTGGCGGCATCATCGGCATGCTGGGCTACGCCGCCGTGGATACCACCTTCGTCTATTCCATCAAGCCGCTGATCGACAAGGGGATCAACGGCAATGATCCGACCGTGCTCAAGTGGATGCCCTTCTTCGTGCTGGGTATCGTGGCCCTGCGCGGCGTCGCCAACTTCCTCTCCAACTACTGCATGGCCTGGGTCGGCAACCACGTGGTGATGCGCCTGCAGCAGCAGGTATTCAACCACATGGTGGCGATGCCGATGAGCTTCTTCGACCGCCAGAATACCGGCCACCTGCTCTCCAAGGTGACCTATGACGCGAGTCAAGTCTCCTCGGCCGCCAGTACCACATTGGTCACCCTGGTGCGGGAAGGGGCGACCGTCATCGGTCTGCTCGGCCTGATGTTCTGGCACTCCTGGCAGCTGTCGGTGATCTTCCTGGTGGTGGGGCCCGTGGTGGGCATCATCATCGGTCTCATCAGCCGCCGTTTCCGTCAGATCAGCCGCCACATCCAGCAGGCGGTGGGGGACATCACCACCTCCACCGAGCAGATGCTCAAGGGGCACAAAGAGGTGTTGATGTTCGGTGGCCAAAAGGTGGAAGAGAAACGCTTCTTCAAGGTCAGCAACAACATGCGTCAGCAGACCATGAAGATGGTCGCCGCCGATGCCATCGGCAGCCCGGTGGTGCAGATGGTTGCCTCCATCGCGCTGGCGGCCTTCCTCTATGTGGCCACCATCGACAGCGTGCGCAGCGAGCTGACTGCCGGTACCTTCACTGTCATGATCACCTCCATGATGATGTTGCTCAAGCCGCTGAAAAGCCTGACCGACGTCAACAACCAGTTCCAGCGCGCCATCACCGCCTGCCACAGCCTGTTCGGCCTGCTCGATACCGAGCCGGAGCAGGATACCGGTACCCGTACCCTGGAGCGCGCCCGCGGCGAGATCGAGTTTCGCAACGTCACCTTCACCTACCCGACCAAGGACACCCCGGCGCTGCACAACGTCAGCTTCAAGGTGGAGGCGGGCAAATCGGTGGCCCTGGTGGGGCGCTCAGGCTCTGGCAAGAGCACCATCGCCAGCCTGCTGACCCGCTTCTACGACATCGAGCAGGGGGAGATCCTGCTGGACGGCGTCAACATCCGTGAATACCGCCTGAGCGAGCTGCGCAAGCAGTACGCCCTGGTCTCCCAGCACGTGCACCTGTTCAACGACACTGTGGCGAGCAACATCGCCTACGCCGCGGAAGAGCAATACAGCCTCGACGAGATCAAGCAGGCGGCCCGCATCGCCCACGCCGACGAGTTCGTCAGCAAGATGAGCAACGGTTATGACACCGTGGTCGGCGAGAACGGCGCGTCGCTCTCCGGCGGCCAGCGCCAGCGTATCGCCATCGCCCGCGCCCTGCTGCGCGATGCCCCCGTGCTGCTGCTGGACGAGGCTACCTCGGCGCTGGATACCGAGTCCGAGCGCCATATTCAGGCGGCCATCGATGAGCTGTGCAAGGCGCGCACCTCGCTGGTGATCGCTCACCGCCTCTCCACCATCGAGAAGGCGGACGAGATCCTGGTGATCGACGAAGGCCATATCGTCGAGCGCGGCAACCACGCGGCGCTGATGGCCCAGCAGGGGACCTATGCCCAGCTGCGCGCCATCCAGTTCGGCCATGCCACCGCAGGTGGCAACGCCTGATGCTGGAGCGGCTCTGGTATGCAAAGAGTGGCTGGCGCTGGTTGCTGGCCCCCTTTGCCCTGCTGTTTGCCATCATCAGCGGCGCCCGCCGCTACGCCTATCGCCACGGCTGGCGCAAGGGCTATCGTGCCTCCTTGCCAGTCATAGTGGTGGGCAATATTTCGGTGGGTGGCAACGGCAAGACCCCGGTCGTGGTCTGGCTGGTGGAGCAGTTGCAGGCTCGCGGCTATCGCCCCGGGGTGGTGAGCCGCGGTTATGGCGGCAAGGCGCCCCATTACCCGTACCGGCTAGATGCCGCCAGCACCACGGCGCAGGCGGGGGATGAACCGGTACTGATTGCCCGGCGCTGTGGCTGCCCTGTGGTGGTGGCGCCCAGGCGGGCCGATGCGGTGCGTCTGCTGGAGCAGAGCGGCGAGGTGGATATCATCATCACCGACGACGGCTTGCAGCACTATGCGCTGGCTCGTGACATCGAGCTGGTGGTGGTGGACGGGGCGCGCCGTTTTGGCAACGCCTGCCTGCTGCCCATGGGGCCGCTGCGCGAGCCGGTCACCCGGCTCAAGCGGGTGGACGCCATCATCTGCAACGGCGGCGAGCCGGGGCGGGGAGAGTATCCCATGAGGTTGGTGGCCGATTCCCCCCGTCGGGTACGCGATGAGGCCCCGCTGGCTGCTCCCCTGTCGGGGTCGGTCGACGCGCTGGCGGGCATTGGTCATCCGCCCCGTTTCTTCGCCACCCTCGAGGGGCTTGGTTATCAGCTGGATCAGCGGGTGGCCTACGGGGATCACCACCCCTTCGATCGGGACGAGCTGGTGGGCCGCTTTGCCGGCAAGCCGCTGCTGATGACCGAGAAGGATGCGGTCAAGTGCCGCGCCTTTGCCCTCGACAACTGGTGGTATCTGCCGGTCAGCGCCGAGCTGCCCGCCTCCCTGCTCGATACCCTGCTGCACAAGCTGGGCGCGAGCGGGAAGGGGCAAGGCGCAACCAAGGCACAAGGTTAATCTCTCTTTCCAGCGTGGGGGAGAAGGGGCTTATCATGCCCCGCAAGGCATATCTGGTTGTTCGACACCCATCGCCGGCGTGATGAAACCGCCGGCGCGACATCGTTGAAGGAGTATCGTTTTGGCTTTGGACATCAAGTTGCTCGACATCATTGCCTGCCCGGTCTGCAAGGGCAAGCTGCACTACAACAAGGCCGTGCATGAGCTGGTCTGCCGCTTCGACAAGCTGGCCTATCCGCTGGAGGAGGGGATCCCGGTACTGCTGGAGAACCGCGCCCGGCAGCTCAATAGCGACGAGCTGTCGTCATGAGCTTCGTCGTCGTCATTCCGGCCCGCTACGCCTCCACCCGGCTGCCGGGCAAGCCGCTGGCCGACATCCACGGCAAGCCCATGGTGCAGCACGTGGTGGAAAAGGCCCTGCAGTCGGGCGCCGATCGGGTGATCGTCGCCACCGACGATGAGCGGGTGCAGCAGGCGCTGGCCGGCCAGACCGGATTCGAGGTGTGCATGACCTCGAAGGATCACCAGTCAGGTACCGAGCGCCTGGCCGAGGTGTGCCGTCACTACGGTTTTGCCGCCGACACCATAGTGGTCAACGTGCAGGGGGATGAGCCGCTCATTCCGCCGGTCATCATCCGTCAGGTAGCGGACAACCTGGCCGCCGCCACGGCGCCGATGGCGACTCTGTCGGTGCCGATCCAGGACGCCGAAGAGGTGTTCAACCCGAACGCCGTCAAGGTGGTGACCGACCAGGAGGGCTACGCGCTCTACTTCAGTCGCGCCTCCATTCCGTGGGATCGGGATCGCTTTGCCGCGAATCGCGAGCAGATTGGCGATCACTACCAGCGCCACATCGGCATCTATGCCTATCGCGCCGGCTTCATCCAGCGTTATGTGGACTGGGCGCCGAGCCTGCTCGAGCAAGTAGAGGCGCTGGAGCAGCTGCGGGTGCTCTGGTACGGGGAGAAGATCCACGTGGCCCAGGCGCTCGAGGCGCCGCCGGTCGGGGTGGATACCCAGGCCGATCTGGACAAGGTGCGCGCGCTGCTGGCGAACTGATGCCGACAACAGCAAAAATGACTCTGAACGGTGCCTGCGGGCGCCGTTTTTTGTGTTTAATCTTTACATAATTATTTGATTACAAACGTCATTTATGAGCACTTTCAAACTTTTCCCGGCCATGGTTTGCCAAATCAGCGAGTTTGGTTATGATGCAAGACGCCGTGTTAACCCTAACTGGCATATAACGAGATAAAAAACGGGGTGTTTGGGTGATTAATGTATTCCTGGTCGATGATCATGAGTTGGTGCGTACAGGGATAAGACGCATTCTGGAAGATGTCCGCGGGATCAAGGTGGTGGGCGAGGCGCAGAGCGGGGAAACCGCAGTCACTTTCTGTCGTCAGAACCATCCCGACGTGATCCTGATGGACATGAACATGCCTGGCATCGGCGGCCTGGAGGCAACCCGCAAGATCCTGCGGATCCGGCCCGATGTGCGCATCATAGTGCTGACCATTCATTCAGAAAATCCGTTCCCGACCAAGGTGATGCAGGCGGGGGCCGCCGGCTATCTCACCAAGGGGGCCGCGCCGGACGAGATGATCCACGCCATTCGCCTGGTCCACTCCGGTCAGCGTTACATCTCCCCGGAGATCGCCCAGCAGATGGCCCTGAGCCAGTTTGCCTCGGCCGACGAGAATCCCTTCAAGTCCCTCTCAGAGCGCGAGCTGCAGATCATGATGATGATCACCAAGGGGCAGAAGGTGACCGATATTTCCGAGCAGCTCAACCTGAGCCCGAAGACGGTCAACAGCTATCGCTACCGGTTGTTCAGCAAGCTCAACATCAATGGCGATGTGGAGCTGACCCATCTGGCCATTCGCTATGGCATGCTGGATGCCGATACCCTGTAACGGGCGGCGTGTAGCCATCAAAGGCGGCCTGTGCCGCCTTTTTGCTTTTTGCCGGTCTGGCGCAGTATGCTCTGTGCCGTCTTCTGCTTTCATCCGTTGAGCCGAGTTGCCGATGAGCCTCTCTTTCGATCTTCCGCTTGCCGCGATATCCCAGACCCAACACCCCGATCCCCGTTGCCGGAGCCAGCATGACCTCGTCTGAACCTCTCTTCGACAGCAAGGCGTTTCTCAGTGCCGTCACCCACCAGAGCGGCGTCTATCGCATGTATGACAGCGGCGGCACCGTCATCTACGTGGGCAAGGCCAAGGATCTGAAGAAGCGGCTTGCCTCCTACTTTCGCGCCAACGTCGACAGCATCAAGACCCGCACCCTGGTGCGCCAGATAGCCGATGTGCAGGTGACGGTCACCCACACCGAGACCGAGGCGCTGATCCTCGAGCACAATCTGATCAAGCAGTACCAGCCCCGCTACAACGTGCTGCTGCGAGATGACAAGTCCTACCCCTGGATCATCATCACCGCCCATCAGCACCCGCGTATCGGCGTCCATCGCGGCGCCCGCAAGGTGAAGGGGGAGTACTTCGGCCCGTACCCCTCCGGCGGCGCGGTGCGCGAGAGCCTGCACCTGATGCAGAAGATTTTTCCGGTGCGCCAGTGCGAGGATGCAGTCTATGCCAACCGCACCCGCCCCTGCCTGCTCTACCAGCTCAAGCGCTGTGCCGGCCCCTGCGTGGCGGGGCTGGTGAGCGAGGCCGAATATGCCCAGCAGGTGGAGCTGGCCAAGCTGTTTCTGGCGGGCAAGAACCAGCAGGTGATCGGGGAACTGGTGGGCAAGATGGAGTCCGCCAGCGGCGATCTGCGCTTCGAGGAGGCGGCCCGCTACCGGGATCAGATCCAGGCGCTGCGCCGGGTGACCGAGCAGCAGTCGGTAAGCGGCAACGTGCTGGACGAGCTCGACGTGGTGGGGGTGTCCTTCGAGCAGGGGACCGCCTGCATTCACGTGCTCTTCATCCGCCAGGGCAAGGTGCTGGGCTCGCGCAGCTACTTCCCGAAAGTGCCGGCCGATACCCAGCTCGACGAGGTGGTGCAATCCTTCCTGCTGCAGTTCTATCTGTCGGGGCAGGGGGGGCGGCAGATCCCGAGCGAGGTGCTGCTCGACGTGGCGCTCGAAGACGAGGACGTGATCGCGCAGACCCTGAGCCAGACCGCGGGCTACAAGGTGCGGGTGGTGAGCCGTACCCGCGCCGAGCGGGCCCGCTTCATCAAGCTCGCCTCCATCAACGCCCAGACCGCGCTGCGCTCGCGGCTCGCCCACAAGAGCACCACCACCGCCCGCTACGACCAGCTGGAGGAGCTGCTGGAGCTGGAGCGCCCCATCGCCCGCATGGAGTGCTTCGATATCTCCCACACCATGGGGGAGCGCACCGTGGCCTCCTGCGTGGTGTTCAACCGGGAGGGGCCGCTCTCATCGGAATACCGCCGCTTCAACATCGACGGCATCACCGGCGGCGATGACTATGCGGCCATGGAGCAGGCGCTGGAACGGCGCTTTGGCAAGCAGCAGGAGCCGGACAAGGTGCCGGACGTGCTGTTTATCGACGGCGGACTCGGCCAGTTGCGCCGCGCCGAGGAGATCCTGGCCCGCCAGCTGGAGTTTTTGGGGGGCAAATATCCGCTGCTGGTGGGCATTGCCAAGGGGGTGACCCGCAAGGCGGGGCTGGAGACCCTGATCCTGGGGGAGAGTCACGAAGAGCTGCACCTGCCGGCGGACATGCCCGCCTTGCACCTTATTCAGCACATCCGCGATGAATCCCACCGGTTTGCCATCACAGGCCACCGCGCCAGACGGGCGAAGGCCCGCACCACCAGTACCCTGGAGGATATCCCGGGGGTGGGGCCGAAACGGCGGCAGGCGCTGCTCAAGTACCTGGGTGGCCTGCAGGAGGTGAAAAAAGCCGGGGTGGAGGAGCTTGCCAAGGTGCCCGGCATCAGCCAGGAGCTGGCCCAGTCCATCCACGATGCCCTGCATTCCCTCTAGCCATTGGTCGCCGAGAAGGGGGAATGTGCCTCCGTGTTGCCCCTGTTTGCTCTGACGGCGAACAGGGGCTGTAGCCCCGGGTATCGACAAGAGGCGAGGTGAGTCACATCATTCACCCCGGGTTCATTCCCTTCAGGATCCAGACACACAAGAGCCGTGACGCCGGGGGGCCGCAAATGCCATAATGGCCCGCATCCTGAGGTTGTTGATGGATTAATAGACCAAGGCGGGCGCCTGTCCGGTTGCATCCGTGATCGGCTTGGGGCTACCATGTAGCG
This sequence comes from Aeromonas sp. FDAARGOS 1408, assembly GCF_019048665.1. Lineage (NCBI taxonomy): Bacteria > Pseudomonadati > Pseudomonadota > Gammaproteobacteria > Aeromonadales > Aeromonadaceae > Aeromonas > Aeromonas sp. FDAARGOS 1408. The sequence continues at coordinate 2,456,987 of NZ_CP077394.1, read as the reverse complement.
GCATACAAGAAGTGGCTGAAAATAATGACAAATATTCCTAATCTGCTGACGTTTTTTCGGATCTTGCTCATCCCCGTCTTCGTCATCCTGTTCTATCTTCCCTACCAGTGGTCCTATCTGGCGGCGGCCATCGTCTTCATCCTGGCGGCGGCGACCGACTGGTTTGACGGCTACCTGGCCCGCAAGCTGAATCAATCCACCGCCTTCGGTGCCTTCCTCGATCCGGTCGCCGACAAGATCATGGTGGCGGCGGCGCTGGTGGTGATCGTCGAGCACTACAACACCATCTGGGTGACCATTCCCGCCATGACCATGATTGGCCGCGAGATCATCATCTCCGCCCTGCGCGAATGGATGGCCGAGCTTGGCAAGCGCTCCTCGGTGGCGGTCAGCTGGATCGGCAAGTGGAAAACCATGATCCAGATGGTCTCGCTCACCGGCCTCATCTGGCAGTACGACATCTGGATGGTGTGGCTGGCCTATGTGCTGCTCTACGTGGCGACCGTGCTTACCTTCTGGTCCATGTTCCAGTACATGAAGGCCGCCTGGGGCGATCTCAGCTATCACTCCCGGTTTTGACCTGCCGACACAAAGGACCGTTTCCCCGTTCTTGGGGCTGGGAAACGGTCGTGAACGCTGAAAAAGCAGGAAAAGGGCAAAAAACACTCGAACGATCAGGGTATTAAACATTTTTGGTTGACTGGGCGAGGAACATCGCTAGAATGCGTCCTCGTAGTCAGGCAGTCAGCCAGACCGATGCGGGAATAGCTCAGTTGGTAGAGCACGACCTTGCCAAGGTCGGGGTCGCGAGTTCGAGTCTCGTTTCCCGCTCCAAATTCAGACAATAGAGAGTTTCTCTCTTTTGCATGGCGCGTTAGCAAAGCGGTTATGCAGCGGATTGCAAATCCGTTTAGTCCGGTTCGACTCCGGAACGTGCCTCCATATTGACAAGCCCGCCACGCGAGCTTGATACCGATTGCGGTGCCCGAGTGGTGAAATCGGTAGACACAAGGGATTTAAAATCCCTCGACGTTCGCGTCGTGCCGGTTCGATTCCGGCCTCGGGCACCATTAAAATCAAAGAGTTACAGAAGGCCACTAGATATAGTGGCCTTTTTCTTTTTCTTCAGTGTCCACATTTGATCCACACAGATTTATTCCGGCAGCTCTGCCAGTTTCACTTCGAGTTGCAAGCGGTTGGTGTAGCCCTGGTCGGTGAGGTCGTGAACGACCTGGGTGAGTAGCCATTCGGCCTCGTCGATTTGCGGTTTGAATCCCCTGACCGTGGTGGGTTGTTCCGGGTAGAGCTCGGGGCGGCCTTTAGCCAGTGTGATTTGAAACTCGGCCACGCCGCGCTGCAGCTTTTCCCACTCAGCCCGGGCGGCGCGCATGGCGTTGCTCTGGTTGGCGTAAACGTGGCGCAGCTCTTTGACGTTCTCACTGTCGCCAACCAGCAGCTCGTTCTCCTTCTTGTTGACTACCACCCCCGGTGGTAGCGGCCGTTCCTCTTTCGGTTTGGTCTTCCACTTGCGCTTCACCTCGATTTTCTTCTTCTCGGCGGCCTTGTTGTCTTGCCAGTAGGCGATGACGCCGGTGTAGGCGTCGCGGTCTGCCACCGAGAACTGGTGTTGATCGCCGTCCTGGCGGGTGATGGTGACAGCTGGCAGTGGCTTGCCGCTTGCGGTGGTGCCGTTGCCCGCCTTGATAAACATCAGGCGGCCAGATTTGACGGTGGCGATGGCATCCTGCTCGGTGGCCAAGCGGGTGAGAAAGGCCAGATCGCTCTCGTTGGTCTGGTCGATGTGGTCGATCACCATCCCCTTGAAAGCGTCGCCAACGCTCGGTGTTAGGCCATAGCGGGCGGCAAGCTGCTCCACGATGGCGCCAATGGTTTCGAAGTGCCAGCTGCGCTCGCGCAGTTTATTCATGCCCCCGCGCAGATCAGCCGACTTTCCCCTGATGGTGAGTAAATCCGGTGCGCCGCCGTGTTCCACCTCGTCAATTTTGAAGGTGCCTTTATCGACCAGGGGGCCGCCTTGCCACCCGATGCTGGCTTGGAGGGTGGCCCCACGGCGCGGCATGGCCAGCTTGCCATCGCTGTCATCGAGGGCGATCTCGATGGTGTCGGCCGAAAAGCCCCGGTTATCGGTGATGGTCATGTGCATCAGGCGTGGGCGCAGGGTGCCCGAGACATCGCGACCATCGACCCGCACCTGATAGGCGGGCGCCGGATGCTGCTGGCTCAGGGCATCCAGCTGGTTGGTGATACCAAGGTTTTCAGCCAAGCGGGTACCGAACTGGTCGAATGCCCCCATCAGAGCAGCCCCCCGAGTTTGCCGCCCACGGTGTTCAGCAGCTTGCCAACACCCAATCGACCGAGCAGGTTGCCCGCGGTGCGCCCGAGCAAGGTATTGCCGAGGGAGCTGTCGTTGTCGTCGACCCGCTTGAGCTTGATGCTGAACTCGATTTTTCTGGCGCTGCCATCCTGGAAGAACTTGCTGCGGGTGGTGCTGATCCCCTCTATCACGAACGAGCCGCGCATCACGCCATCCCCCTGGATCAGGGGGAAGGCTTGGCCGCTGTCGCCCATGCTATTGAGCATGTCGAGGGATACGGGCCCGCCGGTGAGCTCTGGATAGAGCACCCCGCTTAAGTGACTGAGCTCGTCATCTGGCCCGAGGTACTGGTATGAGGGGCGGGCGCCGACCCGGTTATTGCCCGGGTGGCGCCATGATTTTTCGTCTTGTTGAGATTGCGGGGCCACGGTCGAGCGCATAAACACGAACCAGCCCAGAGTCATCATCATGGTGTTTGCTCCTTAGTTGCGGTCGGTCAGGGAGGCACGGCCACTGGCGGCCGCCTGGCGTTCGCGCCGGTCCAGTTCGCGGCGCACCTCTTGCGCCACATCGGTGGCGGATTGTCCCGGCTGCTGGGTGATACTGATCGGGGCGTGGATCTGGGTGGTGCTGTTGCCTCTGGCTACAGGCCGCACCGGGGTGACGATACGCGGGCCATAACCCGAACCGCCCGTCATGGCAGGGGTGTTGTAGTTGCCGGTGAGGTAGCCGGACGGATTGACGTTGGCGGTGACCGAGCCGCCCCCCTTCATCCAGTCCGGCAGCAGGTCGGTGAGGGCTTTTATCTTGTTCTTCAAGCTCTCCCACTTGGCACTGATGCCGCCAATCAGGCCGTCGATGATGGCCTTACCCTTGTTCGCGGCCCCTGCTGGCAGGGTATCGAAGAAGGCCCAGATCTCGTTCCAGTGCATGATCAGCATGCCGATGGGGGTCCATGAGAAGAGCTCTTTCAGGAGTTCCCAGAAGGCGAGAGCAGGGGCCTTGCACTGGGCCCATAGGTCGCTGAACCACTTGGTGACCCCATCCCAATGTTTGTAGAGCAGGTAGGCCCCGGCCGCGATTGCCACAATCCCCATGATGAACCAGCCGATCGGGGTGGTGAGCATGGCAATCCCGAGCCTGACCATGCCCATGGTCATCGCCTTGATGAAGGTCAGCAGCGGGCCGCCATAGACCAGCAGGGTTGAAAGCCCCATCTTGATGGCGGCCAGCGGCCCCAGCAGACCGGCCACAATCAGCAGCAGCGATCCGCCAGCAGCAGCCGTTACGGCGGTGACCGCCGCGATACGGGTCAGGGTCGAGGTCAGCTCTGGGTTGGCCCGCATCCAGTCACCACTGACCTGGATGATCTCGGTGATGCGCTGGATAATGCCACGCAATGGGCCGTTCTCGGTCTCCATCATCTGGATCCCTACGTCATCCCAAGCGGAGGTGAGGTTGTCCAGGTCGCCGATGGCGTTATCGGCCATTACCTTGGCGACCTTACCCGCTTCCCCCTGGGTTTGCTTCAAGGTGGCGATCAGCTCCTGCAGCTTGCCGGAACCGGCCTGCTCGGTCAGCACGGTCAGGGCGGCAAATGCCTCTTCGCCGGCGATGGCCTTGAAGTAGCCCGAGCGGGTTGCGTCCCCCATCTTGCTGGTTTTCTTGTAGAGCTCGTCCAGGATATCGGGCAACGAGCGCAGGTTCCCCGCCGCATCGGCGGTCTTGACGTTGAGGGCGGCCAGCGCATCGTGCGCCGCCTTGGGCGGAGAGGCCAAGCGGCCGAGAATGGCCCGGATAGCGGTACCGCCCATGCTGCCCTGAATACCCGCATCTCCCAGCTTGCCCGCCATGGCGGAGGCAGTTTCAAGGTCGACTCCGAGCCCTGCCGCCACCGGCCCCACGTATTTCATGGTTTCACCCAGCATCTGCAAGTCGACGTTGGCGCGGGTGAAGGTGCCGACCATCACATCCCCCAAGCGGTTCATCTGGTTGGCCGGTAGCTTGAAGCCGGTCAGGATGTTGGATCCGATATCGGCAGCAGCGGCAATCTCGACGCCGCCCGCCTTGGCGATATCGAGCACCCCTGGCATGGCGTCACGGATCGCCTTGGGGGTGAAACCGGCCATGGCCAGAAAGCCTTGGCCCTGCGCCGCTTCGCCCGCCGTGAAGGCGGTATTGGCGCCGAGCTCCCGAGCCTGGGCCCGCAGGGCGGCCAGTTCGCTGCTCTCTTTGCTCAGCCGGGTGATCGCCTGCACCTTGGACATATCGACATCAAAGCCCATCGCCTTGCCCGCGATATTGGTGCCCTTGTAGATGGCGGCGGCCCCGGTGGCCATCCCTGCAGCGCCATAGCCTGCCAGAGTGCCGCGCATCGACATGGTTTTGTCGTAGTTGGCTTTGATCTGGTTAAGGCGCTTTTGCTGGTTGGCCAGTTGCCCCAGCTTGGCCCGTTGCTGGTCGAGCTGGCTGTTGGCGGCAGCGAGATCACTCTTGAGCTGGCGCTGGTGCTGGCCCAGCTGTTTGGTGTTGATGCCTGCCTCGCCCATGGCCCGTTTCAGGCTACCGTGACGGGCGACCATTTCCCGCTCTTGCTGGGAGAGGTCGCGCACCTTCTGCTTGGCTTGCTCCATGGCGCGGGTCATGGCCTTGGTCGGTTGCTCTACCTTGGCAAGCTGTTGGGCCATTTGCTGGGCATCGCGTTGGGCTGCTGTGAGCTGGGCGCGGGTTGCACCGATTTGCTGGCCGAGGGTGCGATAACCATCAATCTGGCCGCTCTGGGTTTCCAGCTCCTTGATGCGCTTTTTCGTGTCGACCAGGTCTTTGGCGGTGATGCGGCTCTGGCCGCTGGCTGCCTTGAGGGGGGCGGTGAGCTTGTCGATCCCGTTAAGCAGGATTTGAAGTTTGAGAGGGTTCATTGTTGTTCTGCCCCGTTGATGCGGTTGTGAGTCTCAACGAGGCGTTGGTGCCAGCCCATCAGCTCGCTGATCTCCATGACCGCCATCTCGGACGGCGGCCAGTGGGCGATGATGGCCAGATCGGCCATCACCTCGTCTACGCAATGAGGTAGGCCATTCTCTTCGGTACCAAAAAAGCGCTTACCTCGCTGCCCAGTTGCATCAGGTCAGCCGGATCCATGTTGCCGATCTCGGCTTCGGTCAACATGGGGGTGGTGATGCGGGGCAGCAGTTTGGTGAGGGCGTTGACGTCCATCTGCACCACATCGGTCATATTGAGGCCGCGCATTTCGCCCGCCTTGGGTTTGCGCAGCTGGATCTCGGTGAGGGTGGTGTCGCCGCGCTGGATGGCTTGGTCGAGGGTAACGGTTTTGTTTTCCATGGTGTCGGTTCCTGGTTATGTGGTGAGGGCGGCACTTATTGGTTGGATAAGGACCGCCCATTGGATGAGAGAAGGGGTTAGAGGCCGAGGGCTTTGCGGTGCTCGGCCATGCGGTCGACGCCATCGGGGCCGATCTCAATCATGTTGATGAGGTCGATTTCATGGATCACCTGACCGTTGATGGTCTCCTTGTAGTAGGTGTTGACCATGCCGACCTTGGCCTGGGAGTTGTCACCGGCCTTGAGGGTGCCGCGGTCGAGCTCTTTGAAGCGGCCACGGCAGATGATCTCGACGGGTACCACTTCGGCGGTGTCGTCGCCCTGCACCGAGCCGGCAAAGCGCACCATGGTGCCGTCGGCCTTGGGTTCCCCCATGCAGCGCAGCAGGGGCTCGCCATAGCCGCCGAAGGTGAACGAGACATCGAGGGCGCTGTCATCGAATCCCATATCGATGTTGACGGCGCCGCCCATGCCGCCGCCGCGATAGGCTTCAAACTTGCGGGTCAATTTGGCCGGGGTGAAATCTTCCGCTTCACCTACCCAGTTCTCGCCGTTGAGAAAGACGTTCAGGCGTTTGAGTTTGCGTGGCAGTGCCATGGGGGCTCCTTATGCTGCGGCCGCGACGCGGGCGCCGAAGTCGATCAGGTAGTGGTCGGTGATGCGCTGGATGAAACCGAGGTCTTCGAGTGGCGGCACCGGGGTGTAGTTGTAATCAATGCGTAGCTTGCCCGCCTTGAGGGTGTCCTTGTCGTTGAGCTCCTCGTTGTACCAGCAGTCAAACCCGAGCAGATAACCGCCGTTCACCAGCTCGCGGCCCTTGGCCTTGATCCCTTCGACGATGTCTTTGACCAGGGACGGGTGCAGCGGCTTGTCGTTGGCCCACATGTGCGCCTCGGCCATGGTGTCAGCCAAAATCTGGGCGGTGCGGGTGTAGTTCTCGAAGGCGAACAGGGGATCATCTGAGCAGGTGCGGTTGCCCCAGTAGCGAAAGCCGTCAGAGCGGATCAGTGCGGTGACCTCGTTGGCGTTGAGCAGGCCGACCTCGGTGTCGGGGTCTTGCAGATCCCAGAACAGGTTTTTGGTCATGCCATCGACCCCGGTCACGCCGACGTTCGACAGGGTCTTGTGCCAGCCAATCTCTTTGTCGATTAGTGCCCGCATGGCGGCAGCCTTGAGGCAGGCATCGAGCTTGATGCTGGCATTGGTGGCAACGTCCCACGCGATCCAGTCGGCATGCACCAGCATCAACTCACGGCTGGAGAAGTTTTCACGGTAGGCCAGCGCGGCTTCGACGGTCTCGGCGATGGTCGGCACGTAGGCAAAGGCGCGCAGCTTCTTGGCCATGCCCGCCAGCGCAGTGGATACCGGCAGGGTGCAGTTGTCCGGCACGCAGAGGATGCGTGGCTTGACGCCGGTAGCCGGGGTGGCCCGCTCCAGCGCCTTGAGGCCGGTATAGCTGCCATCGGGCTTGATGGTGCCGATGATGTTGCTTGTCAGCGCTGCCGCATCCGCGCCTTTGGCCACACGCACGGCGATAACGATGGTGTTGACGGTGTCATAGATGGTTTGCAGTGAGCGTTTCAGGTTCCCCTCGCTGCCCGCCTTGGCGATGGCCGCTGGCAGGTTGGCGATCAGCACAGGCTTGTCGAGGGGGAAATAGGTGGCGTCGGCGTCTTCGCTGGTGCAGACCATGCCGATCACCGCCGTGGCGACGGTGCGGATGGTACGGGTACCCTCGGTCGCTTCGACGACGCGCACGCCGTGGTGGAATTGGTCCAGTGCCATAGGTTCTCCTGTTGTCCGGACGGAGCATTCTTTGCGTAGGTAATGCAGGTGATGTGAACAGGGTCAGGATGCAGGGGCAGGGGATCGCAGGCGAGCGGCGGCCAGTGTATCTGGCGTGGATACACTGGATGGGCGGTGACAACGGGGTAACGGACGGCAGTAACGAAACACCCCGCACAAGGCGGGGTGTTTCGTTAGATGATTTTGTCCGGTTCGGTTGGCCACTGCGGCGACTCTGGCCAGCCGGCTTGCTCCGACACCAGCGTCAGCTCGTAGCGGTAACGCTGCCAGTCGGCCAGCAACTGGGTGTGCTCTGGCTTGGCATAGCCGCCATCGACTGCGGGCTGAAGGGTAGCAATGGTCTGATTTGCCAACGTGAGGCAGTCTGACAGGCGCGCTTGCGCGCTATTTTCAGGAGAGACTTCCGTTACTGAGGGTGGTGTGATGTTGTTACCTGAGACGACCCATCCAGGCATCACATCATCGCTGCATGCCATCCAGTCAAGCGCTTCATAATAGCGGCCAGAGGGGTCAACCTCGGTGGTTTCCATGACGACATTCTTTTCGATTCGTGCCCACATAATTTACCACTCCACAATAACGATACCGTTTAATCCATCTTGGCCAGCCGCGCCCTGATTACCTGTTACCGTGGCGCCGCCATTTCCCCCTCTACCCAATGAGGCGAGGGCTGTTCCACCTTGTCCTTGGCCCACAGACCCCCCTGCTGCGGAAGGCGCGGAAGCAATCCCGGCTGAACCATGGCCACCATAACCATCAATGTCGCCGCCGGAACCTAACCCGCCGCCGCCTCCTGCACCACACATCGAAGAGGTGGACCCACCCACAGCGGAGTTGCCCGGGCTACCGCCGGTGGCACTGCAAAACGTGCCAAATGAACTGGTTTGCCCGGGGGAGGCGGCAACAGTCCCATTTAGTGCCCCTTTACCCCCTGTTCCGATCGTGATGGGAATACTGTCTCCCGGGGACACGTTGACCAACTTTTTGGCATATCCCCCCGCGCCACCCCCGCCACCACTGGCGTTGTAATTGGTCGATGAGCTGGCTCCACCCCCACCGCCGCCAGCACCGACCACTGTGACCAGGACTTTATACACGCCGGTTGGAACCACCCAGTGGGTCACGCCCACCTGTTTGAAGGTTGCGATCTGTTTTTGAATGCCCATCTTTGCCAGTTTCAAGGCAGTGACGAATTTGGCGTCATCGGTACCGGCGTTCACCTCTGTCTGGGTGGCGATCTGTGCCTTACCCTTCACGGCTTCACTGGCGGTGGCGATGGTTACCGCCCCGGTCATGCCATCCACCGATTGCACCGAGTCGGTCGGGGTGAGCAGTTCTTGCCAGTTGGCCAGAGTGGCGGCGCCCGCAATCCGCAGGATGAAGCTCTTGTTGAGGTCGGTACGTACGGCGATATCCCCGACTTCGGAGGTCAGGGCCAGCATGGCGGCCTGGGTGTTGACGACAAAGGTGTCGGTGATGGCCGTGGCCGGGATCTGATTGACGGGGACCTTGCCACTGCCATCGAGCGTCGCCACCCCATTGGCTGCGCCTTTTTGTGCGCTGGGAACCGCATCGGTGATGCCATAGCCCGCCAGGGTGGTGGGGTTGCTGCCGGCGGTGATGTTGCCCTTGGCATCGACGGTGACCGAGCGATAGGTGCCCGCCACTACCCCCGAGTTTTTATAGGTGGCGGTGATGGTGATGTTGCCGCTGCCATCAAATGCCGCCTGACCGGTCACATCACCAACCAGGGCAATATTGCGAGCGGTGCTGAGCTTGTTGGCCTTGCCGGCCGCCGTGTTGCCACCCTCAATATCATCGACGTGTTTTTTCAGGTAGGCGGTACGGTTGGCCAGTGCTTGTGCTTGCTTGTTGGAGATGCCGCCCGGGCCGCCCAGCACCGGATCACCGGTTTCGAGTTGGTAGATGCCAGCCTCCCAGCTGACGACCTCTTGTAAATTCGCCATATCACGAGGCTCCGTGGTTGTAGTTGCCGTTGTAGGTTGCGGCGCCGTTGTAGGTAACGGGCGCCCGGGTGTAATCGAGCGCGGAGAGGTGGCAACGGGCCGGGGCCATCTCTGCCAACAAGCGCTTGATGCGGTTGGCCTGTTCGGTGGTGACCGGGCGAGTCAGGATGACCCGATAGACTGCCCAGCGGGTCGGGTCGCCATGGGGTTCGTTGCCGTTGTAGCTGAGTGTGCCGTCATAGCGGCGGCCGGTGGCGCGCTCGATGATGGTGCTGTCACCAAAGCCCAGCACGTTCAGCGCCTCCTTGATGGCCCACGGGGTGCCCTTGCGCTGATGCAACCTGAACGAGGCTTTGATCAGCGCCCGCTGCTGGTCTTCCGATTCCGCCAACTCCCACCAGTCCACCGAGCGGGCCCATGCCAGCCAGGGCAGCAACGGCGTTGGGCAGGTATCGGCAAAGCGGGTGGCGGTAATGGCTTCTGGTGTCAGGTGGTAGGCCAGCGCGGCGGCGGTCAGGTGCTCCAGCCGGGTTGCAGAGGGTGGCAGCAGATCGCGAGTGGCAGGCGTTGCCAGCGGCATGCGATGCACCTTGTGCGACCCCATGCCACCGGCATCGACCCCTTGGGTCGCCAAGTGAGTGATGGTGGTGAACGGGCCTACCAATGGGGGTGCTAGTCCATCCTGTGCCAGGGTGATGGTCAGGGCTGGCTGGGTTGCTGCTGGCAGGGCTGGTGCCATCGGATAGATGATCTGGGCGTACTGGGCGATCGGTGTGCCCATTGCGCCGGTAAAGGCGGTTGCCACCTGCGCCAGCTTGGTTTTCAGCAATAGCGCACCTTGCTGACCGTCAGCCAGATCACCGATGGTCTGTCGCACCCTGGCTTTGTGGTTGCCGATGACGCCGAGAGCGAACCCTGCAGGAGCCAGCCGTTGCTGAATGGTCGGCGCCTTGATGGCATCAGGGGGTAATCCGCCGGTTCCGAGCCGGGTTCTGACTCCCGCCGTGCCGACCATCCCCGCATCAAGCCCGGCAAGGGTTATCTGTGTTGACATGTCAGCCGCCCCCATGGCGAGCAGATCGCCCATTGTTGCAACCGTGGCCCGGATGGTCGTCGCGGGTTCACCCTGTGCGCAATTAGTGATAGCGATGGCCTTGGCGCGGCTGGCCAGCTTATTGGCCCCGGCGGCAAACTGGCTGATCCCGGTTGGCTTGGCGCGCTGAATGAGTGATGCCATCCCGGCCTGGCCTGCTTCTATCCCTGCCACTGTCAGGCCAACTCTGACCCCGGCAATGGCCTCTGGCGCTGGATCATCCGGGCCTTGCACCGTGCCCCGATAGAGAGCTGCCCCGTCATGTGACAGGGTGCCGTCGTGATAGGTGAGTGACCCGCGCCAGACGGGATAGAGGGTTGCCATCAGAGCTTGAAGATCTTATTGGGGCCGTTATCCCAGGCGATGATGATGTCGCCGCCGTTGGTGCTGACCGGCAGGCCCGCCGCCGTATCGAACAGGGCGATCAGCGGGCTGGTCGCGGCGTTGCCGGTGTCTTTGTAAATGGCGCAGTAGCTGACGTTGGCGGTTGGCACCGCAGTGAAGGTGACATCGGCCGCATCGAGCACGCCTACGGCCACGGTTTTGCTGGTGAGGGTCTGCGGGGTTCCGACCACATGGGCCGAAATCCCGCTGTAAAACTCGTCGCTGGCAAGGGTTGGCGAATAGGTGCTCTTGAGCAGGGCACACTTGAGGGTGTCGGCGCTGGCATTGATGGCGCCGGTGAGAAACTTTTCGCGGGCTTTGTCATAGAGGGCGTTTGCCATGGTGGTGTCCTTAGTCGAGGTGGAGGGTGGTGAGTTTGGCGGCCTGCTGCTCGCTGCAGGTGACGTCGGTCAGCGGCGCGCGCAGGGTGACGCTGTCGATCCCCGGCTGGTGCAGAGCGGCATAGATGGCGGAAAGCGGGACGGTCGCCCCGACCCGGTAGTAAGCGGCGGCTGTCTTGGTCATGGCATCTTTCGCGGCGGCAATGGCCTGCTCTTTACCCAGACCGATGGCGTTGAGGGTGGCATCGACGGCATAGGGTTTGATCTGGGCCGGTTCGACCGCTACCAGATCGCAGAGCGGGCGCACGTCTTCGGCAGATAGCGACTGCTCGACCAGATTGAGGGTGTCGGCGCTCGGCTGGCCTGCCGGTGAGAGGATGGTCACTCTGACGGTGCCCGGGATGGGGCTATCGACGGCGACATCGGCCACCTCGGCACTGGCCGAGAGGGCGTGGAACTTGTAGGCATTGACCGGGCCCGCCGTGGCCATGCCCTCATAGGCCATTTGGCAGCGTATGCGCAGGCGGTCATCAGATTCATACACCGGATCTATGGGCGGGGTTGCTGATGGATTGCCTGGGGTGACCAGCAGGCGTTCGAGTTCGTACTCACCGGCTACATGGTCCAGGGTGGTGCCACTGGCAAAGGCGAGCAGGGTCTGCTTGGCGGCATCGTTAATGCGGGCCCGCAGGATCAATTCGTTGTAGGCGTTCTCCTGCAGCAGCTTGTTGAGCGGCTCTGATTCGAGTTCCAGCGTGGCAGCGATAGCCGCCTGCTGGTCTGCCGGGTAGTAGCTGATCAGGGTGGCTTTGCGCTTGGCTAGCATGGCCTCAAAGTCGAGGGTTTCCTCGACTTCCGGTGGTGGTAGTTGGGTCAGGTCTACAGTGCTCACTGGGTGGCTCCTGTCGGAATGGGGATGGTCGCAGACTCCAGCACGCCGCCATCTTTGCGCTGCCAGGTGAGCTCGATGGTGAGGGCACCATCCATGCCGCCGCCCAGCACATCGACGCGGGTGACGGTGATGCGGGGCTCCCAGTTGATAAGGGCCTGCACAGTGGCGGCCATCAGGCGCAGGCGGGTGGCTGGATGCTGGGGCATGTCGATGAGGTAAAAGAGCTCGCTACCGTAGTCACGGCGCATCACCCGCGAACCCACCGGGGTGATAAGGATGTCACGCACAGACTGGATGATGTGGTCGGTGGCACTGATGGCGCGGCCATTGGCGGCATTCATGCCGAGCCAGTTCATACCGGGCCCCCTGATGTACCGCTGCCCGGCATGGTGTCTTTATGTTTGTGGGTAGTGACTTCTATGCCGCCGATGGTTGCGCTGGGGGCGGTAATCTTGCCCCCTGCGCTGATGGTGGTGCCAACCTTGAGCGCCTTGGTGCATTCGACCAGCGGGGTGATCAGCTTGACGGTTACCGATGCCGAGATAGTGGCGGACTTGATACCGGTGGCGTTGAGTGCCCCGGTTGCCGGGTTGTATTCGATGATGGCGCCGTCGCTGTATTCGGTACGGTCGAGATCCGGGTTGTCATCTTCGGCCAACGGTTCGGGGAACTGGTCAGCATTGAGGCGGCCGACGATATAGGCATTGCGCAGATCGCCGCTGACGGAGAGCAGGATCACCTGCTCGCCCAGGCTCAGGCGGTGGCGGGTACGGTTAGCCCCGGCCCGTTCTGTGGTATAGGGCCGCCAGTTGGTGGTGATGTTGCCGGTTTTGACTCGACATTCCCCTGAGCGCACGGCGGTGACGGTGCCAATGCGGATCAGGTTGTCGATCAGGCGCTTGAGTTCGGTTGAGGTCGGTTGCATGGGGCCATTGTTTTGGGCAATGGCGGGTAAGGCGAGGGGAGGCCAGTGTGTACGGCGCTGGCACACTGGCGGCGGTGGTGATGCTGTCAGGCGGGTTGGTTGTGCGCTAATTTAGCGGGCAGAAGAAACACAGCGTTCGCGATTGGCGTCAGTGCCTATTTGACCATCGCGCTAATGGGAATAAAGAGTAAAAACACTGTCAAACCAGAGAACATAAAATATGTCATTTTTTCGGTATCCAACCATGGCTCTTTTTCCGTGATACCTAAAAGCTAAAAAATGGTCTACATCTGGTGTGATGAAATTTGGAATAGCAGCATGTATTGCGGTTTTAGATATTTTTTCAAAGCCCAAGCCATGCTTTGGCATTTGCTTAATATCTTTCCACATCATTCCTTTTCTACGAAAGATGGCCTCTGCAAAGTTAGCCTTTCCTTCTTGGTCTAGCGTTTGTAAACAAAAGTTACCGGATTGAAGACGTTCAAGGGAAAAAATTGGCGGGTGTTCATCATAGTTAACTGATGGATCTTGCGCCGATATCTTACCGTCCGTTTTTTCTTTAGGTAACTTTATTATTCTTTTGGCCATGGATATTAACTAACGCGAGTATCGAAGTATTCTTTAAGTTCTTTTTGTGGGATAACATCAGCGAAAGCTTCATGCTTAATCCAAGGCGATTCTTCATGCGTCATATTACGAAGCTTCCAAGCGCTGAATTGCCCGAAGACATTATAAATTTCTTCAATATGAGCAATTTCTGGTTTGGTCAGGCATGTATGCGGGCTGAACTTTGGATTGTCATCAATCGAGTTGCTGCCGAAATCTTTGAATTTATGATAAAGAATAGGTACAACGGGGCCATGCGCCCAAGCTTCAATATTATCGTCAAACAGCGGCTTATCGTACAATGCTAAATAGTAGCCTTGAGCATAATAAACGAGCTTTTGAAGCTTAAGATTGGAGATGCCATCTTCGTCGTCCCCCAACCGTATAAACAACTTCGCTACATCTAGTACATTCGCCATGTCTTGCCCTATTTATTATTATCGACCGATTCACTTTACTATTCTGCGCTACCGGCCTGCCATACCTGTCAGATACATGCCGTTACCTGCATAGTATCGCGCAGTATCGCGCAACCAATCAACCCCAATTGATGCGGAAGCCGTAGACGAAAGTACGGTCACGCATGAGTAATGCGTGACCGGTCACATTATCAGCCGATCGCTTTCGGCTGTCGGCGCAGGTGGGGTATCTGCTTGAGCCAGTCGCTGTCGCCTTGGGTGTTGGGTTGGATATGGCGGGGGCGGTCGGCCAGGATCTTGCGGGCCTGGTTCAGGGGGTTGGTGTACTAGTTGATGATGGAGTAGTAGTGGCCTGCGTCACGGTGTTCAGCGACCTCAAGCAGGGGGGAGATGCTGAGGGCGCCTCCATCATCCGGTCGGCGGCGCGCCAACACTAGGTCAGGGTAGCGATATCCGTCAGTGCAGGGGATGTCTTTTTCGGCTGGGGGCAAACACAGGGCTGCAGCCCTGTGTCGGGTTATCATGACTTCTTAGGCTCTTTGGGGGGGAGGATCAGAGTCTGATCTACCTGGTCATGGCGCAGGATCAGAGTACCTGTCGTGTTCCAGTAAGCACAGTGGGTAGTATTGCAAATAATGCGCAGGTTGGGTCTATCACCCAAACGTGACGAGGTGGTGATGGTTCTTGCGTTATCTGGCTGCGAGAGGTCTATCTTATCTTTTTTGGCATCAGCGATTCCATCTTGCAGAGAGACTATCGCCAAAATAAACAGAATGAGAAATGGCACTGCCAGTGTCACTATTCGTGCATACAACTCTGTACTTTTGTCTAATAGCTGAGTCGTTACTGGAGCTTCAGTCAAGGTGTCTTTTATTGCTTTGCTGGCTTTGTCTAAGCCCTTCAGTCGACGGAAAAATTTAGTGAAGTACTCCCTTACTTGCCTTGCATACAACAGAAAAACGAGCAGTCCCACAAAAGCAGCAAAAAGGAATATTGCATACTTAAAATTAGTTAGCGATAGGATGCCTGCTAACGAAGTAAAACCGCGTAGAAGTGTGAGATCAGTTGGTTGTTGGAAGTCGTAGGGGTTTAACTGGAACTCTCCAAGATACCCAAAGTGATAGAACATTCCAATGACATAGATCGCGGCATAAATCAGCGGTAAGAACAGCAGTACACCTTGCCAGATTTGCATTGGTGAGATGCTACTTTCATAAAGTATTGGGGCATCTCCGAGCTTATTAGTCCCCTGTTCAATGGGTTGTAACCTTTCTTTTCTGTCCATTTATCCTCCTTGTGGCATAGACGGAATAGGGCATCATAGAGGTCCTTTTTTCTGCTATCAACGTCCGATGTTGTTTGAATGGGACAGTTGGGCAAGTAATAACTCCTCCAACTGCTCCACCTCCTCCGTAGTGAGTCCCAGCAGCTCCCGTGCCGGATAGCTGATCTCGCGGTCCTTGATGCGATCTTTGAGGCCGTATTGGTGAATGGTGGCGAGGCGATTGGCCGAGCCGACAAACTCGACCACGGCCTGATGCTCGGTGCTGGTTGCCTTGAGCCAGCGGGGGCTGACCAGATGCTGAAACATCTTGCGGCGAGTGGTACCGCGTTTTTTTGCCAGCTTCCTGAGCGGCTTGCGCGGGGTCATAGGGCTGCCATCCGGCTGGATGTTGGCCCTGATCCGTTTGCTCTGACTGGCGCGCAGGCTGCGGGCCATTTCCCCCATCAGTTGCCGGCGGGCGGCCGGTGTCATGCTGGCCAGCAGAGCATCGGCCCAGCTGACCAGCCGGTTCAGGTCGTCGGTGGCCATGGCTGCGGTTCCCTGTTGATAAAGAGCTCCCAGGTGATGCCGTCATAAGGGTCTTCCGGCGGTTCTGGCAGATGCTCCCAGCCTATCCCCTGTTCGTTCTGCCATACCTTGACCCGCTCGGTCAGCTTGACGGTGATGATGAGATCCATCAGGTCGTTGGCGAGGTATTCGGCCTCGAAGGTGATGCCATCCTTGCGCAACTCGTCGTTGGTCATCAGCTCGGGCTGGTGTTGGCGCAGCCAGGCCAGCAGCGGCACCATGATCTGATCCGGGTGGCCGGCAAAGTCTTCAATACCGATGGTGAGGGGGTATTGCCACTCGAACGAGAGGGAGCGGGCGCCGGTGCTTTCGATATTGCCCGGGGCGATAAAGATGTGCAGCTTGTCCGGGTTGGTTTTGAGGTGCGGTACGCAGCGGGTCAGCACCTCACGGATCTGTTTTGGCTTTTCCATCTTCCCTTCCTTGTTGTCGTGTCTGGCAGGAGATGAGGCTATCGACCTTGGCGGCGCAACTGGCCCAGGCGGCCTCGGTCTGGCTCAGCTGGTCGAGCAAGTCGCCGTTATTGCGTGGTGCCGCCGGCGGCAGCCGGCAGGGGCTCGGGGCTGGACAGGTGAGCCTGATAATCTGCGGAGCCGGTGAGGGCGGGGCGCTGGAGCAGCCTGATAACAGGGTCAGGCAGAGGGCGATCAGCCCAAGTGCTGAGTTCGGCATTTTCACGTTTGAGCCTCTTGATGGTGTCGGCGCGGGTGGCGGCAGCCTGCGCCAGCTGGTCGAGCTGGCCCTGCAGCAGCTGCGCCGCTTGTGCCTGGGTGGTCAGTTCCCAGGTGAGGGTGGCGATGGCTGTCTCTTTAAGCTGCTCGCGTCGCTCGGCCTCTCTGGTTTTCTCATCGGCTGCCTTGAGACTGGTTTGCAGGGTGGTGACGTCCCCTTTGGTCTTGGCCGCCGAGCGGGCTGACCAGCCCCAGCCACCAAGAGCGACAGCCAACGCCAGCAGCAACCAGCTGAGGGGCGAGCCCAGCAGTTCACGCCACATTGGCTACCTCCTGCACCTTATAGACCTTGGTAAAGTACGCAAACCACTTGGCCAGCTTGGTGTCGTAGTCGTTTTCCTTATACGCCGGGCCGTTGTAGCGGCGGGCGAAGTCCGCCCACTTTCGCCCCTGCAGCGCTTTGTGCATGGCGGGGTCTTGCTGGATAAAGTGGCACAGGGCGGTGAGGTGTTCGACTTCGCTGCGCTGCATGGCGTTCTGCCAGTCGCTGGCAGAGGCAAAGCCCAGCGGTTGCCAGTGGTAACCCATGATCTGGAACATGCCCCAGCTGGCCGACTCGATGGCGGCATCCCGATGCAGGCTGATGGCCAGTTGCAGTCGTTCCCACTCGGCTGCGCCGCCCGCATAGCCGCCGCGCTTGGGGCTGACCAGGTTGGGGTAATGGGCGGCCAACTGGTCGGCGGCCGCCTTGCCCAGATGTTTGGTGAGCTGCTTGTAGAACACATGCCGCTCGAACAGCACCACCGGGCGTATGGCTTGGGTGAAGCCTTCACCGATGCTCTCGACCTGGGCAACGGTGGCCATGGTGGCCAGCGGTACCGCCAGCAGATCTGCGCCGGCCTGCATGTGGTTGATGGTCAGCTGGTTGCCGCGCTCACTGCCGAGCAGGGCGGCCAGGGTACGCGGGCCCGCCTGACCGATGGCGGCAATCATGTAATCCCGCTGGAAGGCTACCAGTGCATTTTCGGTTGCCTCACCAAACCAGCCATCGACTGCGACCGGATAACCGGCGGCGGTGAGGCGGCGTTGCAGGTCGGCCACGGCGGTGCCGGTATCGCCTTTTTTCAGGCTCATGGCTGGTACCTCCGGTAAATATCCCGGGCATGGTCGGTGCTGGATGGTTTGCCCCGGGGCAGCAGGTGGTGCACAGAGCCGCCGGTGTTGAGCACGGCGCACAGCAGGAAGAGAGCGAGCCCGAAGGCTGCCGGATCTGGCACTGGAATGCCGCCGAACAGAAAGCGCAGCGGAATGGAGCCTGACAGCACGCAGAGCAGCCACGCCATCCAGGCGGGCAGGGCGCGATACTCGCCACCTTTGCGGTCAAACAGCATGACCCGCAGGAAGATGGCGGCGCAGATCAGGGCGTAAAGGGCGGTGTAGATAAACACACCGGTAGGAGTCGTCGGGATCATGGTTGCCCCCTTTTGTTAAACAAGGCTTCAAGTAGCCGATCTTGATTGCGCATGATGAGCTGCAGCAGGCGCACCATCATGGCGGAGGCGATCAGCGAGCCGATCGCATTGCTGACCTGGACGCTGGCGGGCAGCAGTACCTCCAGCAGTTGGCAGGTAAAGCCGGCCAGCAGCAGGCCGCTGATAAACGAGGCGACAAACAGGGCAATCCGGCGCAGGCGCCCCTGCTCTTCGGCGGCCGAGATAAACAGCACCGCGCCGGTGAGCGCGCCGAGTACGACGGAGGGATCCACCCCGGGCAGGGTGAACAGCAAGGCCAGACCGGTGAGGGTGCTGGTTGCGGCGCTGGAGGAAATCGGTTCTGGCATCGTGCTCTCCTATCGTTTGCTGCCGCAGTGGCGGGCGAGTTGGAATTCGTGGATGGTCTGGCAGTCGGCGCAGCGCTCGCAACCCCGGATCGCCTCGCGGCGCTCCTGCGGGATCGGGTCGTCGCAGTCGATGCAGTAGTGGGGGCCAGTGCCCGCGATGCGGGCGGCATGGATGCGGGCAGCGAGTTGCTGCTCGCTGATGTTGGCCAGTCGTTCGAGTTCGTCGTCGAGGCGGCTCATGTCGGTGTTCTCTTTTGTCGCATGACAGTCAGTCCCATAGCTGGATCAGCGGCTGTTCGGCCTGCGTGGGGGCCGCTGGCATGTTGATGAGGGTGCCGGTTGGCAGGATGGGGCCGAGCGCTGCCAGATCGGGGTTGAGGTTGAGCACCTGCTCGGTGATGCCTGCGGTGTAGCCGTAGTGACGAAACAGGATGAGATCGAGGGTGTCGCCCTGCAGGCTGCGCAGTTGCATCAGATGAGCTCCACCGTGGTGTGGGTGGTGCCGATGATGTCGCGGATGGCAAAGCGGGCATCGCGGTAGAGGTCATCCGAACTTAGCTCTTTGGCTTCGGCCCCTTTGATGCCGTCACCGGTGGCGCTGTAGTCGGTGTAGCGCTCCAGCAGGTTGGCGCGGGTCATGGCGTAGACGGCGCGCCGGTAGCTGTGCAGGTATATCGATTCGCCGTTGATGGGCTCTGTGGGCACGGCGGCCAGGGTGGCGTGACCTTCACTTTCTCGGGCGCTGCGCCACTGGGCCAGATCCCGGTTGACGCTGGTGATGGCGTCGATCACCGCATGGGTGAGGCGGGCGGTGGTGACGGTGCCATCGAGCCGGACGGTGTCGCGCAGCGCGCAAAGCGAGATGGCCGGCCAGAAGGGGGCGCTGGTGATGTCGCCCTCTTCTGTGGCGGCCGGTGTCGGGTTGGTGGCTAAAAATCCGGTGCTCATGGTGCTCCTGATGTGAGGTGGCGCCGCATGTTGGGCGGTGGTCGGGCCGTCTGGTATGCCGCTGGCATTCGTCAGGCCCGAGCCGCCCAGGGTGCGGGGTTCGCTCGGTTAGCTGGCCTCGCCGGGGGCGGGGTCAGGCTGTTCGGGTGGCTGTGATTCGGATTGGGGCTCAGCGCCCGGCTGCTGTGCCGGTTCGTTGGCCGGCTGGCCGGAGGTGGCTTTCTCCTTTTTGATCTCGCGCAGCAGATCTTCCAGCTCTCGCTTGATACCCACCTTGTCGTGCAGTTCGATGGCGCGGCGGTAGTGGTCGGCCGCTTGCTCCTTGAGCCCTTCGGCATAACAGGCGCGGCCCACCGCCTTGTGCAACTTGGCGCGCACCTGGTCGAAGATGTCGCAGTCAGCCAGCATGTTCATGTAGCTGCTGAGCAATGGTAGGGACGGGCCATTGCCCGCCTCTTGTAGCTTGATGGCGGTGTCGGCCACCTCTTCGGCGATGAGGGTGGGGGCGGTGCGTTCGTACTGGTCCGGGGTATTGAGGCCGTGGCGGATCACGTAATCAGCCATCGGCAGGGCGCCTGCCAGATCGCCGGTGTCGAGGTGCCATAGCATCACGGTCACCATGACGTCATCCTGACCACCGCGATCGGCGGCCAGCAGGCCATCAATCCACGGTGTGTAGGTGGCCAGCATGGTGCGTTTGGCGTCAATCTTGCGTTCGAGGCTCTGAATGCCCTTGAGGGTGCGGCGGTGCTCGGCCAGCTGCATCAGCTGGAGTTCGTACTGGTTGGCGGCGGCGCGATCCTGCTCGGGGTTGGCCGCCCCTTGCAGGGCGGCCATGATGCGGGCGGTGTGTCGTTGTGCAGGTGTCATCGTGGCTCCTTAACCGCCTGCAGGCGCAGGTTTGGCGCACAGCGTGATGTTTTCTGCGACGGCGATGCAGTCGTAATCCTCGACCACGTAGGCATCGTTGGAGGATTCCCAGTTGACGATGCGGTCGAGGCTCGGCTGCTCTTCCAGGTGGCGACGGCGGCCGCCGATCTGCCAGTAGATGGAGAGGTTGTCGAGGCGGGTGACGATCAGGGTGTCTTCCGGGACGAAGGGGACGCGGATCGCCAGCAGACCGCCAATCTGTTTCTGGCTCACCAGCACCTGACCGGCCAGCTTGTTCTGGTTGTCACGGGTCTCGTTGAGGATGGGGAAGTATTTGTCGGCCAGCAGCTTGCGACCGCAGATCACCACCAGATCGGTGTCGTCCTGGTACCAGGGTTTGATCTTGCTGTTGACCAGATCGAACACCAGGGCGTCGAGGTTGCCGTAATCACCCTCTTTGGTGTCGGCTTCACTCTTGGGCTGGTAGATGTAGATATGGCCGGTGCCCGCATCCCCTTCGCTCATCACCTGGGCGGGAGCATCATGGCGGGTGTGCTCAATCCAGCCGATGTTGACGTCTTGCAGCATAGGGAACTGGACGCGATCGGTGTCTTTCGCGGCAAGTTTGCCGTTCCAGCCGATCATGATGCGGTCCAGGCCCTGGCGCTTGACGATGGCATCGCGAATGCGGATCTGGAAGTCTTTGAACTTGGCCCAGGCATCAAGCTTGGCGTAACCGATGCTGGTGTCGTAGTTGGTCTTTTCGCACTCGTATTTGGTGTTTTGCAGTCCGGTCGGGTCGAACGGGACGCGGGCCTTGCCGCCACTGGTATCGGTGCGAGAGGCGATGGTGCCATTGATACCGATGCCGACCTTTTCCCCTTTGAGTTCATCCACCGGCACGATGTTGATCATGCCGAGGAAGTCGACGGACTCCTGCATTTTGGTTTCCAGCTTTTGCTGGATGCTGGGCTCGACACTGAATTGCACCATGGCCGAGCTGACGGCATTCAGGCTCGCCAGTTGGCTGGTGTACTGCTCGAATTGCTGACGGGTATCGTTGCGCATTATCGGGGTCCCTTAAAAATCGGTGTTGGTTGGCTTGGTGCCATCGTCACCGGTGGCAGGCTGGCGCTTGTGGCTGAAATCTTCCTGGCGCTCGAGCTGGGTGGTCAGGTCGGCCAGGGCGTTGGCGGTCGCCGTTTGCCGGGCCGTCAGTTCGTTGAACCTGTTTTGCAGGTCGGTATCGAGGCTGGTCACCTCTTTGGCGACGGCTTCGATGGCCTGATGCACCTCGCTGAAATCGGCGGTCGATTGCTGCTTGTGACTGGTGAAAATGGCGCTGATCCGTTCCAGCAGGCCCGGGCCTTTCTCTTGCTCATCTTCAAACTCGATGACGGTTTCGAGGGCTTCGGTAAACAGGCATTCCGGATGGTATTTGCGGTCGGCCAGCGGGTTGACTGCGGCCTTGCTGCAGAACTGCAGCATTTCGGTGCCAAGGCTCGCCGGACTGTCGGTCACGGCCAGCCCCATCATGTAGGCCCCTTTTTCGTTCAGGTTGGGGTGGATCTCGATGGAGGTGTAGACCTTCTGGCGCTTCTTGTTCAGCGCGATCAGCTCAGGGGTCGGGTCAATCTGGACGAACAGGGCTAGCCGCTGTTCCCCTTCGATGGTGACCTCTTCGGTCTTGGCGGCGGTGATGTCGCCGTACATCTTGAACAAGCCGTTGGGGTCGAGGCCCCGGATATGCTCCATATTGACCCGTGCGCCGTAGGTGGCCTGGTTGTAGCGCTGGGCCATCTGCTCAATCCATTCGCGGGTGATGGCGCGACCGTCGGTGGTGCCCCCCTCAACCGCAACACGGAAGAATTTGGACTTAGGCATGTGCTGAGATCCCTTTGGTAATTGGGTAGTGATGTCGCGGTTATGGTCTGGGTGAGCGGCGGGATCGTGCAATCTGGGGCCAGTGTGTGGTGGCGCTACACACTGGCAGTGGGGCGTTTGGGGTGGTAGCGGCTGGGTAGACTGGCGCCATGACAACAGCACCCATCATCTTTCCTCATCTCGACCCCAGACGGCAGGCCATGTACCTGTTCTTTCAGGGGTACCCGCTGCGCGCCATTGCCGAGTTGCTGCAAACGCCGGAGGGTACCGTCTCGACCTGGAAGAAACGCGACGGCTGGGAGGACATCAAACCGATAGACCGGGTGGATAGCGCCATCGAGGCGCGCATGATCCAGCTGGTGATGAAGGAGACCAAGAGTGGCGGTGACTTCAAGGAGATTGACCTGCTGGGTCGCCAGCTCGAGCGTATTGCCCGGGTCAACAAGTACAGCAACGGCGGCAACGAGGCCGACCTCAACCCCAAGGTGGCCAACCGCAACAAGGGGCCGAAGAAGGCGCCCGAGCGCAACGTGGTGGAGCCCGAGCAGCAAGAACGGCTCATCGAGCGGTTTGAGTCGACCATGTTCGATTACCAGCGGGTCTGGTATCAGGCAGGACAGGAGTATCGGATCCGCGACCTGCTCAAGTCGCGCCAGATCGGGGCGACTTACTTCTTTGCCTTCGAGGCGTTCATTGATGCCCTGGTGACCGGGCGCAATCAGATTTTCCTGTCAGCCAGCAAGGCGCAGGCCCACATGTTCAAGCAGTACATCATCCAGTTCGCCAAGGAGGAGGGGGTTGAGCTCAAAGGTGACCCCATGGTGCTGCCGAACGGGGCGCACCTTTATTTCCTTGGCACCAACGCCCGCACCGCCCAGAGCTATCACGGCAATATCTACATGGACGAGTATTTCTGGATCCACGGCTTTCTGGAGTTCCGCAAGGTGGCCTCCGGCATGGCGATGCACAAGAAGTGGCGCCAGACCTACATCTCCACCCCCTCCAGCCTTTCTCATCCCGCTTATGGATTCTGGTCTGGCGCCAACTTTAACCGCGGCAAGGCCAAGGCCGACCGGGTCGAGATTGACCTGAGCCACGCCAACCTGTCTGCCGGCAAGCTGTGCGCCGATGGGCAATGGCGGCAGATCGTCACCGTGGAAGATGCGGTGCGCGGCGGTTGCAACCTGTTCGACCTGGATCAGCTGCGCAGTGAGTATTCCGAGGATGAATACCGCAACCTGCTGATGTGCGAATTCATGGATGACACCGAGAGCCTGTTTCCGCTGGCGACGCTGCAGCGCTGCATGGTCGACAGCTGGCTGGTGTGGGAGGACTACAAGCCCCACACCTTGCGGCCGCTGGCCAACCGGGCTGTGTGGATCGGCTATGACCCGGCCAAGGGGGGCAAAGGTGACAGCGCCGGCTGCGCGGTGCTGGCCCCGCCACTGGTGCCGGGTGGTAAGTTTCGGGTGTTGGAGCGCCACCGCTGGCAGGGGATGGACTTTGACGCCCAGGCCAAATCCATTCGCGCCATCTGCGATCGCTACAACGTCGCCTATATCGGCATCGATACCACCGGGATCGGGGAGGGGGTTTATCAGCTGGTGAAGCAGTTTTACCCGGCGGTGACCGCCATCCAGTACAACCCCAACGTGAAGATGCGGATGGTGATGAAGGCACAGGATGTGATGAACAAGGGGCGGCTGGAGTTCGACAGCGGCTGGACCGACTTGGCTCAGGCGTTCATGAGCATTCGGCGCGCCGTGACCCAAAGCGGCAAGCTGCCCACCTTCGAGGCCAGCCGCTCCGATGAGACCAGCCACGCCGATATTGCCTGGGCAACCATGCAAGCCCTGTTACACGAGCCCCTTGAGGGGCAGACCGGCACCAATTCCGGCTTTATGGAGATTTACTGATGAGTGAGCAGATCAACTCGCCTGCCGGTGTGCAGGCGTTTACGTTTGGGGAGGCTATCCCGGTGTTGTCCCAGCGGGAGGTGTTCGATTACCTGGAGTCTATGCACAACGGCCGCTGGTATGAGCATCCCCTGAGCCTGCACGGGCTGGCGCGGGTCTATCGGGCAGCGGTGCATCACGCCTCGGCCATCCAGGTGAAGCGCAATATCTTGCGCGGCTGTTTCATCCCTCATCCCAAACTGAGCCTGGCCGCCTTTACCGGCTTGGTAATGGACTACGAGATCTTCGGCAACGCTCACCTGCAGCGGGTGCGCAACCGGCTGGGGGGCACGCTGCGCTATGACCAGATGCCGGCCAAGTACACCCGCCGCTCTCTCGACCTTAACCGCTACTGGTGGGTGCCAAGGCCTGGGGATGAGGTGGAGTTGCCCGCCGGTGATGTGGGGCATGTGATGGAGGCGGACGTTAACCAGGAGATTTACGGCATCCCCGACTATGTGGCCAGCCTGAACTCGGCACTGCTCAACGAGTCGGCCACGCTGTTCCGCCGCCGCTACTACGAGAACGGCAGCCATGCGGGGTTTATTCTGCACATCAGCGATGCCCTGCAGAACGAAGGCGACATCACCGCGCTCAAGACGGCGCTACAAAACAGCAAGGGGCCGGGCAACTTTCGCAACCTGCTGCTCTACACCCCGGGTGGCAAGGCGGATTCGGTGAAGCTGATCCCGGTGGCCGAGATTGCGGCCAAGGATGATTTCCTGTCCATCAAGGGGGTGAGCCGGGATGACCAGCTGGCGGCCCATCGGGTACCGCCGCAACTGATGGGGGTGGTACCCAACAACACGGGCGGGTTTGGGGATGTGACCAAGGCGGCCCAGGTGTTTGACGTCAACGAGATCGACAGCATGAAGGCGAACTTTGCGCAGTTCAACGAGTGGGCTGGGGAGGAGATAATCCGATTCACCTCCTATCGACTGTCAGATCTGACAGTGCAAAGCTGAAAACCTTGGCTATCTTCAAATTGGAATTCCTCCAAATTCCTCCATGATTTAATTCAAAGCCCCCTATCCAGGGGGCTTTGTTTTGGCTGAGCTCCCATCCAGCCAGGGCTCACCAGTCGCGCTACAGGCCATCGTCGGCCAACCCTTCGCCCATCACACTCCCGAGATCCTTCACGCGCACCTGCGAGCATGAGCGGAGCCTCGAAAGGTCCCTCAACACCCAGCGCGCGCAATCGGGACCCCGCCTCGCCTGCCCGCTTTATGTGTGGAAAATCATGCAGGTGAACGACCGGAGGGAGGGAGCGGCTCCCCTCGCCAGCACTGGCCGTACGCGGGGATCTGGATCCTTTTTGCGATCCTTCACTGTCCGTCAGAGCCTTTCACCCTCAATCTGGGGGATGGCACCGCATAATTTTTCTCTTTCGGTTATTGGTAGGCACATGTGGAGGCTCTGATATAAAAATCTTTTTTGGATTTCAGTTGAACCGCGAAGTCACTCATCAACTTATGATACCAATAGGGGATCATCATTTCTTGATTAGGGGCTTTGGGGCCAAGTGTAACATGTTTAACCGGATCAAGATGGTTAGTTCGATGCAGTTCCAGATATAGTTTGGGAGGTATACCATTTTCCAAATCAGGGGCCTGAGACTGAATTTCTTTGGCACCATACTCCAGATGGGAAATGATTATGCGATGTTCTTTTTCTGCTTCATAATCAGCATCTTTTATTAAGTATGGCAAAGGCCCCAGCAATCTTGATAAATTTTGTAACTTATCGTTATCCTTGGTGTGGGAAATATATTTGGTTACTTCATCATTTAATTCTTTAAAGGCTCTCCTAAGAGAATTTGCTTTATCGTCGCCTTGAATATCCATATCATCTTTGACATAAATTATTCTATAAAAATCCAAGCTCTCTTGAGGTATTTTACCCGTACTATGTAACTCTGTGTTATCGTCGTTGCCATGCTCGTCAGTCGGAATTTCTTTCAATAAATTAAAATCAAAAAAATTATCAACATCAAAAGTTATCGCACAACCACAGGCATCATCATTTTGATGGTCTTTACTATAAAATCGCCACATGTTTAAACTGTCATCATCAGGTAGGAAACAGCCAACAAACACAGGGTTACGTTCTACCTGGGCATAGCCCAGATAGCGCCATAGTAACTTCCCTTCGTTAGGGTCATTGAGTGAATTGATATGTCCTAACCGAAGAGGGCTTTTATCCAATAATAGGGCGCTGCCAACAACAAGGGACGTGTAATGGGTCATTTGGGGGGATGTTAAAATGTCAACCTTAAGTTTCCTTAATATTTTTTTTCTGATTTCTGTTATTTCTGGGGAGATGAGATATCGCGCTGCGCGATCTTGATATTCAATAGCTTTAAAGCGGAGGTCAGAATCGGTGCTTGCGGCGGCTTGATGAAACAGTTCTTTCGCATGGCTATAGTTCTTATCAACACCTTGTCCATTTAAATGCATTAAGCCTAGGTTGAATTGAGCCTGTGAATTCCCCTGAGCAGCAGATTTTTGATACCAAATTAGAGCTTGTTTGTAGTCTTTTTTTACACCTAAACCAAGTTTGTACATTACTCCTATAGCATTTTGACTTCTAGATTCTCCCTGTTCGGCAGATTTTTTATACCAATGAAAGGCTTCGCTATTATTCCTCTTTACGCCTTGTCCAAGGCGGTATTTCTGTCCTAGCTCAAACTGAGCAATTGCATCCCCTGCATCGGCATTTTCCTTCAGTGCGGTGATTTCTTTTGGTTGTTCATATTTATCCATATTCGATTTACCATACTTTGTTGTTATGCCAACCCACACCAATGTTCAAATGCGGTTTTTATATCTACAACTTACTGAAAATGAAGTGCTTATTTTTAGTTGTAGGTATCTTTCCCTAAGCCCTATAACTTGTAGATTGAAGGGGGCTAGGGCCCCCAAAAATTTCACTGACTGGGTTTACACTTACGAAAATTCTGTCATCGATAGGCGGTTCTGTTCGCGCTTAAAAGGGCCTCGGGCATCTCAGATGTATGACAAGTCCTGTTAAGTGCCTTCATGGTCTAACGCCAAAATGAAGGGCCGCTAACACCATTAAACTCAAACCATGCTACCGTTAACACTAATATAACAAAGGACCAAAGGCGCCATAGATTAAGAGTCCCAGTGAATAGAAGTTTATCAATAAATTGTTCGATGTAATTTGGGGTTCATTTGGTTGTCGCGCTTTCTAATAACATCTAAAAATATCATGTCTTCATTCCCGTTTTCGGATGCGAAAGTGCAGAAAATCCTAATATCTCTGCTTTTTATTTCATAAATCTTCTCTTCGAATGCCAATAATTTAATCAATTTACGTGAATTAAATATTTCTTGTTTGCTCATGTTCTCCATTTCATTAAAAATAGACAATACCTTTTTTCTATCTACTTCATTCAGCTTAATGATGGACTTATTGAACTGCTCGGTAATTAGAACTCTCATTTTAATGCCTCCCCGAACAGTTTTTTAAATGCTTCGGTTTCTTTAATAAGCTGATCAACACTACCTTCTTTTATTAGTTTTTTTGCTCGTTTTGCACTTTCTTCAGCGACATAAATCCTTAATGCCGCCTCATACTGCTTCGGTGTTAGGCCTCTAATTAGGTTGGTATCATGTCTGCTGATGGCGACTTGATACAAGCAAAGTAAGATGGTGCAGATAAGTAACACATAAAAGGATACTTTTTGTGGTATCTCATGCCAGGATATTTGATTTCCATTTGCAATCTCTACAACTAGAGAACTTGCAAAAACGCTTGATGCCCCCATAAGTACAAGAGGTAAAAGAGATCTTACCCATGGGTTCTTTAATAAAATTTCTTCCATGTAGCCTCAATTTATAATTTTTATAAAATCCAAGTGTGATTAAATGGAAAGCAGTACTCATCAGTTAATAAAGTTTTTAGTGTCACTTTAATTACTCTCGTAACCATCAAAATTTTATATAAACATAATATTACCTACATATGCCTATTGTCTAGACGTTTTCGCTTGACCTTATCTTTTGATGCTATCTCCGCCACTGCGCTAAAGTTTAGTCAAGGTGAGACAATCGAAAGCGCCACCATGCCTTGTCTCCCTTACAAGTTTCAGTGTTGTGATCGAGGCAATCGGTATCACATTGTGTAGCTGGCCAAGATGTAGGATGCTGGAATGAGAGATAAGTGAAAGAGCCTTCTGTCTTCTGGTCATCATACCAGTAGGCACTGAGTGGTATTGATTTACGGTTTAGCTGCGGCCTCCACATTTTGACGATCTTCACCGAGACTAGGCTATCAGTCAGGTAGTACTTGCCCAATAGGTGGTCATCAGTGGAAAGTAGAGTGCCTCCCGGTTGGGAAGCGGAGCTATTAGCAATCGGCTTATGGACTTTGTTGTGGCTTGGAGTGGCCTGAGGAAGATAGGGGGGCCCAATACGTTCTGGTAGGAAGATCCGGCGCATCATAGCGATGGCCACTCCTCTGATATGTTGTTGCTGCAGCTATTCAAGCATAACTTCAGGCAGCCATGCCGGGGTGCCGTCAATCTGGGGTCCAATTCGGTATATCTGACTCTCCAGTGCCTCACACTGCGGTATAGATATAGGTATAAGTATAGGTTAGGTATAGGGCGTGGCGGGGATCTCGACCTGCCGGGCTTCCAGTTTGGAAAGTAGCTCAGTCAAACTCAACTTCGCTCATCCGTTCGTCAAACAACGGGTTTTCCACTTCATGTCGCTCTGCGCGGTCTAACTTATCCAGCACGCGCCAGAGCTCACACCGATATGGATTGGGCAGATCCGTGATCCACTGCTGGCATGCCATGAACCCACAGGTGTTGAACAGCTCGTAGCAATCCATCACTAGTGTTGGCCAATGCTCATCATCGGGAGGAATAGTATCGGGCTGTTTCTCCGGCTCTGGTACACCAACCATGGCCCGTAGCCATTCCAACTCGATAAGTGGGTCGTCATCACCCGATGGGTTCAAGCGGCTCGACTGCACCTGCCCGTTCTCCAAGCAGAGGGTGAAACCGTCCACCGTTACGTTAGAACCAGCCCGTAAACGATCGATGGAGAAGGGCGATAACCCCCATTGTTCCCTCATGATCTGGTTTGCGAAGGCTGCAGGATCTGGCCGCGTACAGTTATTGTCAGAGCTCCAAGGTGCCGGGCTGTCGCCCGGCTTAACCCCAACCCCCCTCGCTGCAGCCTCGGCGGCTCTATTAGCAACATAGGTACCTGCAGGCACCACTTCCCACCCTTGCAGGCGGGTTTTGATGCCAAGGCGAGCGGAGGTGATGCCCATCAGTCGCTTGATGTCTTCGCCATAGCTGTTGGCCTGCTCCTCGATGAGGTGGGCCAGCTTGATGGGGTGTTCGGCACGGGTCGCCAGTGCGCCGCCCATGGCGTGCAGGTAGCAGCGGAAAATGCCGTTATCAGCGGCAAATCGGGCTGCCTCAAAGCGCGGGTCTTGCAGTACTGGCTTGGGTGGGCCCACCAGATCGGCATGCTTCTTGGCGTTGCTGATGCGGCGCAGCTCGCGCCATACCCCTACCGGGGCGCCGCCGATCTGCTGGAAGGTGCGAATACCCCACCAACTGGCCCAGGCCACGGCATGCAGGGCACCCTCATCGGCGGCGGTACCGGCCTCCTCGTCATCGTCCAGGTAGGCGCCGTCGATGTTCTTGGCAATGTATTTGGCGAGATAGCCGGCTGCATCCCCCTTGGCCGGGTCTATCTCTTTCCAGTCGAATCGGGGAGTAAAGTCGGTAAAGGGTGGGGCGCCCTTGATATCCCGTACCAGCTCGTCATGGTCATCGGTCAGGGCATAGCGTTGCAGGATACCGATCACCCGGTTGCGATCTTCCGGGCGCATAAATAGCAGCAGGTGCCAGTGCGGGGTGCCGTCATGGTGAGCCTCGCAAACACGAAATCCATAAACGGGGGCGTTCCACCGTTTGAGGGCTGCCCTGGCTCGGCTCCATAGTTTGGCTAGATAGGCGCAGGTCTCCCGCGGCGTGGCCCCTTGATATCGTTTGTTCTCTACCGCTTTGCCGTTGTGCTTTTGTGTCCAGGCATGAAAGCGGCTCGGGGCGGTCCAGGTGAAGAAGACCCCCACATGACCCTGCTCCTCGGCATAGTCATTGAACCCCCGCGCACGCACCATCATTTCGTTGCGGCGGTTCACCGGGTTGGCGTTGCTGGCCTCCCAGCAATCCTTCATCGACACGACCAGGTCATAACGCTCGTTCACCACTTCCGACTCGGCCAGCCAGCGCATCATGGCCCGCTTGCGTTCGCGCACCACCTTCATGGTGGCGTTCGATACATAAGCAGATACGCCCTTGCGCACTTTGCCGAGCAGGATATTGATGTGCTCTTGTAGCCTGTCCCAGCAGCGGTTGACGCGCTTCTCCCACCACTTGGCAGAGAGCAGGCGCACCAGCACGCTCAGGATCCAGTTATCCCGCATCTCGTCGGTTTTGAACTTCGGCAGATCGCCGATAAACCCCCACTGGTCGGCAGGCTGGCGCATCAGCTCCCAGGTCTGCAGCAGATCCGGCTTAGCGCCCTCTTTGATGCCCTGCTCGATGTTCTTGTAAATGGCCGCGGTCTGGTTGGCGAACTGGTGGGCCACTTTCTTGCGGCCGTCTTCATCGCGCATCTGTTTCGGGTCGACCGGGATGGTCTGGAGCTGCATCCGCACCCACTTGGTTCGCTCCCTCAACCAGATGTTGGCAGAGCGGCAATGGGTAAAGCTGCAATCCTTGCGGCGGCGGATGTACTGCTTCAACAGGTTCTTGGTCAACTCGGTGGAGAGCCCATCGAGCAGTTGCATGGCCCAGATCAGGTCGTACTGGCCGCGGTCACCAGCAAAAGCGGCGTCAAAGTTGACGCCGGGCAGAGAGTTGCAAAGGGTATCGATGCGCTGCCGCAGTGTTCTTTTCGACAGCGGCAGGCGTTTGGTCTTGCTGGTCATGCAGAGAGATAACCGGATAGCTGTTTG
Source organism: Aeromonas sp. FDAARGOS 1408 (assembly GCF_019048665.1). Classification (NCBI taxonomy): domain Bacteria; kingdom Pseudomonadati; phylum Pseudomonadota; class Gammaproteobacteria; order Aeromonadales; family Aeromonadaceae; genus Aeromonas; species Aeromonas sp. FDAARGOS 1408. The sequence continues at coordinate 2,425,853 of NZ_CP077394.1, read as the reverse complement.
ATGTGGGATTGGTAGCCGCGAACGCTCATGAGGGCTTGCTCTTTTAATCGGCGAGCGGCCGCACACTGGCGCAGCAACTGCTTGATGCTGGCGCGGGGGCGGGCAGGTAGCCGGCGCGCATGGGCCAGCTCTCGCTGATAAAGGCGCAGCCGTGCCGCGTCTTCCCGGTAGGTGGCTTGCCAGCGATCTTGCAGGAGCGTGAGCTCCCATTGCAGTCCATGGCTCATTTGATGATCTCCCCCTGTCCATGCAGTGGTGCGCACTCGGCCCACCACTCGGCAATTTCCCGGGCTAGTGCCAACTCCAGATTTGCAGCGGCCAACCAGTAGACGGTGCGCATTGCGCCCAGCTCCAGCAGCTCGGCTACCTGATCCCGGTTGCCTCTGGCATCGCTGCCCGCAGCGATAAACTCGGCGCGGGCGGCAAACCAGTGGGTGGTCAGCTGGCTGACCGGTGTGGTGGGTTGCATATGTGCAGGGCCGGCTTCGCTCTGCTCTTGTTGGGCGTCCAGCTCAAACAGATCGAAGTTGCTCATCGCATGCCTCATCTATTGCCTGAAAGTCCGGCGCATCGATGGCGATATGGCCCGCCTCGATGCGGATCGAGATACCGAGTTCACCACCACAGCAAAGCGGGGCTGTCGGCAGCAGTTTCGATTCGTTCTGGGCTAGCCACTCTTTCAGGCTGGCCAGGGTGAACAGCGTGGTACTCATGCCTCATCCCCCATCACCAAATCGTCATCGAGCAGATCCGCAGGCTTGCTGGTCACCACCAGTTGCACCTGGATGTATTCATTCCCCGAGTAGAGTGCGCCCAGGGCGATGCGGTTATCCTCGGCGCGTGCGGCAAACATCTCGGCCAGCAGACCCTCGATCACCTTGGGCGCCTGGCTGGCAATCTTGATGGCATCACTCATGGGCGGGCCCTCCGGTTGAGGTGGTGAAACAACTGATGCCAGCGCAATGACTGCTGCGCCTGGACTAACAGGGATTTGCCCTCTGACCCCCGATAGGTAAAAGAAGCAGGGCGAGCTTTGGCGGTCAGCCGTTGCTGAAGGCGCGGCAACTCTGCCAACGCCTCTTGTTCGGATATGGGGTGGAAGATTTTGCTCATGCCTGCACCTCCGGTGTGGCGATGCCAGTCAGCAGCCAGTCGATGTGCCGTTTCAGCTCCGGGTGGTTGGCAATCAGCAGGAACAAACCGCCGCCAATCTCGCGGTAACCCAGCTCGTAGTTCTTGAGCGTGGTGGGTGGAATACCCAGCAGGTCGGCAAACTTCGGGCGGCTCAGCTTCAACTGTTCCCGCAACTGGCGAAGTCGCTTGGCGGCATGGTGGTTGAGCAGATTGATTTGGGTCGGTTGTGCGGTCATGGTCAGGCTCCTTGTTGAGGTGTGCAGGGGTTGATGCGGCTGAACAGAGAAGCCCAAGCCAGTGCGGTGGAACGCTCGAGCAGCGCCACCCCGTCAGGGTGCTGGCTAAGACGGGCGCCATAGCGGCCCGTCAGCTTGCGTTGCTGGATGCGAAGGTTGCGCAGTGCGCAGGGGATCGCTAAAGTTGCCATGTCGACTTCCTCATACGTTGTTGATAAAGGCCCGCTTGGAGTTGCAGCTCCGTTAAGCGGGCTTTTTAGTGCCCGATAGGTCGCGGGCCTTCTTGGCCAATCTGGCCAGCGACATGCACCGCATGATCCAGTTGCTGGCGCTTGGCCTGTTCTCTCTTCTTCCGCTCGGCCAGTTCTGCTGGCATCACCTTCACCGACGGGTGCCACACCTTGGGGTCACACCCGCTGTGAAACAGCGGCTGATAATCCAGCGCAATCACCGCAAGGCGGATCGCCTCACGCTGCTGATAGGGCAGGGCAGAGAGGGTCGCCATCATCAGCGAATCCCACGGCTGGCGGGCGATGGTGCAAATGGCGACGCGCTTGGTCTTGGGCGCATTAAGCCAATCACCGTCGAGGTTTGAACCCGCTCGGTTGAGGTGCTCCCGCAACAGCGCAATGCCTGCGGTATTCATCAGCACCTGCTCCTCGGCGGTCAGACCGGCGATGTTGCGGGGCTCTAGTTGGGTGTGTTGCATGCTGGTTTCTCCTTCACCTGTGCGCAGAATTTGGCGGCCAGTGAGGGGGTCACTGGGCCACCTCTTTCACCCTGCGCGGGACGATGGGCAGCACAATGGCCGGATTGGGCATGGCACTGGGGCTGATGGTTGCGATGATTTCGAACCCCGCCTTGAAGGTGTGGCCGCAATCCACATTGCTGCATTGATAAGTGGCGATGCCGCAAAGCGGGCTCATCCGGATGGATGTGCGAGTGCTGGCGCGGGCACCACAGTGGGGGCAAATCAGTCTCATGGCTTCTCCTATGCGCCCAGTGCTGCACGCGCCATATCAGCGGCACACGCAAGACCAGGGACGGCGTGAAAGCGGTCTTCGACCTCGGTAGCCAGCAGCACAAGGTGCTCAATGCCAGCCCAGATGCCGGTGACGACGGTGTTTCGGTTGGATTTGGTGACGCGGTCACCGGCAAGCAGCGTGGTCGCCTGAGCGGTGACGCCCAGGATCTGGGCCCCCGCATTGAGTGCCTGCTGGGCACGTGCTTCTGGTGCTGCGGCCGCAGCCGCCGGCAAGCGCACGGCCGTCAATTGGCAATCAAACAGCAACCCGTCGAACAAGGTGTCGTCACCGGTGACGCGGTAAAGGTCGATAAGGTCAGTCGCAGTCAACTTGTGCCGCGCCTGAGCCGGGTTGAACTTGTTGCGCAGCACATCGGCACTCATGCCGATCTGCGCAGCCAGGTCGGCAAGGTTGTGCACCTGCTTGAAGCGGTCGCAGGCACTGGCGAAATGGCGGTGTATGTTTTGTTGACAGTTAGACACTTTCAGCTCCTGTTCGCAGTCGCTACTGTGTGATCAAGCCACAGAGCGGGACGTGGGCTTCTTGGTCAGCGCACGGCTTGCCAACCGCCGTCCGGAGTTCTCATTGACCAGCTTGAAATACTGCTCCGGCTCGCTGGCCATATCGCGCCAGCGCACCAGATTGACCCAGGGCTGATCGCCGGCGCGTAGCTTGGGAATGATGGGAATGCGGCCATCGGCAATCATGTCCTGGGCGGTGCGCTTGGGGAGCTTGAACTTGTAGACGTCGAGCAGCATGTCCAAAAAGGCATCGAGCGGAATGGCCGGCAGGGCTTGCAAGGCCAGCCCTTGCTTGATGGCTGCCAGTTCACGCAGTACCTCGGTGATGGGCTCGACAGGATGGTTTTCTATCGTCATAGCTATCTCCTTACTGCGCCGGATGTGATGATTGTGCTGATGGTTCGGCTTTCAGCTTGCCGCCGGTCAGCGACTCAATTTTGTAAGCGCTACTTTCCGGGATGATCTCGTCCCATTGGGACACTGCAGACCTGGTAATCCCAAGAGCGTTAGCTGCTTTGCTCACACCCCCGAAATACTCAAGGACATCATTCTTTTTCACAGAACCTCCCGCAGTCAGACTGCTTAACAATGTTAAAAGTGCTTGCCATTGATGATGGTAAGATCGCTTAACATTGCGCGCAAGCACTTTTAACTTCATTTTGTTTAGAGTGCTAAACATGAAAAGTGAACGCATCAAAGAACTCAGGAAAAAACATGGGCTTACCCAGCAAAAACTAGGTGAGCTGGTTGGCGCTAGTCGGGCGTCGGTCTCTCAATGGGAAAGTGGCGAGCATTCGCCGAGTGGTGATTATCTAATTGCCCTTGCGAAAGTGTTTGGTGTCTCTGCTCACTGGCTTTCGACAGGAAAGGGGTCCCCGAATCCTTCAGTTGTCTTGACGGATGAGGCTCACCAGGCTGCTAGAGTTGGCAATTCCCACGATGTTTCGGAACGCGATGTTTCGGAATATGTGAATAAGCTTTTTGACGAATGGGCAAAGAGCAAGAGCCTTATTGCCTTCTCAGGCGAGCCTTTGAGCAAGACGGCTTCTGGGGGGAATGAAGATGATGTGAGATTTAGCAATGTCGAACCGACGGAGATCCCAGTCGGACGGCGAGTGCCGATCCTGAGTTATGTACAGGCTGGCCACTGGCGCGAGATGTGCGAACAGGCCAGCGGGTTTGATGGCAATGTCGAGTATGTGTCTGCGAGTATCGATATTGGCCCTCGCGGGTTTGGTCTCTGGCTACGCGGCAATTCTATGACACCGCTCTTCAATGAAGGGGATTTGGTGATCGTTGACCCTGATGAGTCACCTCGCCCTGGCGATTATGTCGTTGCCAAGAACGGTAGTGAAGGTGCTACTTTCAAGAAGTTCCGACCCCGCGGAATCGATGAAAACGGGCAAGAGGTGTTTGAGCTTGTCCCACTAAATGACGATTACCCTTCCATGCACTCCGACCGGCAACACATCGAGATCATCGGCGTGATGGTAGAACACCGGATTTTTAGGAAACGATAGGAATTTGATGCACTATCTATCACATAATGATGTACATTTGGCGCCAGTGCGCTCTGTTTATGTACATAGCGAAAGACTGTTGGTGAGTGATGTACGGCTTGGCTTGGCTGGGGTGATTGAGTCCAGAAAATGGACAGAGGTGCACAGCGAGTCCCATTGGCTCATCTAGATAGAGTTAAGTCGTACTTTGATACAATAGAAAAGGTTGTTACTGTATCAATCTACCAAGTCAAATGGTTTCGAGTGAGGCTGCGTTGTATCTAATGGAAAGCAATGCACCTTAACATTGGAGCTATCTTCTTTGTTTTTTAAAGGTAATGTTCAATGGCAACAACCAGTAGTTCTTCACCTCATATCTATGAGGGTCCTCTGGTAAAATCGAAGGATGTACGTCGATACTTCGGCGCAAAGAAAATCACGGTTAAATGCCCATTTTGTGGTAATGAAGGGCTCAGAATGCCTACCACACGCCTGACACCAACAGAAATCGATGATGAACAGGCTGAACTTCATGATGGTCCATTAGTAAAAGTTCCTGATCCTGCACCCCATGCCCTAGGGAATGAGGTTGGTACAGACAATCCTGTTAATTGGCAAACAGTCGAACCTAGCGAGCCTTACGTTCATATCATTGAGACAAGAACTGGGATGGGTTTTATGCTTTACACTATCCCCATGGTGTGTCCTAAGTGTTCAGGTGTACATCAGTTTATGGTTGATGAGATCATTGACTGGGTAACAAAGTCAGATATGGATGATTCCTCTTCTCCTGATGGAGGTGAGCTATGAGAACTAGTGCTCCCCCTCTCAAAAGGGTTTCCTTTGAGGATGCTAGTGAGACTCATTTCAAAAGTGGAGGGGGCGATAACGGAGGTGGTGGCATGGAGTCTCGTGTAGCGAAACTTGAGTCTGATGTTGAGTTTATCAAGCGTGATATTACTGAATTAAAAGGCTCTGTGAGATCTATCGAAACCACAGTTCAAGATATTCGAGTTCTGTTGGAAGGGATGAAAACCAACCAGCTAACAGCCTTGGAAAAGTTATCGAAGCTTGATGAGAAATTTGCGACCAAAGTCGACTTGGAAGCTCGATTTAACAAAATGTATCTTTGGCTATTTGGTGCCGTGTTTACCGGATGTGGCCTCTTGTTCACACTCTTACGGTTTTTCCCAGCAGGCAAGTAATCTAAACGTTTTGCCTACATCTGATGACCGTCCGCAAACTTGATGATGGCAAGCCGCTTCCCTGGCTTGCTGATATTCGCCCAGTTGGTCGCAATGGGCCGCGTAGGCGCAAGCGATTTGCCACCAAAGGCGAGGCGGCAGCGTGGGAGCTGTGGCAGCTTGAGCAGTTCGCCGAGAAGCCTTGGCAGGGGAATGATGAGCAAACCGTTGAACCTGCAGCAGATACCCGGCGTTTGTCTGATTTGGTCGAACGTTGGTATGGCCTGCATGGCCAGAGTTTGCGTGATGGTGAGCAGCGGCGCTCCAAGCTGTTGCTGATCTGCGAAAGCCTGGGTAATCCGCTGGCCAGCGAATTCACCGGTAATGATTTTGCCAAGTATCGGGAGGCGCGTCTCTCTGGTGCTGTTAGCGATCGGCGGGCGGCAACGCAAGAAGGGAAGGGGGTGAGCGCATCGACGGTGAACCGCGATCACGCTTACCTGCGAGCAGTGTTCAATGAACTAAAGCGGTTGGGTGAGTGGACGGCAGAGAATCCGTTGGCCGGGATGCGGCTTTACCGGGTTTCCGAATCAGAGCTGGCGTTCTTATACCCTGATGAGATTAAGGCGTTACTTGATGCCTGTGACGCAGCCAGTAATCCAGATCTTGGCATTGTTGTGCGACTCTGTTTGGCCACAGGGGCGCGTTGGGGAGAAATCCAGGACCTGACCCAGTCGCAGGTGTCACAGAACCGGTTGACCTTCACTCACACCAAAGGCGGAAAGCGCCGAACCGTGCCCATCAACCAAGAGCTGATCGACATCATCCCCAAGCGCCGGGGCAAGTTGTTCAGTGAGTGCTACCACCACTTTGAATCCGCCATCCACAAGGCGGGGATCCAGCTACCAGCAGGGCAGAGTACCCATGTGCTGCGTCACACCTTTGCCAGCCATTTTATGATGAACGGTGGTAACATTCTGGTGCTGCAAAAGATACTCGGGCATTCGACCATCACCATGACAATGCGCTATGCCCACTTTGCCCCAGACCACCTTGAAGATGCGTTGCGGCTCAATCCGCTGACGGTAAACAACCTGCGCTAGTGTCCACATTTGATCCACACAGCTCGCAGAACACCGCATTTTTCCGCATAATGACGTGTCTATAAGTGACTGTATTTATTTAACTATTTGATTTTAAAGGCTGGGCGCAGGCATTTAAAATCCCTCGACGTTCGCGTCGTGCCGGTTCGATTCCGGCCTCGGGCACCAGTTATTGAATAAAGCAATCAAAGACTTACGAAAGGCCGCTAGCAATAGCGGCCTTTTTGTTTTTTGCAAAATGTCGCCAAAGTGGCGACAGCGATTGTGTCGAGTCTATGGCGCCATAACAACAAAGCCTGCTGGAGGCAGGCTTTTATAGGGCTCTGTATATACCCGAGGAATTTACCGTGTGGGGCAGGGGATGGCCGATTACTTCCACCACTCCTTGCTTGGTAAGTTATTCCATTCTCCAACCGGGTATTCATGGCCATTGAAGCGCAGCGTGGTGCTCAATGTTCTCTGACTGGAGGTTTGAGAGGTACCATCCTGCTCTATGGTCTCTGTTTTCGCTTTGGTTACTACTCTCAGATCGTGCAGCCCGTTAGACATCCCTGGCAGGACTTGGATGTAGGAAATTCCTCGTTCTAAGTCAATTTTTCCTGGTGAGCAAGGCACGCCTTTTCGGATGTAGGTGTGCAGCATAGGGGCGCCGTTAATTACGCGTAGAAGAGTTCCATTATGTAGTCTGAATAGATGTAAGAATCTGGAGCTAAAACCGTCAGCACAGGAGGGGCCATAGCCGATATCCAATCTTACGCCAAAGGCCCGTTCTCCTTTGGCCAGTAGGTAAGGAGCTGTGTCGAGCCATATACTGGCGCTTCCAATTCTTATACTGGCATCTTCTTCAATAGTCTCCTCAAACCGCTGTTGTACTTTCCCTTGGGAAATGAGTTCTACTCGCCAGATACTCGTAGGTAGAGACATTTCATCATGGTGATCTGCACTATCTGGGAAAATGTAGGAAGTCAATGTCACTTCTGGCTGGTTTGGTAACGTCTTACATGCGCCGGCAGTCAGTTCGGTGCCTGAAGGCAAACTTGCCTTGATAGCTGCTAGTTGTTCTGAAGAGCAAACTTGTTCTCCGTCAGCCCATGTGCCAAAACTAATCCCTTGTAGCAACAGCGTGGATATTGATGCACTCACTTTCCACGCGAGTGATTTTGTTCTCACTATCATTTTTTCCCCGCTAAAGAAGCATATTGGTGGTTGAGGTTTTTATGCAGGCTGGCACTGTAACAATATTTTGGGGGGTGTTCGAGTCGGTACCATTTGGACGAACAGAGCCCACGATCGTAGGAGGGGGAGAGTGTTGAAACTCATTAGGATCTTTTTTTGTTTCAGTTATCAAATCTACCCTCATTACGCTAATCGTCTGAGACAAAAAATTATGAGCTTTTCCGTTACTGCAACTCGTGTTGGTAACGATGGTTGCTGGTAAACTTATCGACTTGACCAATGAAAACGCCGAGCTTTCAGAAATGATGAAACAAGCGGTTAAGGCAAAGTTTGAATGACCGGGCAGATCTCATGGCAGATGCGAGCCAGTGGATTGGTTGTCGCATTACTCGGAATAGGTGGCCTTTGGATGGCCATGGTGTTTGGTTCTGAATTCATGGACCTGCAAGCACTTACACCGGCAGATCCGTTGCGAATGAATGACTGGCGGGGATGGTTCGCTATCTTCGTTAGCCTACTAGCGGCCCCTTTCATGCTATATGCCGGTGGAAAGCTGATACTTTCTCGGGCTATGCCTGAGCCAGACCTTTCCTCAAAAGCGGTTAAGAGGCGGGTGATCTTCGTTGTCTCCTTGATTGTTATAGCTGCTGGTTTGGGACTGCTGACACAAAAAGTCAGCATGTCGAATATTGAACGTTTGGGATGGGAGCAGTGCTACGTCAAACAGACGAGCTGGCGATTTGGCAAGGAGATCTATTCTCAAAATTGTGAAGCACATGGACTTATGAAACTGGACCATGCGTTAGACAGACTCTCTTTGGAAGCACTGAAAGAGAAGTTAAACAAAGAGATGTTTGAGCAAAAATGAAAGGGGGCCTTAAAGGCCCTTTGTTTTATTCGATGATGGGGGATAGCTGGCCGGCCAACTGCTCCACCACGTTCATCAGCTGTAGCAGCAGTTGGAAGATGTTCGCGCTCTCGGTCCCCATCCACGAACGGGGTGCCTCCAGGTGTTGCAGCTCGCCGGCAACCGCCCGGCGCAGTCGGCCTCCCTCGACCAGAGCCCTCGTCTTGGTTTGGCTCATGTTACCCCGACTTGCCAGGGGGAGAGCGCCACCGGTTAGGGGGGCGGTGGATGACCCGGTGCATCGATTAGCTTGAACCTGCTTGGTGTCTGTGGTGTAACTGACGCTATACCGTCTTGGGAGGTGTGGCGAGTGGTCCAGTCATTGGCAGACATTGACCTGTGTGAAGCGCTGTCCGATCTCTTTGTCGATAATGAGGTCGATTTCGAGCGGATCGCTCAGGTGGCACGGGGCTTTCCCGTTGCCCACGTCGAGATGGTCTTGTTCGAATGGGTGGCGCCGGTTTGTTACATCAACACCCTGGCACCTGTGCCACCGATCTGGACCGGCTTTGAACGTGATTCACTTTGGGCGGAGATCCAGTGCTTGCTGACAAGAGAGGCCAAGGCCGGGTTTGCCAAGAAACTGTCCATCATGCTCAGGCAGTTTTATCTGAGGCAACGGTTTGCCGAAGAGTGGCGCAGGCTGTCGGTGCTGCTGGTCGAAAAGGAATAAAAGTAATGACGGAGAGTGGCGATAAAAATTTCAATTTATGGTCATTGGACGCTACTGGCCGTTTTTAACTGGTTGATATTTATATAAATGTTTTTTCATCAATGTTCACATGTGATTTGGCTTGGCTGGGGAAGTGTTGACATGGTATTGGTGTTCACATCATGTCATTGATGGCCTGTCACGCAGGCTGGCGGGTTTGACAATCAAAGAGGGGAGCCTGGGCTCCCCTCTTTATTGTTGGGCTGGCAATACTCCTGTCAGCCCTTATGCGGCGCGTGGCCGTCCCTTAGAACTTGTAGAGCCAGGAGACGGCGGTGAAGTAGCCGTTGTAGTCCTGGTTCAGGTTGCCGAGGTTGCGCTCTTCGCCGGTGTAGAGGTAATCCACGTCCTGGAAGTATTCGTAGCGCACATCCCAGCGCAGCGAATGCTGCTTGGTCAGCTGATAGAGGGCGTAGCCTTCCAGCCGGTGCTGCTTGCTGGTGAGATCCGGGTAGTCATAGCCCTTGCTGGCGTCGGTCTTGCCGCGGCCATAGGCGAAGCTGTAATCGAGCCCGAGCTCGAGATCCCGGTCAAACGCCTTCTTCTGGGTGAGCCCGAGCCCGAGGGTGGTGATCTCGTCGCGCACCGCCGTGCTGTAGGGATCCCAGTCCGGTGCGCCTGTATAGGCATGGTTCTGGCTGGAGCTGATCCACTGCAGGTTGCTGAACAGGTGACCGCTCAGGTTGTCGTCGAACTGCTGGTTGAGGGTCAGGTCGATGCCATAATCCTTGCCCTCGCTGCGCCCTATGTCCGGCTCCTTGTAATCATCCCTGGCCCACCATCCTTCGAGGCGGGCATCCATCCCCTCGCTGAACTGATAGCCGAGATCCCCCCTGAACTCGACCCTGTCCCTGTCCGCCAGATAGAACTGGCGCAGGGTCGGGCTGCCGGTGCCAGCGGCGCTGTCGTGGCGCCAGTCCGAGCCGTCGCGGGTGCTCCAGGCGAGCTTGCCGCCCAGTTGCAGCGCCCCGGCCGGGCGGTAGCGCCCCTTGAGGAACAGGGTGTGCTCGTCGGTGTCCTGCCGGTCGGCCTGCTCGCGCTGATCCGCCTTGTACTGATAGCCGGTGGTGAGCTTGACCGAGCGGCTGAGCCGGTAGTCGGCCGCCAGATCCGCCTTGCTGCGAGTGCGATCGCTCTTGCCGCGCTGCTTGCCGACCACCGCGTATTCATCGGACTTGTCCTTGCGGTCCCGATACTCGCCGCCGGCGCGCAGGGTGAGATCCCGGCCAAAGCGGCCCACCCACTTGGCATCGGCCTGCAGGGTGCTTACCTCGCCGTGGAAGTCATCCTGGCTGATGGGGGCGTTGCGAAACGCGGTCAGGCTGCCGTTGGAGGTGGCCTGGCTGGTGAGCACGCGGCCGGTCAGGCTCTGCCGGTCCCAGTTGTACTGGCCAGAAAGGCTCAGCTGGTGGAAGTTGTTGTCCGGCTCGTAGGCGCGCTCGTTGGCGTAAGGGTCGGCGACGCTGCCATAGTAGAGCGCCGTGTCATCGGTACGGTAGAGGGAGCCGTGGTAGGCGAGGTCGACCAGCCAGCCTTCTCCCAGGTAGCTGACGCCGCTCTTGACCAGAGTGGTCGAGCTGCCGTCGACGGGCTTGGGCAAAAGGCCTGGCCCGCTGCCGATGCCGGGCACGCTCGACTGGTAGTAGGCTAGGGTGGCCTCTTTTTTCTCATGAGAAAAATCGGCGTAGGGGCGCCACGGGCTCTTCGGGGTATAGGCGAGCCCGGCGGTCAGCTTCTTGCGCACCACCTCCTTGTCGAACTCGGCCAGCGACCCCTGGGTCAGCGGGCTCTCGCCCGGCTGATAGACGCTGCGGCCGTGGCTGTTCCAGTAGAAGGGGGACTCCGAGTAGCCCACTCGGGCACGCATGCCGTCGTAGTGGCCCTGTTCGGTCGCCAGGCGAAAGCGCTCCATACCGAGGTTCTTCACCTCCAGGCTGCCGTAGCGGGAGCCTTCTCCCCGGTATTGCAGGTCGGCGTTGAAGATGCCGAGCATGCCGCTGTCCTGCTGGCTGGGAACCCAGTTGCGAAAGCGGGTGGCGCCATCGTCGTTGGCATAGCCGGCACCCAGCCCCACTTCGCCAAACCAGCCCTCATCGCGCTCGCAGGATTTGCAGCTCCAGCGTTCGGTCTTGGCCGGTTTGCTCTGCTGCAGGGCGTAATCCCCGACTGCCAGCGGCTCCTCGGCCGCCTGGGCCGAGCAGACCGCCAGCAGGGAGAGCCAAAGTGTTGAGTATTTCATGACTTCTCTCCTCAGCGCCGCAGTGATTGACCGTTGGGATGGTTGGTCCCGTGGATCTGGTTATGACAGTTCAGGCAACTGCCGCCACGCACCTTGAGATCCCCCTCGGGGATGGAGACGTTGGCATGGGGCACGCTGTGGCACTCCTGGCACAGCTGGGGCACCCGCTTGTTGAGCAGCGCCTGGTTGATGGAGCCGTGCGGGCTGTGGCAGAGGGAGCAATCCTCGGTCACCGGTTCGTGTTCCCACAGGAAGGGGCCCCGTCTCTCGGCGTGACATTCGTAGCAGCTCTCATTGAGGCTGGGCTGCTTGAGGCTGGCCTCGTTCTGCGACTGGTGCGGGTTGTGGCAGCTGGAGCAGGGCAGCTCACCATTGAGAATGGGGTGGCTGGTGCGCTTGTGCAGATCGGCTTTTTGCTGGGCGTGGCAGCTGGTACAGGTCTCCACCTGTTTCTTGCTGTCCATCACCGGATCCTTGGCCTGGTGCAGGCTGTGGCAGCTGGTGCAGGAGAGATCCTCCACCGCGTGAGCGCTGGCATGCCAGCCCATCCGCTGGGTATCGGTGTGGCAGGAGAGGCAGACGCTGTTCTGTTTCTCCACCGGTACCGGCGAGTCGGGGCCGAAGGTGATCATGGGTTCCCGCTGCTGTCCCTTGCGGGGATTGCGCGGGTGGTTGCCGGCGGGGCCGTGGCAGGCTTCACACTGTTTGTCGGCCATCGGCCCGTTCTGGTTGCCGAGGTTGCCGTGCACATTGTGGAAGATGCCGGTGGCGGGTTTGCGCGAGTCGGCATCGTGGCACTTGAGGCAGGTATCGGCCCCCTTGGGGGAGTATTTGCCCTGGTCGAATTTCTGGTCGAGGGTGGCCTCGACCTGCAGGCGCGGATCGGCATCGGCCGCCGGCTGGGCATCGCTCTTGGCCCAGACCGGCAGGCAACCGAGTGCCAGCAAACCCGCCAGGAGCCACTGCGGGGTGATTCTTTTCATATCGTGTCCTTCAACGGCAAAGGGCCGGGGAGAGGCATCCCCCCGGCCTGGTGGTCTCAACGGAAGTCATACACCTTGTGAACCTTGTCGACGCCCTGCTCCTGCCCGACGGCATGGCAGGACGCGCACTGTTCAACCCCGGTGGCGGCCTCTATCGTCTCTGCACCAAAGATGGCGCCGTTGTTCTTCATGTGGGTGGCCCACTCATCCCCCGCGACCGGGCTGTCCGGCTTGACCAGTCCCAGCGGCGACTTGAGGTGGCAGCTGGCGCAGACCACCAGGGTCGGACTGAAGAACTTGGGCTGCTTGTTGTCCGCCGTGGTCGCCACCAGCGAGGGTCGTTCGTTCTGCTGGTTGGGCAGGTTGTACTGACCCTTGGTGTGGCAGGACTCGCAGTTGTTCAGCTTGCCCGGGAAGGTGGCATCACCGCTGCGATGGGAGCCGAAGGCGTGGAAGGAGTGCACGTGGTACTTCAGATCCCCCGGCACAGCCGCATAGAAGGAGGTGCGGGTGGCGTTGTGACAGCTGGTGCACTGGGCGAAGTCCTTGGAGGCGTGGGCCGAGCCCGCGTTGCCCTCGGTGTGGACGGCCAGATCCTTGTGACAGCCGTTGCAGGAGGCCAGATCCGCCCCTGCCTTGAGCACATAGTTGCCGTCCACCCCGCCTTCGGCCCGGAAGTAGGCCTTGACCGGATTGATAGGCACGTAGGAGAGGGCGCTGGCTGTGCTGCTGCAGGGGAGCAGATCCCCGGCGGCGAAGGCACCGTTGCGATCCGCCTTGCGGGCCACGCACACCTGCAGTTCGGCAACCGTGGCCGCCAGGGTGCCGCTCACCTCGTTACCCACCTCTTTGCGGCACAGGAAGCTGCCGCCGCCCTGGCTGTCGCATCTGGTGAAGTCAATCTTGTTGCCGGCGACGAAGGTTTGCGGGTTGGTGTAGCCCAGCTCGAAGCCGCTGCCCTGATCCCAGTTGACCAGCACGTAGGGAGCCTTGGCCAGATCGCCGTACTTGATGTACTTGAGCACCCCGTCCATGGTCTCGACCGGTGTGCCGTTGGCGGTCACGGTCAGCTCGACCTCGATGTTGGGCGCCGCGTAGCGCACGTCGTCAAACTTGAACACCAGCTTGTCGCGACCGGTGGCCTCGTTGGCGAGGTAGCCCATGTGCACGCTGCTGGGGGACTTGGTGTTGCCGGGCGTCTCGGCGTGGCACTGGGTACAGAGGGTGCCGCTGCTGATCTTGCCGTTGATGTGGCTGACGTAGCCGGTCGCCGTAGTGGAGTCCGCGTGGCAGGCGCCGCAGGGTTTCTCCTGGGCGTGCTGCCAGTTGTTGGCATCCGGGGTGGTGGGGGTGACGCCCTTGTGGCAGGTGTCGCAGTTGCGCGGATCCTGCGGGAAGTGGCTCACCAGCTTGGTGGCGGTGGCATCCAGGTTGCCGTGCAGCTTGTGCACCAGGGTGGTCAGATCGCCCCGTCCGCTGCCGGGCACGCTCTCGTTGTGGCAGGTGACGCAGAGCTTGGGATCGGCCCGGTTGCTGTGGTGAATCGGCTGCTTCATGTGGCAGCTGTTGCAGCTCTGCTGCTCCAGGATGTCGCGGGTCAGCAGCGGCGGCGTGCCGGCCGGCACCCAGTCCAGCACGTAGTCGGTGACCGGAATGTCGTTGCTGCCGCCAAAGTAGATGCCGAGGCGGTGCGTCGCTGCCTCATCCCAGCGGATCAAACCGTTGTTGTCCTGCGAATCGCTCGGATAAGGGTCGCGCACCGTGGTGGCATTGAAGGAGAAGGTGTAGCGGTACTGGCCATTGCCGAGGGCTTCGAGCTTGCCGCCGTTCTCGCCGGTGGGGCGGTTGTTCTTGGTGCTGTAGATGAAGCTCTTCCAGATCACGGGGTCTTCCCGCGTGGCGTCACGGCCGGGGATCACCTTGGCCAGGGTGAAGGAGGGGAGGGTGGTACCCAGGTCATAGCCCTTGCCTTGCTTGTCGGTGACCTTGAACTGCACCGAGAGCTGACCGCTTTCGCCAAGTTGCGGGGTGGAGGCCGAGATCACCAGCGAATCCGGGGTGCCCGGCGGAGGGGGCGGTGGGTCCGTCTTGTCGTTGCCATCACCGCCGCCCCCGCAGGAGGAGAGGGTGAACACCATTGCTGCAGCCACCAATACTTTCCAGTATTTCATTCTTTTATCCTTTTTTATCGGACTTATTGTTCCATATATGAGCCAGCTCAAAAAATTCCCAAAAAGATACTACTTAAGGGTCAAAAGAGGACTGAATACGGTATAAATCATTTCCATCTTAATTGTAAGGTTTATATATTAGAGAGCGTTGATCTAAGTCTCAAAAACGGATCGAAAATCAACCTGGATTATAAAAATGTCTTTTTTAACTGGGGTTTATAGACCTTTTCTGGAAGAGGGATGAGAAATGAAACGCAGTATGAAGCTGGAAATAGTGGGACTGTCGCTGCTTTTGGGCTCTATTGGCACAGCACATGCCAGTCTGGACTCATTGGTGGATACATGTAACTCATGTCATGGAAATCAGGGGATCAGCACCCAGAACGATATTCCAACTATCGCAGGATTGGCAGAATCAAATCTTGCCGAGCAGTTGCGCACCTACCTCGACGGCCGGCCAGCCAAGACCGTTAATCATGTCACCGGTGATACCAGCAAGAAGGGGAACATGACCGACATTGTTAAGGGCCTTAGCGACGAGCAGATCGACGAGTTGGCGGCACATTATGCCGAGCTGCCCTACCAGCCGATGAAGCAGCCGTTCGATGCGGCGCTGGCCAAGGCGGGGCAAAAACTGCACGACGACTCCGGCTGCAAGAAGTGCCACTCCGAAGGGGGCTCGGTGGCCGAAGACGAGGCCTCCATCCTCGCCGGCCAGCCCAAGGGTTACCTGCTGACCTCCCTGCAGGAGTTCAAGGCCGGCAAGCGCAGCAACGACGAGAAGATGAACAAGGCCATCATCGCCATGAGCGATGCCGACCTCAAGGCACTGGCCGAGTACTACGCAAGCCAGCAGTAACGTCGCAGCCCCTCCCGCTGACGCAGCCACCCCGCTTCTGGCGGGGTGTGGTCTCGTGTTCACGACCGTCAAAGGAGCTCTCATCGGCTCCTTTTTGTTTCGCGGCGGGCAGACGGCACCCTTCGGGTGCCACCGTTTCGGAGTTTCCTATGAAAAAGATCATCAAGTGGCTGCTGCTTGCCTCCCTGAGCCTGGGGATGAGCCAGCTTGCCCTGGCCACGACGACAGCAAGCGAGGCTGCCCCCGCAGCCCAGGCCGAGCAGGCAGAGCAACCCACCCTGGCCGAAAAGCAGGCCAAGGCGGAAAAGAAGAAGGCAGCTGCCAAAAAGGCCGCGGCCCGTTTTGCCAAGTGCGAGAAGTGCCATGACGGGGCAGAGGGGATGCACGGCAAGCATGGCCAGGTCACCAACCCCAACACGGGGGAGGCGGTTACCTGTACCAACTGCCACGGCAATGCGTCGGCCGATCACCGTAAACAGCGCGGCGGCATCGTCGATGTGATGCGCTTTGGCGACGACGCCTTCCCGCTGAGCCAGCAGAACGGCGTCTGCATGAGCTGTCATGAGCCGGACGATTTGCGCAAGGCCCTCTGGGCCCACGACGTGCACGCCACCCGGATCAGCTGCACCAGCTGTCACCAGCTGCACCCGGCCAAGGAGCCCATGGTGGGGCTCCCCGAGAAGTCGCGCATCAAGCTGTGCGTCGACTGCCACCGCAAGCAGCATGAGGCCAGCCTCGGCACCGCCGTCAAGGAGGGCTCATGAACACGACCCGCCGCGACTTCATGGTGGGCATGAGCGCCGGCGCCCTGATCCTGCTGACGGGGGCCCCGCGCGCCCTGGCCAACAGCATGACCATCAAGGGCGTGCGCTACGGCATGATCCACGACGAGACGGCCTGCATTGGCTGCACCGCCTGCATGGATGCCTGCCGCGAGGTGAATCAGGTGCCACAAGGAGTGGCCCGCCTGCAGATCCTGCGCAGCGGCCCGGTGGGGGAGTATCCGGCGCAGGAGTACCGCTTCTTTCGCAAATCCTGCCAGCACTGCGACAACGCCCCCTGCGTGCACGTCTGCCCGACCGGCGCCTCCCACATCCGGACGGAGGATGGCATCGTCGACATCAACCCCGACCTCTGCGTCGGCTGTCGCTATTGCCTGGCCGCCTGTCCCTATCAGGTGCGCTTCATCAACCCGGTCACCCGGGTTGCCGACAAGTGCGACTTCTGCCGCAAGACCAATCTGGCGGCGGGCAAGCAACCCGCCTGTGTGGAGGCCTGCCCGACCAAGGCGCTGGTGTTCGGCAATCTGGACGATCCCGACAGCCCCATCGCCAAACGGCTGGTGCAGGAGACCACCTATCGCTACAAGCAGTTCCTCGGTACCTCGCCCAAGATGTACCGGGTGCCGAAAGGGGAGGTGAAGTCATGATCCCGTCTCATCTGTATGACGCAGACCGGCTGACGGGAGGGAAGCACCATGTGGCATGATGCGTTTCACTTCGACTCGCTGGTGTGGGATGGCCCCATCGCCATCTACCTGTTCCTGCTCGGCATCTCGGCAGGCTCGGCCACCCTCTCGGTGCTGCTGCGCCGCCAGGGGGCCGGCAGCGAGAGTGGCATCATCAAGGCGACCGCCATCCTGGCGCCGGTGAGCGTCGTGTTGGGGCTGCTCATCCTCATCTTCCACCTGGCCCGTCCCTGGACCTTCTGGAAGCTGATGTTCCACTACCAGTTCGACTCCGTGATGTCGATGGGGGTCATGCTGTTTCAGGTCTACATGGCGGTGCTGTTCGCCTGGCTGGCGGTGGTGTTCAGAGCCGAGATCGAGGTCCTGCGCCGACGGCTGCTGGTGGACAGGCTCTCCTTTGTAGATGGCCTGATTGGCTGGCTCGCCCGTCTCGAGCGGCTGCTGGCGCCGTTGTTGCTGCTGCTTGCCGTACTGCTCGGGGCCTACACCGGCTTTCTGCTCTCAGCCCTCAAGACCTACCCCATGCTCAACAACCCGATCTTGCCGGCGTTGTTTCTGGTCTCCGGCATCAGCTCGGGGGTGGCTTCCACCATCTTGCTGGCGGTCACCCTGTTTCGGGAGGATGGCCACAGCCAGGGGGTGAGCTTCGTGCATCGCTTCGAGCGGCCCATCGTCGCCATCGAGCTGTTCCTGCTGCTCTGCTTCTTCACCGGCCTCTACTTTGGTGGCGGCCAGCGGGAAGCGGCCATGTGGGCGGCCATCGGCGGCGGCTTCTGGTCCCAGGTGTTCTGGTTCGGGGTCATGGGGCTGGGGATCCTGCTGCCCCAGTCGCTGGGGCTGGTGGGCAGTCCGGCCAAGGCCCATCAACCGGCCCGGCTGGCACTTATCTGCAGCCTGAGCCTGGTGGGGATATTGCTGCTGCGCTACTTCATCCTCTACGCGGGGCAGATGACGGTGATGTAGCTGGTGTGTAGCCACTGCGCAGGCAAATCACAGGCAAACAAAAGGCGGGATCTTCCCGCCTTTTTTATTGCCGCCAGCCTACCTAGTCAGATCAGCGCGCGCTGCTCGAGGCGCTGCTCGCCGGGGCGGCAGATCAGCACCGAGCCCTGCTCGAACCAGTCCCCCAGCACGATGCGCCGGGCAGGCGCGCCGTCGAGTTGGAAGTCGTGGATGGCGGGTCTGTGGGTGTGGCCGTGGATCATCATCCGGCAGTTGTGCTGGCGCAGCATCTGGTCCACCGCTGCCGGGGTGACGTCCATGATGGTCTGGCTCTTGTGGGCATTTTCCATCTGGCTCTGGCCGCGCATCTTGTGGGCGATGGCCTGGCGGCGTGCGAGCGGCAGGCGCAGGAACAGCCAGCGCAGCCACTTGAGCTGGGTGATGCGGCGAAACTTCTGGTAGCCCTCATCCAGGGTGCAGAGCAGATCGCCGTGGCTCAGCACCACCCGCTCGCCGTAGAGCTTGATGACGCACGGGTCCCCCAGCAAGGTCATGCCGGCGCGCTTGGCAAAGGCCTGACCCAGCAAGAAGTCGCGGTTGCCGTGAATGAAGTAGAGGGGCACCCCCTGCTGGCTCAGGGCCGCAAAGGCGTCAGCCACCTCGCCGTGGAGGGGATTGGGATCG
Source organism: Aeromonas sp. FDAARGOS 1408 (assembly GCF_019048665.1). Classification (NCBI taxonomy): domain Bacteria; kingdom Pseudomonadati; phylum Pseudomonadota; class Gammaproteobacteria; order Aeromonadales; family Aeromonadaceae; genus Aeromonas; species Aeromonas sp. FDAARGOS 1408. Next base: position 2,407,010 of record NZ_CP077394.1, on the reverse strand, counting down.
TCGTCGCCAATCCAGAATTCAAACAGATCGCCCAACACATAGAGGGCATCGGCGCCGGGGGCGTCGTGCGCCAGAAAGCGCACCAGGGCGGCGGTCATGTCGGGCCGCTGGGCACACAGGTGAATGTCGCTGATAAAGAGGGTGCTCATGAGAAAGTGCGCTGGGCCCTGTTGAGGTGGCTGGAAGTGGAACTGGTACTGGAACTGGAAGTGAAGCGGGGGCTCGTCGTCCCCGGCTGCCACACCAATGAGGCCAGCTCGCCGCCCTCCAGGGTGAGCAGCGCGGCATACGGGTCACCGGCAAGGCCCAGCAAGTGGCAGATGGCGGCCTCTCCTTTGAGCCCTTCCTCACGGCGCAGGCGCAGCACTTCGTGATAAAAAGCAGCGCCAAACTGCTCAAGCAGGGCCGCCATCAGGCTGAGGTGGCGCCAGCCGTTGAGGTGCTCGAGGGGTTCTGGGGTGAGGTAGAGCTCAAGGGGCCAAGGGTGACCATCGGCGCCGGTGACGCTCTGCTCAGCCAGCCAGATGGCAGCGCCCTTTTGCGCAACCTGCCAGCCTTGGTTTGCCAGCGCTGCGGCAAACGCGGCCGGCTCTGGATGCTGGCAGACGATGTCGAGATCGCTGCCGGGCCTGTCGAGCCCGATGGCGACCGTGCTCACCAGCGCCAGATCGCTGCACTGCGCTGTCAGCGCATCCCACACCCCGGCGGTGAGCAGGGCATGGGCCGAGCGTTGGCGCGGGTTGCCGTGGGCCAGGTAGTCGAGACGGCGCCAGTCGATGGAGCCGGCCTTTGCAGATGGAAAAACTGCGGCCGGGGCCGCAGTCAGTTCATCTCTCAGAAGGCAGAGATCACTCGGCAAGGGTCACCTTGGTGATCACGACGTCTTCGGTCGGCACGTCCTGGTGGATGCGGCCGTAGTTGCCGGTCTTGACACCCTTGATCTTGTTGACCACGTCCATGCCGGCGGTCACTTCACCGAACACGCAGTAGCCGAAGCCCTGGGTGGTGGCGGATTTGAAGTCGAGGAAGTCGTTGTTGTTCACGTTGATGAAGAACTGAGCGCTGGCAGAGTGCGGCTCCATGGTGCGGGCCATGGCGATGGTGCCGACCTTGTTGGACAGGCCGTTGGCCGCTTCGTTCTTGATGGGGGCGCGGGTGTCTTTCTCTTCGAAGCCCGGGGCATAGCCGCCGCCCTGGATCATGAAGCCGTCGATGACGCGGTGGAAGATGGTGTTGTCGTAGTGACCGTCACGGCAGTATTGCAGGAAGTTGGCCACGGTTTCCGGGGCTTTTTCAGCGTTCAGGGTGAGGGTGATGTCGCCGTGATTGGTGTGCAGAGTGACCATGATATGTCCTTTCATTTGATGCGGGCGACGAGGTGCCCGCAGGTGTATGGCATAAAGTGGTGGCAATTCTAGCCCATCAGGGCCCTGCGGCATAGATGGTGCGCCTGATCCGGCACGTTTTCTGCCTCGTTTTCTACGCGCGATGCGGGTAGAATGGCAGGCCATTTTACTCACAGGCAGTGGTCATAAGATGCTGAAGATATACAACACACTCACTCGTCAAAAAGAAGAATTCAAACCTATCCACCCGGGCAAGGTGGGCATGTATGTGTGTGGCGTCACTATCTACGATCACTGTCATATTGGCCACGGCCGCACCTTCGTCGCCTTCGACGTGGTGGCCCGTTACCTGCGCTACAGCGGCTATCAGCTCAACTACGTGCGCAACGTCACCGACGTGGACGACAAGATCATCAAGCGCGCCGCCGAAACCGGCGTCACCTGTGACGATCTGACCGAGCGCCTGATTGGCGACATGCACGCCGACTTCGATGCCCTCGGCATGGTGCGCCCGGACGTCGAGCCGCGCGCCACCCAGCACATCGGCGAGATCATCGAGCTGGTGCAATCCCTGTTGGATAAAGAGCACGCCTACGTGGCGGACAACGGCGATGTCATGTTCATCGTCGAGTCCTATGCCGACTACGGCAAGCTCTCCGGCCAGGATCTGGAACAGCTGCAGGCCGGTGCCCGCGTCGACGTGGTGGATGCCAAGCGCAATCCGCTCGACTTCGTGCTGTGGAAGATGTCCAAACCGGGCGAGCCGACCTGGGACAGCCCCTGGGGCCCGGGTCGTCCTGGCTGGCACATCGAGTGCTCCGCCATGAACTCCAAGCACCTTGGCAACCACTTTGACATCCATGGCGGCGGCTCCGATCTGCAGTTCCCGCACCACGAGAACGAGATCGCCCAGTCTTGCTGCGCCCACGGTGGCGACTACGTCAACACCTGGATGCACAGCGGCATGGTGATGGTGGATAAAGAGAAAATGTCCAAGTCCCTCGGCAACTTCTTCACCATCCGCGACGTCTTGGCCCACTACGACGCCGAAACCGTCCGTTACTTCCTGATGTCTGGCCACTACCGCAGTCAGCTCAACTACTCGGAAGATAACCTGAAGCAAGCCCGCGCCGCGCTGGAGCGCATGTACACCGCCCTGCGCGATTTGCCTGAAGCCGCCGCTGCCGGTGGCGACGAGCAGGTGGCGCGCTTCAAGGAGGCGATGGACGACGACTTCAACACTCCGGAAGCCTACTCCGCCCTGTTCGACCTGGTGCGCGAGATCAACCGCCAGAAGGGTGAAGACATGGCCGTTGCTGCCGGCCTCGGTGCCCGTCTGCGTGAACTCGGCGCCGTGCTCGGTATCCTGCAGCAGGATCCGGATGCCTTCTTGAAGGGCGATGAAGCGGACGAAGAGGTTGCCGAAATCGAGCAACTGATCGCCCAGCGCAATCAGGCCCGCGCCGACAAGAACTGGGCCGCGGCGGATGCCGCTAGAGCCCGTCTCACCGAGATGGGTATCGTGCTGGAAGACAGCGCCGGCAAGACCAGCTGGCGCCGTGCCTAAGGCCGATGTCCCTGTTGGCGCCAAGTGCCAACAGGTTGGGCCAATAAGAAAACCGCAGCCCTAGGGCTGCGGTTTTTGTTTGTGCCTTTTCCCTCGACACCTTTTAAGCCTCTGCGCTCTGCTTAAGCCCCGGTGGTCTGCGCTCTGATCCCCTCTCCCCTTGTGGGAGAGGGCCAGGGTGAGGGGGCTAACCTCCTTGGCTCGCCTGTCTGGCGAGCAAGCCGAGGGTTTGGCTCTCAGTCTAAAAGAGGCGAGGGCGCTGCCCTCGACAGGATTGCGCCCGCCCTTCGGGCTGGGGCGAGTGACTTTTGAAAGACCAAAAGTCACCAAAAGTCTTTTCCCCCGGCAAACCGCCCGCTTCGCGGGTTCCCTCATCTCGTCCAACGGGTCGGACGGAGCGCCGCAGACGGCACATCCCTGTGCCGACTGCGGCTGCGCCATCATCCCTGATGGCGCTCCTGAGCCGTTGAACTCGACTCGGCGGTTTGCAGGGGGAACCAATACCGTGCCCGCCCGTGGTTTTAGCGTTCATGTGACCGTCTATTCCGCCGAAGGGGAGAGCAGTACAAGGGGTTGGGGAAATAGGTTTGGGTTTGATCAAAGCGTGTTTGGGCAATAGAAATAAAAACCGCAGCTCAAGGCTGCGGTTTTTATTTTAATAGTCATAGAATTAGATTCTCCTAGAGAGCATTTTTATTTCTATTGTTGACAATCCTTTTAAGCTATGAGGGCTTCTTTCAATTGTAGCTTTTATTTCTTTAATATTTCCAGTGTCTTTTATATACGGCGATAAGTGACTTATTATTGATTTTGGTACTCCAGCATCCGTAAGTAATATATTGTATGTTTCATCGCTACCATATTGAAGGTGTGTAGCCATCATGCCTAATGAAACATCATCACCATATACAAAGTTAAGGATGTTTTCCAAGGCTATTATGTATTTCGGCAAAGAAAACTCAAAATATCTATATACTAATTCAAGTATATTTCTTATCTTTGTATCTTCTTTTTTTGCACTGTGCTGTGTAATAAGTTGCTTTATTGAAGGGTTGTAATAAATTTGATACTTAACTAATCTAGATAAATTGCCGGTTGTCCACGTGTCTTTCTTGTCTGAGTCTGAAAACAAAATATCATGTATTAGATGCATGATTAAATCAACTTGGGCTTTATCTGGAAGCTTATGCTTAATATAAAGTTGTCTTCTCAGGAGTGGGTTTTCTTTTAGGTATTTAATTAATGATAATTGCTTTTCAAAGTTTATGTATTTATTTTTCCTAAGAACATCTATTGGAACTCTTTGTTGTAGAGCCATCGAAATAACAGTGTCTTTCCGTTTTAAACCTGATGGAGGTAAGTCATTGTCTTCTATTTGAAGGTAATCTTCGAGTGGTAGTTGGTCGTAGTCGAAAAATGGAAAGCGGATCTCATCAATATTGTCTTGTTCTACATGCTTCTCTAAAAAAATAGCCCGCCCAACAAAATGTTGGCCAAATCGCCCCGATCGACCAATAATGTTTTTAACTTCAAAGCCCGTTAAATTAATATTTGCCTTTGTTGTGTCATAAAAAACTACATTTTTAGCTGATGTATTTACACCTTCAGTTAGAGTGGGTGTGCATACAATAATATTAATTAGTCCTGAATTAAAAAGTTCAACGATTTCTGTTTGAATAAACTTAGGGACACCGGAATGATGAAATGCAATTCCTTTCTTGAGACATGTAATAAGACCCCATTGTTCAGATATATTTTTTGATATGTATTCAATTAAGTCTGTAAGTTCGGGCTTAGGTGTGAATGTGGATACCGTGTTAGATATATTCTTAGCCCTAGTTTCTGCTGTATCTTTGCGGGAGACATATATAATCGTCTGTCCTTGAACCTTGTTTATTATTTGACCTAATCGAGAATCTTTTCCTAATAATTTTTTAAGTTTTACACCATCAATTAAGATGTCACTATCTTCCAAGTAGTTAATTGTGCTTTTTTGGACGATGTCTGTATTGTATTTCTTAAAGTAGCCATTTGTTTTTTGTATAAAATTAGGGCTAAAGTCGTTAAAGTAAGGCCCAATCAAATAATAGTCGCATCTTTTTTTGTACGCCTTGTATAAGCAATTTGAAAATACAGAAGCACGATTGTCATTACTATCTATCTTGTACACTTCATCAAAAATAAAGAACTCATAGTTAATGTTGTATTCATCAGTGTAAAGATCGAATTTTTCTGGGGTAAATATATAAATGCTTTTTTCATTGTTTGGCTGGATGTGAGTTGAAAATATAAGATTATATTCACTCAATCTTTCATCCATTCGAAATGTGAAATAAGTTTCACTTAAAAGGGCATTTGTGGGTACTATCACGACAATGTTATTATATTTACAATGAGCAATTATTTCGCGCATTATACGTGACTTACCGAAAGATGTTGGGGCACTTACAACTAAGCGACGCCTTGTAATAAATAAGTCAAAGAGGTCTTTTTGTTCTTTGGTTAAAATAATATCAGAAGATAAGGAATAAAATGCCTTTTGAGCATAATCAAAAAGATTATCTTCATCAAATATATGATCTTTGTCTTCTAACATTTTCTGGTAGAGGAATACCCTAGATGACTGGATACATAGCTTTAGAAGATCTGCATCGTAGTCTATATTTGATATGTTATCGCATGCAAAGCAAAGATGTTTTATACCCTCAGAGTAATACTTTTCTGATTGTAGTAACTTATATATGTCTTCAAGATGCTTTATTGCATTGAAGTCTGTTTCTTGTCGAGCGGTTAAAATTCTATTGTGCGCTCTATCTGCAATAACATCTACAATGCTCATCTGTATGTCTCCTCAATATTATCAAGTTTTTCCTTTATGCTAGCGACATTGCTTAGTGGTAAAAGAATAAAGAAAACTTCAACGTTTTTAGGAGTAGTTAATGATTTTTTATTTATATATGCAAACTTTTCTTCAAACTGCTTTTTAAATGCATCACTAAACTCTTGTGTTACTTCTTTATGATTTTTAATCTCGGCGCTTTCATAAGTAATTAGGGCAGGTATGACGATTTTGATTTGGTCTAAAGGAATGCTACCATCTAGATACTCAATGAGCTCGTCAGGAATTATAATGTCTTTGTTATATTCAATGTTTGGACATAGAATGGAAAATTCATTCTTTAAGTAATCCGCGCTTACGTGTTCGTGAATTTCATCTATCACATCATTTATTGCAGCAGAGAATGACTTGTAGAATTTTACTTCACCTAGCCATAGTTTAATTTCATTGTGTTCATCGACACTGAAATGCGCACAGTCAAATCCTTTTATTTGATCTTTAACGGAGCTCCTGAGCCTAACTTTTGTTACTAAGCGATCTGCACCATAAAAAGACTTTAGTATTAGGAAAAGAAGTAGCTCTCCATAGTCACCTTTTTTATCTTTCTTTGCTTTTGAGATTCTAGAAAAAGCTAACCTGTACATTTCATCCAGATCTTCATCTCTTATCATTCTTTGAAATTCATCTGGAGTTAATGCAAAGTGAGGTAGAGCCCCTCTTATTATTTTAACTAACTCATCTTCTCGATACTGGCCATTTTCATAATTTAGATGATATGGGTGTTTTCCTACTCCACAAGAATTAGATGCATGGTTAAAGCTAAAAACTAGCCTGCTGAATCTCTTGTAAATTTTTGTCATGTATAATTCTCGGCTATTAGAAGTTATGTATATTAGGTTTTATCAGTTTTCATTAGGATGTTCGATGAATAAGGTAATTATCACTACGAATAATTTCCTATCGGGTCTTCAATATAAAATTATCCCCGATAGGAATATGGATCGCTTGCTGCGGTACTCATATTCATTTTTTCACATATACAACTATGTCGATTGTCCTTGTTGAATCGGTGGACAATTTGGTCTTGCCATACGGCGGGTGAGTGGCCGGAACAGAGAAAACGACTTTCCCGAGCACAGTCCCGAATAACAGAGTGCTATTAACTGGCGTCGTGGCTGAAGGTACGGGGTTGCCCCCTGTTGTTCGCCGAGGTGAGCCTGTTTGTCCAGGCCGCGAGGCAGGATGCCGAGCGAGCGCCGCTGGGCCAGGGGCCAAACCGGAATTGGACGAGCAAGGCTCGGCCCGGTTTGGCGCAAGGACAAGGATGTCCGTAGCGGACTTTGACCGACGCCAGGGATGGCGAAGGTCAAAGCCCATCGGCGCGTGCCGTCGGACAAACGGGTGAACCGAGGGAACCCGACGCAGAAGGGCGAACAAGTGGGGGAGAAGACCTTTGGTGTTATTTGCCAAAGAGAGCGGGTCTTTCCAAAGTCACTCGCCAAGCCGCGCAGCGGCGGCGAAACCCCGTCGAGGACGGAGTCCTCGTGTCCTGCATGGCGCAGCCATGCCAATCAGGCTAGTGACCCCTCACCCTAGCCCTCTCCCGCAAGGGGAGAGGGAACGGTTACCGCGGACGATTACGCTTCGCTAATCGACCCTACTCGACCCCATTCATTGATCCCAAGCCCTATCCCCCAAGGGGCGAGGGGATCATTTACCCCGGTGCAATGCGCTTCGCTTATTGGCACCCTACTTGTCTCCCGCAAGGGGGAGGGGATGGTTACTGCGGACGATTACGCTTCGCTAATCGACCCTACATGGTGACACCGTGCCAATAGGGCTAGTGACCCCTCACCCTAACCCTCTCCCGCAAGGGGAGAGGGATGGAGCCCCGAAGCTGACGGGGCACCCGTCGAGGGTGCAACCCTCACACCTTGCCGCAGGGGCGGGAGACCGGCTGGTCTGCGCCAAAGACGCTGCCGCCCCTGACTGTCGCCGCCACCTTGCGCCCTTGACCATTCATGAATATGCGGGGCCAACAGGGGCCGATGGTCATCTTACGGAACCCGCTTCGGCGGGGCCATCCAAATCCATGAAATTAGTGATGCAACCATCAGAATTAAATGGTTTTTCTCCTTTGCTGCAGAGTAGCAACCGGCGGTTGACCCAGGTTCGGGGTGTGATGGAAGGTGAGCCCCAAGCCCCAAGCCCCAAGCCCCAAGCCCCAAGCCCCAAGCCCCAAGCCCCGAGCTGCGCTGACAGCCGAGTAGAGACACGGGGAGAGTGGCAGGCCGAGAGCTGAACCGAGTGGCGAGCCGAGTGAGGGGAATGGCAGGGGAGCGCCACGAATAAAGGTGGTCAGCGACAGGGGCCATCACGATACCGAGCTCGCCCTCTTGAGCGCCACCGTCAAGCTGCCGCAGCCAATGGCTCCGCACGACAGGCGCCGCTTGCTTCGGCAGTGGGTGCTGATTACCTCTTAGAGCGGGTTATCTCTCGTTGGCTGCAAACGGAGCACGTTGCCGAACAATTTAGGGTCGTTCGGCGACAAAGGGCGACAAAAGCGCAGAGATAGCGCCGCGATGGGGGCGGGCGGCGGGTGAAGAGGCTATGGTTTCAGGAATAGACATGCAAGCAGGGAGGTGTGCATGGACAGAATATTGCAGGCGTTGTCGCTGCAAGTGACCGGGGCGCGGGATCTGGAGAGCCTGACCCGCCCGCTGCTGGAGATGCTCGAAACGGTCACCGGGCTCGAGTCCACCTATCTGACCGAAATCGACCTTGGTCACGACACCCAACATATCCGTTATGCCCGCAACAGCGCCGACCTGCAGATCCCCGAGGGGGCCTCGGTGGCCTGGGACGATACCCTCTGCCGGCGGGCCCTCGACGAGGGGCGTTTCTACACCGACGATGTGGCGCTCTGCTGGGGGGATTCCCAGGCGGCGCAGGCCCTTGGCATTCGCACCTATCTGAGCTGCCCGGTGCGCACCCCCTCCGGCTCCCTCTATGGCACCCTGTGCGCCGCCAGCGCCGAGCACAAGCCGCTGACGGCGGGCTCGGATCACCTGATTGCCTTCTTCGCCCGGCTCATCGCCGAGCAGGTGGAGCGCGAACAGCTGCTGCAGCAGCTGCAGCAGGCCAACAACGAGTTGTCGCGTCAGGCGCTGAGCGACCCGCTGACCGGGCTGCCCAACCGGCGGGCACTGATGCACGAGCTCAACCGCCTCTTTTCGCTGGCAGAGCGGGTCGAGCATCCGCTGTTGATAGGCTTTATCGATCTCGACGGCTTCAAGGCCATCAACGACACCCACGGCCACGATGCGGGCGACCTGCTGTTGCAACGGGTGGCGGCGGCGCTCTCCTGCGTGCTGCGCGGCGGCGATCTGCTGGCGCGGGTGGGGGGCGATGAGTTCGTGGCGGTGGGGATGGGGCCGCCGTGCGGCGAAGAGACGCGGGAGGCGGCGGTGCAGGGCTTTCAGCGCCGGCTGTTCGAGGCGAGCCTGGTGTCGCTCGAGCTGCCCACCGGAGCGCTCCATTATGCCGGCGCCAGCGTGGGGGTGGTGGCCACCGATCCGGCCCTCAGCACGGTGGACGAGGCGCTGAGGCTGGCCGATGCCTGCATGTATGAGGTCAAGCGCCAGCGTCGCCGGCCGAGCTGACGCGCAGGTGAGACAGGCAAACAGAAGGGGCCCCGCTGGGCCCCTTCTTCATGCCGCCCCTCAGCGGGCGGGGAAGTACTTGCTCTGGATCTGCTGGAACTCGCTGCTGGCCAGCACCTGGGTCAGGCCGCTCTGGAACTCCTTGACCAGCTCGTCGCTCACCGGGTGGCTGAAGGCGAAGCAGAACTGCTCCGAGCTCAACATCCAGAACACCTTGAACTGGGCGGGATCCAACTGCTGGGAGGCGATCAGATCCAGCATGGTGGTCTTGTTGGTGGAGATGAGATCGACCCGGCCCGAGGTGAGCATCTTGAGCGCCTGGGGCAGGCGGTTGGCCGGCAGGATCTTCTGCTCGTCGAAGCCGTTGTTGAGCAGCAGCTGCTCCCCCACGTCGGCCCGCACCGCCCCTATGTTGTACTGCTGGGCATCTTCCAGCCTGGCTATCTTGACCGGGTTCTTGGCCAGCCCCATCAGCACGATCTCGGCGTAGCCGATGGGGCAGGCCCACTTGAACAGGGGATCCCGCGCCTCGGTGCGGGCGGTGGAGAAGAGCACCACGTTGGGTTTCTGGGTCAGCAGGTAGTAACCCCGCGCCCAGGGCATGATGGTGACGGTCTGCGGCGGGGTGTTGGTCTTCTTCCACACCTGTTGCAGCAGCTCGACGGCGAGCCCGGTGGGGGCGCCCGCCTCGTTGGAGAAGTTGTAGGGTTTGTACTCTTCGCTGAGGTAGTGCAGCTTGCCAAGCTCGGGACTGGCCTGGGCCAGGGTGGCAAACACGAGTGCGGCGAATCCGGTCCATTTTTTCATTTTGGCCATCCTGGTGGGGTGTTACGTCACTCTCAAGTGTTATCAAAGCCGGCCAAATCGCCAGCCGTGGCACGGCTCACGGCATGTATTGGCGCCGCAGGGCCTGATAGTCCGGTGAGGCGAGCGCCTGGTTGAGGGCGCGCTGAAACTGCTTGATCACCCCGTCATCCACCTGGCGGCTGAAGGCGTAGCAGAGCTCTTCGGCATCCAGTACGAAGGCCACCGTGAACGCTTTGGCATCGAGCTGCAGCTCCTTGATGGCGTCGTAGCCCGCCAGCTTGCCGGTAGCCAGCAGATCGGCGCGGCCCGATACCAGCATCTTCAGCCCCTGGCTCAGCCGGTTGGCGGGGATGATGCGGTTCTCGTCCATGCCGCGGTTGAGCAGCAACTGCTCGGAGGCATCGGAGCGCACGGCGCTGATGCGGTAGTCGTTGATCTGCTCGACGGCGCTGAGGGTAATGGGGCGGCGTTTGTAGGCCAGCAGCACGTACTCGGCGTGGCCGATGGGGCAGGCCCACTTGAACAGGGGATCGCGGGTGTCGGTGCGGGCGGTGGAGAAGAGCACCACGTTGGGTTTCTGGGTGAGCAGGTAGTAACCCCGCGCCCAAGGCAGGATGCGGATGGGCTGGGGGGGCGTCTGGGTGTTTTGCCAGATGCGCTGCAGCAGCTCCACCGCGAGGCCAGCGGGCTGGCCGGCGGCATCGGTGAAGTTGTAGGGGGGATACTCCTCGGTCAGGTACTCCAGCTTGCCGAGCTCGGCCTGCGCCGTGCCAAGGCATGACAACAGCAGCAGACAACCGAAAAAACCTCTCCTCATGGGCAATCCTTGGCGTAGCGCGGGCGATCATCTTGCCCAAGTGTGGGCAAAAAAGCCTGATATTGCCAGCAGTTACCAGCGCGCTCTGGGGTTGCCCAGCGGTTTTAGCTGCTCATCGCGCAGCCCAACCAGCAGGGCCTTGCCGCTCTCTTGCAGGCGAAATTCGCCGTAGCGCGCCGCCTCGTACTGCTCGCCGGTGCCCTCTTCGAAGAAGTAGGCGTCGGGGCCGATGCGCCACTGGCCATCGCTTTGGCGCACCTGCAGCCGCCGCTCATCGCGGGCCAGCTGCTCCGGCTTGCCCCCTTCCACCCAGCTGGCGACCTGCTGCTCGTCGAGGCGGATCACCAGGGTATCGGCGGGGGCCTCGTCGTGGCGCCGGTTGCCGAGCTGGCGGGCGAGTTCGTAGTTGAGGCGCATGTAATCCCCCTGCATCAGGGAGCGCGGGTCGACCGGGGCGAGGCGCAGCAGCACCACCTCGCCACTGCTCATGGCGTGCTCGTAGCGCCAGACGGTGACATTGATGGCCGCCAGGATGGTGATACCGGTCAGCAGCAAGGCGAGTCGTCTCATGAGGGGCTCCGTGGGCTCAGCCGTTTGAGCAGCTGGCGGGCGCCGAGCAGCAGGGCGCCCGAGCCCAGCAGCAGCCAGGATTTGGTCATCAGGGTCAGCCCCAGATCGTAGTAATAGAGGGAGCCAAAGCCGACCAGCAGCAGGCCGGCCAGGGTCATCAGGCCGACGCTGCCGGCATAGAAGCCGAGCACCAGCACCAGGGCGCCGGCCCCCATGCCGGGGATGAGGGCGCTGAGCAGCACCAGTGGCAGCCCGTACAGCAGCGGCAGTTTCAGCCTGACCATCAGCCCCAGCAACAGAGCGGCGCAGAGCAGCGGGTTGAGCCAGAGCGGCAGGCGGGAGTGGCCGAGCTCGTCGAGCATGCTGGCGCCGCCCTCCCACAGCGGGTGGTGCAGGCGCCCCAGCACCAGCAGGGAGAGCGCCAGCCCCAGGGTGAGGGATTCATAGAGCTGATGGCGCGCCGGATCGCGCTCTGCCTGCAGCCAGCTGAGGGCAACCGCCGTCATCACCAGCGGCAGGGCCAGCAGTTGCAGGCCGAGGCAGGCGAGGCCCAGGGTGAGCAGGATGGCGGTGGCGAAGCTGTGGAACAGCCGGATCAGCCAGTGCTCGAACAGGGCGGCGATGGCCAGCGACAGCAGGGCGAGACCGAACCAGAGCGGGGCCGAGTGCAGATCCAGCCGATCGAGCAGGCCGTAGAGCAGCCAGGCGTCGCCGGCCAGCGCCAGCGCCAGCACGAACTGATCCCACAGATCGCTGAGGGTGGCGAAGCGGTTGAGGCAAAAGGCGATGGCCATCAGCACGGCGCCCATCAGCAGGGCGCTGTCGGCATCCCGGGTGAGCTGGGAGAACGACATGAACAGGAAGAACAGCAGGAACAGGGCGGCAATCCAGCCCACCATGCCGAGCAGAAAGCGGCTCGACCAGTGGGGCTGGTCGTCGCGGGGGGCATCCCCTTCCACCAGCCGGGCCCGTTGCAGTCGCTGCCAGGGGGTCAGATCACTCATGGGACCTCCGTTGTTGTTGCAGCCAGCGGCTGGCGGCCACCGACAGGCCGATGGCGATGAGGCAGAGCAGCAGGAAGCCGTCCACGTCCGGCTCCATCCATTTGCCGAGCGCGGTCAGCAGCACCACGATGAGGCTCAGGCAGCCCATGGCGAGCCCGGCGATGAACCTGTGGTGCCAGCGCAGGTAGGCGGCCGCCAGCCAGCCGAGCCAGGCCGGCCAGACCCAGGGGGAGGCGGCATCGAACAGCGCCAGCAGGGTCAGCAGGGTGACGCCGAGCCCGGCGGCCAGCCCCGCCAGCCAGGAGGGCATCAGCCGGTAGCGGGCGGGCACCAGCAGCAGTATGCCCCAGAGGGCGGTGTTGAACAGGGTCAGGCTCCAGCCGAGGGCCTCCTCATCGAAGGCGAAGAAGAAGTTGAACAGGCCGAGCCGCCAGTAGAGCACCAGCGCCAGCTGACCGAGCAGCCAGCTCAAGGTCCACAGCAGCGGGCTCTGGCCGAGCGCCGCCAGCGGCAGCAGCATCAGCGCCCAGATGGCGAACAGCTGCCAGGGATCGGCGCCGGTCTGGTAGGTCTGCCCCACCAGCGCCAGCAGAGCACCGATGTTGAGGGCGATGGCGAGCAGCAGCGCCTGGCGCTGGCTGTCGGCGAGGGGCTTGCGCCACAGCAACAGCAGCATGGCGAGCAGTGGCAGCTCCAGCAGGGCGAGGCGCGAGAGGCGGCCCAGCTCCTGCCAGTTGAAGGCGACGAAGAACACCAGGCCGGCGCCGAGACACAGGCTGCCAAGCCAGAGCAGCAGCCGATCGAACAGCCACTGCCAGCGGGCAGGGCCGGGGGGCAGCTCGCACAGGGCGAGGGCGGCGGGCAACTGGGCCCGGTCGAGACGCCCGCGCCTGACCCAGTCGAGCAGCGTCTGTCTTGAGGTGAAGTGCATGGGATGCTCCATCAGGTTTGCCGCATTATGCCACGGCCATGGCGCCGGTTGGCAGCCCCCGTCTGCGGGCGCCGCAGGCCCGCCATGCGGGCAGCAAAAAGCCCCGCCAGAGGACGGGGCTTGCGTGCAAAGAGACGACATGGGCGCGGGAGTGGCGTCGGCAAGTGCTCACCCTTGCCTCGCCACCTTCTGATCCGGCCGGGTCAGGCGAATAGCAGGGTGCTCACTCCGAGGCCCACGAACAGGATGGCGCAGGCGATGCGGATCCCCTTGAGGGGCAGGCGATCGGCCCCCAGCTTGCCAAGCAGCACCACAGGCACGTTGGCCAGCATCATGCCGAGGGTGGTGCCGGTGATGACCTGGGTCAGGGAGTCGTACTTGGCCGCCAGCAGCACGGTGGCGATCTGGGTCTTGTCGCCGATTTCAGCGATAAAGAAGAGCACGAAGGTGGCCATGAAGGGGCCGTACTTGTCGAGCGGGCTCTCCTCGTCGTCCATCTTGTCCGGCACCAGGATCCAGGCGGCCATGGCGATGAAGGCACCGGCCACCAGGTAGGTCATCACCTTGGGATCGAGCCAGCGGCTGATGAACTCGCCAAGCCAGGCGGCGCCGGCGTGGTTGAGCAGGGTGGCCGCCAGCATGCCGGCGATGATGGGCCAGGGCTTGCGAAAACGACAGATGAGCAACAGCGCCAGCAGCTGGGTCTTGTCGCCGATTTCGGCGATGGCCACGCTGAGGGTTGAGGTTAACAAGGCTTCCATAAAAATGACCGGGGGACGGAATTGTTATACCTGAGACAAGCCTGCGCCATCCGTCCCCGGTATTGGCACTGGCCCGTCAAAGGTCTTGTCAAATCCGCGGCTGGCGTGGATCACCCTGACCATGGTGAGTTGGCACCAAGTATGTTGATCAGGGTCGCGAACCGGTTTGGGGCCGGCTGGCGAGACTACTCCCCCTCGATGGGAGCGGGCATTCTAGGGAAAAAGCGAAAGTGACGCAAGCCGGGCGAGCGGGGATCAGCCACCCACCAGCTTGACGCTGAAACCGGCCTTCTCGAGCTCGGCCTTGATCAGATCCCGTTTATCCCCCTGGATCTCGATCACCCCCTCTTTGAGGCCGCCGCCGGTGCCGCACTTTTTCTTGAGCAGGGTGGCGATGCTCTTTTGCTGGTCGGCCGGTACGCCGTGGATGGTGATGACCCCGGCGCCCTTGCGCCCCTTGGTTTCGCGGCGGATGCGCACCACCCCATCGGTGGGGAAGGGGGAGGCGGATTGCGGCTGGCTCTGTTCTTTGATGATGCCGCCGTCCGTGCTGTAAACCAGACGGCTGTTGTTGTCGTGACTCATGGCAGTTATTTGTGGGTTAGCTAAGCGGAGTTTGATTTTACTCAAATAAGCGTTGAAAACACGGATTATAATGCCCCAAGTAAAAGAGAATTATTATTGTTTAACTTCAGGAGTCAGTCATGGTACTCGCGCAGTTGTCACCGGGACAGAGTGCTCGCATCAAGAACATGAATCAATTGACCCGTCCCCTGCGGCGCAAGCTGATGGTGATGGGCTTGCTGCCCCAGACTGAAGTCATCTTTTTGCGCGCGGCCCCGCTCGGGGATCCGCTGCAGATCCAGTGTCAGGGGATCTGCCTCTCCATGCAAAAAAGCCTTGCCCAGCAAATCGAGGTCGAACCGGTATGAACTACTCCCTGGTAACCGTCGGCAACCCCAATAGCGGCAAGACCTCCCTGTTCAACGCCCTGACCGGGGCCCGCCAGCAGGTGGGCAACTGGAGCGGCGTCACCGTCGACAAGAAAATGGGCGAATTCAGTGTCCAGGGCCACGACTACAAACTGATGGACCTGCCCGGCATCTACAGCCTGGCCAACCAGGAGGGGAGCCTGGACGAGCAGATCGCCAGCCGCTTCGTGGAGGGCCAGCAGCCGGATCTGCTGCTCAACGTCATCGACGCCGCCAACCTGGAGCGCTCCCTCTACCTCACGCTGCAACTGCGCGAGCTGGGGTTGCCCATGGTGGTGGTGCTCAACAAGATGGACATCCTGCAAAAGCGGCGCATCACCATCGACGAGAGCAAGCTCGCCAAGGCCCTCGGCTGCCCGGTGGTGGCCCTCTCGGCCCACAATCGCCAGCAGGTCGCCGCCTTCAAGAACCAGATCCAGCAGTTCATCGGCCAGCCGCAGCCGGCGCTGTTGCTGGACTACGGCACAGATCTTGAAAAAGATCTGGCGGAGCTCGAGACCCTGCTCGCCCCGCACCACCTCACTGCCCGCGGCCGCGCCCTGCGCCTGCTGGAAGAGGATGCGGTGATGCAGGAGACCCTGCTGCCCGGCCAGCAGGCCGCCGCCGCCAACGTGGTGGCCCGCGCTCACCACGGGCAGGATGTGGACCTGCAACTGGCGGATATCCGCTACGGCCACATCCACCAGTGGGCCGCCCAGGCGTGCCAGCAGAAGGGCAAGCTCAGCGCGGCCCAGAGCGAGCGGCTCGATCGGGTGCTGCTCAACCGCTGGTTCGGCATCCCCTTCTTCCTGCTGGTGATGTACCTGATGTTCATGTTCGCCATCAAGGTGGGCAGCGCCTTCATCGACTTCTTCGACATCATGGGCGGTGCCCTGTTTGTCGACGGGGTGCACCACCTGCTGGGACTGGTCCATGCGCCGGACTGGCTGGGGGCCATCCTGGCGGACGGCTTCGGGGTGGGCTTGCAGACCGTCGCCACCTTCATCCCGGTGATCGGCTGCCTCTATCTGTTCCTGGCGGTGCTGGAGAGCTCCGGCTACCTGGCCCGCGCGGCCTTTGTGGTGGATGCCCTGATGCGCCGCCTCGGCCTGCCGGGCAAGGCGTTCGTGCCCATGCTGATGGGCTTTGGCTGCACCGTGCCCTCGGTGATGGCGACCCGCACCCTCAACTCCGAGCGCGAGCGGCTGATGACCTCGGCCATGGCCCCCTTCATGTCGTGCGGTGCTCGCCTGCCGGTTTACGCCCTGTTCGCGGTGGCCTTCTTCCCCGAGTCGGGCCAGAACCTGGTGTTCGGTCTCTACCTCATCGGCATCCTGGTGGCGGTACTCACCGGCCTGTTGCTGCGCAGCACCCTGCTGCCGGGCAAGAGCGACTCCATGCTGATGGAGATGCCGGACTACGAGTGGCCGCGCCCGGTCAACGTCGGCATCAAGACCTGGCAGAAGCTCAAGTCCTTCGTGTTCGGCGCCGGTAAAACCATCGTGCTGGTCGTCGCCGTGCTGAGCGTGCTCAACTCGCTCGGCACCGATGGCAGCTTCGGCCACCAGGATCAGGAGAGCTCGGTGCTGAGCAAAATCAGCCAGGCGGTGACCCCGGTGCTGCACCCCATCGGCGTGCGCGATGACAACTGGCAGGCCACGGTCGGCATCGTCACCGGCATCTTCGCCAAAGAGGCGGTGGTCGGTACCCTCAACAGCCTCTACGCCGGCAGCGGCGACGGGGAGGAGGAGGCGAGCGAGTTCTCCCTGGTGCACAGCTTCCAGGAAGCGATCGCCGCAGTGGCCACCAATCTGGCCGACATCGACCCGACCGACCCCATGGGGCTGGCGGTGGGCAATCTGGATGACCAGCAGGCTGCCGCCGAGGCGCAGGAAGTGGACGTCTCCACCTACGGCAACATGCAGAGCCACTTCGACGGGGCGGCCGGTGCCTTCGCCTACCTGTTGTTCGTGCTGCTCTACATGCCCTGCGCCGCCGCCATGGGCGCCCTGGTGCGGGAGACCGGCCGCCAATGGGCCCTGCTGACCGCCGCCTGGTGCAACTACATGGCCTTCATGTGTGCCACCGTCTTCTATCAGCTGGCCACCTTTGCCGCCCACCCCGAACAGAGCCTGTTCTGGGTGGCGAGCTACGGCCTCTCCCTGCTGCTGCTCTGGTGGCTGGGCCGTCGCCACGGCGACATAGTGGCGCGCAAGGTGGTGGCCCTATGATCCTGCGCGAGCTGGGGGAGTACCTCGCCGCGCAGCAGAAGGCGAGCCGGCGCGAGCTGGCCCGCCACTTCCACACCTCGGAAGATGCGGTGGAGGCCATGCTCGGCGTCTGGATGCGCAAGGGGCGGGTCGCCAAGCGGGAGACTCAGGTGTGCGGCGGCTCCTGCTGTGGCAAGAGCCAGGAGGTGATGTTCGAGTGGTGCGAGCCGGGCCAGATTGGTCTGGTGCAAAAGGGCTGAGCTCACGCCCGATAGCCCGCATTCGAATATAAAAAAAGACCCGCCGCTGGCGGGTCTTTTTATGGGCGCGTGTTCGCCCTGTTCGCTGGATTGGCGTAGAAGGGGGGCAGATCAGCGCCCCGGCCAGCGCTGGCCCACCTCGGCGTGGCGATACCAGGCCATCAGCGCCTGCTGGCCCTGGATGTCGTCCACCGCCGGTGACCAGGGGGCGAAGTCCTCTTCCCGGAAAGGAGCATAGGGACCGTGTTTCACCTCGAAGATGACGGCGCCGGGATCCAGAGAGAGCACCGCATGCCAGCTGGCGACCGGGGTCTCCAGCACCGAGGTCTCTTCCCCCAGCACGGCGCGGGCAATGACGGTGCCCTCGTCATCGAAGTTGAGCACCACGAAGCGGCCCTGCAGCGAGGTGAGCAGCTCCCAGGTCTGCAGGTGGCGATGGGGGCGGATGTAGGTACCCGGCTCCATGGCGATGGCCAGGCGCTGGATGGGGTCGGCCAGCTCCTGATGCAGGTTGTGGTTCATGCGCAGGCGCGGGGAGTGGGCGGCCTCGTCGGCGAGGCTGGCAAGGCGGGCAACATCCAGTTTTTTCATATGTGATTCCATGGTGAGACGAAGGCAAGGGCCGAGGGCAGAGTAGCACGCACCGGGGGCGGCCGGACAAGGCGCGAGCGGTAAGCAAATGTAAAAAGGGAGCCGACAGGGCTCCCGTTTGCCGGCGCGGCGGCATCACAGCCTGGCCAGCATCTCCTGGGTGACCAGCACTATCCCCTGCTCGGAGCGGTAGAAGCGGCGGGCATCCTCGCTGGCGTTTTCCCCCACCACCAGTCCTTCCGGTAGCTTGCAGCCCTTGTCGATCACCACCCGGCGCAGCCGGCAGCCCGGGCCTATCTCGACTCCGGGGAAGATCACCGCCTGATCCAGGGTGCAGAAGGAGTCGACCCGCACGTTGGTAAACAGCACCGAGCTCACGATGAAGGAGCCGCTGACGATGGTGCCGCCGGCAAACATGGAGTTGATGGTCATACCGTGCTGGCCGTTTCTGTCCTGCACGAACTTGGCGGGCGGGGTCATGTTCTGGCTGGTCCAGATGGGCCAGTCCTGATCATAGATGTCGAGCTCGGGGGTGACGGAGGCGAGATCCATGTTGGCCTCCCAGAACGAATCCACCGTGCCCACGTCACGCCAGTAGGGGCGCTTTTGCGGGCAGCAGCCGACGCAGGACATGCTGAACGGGTGGGCGTAGGCGGTGCCCTCTTGCACCACCCGCGGGATCACGTCCATGCCGAAATCGTGGTGGGAGGCCGGGTTGGCGAGATCCTCTTCCAGCAACTGGTAGAGGTAGTCCGCTTCGAAGATGTAGATCCCCATGGAGGCGAGCGCGGTATCGGGCTTGCCCGGCATGGCGGGCGGGTTGGCGGGTTTTTCGACGAAGGCGTTGATCTTGCGATCCCCATCCACCGCCATCACCCCGAAGGCGCTCGCCTCATCCCGCGGCACCTCGATGCAGGCCACCGTGACCCTGGCCCCCATGTTGACGTGATCGAGCAGTATGGCGGCGTAATCCATCTTGTAGATGTGATCCCCCGCCAGCACCACCACATACCTGGGGCCGTGATCGCGAATGATGTCCAGATTCTGGTAGACCGCATCGGCGGTGCCGCGATACCAGGTGACCTCGTCCACCCGTTGCTGGGCGGGCAGCAGGTCGATGAACTCGTTCATCTGGTAGCGCAAAAAGGACCAGCCGGACTGCAGGTGGCGCAGCAGGCTGTGGGATTTGTATTGGGTCACCACTCCGACCCGGCGAATGCCGGAGTTGATGCAGTTGGAGAGTACGAAGTCGATGATGCGGAACTTGCCGCCGAAGTGTACTGCCGGTTTCGCCCTGTTGTCCGTCAACTGTTTGAGGCGACTGCCCCGCCCTCCTGCGAGAACCAAGGCCATGGTCTCGTTCAGCAACTGTCTTGACTGTGCTGTATTGGCAGGTTGTAACGACATTTAATACCCCTTTATTGATAGAACCCTTTGATAGTGCCTCCTTTGAAGCCGGTATGAAAGAGCTTTCACTCACACTTCTCGCACGGTTTTTCGGTCAAGTGATGGTTTTGTCATTTTTGGTGACAGATTTTGTCGCAGATGGGCCGTTCGTTCACCAGATGTCGCTGTCTGCTACGGGCGAGCGAGGAGGGGGGAGGCAGCCGGGATATGAAAACACCCGCCGGGGCGGGTGTTTGCAGGCACAAGGGGGAGACGGGTCAGAACAGATCGTCCTTCTCGTCCTTGGTGGGCTCCAGGCTCCAGCCGGTGGCATCGCTGCTGCTGGCGATCTGGCCCTTCTCCTTCCACAGCTTGATCTTGAGGCGCAGGTTGTTGGCCGAGTCGGCGTTCTTCACTGCCTCCTCCTCGTCGATCACCCCTTCCACCACCAGATCGAACAGGGCGCTGTCGAAGGTGACCATGCCGAGGGCCTTGGACTTCTCCATCACCTCCTTGAGGCCGCCAAACTCGCCGCGCTTGACCATGTCGCGGATGGTGTGGGTGCCCAGCATGATCTCTACCGCCGCCCGGCGGCCGCCATCAGTAGTTTTCACCAGCCGCTGGGAGACAAACGCCTTGAGGTTGTTGCCAAGATCGTTGAGCAGCTGGGGCCGGCGCTCTTCCGGGAAGAAGTTGATGATGCGGTCCAGCGCCTGGTTGGCGTTGTTGGCGTGCAGGGTGGAGATGGCCAGGTGGCCGGTTTCCGAGAAGGCCAGCGCGTGCTCCATGGTCTCGCGATCGCGAATTTCGCCGATAAGGATCACGTCCGGCGCCTGGCGCAGGGTGTTTTTCAGGGCGGCGTGGAAGCTGCGGGTATCCACCCCCACCTCCCGCTGGTTGATGATGCTCTTGCGGTGGCGGTGCACGAACTCCACCGGATCCTCGATGGTGATGATGTGGCCGCCGCTGTTGCGGTTGCGATGGTCGATAAGGGCCGCGAGCGAGGTGGATTTGCCCGAGCCGGTGCCGCCGACGAACAGCACCAGCCCCCGTTTCTCCATGATGGTGTCGAGCAGCACGGTGGGCAGTTTCAAATCCTCGAAGCGGGGGATCTCGGTCTTGATGTTGCGCGCCACCAGGGAGACTTCGTTGCGCTGCTTGAAGATGTTGATCCGAAAGCGCCCTATCTGGGGCAGGGAGATGGCGAGGTTCATCTCCAGCTCCTTTTCAAACTGCTGCTTCTGCTCGCCGTCCATGATGGCGTCGGCTATGCTGGCCACCTCGCCGGGCTCGAGCGGCGTCTCGCTCAAGGGGCGCAGGCCGCCGTTGAACTTGGCACAGGGGGGCGCGCCGGTCGACAGATAGAGGTCTGAGCCGTCCTGCTTGGCCAGGATCTGTAGCATGTCTCGCAATTCCATGGTTTTTGCCTCGTCTATCAAGGAGATGCCTTGCTGGGGATGTTATTGAGTGTACAGCGTCAGGCGCCGGTGAGTTTCTCGCGAAAGACAAAAAAGACCGCGCCCAGGATGCAGAGGCCAGCCCACAGGTAATCCCATTTCAGATCCTCTTTCAGATAGAAGATGGAGAAGGGGACGAACACGGTGAGGGTGATCACCTCCTGCAGGATCTTGAGCTGGCCGACGGAGAGCACGGTGTGGCCGATGCGGTTGGCGGGTACCTGCAGCAGGTATTCGAACAGCGCTATTCCCCAGCTCACCAGGGCGGCGATGATCCAGGGTTTGTGATTCATACTCTTGAGGTGGGCGTACCAGGCGAAGGTCATGAAGACGTTGCTGCACAGCAGCAGGCCGATGCTGGTAAAGATAGGGTTCATTAGGTTCTCCTTTAAAATCAATCGCATTTTATCGCCGAACCATGGGTTCTCATAAGTGGGGCGGCAGGGTATTTTTAATCCATCAAGGATGAAGAGACAGAGGGTTGTACGAGATGGGCAAGACAAGCTGGGGTGTGCTTGGTCTGCTGTTTGCCTGCCAGGTGCACGGTGCGCCGACCCTGACGGTAGCCACCGATGTCTGGCCACCGTTTCGAATTGAAATGCCGGACGGTCGGCTGGGCGGACTGGACATGGATATCTTGCAGCAGTTGCAGCGGCGCAGCGGCATCCGCTTCGAAGTGAAGCAGGTCCCCTGGGGGCGGGCGCTCAAACAGATGCAGACCGGTCAGGTGGACCTGATGATCGGGCTGGCCATGACGGCGGAGCGGGCGACCTTCATCGACTATCTGCAGCCGGCCTATTACCAGTGCCGGCCCGCCTTCTATGGCAAGGGGACTGAGGTCTCGACCCTGCGCAGCTATGCCGATCTGCAGGGGCACAGGGTGGGTTACGTGCTCAATTCGGCCTATTTCGAACCGTTCGATTCCGACAGCCGGCTCGACAAGCACGGGGTGCCCACCGAGGAGCAACTGCTGCGCATGGTGCAGCGCGGCCATCTGCCCTTGATGATCGGCACCGACTGCCAGGTGGACTATGCCTTGAGTCGGGGCAAGGAGGCGGGGCTGCGCAAGGCAGCCTACCAGCCATCCCAGCCCGTGGTGCTCTATCTGGGCATGAGCAAGCGCTCCCCCCACCAGGCGCTGCAGCAACCGCTGGCGCTGGCCCTGCAGGAGCTGGTGGCAAGCGGTGACATCGCCACCCTCGCCAAGCCTTACCAGCCTTGACCTTGGGTGGTAACACGCTGTTATCATGACCTTTTCATGCTGATGCCCGGTGGCTGACGCCGCCCGGGCACGGGTCACTCTCACCTTCGGGGAGCCTCTGTGTATCTCTCTTTGCTCGCCCGCCAGCAGCGCTGGCAGCGGCGCTGGTTGCTCGGCCTGCTGCTGCTGACCCTGGCGCTGTTTCTCTTCTCCCTGATCTGGGGCGAATTCCTGCTGTTGCCCTGGCACCCCTTGGGGGAGCTCGAGCAGCGTATTCTGCTGGAGCTGCGTCTGCCGCGCGCCCTGCTGGCCCTGCTGGCGGGGGCGGCGCTCGCCTGCGGCGGCGCCGTGCTGCAGGTGATGCTGCACAACCCGGTGGCCGAACCCGGCCTGCTCGGCGTCTCGAGCGGGGCAGGACTGGCCGCCATGGTGGCGATGGCGGTGGCCAAGGCCCTCGGCGTCTATCTGCCGGGTTGGGGGTTGTCGCTGGCGGCCTTCGGCGGTGCCCTGCTGGTGACCATGCTGCTGATACGGCTGGCGCGCCGGGCCCGGCTCGGCCATGCCAGGCTGCTGCTGTTCGGGGTCGCCATCGGCATCCTCAGCAACGCCGCCATGACCTGGCTGATGTACTTTGCCGATGACGGCTCCTTGCGTGAATTCATGTTCTGGATGATGGGGAGCCTCGCCTATGGCAGCCAGCAATTCGCCTGGTGGTGGCTGCTGTTCCCGCTTGCTCTCGGCTGGCTCGGCTGGCAGGGCAAGGCGCTGCAGCAACTGCTGCTGGGAGAGACCCAGGCCCGTCTGATGGGGCTCGATGTGGACAAGATGCGGGTGCGGCTGGTGCTGGCGGTCTGCCTGCTCACCGGGATGGCGGTGGCACTGTGCGGCGTCATCGGCTTCGTCGGGCTGGTGGTGCCCCATCTGCTGCGCCTGTGTGGCGGCAGCGATCAGCGCTTCCTGCTGCCCGCCTCGGCGCTGGGGGGCGGCGCCCTGCTGCTGGCGGCCGATCTCATCGCCCGCTCCGCCCTGCGAGCGGGGGAGCTGCCCATCGGGGTCATCACCGCCTCGGTCGGCGCCCCGCTCTTCATCTATCTGTTGTTGAGGCAAGATGCCCATGCCAGCACCTGATCACCCCGGGAGCCAGCCTCCCTTGCTGGCGGCCCGCGCCCTCGCCGTCGCCAACCGGCTCGCCCCACTCGACCTTGCCTGGCAGGGTGGCCAGCTGGTGGCCCTGCTCGGCCCCAACGGCAGCGGCAAGTCGACCCTGCTCGGGGCCCTGGCCGGCCTCTTGTCGGGGCAAGGGGAGGTGCGCATCGGCGGCGAGTCGCTGGCGGACTTGAGCTGGCCGGAACTGGCGCAGCGGCGCGCCATGCTGCCTCAGCGCCAGCCCCAGCTGTTCCATATCCCGGTGTTTCAGGTGCTGAGCCTGGGGCTCGATGAGGCTCAACCTGCGGCCAGGCAGAACGAGGCTATTCAGGCGCTGTGTCAGGCGCTGGAGCTGGAAGCCTTGCTGGCGCGGGACTTCAGCCGGCTGTCTGGCGGAGAGCAGCAGCGGGTGCTGATCGCCCGCACCCTGCTGCAGGTGTGGCCGAGCCTCAACCCGGATGGCCGGATACTGCTGCTGGACGAGCCGCTGGCCGGGCTCGATCTGCACCATCAACTGGCGCTGCTGCGGCTGCTCAAGCAGCTGGCCGGGCAGGGGCTGCTGGTGGTGCTCGCCATCCACGACATCAACCTGGCCATCGACTGGGCCGATCGCCTGCTCTGTCTGCAACAGGGCCGGGTGGTACGGGAGGGGGGCGTCGAGCTGGTGGACGAGGCGCTGCTGGCGCAGGTATTCCAGATCAAGACCGAGCGCATCGAGGCGGGCGGCCGGGTCTGGTTTATGCCCAGTTTGTAGGAGCGGGGCGCGGCCTAGTCGGCTGCCCAAGAAAAAGGGGCCAGTATCGAACATACTGGCCCCTTTGCTTGTTGGCTGTTCAGCCCAGCTTGTGCAGGCGCACCTGGGCGGCCTCGGCCAGCATGGCCAGCAGGGTTTCGGTGTCGCTCCAGGAGAGGCAGGCATCGGTGATGCTCTGGCCGAAGGTGGCGGCGCAGCCGTTCTCCACATCCTGCCGTCCTTCCACCAGGAAACTCTCGGCCATGATGCCGGCGATGCCGGTGCGACCGCGGCGCAACTGATCGCAGATGTCCTGCGCCACCAGCAGCTGGCGACGGTGATCCTTCATGCTGTTGCCGTGGCTGAAATCCACCACCAGCCGCTCGGGCAGGCCGACGTCGGCCAGCGCTTCACACGCTTCATCGATGCTGGCGGTGTCGTAGTTGGGTCTGTGGCCGCCGCGCAGGATCACGTGGCCATAGGGGTTGCCGGCGGTGCGGTAGATGGTCATCTTGCCGTCCTTGTCCGGGGAGTAGAAGATGTGGCTGTGACGGGCGGCGCGCACCGCATCGATGGCGATGCGGGTGTTGCCGTCGGTGCCGTTCTTGAAGCCGACCGGGCAGGAGAGGGCGGAGGCCATCTCGCGGTGCACCTGGGATTCTGTGGTGCGTGCGCCGATGGCACCCCAGGTGATGAGGTCGCTGATGTACTGGCCGGTCACCATGTCGAGGAACTCGGTGGCGGTGGGCATGCCGAGGGCGTTGATGTCCACCAGCAGCTTGCGGGCCAGTTTCAGCCCTTCGTTGACGTCGAAACTGCCATCGAGGCGCGGATCATTGATGAGGCCTTTCCAGCCGACGATGGTGCGCGGCTTCTCGAAATAGGTGCGCATCACGATGCACAGGCTCTCTTTATACTGCTGGCGCAGGGCATTGAGGCGCAGGGCGTACTCGTGGGCGGCGGCCGGATCGTGAATGGAACAGGGACCGACGATGACCAGCAGGCGCTGATCCTCACCGGCCAGGATCGCTTCCACTTCGCGGCGGGCATCCAGCAGGTTCTGGGCTACGGTGTCGCTTAACGGGAAGGCGTGCGCCAGCTCGCTGGGAGTGATCAGGGACTCCAGGCGACGGGTGCGCAATTCATCGGTGTGAATGGACATACGACTCGATTCTCGAAATGGGTGGCGTGGGCAGTAGCAATGACTGAGTGCCAGAAAAGGCAAAGGGATAAAATAAAGCAAAAAACCCCTGATGGAAACCTCGAGGGGCTCTGATAGGATGTGAGCCCCAAAACGATTCCAAATGAGGTAGATAGCGTGGCAAAGCCAGGGGCAACCGGGGTCACCCGCATCATCAATGCAACCGGTTACAGCATGAAGGGGCTCAAGTCAGCCTGGATCAACGAGGCCGCCTTCCGGCAGGAGCTGATGCTGATCCTGCTGCTGATGCCGCTGGCGTTCTGGATCGGTGACTCCCTCGATCAGATCCTGCTGCTCATCTGCATCAGCTGGCTGGTGGTGATCGTCGAGGTGCTCAACTCCGCGGTCGAGGCGGTGGTGGATCGCATCGGCTCCGAACATCACGAGCTCTCCGGTCGCGCCAAGGATCTGGGCTCCGCCGCCGTCTTCATCGCGCTGGCCCTGAACGCCCTGGTGTGGGGCGCCCTGGTAGGCCGCAACCTGCTGGGTTGGTGGTAAGCCGGGCCTCATTTTCTGTCGCGTTTTTTCCTGCTCTCTTTGCAAGAGGGCCGGATCAGGGTGGTTTCATCTCCCCCTCATCCCCAACCCTTCTCCCGCGAGGGGAGAAGAGGGCAAGGCGCAACGACGCAGATCTGTGTTGAGTATTGCATCATAAAAAAGCCCGTCGTTGCGACGGGCTTTTTGCTGGACGGCTGTGAGGCTGATCAGTGCAGGATACGGGCACGGATGGTGCCACCGATCTCCTTGAGCTTGGCCAGCGCCTTCTCGCTGTGTTCGGTCTCCACGTCGATCACCACGTAGCCGATATGGCTGCTGGTCTGCAGGTATTGGCCGGCGATGTTGATCCCCTCGTCGGCGAAGATCTGGTTGATCTGGTTCATCACGCCGGGCTGGTTGCGGTGAATGTGCAGCAGGCGGCTGGAGCCCTTGTGACCCGGCAGGGAGACTTCCGGGAAGTTGACAGCGGAGAGGGTAGAGCCGTTGTCGGAGTATTTGACCAGCTTGTTGGCCACTTCCAGCCCGATGTTCTCCTGGGCCTCCTGGGTGGAGCCGCCGATGTGCGGGGTCAGGATCACGTTGTCCAGCCCGCGCAGCGGGGTGAGGAACTCCTCGTCGTTGGACTTTGGCTCGACCGGGAAGACGTCGATGGCGGCGCCGGCGAGGTGGCCGCTCTTGATGACGTCGGCCAGGGCATCGATGTCCACCACTGTGCCGCGGGAGGCGTTGATGAAGATGGCGCCCGGTTTCATCATGCGCAGTTGCTCGGCACCGATGAGATCCTTGGTGGAGGCGGTCTCAGGCACGTGCAGGCTGATGACGTCGGACATGTTGAGCAGCTCGACCATGCTTGGCACCTGGATGGCGTTGCCCAAGGAGAGCTTGTTCTCGATGTCGTAGTAGTAGACCTTCATGCCGATGCTCTCGGCGATGATGCCAAGCTGGGTGCCGATGTGGCCGTAGCCGATGATGCCGAGCTTCTTGCCACGGGCTTCCACTGAACGGTTGGCCAGCTTTTCCCACACACCGCGATGGCACTTGGCGTTCTTCTCCGGGATGCCGCGCAGCAGCAGCAGGATCTCCCCCAGCACCAGTTCGGCCACCGAGCGGGTGTTGGAGAAGGGGGCGTTGAACACCGGGATGCCACGCAGGTGGGCGGCATCCAGGGAGACCTGGTTGGTGCCGATGCAGAAACAGCCGATGGCCACCAGCTTGTTGGCGGCATCCAGCACCTTCTCGGTGATCTGGGTGCGCGAGCGCAGCCCCACGAAATGCACGTCACGAATACGCTCGATCAGCTCTTCTTCGGAGAGAGAGGTCTTCAGATACTCCACACTGGTGTAACCTGCGGCACGAAAGGTTTCCACTGTGTTGGGGTGAACCCCCTCCAGCAGCAGCACCTTGATTTTATCCTTGTCCAGTGAAAACTTGGCGGTCATGACGATCCCTCTATGTTTGCAAAAGTGAGTGCAGATATGGTGTGTGAAGAAAACCGTAAAGTAGCAAAAACGTTGGGGAGAGGGAATATTTGTGACGAAAGTCAAATTCTTTGAAGTTTTCAACGATAGTTGTAAACGAGGGTTTGCAACTCATTGAGCAACAAATAAAAACGGCGCCATGGGGCGCCGTCTTGCATTGCGAAGGGATCATGGGTGACCTGATCCTGTCCATCGGAGGTCAGCTGATGATCACGCCGTCCGGGGTGCCGATCACCACCACGTCAGCCCCGCGGTGGGCAAACAGACCGTTGGTGACGGTGCCTACCATGATGCCGTTGAGCTGCGTTTTGGCAGACAACCTTATTGGGTGATGACCCCGTCGGGAGTACCTATCACCACCACGTCTGCCCCGCGGTGGGCGAACAGGCCGTTGGTGACGGTGCCGACGATGGCATTGAGCTGCACTTCCAGCCCCTTGGCATCGGTGATGGCCATGCCTTTCACGTCCAGGATGTGGTTGCCGTTGTCGGTGACCACCCCTTCACGCCAGACCGGGTTGCCGCCGAGCTTCTTGATCTCGCGGGCCACGTATTCGCGGGCCATGGGGATCACTTCCACCGGCAGCGGGAAGGTGCCGAGCACGTCGACCGTCTTGGTGTTGTCGATGATGCAGATGAACTTGTCGGCCACGGCGGCGACGATCTTCTCGCGGGTCAGGGCCGCGCCGCCGCCCTTGATCATGTCGCGGGTGCCGTTGATCTCGTCGGC
Source organism: Aeromonas sp. FDAARGOS 1408 (assembly GCF_019048665.1). Classification (NCBI taxonomy): domain Bacteria; kingdom Pseudomonadati; phylum Pseudomonadota; class Gammaproteobacteria; order Aeromonadales; family Aeromonadaceae; genus Aeromonas; species Aeromonas sp. FDAARGOS 1408. The sequence continues at coordinate 2,378,845 of NZ_CP077394.1, read as the reverse complement.
ACCGTCCACGTAGACGGAGAGGGCGTCGATCTCGTTGAGGTCATACACAGGGATGCCGAAGCCCTTGAGGCGTTCGGTGGAGGCCACGGAGCTGGATACCGCTCCCTTGATCTCGTCCTTCATGGTCGCCAGTGCATCGATGAAGTGGTTGACGGTAGAGCCGGTGCCTACCCCGACGATGGTGCCGGGAACCACATACTTGAGCGCAGCCCAACCGGCCGCCTTCTTCATTTCATCTTGAGTCATGATCGATCCTTTGGAAAAAAGCGGCCGCATTATATCCAAGGCGCCACCCCAGAGCGACCACCCAGCTCACGTTCCGGGCCAAAAACCCGCAAGATGTAAATCGTTTGCCTGTTTATTGCGCCATGTCATTGCACCATGGCTGTGTCAGCAAGAGCCGATCAGTGCGGCAAGGCAGCTTCTGGCCTCAGTCGGGAAAGTGCCAGCAGCGGCTGGGGGTGATGATCTGGGGCAGCGGTACGTCCCACTCCTCCTGCGGCACCGCGTCTACCTGCTGGCAGTCGTGGGCAATCCCCAGCGGCTTGGGACCGAGCCTGTGTTCGTGCCAGCAGGCGAGGGTGCGATCGTAGTAGCCACCGCCCATGCCGAGCCGGTTGCCTGCCGCGTCGAACGCCACCAGCGGCGTGCAAATCAGATCGAGGGTGCTGTGGGGCACCACCTGCTGCATGTCGAGCTCAGGTTCGGCGATGCCGTAACGGTTGCGGGTCATGGGACTGGTAGCGGTGTAGCGCAAGAAGAGCAGGTGGCCCGGGGTGAAGGGGTGCAACACCGGCAGATAGACCTCTTTTTGCTGGGCCCACAGCCAGTGGATGGCGGGCAGGGGGTTGAGCTCGCCGTCGTTGGCCAGATAGAGGGCGATACGTTTGGCCGCCAGGATCTCGGGATGCTGCTTGAACTGGGCAACCAGCTGCTGGGCCGCCTGCTGCTGCTCGGCCTGGGTCAGGCTCTTTCTGCGCTGACGGATGAGCTGGCGCAGGGATTGTCTTTCAGGCTGGGTATCCGGCATGGGGGCTCCTCTGATGAACGGGCGACGGGGCGATACGTGGATCGCACTGGCAGGCGATCACCTTAACAAGGCCGCGCCGGGTTGAACAGCGCGGCTCGGCCGCCGGGTGGGACCCGGCGGCCGCACTATCAGGCGTGGGCGGTTTTGCGCATCTGGTGCTTGACGAACACCGCCACCAGGGCGGCCAGCGCCAGCGCCATGGGGTAGAAGCTCATGCTCACCACCGCCAGCGGCGAGAGGGCGAAGATGGAGCCCAGCAGCAGCGCCTGGGCGCCCCAGGGGATGAGCCCCTGCACCACGCAGGAGAAGATGTCGAGCATGGAGGCGGCGCGGCGCGGGGTGACCCCGTGGTGATCCGCCAGATCCTTGGCCACCTTGCTGGCGACGATAATGGCCACCGTGTTGTTGGCGGTGCAGAGGTTGGTGAGGCCCACCACCCCGGCGATGCCGAGCTCGGCCGCCTTCTCGTTCTGCTCGCCGTCGTGCTGACGGGTGAAGCGGGCGATGAGGGCGCTGATGCGGGTGCTGATCCAGGCCAGTCCCCCCTGGCGTTCCATCAGGGCGCCGAGGCCGCCGATCAGCATGGAGAGCAGGAAGATCTCCTGCATGCCGGTGAAGCCCTGATAGATGTCCTTGCTGAACTGGCCGAGGGGGTAATCCCCCAGCAGACCGACCCCGCCAGCGGCCACAATGCCGAGCCCCAGCACCATGAAGACGTTCATGCCAGAGAGGGCCAGCACCAGGATCAGCAGGTAGGGCATCACCTTGAGCAGCTCGATATGGGCCTCGGTGGCGGGGGCATCCCCGACCGACCCCAGGGTCAGATAGAGCAGGATCACCCCGATGGCGGCCGGGGCGGCAATCTTGAAGTTCTCGCGAAACTTGTCCTTCATCTCGCAGCCCTGGCTGCGGGTGGCCGCAATGGTGGTGTCGGAGATGATGGAGAGGTTGTCGCCAAACATGGCGCCGGAGAGGATGGTACCCGCCATCAGCACAGGATCGATGCCGGCGGCCTGGGCCACACCCAGCGCCACCGGTGCCACGGCGCCTATGGTCCCCATGGAGGTGCCCATGGCGGTGGCGATGAAGGCGGAGATGAGGAACAGTCCAGGCAGCAGGAACCAGCCGGGGATGAGGGAGAGGCCGAGTGCGACCGTGGCATCCACCCCGCCGGTGGCCTTGGCTACGGTGGCGAAGGCGCCCGCCAGCAGATAGATGAGGCACATCGCCATGATATTGCTGTCACCAACCCCCTTGAAGAAGGTCTCGAGGTTCTTGTTGAACCCCTCCTTGCCCAGCACCAGCGCCAGCATGGCGGCGGGGAGGGCGGCGACGGGGGCGGGCAGCTGATAGAAGGCGAACTCGACCCCCTGCAGGGTCAGCCAGGTGCCGGTACCGATAAAGAGAGCAAGAAAGACCAGCAGAGGCAGCAGGGCTCTGGCGCTGGGTTGAGTCTGGATCATGTGTTCCTCGATGGTTGTACATGACCTCCTTGTCTCAGCCAGCCCGCAGTGGGGTGAGGGTGGCGGGCATCCTGCCGCTATGGGGTGCCTACAGTAGTGAGTCGCGCCCGCCCGGTCAAGATAGACGTCCAGATGGATGCTGCTTTTTGTCTTGTGATTTTGTTGAATTGATTAAATCCGTGAAATATTCGGATTTTAGTAAATATGCTGTTGATTTTTCGGGTGGCCGACGACGGCCACGGCGGGCTTTTCAAAGCGGGCGCAGGCTGGTAAAACGGTCTCTTTCCTTAATAGAGATGAGAGGGTGGAGATGGACAATCCGATCCGTGTGGCCGTGATGGGCTGTAATGGTCGTATGGGCAAGGTGCTGCTGGAGGCGATCAGCCATGCCGAGGGCGTGGTGGTCGGGGCGGCGCTGGAGCGACCGGGCTCCGCCGTGATCGGGCTGGATGCCGGCGAACTCAACGGGCTGGGTCGGCTCGGCGTCATCATCAGCGACAGCCTGGACAAGGTACGGGACGAGTTTGATCTCATCATCGACTTCACCCGCCCCGAGGTGACCTTGGCCAACCTGGCCTTCGCCCGGGCCCATCACAAGCAGATGGTGATCGGCACCACCGGCTTTGACGACGCGGGCAAGGCGGCGCTCCAGGCCGCCGCCGGCGAGATCGGCATCGTCTTCGCCTCCAACTACTCGGTGGGCGTCAACCTGGTGTTCAAGCTGCTGGAGCAGGCCGCCAAGGTGATGGGGGATTACACCGACATCGAGATCATCGAGGGGCATCACAGACACAAGGTGGATGCACCGTCCGGCACCGCGCTTTCCATGGGGGAGGTGGTGGCCAAGACGCTGGGACGTGACTTGAAAGAGTGCGCAGTCTACGGCCGCGAGGGGATCACCGGCGAGCGGGATCGCAACACCATCGGCTTTGCCACCATTCGCGCCGGCGATCTGGTGGGGGAGCACACCGTCATGTTTGCCGACATCGGCGAGCGGGTGGAGATCAGCCACAAGGCCTCCAGCCGCCTCACCTTCGCCAACGGTGCGGTGCGCGCCGGCAAGTGGCTCAAGGGGCAGGGCGCCGGCCTCTATGACATGCAGGACGTGCTCGGCCTCAAGTAACCACATCCACTGACATCACGGCACCCGTGGTGTGCACGAAGGGCTGCCCGGCCCGTCGTCTGCTTAAGACCCCGCTCATGCGGGGTTTTTTATTGGTGATTTTGTATAAATGCCGCTTACATGGTGATTTTTGCACGAAACGAGATAAATCTCCCCTCTTTGCTGTTTTACCGGATCCTGCATTGCATGAATGTCATCGACTGGTAACGAAAATGGGCCTCAATAGCCCCTGCCAGGGCATTTTTTTACATCCGCCAAAACAGACTAAAAATTCAAGCCAAGAAAAACGTTTTCCATTTTTCAGGGCCACTCATCCTCCATAAAAAAGCTGATTGCAGGCGTTGAGATTTTTTATATGAAACTTCATTACATTGTTTTTTAAGGATTTAAAATTGGTTTTTGTATCAAGACTGGTCTCTTGGTCTAGATTGGCAGCAACTTTTGCCTTTTCTTTTCAGGGAGGGGGTTGCAAAGCAGTGAAGTGCATAGATAATGGGTAATGTTGCTTTTTTATTGAATTTAGATGCGTTTCGGATGAGAAAAGACGTTGAAATGCGATCGTTTTTAAGTAGAATGCGCCCAATTTGCCAGAAATCTGCCGGGTTCGAGTCCTGTCCAAGGCCGGAACCGAGCCCGCAACACCCAGGTAAATTGCTGAATTTAAAGCTAAATAACTGGAGGTTGTCTTGAATCACACTGCATTGCTAGTGCTGGAAGATGGAACTGTGTTCAAAGGCGTGTCGATAGGCGCCGAGGGATGTTCCGTTGGTGAAGTGGTTTTCAATACGTCGATGACGGGCTATCAGGAAATCCTCACCGATCCCTCTTATTCCCGTCAGATAGTCACCCTCACTTACCCCCATATAGGCAACACCGGCACCAACAGCGAAGATGAAGAGTCCAGTCAAATCCACGCTCAGGGATTGATCATCCGGGACCTTCCGATACTTGCCTCCAATTTCCGCAATCAGCAATCCCTCTCCGATTACCTCAAGTCCCACAACATCGTTGGCATCGCCGACATCGACACCCGCAAACTGACCCGCATCCTGCGCGAGAAAGGCGCTCAGGCCGGCTGCATTCTGGCCGGCAAGCAGATCGATGAAGCCTATGCCCTCGAACAGGCGCGCGCCTTCCCCGGTCTGAAGGGGATGGACCTGGCCAAGGAAGTGACCGTCGCCGAGGCGTACAACTGGACCGAAGGCAGCTGGCAGCTTGGCAAGGGGCACGTCATCCCGGATGCCGACCAGCTCAAATACCACGTAGTGGCCTACGACTTTGGCGTCAAGCGCAACATCCTGCGCATGCTGGTGGACCGCGGCTGCCGCCTGACCGTGGTGCCGGCCAAGACCCCGGCTGCCGAGGTACTGGCGCTGAACCCGGATGGCATCTTCCTCTCCAACGGCCCAGGTGACCCCGAGCCGTGCGACTACGCCATCGAGGCCATCAAGACCTTCCTTGATACCAACACCCCGGTGTTTGGCATCTGCCTGGGTCACCAGCTGCTGGGTCTCGCCTCTGGCGCCAAGACCGTCAAGATGAAGTTTGGCCACCACGGTGCCAACCACCCGGTGAAGAGCCTGGACGACAACACAGTCATGATCACCGCTCAGAACCACGGCTTCGCGGTGGACGAGAACAGCTTGCCGGAGTGCCTGCGCGCCACCCACGTCTCCCTGTTCGATGGGTCCCTGCAGGGCATCCATCGCACCGACCGTCCGGCCTTCAGCTTCCAGGGGCACCCCGAAGCGAGCCCGGGCCCGCACGACTGTGCCGGTCTGTTCGACCACTTTATTGAATTGATTAAGCAGTATCGCGCCTAAGAGGATAAAGAGAGCCATGCCAAAACGTAACGACCTTCAGAGCATCCTGATCCTCGGCGCCGGCCCCATCGTCATCGGCCAGGCCTGCGAATTCGACTACTCCGGCGCCCAGGCGTGCAAGGCCCTGCGCGAGGAGGGCTACCGCGTCATCCTGGTGAACTCCAACCCGGCCACCATCATGACCGACCCGGAGATGGCCGACGCCACCTACATCGAGCCCATCACCTGGGAAGTGGTGCGCGAGATCATCAAGAAAGAGCGCCCGGACGCCATCCTGCCCACCATGGGCGGCCAGACCGCACTGAACTGTGCGCTGGATCTGGAGAAGCACGGCGTGCTGGCCGAATTCGGCGTCGAGATGATCGGTGCCACCGCCGACGCCATCGACAAGGCCGAAGACCGCTCCCGCTTTGACAAGGCGATGCGCAGCATCGGCCTGGAGTGCCCGCGGGCCGGTATCGCCCACAACATGGAAGAAGCCTGGAAAGTGCAGGCCGAAGTGGGCTTCCCCTGCATCATCCGCCCCTCCTTCACCATGGGTGGCTCCGGTGGCGGCATCGCCTACAACACCGAAGAGTTCGTCGAGATCTGCGAGCGCGGTCTGGATCTGTCGCCGACCAAAGAGCTGCTCATCGACGAGTCGCTGATCGGCTGGAAAGAGTACGAGATGGAAGTAGTGCGGGATCGCAACGACAACTGCATCATCGTCTGCGCCATCGAGAACTTCGACCCCATGGGCATCCACACCGGTGACTCCATCACGGTCGCGCCAGCCCAGACGCTGACCGACAAGGAGTACCAGATCATGCGCAACGCCTCCATGGCGGTGCTGCGCGAGATCGGCGTCGAGACCGGCGGCTCCAACGTCCAGTTCGGCATCAACCCCAAAGATGGCCGCATGGTCATCATCGAGATGAACCCGCGGGTCTCTCGCTCCTCCGCGCTCGCCTCCAAGGCGACCGGCTTCCCCATCGCCAAGATCGCCGCCAAGCTCGCCATCGGTTACACCCTGGACGAGCTGATGAACGACATCACCGGCGGTCGCACTCCGGCCTCCTTCGAGCCGGCCATCGACTACGTGGTCACCAAGGTACCGCGCTTCAACTTCGAGAAGTTCGCCGGCGCCAACGACCGTCTGACCACCCAGATGAAGTCCGTCGGTGAAGTGATGGCCATCGGCCGCAACTTCCAGGAGTCCCTGCACAAGGCCCTGCGTGGCCTCGAGACCGGCAAGACCGGCTTCGACCCCATGCTGGATCTCAATGCCCCTGACGCCCTGACCCGCATCCGCCACGAGCTGCAGGATGCCGGCAGCGATCGCATCTTCTACATCGCCGACGCCTTCCGCGCCGGTCTCTCCATGGACGGCGTATTCCGCCTGACCAAGATTGACCCCTGGTTCCTGGTGCAAATTGAAGAGCTGGTGAAGCTGGAAGAGCAGGTGAAAGAGCGCGGCATGGCGGGTCTGGATGCCGACTTCCTGCGCAGCCTCAAGCGCAAGGGCTTCGCCGATGCGCGTCTGGCCAAGATCCTCGGCGTGGCCGAAGGTGAAGTGCGTAAATTGCGTGCCCGCCACAACATCTTCCCGGTCTACAAGCGGGTCGATACCTGCGCCGCCGAGTTCGCCACCAACACCGCCTACATGTACTCCAGCTATGACGAAGAGTGCGAGGCCAACCCCACCAACCGCGACAAGATCATGGTCATCGGTGGCGGCCCGAACCGTATTGGTCAGGGCATCGAGTTTGACTACTGCTGCGTGCACGCGGCGCTGGCCCTGCGCGAAGACGGTTACGAGACCATCATGGTCAACTGCAACCCGGAAACCGTCTCCACCGACTACGACACCTCCGACCGCCTCTACTTCGAGCCGGTGACCCTGGAAGACGTGCTGGAAATCGTGCGGGTCGAGCAGCCCAAGGGCGTCATCGTCCAGTACGGCGGCCAGACTCCGCTCAAGCTTGCGCGAGCATTGGAGGCCAACGGCGTGCCGGTAATTGGCACCAGCCCCGATGCCATCGACCGCGCGGAAGACCGCGAGCGCTTCCAGTCCGCCGTTGAGCGCCTCGGCCTCAAGCAGCCGGAAAACGGCACCGTCACCGCCCTGGAGCAGGCGGTGCTGACCGCCGAGCGCATCACCTACCCGCTGGTGGTTCGTCCCTCCTATGTGCTGGGTGGCCGTGCCATGGAGATCGTCTATGACGAGCAGGACCTGCGCCGCTACTTCGCCGAGGCGGTGAGCGTCTCCAACGAGTCGCCGGTACTGCTGGACCGCTTCCTGGACGACGCCACCGAGGTGGACGTGGATGCCATCTGCGACGGCGTGGATGTGGTCATCGGCGGCATCATGGAGCACATCGAACAGGCCGGTATCCACTCCGGTGACTCCGCCTGCTCCCTGCCGCCCTACACCCTGTCCAAGGCCATTCAGGACGAGATGCGCGAGCAGGTGCGCAAACTGGCGCTGGAGCTTGGCGTGGTGGGCCTGATGAACGTACAGTTCGCGGTCAAAGACAACGAGATCTACCTCATCGAGGTGAACCCCCGTGCCGCCCGTACCGTGCCGTTCGTCTCCAAGGCTACCGGTGCGCCGCTGGCCAAGATCGCCGCCCGCGTCATGGCCGGTCAGAGCCTGAAAGAACAGGGCTTCACCAGCGAGATCATCCCGCCCTACTACTCCGTGAAGGAAGTGGTGCTGCCGTTTGCCAAGTTCCCGGGTGTCGACCCGCTGCTGGGCCCGGAGATGCGCTCTACCGGTGAAGTGATGGGGGTGGGCAGCAGCTTTGCCGAGGCGTATGCCAAGGCGCAGCTGGGTGCTGGTCACCAGGTGCCGCGCGAAGGTCGCGCCCTGCTCTCCGTGCGCCACGGCGACAAGGAGCGGGTGGTGAATCTGGCCGCCAAGCTGCTGGAGCTCGGCTATGACCTCGACGCTACTCACGGCACTGCGGTGACCCTGGGTGAGGCGAGCATCAACCCGCGCCTGGTCAACAAGGTGCACGAGGGCCGTCCGCACATTCTGGATCGCATCAAGAATGGCGAGTACACCTACATCGTCAACACCGCCGAAGGCCGCCGCGCCATCGAGGACTCCAAGCAGCTGCGCCGTGGCGCCCTGCAGCACAAGGTGGCGTACACCACCACGCTGCACGCGGCGTTCGCCACCTGCATGGCCATCACAGTCGATGCTACCGCCAACGTGAGCTCGGTGCAGGAGCTGCACCAGAAGGTCGAGAGCCAGCTGAAGAGCCGCTAAGAGCGCGTGATGAAGGAGGGACGCCTCCTTCGTGACCCGATAAAACCCCGCCAGCGATGGCGGGGTTTTTTATTGGCCGAAGGCTGCGGGGCAGAGGGGAAAATGCCTGGTCAGGGAACCTGAGGGAGATAGTCACTCAATAATCAGATAAAACATCACAATGATTGTGCAATAGATGTATTTGACAGCACTCTTTGCAATCTCTCACCCGCGTCGCCTCTCTATACTGGGTTCTTGTCACAGGAGTCAACGGATCAGATCGTCTGCGCCTGCCGATGCAGGGGTGAACAGATCGGGCCCGCAGCCTTATCGGGTTGTGCGGCCGGCCCTTCTTACCGGGAGGGCCACAGGATACCGGGCGTGGGGTTACCGCCTCGCGACTCGTCAGGGCCAGCGTTACCGCGCCGCCCCGCTTCCCTCTCTTCGTCCCTCTGTCAGCCGCCAGTCAGCCGTTCGTCTATCAGCCAAGGGAATCAGAATATGAGCTTCGATCATCGCAAATACCGCCGTGCCACCGTCATCAATCTGGCGGATCGCCAGTGGCCCAGCCGGGTGCTGGAGCGGGCGCCGCTCTGGTGCGCCGTGGATCTGCGCGACGGCAACCAGGCGCTGGTCGAGCCCATGACGGTGGCCCAGAAGCTGCAGATGTGGGCGCTGATGGTGCACATCGGCTTCAAGCACATCGAGGTGGGCTTCCCGGCCGCCTCCCAGCCCGATTTCGACTTCGTACGCGAACTTATTGACCGCAACCTGATTCCGGACGACGTCACCATCCAGGTGCTGGTGCAGGCGCGCGAAGATCTCATTGCCCGCACCTTCGAGGCCCTCAAGGGGGCGCAGCGGGCCATCGTTCACGTCTACAACTCGGTCAACCCGACCCAGCGCAACTATGTGTTCAACACAGGTCGCGACGGGGTCAAGGCCATCGCGGTGCAGGGGGCGCGCTGGGTGCGGGAGTATGCGGCCCGCAATCCGGGCACCGAGTGGAGCTTTCAGTACTCGCCGGAGAGTTTCAGCAGCACCGAGGTGGAGTTTGCCGTCGAGGTGTGTGACGCCGTCATCGATGAGTGGCGCTCGGCTGCCCGCCCCATGATCCTGAACCTGCCCGCCACGGTGGAGGTGAGCACCCCCAACGTGTTTGCGGATCAGGTGGAGTGGTTCTGCCGCAACCTCAAGGCGCGGCCCGAGGTGAGCATCTCCATCCACACCCACAACGATCGGGGCTGTGGGGTGGCTGCCGCCGAGCTGGCGGTGCTGGCGGGGGCGGATCGCATCGAGGGCACCCTGCTCGGCAACGGCGAGCGCACCGGCAACATGGACATCGTCACCATGGCCATGAACCTCTACAGCCAGGGGATCGATCCCGAGCTCAACCTCTCCGACATGGATGCCATCGTCGCTACTGTGGGGGCCTGCACCCAGATTGCCCTGCATCCGCGCCACCCCTATGCCGGCGAGCTGGTCTACACCGCGTTTTCCGGCAGCCACCAGGATGCCATCCGCAAGTCTCTCGCGGCAGAAAAACCGGATCACTACTGGGACGTGGCTTACCTGCCCATCGATCCTGCCGATCTCGGTCGCAGTTACGAGGCGGTGATCCGCATCAACAGCCAGTCCGGCAAGGGGGGCGTCACCTACCTGCTGGAGCGCGACCTTGGTCTGCAGTTGCCGCGCTGGCTGCAAATTGACTTCAGCCGCCGGGTTCAGGCCGAGGCCGAAGCCAGCAGCAGCGAAATCAGCCCGGAGCAGATCCGCACCCTGTTCGAGCGCCACTACCTCGAGCCTGCCCACGGCTATCGCATCGGTCGCTTCCAGCTTGGTCGCGACAGCCAGGAGAGTTTGCGCCTGGAGCTGCAGACCCCGACCGGCTCGCTGCAGCTCAGTGGTGAAGGGGAGGGGGCCATCACGGCGCTGGTCAACGGCTGGCAGCGCCAGACCGGGATGCACATCGACGTGCTGGATTACTCCGAGCATGCCTTGAGCGCCGGTACCGAGTCCCGCGCCGCTGCCTACGTGCTGCTGAGCGTCGACGGGACCCGCACCTGCGGGGTGGCCATCGGCCGCGACGTGGTCAGCGCCTCCCTGCAGGCGGTGATTAATGGCGCCGCCCAGATAGAGGCGCTGCGCCAGAGCGCCTGAACCAGCACGCTTCTTCGCCAATAAAAAACGCCACTGCAAGGTGGCGTTTTTTATGGCTGCCAGGCTCAATCGGCCATCGCATTACGCCCGCGCGGGCGCGGCAGGGGGCGCCACAGCTTGAGTGCGGTGACTAGGAAGGGGCGCAGGATGAGCGCGCTCAGGTGGCTGTAGCGCTCGTTGTCCCTGGGACCGACCCCGAAAGAGAGTGGCTCGGGTTGGCTGTTGGTCACATAGAGGGTGCCGAACCACCAGTCCCAGAGCGAGAGGTTGGTGCCGAAGTTGTGGTTGAAGTGGCGGGGATCACGGCTGTGGTGGATCTGGTGCTGGGCCGGGCTGTTGAAGACATGTTCGAGCCGCGGGCCAAACGAGAGCCAGACATGGGTGTGGCGCAGGTTGGCAGCCAGGGAGTTAAACAGCAGCACCAGGTAGCTCACCCCGAACAGGGTGTAGGGGCGCACTGTGCCGCCACACAGCCAGTGGAAGGCGCCGGCGTAGAGGGCAAGACAGCTCCCCTTGGCCAGCATCTCGCACAGCTTCTCCACCAGATGGATGCGGCTCGCTGTCGGCGGCACCATGACGGTCGCGCTGTGGTGTACCTTGTGAAACTCCCAGAGCCAGCGACTGTGGAAGGCGCGGTGCAGCCAGTAATGCACCAGATCGCTGATGAGAAAGACGCCCAGACCGTAGAGCATCATCAGCCAGCTCGCCTCGGCCAGCCGGGGACGCTCCCCCCACAGCCGGGTCAGGGCAGACTGGACATCCTCAGCCTGCAGCAGCCAGGGGTGGAGCAGGGCCAGGATCGGCAGGATCAGCGCCACATGGAGCAGCGCCCGCACCAGATAGTATTGGTAGTCGAGCAGAGCCGAGGGGTGCCGCCAGACGGCCCGGCCCCCGAGGAAACTGCTAAAGCTGCGGGCGCCGGGATCTCCCTGGCGGCGTCGATAGCGATAGAGCAGGTAGGCGATCGTGCCCGAGATCAGCAAGAAGGGGACACCCAGGCGCCCATTGAAATCGAGCAATCCGGTGAGGCAGTGCCAGAGCGGCGTGATCAGCCACCGCTGCACGGGGTCAAAGAGAAGGGTCAGTCTGTCCATGGGGTCTATACCGTGAGCGTCCGGGCGGCGGCATTCTAAATGTAAATCACTCTCGATAAAAGCTTATCAATGGGCCTTTGTCATCCTGGTTTGCGAGGGGATGACGGCAGGGGCTGTCAGGCACAATAGAACGCCGCGGCCATCAGGCTTTAGCCTTGTGGATCAATCCTCTACAATGAGCGACCATTTGCTCGCCTGATACAGGTCGGGCACAGTCTCTGTACCGGATGCCTTGATGATCATGTCTCTATTCTCTCCTTCTGTGGTCGTGCGCGGGTTGCCGCTGCTCGTCACCTTGCTGCTCGCCGGTTGTGCCAGCGAGCCGCCTGCACCGGCCACGCCGTCGACCTCGGTGACCCCGGCGGGGCGTCCCATTCCCAAGGCGATGCAGCCGCAAAAGCCGGCCGACATGAAGAGTCGCATCGTCACCTTCTTGCCGCGCAACGTGGTGGACAAGCCGGGCTGGGCCAACGACGTGGTGACGGCGCTCACCAGCCAGGGGCTGACGGTGAGCGATCACAACGTCTGTACCGTGCTGGCGGTGGCCGAGCAGGAGGCCACCTACCAGGCCGACCCCGTGGTGCCAGGCCTTGGCAAGATAGCCTGGAAGGAGATCAACGCCCGCGCCGGCAAGCTGCTGATCCCTGAGTTTGTGGTGCGCACCGCGCTCTCCATCAAATCCCCCACCGGCAAAACCTACGCCGAGCGCATCGACAAGTTGCGTACCGAGCGGGAGATGAGCGAGATTTTTGAAGACATGATCGGGGAGGTGCCGATGGGCAAGCAGCTCTTTGGCAACATGAACCCGGTGCGTACCGGCGGCCCCATGCAGGTGAGCGTCGCCTTTGCCGAGGCCAACACCCGCGGCTACCCCTATCCGGTCAAGGATTCCATTCGCCACGAGGTGTTCACCCGCCGCGGTGGCATCTGGTTTGGTACCAAGCACATCTTCGGCTACCCGGCCGACTACCCCGACACCCTCTATCGCTTTGCCGACTTCAATGCGGGCTGGTATGCGAGCCGCAATGCCGCCTTCCAGGCCGCAGTGAGCCGGCTGAGTGGCAAGACCCTGGCGCTGGACGGAGATCTCATTCGCTACGACTCCGATCTGCCGGGCAAGACCGAGCTCGCGGTTCATGCCATCGCCGGCCAGCTCAGCATGAGCAAGCAGGCCATCCACCAGAGCCTCAAGCTCGGCGATACTGCCGAATTTGGCCAGAGCGACCTCTATCATCGCGTGTTCACGCTGGCAGACCAGAAAGCGGGCAAACGGCTGCCGCGCGCCATCCTGCCAGGCATCCAGCTGAAAAGCCCCAAGATCACCCGCAACCTCACCACCGCCTGGTTTGCCAAGCGGGTGGATGAGCGCGAGCAGCGCTGCGTGCAGAAGATGGCGACGATCCGCTGATTGCTAAAAGTAACAAAGGCGGCCAATTGGCCGCCTTTGTTTATAGTTAAGAACTATCCCTTTCTTTTAAATAGCCTCAATAAGCCTTTTACTGTTACGTCTAGGTGACTGCCTTCATCATACAGAGCAGGGACGACATAATCAGCTCTTTCTTCGGATATTAGCTTTTCTACTTTATCTTGAGTTGATTTTAGAGACCATTTTTTGTTGTCAAAGACAGCAATAGACCTGCCACCTTGATACCTCACCATTTTCATAGATGGAATATCTGTGTCGCCATCACCAAGATATATCATTCTCTGAAATGGTATGTCTCTATCTTGAAGTTCAATGAATTTATTTACTTCCCCATTATCCCATGAATTATGAATTCCTTTGTTTATTCTAAATAAGAATTGTGTTTTGGTTGTATAGTTAATCGCTTGTGCGGGCCACGTTGCGTAGCGCTGATTTTCAGAGTAGTGATATTTGCAAGCATAAATATCACGAAATTTGTCTCCAATACATGTTCCTCTAATCATTGCATCAAGGCCACTTGATATGATGTAATGCTCCAGTTCTAGGTCAATACTTTCAGCAAAGCTGTTAATTCTATCGAACCATGAATCAACGCCACTAAATAAAGGAATTGATTGTCCATGCGTCATTAGTTTTTCTGTACTAAGGACATCAGATTGAAGCATGTTAGCCCTCTCTGCTAGCATACCAAGGTAGGTCAATATTTCATCGCCGTCATCGTACATTGCCCTACGTTTTACGCTGGCCCAAAATTCAGGTATATCAGTTATCTCTAATTCGGGCATAACCCCATGCTGGGCACAATCACCTTCCGCTAAGGTTCCATCAAAATCATAAATTAGTGCGCACTTCATGAATAATCCTCTAAAAGTTAAATCGGCCAGTTCTGCTCAATCCATAATATTTCCCGACACACTTTCTCCTCCATTCTGTCTCTGTCAGAGGTAAGTCTGAACTCTTGGCCGGAATGCAGATCAAGAACTATATATTCTGCACCAGCCTCTTGAATTGCTTCATGCATTAAATAGCAGATATAGTCAGCTCGCTCTTTGGTCATTCTTTGCTTCTCGGTAAAATGGAGCTTGACATGAGTTCGGACGCCATTTATCAATGCGCTCAGCTCGGGATTGCAATGGATAGTTGTGCTATTAAAAACAAAGGACTCTCGCAATGATGCATATACATCAATGTTCTTACCTGACTGCCACTTAATAAAGTTATGAGCTAGGCGTTCAAATTTTATTTTTTTACTGGAGTCTTTTTGCTTTCGTGATATTTCGATCAGGTACGAAACATGTCTCTTTTGGCTAAAAAGTGACTTTATAGCTGTTCTAAGTTGCAAGTAGTAATCTTTATAGTGTGCATAATCCCCTCTTAGTGCAATCTGCTTAAGTTTTGTGTGTTTAGGTGAGCCAGTTGCAACAGCAATATTAGTGAAATCTGAGATAGCTAACTCTGGCATATAACATCCTTATTTAAATATGTGAATTTGGTGATCCGCTCAGGAGTAAGTGTCCTTTAGTTCGATGTTTAGTTCTTAATAGGGAGCCGGTTGCGGTATTGTTGATAGCTAGGACAGCCCCAGAAACTATTGCCCTTGGTATCTCCCCATTTGCTGGTCATCAGTACCGTGTTGTGGCAAGCCGGCGCCGGATCTGCATTCCGTGCATTGAGCTTGAGGAAGGGGCTGATCAGGATCAGTCGCTCCTTGGCGTCCTTGATCAGTTCTTCAAGAAAGTAATTGGTTGCACTGGTATTGAGGAACTTGGCCATGGTGATGTCCTTGTCGATCTCTTCCGTCTGGGAAGCCCCTGATATCCATGGTTGGTGCAGCAGACAAGGGCGTTCTCTTTTTATACAGGGTCATCTGGCAATGTTAAATCACTCAATGATGAAAAAGTGCGAGCGGGATCAAGCGGTTGGTAGTGATAGCCTGGCGTGGGAACCGCGTTGAGGGAGGCCCCCTGTGCTATGCGATGAAAACTGGTTAGGATTGCCACCTTTTTGTAAAGCAAGAGCGGGTTGCCTGCTGGCAACCCGTTTACCTTGTGCCACGGCAATACCATATGAACCGGGAAGGAAGTCATCATGACAAACGCCATACTCTTTAGCCTGCTGCTCGCTGGCTCTGCCGCGAGTGCGACGGAATTGAGCGTGCAGCCACTGTCAGCGCAAAGCCGTTACATCGAGATCCCTGCCCAGGGTGGCCCCGTGTGGCAGTTTGAAAGAGAGGGGGAGCGGGTGAAGGTGACACGCGACAGTCAGGACGCGGGTGTCTACCACATCACCATCTTGCAGCTGGGCAAGAGTGGCGAGCGGCGCGAGCTCAGCAACCAGGTCTTCCTCTCTCCGGGGCCGGCAAAAGTGATAGGTGGTGTGTCTGATAGCCAGCGGGGCATGACGGTCTATTTGGTGTCCCTGGCCGCCACCTTTGACGAGGAAGGCGGCACAACGCCCTGAGCCAGCGGCGCAGGCAGATAAATGCAGGGTTGGCCTAGAAGCTCATCGCCAGCCCGACGCCGTAGCCGCTGGTGTTGTGGCTGAACATATAGCGGGCCACCAGCCGGGTGCGGGTGACGAAGATATCGTACTTGCTGCTGTCGAGCTCCAGCCCGAGGCCGAGTGAGTTGAGGGAGTTGAAGCCGAGCAGGCCGCGCTGCTCGCCCAGGTATTCGGTGCGAGCCCCCTCCAGCACGTAGCGCACGGGTTTGCCCAGCAGCGTCAGACTGCCGATGGGGGCGCGGCGGCGCAGATAGAGGCCGAGGTTTTCGGCGTTGGCCTGGCCGGTCACGCTGGCGGCGGTGCCGCCAAAACTCTGCAGGTGCTGATAGGAGTAACGCAGCTCGGCGTCGATGTCCTGAGCGGGGGAGAAGAGCTCGTAGTCCAGCATCATGGCGCCGCCGAGGCCATAGACGTCGAGCCGGCCGCCATCGAGAAAGTCGAGGTTCTTGCCGGTGTACTGGCCCAGCAGCCAGTTGCCGATGCGCAGATCGCTCGCCACCGTGCCAAGGGTGACGTTGCCGATGGGGCGCAGCACCAGGTTGCCGCCGTGTCTGTCCCGGTGCAGCCCTATGTCCCAGCCGATCCCGCCGGTGGCCGTCAGGCTGTTCCACTTGGTGGGGAGGGTGCGGCTCTCGCTGCCGTTGCTGATCACGAACTGGGGATCGTAGCGGCTGAATCCCAGGGTCCCTTCCAGATAAACCGGTACGCTCTCGCTCATGGTGGCGCCGCCGCCGACCTGGGTCATGTTGAGGGCCGAGGATTGATTGGTGCCGCTGCCGATGTTGATGTTGCTGGCGGTGATGTCGGGCACCACGGTGAAGGTCATCAGGGAGACCACCGCATTGGCGCGTTGTTGCACCCGCGACTCCTCCTCGGCCATGGCCGGCTGGCCGAGGCCAAGCAGCGGGGTGAGCAGCAGGGCGCTGCGCAGCGGGTGAACGAGTGGTATGAGCATGGCGGGCTCCGTGACGCCTCTTGCGCTGAGGCACGGTTACACTGTAGCGATTTTTGGCTGGCTTGGCAGCTCATATACCGAGTCGAATGAACCTTTTCAGGCGATGTTTTCTCCCCGCGGCGAAGGGCTGAGCGCCCTGGCGAGGTTTTTCGCACACAAGGCGGATGGCGAGGCAAAATCCATTAAACTCAATGGGTCACCTGTTCGGGAGTGTGGGTAAAGATGAAGATCAGCCGCAAGATTACGCTGACCATAGTGCTGACGCTGCTGCTGTTGCTGGGGGTCGGCTATGTCGGCCTCCATTATGTGGTGGGCAACAAGTTCGGCGAGCTGGAGCGCCTGAGCGTGGAGCGCAACCGCGAGCGGGTCAGGGCCGTGGTGCAGGCCGAACTGGATCAGCTCACCATCCTGGGGCAGGACTGGTCCGAGTGGGATGACACTTACGCCTACATGGCGAGCCGGGATCCCGCCTATCTGGCGGCCAACCTCAACGCCCGCACCTTCGAGACCCTGGCGGTGGATCTGGTGGCTCTTTATGACGCCGACAAGCAGCCGCAGGTGGCCTTTGCCTATCATGGCGGCAAGTTGCTGGCGCAGACACCGGACGAGCTCGCGCCGCTCACCGACTATCTGGTGCGCTACGGCAGCCTCAAGCCCAATGGTGGCATCTGGTTCGACGGGGAGCGCTACTATCTGCTGGCCGCCACCCAGATCCTGACCAGCGAGGGGGAGGGGCCGAGCCGCGGCACCCTGCTGCTGCTCAAGGCTTTCAACACCCGGCTGGTTCATCAGCTGCAAAAGCGCACCAATCTGTCGCTCTCGTTTCTCAGCCCGCAGCAGCTGGCCACCAGCCTGGGGGTCACCACTCTGGCCAGGCTCAGGGCCAATGACAGCCTGATCCTGCCGCAGGAGGAGCGGCTGCTCACCCTGGCCCAGATCGATACCCTGCGAGAGGAAGATCCCCTGATCTTTCGCTTCACCCTGCCACGGGATCTGATGCTGGAGGGCAAGGCCGTCGAGCGGCGCATCTTCTGGCTGCTGAGCCTGGGGGTACTGCTGTTTGGCGGCCTGGTGCTGCTGATCCTCAACGGCTATATCGCCGCCCGCCTGCAGCGGTTGAGTGCAAATCTGCGGCTCATCGGCGAGGACGGCGCGGTGCGCCGCCTGCTGGTGGAGGGCAGTGACGAGATCTCCCAGGTGGCCGTCGACTGCAATCGGATGCTCGATCATCTCGACAGCCTGCGCCAGCAGCAGGCCGACAGCGAAGCCCGCCAGAAGCTGCAGCACGGCGCCCTCATTCACCTGGCCAAGAGCGATCTGCTGACCGGCGAGGATCCGGGCCAGGCCGCCCGTCACATCAACGAGGCGATCTGCGCCGGCACCGGGGCGGTGCGGGCCAGCGTCTGGTTCAGCGCCGAAGACAGGCAATCCATGTACTGCCAGGATCTCTTCTTCCTGCCCAAGCTCCACCATCAGCAGGGGTTTCACCTGCCCTATGCGCTGATCCAGGGGCGCTACGAATCCTCCAAGCCCGAGCACGAACCCTGCCTCATCCTGCGCGAGCCCTACGATCTGACCCGCTTTGGCGCCATGCTGGCCCAGCTCGGGCTGGAGGGGCTCTCCGGCACCATTCTGATGGCGCCCCTCAAGCATGGGGATGAGCTGCTCGGTTTCATCATCGCCGAGCGGGCCCGGTTGGAGGAGGTCTGGCACCCGGACGAGCTCGCCTTCGTGCTGTCGGTGTGCGATCTCTCGGCCCAGACCCTGCTCACCCTCACCAAGCTGCAGCGGCTCAAATACAGCTGAGTACCTGGATGGCCGGGGCCCGCACGACAGATGCGGGCCTCATTTTTTTAGGGCCCGCAGCCGATTATCTCGTCTATCCGTGACCTGTATTAATTTCTTGTTCACTTGGCCGGGTGTATAACGGGCCTCCCTCAGGGAAGAGAGGGGTTGGCGACAGGGGAGGGTCTGCCGCACCGGAGGCCGTCGGGCCACCTCATGAAGTTGATGGGAGTCACCAGATGCAGGAGATGCTGCTTGCCATATGGCAACAGGACTTTGACCAATTGATCCAGATGCAGGCCGTGGGCCTGCTCGTCACCTGCCTGGTGGTGATCCTGTTTCTTGAATCGAGTTTCGTGTTCCTGCCCCTGCCCGGCGACAGCCTGGTGCTGCTGGCCGGCGGCCTGGTGGGCATGGGGGTGCTCGGCCCCGAGGTGACGCTGCTCTACATGCCGCTTGCCGCCGGGCTTGGCAGCCTCATCGCCTACGTGCAGGGCCAGGCGCTGCACGGCACCTCCTTCATGGGCCACGTGGAGCGAATGATCCCGGATGGCAGCCTGCCACGAGCCTCGCGCCTGCTGCACAACTACGGCTTCTGGGCCATGTTCTCCTCCCGCTTCGTGCCGTTCGTGCGGGTGTTGACGCCCATGCTGATGGGGGTCTCGCGTCTGCATCTGCCACGGGTGATGATCGCCAGCTTCGCCAGCGCCTTCCTCTGGGCCCTGGTATTGAGTCTGGTGGGCAAGTTCGTGATGGCGACCCCGGTGTTCGCCCAGCACCACGAGCTGCTGACCAAGTGCCTGCTGGTGACCTCCCTCGGCCTCTTCGTTATCGCCATGGCGGCCATCGCCATCCGTCTGCTCAAGCGACCGACCAACCGCATCCGCTAAGGGGGCAGGGGCCTTGCCCCTGTTTCTCCCCCTCTTCATGTCATGGCGCCGCCCCCTTTGGCTGGCCGGCACCCTTCCAATCTGCAAGCAGGTACCTTATGTCATCCCCCGACACCCTGACCCTTCGTCCCCTCGAGCGCGAGGATCTCAAGTTCGTTCATCAGCTCAACAACAACGCCAGCATCATGCGCTACTGGTTCGAGGAGCCTTACGAGGCTTACATGGAGCTGGCCCAGCTCTATGACAAGCACATCCACGACCAGCACGAGCGCCGCTTCATCCTCGAGGTGGCAGGCAGCCAAGTGGGGCTGGTGGAGCTGGTGGACATTCGCAGCATCCATCGCCGCGCCGAATTCCAGATCATCATCGCCCCCGCCCATCAGGGGAAGGGGTATGCCAGGAGCGCAACCCTCAAGGCGATGACGTACGCCTTCAACGTGCTCAACCTGCACAAGCTCTATCTCATCGTCGATCGGGACAATGTCCGGGCCATCCACATCTATCAGGCGCTGGGATTCGAGCCGGAAGGGGAGCTCAAAGAGGAGTTCTTCATCGATGGTCACTACCGTACCGCCATCCGCATGTGCCTGTTTCAGCGCGATTTCCAGGTCAGAAACGGGCAGGAAGGCTAAGCTGGAGCCAGCCCGGCCCGGTCCATGGGGGGCGATCCGGGACGCCGTGAAAAGGGACGTTTTTGAGGCAGAATTTGCGCCGCTTATCTGTTACACTTCGCGCCCGCCATTTTCCGGCCACTCTCTGACTTGATGTCAGGCACAGCCGTCGGTGGTCATAGCCGACTTCTTGCTCATGCCGAGCCAACCAGGCCAGCCACAGTCCCGCTGGAACACAGGAACCCATTATGAGATTTGAATCGTTCGATTTTGCCCCCGAGATTTTGCGCGCCATCTCAGAGTGCGGTTATCAGGAGATGACCCCTGTGCAGAGCCAGGCCATCCCGGCCGTGCGCCGTGGCCGTGACCTGCTGGCCAGCGCCCAGACCGGCACCGGCAAGACCGCCGCCTTCGCCCTGCCGATCCTGCAGCGACTGGTGGACAATCCGGCGCCGGTGCAGCCTTCCAACGCCCGGGTGCTGATCCTGACCCCGACCCGCGAGCTGGCGGCCCAGGTGGCGAGCAACATCAATGACTTCGCCAAGTATCTGGATATCACCACCCTCACCATCGTGGGTGGCGGCAAGCAGGACGTGCAGGCCAAGCGGTTGAAAGCGGGCGCTCACATTATCGTGGCGACCCCGGGCCGTCTGCTCGAACACCTCACTGCCTGCAACCTGAGCCTCTCCGGGGTCGAGACCCTGGTGCTGGACGAAGCGGACCGCATCCTCGACATGGGCTTCAGCGCCGATGTGCAGAAGATCCTGCAGGCGGTCAACAAGACCCGCCAGAACCTGCTGTTCTCCGCCACCTTCTCAGAGGCGGTGAAAAAGCTGGCCAATCTGATGCTGGACAAGCCGCAGGTGGTGGCCGTCAACAAGCAGAACTCCACTGCCGACACCGTCAGCCACACCGTCTACCCGGTGGAGCAGAAGCGCAAGCGCGAGCTGCTCTCCGAGCTCATCGGCAAGCAGAACTGGCAGCAGGTGCTGGTGTTCGCCAGCACCCGCGAGAGCTGCGACGAGCTGGTGGAGGAGCTGAACCTCGATGGCATCAAGTCAGCCGTGGTGCACGGCGACAAGGCCCAGGGCAGCCGCCGCCGCGCGCTGCGCGAGTTCAGCGAAGGCAAGCTGCGGGTGCTGGTGGCCACCGAAGTGGCCGCGCGCGGGCTGGACATCCCGAACCTCGAATACGTGGTCAACTATGATCTGCCGTTCCTCGCCGAAGACTATGTGCACCGCATCGGCCGTACCGGTCGCGCCGGCAAGAGCGGCATGGCCATCTCCTTCGTCAGCCGTGAAGAAGAGCGCACCCTGCTGGAGATCGAGGCGCTGATCGGCCAGAAGATCCGCCGCATCATGGTGCCGGGCTACGAGGTGAGCAGCCGCGACGAGCTGATCAAGCAGCTGCAGGAGCGCCGCCGCTTCGGCAAGCGCCCCCAGCGTGAAGACAACGCCGCCGCCCAGGCCATGGCGGAGTCCAAGCTGCAGGGCCAGCGCCTCAAGCGCCTGGCGGCCGCCAAGAAGCCGCGTCAGCCTAAATAAGGGCGCACGCTCTATTGAACCGCAAAGGCGCCACTGGCGCCTTTGCCTTCTCTGTCATCGGTGTTGACTCGTCGCGGTCAACTGAAGGATTGCTTATGACCTCTACCACCTACAATCAGGCCCTGCTCGAGATGGCCAGCCAGAGCCTGGCCGAACTGGCCCGTACCGCCGAGCAGAAGGCTGGCAAGCGCACCCCGGCGCAAGAGAGCCACTTTCTCTGCAGCTGGATGGCGGAATCCCTCAAGGAGAAACGCTTCTCCCGCCTGGTGATGGAGGATTTGAAAGAGTGGGTGCAGCTGGGCCGCACCCTGGGGGCCGGCGCCGATCTCAAGGGGCTGCTTGAGCGGATCATTCGCCAGTATGAGCGGGCCACATGCGAACCGCTGCAGCTGGGGAGCAAGCTGGCGGCCCTGCTGGCCGATCTAGCGGCCGAAGGTTGGTTTGTGATCACCGACAGCGAGGTGAGCGCCAAGCTGCGCCTGCAGTCGGGCGGTCAGCCTAGCCTCATCATCAGTGCCAGCGAGTATCAGGGCCACATCGAGGCGGGTGAGCTGGTCAAGCCGCTCACCCTCTATGTGCGCGGCGACGAGGCCCGACTGGCGCAAGGCGCCTTCACCCACGGCCTGCTGCTGAGCCAGGGCAACAAGAAGACCACCCTGGTCAAGCACCACAAGGCCTACCGGCTGGTGCCGGGCAATGCGCTGCCAGCGCTGGCCCTGCTGGCGGGCCCCTGCAAAGAGTGATTGCCATTTGTCTGAGACCCCGGCCCGGTGCCGGGGTTTTTTATGGACGCAATCCGCCGGACGGGGAATGCAGACAGGGGCAAGGGGGAGGGGCCGCGATTGTTGTCGCAGCAGCGAGGGATGCCTGGCGTTCCCCCTATCCTGGGGGGCGTCACCCATATGGTGGGATGGTCGCAGAAAAAAACTGCTCTAGGGTGGTTGAGCCCCAAAGAGGGCCTTGAAGGAAGCAAACCGCCTGACAAGGCGACACTCAATGAATGAGGAAACATGATGAAAGCGACTCCCATTGCCCTGTTGCTGGCCGGCGTGCTGGCCTCTCCGCTCTGCGCCGCCGGGCTCGATGCCAAGCTCACCCTGGTGGATGGCAGCAGCGACGACGTGCGCGTCAACCTGACCCTGACCAACACAGGGGACAAGCCGGTTCGCCTGCTCAAGTGGCAACTGCCGGGCAGCGAGGATGCCCCCCTGTTTCTGGTGGAGCGGGACGGCCAGCAGGTCAGCTATGAGGGGGCCCTGATCAAGCGGGCTGCCCCGACCGACAAGGACTTCCAGCTGCTCAAGGCCGGCCAGAGCCTGACGGTGCAGGCTGAAGTCTCCGGTCTCTACGACATGAGCGCCCAGGGCCAGTACAGCATCCGCTATCTGCTGCCGACGCTGCCACAAGAGGCGAAAGCCGCCAAGGCCAAGCAGGCCCAGGCGAGCGAGTCCAATGCCGTGACCCTGTGGGTGGAAGGGGTGAGCGACGAACGGGTGCTGGCCAAGGCGGCTCCCCTGGTCGAGCCGCAGGCGGTGACCGCTTCGGTCAGCTTCAGCGGCCGCTGCACCAACACCCAGAAGAGCGACATCCTGGCGGCGCTCGATGCCGCCAGCGGCATCACCAATAACTCCAGCAGCTACCTGGCGGTGGACAAGCCGGATGGCCAGCGTTACCGCAGCTGGTTTGGCGCCTATGATGCGTCGCGCTGGGATCAGGCCGAGACCCACTTCAGCAAGATCAAGGATGCCATCGACAACAAGCCGCTCACCTTCGACTGTGGTTGCAAGCAGAGCTACTTTGCCTATGTCTATCCGGATCAGCCTTACAAGGTCTACCTGTGCAAGAGCTTCTGGACCGCACCGGTCAGCGGGACTGACTCCCGTGCCGGCACCATCGTCCACGAGCTGAGCCACTTCAATGTGGTGGCGGGCACCGACGATCTGGGTTACGGTCAGGCCAATGCCCGCAACCTGGCGAAGACGGATCCGGTCAAGGCGCTCAACAACGCCGACAACCACGAGTACTTCGCCGAAAACACGCCGAGCGAAAACTGATTTGCCGACCGGGGGCCGCAAGGCCCCTTTTTGTCCATGTCGTTTGTCACAGGAAGGAGCGACCATGATGACACTCTTGCTCACCACCCTGGCGCTGGCCCCCCTGCAGTGCGAGCTGTCGGTCAAGGCACAAAGCCGGGTCAACGAGCCGCTGCCGCTGGTGATGACCCTGACTAACCGGGGGGAGGGGCCGCTCGAGGTGCTGAGCTGGTTCACGCCGTTCGAAGGCTGGTTTGCCGATGCCATCGATCTCACCCTCGATGAACAGCCGCTGCCCTACAAGGGCCCGCTGGCCAAGCGGGGCAACCCGGGCGCCGAGGATTTCTTCCTGCTGGGGGCTGGTCAGCAGAGTCAGGCCGACGCGGATCTGACCCTGGTCTACGATCTCTCCCGGCCCGGCAGCTACCGGCTGAGTTACCGTGCCCAGCCGTTGACCCTGACCCGGGGCGTGGCCCCCCGCTGCCCCGTCATTCATTTCACCCGGCTGCCCGCCTCCTAGAGGCGGCCCCATCTTGTGGAGCCCAGCCCTTAGATGGCATCCGGCCTGCTAAGGGGCGCCAGCAGACCCGCTGCGCGGGCAGCCAGCGCCAGATAACGCTCCGCCAGCAAAGGCCTGGCGAGCCCCTCCCGCCAGCAGCAGTGCACCAGCTTGATCACGTGATCGTCGAGGCTCTCCACCGCGCTGGCCAGCACGTGTTGCCACGCCAGCTTGCCGGTATCGGGCCAGACCGGCCTTTGCAGTGACGGTGCGCCGACCGTGACATAGGCGGCCGCCACCGCCTGCCACATCAGGGTCTGCCAGCGCCCTTGCCATGGCGCGGGCAAATGGCGAGCGACGATGGCGGCGGCGCGACTGCCGGTCACCATGTGCAGTACGGTAAAGTTGCCGGTCTGCCAGTAGAGGGCGAGGGCTGCGTCGGCCAGCTGCACCAGCAGATCCGAGGATGACGGGAGCCCGCCCGGCAATCTCGCCGCCCAGGTCGGCGCATCCGTCACCTGCCGCAGTCGCTCGGTGATCCAGTCGCCCTGCCAGCGCGACCCTTCCCACTGCTGCGCCAGTACGCTCAGCAGGCCGTCGATATCCTGCACCGGTGCTCCCTGCCCGGCCGGCACCCGCAAGGGGTCGCATTGCCAGGCAGCCAGGGCGGCGGCCTGCTCTCCCAGGTGACCATTTTCCAGCGCGCAGGCCAGGCGGATCAGCGGATGAAAGGCGCCGCCTGCTGGCGAGAGCCCCTGCTCCAGCAGGTCGCCAAAGGCGGGCAGCCAACCCTCAGCGGCCAGCCGTGCTGCCAACTGCTGACGCAGCCGGACAAACTGCATCTCCTTTTCATCCCCCTGCTGTTGCTCACCCCCCGCCAGGGCATGATTGGCCTGCCAGTGGGCAAAGAAACGCTGCAGCCGCGCTGGGCTGGCGCTCATCTCATGCAGGGCGTGCAGCGCCATCGGGCAGTGGTTGGTGGTGCCGCGACCATTGAGGGCAAATGCCTGGTTGGCATCGAGCAGTTGATGAAGATAATGCATAATCATTTGACTCCTTTCATGAGGGGAGACAGGATTGTGCAAGTTAAAGCTAACTTGAGGTCAAGCGTGGCGATGGAACGCAAATGGCTGGCCATCGGCCAGATTGCCAAACGCTCGGGCGTCAAGGCCAGCGCCCTGCGCTTTTACGAGCAGAAGGGGCTGATCCGCAGCGTGCGCAGCGACGGGGGACAGCGGCTCTATCCGCAGGATGTGCTGCGTCGCATCGCCTTCATCCGGGTAGCGCAGGGCATGGGGCTGAGCCTTGGCGAGATAGGCGAGGCCCTGGCCGGCCTGCCCGAGGGGCGCACCCCGGATCGCAGCGACTGGGTCGGGATTGCCGGTCAGTGGCAGGGGCTGCTCGAGCGGCGCATCGCGGCCCTGCAGCAGCTCAAGGAGAAGCTCGGCGCCTGTGTCGGCTGTGGTTGCCTCTCCCTCGAGCACTGCGCACTTTACAATCCGGATGATCAGGCCGCCGCCCTTGGCAGCGGCCCTCGCTACCTGCTGGGGGATACGCCCCCGGATGACGAACAGGCAGCCATATGATGAACATCGGGGTCGGCCCAGCCATGCCATGCACCGGGCCGACTCGTTTACACCGTCAAGGAGGAGACATGGCACTGGAACAACTGAAACGGGAGCTGGAGCTGTTTGGCGAGCGGCACGACGGCGCACAACACTCCCGTGGCAGCAAGATGCTCAACATTACCCGCGACACCGGCGAACTGCTGGCGGTGCTGGTCCAGACGAGAGGGGCACAGGTGGTGCTGGAGATAGGCACCTCCAACGGTTACTCCACCCTCTGGCTGGCTGAAGCGGCGAAACGGCTGGGGGGCCGGGTCACCACCATAGAGCTGGACGAGGGCAAACGGGCCATGGCGGCCGCCAACTTTGAGCGCGCCGGGCTCGACCCCTGGATTGAGCAGCTGGCAGGGGACGCAGGCACCCTGCTGCCCACCCTGCCGAAGGCCGCTTATCAGCTCATCTTCCTCGACTCCGATCGCCGCCACTACCAGGCCTGGTGGCCCGAGATCCTGCGCCTGCTGGCCCCCCGCGGCCTGCTGGTGGTGGACAATGCCGTCTCCCATCGGGAGGAGCTGGCCGAGTGGATGGCAGAGGTGGAGCAGGATCCGGCCTTCGCGACCTCGCTGGTGCCGGTGGGCAAGGGGGAGTGGCTGGTGGTGCGTCTGTAGGAGGGCTGGCATGGAAAACAAGACCATGGAACCAAGAGCGGTGGTGGAGGCCTACTGGCAGGCCATGCAGAGCAATGATTTTGCCAAGGCAGCCCGCTGGCTGTGTGAAGATTTCATCTGCGACTGGCCCCAGTCGGGGGAGCGGATCGAGGGGCGTAGCAACTTCGTCGAGATCAACCGGCGCTATCCGGCGGCCGGCCCCTGGAATTTCGACGTCGTCCGCCTGCTGGAGCAGGGGCGGGAAGTGGTGACCGAGGTGCTGATCACCGATGGCGAGGTGGAGGCCCGTGCCATCACCTTTCACACGGTGCGCGGCAATGCCATCTGGCACCAGACCGAGTTCTGGCCCGATCTCTACGAGGCGCCGCACTGGCGTCGCCACTGGGTCACCACCATTCCGCGGGAGCCGCAACCCGCCTGATCCCCTCCGCTGGCGCGCTACCGCCAGCGGAGTCGTTCATGATGTGCCGTGACCATCCCGCCGCCTGCCTCATGTCCCCTTTTTCATGATCTCCAAGCGCCTCCCCGACATGACCTGGCTAGGGTGTGCCCGCTATTGCATCGCGGTTAGCGGCAAACATAAAACAACAGCCCCGCATAAGCGGGGCTGTTTGTTAGTTGGTACAGGTCAGGGATGGCGGGTTATACGGCCAGATAGTCCATGATCCCTTCGGCGGCCTTGCGACCCTCGTAGATGGCGGTGACCACCAGATCTGAGCCGCGCACCGCGTCGCCACCGGCGAACACCTTGGGGTTGCTGGTCTGGAAGGCATACTCGGCCTGCTCCGGCGCCTTGATGCGATCCCGGCCGTCGAGCTCGATGCCGTACTCCGCCATCCAGGGCTGGGGGTTGGGCTGGAAGCCGAACGCCATCACCACAGCATCGGCAGCCAGCACCTGCTCGGAGCCTTCGATCACGACAGGATTGCGGCGGCCGTTGGCATCGGGGGCGCCAAGCTCTGTGCTCACCACCTTGATGCCGCAGGTACGGCCATGGGCGTCCAGCTCCACGCCGATGGGCTGGAGGTTGAACATAAATTCCACCCCCTCCTCCTGGGCGTTCTTCACCTCCCGCTTGGAGCCTGGCATGTTCTCGGCATCCCGGCGGTAGGCACAGATCACCCGATCGGCACCCTGGCGGATGGCGGTGCGCACGCAGTCCATGGCGGTGTCACCACCGCCCAGCACCACGACCTGCTTGCCGGCGAAGTCGATGTAATCGGCCTGCGCCTTCTCGAAGCCCAGCAAGCGGTTGGCGTTGGAGATGAGGTAGGGCAGGGCGTCGTAGACCCCCGGCGCCTCTTCGTTGGCAAAGCCGCCCTTCATATATTTGTAGGTACCGACCCCGAGGAAGACCGCATCGAACTCGCCAAGCAGGTCGGCGAAGGTGACGTCACGGCCCACTTCGGTCTCGAGGCGGAATTCCACGCCCATCCCCTCGAAGATCTCGCGCCGGCGCTGCATCACTTCCTTTTCCAGCTTGAAGGAGGGGATGCCGAAGGTGAGCAGGCCCCCTATCTCCGGATACTTGTCGAACACCACGGGGGTCACGCCGTTGCGTGCCAGCACGTCGGCACAGGCAAGGCCCGCGGGACCGGCGCCGATGACGGCGACCCGCTTGCCGGTCTTGACCACCCTGGAGAGATCAGGGCGCCAGCCCATCTCGAACGCCTTGTCGGTGATGTATTTTTCGATGTTGCCGATGGTCACGGCGCCGAATCTGTCGTTGAGGGTGCAGGCACCCTCGCACAGACGATCCTGCGGGCAGACCCGGCCGCACACCTCCGGCAGGCTGTTGGTCTGGTGGGAGAGCTCCACCGCCTCCAGAATGCGTCCCTCGTTGGCCAGCTTCAGCCAGTTGGGGATGTAGTTGTGCACCGGGCACTTCCACTCGCAATAGGGGTTGCCGCAGTCGAGGCAGCGATCCGCCTGCATGCCGACCTGGGCCTGGTTGAAGGACTCGTAGATCTCCACAAACTGGATCTTGCGGATCTTGAGCGGCTTCTTGGGCGGGTCGACCCGCTGGACGTCGATAAACTGGAATACGTTCTGGCTCATAGGGTTCCCTCCTTATTGCGCCTGGATTCTGAGTTCTGCACTGGAACGGCTGGTGTGGCCCAACAGCGATTTGACATCGCTGGACTTGGGTTTGATCAGCCTGAACTTGGGCACATAGGAGTCGAAATTGGCCAGGATCTCCTCGGCGCGCGAGCTGCCGGTTTCATTGAGGTGCGCCGTGATGATGCCGCGCAGGTGCTCCTGGTGGATGGCAAGATCCGCTACGTCCAGCAGTTCCACCAGCTCGGGGTTGGTGCGCTTGGCGAAGCTGCCGCACTCGTCGAGCACGTAGGCAAAGCCGCCGGTCATGCCTGCCGCGAAGTTGACGCCGGTCTCTCCGAGCACGGTGACGATGCCGCCTGTCATGTATTCACAGCCGTTGTCGCCAATCCCCTCGACCACCGCGAGAGCGCCGGAGTTGCGCACCGCGAAGCGCTCGCCGGCGGTGCCGGCCGCATAGAGCTTGCCGCCGGTGGCGCCGTAGAGGCAGGTGTTGCCGATGATGGCTGCCTCGTGGGACTTGAACGCCACGCCGACGTGGGGCTTGATCACCAGCTTGCCGCCGGTCATCCCCTTGCCCACGTAGTCGTTGGCATCCCCGGTGAGGATCATCTCAAGACCGCCTGCGTTCCAGACGCCGAAGCTCTGGCCTGCGGTGCCGTTGAAGTGAACCCGAACCGGATCCGCTGCCATCCCCTGGTTGCCATGGCGCTTGACGATCTCGCCGGAGAGGCGCGCACCCACGGAGCGGTCGGTGTTGCGGATGTCGTAGCGGAACTCGCCGCCACTCATGTTCTCGACGGCATCCAGCAGGTCTTCCACCATCTTGAGGTTGAGCGGCCCCTTGTCGAAGGTGGGGTTGTGCTGCTGGCTGAACAGGCTGGAGCCTTCCGGTGCTACCGGGCGGGCCAGGATGCCGGACAAGTCCAGCTTGGCCTGACGGGCGGTGAGGCCGGGCAGGGCTGCCAGCAGGTCGGTGCGACCGATGAGGTCGGTCAGCTGGGTGACACCGAGTTCGGCCATCAGCTCGCGGGTCTCCTCGGCGATGAACTTGAAGTAGTTCATCACCATCTCCGGCAGACCGGTGAAGTGCTCGCGGCGCAGCTTCTCATCCTGGGTGGCGACGCCGGTGGCGCAGTTGTTCAGGTGGCAGATACGCAGGTATTTGCAGCCGAGCGCCACCATGGGGCCGGTGCCGAAGCCAAAGCTCTCGGCGCCGAGGATGGCCGCCTTGATGATGTCCAGACCCGTCTTGAGACCACCGTCCACCTGCAGCCGCACCTTGTGGCGCAGGCCGTTGGCGACCAGGGCCTGCTGGGTCTCGGCCAGCCCCAGTTCCCAGGGGGAGCCGGCGTATTTGACCGAGGTGAGCGGGCTTGCACCGGTGCCGCCGTCGTAGCCGGAGACAGTGATGAAGTCCGCATAGGCCTTGGCCACGCCGCAGGCGATGGTGCCGACGCCGGGCTCGGAGACCAGTTTCACCGAGACCAGGCAGCTTGGGTTGATCTGCTTGATGTCGAAGATGAGCTGGGCCAGATCCTCGATGGAGTAGATGTCGTGGTGGGGCGGTGGCGAGATCAGGGTCACGCCGGGCACCGAGTAACGCAGCTTGGCGATCTGGGCCGTCACCTTGTCACCGGGCAGCTGGCCCCCTTCGCCGGGTTTGGCGCCCTGAGCCACCTTGATCTGCACCACGTCGGCGTTCATCAGGTAGTGGGGGGTGACGCCAAAGCGCCCCGAGGCCACCTGCTTGATGCGCGAATTCTTCTCGGTGCCGAAGCGCTTGGGATCTTCGCCGCCTTCGCCGGAGTTGCTCTGACCGCCGAGCCGGTTCATGGCCACCGCCAGCGCCTCGTGGGCCTCCGGCCCCAGTGCACCGATGGACATGGCGGCGGAGTCGAAGCGGGGGAACAGCTTGGCCGCAGGCTCCACTTGATCCAGCACCACCGGATTGTCGACCTTCTTCAGAGTAAGCAGATCGCGTAGGGTAGCAATCGGCCGCTCGTTCACCAGACGGGCGTACTCCTTGTAATCGGCATAGTTGCCGGAGCGCACCGCGGTCTGCAGGGTCTGCACCACGTCCGGGTTGTAGGTGTGGTACTCGCCGCCGTGGACGAATTTGAGCAGGCCACCCTGGGTGAGGGCCTTGCGGGCCAGCCAGGCCTGGCGCGCCAGGTTGAACTGATCCTGCTGGATGTCGGCAAAGTCGGCACCCTGGATGCGGCTCGATACGCCGCGAAAACACATCTCGACCACGGCTTTGGAGAGGCCCACCGCTTCAAACAGCTGGGAGCAGCGGTAGCTGGCCACCGTGCTGATGCCCATCTTGGACATCACCTTGTAGAGCCCCTTGTTGATGCCGTTGCGGTAGTTGAGCATGGCCTGGCGCAGGCTCATCTTGAGCACGCCCTCTTCTACCTGCTTGGCGAGGGTCTCGTAGGCAAGGTAGGGGTAGATGGCGGTGGCGCCAAAGCCCAGCAGCACAGAGAAGTGGTGCGGGTCGCGCACGCTGGCGGTCTCCACCAGGATGTTGGCGTCGCAGCGCAGGTTGTTGTCCACCAGGGTACGCTGCACCGCCCCTACCGCCATGGCGGCCGGGATGGGCAGGGTGTTGGCAGTGACGTCCCGATCCGAGAGCACCAGCAGCACGGTGCCGGCCTTGGCTGCAGCCTTGGCTTCTTCACAGACGCGCAGGATGGCCGCTTCCAACCCCTCTTCAGGTCTGAAGTTGAGGCTGATCACCTGATGGCGATAGTGCTCCCCTTCCAGGGCCAGCAACTGGTGGAAGTCGGAGTAGAGCAGGATCGGCGACTGGAACAGCACTCGGTGGGCGTGGCCGAAAGTCTCGTTGAACACGTTCTGCTCGCGACCGATACAGGTGGCCAGCGACATCACGTGGTTCTCCCGCAGCGGATCGATGGGCGGGTTGGTCACCTGGGCGAACATCTGGCGGAAGTAGTCGTACAGGGTGCGCTGGCTGGAGGAGAGCACCGCCATGGGGGTGTCATCCCCCATGGAGCCCACTGCTTCCTGGCCGTTTTCACCCAGTACCCGGATGATCTGGTCCAGCTCCTCATAGGAGTAGCCGAACAGCTTCTGATAGGTTTTCAGCTGATCGTCGGAGAACTCGCGGGCACCGGTGCTGGCGTCATCCATCTGCTCGAACGGCACCAGTCGCTTGCAGTGCTTGTCCATCCACTGTTTGTAGGTGTGGCGGCTCTTGAGGTCGTCGTCGATCTCGAAGCTGGTCCAGATCTTGCCGTTGCTGGTATCCACCACGAACAGTTCGCCCGGGCCGACCCGGCCCTTCTCCAGCACCTCGTCCGGGGTGTAGTCCCAGGTGCCCACTTCGGAGGCCAGCGTGATGAACTTGTCCTTGGTGATGACGTAGCGGGCCGGGCGCAGGCCGTTACGGTCGAGCGCGCAGGTGGCGTAGCGGCCGTCGGTCATGACGATGCCGGCCGGGCCGTCCCAGGGCTCCATGTGCATGGAGTTGAAGTCGTAGAAGGCGCGCAGGTCGTCATCCATGTTCGGGTGCTTCTGCCACGCAGGCGGGATCAGCAGACGCATGGCACGGAACAGGTCCATGCCGCCGGCGAGGAAGAGATCCAGCATGTTGTCGAGGCTGGAGGAATCCGACCCCGTGGTGTTGACGAAGGGGGCGGCCTCTTGCAGATCCGGAATGAGCGGGGTGGCAAACTTGTAGCTGCGCGCTTTGGCCCATTGGCGGTTGCCGGCGATGGTGTTGATCTCGCCGTTGTGGGCCAGATAGCGGAACGGTTGCGCCAGCGGCCAGCGTGGGCTGGTGTTGGTGGAGAAGCGCTGGTGGAACACGCAGATGGCCGCCTGCATGCGGATGTCGGCGAGATCCAGATAGAAGCGCGGCAGGTCCACCGGCATGCACAGCCCTTTATAGACGGTGACCAGGTTGGAGAGGCTGACCACATAGAAGTAGTCGTCGCTGATGCGCTTCTCGATGCGGCGGCGCACGATATAGAGGCGGCGCTCGAGGTCCTTGTCGACCCAGCCGGGCGGGGCGTTGACAAAGACCTGTTCGATGCTGGGCAGGGACGCCTTGGCGATGGAACCGAGTACATTGGTATCGATGGGCACCTTGCGCCAGCCGACCAGACTCAGGGTCTCCTTTTCCAGCTCCTCGTCGATGATGTCGCGCGTGGCCTGGGCCAGGATGGGATCGGGGTTGAGGAACAGCATGCCGACCGCGTAGTTGCGGCCCAGGTGCCATCCCTTCTCTTCGGCGACCGCTCTAAAGAAGCTGTCGGGTTTTTGCAGCAACAGACCGCAGCCGTCGCCGGTCTTGCCATCGGCGGAGATACCGCCGCGGTGCTGCATGCGAGCCAATGCTGACATCGCGAGACGGACAAGCTTGTGGCTGGCTTCACCTTCCATGTGGGCCAACAGGCCGAAGCCACAGTTATCCCTCTCCAGCTTTGGATCATATAGTGACATTGCATTTCTCCCTTGCTCGGCCTTGCATCGCGCTGTCGTCAACAGACTGCATAAATTGCGATTGGCTCTTGTGGTTCCGTCCGCCTGAGGTGGCGAATCTCCAAACTAATGGGATTTTTCGGCAAGGTCAATTGGACATCCCGGCTGTTTTCATTATTACAATGTCATAACAAAATCTCGATGCGCGAGGATAAATGGGGTGGTAATTGGCTATTGCTCTGGTGTTTTTTATTTTTGCGAGATTAAATCCTGATGTGTCGGGTTTTGTTGGTTGACTCGGTGGGTGTGGGTGTTTGTAGTAAATTTACCAATTCACTGCCGGAGTGGCTGGTTGAGATCACATTACTGATGTGAATGACTTGCATTTGCCAAATCCCCGTATAAAGAAAAATTTTCATTATTCAACAGAATGTTAGCTAACAATTATGCAGCCATGCTGAAGGCTGGTCAGAAGGGGGATGGGTCTCGAAAGCGTCGAGAA
Source organism: Aeromonas sp. FDAARGOS 1408 (assembly GCF_019048665.1). NCBI lineage: Bacteria > Pseudomonadati > Pseudomonadota > Gammaproteobacteria > Aeromonadales > Aeromonadaceae > Aeromonas > Aeromonas sp. FDAARGOS 1408. Next base: position 2,345,433 of record NZ_CP077394.1, on the reverse strand, counting down.
TGTCCGGTTAACTGATATTTATCCTGTTATTGGTGAATATTTATATGTTTTCTGACTCTCGTATCCCTTGATCCAGCGCAGCACCCCGTACGGGCAAGCTCGTACAATGACGCTCCTTTACTGGAGGTGTCATGCAGTTACACGAACTCGTCAATACATTCGGCCAGGATCTCAAGCAGCGCCATGGCCAGAAGATCCACAAGCTCTCCATTCACGGCGCCTTCACCTGCCCCAATCGTGATGGCACCCTGGGGCGTGGTGGCTGCACCTTCTGCAATGTTTCCTCCTTTGCCGACGAATCGGCCCAGCAGCTCTCCGTGGTGCAGCAACTGCTGGCCCGTCGGGACGAAGTGACCCGCGCCAAGCGCTATCTCGCCTATTTTCAGGCCTATACCAGCACCTATGCCGAAGTGGAGTACCTGCAGCGCATGTATGAAGAGGCGTTGTCGGTGAGCGACATGGTGGGCTTGTGTGTGGGGACGCGCCCAGATTGTGTGCCGGATGCGGTGCTGGACCTGCTGGCCGGTTATCAGGCCCGGGGTTACGAGGTGTGGCTGGAACTGGGGCTGCAGAGCGCCAACGACAAGACGCTGCAGCGCATCAACCGGGGCCACGGCTATGCCGCCTATGTGGATGCGGTGACCCGGGCCCATCAGCGGGGCATCAAGGTGTGTGCCCACCTCATCGTGGGTTTGCCCGGCGAGGTGCCGATGGACAGCCTGGATACCCTGCACCGTATCGTGGATACCGGCGTGGAGGGGATCAAGCTTCACCCTCTGCATGTGGTGGAGGGCAGCACCCTCGGTAAGGCCTGGCAGGCGGGGAGGCTCGATGTCTTGAGTCTGGAGCAGTATGTCGAGGCGGCAGTCGCCATGATCCAGCACACCCCACCCGAAGTGGTCTATCACCGCATCTCGGCTTCAGCGCGCCGGCCAACCCTGTTGGCCCCTGCCTGGTGCGAGAACCGCTGGACAGCGATGGCTGATATTGCTAGTGCGCTGGCCCGCACCGGTCCTCAGGGGCAGGCGTTGGAACGCCCGTTTTCCCTTGTGGGCAATATTGATTAGGTCGTCAGATTTCATTAAAAAAACAGTGGGTTATTAGATGAAATTCAGTCTTTGCGGTATAGTTTCGGTAAAATTGTCTTGATATAGTACTTGGCTTGAAAAAGATATCATTATCAATAAGCTTGTATTATTTCCAATTTGGACGGGATATATCGGGCATGGCGCCACCCTGTGTCGCGATCAACAGCCTGACCTGCCGTCCCCGCTTTGGGCATAATGCCGTTCAGGTCTGTCGATGACATCCAGTGTCAGGTACCTGTGCTTTTAGTGTGTATCAGGCTGTAGCTCCTTTTTCGAGGGAGCGCTGTTCTTTATGTCACGGGCATGTCTGCGCCAACAACGCCCGTGAGGTTTGAATATCGGTATGGCGAGACAGCCGGCCCAATCATGCAGTGACAGGATGCTATGCAAGCAGAAACTAACCGTATTGACGAGTTGTTGGAGTGCCTGGTCTTTCTGACCCGCTTTTATGGGGTACCCAACAGCAAGGATGCTCTCACCACCGGCCTGCCACTGGTGTCCGGTCTGCTGACGCCCAATCTGTTCGGCCGTGCCGCCGAGCGGGGTGGCTTGTCCGCCCGGGAAGTCATCCAGTCTCTCGACGAGATCTCCCCCCTGTTGCTGCCCTGCGTGCTGCAGATGCGCAACGGCGGCGCCTGCATTCTATTGGAGTGGAACGAAGACAGAACCCAGGGCAAGGTGATCTTTCCTCAGGCGGGGGATGCGGCCCAGTGGCTGAGTGCATCTCAACTGGGTGATGAGTATCTGGGGCGACTGTTTTTTGTCAAAAAGCAGTTCAAGTTCGATGAGCGTTCACCCAAGGTGCTGGAGACCCGCGATGGTCACTGGTTCTGGAGCACCCTGCTCGAATCCCGCGGCATCTATCGGGATGTGCTGGTCGCCTCCATCCTCATCAACCTGTTTGCCGTCGCAAGCCCTCTGTTCACCATGAACGTCTACGACAAGATAGTGCCCAACCTGGCGTTTGATTCGCTCTGGGTGCTGGCGGTCGGCGCCATGGTGGTGTTCACCTTCGACTTCGTGATGCGCCAACTGCGCAGTTACTTCATCGACATCGCCGGCAAAAAGTCCGATGTGCTGCTGTCTGCCAAGATCTTTGCCAAGGTGATGGGGATGCGGATGGAGTCGCGTCCTGCGTCGACCGGCGCCTTTGCCAAGCATCTGCAGGAGTTTGAATCGGTGCGGGAGTTTTTCACTTCCGCGACGGTATCTACCCTCATCGATCTGCCCTTTGCCATCTTCTTCCTGTTCATCATCTGGATCTTTGCCGGCGTCATGGTGGTAGTGCCCATCGTGGCCATGGTGATCCTCATCATTTACAGCTTCTATATCCAGGCGCCGCTCAAGCAGTCCATCGAAGAGGGCTCACGGCTGGCTTCCCAGAAGAACGCCAACCTTATCGAGAGCATCTCGGGCCTCGAAACCGTGAAGATCTTTGGTGCCGAGAGCATGTTCCAGCACCGCTGGGAACAGGCCGTATCCCACATTTCGACCTGGGGCGTACAGACCCGCCGCATCACCAACTCCATGTCGTCGCTGGCCAGCTACATCCAGCAGGTGGTGACGGTGGCACTGGTGATTGTCGGGGTTTACCAGATCTCGGAAGGACTGGTCACCATGGGGGGCATGATTGCCGCCGTCATGCTGTCGAGCCGCGCCATCGCGCCCATGGTACAGCTGTCGGTTCTCTCGACCCGCTACAACCAGGCCAAGTCCGCATTGGAAATCTTGGAGAAGATCATGATCACGCCGGGCGAGCAGGAGGAGGGCAAGCAGTACATCCACCATCCCGTGATCTCCGGTCGGATCGAGTTTGACAAGGTGTCGTTCAAGTATCCCGGGATGGAAACCAGCACCCTGCACAATATCAACCTGCGCATCGAGCCGGGTGAGAAGGTGGCCATCATTGGCCGGATCGGGGCGGGCAAGACGACTCTCGAGAAGATTTTGATGGGCCTCTATCGGCCCACCGACGGCTCGGTACGGCTCGATGGTTTTGAACTCGATCAGCTGCCGGCCTCGGTGATCCGCCGCAATATAGGCTGTGTGCCACAGGATGTGACCCTGTTTTTTGGCTCGGTACGCGACAACATCATGCTGGGCAATCCGCTGGTGGATGATGTGCGAGTCATGCGGGCTGCCAAGCGGGCCGGTGTGACCAACTTCACCAACCGGGATCCCAATGGGCTGGATAGACAGATAGGGGAAGGGGGGCGTCAGCTCTCCGGTGGCCAGCGTCAGGCCATCTTGTTGGCCCGGGCCTTGCTCAATGATCCCCCCATACTGGTGATGGACGAACCGACCTCCAACATGGATAACCAGTCGGAGATGCAGGTCAAGCATGAGCTGGCCAGACTTGGGCCGGAAACGACCCTGATCGTCATCACCCACAAAACCACCATGCTTGACGTAGCCTCACGGGTCATCGTGATCGAGCAGGGTCAGGTGGTGGCCGATGGTCCCAAGGAAATGGTGTTGCAACAGCTGAAAGAGGGCAAGGTGCGCGTACAGGAGGCCTCCAATGGCTAAGTTTGGCCTGTTCAAGAAGGCGCCTTCCGATACTGTGCTGCCGGCCCCGGAACACCTTGAGTTTGTGGATGACGGGGCGGCTGCCGTCCTGCTGAGTACCCCGACGCGGGCACGTGCCCTGCTGTGGGCCTGCTTCCTGTTTTTCATGAGTGCCATCATCTGGGCGGCCTGGGCCGAGCTTGATGAGGTGACCGTCGGCCAGGGCAAGGTGATCCCGTCACGTCAGCTGCAGGTGATCCAGAACCTGGAGGGGGGGATCGTCAAGGAGATCTTCGTGAAGGAAGGGGACATCGTCGAGAAAGGGCAGCCACTGCTGCGCATCGATGATACCCGTTTCCGTTCCGACTTTCGGGAGCGGGAGCAGGAGCTGGTGACCCTCAAGGGGGACATCGCCAGATTGCGGGCGGAGATCCAGAGCGTGGTGGTCAAGACTGGCCCCAATCTGGGTTGGCGTGAACAGGTGGTGGTTGAAAAGCAGCCTATCGTTTTTCCGGACGGTTATGAGAACGTGTTTGCCGAATATGCGACACGGGAAAAGTCGGTGCAGAATGAGCGCCTCAACAACCTGAGCAACCAGCTCTATATTCTGGGTCAGCAGATCGAGCAGAAAGAGCAGGAGACCATAGAGCTCAATGCCAAGATAAGGACGGTGGCACGCAGTGTGGATCTGGCGCGCCAGGAGCTCAATATCAGCCGTCCCTTGGCCAAAGAGGGGATCGTGCCCCAGGTTGAGTTGATCAAGCTGGAACGCCAGGTCAACGAGATGCAGGGGGAGCTTGAGAGCAATAGGCTGCTGATCCCCAAGCTTGACTCCGTATTGCGGGAAACCATCTCCAAGCGCAACGATATTGCGCTGAAGTTTCGGGCCGATTCGCAAACCGAACTCAACGAGCGGCAGGGCAAACTGAGCCAGTTGTCCGAGGGGCAGGTGGGATTGCGTGACCGGGTGGATCGCACCAGCGTCATCGCCCCGCTCAAAGGCACTATCAAGAAGCTCAAGATCAATACCCTGGGTGGCGTCGTCCAGCCCGGCATGGATCTGATGGAGATAGTACCGCTGGAAGACACCCTGCTGGTCGAAGCCAAAGTGTCGCCGAAAGATATCGCATTCCTGCGACCGGGGCTGGAAGCCGTGGTCAAGATCACTGCCTATGACTTCACCATTTATGGTGGATTGCATGGCAAGGTTGAGCAGATAAGTGCCGACTCAATTCAGGATGAAGATGGCAATTCCTTCTACCTGGTTCGGGTACGCACAGAGAAGAGTTACTTGGGCGATGAGCTTAACGCACTTCCCATCATCCCCGGTATGTTAGCCAGTACAGATATTATTACTGGTAAAAAAAGTGTCCTAGACTATTTGCTTAAGCCGATATTACGGGCAAAGCAGTCGGCACTGAGAGAACGATAAGCCAACAATCTAAAAACAACATGACTGGAGATACCATGAAGAAGACGATTGTTGCCATGTTAGTAAGTGGCGCCGTGCTGTTCCCGGGCCTAAGCCAGGCACAAACACTGGAGCAGTCAGTGGCACAGTCACTGGCTACCCATCCCAAAATCAAGGAAGCTTTTGATCTCTATCAGGCGCGACTGTATCAGCATGACGGGGCCAAAGGTGGTTACTACCCCACCATCGATCTGCGTGGCGGTGTCGGCTACGAGAAGACTGACAGCCCGACCACCCGTGCGGCCGGCGCAAACTCGACCACCATCGATGACTCCATGACCCGTAAAGAGGCCGGCATCAGCCTGCGCCAGATGTTGTTCGACGGCTTCAACGTCAGCAGCAACGTGGCACGTACCGATGCCGAAGCCAATGCCCAGCGCCTGGCCATGATCTCCGAGGCGGAGAACACGGCACTGCGGGTGGCCGAGGTCTACCTCAACATGTTGCGCCAGCAGGAGATCCTGGAGCTGTCCAAGCAGAACCTGGAAACCCACGAACAGATCCGCAGCGACATCAGCAAGCGGACCGATTCGGGGTTGGGTTCGACCGCTGACCAGACCCAGATCGATGGCCGGGTAGCCAGAGCCTATGCCAACCAGGCTGCCGCCGAGAACAACTATCGCGATGCCGAAAGTGAGTTCATCCGGGTGGTCAACGAGATGCCAAAAGATTTGGTACAGCCGGTTCCGGATGCTCAGCTCATTCCTAGCAGCCTGGATGCTGCACTGAAGACGGCAACCGAAGTTCACCCGACGCTGCTCTCCTCCCTGCAGGATATCGAAGCCGCCAAGTACCAGCATGAGGGTTCCAAATCCGGTTTTTATCCCAACGTCACCTTTGAAGTGGATCAAAACTGGAATGAGGATATCGATGCCGTCAAGGGGCGCAACGATGACCTGACCGCCATGGTTCGGATGCGCTACAACTTGTTCCGCGGTGGTTCCGATCTGGCCCAGAGCAAGGCCACTTCCGCACTCTATTCCCAGGCCAAGGATATTCACATGAATGCCTTCCGTCAGGTAGAGGAAGGAACCCGCCTGGCCTGGAACGCAAAAGAGTCTTTGGCTAAACAGAAGACCTTCCTGAAAGAACACGTGGATGCAAGCTATGACACTGTGCAGGCGTACAAGAAGCAGTTTGGTCTCGGCCAACGTACCTTGTTGGACGTATTGAACACCGAAAACGAACTGTTTGAAGCGCGCCGCAGCTACATTACAGCCGAGTATGACTCCCTGCTGGCGGATTATCGGATCCTCAATGCCACTGGCAGCCTGCTCAACGCATTCAATGTGAAGCAGCCGGCCGATTGGCAAGCCAAACAGTAATGGAGTGCGCATCAGGTTTGATGCGAGTGAAAGGGATGGTTGCAGCCGGGCTGCCGCCATCCCTTGTCTCTGACGGCCATCTCTGGCCAATGCAGTGAGTACCATTGGATCTGTCGAAGATGCATGTGACCGGATGGGATAGAGCAAGCAGTATCGGCATGGCGTCAACCTCCGGTTTGACCCAGTTGCTGCGCGCTCGCTGGTTACGCTGGTCACTTTGGCTGCTGCTGATATCTCTGCCGCTACTGCTCTCCGCCAGCCAGCCTCTTACCCCTGAAGATCTCAAACTGGTACAACGGGCTCAGGAGACCTACGGCGTCAGAGCCGGCAAACGGGTCACCACCTGGCGCACGCTGGTAATGCAAAATCGGGCTGCCGGCCTGACCGACCGTCAGAAACTGGAGAAGGTTAACCAGTTTTTCAACCAGATGCGGTTTATCGACGACATCAAGTTGTGGCGAAAAAAAGACTACTGGGCAACCCCGCTGGAGTTTTTGGGAGCGGCTGGTGGCGATTGTGAAGACTTCAGCATTTCAAAATACTTTACCCTGCTGGAGCTGGGTGTTCCGGATGAGAAGATGCGGATGGTCTATGTCAAGGCATTGGATTACAACCAGTTTCATATGGTCGTCGCTTACTATGAAACACCGTCTGCGGTGCCCGTCATTTTGGATAATTTGATAGGGTCGATCCGGCCTGCCAGTCAACGTAGGGATCTGGTGCCGATATACAGCTTTAACGGTAGTCACTTGTGGTTGATGAAGGCGCGTGGTCAAGGGGAACTGGCTGGACAGTCCTCACGCCTGGGATTATGGAATGATTTACGCAATCGCATGACGTCGGGGCGATTGGCTCAGCCTGTGTTGAATTTGGATGATTAACCTATGACGCTCTACAGACAATTATTGGCAACCATGTTGATCCTGTTCGGGTTGTTGTTTGCAGCTACCTATTGGGTGCAATTCAACTCGACTCGTACCTATCTGGCCCAACAGCAGGAAACCACCGTCATCAATACAGCCACGTCTCTGGGGCTGGCACTGACCCCTTATTTGGAAAATGGTGACAAGGTGGGGGCGGAGTCCGTCATTCAGGCGATATTTGACGGGGGATATTATCGTCTGGTCCGTCTGGACTTGCTGGCTTCCAAAGATGTCATCGAGCAGGAAAATACCAATAACATTCAAGGTGTTCCCCAATGGTTCATCAATCTTGGGTTGTTTCCCGAGGTATCCAATGAGTCGATCCTGACGTCGGGCTGGCTGCAACTGGGTAAATTGAAGGTCGTTGGTCATCCCGGCCAGGCCTATTACGAGTTGTGGCGCGGAATGAGTGAGCTTGCCAGCTGGTTCCTGATAGGTTTTCTGATCACCACCATCTTGCTCATGCGGGCACTCAACTACCTGCTCAAGCCGCTCAAGCAGATTTGTGAGCAGGCCGTCGAGATAGAGCTGCATCACTTTGGTCATGCCATTCCCGAACCCAAGACCCATGAATTGAAACAGGTGGTTCAGGCCATCAACACCCTCTCCAGCAAGTTGGCCGTGCAATTCAAAGAGCAGGCCGACGAGGCTGAAAAACTGCGGGAGCGGGTCTACGTCGACGCCGTCTCCGGCTTGGGCAACCGGGCTTATTTCGTGGGTCAGGTCAACGCCTGGATTGCAGAGGCTGGTCAAGGGGGGGTCATGCTGGTTGCCGTCGACATGCTGGACGAGCTGTACCGCGAAGAGGGATTTGCTGCGCGTGACAACATGGTCAAATCGATAGCCCAGGCTTTGAAAGAACAATTGAAAGGGTGGGATGGCTCTGCTGTGGCGCGGATCTCGGCAACGGAATATGCCCTGTTGTGCCCGACAGATGACCTTTCCCAATTGAAGGATTTGGCTGAAGTGATCAACAGTCGCATCGCCGATCTGGTGGTAAATCCCATGGGTGAGGGGGGCGCCTTGTCCGTCATTGGTATTGCTGGCCGAGATGGCAATGATGATTTGTCGGCACTGCTGACCAAGGCTGACAATGCGCTGGGCCGGGCCCGCAATGAACGTCGTGGTGCCGTGGTCATGGAAGGGGGCACAGATCAGGGGTTGATGGGACGCCTGGCCTGGCGTGATCTGGTTCAGGATGCGATTGCACGGCATTTGTGGCGTTTCAAGGCGCAGCCAGCCTGCCGGTTTGATAATGGTCTGCGTATGCATGCAGAACTGTTTGCCTCCATCTCTCGCGATGGTACCGATTATTTCGCAGGCCAGTTCCTGCCTGCCATCGAGCAGTTCAAGCTGGGTGGTGAGTTTGACCAGGCAATACTGGATGCGTCAGTTCCATTACTGCAGCAGCAACCTGATCTGGTCCTTGCGGTCAATATTACGGCTGGCTCGCTGTGCTCAGATGAATTCCGTACTTGGCTGACCGGTTATCTGAGCGACAATGCCGGATTGAAAGAGCGCTTGCTGTTCGAGATCCCTGAAGCCGCCATCATGAAGCACAAGGAGCATGTGACCGCTCTGGTTAATGTTCTGCAAGAGCATGACTTTCAGTGGGGGGTGGATCACTATGGACGCCACTTCCAGTCACTGGGCTATCTGGAGGAGCTTGCACCTTCCTATGTCAAGGTTGACCACGGTTATACCAGCCAGGTCATGGAGCCTGGGGCTGATACTTCCTTCCTGGCTGCGGTATGTCGTGCCGCCCACAATGCCGGCGTTACAACCATTGCGACCAGAGTGGAAGATCAACACCAGGTTGAGTTGCTCTCAAAGCTTCATATCGATGGTTACCAGGGCTTTGTACACCCGGCATTTCCGTTGCCGTGAGCATGACCAAGTATTTCAGGGGCCCACAAGGGCCCCTTTTTTATTCGAAAAATTAATAAGCATGCTTATTCTCAGTTTCATTAGACTAGATGGCTTCATTTGGTATCGCGCAACTGATTGATTTGACGATATAAAAAAGAACATTCGATTTCGTACATTTCCCCTCCCCAGTTTTGACACGAATCCCATACATTTTTGCAACGGATGCAAGAAGCACGGACATCTATGGTGTAGACATCGAGATCCGTCACGTTGGAGCAATGGACATGCGTACCCAAATCATCGACAAAACCGTTGTGGTTTCTGCAGTTGAAGGCAATGTGCAAATCGTGCTGGCTGATGGAAGCAGCCGCCCTCTGCAAAAAGGAGAGATCCTGCAACCCGGGGCAAAGCTCAACATTGCAGATGATGCCAAATTGTTATTGGCGCCCTACGATGATTCACCGGCGGCTGCCACACCGGATGCTCCTGCCCATGATGCGCCTGCTACCGGCCAGCCACCGGCTCCGGATGCCGGAAATGCGGCCTCTCCTGATATAGCCGCCTTGCAAAAGTCGATTTTGCAAGGGGTTGACCCGACGCAAAACTTTGAAGCGTCAGCTGCGGGTGGTGCTCCGGCTGCAGGTGGTGGCGGTGGGATCGGTGGGGTTGCTGGAGCCAGCGGTAACGGTGGTTTTGTAACCATCGACAGGATTGGCGATGCCACTATCGCCGCCGCCGGGTTTGACACTACCTACCAAGCTGAGCCGGTGGTGGATACCCAGCAGATAGCGGAGCCCTTGCTGGTCAATGAGCTGACGGATCAGGGAGAGCAACTGACCGTTGCTGAAGACGGATCTCTGAGTGGTAATCTGCTGGATAACACGGTGAATACCGATGGGCCGCAGGCTGCGTCAGTACTGATCTTCAGCTGGGGGGACAATGCCAATATAGCTGCCGGTACCAGCGTGACCATCGATGGGATAGGCACACTCATCGTCAATACGGATGGCAGCTTCACATTCACACCGGCCCCCAACTACGATGGCGCCGTTCCACCAGTGATATATACCGTGACTGATGGCACCGACACGGTGCAATCCACCTTGGAGTTGACGATGACCCCCATCAATGATCTCGCCGATGAGGGAGAGAGTGTGGTGGTGACGGAAGATGTAGCTGTATCGGGCAATCTGCTTGCCAACACCATCGACAATGATGGTCCGCAGGCGGCTTCCGTGTCTGAATTTAGCTGGGGTGGGGTTGCCAATGCCACCCTAGGTACACCTGTCAGCCTGGCAGGGATCGGTACTCTGCTGATCAATGCGGATGGTAGCTATCAGTTCACGCCGGCTCCCAATTATGATGGTCCCGTTCCCGCCGTCAGCTACACCGTCACCGATGGTGTAGATACCGTCCAATCCACTTTGACCATCACTATCACGCCGGTTGATGAACCGGTCGAACTGGCTGGTTTGCAGGTGGAAGGGGGAGAGCTGACGCTCAATGAAGCCTCTTTGGCAGATGGCAGTAATCCCAATGCAGCAGCCTTGACCCAGAGCGGTATTTTTACCTTCAATGCGGCCGATGGTGTCCAGAGCTTGACCCTGGGTGGTGTTGCACTGATCACCAATGGACAAACCATCACTTCGTTCCCGCAAACCATCGCCAGCCCGTTGGGCAATCAGTTGACTGTTACGGGCATCAATTACAACCCTGCAACTGGAACGGGGAGCGTGAGTTACAGCTATACGCTGAACGACAGCGAGACACACACTCAACCAGCTAACGATGCATCACTGGTGGAGAGTTTCAATGTTGTGCTGGTCGATCCTGATGGTGACACGGCCAATGGCAGTCTGGATGTCGTCATTCTGGATGATGTTCCCAGTGTCACCCTGACTTCCAATACGCAAGGGCTGGGTACGGTATCCGTCGACGAGAGCCTGGTCAGCCTGGGCGGGGTGGGCGGTGACGGGGTGGCCAGTGCCAGCCTGAGCGCGGCCGACGTGCAGGCCCAGTTCAACCCGGCCTTCGGGGCCGACGGGGCGGGCAGCATCGGCTACAGCCTGGCGCTGAGCGGCAGCAACGTGGCGAGCGGCCTCTATGCGGTGGATCCGCTGGCCGCCAACGGCCAGGGGGCGGCCATCCTGCTCAATCAGGTGGGCAACGTCATTACCGGCAGCGCGGGCGGGGTGGATTACTTCACCCTGACCATCAACCCGACCACCGGGGAAGTGACCCTGGCCCTGCTGGACAACGTCTGGCATGGCGACACCAGCAATGCAGATGACAGCGTGGCACTGACCGTGGGGCAGGGCGTACTGACCCTGGTGCAGACCGTGACCGACGCCGATGGCGACCGTGCCAGTGCGGCGGTGGATCTGGGCGCCAACAGCGTGTTCCGCTTTGAGGATGATGGCCCGCGGGCTGGCCTCGCAGAAGAAGCGCCGAGCCTGGGGGCGACCGTGGACGAGAGCCTGGTCAGCCTGGGCGGGGTGGGCGGCGACGGGGTGGCCAGTGCCAGCCTGAGCGCGGCCGACGTGCAGGCCCAGTTCAACCCGGCCTTCGGGGCCGACGGGGCGGGCAGCATTGGTTACAGCCTGGCGCTGAGCGGCAGCAACGTGGCAAGCGGCCTCTATGCGGTGGATCCGCTGGCCGCCAACGGCCAGGGGGCGGCCATCCTGCTCAATCAGGTGGGCAACGTCATCACCGGCAGCGCCGGCGGGGTGGATTACTTCACCCTGACCATCAACCAGACCACCGGGGAAGTGACCCTGGCCCTGCTGGACAACGTCTGGCATGGCGATACCAGCAATGCAGATGACAGCGTGGCGCTGACCGTGGGGCAGGGCGTACTGACCCTGGTGCAGACCGTGACTGACGCCGATGGCGACCGTGCCAGTGCGGCGGTGGATCTGGGTGCCAACAGCGTGTTCCGCTTCGAGGATGATGGCCCGCGGGCTGGCCTCGCAGAAGAAGCGCCGAGCCTGGGGGCGACCGTGGACGAGAGCCTGGTCAGCCTGGGCGGGGTGGGCGGCGACGGGGTGGCCAGTGCCAGCCTGAGCGCGGCCGACGTGCAGGCCCAGTTCAACCCGGCCTTCGGGGCCGACGGGGCAGGCAGCATCGGCTACAGCCTGGCGCTGAGCGGCAGCAACGTGGCAAGCGGCCTCTATGCGGTGGATCCGCTGGCTGCCAACGGCCAGGGGGCGGCCATCCTGCTCAATCAGGTGGGCAACGTCATCACCGGCAGCGCGGGCGGGGTGGATTACTTCACCCTGACCATCAACCCGAGCACCGGGGAAGTGACCCTGGCCCTGCTGGACAACGTCTGGCATGGCAACACCAGCAATGCAGATGACAGCGTGGCGCTGACCGTGGGGCAGGGCGTGCTGACCCTGGTGCAGACCGTGACCGACGCCGATGGCGATCGTGCAAGTGCGGCGGTGGATCTGGGCGCCAACAGCGTGTTCCGCTTCGAGGATGACGGCCCGAGCGTGACCATCAATGCGGTGGCGGACGGTGGCATCACCCTGACCACCCAGGATGCGCAGACCATCGGTGCGGCCAGTGACACGGCGACCGGCAGCTTTGCGGCGGCGTTCCTGGCGGCGGCGGTGCCGAACTATGGGGCGGACGGTGCGGGCAGCACCACGGTGAGCGGCTACAGCCTGAGCGTGACCGACAGCAACAGCGGGCTGACCAGCAACGGGCTGGCCATCACCCTGACCAAGGTGGGCAACGACATCGTGGGCTCGACCACGGACGGGGAGGTGTTCCGCATCAGCGTGGCGAGCAATGGCACGGTGACGCTGACGCAGTCGGCGGAGCTGGACCATCTGCCGGAGGACGTGGACAACAGCAACGACAACAACCTCATCAGCCTGGCCAATGGCAAGGTGCTGCTGAGTGCGACCGTGACGGTGGTGGATGGCGACAACGACACCGCGACCGGGACGGTGAGTGCGGACCTGGGCGGCAACATCAACTTTGAGGACGATGTGCCGAGCGTGACCATCAATGCAGTGGCAGACGGTGGCATCACCCTGACCACCCAGGATGCGCAGACCATCGGTGCGGCCAGTGACACGGCGACCGGCAGCTTTGCAGCGGCGTTCTTGGCCGCGGCGGTGCCGAACTATGGGGCGGACGGTGCGGGCACCACCACGGTGAGCGGCTACAGCCTGAGCGTGACCGACAGCAACAGCGGGCTGACCAGCAACGGGCTGGCCATCACCCTGACCAAGGTGGGCAACGACATCGTGGGCTCGACCACGGACGGGGAGGTGTTCCGCATCAGCGTGGCGAGCAATGGCACGGTGACGCTGACGCAGTCGGCGGAGCTGGACCATCTGCCGGAGGACGTGGACAGCAGCAACGACAACAACCTCATCAGCCTGGCCAATGGCAAGGTGCTGCTGAGTGCGACCGTGACGGTGGTGGATGGCGACAACGACACTGCGACCGGGACGGTGAGTGCGGACCTGGGCGGCAACATCAACTTTGAAGACGATGTGCCGAGCGTGACCATCAATGCAGTGGCAGACGGTGGCATCACCCTGACCACCCAGGATGCGCAGACCATCGGTGCGGCCAGTGACACGGCGACCGGCAGCTTTGCAGCGGCGTTCTTGGCCGCGGCGGTGCCGAACTATGGGGCGGACGGTGCGGGCACCACCACGGTGAGCGGCTACAGCCTGAGCGTGACCGACAGCAACAGCGGGCTGACCAGCAACGGGCTGGCCATCACCCTGACCAAGGTGGGCAACGACATCGTGGGCTCGACCACGGACGGGGAGGTGTTCCGCATCAGCGTGGCGAGCAATGGCACGGTGACGCTGACGCAGTCGGCGGAGCTGGACCATCTGCCGGAGGACGTGGACAGCAGCAACGACAACAACCTCATCAGCCTGGCCAATGGCAAGGTGCTGCTGAGTGCGACCGTGACGGTGGTGGATGGCGACAACGACACTGCGACCGGGACGGTGAGTGCGGACCTGGGCGGCAACATCAACTTTGAAGACGATGTGCCGAGCGTGACCATCAATGCGGTGGCGGACGGTGGCATCACCCTGACCACCCAGGATGCGCAGACCATCGGTGCGGCCAGTGACACGGCGACCGGCAGCTTTGCGGCGGCGTTCCTGGCGGCGGCGGTGCCGAACTATGGGGCGGACGGTGCGGGCACCACCACGGTGAGCGGCTACAGCCTGAGCGTGACCGACAGCAACAGCGGGCTGACCAGCAACGGGCTGGCCATCACCCTGACCAAGGTGGGCAACGACATCGTGGGCTCGACCACGGACGGGGAGGTGTTCCGCATCAGCGTGGCGAGCAATGGCACGGTGACGCTGACGCAGTCGGCGGAGCTGGACCATCTGCCGGAGGACGTGGACAGCAGCAATGACAACAACCTCATCAGCCTGGCCAATGGCAAGGTGCTGCTGAGTGCGACCGTGACGGTGGTGGATGGCGACAACGACACTGCGACCGGGACGGTGAGTGCGGACCTGGGCGGCAACATCAACTTTGAAGACGATGTGCCGAGCGTGACCATCAATGCAGTGGCAGACGGTGGCATCACCCTGACCACCCAGGATGCGCAGACCATCGGTGCGGCCAGTGACACGGCGACCGGCAGCTTTGCAGCGGCGTTCTTGGCCGCGGCGGTGCCGAACTATGGGGCGGACGGTGCGGGCACCACCACGGTGAGCGGCTACAGCCTGAGCGTGACCGACAGCAACAGCGGGCTGACCAGCAACGGGCTGGCCATCACCCTGACCAAGGTGGGCAACGACATCGTGGGCTCGACCACGGACGGGGAGGTGTTCCGCATCAGCGTGGCGAGCAATGGCACGGTGACGCTGACGCAGTCGGCGGAGCTGGACCATCTGCCGGAGGACGTGGACAGCAGCAACGACAACAACCTCATCAGCCTGGCCAATGGCAAGGTGCTGCTGAGTGCGACCGTGACGGTGGTGGATGGCGACAACGACACTGCGACCGGGACGGTGAGTGCGGACCTGGGCGGCAACATCAACTTTGAAGACGATGTGCCGAGCGTGACCATCAATGCGGTGGCGGACGGTGGCATCACCCTGACCACCCAGGATGCGCAGACCATCGGTGCGGCCAGTGACACGGCGACCGGCAGCTTTGCGGCGGCGTTCCTGGCGGCGGCGGTGCCGAACTATGGGGCGGACGGTGCGGGCACCACCACGGTGAGCGGCTACAGCCTGAGCGTGACCGACAGCAACAGCGGGCTGACCAGCAACGGGCTGGCCATCACCCTGACCAAGGTGGGCAACGACATCGTGGGCTCGACCACGGACGGGGAGGTGTTCCGCATCAGCGTGGCGAGCAATGGCACGGTGACGCTGACGCAGTCGGCGGAGCTGGACCATCTGCCGGAGGACGTGGACAGCAGCAATGACAACAACCTCATCAGCCTGGCCAATGGCAAGGTGCTGCTGAGTGCGACCGTGACGGTGGTGGATGGCGACAACGACACTGCGACCGGGACGGTGAGTGCGGACCTGGGCGGCAACATCAACTTTGAAGACGATGTGCCGAGCGTGACCATCAATGCGGTGGCGGACGGTGGCATCACCCTGACCACCCAGGATGCGCAGACCATCGGTGCGGCCAGTGACACGGCGACCGGCAGCTTTGCGGCGGCGTTCCTGGCGGCGGCGGTGCCGAACTATGGGGCGGACGGTGCGGGCACCACCACGGTGAGCGGCTACAGCCTGAGCGTGACCGACAGCAACAGCGGGCTGACCAGCAACGGGCTGGCCATCACCCTGACCAAGGTGGGCAACGACATCGTGGGCTCGACCACGGACGGGGAGGTGTTCCGCATCAGCGTGGCGAGCAATGGCACGGTGACGCTGACGCAGTCGGCGGAGCTGGACCATCTGCCGGAGGACGTGGACAGCAGCAATGACAACAACCTCATCAGCCTGGCCAATGGCAAGGTGCTGCTGAGTGCGACCGTGACGGTGGTGGATGGCGACAACGACACCGCGACCGGGACGGTGAGTGCGGACCTGGGCGGCAACATCAACTTTGAAGACGATGTGCCGAGCGTGACCATCAATGCGGTGGCGGACGGTGGCATCACCCTGACCACCCAGGATGCGCAGACCATCGGTGCGGCCAGTGACACGGCGACCGGCAGCTTTGCAGCGGCGTTCTTGGCCGCGGCGGTGCCGAACTATGGGGCGGACGGTGCGGGCACCACCACGGTGAGCGGCTACAGCCTGAGCGTGACCGACAGCAACAGCGGGCTGACCAGCAACGGGCTGGCCATCACCCTGACCAAGGTGGGCAACGACATCGTGGGCTCGACCACGGACGGGGAAGTGTTCCGCATCAGCGTGGCGAGCAATGGCACGGTGACGCTGACGCAGTCGGCGGAGCTGGACCATCTGCCGGAGGACGTGGACAACAGCAACGACAACAACCTCATCAGCCTGGCCAATGGCAAGGTGCTGCTGAGTGCGACCGTGACGGTGGTGGATGGCGACAACGACACCGCGACCGGGACGGTGAGTGCGGACCTGGGCGGCAACATCAACTTTGAGGACGATGTGCCGACAGCCAAGGACAACAGCATCGTCATTACTGAGGCGGGCTTGCCGCCTTTCAACCTCGTGATGGTGATCGATACCTCGGGCAGCATGTTGTGGCAGATAGGTACGACGTCAAATGGCTCGCCAAACCGTCTGGAACTGGCCAAAGATGCCCTGAACCACATGATCGAATCGTATGTGGCGCTGGGGGTTCCATTGGTCATTACGGTCATTGATTTTGCCAGTGGTGCAGTCCTGATCCCGCAAACCAGTGATCCTGATGTGGCCAAGGCCAGCATTTCTGGTTTGCCAACGGATGGCGGTGGTACCAACTACAATGCCCCCTTGGTACTGGCACAGAATCAACTGACAACGGATTTGGCAAACCCTGCCTTGGCCGGGTATGAAACCAAGGTCTATTTCCTGTCGGATGGTGCGCCCAATGAAGGCAATGTCCCCGCCGGCTGGACCAGCTTTGTGAACAACAACAACGTTGAAGTTTACGCCGTTGGTCTGAACGTGAGCGGCAATGCTTCGGCGATCGCCCAGCTGGGACTGGTGGAGGACAACGGGGATGCGGTGACGCTGGTCAACAATATCTATGACCTGGATGCCACTTTGCAGGCGACTGTGCCGCCTCCTGCCACTGGCAATGTGATCACGGATGTGGATGCGACTGCCGGCGTGGACAGTGCAGGCGCGGATGCCCCCGCAACCGTGTTCCAGGTCAGCTTCACCGTCAGCAATCCGGCTGCGTATGTGGGGGTTGCCGACAGCATCAATGGCAATGTCGTGACCTTCCTGGTGCAAGGAGGAACAACGGGTCCCATGACTACGCCTCTGGGTGGCCAGTTGGTGGTCAATGCCGACGGCTCCTACTCCTACACACCGCCCAATGATGTAGCAGTGGATACGTTGGAGACCTTTACCTACACCATAGTGGATGCAGATGGTGACACCTCCAGTGCCTTGCTGAAGATACTGGTGCTGGATACCACACCGATCACGGCCTCCGTGTTCGAGGATGGTTTGCCCACCGGCTTGCCTGGCAACGACCCGTCCCTGACAACCGTGGGCGGCTCACTGGCCCATATGGTGATTGACAGTGCCGGCGTCAGTTTCGGTGTTGGCAGCACAGCCGGCTTGCCGGCGTTGACCTCAGGCGGTGTGCCGATCACCTACAGCATCGTTCATGGTGTCGGGGTGGATACCCTGGTGGCCATGGCCGGCAGCAAACCGATCTTTACGCTGGCGGTGGAGGCGGATGGTGATTACACCTTCACCCTGCAGGGGCCGATAGATCATGCTCAGGCTGATGGCAATGATCTGGAACTGAAGGCGTTGAACCTCTCCAGTGCGATCACTGCCCATGAAGGACCGGACAATGTGACTCTGGTACGGGATTTCATCGTGCAGGTTGAAGATGATGTGCCCCTTGTCATGACGCCCGCAATGGGAGTCATGTTGAACCAGTCCGGGCTTACTGAGACCTTCCTGCTGGATGGCGATGGCTCGCTGTTGAACAACTACGGGGCTGATGGTGGTTCGATCCGCTTTGACAGCAGTCTGAATGGCAGCAGTGGCCTGACCTCGGGTGGCTTGCCCATCACCTATGCCTTGTCGTCGGATGGTATCACCCTGACCGCTACAACGGCGGCCGGCACCGTGTTCATTGCCACCCTGCAACCTGCATCCGGGACTTATCAGATCCAGATGATTGGCGAAGTGGACGGCGGGCAAACCACCATCGACTTCAACGGCGGGGGTTACGACTTCGTTGGCGGCAATGCATCCTGGGCCGGTTTTAATACGGCAGCGAATGACAACAGCAAGGATCTGCTGCTGACGGCGATGACCAATGGTGTGGATGGCGGTACCGTCAACACCTCTGCCAACACGGGGGGGATCAGTAGCGGTTCATCCGTCGGGTCGGGTGAGGCGATGCGGATAGACTTTGTCATCGATCTGACCGGCAACCCGGTCAGTGGTGGCTCCTACGGCGTCCTGGCGAACCAGACCCATGCCTTTGAGGCTCACTACGATGTAAATGGTGCCTCCGCCATGTTTACGGCGATCAATAGCAGCTCCAGTGTAAAACTGGTAGCCCGTCAGGATGTGGACAATGACAACGATATTGGCGATGGCAACAAGGAGTCACTGACCGCCGTGGCGATCAGCTATAACGGTTCAACCAGGATTGTCAGTATCGGAGCCGGCATGTCCCAGGTTGTCTCGGTGGGAGGCCACAGCTTCACGGTCAACTTTACCGATGACGATCCGACCGCTGGTGTGGCTTATGTCGCGACAGTTGCCGGGGTGATCTCCAATACCAAACTGGCGGCGTATACCGCAGATGGTTACAACAGCCTGGAGTTCCACTATGCCGCAGGGAGCACCTTCAAGATTGGCGACTTCGGCTCCAGCGTGGCGACTCCGGGTATTCCGGTCAACTTGCAGTTGCCGGTCACACTGACAGACGGCGATGGCGATGCCGTTCACAGCAACATCGGTCTGAGCCTGCTGCCGGATGCCCCCTTTACCGTGGACTACGAAGACTCCGCCAGCGCGGTGAATGTGACCCTGACCAGTACGCAAGGGCATGCCATCGGGTCCGACTTTGGAGACAGCATCACGGGCAACAGCCTGGACAACATCCTGTCGGGTGGTGATGGTGATGATCTGCTGTACGGGATGGGAGGCAAAGACACCCTGGTTGGCGGGTCGGGCAATGATGTGCTGGATGGTGGCAGCGGCAACGATACCCTCTATGGGGAATCCGGCAATGACACCCTGATCGGCGGAATTGGCAACGACATATTGCAAGGAGGAGATGGCAACGATCTGTTGATCGGTGGTCTGGGCAGCGACACCATGACGGGGGGCGCTGGCAGCGATACCTTCAAGTGGATTGCTGGCGATGCGGATGGCAGTACCGACACCATTACCGACTTCACGCTGGGCAACCCGTCCAACGGGGGGGATGTGCTGGATCTGTCGGATCTGCTGGTCGGTGTCCCCTCGGGGTTCAACAACAATGATCTGGCCACGGTGCTCAACAACTATCTGCAGTTCGACACCACGACCAACAAGCTGACCATAGACACGAACGGATCGGCGAGTGGTGGCTCTCAATTGACCGTCCAGTTCCAGGGCAACCTGGATCTGGATCAAAACGGAGGGCTCACAACCAACCACGACATCATCAAGCAGCTGCTGGATGACGGCAACCTCAAGGTTGATCCGTAACCAGCGAACGGGGCCGGGCCATGCCTGGCCCCTGTTTTTTGACTGAGGGGGCGGCTAAGATAGCGGCAGTACAGGAGAGGGTCACCATGCAGTCATTTAATTGGATCGATATCGATGGCATTCGCTACAGCTGGGACGGGCAGGGCAGCATTACCTGTACCGGCCAGTTTGGCTATCACGCCACGATGGCGGGTGATCGGATTGATGCGCTGGATCTGGAGAGCGATGATGGCGAGGTGGCGGGTTCACTGAATGTGGACTTTGCTGCGGCAACCATTTCCTTCACGCCGGCCCGGGGTGAGCAGCCACCTCATATGATGGTGCTGGTTGGCCATGAGCAGGGGGAGCAGGAGTATACGCTGCAAAGTCTGAGCGATATCAGCCTGCAGGATCTGCTCGGTCATTCCGACAACATCGACTGCGCCCCTCTGACGGTGGATACCATGGCAGACCCGGTCACCCCGCTGGCCGGACACGTTCTGTCGTGGGACTCCTTCCACTTTGATGATGATGTGCTGCTCAGCTCCCGCAGTGCCTCCCCCGTAACGGCTGGCCATCCGGAGCCGGCTGGCAGTGAGATCAGCATCAATATCGACATGACCAATCAGGTACTGGATCAGATCCCGCCGTTGCACGATATATGAATCCCATTCGGCGACGGGCATAATGACCTCACTCCAATAGATTGAGGTCTTTTTTTATGTGGCGTCCCCTTCTTACCCTGTCCGCTCTGGTGGTCAGTGCTCCCCTGTTTGCCATCGAAGTGCCGCAGGCTCCCCATCTGGTGGTGAGCGGCTATGCCGAGCAAAAAGCAGAGCCCGACATGCTGACCCTGAATGTCTCCGTGACAGCGCTGGAGAAACAGGGCATCAAGGCCAAACAGCAGGTGGATGGCAAGGTCGCCGCCTTCTTTGGTCAGCTCGAAGGGCTGGGCATCAAGCGCACTGACGTTGAGGCGGGCAATCTGGTGATCTCCCCGGAGTATCAGTATCCGCAGAACAAGAAGCCGGAACTGGTGGGTTATCGTGCCCAGCGCCAGCTGGCGGTCAAGCTCTATCAACTCGACAAGCTGAGCGAGCTGATGGACACCGCGCTCAAGGCCGGGCTGGAGTCCGTTTCCCAGATTGAATACGGCCTAAAGACACCGCAAGCCATGAAAGAACAGGCTCGCCTCGGTGCGGTTGAGGATGCCAGAAGCAAGGCGGAGTCGCTGGCCAAGGCATTTGGCATGAAGCTCGGCAAGGTTTACAGCGTCGAATATCGCAACAATACCCCCATGCCGATCTACAGCCGGGCCCTCAAGGCTGCCGCCATGTCGCCCGCCGCCGACATGATGGAAAACAGCTATCAACAGCAGCAGATCAGCATTACCGACAACGTGGAAGCCGTCTTCCTGCTGGAATAATCCAGCGGCTTTCGCCCCTTGTCGTCTCCAAGCCCGAGCCCAGTGTCTCGGGCTTGTTGCTTTCAGGGAGAAGCCTTCTTGCAAGCAGACTTTGGCGGGCTGTGTCGGCCCGCACTTGAGGCTGACCCTGGCCTTGGGCCATCTGCATATGGTGTCATCTGCATAGGTGAAGAGGGGGGGCCGATATGGATGTTGGTTCGCGGAGGGAGCGCCAGCCAGAAAAAAGCCGGTCAGTGACCGGCTTTTGAGGGGCGATGAAGTTGATACCATCAACCCAAGTTGGCCGCGACGCGAGCCTGGCGCTTCTGCTTGAACTGATAGCCGATGGCCAGCACGATGATCCAGACCGGGATGAGCAGTACCGAGATCTGGATGCCCGGGGTCAGGTACATGATGACCAGGATGCCGGCCATGAAGGCGAGGCAGAGGTAGTTGCCGAACGGGTACCAGAACGCCTTGAACTTGGGAACCACGCCTTCGGCCTGCTTGCTCTTGCGAAACTTCAGGTGCGCCAGGCTTATCATGGCCCAGTTGATGACCAGGGCGGAGACCACCAGCGCCATCAACAGCTCGAACGCCTTGCCCGGCATCAGGTAGTTGATGAGTACGCACAGCAGGGTTGCCGCCGCGGAGACGGAGATGGCCACCACAGGCACACCGCTCTTGTTGGTCTTGAGCAGGCTGCGCGGGCCGTTGCCCTGCTTGGCCAGACCAAACAGCATGCGGCTGTTGCAGTAGACACAGCTGTTGTAAACCGACAGGGCTGCGGTCAGTACCACCATGTTGAGCACGGTGGCCACCAGATTGCTGTCCAGTGCGTGGAAGATCATGACGAAGGGACTGCCGCCTTCTACCACCTTGCCCCAGGGGTAGAGGGACATCAGCACGGCCAGGGCGCCGATGTAGAAGATGAGGATCCGGTAGATCACCTGATTGGTGGCCTTGGGGATGCTCTTCTCGGGATTGTCGGCCTCGGCGGCCGTGATGCCGACCAGCTCGAGCCCGCCGAACGAGAACATGATCACCGCCATCGCCATCACCAGACCGCTGATGCCGTTGGGGAAGAAGCCGCCCTGGGCCCAGAGGTTGCTGATGCTGGCGTCCGGGCCGCCGTTGCCGCTGGCCAGCAGGTAGCCGCCGAAGCCAATCATGCCGATGATGGCCACCACCTTGATGATGGCAAACCAGAACTCCATCTCGCCAAACGCCTTGACGTTGGAGAGGTTGATGGCGTTGATCAGCACGAAGAAGAAGGCCGCCGACATCCAGGTCGGGATCTCGGGCCACCAGTACTGGACATAAATGCCCACCGCGGTCAGCTCGGCCATGCTCACCAGCACATAGAGCACCCAGTAGTTCCAGCCGGAAGCAAAACCGGCGAAGTCACCCCAGTATTTGTAGGCGAAGTGGCTGAAGGAGCCGGCTACCGGCTCTTCCACCACCATCTCGCCCAGCTGGCGCATGATCAGGAAGGCGATAAAACCACCGATGGCATAGCCAAGCAGCACGGAGGGGCCCGCCATCTTGATGGTCTGGGCAATGCCGAGAAACAGGCCGGTACCGATGGCGCCGCCCAGTGCGATGAGCTGGATATGGCGGTTTTTCAAACCGCGTTTCAGCTCCTCGCCGTTTTGTTGAAGATCCATTCTTCCTTCCTTACGTCTTCTGAAGTCATTCGTCTGTCATCTCGTCCGTCGGGTCACTCCATGTGACCGTGCACGGTAAAGCGTGCCTGAAACGTGACGAAATCCGTATTTATTTCGTTACAGTGAGTCGCTTTCTGTTTTTTATGGCGACTACCAACGGAAGCAGAATAGTGATAATCCATCGCGGATGCACCTGTTTTCCTCATCATTCGCTGGTTTTTTCGGCGAAAGGCAGGTTTTTAGGGAGCGATGAAGCTGGCAGAGAAGTGTTTGGCTGTATTATGAACAATCGAATGCTGCTCGGTTGACTCTTCTGGTATTTCCTGTTTTATGAAATCTCCTGTGCAACAAGGATGCGCTTCATGCAACGTATTATTGGCAGTTTGCTGGCCGTCGCGCTGTGGCTGACCGTGTGGCTTTCGCCCCTGCTGCTGACCATGGCGGCGGGATGTCTGCTGGTGTGGGCCGTAGAGGGTGATGACTATCTGGTGATGCACCTGCGGACTGTCTTGTTGATCGCCGGTGCCATCGGCCTGCTGCCGGCCCTCTGGCTGACTGAACGGGTACGGCGGCGTCACGGTGTGCTCAACTTCTACGCCATGCTGATGAACAACAGAGAGCTGAACCGCCCGGGCTCCCAATCCCGTTGAGGTTCAGTCCACAAGCGCCGGATACAGATGTATCCGGCGCTTTTTTATGGTCGTTTGCCGTATCGCCAGCTTGCCGGCGCGCGGCGTTTCTCAATAAAGCTGACGACGCAGGCCGGTGGCCTCGAGGATCTTGGCGCTGATCTCCTCAACCGAGTGGGAGCTGGTGTCGAGGAAGCGGATCGCCTCCTGGCGAAACAGCCGCTCGACGCAGGCCAGCTCCTGTTCGCACTGTTCCAGCGAGGAGTAGCGGCTGTTGGCGCGGCGCTGGTTGCGGATCTCGTGCAGCCGCTGGGGGGCGATGGTGAGGCCGAACAGCTTGTGACGATTGGCCTTGAGGGCGGCCGGCAGATCCAGGACCCCCATGTCCTGCTCGATGAAGGGGTAGTTGGCGGCGCGAATGCCGAACTGCAGCGCCAGATAGAGGCTGGTCGGCGTTTTGCCGCAGCGGGAGACCCCGATCAGGATGATGTCGGCCTCCTCATACTCCTTGGTGGTGATGCCATCGTCGTTGGCCAGCGCGAAGTTGACCGCCTCGATGCGATCGTCATAGAGCTTGCGGTTCTCCATGCCGTGAGTGCGGTGCAGCCTGGGCTCGGCTTTTACTCCGAGCTCGTGCTCCAGCGGGCTGACGAAGGTATTGAGAAAGTCGTGGCTGCTGGCCTGGGCCTTGAGCACCTCCTCGCGCACCTGATGATCGACGATGGTGTGGAACAAAATGGGGCGTACCCCGGTCTGGCGGAACTGCTCGTCGATGCGCATCCGTACCTGGCGCGCCTTCTCCAAGGTTTCGACAAAGGGGATGGTGATCTGCTCGAAGGCCAGCGGAAACTGGCTCAACACGGCATGGCCGAACACTTCGGCTGTGATGGCGGTGCCGTCTGAAACATAGAATACGGTGTGCACTGGGGGCTCCTGTGAGGGGGTCGGCGAGCTGGCTGGCAAGAAGTATCTCTCGAAACCATATCGTTTTTGTCAACCGGTCTGCCGTGCCCAAGTTGTGAAGTGGCTTGCAAACCTGAGTCGTTACCTTTTTGTGTTGGCATTGTAGAATGTCTGTGTCATTCGACCATCCCCAAATCTTGCTCGGGGATTTTTTTGACAATAAGTAGAAAACGTTTTCATGGTCGTTGGCAACAGTAGAAACAGACAATAACGCACATAAACTGGCGCACAAGGTGCCATGGCGGCACAGTGCCCACCAACCTGGAGACATGCAAGTGCAACAGTACGTACTCTGGTACGAGCAACTCGGAATGCAGGACGTAGAACGAGTTGGCGGCAAAAATGCATCCCTTGGCGAGATGATCAGCAACCTCTCTGGTGCCGGAGTTTCCGTGCCGGGCGGGTTTGCCACCACCGCCTTTGCGTTTAACGAGTTTCTGGAGTCAAGCGGCCTCAACGGCAAGATCCACGATCTGCTCGACAGCCTGGATGTGGACGACATCGCCGCCCTCAACCGGGCCGGCCAGCAGATCCGTGACTGGGTGATCGACGCCCCGTTCCAGAGCGAGCTGGAGCAGGCGATCCGGGTTGCCTACGACAAGCTCAGCGGCGGGCTTGACGCGTCCTTTGCGGTGCGCTCCTCCGCCACTGCCGAGGACATGCCGGATGCCTCGTTTGCCGGCCAGCAGGAGACCTTCCTCAACGTGCGCGGCATCGACGCCGTCATGATTGCCGTCAAGCATGTGTTTGCTTCACTGTTCAACGACCGCGCCATCTCCTATCGGGTGCATCAGGGCTATGACCACAAGGGTGTCGCCCTGTCGGCCGGGATCCAGCGCATGGTGCGCTCGGATCTCGCCGCCTCCGGCGTCATGTTCACCTTGGATACCGAGTCGGGTTTCAACGACGTGGTGTTCATCACCGGCGCCCAGGGCCTTGGCGAGATGGTGGTGCAGGGGGCGGTCAACCCCGACGAGTTCTACGTGCACAAACCGACCCTCAAGGCAGGACGCCCGGCGGTGGTGCGCAAGACTCTCGGCTCCAAGCTCATCAAGATGACCTATTCCGGCGATGCCAGCCACGGCCGCCAGGTGCAGATCGTCGACACCGATGAGGCCGAGCGCAGCCGCTTCTGCATCACGGATGCCGAGGTGATGGAGCTGGCCAAGCAGGCCCTCATCATCGAGCAGCACTACGGCCGCCCGATGGACATCGAGTGGGCCAAGGACGGGCAGGATGGCAAGCTCTACATCGTCCAGGCTCGCCCGGAAACCGTGCGCAGCCGCCAGGAGGCCAACACCCTCGAGCGCTTCGCCCTCAAGCAAGCGGGTAAGGTGCTGATCGAGGGGCGCGCCATCGGCCACAAGATCGGGGCAGGTCCGGCGCGGGTCATCTCCTCCATCAGCCAGATGGACGAAGTGCAGCCCGGCGACGTGCTGGTCACCGACATGACCGACCCGGACTGGGAGCCCATCATGAAGCGGGCCTCCGCCATCGTCACCAACCGGGGCGGGCGTACCTGTCACGCCGCCATCATCGCCCGCGAACTGGGCATTCCGGCGGTGGTGGGTTGCGGTGATGCCACCAAGCGCATTGAACCGGGCCAGCTCATTACCGTCTCCTGCGCGGAAGGGGATACCGGTTTCATCTACGACGGCGAGCTCGACTTCGACGTGGCGGTGACCGAGGTGGGCAACATGCCACGCCTGCCCATCAAGATCATGATGAACGTCGGCAACCCGGACAGGGCATTCGACTTCGCCCAGCTGCCGAATGCCGGTGTCGGTCTGGCTCGCCTGGAGTTCATCATCAACCGGATGATCGGGGTGCACCCCAAGGCGCTGCTGGAGTTTGACAGCCAAAGCCCCGAACTCAAGACCACCATCGGCAAGATGATCGCTGGCTACGAGAGCCCGCGCGAGTTCTACGTCGCCAAGCTGACCGAGGGCATCGCCACCCTGGCCGCCGCCTTCTGGCCGGAGCGGGTGATCGTGCGGATGTCGGACTTCAAGTCCAACGAGTACGCCAACCTGGTGGGCGGTCGTGACTACGAGCCTCACGAAGAGAACCCGATGATCGGTTTCCGCGGCGCGTCGCGCTACATCGCCGACAGCTTCCGCCCCTGTTTTGCCCTCGAATGCGAGGCGATCAAGCGGGTGCGCGATGTGATGGGGCTGACCAACGTCGAGGTGATGATCCCCTTCGTGCGCACCGTGGGCGAGGCGGAGCAGGTGATCGACATCCTGGCCGAGAACGGTCTGCGCCGTGGCGAGCGGGGGCTCAAGGTGATCATGATGTGCGAGATCCCGAGCAACGCCCTGCTGGCAGACAAGTTCCTCGAGCACGTGGACGGCTTCTCCATCGGCTCCAACGACATGACCCAGCTGACGCTTGGACTGGATAGGGACTCGGGGCTTATCGCCCACCTGTTCGACGAGCGTAACGAAGCGGTCAAGGCGCTGCTGGCGATGGCCATTGCCGCCGCCCGCAAGGCGGGCAAGTATGTGGGGATCTGCGGCCAGGGGCCGTCCGATCACCCGGACTTCGCCGCTTGGCTGGTCGAGCAGGGCATCGACTCTGTGTCGCTCAACCCGGATACCGTGGTCGACACCTGGCTCTATCTGGCCGAGCAGCACAAGGCGAGTTGACGCAGGCTGCACTGCCCCCATCAAAATGGCGCCCACGGGCGCCATTTTTCATGACCGAACCTGACGCAGCTGGTCCGATATGACGGCTAGATGTGCCCAAAATGGCGCGCTGGCGCGTGCTTTTACACTCCGTTACATCTGCTCGCTTTGCAACCGCCCCATAATGGTCCCGCCAGCCCGCCGCACGGGGTGGCAGGCCTGCCGCCAGTGGCGGGCCGGGGGATCACGAGCAGTTTCCTGTCAGCACGGAGGCCAGGACGGCAGATGTCACAGAGCGTATCAAACCAGGTGATCAGACGAATGCTGGGAGCCTGCCAGCAGCAGGGGGGCGATCCCGATGCCATTCTGATGGCGGGCGGCCTCACGTCGTTCGACATCGAGCGGGAACAGGGCCGGCTGCCGGCCCACAACCACTACCGGATGCTGCAACTGATGCAGCCCTATCTGGCCAGTTTTCACGAAACCATCCTCTCCTACGACATCGGCCAGCTCTACCAGCACTATCCGCCGCTCATCAGCCTGTGCCTGAACCAGCCCTCGCCGCGGGCGGCGCTCGAGGTGCTGCTGGCCTATCGCCCCATCATCGGCAGTTGTGACGAGCTGCGGGTGCGGCGGGGGACGCAGGCCAGCCAATACTTGTATGTCAATCAGGGGCCCGCCAGCCTGGGGGCGAGTCAGGCCATCCCCAACTTCATCATCCTCTACCGGATTTTGCGGGTCTATCTGGCGGATCCCCGGGTCTCGGTGGGCTTCACGGGGCGGCCGCCACCGCGCCATCAGCTGCTGGATCAGTTCTTCGCCACCCGCTGCCGCTGGGAGCAGGGGGAAAACACCCTGACCATCGACAACGCCCAACTCGACTGCCCCAGCCACTGCTACAACGAGCCGCTGGGTCGTCTGCAACTGGCTCAGCTGGCACAGATATGTGCCGACATCGCCGAGCGGGCCCCCTTTGCCTATCTGGTGGAGGAGCGGATCCGCCACAAGATCCGGGAAGGGGAACTGGAGAGCGACGAGAGCCTGCTCAAGGAGGTGTGCGCGGCCATGAACGTCAGCCGCTGGACCCTCAATCGCAAATTGCAGGGGGAGGGGAGCAGCTTCTCGACCCTGCTGAGGGACGCGAGGGTGAGCGAAGCCTGCCGCTTGCTGGGGGAGGGGGATCAACCGCTGCAGAACATCAGCGATCGGGTCGGCTTCTCGTCCCAGAGCGCCTTCAACCGCTTCTTCAAGGCCAACACCCGCATGACGCCGCTGGCCTATCGTAACGCCCGCCAATAAGAACGGGACCGGCGCAAGGCCGGTCCCGTGGTCGGGTCATTGTTGAGCAACTGTCAGGCAAGGCAAGGCTGGGTGCCCGGCCGTGCCTGCCCATGTTAGCGGGTGATGGTGGTGACGCTGGTGGGATCCACCCCGGCCGGCAGTGCCAGTGCCCCTGGCGTGGTGTTGCTCACCACTATCTCCTTGCTCACCGTGAAGCTGACCGGCGTACTGCTGGAGACATCCGACGAGGGGCTGATGTAGGCGCTGTAGCGACCCGGCTCCACGATCCACTGGTTGCTGGCCTCATCGAAGCTGGCGAGGATGCTGGCCGGAATGGTGAAGCTCAGCTGTTCGCTGGCCCCCGGTACCAGTTGCGCCGTCTTGGCAAAGGCCTTGAGCTCGATGAGCGGTTTCTTCAGCTTGACCTCGGGGGCGGTCACATAGACCTGGGCCGCCTCCTTGCCTGCCACGGCGCCGGTGTTGGTGATGGTGGCGGTCAGCACCAGGTTGCCGGCGCTGCCACCCTCCAGGGTATTGCTGGCGATGGCGGGGCTGGTGTAGCTGAAGCTGGTGTAGGAGAGACCGAAGCCGAACGGGTAGGAGACCGCCTGCTCGAAGGTGTTGTAGTAGCGATAGCCCACGTAGATCCCCTCGTTGTAGTAGAGATCGTCCGGTTCGCCATCTCCGTCGGTGTCCTCACCCGGGAAGGTGCCGGCGGAGGGGACGCTGGCGTAACTTTGCGGGAAGCTCTGGGCCAGCTTGCCGCTCGGGTTGACCGCGCCTGAGAGCACATCCGCCACCGCGTGGCCGGTCTCCTGGCCAGCCATGTAGGCCAGCAGGATGCCATCCACCTTGTCGCCCCATTGGGCGGTGTCGATGACGCCGTTGACGTTGAGCACCACCACCACCTTCTTGCCCTGGGCGTGGAAGGCGCTGCTCACCGCGTCGATGAGGGCGCGCTCGTCATCACCGAGCAGATAGTCCCCCTTGCCGCTGCTGCGATCCGCCCCTTCCCCGGCCTGGCGGCCGATGCTGATGACGGCGGCTTGCTGGGTGGCGGCCGCACTGGCGATCAGGGCCTCCAGATCTCCGCTGATCGGTGCCTCGGCACAGGTGTAGTAGCCCTTGGCGCCAAATTGCCCCTCGTGGTAGACCTTGTTGTTCTCGTAAAAATCGCGGTAGTAGCTCTGCAGCGCCTCGTTGACCGGGAAGCGTGCCGCCAGTCCCTGCGCGATGGTGGCGGTGCTGGCGGCGTTCACATCCCCGCTGCCGGTGCCGCCCTTGTAGGTGTTGATCTGGTTGATGCCAAAACTGGCCAGCGTGCTGCTTGTCGCCAGCGGCAGGGCCGCGGCCTCGTTGCGCAGCAGCACCATGCTCTCGGCGCCGGCCTGACGGGCCAGTTTGGCGTGGGCGGTCAGATCCGGGCTGTTGCTGATGGCCAGCTGGTTGTAGGAGGGGCTCTTCATCACCTGGGTCAGGATGTGGATGGCGGCCTCGTTCACCTTGGCCTCGTCGAGATCGCCCTGCTCGATGGATTGCTGCAACTGCTCCTTGACGTTGCCCGGCTCGATCAAATCTTGTCCCGCCAGCACCTGCTTGTAGGCGTTGTTGGCCACATCGCCGGCAAACCAGTCGGACATCACCAGGCCGTCGAACTTCCACTCGCCGCGCAGCAGGTCGGTTACCGCATCCCTGCGCTCGTTGACATAGGTGCCGTTGACCTTGTTGTAGGAGGTCATCACCGCCCAGGGCTGGGCCTCGTCCACCGCGATCTGGAAGCCGCGCAGATAGATCTCGCGGAAGGTTCTCGGTTCGCCGATGTCGTTGATCTGGTTGCGGTTGGTCTCTGAGTTGTTGCCGAAGTAGTGCTTGATGGTGGTGCCCACCCCGTTGCTCTCCACCCCGTTGACCATGGCGGCGCCGATTTTGCCGGTGAGCAGGGGATCTTCCGAGTAGTACTCGAAGTTGCGGCCATTGAGCGGGTTGCGCTGGATGTTCATGCCCGGGGCCAGCAGGATGTCGACTCCGTACTGGCGCACCTCGTCCCCCATGGCTTCGCCGACAGCCTTGACCAGCTTGACGTCCCAGCTGGAGGCGAGCAGTGAGCCGATGGGCCAGGCGGTGGCGTAGTAGCTGGCGCTGTCACCGTCGCGGTTGGCGTTGATCCGCACCCCGGCCGGCCCGTCGGCCAGTTTGAGGGCCGGAATGTCGATGCCGTCTGCGCTGCGCAGCACGCCGTTGATGTAACCCGCCACGCCGGGCACATCCTGCTTGACGTTGATGGCGCCGTTGGCACTGCCATAACCGGGGCCGGAGAGCAGGTCCAGCTTCTCGCTCAGGGTCAGCTTGGCCACCATGGCCTCGGCCTGGCCGCGGTAATAGGCATCGTCCTTGACCAGGGGATCCGAATCATTCTGGTTGCAACCGACCAGCAGGCCGGCCAGCGCCAGGCTGACCCCCAGTGAAACCGCTTTCAATTTTGTGGTGATAGGCATGAAGACGTCCTCGTAACTGTCTGAATAAAAATAAAAAGGAGATATCGACACCGGGTGCAAGGCATCCGCCCGGGCTGGGCCGCTCTGCTGGCGGCTGCCATTGGATATCGCAAGGAAGACCAAACGGACCCGTGGGCAGGCGTTTGGCTGCTGGCAGGTTAACAAGCCGGGCGATGGCCGCCTTGCCCCGGGGGAGCGAGAAATGTGCCGACGGGAGCAAGGGGGCCGAGTTGTGAGCGAGGTCGCATCGAAGGGGGCAAACCAAGGGTTGAAGGTGGCAAGAGGGGGAAAGGGCGGGAAAGATGCGGGAAAACGGGTGGCCTGATGGCCAATAACGCTGGCTGCGGGCAATACGCGAGGGGGCCGGTGGCCCCCTCGAAGATAAGTCAAAGCGTCCGGGCGCTGGCCCGGAGCGGCTCACTTGGGCCGTTTGAGGGCCCCGGCGAGTTCAATCTGCACCTTGACCCCCTCCTGCTTGAGCGCCGTGGCGATGGCGTTCAGATCGGTGCCCGGCTTGGCCTCCAGCAGGGCGATGCCGCCGCTGCTCTGCTTGAAGCGCAGGCCGTGCCGGCTGGCCAGCGCGCTGGCCTGGTTGTCATCGGCTTCCACCAGCAGGGTGCCGCTGGCGGTGAGCTCAGGGCTGGCCACCCCTTGCAGCAGCACGTCGCCGCTGCGCAGGGTTTGCCGGGGCGCCTTGCCGTCTGCGCTGCGGGCGACTCGCTGCTTGCTGCCGTTGTCCGGGGTGAGGTAGGTCTGACCGTTCACCTCTATGGTGCGGTACAGCTTGCCGTCGATCACCACCGATTCATCGGCGGCGTGCACGCCGGCCGAAGCCAGGAGGCCGGCCAGGGCCAGGCCGAGTAAGCTGTGTTTCATCTTGTGACTCCTTGTGATCATGAGCGGGCGGCATCGTGGCCGATCACCCGCAGGGACCAGTTGAGCAGTTGACCCGGTTGGCTGTTGTTGCGCTCGGTCAGGGTGCTGCGGCGGTTGGTGTTGAGGTCAACCAGGGTCAGCTGGCGGCTGCTGTTGGAGACGTCGGTCACCTCCAGTCGCCACTCGCCCTGGGCCGCTTCGCCATAGAATTTGTGGGAGAGCATGCGCATGTCGCGCAGCCCCTTGGTGCGCACATAACCCAGCTGCTGCCGGTCGAGGGATTGCCCCACCAGGCTGTTGTTGGGGTTGAGCAGCACGCTGCGGGTACCGGACGGGGAGACCAGCTCGATCAGCAGGTCGGGCAGGCGCTGATGATCCAGGCTCACCGTGACCTGGACCGCTTCCACGGTCAAGGCCTGCGCCACCTGGGTGCTGGAGCGGGTGGCACTGCTGCCCACATCCGCGATGCTCCCTTCACTGCGCGGCACCGTGACCTTCTGAGCCGGCAATTGCACCAGCGGCGGCAGCGGGGTGTGGTTGGCGGCGGCCGTCAGGGTCTTGTTCACGTCGATGAGACCAAAGCCATAGGTGGGGCTGTACCAGAGGCCGGCGGCGTTGCGCTCCCACCCTTCCAGGCCGGTGACCTGGCGGGGTTGACCGTTGGCGGCGGTATAGCTGACCTGGACCGGCTGCTGGCCGGCATCGATGCGGGTGGCGTTGCGGGCCAGCAGATCGCGCAGATCCCGCACCGACAGATCCGGATAGGCGGACATCAGCAGCGCCATGGCGCCCGAGGTGTTGGGGGTGGCCGACGAGGTGCCGTTCATCACGCCGTTGTAGTCGCAGGTGGCATCCAGCTGCGGGTTGTTGTGCAGTCGGTTGGTGCTGGGATCGTCGGTGCGGTTGTAGCCCATGTCGCAGCCGGGCAGATCCGTGGTCACCATGGCCGGCGCATCGGTACCGTACTCCCCGCCGGGGGCGCTCAGGAAGACGTTGCTGCCGACGCTGGAGTAGGAGGAACGCACTCCGTCGGCATTGATGGCGCTCACCACCAGGTTCCAGAAGTTGCTGTTGGAGGGGTCTATGTTGCTGTTCTCGAACGGCAGCTTGGGCAGGACGCCGGTGCGGCTGAACATGTAGTCACCCGCGGCGATGCGGTTGAAGCCATTGCCTGCCGCCTTGATGTAGGCCGCGCCCTGCGCCTGCTGGGTCTGCTGCTCGAACAGGCGATCGAGCTGAACCTGATCCAGCCCGCTGGCGCTTTGCGGATCTACCAGGCTCATGCCGTAGCTCTGGTTGAAGACCCGGTTGTCGGCGGTGGCGGGGCTGCCGCCCAGCGCATAGAGCCAGTCCTTCTGCAGCTGCTTGCTGCGCTCGTCCAGCAGGTTGAACCCCTGCAGCTGGACGCGAGGGGCCACCCCCAGGGTGCCGATGCGGTTGTCGACCGCCCCGATCAGGCCGGAGACCGAGGTGCCGTGGGCACTGTCCGGATCGGTCGGGGTGGGGTCGCTACTACCGGTCACCACGTTTTTCGAGCCGGGGCGCACATTGTCGGCCAGGTCGGGGTGGGCGATGGCCAGGCCGTCATCCACCACGGCCACGTTGATGTCCTGGCCCTGCACGCCGGTACGGTGTGCCCACCAGAGGTTGAGGTCGTTGCCTGCCACGCCGCCGCGGGGGCTGAAGGCATTCTGGCCGCTGTTGAGCAGGTGCCACTGCTGATCCTGCAGCGGGTTGATGCCGGGCAGGCAGCGCTCGGCGCTGCTGCGGCCGGTATCGAGGCCGACTTCCTTGCCGGTCAATGGGGTGCAACTCTCACTCGCCTGAACTGAAGCGATGGGCAGGGCCGAGAGCAGGGCCGAGATTGCCAACGCTAACGATGTTTTTCTCATTAATAAACTCCATCTTATATCGCACCGTCCTGGGTGCGACTGGCATCTATACATGGGAAGAACAGAGTCAAAAAGCACTCATTTTCATTCTGAGATAAGGCTCAAAGAAATCTCACAACAAATAATCGACAGACCATGTGGGGGTTCCTGCGAATCCTTTTCTGTGCTGTATTGAGAACTTTTCTCAGTTTGGCGCTATTGATATTTATCTTTTTATATCAATCGATTAGTAACCGTTTGTTAACGTCTGACGGGCCGCTACCGGTGTGAGAGAGGTGGGGCGGATCTGCGCAGGATGGGGGAAATCTTCGCGCTGGCGGGAGCGCCGCTGCGATGAAAACAGGGGGCACTGCAGGCAAGCCACACGGCGCCAATGGCGCCGGGTGGGATGACGTAGCTGGCCGGCAGGGGAGGCTATTTGATCAGCGGCAGCAATATGGTACGAAACGCCGGACGGCAGGGGCTATTTGATCAACGCCAGAATGGATCGAAACGCCGGATGGCGACAATCGCCCAGCAGCTCGTAGAGGCACATCTCCACCGAGGTGAGTTCGGCCCCGTGCGCCGCCAGCTTGTGGATGGCGAGCTCCCGGTTGGCGGCGCTGCGCGATGACACCGCATCCACCACCAGCGACACCTGGCTGCCCGCGTCCAGCAATCCCAACACCGTCTGGTAGACGCAGATATGGGCCTCGATGCCGCACACCAGCCAGTGGCTGACGCCCTGGCGGGTGAGGGCGTCGGCCAGCGCCGGCTCCCCCAGCGCACCGAAGCTGTGCTTGGGCAGCACCAGATCGCCTGCCTGCATCAACTGCAGCTCGGGCACGGTGGCCCCAAGCTTGTCCGGGTTCTGCTCCAGCCAGACAACCGGCAGGCCCAATAGACGGGCCCCCGCCACCAGTCTGGCGGCATTGGCGATGAGGGCATCGCTCCCCTCGACCAGACGGGCCAGTTTGCCCTGAATATCGACGACCAGCAGGCCGGTGTTCGTGGTGGTCAGCATGGATACTCTCCCGGATCAGAGTGAGACAGTGGCGCCGAGTGGGCGGGCGAGGGAGGCGCGCGACTGGTTCCACAGATAGATGAGGGTCAGCGCGATGACGGTACCGATCGGAAAGGCGAACAACTGCAGGGCGACGAAGCACCAGAAGACTACCTTGAAGGCGGTCACCTGTTCGGTGAGCCCGCGATAAGCGACATAGTTGAAGGCGAGCACAAACAGGGCGATGGCGGTTGCCAGGCCAAGGCTGAGACTCTGCGACGGCGCCATGTCAGCCGGGTGGAGCGGACTGACCGTGACGACGGCCCAGGCGACGAAGGCGATCATGGCGAGGGAGAGCATGGTCGCAACGATAAAGATGGCCTTGGCGAGCAGATGTTGTTTGGGGGTCATGAATACTCCTTGAATAGGGGGGGGGCGTGCTCCCTGCTGGTGAGTTAGCGAACCCTCCATGTCGTTCGCGACTGACAAGGTGACGTATAAAATATGAGTCACAGCACTGTGTCGATAAGGCATAAACCTACCGGCAGGGCCGGAGCAGGTCAAAAATAAAGTAATTCAAAATGTAAATTTGGTGGCAACCAAGCCATAAAATGTAGCAGCTCTGAGTCGAAGTATTTTTCCTGCACCTGCCTGCCAGTTGAAAAAACAACCATCACTCTATCTGGATTTGGTTAATTGGGATGCCCGTTTTTTATCTCTTACCCATAATACTGAGTTGTCTGTCTTCTTCATCTCGAACAAGTCAATTGCCATGAACAGGTCACTGAGTTTTTTAAAGCCATAATTTCGTTGATCGAATGAGGCATGATTTGAGATATGGCTGCCAATTGGGCTTAACCTTGCCCAGCCTCCGCCTTCTTCAACTGCTTCAATGGCTTGTCTGAGCAAATTGATGAGGCGTGTATCACTCTTGAGATTCTTGGCTTGCTTGGTAACGGGGTGCTCTTCTTGAATATCCTGCAGTTCTGCATCCAGATAGAGAAAGCGAGAGCAGCTATTGACGAAAGGCATCGAGGCTTTACGCTCGCCAAACCCTATCACAAACTTGCCATCAGCCAGACATCGGGTAACAAGAGGGGTGAAGTCACAGTCAGAAGAGACGAGGCAGATAACATCCACATCCTTGGTATAAAGCACATCCATAACATCGATGACCAAAGCCATATCGGTCGCATTTTTTCCCTTGGTCAAGTCGAATTGCTGCACGGGTTGAATGGCAAATTCGTGCAATATTTCTTCCCATGACTTGAGGGCGGGGTTTTTCCAGTTTCCATATGCCT
The DNA here is from genome assembly GCF_019048665.1 of Aeromonas sp. FDAARGOS 1408. Lineage (NCBI taxonomy): Bacteria > Pseudomonadati > Pseudomonadota > Gammaproteobacteria > Aeromonadales > Aeromonadaceae > Aeromonas > Aeromonas sp. FDAARGOS 1408. The sequence continues at coordinate 2,309,335 of NZ_CP077394.1, read as the reverse complement.
TACGAATATTGACTACACCATAGCGAGCCAGTTCTGACAATACTCTGTCCATCTTGCTGGCTGGTGCATTATCTGCATCGATAAAGACCGCTATTTTCTCTTTATCTTTCAAGTGACCTCCTGTCATCACAATAAATTCAGTTGTAAAAATTTATCACTGTCTGGGCACTTTTCCCGTTCGAAATAAAAACTGCGCCGCAGTCTGTGCTATGTATGGAATATTCTTGGCCTGCAAAATGAGAGCATTGAGTGCCAGATATGTGTCCACAGCAGTTCCTTTGCTGGTTGAATAACAAGGTCCATCACACGCAACAGCCATCAAGTGACCACGATAAGCCAGCTATGGCCGATTAGGGGAGAGGGCAAAAGCAATAACTGTGTGGTTTATCAAATATTTCTTGTTTGGGTACCCAGCAAGGTTGAAAGCCGGGGTTAGCAAGCATCCGACAAACCTTGCCCGGTTTTGTTGCTTGGCGAAGAGAAACGGCTCTGTTATGGTGTGTTTAATTAGCCGTTTGGATGGCTAGATGGTTGTGGTGGTTCAAGCACGACTCTGCCATCGCGCCAGCCGTTGAGATGTTTACAGGGAGTTTTTATGCAGCGTCGTTCCTTCTTTGCTCTTTCCGCCCTGGCCCTGCTGGCCGGAACCCTGCCATTGGCCACGCTGGCCGCCGATCCGGCCAAACAGGCGATCGTCATCGGCACTACTGTGGGGGATTTTGCCGACATGGTGACCGACTCCATCAAGCCCCAGCTCGAAGCCAAGGGCTACCAGGTCAAACTGGTGGAGTTCACCGATTATGTGACCCCCAATATCGCGCTGGCCGACGGCTCGCTCGATGTGAACTGCTTCCAGCACAAGCCCTATCTGGAGAGCTTTGCCAAGGATCGGGGGCTGTCGCTCGCCCCCATTACCCAGGTACCGACCGGCCCCATGGGGCTCTATGCCGGCAAGCTGGGAGATCTGAAGGCGGTGCAGGAGGGGAGCACGGTGGCCATACCGAACGACCCCACCAATCAGGCGCGGGCGCTGCTGATGCTGCAGGATCTGGGCTGGCTGACCCTCAAGGAGGGGATAAATCCCCTCAAGGCGAGCGAGTTCGACGTGGTGCAAAACCCGCACAACCTCAAGCTGGTGCTGCTGGAGGCGGCCCAGCTGCCCCGCTCGCGCGAAGACGTAGACTTCTCGGTCATCAACGGCAATTTTGCCGCCTCAAGCGGCATTCCCTTCAGCTCAGGCCTGTTCCTTGAGCGCAGCTACGACTTCATCAACTGGGTGGTGGTAAAAAGTGCCGATGCGGACAAGCCCTTCGCCAAAGATGTGGCAGAGGCCTACAACTCGGCCGCCTTCAAGGCCTATGCCGCCAAGCGCTTCGTCGGCTACAAGTACCCGCAGGGGTGGCAGGGCGCGAGCGCCAGCAACTGAGCCACCACGGCAGAGAGCAGAGAACAAAAACGGGCACCCGCAGGTGCCCGTTTTTTTGTCGCACGCATTGTTAGTAACGGCGTAGCCACCAGCGCACCGCGAACAGCGAGGTGAGGCTGCCGAGCAGGGCGCTCGCCAGCACATCCAGTGGCCAGTGCATGCCGATCAGCATGCGCGACAGGCCGACACCGATGGCCCACAGCGGCAGCAACCAGGCGCCGGCTGGGGCGCGCGCCAGCCAGATCAGGCCGAAGAACTGGGCCAGGCTCATGGCGGCGATGCTGTGGCCGGAGGGGAAGGCGTAGTTCACCTCCGCCTGCCAGTGGTTGGCGAGCCACTCGGGCAGCGCCAGCAGCTGGCTGGCCGCATGGACCTGTTCGCTGCGCACCTCCACCTTGCCGGCGTAGAACTGCTGGATGGCGGGGATCAGGTTCTGGCTCTCCAGCCAGAGCAGATAGGGGCGGGGCTCCTCGGTCAGATGCTTGATCAGGCTCTTGATGAGCCAGTCGCCGGCCAGCACGGCAAACAGGGCGGCGCCGAGGGCCAGCAGTGCCGGCAGGCTGAGCGTCAGCTTGTGTCGGGTCAGCAGCAGCAGGGCCAGGATGCTGACGCCGATGCCGGGCACATCCACCATGCGGGTGAGGGCGTAGGGCCACCAGAGCCAGTCCGAGTGCAGAGCCTGGCTCATGAACGGTTGCCAGGGCAGGCAGGCCAGCAGGAGCAGCGGCAGGATCAGGGCGGCACTGAAACACAGCACCTGGCGGCGCGGCAGGGAAGAGGCGTGAGTCGGCATAACGGGGCTCGGCAAGGTGCCCATTCCTGGGCAGAAAAAAAAGAGGCGTCATTGTGCCAGCCCAACCCGGTCGGTCAAGTCGCGCCCCGCTCCCTGTAACACGGGGTTACAAATGAGTGTGGTGATGGTCTGATTGTTGACCAAGGTCCGCTGATGGCGGGGCGGTCAGCAGATATTGCCCGGGCAGGGCGCTTCATCGGGTGCAGATGAGGCAATCGCGCACCCACCCCGGCAGAAAGTCGCGGCGACGGCCGCGTATGGGTGAATAAGCATCTGAAACTTCGGTCTGTTTGGGCTAGAATGGCGCGCTTGTGGCCGCTAGCGAAGTGAGAGAGCCCGATGAAGATCGTCGTTGATGAAAATATGCCCCACGCCCGTGAGTTGTTTGCCGAGTTTGGTGAGGTCATCCCGCTGCCCGGCAGGCAGATGCAGGCGGCGGATCTGCAAGAGGCCGACGTGCTGCTGGTGCGCTCCGTCACCCGGGTGGACGCTGCCCTCTTGGCCAGCTGCCCGCGGCTGAGCTTCGTCGGCACCGCCACCATAGGCACCGATCATGTGGACAAGGCGCTGCTGGCCGAGCGAGGCATTCCCTTCTTCAGTGCCCCCGGCTGCAACAAATATTCGGTCGGCGACTATGTGCTCTCCGCCCTGCTGGTGCTGGCCGAGCGCCATGAGCTCAACTTGAGCGAGATGAGCCTCGCGGTCATCGGCGCCGGCAACACCGGCGAGTGCGTGGCAGGCAAGGCCGAGGCCCTCGGCATGCGGGTGCTGCGCTGCGATCCGCCCCGGGCCCGCGCCGCCGAGGCCAACGAGGCGGTGCAGTTTGTCGATTACCCGCAGGCCCTTGAGGCCGACATCGTCAGCTTCCACGTTCCCATTACCCGTCAGGGGCCGGATGCCACCTTCCATCTGCTGGATGCGGCGCAGATTGCCGCCCGCCCGGCCGGGCAGATCCTCATCAACGCCTCCCGCGGTGAGGTGTGGGACAACCAGGCCTTGCTGGCGCGCCAGCAGAGCCAGGCGCCGCTGCGACTGGTGATGGACGTGTGGGAAGGGGAGCCGGAGCCGCTACAGGCCCTGGTGCCCCATACCGAGCTGGCGACCCCGCACATTGCAGGTTACAGCCTGGAGGGCAAGGCGCGCGGCACCTGGATGCTCTATGAGGCGCTCTGCCGCCAGCTGGGGCGCACGCCGCGCCAGGATCTGCAGAGTCTGCTGCCCATCCCCGAGGTGCGCGAGGTGACGCCGGGCCAGCCGGCGGATCAGGCATTGATCAAGCAACTGGTCCACCTTATTTATGACGTGCGCCGTGATGACGCCCGTTTTCGCAACCGGCTCGGTGTGGCGGGCAGCTTCGATGAGCAGCGCAAAGATTATCCTGAGCGGCGCGAGCTCTCGGCCCTGCAGCTGAAGGGGCCGTTTGCGAGCGATGCCCTGGCCCGGCTCGGGTTTGTCTGCCAGCCCGGCTGAGCGCTCTACATACTTGAAGGGGGGGAGCCTTGTCCCGCCCATACCCGGTCTGGCTGACGCCAGACCCGCTATCAGGCAGGTCCGCCTGCCAGCGGTGATGCCAGCGCGCGTCACCGGCACCATCATAGGAGAGAACAGCAGTGAGTCAGCAATTCAACGTAGCGGTATTGGGCGCCAGCGGCGCCGTGGGCGAGGCGATGATCGAGATCCTGGAAGAGCGTGCCTTCCCGATCGCCACCCTCTATCCGCTGGCCTCCAGCCGCAGCGCCGGCGACACGGTGCGTTTTGCCGGCAAGAACGTCGAGATCCTGGATGTGGAGGAGTTTGACTGGAGCCAGGTGCAGATCGCCCTCTTCTCCGCCGGGGCCGAGGTCTCTGCCAAGTGGGCGCCGATTGCCGCCGAGCACGGCTGCATCGTCATCGACAACACCTCCTGCTTCCGTTACGACGAAGAGATCCCCCTGGTCATTCCGGAAGTGAACCCGGACGCCCTGGCCGATTTTCGCAATCGCAACATCATCGCCAACCCCAACTGCTCCACCATCCAGATGCTGGTGGCACTGAAGCCTTTGCACGATGAGGTGGGTATCGCTCGCATCAACGTGGCGACCTATCAGTCCGTCTCCGGCTCCGGCAAGGAGGGGGTGAGCGAGCTGGCCGGCCAGACCGCCCATCTGCTCAACGGTCGTCCGGTGGAGCCCAGCCTCTACCCGCAGCAGATCGCCTTCAACCTCATTCCGCAGATCGACAGCTTCACCGACAACGGCTACACCCGGGAAGAGATGAAGATGGTGTGGGAGACCCAGAAGATCCTGGGGGATGCCAGCATCGCCGTGAACCCCACCTGCGTGCGAGTGCCGGTGTTCTACGGCCATGCCGAGGCGGTCCACGTCGAGCTGCATCAGCCGCTCGACGCCGAGCAGGTGAAAGAGCTGCTGCGCCAGGCGCCGGGCGTCACCCTGTTTGACGACGAGCATGACTATCCGACCCCGGTGCGCGACGCAACCGGCAAGGATGAGGTACAGGTGGGCCGGGTTCGCCAGGATATTTCTCACCCCTGCGGTATAAATATGTGGATCGTGGCCGATAACGTTCGTAAGGGCGCCGCGACCAACAGCGTGCAGATTGCCGAACTGCTGGTGCGCGATTACCTCTGATCGGCGAGTCCATGGGTCTGGCGGGGAGGGATGCCCGCCAGAGATGGCACTGCCGAGCGCGAGGCAGATGTGACCGGGGGCGCACAGTGCGACTTCTGGAATGTTTCGCGATATCAACTGATTAAGTTTTTTCCTACACTCAGGGGCAAGTTGGGTGCTAAATGTGTCGGACTGCTGGCTTGCAACCTGAGCCTGATTTATATTGAACCGACTGTTTTGGGGTAACTATCCAGATTTTTCAATGTGATAGGGCCGTCATACGAAGGAACGAATATGGGACATTCCCGCATAACATTGGCAACGCTACTCGCATTGGGTCTGCTGGGCATGGCCCAGGCCGAAGACTCGACGCGGGAGCCCTTTTTTGTTGAGCTCAAAGGCCCGGACGAGCCGGCTCCGCCCGCCGTCAATTCCCAGCCGCTGGCACAACCCGTCGCCACTCCCAGCGCCACGCCCCAGCCCAGCCGAGCGACGGCCCAGCCGATCGTGCGGCAGGTCGCGAGCAATGCCGGCAGTTATGGTCCCATTCGTCCCACCGACACCCTCTGGAGCCTGGCGAGCAAGTACCGCCCCTCCAACAGTGTCAGCGTCTACCAGACCATGGTGGCGATCTACGAGAAGAATCCCCGCAGTTTCGCTGACGGCAACATCAACCACATTCTGGTAGGCTCGCGCATCCTGCTGCCCACCGCCGCCGAGGCCAGCGTCATCACGGATGCCGAGGCCCGCGCCAAATTCCGCAGTGACAACGCCAGCTGGAAAGGGCTGAGCCCGAAATACCTGGCCAACAAGCATGTTCAACCTGCCAAACCGGTGGCCACCAAGCCGGCCCAGCCCAAGGCGACCTCCACCAAGGCAGCCGAGCCGACCAAGCCCGAGGTTGCCAAGGTAGCGCCCGCCAAGGCGGCGCCCATTCCGGCTCCGGCACCCAAGGTGGAGGCGCCCCAGCCGGCCACCGAGGTCAAGGAGGTCGCCAAGGCCCCCGAGCCGGTCGCGAGCCAGGCCGCGGCAACCAGTGCCGCCACCGCCAGTGCACCGGCCCCGCTGCCGGCCGACCTCGACAAGCCGGTCGGCAAGCCCTCCACCGAGATGGCGTTGGCGCTGGAAGATGCCAATGCCCAGCTCGGTCAGGTCACCGAGATGAACCACAGGCTCAAGCTGCGACTGCAGTCGCTGACCGAAGAGGTGGAAACCCTCAAGGCCCAGCTGCAGGATCAGACCGCCCTGCAAAAAGAGATCGCCGAGCTCAAGGCCAAGCCGGTTCCGCCGGCGGCGCCGGCCCCCGAGCCCAAGCAGAACTGGCTGATGGACCTGCTCTCCTCGCCGCTCAACCTCGCCATGATCATCTTGTTGCCGGTGCTGCTGGTGCTGGCGCTGGTGACTCTGTGGCTGCGGGCTCGTGCTCGCCGCGAGCTGGAAGAGCAGGAGAAGAGCCTATCCGAATCCACCGCCATGGTGATGGATCAGGAGAGCAGCGAGTTTGACGAGCTGATGACGGTCGGCATAGCCGACGAGGAGCCGATGCGGCCGACACCGGATCTCAATACGCCGGATGGCTACATGGCGGTGGAAGAGCCCGCCGCGCCGGCCGATCTGGTGTTCAGCGATGATGGCGAGATGGATCTGGCCAGCTTCGATGCCGAGCCGGCACCAGCCGCCAAGGCCGCCATCCGGGATCCGGATCTGGTGCCCGATCTGGATCTGGCCCATGACGATCCCATCACCCTCGACACCGAGCCGGATCTCGATCTCGCCAGCGAGTTCAATCCCAAGCCCAAGGCTGACAACGAGGTCATGAGTGAAGAGGAGCTGCAGGCTGCCCTGTTCGCCGAGCTGGATGCGGATCTGGAGGCCGACCTGACGCTGGATGGCGCCGATGACGGCCAGCCGGACGCCGAGGCGGTGGTGAGCGATGAGGATCTCGCCTCCTTCGATCTGAGCGACTTTGAGACCGCCTTTGCCGAGCCGGGGGCCGACCAGGCTGCCGCTGCCGGTGCCGACGAGATGCTGGCTGAGCTGGGGCTGGAGCCCGAGCCGGTCAAAGGTAAGAAAGAGGCAGAACCGGATTGGGATCCCAACGAGATGGCCCTCTCCGATTTTGAGGATGCCTTCGCCGAAGTGGAGCCCCATCAGGGCGAGGTCAAGCCGCGCGAGCAGGCCCAGGAGAGCGGTTATGTCGAGATCGACAAGTTGCTGGCCGAGGCCGATGCCACCACCACGGAGCAGGAACCCTATCAGGGCTTCTCGCTGGATGTGGGGCTGGATGGCTTCCCCGAGGTGCTGCCGGAGTCCACCGGATTTGACGTGGATGCCGACGATGGCGGAGTGGGGGCCAAGCTGGATCTGGCGCGCGCCTACCTCGAGATCGACGACAAGGACAGCGCCCGCGAGCTGCTGCAGGAGGCGGCGGAGCAGGGCACCGAGCATCAGCGGGCCGAGGCCGAGAAGCTGCTCAAGCGCCTTGGCTAGGTAGCCACAGCACCATGATGACAGCAGGGGCAGCCGACGAGCTGCCCCTTCTTTTTGGCGCCTGGTCTGGCCTGGGCGCTGCGATTTGGGATTTTTGAGGCGAGATGGGTATAATCCGCCCCATTTCTTTCACCGCATCCTTTCATCAGAAGACAAGTTTATCCATGCGAATTGCCCTAGGTATTGAATACGACGGCAGCCGGTATTTCGGCTGGCAGCGTCAGCGCGAAGTGATCAGCGTACAGGAGGAGCTGGAGAAGGCCCTCAGCCGGATCGCCAATCACCCCGTCTCCATCCAGTGTGCAGGACGCACCGATGCCGGCGTCCACGCCACCGGCCAAGTGATCCACTTCGATACCGATGCGAACCGCGCCGAAGGGGCCTGGACCCTGGGCCTCAACTCCAACCTGCCGCCGGACATCGCCGTGCGCTGGGTCAAGCAGGTGGACGAGGGGTTTCATGCCCGCTTCAGCGCCACCGCCCGTCGCTACCGCTACGTCATCTACAACCACAACTACCGGCCGGCCATCCTCGGCAGTGGCGTCAGTCACTACCACGAAACCATCGATGCCGATCTGATGCACCAGGCGGGCCAGAGCCTGCTCGGGGAGCACGACTTCAGCACCTTCCGGGCCGTCGCCTGCCAGTCCAACACCCCGTGGCGCAATGTGACGCACCTCTGTGTCAGCCGCTCCGGCCCCTACATCGTGCTCGACATCAAGGCCAACGCCTTCCTGCACCACATGGTGCGCAACATCACCGGCTCCCTGCTGCTGGTGGGGCAGGGGCTCCAGCCGGTGGAGTGGATTGCCGAGGTGCTGGCAGCCCGGGATCGCAACCTGGCGGGCCCGACCGCCAAGGCGGGGGGACTCTATCTGGTGGACGTGGATTACCCGGCGGAGCTGGGGTTGCCGCGGATGCCGCTGGGCCCGTTGTGGCTGCCGGACTCGGCACCGGGTACGACCAGTTTTTAGTAACTGGCCCCGAAAATTTGTGGTTTAATGATCCGTCATTTATTGCCATCGAGCTATTAAGTCATTGAACAATCTAGGCTCGATGCGTTTTGTCAGGCACAAAAGCATTAAGGAATTCCATGAGCTGGCTTGAGAAGATCCTTCCCAAGAGCAAGATCACTACACCTCGTCGTCACAACATTCCGGAAGGGGTGTGGACCAAGTGCAGTGCTTGTGAACAGGTGCTCTACCGGGCAGAGTTGGAGCGCAATCTCGAAGTGTGCCCCAAGTGTGATCATCATATGCGCATCAGCGCCCGTGCCCGTCTCGAGAGTTTTCTCGACGAGCAGGGCCGCACCGAGATCGGTGCCGAGCTGGAGCCGCAGGATGTCTTGAAATTCAAGGATTCCAAGCGCTACAAGGATCGTTTGTCTGCCGCCCAGAAAGAGACGGGAGAAAAAGATGCGCTGGTGGTGATGAAGGGGACCCTCAAGGGGGTGCCGGTTGTCGCCTGTTCATTCGAGTTCTCCTTCATCGGTGGCTCCATGTCCTCCGTGGTCGGTGCCCGTTTCGTGCGCGCCGTCGAGGAGAGCATCAAGGAAGGTCGCGGTCTGGTCTGTTTCTCCACCTCGGGTGGTGCCCGCATGCAGGAGGCGCTGTTCTCCCTGATGCAGATGGCCAAGACCAGTGCGGCGCTGGACCGTCTGTCCAAAGCCGGCTTGCCCTATATCTCCGTGCTGACCGACCCCACCATGGGTGGCGTCTCCGCCAGTCTGGCCATGCTGGGTGATATCAACGTGGGCGAGCCCAAGGCACTGATCGGCTTTGCCGGTCCGCGCGTCATCGAGCAGACCGTGCGCGAGAAGCTGCCGGAAGGCTTCCAGCGCTCCGAGTTCCTGCTGGAGAAGGGCGCCATCGACCTCATCATCGATCGCCGCGAGATGCGCAACCGTCTGGCCAGCCTGCTCGCCAAAATGCTGAATACTCACGTCATCGAAGAGTGAAGATGAGTTCCAACATGCAACAATCCCAAAGCCGGTCGCTGGTCGACTGGCTTTCTTATTTGGAGCAGATCCACCCGGTCAACATAGACATGGGGCTGGATCGGGTCGGCGCCGTGGCCCGCCGCATGGGCTTAACCCACCTGCCGTTCAAGGTGATCACGGTGGCGGGCACCAACGGCAAGGGCTCCAGCTGTGCCATGGCGGCCAGCATACTGACGGAAGCCGGCTACCAGGTCGGCGTCTACTCCTCTCCCCATCTGCTGCGCTTTACCGAGCGGGTGCGGATCAACGGGGCCGAACTGGCCGACAGCGATCACTGCATCGCCTTTGCCGAGGTGGAAGCGGCCCGCGGCGAGATTGCCCTTACCTTCTTCGAGTTCGCCACCCTGGCGGGCTTGTGGCTGTTCCGCCGCGCCGTGCCCGATGTGCTGCTGCTGGAAGTGGGGCTGGGCGGTCGGCTGGATGCCACCAATGTGGTGGAATCCGATGTCGCCATGATCACCTCCATTGCGCTCGATCACTGCGACTGGCTGGGGGATACCCGCGAGGCGGTGGCGGTGGAGAAGGCGGGGGTGTATCGCGCCGGCAAACCCGCCATCAGCGGTGAGCCCAATCCGCCCGTCACCATCGCCAGCGAGGCGGCGCGCCTCGGTGCCTGCCTGCGTCAGGTCGGCATTGATTTTCGTGGCGATGAGCACGCCACCGGCTGGGATTATCACGGCCTTCATCAGTGGCGCGACCTACCCAAACCGGCCCTGCCGCTGATGAACGCGGTCACCGTGCTGGCGGCGCTGGAGTCCCTCGGCCTGCCGCTGCCGGAAGAGGCTATTCGGCAAGGGCTGGCCAATGCCCGGCTGGCGGGGCGGATGCAGCAACTGCAAAGTGCGCCGCTGGTCATCGTCGATGTGGCCCACAACCCCCATTCTGCCGCCTATCTGGCAGCCCAGCTGCGCAAGATGCCCTGCACCGGCGTGCGCCGCGCCGTGGTCGGCATGCTCAAGGACAAGGACATGGCGGGGTCGCTCGCCGAGCTTGATGGTCTCATCGGTGAATGGTATCTGGCCAGTTTGACCGGCCCGCGGGCGGCGAGTGCGGCCCAGCTGGCGGCCGCCCTTGGCAGCGAGCGGGGGCCGGCGACCACCTTTGACAGCGTGGGGCAGGCCTATGCTGCTGCGTTGGCCGCATCGAGTCCTGATGATATGGTCATTGTGTTTGGTTCGTTTTACACTGTTGCCGACATTCTGGCGGGTGTCGCCGTCTAGGCCACACCCCGGCTCCCCGGCCCTCTGGCGGGGAGCCGAATCGCATATTGAGTTACGTAAAGGTAGGATTCAACTTGGCCTCTAAGTTTCAAAACCGTCTGGTGGGCACCGTCATCCTGGTGGCCCTGGTTGTCATTTTTCTGCCGGATTTGATGGACGGCCACAAGCTGGAGCAGAAGGAAGAGGCGTTTGCCAAGATCCCGCTGCGCCCGGAACTGGAGCCCGCCAAGCCCGCCTTGCAGGTATCGGCCGCCAGCACCCTGCCGGCGGAACACCTGGCCAGCCAGCAGCAGGCCTCTGCTGCCCAGCAGTGGCAGGTGGAAGAGGTATCTGAGCCGGTAACCCTGGGGGCCAAGCAGGGCCAGCCGCCGGTGCAACAACCGGCCGCCAAGCCGGTGACCCAGCCCGTCACTCCGCCTGTGGTCAAGCCCCAGCCCAAGCCTGAGGTGATCGCCAAGAAACCGGTGGAGCAGCCCAAGCCCAAGGTGGTGCCGCCCAAGCCGGTCGAAGTGCAAAAACCGGTTGAGAACAAGCCACAGGCGGGCCAGATCAAGTCGATGGACGATCTCATCGCCAGCAAGATGGGGCAACCGACCGCGACAACAGCCCCGGCTCCTGCCGCTGCTGCACCGGCCCAGGGCAGCTGGATCCTGCAGCTCGGCGCCTTCAAGAACGTCGACAGCGTCAATGCGCTGGTGGGCAAGCTGCGGGCTGCGGGCTACTCGGCGCACACCTCGCCGCGTACGCCTGTCCAGGGTCAGCTCAACCGGGTCTTCATCGGGCCGGATGTCTCCAAGGCCAAGCTGCAGGGCATGCAGAGCCGCATCGGCCAGATGACCGGCTTGAGTGGTTCCGTGGTGGCTTACAACCCTTAAGAGGGTCGACAAGGTAAAAAAATACCGCGCTGCATCTTGGATGGGCGCGGTATTTTTTAGATGCATTTCACCGGTTTGGGCAGGCCGCCAATCTTGGTGGCCTGCTTGGCGGGGCCTTCCGGGAACAGCTTGTAGAGGTAGCGGCTGTTGCCCTTCTCGGGGCCGTACTGCTTCTCCATTGCCTTGACCAGGGCGCGGATGGCGGGGGAGGTGTTGAACTCCAGATAGAAGGCGCGCACAAAGCGCACCACTTCCCAGTGCGGCTCCTCCAGCACGATACCTTCCTGCTCGGCCAGTACCAGCGCCAGCGCCTCGCTCCAGTCGTTGCTGTTGAGCAGATAACCCTTGGCATCGGTGTCGATGAGTTGGCCGTTGAATTCCAGCTGGTGATGCTCGGACATGGTGGGCTCCTTGTGGCCTGTCAGGATTGGGCGGGCATGGTAGCGCCTTGTTCCCGGGTGAGCAACCGGCTCTCGTTGGCCAGGGTGAGCAACTCATCGGCCAGCTGGCTGATGAGGTTGAGCTGCTGGGTCAGCATCAGCTGCTCCTCGCTGCTGTCGGGGGTGATGACCGGGCACTGCCCCTCGATCTGCTCCGGCATCTCTCCCGCCAGATGGCCGGCAGCCCGCTCCAGGGTGTGGCTCAGGTGACGGCTGATCTCGTCCAGCTCGCCGATGGCCTCCAGCTTGTCGCGATGGGCTCCCAGCGCCGAGATGTAGGAGAGCAGGGCGTGGTTGCGCCAGGTGAGGGTGAAGCAGAGGTCGAGAAAACGGCGACGCTTCTGCGGCTCCACCAGCATGCTCTGCCAGGCCATGGCCAGCTCGCTGTCCGCCAGATGGGCGCTCTTGCGCGCCACCCGGTAGTCGATGGACTCATCCCGCTGCTGCTGCAGGCTGGCGAGCACCGCCGAGAGGTAGCGGGCGTTGGCCGAGAGCGAGTTGGCGATCAGGGTTGGCAGCCGCTTGTACTGCCAGTCCGGCCACAGCCAAGCCACCAGGGCGTAGGAGAGCAGGCAGCCGAGGAAGGTATCGAGCATGCGCGGCCCCAGGATGGCGAAACCGATACCGTCCAGCAGGTTGAATGCCATCAACACGTAGAGGGTGATGAAGCAGACCGCGGCGCTGTAGTTGCTGCGCACCTGGGTGAAAAAGAGGAAGGCGGCCAGCCCCATCACCACCAGTTGTACGTGCAATTCGGGGAACAGCCAGAGCACCGGGATCCCCACCAGCAGGCCGGCGAAGGTGCCGAGCATGCGCTGCACCAGCCGGCGGCGGGTGGCGCTGTAGCTCGGCTGACAGACGAACAGCACGGTCAGCAGGATCCAGTAGCCCTTGTCCAGGTGGAACGCCTGCAGGATGCCATAGCCCACCACCAGCCCGAGCGACAGCCGCAGGGCATGGCGAAACACCATGGAGTTGGGGGTGAGATGCTGTTTGAGCTGGGTCAGCAACGGCAGGCGGGCAGGGCGGGCCAGGGGGGGCAGGTTCTGCGGCGCCTGCTCGGGATTTTGCAGCTCCTCGGCGCTTTGCAGCAGCTGGTTGATGCTGGCCAGATTGCGGCGCAGGAACTTCATCGGCGTCAGCAGGGTTTTCGGGTAGTGCTGCTTGAGGTGGGTGAACTCCAGCTGATCGCCGAGGGCCTCCAGCGTCCAGTGGATGCGCTTGTTGTGGGCATAGGGCTTGTGCACCAGGATGGCGTAGCCGAGCCGCTGACACGCCTCGGAGAGCTGCAGGAACACCTCCTGAAAGCCGTCAAGCACGATGCCCTGTTTAAGCTCGGCCTCCAGCTTGCTGTAGGGGTAGTGGCTGGAAGTGGCCCGCTCGTGGATCTCCAGAGCCAGCAGGTAGAGGCGCAGCAGGCTGGCCAGCTCGGGGGAGGCCCGGTGACGGGTGCTGAGGCGGGCGTTGAGTGCCGACTTGGTGAGCGTCAGGGCGTTGACCAGGTTGATGTTGAGCTGGGCCAGGTTGTGACGAATGGCCTGGGCGCCGTGCTCGTCGGCCGGGAAGAAGCGGGATTTTTCCAGTAGATAGCGGGAGAGGGCAAAGTAACTCTGGGCCAGCTGCTCGTGCAGGGTCTTGTAGGGCAGCAGCCAGAGCCAGATCAGCGACACCAGGCCATACCAGAGTGCCCCGGCGCCGAGGGCCAGCGGCTGATAGAAGAGATCCGGTGCCTTGGCGGCCCCCAGCATGGTGTAGATGGCGATGAGCAGGGAGCCGAAGCTGATGGTGGCGTAGCGCTGACCGAGCGCCCCCACCATCACGAAGATAAAGGTGGAACCTGCCAGTCCCAGGGCAAACAGCCAGGGTGTGGGGAAGAGGTACTGCACGCACAGGGAGGCAAACAGGAAGCAGAGCAGGGTCATGGCGAGGTTCTTGACCCGGCCCCACAGACTGTCGTCGGTCTCGGCGATGGCACCGGCCACCACTCCAAGGGAGAGCAGCACGGTGAGCTGGATGTCGCCGGTCGCCAGAGTGAAGGCAAGCAGCCCCATGATGGCCAGCAGTACCTTGAGGGCGAAATAGATATGACTGTCAGTCAGCAAACGGCGCAACAGGCCAGAGAAATCCGTGGGCATGGGAGAACGCAACCCTTGAGCGAAACGAAAACCAGAGCATAACCGGTCAACAACGAAACGGCCCTGATTTGGATCAGGGCCACTTCGCTTCATATCCTTGATTTACAACTTATCCTGACAGAAACAGGCGCCAATAAAAACCCCGCCGAAGCGGGGTGTTTGATTAGTTGCGGTTGCCGCCAAGCAGACTCAGCAGGCTCAGGAAGATGTTGTAGATGGAGACGTACAGGGTGACGGTGGCGGAGATATAGTTGGTCTCGCCGCCGCGCACGATCTGCTGGGTGGTCAGCAGGATGGCGCCGGAGGAGAACAGCATGAACATGGCGGACAGGGCCAGGCTCAGGGCGCTCATCTGCAGGAAGATGTTGGCGATCATGGCCACCAGCAGGACCCAGAAACCGACGAACAGCATGCCGCCGATGAAGGAGAGGTCACGCTTGGTGGTCAGGGCATAGGCCGACAGACCGAAGAAGGTGAGCGCGGTGCCGCCGAGCGCGGTCATCACGATCTCGCCGCCGCCGTTGTTCATGTACATGTTGATGATGGGGCCCAGGCTGTAGCCCAGCAGACCGGTCAGGGCGAAGGTGAACACCAGCCCCATGCCGTTTTCGCGATTCTTCTCGGTTAGGAACATCAGACCGTAGACGCCGATGAGGAAGATGGCCCAGTGCAGGGGCGGCATGTTCATCACGGTGGCTACCCCGGCCACCACGGCAGAGAAGCCAAGAGTGAGGGAGAGCAGCATATAGGTGTTGCGCAGTACCTTGTTGGTATCGCGCGCGGCACTCTGGGTGCCGGTATAGATAGAACGGGTATCCATCTTGGGTGTCCTCTTGATTTCCGGGGTGAAGCGGCAATCCGCCTCGTTAACGCATTGTATGCACTGAATGTCGGGATGACGAGCGCTGATTTCAAGCCCCACCCCAGCCTGTTTCCCCCTACTATCCCAAATCAAATATGTATTGCATATGAACAAGGGGCTGACGTAGTATGCACGCCGTTCGGAGGGGTGGCAGAGCGGCTGAATGCACCGGTCTTGAAAACCGGCGATGGGCGACCATCCGTGGGTTCAAATCCCACCTCCTCCGCCATCTTCAGAAAAAGCCCCCGGCAACCTAGTTGCCGGGGGCTTTTTGCTATCCGGACGCCGGTGTTTTCGGATCATGGCGTCGTGGTGGATGGCGGCGGCTGGTATTTGCTGAGTATCAGCAGGGTGAGCAGGCAGCAGGTGGCGCCGGCGTAGAAGGTGAAGGCGGGGCCCAGATTGTCCCACAGCAGGCCGGCCAGCAGGCTGGCCAGCAACATGGCGAGGCCGCAGACGAGGTTGAAGAAGCCAAACGCGCTGCCGCGCAGATCCGCCGGGGCCGTGGCGGCCACCATGGCGGCCAGCAGCCCCTGGGTCATTCCCATGTGAATACCCCACAGTATCACCCCTGCCAGCAGCACGCCCCAGTGGGTGCTGGCCGCCAGCACCAGATCGGCGGCAATCAGCACCAGCAACCCCCAGATCAGCAGGGTGCGGTGACTCATGCGATCCGAGAGGCGGCCGAACGGGTAGGCGCTGAGGGCATAGATCAGATTCATCGCCACCATGACCAGCGGTACCAGTGCCAGCGCCATGCCGCTTTGCTGGGCACGCAGCACCAGAAAGGCTTCGCTGAAGCGGGCCAGGGTAAACAGGGCGCCGATCAGCAGCACCCAGCGATAGGGTTTACCCAGCCGGCGCAGGCTGTCGCGTCGCAGGGGGTTGTGGCGCTCGCGCCGGTCGCTCTCTTTGGGTTCCCGCAGGCCGATGGCGAGCAGGGTGACCGAGGCCAGCCCAGGAATGACCGCCAGCCAGAAGATGGCGCGAAAATCATCGTGCCAGAGCAGCATCAATCCCACGGCAAGCAGTGGCCCCAGCAGGGCGCCGACCGTGTCGAGGGACTGGCGCAGGCCAAAGGCGGCGCCGCGCAGCTCAAGGGGAGTGAGGTCGGCCACCAGCGCATCGCGGGGGGCGCCCCGAATGCCTTTGCCGATTCTGTCCAGCAGGCGGGCGGTCAGTATCAACCCGCTGCCAGTGGCGATGGCGAACAGCGGCTTGGTCAGGGCTCCCAGCCCGTAACCGAGCAAAGCCAGCCCCTTTCGTCTCCCCAGATAGTCGCTCAAGGTGCCGGAGAAGACCTTGACCATCAGTGCCGTGGCCTCCGCCATCCCTTCGATGAGCCCGATGGTGAGGGTGCTGCTGCCAAGCACGGTCACCATGAAGAGGGGTAGCAGGCTGTGGATCATTTCAGAAGAGATGTCCATCAGCAGGCTGACAAAACCCAGCACCCAGACGCCACCCGGGATCCGGCCGGCGGGTTGGGGAGCGGGGGGACTGCTTGTCGTGGTCATGGGGTTCTCCTGCCTTGCATCGATTCACCCAGAGCATAGCCAGCCCGGCGACCCAGAGGCGGCCGGGCTGGCTTGCTGCGTGATTACTGTTCAATATCGAGTTCAGCCCGAACCGGTTGCCGGTTGCGCAGGGTCGAGATGAGCACCAGGGTGGCGATGGCGGCCAGCAGGGCAAAGGAGGCGGAGTAACGGCTCAGTTCAAGCCAGCCCTTGCTGAGTGGCTTGTCCAGAAAATCTCCCACCACGGCGCCAAGGGGCCTGGTCAGGATGAAGGCGGCCCAGAACAGCAGGGTGCGCGATACCCGGGTCAGGTAGTAGGCGGCAATGATGGCGGCCAACATGCCGCCAAACAGCAGGGTGCTGCCCGCATAGCCAAAGCCGGCCTCGTCTGCGGTCCAGTCGCCCAGTGCGGTGCCCAGGGTCTGGGAGAACATGATGGTGACCCAGTAGAACAGCTCGGTGCGCGGGGTGGTAATGCTGCCGGTGGAGATGCTGCCCTGCAGCCGATACCAGAGCAGGAAGGAGCCCATCAGCAAAGCCAGCAGCAGGGTGGAACCACCGGCATAGCCCAGCCCGAGCGATCGGCAAAGTCCGCTAAGGTGGTGCCGACCGTGGTGGTGGCGATGATGGTGGTCCAGTAAAGGAGGGGGTTATAGGAGGTCGCAGCGATCTGCGCGCTGACCGACACGAAAAAGATCACGGCAAAGATGGCCGTGCTCACCAGATAACCGAGTTCCATCGACATGGAGACGGCGTCACCCCCCGTCTCCCCCAGGGTGGTCGCCAGAATCTTGATGACCCAGAACGCCAGGGTGATCTCTGGCACCTTGCTGATTGCTGCGCTGTTGCTGTTGTGCATGTTAACCCTCTCTCGCATCTGTCGTGTGACGAGGACTCGTCAGGGAACAGCCTCGCCGAGCAGTCTTAAACAAAACTTAAGGACGAGCGGTCGTCTGAGAAAGAGTGGTGCGAGCGCCAGGCGGGGAGATGAATCGTATGTGTGTGGCTGTTTTTTGTGCGGCCAAATAACACGGGTATCTTAATTTTTCCTTAAGTATCGTCGGCTAGGCTGTCGGTTTGCTGATGATTGTTGATATAAATCACATTATTGATGATATTTGAAAATAGTATATTTGGTGTTTTCAGCACGCTGTTACTATCCGGCGCCAAATATCGGCGTGTCGACTCTGGCTCGGCTATTTCGATGTGTAATAAAGAAGCGTAACAGGGAGATATGCATGCCTTCTTTTCTTAGAATAAGAATTGTTCCATTTATTTTGTTGTTGGCATTTATCTTTGCTTTCTTGCTCAACTGGCCAGTTCTGCTGCATTTTTATGAGATATTGACGCAGCTTGAGCATTTTAAAATCGGGTTTGCCATCTCCATTCCCATCGTATTGGTTGCGGCATTGAACTTTGTATTCATGCCATTCTCTGTGCGTTATTTCATCAAGCCTTTCTTTGCCTTTCTGTTTATCACCGGTGCCATTGCCAGCTACACCATGATGAAATACAAGGTGCTGTTTGATGGCGACATGATCCAGAACATCTTTGAGACCAACCAGAGCGAGGCTTACTCCTACCTGAGCGTGCCCATCGTGGTCTGGGTATTGCTGGCCGGGGTGCTGCCGGCGGTGCTGCTGTTCTTCGTCAAGATAGAGTATCCGGCCAAATGGTATCAGGGCCTGTTGCAGCGCGGGCTCTCCATGCTGGTCTCGCTGGTGGTACTGGGGCTCATCGCCGCGGCCTACTATCAGGACTATGCCTCGGTCGGGCGCAACAACCAGACCCTGAACCGGGAGATCACGCCGGCCAACTACATGTACAGCACCACCAAGTATCTCTACAAACGCTATCTGGCGGAGCCGGTGCCGTTCCAGCGCATGGGTGACGACGCCAAGCGGGTGGCTGGCAAGGACAAGCCGACCATGATGTTCCTGGTGGTGGGGGAGACTGCGCGCGGCAAGAACTTCTCCATGAACGGCTATCACAAGGAGACCAACCCCTTCACCAGCAAGCAGGCGGGGATCATCTCCTTCAATGACGTGCGCTCCTGCGGCACGGCGACGGCTGTCTCGGTTCCCTGCATGTTCTCCAACATGGGGCGCAACCAGTTCGACGGCAACCAGGCCCGCAACAGCGAAGGGCTGCTGGATGTGCTGCAAAAGAGCGGTATCTCCATCTTCTGGAAGGAGAATGACGGCGGCTGCAAGGGGGTGTGCGATCGGGTGCCGAACATGGTGGTGAAGCCCAAGGAGCACCCCAAGTTCTGCGACAAGAACACCTGCTATGACGAGGTGGTGCTGGAGGGGCTGGACGACGAGCTGGCCGGCATGAAGGGGGACAAGCTGGTGGGCTTCCACCTCATCGGCAGCCATGGCCCGACCTATTACAAGCGTTATCCGGGATCGCATCGCCATTTCCTGCCGGATTGCCAGCGCAGCGATATCGAAAACTGCACCGATCAGGAGCTGGAGAATACCTACGACAACACCATTCGCTACACCGATTTTGTGATTGCCAGCATGATCGAACGGCTGAAAAAATATGAAGACAAATACAACACGGCGCTGATCTATATTTCCGATCATGGTGAGTCACTGGGGGCATTGGGGCTCTATCTGCACGGCACCCCTTACAAGTTTGCACCGGATGATCAGACCCGGGTGCCCATGCAGGTATGGATGTCGCCCGGTTTCTCCAAAGAGAAAGGGATGAACCTCGATTGTCTGCAGCAGAAGGCTGCCAATACCCGTTATTCCCACGACAACCTGTTCTCGTCCATGCTGGGGATCTGGGATGTGAATACGGCGGTATATGACCAGCAGCTGGATATCTTCAGCCAGTGTCGCAGCGTGCAGTAACGCCATATTGAGATAAAGGGGAGCCTGGCTCCCCTTTTTATTTAGGCTCAGTCTATTGATGAGCCATGAGCGGCTTGCCAACCTGACCAGATGGGTCGGGTAAACCCTGTTATCTGGTGTATGATGTCTCTGCTCATTAATTGTACGGCGCGCCCACGGGATGTGGCGGGGCTGACCGTCAGGGTAAGCGGTGAATTAATCTGCCGGCAGCTGAGTAATTTTATTTCTAGAGCAAGGCTCGTCTTTTGCAAAAAAGTCGATATAAAGTGGGATGCCATGCTGGGCGGGAGCATTTTCCGGGCAGCCAGGGCCAAACCGGCCATGTCATCCGTGCCGACCGTTCGCCGCCCATGGCCCATAAAACATCTATTTGAAGGCCAAGGCACGAAGGAGTGCGAGCTGCGTTTCTCGCTGCCAGTGGCCACGTTCAGCAACGTGACGCGCATGGCCATGGCCTCGCGTCGGTAGGGATCGGCAATGCGGCGTCATCTGTTTATCTGGTTAGGCCCGTTATGTAGCTTGTTGTTGTTGGGGGCGGCGCTGGCCGTGCTCTATCGTTTGACTCACCTCTGGCACTGGCACGACATCCGGCTGGCCATCTGGTCTTTGCCGCTGCCGCTGCTGGGCGGTGCCCTGTTGCTGACCCTGCTCAGCTATGCCTGCCTCTGCTGCTACGACATGCTGGCAGTGCACGCCCTCGGCAAGCGGCTGCCCTGGCAGCAGGTGGGGGTCACCTCGTTCATCGCCTACACCTTCTCCAACACCCTGGGTTTCGCCCTGCTGACCGGCTCGTCGGTGCGCTATCGCATCTACTCGTCGTTGGGGCTCGGCACCGGAGAAGTGGCCAGGATCATCGTCTTCTGCTCGGTGACCTTCTTCCTCGGCCTGCTGGCCTGGGGGGGTACGGCCCTGCTGGTGGGGCAGGCCACCACCTTGCTGCCGGACTGGCCGCTGTGGGCCGATCAGCTGCTTAACGTGGCGGGCGCTCTGGCGCTCTTGGCGGTGCTTGGCTATCTGTTCTGGCCAAAGCCTGCGCTGGTCTGGCGTGGTCACGAGCTGGTGTTGCCGGTATTCAGAACCCGGCTGCTGCAACTGCTGGTGGCGCTGCTGGACTGGATGGCCGCCGCCGCCGTGCTCTATGTGCTGCTGCCGGCGGACAGCGTCTCCTATCCGGTGCTGCTCAGTGCCTTCGTGCTGGCCAGCTTCCTCGGGGTGCTGGCCCATGTGCCCGGCGGGATCGGGGTATTCGAGGCGAGCATGAGCCTGCTGCTGGCCAAATATCTGCCGGTGGACAAGCTGCTGGCCTCCTTGCTGCTCTATCGCTGCATCTACTATGTGCTGCCTTTCCTGTGTGCTCTGCTGCTGTTCACCAGCCAGGAGCTGTTGCAGCAGAAGGCGCGCTGGAGCCGCCTGCAGGGCATCATGACCGCGGTGCGCGAGTTCCTGCCGGCGCTGATCAGCCTGGGAGCGTTCGCGGCGGGCAGCCTGCTGCTCTGCTCGGGGATGATCCCCACCATGCGCGGGCGCATCGAGATGTTCCTGCAGGTATTGCCGCTGCACCTGCTGGAGCTCTCCCATGTGCTTGGCAGCGTCAGCGGCGTGCTGCTGATCCTGCTGGCCCGCAGCCTCTACCGGCGCCACGATGCGGCGTTTCGCATCACCCAGTTGCTGCTGGGGCTGGGGATGATCTTCTCTCTGCTCAAGGGGTTCGACTGGGAGTCGTCCCTGCTGCTCGGGCTGTTTCTGCTCATCATCACTCCCTGCCGCTCACTGTTCTATCGCAAGGGCTCCCTGCTGCACGCCCAGTTCACTCCGGGCTGGCTCATCTCGGTGGGGGCCGTGCTGCTGGGGGCGCTCTGGCTGCTGCTCTTCTCCTACCGTCAGGTGGAATATGACCACGCCCTCTGGTTCCACTTCTCGCCCCATGGCGCCGCCTCTCGCGGGCTGCGGGCCATGGGCAGCGTGGTGGCCGTGCTGGCCGTGGTCGGGGTAGCCCAGCTGCTGGCGCCGCTGCGGGTCTCCGGGCGCAAGCCGGGGCCGGAGGAGCTGGCCCGTGCCCATGCCCTGGTGCTGCGCGAGGGGGGCGGTCATGGCTACCTGGCCCAGCTTGGCGACAAGTCGCTGCTGTTTCATCCCGGCGGCGAGGCGTTTTTGATGTACGGCGTCGAGGGCAATGGCTGGATCGTGATGGGGGATCCCATCGGTCAGCCTGAGCTTATCGAGGAGCTGCTCTGGCAGTTTCGCGAGCTGTGCGATCAGCACGATGCCAGCCCGGTGTTCTACCAGGTGTCGGCCCGCTACCTGCCGCTCTATCTCGAGCTGGGGCTGATCCCGTTCAAGCTGGGGGAGGAGGCCATCGTCGATCTGGCGGCCTTCGAGCTGGCCGGCAGCCGGCTGCGAAACCTGCGCCAGAGTCATGCCAAGGGCAAGCGGGAGGGGTTGTCGTTCGAGGTGGTGGCGCCTGAATGTGTGCCTGCACTGTTGCCACGCCTCAAAGAGGTGTCGGACACCTGGCTGCAGAGCAAGCAGGGCAAGGAGAAGGGCTTCTCGGTGGGCAGTTTCGAGCCGGCCTATCTCAGTCTGAGCCCGGCCGCCCTGGTGTGGCACGAGGGGCAGATCGTCGGCTTTGCCAACCTCTGGGTCAGCGACAACAAGGAGAGCCTCTCCATCGACCTGATGCGCTACAGCCTGGACACGGGCACGGCGCCCATCATGGACTTCCTGTTCGTCGAGCTGCTGCTGTGGGGCAAGGCCGAGGGCTATGCCACTTTCAACCTTGGCATGGCGCCCATGTCCGGTTTCAACGATCACCCCCTGAGCGGCTACTGGACCCGGCTTGGCAATACCATCTTCACCCGGGGCAGCCGTTTCTACAATTTCCAGGGGCTCAGACGCTACAAGGAGAAGTTCTCGCCGGACTGGGAGCCGCGCTACCTGCTCTGTACCAGCAAGCTGGTGCTGCCGAGGGTGCTGACCAACCTGATATCTCTGATCAGCCGAGGCCCGTTCGGGCTCATCAAAAAATAGGAGTCGGCCATGAAAATCCTGTTATTGCTGCTGGCGTGCTGCGCCTTTTCGCTCTCTGCCGCGTCGGTGAAAGAGGAGTTGGGGCTGGTGGAGCTGCCGGTGGCGCAAGCCTCAAGCGCCCCCATGGTGGTGTTCATGAGCGGTGACGGCGGCTGGGCGGCGCTGGACAAGGGGCTCAGTGCCCAGTTGCAGCAGCACGGCATGCCGGTGGTGGGCTGGAGCTCGCTCACCTACTACTGGAAGAAGAAGGATCCAGAGCAGGTCACCGCCGATCTGGTGCGGATCCTGGATGATTACCAGTCCCGCTGGGGGCGCCAGCGCTGGCTGCTGGTGGGCTTTTCCTTCGGTGCCGAGATAGTGCCCTTCGTCATCAATCGATTGCCCGAAGCTTATCGCAAGAGCCTGATAGGGGCCGTGATGCTCTCCCCCTCGACCGCCTCCGACTTCGAGATCCATGTCAGCGACATGGTGACCCACGACAAGGCGGGCAGCTATCCCACCCAGCCCGAGGTCAACGCCATCCACACCCTGCCAATGCTCTGCGTGCAGGGGGCGGATGACGACTCGCCGGTACTGCTCTGTCCCCGTCTGCAGCAGCCCAACGTGACCACGGTGACCCTGCCCGGTTCGCACCATTTCGAGGATGACTACCCGGTGCTGTTCAAGGCCATTGCCAGCCATCTGTCACTGCAATAAATATCGCGCAAAGGCAGGAAATATTGATTTGAATCAATGATTATTTCCTGCCGACCCGATCCGTTTTCACTCCGTCAGAATCTTTTTGAATTGACCTTTACAGGTGCTGATTGCTTCCCAACACTCTACTGAGCAACAGCGTAAAAGTGGGGGCTACATGCGCGAACAAAAAGGCCATCTTGTTGATCAGGAAGTGGATTTCGCAGCTGATGAACAGCTGGTGTCCACCACGGATCTGCGGGGCGTGATCACCTACGCCAATGACAACTTCTGCCGGGTCGCCGGTTACAGCCGGACCGAGCTGGTGGGGCAGCACCACAACATGGTGCGCCATCCCGACATGCCCAAGGCGGCATTTGCCGACTTGTGGGGCAAACTCAAGCAGGGCCAGCCATGGCGCGGCATGGTGAAGAACCGCTGCCAGGACGGTCGCTATTACTGGGTGGATGCCTACGTCACCCCCATCTTCGAGCAGGGCAAGATCAGCGGCTACCAGTCGGTGCGCTGCCGCGCCGATCCGCAGATGAAGCAGATCGCTGCCCGTACCTATGCGCGGCTGCGGGCGGCGGAGCAGGGCGGTGGCAAGCCCAGGATTTCGCTGGCGCGGCTGCGCCACGGGATAGCCGTGGCCGGGTTGCTGGCGCTGGGCTGGCTCGGCACCGTGCAACTGGGCGGCTGGGCCGCGCTTTACATGGCGCTGCCGCTGATCTTGCTGGGGCTGCTCTATCGCCACGAACTCATCACCACTCCCCGTTACCTGCAGCAACTGGCCGGCGAGTACGACAGCCTGACCCGGCTCATCTACTCGGGGCAGGAGCCAAGCGCCATCGCCGACTTCCACATCAAGCTGCTGCAGGCCCGTATACGCACCGTGCTTGGCCGGGTGGATGATGCCACTCACGCCTTGCAGGATCTGGCGGTACATCTGAAGAGCGCCTCCAGCGAGGCCAGCTCGGACATCGCCGAGCAGGATGCCCAGACCCAGCAGATGGCGGCTGCCATCACCGAGATGGCGAGTACGGCCCAGGAGATCGCCCGCAACATCCAGGATACCAACAGCCAGATTGCCGAAGCCAAGGCTCACTGCCAGCACACGGATCAGCAGTTGATCGAGACCGAGCACAAGATCACCGATCTGGCGAAGGAGGCGGAGCACGCCTTTGCCTCGGCGGTAGCGCTGGCCAGCGAGTCGGATCGTATCGGGGTGCTGATGGGGGAAATCCAGGGCATCGCCGATCAGACCAACCTGCTGGCGCTCAACGCCGCCATCGAGGCAGCCCGGGCCGGCGAACAGGGGCGCGGTTTTGCGGTGGTGGCGGACGAGGTGCGCACCTTGTCTACCCGCACCCACAAGGCGACCGAACAGATCCAGAGCAGCATCGGCCAGATCCAGCGCACCCTGAACGGCTGGAAGGGGATGATGCAGAACAACCTGCAACAGACCCAGGCCTGCGTAGAGATGACGCGAATGGGGTCGGACAGCCTGCATCAGGTGCTGGCGGAGATCGAGCTGGTGATGGACTTCTCGGCCCAGATCTCGGCGGCGGCGGAACAGCAGCAGGCGGTGGTGGAAGACATCAGCCAGAACGTCAACCTCATCTCCCAGCACTCCCATGCCAACAGCAGCAAGATGCAGGATGTGGACGAGTCGAGCGAGATCCTGCTGACCAAGGCCAGACAGCTCAAATCCCTGGGGCAGACCTTCGGCTAGCCGCCGCTGCTATCCATACAACAAGGCCACCTGCGGGTGGCCTTGTGCTGTCGGGGACTTGGGGTCAGCCTGGGGGCGCTGCCAGCGGAGCACCCTTGTCTTGGTACATGGCGCGATCGGCCTGGATCAGCCACTGTTCCGCGCGCCAGCCCGGCTGGTACTGGCTGATGCCGACGCTGATGCCGACCGCCAGCGGGACTCCTTCCACCTCGAATGGCGACTGCATGGTGACCCTGATCTGCTCGGCGATGGCGTCGGCCTGCGTCTGATCATGGCCCGGCAACAGCAGCACGAACTCGTCGCCGGCCAGCCTGGCGAAGAAGTGCAGTGGCCCGAGGCTGCGGCTGATCCGCTCCGCCAGCTGGCAGAGGAGGGCATCGCCGTGGCTGTGGCCGAAGTTGTCGTTGACCTGTTTGAAGTCGTCGAGATCGCAAAACAGCAGGCAGCCGGGGGCCGGGCCCTTGACCTGGGCATCGAGCCGCTCCATCAGGCTCAGCCGATTGGGCAGGCCGGTGAGCGGGTCGCGGCGGGCCAGCTGCCAGATCTCCTCCTCCCGCTGGCGGCGCAAAGCGATTTCGCGATTGAGCCGCTGGTTGCACATCAATAGATAGAGGGCGAGCAGCAGGATCAGCACGCTGGCCGCCAGGCTCAGCAGGAACCATGGACGCCAGAAGATCCACTGCTCGGAAGGGGCCTGATAGATAAATTCGTGCAAGGAGACCGGCTTGGACACCAGCCCGATCTCGACCAGCTGCTGCATGATGTGGGCCATGCGATCGGGATTCATATACCCGATCTCCACATAGAGCGGCTGGATCATCTCCTTGCTTACCTGTAGCTCGTACTCCATGTGGGCCTGACTGCGGTTGACGCCATATTCCTTGCGCAGCAGGGCGATGGCCTCCTGCGGGTGGGCCAGGGCGTAGCGCCAGCCGGCCAGGCTGGCGGCCCGAAAGCGGGCCACCCGATCCGGATGGGTGCGCTCCTGCACCTGGGTGGTGAACAGGATGTCGCTGTAGAAATCGATGCCGTAGTTGCGCGGATTGATGACGGAGACGGGGATGCCGCGCTCTTCCAGATAGAAGGGCTCGTTGCTGAGGTAGGCGTTGAAGATGTCGACCCGGCCTTCGATGAGATCCTCGATGTTGACCGAGGTGGGCAGCGGGATGAGTTGACGCTCGCTCAGCCCCTGGTAGAAGAGGGTGGCCAGCAGTTCGGCGTCCTGATGGGCCGAAAACATCATGATCCGTTTGCCACGCATGTCATCAACGGTGAGAATGCCGCTGTCACGGCGAGCCAGAAAGATGGACGGGGAGTGCTGATAGACGCTGGCAAGCGCCAACAGCGGCTGGCCGCTGGCGTAACTGGTCAGTACCTCGGTGTTGCCGACCCCGAAGTCGGCCCGCCCGCTCAGCACCTCTTCTACCGGACTGACGTCCTTGCCGCCGGGCCGTATCTCGACATCCAGCCCAGCACTGGCATAAAAGCCCTTGGCCTTGGCCATGTGATAGCCAACGAACTGGGGCTGATGCAGCCAGCGCAGCTGGAGTACGACCCGCTCCGGCGCCTCAAGATTGGATTCGCTGGCCCGCAGGGGAACAGCATGACTGATGCCAATCAGCAGCAGCCAAAGCAAGTATCTCTTCATCCGTGCGAGTCTTGTTCTGAGTGTTCATGGGGTGCGACCCCGCAGGGTCATGTTCTTGTAATGAAAAATATTCTAAAGGGTTATTGATGTACCGGATACTAGCGCAGCACAAAGATTTCATGGTTATCAACAAGGGGCCCGGGCTTGGCATGCATGACGAGACCGACGAGGTTGGCCTGCTCCATCCGGGGCTGGTCAGCCGGGTCAAGGCCGACACCGGTATGCAGCTCTATCCGGTGCATCGGCTCGACAAGATGACCTCCGGGCTGGTGCTCTTGGCGCACACCACCGAGGCCAACCGTGCCCTCAGCATGGCCTTTGCCGCGCGGGAAGTGAGCAAGCAGTATCTGGCCCTCTCCGATCGCAAGCCCAAGAAGAAGCAGGGCTGGGTGAAGGGGGACATGCAGAAGGGGCGGGGCGGCAGCTGGATGCTGACCCGCACACTCGACAACCCCGCCATCAGCTGGTTCGACTCCGTGTCGGTACGCGAGGGGCTGCGCCTTTATCGCATCAAGCCTCAAACCGGCAAGACCCACCAGATCCGGGTGGCCTTGAAGAGCGTGGGGGCGCCCATCCTCGGGGATGAGCGCTACGGCGGCACGGCGGCCGATCGCGGCTATCTGCACGCCTGGCGCCTCGCGTTCACCCTGGCGGGGGAGGCGTTCGACTTCGTTTGCCCGCCCGACGAAGGCACGCTGTTTGTGCTGCCCGAGCTGCACGCCGCCATTTCGGGGCTGGCCGAATGAAGGGGGTGACAGTGCCAGGCGTGTCGGATCTGCCCGCCAGCGGCTGGATCCTGGCGGATTTTGACGACACCCTGGCGCCGGATGACAGCCATGCCGGGCTGCTGCGTTTCATCCTGCGCCGCCGCATCTGGCCGCTGCTGCTGTGGCCTGTGATGGCGCTGGGCGGGCTGGTCTATCTGCTGCCAAGCCAGCGTCGGCGCGGCATTTCACTGATCTGGTGGGCCATCACCCTGGGGCTGTCGCCGCTAGGGTGGCGACGCCTGGTACGGGCTTATTGCCGCACGAGACCTGGGCTGTTTCAGGAGGCGCGCGCCCTGCTGCTGGCCGAAGGGCAGCGCTGCTGGGTGCTCTCCGCCAGCCCCCGCGCCCTGGTGCGGGGTCAGCTCCATCAGCAGCTGCCCGGCCAGCTGCCCCATCGTATTCTGGGCTCGCGGATGCACTATCGCCTCGGCGGCCTGATGCCACGTTTTTACTGTCACGGCCGCCACAAGATCCTGCCCGGGATCCAGGCCCTCAGCGCCACCCTGGCCCTGAGCGACAGCCTGCACGACTTGCCACTGCTGGCAGAGGGGCAGGCGGCCTGGCTCATCAACCCCACCCCGGCGCGGCTGCAACGAGCGCGGCAGTCACTGCCCCGCATCGAGCCCAGATACTGGTCCCTGTAAGGCAAAACTGACAGCCTTGTGGGTCGCCACCGAGCGTGCCACAAGGCTGCGGCTTAAATGTCACAATCTATTTACATCTTTTAGCGCCGCCCCCCGCCAAACTATCTGAACGCCGCCTCTTTTCTTCCGCTACGCCCCTGCCTCTAATGAAACAAGTTGTTAACAATGCCGGGGCAGCTGCCCGCAGCGCCCCGGTGTGACCCGTTTCGTTATCAGTCAATCGCAAGGAGCGCATCATGACGACCACTTCTTCTGCCCGTACTCACACCATCAACCCGCTCGGTACCGATGGTTTCGAATTCGTCGAGTACACGGCGCCCGATGCCAAGGGCATTGCCGCCCTCAAGGCGCTGTTCGTCTCGCTGGGCTTTGCCGAGGTGGCCAAGCACAAGCACAAGCAGTGCTGGCTCTATCGTCAGGGGGACATCAACTTCGTGGTCAATGCCGAGCCCCACTCCCAGGCCGAGCAGTTTGCCAGCCTGCACGGGCCGAGTGTCTGCGGCATGGCGTTTCGGGTGAGCGATGCCGGCAAGGCCCAGCAGTACGCCATCGCCAAGGGCGCCAAGCCGTTCGTCGGCAAGATTGGCCCCATGGAGCTCAACATCCCCGCCATCTACGGCATCGGCGAGAGCACCCTCTCCTTTGTCGACCGCTACGGCGACAAGGGCTCCATCTATGATGTGGATTTCGTCTTCTATCCCGACTGGCAGGCGCGCATGGCCGAGGTGGATGCAGGGCTGTATGAGATTGACCACCTGACCCACAACGTGCAGCGCGGCAACATGGATGTCTGGTCCAATTTCTACGAGCGGATCGGCAACTTTCGCGAAATCCGCTACTTCGACATCGAGGGCAAGCTGACCGGGCTCCATTCCCGCGCCATGACCGCCCCTTGCGGCAAGATTCGCATTCCCATCAACGAATCCTCCGACGACAAGTCCCAGATTGAAGAGTACCTGCGTCAGTACAAGGGGGAGGGGATCCAGCACATCGCCATGGCGTCGAGCGACATCTACCACACCATCCGTACCCTGCGCGGCCGTGGCACCGGCTTCATGCCGACCCCGGACACCTACTACGAGAAGGTGGACAGCCGGGTCGAGGGGCACCAGGAGGATCTGGCGGCGCTCAAAGAGCTGCGCATCCTGATCGACGGCTCCCCCACCAAGGATGGCATCCTGCTGCAGATCTTCACCGATACAGTGATCGGCCCGGTGTTCTTCGAGATCATCCAGCGCAAGGGCAATGAAGGCTTTGGCGAGGGCAACTTCCAGGCACTGTTCGAATCCATCGAGCTGGATCAGATCCGCCGCGGGGTGCTCAATGATGCGTAACGAACGCCGCCACGCGCAGGTTGTCGGTCAGGCAAGGGAGGTTGGCAATGCGTAACTGGATTAACTTTCCCCACCGGGAGGGGACCCACTCCCGTCAGGCTCATGCCGACCTGCCCGAGCAGGCCATCTATGAGCGTGAACTGGGCCGCTCCGGCTTTTTCGGGCCGGCCACCCACATGCACCACAAGCATGCCCCCACCGACTGGGTCAACTGGGAGGGGCCGCTGCGCCCGCGCCTGTTCGATCTCAACGCCCTCGGCGAGGAGGTGAGTTCCCTCTCCCCCTGGGTGATGCCGGATATTCTGAGCAACCCCCACTGCCGCTACCGCATCTGGCGCCTGCATGAGCCCATGCCGTTTCTGGTGCGCAACGCCGATGGCGACGAGCTCCTGTTCATCCACGAGGGGAGCGGCGAGTTCTATTGCGACTACGGTCACCTGACCCTGCGTGATGGCGACTACCTGGTGATCCCCCGCGGCACCATGTGGCGCATCGAGCCGACGGCGCCCCTGTTCATCCTGATGATCGAGGCGACCAACGACAGCTACCAGCTGCCGGACAAGGGGCTGGTGGGCAATCACGCCATCTTCGATCCCGCAGCGCTGGACGTACCGGCCATCAACGAGCGCTTCCTGGCCCAGCAGGATGAGAACCCCTGGTCGCTGCAGGTGAAGCGTCACAACCAGGTCTCGGTCATCACCTGGCCGTTCAATCCGCTGGATGCGCAAGGGTGGCACGGGGATCTCTGTGTGGTGCGCCTCAACTGGCGGGACATCCGCCCGCTGATGAGTCACCGCTACCACCTGCCGCCCTCGGCCCACTCCACCTTCGTGGCGAGCCGGTTCGTGGTCTGCACCTTCGTGCCGCGCCCCATCGAGAGCGATCCCGGCGCCCTCAAGGTGCCCTTCTACCACAGCAACGACGACTACGACGAGGTGCTCTTCTACCACGCCGGGGATTTCTTCAGCCGGGACAACATCGAGCGAGGCATGGTCACCTTCCATCCCGCCGGTTTTACCCACGGCCCCCATCCCAAGGCGTTTGCGGCGGGTCAGGCCTACGCCAAGAAGTTCACCGACGAGGTGGCGGTGATGCTCGATACCCGCGATGCGCTCAACGTTGGCAGCCTGTGTGACGGGGTGGAAAACCCGCGTTACGTCACCAGCTGGTTGCGCCCGGAACTCACGCCAGCCACGAACGGCAAATAAAAGGAATCCCTATGAAACTGGCAACCCTGAACAATGGCAAGCGGGACGGCGCCCTGGTGGTGGTGAGTCGCGATCTGAGCCGCGCGGTGCGCGTGCCGCAGCTGGCCGCCACCCTGCAGGCGGCCCTCGACGAGTGGGCCGAACTTGCGCCCAAACTGACCGCCGTCTATCAGCAGCTCAACGATGGCGCCTGCGCCGACGCCTTCCCGTTCGACGAGACGGCCTGTCTCTCCCCGCTGCCGCGCGCCTACCAGTGGGCCGACGGCAGCGCCTATGTCAACCATGTGGAGCTGGTGCGCAAGGCCCGCGGCGCCGAGATGCCTGCAAGCTTCTGGCACGATCCCCTGATGTATCAGGGGGGCTCGGACAGCTTCCTGCCGCCGCGGGGTTCCATCCCGATGGGGTCGGAGGAGTGGGGCATCGATTTCGAGTCGGAGATCGCCGTCATCACCGATGACGTGCCGATGGGCACCAGCCCGCAGGCGGCTGCCGGCCACATCAAGCTGCTGATGCTGGTCAACGACGTGAGCCTGCGCAACCTCATCCCGGGGGAGCTGGCCAAAGGCTTTGGCTTCTTCCAGTCCAAGCCCTCCAGCAGTTTCTCGCCGCTGGCCATCACCCCGGACGAGCTGGGGGATGACTGGCGCGACGGCAAGGTGCACCTGCCCCTCGAAACCCACCTCAACGGCGCCCTGTTCGGGGCCCCCGACGCCGGGGTGGACATGACCTTCAACTTTTATGAGCTGATCGCCCATGCCGCCAAGACCCGGCCGCTCGGGGCGGGCTGCATCATCGGCTCGGGGACTGTCTCCAACTACGACCGAAGCCGCGGCTCATCCTGCCTCGCCGAGCTGCGAATGCTGGAAATTATCGAGTCAGGTCAAGCCACTACACCCTTTCTGCGCTTTGGTGATACAGTGTCCATCGCGATGCAGGATCGCAACGGGATGAGTCTGTTTGGCACCATTTTGCAGCGGGTCACGCCGGCAGAGGCCAGTCAGACGAAGTGAAGGGGCCGGCATGGACACGTGGCCGACGGGTGAGCGGCAGGTGTCCATGCACCTGTCAACACAGGGACAAAGTATGTTGCAGTTGTTTGGATATTGGCGTTCATCGGCAAGTTATCGGGTACGGATCGTGATGCAGCTCAAGGGGCTCGACTACGAGCAGCATCCGGTCAATCTGCGGCAGGGCGAGCAGCGCGAGAAGGCCTATCGCCGGCTCAATCCCCAGGGGCTGGTGCCGTTTCTGGTGGATGGTGAGGTGCAGGTGGGGCAGTCGGTGGCCATCATGGAGTACCTCGACGAAACCTACCCCGCTCACCCGCTGATGCCGTCCGCCCCCGAGGAGCGGGCCCGGGTACGCCAGATCGTCAACATGATCGCCTGCGACATCCATCCCCTCAACAACCTGCGGGTGCTCAATTACCTGGGAGAGCATCTCAGGGCGGGCAAGGAGCAGGAAGCGGCCTGGTATCGCCACTGGATTGACGAAACCTTCAGCGCGCTGGAGCAGCTGCTGATGACCACCGCCGGCATCTATTGCGTCGGCAACGAGGTGACCCTGGCTGACTGCATGCTGGTGCCCCAGGTCTACAACGCCCGTCGCTACGACATGTCGCTGGAAGACTATCCCACCATCAACCGCATCGTCGCCAACTGCGAGCAGTTGCAGGCCTTTATCAAGGCCGCCCCCGTCAATCAGCCGGATGCCCAGCCCTGAAGCTGCGCCTCCCTGCCAGGTTCCAATTATCGAGCCCCGCACCGTCAGCCGACCGTGCGGGGCTTTCATATCAGAGGCTCGCTAGCCGCGGGTGGGTTTGGGCTGGAAGAAGGCGATGAACTTGCCGAATTTCTCCCCGTCGTAGCTGTCCCCCTTCTCCAGCAGTCCGGTGTTGAAGGATTCGAGCAGCTTGCCCTTGCCATCCAGCACGTAGAAGTGGGGCACCCCCAGGTACTCGGGATAATCTTTGAGGAAGGATTCGTTCTTGTTCTGCTTGCTGACGTTCACCTTGACCACCACGAAGGTGCGGTTGAACTGGCCGGCGAGTTTGGGTTCCCGGTCCAGAAAGTGGTTCATCTCCTGGCACCAGCTGCACCACTCGCCGCCCACCAACAGCAGGACTTTCTTGTCCTCCGCGCTGGCCTTGGCGGTGGCGGCGGCGAGATCGCGGGCCGGATCCCGCTGCTCGTCATAGCCCTGGCTGTAATCGGGCAGGGTCTGGCTCCAGAGGTGGTCGGCGCTGTACACCTCGCCATGAAACAGGGCGGTGCCAAGCACCAGCGGCAATAGCAGTCGGTTCATCACGTGCTCCTTGTGTTGTTGTGGTTGCTTCCAAGCCGCAACAATGTGACACGAGCGAGCCCGGCCGCCAAGGGCGAGATGGGCCCTTGTTATGCAAAAAGCGGGAATGGGTCGACGGGAAAAACAAAGCCCCTCGCAGGAGGGGCTTGGCATTCAGGCAAGGGTGGTCGCCGGCAGATCAGTAACCCTGCTGGTGCACGTCCATCACGGCGCGACCGGAGGGGTCGGCCATCTCCTTGAACTTGGCATCCCATTCCAGCGCAGTCGGGGTGGAGCAGGCGACCGACTTGCCGTAGGGCACGGTGCGGGCGGCGGACTCCAGCGGGAAGTGCTCGTCGAAGATGGCGCGGTAGTAGTACGCCTCCTTGGTGAGCGGGGTGTTGATGGGGAAGCGGAACGCCGCCGCCTCGAACATCTGATCCGTCACTTCCTGCTCGACCATGGCCTTGAGACTGTCGATCCACGAATAACCCACGCCGTCGGAGAACTGCTCCTTCTGGCGCCATGCCACTTCATGGGGCAGCAGATCCTCGAAGGCTTCGCGCAGGATGTGCTTCTCGATCTTGCCCTTGCCGCACATCTTGTCGGCAGGTTGCAGGCGCATCGCCACGTCCATGAACTCCTTGTCGAGGAAGGGCACGCGACCCTCCACCCCCCAGGCGGCCATCGACTTGTTGGCGCGCAGGCAGTCATAGAGGTGCAAAGAGGCGAGCTTGCGCACGTTCTCTTCGTGAAACTCGCGGGCGTTGGGCGCCTTGTGGAAGTAGAGGTAGCCGCCGAACAGCTCGTCCGAGCCTTCGCCCGAGAGCACCATCTTGATGCCCATGGCCTTGATGTAGCGCGCCATCAGGTACATGGGGGTGGAGGCGCGGATGGTGGTGACGTCATAGGTCTCGAGGTGATAGATGACGTCCCGCAGGGCATCCAGACCTTCCTGCACCGTGAAGTGGATCTGGTGGTGGATGGTGCCGAGGTGATCGGCCACCTTCCGGGCCGCGGCCAGATCCGGGGAGCCTTCCAGGCCGACGGCGAAGGAGTGCAGCTGGGGCCACCAGGCTTCGCTCTTGCCATCGTCTTCTACCCGGCGGGCGGCGTAGAGCTTGGTGATGGCGGAGATGACGGAGGAGTCCAGACCGCCGGAGAGCAGCACGCCGTAGGGCACGTCACACATCAGCTGGCGCTTGACCGCCGCTTCCAGGGCCGCTTTGAGCTCGGCTCTGTCGCTCTGGTTGTGCTCGACCGCACCGTATTCCATCCAGTCGCGCTTGTACCACTGTTTGAGCTCTCCATCCTTGCTCCACAGGTAGTGTCCCGGCGGGAAGGTTTCGACGCTCTTGCAGACCGGTACCAGCGCCTTCATCTCGGAGGCGACGTAGAAGTTGCCGTGCTCGTCGCGGCCGGTGTAGAGGGGGATGATCCCCATGTGGTCGCGACCAATCAGGTAGGCATCCTGCTCGGCGTCATAGAGGATAAAGGCGAAGATGCCGTTGAGATCGTCCAAAAAGGCGGGGCCCTTCTCCTTGTAGAGGGCCAGCAGCACTTCGCAGTCGGAGTGGGTCTGAAACTGGAAGTCGACCTTGAGGTTCTTCTCCAGCTCCTTGTGATTGTAAATCTCGCCGTTGACGGCCAGCACATGGGTGCGCTCGGGGTTGTAGAGCGGCTGGGCGCCGTTGCCCGGATCGACGATGGCCAGGCGCTCGTGCACCAGAATGGCCTTGTCGGAGCTGTAGACGCCGGACCAGTCAGGACCGCGGTGACGCAATCGCTTGGACATCTCCAGCGCCGATTTGCGCAGGGCGGCCGCATCGGATTTGATGTCCAGAATGCCGAAAATAGAACACATTGGCGGTAATCCTCTTGATTTTTATATGAGCCCCCCACGTTCGGGCTCGAAATTCCATTTACATTCCTCGCCAATCACAATGCCTAGTGCAAAAACCTTTTGCAAGCGGGAAAACCGCAGAAAATCATGCCGTAAGCATCAAGCAGGTAGGGGAGTGCGGCGACCCGTCCGGCCGCCGGAAAAAAGAGGGGAGATTGACGTGAACGTCAGCTGGTGGGCTCGAAGATCACGTAAAGCTTGCGGCAGGGGGTGAGGGTCTCCCACTCCCCGACAAAGCCGGCGGGAATGACGAACTGGTCGCCGGACTTGAGGGGCAGCCTGCCGCCCTGGCCGTCGTGGATCACCGCCTCGCCCTCCAGCAGCTGGCAGTATTCATGCTCGGTGTAGTGGATGGCCCAGCGGCCGGGCTCACAGCTCCAGAAGCCGACGTGGAACTGCTGGCTCGGATCCGAGTAGTGGTTCCAGACCGTCTGGCTCGGGTTGCCGGCGCGCAGGCGCTCGGGGGTGGGCATCAGCGGGGTGGGAGCCACCTCGTGGCGGTCGAGCAGGATCCAGTCGTTGAGGGTCTTCATGCTGCCTCCTTGGCAAGGGATAAAAAACGGGGCCATCCAGGCCCCGTGATTGTTCGTTTTATTAAACGAGGTTGCGCATAACGTAAACGATGGCGCCCTCCTTGCCAAGGGGCTGCTCCCGCCCGTCAGCGTGGCTGCAGCCGCTTGATGACGTGACGGGCGAAGCCGCTGCCCGCTTCGTCGTAGACGTTGAACACCGCATCCACCCCTTGCTCCTTGAGGGAGGCGATGTCGTCCTCGAAGCGGACGATGGCGGCAATCTTGCCGGCAAAGCCGTGGCTGCGCAGCTTCTCGATGGCGTAGAGGTTGCCCGAGTGGTGAGGCATTGCCAGCAGCACCAGGTTGACCTGGTTGGAGAGCAGCACCTTGTCCCAGAAGTCGGTATCGGTGGCGTCACCCTCGATGACGTTCATCCCCTGGGCGCGCAGGGTAGGCAGCTTGTCGCTGTCGTTCTCCACCCCGAGGATCACGGTGCCGTACTTGTTCTCCAGCTCGAAGTAGGCCCCCTGGCCGATCCGCCCCATGCCGAGGATGATCACCTCGGCATCGCCGAGCTCGATGGGCCTGTCCTCCGGGTGCAGGGTGGTGGCCTGCATGCCACGCAGCCAGTTGCCGAGCCGATGGTAAATTCGCTCGCTCTGGCCGTTGAGGGGGGCCGAGATCATGAAGCTGGCCGCCAGCGCCAGAGAGAGCGCAACCAGCCACTCGTGGGAGATCCAGCCCGCCTTGGCGGCGATGGCCGCGACGATGAGGCCGAACTCCGAGAAGTTGGTGAGCGCCAGGGTGGAGAGCAGGGCGGTGCGCACCCGCAGGTGGGCGCCGCTGTAGACCAGGTAGTAGAGCGCGCTCTTGAGCGGCAGGGCCAGCACCAGTGCCAGCGCCAGCAACATGGTGTCGTGGGTCGGCAGGCCGTTGAGGCCGATGGTGAGAAAGAAGCAGATGAGAAACAGGTCTTTGAGGTTGAACAGCGACTTGGCCAGTCCCGCGGAGGCGGGGTGGGAGGCGATCAGCATGCCGATGATGAGTGCCCCCAGATCCGGTTTGAGCCCCACCACCTCGAAGCCGGCGGCCCCCACCACCAGCGCCAGGAAGATCCCGAACAGCACCTGCAGCTCGCCGTGGCCGGCCCGCTCCAGCAGTTTCAGCAGCAAGGGGCGCAGCAGCGGCAGCCCCAGGATCCAGAGCGCCCAGATGCTGGGCCACTCGCCGCTGGAGACCGCCAGGAAGGCCACCGCGAACAGATCCTGCATCACCAGCACGCCGATGGCGAGACGGGCATAGAGGGCGTTCATGTCGCTGCGCTCCTCCAGCACCTTGACCGCAAATACTGTGCTGGAGAAGGAGAGGGCAAAGCCCAGCAGCAGCGCCAGCTGCCAGTCGAGCGACATGGCCAGCGCCAGTCCGAGCCCCTTGCACACCAGCAGCACCACGGTAAACAGCAGGGTGGAGAGCAGCAGGTGCAAACTGGTGGTACCCCAGACGTCACGCCGCATCAGGATCTTGACGTTGAGCTTGAGGCCGATGGTGAACAGCAGCAGGGTGACGCCGAGATCGGCCACTTCGCTGAGGGCCGGGGTGTTGTGATAGCCCATGGCGTTGAGGATGAAGCCGGCGGCCAGAAAGCCCAGCAGGGGCGGCAGGCCGATGAGGTTGACCAGCATGCCGCAGCCGAAGGCCACGGCGATAAGAATGGGTTCCATGTTGTTTCCTGCGAGGGCAGGGCCGGCCTGCCCTCTTCTCTATCCTGGGTAGCGGGTCAGACGATGTCGATGTCCACTACTGAGTCAAAGATGTGGTTCGGCCGAAACGGCATGCGGTCGATGTCGGCCACCTTGCTCACCCCGGAGAGCACCAGCACCGTCTCGAGGCCGGCCTGGAAGCCCGCCAGAATGTCGGTGCGCAGGTTGTCGCCGATGATGATGGTGTCGTCGGAGTGGGCCTCCATCCGGTTGAGCGCCGCGCGGATGATCCAGGCGCTCGGTTTGCCCACATAGAACGGCTTCTTGCCGGTCATCCGCTCGATGGGGGCGCACAGGGCGCCGCAGGCCGGGTGCATCATGGGGCCGTGGGTATCCGGGTTGGTGGCGATGAAGCGGGCTCCCTGATCGACGAACTTGGCCCCCAGCTGCATCATGGTCCAGTTGTAGTTGCGGGTCTCGCCCACCACCACGAAGTCGGGGTCGATGTCGGTGATGGTGAAGCCGGCCTTGTAGAGTTCGTGGGTCAGCGCCCCTTCGCCGATCACATAGGCCTTCTTGCCGTCCTGGCGCTTGAGAAAGTCGGCGGTACCCATGGCGGAGGTGTAGAAGCACTCCTCCGGCACCTCGATCCCGGCGGAGCGGAAGCGGTTTTGCAGATCTTTCTGGGTCTGGGCCGGGTAGTTGGTCAGAAACAGCAGCTTGCTGCCCTGCTCCAGCAGGCGGTGGACGAAACGGTCGGCGCCCGGCACCAGATCGTTGTTGTGCAGGATGACGCCGTCGATGTCGCAGATGACGCTTTTCTTCATGGGGACTCCTTGTGTAGGCGCAAGAGGCGGCGGAAAGTTGCGCCAACTCTCAAGATCTTCAAATAGTTATGTTGTTTTTGTGACGCCATTATAAGTCTGTTTGATGACAAGTCTCCCCCATAAACAGAGATAGGTGCACAATCAATTGCAGGGGAGGGAACCGCTCTGCCACTGGCGGGTCCCGCTGTCTGTGCACTGATGGAGCCGTCATCATGGATAACTTTATTGCCGGTCTGCCCAAGCTGGAGCTGCACCTCCATATCGAAGGCTCGCTCGAGCCGGAACTGATGTTTGCCCTGGGCCAGCGCAACGGCGTGGCCCTGCCCTGGCCAGACGTGGCCAGCGTGCGCGCCGCCTACGAGTTCGACTGCCTGCAATCCTTCCTCGATCTCTACTATCTGGGGGCCAGCGTACTGGTCAACGAGCAGGACTTCTTCGATCTGACCTGGGCCTATCTGGCGCGCTGCGCCGCCGACAAGGTGGTGCACGTGGAGATCTTCTTCGACCCCCAGACCCACATCGCCCGCGGCGTGCCCTTTGCCACCGTGCTGGGCGGCATCGAGCGGGCGCTGCAGCGCGGGGAGAAAGAGTTTGGCATCAGCTGGCGGCTCATCATGAGCTTCTTGCGCCACCTGAGCGAAGAGGAGGCCTTCGCCACGTTGGCAGAGGCCACTCCCTTCTTGTCGCGCATTCACGGCATCGGCCTCGACTCGGGGGAGCTCGGCAATCCGCCCAGCAAGTTTGCCCGGGTC
This sequence comes from Aeromonas sp. FDAARGOS 1408, assembly GCF_019048665.1. Lineage (NCBI taxonomy): Bacteria > Pseudomonadati > Pseudomonadota > Gammaproteobacteria > Aeromonadales > Aeromonadaceae > Aeromonas > Aeromonas sp. FDAARGOS 1408. The sequence continues at coordinate 2,271,099 of NZ_CP077394.1, read as the reverse complement.
TTTGCCCGCTGCCGCGAGCTGGGGTTGCCGGTGGTGGCCCACGCCGGCGAGGAGGGGCCGGCGGACTACATCTGGCAGGCCATCCGGGAGCTGGAGGTGCGGCGCATCGATCACGGGGTACGCTGCGTCGATGATCCCGAGCTGCTGCGTTATCTGGCCGATACCCGGCTGCCGCTCACCGTCTGCCCCCTCTCCAACACCCGCCTCAAGGTGTTTGACCAGATGGCCCACCACAACGTACTGAATTTGCTGGAGCAAGGGCTGTGCGTCACCATCAACTCGGACGACCCCGCCTATTTCGGCGGCTACATGAACGCCAACTTCCACGCTCTGGCCCATGAGCTGGGGGCCAGCATGAACCAGCTTTGCCGTTTGTCACTCAATGCCGTCGAGGCGAGCTGGCTGAGCCTGGCCGACAAGGCGCGGCTGACCCGGGAGATCAGAAGCTACGCCGCCTGCTACGGGGTCAGCCTCTACTGAGCATTGGCACGTGTGAAAAGCAAAAACGGCGCGCCCACCAGTGATGGTGGGCGCGTTTTTTTATGCCTGGGCGGGTTTGATTCAAGCCGTGTGAGGCTGGGCGGTTGCCTGATAGGTCGGGTAGTCGGTCAGGCCCTTCTCGCCGCCGCCAAACAGGGTGGCTGGATCGTGAGGGGCCAGCGGATAGCCGTGGCGCAGCCGCTCGGGCAGGTCGGGGTTGGCCACGAAGGGGCGACCGAAGCCTATCATGTCGGCCCAACCCGCCTCGAGCGCCGCCCGGGCACGCTCGCCGTCGTATTTGCCGGCATAGATGAGGGTGTTGGGGAAGGCATCGCGCAGCCCCTGCTTGAAGCTCTCAGCCATCAGCGGGGCGTCGTCCCAGTCCGCCTCGGCAACGTGCAGGTAGACCACGTCGAGCCGGCCCAGCAGGCGGGCGGCGGCCAGGTAGGTCTCCTGCGGATTGGCATCCACGGTGCCGTTCAAGGTGGTGAGCGGCGCGAGGCGCACCCCGACCCGGTCGGCCCCGATCTCGCTGCAGACCGCCTCTGTCACCTCTTTGAGGAAGCGCAGCCGATTCTCCAGCGAACCGCCGTAGCCGTCGGTGCGGGTATTGGACTCGGAGTCGAGGAACTGGTTGATGAGGTAGCCGTTGGCTGCGTGCAGCTCGATGCCGTCAAAACCGGCCAGCATGGCGTTGCGGGCCGCCTGGCGAAATTGCCCCACTACCGCGTCGATATCGGCCTGGGTCATGGCGCGCGGGGTGACGGTTTCGACGAACCCGGGGGCGTCGCTGCCGTTGTCGACGAACACCTTGACCCCTTTGGCCTGAATGGCGGAGGAGGAGATGGGCTGGGCGCCGCCGAGGTTGTCAGGGTGAGTGACCCGGCCCACGTGCCAGAGCTGGGCGAACATGGTGCCGCCCTTGGCGTGCACGGCGTCGGTCACCAGCTTCCAGCCGGCCACCTGTTCGGCACTGTGGATCCCCGGCGTCCAGGCGTAGCCCTTGCCCATGGGGTCAATCTGGGTGCCTTCGCTGATGATGAGGCCGGCTCCGGCGCGCTGGGCGTAGTAGGTGGCCATCATGGCGTTGGCCACGTCACCGGGCTGGCTGGCGCGGGAGCGGGTCATGGGTGGCATGACGATGCGATTGTTGAGGTGCAGCTGGCCGAGGCGCAGGGGGCAGAACAGGTGATCGTGGTGCATGGTGAATTCCTCATGGTGATGATGGGCTCACTCTAGTGCCGGCATCCCTTGCGAAAAAGAGGGGTAATTGCAGATGAGAATTGCGCTGATGACAGCAATGGCGAAATGAGAGAGGAGAAAGGGGGGAGGATAAATAGAAAAGGGGACCGACAAGGTCCCCTTTTGCTGCAGGCTTCACGAGATGGCGTCAGGCCGCCAGCGGCATGACGCGCACCCGCTCGATGCGCCGCTCGCTCACCTCGACTACCTCGAAGCAGAGCTGCTGCAGTTGCAGCTGCTGGCCCGGGGCGGGCAGGGTGCCGAAGTGGGAGAGCAGCATGCCGGCGAGAGTCACGTACTCGTCGCTCTCGCTCACCAGCCCTTCGTGTTCCAGCACCTGCTCCACGTGGTGGATGTTGGTGCTGCCGTTGATGAGCCAGCCAGCCCCGTCGCGGATCATGTCCGGCGTTTCATCTTCATCGGGCAGCTCGCCGACGATGGCCTCCAGCAGGTCGTGGGTGGTCACCAGCCCCTGGATGATGCCGAACTCGTCGGCCACCAGGATGAGGCTGCCCTTGGCCTGGCGCAGCTCCGCCAGCAACCTGATCACGTTGATGGTCTGCGGCACGATAATGGGGTCGTTCTGTTTGGCCAGCCCGCTCAGGGACTGCCCCTCGTTGAGGGCAAACAGCAGGTCGCGCGCCTTGACCACCCCGATCACCTCGTCCAGATCGCCGTCACAGACCGGGAACAGGCTGTGGGGCTCCTGCTTCAGCAGGGCGCGGATCTCGTCATCGGTGTCGTTGACGTCGATCCAGGCCATTTCGGAGCGCGGGGTCATGATGGTACGGATGGAGCGATCGGCCAGCGACAGCACCCCGGTCACCATGTAGCGCTCCTCCTCGCCAAAGCTCACCGGCTCGGGGGCGGGGGCATCCAGGTCGTCGTCCGGTTTGTCCTGATACGCCTTGCTACCCATCAGCTTGAAGATGGCGGCGGTGGTGCGCTCACGCAGGGGCAGCTTGGCCTCGTGGCGCTCGGCACTGCGCTGGGAGAGCTGGTTGAAGAATTCGATCAGCACCGAGAAGCCGATGGCCGCATAGAGGTAGCCCTTCGGAATATGGAAACCGAACCCTTCCGCCACCAGGCTGAAGCCGATCATCAAGAGGAAGCTCAGACAGAGCACCACCACTGTGGGATGGGCGTTGACGAAGCGGGTCAGCGGCTTGGAGGCGAGCACCATCACCACCATGGCGATGGTCACGGCCGCCATCATGACGCCGAGCTGTTCCACCATGCCGACGGCGGTGATGATGGAGTCCAGCGAGAAGATGGCATCCAGCACCAGGATCTGGGTGATCACCACGCCGAAGCTGGCGTAGACGCCGACCGGTCCCTCTTCGGGCGGCTTGGCCTCCAGCCGCTCGTGCAGCTCGGAGGTGGCCTTGAACAGCAGGAACAGGCCGCCCCCCATCAGGATCAGGTCCCGCCCGGAGAAGGGGTGATCCCAGATGTGCAGTATGGGGGTGGTCAGGGTGACCAGCCAGGACATGACGCTCAGGAGCCCCAGGCGCATCAACAGGGCCAGCGACAGGCCGATGATGCGGGCCTTGTCCCGCTGGGCGGGGGGCAGTTTTTTCACCAGGATGGCGATGAAGACCAGGTTGTCGATCCCGAGCACGATTTCCAGAACGATCAGGGTAAACAGACCGATCCAGATGTGGGGATCCAGCAGCAATTCCATGTAGTGACCTCAATAAAAACAGACAGAGCAAAGAGTGATCACGGCGCACGACGGCCGTAGTGACAGCAAGGCTATGACGTTATTCAGAGGCGCTGATTAAGCAGATAGAGATAGGTTTTGACGGGAAGAAACGAAGGGCAACTTCGGGGATTGTCCATGATGGGCAATAAAACCTCGGGTTAAAAGTGAGCCCTGATGATAGCGGTTGGCGCCGTTTTGGCAAGAGGGAAGCCATGAAGATGTGATGACAGGGGGAGGCGGCGGCTGGCCTCCCCCAAACGGCAGTTCAAGCGGCGGTTACAGCCAGCGCTTTTCGCGGGTGAAGCAGACCGACAGCCAGGCGTCTCCCAGGGTATCGCCGAGGCGGGACCAGAGCTCCTGGCGCAGGGCATCCTGGCGCTCAATGGGCCACTCCTGACCGGGGGCCACCAGAATGTTGAGTTCGAGATCGAAACGACGGCCGCTTTTCGCCAGATGGCTGTAGCACTCGACCCCATGGCGCAGGCGCAGGGCCTCGACCTCGCTCGCCACCAGCCGGGAGACGTCCCCCTTGGGGGCTATTTTCAGCACTTCCCGCAGGTTGCGACCGAGCACCTTGATGGGGATGAGGGTGGCGCACAGGGCCAGCAGCGAGACCAGCAGCGGGTCTATGTAGCGGTTGTAGTGGCCGTAGCCGATGGCATCGAGGCCAATGGCGACCACGAAGCCGATGAGCAGGGTGGTGCTGAGCAGGGTATCCACCAGCCACTCCTTGGAGTCCACCCGCACCAGCTCGGAGTTGACCCGCTCAGCCACGTTGGCCTCGACCAGATAGATGATGCCGCAGAAGAAGGTGGAGACGACGGCATAGATGAGGGCGTGGCCGAGATCGATCTCCCGTCCCCCCGCCAGCAGGGTGGTGAGGCCGTTGTAGAGCGCAGCCAGACAGAGCAGCAGAATGATGGTGCCGTTGATGACGTTGGCGATGGGTTCGAAGTGGGCGTAGCCGTATTGAAAGCGGGCGTCGGAGGGTCGGGTGACCAGGTAGGCGGTGATGAGCCCGAGGCCCGTCATGCCCATGCTGAACAGGGTGAAGATGCCGTCGAGCATGATGGCGTTGGAACCGACGAACAGGCCATAGCCGATGCCGAAAATAGCAAAGGTGATGCAACCAAACAGCGACAGGGTCAGCGCCTGTTTTTCGGTGCGGATAAGCGTACTGATAACATGGCTGTAGTGAGCCATAAAAGTCCTCCTTTCAAATGGTGAAGATTGCGCGCGCAAGCGGTTTTCTAGCTGATATACTGCCCGCTCACATGTGAGCGGACTGGTTCGGGGGCCCGCGAAGAGGCTGGCCCGAACGGTCGTTGTCGCCGGAATGCCGGCATCAAGCAAAGGATGGGAACAAGGATTCATGATCCCGAGACTCGATTACCAGGACAGTTTGTCACCTACAACCCTGCAGTTTCTTGAGTTGCTGGCGCGATCAGCATTTCGTGGTGATATCGAAAAGTCTTATGCAAGCCGGTTGGCGATGGCGACGGATAACAGCGTCTATCAGGTCGTACCTCAGGCGGTTCTCTATCCGCGCAGCGCGGATGACATAGCGGTGATGCTCAAGCTGGCCCAGGGGCCCGAGTACGCAGCCTTGAGTTTCTTCCCTCGCGGCGGCGGTACCGGCACCAATGGTCAATCCTTGGGCGGCGGCATTATCGTCGATCTCTCGCGCCATATGAACCAGATCATGGAAATTAATCTGGAAGAGGGTTGGGTGCGAGCCCAGGCCGGGGTGGTGAAGGACCAGCTCAACGCCTATTTGAAGCCTCATGGCTACTTCTTCTCGCCGGATCTCTCCACCTCCAACCGCGCCACCCTGGGGGGCATGGTCAACACCGACGCCTCCGGGCAGGGGTCGCTGGTGTACGGCAAGACCTCGGATCACGTGCTGGGTCTCAAGGCCGTGCTGGAAAACGGCGAGCTCATGGCCACCGAGCCGGTGACCGGTGAGCGACTGGCCGACAAGCTGGCTCTCGAGAGTCGTGAAGGGGAGATCTATCGCACCCTCTATCGCATCGGCCGCGAGCGGCGCGCCGACATAGAAGCCACCTTCCCCAAACTCAACCGCTTTCTGACCGGATACGATCTCAAGCACCTTTATATTCCAGAGAGCGACACCCTGGACGTGAGCCGGGTGCTGTGCGGCTCGGAAGGTTCTTTGGGTTTCATCACCGAAGCCAGGCTCAACATCACCCCCATCCCGCGCTACCGGACGCTGGTCAACGTCAAGTACGACAGCTTCCCCTCGGCCCTGCGCAACGCCCCCTTTATGGTGGAGGCACACGCCCTGTCGGTGGAGACGGTGGACTCCCGGGTGCTGGGGCTGGCCCGCGCCGACATCATCTGGCACTCGGTGAAGGATCTCATCCAGGACGTACCCGGCAAGGATCTGCAGGGGCTCAACATCGTCGAGTTTGCCGACACCGACGAGGATGCGCACAAGGCCAAGGTAGCCGAGCTGTGCCGGCGCATCGACGACCTGCTGGCGCGCGGTGAGGCGGGGGTCATCGGCTATCAGGTGTGTGACCACCTGCCGAGCATCGAGACCATCTACGGCATGCGCAAGAAGTCGGTGGGGCTGCTCGGCAACGCCGAGGGGCGCAAGAAGCCGGTGGCCTTCACCGAAGACACCGCCGTGCCGCCGGAATCCCTGGCGGACTTCATCATGGAGTTTCGTGCCCTGCTGGACGCCCATGGCCTTGACTACGGCATGTTCGGCCACGTCGATGCCGGGGTGCTGCACGTGCGCCCGGCGCTCGATCTGTGCGACCCGGAGCAGGAGGTGCTGCTGCGGCGCATCTCGGATCAGGTGGTGGCGCTCACCGCCAAATACGGCGGCCTGATGTGGGGGGAGCACGGCAAGGGTTTTCGCTCCGAATACAGCCCCGCCTTCTTCGGCGAGCTGTGGGAGGAGCTGCAACGGGTCAAGGGGGCGTTCGACCCCGCCAACCGCATCAACCCGGGCAAGATCTGCATGCCTTACGGCAGCGGCGCCGAACTGGTGTCGGTGGACGGGCCCAAGCGCGGCAAGTTTGACCGCCAGATCCCGCTGGCGGTACGCACCAGCTATACCCGGGCGCTCGATTGCAACGGCAACGGTCTGTGCTTCACCTTCGAGACCGACTCCCCCATGTGCCCCTCGGTCAAGATCAGCCGCGATCGCCGCCACTCCCCCAAGGGGCGGGCCGGCCTGATGCGCGAGTGGCTGCGCCAGCTGGCGGAGCAGGGCTTCGACCCTCTTGCCGAAGAGGTGGCGCTGCAAAGCGGCGGTCTGCGCTTCAAGCAGATTGTCGACAAGTTCCGCAATACGGTGGCCCGCGCTCGCGGCCAGTATGACTTCTCCCACGAGGTGATGGAGGCAATGGAGGGGTGCCTCGCGTGCAAGGCGTGCACCAGCCAGTGCCCCATCAAGGTGGATGTGCCCACCTTCCGCGCCCGCTTCATGCAGCTCTACCACAGCCGCTATCTGCGTGGACCCAAGGATTACTTCGTCGGCACGGTGGAAGCTTACGCTCCTCTGCTGGCCAAGGCGCCGAAACTGGTCAACTTTTTCCTCGAAAAAGAGTGGGCCCAGAAGGCGACCGAGAAGAGCATCGGCATGGTGGACGTGCCGCTCTTGAGCGTGCCGACCCTGGCCGAGGAGCTGCGGGATCACCGCGCCCGCTATTTCGATCTGCCGGGTCTGGAGGCCATGAGCCCAGAGCAGCGCCAAAAAGTGGTGCTCATCGTGCAGGATCCCTTCACCAGCTACTACGACGCCCCCGTGGTGCGGGACCTGGTGAAGTTGGCCACCAAGCTCGGCCTGCAGCCCTATCTGCTGCCGTTCAAGCCCAACGGCAAGCCCCAGCACGTGAAGGGTTTCCTGCGCGCCTTTGCCCGTACCGCGGCCAGCAGCGCCCAGTTCCTCAACAAGGTGGCGGCGCTCGGCATCCCCATGGTGGGGGTCGATCCCTCCCTGGTGCTCTGCTATCGGGATGAATACGTGAAGGCGCTCGGCCCCGCTCGCGGCGACTTCCAGGTGATGTTGCCCCAGGAGTGGTTGCTCTCCCTGCCGGCCGAGGCGCTGCCGGTGCGGGAAGAGGCGGGCACCGAACCCTGGTATCTGTTCGCTCACTGCACCGAGAAGACCGCCAAGCCCACCACCCACGGCGACTGGAGCACCCTGTTCCGCCGCTTCGGTGCCACGCTGCAGCCGGTCTCGGTGGGCTGCTGCGGCATGGCCGGTACCTATGGCCACGACGCCAAACAGGTGGAGAACTCCAAAGGCATCTATGGTCTGAGCTGGGCCGAGCCCCTCGCGCGCCTGCCCAAGGAGCGCTGCCTGGCCACCGGTTATTCGTGCCGCAGCCAGGTCAAGCGGATGGAGGGGGAGAAACTCAAGCACCCGTTGCAGGCCCTGCTGGAACTGCTCTGATGCTGACGCTGCCCAAGCGGTTTCGGGTGCCGCAAGCCTATCGGCACCCGCACTTCCTGCTGCTGCCGGTCAGCCCGGCCCAGGCGGTGGTGGAGTTCGTCGCCATGCTGCGCGAGCGCGAGCAGCTCCATCAGCTGTTTCGCCCGGACGATGTGTGGCCCTCCGCCAATTTCAGCCTGAGCCAGCACGAGGCCGATCTGGAGTGGCAGCGCTCCGAGTTTCTGGCCAAGCGCTCCTTTGCCTATGGTCTCTGGAGCCCGGCACGGGAGCCCGAGTTCTGGGGCGGAGTTTACCTCTACCCCTCGGTGCTGCCGGAGGTGGCGGTGGAGCTCTTCTTCTGGAAGGTGGCCGAGGCGCCGCTCACCGATGCCGAACTGGAGGCCGAACTGCGCGCCTGGCTTGGCAAGGTGTGGCAGTGGCCCGAGCCGAGCCTGCCTGGGCGGGACGTCCCTTGGGCCGGGTGGCCCGGGGTGACCTACCCCTGGTGACAGGGCCTGGCCAGCCAGCCCTGAAGATGCCCCCTCAAGCGGGGCATCTTTTTTTCTGCGCCTTTTTCGCCGACACTGCTGGTTTGCCGCTACGGCGCAGCGATAACCCATTGATCACAGAAGGAGTCAGCTCGTCATGAGTCAAGATAACGCCCCCATCTGGCGCAAGCCCATGAGCCTTGAGGGGCTCAACGCCAGCTCCCGCAATACCCTGATGGCCCACCTCGACATCGTCTACACCGCCTTTGGTCCTGACTGGCTGGAGGCCACCATGCCGGTGGATCACCGCACCCATCAGCCGCTCGGCATGCTGCACGGCGGCGCCTCCGTGGTGCTGGCGGAGACGCTGGGATCGCTTGCGGCCAACATGGCGGTCGGACCTGACAGTTACTGCGTGGGGCTGGAGGTCAATGCCAACCACTTGAGGGCCAAGCGGGAAGGGGTGGTGACGGGGCGCTGCGCGCCGCTGCATCTGGGGGCGACCACTCAGGTGTGGCAGATAGAAATTCGCGATGAACGTGGTCGTTTATTGTGCACCAGCCGGTTGACCATGGCGGTGCTCAAGCACAAGCGGGACAAGGACTCTGGCGAAGCGTGATCCGCAATCACGCACCATGAGTGAAAAATAAGCAAGCCATAGTCGTCAGATCCCTCTATAATTGCCAACGTCTTGAGAGGCCTATCACATTTTTCAAGACAGCAGAACAAAGTGGCGCTATAATCGCCGCCTTTTTGCTATTCCGCGGTGTTAGCCGCCTGCCTTAATCTGGAAGAATCTATGTCTGATACCGAACAACTGCCCCTTTTTAGTGAGCTTGGACTGGCCGCGCCTGTACTGAAAGCGCTGCAGGACGTGGGCTATGAGCGCCCGTCCCCCATCCAGGCCGCAGCAATTCCCCACCTGATGGCGGGCCACGATCTGCTGGGGCAGGCGCAAACCGGTACAGGGAAGACCGCTGCTTTTGCCTTGCCTCTGTTGTCTCGTCTGGAAGCTGGTAACCGCAACACCCAGATCCTGGTGCTGGCGCCTACCCGCGAACTGGCCCTGCAGGTGGCTGAGGCGTGCCAACGCTATGCCCACCACATGCCTGATTTCCACGTGCTGCCCATCTACGGCGGCGCCTCCTACGAAACCCAGACCCGCGCCCTGCGTCGCGGTGCTCAGGTTGTCGTGGGTACTCCGGGCCGTGTGATGGACCTGATCCGTCGCAAGAACCTGGACCTCTCCGGTCTGAAAGCCCTGGTGCTGGACGAAGCGGACGAAATGCTGCGCATGGGCTTCATCGACGACGTGGACTGGATCATGGATCAGTGCCCGGCCGGTCGTCAGGTTGCCCTGTTCTCTGCCACCATGCCGGAGCAGATCCGTCGCGTTGCCCAGAAGCACCTGAAGCAGCCCAAAGAGATCAAGATCGCCTCCAAGACTGCTACCGCCACCACCATTCGCCAGCGCTACTGGCAGGTGACCGGTCTGCACAAACTGGACGCCATGACCCGTCTGCTGGAAGTGGAACCCTACGAAGCGCTGCTGGTGTTCGTGCGTACCAAGAACGCCGCCGAAGAGCTGGCCGGCAAGCTGGCCGCTCGTGGCCACGCCTGTGAAGCGCTGCACGGCGACATCCCGCAGAAGCTGCGTGAGCGTACCGTCGACAAGCTGCGTCAGGGCCAGTTGGACATCCTGATCGCTACCGACGTGGTTGCTCGTGGTCTGGACGTTGAGCGTATCACCCACGTAGTGAACTACGACATTCCGTACGACACCGAATCCTACGTTCACCGTATCGGCCGTACCGGCCGTGCCGGTCGCAAGGGCGAGGCCATCCTGTTCGTGGCACCGCGCGAGCGCCGCATGCTGCGCGCCATCGAGCACGCTACCCGTCAGGCCATCGAGCCGATGAAGATGCCGAGCACCGAGGACATCAACCAGCACCGTCTGGCCAAGTTCAAGGAGCGCATCCGCGAAACCATGATGGGCGAAGAGCTCGAGATCTACGTGAACCTGGTGAACGAGCTGATCGAAGAAGATTCTGCCGATCCGCTGGAGCTGGCTGCCGCACTGGCCAAGCTGGTACAGGGTGATCAGCCGCTGCTGCTGGATGACTCCATCCCGGATCCGCTGTTCAGCAACAACAACGATCGCGGTGGTTTCGAGCGTCGTGAGTTCAACGACCGCGGCGGTCGTGACTTCGGTGACCGTGGCGATCGTCCGGCCCGTCGCATGCCGTCCCTGGAGCCGCGTCCGCTCAAAGACAACCCGGACGTGGAGATGGAGCGTTACCGCGTAGACGTGGGTGCCCATCACGGCGTCAAGCCGGGCCAGATCGTGGGCGCCATCGCCAACGAAGCGAACATCGAGAGCCGTTTCATCGGCAACATCGACATCGCTGACGACTTCTCCACCGTCGATCTGCCCAAAGGCATCAGCCCTGACGTGCTGGAAGTGATCAAGAAGGCCCGGGTCTGCCAGCGTCCGCTGCAGATCAGCCGCTACACCGAGGTGCCGACCGGCGGCAACACCAGCAGCCGTCCGCCGCGCGGTGATCGTCCGTTCCGTGGCGACCGTCCTTTCAACAAGGATCGCCGTCCGCAGGGTGACCGTCCCTTCAACAAGGATCGCCGTGAAGGCGGTTTCGACAAGGGTCGCAAGTTCGGTGGCAAGCGCCGCGACAGCTAAGCCCTGATGGTTATCTAAAAAGGCCGCTCATCGAGCGGCCTTTTTGTTGCCTGTGGTTTACCCATGCTGTGCTGGTGGGGCTCACCCATTGAGCGCCATTGATATCACCGACAGGCTGCCCGGCATCGGCATCGGCTGCAAGGTGCAGGATGGTAACTAAGGTAGCCAGCCCATGAGCCGCCTTGTGCCGTTGCGAGCAGAACCTGCGCGAAGGGGAGAGCGAAGCAGAACAAGAGAGGGCCGACAGAGCAGCCAGGAAGGAAAAGTGCCTCGCCTGTTCGCTCGTATATTCCGGCGTATACATGGCACGATGAAGGCAGCAAAAAGGCGACCCATAGGTCGCCTTTTTGCTGTGTTGTCTCTTACTGCCCGGCTTAGAGCACCATGGCGGCAATCCAGCCGAAGAGGATGAGCGGGATGTTGTAGTGGATGAAGGTCGGCACCACGCTGTCCCAGATATGGTCGTGCTGGCCGTCGGCGTTGAGGCCCGAGGTGGGGCCCAGGGTCGAATCCGAGGCGGGCGAGCCCGCGTCCCCCAGCGCGCCGGCTGCCCCCACCAGGGCGATGGTGGCCATGGGCGAGAAGCCGAGCTGGATGCACAGTGGCACATAGATGGTGGCGATGATGGGCACGGTGGAGAAGGAGGAGCCGATCCCCATGGTGATGAGCAGGCCCACCAGCAGCATCAGGAGGGCGGCCAGCCCCTTGTGGCCGGTCATCATGCCGGCTACGGACTGCACCAGGCTGTCGACCCCGTGGGTCTCCTTCATCACGGCGGCAAAGCCGGCGGCGGAGATCATGATGAAGCCGATGAGGGACATCATGCGCACGCCTTGAGTGAAGGCATCCTGACTCTCGCGAAACTTGATGACGCCGCCACAGGTGAAGATGACGAAACCTGCCAGGGCCCCCAGCACTATGCTGTTGGTCATCAGTTGCAGCCCCAGCGCCACGGCGATGGCCAGCAGGGCCACCCAGATGTGACTGAGGTTGAGTTCGACCGTCTCCGGCTCGGCGGCCAGGATCTTCTCCAGATCGTACTGGCGCGGTTTGCGGTAGCTGAAGAAGACGGCGATGAGCAGGCCGCAGAACATGCCAAGCACCGGGATGGCCATCGCCATCGGCAGCTGGCTGAGCTCGACCGGCACGCCGTTGTCGATCAGGTTCTTGGCCAGGATGTTGTTGAGGAAGATGCCACCAAAGCCCACCGGCAGCAGCATGTAGGTCGCGGTCAGGCCGAAGGTGATGACGCAGGCCACCTGACGACGGTCGATCTGCATCTGGGCCATGACGTGCAGCAGCGGCGGGATCAGGATGGGAATGAAGGCGATATGGACCGGGATCAGGTTCTGGGAAGAGACGGAGACCGCGAGCACGGAGGCGAGCAGCAGGCTCTTGACCCAGAGAATGCGGGTGCTGCTGGCATCCTTGCCGAGCTGGCTGATCACCTTGCGGGCCAGCAGATCGGTGATGCCGGAGCGGGAGATGGCGACGGCGAAGGCACCCAGCATGGCGTAGGAGAGGGCGATCTCGGCGCCGCCACCCAGGCCACCGGTAAAGGTGGAGAGCGTCTGCTCAAGGGTGAGCCCCCCGATCAGGCCGCCCGCGATGGCGCCGATGGCGAGGGAGACCACCACATTGATCCGCAGCAGGCTGAGCACCAGCATCAGCGCCACTGCGATAACAACAGGATTCATTTGATTTCCTTATAGTTTGTGTTGCTGTCTGTCGTGTGAAAGGCAGTTAGTTTGCGAAAAATGTGACAAATGTCGAGTAAAAAATCAGGCTGATGGCCTATCTGCAGCATTCACGGCGCTCTGCTGCCGACAACGGGGTCGGAGGCGTGAAAAAAGGCGCTGGATGGCACTTTATTATCTATTCTGGTCAAACCAGATCAGGAATAAACGAGCAGAGGCAAACCGTACAAAGAAAAGCGGCTGCCGTGGCAGCCTGCTTGAGATCGGGGTTTATTCGCCCCCATCGTCACTCTCGTTGTCCGGGTGAGCGGGTGGCCAGCCACCCAGGCTCTTCCAGCGGTTGACGATATGACAGAACAGCTCTGTGGTGCGTTCGGTGTCATAGAGGGCGGAGTGTGCCTCTTTGTTGTCGAACGGGATGCGGGCGCTCTGGCACGCCTTGGCCAGCACCGTCTGACCCAGGGCCAGGCCGGAGAGCGCCGCGGTATCGAACGTGGCAAACGGATGGAACGGATTGCGCTTGAGGCCGGCCCGCTCGGCGGCGGCCATCACGAAGCCGTGATCGAAGGTGGCGTTGTGGGCCACTATGATGGCGCGGCCGCAATCCTGCTCCTTCATCCCCTTGCGAATGCCCTTGAAGATCTCGGTCAGCGCCTCTTTCTCGCTGACGGCGCCACGCAGGGGATTGAAGGGGTCGATGCCGGTGAAGTCGAGCGCCGCCTTTTCCAGGTTGGCGCCCTCGAACGGTTCGACATGAAAATGGAAGATCTGATCGGGCACGAGCCAGCCCTGCTCGTCCATCTTGAGGGTATGGGCAGCGATCTCCAGCAAAGCGTCGGTTCTGGCATTGAACCCGGCGGTTTCAACATCGATGACGACGGGGTAAAAGCCACGAAAACGGCCCTTGAGGGTGTGAACTGCGTCGGTCATGGTATCTCGGTCGGCGTGAAATGAGGCGGCATTATGGCAAAAAAGCGGGCCCTTGTCCCATCTCCGCCGCCCCTCAGGCGCTAGCCGATTCTATTATCGACACGCGAGCTTATAATTGACCACTCAATCAATGGAATGGAGAGCAAGGATGAAGAAGCTGGGATTGGCGCACAAGATGTTGCTGGTTGTCTGCCTGCCACTGCTGGCCCTGCTGTTTTTCTCCGGCCGGTACGTGTATGAACGCTATCGGGTCGAACAGGAGATGAGCCAGGCCCAGGCCGCGTTGGATGTGGTTCGGGAAGCGGCGCAACTGGCCCACGAGCTGCAAAAAGAGCGCGGCATGTCGGCCGGTTTCCTCGGCTCCGGCGGCAACAAGTTCCGCGATGCCCTGCCGGCCCAGCGCAAGGTGGTGGATGGCCTGCTGCAGCGTTTTGCACAAGATCCGGCCCTGCTGGCGCTCAGCGAGGTGCAGCAGGAGCTGGCCGGACTGACGGCCATGCGCGAGCGGGTCAGTGCGCTGGGGGTGGAGGTGGCGGAGCAGGTCGGCGTCTACAGCCGGATCATCTCCCGCCTGCTGGCGGTGGTGGATCAGATCAGCATCCACAGCCGGGATGCCACCATAGCGCTGCAGACCAACGCCTATGCCGCCTTCTTGCAGAGCAAGGAGCGGATGGGACTGGAGCGGGCAACCTTGAGCAACGTGTTCGGCCGAGACAGCTTCACGCCGGCACTGCTGCAGCAGTTCATCTCGTTGCTGGCGGCCCAGAATACCTATCTTGAGCGCTTCCAGGCGGTGGCGAGCCCCTCCCAGCGCCAGCTGCTGGCCGACAGCCTGGCCTCGCCCGTGGTAGCCAAGGTGGCCGCCATGGAGAAACTGGCGCTCGACAAGGCGGCCAGCGGCGGCTTCGGGGTGGATGCCGAAGCCTGGTTTGCCTTGAGTACCGACAAGATAGGCCTGCTCAAACAGAGTGAGGATCGCCTCTATCAGCAGCTGTCCGAGCGGGTCGACCAGATGCGGGCCCAGAGTGCCAGCGACTTCTGGTGGGCTGCCATCGGGGTCTTGCTGTGCGTGGCACTGACCACCTTCGTCTGCTGGCGGGTGGTGCGGGATCTGCACCTGGGCTTCACGGCGCTGCATCAGACCTTCAAGCGGCTGGTGAAGGAGAACGACCTGACGGTGCGGGTCAACTGGCAATCCGGCGACGAGCTGGGGGCGCTGGCGCGGGATCTGAACCACTTCCTCGAACACCTGGAAGGCTTGTTGCTGGCGGTTCGCCGCTCCTGCGAGGTGTTGACCCGCAGCGCCGCCGCCTCGGCCAACGTCATCTCCGAGGTGAACGCCGGGGTGGCCAGGGGCTTTGGTCAGGTGGACCTGGTGGCGACCGCCGCCACCGAGATGGCCTCGACGGTGGCGGAGATCGCGCGCAATGCCACCCAGACCTCGCTGGCGACCCAGCAGGCCATCGGCCGGGCCCGGCAGGGGGACAAGGAGGTGGATCAGACCATAGACGCCATCCAGCTGGTGGCGGGTACCCTGAGCGATACCCAGCAACTGGTGGACAGCCTGCATCAGGATACCGAGTCGGTGGGGGAGGCCCTCAACCTCATCAAGCAGATCTCGGATCGCACCAACTTGCTGGCCCTCAACGCCGCCATCGAGGCGGCTCGTGCCGGCGAATCCGGTCGCGGCTTTGCGGTGGTGGCGGAAGAGGTGCGGGCGCTGGCATCGCGCACCCAGCAGGCTGCCGACGACATCGAACGGATGCTGGCGCGTCTGCGTCAGGGGGCCAATCAGGCGGTGACTGCCATGCACCTGGGAACCGAGCAGGCGGGGCTGAGCGTGACCGAAGCCAAGCGGGCGGGCAGCGAGCTGACCGACATCGTCAATGAGGTGCGCAAGGTGAGCGACATGACGGCCCAGGTGGCCACCGCCACCGAGGAGCAGCGCTACGTCACCGACGATATCCAGCACAACGTGATGACCATCCGCGAGGTGTACGAGGCGCATCGCCAGCACTCGGAGACCCTGCAGCAGAACAGCGTTGAGCTGGATCAGCTGGCACGAGAGCTGGCAGGCCGCATCGCCAGCTTCAAGCTGATGGGCGGATCTTCACCCCATTGAGCGCTTGACCTAAAGCTTGTCCTGCCCCTGCCGATACCTAACCAGAGATCGTGTGGAGGGCAGGCAGTTGAACGCTTGGGTGTTGGGGTTGGTCAGCATATCAGTGAGTATGCAGTTGCAGGCGGGGGTCACCGAATTCGGTGCCGGCCTGGATCAATCCGTCTGGCGGTTGACCTCTGATACCCAGGTGGAGTGCCGGCTCGAGCATCCGATCCCCAGCTGGGGCACGGGGGCCTTCGTCAGCCGCGCCGGTCGCAAGATCAATCTGGACTTCGAACTCAAGGGGCTGCGCCAGCAGGCCCAGACCCAGACGGTGAGTCTGGGCATCATGCCGCCCATCTGGCGTCCTGGCCTGGCCGGTCGGGAGATAAGCCAGCTGCGTTTTTACCAGCAGTTTGATGGCCTGGTGGAGGGGCAGACCGCCTGGACCATGCTGGACGAGCTGGAGGGGGGGCGTATGCCGACCTTCCAGTATCGCGACTGGTACCGTCAGAACCGGCCGGTGCGGGTCTCCCTCTCCTCGGTCAATTTCCGGGTCAAGTACCAGGCCTTCATGGACTGCGTGAACGGCCTGTTGCCCTACAGTTTCAACGACATCGCCTTCAGCGTGCTCACCTACGACAAGAACAGCGATCAGCTGTCGCTGGCTTCCAAGCGGCGGCTGGCGATGATCGGCGAGTATGTGAAGGTGGACAAGAGCATCGACGTGGTGGTGATCGACGCCTACAGCGACAGCTATGGCGGCCGCTGGCCGAACCAGAAGCTCTCGGAGAAGCGGGCCGATGCCATCAAGAAGGTGTTTGTGGATCTGGGCATCGATCCCGGCAAGATCTCGGTGGAAGGGCACGGCGAGAAGCAGCACGTCGCCTCCAACGAGACCGAGGGTGGCCGTGCCAAGAACCGGCGGGTGGTGATCAACATGGGCCGCAACGGCGCCATCTGAGTGATATCTTTGCCATAAAAAAAGAGCGCCTCGGCGCTCTTTTTGGTTTTTCAGGGGACAAGCCTGGATCAGAAGCTCTCGCCAAGGCCGCTGCCGGCATCTTTCTTGGCGATCAGTTCAATCTTGTAACCGTCCGGATCCTCGACGAAGGCGATGACGGTGGTACCGCCCTTGACCGGACCCGGCTCGCGGGTGATCTTGGCACCGGCGGCGCGCAGCGCGTCGCAGGTGCCGTAGATGTCGTCCGCTTCCAGCGCGATGTGGCCGTAGGCCGAGCCCAGCTCGTACTCGCTCACGCCCCAGTTGTAGGTGAGCTCGATGACGGCCTCATCCTTCTCGTCGCCGTAGCCGACGAAGGCCAGGGTGTACTTGTACTCGCTGTTCTCGCTCTTGCGCAGCAGTTTCATGCCCAGCACACGGGTGTAGAAGTCGATGGAACGTTGCAGATCGCCGACGCGCAACATGGTATGCAGAATTCTCATTGCTCAATTCTCCGGGTTGGTGATTGGTACTGCCTTGAATCCATGGCCCTCGGCCTGGGTCCGCAGACGCCTGTAAGCCAGGCCTCGCCCTGCGGATCAGCTCTCGGGGTAGACTTTTTCTTTGTACTCACACAAATCTTCGATGATGCAGGAGCCACAGCGCGGCTTGCGGGCCAGGCAGGTGTAGCGCCCGTGCAGGATCAGCCAGTGGTGCACATCCAGCTTGAACTCGGCCGGAACCACCTTGAGCAGCTTCTCCTCCACCTGATCGACGTTCTTGCCCACCGCAAAGCCGGTGCGGTTGGAGACCCGGAAGATATGGGTATCGACGGCGATGGTGGGCCAGCCGAAGGCGGTGTTGAGCACCACGTTGGCGGTCTTGCGGCCAACACCGGGCAGGGCCTCGAGGGCCTCGCGATTCTCCGGCACCTCGCCGCCGTGGCGCTCCAGCAGGATGGCGCAGGTCTTGATGACGTTCTCGGCCTTGGTGTTGAACAGGCCAATGGTCTTGATGTACTCCTTGAGCCCGTCCACCCCCAGATCCAGCATGGCCTGCGGGGTGTTGGCCACCGGGTAGAGCTTGTCGGTGGCCTTGTTGACGCTCACGTCGGTGGCCTGGGCGGACAGCAGCACGGCGATCAGCAGCTCGAACGGCGTGGTGAAGTTGAGCTCTGTGGTGGGGTGGGGATTGTCGTCCCGCAGTCGCTCCAGGATCAGTCTGCGTTTCTGGTTGTTCATGGCTCCCTCTTGGCTCAGAGCTGGGTCGCGCGGGCGCCCGCGGCCGGCACGCTGCAATGGGCCTTTTCGGCGCTTTGCTTGCGGCCCATCCAGTCGTTGATGGCGTTCTTGCCGGCGATCATCAGGCCGAGACCGATGAAGCCGCCAGGGGGCAGGATCGCCAGCAGCAGGCTGGCGTCGGCATGGAACAGCTCGATGCGCAGGGACTTGGCCCACTCACCCAGCAGCAGGTCGGCACCGTCAAACAGGGTGCCCATGCCGATGATCTCGCGAAGCCCCCCCAGCACCAGCAGCACCAGGGTAAAGCCCAGTCCCATCATGAAGCCGTCGATGGCCGCCAGCAGCGGCGGGTTCTTGGAGGCATAGGCCTCGGCCCGGCCTATGATGACGCAGTTGGTGACGATGAGGGCGATGAAGATGCCGAGCGCCTGATAGAGGCCGTAGGTGTAGGCGTTCATCAACAGCTGCACGCTGGTCACCAGGGCCGCGATGATCATCACGTAGACCGGGATGCGGATATCCTTGGGCACCCAGTTGCGCACCAGGGAGATGGCGAGGTTGGAGCTGACCAGTACCGCCATGGTGGCAAGGCCGAGCCCCAGCGCATTGGTGAAGGTGGAGGAGACCGCCAGGGTGGGGCAGAGCCCCAGCACCTGCACCAGGGAGGGGTTGTTCTTCCACAGCCCCTGCAGCATCAGCTCCTTGAGCTCTTCACGGCGGCCATTGCTCTCGCTGATCGGGCTCTGCCCGTCAATCACATCAACTTGTTCCATAGCTTGTGCTCCGGCGTTAGGGGGTGGCGTCACAGGCGGGGGCGTCCCGCAGCAGCTCGGGGTGCTCCTGTTGCAGCAACAGCAGGTTCTTCACCGCCTTGACCACGGCCCTGGGGGTGATGGTGGCGCCGGTGAAGGCGTCGAACTCGCCGCCATCCTTCTTCACGGCCCAGCTGGATTCGTTGTCGCGGTTGAGAAACTTGCCGACGAAGCTGTTGATCCAGCCAGATTTTTTCAACTCTATCTTGTCGCCAAGACCGGGCGTCTCGTTGTGGGTCAACACCCGCACCGCGCTGACGGTGCCCTTGGCGTCGGTGCCGACGATCAGGCGAATGGCCCCACTGTAGCCGTCGGGGGCCACGGTTTCCAGCGCATAGCCGGTGGTGGTGCCCTGCAGGGTCGCGGTGTAGAGGGGCATCGGCTGGTCGCTGCCCAGATAGCGTTTGCTCTGCACCAGCTTGCAGCTGGCCACCAGATCGTTGTCATAGCTCCCCTCCGGCAGCAGGGCGGAGAGGGTGCGCAGCTTCTCCAGCTGCTGTTGATGGGCGATCCGGCCCTGGGTCAATTCGTTGGTCAGTACCACCAGGGTGGTACAGGCCAGGGCGAACAGGGCCAGGGTGACGCCATTCTTGCGCATGCTCTTTAACATTGCATCGTTCCTGAGAGTGAGGTGTGCGCGACGTTCATACGACGGGCGTCATGGGCGCCGGGACAGCTCAGGCTGTCTGTCCAGCAAGCCATGCAGGCGTTGGCTGTCGAGATCATTTGCGGCGGGCTCCATAGACTTTGGGGCGTGTCAGGCTGTCGATCAGCGGCACGCACAGGTTGGCCAGCAGCACGGCGAAGGCGAAGGCGTCCGGGTAGCCGCCAAAGCGGCGGATGAGGTAGACCAGCACCCCGATGAGCACGCCATAGACCAGGCGGCCGCGCGGTGTGGTGCTGGCACTCACCGGATCCGTGGCGATGAAGAAGGCCCCCAGCATGGTGGCGCCGCTGAACAGGTGGAACATGGGGGTGGCGGTGGCATCCGGCGTCACCAGATAACCCAGGGTGGCAGCCAGCAGCAGGGCGCCGAGGATGGCCCCCGGGATGCGCCAGTTGATCACCTTCTGTTGCAGCAGGAACAGACCGCCCAGCAGGTAGCCGAGGTTGACCCAGCTCCAGCCGATGCCGCCCCAGCCCTCGAACACCTTGTGGGTCATCACTTCGCCGGCGGTGAGGCCCTGGGTCAGCCCGGTTTTCAGGGTATCCAGCGGTGTGGCCATGGTCAGTCCGTCCACTCCCTGCTTGAGCTGGGCCATGCTGTAGCCATCCAGGCTGAAGCCGGTGAAGATCACCGAGGCCGCATCGCCAAAGCCGATGTCGTAGGCGGCGATGCTCGACGGCGGCAGCCAGCTGGTCATCTGTACCGGGAAGGAGACCAGCAGCAGCACATAGGCCACCATGGCAGGGTTGAACAGGTTCTGGCCCAGTCCGCCGTAGAGGTGCTTGGCGATGATGATGGCAAACGCCGTGCCCAGCACCAGCATCCACCAGGGCAGCAGCGGCGGCAGGGAGAGACCGATCAGCACGGCGGTGAGCGCCGCACTGCCATCCAGCAGGGCTGGCTTGACGGGGCGTTGGCGCAGGCGCAGCACCAGGGCTTCGGAGGCCAGCGCCGTGACCAGGGCCAGCAGGATCTGGATCAGGGTGCCCCAGCCAAAGAACCAGCTCTGCGCCAGAAAACCGGGCAGACAGGCCAGCATCACCAGCAACATCAGGGTTTGGGTCTGTCTGCGGTTATGGGCAAACGGCGCACTCGCGATATTGAACATGGATCAGTGGCTCTTGTCGGTCGATGGAGAAGGGGAGGCCTGGGCTGCCGCCTCGGCCGCCAGTTTCCGGGCCTTGGCACGGGCCACGGCGGCAGCGATGGCCGCCTTCTTGGGATCTGCCTCGGCAGCATCAGGCTGCGGGGCGGTAGCAGGGGCCGCCGCAACAGCCGCTTCACCCTCGCTCACGGCTGTGTCGCCTTGCGCTTGAGCCGCAGCCTTCTTGGCCTTGGCGCGGGCGATGGCGGCGGCAATGGCCGCCTTCTTGGGATCCGCCTCGGCGGCATCAGGCTGCGGGACGGTAGCAGGGGCTGCTGCAACAGCCTCTTCACCCTCGCTTATGGCGGTGTCACCTTGCGCTTGAGCCGCAGCCTTCTTGGCCTTGGCACGGGCGATGGCGGCGGCAATGGCTGCCTTTTTGGGATCCGCGTCGGCAGCATCAGGCTGCGGGGCGGTAGCAGAGGCGGCTGCAACGGCCTCTTCACCCTCGCTCACGACTGCGTCGCCTTGCGCCTGAGCCGCGGCCTTCTTGGCTTTGGCGCGGGCGACGGCGGCAGCGATGGCCGCCTTCTTGGGATCTGCGTCGGCAGTGTCAGGCTGCTGGACGGCAGCAACAGCTTCTTCACCCTCGGTTACTGCTTTGTCGCCTTGCGCCTGAGCAGCGGCCTTCTTGGCCTTGGCACGGGCGATGGCGGCAGCAATGGCCGCCTTCTTGGGATCGTCCCCCGCGCCGGTCGGCTCGGCTGTTGCCGCACGGCTGTCAGCGCCAGGCTCGGTGGTATCTGCCTCGCTGCCAGCTTGCGCTTTCTTCGCTTTGGCGCGGGCAATGGCTGCCGCGATGGCGGCCTTCTTGGGATCGCTCTGGGCAGCAGCACTGGTTGACGCTGTGGCATCCTCCGGGGTGGCCTGTGCCGCTTCGGTGTCACCGCTCTGGGCTGCCTTCTTGGCCTTGGCCCGCGCCAGTGCGGCGGCGATGGCCGCTTTTTTCGGATCCGCCTCTGTGGCTGCAGCCTCGCTTGGCATAGCTGCCGTCGTATCGAGCGCCTTGGCGGCGCGGCGGGCTTCCGCCTCCCGCTTGCGGGCCTCACGGGCGGCGATCACCGCGCTGTTGTCGGGCACACCTTCGGCAGTGGCGGCAACGGCCGTGACGGGAGCCTCCTGCTTGGCCTTGAGACGGGCCAGGGCCGCAGCCACCGGATCCTCTCCGCCGGCCGCTGTCATGGCCTGGCGGCGCTGGGCAGCTGCCTCGGCATGGCGGGCTTCGCGGGCGGCTTTCTCCCGCTCGAAGCGGGCCTGCTTGGCCTCGAAGCGCTGCTTGGCGCGCTCGGCCTTCTCGGCCTCGGCGCGAGCTTCGCGGATGTCATCCTTGGCAATCTTGTAGTACTGCACCAGCGGGATCTCGCTCGGGCAGACCCAGGCGCAGGCGCCGCATTCGATGCAGTCGAACAGGTTGAGCCCTTCGGCCTTGTCGTACTCCTTGGCCCGGCTGTACCAGTAGAGCTCCTGCGGTAGCAGGTTGGCCGGACAAGCGTCGGCACAGGCGCTGCAGCGAATGCAGGCCTGCTCCGGACCGGGGGGCGGCAGCTCGGCCCGGGTGGGGGAGAGCAGACAGTTGGTGGCCTTGACCACGGGGACCATGGCGTGGGGCAGGGTGAAGCCCATCATGGGCCCCCCCATGATGACCCGCTGATCCGCCTCGGGCTGCAGCTCGAAGCGCTGCAGCAGCCAGCGTACCGGCGTGCCCAGCAGCACCCAGGCGTTGCCCGGCTTCTTGAAGGCGTCGCCGGTGAGGGTGACGATGCGGGAGATGAGCGGTTCGCCGTCGATGATGGCGCGCTTGATGGCAAACACGGTGGCCACGTTGAGCACCATGATGCCCATGTCTACCGCACGGCCGCCTTTGGGTACCTGACGACCGGTGAGCAGCTCTATGGTCTGCTTGGCGCCGCCCGAGGGGTACTTGGTGGGGACCGTCTTGACCAGTACGTCTTCGTCAGTGGCGTGACGGGTCAGCTCGCCGATGGCGGCCGGCTTGTTGTCTTCCACCCCGATCAGGGTCAGCTTGGGTTTGAGCAGGTGCTTGAGCACCCGGATGCCGTCCATTATCTCGTCGGCATACTCCTGCATCAGCCGGTCATCGGTGGTGATGTAGGGCTCGCACTCCAGCCCGTTGACGATGAGAATCTCGGTGAGCTGGCCACGGCCGTCGAGTTTGCTGTGAGTCGGGAACACGGCGCCGCCGAGGCCGGCGATACCGGCCTGCTGAATGCGCTCGAGCAGTTCACCCCGCTCCAGATTCCAGTAGTCGGCTTGGCCCTTGCGCTCGCCCCAGGCATCTTCGCCATCCGGGGTGAGGGTGATGCAGAGATCGTCGAGACCGGAGGGGTGGGCCACCGTATGGTGCCCGATGGCGGTGATGGTGCCGGAGGTGGAGGCGTGCACCGGCACGATCCGCCCCTTCTCATGACGGGTGAGTGGCTGACCCTTCTTGACCCGGTCGCCGACCCGCACCAGCAGATCGCCGGCCGGGCCCGCGTGCTGGCGTACCGGAATGATGAGCTGGGGCGGCAGGCCCGCGTCCACCACGGGGGTGAGGCTGGACTGCTCCTTGTTCTCGGGAGGATGAATGCCGCCGTGAAAATCCCACAGGGTGCCGGCTTTGATGCGTTCGAGTAAGGACTGCATGGTTACTCCACTATCTTGACCGGAATGGTGACGTTGTTGAGATCCCACTTCCAGTTGTCGACCGTGGTGGGCACCGGGATCATCTCGATGCAGTCGGTCGGGCAGGGATCGACGCAGAGATCGCAGCCGGTGCACTCGTCCTTGATCACGGTGTGCATCGCCTTGGTGGCACCGACGATGGCATCGACCGGGCAGGCCTGGATGCACTTGGTGCAGCCGATGCACTGATCTTCATGGATGAAGGCGACTTTCTTGACCGGTACGGCGGCTTCTGCGCCGCCCAGCGGCTGGGGTTCGACCCCCATCAGATCGGCAATCTTGCGCATGGTGGCATCGCCACCGGGTACACACTTGTTGATCTGATCGCCGTTGGCCAGTGCCTCGGCGTAGGGTTTGCAGCCAGGGTAGCCGCACTGGCCGCACTGGGTTTGCGGCAGCAGGGCGTCGAGCTGATCGACGATGGGATCGGCTTCCACATGAAACTTGACGGCGGCAAAGCCCAGAATGATGCCGAAAGCCAGGGCCAGCAGAGCCAACACCAGAACGGCAAAAAGAATGTGAATCATAGCGCTATATCTTGATGAGGCCGGTAAAGCCCATAAAGGCCAGCGACATCAGGCCGGCAGTGATCATGGCGATGGAGACGCCGCGAAACGGGGTGGGAACATCGGCGGCCACCAGGCGCTCACGCATGGCGGCAAACAGGATCAGTACCAGCGAGAAGCCGGTGGCGGCACCAAAGCCGTAGATGATGCTCTGGATGAAGTTGTGGTGCTCGTTGATGCTGAGCAGCGCCACCCCCAGCACGGCACAGTTGGTGGTGATGAGCGGCAGGAAGATGCCAAGCAGACGGTAGAGGGTAGGGCTGCTCTTGCGGATAACCATCTCGGTAAACTGAACCACGACGGCGATCACAAGAATGAAGGCGAGCGTGCGCAGGTAGGCGATGTTCAGCGGGATCAGGATATAGTGTTCCATCAGATAGGAACAGGCGCTGGCCAGGGTCATCACGAAGGTGGTCGCCAACCCCATGCCGATGGCGGTTTCCAGCTTGCCGGAGACGCCCATGAAGGGGCACAGGCCAAGGAACTTCACCAGCACGAAGTTGTTGATCAGCACGGTGCCGACCAGTAAAAGCAGGTACTCAGTCATTGCAGGTTGGTTATCCGGTTTGAAGGCGGCGGTATTATCTGATTTTAGGTGCCTTTTAACAACCGCAAGGCCGCATGGTTATTATTCAAATAGCCAATTTTATGGAGGAAACGTGCGCCCTTTACCCATTTTTACCCTGACTCTGGCGATGCTGCTCTGGTCCAGCTCCTTCATCGCGCTCAAGCATGTGCTGGCGGTCTGGGGCTTCGGTCAGGTGCTCTTCATGCGCATGAGCGTGGCGGCCCTTTGCTGGCTGTGTTGCTACCGCTATCTCGGCAATTTCCGCTACCAGAAAGGGGATTGGCGCTGGCTGGCCTTGATGGGGGCACTGGAGCCCTGCCTCTATTTTCTGCTGGAGGTCAACGCCCTGCGCTACACCAGCGCCGGCCAGGCGGGCATGGTCTGCGCCCTGCTGCCGCTGGTGGTGGCCCTGGTCGCCTTTTTGCTGATCGGGGAGCGGGTGAGCCGCCGCCAGCTGCTCGGCTTTGCCGTGGCCATCTTCGGCATCGCCCTGCTCGGTTTTGGCAGCGGAGCCGATGAGTTTGCCCCCAACGCCCTGCTTGGCAACAGCCTGGAGATGGCGGCCATGTTCTGCGCCGCCACCTACTCGGTGGTGTTCAAGAAGCTCTGCAGCCGCTACAGCGTGCTGACCCTGACCGCCCTGCAGGCCTTTGTCGGCACCCTCTTTTTTGCCCCCTTCGCCCTCAGCGAGCCCTGGCCTGCAGGCTGGGCCTGGCAGGATATGGCGGTCATCGTCTTTCTCGGTGCCTGCGTGACGCTCGGGGCCTACCTGCTCTACAACTGGTCGGTGACCCAGGTGAAGGTGACGCTGGCGGCAGCCTACGTCAATCTCATCCCGGTGTTTACCCTGCTGCTGGCCTACCTGCTGTTGGGGGAGACCCTCAATGCCCTGCAATGGGTGGCCTGCGGCGCCGTGCTGCTGGGCATCGCGCTGGGGCAACTGCCGGCCAGGCGCAAGGGGGCGCAGGCCGTCACCGCCGAGGGGTAACGGGCGGAGCACCCCATCGAATGCAGGCGGGTAACACAGGAGACAAAGCAAACAGGCGACGCACCGGCGTCGCCTGTCTGTTGTGGGCGAAATGGCTAGATTGAGAGCCCTTTGACCGTCTCCGAGACGGAGTTGGCGTCCTCGATGATCTCCTGAATGACGCCGGCGATGATGTCGGCCTGGGCCTGACCTGCCATCGCCTTGTCCGATACCACAGAGACGGTCTGGGTGATCCTGGAGGTGATGTCAGAGTTAAGCCGGATGACGGAGACAATCTCGCCGGTGGAGGTGGAGGTTCTGGCCGCCAGCTGGCGCACTTCATCGGCCACCACCGCAAATCCGCGCCCCTGCTCGCCGGCGCGGGCCGCCTCGATGGCGGCGTTGAGCGCCAGCAGGTTGGTCTGATCCGCGATGCTGCTGATGGTGGAGATGATGGACTCTATGCTTCTCGACTGCTGGTTGAGGTTCTCTATCTGCCGGGTGACCTCGCTGACCGAACTGTTGATGTGGGCCGAGGTTTCCAGCACCTTGTCGATCACCTCCCGTCCTTTGGCGGCGCTCGAAACGGTCTCACCGGCGATGGCGCAGGCTTTCTGGGCCGCCTCGCGCACCGAGATGGATTTCTCCACCCGCTCGCTGATGTCGCTCGCCAGCTTGATGATCTTCACCACCTTGCGCTCGTGGTTGAAGATGGGGTTGTAGGTGGCCTCCAGCCAGATCTTCTCGCCGTGGCGGCCGCGGCGCATGAAGAGCCCGGACTGGATGGCGCCGGATCCGAGATCCCGCCAGAAGTTGGGATTCTGCTGATAAAACTCCTCGTCACAGAACATGCGGTGGGGCTGACCCACCACCTCGTCCAGCCGGTAGCCAAAACAGTGCAGGAAGTTCTGGTTGGCGGTGATGACGGTGCCATCGGGCTGGAAGTCGATGACGGCCAGTGACTTGTCCAGTGCCGTCAGCAGCGCCTGGGTGCGCTCCAGGGTGGATTGTTGCTCGCTGACGTTGGAGGCGACCTTGGCCACCTTGCTCACCTTGCCATCGAGGAGGATCGGGAAGTAACTGGCTTCGAGCCAGACCGCCTTGCCCGATTTGGCCTGACGAATGAAGCGGCCGCTGCGCGACTCTCCCCGCCGCAGCTCCTGCCATAGCTGCTCGTATTCCCGGGTGTTGACATCGTCGGGGAAGCAGAGGGAGCTGTGGTGCTTGCCGATCACCTCCTCCCGGCCGTAGCCCACGATGGCGAGAAAGCGATCGTTGACGAAGGTGATGACCCCCTCCGGGGTGAATTCGATATAGGGCAGCCGTGACTGGATGGCTTGCTCAAAGGCGCCGAGTGCTGCGATCTTTGCCGCTTGTTCACTCTTGTCGTGATTTCCCGTGCGATTCCAAAACATGGCGGAGCTCCTTGTTAAGACCCCTGTGAGGCTCTTCATGACAATAACCGACCGTCTGAATACTAGTACAGGTTCTTTGGCCATCGCCTTGGCCATTGGGGGGAACTGCTTGTTTTGTCGTTATTTATTGTTCCATGCGGGTGAGCGGCAACAGGGGGGAACGGGGCAAGTCCGCCTGAGGGCGTGACGGTAGGAGGGGCGGCGGCGGTTTTTGTCCCTCCATTTGCTCATTTTCCCTGCGATTCAACACATCAGAGCACCTTATCGCGGCAAGATGAGGTATCTTATGCCCCGATTTCATCCATCAAACGGATAAGAGACAACACATGATCATCAAACCCAAGGTTCGCGGCTTTATCTGCACCACCACTCACCCGGTCGGTTGCGAAGCCAATGTTCGTCGTCAGATTGCCTATACCCAGGCCAAGGGCACCATCGAGAATGGTCCCAAGAAGGTGCTGGTGATCGGTGCCTCCACAGGTTATGGCCTGGCGTCTCGCATTGCCGCCGCCTTCGGCTCCGGCGCCGCCACCCTCGGCGTCTTCTTTGAAAAAGCGGGCAGCGAAACCAAGACCGGTACCGCCGGCTGGTACAACTCCGCCGCCTTCGACAAGGCCGCCAAAGAGGCAGGTCTGTACGCGAAAAGTGTCAACGGCGATGCCTTCTCCAACGAATGCCGCGCCAAGGTGATCGAGCTCATCAAGCAGGATCTGGGTCAGATTGATCTGGTGGTCTACTCCCTGGCCTCTCCGGTGCGCAAGATGCCGGAAACCGGTGAAGTGGTGCGCTCCGCCCTCAAACCCATCGGCGAGGTCTACACCACCACCGCCATCGACACCAACAAGGATCAGATCATCACCGCCACCGTCGAGCCGGCGAACGAGGAAGAGATCCAGAACACCATCACCGTCATGGGCGGTCAGGACTGGGAGCTGTGGATGACCGCCCTGCGCGATGCGGGCGTGCTGGCCGACGGCGCCAAGTCCGTGGCCTACTCCTACATCGGTACCGACTTGACCTGGCCAATCTACTGGCATGGCACCCTGGGCCGCGCCAAGGAAGATCTGGACCGCGCCGCCGCCGCCATCCGTGGCGATCTGGCTGCCAAGGGCGGCACCGCCCACGTGGCCGTGCTCAAATCCGTGGTGACCCAGGCATCAAGCGCCATTCCGGTGATGCCGCTCTACATCTCCATGGCCTTCAAGATCATGAAGGAGAAGGGCATTCACGAGGGCTGCATGGAGCAG
Organism: Aeromonas sp. FDAARGOS 1408; assembly: GCF_019048665.1. Classification (NCBI taxonomy): domain Bacteria; kingdom Pseudomonadati; phylum Pseudomonadota; class Gammaproteobacteria; order Aeromonadales; family Aeromonadaceae; genus Aeromonas; species Aeromonas sp. FDAARGOS 1408. Next base: position 2,243,098 of record NZ_CP077394.1, on the reverse strand, counting down.
GTGGATCGCATGATGCGCACCCGTCTGTACGGCGCCGATCTGACGCTGGACGAGCAGGCCCGCATCCGCATGGATGACTGGGAGCTGCGCGAAGACGTACAGCAGACCTGCCGCGACCTGTGGCCGTCCATCACCAGCGAGAACCTCTCGGATCTGACCGACTACACCGGCTACAAGCAGGAGTTCCTGCGCCTGTTCGGTTTCGGGCTGGACGAGGTGGATTACGACGCGGACGTGAATCCGGACGTGCAGTTCGACGTGGTCGAACTCTGAGTCTGACCCAAGTGAAAATGGGGCCCCGCGGGGCCCTGTTTTTTTGGCAAAAATACCGCCAGGTTGCGAAATTTTATTATCCGCGATCACCTTTTTCCCATATCAAACCCGCTAGTCTGGCGGTGATCGGATCACATGACGGCATTGCCGAGGTACGGAAGCTATGACCACTCCAAATGATGCGCCCAAGAAGCGCCAACTCCCCACGGTTTACACCCTGCTTTTCATCATCATCGCCCTGATGGCGGCCCTCACCTGGGTGCTGCCGGCGGGCAAATACAACTATGTGACCGCCAAGAGCCAGCAGCCGGTGGCGGCGGCGGCCGTGGCCGATTACAGCGGCGATGAGCGGCTGTTGCCAGTGCCAGGCAGCTACACCGAGCTCCCCTCCCAGCCACAGGGGCTATTCGATGTGCTCAAGGCACCCATTCAGGGCTTTCACAAGGCGGCGGACGTGGCGCTGTTCGTGCTCATCATCGGCGGCTTTCTGGCGGTGACCATGCAGAGCGGGGCGCTGGATGCCGGGGTGGGGGCCATCGTCCGTGCCTTTGCCGGGCGCGAGCGGCTGCTCATTCCGGTGCTCATCGCCCTGTTTGCCCTCGGCGGCTCCACCTTCGGCATGGCGGAGGAGACGGTGGCCTTCTGGGCGCTGATCGTGCCGGTGATGATGGCGGCGGGCTTCGATCGCATGGTGGCGGCGGGGATCATCCTGCTCGGCTCCGGGGTCGGGGTGCTCGCCTCCACCGTCAACCCATTTGCCACCGGCATCGCCTCCGGTTTTGCCGGTATCCCCATCGGTGAGGGGATTGGGTTGCGGGTCATCCAGTGGCTGCTGCTGGTGATCTTCGCCTCCTGGTTCGTGATGCGCTACGCCAGGCAGGTGCAGCAGGACAAGTCCCGCTCCGTGCTGGCCGACATCGCCTATGACGACGAGTTCTCCCAGATGAAGAGCGGCAACCTCGCCTTCAGCGGCAAGCAGAAGCTCACCATGCTGGTCTTCTTCGGCACCTTCTTGCTGATGATCTATGCGGTGGTGCCCTGGTCCGATCTGGGTATCGACCTGCTGCCCACCCTGGGCTGGTGGTTCGACGAGCTCTCCACCCTCTTCTTCAGCGCCTCCATCCTGATCGCCTTCATAAACCGGATGCCGGAGTCCAACTATGTGGCGACCTTCCTGAACGGGGCGCGGGATCTCATCGGGGTGGCCCTAGTGGTGGCGGTGGCACGCGGCATCTATGTGGTGATGGAGCACGGCGTCATCATCGACACCATCTTGCACTGGGCCGAGGGGCTGGTGAGCGGGCTCTCCTCGTCGGTGTTCATCCTGATGGCCTATCTGGTGCACATCATCCTGAGCTTCTTCATCCCCTCCACCTCGGGGCTGGCGACCGTCTCCATGCCGCTGATGGGGCCGCTGGCGGACTTCTCCGGTATCTCGCGGGATCTGGTGATCACCGCCTATCAGTCCGCCTCCGGCTGGATCAACCTGTTCGCCCCCACCGCCGCCCACCTGGTGGCGGGGCTGGCGCTCGCCAGGATCCCCTACGATCGCTTCGTGCGCTGGGTACTGCCCTTCATCATAGGAGTGGCCCTCATCACCATGGTGGTGCTGGTGGCCGGGGCCCTGCTGCAGGGGTGATAAGCAGACCGCCGTCTCGATGAAACAGGGCCGCTCAACCGGGGTTGAGCGGCCTTGTTGTTTACTCATGTCGCGCAGAGCAGGGTGAAAGGCCGCCGCTGGCTCGCCACCTTGACGCGCGATGGATCAGGAAGGGGACGTCATGGCGTTCATTTTTATGCGTGCCTCTGGCAGCATATCAATATGAGTCCTGACTGAGGCGCCAGACCGGCGAAGTGAGCACAGTGGCAGAATGCGATGTCGCCCCTTTCGCCGCCTCGACTGCAGTGCTATTACTGCTGGTGATCTTTGTTATGACTCGATTTTTTGCAAACGAGGGCGATGAGCCCTATGTGTCATGGATGACGCCAGGAGAGGGATAGGGGGACGTTGCCCCGTCCGTTGCCGAATGTGGTCATCATGATGAAACCTGACGGTCACGAGGGAGAGGTTATGGGGCACAGAGGGATCATCAGGCTGGCAGGGATGCTGCTGGCCCTGCTCATGGTCGATAGCGGGTGGGCGGCGGAGCCGAGACTGGAGCCGACCGAGCAGGAGCAGGCCCAGACCCTGACCCTGTTTCACGAACCCATAGTGATGCTGCAGGCGAAATTCGGTCGCCTGGACGGAGCGGCCCGGGTGCGGATCGTCAAGGAGCGGGTAAGGCAGTTGCAGCCCGAGGATCTGACCCATCCGGTGACCGTGGTCAGCTCGACCCGTCTCGGTCAGGAGGCCAGGGAGTTCAGGCTCAATGACAAGCACCTGCTGGTGTTGCTGGAAAAGGATCTGGAGTGGCTCGATGAGCTGACCCTGGATCAGGCCGCAGAGCGGGTGCGGCTGCGGCTGGAAAATGTCCGGGTCAAGGTGCTGGAGCTGCACTCCAACACCTACCTGCTCAAGGCGGCGGGCAAGACGCTGCTGGTGACCCTGCTGTTTCTGATGGTGGTGCAGCTGCTGCGGCGGGGGCACCAGCGGGCACGTCGCTGGTTTGCCAATCAGCTGCTGCAGCAAAAGGGGCTGATCCCCCATCAATGGCGCCAGGTGCTCGGCAACCTGGAGATCCGCGTCATCGGCGTGCTTACCTGGCTGGTGATCCTGCTGCTCACCTATGGCTGGCTCACCTATGTGCTGGGGCTGTTCCCGCATACCCGGATCTGGAGCGATCAGCTGGGCTCCTCCCTGCTGGAGCTGTGCAGCAACATCCTGGGCGGGATCATCGCCGCCATGCCGGGGCTGGCGACCGTGCTGGTCATCTTCGTGCTGACCAAGCTGTTCATCCGCATGCTGGCGGTCATCTTCGCGCGCATCGAGCGCGGCCATTTCCGGGTGCAGGGGCTGCACTCCGAGACGATAGGGGCGACCCGCCGTCTGCTCTCGGTGGTGATCTGGCTGTTTGCCCTGACCGTCGCCTATCCCTATCTGCCGGGGGCGGATTCGGACGCCTTCAAGGGGGTGAGCGTCTTCTTCGGTCTGATGGTGACCCTGGGCTCGGCCGGGATCATGAACCATGCCATGAGCGGCCTGGTGCTGATCTACTCGCGGGCCCTGCGGCCGGGGGATCTGGTGCAGATAGGGGAGGTGGAGGGGGTCGTCACCGAGCTGAGCGCCCTCTCGACCAAGCTGGTGACGCGCCACGATCACGAGGTGACCCTGCCCAACGCCGTGGTGGTGGGGGGCAAGGTGACCAACCTGAGCCGACTGGCAAGCGACAAGGGCATTGCCCTGCTCACCAAGGTCACCATCGGCTATGACACTCCCTGGCGTCAGGTGCACGCCATGCTGGAGCTGGCGGCCAGGCGCTGCCAGCTGATCAATCAGGAGCAGGCCCCGCTGGTGCGTCAGCTCAATCTGCAGGACTGGTATGTGGAGTACGAGCTGCAGGTACGGATGAAAGAGGGGCTGTTGCCCGGCCCGGTCAGAACCGAGCTGCACGGCCATATCCAGGATGTGTTCAACGAGTTCGGGGTGCAGATCATGTCTCCCAATTTCGTGGCTCAGCCAGAGCAGGCGGTGCTGGTGCCCCGCGAGCAGTGGTATCAGGCTCCTGCCGTGCCGCCTGCCGAAGTGGCCACCGGGGAGAAATAGTCCACAACGCGGGCCTTGCGACGGGACTCTCTCGCCATAAAAAAATCCGAAGCGGTGCAGACCGCTTCGGATTTTTTATGGTCGGCCTGCTGCTGGCGAGCAGCAGGCCAGGGCAGACGCCGCGTTGCGGTTACTGCTTGTAGCCCTTGAGGAAGCGGGCGAGGCGGCCGATGGCCTCTTCCAGCTCCTCTTCCCGGGGCAGGAACACCAGTCGGAAGTGATCCGGCGCCGGCCAGTTGAAGCCGGTGCCCTGCACCAGCAAGAGCTTCTCCTGCTGCAGCAGGTCGAACACCATCTTCTGGTCGTCGCGAATGTCATACACCTTGGGGTCGAGGCGCGGGAACATGTAGAGCGCCCCCTTGGGCTTGACGCAGGAGACCCCGGGGATCTCGTTCAAAAGCTCCCAGGCCTTGTCACGCTGGCGGCGCAGGCGCCCGCCCGGCAGGATCAGCTCGTTGATGCTCTGGTAGCCGCCAAGGGCGGTCTGGATGGCGTGCTGCATCGGCACGTTGGCACACAGCCGCATGGAGGCCAGCATCTCCAGCCCCTCTATATAGCCTTTGGCACGGCCCTTGGGCCCGGTGATGACCATCCAGCCCTGACGGAAGCCGCAGGCACGGTAAGCCTTGGAGAGGCCGTTGAAGGTCACCACCATCACATCGTCGCACAGGGTACAGACGCTGGTGTGGGAGATGTCGTCGTAGAGGATCTTGTCGTAAATCTCGTCGGCGAAGATGATGAGGTTGTGCTGGCGCGCGATCTCGATCACCTCCAGCAGGAACTCGCTGCCGTAGACAGCGCCGGTCGGGTTGTTGGGGTTGATCAGCACCAGGCCGCGGGTGCGCGGGGTGATGCGGGCGCGGATGTCGTCGAGATCCGGATACCAGTCGGCCCCTTCGTCGCAGCGGTAGTGCACCGCATGGCCGCCGGAGAGGGTCACTGCCGCGGTCCAGAGCGGGTAGTCAGGGGAGGGCACCAGCATCTCGTCGCCGTTGTTGAGCAGCGCCTGCATCGCCATCACGATGAGCTCGCTGGCGCCGTTGCCGATGTAGATGTCGTCGATGTCGACCTTGCGCATTCCCTTCTGCTGGTAGTACTGCATCACCGCCTTGCGGGCGGAGAAGAGCCCCTTGGAGTCGCAGTAGCCCTGGCTCTGGGGCATGTTGAGGATCACATCCTTGATGATCTCTTCCGGCGCTTCGAAGCCGAACGGAGCCGGGTTGCCGATGTTGAGCTTGATGATGCGGTGGCCTTCGTCTTCGAGACGGCGAGCTTCTTTATGCACCGGGCCGCGGATGTCATAGCAGACATCGTCGAGCTTGTGCGACTTGTCGATTGTGAACATGGTGACTGTGATTCCTTCCCCATGGGGACGCGTTGGCGAAAAAGGCGTTTTTTAGTATCAAATTTCTTTTCCCCTATTCTTCACAGAATTGAATGCTAGAACAATCCTCTTTTTAGTAGAATTCCCTGATTTTTAGCCCTGAAACAGGGTTGCTAAAACGTTAAATTCAGCACGATCGTTTGTGTGAACCAAGGTTATCCAGTGAAAGATGAGGGGCTCATTAACAAAGCTACCCGACTGTGTTGAAATATTCACGCTCGCTGGCACGATTGGCTTGCGTGAAAAATGCCGTTCTTTTTGCCCACGGCGGCCAAAAACAGGAGCTGACGCGTGCTGTCAGGCCTGCCCGGGCCCCGTACCTACACCATGGAGAAGTCATCATGCAAGCCCCCGCCGCCGGTCGTTATCGTCACTTCAAGGGTGGTTATTATCAGGTGCTGACCCTGGCCCTGCACACCGAGACCGGGGAGCAGCTGGTGGTCTATCAATCGGAGCAGGATGGCGCCGTCTATGCCCGTCCCGTGGTCATGTTCATGGAGTGGATCGAGCATCAGGGTCAGGTGGTGAGCCGCTTCAGCCCGGTGGCGGAGTGACGCCGGGGAACGACCATGAAAAAAGGCGCCTGATGGCGCCTTTTTTACAACGTGAACTTACTGGTAGAGACCCAGGTTCTCTTTGGCATAGGCTTCGAAATCGGTGCAGCCACCGATGTGCTGTTCGTCCAGGAAGATTTGCGGCACGGTATTGACCGGCTTGCCGGCGCTCTTGGCCAGATCTTCCTTGGTGATGCCCTCGGCGTGGATGTCCACGTAGCGGAATTTGAAATCGTCACGCTGTTCGACCAGTTGCTCGGCAATCTGCTTGGCACGGACACAATAGGGGCAACCGGGACGACCAAAAATCACTGCAAACATGTTCTCTCTCCATTCATTTGAGGCTGGGCACAGGATAGCCCCGCCTCGTGGCTAGTCAAAGTGGAAATTGTCGATACGGCCGTTCGCCATCTTCGATAAGGCGCACTGCGCCGGCCGTCATCGTCACTCACCTCGCAGCGGATCACCCCTCATCGGCGATCTGGATCGGCTGCTGCTGGTAGATGCTCTCCAGCACCCCTTTCTCGAACACGGTCCAGGGCCAGGGGGCCTTGCTGGCGCGGTAGCGCTCGTGGGTGGCCGGATCCTGCGACAGGCCGCGCTGGAACATCACGAACGCCTTGCGCTGGCCGCCGGCGGTGTCGATGAAGCCCACCAGGTTGGAAGTGCCGGTGATGGTGCCGGTCTTGGCATGCACCTTGTTCTTCATCATGGGGGCGGTAACGCTGCGCCGCCAGGCCAGGGTGCCGTCCACCTGGGAGCTTGGCAGCAGCTTGATGAGGCCGAGCTCCGCATCATTTTTCTGGATGAAGTTCAGCACCGACAGCATCTGGCGGGCACTGATGAGGTTGTGGGCGGAGAGACCCGAGCCGTCGGCCAGGGTGGCGTTGCCCAGATCGATGCCGTTCTTGGTCAGGATGGCGCGCACCGCCATGGTGCCGCTGCGATAGCTGCCCGGCTTGTTGTAGTAGTGACGACCGACGGTCTTGAGGAAGGTATCGGCGTAGAGGTTGTCCGATTTCTTCAACATCTTGGCCAGCATCACCGGCAGGGAGACCGAGTAGTGGGTACCCAGGGTCTCGGCATTGTCCGGCGACTTGTGGGTAACACGCAGCAGGCCGTCATGCTTGATGCCGGCCCGGTCCATGGCCCAGCGGATGTTGTCCCAGCCCCAGGCTTCCACGTCATGGATGGCGAAACGCAGCCCCTGCGGATCCTTGTTCGGGGTGATGCAGCCCTTGAGCTCGTAGAAGTTGCCCTTGGCCATGTCCACTTCCAGTGCGCAGAACTGGCGTGCCATGTCGGCGTAGCTCATCACTTCGACGTTGTCGGCACCGACCCCGATGGGGACCCCGGTGGCCACGTTGCCCACCGCCGGCTTGCCGATCTGGGTGGCGGTGATGGTGGCGTAGGCGCAGTTCTTGTCGATGATGACCGAGGAGACGGGCGCGGCGAAGCAGAGGGTCTGATCCCCCCAGGACCAGCCGTTGCCGCGCTCGTAGCCGTTGTAGGCGCCGGTGTTGACGTAGACGTTGCCCTTGATCTGGTTGACCCCGAGCTGCTTGAACAAGGCCAGCAGATCCATCCGTGACAGGGTGGGGTCGCCGACGAAGTTGATCCAGATATCACCGTTGATGACATTGCCCTGCTTGGCGCCAGGCTGGGCCTGGATGTCGGTGGCGAAGCGGAAGTCGGCGCCGAGCTCGAGACGGGCCGCCAGCGCGGTGAGCACCTTCATGGTGGAGGCGGGGGCGATCATCTGATCCGCATGGCGGGCAAACTCGATGCCGTTGTTGCCCTGCACCACGATGGCGTACTGGCCCCCCTGGGGGGGCGTCAGCGGGGCGGCCTGGGCCGCCAGGGAAAAGAGAGCACAAAAACCAATCAACAGCCGCTGCATAACATCCTCTAACGTGACGAAGGGGCCCGGCAGTGGGCCGGCCCTGATAACTCAAACCTTGTTGTACCCGCCGATACCGGAACGGCCGTGGCAAAGCAATTCATACGCCTTATGCCGGTCGCCATCACGCCAGTGAATTGGCGGTGCGATAGCGACCCTCATAATCAAAAATCTTCTCTTTTATCTGCCAGAAGTGCCCTGACTTGCGGGCGATGACAAAATCGGGGTGGCGAAACTGATGTTCCACCGCCAGCACGCTCGCCAGGGTGGCAAATTCGGGCTCCAGCCCCGGGGCGGGCCAATGATGACGCACAAAGTGCTGTTGAAACAAGCGCCGTGCGCCTGCCGAGTGAAATCCGAAGTACTCATTGAGGGTGAGACCATCCTCGTCGTGATAGACAACCTCCAGCCGCTCCCCCTGTTTGCCGCGCCCGGCCGTCAAGGTCAGCCCTGCGCAGCGGATCACCATGCAGTCCTTGAGATTGAGTGCCTCCTTGAGCTTGTCGTCAGGGTCCACCAGCAGTTGATCGCAGCTCTGGCAGCGGCGGGCGGCGATGTCGTTTTCACTGCCGCAGGCGGGGCAGATCTTGGCGCGAAAGCGGTAGTCGCACTCCTCGCGGTTGCCCTCGTCATCTTCAAACAGCCCCTGACAGCGGCGGCCGTAGTGCTCGATCACCTTGCCATCCTCGTCGGTCTTGCCCCAGAAGGTGTTGGCAAAGCCGCAGGCGGGGCAGGGCACCTGCACCGGCTCGGTGCCGGCATGGGGTCTGGGCTCCCCCACTTCGGGAGCGAACAGGTTGAAGTTGTTGCCGGCGTAGTCGAGCACCAGACAATCAGTCTTGCCGGGCGACAGGCGCAGGCCCCTGCCCACGATCTGCTGGTAGAGCGAGACCGACTCGGTGGGGCGCAGCATCACGATGAGGTCGACGTGGGGGGCGTCGAAGCCGGTGGTGAGCACCGCCACGTTGACCAGGAATTTGAGCTCGCGCGCCTTGAAGGCGCTGATGAGGGCATCGCGCTCCGGCCCCGGGGTGTCACCTGTGATGAGGGCCGCCTGCTCCCCTCTGGCACCCAGCAGGCCGTGAATTTCCCGGGCATGCTCGACGGTGGCGGCGAAGATCATCACCCCCTGCCGCTCGCGGGCATACTCCAGTACCTGGCTCAGGATATGGGGGGTGACCCGCTCCTGACGCTTGAGCTCGCCGTTGAGATCCGCCTCGCTGAAGAGGCCATTCTCCCGCGGTACCAGCCGGCTGAAGTCGTAGTGGACGATGGGGGCATCCACCATGCGCGGCGGCGTCAGATAGCCATTTTTGACCATGAAGCGCAGCGGCAGCTCGAACACGCAGTCGCCGAACAGCCGCTCGCCGTGGCTCTTGACCATGCCGTGGTAGTGGCGCCGGTAGATCCAGCCCAGACCGAGTCGATAGGGGGTGGCGGTGAGGCCGAGGATCTTGAGGGCCTGATTGGCGGCCTTGAGGTGGCCTAACACCTGATGGTACTGGCTGTCATCATCGAGCGAGACCCGGTGGCACTCGTCGATGATGAGCAGCGAAAAAGCGCCGTCGAAGGCGTCCAGATTGCGCGCCACCGACTGCACCGAGCCGAACACCACCTGGGCGCTGGCCTCCTTGCGATTGAGCCCGGCGGCGAAAATGTCGGCCTGGAGGCCCCAAGCCTCGTACTTGGCGTGGTTCTGCTCCACCAGCTCCTTGACGTGGGCCAGCACCAGCACCCGGCCACGCGCCTTGCGGGCCAGCTCGGCGATCACCAGACTCTTGCCGGCCCCGGTGGGCAGCACCACCACGGCGGGATCTGGGTGCTTGCGAAAGTGGCTGATGACGGCGTTGACGGCGTCGGTCTGGTAGGGTCTGAGAACGAACATGCAGGCTGGGTACATCGACGAGGGGCGGAGCAGGGTGGCGCCATTATAGGGAACTTGGCGCCAAAAAACAGCGGGCCGGCATGGTGCCGGCCCGCTGGCTGCGTCGTTGCGGCTTAGTGGAAGGGGAAGATGTAGTTCATCCAGCTGGCCATGCGCAGCAGTACCTTGCGCATGATGGCCACGTGATGGAAATGCTTGGTGTAGATGGCAGCCTGACCGCTGGAGCCGGCTATCACCTGATACTCCTGCCAGCGTGGGTCGGTGATCTTGATGCGCACCGGCAGGCGGCCGGGGATCACCGCCGAGCTCTGGTCGATCAGCGCGGCATTGGCCTGCACGTTACCGGAGGCGATGGCGGGGATCACCGCTTCTACTTCACCCTTGAAGATCTTGCCGGGGATGCCGTCGATGACTACTTCGGCCTCGTCCCCCACCGCCAGGCGCTGCATGCTGTTTTGCCAGAACCAGCCGACGTAGGCGTTGTCGTCCTCGTGGATGAAGGTCATCACAGGGCGATACATGAAGGGAGTGGCGATCATGCCCGGGCGCAGGGCCAGCTGTACCACATGGCCGTCGCTCGGGGCATAGACCACGGTCTGGTCGAGCTGATACTTGGCTTCGCGCAGTTGGGCCCGTACATCGTCCAGGGTGGCTTGCTGCTGATCGAGCTGGGCGACCAGATCGTCGACATTGGCCTGGGTCACGTCCAGATCGCGCTGCTTGCCGATGCCGCGGCGCATCAGCTCGGCGGCGCGATCCCGGTCGAGCTTGGCCGAGCGCATGCGCGCCTCGATGGATTTGAGGTGCTCCTCGTTGGAGCTGACCCTGGCCTCCAGGCTCGCGGCGCGCTGGCGGAACGGCTCGTCGTCGATACGAAACAGCACGTCACCCTTCTTCACCTTCTGGTCCGGCTTGACCGCGACCTCGCTGACCCGGCCCTTGACCAAGGGAACGATGGGGGTGGAGACGTAGTAGTTGCGAGCCATCTCGGAGTAGGGGTGGTTGTAGTTCATCAGCATGATGAGGGTGCCGATGAGCAGCACGCCGCCCAGCACGGCGGTGGGCACGGTCCACTTGTTGAGCGGGATGCGGAAGATTTTGAAGACAGCTACACAGATGGCGGTGTAGGTGAGTACCAGCAAGAGATCCATGATCACTCCTTCTCTTGGGTCAGCTGATCGAGGCGGCTGCGCAGGGCGGCGACCTCATCCTTGAGCTCGGCGAGATGCTTCTCGTCGCGCTCGATACGCTGGGTAAAGCCCCAGCCCCGATCCTCCCGGTAGAGGGTCGCCCAGATCCATAGGAAGGGCCACAGCACGTGCAGGGTAAACAGGCTGACCCAGCCGGCCACGTGAATGGCATCCTGATGGGGATGCTGACGATGCTTGGCTATTTCATAGGGAATGTCGTGAATGACGATGACCCCGTAAAAGATGACCAAACCCACAAAAAAAAGCAGACCAAGAGCAAAATAATCGAGTGTCATTTATGCCTCCACCGGCGTGACGCACAGCATTGTCATTGGATCCCGGGTTCTGCAACACAACCAGCAACCGGGTTTCCATCCTGTTGGGCCCGAAATCTTAAGCAATCTTGTTGTACTGAAGCTTAAGTGGCTTCGAAATCGTCAAGATAGATGACGGTATTATTGGGGCGAGTCCATAAAGTCGTATCCATGACAAGGACTTACGCAGGGAGTATGGCATCAGTGAGGGGAAATTAGCAGCAAAAAAAGGAGCCTTTATGGCTCCTTTTCTGACATGTTTGGCGTGGATCAGCTTTCGCTGGCCTTGCCGATCAGGGCGGGTCTGAACTTCATCAGGAAGGCGACGGTCACCACCAGGGTGCTGGCCAGACCGATGAGGGTGGAGACGCCCATCTCCAGTCCGAACCCGATGGGGGCGTTGGCCAGATAGGTGAACACCACGGCGGTCATGAACATGGCCGGCAGGGTGCAGACCCAGTGCAGCTTGCCCTCTTTGGCGAGGTAGGCGGCGGCAGCCCACAGCATCATCACGGCGGTGGTCTGGTTGGCCCAGCCGAAGTAGCGCCAGATAACCCCGAACTCGGCCTTGGAAATGATGAAACCGAGGATGAACATGGGGATGGCGATGAGCAGTCGCTTGGCCATCGGCTTCTGGGTCAGGTTCAGGAAGTCCGCCACGATGAGGCGGGCGCTGCGAAACGCAGTGTCACCGGAGGTGATGGGCAGGATCACCACGCCGAGGATAGCCAGGATGCCGCCAACGGTGCCGAGCAGGCTGGTGGAGACCTCGTGCACCACGGCAGAGGGGCCGCCGCTGGCCAGGGTGGCGTTGAGCGCTTCTGTGCTGTCGTAGAAGGAGAGCCCCAGGGTGCACCAGATGAGGGCGATGATGCCTTCACCGATCATGGCCCCGTAGAAGATGAAGCGGCCGGATTTCTCGTTTTGCATGCAGCGCGCCATCAGCGGGGACTGGGTGGCGTGAAAGCCGGACACGGCGCCGCAGGCGATGGTGATGAACAGCAGCGGCCAGAGCGGCAGCTCGGTCGGGTGCAGGTTGGAGAAGTCCATCCCGGTGTTGTAGAAGCCTTTGCCGGAGACGATGAGGCCGATGATGAGGCCGACCGACATGAACACCAGCAGGGCGCCGAAGATGGGGTAGAAGCGGCCGATGATCTTGTCGATGGGGACTATGGTCGCCAGGATGTAGTAGGCGAAGATGGCCACAATCCAGTAGACCAGGTCGGTGGAGGTGAGGTTGGCCAAGAGGCCCGCCGGGCTCAGCACGAACACCACGCCCACCAGCATCAACAGCACCACGGCGAACAGGTTCATGAAGTGCTTGGCGGCGGTGCCCAGGTGCTCACCGACCACGGTCGGTACAGAGGCGCCCTTGGCGCGTACCGACAGCATGCCGGAGAAGTAGTCGTGAACCGCGCCGGCGAAGATGCAGCCAAACACGATCCACAGCATGGCGACCGGGCCGTAGAGGGCACCCAGGATGGGGCCGAAGATGGGGCCGACGCCTGCGATGTTGAGCAGCTGCACCAGGTAGACCTTCTTGTCCGACATGGGGACATAGTCCACCCCGTCCGCCATGGTGATGGCGGGGGTTTTCAGCTCGGGTTTTGGCCCGAATATCCGCTCGATGAATTTGCCGTATACGAAGTAGCCGGCTATCAGCAAGCCGACACAGAGGAAGAACCAGATCATTGCTACGCTCCTGCTTTGTTATTTTTTGGTGTGCGCGGCCAGTGTAGGGGCTTGCACTGTTAACGGCAGGTAAAAAGGGGCGAGCGGCCGTATGGCGACCCGAGCGGTTGGCGCTCGTGATCCGGCTCACACCGCGCGGCTCACTCCAGTCCGAGCTGCTCCTTCAACTCCTTCAGGTAGCGGCGGCTGACCGGCACCTGGGCACCGCTCGGGGTCACTATCTCCGCCAGCTGATTCTCCAGCAGCCGGATTTCGAAGATGGCGGTCGGGGCCACCAGGTACTGGCGGTGGCAGCGCAGCAGCGGGGTCTTCTCTTCCAGGGACTTGAGGGTGAGCTGGGTGTGAAACAGCTCGCCCTGGCTGGCGACGTGCACGCCGCCGAGATCGGAGAAAGCGTACTCCACCTGTTCGATGGGCAGCAGCCGCACCCGGTTGTGCAGGTAGCCCGGAATGTGGCGAATGGCGGGGGCGATCGCTGTCATGGGCTGCGGGCTGAGATCCTGTCTCAACCGCGCCAGCGTCTTGGCGAGGCGGGCCGGCTCCACCGGCTTGAGCAGGTAGTCGAAGGCGTTCTCCTCGAACGCCTGGATGGCGTAGTCGTCAAACGCGGTGACGAAGACGATGCGGGGCAGGGGATCGAGCATGGCCACCAGCTCCATGCCGCTCAGCTTGGGCATCTGGATGTCGAGAAACACCACGTCGGGTCTGAGCCGCTGAATGAGCGGCAGCGCCTCGATGGCGTTGGCGGCCGTCCCCAGCAGCTCGATATCGGGCTCGGCGGCCAGCTGCTGCATCAACTCCTCGCGGGCATACGGCTCGTCATCGACGATGAGGGTGCGGATCATGGTGTTCTCCTGCGTGACTGGGGGGCAAAACTGGCTTGGTGTGACGGCCGGATCATGACGCCTCCCTGGGCAGGGTGACGGAGACCCGGGTCCAGCAGTCGGGCTCGCAGCTGACGCTCAAGCCATAGCGGTTGCCAAAAGCGCTCTTGAGGCGCCGATCCACCAGGGTCATGCCGAGCCCGTCACCGGCCGGTTTCTCCTGCCAGGTGCCGGCATTGTCCTCGACGTGAATGGTAACCCGATCCGTCGTCTGCTCGGTGTAGAGGCGAATGCGCCCCTGCTCCAGCAGGGTGGAGATGCCGTGCTTGATGGCATTTTCAATCAGTGGCTGCAGGGTGAAGCTCGGCAGCTTGAGGCCGGCGAGGTCGGGCGGGATGTCGTTTTGCACCGTCAGCCGGTCGCCAAAGCGGGCCAGCTCGATCTCCAGATAGGATTGGCAGTGCTCCTGCTCCTCCTGCAGGGTGGCCAGCCCGCTCTGGCGCTTGAGGTTCTTGCGAAAGAACAGGGAGAGGTGGAGCAGCAGCTGGCGCGCCCGCTCGGGCTCGCGCCGGGTGATGGCACTGATGGTGTTGAGGGTGTTGAACAGAAAGTGGGGGTTGATCTGGGCCTGCACCAGCTTGAGCTCGGACTGCACCAGCAGCCGCTGCTGCTGCTCCAGCCGGCCGGTCAGCAGCTGCTGGGAGAGCAGGTTGGCGATCCCTTCCCCCAGGGTGTGGTTGATCTTGAGAAACAGCCGCTTCTTGGGTTCATAGAGCTTGATGGTGCCGATCACCCCCTCGTCACCGTGCAGCGGGATCACCAGCACAGAGCCGAGCTGGCACTGGGGCGAGATGCTGCAGCGGTAGGGCTGGCTGTTGCCGTCGGCAAACAGCACCTTGTTCTGGGCGATGGCCTGCATGGTGATGGCGGAGGTGATGGGGGTACCCGGCTTGTGGTGATCCTCGCCGATGCCGATGAAGGCGAGAATCTTGTCGGTATCCGTGATGGCGACCGCTCCGACCCCGGTCTCCTCCTGCACTATCTGGGCGATGCGGGTGCTGGCCTCGGGGGTAAACCCCTGGCTCATGATCCCCACGGTGCGGTTGGCGATGGTGAGCGCTTTGGCGGAGAAGACCCGGGAGAACTTCTCGTACATTCGCTGCTGATCGCGGATCATGCTGATGAAGAGGGCCGCACCGCAGGAGTTGGCGAGGATCATGGGGGTGGCGATGGTGCGCACCAGCAACAGGGACTTGTCGAACGGGCTGGCTACCAGCAGGATGATCACCATCTGCATGATCTCGGCGTAGAGGGTGGTGAAGAAGGCGATGCGCGGCTCGAACAGCGCATCCATCTTGCCTGCCCGCATCAGTCGCCAGTGCACCAGTCCGCCCAGCAAGCCTTCGCAGGTGGTGGAGATGGCGCAGGCGAGATCGGTGAATCCCCCCAGGGTATAACGGTGTATCCCGCCGGTCAGTCCCACCAGAAATCCCACCAGCGGGCCTCCCAGCAGTCCCCCCAGCACGGCGCCCACGGCGCGGGTATTGGCGATGGCATCGTCGATATCCAGTCCCACATAGGTACCCAGAATGCAGAAGCAGGAGAAGATGAGGTAAATCAGCACCTTGTGGGGCAGCCTGACCGAATAGTTGGTCAGTGGGCGCAGCAGCGGACTCTTGGAAAAGAGGTAGGCGATGACCAGACTGACGCTCATCTGTTGAAGCAGGGAGAGGACCAACTGCATAAAAAACGTTCCTCAGAGTCCGTGCCGAAAAAAGCGGCAGTCTTGAATAAATGTGATCAGGATCTTGTTCTGTGGGCCATTCTGGCCAGAACGCCGGCGAAGTGTGCCAGAAACGCGGAATAAAACCATATAAAATCAGCATGTTAAATTGATATTTGTGTAATTGCCCAAGGATTGATATTGCTGAATTGAGCATGAATGTATCCGTTGGATACGCCACACGGAGGTGGCATGCTCCGCCCGACCAGCAGGTCGGGCGTTTTTTATCCAGGGGACGTGGCAAACCATTTTGAGGGTAATCGGGCAATTATTCAGGTTTGTCCAATGAGTTATCCCCAGCTTCTGGGGATAACTCAGAATGCAAAATAGTAACAGAAGCGTCGGGTCAGGTTGAAAAATAGCCGCTGCCCTTCGTCCAGATCTTCCTGCTTGAGAAAGGATTTGATGGTGCGCTCATCTTCCCGCAGGTCGACCATGGCCACCCCTTCCGGTCGTTGTGCCTTGATGTAGGGCAACACCTTGGGCTTGAGGGGCATGGTGGGTTCGGTGGAGAGCACCAGGGCCACCGAGTCGTCGGAGAGCTGCACCAGCGAGCCCGGCGGATAGACCCCCAGTACCTTGATCAGCAGCTTGACCAGATCCTGGTCGAATTTCTTTTGCGACAGCTTGTAGAGCTGGCTGATGGCCTGGCTCGGCGCCGCCGGTGTCGCGCTGTTGCGCGGGTGCAGCAGCTCGTCATAGTAATCCACCAACCCGATGATCCGTGCCAGCGGCGGGATCTCGCCCCCCTTGATGCCTAGGGGAAAGCCGCTGCCGTCGAGCCGCTCATGATGCAGGTGGGCCACCTGACGGATCTTGGGCTCGAAGGCCTGCAACTGGGTCAGCATCTCCAGTCCGTACTGGGGGTGCATCTTGAGGAAGTTCTGCTCCGACTTGTTTAGTTCCCCCCGCTTCTGGGTGATCTGGGTCGGGATCTTCAGCTCGCCAATGTCGTGCACCAGCCCGGCCAGGCCGGTCTCCTCGATCTCGATGGGAGTCATGCCCAGCTCCCGTGCCATCAACATGGCGATGAAGGCCACGTTCAGGCTGTGCTGCAGCAGGATGTCGGTATGGGGGCTGCGAATGAGGTGCAGCCCGAGGGGGCCCTCGTGGGCGCTGATGCGGGCGGCGGCGTTGCGCACTATCTGCGCCGTGTTGGCAAGCCCTTCGTCCGGCTTGAGGTTGAGGGCGCCCAGGGCATCGCGCAGCTCGGACATGGACTGGCCGAAGGCCTTGTCGGCGGCGCGCAGGGAGCGGCGAAATGCCTTCTCGTCAAACGGGGGAGGGCCGCTATCCTCCGGCTCTTCGACAACGGAGAGATCGGGGCCTGGGCTCGGAATATCGCCACGCAACAGGGGCTCGAGAGGGAGGTCGCTCTTGTCGGGGTCGACCATCAGCAGATTGAGGTCAAGGTGGCGGATGATGTCGAGTTGCTGTTGATCCTTGATCTTGAAGGCATTGAACATAAAAGGGTGATTGGTCCATCCCGTGGGAAGATGGATATAGTGACCGACCCGCAACTGTTCTATGGATGCCTGTATCAGCGCCATACGCTCGCTCGCATTTCATGAATGCCTATGAACAAGCTAGCAAAATTAAGCAGATAGACAAACAAAAAAGCCCGCGCATGTGCGCGGGCTCTCGAGTCGACTCAGCTTATCAGGCTTTGGACTTCTTCTTGCCTTCTACTTTGGCATCAACCTTGGCGGCAACCTGGGCCTCCTCGGTGAACGGACGGCCGTAGTAGGTGTCCAGCAGGATGGCTTTCAGCTCGCTGATCAGCGGGTAGCGCGGGTTGGCGCCGGTGCACTGGTCATCGAAGGCTTCCACGGCCAGCTGGTCAACCTTGGCCAGGAAGTCGGCCTCGGCGACGCCGGCTTCACGGATGGAGGCCGGGATACCCAGGGTTGCCTTCAGCTCGTCCAGCCATACCAGCAGCTTCTCGATCTTGGCGGCGGTACGGTCACCGGCGGCGGTCAGACCCAGGTGGTCGGCCACTTCGGCGTAGCGACGACGAGCCTGCGGACGGTCGTACTGGGAGAACGCGGTCTGCTTGGTCGGGTTGTCGTTCGCGTTGTAGCGGATGACGTTGCTGATCAGCAGGGCGTTGGCCAGGCCGTGCGGGATGTGGAACTCGGCACCCAGCTTGTGAGCCATGGAGTGGCACACACCCAGGAAGGCGTTGGCGAACGCGATACCGGCGATGGTGGCCGCGTTGTGTACCTTCTCACGAGCGATCGGGTCGTTGGCACCGTTCAGGTAGCTGGAGGGTAGGTAGTCCTTCAGCAGTTTCAGGGCTTGCAGTGCCTGACCGTCGGAGTACTCGTTGGCCAGCACGGAAACATAGGCTTCCATGGCGTGGGTCACGGCGTCGATACCACCGAAGGCGCACAGGGACTTGGGCATGCCCATCACCAGGTTGGCGTCGACGATGGCCATGTTCGGGGTCAGCTCGTAGTCGGCCAGCGGGTATTTCACGCCGGTGGCGTCGTCGGTCACGACCGCAAACGGGGTCACTTCAGAACCGGTACCGGACGTGGTGGTGATGCAGACCAGTTCGGCCTTCACGCCCATTTTCGGGAACTTGTAGATACGCTTGCGGATGTCCATGAAGCGCATGGCCAGATCTTCGAACGCAGTGTTCGGGTGCTCGTACATCACCCACATGATCTTGGCCGCATCCATCGGTGAACCACCGCCCAGGGCGACGATCACGTCCGGCTTGAAGGAGTTGGCCATTTCGGCACCCTTGCGCACCACGGACAGGGTCGGGTCGGCTTCGACTTCGTAGAACACTTCCACTTCCATCTTCAGGCCCTTGAGCAGACGAACCACTTCGTCGGCGTAGCCGTTGTTGAACAGGAAGCGGTCGGTCACGATCATGGCGCGCTTCTTGCCTTCCAGGTCGCCCAGGGCGATCGGCAGGGAGCCACGACGGAAGTAGATGGATTTCGGAAGTTTGTGCCACAGCATGTTTTCTGCCCGTTTTGCGACTGTCTTCTTGTTGATCAGGTGCTTGGGACCCACGTTCTCGGAGATGGAGTTGCCACCCCAGGAGCCGCAGCCCAGCGTCAGAGACGGTGCCATCGCGAAGTTGTACAGGTCACCGATACCACCCTGAGTGGTCGGGGTGTTGATCAGAATACGGGCAGTCTTCATCTTGTCGCCGAAGTACTTGATGCGGTCGGCGTTGCGATCCTGGTCGGTATAGAGACCGGAGGTGTGGCCGATACCACCCAGGTTGACCATGTCGCAGGCCATCTCGACGGCTTCTTCGAAGTTCTTGGCACGGAACAGACCCAGGGTCGGGGAGAGCTTCTCGTGAGCGAACTCTTCCTCTTCACAGATCTTCACGCCTTCACCGATCAGGATCTTGGTGTTGGCAGGCACGGTGACGCCAGACATTTCAGCGATCTTGACCGCAGGCTGACCCACGATGTTGGCGTTCATGGCGCCGTTGATCAGGATGACCTTGCGGACCTTGTCGGCTTCTTCCTTGGACAGCACATAACCATTGTGAGTGGCGAAACGCTCTTTCACCTGGTCGTAGACGGAGTCGACCACGATGGCGGCTTGCTCGGAGGCACAGACCACGCCGTTGTCGAAGGTCTTGGACATCAGGATGGAGGCGACGGCACGCTTCACATCGGCGGTTTCGTCGATGACGACCGGTACGTTACCGGCACCTACACCGATGGCGGGTTTGCCGGAGGAGTAGGCGGCCTTCACCATGCCCGGGCCACCGGTGGCCAGGATCAGGTTGATGTCGTTGTGCTTCATCAGGGCGTTGGAGAGCTCAACAGAGGGTTGGTCAATCCAGCCGATGATGTCTTTCGGGGCACCGGCGGCAATGGCTGCATCCAGTACCAGCTTGGCTGCGGTATTGGTGGAGTTCTTGGCGCGGGGGTGCGGGGAGAAGATGATGGCGTTGCGGGTCTTCAGAGAGATCAGGGACTTGAAGATCGCGGTGGAGGTCGGGTTGGTGGTCGGTACGATACCGCAGATGATGCCTACCGGCTCGGCGATGGTGATGGTACCCATCTCGTCATCTTCGCTGAGGATGCCGCAGGTCTTCTCTTCTTTGTACTTGTTGTAGATGTATTCGGAGGCGAAGTGGTTCTTGATAACCTTGTCTTCGATGATACCCATACCGGACTCTTCCACGGCCATCTGGGCCAGGGGGATACGGGCGTTGTTGGCGGCCAGGGCGGCGGCACGGAAGATCTTGTCTACCTGCTCTTGCGAGAAGCTGGCGAATTCACGCTGCGCTTCTTTGACGCGGGCAACCAGTGCATCCAGTTCAGCCAAATTGGTTACTGCCATGTTTATCTCCTGATGATTTGAAAACTGTTTAGTAAGACCTTGGCAATGCCCGGCAATTATAGATGCCCTGTCAAGAACAGAATCACCACAACGGGGTATTTACATGCCTTACTAAATCGCTTTCTGAGTCGATTATAGAGCGGGGCTGACTCAGAAAAACTTGATCTGGATCATGTGTAACAAAAGAACAAAAGAAATTTTGTTTCACAATACATGTTTGCCAGATGTTGCGCGGTTGTTTAGTGAGCCAGAGGTGGGATGAATGGTGCGTGAACAGGGGTTCACGCACCATTTTTCAAGCAGTTAGCACGATCACGTCCCAATGTCCCCGGTCCGGGCCCAGGGGCAGAATGGGGGCGGCATTGTGATAGAAACGGCGATCATCCAGGATCAGATACTCACCGACGTTTAATTGTTGTTGGAAAAATGGTTGTTCTTTTAATCCATGATAGAGCTGCAAGGCGCCGCCGCTGACCCCTTCACTGCCGCAGAAGAAGACCCCGATGAAGTCAAAGCCATCCTGGTGCACCCCCTCCGGCGCGGGCGGGACGCTCTCCCCTTCGCCGGTGACGATGCGCATCTGGTGAATGCCGATGGCCTGACCGTCTTCCAGCCGGGTGTGGCGGGCGAACAGTTTCAGCAGCTGTATAAAGGAGGGGTGAGCGACGAAGGCAGGCTCCAGCTCGGCATAGGTTCTGGGCACATCCCCCAGAAACTTGTTGATGGCGGCCGCCTGAAAGAAGACGCCGTTGTCGAGGGGCTGAAAGCGGGAGCCCTCCTTCTCCACCCGGCCGTAGCGGCGCTGGCGAAAGCTGCCCTGAATGTAGGGATCAACCGGCAGTCGCCCGAAGAAGCTAAGCAATGGGTTCAGGGTGCCTGCGGGCAGTGCATCCAGGTGCCACTGCAACTCGATGTCCGTATCAATCATCACGAAATCCTTGTTTGCTGAGATGAAATGTTGCGGCCAAACTCCATGGCCAGATAAAACTCGAAGCGATTTTATCAGAGTGTTAAATCGCGACAATCTTTATTAACAACTCAATCTGTCGAATTTTGTCGATGCATTAGAGGAACTAACTGAAAAGCCACGGAAAGGGTGAGATTATTTGATTGGTGAAGGTTTCGGGCATGATGTAAATTTACGCTCGGTTTATCGGGGTGGCCCACAGGGCCTCGTACTACTTCTGGATGGCGCCTATGGCAGCGATTGACGTCTCTTTATATCTGAAGTTTTTCATCGGTTTGTTTGCGATCATCAACCCGCTCGGCTTGCTGCCGGTGTTCGTCAGCCTGACCAGCCATCAGACGCCGGAAGAGCGGATGAAGACCAACACCACCGCCAACATTGCGGTGATGATCATCCTGCTGGTCTCCATGTCCATGGGGCAACTGATCCTGGACGGATTCGGCATCTCGCTGGCCTCCTTTCGCATCGCCGGCGGCTCGCTCATCACCCTGATCGCCTGGTCCATGCTGCAGGGCAAGCTGGGGGAGGTGAAGCACAACAAACAGGAGAAAGGGGAACTGGCCGCGCGGGAATCTGTCGCTGTGGTGCCGCTGGCGCTGCCGTTGATGGCGGGCCCCGGTGCCATCTCCTCTTCCATCGTCTACGCCAGCCAGAGCACCTGGTCCCAGATGCTGGGCATGTCGCTGGTGGTGATGGTGTTTGCCTTCTGCTCCTGGCTGATATTCCGCGCCGCCCCCCTGCTGTTCAAGGTGATGGGCAACACCGGCATCAACGTGGTGACCCGGATAATGGGTCTCATCATGATGTCGCTGGGCATCGAGATCATGGTGGCGGGGATCAAGGGGGTCTTCCCCGGATTGATGTGATTCAGGTCTGTTTTGTTGGAGCCGGTCCTTGTGACCGGCTTTTTATTGTTTCTTTTTTGTTGGTCATTTCCTAGAATCGAGCGGGTTTGTATAAAAAACGTCCATCATGGGATATTTAAATTCTGAATAATTGGTCAAAAGCTGCTTTTTTGACCATGAAGTCCAGTCCTGCCTGACGATATCTATTGCATTATCAGAAATGTCAGGGAATTATGCTGGCAGCGGGGTACTTATCTCGTTGATGGAAAAATGCATGGAATGTTCTTGTGGAGTATGGAAATGACTCATAAAAAAACAATGATTAATACCCTATTGGTGGCAGCTCTGTTTGGCGGTGTCAACGCGGCACAAGCCGCCGATGTGCCCGCAGGTACCAAGCTGGCTGAGGTTCAGCAGCTGGTGAAAGGCAACGGCTCCGAGCCCGCAACTCTCGACCCGCATAAAACCGAAGGAACGGTTGAATCCAATATTCTGCGTGACCTGTTCGAAGGTCTCGTCTCCTCCGGCCCCAAGGGTGAAGTGCTCCCCGCCATGGCCGAGTCCTGGGAAACCAAGGACAACAAACACTTCGTCTTCCACCTGCGTAAAAACGCCAAGTGGTCCAACGGTGATCCGGTCACTGCCCACGACTTCGAATATGCCTTCAAACGGGCCGTCGATCCGAAAACCGCCTCTCCCTACTCCTGGTATCTGGAGATCCCGACCATCGTCAACGCCTCCGACATCATTGCCGGCAAGAAGCCGTCAGATACGCTGGGCGTGAAGGCGGTGGACGACT
Source organism: Aeromonas sp. FDAARGOS 1408 (assembly GCF_019048665.1). Classification (NCBI taxonomy): domain Bacteria; kingdom Pseudomonadati; phylum Pseudomonadota; class Gammaproteobacteria; order Aeromonadales; family Aeromonadaceae; genus Aeromonas; species Aeromonas sp. FDAARGOS 1408. Next base: position 2,220,662 of record NZ_CP077394.1, on the reverse strand, counting down.
ACACCTTCGAGGTGCAGCTGGAGAAGGCGGTGCCTTACTTTGTCAGCATGCTCTCCCACACCACCACCTACCCGGTGCCGAAGAAGGTGATCGAGAAGTTCGGTGACAAGTGGACCCAGCCCGGCAACATGGTATCCAACGGCGCCTATGTGCTGAAGGATTGGGTGGTCAACGAGCGCGTCGACGTCGAGCGCAACAAAAACTACTGGAACGACGCCAAGACCGTCATCAACAAGGTGACCTATCTGCCGATCCAGTCCACCAACGCCGAGTTGAACCGCTACCTGGCCGGCGAAGTGGATCTCACCTACAACATGCCCATCGAGCGTTTCAAGCAGATGAAGAAGGATCTGCCGAACGAGGTGAAGGTGAGCGGCTACGTCGGTACCTACTACTACCAGTACAACTTCAAGAAGAAGCCGTTTGATGACGTGCGGGTGCGTACCGCGCTCTCCTACGCCATCGACCGCAACGTGATCGCCGACAAGGTGATGGGCAAGGGGGAAACCCCGGGCTACACCCTGGTCCCTGATTTCGTGGACGGCTTCAAGCCGGTGGCGCCGGCCTGGTCCAAGCTGACCCAGGCAGAGCGCGATGCCAAGGCGAAAGAGCTGCTGACCGAAGCCGGTTTCGGCCCGGGCAAGCCGCTCAAGTTCGAGCTGCTCTACAACACCGACGACAACCACAAGAAGGTGGCGGTTGCCGTGGCCTCCATGTGGAAGAAGCTGGGCGTGCAGGTAAGCCTGGTCAACCAGGAGTGGAAAACCTACCTGGAGACCAAGAAACAGGGTCAGTTTGACGTGGGCCGTGCCGGCTGGATCGCCGACTACAACGAAGCCTCCTCCATGCTGGATCTGATGCAGACCACCCACGGCAACAACGACGGCAAATACTCCAACCTGGCGTTCGACAAGTTGATGAACGAGTCGCGCAACCAGGTGGATGCCGAGGCGCGCAACAAGCTCTACGTCCAGGCTGAAGAGATCCTGGCCAAGGACATGCCGATTGCCCCCATCTATCAGTACGTGACTTCCCGTATGGTCAAGCCCTACGTGGGCGGCTATCCGGCCAACCCGCTGGACAACCTGTACAGCAAAGACATGTACATCATCGCCCACTGATTTTCGTTACAAGTCGCATAACAAGCAGGGCCCGCCAGACGGCGGGCCTTTATTACAACCGCGACCCTTTGGAAGCAGTACAGGACAGGAATTGTCTATGTTGAAATTCATTTTTAAACGTCTACTGGAAGCGATCCCGACTCTGCTGGTCTTGATCACCGTCTCCTTCTTCATGATGCGTTTCGCGCCGGGTAACCCCTTCAGCAGCGAACGCACCCTGCCACCCGAAGTGATGGCCAACATCGAAGCCAAATATGGCCTCGACAAGCCGATCGGGGTGCAATATCTCACCTATCTGGGCAACCTGGTGCAGGGGGATCTCGGTCCTTCCTTCAAGTACAAGGACTTCACCGTCAATGATCTGGTGAGCCAGGCACTGCCGGTTTCCGCCAAGATAGGTTCCTTCGCCTTTCTGTTTGCGGTGACGCTGGGGGTCACCTTCGGCACCATTGCCGCCCTCAAACAGAATACCGTCATCGACTATCTGTTGATGTCGTCGGCCATGGCCGGGGTGGTGATCCCGGGCTTTGTGCTGGCGCCCCTGCTGGTGCTGTTTTTCAGTATCCATCTGGGCTGGTTCCCGGCCGGTGGCTGGCAGGGTGGTGGCGTGCAGTTCATGGTGCTGCCGGTGTTCGGCATGATGATGTATTACATCTCCGCCATCTCGCGGATCATGCGGGGCAGCATGATCGAGACCATGAACTCCAACTTCATCCGTACCGCCCGCGCCAAGGGACTGCCGCTGCGCCACATCATCCTGAAACACGCGCTGCGCCCGGCCATGCTGCCGGTGGTCTCCTACCTGGGCCCGGCCTTCGTCGGCATCATCACGGGTTCCGTGGTGATCGAGACCATCTTCGGTCTGCCGGGGATTGGCCAGCTGTTCGTCAACGGTGCCCTCAACCGTGATTACTCCATGGTGCTCGGTCTGACCATTCTGGTCGGCGCCCTCACCATCACCTTTAACGCCGTGGTCGATATTCTCTATGCCTTTATCGATCCCAAGATCCGTTACTAAGTCGGGAGTACATCATGGTTGTCACAACTGAAAAACGCGAAGCCATCGAGGCGTTCGCCCAGAAAGTGGAAGTGGTGGAAGGACGCTCCCTGTGGAAGGATGCCCGTCGCCGTTTCCTGCGCAACAAGGCGGCCCTGACCAGCCTTATCATTCTCTCCATCATCGGATTGGCGGTGATCGTGGGGCCCCATCTGTCCCAGTACACCTTTGACGATCCTGACTGGGGCGCCATGCAGACCGGCCCCGACATGGAGACCGGCCACTGGTTCGGCACCGACAGCCTGGGGCGCGATCTGTTCGTGCGCACCCTGCTTGGCGGGCGCATCTCGCTGATGGTCGGCATCATGGGGGCCATGGTGGCCGTCATCATCGGCACCCTGTATGGCGCGGCATCCGGTTTCATCGGCGGTCGGGTCGACAGCCTGATGATGCGGGTACTGGAGATCCTCAACGCCTTCCCCTTCATGTTCTTCGTGATCATGCTGGTGACCTTCTTCGGCCGCAACCTGGCGCTCATCTTCATCGCCATCGGTGCGGTGAGCTGGCTCGACATGGCGCGGATCGTCCGTGGTCAGACCCTGAGCCTCAAGAGCAAGGAGTTCATCGAGGCGGCCCATGTCTGCGGCGTCTCCAAGTGGAAGATCATCACCCGTCACATCGTGCCCAACGTGCTGGGAATAGTGGCGGTCTACGCCACCCTGCTGGTGCCGGGCATGATCATGTTCGAATCCTTCCTGAGCTTCCTGGGGCTGGGGGTGCAAGAGCCCATGACCAGCTGGGGCGCCCTGCTGGATGAAGGCTCCAAGTCGATGGAAGTGGCCATCTGGCAACTCCTGTTCCCCGCCGGCTTCATGGTGGTGACCCTGTTTTGCTTCAACTTCCTCGGGGATGGTCTGCGTGACGCCCTCGATCCGAAGGATCGCTGAGAAAGCGGCGAAAGAGCGTTGGAACAACGCGCCGAAGGGCCGCACAGTGCGGCTCAATCGGGCGGACAGCGCATCGGATCGACAGGAAAACGTCACGAAAGATCGATAAGGAGTTTTTATGAAGTTACTGGATGTAAAAGATCTGCGGGTCGAGTTCAAGACCCCGGACGGCAATGTGGTAGCGGTCAACGACCTCAACTTCTCTCTCTCTGCCGGCGAGACCCTGGGTATCGTCGGGGAATCCGGTTCGGGCAAGTCCCAGACCGCGTTCGCCATCATGGGGCTGCTGGCCAAGAACGGCATCATCACAGGGTCAGCCAAGTTTCAGGGCGACGAGATCCTCAATCTGCCGGAACACAAGCTCAACAAGATCCGCTCCGAGAAGATCGCCATGATCTTCCAGGACCCCATGACCTCGCTCAACCCCTACATGAAGGTGAAGGATCAGCTGATGGAAGTGCTGATGCTGCACAAGGGGGTCAGCAAGGGCGAGGCGTTCGAGGAGTCGGTGCGCATGCTGGATGCGGTGAAGATCCCCGAGGCGCGCAAGCGGATGGGGATGTACCCGCACGAGTTCTCCGGCGGCATGCGTCAGCGGGTGATGATCGCCATGGCGCTGTTGTGCCGGCCGCAACTGCTCATCGCCGATGAACCGACCACGGCGCTGGACGTGACGGTACAGGCCCAGATCATGACCCTGATGAACGAGCTCAAGCGCGAGTTCAACACCGCCATCATCATGATCACCCATGACCTTGGCGTGGTGGCCGGCATCTGCGACAAGGTGCTGGTGATGTACGCCGGCCGTACCATGGAGTACGGCAAGGTCAACGACATCTTCTATCGCCCGAGCCACCCCTATACCGAAGGCTTGCTGCGTGCCATTCCCCGCCTCGATACCGAAGGGGAAGTGCTGCCCACCATCCCGGGCAACCCGCCCAACCTGCTGCGTTTGCCCACCGGCTGCCCCTTCCAGGAGCGCTGCCATCGGGTGAGCGAGATTTGCGGCCGGCAATCCCCAGTTCTGACGCCGTTCAACGACGGCCGGGAGCGGGCCTGCCACTGGGTATCGGATGCCATCATCAAGGGAGTGAACTAAATGGGGACTGACAAGAAACTGCTGCTGGAAGTGTCCGATCTCAAGGTCCACTTCAGCATCAAGAGTGACAAAGCCTGGCCCTGGGCCAAACCCTCCGCCCTGAAGGCGGTGGACGGGGTGACCCTGCGCCTTTACGAAGGGGAGACCCTGGGCGTGGTGGGGGAGTCGGGTTGCGGCAAGTCCACTTTTGCCCGGGCGCTGATCGGCCTGGTGCCGGCCACCGACGGCAAGGTGGTGTGGCTTGGCAACGATCTGACCAAGCTCGACCAGAAGGCGCTGCGCGAAAAACGCAAGGAGATCCAGATGATCTTCCAGGATCCGCTGGCCTCCCTCAACCCGCGCATGACCATAGGCGACATCATCGCCGAGCCTCTCATCACCTTCTACCCGGCCCTGCCGAAAGAGGAGGTGAAGGAGAAGGTACGCGCCATGATGAGCAAGGTGGGGCTGTTGCCCAATCTGGTCAACCGCTACCCCCACGAGTTCTCCGGCGGTCAGTGCCAACGTATCGGCATCGCCCGGGCGCTGATCCTCGAGCCCAAGATGATCATCTGTGACGAGCCGGTGTCGGCGCTGGATGTGTCGATCCAGGCCCAGGTAGTGAACCTGCTCAAGTCCATCCAGAAGGAGATGGGGCTGTCACTCATCTTCATCGCCCACGACCTGTCGGTGGTCAAGCACATCTCGGATCGGGTGCTGGTGATGTATCTGGGCAATGCGGTGGAGCTGGGGACCGGCAAGGAGATCTTCGCCAACCCCTTGCACCCCTATACCAAGGCGCTGATGTCGGCGGTGCCCATTCCGGATCCGGATCTGGAGCGCAGCAAGACCATCCAGATCCTGGAAGGGGAGCTGCCATCGCCGATGAATCCGCCGTCAGGCTGCGTGTTTCGTACCCGCTGCCCGGTGGCCGGCCCGGAGTGCGCCAAGACCCGGCCCCAGCTTGAGGGCAACTTTGACCATGCGGTCTCCTGCCTCAAGGCCGACCCGCTCTGATGGATGAGTCGCGACGAAAAAACGGGGCGCCTAGGTGGCGCCCCATTTTTTTGCGAGGGAGATGAAGATGCCCCTTGGCGTTCCCTTTTGCCGCTGTTACTATCCGCCGCACAAGGGGAGTAACTTCTCGCCGGTTTGTCGTCATTACGGTGCACCCATATCCTGCAGTGCACCCGGCAGCCGGGCAGTCGATGAAAATCGGCTGTAAGTGAGACCTTGCCGAGAGGCAAGGTGTATCTGCTCCAGACGCGAACCCACTGCCTCCCGGCCGTGGGTTTTGTCGTTTTTGGGAGAAGTGAAAAATGGGTGAATGGTGGATGTGGACCGGTTTCTTCAGCATAGTGCTGGTCCTGTTATGGATTGATATCCGCTTTGTCGGTGGCGGCAAGGCGCACAAGGTGTCCCTCAAAGAGGCGGGCATCTGGTCCCTCATCTGGATCAGCGTGGCGCTCCTCTTCAACCTGGCCATCTGGTTCTGGCTGGATCACAGTGCCGGCCGTGAAATTGCCAACCAGAAGGGGCTGGAGTTTCTCACCGGCTACCTCATCGAGAAGGCGCTGGCGGTGGACAACGTCTTCGTCTGGTTGATGCTGTTCGGCTACTTTGCCATTCCGGCCGAGCTGCAGCGCCGGGTGCTGCTGTACGGGGTACTGGGTGCCATCGTGATGCGGGCCGGTATGGTGTTCGCCGGCAGCTGGCTTATCGAGCAGTTCCACTGGATCCTCTACCTGTTCGGCGCCTTCCTGCTGCTGACCGGGGTCAAGATGCTGTGGGCGGCCGACAAGGAGCCGGATCTGGCCAACAACCCGCTGCTGGGCTGGATGCGCCGCCGCTTCAAGGTGACCGAGACCCTGGAGGGGGAGAACTTCTTCGTCTGGCGCGATGGCGTGCGTTACGCAACGCCGCTGTTGCTCATTCTGGTGCTGGTGGAGGTGAGCGATCTCATCTTCGCGGTGGACAGCATCCCGGCCATCTTCGCGGTGACCACGGATCCCTTCATCGTGCTGACCTCCAACATCTTCGCCATCATGGGTCTGCGTGCCATGTACTTCCTGCTGGCCGGCGTGGCCGAGCGCTTCGCCTTGCTGAAATACGGTCTGGCACTGATCCTGATGTTTATCGGGGTCAAGATGCTGCTGCTGGATGTGTTCAAGATCCCCACCGGAATTGCATTGGGTGTGGTTGCGCTGATCCTGCTGGCCTCCATGGGGCTGAGCCTCTGGGTGACCCGCAAGAAAACGGCATAATTGGCAAACAAGCAAAAGGGCTCCCGCGGGAGCCCTTTTTTTATGGCAAAGAGTGACTTAGCGCTTGATCTTCTTGGGGTTGGTGTAGCCCCAGATGGTGTACATGTCCGCCAGCAGGGCACCGTTGTACTCCTCCAGATCCGCCTGTTTCACCTCGGCTTCACCCTGGCGGCCAAACAGCACCACCTCGTCACCGGGTTTCACCCCCTTGAGGTCAGTCACGTCCACCATGATGGTGTTCATGGAGGTCTTGCCCACCACCGGCACCTTCTGGCCCTGGATCAGCACATAGGCCTTGTTGCTCAGCGCCCGGCGATAGCCGTCGGAGTAGCCCAGCGGCAGGTTGGCGAGCCAGGAGTCGCGCTTGAGGGTGAAGGTGCGGTCATAACCGACGGTGTTGCCGGCCGGGTAGTGGTTGACGGAGGCAACCTGGGTCTTGAACGCCATCACCCGCTTGTACTCGGTGTAGGAGGGGATGGAGTCACCGTACAGCAGGCCGCCCGGGCGCACCATGTCGAAGTAGGCGTCCGGCACTTCCAGAGTGGCGAAGGAGTTGGCGGCGTGGATGGTGATCTTGCTGCGATCCAGCTTGCCCGCTTCCAGCAGCCACTGGGAGTCCAGCTTGAACTGGGCCAGACCCATCTTGACGTCCTCTTTCTCCTCCACCGGGAAGTGGGTCATGATGCCGACCGGGGTGATCCCCTTGAGCTTGAGCATGGCCAGTGCGTCTTCCTTGGAATCAGCCAGACGCAGATCGATGCCGTTACGGCTCATGCCGGCGGAGTTGAGCGCGATGTGCACCGGGATATTGGTGTGGTGGCGCTGGGCGATGTCGGCGATGCCCTGGGCACTCACCAGGCTGCCGATGAGCTCTTCCATCTTGTAGGGCAGTGCCTGTTCCACTTCGGCCGGGGTGGCTGCGCGCACCCGCATCAGGCGGCCGGTGAAGCCCTTCTCGCGGGCCACACGGGCCTCTTCGTTGCTGGCAATCCCGATGCAGGGGATGCCCGCTTTGACCACCGAGGGGACCAGCAGGTCGATGCCGTGGCCGTAGGCGTCCGCCTTCATGATGGCGCAGATCTTCGGCCCCTTGTCGCCGAGGCGATCCTTGAGGGTCTGGATGTTGTGCTCGAAGGCGCCGAGATCAACTTCCAGCCAGGCATTGCTGGCGGTCTGCACTTCGCCGTTGCGGTGATCGCTGGCGAGCGGCAGATAGGGGGCTGCGACGGCCTGACCGGCCAGCAGGCCCAGGATCAGGGTGGCCAGCAGTGTCTTCTTGTGCATGGGGTGGTTCCTTTCTTTATTGTTTGGGTTGAGGCGCATGGCGGTCAGCGGGTGACCGTTTTCATGCAGATGGGATAAAGTGTAGCCAAGGCATTGTTATCGTTATGAACTTTGTCAATTTTCCACGGCGCTTTCCCGCCGGGGAGTGTAACGCAAGGTGCCGATCGTGGCACCTTCCGGGAGCCAATAGATGATGAGTCTTGAGTGTCGGGTACCACCGTTGCTGCTGTTTGGCCTGATCGTGGCGGCCATGCTGGGATGGGGCGCGGGTGACGTGAACGGTGGCTGGCCGCTGCCGGCCCTGTTGCTGGCCATGCTCGGCAGCCTGTTCGGGCTGGGAGGCGTGCTGCGCTTTCGCCGCCAGGGCACCACGGTGACGCCGCTGCACCCGGCGCAGGCCAGTGCACTGGTCACCGGGGGGATCTTTCGTGTCAGCCGCAACCCCATGTACTTGGGGCTGCTCTGCTGGACCATGGCGCTGGCGTGCTATCTGGGCGGGCTGCTGGTGTGGCTCGGTCCGCTGCTGTTGTGGGGCTGGCTCAGCCGCTGGCAGATAGTGCCGGAGGAGCGGGCGCTGCAGGGGCGCTTTGGCGAGGCCTATGCCGATTACTGCCGGCGGGTGCGGCGCTGGTGTTAGGGGGCGTGCTGTTGCCATGAGGCACAAGAAAACGGCCCGCAGATGCGGGCCGTTTTGATGGGATGGCGGGGATCACGCCTTGGCGGTATCCACCTCGCCGAGCGGCGCGGTTTCCCCCAGGCTGTCTTCGCTCTTGGCCACCACGCTGGCGGCGATGGCATTGCCCAGCACGTTGGTGGCGGAGCGGCCCATGTCGAGGAAGTGGTCGATGCCGAGCAGCAGCAGGATGCCCGCTTCCGGGATCTGGAACTGGTTGAGGGTGGCGGCAATCACCACCAGGGAGGCGCGCGGTACGCCGGCCATCCCCTTGGAGGTGACCATCAGCAACAGCAGCATGGTGATCTGCTGGGCCATGGAGAGCTCGATGCCGTAGGCCTGAGCGATGAACATCACCGCGAAGGTGCAGTACATCATGGAGCCGTCCAGGTTGAAGGAGTAGCCCATGGGCAACACGAAGCTGGCGATGCGCTTGTCACAACCGAACTTCTCCAGCCGATCCAGGGTTTTCGGATAGGCGGCCTCGGAGCTGGCGGTGGAGAAGGCCAGCAGGATGGGCTCGCGGATCAGGGTCAGCAAGGTCAGCATGCGGCGGCGGATGAACAGGCTGCCCATGGCGATCAGCAGCAGCCAGAGGCAACCCAGTGCCAGGTAGAACTGGGCCATGAAGGTGCCGTAGGTGGCCAGGATGCCGAGCCCCTCCTTGGCGACCATGGCGGCGATGGCGCCAAATACAGCGAACGGCGCGAAGTTCATCACGTAGCCGGTCACCTTGAGCATGATCTCGGCGCCGCTGGCCATCAGCATCACCACTGGCTTGGCGGCGTCCCCCAGGGCGGCGGCGGCCAGCCCGAAGAAGAGGGAGAACACCACGATCTGCAGGATCTCGTTGGTGGCCATCGCCTCGACCACGCTTTTCGGGATGGCGTGGGTGACGAAGTCCTTGAGGGAGATGGCAGTGGCGACCACGCCGGAGCTGGCGGTGTCATCGGGCAGGGAGAGGGAGAGCCCCACCCCAGGCTGCATCAGGTGAACCATCACCAGTCCCAGGGTCAGTGACAGCAGGGAGGCGAGCATGAACCAGCCGAGGGTCTTGACGCCGATGCGGCCCACGGTGCGGGTGTCGCCCATCTTGGCGATGCCGACCACCAGGGTGGTGAACACCAGGGGGGCGATGATCATCTTGATGAGGCGCAGGAAGATGTCGGTCAGCAGGGTGATGTCGCTGGCAAAGCCGGCGGCCTGGTCAGGAGCAAACATCCGATAGCCCTGACCGGTAAGGATGCCAACCAGCATTGCGATGAGGATGGCAGCCGTCAATTTGTTCATTTTCATGGGGTGGGTCCCAGTTTTGATAAGTGCAGAGCATTTCAAGCGGCAAGGGTGCCACTTCAGTCCGTTTTTGTGATCCGAGCCGTAGATTCCTGACAGCCGGTGTGCTGGCAGCATGCCTAATCCGGGGGGGTAAATCCAGCGCCTTGTAGCAGAATTTTATCTTGCTATTAGGTGTATGTGATATGGATCTTGCAATTTGTCTATATTAATCGCTGTTTATTTTGATATTGGCAAGATAATCGGCTTTCAGGCTTTGGTCGTTTCTTGCCCGCTTGGCGAGGGTGAAGACCAGCAGCGCCGAGATGCGATGCTCCACGGTGCGCTGATCCAGAAAGGGGTCCGGTTCGTCATCATCGAACCCGAACAGGGGGCGGCTCGGGGTCACCCTGACCGCATCCCGCTGCAGGGTCAACTCGTTGACCTCAAGCCACTGATAACCTTCGGCTTGCGCCACTTCGCCCGCCCGTTTCAGCACGTACTTGCGGGCGGTTTCCCGGCTCACCAGATCGTTGCCGACAAACTCCAGCTGCCACTTGTCCGGCCCGAGCCGGGTCTGGGAGAAACCGGTCTGGCCGTTCCAGAACGAGGGTTCGCTGTGATAGGGGGTGGCACAGCCGAGCAGCAGGGCAGCGCAGAGGCAGGCCAGCAGCAGGACGGGCACAGAGGGACGGGGAGAGGGCATCTCGATCACCGGTTGGCAGCAGAGGGCTTCACTACACCACAAAGCCATGGGGGGCACAATCGGTGGGCCGTTTCCTGCGGTGGCGCGCCTGAAAGAAAAAAGGCCTTGTCGTTTGACAAGGCCTTTCTCGGGGAATGATGGTCGGCGTGAGAGGATTTGAACCTCCGACCCCTGACACCCCATGACAGTGCGCTACCTGGCTGCGCTACACGCCGACGAAGTCAGTCTGAGCTGACGGGGGCTGAGTTTATGGAGATGGACCCGACCTGTCAACAAGGAAACCGCGGCGGCGGTGCGTTCGCCTGCTTTGCGAACAATCGGCGCTCAAAGTGCCGCCACTTGCCCAAAAACCGCCCATCGCGGGGTTGAGAACCCCTTAAAACAAGCAGGCCGCCCGGGTGGGCGGCCTGTGATGGTGACGGTGGCACCGATTGGGAGGGATCAGCGGGTGAAGGTGAGCCGCTTGCCCAGCACCTCGTTGGTGACCTGACCGTTTTGCCAGGCGATCTGGCCGTTGACCAGGGTCATCTCCACCGTGCTGTGGAAACGGTAGCCGTTGAAGGGCGACCAGCCGCACAGGTAGAGCAGGTTGCTGTCGTTGACCACGTAGGGTTTGCCCAGATCCAGCAGCACCAGGTCGGCGAAGTAACCCTCGCGGATGTAGCCGCGATCCTGCACCTGGAAGCGCTCGGCTACCGCGTGGGAGGTTTTCTTGACGATGGTCTCCAGCGAGAATACCCCGTTGTGGTAGAGCTCCAGCAGGGCCAGCAGGGAGTGCTGCACCAGCGGCACGCCGGACGGCGCCTTGAAGTAGCTGTTCTGCTTCTCTTCCCAGGTGTGGGGGGCGTGGTCGGTGGCAATGATGTCGAGCACGTCATTGCGCACCGCATCCAGCAGGGCGTGCTGGTCGGCGGCGCTCTTCACCGCCGGGTTGCACTTGATCTGGCTGCCCAGGGTGTCGTAGTCCGCTTCGTTGAAGAACAGATGGTGAACGCACACCTCGGCGGTGATGTTCTTGTCCTTGAGATCCTTCAGATCCGGGGTGGCGGTGAAGAGCGACAGCTCTTTCGCCGTGGTCAGGTGCAGCACATGCAGCTTGGCGCCGTACTGCTTGGCCAGGGAGACCGCCAGGCTGGAGGATTTGTAGCAGGCATCGGCGCTGCGGATGCGGCCGTGCTCGCGCATCGGCACATCTTCGCCCCACTTGGCGCGGGCTTCGTCTTCCAGCACCTTGATGGTGGGGGTGTCCTCGCAGTGGGTGACGATCATCACCGGGCTCTCGCGGAAGATGGCGGCCAGGGTCTCCTGGTTGTCCACCAGCATGTTGCCGGTAGAGGCACCCATGAAGATCTTGATGCCGCAGGACTGCTTGGGATCGAGCTTCTTGATCTCTTCCAGGTTGTCGTTGGTGGCGCCGAGGTAGAAGCTGTAGTTGGCGGCGGAGGAGTTGGCGGCTATCTGGTATTTGGCTTCGAGGGCGTCGAGGGTGGTGGTCTGGGGATTGACGTTGGGCATTTCCATGAAGCTGGTGGTGCCACCGGCCACGGCGGCCCGGGATTCACTGGCGATGGTCCCCTTGTGGGTCAGGCCGGGTTCCCGGAAATGGACCTGATCATCGATCATTCCGGGGATGAGATGACGGCCCGCGGCATCGATCACCACAGCATCGGGGGCGCTGATATCCGGGGCGATGCGGGCGATCCGTTCCCCCTCGATCAGCACGTCGGAGGCATAGATGCGGCCTTCGTTGACCAGGGTGGCATTCTTGATAAGCAATTTGTTCATGGGGGGTTCCAGTTCCTTTGCCGATAATCGCGGGTCATAATAGCGCAAACCGCCCTTTCTCTGTAGCAAGGCCTGACTGATGAAGTTATTTGTAAAAGATTTGACCGTGATCGACTCCAGCTACCTGTGCGAACGCCGCGGTATGGTGGGGGAGAGCTGGCTGGTGGACATCGAAATGAGCGGCGAGCTCAACGAGATGAGCATGTTGCTGGACTTTGGCCGGGTCAAGAAACTGATCAAGTCGATCATCGACGACGAGGTGGATCACAAGCTGCTGGTGCCGACCGAGAGCCCCCTGGTGCAGGTGGCCCAGCTGGACGGTGACGAGAGCACAGTCGATCTGCTGCGCCCGGGTCGCTCTATCCACCTGCGCTGCCCGAGCCAGGGCTTTGCCTTCATTCCGGCGCCCCAGGTGGACAAGGAGTCCGTCACCCGCTATCTGCTGGCGGTGCTGGCCAAGCGGCTGCCTGGCAACATCAAGGATCTGTCGCTGACCCTGCGCCAGGAGGCCATCGACGGCGCCTTCTATCACTACAGCCACGGCCTCAAGAAGCACGACGGCAACTGCCAGCGCATCGCCCACGGCCACCGCTCTCCCATCGAGATCCACGTGGACGGCGAGCGCGACCAGGAGCTTGAGCTCAACTGGGCCGAACGCTGGGCCGACATCTATCTTGGGACCGACGAGGATCGGGTGGCCCTCGGCGATCTCGCGTTGAGCGAGCAGGCCAAGGCCATCCTGCAAGAGGCTGGCGAACACTACGTCGGTTTCAAGTATGTGGCGCCGCAAGGGCTGTTCCAGCTGGCCATGCCGGCGGCGGAGGTGGAGATGATCGACACCGACACCACCATAGAGCTGCTGGCCCACTACATCGCCCGCGAAGTGAAGAAGAGCGTGGGCGACAAGTTCATCAAGATTGTCGCCTATGAAGGGGTGGGCAAGGGCGCCATCGCCTACGCCTGATCCCGCGTCGCTTGCCAGTAAAAAACAAGGCCCCGCATCTGCGGGGCCTTGTCGTTGCCGGGGCTGGCGTGGGCGTCAGGCGCTGAGCCGGAAGCGCTTGACCAGGCTCTCCTGCTGCTCGGCCAGCGAGTCGAGCTGCTGGCTGGTCTCGGCCACCCGCTCGATCCCTTGGTAGTTGAGATCCGAGATGTCGGAGATGCGGTTGAGGTTGGTGGCGATGTCGGCGCTGGTGGCCTGCTGCTGCTCGGCGGCGGAGGCGATCTGGCTCGACATGTCGCTGATGAGCACCACTATGCCCTGCACCTCCTCCATGGCGTTGTTGGCGTGGGAGCTCTGATCCATGCAGCTGTCCATCTCGCGGGAGCACTCCTGCATCACGGTGACCGCCTTGGCGACCCCCTGCTGCAGGTTCTCGATCATGGTCTGGATCTCGCTGGTGGACTGGGCGGTGCGCCCGGCCAGGCTGCGCACCTCGTCGGCCACCACCGCAAAGCCGCGCCCCTGCTCGCCGGCCCTGGCCGCTTCGATGGCGGCATTGAGGGCCAGCAGGTTGGTCTGCTCGGCAATGCCGCGAATGACGTCGAGGATGTTGCCGATCTGGCCGCTCATGGCACTCACGTCGCCAATCACCTTACCGGTCTGCTGCAGCTTGCCCGCCAGCTGATGGGTGGTGGTGATGTTGCCGGCCATCACCTTGCGGCCGGTCTCGGAGGCTTTCTCCACGTCCATTACCCGCTCCAGGGTCTGGTTGGCGGCCTGGGCCACCTCGCGCACCGAGGCCTCCATCTGGGTCATGGCGGCGGCGACCGAGGCGGTCTCCTGGCGCTGTTTCTCCAGATCCGCCCGCACCGATTCGGTGGTGTGGCGGTTGTCATGGGCGGCGTTGTTGAGCTGGTTGGAGGCCTGGGAGAGCTGGCTCAGCACCTCGCCCATCTGCTCGATCAGCAGGTTGACCTGGCTGCCGAGCCGGCCGAATTCGTTGTTGCTGCGAAAACCGATGCGCTGGGTCATGTCGCCCTGGGTCACCTCGGTCAGTACCCGCAGCAGCTCCTTGAGCGGACGGCGAATGGCCTTGCCGAGGGTGTAGGCCACCAGGATGGCGATGGTGATGGCGATGACCAGCGCCACCCCCTGGGTGAGGGTGCTCTGGGTCTGCACCTTGCCGGAGGCGCGGATGCTGTTGTTCATCAGCTGCTGGCTCTGGGCGGTGATCTGCTCGAGCTTGCTCTGGATGTTGACGATGAGCTTGCCGGCCTGCTTGCTCTGCTCGCGCATCCGCTCCTGCTGCTGCATCAGCGCCAGGTACTGGGCCAGCACGCCGTCGCTGGCGGTGGTGTCGCGCACGAAGCCGTGCACGTAGTGGCCCATGTTGTTGTCGAACTCCTTGAGCTCCCCCTGCAGATCCTTGATGGTGCTGTTGAAGCCCTCGATCTGCATCTTGTTGCGCTTGAGCGCCGCCTCGATGGGGGCGGGGATGCTCTGGTTGAGGGCATCCATGGTGGAGAGTTCAATGGCGGAGAGCTTGGTGGTCAGGGTCTCGGAGAGCATCTTGATGAAGCTGTCGTCGATGGTGATCATCATGTCCCCCAGGTTCTTCTTGAACTGGGGCAGGCTGACCTGGAACTGCCCCTTGGCCTGGTTCACCTTGTAGAGCCGGCTGAGCAGGGCCTGGTGTTCGGTGGGCAGGGTGTCGGTCAGCTGCAGGTAGTCCTTGACCAGCTGGTTGAGCGCACCGAGCTCACTCTGCAGCTCCGGGTGTTCCGCCGCCTGTTGGGCAAGGGTGGCGAGAGTCTTGTCGACCTGCGCCTTGGCCTGCTGCAGCTCGGCCACTTCGGCCGGGATCTGCTTGAGATCCTGCTCGGTCAGCACGTCGGTGAGCCACTTGTTGGCGCTGAGCAGGCTGATCTGGGTCTGGCTGCTGGCGATCACCAGCGGCATGGTCTGCCGGGTGACCTGATCCAGCGCCTGATTGAGCTCGCTCTGGCTGCGGAAGGTGAGTACCGAGGTGGCCGCCATCACGGCCACCAGGATGGCAAAGCCAAGATAGACCCTCTGCAAGATGGAGAGGTCTGACATTGTTTGTTTCATTATTGTCCCGCTGTATATGCAAAAGTCCCTTGCCTGAATACCCCGTCCATTTGATACCCTGCTACCACTGTGGGCGAGCAACGTCGGCAGACGTCTTCCGGCTATCGGTATTTTTAACAATAACTGAAGAGAATGGGACAACGGCTGTGTCAAATGTCGGCTTGTGTCACACTTGCCGGGCCTTGATGACGGGCGTTGGAACCGCTTGAGACAGGCATTGAATTTTCTTTTTCATATAAAGGAGTTATCCATGGCGCAAGAAACCATTTTCAGCAAAATCATCCGCAAAGAGATCCCCGCCGACATCCTTTATCAAGACGACCTGGTGACTGCCTTTCGCGACATCCAGCCCAAGGCCAAGACCCATATCCTGATCATCCCCAACGTGCTGATCCCCACCGTCAACGACGTGGAGCCGGATCACGAGCTGGCGCTGGGCCGGATGTTCACCGTGGCCCGCAAGCTGGCCAGCGAGGCGGGCATTGCCGAGGATGGCTATCGCCTCATCATGAACTGCAACCGCCACGGCGGGCAGGAGGTCTACCACATCCATCTGCATCTGGTCGGCGGCCAGCCGCTGGGACCCCTGCTCAGCCTGTGATGCCGCGCCTGCCACTGGCCGGTCTGCTGCTGGCCGGTTCCCTGCTGGGGGGCTGCGCCTCCCACTGGCAAGACATGTTCGTCTCCTATTCTGATCAGATGGTGCCGCTGCGCAACCAGCTGCTGCTGGGTCATGCCGCCGAGGCGCTGCCCGAGGTGCGCGACTCCACGCCGGGGGACGATACCTATGTGCTGGACCGGCTCGAGCAGGGGCGCATCGCCTGGCTGGCGAGTCAGGATGCCGCCAGCAAGCAGGCCTTTGCGGCCGCCGACAGCCGGCTGGCGTGGGAAGACAATCAGGCCGAGTACCGGGTCAGCCAGGGGCTGGCCCAGGCGGGCAGCCTGCTTACCAATGACCAGACCATGGTTTACCGTGCGCCCGATTACGAGCGCACCATGCTGCACCACTATCTGGCTCTTAACTACCTGCAGCGCGGAGATGCCGAGGGCGCTCTGGTGGAGGTGCGCCGCGCCAACCAGGTGCAGGAGCAGGCCCTCAAACGGCGGGCCGACGAGGTGCGCAAGGCAAAGCAAAAGAGCGAAGAGGCCGAGGCGGATACCGCAACTGAAGGGGAGATGCGCCAGCTGATGTCGCGCGGCGCCCCCGAGCTCGACCGGCTGATCGGGCGGGTCAAGAACGGTTTCCAGAACGCCTACACCTTCTATTTCTCCGGCGTGCTCTATGAGGCGGCCGGCGATCTCAACGATGCCTGGGTCGACTATCAGCGCGGCTACCAGATAGCACCGGACAACCGGAGCCTGCAGGATGCCTTGCTGCGCCTGGCTGTGCTTCGTGGTGCTGCGGACGAGATCCGCGAGACCGAGAAAAAGGTGGGCCGCAAGGCGCCGCCCCTGGCCAAGGATCAGGGCCAGCTGGTGGTGCTGTTTGAAGATGGGCTGATCCCGGCGCGGCGCGAGCTGTTCCTGCCGCTGCCCATCGCCACCTCCGGCGGTGATTTTCGCACCTTTACCGTCGCCATCCCCTATTACGATAATCGGGCCAGTGACACCGGGCCGCTCACGGTGTCTGTGGGCAAGCGGGTCGAGCAGACCAGCGAGCTGGTCAGGCTGGAGGCGCTGGCGGCCAAAGATCTGCAGGAGCGGCTGCCCGGCATGCTGACCCGCCAGGCGCTGCGACTGGTGGCCAAGGAGCAGGTGCGGCGCACCGCTGCCAAGGAGGGGGGCGATGTGGGCAACATTCTGGTGGGGATCTTCAATACCCTCTCGGAGCGGGCTGACACCCGCAGCTGGTTGACGCTGCCGGCGCAGGCATCGAGCTGGCAGGGGATGCTGCCGGCGGGTGACGTGAACCTCACCCTCAGTACCGGTACAGGCGCCGGGGCAGCCCAGCGGCAATTGCCGCTCACCATCCACCAGGGACGCACCACCCTGGTGTGGGTACAGCGGCTCGGCGCCGGGCTGACGACCCGGGTGATGCCGCTGTGACGGCGAACGATGGCAATACACATGAGTGACCGGTCGGGCCTCTCGAGGTCGCCGGCAAGGAGAGCAAGATGAAAGCACACGGGTTGGCTCTGGGCCTGGTTCTGCTGCTGGCAGGCTGTGCCACCAATACCTCCGGCGTGGCGCTCTATGGGGCGGCGGGTGCCGCGCCAGTGGCGGAGCAGCATCAAAACGTCAATGTCACCCTGACCGAGCTCAGCCGGCGCGAACAGAACGGCCTGCTGCAGGTCAATGTGGCGGCGGCCAGCACCCAGCGCGGTGACAACAAGCTGCAATACCTGTTCTATTGGTATGATGAGGCGGGGCAGGAGGTGGCCAGCGATGGCCGCGGCTGGACGCCGCTCAAGCTGCACGGCTATCAGACCCGCACCCTGTCTGCCCTGGCGCCGAGCCCGGCCGCCCGGGGCTACCGGATTTACGTACGCGAAGTGATTGAGGAATCCTACTGATGAAAATGAATCATGCCCTGCTGATATTGACCGGCGCCCTGCTGCTGGGCGGCTGCTCCAGCACCACCGTCAGCTATGGCGACCCGACCGAAACCGAGACGGTGACCGTCGATTACGGTTCCAGCGATCTGCAGGCCATCGCCGACAAGATGGCGGATTCCATGCTGGCGTCGCCGGCCACCAGCGAGATCACCGCCGGCGGCCGTCCGGTGATGTTCATGGACTCCATCCGCAACAAGACCTCCGAGCACATCGACACCGAGGCCATCACCGACACCATCCGTACCAAGCTGCTGCGCGCCGGCAAGTTCCGCTTCGTCGACATGAGCAAGGTGGCGGCGGTCAAGCAGCAGCTCGAATACCAGCAGAGCAGCGGCATGGTGGATCCTGCCTCCATGGTGCGCCTGGGCAAGCAGACCGGCGCCCGCTACATGGTCTATGGCAACCTCGCCAGCATCGTCAAGGACAACGGCAAGGTGAAGGATGTCTACTACCAGATGACCATGAACCTGATGGATCTGCAAAACGGCGAGCTGCTGTGGGCCGATCAGAAGGAGATCCGCAAGCAGGCCAAGAAGTCCACCTTTGGCTGGTAAGTCGAGCGAGGACTCTCTGGCGGCCGCCGAGCGCGCCCTGCTGTCCCGCCTGCCGCCACCCTGGCGCTCGGGTCGGCTGGAGCCATTGGCCAGCGGCCTGACCAACTGCAACTATCGACTGCGCCTCCCCTCGGGGCGCAGTCACTTTTTGCGCCAGGGCCACCCCGATCCGGTGCGCCTTGGCATCGACCGGGCCACCGAATGGCAGCTCTATCAGGGGGCCGTGGGGCAGGGGCTGGCCTTGCCCTGCCATCACAGCGATCCCGCCACTGGCCTGATGCTGCTGGAGTGGTGCGACGAGCCGAACTGGCTGGCGGCGCCCCCCCCGGCCGAGGTGCAGCCAGCACTGTTGGCCGGGGTGCTGACGCGGCTGCACCGGCTGCCTGTGCCGGGCGTGGTGATGGCGGTGCGGGCTCACAGCGCCGGTTATCGTGGCCGGCTGGCCCGGGTGCCGGCCTGGCTGCCGGCACTGGAGCGGGGGCTGCTGGCCAGCCGCGAGCCTGCCGATTGCTGGCTCCCTTGCCATCATGATCTCAATCCGGCTAATTTGTTGGGGAGCCGGCCCTGGGTCATCGACTGGGAGTATGGCGCCGCCGGGCATCCCGGTTTCGAGGTGGCCAGCATCCAGCGCACCCACAACTGGCAGGAGGCCCAGCGCGAGGCACTGGAGCAGGCCTACTGCGAGCGGGCTGGGGCGCAGGTCGGCCCGCGCGGCTTTCAGAGCCGGGCCTTTTTGCCCTGGGTCGACTACATAGGGCTGCTGTGGGCGCTGCTGATGGCCGAGCAGCAGCCGGGGCCTGACTACCAGGCGCTGATCGATCTCAACCGGCAGCGGCTGGAGTAGAGGGTCAGGCATTGTGAATCATCCGTATCGTCAACCCTGTTTCATCAACATTGGAGCCCTGCATGGTGACCACCTTTTCCTGGCGCAAGCCCAGTAGCTGGAGTCTGCTGCTGCTCTGTCTGCTGCTGGCCGGCTGCTCCACCCGGGTCGTCTATTACTGGCTCGACGTGGCCATCGTCTGGCAGCTGGACGACTATTTCTCGCTGGATCGCAGCCAGAAGCGGCTGCTGGACAACGAAGTGAAGGGGTTGATGGCCTGGCACCGCCAGTATGAGGTGCCGCGCTACGCCAACGATCTCGATGCGCTGGCCAAGGCGGTGGCGAGCCCCATGACCCCGGCCCAGGTCTCCCGCCATCTGGATGCGGCCCAGCAGAGCCTGACCCGCACCCTGGAGGACACGGTGCCGCGGGCGGTGCGGCTGGCGCGCACCCTGACCGAGGCGCAGGTGGCCATGTTCATGAAGGACAGGCTGACCCGTCAGGCAGAGCGGGAAAAGGAGTTTGCCGACAAGCCCAGGGAGGAGATGCTCAAGGAGTTTCGCGACAAGATGAACGAGCGGCTGGTGTTCTGGATTGGCGAGGTGAAGCCGGCCCAGGCCCCGCTGGTGGCCCAGTGGGCCCAGTGGCAGTACGAGCTGCAGGCCCCCTGGCTTGAGTTCCAGACCGCCTGGACCAAGGAGCTGGATCGGCTGATGAAGCAGCGCCAGAGCCAGGACTTCGGCGCCCAGCTCACCGCCCTGCTGCAACAGGGGGACGGCCTGATGGATGGTCGCTTCACCGGTTACACCGATCAGTCGCGCCAGCGCACCGTCAACTGGCTGAGCGATCTCAGCCAGTCGCTGGACATCTCCCAGCGGGCCCACCTCTACAGCCTGCTCAAGGGCTATGCCCGCGATTTCAGGCAGATGTCTGAGGGGTAATGGTTGCGGCCAGCCGGTGGGGAAGGGGGTTGGCGACCCCCTTCATCCTTGTTCCAGCGGGCCCCCTGTGGTAGTTTTCCCTTTCTATTATGCGGGAATTAACTTTTTGAACCTGACCGACAAAGTGAAACTGGCGCTGATGACCCTGCTCATCACCCTCGCTCTGTTGTTCTCCACCCTCTCGGTGGAGGGGTTTTCCCTGCCCGTATCCCAGCATCACGCCCAGCATGGTCAGTTGATGGATGACGCCGCGGCGCCGTCCGATGGCGACCAGGTGATCCACAGTGCCAGCGACAGCGACGACGGCATCGTCAAGTTCGTCAGCTCCCACCAGAATCACCTGCTGCGGCTCGAACACTCCCTGCGCAGCGATCATCAGCCCGGCAGCGTGGTGTACGAGCTTGTCACCAGCTGGTCCCAACAGGCGATCCTGCTGCTGCTGTGCGGCCTGCTGTTCTATGCCGCCCTCTTCTATCGCAAACACAGTTTCCGCGATCGGTTTGCCACCATCCATCGGCACCGGTTGCAGCGCCAGCACCTGCAATACCGTTTCTGTCAGAGTTACCTCGCCTGATCCCGATGGGGTCAGGTCCTTTCGTACCACCTCATCGCCGCCTAATGCCTGATCACCGTGCGTGAACGGGCCACTGTCTCATTCCTGTTTTTTTGCGTGCCGCCAGCGTGGCGAGTGCGCCGCCTTCTCCTGACAGAGGCTGATTTCATGAGAAAAAAGAGTCGTATCACCTTGAACCGCATGAACATGTGGCAGTACGCCATGCTGCTGCTCATGCTGCTCACTTTTACCTTTTACTCCCTGCCCACCTTCTTTGGTGAGCAGCCCTCCCTCGGTCTGCACGGCCAGACCAGCCTGACCGAGGCGCAGCGTACCCTGCTGGCCGACAACCGCATCGAGCCGCTCAAGCTGGTGCAGCAGGGCGAGCGGGTCGAGCTGGTGTTTGCCAACCAGGCCGAGCAGCAGCGCGCCAAGCAGCTGCTGGAGCAGCAGGGCTATGACAGCTCGGCGCTGACCCTGGAGTTCTACTCCAACGCCCCGGGCTGGATCAGCCAGCTCGGCGCCGCCCCCATCAAGCTCGGACTGGACTTGCGCGGTGGCTCCCAGCTGCTGATCGGGGTCGATCTGAGCTTCGTTATCGACAACCAGACCAAGAACCTGGTGGACATGCTGCGCACCCAGTTTCGCGAGGCGCGCCTGCGCGGCGCCAACGTAGCCCGGGTGAGCGAAGGGGAGGTGAGGGTGACCCTGCCTGAGGTGGCCGATCAGGCGCCCTGGCTCACCATCATCAAGGATTCCGCCGGCACCCGGCAGGATCAGTGGACCCTCAAGCGCAGCGGCAACGAGCTGCGGCTGGTGATGAGCGAGGCCGAGCGCACCCTGCTGGCCAACAACGCGGTGACCCAGAACCTGTCGATCCTGAAAAAGCGGATCAACGAGCTCGGCATCGTCGAGGCCTCGGTCCAGCGCCAGGGGCAGGACGGCATTCGCATCGAGCTGCCGGGGGTGCACAATCCCAAGCAGGCGAAAGAGGTGATCGGGGCCACCGCCTCGCTGGCCTTCTACGAAGCCCAGGCCGACAGCCGCTTCTTCATGGCGGATCGCAGCGGCCAGGCGATTGGCTTGGCTCGCAAGCCGGTGCTGACCGGTGAGCACATCGTCGATGCCCGCGCCAACATGGGTGAGATGGGGCAACCCCAGGTCAACATCGTGCTCGACAGCCTGGGCGGCAGCAAGATGAACCAGTTCAGCCGCCAGCACGTGGGCAAGCCGATGGCCACCGTCTTCACCGAGTACAAGACCAACGCCCAGGGCAAGCTGCGGGCCCAGAGCGAGGTGATCAACGTCGCCACCATCCAGACCGCCCTTGGCAACCAGTTCCGCATCACCGGGATTGGCAGCGTACCGGAAGCCCAGGAGCTGGCCATGCTGCTGCGGGCCGGCGCCCTCACCGCGCCCCTCAAGATCCTGGAAGAGCGCAGCATAGGCCCGACCCTGGGTCTGCAGAACATAGAGGCGGGCTTCACCGCGCTGGCGTTTGGCATGGCGGGCATGATGCTGTTCATGATGGCCTGGTATCGCAAGTTCGGATGGGTCGCCATCACGGCGCTCATTGCCAACCTGTTGATGCAGGTAGGCATGCTGGCGGTGCTGCCGGGTGCCGTGCTGACCCTGCCGGGGATCGCCGGCCTGGTGCTCACCGTTGGCATGGCGGTGGATACCCATGTGCTCATTTTTGAGCGGATCAAGGACCGGTTGCGGGAAGGGGGCTCGCTGGCCAACGCCATCGACTTTGGTTATCGCTCGGCGTTTCGCACCATCTTCGATGCCAACATCACCACCCTGATCTGCGCCGTGGTGCTCTATGCCATCGGCTCCGGGCCGCTGCAGGGCTTCTCCATCACCCTGATCCTGGGCCTCATCTCCAGCATGGTGACCGGCATCTGGGGCACGCGCGCCATCATCAACCCCCTGTGGGGCAAGAGCAGCGTCAAGCTGCTGAGGGTGTGACCATGACGGATCACCACCTGTGTCATCGCGCCGCGCGTTCGAGCCTGCTCCGCGCCCGCGTCACGCGCTTCCCTGCGGGAAGCCAGAGCCATCTGCTGTCGAGGGAACAAGAATGCTGAGAATGATCATTGCCATGGGGTTGACCCGCTGGCGTTACATCGGCCTGTGGGCCTCCGTGCTGCTGACCGTGGCGAGCATCGCGGTGCTTGCCATCAACGGCCTCTCCCTCGGTCTCGACTTCACCGGCGGCATCCTGCTGGAGTTTCGCATCCAGACCCTGAAGGAGGCCCATGAGCTCAACGCCCTGTTGACGGCCCCCCTGGCGGGCGTAGTCGAGCTGCATGGCGCCGGCGTGCCCGGCGAGTGGCTGATCAAGCTGCCGCCCCACGAGCTGCCCTGGCCGGCCGAGGAGCTGGCGGTGATGCTGGGCCAGCAGCTCAACCTGCCGGTGGAGCTGCTGCGCACCACCATTGTCGGCCCCCAGGTGGGCGCCGAGCTGTTCCAGC
Source organism: Aeromonas sp. FDAARGOS 1408 (assembly GCF_019048665.1). Taxonomy (NCBI): domain Bacteria; kingdom Pseudomonadati; phylum Pseudomonadota; class Gammaproteobacteria; order Aeromonadales; family Aeromonadaceae; genus Aeromonas; species Aeromonas sp. FDAARGOS 1408. Next base: position 2,197,580 of record NZ_CP077394.1, on the reverse strand, counting down.
AGGGGATGCTGGCGGTGCTGGTGGCCTCGCTCGCCATCTCCGCCTACCTGGCGGTGCGCTTCGAGTGGCGCCAAGCCATCGGCATCCTGGTGTCGGTGCTGCACGACGGCCTGGTGGCGCTGGGACTGCTGGCGCTGTTCAACATCGAGTTCGATCTCAACGTCATCGCCGGCCTGATGGCGGTGATCGGCTACTCCCTCAACGACAGCATCGTCATCTCCGACCGCTTACGGGACTTGCTCAGCTCGCGCACCCAGATGGGGATCCACGACTGCTCCGACGCGGCCATCAAGGCTACCTTCAGCCGCACCATGATCACCTCGGGCACCACCCTGTTCACGGTGGGGGCCCTGCTGCTGTTCGGTGGCGACGCCCTCTACGGTTTCTCCTTCACCCTGTTCGCCGGCATTCTGGTGGGCACCATCTCCTCCATTACGGTGGCCTCCACCGTGCAGGAGTTGCTGGGGCTCACGCCGCAGGCTTACCAGAAAAAAGAAGAGGAGCTGGCGGAGGCGGCGTGACCTTTATCGACGGCCACCAAACTGTGGGCATGCTGGGTCATCCCGAGTGAAGATAAATAGCGAGAAGGAAGACGACATGTCTTCCTTCTTTTTTATTGGTTGGCCGGCGCAGTCGTAGTCGACTCTTTGTCGCATTCAGATTCAGCCCACGGTTATTTTCGGGCCTGGATCTGACCATCGGCAGCAGGTGAAACACGAGGGCTGGCAGCAGTGACAGATGTGCAAGGAAGCGCACATTTTACGGGCCATCCGGAGGTTGCCCATCGTCTACACTGCAATGGAGTTTATTAACGGAGTATGCCTTTATGAACATTGCTCGCCGGCTTCAACTCATTGCCCTGCTGGTTATGCTGGCCCTGACCTTTCTCAGCTGGTTCAGCATCAACCGACTCTCTGCTGCCGACACTGATCTCGGTTATGTCACCGACAATACGGTGCCCAGCATCTCCCTCATCAAACAGGTACAAGCCGATTTTTACGCATTGCACGCCTTGATCCAGACCCATGTGCTCAATACTGACAACAGCAAGATGAATCAGATTGAGACGGGCATTGCAGATCTGCGTACTGAAATCCGCTCTCTGTTGCAAAAATACCAAGCAGAGATGCTCTCCAATGAAGAGGATCGGCAACTGACGACGGATGATCAGCGCATCATTGAGCAATATTATCAGGAGATAGAAAAGGTCCTGATATTGTCTCGCGATAATAAAAACACCGAGGCCAGAGACTTTATCGCCAGCAATGTCATGCCACTGTTCGAGCAGTTTTCCAAGGCCATAGATAAACATGTGAAATTCAATATTGATTTGGGGGCTGCAGTCAAACTGCAGGGTGAAAAGAACTACGACAATAGCCTCCAGACCATGCTGTTTATTTCTTGCGGTACCGGAATATTGACCCTGGTGCTGTTTATCTGGTTGTTCAGACAGGTCGCCAATCCACTGCGGCTGGCAATGGCGACGCTCTCCGATATTCAGCACAATTTGAACTTTACCTTGCGGGCCAAGGTGGCCCAGCAAGATGAGATTGGCCTGACCCTCTCGGCCGTCAACCGTCTGCTGGACACCTTGCAGCAAACCTTTACCGAGTTTTCAGTGGGCAGCCTGCAGATAAAGAGCACGGCCGAGTCGCTCTCCCAGGCGGCTCATCACCTTGCCTCGTCGGCGAGCCAGGCCAACGATGCCACCAGTCTCATTGCCGCCGGGGTGGAGGAGATGACGGTGAGCATCACGGATATTTCCCAGCGAACCCAGGAGGCCAGCCGCATCACCAATGAATCCGGCAAGCTCGCCAGCGATGGGGGGACCACGATAGACAGAACGGTGAAAGCCATCAACGAGATCGCAGAGGCCATTCGTCAGGCTTCCAGTGAAGTGTCGGCATTGGGTGATGGCATTTCCCGGATCGGTGGCGTGGTGAACGTGATCAGCGATGTGGCGGGGCAGACCAACTTGCTGGCGTTGAATGCGGCCATTGAAGCCGCACGAGCGGGTGAACAGGGTCGAGGTTTTGCCGTGGTAGCTGACGAGGTGCGTAAACTGGCGGAGCGGACGGCCCAATCGACCAGAGAGATCTCGGAGACGGTGGAGGCGATTCAACAGGGCTCCCAGCTCACGGTGACCAAGATGGTTCAGGTGGAAGAGAAAGTGGCGCAGGGGGTGGCCATGGCCACTGAAAGCGGGGAGATCATTACCCAGATCCGTCATGCTTCCCATCGTGTCATGGATCAGGTCGGTGAGATCACCATCGCGATTCGCGAACAGAGCTCGGCGGCGGAGTCCATTGCCCATCAGGTGGAGCAGATTGCCCAGGTGGTTCAGCAGACCAGCAGCACGGCGGAAGAGACATCGGCTGCGGCGGAAGAGTTGAATGTGACCACCGAGAATATTCACCAGCAGATCTCTCGTTATCGCATCCAGTGATCACGATGGGTGCCAGCTCCCCGCCACATGGCGGGGATTTTTTTATGGGTCAGAAACCTGACCCCGGTTGCAGCAGGAAGGCTGTCTCTTCCTCTGTGCTCGCGCGGCCCAGGATGGCGTTGCGGTGGGGGAAGCGGCCAAAACGCTCGACGATCACCTGATGGCGGCGGGCAAAGTCGGCAAAGCCGGCGAAGGTCTCCTGCGCCGGACTGTCTGTCTGCTCGGCCGCCAGCCCCTCGAACAGGGTCACGCTTCTGGCCTGCTGCTCGCGGGATTCGGCGTGTTCCAGCGGCAGGTAGAAAAAGACCCGTTCCAGCGGTGGCAGCGCCAGATCCGCTCCCAGCGAGAGCCCCTTGAGGCAGAGATCCCGCGCCTTGGCATCCTGGGCAAATGCGGCGGGAGTGCCCCGGTGGATGTTGCGCGGCAGCTGGTCCAGCAGCAGGATCAGGGCCAGCCGGCCCTCGGCCGATTCGGCCCAGTGGGCGAGCTCACCGGCGGCGGCGGCGGCGGCCTGGTCACCGAAGCGACTGGCGAGCAGGGCGTCGGTGTCGCTGTTTTTGCCCCACCAGAGGGGCGCTTGGCGTTTGGCGCGGGTGACGTCGTCACTCTCTTCGCCAAACCAGAATGTGAGCAGCGGTTGCCAGGGTTGCATGGAACACTCCTTGGGCCTGCGGGCACCGGATGAAACAAGGCCAAATGACCCTGATGTGGTTGCTGCCGAACGGGCGGCTTCTGGTTACACTGTGCCATCTTTTCCCGCAATAGGGATCCCCCTTCGGCCGGCATCGCTCTCGACATCGGCAGTTGCCGCCGGTGAACCGTGGGACCCTGACTACCCTGATGAGGATTTTCTGATATGGCCGGAACCAGTTTGTTGGCCCTGATTGACGATATTGCCAGCGTACTCGACGACGTGGCGTTGATGACCAAGGTGGCGGCGAAGAAGACGGCCGGGGTGCTGGGGGACGATCTGGCTCTCAACGCCGAGCAGGTCTCCGGGGTGCGTGCCGAGCGGGAGCTGCCGGTGGTGTGGGCGGTGGCCAAGGGGTCGTTTCGCAACAAGCTTATTCTGGTGCCTGCCGCCATCGCCATCAGTGCTTTGGTGCCCTGGCTCATCACCCCGCTCCTGATGCTGGGGGGGGCCTACCTCTGTTTCGAGGGGGCCGAGAAGCTGGCCCACAAGTTTCTGCCCCATGAGGCGAGCGAGGGAGAGGCGCACACTGCACCCATTCCCGATGATCTGGTCGCCTTCGAGCAGCAGAAGGTGAAGGGGGCCATTCGCACCGACTTTATTCTGTCGGCTGAGATCATCGTCATCGCCCTTGGCACCGTGCAGGGAGCCAGCCTGGCACTGCAGCTGTCGGTGGTGGCGGGCATTGCCGTATTGATGACCGCGGGGGTCTACGGCCTGGTGGGGCTCATCGTCAAGCTCGACGACATCGGCCTGCACCTGCTGCAAAAGCCCGATGGTGGCGCCCTGCGCCGGGCGGTGGGGCAGGGGCTGCTGGTGACGGCGCCGCGGCTGATGCACCTGCTGGCGCTGGTCGGCACCATCGCCATGTTCATGGTGGGGGGCGGCATCCTGGTGCATGGTTGGCCTTTCGTGCACCACCTGATTGAAGGGGCTGCCGCTGCCGTGGCCACCCTGCCTGCGGTCGGCGCCGCCCTCGCACTGGTGACGCCGACCCTGCTCAACGCCGTGGCCGGCGTGGTGGCCGGGCTGGTGCTGGTGCTGGCCATGACCCTGGTGAGCAAGCTCAAGCCCGCCAAATAGTGCCAGTGACCTGATTGTCGGTAGGCATTTCCGCGATAGCGGGTCATCCCGTCAGATACTGTCTCGTCTGTTGCCTCGGATGGGGGCTAGGCAAGGGCCGGCCTCCTTTCGTACTATCCGGTTGACACCCGCTCACAGAGGCGGGGTCAACCCACATGGATGCAAACAGACAAGGAACGTCATGAAACCACCCGTTTGGCAGGATGATCACATCTATGCCGCCCCCGACTGCCCGGCGATCGACGCCGATTTTCAGCGTGCCCGCGAGGCCATGAAGCGCCTGCAACCCCTGCTGGATGAACTGCCCAAGACCAACGACATCAATGCCTTGCGTCATCTGCTGCGGGCCATCCGGGCCTGCTGGCGCGAGGTTCGCCTGCTGGAGTGGAACTGGCAGACCTACGGCTACAACCGGCTCAGCCGGGACGGGCGCGACGAGGCGGCCCGGCTGCTGCTCTCCCGCGGCCAGCAGTTGCAGGCAAGCCTGGCCCAGCTCTGCAAACCGGTGGCCCTGTTCTGGGTGCGTGCCCCCGAGGAGCAGGTGCGCGCCCTGCTGCAGGATCCCGAGCTGTTCGAGCTCGCCTACGCCATTCGCCACGACCGGCGCCAGCGGGATCAGTGGTTGTCGCTCGAGAGCGAGCAGTTGATCGCGGGGCTGAGCGTGGATGGCCTGCAGGGGTGGGGGGATCTCTACGGTGGCCTGGTAGGAAGGCTCAGGCCGGTGGTGGAGGGGCAGCCCATGGGGCTGGCCCAGGCGGACAACCTGCTGGCCCACCCGCAGCGGTCTCGGCGCGCCGCGGCCTGGCACGCCATCCAGGCGGCCTGGGGGGCGGAGCAGGAGACGGTGGCCGCCATCCTCAACGCCATCAACGGCTGGCGCAACGAGCTGGCTCGCCAGCGCGGCAAGGAACGCAGGTGGGATGCGCTCGATCTCTCCTGCCATCAGGGGCACCTGGAGCGGGCCACCCTGGAGACCCTGATGACGGCGGCCGGCGAGCACAAGGAGCTGGGGCGGCGCGCCCTGCGTGCCATGGCCTGCGCCCAGCAGATCAACGACTTTGCCCCCTGGGATCTCTATGCCCCGGCGCCTGTCGGGGCGAGCAGCCTCATCAGCTTCGAGCAGGCGCTGACCCTGGTGGCCGATGCCTTCGCCGGGTTTGATCCCGAGATGGGGGCCTTTGCCCGCATGATGGCGGCCAATGGCTGGATTGACGCTGCCCCGAGCGAACAGAGGCGCAGCGGCGCCTACAGCACCGAGTATGCCGAGCCGCCCGAGCCAAGGGTGTTTCTCACCTTCGAGGGGACCCTGGACAACGTCATCACGCTCGCTCATGAGTTGGGGCACGCCTGGCACAGCTGGCTGATGCGGGAGTTGCCGCTGGAGCAGCGTGACTACCCCAAGACGCTGGCGGAGACAGCCTCCCTGTTTGCCGAGGCGCTGGTGCGCGATGCCCTGCTGGCGGCCACCGACAACATGGAGCAGCGCCGGGCCATCGCCTGGCTGGATGGGGAGCGGGCCGCCAGCTTGCTGCTCGACGTGCCGGCCCGCTTTACCTTCGAGCGGGCCCTGGTGGCGGCGCGGGAGGAGGGCTACGTGGGGGCCGGCCAGCTGCGGCAGATGATGAAATCGGCGCAGCAGCAGTGGTATGGTGACACCCTGAGTCAATATGACGAGCTGTTCTGGGCCAGCAAGGGCCACTTCTCCATCGCCGAGCTCGGGTTCTACAACTACCCCTATCTGTTTGGCTACCTGTTCAGCCTGGGGCTCTATGCCCAGCAGGCGCGGGCGGGGCGCGAGTTCGTCCACGCCTATCGGGAGCTGCTGCGCGACACCGGCCGTATGAGTGCAGAAGAGCTGGTGGAGAAGCACCTGGGGGTCGACATTCGTGAGCCCGCCTTCTGGCAGGAGAGCCTCGATTATGTGGAAGAGGCGGTCGCCCGCCTCGAGCGGCTGGTGTAGGTAGCCCGGCCGTTTTTATCCTGGTGGCGGGCCTGTGGCTCGCCACGCGCATTCAACGGGGCCCGGCCCCGCAACCTGATGACGAGCGTTTGATGCAGCAACGAATCTACCCACAACAGTGGCAAAACCAGCATATCTATCCCGCCCTCGACTGCCCGCAGGTGAGCGCGGATCTCGCCCTGGCGCGCGCCAGTCTGGACGAGCTCGGCAAGTTTATCGAGGGGCTTGGCGCCGCCCGGGCCAATGCGCAGGCGCTGCAGGATTTCCTGCGCGAGGTGCGGCTGCGGACTCGGGACATTCACAACATTGGCTGGAACCTGGCCGTGCTGGCGGCCTGCCGTGGCAGTCAGGATGCCCGCGACGAGCTGGCCAAGCAGCTGGCCTCCCGTGCCCGCGCCCTCAATGCCGATCTGTTCAAGACCCTGGCGCCGGTCGAGGATCTGATGCTGGCCCTGCCGGAACCCGAATTTGAACAGCTGATGGCCGACTCCCTGCTGGGGGAGGAGGCGTACCGGCTGCGCCACGAGCGCCTCTTGCAGGATCAGCGCCTGCCGGTGGAGGCGGAGCAGCTGGTGATCGGCCTTGGCACCGACGGCCTGCACGCCTGGGGCAATCTCTACAACGATCTGGTGGGCAAGATCCGGCTGCTGATCGATGGCCGCGAGATGGGGCTGGCCGAGGCGAGCAACCTGCTCTCCAGCCCGCTGCGGGCCCTGCGCCGGGAAGCGTTCGATGCCATCAGCGCCGGCTGGGAGGGGGAGCAGGAGACGGTGGCCGCCATCTTGAACGCCCTCAATGGCTGGCGGCTTGAGCTTTCGCGCCAGCGCGGCCGCAGCCGCCAGCTCGATGCGCTCGACCTCTCCTGTCACCAGAGCCACATCGAGCGGGCGACCCTGGATACCCTGATGCAGGAGACCTGGCGCGCACGCGGGCTGGGTCAGCGGGCGCTGGGGCTGATGGCCGAGCGCCTCGGCATCGAGGAGCTGGGGCCGGAGGATTTGTTTGCCCCGCCGCCGGCCGCGGTGAGCCGCGAGATCCCGTTCGAGGAGGCGATCGAGATCATTGCCGAGGCGTTCTCTCGTTTTGATCCCGAGATGGGCGAGTTTGCCCGCATGATGGCCGAGAAGGGGTGGATCGATGCGGCGCCCACCCCCAACCGGCGCACCGGGGCCTACTGCACCAAGTTTGCCGAGCCGGTGGAGCCGCGGGTCTTCATCACCTATGCCGGCACCATGGACAACGTCATCACCCTGGCCCACGAGCTGGGCCACGCCTGGCACAACTGGCTGATTCGCGATCTGCCCATGAGCCAGCGTCGTTACCCCATGACGCTGGCGGAGACCGCCTCCATCTTCGCCGAGACCCTGGTGCGCAGCGCCCTGTTCGAGCAGGCGCAAAGCTCGGAAGAGCAGCAGGCCATCGCCTGGGCCGAAGCCGATGGCGCCGCCACCTTCCTGGTCAATATTCCGGCCCGCTTCGATTTCGAGCGCGCCCTGGTGGCGGAACGGGCGTCGGGCTATGTTTCGCCGGCCCGGCTCAAGGCGCTGACCGACGAGGCCTGGGGTCGCTGGTACGAGCAGAGCATGTGCCGCTATCACCCCCTGTTCTGGGCAGCCAAGGCGCACTTCTCCATCGCCGGGTTTGGCTTTTACAACTACCCCTACCTGTTCGGCTATCTGTTCAGCCTCGGCGTCTATCAGCAGCTGATGAATCGCCAGAAAGCCGGAGAACAGAATGTGGCCCAGGCCTATCGCGACCTGCTGCGCGATACCGGCCGCATGAGCGCAGAAGATCTGGTGGCCAAGCACCTGGGGCAGGACATTCGCCAGAGCGCCTTCTGGCAGGGGAGCCTGGCGCTGGTGGAAGCGGCGGTGGAGCGCTTCGCCCAGACCCGCGGCTAACACAGGCTTGCTGAATGGAACCGCCGGGCAGCCACGCTGTCCGGCGGTTTTTTTATGGGGCGGGTTTACCCGGCTGCGGCTGAGCGGGCGGGCGCACCGGCCCCACCAGCAGGGGCCTCGGCTGGTGGCGCAGGTCCGGCTGGTAGCCGTTGAAAAAGAGGCTGAGCAGCACCGAGCTGAGGGTGGCCAAGAGGATGCCGCTGTGAAACAGCGGCTGCAGGGCGGCGGGGAAGTGTAGGAAGAAGGCGCCGGAGACGGTGGGGATCATGCCTATCCCTAAGCTGATGGCGACGATGTAGAGGTTGTGGCGATTGCTGTTGTAGTCGGCCCTGGCCAGGATGCGGATGCCGGTGGCCAGCACCATGCCGAACATGACTATGCCGGCGCCCCCCAGCACGAAGGGGGGGATGGAGGCGACCAGCACCGACATCTTGGGCACCAGGCCGAAGGCGAGCAGGATCCCCCCCGACATGACGCAGACCCAGCGGCTCGACACCCCGGTCACGCTCACCAGTCCGATGTTCTGGGAGAAGGAGGTGTGGGGGAAGCTGTTGAAGATGCCGCCGATGATGGTGCCGATGCCATCCACCCGCAGGCCGCGCACTATGTCGCCCCGGCTGGCCGGGTGGCCGACGATGTCGCCGAGCGCCAGAAACATCCCCATCGACTCGATGAAGGTGATCAGCATGATGACGGTGAGGGTGGCGATGGAGATGGGATCGAAGGTGGGCCAGCCGAAGGCGAACGGCACTATGGGGGCGAACCAGGCCGCCTCGCCGAGTCCGTCCAGGCTCACTTCCCCCATGGCGATGGCTACCCCGAAGCCGAACAGGATGCCGAGCAGCACAGATATGTTGCTGAAAAAGCCCTTGGTGAAGCGGGTCACCAGCAGGATAAAGGCCAGCACCAGAAAGCTGGTGCCGATGTAGCGCAGGCTGCCGTACTCGGGGTTGCCCTTGCCCCCCGCCATCCAGTCGATGCCCACCTGCATGATGCTGATGCCGATGGAGGTGATCACCACCCCGGTCACCACGGTGGGGAAGAGTGGCATCAAGCGGCCGATGAGCGGCACCAGCAGGGTGGAGAGGATGCCGGCGGCGATGGTGGCGCCAAAGATGCCGGTGAGCCCCAGCGCTGGGTTGGCGCCGATGGCCAGCATGGGCATGACGGCGGCGAAGGTGACCGACATGATGACCGGCAGCCGGATCCCGGCGAAGCGGCCGATGCCGAGGCACTGCAGCAGGGTGACGATGCCGCAGCAGAAGAGATCCGAACTGATGAGATACGATATTTGATCCTTGGGCAGCCCCAGGCTGCCGCCGATGACCAACGGCACCGCCACGGCGCCAGCATACATCACCAGCACATGCTGCAGGCCGAGGGTAAAGAGCTGGCCGGGGGGGAGCAGGCGCTCCACTTCGTCGATGGCGCGGCCCTTGGCCGCCCCGGGGGGCTGGGTCTGGTGCATGAACAGATCACTCCTTGCGACCCGGCGGCTCTGGCCGGGCAAGATGGGGCAGGCTGGCTGTCCCGTTCATGGATGGGGACCGGGTCGCCCAGGATCCGGCCACGCAGACGAAGGTCGCCTTCGCGCTGCATCACAGGGGGAGTGCAGGAACCGTGCTCGGTCGGCATGAATGGGGGTCTGTTGGTCCTGTTCATGCGCATTTTTGCAGGCGGGATCACGCTTGACAGCATCGATGGCTGCCAATCGTTTTCCTGCCGGCGGGGGAGGGCTGTCAGATTGGTAGCCCGGTTATCATTTCGGTCGGTCTGGCTCTCAGATTGATAGCCGGCGCTGTGCCGGCCCAGCCGCTCTGGTTTCATCAGCAACAGAGGGCGTGATCTAAAGCAAGAAAGTTGGATGTTTTGGTGGCGCAGGGCCCTGTCGCTGGGGTAGTTTCGATAAAACCGACACAGATCCTGAGGTCTTATCCATGATCATCTATCTGCATGGCTTCGATGCCACCAGCCCCGGCAATCACGAGAAAGTGCTGCAGTTGCAGTTTATCGATGATGATGTACGTTTCGTGCACTACAGCACGGTTCACCCCCGTCACGACATGAGCCACCTGCTCAAGGAAGTGAAGAAGCAGCTCGACATGAGTACCGATCCCAAGCCCCTCATCTGCGGGGTGGGGCTGGGTGGCTACTGGAGCGAGCGCATCGGCTTTCTGTGCGGCATCAAGCAGGTGCTCTTCAACCCCAACCTGCACCCCGAGATCAACATGCAGGGCAAGATCGACCGGCCGGAAGAGTACGAAGATATCGGTACCAAATGTGTGTCTGAGTTTCGTAGTAAAAATTCAGGAAATTGCCTCTGCATCCTTTCCGTTCAGGATGAAGTGCGCGATAATGGCGAAACTGAGCGTGAATTGAAGAATTATTACAACATCGTGTGGGATGAACGAGAGACGCACAAGTTCAAGAACATCTCTCATCACCTGCAGCAGATGAAGGCTTTCAAAGAGGCCTGATTGATCGTCACGTCATGGATTCAACTATCAAGGGAGCCGATGGCTCCCTTCGCTTTAATGGAACCGAGGTAATTAACCATGACCAATATTGTTGTCGTCGGCGGCGGTGCCGGCGGTCTGGAGCTGGCTACCAGCCTGGGCCGCAAGCTGGGCAAGAAGAACAAGGCCAAGATCACCCTGGTTGATCGCAACCGCACCCACCTGTGGAAACCCCTGTTGCACGAAGTGGCCACCGGCTCCATGGACGCGGGCATCGACGCCCTGAGCTACCAGTCCCACGCCAAGAACCACGGCTTCGACTTCCAGCTCGGTACCCTCACCGACATCAAGCGCGACGAGAAACGCATCGTGCTGGCGAAGATCGTCGACGAGAACGGCGACATCGTGGTCAACGAGCGCGAGCTGCCCTACGACTACCTGGTGATGGCCATCGGTTCCGTCTCCAACGACTTCAACACCAAGGGCATCAAGGATCACTGCATCTTCCTGGACAGCCCCTCCCAGGCGCACCGCTTCCACAACAGCATGATGAACCGCTTCCTGCAGTTCGCCACCGAGTACCAGCCGGGCGACAAGGTGAAGATTGCCATCGTCGGCGGCGGCGCCACCGGCGTCGAGCTCTCTGCCGAGCTCTACAACGCGGTGGAGCAGCTCTATGCCTACGGCTTCAAGAACCTCACCACCGACAGCCTGAAGGTGACCCTGGTGGAAGCGGGCCCCCGCATCCTGCCGGCTCTGCCGGAGCGCATCAGTGGCGCCGCCCATCAGGAGCTGGTCAAGCTCGGCGTGGACGTGCGTACCGCCACCATGATCACCGAAGCGACCGCCGATGGGCTGCACACCAAGGATGGCGAGCTGATTGAAGCGGATCTGATGGTGTGGGCGGCCGGTATCAAGGCGCCGGACTTCATGAAGGATATCGCCGGTCTTGAGACCAACCGCATCAACCAGCTGGTGGTGAAAGAGACCCTGCAGACCACCCGCGACGAGAACATCTTCGTCATCGGTGACTGCGCCGCCTGCCCGCAGCCGGACGGCAAGTTCGTGCCGCCGCGCGCCCAGTCTGCCCACCAGATGGCGACCCAGGCGTTCAAGAACATCCTGGCCAAGATGAACGGTGGCGAGCTCAAGCCCTACCTCTACCACGATCACGGTTCGCTGGTGTCCCTGAGCCGCTTCTCCACCGTGGGCAGCCTGATGGGCAACCTGATGCGCGGTTCCATGATGGTAGAGGGCTATATCGCCCGTCTGGTGTACATCTCGCTCTACCGGATGCACCAGATCGCCCTGCACGGCTACATCAAGACCGGCCTCATCATGCTGGTGGGCCGCATCAACCGGGTGCTACGCCCGACCCTGAAGCTGCACTAAGCCGCCTGGGGCAAACGTGCCGGGACTACAATGACCCCGCGCACCATGAAAAAGGAGAGGCCTTGGCCTCTCCTTTTTTATTGCGGTCGTATCAGGAGGCGTCCACCTGCAGGGTGCGCACCTCGGTGAGGGCGGCGGTGAAGAAGAGCCGCGCCAGTTCCGGATCCCCTTGTCCGGCATCGCGGGCGACGTTGGCAATGTCGCCGCCGAGCAGGGTGATGGTGTTGCCCACCTTGCTCACTCGATCGATGAGAGAGCCGAACTGCTGGGAGAAGGCCGTCGTCTGGCCGAGGAAGCCTTGCTGACGCTGGATCTGCCCCTCAATCTGGTTTACCTGTCCCTCCAGGCTGCTCACCTTGTTCTGGGTCTGCGTCAGGGTGACGGCCAGGGCGATGAGGCCAGGCAGCCCCAGCAGTCCCAGTCCCAGCAGGTAGAGTTTTTTCTTGTTGAGGGAATCCAGCTCCTGCCGGGCGCCTGCCAGGTTGGACTGCAGCCCGGCGATGGTGGCCTGCAGCTCCACGCCGATCCGCTGCAACGCTATGTTGTCCTGCGTGATGCGATCGTTGGCCGCCTGGCTGGCAGTCAGGGTCTGGGCGGTCAGGGTCTGGATAGGGATTATCTCCTGCTGGACCTGATCGACAAACGCCTTGAGGGTGTCGGGGTTGAAGGGGCCGCTATTGGCCAACTGCTGGGTCAGTTGCGTCTCCAGGCGGCCAGCAAATGCCAGCACCTGCTGCTGCATGGTTTGCACCTGGGGCAGCAGGGCCGCGACCACCTCACCGACGTTCTGCTGGATGTTGACGGCGTTTTGCGGCAGACCGGTGAAGGACTGAATGGTTGCTTCGGCCTGCTGCATGTTGGCAATGGATTGGGAAAGAATGCCGTTGCTCATGGGGTCTCCTTATGAAAGAGGGCGGCCAGGCCGCCCTCCCGGGGGTTAGGCGGCCAGGCGCGCCACGAAGTTGGCGATGGTGTCGGTCTGCGGCACTTGCAGCGGGCTCACGCCGGCCATCTGGGCCTTGATGGTAGTCACGTCGGTGAGCACCGTCTTGACCGTGGTGTCGGCGGCGGTCAGCCAGAGCTGGCGGATGTCGTCGCCGCTGGTGATCCCCTTGTCCAGATCGGTGATCAGGCTGCCCAGATCGGAGGTGAGGGCGTCCCAGGCGTTGCTCATCTGGGTGGCCGCGGTGACGGCGTTTTGCGCCTGCACCTGCAGCCCCTTGTAGCCGTTGCCGATCTGGGTGGCGATCAGCACCTCGCTGTTGAGGTTGCTGCGTTTCTGGTACAGGTCCTGGCGGGTACCGAGGGAGTTGTGCAGCACGATGGCGCCAGCCGTGATGCCGCCGGCCCCGGCCACCATCATGGCGACCCCGCCGATGACCACCGGGGTCGAGGTGCCGGCGGTGACGAAGTCCGCCACGGCGCCGATGGCAGTGACGAAGGCGCCGCCAATCACCAGCAGCCCCCCGGCGACGATGCCGGCGATGGCGCCGTCGATGGCCGCGTTCACTTTGTCGATGTCACCGTTGAGCTGGGCGAGTACCCCGTTGTCCCCCTGCACCTTGCTGTTGAGGTTTACCACTATGCCCTGGAAGTTGCTGGAGTCGGTGATGAGGTTGTTGTTGAGATTGACGATCACCAGCCGGGTGTCGGCGGAGAGCCGTTGATACTCGGTGGCCTGCTCCTTGATGACACTCAGCTGCCTGAGCCATTGCGCCTTGGTGGAGCCGGGCGGCAGTACGGCCGGAATGGCGTTTTGCAGGGCAAAGTAGTTGGAGATGTTGCTGATGTTGGTGATGATCTGCGGCTGGACGGTATTGAGATAGAGGTCGGCGTGCCCCTTCGCCAGATCGAGCCCCTGGTTGATCTGGGTCTGGTTGTCCTTGAGGTTCGGGAACTGGCTGAAGTCCACCGGCACCTGCTGCTTGACGCTGTTGCAGTAGGTCTGGATTTGCAGGGCCTGGGAAGCCTGGTTGGCCATACCCTGGTCCATGGTGATGGTTGTTGCGTTGGTCATTTGGCGTGTCCTTGCGTGGTGGGATTAAGCGTCGGGCAGGATGCCGTTGCCGGCGTAGGCTGCCTTGATGTCGTCAACCTGGCCTGCGAGCAGCAGCCAGGACTGGGTGTTGAGCGCCACGGTGCGCCGCAGCTGGCGCACGTCGTCGGGGCTGTTGAGGTCGGCGACCACGGGTACCGCCCCTTGGTAGGCGTCGGCCACCTTCTGCCAGCCAGCAGGCAGCTGGGTGACGGCATCGGCAACCCGGCTGTAGGTGTCGACAAACAGCTGGTTTTGCGCCTGCACCGACTTGGCCACGGTCAGCAGGGTGTTGGTGGCGGCCAGCGCCTGGTAGGCCTCGGCCAGTTTGTCGGTGTTGGTCTTGAGCTCGCGGGCCGCCAGGCTGGAGCCGGCAATGCCCGATGAGATCGCCTTGAGACCGGAGACCATGTACTGGGTCTGCTGGTCTGTCTGTTTGGCTATCTCCTGCGAAGTGGCGGGTTTGGCCCCCTTGTCGGCCGGTTTCTGTTCCAGCGTCAGCGAGGTGACGATGGCCCGCCCCAGCTGGTTGACCCCTTCACCGGCCTTGCCACCCTCATCGACGATGGCCTGGATATTGGCGGCAATAGCCTGGTTGAGGGCGTCAATGATCTCGGTCTGGCGCTTGGCGTCGGCCATCAGATCCTGCTCGAGCTGGGTGATGACGCCATTGAACTGCTCCATCAGGGGGCGCAGGGATCCCCAGGCCACCTGCACGCGGGTATTGAGTGCCTGGGCATTGAGCCGGTAGCTCAGGGCCTGATCGGCGAGGGACGTCAGCTGCTCGGCCAGCCGGGCGCGACCCGCGAGCACGGCGGCGTCTTCTTCCTGGCCAAGCAGGCGATTGAACGCGGCGACCAGGGCGTAGAAGTTGGAGCCGTTGCTCAGCAGGTGGATGAGGCCGGACAGGTTGGTCTGCTGGTAGTAGCGTGCCTGACTCATCATCTGGGCCTGGTAGGCCTCGATTTTGACCGCGAGGGTGGAGTCGATCTCGCTGTTGGCCAATGACTGCTGCATCAACAACAAGTTCGCATAGGTCTGGTTGAGCAGGGCGGGCGAGGTCGCCGACAGGTAGGCTGCCAGCAGACCCTGATCCCCCAGATCCAGGGTGGCGATCGTGGTCATGACTTGGTCTCCATAGCGGTGTCGGCGAGCTGGCTGGCGGGGGAACATACCCCCGGTGCGAGGGTGGGGTGAGGTAGTCGGGTATCCTGCTGCATCATGCTGCTCTCCTCGTGAGAAGTGGGTCTGTCTCCGGTCCATGGCCGGGACAGACTCACCCTAGGGAAAGGCAAAATGGGCCACAACTGACACTTTTATCACTTGATGTTTGAGCCGGATCGGCTAATGAAAGGGGCTGTCGGAGCAGGCCATGCGACTGCTCGATGTCGCCTTTCGTCGTTGAATATGGACAGGTGCCACGTCGTCGACGCGCACGGGATCCGTGCTGGCAGGCCCGCGCCGCCATGCTCCGCCAGGGGCGAACCGGGTCTCCCTGCTTGCCTGCGCCCCCTTCGCTGCTTTAGGCTGTCCCCCAGTTCAATCCACAAGGAAACCCAGATGATCCTCTCAACTACCCCCACCCTGGAAGGCAAGACCATTCGCGAGTACCGCGGCATCGTGGTGGGTGAAGCCATTCTTGGCGCCAACGTGTTCAAGGATCTGTTTGCCGGGATCCGCGACATCATCGGCGGCCGCGCCGGCGCCTATGAGAAAGAGCTGGCCCGGGCCCGGGAAATCGCCTTCGACGAGCTCAGGGAGCGCGCCGCGGCGCTGGGTGCCAATGCGGTGGTCGGCATCGACCTCGACTACGAGGTGGTGGGGCAAAGCGGCAGCATGCTGATGGTCAGCATCAGCGGGACCGCCGTGTTGGTCTGACGCCTTGATGCCATGAAAAAACCGGCAACCTGCTGCCGGTTTTTTATTGCGGCCTTCCCAGCGGATGGGGGATGCCAGCGCCCTGACATGCACCTGTCCGCCTGCCTGTATTGTGTTGTTCGCGTCCATCATACTCATGACAAGAGAGTCAGCTCGAGGGTGCAATCATGCTCCATATTCTGCGCTGGGTAATGTTGTGGTGCTGGCTGGGGAGCGCCATGGGGGCCACCATTCAGGCGGTGACGGAGGAGCTCCCCCCATACAACTATCGGGACAAGGACGGCCAGGTGACGGGGCTGTCGGTGGATCTGCTCAAGCGAATGCTGGAGGTCAGCGGCATCGGGCTCGACCGCAAGGGCATCCAGCTCCTGCCCTGGGCGCGGGCCTATCAGATGGCGCAATATGACCCCAATACCGTCATCTTCAGCATGATAAGGCTGCCCGAGCGCGAGGCGCTCTTTCATTGGGTCGGCCCTATCGGGCCTCGCGTCACCTGGGTGTATCGCCTGGCAAAACGCGACGATGTGGTGGGCCATCAGCTGGCTGACCTGGCCCCCTGGCGGATCGCGGTGGTACGCGACTCGGCGCTGGCCATCGAACTGGCGGAGAAAGGGCTCAATCTGGTGCTGGTGCACGACGAGGACGACAAGTTTCGCATGCTGCTGCACGGCAGGGCCGACGTCGCGCCAGCCATGCAGATGGGGGCCGCCTACCACATAGAGACCTTGGGCCATCACTACTCGGAGTTTGTCCCCATGTTTGAGTTTCAGGAGACCAAGTCGTTCTATTTTGCCTTCAGCCGCAACACGGATGCCGTCATTATCGAAGGCCTGCAGGCGGCGCTGGAGCAGATGCACCGCGATGGCTCCTTTGACGAGATAAGCCAGGCATGGGGGCGTCGCTTCTGGGTTCAGCCGGCGGGCAAGTGAGCCGCGCTATCTCCCATGCGGGTCTCGACTTCGTGATCACCAGCCGGGTGGCGTCGGTTACTATCTGATCTGCCATCTTTTCTTGGTGCCTTGACGGCCATATCATGGCTATTATGAGTCCTTTCTTGTGGCTGCCATGCCCTGGATGGCCAGATCTGGAACAGGACCGTTTGCGATGACAATACTCAAGCCGCCGGGGCTCAAGCCCGGCGATACCATCGGCTTTTTCTCCCCCTCCAGTGCGGCCACCGCCTGGGCGCCAAACCGCTTTGCCCGTACCGGGGCGTTTCTGAAAGGGCAGGGCTTCAGACTCAAGGCAGGCAGCCTCACCGGCCAGCGCGATCACTGGCGCTCCGGCTCCATCGCCGCCCGGGCTGCCGAGCTCAATGCCCTCATTCGCGATCCAGAGGTGCGCTGCATCATGTCGGTGATTGGCGGCAGCAACTCCAACTCCCTGCTGCCCTATCTCGATTTTGATGCGCTCATGCGCGACCCCAAAATCATCATTGGCTACTCCGACGTGACGGCCCTGCTGCTCGGTATTCATGCCCGCACCGGCCTCGTCACCTTCTACGGACCGGCGCTGGTGGCCTCTTTTGGCGAGCTCTCGCCGCTGGTGGACGAGACCCTGGCGGACTTTCGCCAGATCTGCCAGGCCGGTGGCGCCGCCGTGCCCCACACAGTGCCGACCCCGGCGCAATGGACCGAGGAGCGGCTTGACTGGGAGCAGCAGAGCCGGGCCAAGCAGTGCCGGCCAAACCGGCTGATCTCAGTGGGCACAGGTCGGGTGCGGGGCCGGCTCATTGGCGGCAACATCAACACCCTGGCGGGGATCTGGGGCTCCCCTTATATGCCGGCCATCGAGCGAGGGGACATTCTGCTGCTGGAAGACAGCCTTCATCTGGCAGAGACGGTAGAGCGCTCGTTTGCCCACCTCAAGCTGTGCGGGGTGTTTGATCGCATCGGTGCTCTGGTGCTCGGCAAACACGAGCTGTTCGACAGTCAGGGCAGCGGCCGGCGACCGCTCGACATCCTGCTGGAGGTGGTGGGGGAGCCGACCTTCCCCATTCTGGCGGAGTATGACTGCGCCCACACCCACCCCATGCTGACCCTGCCCCTTGGCATCGAGGCCGAACTGGATCTCGATGCTCAGCGCCTCACCCTGTGCGAGCCCTGGCTGGGCGAGTGAGCCAGCCCCGCCAGCCATAGCCGCATCGGCACATAGACAAAGAGGTCGCCTGGGCGACCTCTTTGTCATCTATCCCGTCGCTACGGGGCTCAAGGCAGGGCGTCGGGCCGGAAGCTGGCGCGGATCTGCGGCACCAGGGGTGAGACGTCGAATCCCTTCTCCTCTCCCAGCACCGGATGAAGCAGGGCCTGATCCGGGAGAGGGGTCATGTCGCCCGCCAGCAGCTGACGAGTGGCCTGGCCCATCTGATAGAGCTGGCGCACCGGGTCGAACTGGGTCGCCAGATTGAGGGCGTCATCGGCGCGGGCAAAGGCCATCATGGGGATCTGGTAGCTGGCATCGCGGGGTGGCTTGGCACCGTGGATGCCCTTGCCGGCCGACATCAGGAATGGTTGGTGATCGCCAAAAGCCACCACCAGGTAGCGTTTGCCTGAGCGATCCAGGCTGGTCAGCAGGTGCTCCAGCGACGCCATGGCATCCACCACGCCGGTGTAGTAGGTGTTGAGCAGCTGGCGGTCGGCCTCGCTCTGATCCGGGCAGGCCTTGTCGAGCTGCTGGGCCTGGTAGCGATCCCCGTCGAAGGGGCCGTGCCCCTGCATGGTGACCGCGTAGGCGAACAGCGGCTGCTCATCCTGTTCGCTGCGCTTGAGCAGGTGGTCGATCAACGCATCATCCGAGATATAGAGCCCCTTATGCTCGAGCGTGGTGAAACGGTTGTCGAACCAGCGCTCTTCGTAGCCAAGGGCCGGGATCGCCTTGGCACGGCCCCAGAACTTCTCCACATAGGGGTGGGCAAACAGGGTCCGGTAGCCACTTTGTTTGGCACTCTGCGCCAGACCCGGCACCTGCTCCGAGAGGTAGTAGTAGGGCACCACCCCCTGCTTGAGCAGCCCCACCGGCAGGCCGGTGTTCATCTCGAACTCCGCCAGCACCGTCATGCCGCCGGTGGTGGGGGAGTGGATGGTCTTGTGCCACTGCTGCACGCTGGCCGGCAGGCTCAGGGTGGGCGGGGGCGCGCAGATCTTGCCCTGCCAGCCGAGCCAGAGGGATTCATATTGCAGCACGATCACCAGATCGAAGCGGGGCGGCTGGTTCAGGCTGACGTGGCTGAGCTGGGGGGTGAACTCGTTGATCTGCAAGGGATAGCGAAACACGCTGCCGCTTTGCAACATCTCGTCCACCAGGTTGAACAGATAGAGGCCGGGCCCCGAGCGGATGATGTCCCTGTGGTAGTTGACCGCTCTGTCCACGTAGCGAATGTTGGGCCCCAGCAGCTTGTTGCCGGTCTGGGTGGCAAACACGCACAGCGCAAAGAAGGCGGCGGTAGCGGCGGCGGTGCGCAGGATCCAGCGCGACAGGGCGAAGCGCCAGCACAAGAAAAGGGCGATCGCACCGCCCAGCAGCGGCAACACAGGGTGCTGTTCCAGCAGGATGCGCAGCAGCGCCACCAGGTTGCCGAGATCGTCCCCCCCGAGCGGTACCCCGTAGATGGCGATCTTCATGAAGTTGGCGAGCAACCCGATGCCTGACAACGCCGTGAAAACCAGCCCCATATAGAGGTTGAACCCCGCCAGCGCGCAGAGGCTCCAGCCCAGCACCATGCTGCCCCAGGCGAGGTAGTAGTGCTCGGGACGAAAGCCTGACCAGAGCAGAAACTCCCCCAGCTTGAACACCACGAAGCCGTGCAGCAGCACGAAGGTGAGGTTGCCGAGCAGCAGGCTGCCGGCGATGCGCCAGCGCAGATTGCGCCTGAGGGTGGGCAGCACCACCTTCAGCACGGCGGCGCTCAGGGCCAGCACCAGCAGCAGGCTGGTGCAGAGATAGGTGAGGTTGAAACCCCGCTCCGGCAGGGTCTGCAGGATCTGGCTGAACTCGCCGCTCTCCGGCCTCTCCTTGAGCAGCAGGCCGATCCGCAGCTGATAGCGGCTGGCCAGGGCGTCGTCGGGGGCGCGCAGGGTGCTGTTGAGATCCAGGGTGCAGCGCCCCTTGCGGCACTGTTGGCGTTTGTCCACCGGCTGGCTCAGCTGATCGATGCGCTCACCCCTGTCGTTGAGCAGCTCCACCCTGACCTTGTCCCCCTCCTGCAGCGGCCCCCGCAGTTGCCACTGGCTGCGTACCACCAGATAGAGACCGCGGCTGTCGCTCTTGTAGAGCAGGGCGTGGCGGGTGAGGGTGGCGATGGGGTTGTCCGCCGGCCCCAGCACCAGCGGTTGGGCCCGGCCGAGCCAGCTGGCGGGATTGATCTGCGGCAGCAACAGGGTCAGCAGCAGCAGCGCGGCCAGCATGCCCAGCAGCAGGGCGGGGAGACCGGAGACCCTGGCTGGCAAGCGCGCTGAAGTGGGGGCTTTCATATGGGCTCATCCTTTGAGCGAGTGACGGTGATGCATGGCTGCTGCATTTAATTTGACCCGATGGTGATGGGCTTGTTCCTTGTTGTCAATTTAATGACTAAACAATGAAGGTTGCGTGACAGTGGATCCATGCAAACTGTGATCCCGATCCGGGGGGCACACTCATTCTGTGATGAAAGCGTCATCATGACGCTTTGCCGCTGGTCTGCTCCAGCCTTGCTGCTTAGTCTCTCAATATGGATGGAGGTACATGTATGAATCCCAAAGTAGCGGCACGTCAGGCAAGGTTGCTCCGCATGCTGGAGAGCAAGGAGGAGATCCGGATCGGGCGCGAGCAGGACTGTCCCCTCTCGGTGGCCCAGCTGGTGCGTCTCAAGGAGGATCATCCGGCCGTGCTCAAGGTCTATCGTCACGGCCTCACCGCCGAGGTGTTCCACCTCAAGGTGGAGGGACATCACTGGTGCCTGAAGCGGCGCCGGCACGACTCCCTGGTGGCCAACGTGGACGGCAGAACCGCCTTCCTGACCGAGCTGGAGCGCCGCCGGGAGATAGAGGCCCTGCGGGAGTTGCACCCCACCATCCTGGCCAACGTGGTCTGCACCAGCTTTGGCTCGGCCCGGGCCGGGGTGCTGGTCTCCCCCTGGCTGCGAGGCGTGCCGGTGCATGAGCTCAACGAGCGCAACCTGGCGCAGATGCTGGCAGTGCAGGCGGAGCTGGCCCACTGGGGCTGGTTCGACTGGGATCCGAGCCCCGGCAACCTGCTGGACGACGGTCAGCAGATCAGCGTGTTCGACTTTGGCTACATGTGGCCCTTCGATCCCCGCCATGAATTCAACTCCAACGGCCTCACCGATCCCGGTTTTCACGTACCGGAACGGTTGGAGACCCGCACCCTCTCGGGTCTGTGGCTCGACGAGCCGGATCCGCTGCCGCAGTTTCGCTACTGGCGCGGCCTGTGCGTCAATTGGGCGCAGCGGGAGCTGCAGCACCTGACTCGGGAAGGGGCGAGTGCGCCGGTGCTGGCCCGCTTGCAAGGGCTCTTGGGCGAGTGGCGATCGGCGCTGGCCAGCGAAGAGGCGCTCGCCGCCAACTGGTGGCGCGACATGTATCGCAGCCACCGGCTCGACATTGCCGACGATCTCAGCGGCAAGAGCTGTGGCCCGCTCACCCTGCGCCGGCTCGACTGGCTGGAGCAGGCGGTGACCGAACATTACGCCGAGCTGACGGACAACCTGGGCCCCGACGAGGCGGGACTGGATCAGGGGGCGCTGCTGCGCCGGCTGGAAGGGCTGCGCGAGGAGATCCGGGCCAACCTGCTGCCGGCGCTGACTACGGCGGGCTAGGGGCGCTCGACTCTCTCATCTCAAAATCACCCTATATAGAAAGAGGGGCCCGGCGGCCCCTCTGTTGATCCTGGCGAGCTGACTGCCCCTTAGTCGAGCAGCTCCTGATGGAGGCGGTTGACGATGTGGCCTGCCTCGTCTTCCTTGACCAAGAAGCAGAGGTTGTGGGCGCTGGCGCCGTAACAGATCATGCGGATGTTGTGTTCGCGAATGGCGTCAAAGACCTGACTGCCCACCCCGACCGCCTCGCTCATCCGGTTGCCGATGAGCGCCACCAGCGCCAGCCCCGTCTCCACCTGCACCTTGCACAGCTGGCCGAGCTCCGCCAGCACCTTGTCATTGAGGATGGGTTCGCCGTTGCTCTGGCTGCCGGTGTGATCCAGGGTCAGCGACACGCTCACCTCGGAGGTGGTGATGAGATCCACCGAGATGCGGTGGCGGGCCAGGATGCCGAACACCTCGGCCAGGAAACCGTAGGCGTGGAACATGTTGAGGCTGTGCAGGGTCACCAGCACCTGGTTGCGGCGCAGGGCCACGGCGCGAAATAGCGGATTGGTGCGGGTGCTGGCGCGGATCCAGGTGCCGCCGGCGGCCGGATCCTTGGCAGAGCCGACAAACACCGGAATGTCGCGGCGCACCGCCGGCTGCAAGGTGGCCGGGTGCAGCACCTTGGCGCCGAAGGTGGCCATCTCGGCCGCCTCCACGAAGCTGATCTCGGGGATGGGGCGGGCGCGGGTAACCAGGCGCGGATCCGTGGTGTAGATGCCGGGCACGTCGGTCCAGATCTCGATGCTGCCGGCGTCGAGCGCCTCGGCCAGGAGGGCCGCGCTGTAGTCGGAGCCACCGCGGCCCAGGGTGGTGGTGCGGCCATCGCCGTCGGCACCGATGAAGCCCTGGGTGATGATGAGGCTGTCGCCAAGCAGGGGGCCCAGCGTCTGCTGGCAGAGGTCACGGGTGGCGGCCAGATCCACGCTGGCCTTGCCAAAGCGGCTGTCGGTGCGCAGCAGCTGGCGTACATCCTGCCAGCGGGCCATGACGCCGCGCTGGCGCAGCAGTTCGGTGAAGAGGCGGGTAGACATCAGCTCGCCGCAGGCGATGAGCCTGTCAGCCAGCTCGGCATCGGTGTGCAGATGGGCCTGGCGCGCCATGGTGCGGATCTCGTCGAGCTGGTCGTGGATCTGGGCACTCACGTCTCCCGGGTGGCCAAGGTCGGCCAGAATGGCCTGCTGGATCTCGGCCAGTCTGGTCAGCTGCGCCTCCTGGCCCGCCTCGTCCAGATCGCCCTGGGCCAGTGCCACCAGCAGGTTGGTGACGCCGGCGCTGGCGCTCAGCACCACCACCCGGGTGGCCGGGTTGGCCAGCGCCACATCGGCACAGTTGTTCATGGCTGCCGCGTTGGCGACGCTGGTTCCGCCAAACTTGGCGACATTGATCGGGCTCATTGCTTACTCCTGTCTTAATATGAAAATCCGGTTCCATCGGGCAAAAAGAGAGGAGGAGGCTGAAAATGGCAGGAATGATCGAAACTATCCCGGCCAGAAGCACTCCACCCGCAGAGCCCATCCCGTACCCGCCCCTGACGGGGCGCGGTGGGGGATGACCACTACCGATGACAACCCGGGGGATTCAGCCCCCGCAGCCGACACTGAGGTATCCAGTTGCCTCAGATGTCTCGGCGCTGCTCCCCCTGACCCAAGTTCACCGGACACTGGTGTCCTCCCTCGGGCTGCCTGGGCAGCGCTCCTCTTCTGGCTCCACCAGGGCGGTGGAGTGCATTTAGAAATACCTTGCGTTGGATTGCACTGTCAATCGAGTTTGTGAAAAAGTTCAAAAAGTCAGCCAACTCAACACAGAATCAATGAGTTACACAATGGTCTTTGACAAAACCTTGGAGCGACGCTGCCAGTTGTAGAGGCGCTGGCGTTCAACCGGCAGATCTTCCACCTCCAGCGGATCGAAGCCCCGCTCCCGGAACCAGTGGATGGAGCGGGTGGTGAGCACGAACAGGCGACGGATGCCGAGCCGCCTGGCCCGCTCGGCCACCTTGGCCACCAGCTGATCCCCCCGGTTGGAGTTGCGGTAGTCGGGGTGGATGGCGACGCAGGCCATCTCCGCCATCGCCTCTTCCATGAAGCAGTAGAGCGCCGCGCAGCCGATGATGAGGCCGTCGCGCTCTATGATGGTGAACTTGTCTATTTCCATCTCCAGCTGCTCGCGGGAGCGGCGCACCAGGATCCCTTCCTCCTCCAGCGGGCGGATGAGATCCAGGATGCCGCCGATGTCCTCGATGGTGGCGGCGCGCGCCTGCTCGGCGCTTTCCCGCACGATCTGGGTGCCGAGGCCGTCACGGCTGAACAGCTCCTGCAGCATGGCGCCGTCATCCTGATAGCTCACCAGGTGGGAGCGGGGCACGCCGCCGCGGCAGGAGGCGATGGCCGCGCGCAGGTAGCGGGCGGTGCCGGACATCTCTTCCCCCGCCTGCTCCAGCTCCACCAGCAACTCTTCGGCCTGTTCGGGGAAGAGCTCGGAGATGGCTTCGCCGTGGCGGTCCATCACCCCCTGGGTGCTGCTGAAACAGATAAGTTTGTCCGCTTTCAAATCCACCGCCACCCGGCGGGCCACCTCTTCCGAGCTCAGGTTGAAGCTCTCGCCGGTGACCGAGCAGCCGATGGGGGAGATGAGCACCAGGCTCTTCTGATCCAGCTGGCGGGTGATCCCCTCCACGTCGATGCGGCGCACCCGGCCGCTGTGGCAAAAATCGATGCCGTCATCCACCCCGAGCGGCTGGGCGGTGACGAAGTTGCCGCTCACCACGCTGATGCGGGCACCCTGCATCGGTGTGTTGGCGAGCCCCATGGAGAGCTGGGCCGTGATGTCGTACTGCAAGCCGCCGCACACCTGCTTGATGATGGCGAAGCTCGCGTCATCGGTGACCCGGATGCGCTTGTGGTATTGGGCCTCGATGCCGGCGCGGGCCAGCGCCTCGTCGTTTTGCGGGCGGGAGCCGAAAACCAGTACCAGGCGAATGCCCAAGGTCTGCAGCAGGGCGATGTCGCTGACGATGTTGGCGAAATTGGGGTGGCAGAGGGCTTCCCCCCCCATCATCAGCACGAAGGTGGCACCTCTGTGCACATTGACGTAGGGGGTTGACTGCCGAAAGGCATAGACCAGGCTGGGTTCGCGTTCACGCACTTGAGGCTTCTTCCATAAAAAAACAGCAATGGGCTCAATATATGAAAATAAATGCACAAATCAAGATTAAATATTGATTTTGAGCGATTTTGTCATCGCGGTGGTCAGGCAGGTCGAACGGTGGCGATACCAGGCGGGGCAGGGGCGTCAGCGGTGTGGCGGTGCGCCCCAGGTTGATCCCGGCCCATAAACTGTTATCTTCGATATTCCTTTTCGTCAGCTGTGCGGTTGCACAGGTTTTTATACAAGGACAGGGTGCATGGAACAGATTATTTCGCCGGCAGACGCGCTGCCGGGACGCCGCGAGGCGATGGTGATTGGCCAGCAGCATGCGGTCAATGGTCACCCGACTCAGGGCCCCTGGCCTGAAGGGATGGCGGTGGCCTGGTTTGGCATGGGCTGCTTCTGGGGTGTGGAGCGCCTGTTCTGGCAACAGCCAGGGGTCTACTCCACCGCCGCTGGCTATCAGGGGGGGGTGACCCAGAATCCCACCTACAAGGAGGTGTGCAGCGGATTGACCGGCCATGCCGAGACGGTACAGGTGGTGTTTGATCCCAAGGTGATCAGTTACGGCGATCTGCTCAAGCTGTTCTGGGAGCAGCACGATCCGGCCCAGGGGATGCGCCAGGGCGGCGACATAGGCACCCAGTACCGCTCTGTCATCTTCTTCGGGGACGACACCCAGGAGGCGATTGCCCAGCAGAGTCTGGCCGCCTATCAGCAGGCGATGCTGGCCAGCGGCGACGGCCGCGCCATCACCACCCGCATTCTGCCGCTGGCCCCCTTCTATTACGCCGAGGATTACCATCAGCAATATCTGGAGAAGAATCCGGACGGGTATTGCGGCCTGGGTGGCATCGGCGTCTGCCTGCCACCGAGCCTCAACCGTTAGGGCAAGATGACGGGTATCTGTGACTCGTCATTGTTTGTGAAAAGAAAAAGGCCGCCTTTGCGGCCTTTTTATCGGGCTTTGTCAGGAGAGTGAAAAAAATCATAAAAAAATGTGTCATGGAAAGGAACTTATTTGAACCAGGCTTGCCCAACTTGGTAGCCACCATGGACGGCGGCCAAGACCAGACACATTTCTTGCCTCGAAATTCATAAAAGTCATTGAAAAACTTGATGAGTTGAAATGCTAGCAAGCAGGGCTGCCAATGAAGGCGGCCCTTTTCATTTCTGCGGTGCGATAAATGGTGGGGGAGTGGCGACGCGAACGTTCGCCATGGCGCTCAGCTGATGGCGCCGTCAAACAGGTTCTTGATGAGATCGATGAACTCTTCGAGGAAGGCTTTCTGCTCCGGGGTCGGGGCGCGCAGCCAGACGGCAGAGAGCACCTCCTCCAGATCGGCCACCACCGCATCGGCTTCCTGCATGATCACGAAGCGCAACTTGGGATCGAGTTGCGGATTCTGCTCGCAGATGGCCATCAGGTTGCCGGCCACCCGGCTGCTCACCAGATCTTCGATGGTCTGTTCACCACTGCTCTGTTGCTGGGTTTCAAACAGTCCCAGACTCTCCACCAGATACTCAATCAGGGCGATATAGCCTTCGCTTTCTACAACCATGGCGGCCTCAATCCTCAACAATACGGAAAAACTGTGCGTATTTTAGTGGCTGGACCTAGCTTGGCAAGCGACAGTGCAGGCGATAACGGATAAAACCGACGCCGCCGCGCTCCACGCTCTCCAATCCGGTCAGCTCAAAGCCATACCGTAAAAATAGCCCATAGCTGAAGGCGCTGGCCTCCGTCGTCAGCTGTTTGAGTCCGAGTCGTTGCGCCTCGGCGAGGGCCGCGGCCAGCAGCAGGCCGCCATAGCCAAGGCGCGGGTGATCGGCGCTCACATAGAGCAGGCTGAGGTGACCATCCTGGCTCAGGGTGACGAAACCGAGCGGCTCGCCGCTTTGCTCCAGCACCCAGCCGTGGTGCTCGCGCAACTGGCCGACAAAGCCGGGATGACGGGCGCCGAGGGCCCACTGCTCCACCTGCTCCGGGCTGTAGTGCTGTGGGCCTATCCTTCGCACCGACTGCTCGAACAGGGTGCAAAGGGCGGGGATGTGCTGCTCGTTCAGCTGGACGAGCCTGGGCTCTGCCGCCATGGCGGGGCTCATCGCTGGGGTGCCTGCGGGCGCTTGGCCTTGGGCAGACCGGCCACCACCCGCTCGTAGGAGTGATGCACCCAGCCCTGCCAGAGATCGTCGGCCAGGTCGTCGCTGAAGGTGACCGTGTTCCAGTGTTGCTTGTTCATGTGCCAGCCCGGTTTGACCTCGGGGTGCAGTTCGCGCAGCAGCAGGGCCAGCTCGGGCTCGCACTTGAGGTTCAGCCGCAGCGGTTCGGCCTGCCAGTCCAGCAGGGCAAACATCTTGCCGGCGATGCGATAGACCAGGATCTCTGGGCCGAAGGGGGTATCCTCCTGAGCGCCCGGCAGGGTCAGCAGAAAGGATCTCAAACGGGTCAACTCCATGGTCATGCTCCTGGCCGCTTGCGGTGCAAACGTATTAGTCGGGTGAAAAAATCTGCTAAGATGCGCGCCTACTATACCCCAATGCCGTCGATGAGGGAGTCGCAAGATGCTGTATCACAAGACCTTCGAGCTGGGTCCCGAGCGGGATTGGGTAGTCTTCGTACACGGGGCAGGCGGCAGCTCCTCCATCTGGTTCAAGCAGCTGCGCGCCTATCGCGAACACTTCAACGTGCTGCTGCTGGACTTGCGCGGCCACGGCCAGTCCCACAAGCTGCAGCAGGTGATCAAGGGTCACTACAGCTTTCGGGCGGTGACCGAGGATATCCTGCAACTGCTCGATCACCTCAACATTCGCCGCGCCCACTTCGTCGGCATCTCCCTTGGCACCATCCTCATTCGCCATCTGGCGGAGCTTTGTCCTGAGCGGGTCAAGAGCATGGTGCTGGGCGGCGCCATTTTGCGGCTCGACATCCGCTCGCGGGTGCTGGTGCAGCTTGGTCGCCTCGGCCAGCACATCCTGCCCTACATGTGGCTCTACCGGCTGTTTGCCTTCATCATCATGCCGCGCCAGCACCATCAGGAATCACGCAACCTGTTCGTGCGCGAGGCGCGCAAGCTCTGTCAGAAAGAGTTCAAGCGCTGGTTTCGCCTCGCCACCGAGGTGAACCCCCTGATGCGCTACTTCAAGGAGCGGGCCCTGCCCATTCCAACCCTCTATGTGATGGGGGAGGAGGATCACATGTTCCTGGCGCCGGTGCGCGAGCAGGTGGCGCGCGACCCTTACAGCCGGCTCGAGATCATCGACGGCTGCGGCCACGTCTGCAACGTGGAGCGGCCCGAGCACTTCAACCGCCAGTCGCTGGCCTTTCTCACCGCCCAACCCGTCTGAGCCTGCGCCAACCGCCTGCTTGAGGCGACCCTGGTGGCTTGAGCCAGCGCGCTGAAGGGGAGGCCATGTTAGGTAACGCTGCCGCCCGACTCAAAAAGCCCCGCGTTGACATAGGATGACCGCCATCCTCGCTAGCCGAAGTAGTGGGCGATATCGAGGTAGCGCTGGCGGATGTGCTCGATGAGCAGCCGGATCTTGCGCGGCGGCTGGCGGGTGAAGGGGTAGACGGCGTAGATCCCGAGCTTCTTGCCTACCTGATCGGGGAAGAGATCCACCAGCTCGCCATTCATCAGATCGTGATAGACCAGGCAGCGCGGCACATAGACGATGCCGCGCCCCCCCAGTGCCGCCTTGCGCAGGGCGCCAGCGTTGTCGGTGCAAAAACTGCCCGACACCGACAGCAGATAGTTGCCCTCTTCCCCCTTGAAGGCCCACTCCGAGGCCCCCGTGCTCTGGTAGGCGTAGCGCAGGCAGTTGTGGGTGAGCAAATCCGACGGCTCGCGCGGCGCCCCGAAGCGGCGCACGTAGGCGGGGGCGGCGCAGATCACCCACTGGGAGTCGAGAATGTGGCGGGCAATCAGGCTCGAATCATCCAGATAGCCGGTGCGAATGACCAGGTCGAACCCCTCTTCCACCAGGTTGACGAAGCGATTCTCCAGCGACATCTCCACCGTGAGCCCCGGGTGCTGCTGGCAAAAATCGGCCACCGCATCGGCCAGCAGTAGCTCGCCGGAGATGGTGGGCACCGACATCCGCACATGCCCGCTCACCTTTTCACCGAATCCTGCCACCGCATCGAAGGCGTCCAGTGCGGCGGCCTTCACATTTTTGGCACCCTGATAGAGCTCCTTGCCCGCCTCACTCAGGGTGAGCCGGCGGGTGGTGCGATAGAGCAGCTGCACCCCGAGCTCTTCTTCCAGACGCCCGATCCGCTTGCTAACCACTGAATTTGTCAGGGAATTTTGTTCGGCCACCTTGCTGAAGGAGCCGGCCTCCACCACCTGGGCGAAGAGAATGAGGTCGTCGGTACTGGCCATATTTATCGATTTTTGGAACGAATGTTGTTCATTATTTCCATATATCGCGAAAAAAGAACAGGGTAAGGTCACGTCCGCTTAACAAAACAACAACAAGGTGCGCCTCTGCACCGCTCGGACAAGGACGCAATGATGACAGACACCCTGTTGGCCCTGGTGGCCTTCTCGCCGATCGTGGTGGCCGCCGTGCTGCTGGTCGGTCTCAACTGGCCCGCCAAGCGCGCCATGCCCATCGCCTTTATCCTGACCGTATTCATCGCCCTGTGGGGCTGGCAGATGAGCCCGACCCGGGTGCTCGCCTCCAGCCTGCAGGGGCTCATCATCACGGTGACCGTGCTCTGGATCGTGTTCGGCGCCATCCTGATGCTCAACACCCTGAAACACACAGGTGCCATCACCGCCATTCGCGGCGGCTTTACCAACATCTCGCCGGACCGGCGTATCCAGGCCATCATCATCGCCTGGTGCTTCGGCGCCTTTATCGAGGGAGCCTCGGGGTTTGGCACCCCGGCCGCCATCGCCGCCCCCCTGCTGGTGGCCATCGGTTTTCCGGCGCTCGCCGCCGTGCTGCTCGGCATGATGATCCAGTCCACCCCGGTGTCGTTCGGTGCGGTGGGTACCCCCATCCTGGTGGGCATCAACAAGGGGCTGGATAACCAGGCCATCGGCCACACCCTGAGCGCCGGCGGCAGCAGCTGGGACATCTACCTGCAGCAGGTGACCACCAACGTGGCCCTCATTCACGCCACCGTCGGCACCCTGATGCCGGTGCTGATGGTGATGATGCTGACCCGCTTCTTTGGCCGCAATCGCAGCTGGACCGAGGGGCTATCCATCCTGCCGTTCGCGATTTTCGCTGGGCTTGCCTTCACCGTACCCTACGCTCTGACCGGCATGCTGCTTGGCCCCGAGTTCCCGTCCCTCATTGGCGGCCTGGTGGGACTGGCCCTGGTGGTGACGGCGGCGCGGGCCGGTTTTCTGGTGCCAAAAAACAGCTGGGATTTTGCTCCCGAGCAGGAGTGGCCCGCCGAGTGGCTGGGATCCCTCAAGCTCGATCTCAAAGAGGCCGCCGGCCGCCCCATGTCCCTGCTGCTGGCCTGGCTCCCCTATGTGGCGCTGGCGCTCCTGCTGGTGGCGAGCCGGGTGAGCCCGGAATTCAAGGCCAGCCTCCTGTCGGTGAGCCTCGCCTTCACAGACCTCTTGGGGGAGAAGGGCGTGAGCGCGTCGATTGAGCCGCTCTACCTGCCGGGGGGCCTGCTGGTGTTCTGCGCCCTGCTCGCCACCCTCATTCAGGCCCGCGCCCTGGCGCCTCTCGGCCGCGCCGTGAGCGAGTCGAGCCGCACCCTGATCGGCGCCGGCTTCGTGCTGATTTTCACCGTGCCCATGGTGCGCATCTTCATCAACTCCGGCGTCAACGGGGCGGATCTCGCCAGCATGCCGGTGACCACCGCGAATTTTGCCGCAGGGCTGGTCGGGGAGTTCTTCCCGGCGCTCAGCGCCACCATAGGCGCGCTGGGGGCCTTTATCGCCGGCTCCAACACGGTGTCGAACATGATGTTCAGCCAGTTCCAGTTCGAGGTGGCCCAGACCCTCGGCGTCTCCACCGCCGCCATGCTGGCGCTGCAAGCCGTGGGTGCGGCGGCCGGCAACATGATCGCCATTCACAACGTGGTGGCGGCCTCGGCCACCGTGGGGCTGCTCGGCCGCGAGGGGGCGACGCTGCGCAAGACCGCGCTGCCGACCCTCTACTACCTGCTGGCCACCGGCCTTATCGGGTTGGCGCTCATGTACAGCTTCCACGTCTCGGACGCACTGCTGCAGTTGAAGTAAAGGAGAGCAAGTGATGAAGGTAATGCGGGTCTATCCGGCCAAGCCGGCCGATGTCTATCTCTACGCCACCTGTCTGGTGGACCTGTTCGACCCGGTGGCGGGGCTCGATGCCATCGCCCTGATCGAGCGGGAAGGGATAAGGGTGCACTTTGTCGAGAAACAGACCTGCTGCGGGCAGCCGGCCTACACCTCGGGTCACGAGGAGGAGGCGCGCAAGGTGGCCCAAAGCCAGATGGCGCTCTTCCCCGAGCCCTGGCCGGTGGTGGTGCTGTCGGGCTCCTGCGGCGGCATGATGCACCATCACTATGCTCGCCTCTTCCCGGAGAGCCCCGAGGTGGCCGATTTTTGCGAGCGGGTGTTCGAGCTCACCGAGTTTCTGGCCCGGGTCTGCCGGGTGCGCTGGCACGGGGTGGGGAGGGCGAGCATCGTCATGCATACCTCCTGCTCGGCCCGGCGCGAGATGCAGGTGCACACTACGGCTCGCAGCCTGCTGGGGCAGCTCGAGGGGGTCACCCTGAACGAGCAAGCCTACGAGAGCGAGTGCTGCGGTTTTGGCGGCACCTTCTCGGTGCGCCATCCCCACATCAGCCAGGCCATGGTCGAAGACAAGACCCGCCACCTGCTGGCCACCGGCGCCGATACCCTGGTGAGCGCCGACTGGGGGTGCCTCCTGAACATCAAGGGATCCCTGGCCTATCAGGGCAAAATCTTGCCCGCCACCCATCTGGCCAGCTTCCTGCTCGCCCATAGCGAGCCGGTGGCTCAGTGCTTGCAAGAGCCAAAACAGGGGGCCCATCATGAGTGATCACGCCAAGTATTCGCCGCGCCGCTTCCATCCCCAGGCCGAGGCGGCCCTGGCCGACCCCGTGCTGCGCCAGAATTTTCGCGGCGCCATGGATTATCTGCGCTCCAAGCGCCGGGACGCCTTCGCAGACCCGGCCGAAGAAGAATCGGTGCGCGATGCGGCTGAGCAGGTCCGCCAGCGCTGCCTCTCGCGCCTGCCGGAGCTTCTGGAGCAGCTCGAAGCCAACTGCGAGCGCAACGGCATCCGGGTGCACTGGGCCCAGACGCCGGCCGAAGCCAACGCCATCATTCTGAAGATCGCCCAGCAACATGGGGTGAGCAGCATCGTCAAGGGCAAGTCCATGGTGAGCGAGGAGGTGGGCTTCAACCACGAGATGGCGCGTCACGGCATCCGCTGCCTTGAGAGCGACATGGGGGAGTTTATCGTCCAGCTCGACGGCGACACCCCGTCCCACATCATCATGCCCGCCATCCACAAGAACAAGCAGGAGGTGAGCGACACCTTCGCAAGCAACCTGGAAGGCTTCACCCCCACCACCGATGTGGACGCCCTGATCCAGACCGGGCGGCGGGCCCTTCGCGAAGAGTTTCGCCGTGCCGGCATGGGGCTGTCGGGCGTCAACTTCGCGGTGGCCGAGACTGGCAGCCTGTGCCTCGTCGAGAACGAGGGCAACGGGCGCATGTGCACCACGGTACCGAAAGTGCACGTGGCCATCACCGGCATTGAGAAGGTAGTGGAATTTTTATCCGATGTGCCGCCCCTTTACAGCGCCCTGACCCGTTCGGCCACCGGTCAGGCCATCACCACCTACTTCAACGTCATCAGCGGCCCGCGCCGGGCAGGGGAGCTGGACGGCCCGGACGAGGTGCACCTGGTGCTGCTCGACAACGGCCGCAGCCAGGCTTACCGGGACGAGGAGCTGCGCAAGACCCTGCAGTGCATCCGCTGCGGCGCCTGCATGAACCACTGTCCGGTCTACACCCGCATCGGCGGTCACGCCTACGGCACCATCTACCCGGGCCCCATCGGCAAGATAATTTCCCCCCACCTGCTGGGGCTGGAAAGCACGAGCGATCTGGTGACTGCGTCGAGCCTGTGCGGCGCCTGTGGCGAGGTGTGCCCGGTGCGCATCCCCATTCCCGACCTGTTGCAGCGCTTGCGCCGGGAGGCCAAGCACGACGCAGAGCCCGGCCACGAACCGCTGGCGGGGCAGGGGGCGGCCAGGAGCCGGCTAGAGACGCTTGCCATGCAGGGCTTTGCTTTTGCCGCCACCCACCCGCGCCTCTATCACGCCGCAACCGGGGTGGCCGGTCGCCTGCGGGGCTTGATGCCTAAACATCTGGGCCCCTGGACCCAGTGCCGCGAAGCCCCCAAACCCGCCCCCCAGAGCCTGCACGCCCTGCTGCGCCAGAAGAAGAAGGAGTCCTGAGATGTCGAGCAAAGAGGCCATATTAAGCCGCCTGCGCGGCGCCGCCACCCCCATTGCCCACGCCCCCCATGGCTGGCAGCCCTGGCGCGGGGAGGATGAACAGGCGCGGCGCGAGCGTTTCCTTGGCATGATCACCGCCAGCCACGCCGAGATCCTCACCGTCAAGGAGGCACATCTTGCCCGGGATCTGACTGCCTGGCTGGATGGGGAAGCAATTACGCATCTGGCCTGTGGCCAGTGCGGCCGCTGGCAGGCGGCGGTCACGGCCGCCTGCGCCGGGCGCTCTGTGTTGACCCCGGCGGGGGAGTTCGCCGGCTGGAAAGACGAGCTGTTTGACGTTTGTCAGGCGGGGATCACCCACTGCGCGGGGGCCATCGCCGATACCGGGACGCTGGTGTTGCTACCCGATGGCGGCGAGCCGCGCACCTTATCCCTGGTCCCCCCCTGCCATATCGCCCTGCTGGCGGCCTCCACCATCGCCGACAACCTGGCAGGGCTGGTGGCGGCCGGGCGCTGGCAGCAGGCCATGCCCACCAACCTGCTGCTGGTCTCCGGCCCCTCCAAGACCGCCGACATCCAGCAGACCCTGGCCTACGGCGCCCACGGCCCGAGCCGCCTCTTGGTGGTGCTGGTGGAGGATTGCTGATGTGTTGGAACCAATTTGACGCCGCCGTGCTTGAGCACATCCCGCCGGAGCGGCTGGTGAGCGACCCGGATCTGCGCCTCGCCCACGGCACGGACGCCAGCTTCTACCGGTTGGTGCCAGAGCGCATCGTGCGCCTCGACTCCCTCGATGAAGTGCGCTTTGTGCTCGGGGTGTGCCGCGAGCTGAACCTGCCGTGCACTTTTCGCGCCGCCGGTACCAGCCTCTCGGGTCAGGCCCTGAGCGATTCGGTGCTCATCACCCTGACCGACAGCTGGCGCGGCCACCGCATTCTGGACGAGGGCGCCCGCATTGCCCTGCAACCCGGGGTGATCGGCGCCGATGCCAACCGCTATCTGGCGCCTCTGGGGCGCAAGATTGGGCCGGATCCCGCCTCCATCAACGCCTGCAAGCTTGGCGGCATCGCCGCCAACAACGCGAGCGGGATGTGCTGCGGCACCGCCCACAACAGCTATCACACCTTGCACGCCATGACCCTGCTGTTGGCCGATGGCACCGTGCTGGACAGCGGCGATCCCCACAGCCGCGCCGCCTTTGCGGCCAAGCGCCCGGAGCTGCTCACGGGGCTCGCTGCCCTGCGCGCCAAGGTGCTGGCGAACGCCGAGCTTGCCGCGAAAATTCGCCACAAGTACCGGCTCAAGAACACCACCGGCTACGCCATCAATGCCCTGCTCGACCATGAGGACCCTATCGATATCCTCACCCACCTGATGATCGGCTCGGAGGGGTCCCTCGGCTTTATCGCCGAGGTGGTGCTCGACACCGTGCCCGAATACCCCCACAAGGCCTCGGCCCTGCTGGTGTTTCGGGACGCCGAGCAGGCGTGTCTGGCCACCTCGCGCCTTAAAAGCGCCCCGGTGGCGGCGGTGGAGCTGATGGATGGGCGATCCCTTCGTTCGGTCGCGGGCAAGCCCGGCCTGCCGGACTTTATCAAGGATCTGGACCTGGCCGCCTGCGCCCTGCTTGTCGAGGTGCATGGGGAATCGAAAGAAGAGCTGGTGGCTCGCTGCGAGCAGGTGACGGCCATGGCCGCCGAGTTCGCCCAGGTCGCCTCTGTGCCTTTTACTACCGATAGCGCCGGGCTCTGGGCCATTCGCAAGGGGCTCTTCCCGGCGGTGGGGGCGGTGCGCACCACTGGCACCACCGTCATCATCGAGGATGTCGCCTTTCCCATCGAGCGTCTGGCTGAAGGGGTGGCAGGGCTGCAAGCCCTGTTCGATCGCTTCGAATACGGTGAAGCCATCATCTTCGGCCACGCGCTGGAGGGGAACCTGCACTTCGTCTTTACCCAGGGCTTTGACGATCCGGCCCAGGTGGCCCGCTACGGCGCCTTTATGGATGCGGTGGCGGAACTCGTCGCCGTGCGCTTTGGCGGGTCGCTCAAGGCCGAGCACGGCACCGGCCGCAACATGGCCCCCTATGTGGAGCTGGAATGGGGGCCGGAGGGGATGGCGCTGATGCGCCGCATCAAGGCGCTGCTCGACCCGGGTGGCCTGCTCAATCCCGGTGTCATCATCAACGACGACCCCAAGGCCCACCTGACCTACCTCAAGCCCATGCCGGCGAGCGATGCCATCGTCGATCCGTGCATCGAATGCGGCTTTTGCGAGGCGGTCTGCCCCTCGCGCACCCTGTCGCTCTCGCCGCGCCAGCGCATCGTGCTCTATCGCGAACTGGCCCGCCGCAATCGTGCCGATGAGCCCTCCAACCAGCTGGCCCGGCTGTTTGACTATCAGGGCATCGACACCTGCGCCGCCACCGGGCTCTGCGCCGATCGCTGCCCGGTGGGCATCAACACCGGCAGCCTTATCAAGAAGTTGCGCGCTGACAAGTACCGGCGATTCGTGCCCATCGCCCGCTGGAGCGCCGATCACTTCGCCGGCGTCACCCGCACGGCGCGCAGTGCCCTCGGGCTCAAGGGCATTGCCGGCAAGCTATTGGGAGAGAAAGCGTTGGCAGGGCTGGTGAACGGGGTTCGCCATCTGAGCGGCCAGCGTACCCCCGCATGGCTGCCCACACTGCCGGGGCCGAGCCGCTACCAGTGGCCGCAAGGGGAGGGGAGCCATGGCGGATCCAGCGAGGACATTGGAGGGGATCGCGCCGTGGTTTATCTGCCGTCCTGCGCGAGCCGGGTATTTGGCCAGCAGGAGGATGCCCCGTCACTGCCGGACGTGGTGTTATCCCTGCTCCGTAAGGCGGGTTGCCGGGTCATAGTGCCGGCGAGAGTTGAGGGGCTCTGCTGCGGCATGCCCTATGACAGCAAGGGGATGAGTGAGGTAGCGGAAGCCAAGCGTACTGAGCTGGCCGAGGCCCTGTGGCAGGCAAGCGAGCAGGGGCGCTGGCCCGTGCTGCTCGACACCAGCCCCTGCGTGCAGCGACTGCTCTCGGGGGCGCTCGGCAAGGGCCTTCGGGTGTTCGAGCCCTCCGCCTTTGTGCTGGAACACCTGCGGCCCCACCTTGAGCTGACCCCCATTGATGAGACCGTCATGCTCCATATCACCTGCAGCAGCCGGCGCATGGGGCTGGGGGAGGCGATGCTCAGCGTCGCCCGCGCCTGTGCCCGCGAGGTGATCGTGCCTGAGCATATCCAGTGCTGCGGCTTTGCCGGCGACAAGGGGCTGATGACCCCGGAGCTCAACGCCGCCGCCCTCGCCAGCCTGCCAGCTCAAGTGCCCAGCGATTGCCGTCAGGGTTTCAGCAACAGCCGCACCTGCGAAATGGGGCTCAGCCAGCACGCCGGCATTCACTATCACAGCATCCTCTATCTGGTGGATCAGGCGGCGAGATAGGAAAACAACAACGGCAGGATAAATATCCTGCCGTTGTTGGATACGCCAAACGCCTGGGGCGTTGTCCCCAGAAGTGGCTGCGCGCCATTGTCAGAGCCTGCATAGATAAAACGGATTATCCCATCCCTGCCGAATTGTGTACGTCAAACCACTGCCGGTGAACAGTTACCGCGGGTGTTGGTGCTGCTGGGCCAACTAGGCCAGCATTTCCTGCCCTATATGTAGCTCTATTGGCTGTTTGCCTTCATCATCATGCCGAGCCTGCACCATCAGGAGTCGCGCAACCTTTTTGTGCGCGAGGCCCGCAAACTCTGCCAGAAGGAGTTCAAACGCTGGTTCCGCCTCGCCACCGAGGTCAACCCTCTGATGCGCTACTTCAAGGAGCGGATGCTGCCGATCCCGACCCTCTATGTGATGGGGCAGGAGGATCATATGTTTCTGGCACCGGTGCGGCCATGTCTGTAGTGTTGAGCAGCTAGATCACTTTAACCGGCAGTCGTGGCGTTTATCTCAACGCAGGCATGTGTCCGCGCTTAATGCTTGGCTCGGTTCTTCTTTCAAGCCACTCCATCGTGCCCATTTTGGGGCCTGTTCGGCGTGTCTGTCTTGCCTGCGAGATGCCGGATTAACGCTGAGACACTCTCTAGTCTGCCCAGGTGCTTGCTGATTGCCGCTAGGGGTTCAGCAATAGCCGTGCCTGCGAGATGGGATTAACTGCGATTCCCTATCACAATATCTTGTATCTGGTAAAACATGTGGGGAAATAAATACCCCCCTCGGCCAGAGCGAGTTCTCGCCGAAGGGGGTATATAGAAGGGTATATCTATCTGAAGGTGAGTGGAGTAGTGCAGTTTGCTGGTTTCAAAATTCAAACTCTTGCTGGCTTGATGAATCGTCCGCACTATGTTCAATGTAGTCATCATCTTCATAATAGTCTTTAACCGAACTATTCACCTCTTCAATTGTTGAGTCTCCCAGAGCGTTCTTTCCTAATATAACCTCGCTTCTACTTATAAAGGAAATGTTTATTTTGTCACCACAGAAAGGCTTGTCTTCATGAGTGGTTCCAGTTAAAACACATTCAAACTCTACGTCAAAATAATTCTCTTCTAGAGAAGAAGTAATAACTTGTAAATCTTCTACGGAATCAAAAAAAGCATTGGTTTCAGCCATGCTGGAACTTACCTCATCATAATTTGTTAAATCATACAATTCATTCCCTGTCTCCAGTGTTTCTTGTATTTTTTCACCTGTTTCTTCTTCTGTGAGAATTTTTATTTCGAATTTAGAGCTAAAAATAACTTCTAAACTTTCAAATACAGTATAACTATCGACACTGCCACTAAGCTCTTCATTTTCCAATATAGATGTTATCTGAGAAATTAAAGATTCATCATAAATTATGTACTTAACAGAATCTAACGACTCGGAATCGAAATTTTCGTCTTCAAGTAGTTTCGAAAATGATGCATATCCAAACAAACTAGCAATTATAGAGCCTAATCCAGAGAAAGATATTTTAATTGAGTGTGCAATCAAAGATAGGTGAAGTTCATTGATTAAGTAAAAGGATAATGTCAGTTGTGATATTTTCCTTTTCTCTTCAACTTGGAGTTTTAATCTTTCATATGAGAGCCTCTCACGCTCTTTGATAAAATTTTCCCTAGATAGCTTTTGGGCGTAAGTTTCTTTCTCTAACAGAGCTCTATCAAGTTCGGCTCTTATTACTTGAGATTTTTCATACATGGATTGAATTATGCTCTTAGCTGATTTATAGCTGTCGCTCAATCTTTCAGTTAGTATTTTTTGTTGCTCGATTTTTTCGTTGCTTAAAGCTATTTCTTCGAGAATTTCCTGTGCTGCAATCTCATTTTGATGTTCTGCCTTGTATCTGGAATTAATTAACCGGCCTCTTTCATTTTTTACCTCTTGTGAGATATTCGAAGTGTATCGTTTATGTTCTATTAGGCCTTGGACGAATCCAATTGCATGATTAATTAATGGTAGTATTAATAGATATGAGAGGGTGAGAAATGCAATGCATGAAATTTGATTAAGACTTATGTTTTCTATGAAAGACTTGAATTGTGCCACTCTTGATTCAATTTTATCTGATCCAAATATAAGGATGGTGAATTGATGCCAATTAATAATAAAGAATATAGCACTAAAGGTGCCTAATACTGGGTTGTTTATTCTCGTGTCAACATGACTGTATAAGCTGGCGATTAAATCTTTCAAAAAAGACATGAATTAACCTCGATGATATTTCAGTTATTACCTTTCCTTTATTGCTCGACTGCTTGTCTTATGCATTATCGAATGAGTTAATTCCGCTCGGTAGGTCCGACTGGCGGAATGTAATCGAGCTTACGCGAATTCTTCCGAAATTCTGCAAGCCGATGGCCGAAATCATATGTGATAAAGCAGAAAAGGTTTCGGTTGGAGATGGTATCAAGCACTCGTCACTCTGTTGAGTAAAAAGTTACTCAGTACATGAAATTCGAATGAATTTTTGAAGCCGCTCTGATATCAAGGTCTCAATACCCCGTCATCTCCAGATAGCCGACGCCCTTGGCATCTCCCGAGACGGACACCGCACCCTCCCAGTAGTCAAAGCGTCCCGTCATGGCCTGATTGGGCTGGCGCGCCTCAATGGTGAGCCTCATATCGCCGGCTTCCAGCTGCCACTCGATGGGGTAGGGCTGCCCCTTGGGGCCGCGCCAGGTCTTGCCGGGGGTGAGGCGGATCTGCTCAGGGCTCAGCACCCGGCTGCTGCCGTCCCGTTCGATCAAGATGCCGTAGCGGTTCTCCGGCTCGGCGCGGCCCGCCTTGGTGCGCAGGCGAAACAGCATCAGCTCGCGGCCATCGTCAAATTGCAGCGAAAACCAGTCCCAGCCCGATTGCCACTCGGCCAATACCGAGCTGCTCCATTCGTGATCAAACCAGCCCTCACCGCTGACGTTGCGGGTCTCGCCATCCAGGGTCAAGGTGCCGCTGATGGTCAGACGCGGGTAGGAGTAGTAGAAGGAGGCGTTGCCCGGGCTCTTCTCGCTGTAACCCTGTTTGCCCTGCAGCACCGCCGGCTTGGCGGCGCTCACCTGCAAATCAAGATCCCCCGCCTTGCTCTGCACCTTGAGAGTGGCGGGAAAGAGGGATTTTCCTTGGGAGGTAAGCCGCCACTCCTTGAGCCAATACTCGCCGCCGCCGGCACCGGCGAGCCCAGGCCCCTGGCGGCTGGTGCGCTCGTCCTGCTGGTGGCTGCCTTTGCTCAAGTCCGTGATGGCGAACTGGGCCAGCCAGAGCTGGGGAGTGAGCCAGGGGTTGTCGGATGTTATCTCCTGCTCGAGGCCTTGGCGAAACAGGGTCCACTGCATGCCGTAGCCGCGTCCCTGCTCGTCTTTCAGGTTGCCGGTGAGATACCACCACTCGGAGCGGTAGTCGGGGTGGGCACCGTGATCCGCGGGCAGGCGGATGGACTGACCCGGCAGGGCCTTTTTGAAGTGATCGTTGCCGCCGCCAAGGATGCTCCCCAGATCGCTGGCCTGCGCGTTGCCGCTTATGGCAACAAGCGGGATCAAGAGGGCTGCGAGCCACTGGGTCCGTAAAGAGGACAAGATTTCCCTCACCCTCACCCTCTCCCGAAGGGAGAGGGGATGGTTGGCGGCAGCTCTCTGTGCTTCTCTGCGCTGAATCAAGGGCGGTGACAGGGATCTGGTCAATGGGAACGTCAAGCCATGGCTGAGCCAGTGCGCCAACCGATATTTCATACCACTCTCCTTGCGGCGTACCAGGAGGCGAGCGCGCCACAGACGGGGGCGAGCAGGAGCGCCGTGACGGCGTGCAAGGGGGCGGCCTCGAAGGCCAGCCGCCAGCCGAAGGCGCGGGGGTTGACCACCTCAATCAGCACCCAGGCAAGACCATAGCCCACCGGCAGGGCCAACAGCGCGGTGAGGAGCCCCAATCCCGCCCCCTGCCACACCAGTAGCCGGCGGCAGTGGCGGGGGCTCAAGCCAAGGCTCTGCAGGGTCTGCAACTCGCCGCGCCGGGCCAGCCCCAGCACCATAAAGGCCGAGCCGATGCCGACGAAGGCGATCCCCAGGATCAGCAACTTCAATAGCTCGGTCACCACAAAGGTCTGATCGAACACCTTGAGGGCGGCGGCGTGGATGGCGGGGGCGGGCAACAGGTTCACCTGCTCGCCAAACTGGCTCCTGAGCCTGTCGCCAAGGTGCTCGGGATCCGGGCTGAAGAGGGCAAGGGATTGCACCTTGCCCCCTTCGAAGGCGTGCAGTATCTGCCCCTTGTCGCTGCCGTAATCCTGATAGACGCCGGTGACGGTGAAGGTGCGTGGCCCCTGCTCGCCGCTCACTTCGAGGCGCTGGCCCACCCTGACCCCGAGGCGCACCGTCAGCGGTTCGCTCGCCAGCACCTCGTCGGGGGTGGCGGGCCAGCGCCCGGCCAGCAGCGGATAGGCGGCTTTAAGCTCGGGGATAAAGTCCATCTGCGCCCACTCGATGGGCTGCCCCTGCCAGCGGGCCGGGTGTACCGAGCGGCGCGAGGCGGCGCGCACGTCCGGCGCGGCGAGGATGG
This sequence comes from Aeromonas sp. FDAARGOS 1408, assembly GCF_019048665.1. NCBI lineage: Bacteria > Pseudomonadati > Pseudomonadota > Gammaproteobacteria > Aeromonadales > Aeromonadaceae > Aeromonas > Aeromonas sp. FDAARGOS 1408. The sequence goes on along the minus strand of NZ_CP077394.1, from coordinate 2,156,236 downwards.
TGTCGAGGGTCTGCTCGCTCAATGAGCCCTTGTTGCCGGCCACCCCCTTGGGGGCGGTGACGTAGAGATCGGCGGCCAGGCGCTGGCCGAGCCAGATCTCCACGCTCGAGCGAAAGCTCGACACCATGACGCCGATGCCGATGGCCGCGGCGATGGCCAGTTGCAGCGCCATCACCGCGATGGCGGTGCGATCCAGGTGATAGAGGGTTTCGGCCACCCCGAGCCGGGCGCTGAGGGGGCCGCGCTCGCGTCGGCGCAGCCGGCCCAGCACGGCGCGCAGCACATCGGGCAGGGCGAGCGCCATGGCCAGCAGCCAGCCGCCGGCCACGAAGAGGGCGCCGCCCAGCCCGGTTTCTGGCCGCCATAGACACAGGGCGCAGAGCAGCAAGATGGCGATGGCGAGCCCCCGACGTTGCCAGGGATGAGCCGGCGGGCGGCTGTTGCCTTCTCGCAGCTCAAGGGGGGATTGGCGCAGCAGTTGCCACCAGCCGGGCAGGTTGGCGGCGAGCGTGCCCAGAAGGCCAATGACCAGTGCCTTGCCAAGGCTGGCGGGGGAGAGGCGCAGCAGATCGATGGGGTTGGGGCCATAGAGATCGGCCAGTGCCTGGGTGAGCTGCCCCATCAGGGCGAGGGCCAACAGGCTCCCCAGCAGCAGCCCGAGCAGGGTGCCGATGCTGGCGAGGATCAGGATCTCCAGGGTCAGCCAGCGCAGCAGCCGGCGTGGCGGCATGCCGAGGATGATGAGCTGGGCCAGCTGGGGGCGGCGCACGCTCTGCACGAAGCGCTGGGCGTTGAACACCAAAAACAATCCCACCGCCATGGCGAGCAGGGAGAGCGCAGTGAGGTTGAGGGCCAGCGCATCGCCGAGCTGGCTGGCATCGAGGGCCGGGCTGATGGGCTCAAGCCAGAGGGGCTGATGGGGGGCATAGGATTGCAGGGCCGCCTGCAAGGCTCTTTGCAAGGTATTGGCCTCGCCCTCGCTGAGCTTGAAGACGATGCGATCGAGCCGCCCCTCCTTGCCCAGCAGCGGCTGGGCAAGGCCGATGTCGGTCACCAGCAGCCGCTCCATGGGCACGGCGCCGGGCTCGAAGGTGCCGGCCAGGGTGAGGGTCAGCGGGCGGGGCGGCGCTCCTTCAGCGCCCCCCAGCACGAAGCGCCGGCTCTGGCCCGGTTGCCAGCCAAGGCGCTTGGCCTCGGGGGCGGCCAGCCAGATGCTGTCGGCGCGGGTGAGGGAGAAGGTGGGCTTATTGTCCGGCGCGGCGCCAAACAGCCGGCGCAAGGGGCCGGGGTTGAACAGATCCATCCCCAGCAGCTGAAAACTGCGCCCCTGCTCATCCTTGAGCCAGCCGTGAAGCTCTGGCATGGCGTCAAGGTCCGGCTGGCTTCGCACCAGCGTCACATAGAGCTGCTCGTCCAGCCCGCCGTCCGGCGCCAGCCGGTAGTTCGCTTCCCCCGCCAGCTGGCTGCGGGCGGCGACGAAGTTGGTGCGGGCGCTGTGGTTCAAGAGCTCGATGGCCACCACCAAAGAGACCCCCAGGGTGAGCCCGACCAGGCTCATCAAGAGCAGCCAGGGGTGGGCGCGATAGAGGCGCAGCAGCGCCTTGAGCGGCAGCGGCAACATCACAGCCCTCCGTGGCGGGCGTCAGTCATGGCGGCGCCCCTTGAGCTCGACCAGCTGGCCCCCTTCGAGGCGCAGCACCCGATCCGCAAGGGCGCTGTAGGCTGGGTTGTGGCTCACCAGCAAGAGGCCGGCGCCGGTGCCCCGCACCGCCGTCATCATCAGTGCCATCACCTGCTCGGCGTTGTGTTCATCGAGACTGCCGGTGGGCTCGTCGGCGAGCAGCCACTGGGGCTGGTGAATGAGGGCGCGGGCCAGCGCCACCCGCTGGCGCTGGCCGCCGGAGAGCTGCTCCGGCCAGGCGTGGCGCTTGTGGGCCAGATCGAGGCGCTCCAGCAGGCCGTCAATGCGCGTCTCATCGCGGGCAAGCTGGTTGATGGCAAGGGGCAGGGCGAGGTTCTCGGCCACGGTCAGGGTCGGCAGCAGGTTGAAGTCCTGATAGACGATGCCGAAATGGCGGCCGCGCAGGCGGGCCCGCTTGTCCGGTGACTGGTTGTCAAGGCGGGTCTCCCCCAGCCAGATCTCCCCCTCATCCGGGGGGAGGAGGCCGGCGATGAGGTTCAGCAGGGTCGACTTGCCGCAGCCGCTCTGCCCAAGCAGCAGGGTGATCTCGCCGGCCGCCAGGGTCAGATCAAGGTGGTGAAACAGCGGCAGCCGTTCGCTGCCGTTATCGAAGCTCTTGCCGAGATTGCGCAGATTCAGCATGGGATAACCGGTTGATGGCCAATGGCTTTCATTACGTGCCCTCGGCTCGCCTCAGGGTGAGTGCCACTATGCCAGTTAGTGATCAAGGCTGCAAAAGAGGTGAGGATCCTGGCTGGATCCCGCTCGCCTGTGGTGGTTAGAATAGGGGCCTCCATGGGTCACAGGATGCGCAAGGATGTTACACAAGCAAGTCAGTTTTATCGTCGACAGCAAGGGCGCCAAGCAGGCTGCCGTGGTCCCCATCGAGATTTACAACGAGCTGATGACCCTGCAAAAGGCGCTCTCCGACAACAAGCCGGGCGAGCGCGAGCTTTACCACTTCAACGGCAAGGGGGCCGAAGCCCACGGTTATCCGGTGGGCAAGCGGCAGAATCCCGGCTTCATGGTGCTGGCGGGCTCCACCGCCAACGGTGAGGATGCGGCTTCCCTGCGCGAGGCGGTGATCGAACTGCGCCAGGAGCTGCTGGGCAAGGGGATCCTGGCCCCGCGCAGCGAAGGGGGCTTCGTCTTTACCGCCGATCAGTTGTTCAACAGCCCGAGCCTGGCCGCGAGCCTGGTGGCGGGCAACAACCGAAGCGGGCTGGATGCCTGGCAGAACAGTGCCGGCTACACCCTCAAACGCTCGGGGTTTGGCAAGAAATAACCCTGATGGCAGGGGCAAGGAGCGCCGCCTGATCTCGCGCCCCTGATGCAAGCGTTCGCCCACCCGGGCCTGGCGCGAGCAGGGAGAGGGCAGGGGGTGACCTCCCTGTCCACTGCCAGCCTCAAAACCAGACGGTTTCCAAGAGAGGGGCCCCATGTCTGGATCTGCACGTCTGTTTTCTTCGGTCATCCTCGGCCTCTTCTGCGCCCCCGCGCTCGCCGACGGCGGCCCTCTGCCCATGACGCACACCGGCGCCGGCCTCTTTGCTCTGGCCATCTTCGCCCTGGCCTATGCCCTGGTGATGGCGGAGGAGTACCTGAAGCTGCGCAAGTCCAAGCCCGTGCTGGTGGCGGCCGGCATCATCTGGATCGTCATCGGTATCGTCTATGCCGGACAGGGGCAGAGCCCGCTGGCGGTGGCGGGATTTCGCCAAACGCTGCTGGCGTACGCCGAGCTGATGCTCTTCTTGCTGGTGGCCATGACCTATGTCAACGCCATGGAGGACCGGCTGCTGTTCGACGCCCTGCGCGCCCGCCTGGTACGCACCAGGCTCAGCCTGCGCTCGCTGTTCTGGCTGACGGGGATCCTCGCCTTCTTCATCTCCCCGGTGGTGGACAACCTCACCACGGCGCTCTTGATGTGCACCGTAGTGCTCCATGTGGCCAACGGGGAGCGCCGCTTCATCAACCTGGCCTGCATCAATATCGTGGTGGCGGCCAATGCCGGCGGCGCCTTCAGCCCCTTTGGCGACATCACCACCCTGATGGTGTGGCAGGCAGGCCAGGTGCCCTTCGAGCAGTTTCTGCTGCTGTTCGTGCCGGCCCTGCTCAACTTCCTGGTGCCGGCCACCCTGATGAGCCTGATGGTGCCACGCCATGTCCCTACCATGAGCCACGAGCGGGTGGTGCTCAGACGCGGGGCCTTTACCATAGTGCTGCTCTTCCTGCTCACCATAGTGACCGCGGTCGCCTGTCATCACTTCCTGGCGCTGCCCCCCGTGCTCGGCATGATGATGGGGCTCGGCTATTTGCAGTTCTTCGGCTTCTACCTGCGCAAGACGCAGCCGGTCACCCTGGCCCGCGAGCGGGCGCTGTACGCGCGCACCGGCGACGAGGCCCGGCTGCTGCGCCTGGGCTCCATGGTGCCGTTCGATGTGTTCAACAAGATAGCCAAGGCGGAGTGGGACACCCTGCTCTTCTTCTACGGGGTGGTGATGTGTGTCGGCGGGCTCGGCTTCATGGGCTATCTGGCGCTCGCCTCCCAGCTGCTCTACCAGGGGGATCCGACCCTGGCCAACGTGGCCATCGGCCTGCTCTCCGCCCTTATCGACAACATCCCTGTGATGTACGGGGTCCTCTCCATGGAGCCGCAGATGAGCTCGGGGCAATGGTTGCTGGTGACCCTGACCACCGGCGTGGGGGGCAGTTTGCTCTCCATCGGCTCGGCGGCCGGGGTGGCCCTGATGGGGCAGGCGAGGGGCATGTACACCTTCGTCGGTCACCTCAAGTGGTTGCCCGCCATTCTGCTTGGCTATATGGTCGGCATAGGGGCGCACCTGTGGCTCAACAGCGCCCTGTTCTGAGCGGGTGATCATGGAGAGACAGACAAGATGGGACAACTGTTCGAGGCGCTCTCGCCGCGCCATGTGGCCTTCATCGAGGCACAGAAGATCTTCTTCGTCGGCACGGCGGCCGCAGAGGGGACGGTCAATCTCTCCCCCAAGGGCGGGGACTCGCTGAGAGTCATTGACCCCCACACCCTAGCTTGGCTCAACCTGACCGGCAGCGGCAACGAGTCGGCGGCCCATGTGCTGCAACACCCGCGCATGACGGTGATGTTCTGCGCATTCGAGGGGGCGCCGCTGATCCTGCGGGCCTATGGCCGGGCGCGGGTGCTGCACCGGAGTGATCCTGAGTGGTCGTCGTCCTTGGCACGCTTCCCCCAAAGCGTCGCGGCCCGCCAGATCTTCCTGCTGGACATAGCGCGCGTCCAGGCCTCCTGCGGCATGTCGGTGCCTCTGTATGAGTACCATGGGGACAGGGAAGACCTCGCCAACTGGTCTGAGCGCCAGGGCCGGGAGGGGATTGAGGCCTACTGGCGCAAGAAGAATCAGCTGAGCCTGGATGGGCTGGAGAGCGATATCCTGGTGCGAAGCGGACTCTCGCCGGACCCTTGAGGGGCGCCACGCACACGCAAGCGAACACAAAAAAGCCCTGTCCATGGACAGGGCTTGGTCATTCTTGGGGCCCTCAGGCGCGCTTGCCGGTCAGCAGCCAGTAGCAGAGCGCCGAGCCGAATCCGCAGCCGGCGATGGCGATGGCCATCGGCAGCGGCGATTCGGGGGGATTGAGGTTGACCAGCACCCCCACCAGGGCGCCGATGCCAAAGCGCAAGGTGCCCGCCAGCGCCGAGGCGGTGCCTGCGGACTGCGGGAAGTGGCCCATCAGGCCGGTCATGGCATTGGCCCCCACCAGGCTGATGTGGCCGACGAACAGCACCACCGGAATGACGATGCCCCACAGGCCGCCGGTCTGGCTCCAGGCGTTGTAGATGAGCAGGGCGCCGGCCAGCGGTAGCACCAGCAGGCCATATTGCAGCATGCGCTCGGCGCCCACCCCCTTCACCAGCCGGCTGTTGACGAAGGTGACCACCATCATCAGCAGGATGTTGAGGCCAAACAGCCAGCCGTAGTGCTCGGTCGGCACCTTGAAGTACTCGATGTAGACATAGGGGGAGGCGCTGATAAAGGCGAACATGCCGGAGCTCGACAGGGCGCCGCACAGCACGTAACCCATGGCGCCGCGATGGGAGAGCACACCCCAGTAGTTGCGCAGCACCTGGCCGAGGTTGAGGGGCTGCTTGTGCTCAGGCTTCAGGGTCTCCTGAATTTTCCACTGCATCACCAGGCAGATGAGCAGGCTGATGCCCATCAGCAGCCAGAAGATCACTCGCCAGTCGCTGTGAGCACTGATGTAGCCGCCCACCACTGGTGCGACCAGGGGCGCGAGCGTCATCACCAGGATCACGAACGACATGGCGCGGGAGAAGGCCTCCTTCTCGAACAGGTCGCGCAGCAGCGCATTGACCACCACAGATCCGGCCGCCCCGCCGGCCGCCTGCAACATCCGATAGGCCAAGAGCTCCGGCAGGGAGTCTGCCATGGCGCAGCCCACCGAGGCGATGGCAAACATCACCAGCCCCGCCAGGATCACCGGTTTGCGGCCATAGCTGTCGGCGAGCGGGCCATAGAACAGCTGGCCGATGGCAAAGCCACCGAGGAAGGCGCTGATGGTGAGCTGGGCACCGTCGATGCTGGTGGCCAGATCCCGGGCAATGGCCGGAATGGCGGGCAGGTACATGTCGACCGCGAGCGGCGTGAGGCCCGCCAGGGCGCCGAGCAGGATGAACAGGAAACGGGGGGAGAGGGGGGCGTGGGGCATAGGCTATCCAGTCTTGATGAGTGCGAAGTCAGGGAGTGACAAACATCCAGTCTACCAGTTTTGGTGACGGGGGGGATCCTGTATGCCGAGCCACAGGCCGGGCTCGGCGTGAAAGCGGGGGGCAAACCAGACCCGTTGGCTGCCGGCGGGCAGATCCTCCGGACCGAGGGGACGCCGGCTGAGCCGGCAGGCCCCTTGCGCCAATGCGAGGTGGGCATCCCCCTGATACCAGCCGTCGGTGACGGGCAGGGTCGTGGTTTCGCGCAGCAGCCTCACCCCCCACTGGGTCACCAGCGCCGGGCAGGTCTGTTCTGCCAACCTAGCGGCCCGGGTCATGGCTGGCGCCGCCGGCGGGGTGATGATGCAGAGCAGCAACAACAGGGCTATCAGCATGGCTGGCAGCTCGCCCTGGCGCGGCAGCCAACCTGCCAGCAGCACCAGGCCGAGCAGGGTGATGGGGGCCAGATGGCGGGGATTGTCCGGGTTCTGGCCAAACAGGGTCCACAGCAGCAGGACGAGCCAGTAGAGGGTCCAGAGCACGGAGGGGGCGGCATTGCGATCCTTTGACCGTTGCCAGAGCGGCAGTACCAGCAAGGCTCCCATCAATAGGGGCCAGAGCGGGGTTAGCTGCTCGTTGAAGGTTCGGGCCCAGCTCAGCAGCCGATCGCCGTGGGCCGCTGCCGTATTGCCCCACAGGGTAAAGTGACCGTCGGTAAAGCGGCGCCCCTCGCTGAAATAGGCCCAGCCATCGGCCTGCCAGACAAACAGCAGGCTGATAAGCCCCACCAGCGCGATGGGGAGCACAAACCTGACGCGCGTTCCCTGCTGCGCCATCCCCAGCCAAAGGGGCAACAGGGCCAGCACGAAGTAGGAGGGACGCAGTGCCAGCATAAGGCCCAGCAGCAGACCCGCCAGCGCTATCTTGCGCTGTTGCAAGGCCAGGAGAGACCCGAGCCAGGCGGCCAGCGCAGGCCCGTCAGAGAGGCCGGAGAGGGCGAGCGTCGGGGTGAGCGGCAGGGCCAGCACCAGCAGCCAGACCGGCGCCAGCAGGCTGGGCCGTTGCCACAATCTGACCGCCAGCGAGGCGGCGAGCGGCGCCAGCAAACTGCTACCCAACAGGCTTGCCCACTGCACCGCGCGGGCTGGTTCGTCCACCGCCAGGTTGATCAGCCGTGCCAGCCAGATAAAGGCCGGGTAGCCCGGAAAGTGAGGGGAGAACTCCAGCACGCTGAAACGCACCACCCCGTGGGCGAAGTTGAGGGCATCGTCGGAATCGAGGGCCACCGGGAAGGCCAGCAGCCAACCAAGCCAGACCAGTTGTAGAAGGATCAGCAAGTAGGGTCGATTAGCGAAGCGTAATCGGCCGTGGTGACGCCCCCCTTCTCCCCTTGCGGGAGAAGGGTCGGGGATGAGGGGGGCCGTGGTCATCGATGAGAGGTCATCAAAGTGCGTAGGGTGGGTAGCGCGCAGCGAAACCCACCGCTTGTCACAGCGAGGTGGCGTAGTGATGGGCAGGTAGCCATCAGAGCGGTGCCAGCACGGCCATCAGCGCTTTTTCTGCATCGCTAAAAGCAGCCGCATCGGCGGGCTTGGCGCCCACCCCGAATACCCCTGGGTTACCGATGGCATCGAGTACCTTGGCCAGCGCCTGTTCGGCGGCCTTGCGATCCCCTTCGCTGAGGGAGGGGAGGATGAGATCCAGGAAGCGCTTGCTCTTGACCACCAGCACCTTGGCGGTCTGGTAGTCGCCAAGGTTCTGGCTGGCCCCCTCGAGGCGGCGCTCGATCTCCGCCTTGTATGCCCGGTTGAGCAGGGCCGCGGTAGCCGCGGCGTCTTTGACCTTGATGGCGGCCGCGAGTGGCGCTTGCAGCTCGACCTTGTGGTGCTCCTCCAGATAGGTCAGCTCCTCGGCGATCTCGCTCAAGGTGGCGCTGGCATCCTGGCCGTCAGTGGCGGCGCCCAGCAGCGCCTCGCGGGCATCGATCAGCGGCTCCTTGCCGGCGGCGGCGTAGGAGTAAGCCTGCGCCTGACCGCTCAGGGCCAGCAGCAGGGTGAGGGCAAGTAAACCCGGGCGGATGGTCATCCTGTTCTCCTTACTTATGGCAAGAGGTTATGCCCATGGTGCGGCACTCAGGCCACGCTCTGGGTCTCAATCACGGTGTTTTCGTTGCGATGGTTGAAGGTGTTGCGGCGTTTGCCCACCTCCTTCGTTCACCACATTCAGGGACCATCAGGCCACGCTCTGGGTTTCGATCACGGTGTTTTCGTTGCGATGATTGAAGATGGCGTGACGTCTGTCTACCCCGTCGATCACCATGTCAGCGGCCATCATCCCCATCTCCATGGCGGTGTCGGTGAAGATGTAGCGGAATGTCCCCTGACGGCCGGTCATGATGAGGTTGCCTATCGGCATCAGCGCCTTGATGGCCTCGTTGCGGCGGGCCTGGTAGCCCAGATCCATCAGTGGATAGGCGTATTCGCTGCGAGCCTCAAATGTTTCATCGCCAAGTTTGGTGGTATCGACGCCGAGGCTCGCCAGATCATCGGTGACCCGGCCGCGCAGATCAGAGAGCGGTGCCTGCCAGGTGGCATCTCCGGGGTTGCAGGGGATCTCCAGCATCACTGAGGTCTGGCCCTGGGGCGCCATAAAGGGGCTGCGGCGGCGCGGCTCCTGCAAGCGGGTGGCCAGGATATGGGGGTCGGAGAGGTACTGCCAGGTGTTGTCCGACAGGTTCTCCTGTTTGAGCGGCATATTGACGAAGCGCAGCGACCGGTATTGGAGATCGCACGGCAAGCCCAGGTGCTGGCAGGTGAGCGGCAGCGGCAGGGTGGAGATCACCTGATCAAAGCGCTCGCTCTGCTCCACGTTATCTTGTGACCAATAAACCCGTTCAATGCGGCCATCGCTCTGCTCGAGGCGGGTGATGGCGGCGCCGGTTTTCAGCTCAACCCCTTCGGCAACCAGCTGCTCCCCCAGGGTGGTGAAGATCTGGCCGAAACCGTACTTGGGGTAGCGGTACTTGCGGGCATAGGTGCGCACCGAAATGCTGCCGTTGCGTCTTGGCAACAGGCGGCGCGCCACGTCTTTGAGGTCGATCAGGCTGATGCGCTGACCGGCCCAGTCGGCGGAGAGCTTATCCGGGTTGATGCCCCACAGCTTGCCGGTGTAGCCCTCGAAGAACTGGCGATAGAGGGTGCGGCCGAAGTGGCTCTGGATCCACTCGGCAAAGCTCGCCTTGGCGAAATCGGTGGGCTTCCTGGCAAAGGGCAGCAGCAGGAGATCCTTCACCGCCCCGGCCATCAGGGCGAGCGGCGCCGTTTTGAGCAGATTGGGCAGGTTCAGGGGGTAGTCATAGGTGCGCCCGCCAAAGCGGATCACGCTCTTGCGCTCCGCGTGGAGCAGATCGTCCCCCATCAATTCGTCGATAAAGGCGAGCAGCTCGGGGTTCTTGGTGATGAAACGGTGGCCGCCGTAGTCGAAGCGATACTCACCGTCGCGCCCCTTGAAGGTCTGGGTGGCGCACATGCCGCCCACCACGCTCTCCTGCTCGAACAGGGTGACCGCAAAACCGGCCTGGCGCAGGCGCCAGGCGGCCATCAGACCGGCAGGGCCGGCACCCAGTACCGCAATGTGTTGTGTGTTGTTGTCGCTCATGACTCTTTATCCGAAATGCTGACCAAAAGAGAAGAAGTGGAAAAGGCGGCCCCGTTGAGCCGCCTTGTCATCCGCTGCCGCGCCGCGCTGGGCGATCAGCGCTGGGGACGATAGTTGCGATGCCAGACGGTGACGAAGATCACCAGGTAGCTGGCCCAGGTCAGCAACTGCAGGCCGGCTGGTGAGGCATTGTAGCCAAACAGGGCGCGCAGGAAGGTACCAAATACCCCCTGATCGTCGAGAATGTGACTGATGTTGAAGACAGGCTCGGTCCAGAAGGTGATGAGCCCGGCTGCCTGCAGCATGTTGACGGCGGACGACAGCAGACCGGCGGCGATGATGATGATGAGCAGACCGGTCCAGCGGAAGAAGGGGGCCAGCGCCACCTTGCGGGTGGAGCGCAGCAGCCCCCACACCAGCACCACCGACAGCAGCAGGCCGCCCAGCGCCCCCATCAGCCCCTCGTGCAGATCCACCCCTTGCCCGGAGTAGACCAGGGCCGAGAAGAAGAGCACGGTTTCAAACCCTTCGCGCATCACCGCCAGGAAGGCGAGCAGCACCAGACCGAACAGGTTGCCGCCGTCGATGGCGGCATCGATGCGCGCCGTCATGGCCCCCACCTGGGATTTGGCCTGCTTCTGCATCCAGACCGCCATGTAGGTGAGCACCAGGGTGGCAAAAATCAGGATCCCCGCCATCAGCAAATGGTTGTAGCGCTCGCTCTCGAACTGGCTCACCACCACCTGGAACAGGAAGGCGACCACGAGAGAGGCAAGCAGGCCCAGCCCCACCCCCAGATAGACGAATTTGTTGTAGCGGCTCGCCCCCAGCTTGGCGAGGTAGGAGAGGCAGATGCCGACCAGCAGGAAGGCTTCCAGCCCCTCGCGCAGGGTAATGAGAAAACTTGCAAACATCAGGTTTGAGGCTCCGTAGCGGGCGTGACGGGGAGAGGCTGCAGGGTGAGTTGCAGCCGATTGAGTAGCACTATGGGTGGCTCCGGCAAGCTCGGCTCGGCGGCGCGCACCGCATCATTGACCCACTTGGGGTAGGTGCGGAAATTGAGTTTGATATCGGCCTTGAAGGGGCCCTGGGCATCCGCCGGCAGCGGCCAGGCTTCATCGCGCCAGCCATCGGCCGGAATGCGGGTATCTTCAAGGAGCTTGGCGTAGCGCCAGAACTTGAGCCCCACCGGCTTGCCCTCGGCATCGCCGAACACTTTTCTAAATAGCCGCGCACTGTCGGGCACGGCGCCATCCACCGGCTGGCCGCTGGCAAGCAGCAGCTTGCCGCTGGCGTCGGTGACGGTCAGCTCCAGCCAGAGTTCGCGGAAATCGGCGACCCCGGTGGGCAGGGCGTGGCCGGCGCCGGTATTGGCGACCCGCACCACCAGCGCGGACTGGCCGCTCTGGTTTTCAATGCGGGCAGAGAGGGTGGCGCTTGAGCGCAGCAGCGCCAGGCTCTCCTGCTCGAGCGTTGCACTCCTCAGCCCCACCAGCTGGTGCTGGGCGCCGGTAAAGTTGTGGCGATAGAGCCGTTCTTTCACTGTGCCGTTTTCGGTGGACTGGCCCGCCACCGGCGCGCCGCCGTTGCCAGGTGTAGGGTTCATATGGCAGTCGATGCAGGTGCGCCGCTTGGCGGGATCCTCCGCCTTGGCAAAGCTGGAGCTTTCCCACTCGTCCCAGGTGTTGACGATATTGGCGCCGGTGCCGGGGGCAAACTCGTTGTGGCAGGACTTGCACAGGGCCGCGTCGCGGTAGAAATCCTTCTGGTAGGAGGCCTTGTGCATGGCGGGGCGGGCGTTGATCTGCCGCTCCGCCAGCCAGTGCTTGAGGCTGCCACCGGCGGCATCCTCGAACACATAGCTCTCGCGGTCTTTCAGATTCACGGTAAAGGCGCTGTTGCCGCCGGCATCTTCCACTTTGGTGATGCGATGGCAGAGCACGCAGCCGGTCCCTTCTTCCACCACGGGTTCGCCTTTCTGGTGGGCGGCAATGAGCGAGGCGCCGCCTTGCTCGAACATGTGGGAGCCCTTGGGCAGATCCTGCTGGCCGTTCAACACCTGCTGGGGCATGTGGCAGCCCTGGCACCACTGACCGAAGGCTTCCCCTTCGGTTTCGCGGGCCAGCGCCTGCACCACCTTGTAGTAGGGGTGGGAGTTGCCCATCAGCCGGTGGTTGCTCTCGCTCCAGTCCTGGAATGCCTGTTGGTGGCAGTTCTGGCAGGAGGCGGAGTTGAGCCACTCCTTGGGATGAGTGGTCGGCGCCTTGGCGGGATCCGTGCGCGGGGCATCGAGCCTGAGCCAGTTGGCAAGATAGGGGAGGTTGCCATCGGCGGTGACGAAGGCGTGCAGATCCTCCATCATCGCCTTCACCTCGGGCTGGGGCCTGGCGGGGTCTACCGGCTCGGCGCCATCGCGGGTGTCGTGCCCCATGCCGCCCTGAGTCTGCTGGGTCATGCGCAGGTACTCGCCGATAAAGTCCCCCGCCACCATGTTGGCGAGGTTGGCGTGGCCGTTGATGGCGTTGTCGCGGCTTTTCTGGCGATGGGCCGCCATCAGATAGCGGTTGGTGAAGTTGAACCCATCCAGATGGCAGGAGTTGCAGCTCATCCAGTTGTCCCCCGCCATGGGGAAGCGGCTGTTGGCCGCGGTGTTGCCGAGGTTGAACAGCCGCTCGCCGCGCTGAAGCGCATCGGGGCGCGGATCCGTCTCTACCAGTTTGGCGAAGTGGGGCACATCGACCGTGACCCGGGCGAAGGGGCCGCTGCCGCCGGTGTTGAGGCGGGTGAGATCCTGCCCCATGACGTTGTGCACCAGGATATGGTCACCGTCGATCAAAAGATCGCGCGGATTCTGGCCCGGCAGGTGGCGAAGGAGCTGGGTCGCCTTGGCGCCCCCCTGGAACTTCTTGCGGCGGTGGCGGTTGCTGTTTTGCTTGCCGCTGCGCGACAGGTCGAACACCAGCAGATCCTCCGAGCCCGCCAGGGTCAGGTAGACCCGCTTGCCGTCGGCGGCGAAGCGCGCCGCGAACGGGTTGGAGACGATCTGGCTGCGGTTGCCGACGCTGGGCAGGTTGATCTGCAAGAAGAGCTGCTTTCTTTCATCGACCCGCTCTTTCTCTTCATCCAGATCGATGATGGAGACCGCCGGGAAGACGGTGCTCTGAAACTGGAAGGGGTGATCGAAGCTCCAGAGCACGTGGGGCAGCCAGGCTTCGCTGCCATCGGGGGAGAGGGCGATGCCATCGAGCAGGCGCGGCAAGCCCTGCGAGTCGCTTGGGGTGTCGCTGTGGGTCTCGGCCAGGGTAATGAGCTTGGGCTTGGGCAGGGTAGCGCCTTTGGCGCCGCTGCCGAGTTTGGCGAGATCATAGATGGCGAGCTGGCTGGTCATGGCGTGGGTGAGCAGCAGGCGATCGTCGTTGGTCAGGGCCAGCCCGCGGGGTGTCTCGGCGGTTTCTGCATCCAGCAGCAGCTTGCCCGTGGTGTCATAGGCCTGGAGGCGGCCTGCTTCGAACAGTGTGACCCAGAACCACTGCCGCTTGGGATCGAAGATGACGCCGTAGGGTCTATGGCCGGTGGGGATCGCCTTTGCCAGGTCGAGATCATCATCCAGCAGCAGCAACCGATCGTCACTGTAATCGGTCACCAGCAGGGTGCCGTCGTCGGCGCGGGCCAGCTGGCGCAGATCGCCCCCCAGTTGTGCCTCTTTGAGTCGCTTGCCGCTATCGCGTTCAAGCAGGGTGACCGAGCCTGCGCTCTGGTTGGCGGTGACGAGGCGCGGGGCGCTCCCCTCGTCATAGGCAATCATGGCGGTGCCCATCTCCTGGGCCGAGGCGGTCCCCAGCAGCAGGGCGGCCAACATCAGGGATAACAACAACTTCAACATAAGATCAGGTGCGCCATTTCAAGATGGTCCAGCGCCAGGCGTGGCGCAGCACCAGGGGAGTCAACGCGAGGGCGCTCAGCCAGTGAGCCCAGCTGGCAAGGTTGCCGAGGCTATCGCCCGGGGTGCCGTGCAGTACCAGCAGCAGTCCGCTGGCCAGACAGACCAGCAGCAAGGCTTCGATGATGCGCCCCGTGGTGCGCAAGAATGGCTTGCGGCTTTTGCGCAGCAGGCTGCGATGGGAGAGCCAGAACGCGCCAAACAGCAGGGGAAACAGGGTGAGCGAGAGGGCGACGTGCAGGAACAGGTTCCAGCGTGCCAGCGACCAGAGCGGGGTCAGCGGTTCCCACAGCAGCAGGCCGGAGAAGAACATCAGATAGAGGGAGCCCTCGGCGGCCTGATGGTGATAGGCCAGCCACTGCCAGCCGTGTCGTGGTGAGAGGGAAAGGCTTGTCATAGGTGCTCCAACGCCCGGGCAGTAAAGCCCGGGGGAGCAAGTTTACAATGCAGTAAAGGTAATGAAAAGAGTTATCAATTCGGCTCTTGATGAATAAAGGCTGAATGAAAACCGGCGCTACTTGTGGTCCGCCAGCCGCTCGGTGACCGCGTAGATGAGCGCTGCGGTGGAGAAGGCGAGGAAGACGATGACCGACCACTTCATCTCGATCTCGTTGCCGGTACCGTCGGTCAGGAAGGCCTTGAGCACCTCGATCCCGGCGATGGTGACCAGGGAGTTGATGACGATGAGCTTGAGGGAGGCGAAGTTGATCTTGCTGAGCCAGTTGTCGCCAAGGGCTGCCCGCTGCTCCGGGGTCTTGATGAACTGCACGTAGCCGCAGATGGCCACCAGGATCAGCATCTGGGCCACCAGCACGAAGTCCACCAGGGTCAGCACCCCTGTGATGAGATCCAGATAGGGGATGTCGATGATGTCGCGACACAGCTCATAGAGCTGCATGGCGAACTTCACCATCAAGAGGGCGACACAGACAAGGATGCAGACATAGAAGGGAAACATCATCAACCGGCTGCCATTGAGCATTAAGTTGAAACGGCGCATAGAAACTCCTGAATCGAGTGGGGGTCGCAAAGGGCAAAGCATGTCTCTACCCTCTGACAATAAACGGTCTGGACAAGATGATGTCGTTCAAGCAGGACATGACTTATCGGTTGATGTGGTCAAGAGATGCACAACCAGGGTGCAATAGAGGACGACCAGCAACAGCGTCGCGAGTCGATCCCATACCAGGTGCAGCCCTTGCTGATATTGGGGCAAGGCGGTTCCCAGCAAAGTGATGTAAACCGTCATTGCAGTTTGCACCACCACTTTGGGCCAGGCTGCCGCCAACCGTCCCGCCAGCCAGATGCTGCCGGCGAGCGCCAGCAGTGACA
Source organism: Aeromonas sp. FDAARGOS 1408 (assembly GCF_019048665.1). Lineage (NCBI taxonomy): Bacteria > Pseudomonadati > Pseudomonadota > Gammaproteobacteria > Aeromonadales > Aeromonadaceae > Aeromonas > Aeromonas sp. FDAARGOS 1408. The sequence continues at coordinate 2,140,903 of NZ_CP077394.1, read as the reverse complement.
GGATCAGGGGAGACCGACTGATGTAGGCCAGCAGGATCACCGGGGTGGCCAAGGCCGCCGCCAGCAAGTTGGCCTGCAGCAGTGGTTTGCTGTTCATTCGTGTCAGATGGGGGTCGCTGGCGCGCAGCAGGTTGGCAATCGTGGCCCCGATCAAGATGGCACTGCTGTCTTGCAGCCAGATGGCGATACCGATGGCCAGCAACAGAGCGGCGCTCTTTCCCAGGATCAGCATCACCCTTTCATCACCGCGCATGGCGGTCAGGGGAATTAGCGGAGGGGAAGGCCGGGGCCAGATGGCAAAAGCCAGCAGACACCATAAATAGGCGATCAGAAAGGCTTTTCCCATCAACACGGGGAGTGCCAGGACCAGCGATGGCTGGCTTTGTACCAGCACCATCGTCATCGACGACACGATCAGCACCAGCAATCCGGGCAGATCGTCAGGGTTCTTGCCAAGGCGGGCAAAGGCCAGAACCACAACCGCAGCCATGGCCAGCCAGAAAGCGACGGGATTGGTGCCGACCACATGTGCAAGAAAACAGATGAGCGCGGTACAACCGACGATCAGTGCCAGCATTCTCACTACCATCATCAGCGGAAGGCGCGTCGGACTCAGCATCAGCATGATGACGATGAACATGGGGATCAGAAAGGGCAAGGCCTGACCCGTGGCCAGGGTAACCGCCAGTGCCGCCATGGGAATGACGCCAAGACGCAGGCTGCATTGCCACCACGCTTTGTTCATCATCAGGCAATATAGGTCAGCAGGCTGACAACACGGATCCAGCCGGCGGCAATCGTATCCATTATGCCCACCTTGTTGGGATAGAAAATGACGGTGGCCTGGGAGCCATAGCGCAACCCGCGAGGGAGTGCCTCATCCAGTACCAGGCTCACTGGAAACTGGCGCGCACTGGGGCTGTTTTGTGGTGCCGTGAGCAGGCCGGTGGTCTGGTCTGTGGTGGTATTGCCAGCACTGCCCCACCCCAGGGTATCGAGGTGAGCTTTGAAGACGCGGCCAGGGAGCACATCGAAGACCACTTCGGCCTTGATGCCCGGTCGCAGGTACTCCAACGAGTTCTCGGGCAGCATACAGCTGATCCAGACCGCCGAGGTATCGATGAAGGTCATTGCCGGACTTCCCACGGCGGCATACTGGCCTGGCGCCAGCTGTATGTTGGTAATGGCCCCCTTGTTGGGCGCTTTGACCGTGGTGCGAATGAGATCGAGTCTGGCTTTGGCCAGGGCGGCCATCGCTTCTTTCAGCTTGGGATTTTCATTGCCGGCGGGCCCGAGGCTCTGTTCTGCACGGCGCAACTCTGCCTGTGCGGCCGCCAGGGAGGCTATGGCTTGCTGCAAGGTTGCCGTCGCCTGATCCCGCTGCGCGATCGACATGACCCCTCGTTTGGCCAGCTCGACCACCCTGGCGGCATTGTCGGCAGCGTTATCCTTGGCCGATTTGGCCTGTACCACCTTGGCCTGGGCGGTTTGCACCGCGGCAGTGTCAGCCCCGATCGATTGCCCGACAGCTGCCACATGGGCTTCAGCTTGGGTGACGGCAATCAGATAGGGCTCCTGGTTGATTTGAAACAGAGGCATGCCGGCGGAAACCTGCTGATTGTCACTGACTTCCACCGCAGTCACCCGTCCGGCCACCTCGGGGGCCAGGCGAATCAAAAAGGCCTGTACCGTACCCTGGCTGCTCATCGGGGTCAGGCGTTGAGCAAACAGCACATAGACCAAGACGATCAAGGCAAGCATGACCAATTGCAGCGTAAGACGCCGGACGGGATCTTTTGGTTGCTTGGTGGCTTGAGCAGGCACTGCTTCTTTTTGCATCGCATCCTCAGACATGCCAAGGGGTCCTTTTGACGGTGTGTACAGGGGCGGTAATTGTGATAACGAATATCCGGCAGAGGCAAGCAAAAAAGCAAGTGTGGTGTCGTGAAAGGGCACGGAAGAAGGGGATGCCGACACCCGGGCTGAGGCCGTTCGGTGGAAGTATAAGCCACGGCTACCTGATGGCAGCTTCGAACGTTGGATACGAAAAAGCCCAGCCAAAGGCTGGGCTTTCGAATGTGGCTCCCTCGACAGGACTTGAACCTGTGACATACGGATTAACAGTCCGCCGTTCTACCGACTGAACTACGAGGGAATTGGCTCCTCCTACTGGACTTGAACCAGTGACATACGGATTAACAGTCCGCCGTTCTACCGACTGAACTAAGGAGGAATTGCCTGTCTCGTCGAGACGGTGCGGATATTAATGGCCCGTCCGCCGAGTGTCAACCCGCGATCCGCTGCAAAAAGGGGATTTCGGACCGTTTGCCCAAAACTTGGTCGCTGCGGACTATTTTCAGCACAATCAGCAGCTTGGAGTGAGCCTCGCAGGCTCGCCAAGGGGGAAGCCGCCGAGCAAGGAGGGAGGTAGACGAAATGCATTGGCTGCCGGGACAAGATGAGGGAGGGGCGAGCGCCGGCACCGTATCCGACGGGCAGATATAAAGAGGGGGAGGGAGCACGACAAGAATAAGGAAGGGAAAAATTGGTTAGCAGGCGAAGTGAGTGTGCAGCGTAATGGTGAGAAAAGTGGTCGATATGCTGACTATCACCGGCAATATTGCGTGGTAACGGTCATTCATTGATCCCGCCCATCGAAATATTTCATCGGCTGGGGTATGGTTGGCCAGGATACCATCGCCGTGTCGACAGCTCTGCCGGCCCTTGATGATGATCGGGCGCCGGTTCAATCCGGCCTTTATCTCCCTCTTCTGGTATTACGAATACATGCACAACCAAGCACCTTTGCAAAGCGTGAAGCTGGCCATTGCTTTACGCCAATCCTGTATTGACGAACCCTACAGCGTTCCCCGCTTCGGCCGCGACCTGATCGCCGGCATCACGGTCGGTATCATCGCCATTCCGCTGGCCATGGCGCTGGCCATTGCCAGTGGTGTGCCGCCCCAGCACGGTCTCTATACCGCCATCATCGCCGGCATCGTCATCGCCGTGACCGGTGGCTCCCGCTTCTCCATCTCGGGGCCGACCGCCGCCTTCGTGGTGATCCTCTATCCGGTGGCCCAGCAGTTCGGTGTGGGTGGCCTGTTGATGGCGACCCTGATCTCGGGCTTTTTCCTGGTGGCCATGGGGGTGGCCCGGCTCGGACGCCTCATCGAGTACATTCCGCCTTCGGTGACCCTGGGCTTTACCGGTGGTATCGCCATCGTGATCGCCACCTTGCAGATCAAAGACTTCTTCGGCCTGCAGGTGCCCGAGATGCCGGAAACCTATATTGGCAAAGTCGAGGCGCTGGCCCATGCCCTGCCCAGCTGGCAGTGGGGGGATACGCTGGTGGGGGTTGCGACCCTGGCGGTGCTGCTGCTCTGGCCGCGCCTGCGTCTGCCGGTGCCAGGTCACCTGCCCGCCGTGCTGGTAGGGGTGGGCCTTGGCTTTGGCCTGCATCAGTTCGGGGTGGACGTCGCCACCATCGGCAGCAAGTTCAGCTATACCCTGGCCGACGGCAGCCAGGGCATGGGGATCCCGCCCATCGCGCCGACCTTGGTGATGCCCTGGGCCCTGCCGGGGCCGGATGGTTCGCCGGTGGAGTGGAACCTGGCCGCCATCGAGCGCCTGCTGCCCGCGGCTTTCTCCATGGCGATGCTGGGGGCCATCGAATCCCTGCTCTGCGCCGTGGTGCTGGACGGCATGACAGGTCGCAAGCACAGCTCCAACGCCGAGCTGGTGGGGCAGGGGCTTGGCAACATAGTCGCCCCCTTCTTTGGCGGCATCACCGCCACCGCTGCCATTGCCCGTTCCGCCGCCAACGTGCGGGCCGGGGCAACCTCTCCTATCTCCGGCATCGTGCATGCACTGGTGGTGTTGGCGGCCATCCTGGTGCTGGCGCCCTGGCTCTCCTGGCTGCCGCTCTCGGCCATGGCGGCCCTGCTGCTCATCGTCGCCTGGAACATGAGCGAGGCACACAAGGTGGTGGAGCTCATTCGCCGCGCCCCCAGATCCGACGTGCTGGTGCTGCTGGTCTGCCTGTCGCTGACCGTGATCTTCGACATGGTCATCGCCATCACTTTCGGGGTGATCCTCGCCTCCCTGCTCTTTATGCGCGAGATTGCCAAGATGACCAAGCTGCACAATCTGGCGGATCACAAACGCTACGCCCAGGAAGTGCCTGAGCAGGCGCTGCTCTACAAGGTCAACGGCCCGCTGTTCTTCGCAGCCGCCGAGCGGGTGTTCGGCGAGCTGGTGGCCCAGGTCAAGGGACACAAGCTGCTGGTGCTGCAGATGGAGGCGGTCTCCATTCTGGACGCAGGTGGCCTCTCCGCCTTCCTGCAGTTTGAAAAGCAGATGGCCAAGGCAGGGGTGCAGTTGCGGGTGGCCGAGCTGCAGTTCCAGCCGCTCAAGACCCTGGCGCGCGCCAAGGTGCGTCCGGTGCCCGGTCAGCTGGAATTCTACGGCTCGCTGGAAGAGGCACTCAAAGGCGAGCATTTGCACGAAGCGGCTGGAAATTGATTGAAAGGGATACGAAACGGCATGTTTTTAGTCACTTGGTTCGGATAATGAGCAAACGAACGCAAAAAGTGAAAAATTGCATTGACCGCATGCCGTCGTATCCCGTACATTACGCCCCGTTCCAGCGCAACGGCGCAACGAACGAGGTGCTGGCTGAGCACATTAAACAACAGACCAAAATTTGGTGAGGTGACCGAGAGGCTGCTCACCGACGAAGTCGGCAAGATGCACGCGCAGCGTGCTCCGAAAGCCACTTCAAGAAGTAAAAATTTGGTGAGGTGTCCGAGTGGCTGAAGGAGCACGCCTGGAAAGTGTGTATACGGCAACGTATCGAGGGTTCGAATCCCTCCCTCACCGCCAAATAAAACAAAAGGCCCCGTCGCAAGACGGGGCCTTTTGTTTTATTTAGTCATGAATCTCTCGGCATCATCCCCCTGGGAACGAGGGGCAGTGATTTCCCCGCCGGACATGTATCCGGGCTGCTCCGTGCTCTATAGCCCCGTTATTGTGTGCCAAGGCGTGCCATCACTCGGCGGTGCCCATCAATCTGGGTAAGCATGCCAATACCGCATCCAGGGGCTCGCTGCTTTGATGGGCACGGCACAACACGATGGCGCCCTCTATGCTGGCGATGATCCCCAGCGCACAGGCTCTGGCAGAGGCGTCGGCCTGCCCCTGTGCCATCAGGTGATCGGCAATCAGCTGTTGCCAGTGGCCAAAGACCTGGGCCACCGCCTCCTTGATTGGCTCCCCATCCTCTTCATGCTGCGCTTCGATGGCCGCTGCCACGATCGGGCACCCCGCGCGAAAGTGAGATTGCGTCAACCGCTCACGCCAGTGGGATACAAACAGACCGAGACCCTGCCAGGCATCGGCCTGCAGGCAGCGCTGCAGTTGCTCGGATGCCTGGGCGCCGGCCCAGTGTATTGCCTCCGTCACTATCTGATTCTTGCCGCTGGGAAAATGATGATACGTGGAACCCAGGGGTGCATCGGCGAACTTGCTCACTTCACGGATGCTGATCCCTCTCAAACCATGCCGTGCCAGCATGGCGGCAGCGGCCTCAATCACCCGTTGACGCCCGGTCGATGTGCACTCTTTCACGCTGCACCCTCTTGCTATGACGAGTGTCATAGTATAGCGTTCGGAGCATGACTATGACAATCGTCATACTTCAGGGAGGAATATGGCTGCTATCTCGTTTCACACCGACGATGACTATCTGATCCAGGGGCAACTGTACCCGGCAACAGGGCAGGTGCAGGGCAAGATCATCGTCGCGGGGGCTACTGGCGTGCCGCAGGGCTTCTATCGTCGCTTTGCCGAGTTCGCCAGTGAGCAAGGGTTTACCACCCTGACTTTTGACTACCGGGGCATAGGCGCGTCAAAACCCGCGTCACTCAAAGGCTTCGAGATGGATTTGCTCGATTGGGGAAGGCGCGATCTGGCCGCCGCAGTGGAAACCATGAGCGGGGACGATCTCCCCCTGTTCGTCATCGGCCATTCCTATGGTGGGCACGCCTTCGGCCTGCTCCCCAATCATCGGAAAGTCTCCGGGCTCTATGTCTTCGGCACCGGGGCCGGGTGGCACGGCTATATGCCCTTCAGCGAGCAGCTCAAGGTGCTCACCATGTGGAACACAGTGCTGCCGCTGCTGACCTGGTGGAAAGGCTATTGCGCGTGGAGCCTGCTGGGCATGGGAGAAGATTTGCCAAAAGGCGCCTTTGTACAATGGCGGTACTGGTGCCGTTTTCGTCACTATTTCTTTGACGACCCGGCGATGCGTGGCATCGAGCGTGCTTACCAAAGCGTCCAGACTCCCATTGTGGCGGCCAATGCGCTGGACGATCGCTGGGCGATGCCCGCATCACGCGACGCCTTCATGAAGCACTACAGTAATGCTCCCGTGACGCGTGTTGATCTCTTTCCTCATACTTTGGATGGAGCAATCGGCCATATGGGCTATTTTCGCAAGTCTGCCACGCCCCTGTGGCAGGCCAGCCTCGCCTGGTTCAAGTCATTGGAGGGGATTCGCTGAGTCCATGCGGATAAGGTCGTGGCACCTTGCTCCTGAATTCCCCATCAGGCAAAGGCCCCGTCGCAAGACGGGGCCTTTTGTTTATCAGGGGCCGGTTTGTCACCTCGCGGTGGCCGCCCTCAGCCTGATTGCTCAGGCCAGCTTCAACATCGGCATCTGTTCGCGGCTGTCGCAATGCGCGAGATGCACCCGGCTGGTCAGGCGGGTGAGCAGCTCGTAGGGGATGGTGCCTATCTTCTCGGCCACCTGCTCCACTGGCAGTCCTTCCCCCCACAGTGTCACCTCGTCCCCCACTTTGTCGCTGGCCGCCGGGCCCAGATCGACGGTGATCATGTCCATGGAGACCCGACCCACGATGGGCACCCGACGGCCATTGATCAGCATGGGGGTCCCTTCGGGAGCCATGCGCGGGTAGCCATCGCCATATCCCGCCGCCACCACGCCGAGGGTGGTGTCCCGATTCGCCACCCAGTGACCCCCATAGCCGACTGCCTCGCCCTGCAGGCAGGCGCGGGTGGCGATGAGCTGGCTCTTGAGGGTCATGACCGGACGCAGGTCGTGGTCGGCGGCGAGCTGGCCGGTAAAGGGGGAGGCGCCGTAGAGCATGAGGCCAGGGCGGATCCAGTCACTGCGCGAGGCCGGCCAGGCGAGGATGCCGGCGGAGTTGGCCATGGCCCGCTCGCCCGACAGATGGGCAGAGAGGCGGTTGAACTCCTCGATCTGCAGCAGAGTGGCCTGGGTATCCTGCTCATCGGACTGGCTGAAGTGGGTCATCAGCTGGAACGGTTGCACTACGTTGTGGCAATGACTCAGCCGCTCGATAAAGGCGGGCAGCTCCTCGGCGCGCAGGCCGAGCCGGTTCATCCCGGTATCGAGCTTGAGCCACACCTTGATGGGGGCGGGCAGAGTGGTCTGTTCGAGCAGCGCCAACTGCTCCCAGGTATGCAGGGTGGTCTGCAGATCGTGTTTGGCCAGCAGCGGCAGCGCCTCGGCACTGAAGAAGCCCCCCAGCACCAGAATGGGCTTGGTGATGGCGTTGGCACGCAGCACCAGCGCCTCCTCGACCCTGGCCACGGCATAGGCATCGGCCTGGGCGAGGGCATGGGCCACCGGCAGCAGCCCGTGACCATAGGCATTGGCCTTGAGTACCGCGATGATCTTGCTATGGGGGGCGTGGTGGCGTGCCACGGCGAAATTGTGCTGGAGTGCATCGAGATCGATGCTGGCCGTAACTGTGTTCATCATGGGGTCGGGTGTCTGCTCGATGAGAAGTTGGCTGCTGGTCTCAATCCTGATCCGGTGATCCCGGCGGCTGCGACGGGCAAACGGGGGGTCACCGAACCATGTTGTTTTATATGCTTTAAATTGTGAAAAGATGTTATCAGTTGTTTTTTGGTTGGTAAATTATGTGGCGAATGGGAATGTGAAAATGGGCAAAATACGGGATATTACTCTGTATAAATTCGCCTGCCGACGCTTTCTCTGGCTCCCTATCGGGCAATATTTATCACTGGTTTTGCCCCTTCAAACGGGAGGGAGATCGCGCCTTTTTCGCACATTGCTGGCGGTTTTTTGCACCGGCTGCGCGCAGGGGAGGTTGCCGACCCTTGGCCAAGGTGCGGGTAGGCGCATGGTAGAGGAGAAAAGCAGGCTGCCAGATCCATGGAGGATGAAGGTGGGACTGCCGGATGCTTATTGAGCCGGTGAGTGGTGTACGCCACCAAGAAGGCTGGTGGCCGGTTTGGTGGCGCACGCGGCCGGGGGAGGCAGATCATCCGTGGCCAGGGGTGGTGAAGCATGGATGTGGGCCGGTTAATTAATCAAGCGGCGAAGATCAGCCTTGAACAGCAGGGCGAGTTATTTCTTAAAAGCTGATAATAAATATCGTTCGCGCGTCCATTTCACTTGTTTACATATACTCATACAAATATAAAGTTATATATTATCAACCACTTTTGGCGAGGTAAAATAGCCTATGGCTGGTAACATAAAGACCCTATCAAATAGTGTGACAACGCTTTCATTCTGATTATTTAACATCACGAATTAACGGGTAATTTAAATGAAGTTAATTCAGTCAAGCATAAAAATACCCCCTAGTGGGTATTTTTATCTCTTCGCAAGGGTTTTGTAAGTCTATGCTGTATATGAAGTTTTTAAATTAATTGTGATGAGTTTTCTATTTGAGTAATGCCCCGCCACTTGATGGAGATCAACACAATGCCGGGGGGGAGTACTTAGCATTTCCGCTATTAAGCATTTATCAAACAAGTGCTCACTACGGGAATAAAAAGAATGGTCGAGGATACTTTTTTATCGGCTCATGGAATTAATCGCCGTGACTTTATGAAATTGTGCGCCGGGATGGCCGCAACCCTTGGATTAAGCCAACACGCCGTGGCCAAGATGGCTACCGCGCTCACCAGCCCCGAGCGGCCACCGGTGATCTGGATAGGGGCGCAGGAGTGTACTGGTTGCACCGAGTCGCTGCTACGCGCCACCCACCCCACCATCGAAAACCTGATCCTCAACACCATTTCGCTGGAGTACCACGAGGTGCTCTCGGCGGCCTTTGGTCATCAGGCTGAAGAGAACAAGCACAACGCCATGGAACGTTACAAGGGCAAGTATGTGCTGGTGGTGGACGGCTCCATCCCGCTCAAAGATGGTGGCATCTACTGCATGGTGGCCGGTGAGCCCATCGTCGACCATATTCGCCGCGCGGCTGCCGATGCGGCTGCCGTCATCGCCATCGGCTCCTGCGCCGCCTGGGGCGGAGTGCCCGCCAGCGGCGGTAACCCGACTGGCGCCGTCAGCCTGGAAGAGGCCCTCGGCAACCTCGGCACGCCTATTATCAATATCCCGGGCTGCCCGCCCAACCCCCACAACTTCCTCACCACGGTCGCCTACTACATCACCTACGGCAAGCTGCCGGTGCTCGATGCCAAAAAGCGGCCGCTGTTTGCCTATGAGCGGCTCATCCACGAAAACTGCGAGCGTCGCCCGCACTTCGACGCCGGTCGCTTCGCCAAGGAGTTTGGCGACGAGGGCCACCGTCAGGGCTGGTGCCTCTATCACCTGGGCTGCAAGGGGCCGGAGACCTACGGCAACTGCTCGACCCTGGAGTTCTGCGACGTGGGGGGCGGCATCTGGCCGGTGGGCATAGGCCATCCCTGCTACGGCTGCAACGAGCAGGGCGTGGGGTTCAGCAAGGGGCTCTTCCAGCTCGCCAAGGTGGAGAATCCCACCCCGCGGGTGAACAAGCCCGACGTGGCCATCCAGGAGGGAGGACACATGTCGCCCACCGCCACCGGCCTTATCGGTGGGGCGCTCGGGGTGCTGGTCGGGGTGAGTCTGATGACGGTGCGCGAGCTCGGTCGCCAGCAGAAGCGCCATGAAGCCGGACAGCACACCTCACGGGAGGAGTGACCGTGAACAGACGCAACTTCCTCAAATTCGCCTCCGTCGGTGCGCTGGCGGCGGGCACCACCGTCTCCGGCACTGCCCTAGCAGCGGCACAGAACAAGCCGCCCATTCCCGGCGCGCTCGGTATGCTCTACGACTCCACCCTCTGCATCGGCTGTCAGGCCTGTGTGGCGGAGTGTCAGCGCCTCAACGGCAACCCGGTCAATCCGGCCGGGGAAGCGACCTGGTCCAACAACGACAAGCTGAGCCCCTACACCAACAACATCATTCAGGTGTGGAAGAGCGGCACGGGTGAGCACAAGGATCAGCTGGTGGATGGCTATGCCTACATCAAGAAGCAGTGCATGCACTGTGTCGATCCCAACTGCGTCTCCGTCTGCCCGGTGCAGGCGCTGACCAAGGATCCCAAGACCGGCATCGTCCATTACGACCCGGACGTCTGCACCGGCTGCCGCTACTGCATGGTGGGCTGCCCGTTCGACGTGCCCAAATATGACTACGACAACCCGTTCGGGGCGATCCACAAGTGCGAGCTCTGCAACCAGAAGGGGCTTGAGCGCATCGATCAGGGCAAGCTGCCCGGCTGCGTCGAGGTGTGCCCCACCGGCGCCGTCATCTTCGGCACCCGTGAGGCGCTGATGGCCGAGGCCAAGCGCCGGCTGCTGGCCACCCCGGGCAGCGAATATGCCTACCCGCGCCAGACCTTCAGCGCCAACGACCCCTACCTGCATGAAGTGCCCAACTACCAGCCTTACGTCTATGGCGAGAAGGAGGGGGGCGGTACCCAGGTGCTGGTGCTGGCCGGGGTGCCCTACAGCAAGCTCGACATGCCTGACTTGCCGGAGCTCTCCTCCGGGGCACGCTCCGAGCACATCCAGCACACCCTCTACAAGGGGATGGTGCTGCCGCTGGTGGTGCTGACCGGGCTCTCGGTGCTCATTCGCCGCAACACCAAGGACCATCAGGATGGCGACGATCATGACTCGCACGCGGGCCATGACAAGCAATCGGGAGGCAAAACCCATGAGTAATCACAAGGCACACCCGCTGGGAGGCAGGCTGGTCAGTTGGCCGGTCATGGTGCTGGCGCCGTTCGTCATCCTGTGCGGCATGCTGATCCTCAAGCGCCTCATCTTCGGGCTGGGCTCGGTCACCGATCTGAACGGCGGCTACCCCTGGGGGCTCTGGATCTCCTTTGACCTTTTGATCGGCACAGGTTTCGCCTGCGGTGGCTGGGCGCTGGCCTGGGCGGTCTACGTCTTCAACCGGGGCGAGTATCACCCCCTGGTGCGACCGGCCCTGCTGGCGAGCCTGTTCGGCTATTCGCTGGGCGGCCTCTCCATCACCATTGACGTCGGCCGTTACTGGAACCTGCCCTACTTCTACATTCCGGGTTTCTTCAACACCTCCTCGGTGCTGTTCGAGACGGCGGTCTGCATGACCATCTACATCGGGGTGATGGCGCTGGAGTTTGCCCCCGTGCTCTTGGAGAAGTTCGGCTGGAAGGCCTCCATGGCGCGGCTCAACAAGATCATGTTCTTCATCCTGGCACTGGGGGCCCTGCTGCCCACCATGCACCAATCCTCCATGGGGTCCCTGATGATAGTGGCGGGGCAGAAGATCCATCCGCTCTGGCAAAGCTACGAGCTGCTGCCGGTCTTTTCGCTTCTGACCGCCTTCATCATGGGCTTCTCCATCGTGGTGTTTGAAGGCTCCCTGGTGCAGGCGGGACTGGCGGGGCGCGGCCCCAACGAGAAGTCGCTGTTCTACAAACTGACCCAGGTGATCGACATCTTCCTGATCCTGTTCGTGGCGCTGCGCTTTGCCGAGATCGTCATCAACGACAAGTCGGAGTACCTCTCCGAGTGGAATCGCTACGCCTTGATGTTCTGGAGCGAGATCGCGCTGATGATCTTCCCGCTGCTGGTGTTCCACTGGGACAAGAGCCGCCGCGATTCGCGCATGTTGTTCCTGGGGGCCCTCAGCATGCTGCTGGGCGCCGCCCTCTGGCGACTGGACTACTCCCTGCTCGCCTTCAACCCCGGCAATGGCTACCACTACTTCCCCTCCGCGGCGGAAGTGCTGATCTCCCTGGGCTTCGTCGCCATCGAGGTGTGTGCCTATTTGCTGCTGATCCGGCTCTTGCCGGTACTGCCATCACTTGAACGTGTTCACCAAGATTATCAGGCCCGAGGGAAAGCCAACGTATGAGCCAACGTATCACCATAGACCCCATCACCCGCATCGAGGGTCACCTGCGTATCGACTGTGAAATCGAAGGCGGCGTCGTCACCAAGGCCTGGTCGTCCGGCACCATGTGGCGCGGGATGGAGGAGATCGTCAAGGGCAACGACCCGCGCGATGCCTGGATGATAGTGCAGCGCATCTGCGGGGTCTGCACCTCCATTCACGCCATCGCTTCGGTGCGGGCGGTGGAGAACGCCATCGGCGCCAAGGTGCCGGTCAACGCCCAGTACATCCGCAACCTGATCATTGCGGCCCACAACATCCACGATCACATCGTCCACTTCTACCAGCTCTCCGCGCTGGACTGGGTGGACATCACCGCCGCACTGCAGGCCAATCCGCAAAAAGCGGCCGACCTGCTCAAGGGGGTATCGACCTGGTCCCTCAACAGTGCCGATGAGCTGACCAAGGTGCAGGAGAAGATCCGCGCCCTGGTGGCGAGCGGCCAGCTCGGCATCTTCGCCAACGGCTACTGGGGCCACAAGGCGATGAAACTGAGCCCGGAGGTAAACCTCATCGCCGTGGCCCACTATCTGCAGGCACTGGAGTGCCAGCGCGATGCCAACCGCATCGTCGCCATCCTCGGCGGCAAGACTCCCCACATCCAGAACCTGGCGGTGGGCGGGGTGGCCAACCCCATCAATCTGGATGCACCGAGCGTGCTCAACCTGGAGCGGCTGCTCTACGTGAAGAGCTTTATCGACCGGCTCGGCGAGTTTATCGAGCAGGTCTACAAGGTGGATGCCGCCATCATAGCCGCTCACTACCCCGAGTGGCTGAACCTGGGGCAGGGGGCCAAGCACTACCTGAGCGTGCCTGAGCTGCCCACCGACGGTGACGGCGGCAGCTTCCTGATGCCGGGTGGCTATATAGAGAATGGCGATCTGGCCGGCTATCGCCCCATCGAGAGTCACCAGGATGCCTGGCTGATGGACGGCATCGCCGAGAGCAACAAGCACGCCTGGTACAAGGATGACGAACCTCTCAAGCCCTGGGAGGGCAAGACCGAGCCGAACTACACCGGCTGGCAGGATGACGGCAAGTACTCCTGGGTCAAATCCCCCACCTTCTACGGCAAGGTGGTGGAGGTGGGGCCGCTCGCAGACCTCCTGGTCAAGCTCGCCGCCAAGCACCCGGAGACGGTGGCGCACTTCGATCAGCTGAACGGCCTCTACAAGGCGCTGACCGGTTCGGCCATCAGGACCGAACAACTGCACTCCACCCTGGGCCGCATCATAGGCCGGGCGGTGCGCTGCTGTGTGCTCAAAGACACCTTGTCTCATCAGTGGAAGGCGCTGGTGGACAACATCGGCAAGGGGGATGTCAGCGCATACATCAAGACCGAGATCCCGGCGGACAAGGAGTTTCGCGGGGTGGGCTTTGAGGAGGCGCCGCGCGGCATGCTCTCCCACTGGGTAGTCATCAAGGGCGGCAAGATCGAGAACTATCAGGCGGTGGTGCCGTCGACCTGGAACTCGGGCCCGCGCAACTTCAACGATGAACCCGGCCCCTACGAGCAATCCCTGGTGGGCACCCCGGTGGCCGACCCCGCCAAACCGCTGGAGGTGGTGCGTACCATTCACTCGTTCGACCCCTGCATGTCCTGCGCGGTGCACGTGGTGGATACCCAAAGCGGCGATGTGACTCAGGTGAAGGTGCTGTGATGAACACCCTGATCCTGGGCGTGGGCAACCTGCTGTTGAGCGATGAGGCCGTCGGCGTGCGCATCGTCGAGGGACTGGAGCACGACTACCGCTTCGCCCCCGGCATCGAGCTGCTCGATGGCGGCACCGCCGGCATGGAGCTGCTCGAAGCGATGGCCAGTCGCGACCACATCATACTGGCGGACGCAGTGCGCAGCGGCAACCCGCCAGGTACCGTGGTGACCCTGAAGGATGAGGAGATCCCGACCCTGTTTGGTCGCAAGATCTCCCCCCATCAGCTGGGGCTGGCGGACGTGCTCTCGGCGCTGCACATGACGGGGGAATCCCCCAGGCGGCTCACTCTGATCGGGGTCGAGCCCGAATCCCTCGAGCCCCGAATCGGCCTCACCCCCGTGGTGGCGGCGGCGCTGGGGGAGGCGACGGATCGGATTTTGACTCTGCTGGCCAGTCTGGGTGCTCCGGCCATCCCGCTCTCCGAGCAGGAGAAGGCCGAGCGAGCGCGGGAGGGCGTATGGCGCAATCCATTGTGAATGAGGTAGTGAACAAGACAGTGAACGAAGCCGCGACAGAGTCGGCGCAGGAGTTTGCCGGTTTTGCCGCGAATCCCGCGCCTCTGCTGGTGGCTCAGTATGAGCGGATCGCTCGCGAAGAGATGCAGGCGCTGCCGTTCTACCACCCGGCCATGCCCATAGTCGCCGAGTGCACCCTGTTTGAAGGGCAGTGGCTCGGCTGCGTGCTCACCCCCTGGATGCTGAGCCTGGTGGTGCTGCCGGGACCGGATCAGCTCTGGCCGGTGCGCGGCAGCAGCCATCGGCTCGCCCTGCAGCTCCCCTGCGGCAACCTGACCTTTATGGTGGGGGCATTGCCCGAGACGGGACAGTTGCTGGCCTGCTCGCTCATGTCCCCCCTCGACCCGCACCTGGGGGCCGACGAGGGGCGCGCGTTGGTGAGCAGCACCCTCAAGATGTTGCTTTCGCTTCCGGTGCAGCAGGGGGAGGGCGGCGTGAACTTGAGCCGGCGCCGCCTGTTCAGCGGCCGGCGCGGTGACGCTCTGGGCGACACCCAGCGCTAGGTCTCATCTGCAATCAGGTTTAGAATAGGGGCCGTTTTGGCCCCTCACTCGCTTCTGTCGTGCCCCTGTTTTTTGGGTAGTGAGTGGTAAAACGAACAAGGGATCTTATGACCATTCAATGCTTTGGCTGCCACTCAGGCAGCAACGCCGGCCGCCGCAAAGGCCTCTCTGTCACGGCAGCCGCCTTGCTGGCCCTGCTCTCGGGCGGTTTCTCTTCCATGGCGCTGGCTGCCCAGCCCGTCCCCGCCGAACTCAAGCTCGCCATCGGCAGTGAGCCCACCGAAGGGTTCGACCCGCTGCTCGGCTGGAGCCACGGCAGCTACCTGCTGCTGCACAGCCCGCTGCTCAAACAAAACGCCGACCTCAGCTGGCAAAACGTGCTCACCCAAGCGGTGACCCCGAACCAGGATGGCAAGGGGTGGCTTATCCGCCTCAAGCCGGATCTGAAGTTCTCCAACGGCGCGCCGCTCACCGCCGAAGACGTCGCCTTTACCTACAACAGCGCAGCCCAGGGCGGCGGCAAGATCGACATGGGCAACTTTGTCTCGGCCAAGGTGGTGTCGCCCACCCAGGTGGAGATTGCTTTAAGCGCCCCACAGAGCACCTTCGTCAACGTGCTGGGATCGCTCGGCATCGTGTCGAAACGGGATTACGACGCAAAAGCTTACGCTCGCCATCCCGTCGGTGCCGGCCCCTACCGGCTGGTGAGCTTCCTGCCCGGTCAACAGCTGGTGGTAGAGGCGAACCCCTATTACGCCGGCGGCAACAATGACTTCAAACGGCTGGTCTTTGTCTTTATCGATGAAGAGAGCGCCTACGCCGCCGCCCAGAGCAGCCAGCTTGACCTGGTGCGCATTGCCCCGTCGCTGGCGCCCACAGTCCCTGCCTCCCTCAAGCTGTGGGTGCGGCCGAGTGTCGAGAACCGCGGCATCGTCTTCCCCATTCCGCCAGCGGGTGGCAAGGATGCCAAGGGTTATCCCATCGGCAACGACGTGACCTCGGACGTGGCGGTGCGCCGCGCCATCAATTACGCCATCGACCGCCAGCTGCTGGCCGACCAGCTGCTGGAGGGGCACGCCATTCCCGCCTACAGCGCGGTAGAGGGCTTGCCCTGGCTGAATAAAGCCACCGCTTTCAAGGACGGGGATGCGGCCCACGCCAACGCCCTGCTCGACGAGGCGGGTTGGAAGATGGGCAGTGACGGCATTCGCCACAAAGGCGACCTGCGCGCCGCCTTTACCCTCTGGTACACCAGCGGTGACAGCACCCGCCGGGATCTGGCGGAAGCGGTGCGGGCCATGCTCAAACCCATCGGCCTTGAGGTGAGCCTCAAGTCCGGCAGCTGGGAGCAGGTGGAGCGGGAGATGCACGCCAATCCGGTGCTGATGGGGTGGGGGAGTCTGGATCCCATGGAGCTCTATCACCACTACCAGAGCGGTTCCGCCGGTGTGGAGTTCTACAACCCAGGCTATTACCAGAATCCGGTGGTGGATGCGCACCTCAAGCAGGCGCTGGATGCCCCGAACTGGCAGGCGGCCGTACCGTTCTGGCAGCTGGTGGAGTGGGATGGCAAGCGTGGCGCCGGGGTGCAGGGAGATGCCGCCTGGGCCTGGCTGCTCAATGTGCAGCACACCTATCTCGCCAACCGTTGCATCGATCTTGGCAAGGGGGCGCCGGAGATCCACGGTAGCTGGTCTTTGCTCAACAACCTGCAGGATTGGCGGTGGACGTGCCGTTAAGTTCGTCCACCATGATGACTGCCACTCTGAAAGCCCTGCTGCGTCTGGCAGGGCTGCTCTGTCTGGTCTCGGTCGCCACCTTTGTGCTGCTGAGTTACTCCCCCATCGACCCCATCAAGGCCTATATCGGCAATGATCTGCTCCATGTGCCGCCCGAGCAATACGCCCGGATCGCCGCCCGCTGGGGGCTGGATCAGCCGCTCTGGCTGCGCTACTGGCACTGGTTCAGCCAGGTGCTGCGGGGGGATCTCGGTTACTCCATGCTCTACAACGCGCCTGTGGGTGAGGTAATAGGCCAGCGCTTTGCTGCCTCCTTCCTGCTGCTGGCGGGTGCTTGGCTGCTCTCTGGCTTTTTCGGCATTGTGCTGGGCCTCTGCGCCGGTCGTTATCTCAATCGCTGGCCCGATCGCCTGATTTGCCGCTTTGCCTACCTGCTCGCCTCCTTGCCCACCTTCTGGGTTGGCCTGTTGCTGCTCGCCCTGTTTGCGGTGCACTGGCCTTGGCTTCCGGTCTGCTGCGCCTGGACACCGGGCCTCTCTGCCGATGAGGCAGATTGGGCTATGCGAGCGCGTCATCTGTTGCTGCCGGTGACCACCCTGGCGCTGCTGGGGCTTGGCAATATCGCCCTGCATACCCGGGGGCGGGTGGCCGAGGTGCTGGCGAGCGATTTTATTCGCTACGCCCGCGCCCAGGGGGATGGCGGCTGGCCCATGCTGCGCTTTCACGTGCTGCGCCACGCCCTGACCCCGGCCATCTGTCTGCAGTTTGCCTCCCTCGGTGAGCTGATTGGCGGATCGCTGTTAGCCGAGAAGGTCTTCTCCTACCCGGGGCTCGGTCAGGCCACCGTGGATGCGGGACTGCGCGGAGACATCCCCTTGCTGATGGGAATCGTGCTCTTCTGCACCCTGCTGGTCTTTATTGGCAACACGGTGGCCAGTTTGCTGCTGGCGCGCATCAACCGCGGTTGGGAGGGTGTGCATGCTGTTTAATCCGCTTCCCTCCATACTGCGGCTGGGCTTTGCGCTGATCTGCCTGCTGCTGCTGGCCAGCTACGGCTGGAGCCTCTCTCATCAGGATGTGCCGATGGATCTGCTGGCGCGCCAGCAGCCCCCCTCGCTGACCCACTGGTTCGGTACCGACCAGATGGGGAGGGATCTCTGGCAACGCGCCTTTCAGGGTACCCTCACCAGTCTGGAGCTGGGGATCAGCACGGCCCTGTGCAGCGGTCTGCTGGCCATGGTGGCGGCGAGCGTGTCGCTTATCCATCCCAGGTGTGATGCGGCGGTGCGGCTGGTGATCGACGCCATGCTGGCGCTGCCCCATATGCTGCTGTTGATCCTGATCTGCTTTACCGTGGGGGGTGGCATGCGCGGGGTGATCCTGGCGGTGGCGCTCACCCACTGGCCCAAGCTGGCGCTCATTCTCTGCGCCGAGGCGCGGCGGATCGCCAGCAGTGACTATGTGGTGCTGGCCCGCTGTCAGGGGATGGGGGCGCTGCGCCGCTGGCGCACCCACCTGCTGCCGGGGCTGTTGCCCCAGTGGTTTATCGGCACCCTGCTGATGTTTCCCCATGCGGTGTTGCACAGCGCCGCCTTGAGCTTTCTCGGCTTTGGCCTGGCGGCCCACGAGGCCTCGCTGGGCCTGCTGCTGGCCGATGCCTTGCGTTATCTGGCCGGTGGTGGCTGGTGGCTGGCCCTCTTCCCGGGGCTGATGTTGCTGACCTTGGTTTTACTGTTTGATCAGGCTACCCGGGCTCTGCAACAACTCTGGTTTGGGGGTGAATCATGCTGAGCTTCGACCAGGTGACCATAGAGGCGGCCCACTACTCCTGGCTGGGGCGGCGCAGCTGGCAGCCTTTGTTGACCGATATCAGCTTGCAACTGGCGCCCGGCGAAATCGTCGCGCTGGTGGGGGGGAGCGGCGAGGGCAAGAGCCTGCTGCTGCAAAGCGCCCTGACCCTGCTGCCAGACAACCTGCGCATGCGCGGTACCATCTCCCTCGATGGCGTGCCCCTGTGCGACGCCAGCCGTGCCGGGCTGCGCGGCCACACCCTCTGTTATGTGCCACAGGGGGTGAGCGCCCTCAATCCGTTGCTGACGGTGGAGCGTCAGCTGGGCCGGGCGGCGCGCCTCTGCGGTCAGAGCGGTTCCCGCGAACGGCTCGGCGAGCAACTGCTGCGCTACCAGTTGCCCGCCACCACGCTGGACAGATACCCGCGCCAGCTCTCCGGTGGCATGGCCAAGCGCATTCTGGCCTGCACCGCGGCGCTCGGCGGTGCCCGCTACATTTTGGCGGACGAGATCACCGCCTGGCTCGACGAGGGGCTGGCCTGCCAGCTGCTCAGCCAGTTGCGTGAATTGGCCAATCAGGGCAGCGGCATCCTCTGGGTGACCCACGATTTGGCGCTGGCGGCCCGCTTTGCCGATCGCATCGTCGCGCTGCATCAGGGGCAGGTGAGCGATACCCTGAGCTGCCACCATTTGCGCCAGGGGCAGGGGAGCGAGATGCTCAGAGCCCACTGGCAGGCGTTGCCCGAGTTCAATTCGCTTTTCTCTGCGCCGGAGGTTTCCTGATGTTGGAACTACGAAATCTCACCATCGATCAGGGGGAACGCCCTCTTTGGCAGGAGTTATCGCTGACGGTGAAAGCGGGCGAGCGGCTCGGCATCTCTGCGCCGAGCGGTTATGGCAAGACCACGCTGGGGCGGATATTGGCGAGTTGGCAACCGGTTCGGGCGGGTGGGCAGATCCTGCTGGATGGGCAGCCGTTGGCCAAACCGGTGAAGGGCTACAACCCCATCCAGCTGGTGCCCCAGCACCCGGAGCTCACCTTCAATCCCTATCGCACCACCGGGCAGGCACTGTGGGATGTATGGCGCCCCGATGACGCCATGCTGGCCCGCTTTATGGTCAAACCTGCGTGGCTCGGTCGCAAGCCCGGTCAGCTCTCCGGCGGCGAGCTGGCCCGCATCGCGCTGCTGCGCGCCCTCGATCCCCGCACCCGTCTGCTGATTGCTGACGAGGTGACCGCCCAGCTGGATCCGCAAATTCAGCGCCAGCTCTGGCGGGAGTTGATGATGGAGTGCGAGCAGCGTGGTCTTGGGATACTTGTCTTCAGTCACCAGCAGGCATTATTGCGCCAGATCTGCCATCGGGTGCTGCGCTTTGGCGAGATGCAGCCCGAATCTGGGGAGCTGACCGAAAGTGCAGCTTGAGGGTTAGGTCCCCCTCATCCCCAGCCCTTCTCCCGCAAGGGGAGAAGGGAGCGGAAGGTGCCTCTCCCCAAGCTTGGCGGGGCACAATGCTGGTTGTTATGCTCGCAGACTCTCCGGGGGCTGCGCGTACTTCGAGCATATTGCCTGCATCCATGAACAGGCTCCCCTTTTCCTGTTGAGACAGGGGAGGAGTGCAGCATCCACAAATGGGTTCCCTCTCCCTGGGGAGAGGGCTAGGGTGAGGGGACGCGAGTGTGGGACGCTGGCCATTCGAGACAGATAGCACGGCCGGCAAGGTCTACAGATAAAAGAGAGGGAGGCATCAGCCTCCCTCTCTTGTTTTCTACCGTTATCAGCGGCGTTTAACCGATTCAGGCACTGGCCAGCCAGTTGAGCCAGGCATCCATCCCTTCGCCCGTGGTGGCGCTGACCTGGATCACCTGAATATAGGGGTTGACCCGTTTGGCGTTCTCGATGCAGCGGGCCACGTCAAAGCTGACGTAGGGCAGCAGATCGATCTTGTTGATCACCATCAGCTGGGCGGCGGCAAACATGTCCGGGTATTTCAGCGGCTTCTCTTCCCCTTCGGTGACGGAGAGGATCGCCACCTTGTACTTCTCGCCGAGATCGAAGCTGGCGGGGCAGACCAGGTTGCCCACGTTCTCGATAAAGAGGATGCCCCCTTGATTGGCGGGCAACTGGTGGCAGGCATCGTGAACCATCTTGGCATCCAGATGGCAGCCCTTGCCGGTGTTGATCTGCACGGCAGGCACGCCGGTGGCACGGATGCGATCCGCATCAGCGCTGGTCTGCTGATCCCCTTCGATCACCGCGCAGGGGCGCTTGTTAGCCAGCTGGCGCAAGGTTTCGCACAGCAAGGTGGTCTTGCCTGAACCCGGGCTCGACACCAGATTGAGCACCAGCTGGGCCGCTTCGTCGAAGTGCTCGCGGTTGTGGGCGGCCAAGGCGTTGTTTTTGGCCAGCACGTCCATCTCGATGGCGATCAGCTGGCGCTGCCCCATGCCGGGCACCGACAATCCCGCTTCCCCTTTGCCGTAGTGCAGATCACCCTGCTGATGGTCATGGTCATGGTCATGGTCATGGTCATGGTCATGGTCATGGTCATGGTCATGGTCATGGCTGTGATCATGGGGATGCGCGTGGGAATGGCCGTGGTCATGAGAGTGGGCATGATCATGATGATGGTCGTGGGGGTGATCATGACCCTCATGACCCTCATGACCCATGGGAGCCCGTACCCCGTGGTAGTGGTGATGGACATCCCCCTGATGGTGGTAGTGGTGGTGAATGATCAGGGTGCGCGGTGTGCTCTGCTCGTGGTCATGATGGTGATGGGCGTCATGAGCATGATGATGGCCGTGCTCATGATGATGGTGGTGTTCATGAGCATGTTCATGGTCGTGATCATCTTCATGGCCGGCGATCCGCGCCTGGCCGCATCCGCATACGCTACACATATCAACTTACCTCGATGTCGGTGATGCGCAGGCTGTTCCCTTGCGCGACTCGTAATTTGTATCCGCCACACCCGAGGCAGGCCTGCCCGCGCTCGGTGAGGGTGACCGTCTGATTGCAGTCGTAACACCAGGCTTCTGCGGCCTGGTGCTGAAAGTGCAGCTGGGCCCCTTCGACGGCGGTGCCCTTGGCGGCGGCCTCAAAACAGAAGGCAATGGTGTCCGGGTCGACGCAGGAGAAGCTGCCGACCTCGAGCCAGAGGGCGGTCACCCTGGTAAAGCCCCGCTGGGTGGCCTGCTCGGCCGCCAGATCGATGGCGGCCATGGCCAGAGACATTTCGTGCATGGTGGCTCCTTAACCGATATGGGGAGAAGCAGTGACTCCTCCCTGAAATTGACGGAACGGCATGGTTGCTCAACAGATCCGCGGCAGCAGCTCCCCCTGCGGCAGCTCCAGATAACGGCGGCTGCCCCAGGGGTTGTTGAGGATCACCTTGTGGCGATCGCTCGCCTGCACCACGCCGATCTGGCTGGCGGCGGGGTTGAATTGCCGCAAGATGCCCAGTGCGTCCTGCGCCTGTTCGGCAGGCAGGGCCAGCACCATGGTCCCCTCGTTGGCGAGATCATGGGGCTCGAAACCGTAGAGCTCACACAGGCCGCGCACCGGATCGCACACCGGAATGGCGGACTCCTCCAGCTCGATGGCAACACCAGAGGCGCTGCTCCACTCGTTGAGCACGGCGGCAAGGCCACCGCGGGTGGCGTCGCGCAGGGCGTGAGGGGTAATACCCGCTTTTAGCAGCGCCTCTACTTGCGGCCAGAGGGTGGTGCAATCGCTTTGCAAATCCGAGCCCAGCTGCAGGGCGTCGCGGGCCATCAGGATGCAGGCGCCGTGGCTGCCGATATCCCGCGACACCAGGATGGCGTCACCGGCCTTGATATTGCGCACCGAAATGCCCCGGCTCTGTTCTGGCAGCGGGAAGCTGCCGACCCCGCTGGTGTTGATGAAGATCTTGTCCGCCGCCCCCTTGGGCACCACCTTGGTGTCGCCGCAGACGATGCGGGCACCGCTCTTGGCAAGCTCCCGGGCCATGGATTCCACGATGCGGGCGAGGTCGGCGTAGGGGAGGCCCTCCTCGATGATAAAGCTGCAGCTCAGATACTCGGGTTTGGCCCCCATCATGGCGAGATCGTTGACCGTGCCGGCGATGGCCAGCTTGCCGATATCGCCCCCTTCAAAGAAGATCGGCGAGACGGTGAAGCTGTCGGTGGTGAAGGCAACGGGGCCCTCCACCGGCAGCAGGGCGGCATCTTCGCCGCGCAGCAGGATCTCGTTACCAAAGTGGCGAAAGAAGAGCTGATTGATCAGCTGGTTCATCTCGACGCCGCCACCACCGTGGCTTAACTGGATTTCTCTCATCGTTCCTGGATCCCCATATATCGGTAGTAGGCATTGCAGGCCCCCTCGGAGCTGACCATGCAACTGCCCATGGGCTGGGTCGGGGTGCAGCCCCGGCCAAAGACCTTGCACTGGTTCGGTTTGGCCAGGCCGCGCAGGATATCGGCGCACTGGCACGCCTTGTGGTCATCGATGGGAGTCTGATTGAGCGCAAAGTGGCGCTCCGCATCGCGCCTGGCAAACGCATCGCGCAGGCGCAGGGCGGAGGCATTGATATCCCCAAGGCCCCGCCAGCGAAAGTGCTCGCGGGTCTCGAAAAAGCGCTCAACCAGCTGCTGGGCCGCTTTATTGCCGCTGGCGGTGACGGCGCGGCTGTACTGCACCTCCAGCGCGTAGCGACCCTCCACCTTCTGGCGCACCATCATCAGCAGCGCCTCCATCACGTCCACCGGCTCGAAACCGCTCACCACCACGGGCACCTGATAGCGATCGACGATGGGCAGGTAGATATCGGCACCTGTGATGACGCTGACGTGAGAGGGGCCGATAAAGGCGTTCACCTTGGCCACCCCGTCGGCCATCACGGCGTGAATGGCGGGCGGCACCAGCACATGGTTGATATGAAACAAGAGGTTCTCAATCCCCTCAGCTTCGGCTGCTGCCAAGAGCGCCGCCGTCATCGGGGTGGAGGTTTCGAAACCGATGGCGAAGAAGACCACGGTGCTGTCCGGATTTTCACGGGCGATACGCAGGGCATCGAGGGGGTCATAGACCGGGCGGATATCGCTCCCCTTGGCGCGCTGCTGGGCCAGCGTGCCTTTGGAGCCCGGCACCCGGATCATGTCCCCCAGGGTGACCAGAATGACGTTCGGTTGGCAAGCCAGCTCGATGGCCTGATCGATGCGCTCTTTGGGCATGATGCAGACCGGGCAGCCGGGGCCGTGGACAAACTCTATGCTGGCCGGCAACAGCTGGTGCAGGCCGTACTTCATGATGGTGTGGGTATGGCCGCCGCACACCTCCATCACCCGCAGCGGCTCGGGCAGATCGTTGGCGAGTTCAGTGATCTGGGCGGCGAGGGCACGGATCACCTCGGGCTGGCGAAAGCCCTGAAACAGGTCATTCAAGGTCAGCATGGCAAGATATCCTGGTTGGGCATCAGGGCCACCATCTGGCGGAAGCTCTCGAGGCTGGCCTGCGCCTCCGCTTCGTCAATCTTGCTCATCACAAAGCCGATATGGAGCAGCACATAGTCGCCTACCTGGAGAGGCTCTTCGAGCAGCATGCAGCTGACGCGCCGCTGCACCCCCAGGGTGTCGACGGTGACGCAGTTATCTTCGGGGTGCAGTTGCACCACCTGAGAGGGAATAGATAGACACATGAATTTCAGGACTCCGACAAGGTGGCACAACCGGTTGTGACAGGCTGGTGCGTGGCAAGATGGTGGATGGCAAACCAGAGCTGACCGGCGGCGATGCCACCGTCATTGAGCGGCAGGGTTTCGCTGGTCAATACCTCCCGGCCGGCCGCTTCGAGAGCGGGCACCAGCTGGTCCATCAGCACCCGGTTTTGAAAAACGCCGCCCCCGAGTACCACCGGATAGCCGGGGACGCGCCCGGCCAGGGCAACCACCAGATTGCTGATGGCGCGGATAAAACCGGCAGCCAGGCTGGCGGTGGGGGTACCTTGGCACCACTCGTTGACAAGGGTATGGATGAGCTCTGCCCACTGGATCTGCAGTGGCCCCTCAGCTGATTGGCTGAGATCAAAGGCGAGGGGGAAGGGCTGTTCATCGGGGGCCAGCTGCAAGGCAGTCGCCTCCAGCAGGAGTCCAGCCTCGCCCTCGTAATCCGGGGTATCGATCACCCCCAAGAGCGCCGCCACCGCATCGAACAGCCGACCGATGGCGCTGGTATGGGGGGCGTTTCGACCCAGCTGCCAGAGCTGGTGCAGATTGTTGATCTGCCCAGCGGGCAGTTGCTTGATCGCCGGAATATCGAGGGCACTGATCTCCTCCATGCTATACGACTCAAACAGCAGCCCCAGCAGCTGACGTACCGGTTCGCGGATGGCCGCCTCGCCGCCGATCAGCTTGAAGGGTTTGAGGTGGGCAACCCGCTCGAAGCCCTTAATGTCTGCGATCAGCAGCTCGCCGCCCCAGAGGGTGCCGTCATCGCCAAGGCCGGTGCCATCGAAGGCAACACCCAGCACCGGGCCCGTGATGTCGCGCTCGGCCATCACCCCCAGCAGGTGGGCGTGATGGTGCTGCACCTCGAGATGGGTTGCACCCTGATCCTGGCAATAGCCCTTGGCCCACTGATGGCTGAGGTAGCCGGGGTGGCGATCCGAGACCAGCAGTTCTGGCTTGAGGTCGTAGAGTTCGCGAAAGGTCGCCAGGGTCTGCTCGAAGTGCTCTTGCATCGGCAGGCTGTGCAGATCGCCGATATAGGGGCTGTAGATGCGCTGGCGGCCGAAGGCGAGCGCCAGCTGGTTCTTCTGCTGCGCCCCGACTGCCAAGAGCGGCACCTGGACCGCCTCTTGCAGGCTGGGAGTGCAGGGGGCATAGCCCCGGGCGAGGCGCAACGTCTGGCGCCGCCCGCCTGCCCACTGCACCAGACTGTCGTCGCACGGGTGCAGGATGGGGCGGTTGTGATCCAGGATGCCGTCAATCTCGCCCCCGAGTTCCCTGACCACTGCCTCGCACTCGACAAGGATGGGACTGCCGCGCCCATTGGCGCTGGTGGCCACCAGCGGCATGGCGCAGGCGTCCAGCAGCAGCTGATGGAGCGGGGTATAGGGGAGCATGACGCCGAGGTAGGGGATGCCGGGGGCAATCTCCTCGGCCAGCGGCGCGGCTGACTGTCGGGATTCTGAGAGCCGATCATCGTTAATGCGCTTGCGCAGCAAGGTGATGGGTCTGGCCTGAGAGGCGAGCAGCGTCCACTCTGCCTCGCAGCCGGTGACATGCAGTTTGGCCTCGGCAAGGGAGCCCATCATCACCGCCAGCGGCTTGCGCGCGCGCCGCTTGAGCGTTCGCAATCTGGCCACACTCCGTTCATTGCGGGCATCACATATCAGGTGATAACCCCCCATCCCCTTGACCGCAATCAGCGCTCCCGCTTGCAGGGCGCGGGCGGCGGTGTGCAGCGCATCCTCGCGCTCGGCCAGCGCATCGCCGTGGCCGCTGCGCCAGGTCAGATGGGGCCCGCACTCGGGGCAGCTTACCGGCTGGGCGTGGTAGCGTCTGTCCAGCGGGTCTTCATAGGCCGCCGCACAGCGCGGGCACATGGCAAAGCCCGCCATGGCGGTATGGGGGCGGTCGTAGGGGAGGCGGCGGATGATGGTGTAGCGCGGGCCGCAGTGGGTGCAGTTGGTAAAGGGGTAGTGGTGGTGGCGATCGTTGGGATTGGCCACGTCCGTGGCGCACGCCTCGCACATCCCCTGATCCGGCGAGATGGCGACCGTGGCCGCGCTCTGCTGCTGGCTGGCTTTAATTCGAAACTGGCCATGAAATTGGCCATCGAAGTCGGGATCATGAGCAAGGGGCAGCTCCCGCTCGCTGAAGTGATCGATTCGGCTTAAGGGCGGCGCCAGTTCCCGCAGTTCGCGGGTAAAGGCTGTGAGCTGCTCGGGTGATCCTTCGGCACCTATGGTGACGCCGCTCGCGTCGTTCAACACATAACCGGCAAGGCCGTGGCGCAGCGCCAGCCCATAGACGAAGGGGCGAAAGCCGACCCCCTGCACTATACCGTCGATATGAAATTCGCGGCGCAGCCGGTTGGCCACAGGATTGGAAGAGCCAGAGGGGGCGATGGTGGCGCTCATGCCAGCTCCATCTCATCTTGAGTGGCTGGCAGACGCAGCACCCGGCGCTCGTTCTCCTCGCGCCGTACCCAGCCATCCATCTCCATGCGCAGGCAGAACGGAATGGCGTATTTGCGCGACAAGCCGGTGATCTCCTTGAGGGATGCCATGTCGATCAGATCTCCCACCTGCTGGCCCGCCAGCACGGCGGCGACCATCTGGTTGTAAAGCTCGGCGTCGTAGTAGATGGGGCCATCGAGCTGCACCAGATACTTGAGTCGCGCCAGATTGCGCAGCTGCTTTTGCAACGCGCCTTTTTGCTGCAAGCCCTGCTGCAGGGCGGTGGGCAGCTTGCGGGTGATAAAGGGATCCAGCGCCACGCCGCCGGGGCCCAGTTTACCGGGCTCATAACCCTCCTTGCCTTGATCTCGCACCACCTTGAGCACCAGCTGCGCCTCTTCCCCCAGATCATCTTCCGACTCGCCGCTGCCCGGTTGCCACTTGTCATGGTGAAGGCGGATCAGCTGCTCGCTTTTGAGCTGCTGGAGCAGGGCTTGCGTGACCGGCAGAGCGATGCCAAAGCGGGTTGCCAGCTCGGCAGCGCTGAGCGGTTCGCTGGCCAGGGTAGCGAGCAGCTGGTCGCGACTCTGGGCCAGCCAGCAGCTATCCAGCAGCCACTCACCGAGGGGAGTGACCAGCTCGGGTCGCTGGTCAAAGCGGCTGGCCAGCACATAGCCGTTGAGCCCCAGTTGCAGGGTGGCGGGGTTGTAGCACTCCAGCTCATCAGGCAGCTCGCCCAGCAGGGCGTGCAGCGCCTTGCGTTTGGCGGGGTGGATGTCACCGCACCAGACGATGCGGGCGCCGTGCAGCAGTTCGCTGCTGCCGTGGCGAATGATGGCGAGCGGCTGGCCAAAGAAACAGGGGATGGGGCTGGCAAAGATCAGCCGTGCCAGCCGGGTATCCTTGATGGGCACGAAACGGGCCCGGCTATGCCAGCTGCCGAGGGCGATTTCAACCTCGCGGTTGCGCTGTTCCCGGATGCTGCCGCCGACCTCATTTAGCCGCACGATAAGGTGGGTCGCCGCCTCGCACTGGCCGGCAGGGCTGGTGAGGCAGTGACCGCGGGCCACCTCCTTGTGGGGCACTTTTTTCAGGCCCACCGCCACCCGGCAGACGGCGCCAATCTCGTCGGCGCTCTGGTGATAGGCCTGCAGGGAACGGATTTGCACCTCCCGATCGGCGGGGTAGAGGCGCAGCTTGTCTCCCACCTTGAGGCTGCCCTGCTGCAATGTGCCGGTGAGCACGGTGCCGGTGCCGTTGGCGGTAAAGACCCTGTCCACATACAGTCGCGGGGCGGCCTGTTCGCGGGGGGCATGATGCTCGGCCATATCCCCCAGCTGGCGCACGATTGCGGTGTGCAGGGCAGCCATATTGGCGCCGGTCTTGGCGCTGACGCTGACGATATCGGGCACCATGCCGCTCTCGTCCATCACCCGCTCCAGCAGGCTCTCTTCCAACAGCAAAAGCTCGTCGGGGGAGACCAGATCGCACTTGTTGATGCAGACCAAGAGGCGCGGCACCCCCATCGCCTTGAGCAGGCGCAGGTGATCGCCGGTCATCGGCATCCACCCCTCGTCGGCGGCAATCACCAGCAGCACCAGATCCAGACTCCAGAGCCCAGCCACCATGTTGCGGATATAACGCTCGTGGCCGGGCACGTCGATGACGCCTATGGTGTTGCCCTGACCGTCGTCAAAGTGGGCAAAGCCGAGATCCTGGGTCATGCCAATGGCCTGCTCGTGGGCGCGGGCGGTGGTGATACCGGTGAGCGCCTTGATCAGCAAGGTCTTGCCGTGATCCACATGGCCGGCAAGGCCGATAACGGCGCGATAGGGGGTCATGGGATCAGGGCTCCTCGGTCGCATTTGTTGCATTGAACGGGGCGGGCAACAGCAGCGCTTTGAGCTGGGCGATCAGCAGCCCCATGTCCTCGTCGAGCAGGGTGGCCATATTGAGCAGCACCTTCTGCTGGCGCACGGTGGCGATGACCGGTACTGGCAGTTCGCGCAAATCATCGAGCAACTGTTGGGCCGGACGCGGGTCGGTGCACTCCAGCGCAGGCGCCGGGTAGAACTCGTCCGGCAAGGTGCCGCCGCCCACCACCAGCTGGGCGGGAACCGGCACAAAGCAGCCGGGTAGGGCTTCCATCAGCTGGGAGGCTCTCGCCTGCATGGCGGCCGGGTTGCTTAAAGTCCGTTGGGCAATGCCCTCGCCGACGGGGGATTTGTTGAGCTTGTGGATGAGCAGGCGTTCCAGCAGGGAGTGGATGATGCGGCTCGAGCGGAAGGTGCGCATCATGGGGTGTTTTTCCAACCGCTTGATAAGGTCCGCACGGCCGCTGATGATGCCCGATTGCGGGCCGCCCAAGAGCTTGTCGCCGGAGTAGCAGACCAGATCCACCCCCGCCTTGATGTACTGGCGCACCGAGGTTTCGTCCGGCGCAAACTCCTCGGTGGTCAAGCCCGAGCCCTGATCCACCGCCAGCACTACCTGCTCGGGCAGGGCGCGGGCCAGCTCGCCGATGTCGGCAGATTCGGTAAAGCCGCGAATGGCGAAATTGGATCTGTGTACCATCAGCACCAGCGCGGTCTGATCGGTGATGGCATCGAGGTAATCTTTGGCGGTAGTGATATTGGTTGTACCCACCTCCACCAGTTTGGCGCCGGAGAGGGCCAGAATGTCGGGGATGCGAAAGCCGCCGCCAATCTGGATCTGCTCGCCGCGCGAGACGATCACCTCGCGCCCCTTGGCCACCTCCTGCAGCAACAGAAAGAGCGAAGCGGCATTGTTGTTGACCACCAGTGAATCCTCGGCTTGGGTGAGGCAACGGAGCAGGGGGGCGATCAGCCCCTTGCGCCCGCCGCGCTTGCCGGTGGCGAGATCCAGCTCCAGATTGTTGTAGCCGGTGTTGAGGTCGCGCACCTCGTCCCACAGATCGCTACTTAATGGCGAGCGCCCCAGATTGGTATGCACCAGGGTGCCGGTGGCGTTGATCACCCGGGTCTGACGCTGGCGCAGCTGCTGCTGGCAGCGCTTGGCAATCAGCGCCTCGATCTGCTCGGGGGCGACGCCGTGCTGGCGAAACGCCTCGCTCTGGCGCAGCTCGCTCAGGGTGTCGCGCACCGCCTGGGTCACCAGCGGGCGGCTCAGCGCCTCGATAAACCCGGCGAGAAAAGGTTGCTGCAGCAGCTGTTCCACTTGTGGCAAGCGACGCTGGTTTGCTGGAGTCGCGGCATAAGAGGCGCTGGAGGCGAGGGAGGATACGTCAGACGGAGTTGGCATGGGATGACCCGGGCTGTGCGTGGGAGTGACATGCACGCCGCCTTGCCGGGGAAGGCCGCTTCGACGCTGCTTGTTTGCTGCTGTCCACCATTCATGAATTAATAAAAAAGGCGAATGGATAAATTAATTGTTGAGCAGAGTAATAAGCGTGTTGGAGCGCATTCAGATTATATTGGCAATGCGGCAGGCGCCTTGTTAGAACAATAAGTGAAACAGTCGTCAACCAGCCTGAAACATGATTGACGGTTTCTCTCCAATATATGAAATTTGGCGGAAGAGGCAGGAATCGAACCTGCCAAAGCCTTCTCGGCTCTCATCGGTTTTGAAGACCGAGGAGGCCACCAGACCCCATCAGCTTCCGCAATGGCCACCATTTTGTGGCAATTTTCCGTGACTGGCAACGCTTTTTTATGTTTAAAAATAGCAAGTTGGCCGATTTTATGAAAAATGTCCACGCGTTGATTTATATCAATTTCATGGCAATTAGCCCGATGTTTTTAATTTAACATCGGGCGTTTCCATATACCTTTATCTGGATAATTCAACGCTGCTGTTAACAAGCTGGCAAATAATCTGACTCCGCGTTGGTGATATTCCACTGGTCCAGCCTCTTTATTAACAAGCTGGCATCCCTGGCGGCATCAAGATGCTGATAAAGATAATCCATCGCCTCGCTCACCATCTCGGTCATCGGGAAGGAGAACGCCACGATGGCCGGTTGTACCCCGACAAAGATCACCTCGGGGATAAAGGTCTTGAGCTCGTCGATCAGGAAATTGAGCGGCATATTGTGGGTCGAGAAGATAAACATCTCGGCGATGGTCTCGGGGGGGATCACCTGCAGGGTTCCCGCCTTCTCGCCGATCTCGGCGGCATCCACCAGCACCACCCGCTCCGGTTGCAGCTCCCGCACCTTGTAGACCACATTTTCCGGCGCGATGCCGCCGTCGATATGGATCCAGCCGGGCAGGGGGGCGGCCTGCAGCTTGTCGGCGAGATAGGGGCCGGCACCGTCGTCCCCCATCATGGCATTGCCCACGGTCAACACGAGATTGCAGCCCATCAGCGGCTCCTTACCATCAGGTACATATGGGGGTCGTTAAAGAGGGCGGTGAGCTGATCCATAAAGGTGTTGGTCCAGCCCAGCTCCTGCTCATCGAGTAGATTGTCGGTTTTGCGCAGCCGGTCGAAGGCGCAAGCCAGCATATGGCAGTGCTCGCGATAGATGGTGATCTCGCCAAAGGTGAGAAACCCCTCCATCTTGCGGCGCGCTTCACTCCCCTCTGGCAGCTTGGCTACCCAGTCGCGATAACCGGTCAGCGAGCAGACCAGGTCTGCTCGCAGGCAATCGACGATGCCGAGGTGGTGGCCGATGGCGAGGCTGTAGTACATCACCTCCTTGGCCTCTTCCGGCACGTCGAACTGCTCGTCGACGAACTTGCGCGAGAGGCGATAGAAAAAAACCTCGTCAGCCATGCACCGCCTCTCCCTTGCCGGCTGCCCGGTTGAGGCAGGCGTTTGCGAGGTTGTTGACGATCTCCGCCAGACGCGGATCGTCGTGCTGATCGAGGTAGCTCTGGATACGCAGATCCACATCTTGCTGGGTCGCCCCTTCAAGCAGGGCCATAAACTCGTCGGCGATGATCCGCCCCTGCCGATAACCGGCCATGCGGCGCGCTTCGCGTTCGATCATCACCCGAATTTCGTTGGGGATGCCGGTGTGGCGCAGTTCGACCCGCTCACCCGGTTGCACCTCGTGGCTGGTGGCTTTGAGTTTTTGCTCAAGCAGACCGAGCGCCACGGCAAAGCCGTAGATGGTAGCCGCCGGTGTCGGAGGGCAGCCCGGGATATAGACATCCACCGGCACGATTTTGTCGGTGCCGCCCCAGACGCAGTAGAGGTCGTGGAAGATGCCGCCATCACAGCCGCAGGCGCCGTAGGCGATGCAGATCTTGGGATCGGGCGCCGCCTCGTAGGCGCGCAGGGCCGGCACCCGCATCGCCCGGGTCACCGCGCCGGTAAAGAGCAGGATGTCGGCGTGGCGGGGGGAGGCGACCACCTTGATGCCGAAGCGCTCGGCATCGAACAGCGGGGTGATGGTGGCGAAGATCTCGATTTCGCAGGCGTTGCAGCCGCCGCAATCGACCCGGTAGACATAGGCCGAGCGGCGAATGTCCTTGAGCAGGGTCTTCTTGAGTTTGGTGATCTCGGGATCCTGTGCCAACGGCACGGCGCGGGTATGGGCATGGCCGACAACCGGTTCTATGCCTTTGATCTTGCTCATCACATCCACTCCTGTTGTGTGGCTATCGGTGTGATCAGGGCCGAGTCAGGCTGGCTCAGCATGCTCTGCTTTCGTTTGCAGTCGGGGCAGTGGTGCAGCCGCTCTGGCGGCGCCAGCGGCTTGGCATCGCGAGCCAGCGGCGTGCCCGCCTGCTTGAGGGTGTCCTCCACCAGCGCCACCAGCTTGCTCGGGGCAAAGTAGGTGCCGCACAGGGTGCAGGGGGCCAGCGCGAAGCGGGCCTCCTCATAGAGATCCGCCTTGTTGGTCACCGCCAGCTCAAACTCGGGTGAGAGCGCGATGGCGCGGGTCGGGCAGACCTCCTCGCAGCGGCCGCAGAAGATGCAGCGCGCCATGGAGATCTCCCAGCGCCGTTCGCCGGTCTCCATGTCCACTTCCATCACCAGCGCATTGGCCGGGCAGGCCTTGGTACAGGCGGCGCAGGCGATGCACTGATCCGCCTGATATTTGGGTTTGCCGCGAAAATCCCGGTTCACATCAATAGGGGCGAAGGGGTACTTGGCGGTCGGGGTGCCAGCCTTGAGGATGGTCTTGAACAGCTTGATCATGATGACCCCTTATTTCAGCGGAGAGTTTTTGCGATCGATGCCGTAGCGCTCGATCTCCTTGTAGGAGACCACGGTGGATTTGCCCTTCTTAGGGTCGACCAGGGTGACCCGGTCGGTACAGGAGTAGCAGGGATCCAGACTGCCGATGATGAGCGGTGCATCCGCCACGGTATTGCCGCGCAGCATGTAGCGCAGGGCGGGCCAGTTGGCGTAAGTTGCGGCGCGGCAGCGCCAGCGGAACAGCTTCTGGTTATCCCCGGTCATGCTCCAGTGGACGTTCTCGCCGCGGGGCGCTTCGGTAAAGCCCAGCGCAAACTTGCCCGGCTGGTAGGTGAAGCCTTCGGTGAGCAGTGGCCCTTCCGGCAGGTGCTCAAGACCAAACTCAATCATGTCGAGGGAGTCGTAGAGCTCGTGGATGCGTACCAGTACCCGGGATTGCACATCGCAACCCGCCTTGGTCTGGATCTCCATCGGCAGCTCGCGGTAACCGGCAAAGTCGTGAACCCGGCGCACGTCACGCTTGAAGCCGCTCGCCCGCACCATGGGGCCGACGCAGCTGAAATCACGGGCAATCTGTGGCTCGAGCTTGCCGATACCGATGAGGCGGGAGGAGATGTTGGCGGTATCCAGCAGCATGGCCACCAGGGGTTTGAGCTCATCACGGAGCTCCCGCACCAGCTGGGCGCCCTTGATGCGATCTTCCTTGAAGATGTCGCGGCGTACCCCGCCAATCAGGTTGAGACCGTAGGTCTTGCGGGCGCCGGTCAGCAGCTCGGCCAGGGTCATGGATTTCTCCCGCACCCGGAAGAACTGCATAAAGCCGGTGTCGAAACCGGTGAAGTGGCTCGACAGGCCGATGTTGAGGATATGGCTGTGCAGGCGCTCCACCTCCAGCAGCACGGCGCGGATCATCTTGGCCCGCTCGGGTACCACAATACCCATGGCGTTCTCTACCGAGGTGGTGTAGGCGACGCTGTGGGTAAAACCGCAGATGCCGCAGACCCGGTCGGTCAGGAAGGCCACTTCGTTATAGCCCATGCGGGTTTCCGCCAGCTTCTCCATGCCGCGATGGACATAGAAGAGGCGGTAGTCGGCATCGATGATGTCTTCGCCATCGACGAACAGACGAAAGTGGCCCGGTTCATCCGAGGTGATGTGCAGCGGGCCGACCGGCACGATGCGGTTGGCATCACTGCCCAGCTCGTTGACGAAGGGGTAGGTCTCGGTGTCGGTGGTGGGCATAGGGCGCTGGCGATAATCCATGGCGTCCTTGCGTAGCGGGTGGATATCCTCCGGCCAGTCGTCCGGCAGTACCAGACGACGTTCGT
Organism: Aeromonas sp. FDAARGOS 1408; assembly: GCF_019048665.1. Lineage (NCBI taxonomy): Bacteria > Pseudomonadati > Pseudomonadota > Gammaproteobacteria > Aeromonadales > Aeromonadaceae > Aeromonas > Aeromonas sp. FDAARGOS 1408. The sequence goes on along the minus strand of NZ_CP077394.1, from coordinate 2,106,781 downwards.
CCGGCAGGCCGATGGCGCGCAGGCCGTACATGTCGCGGATCTCCCGCTCACCCCATACCGCCGCCGGAATGGTCGGGGTGATGGAGGGGTACTCTTGGGTATCGGCATCCACCAGCACCTTGACGGTGATCCAGCACTTGGTGTCGCCCTCCATGGAGAAGACGTGGTAGACGGCGAAGTGGCCGTTGAGGCTGCGCTCGTCATTGGCAAAGGAGAGCGGAAGCCAGCCCCCCAGCTGGTGGAAGATCAGGCTGGCCGTCTCGACCAGACTGGTGGGCTTGACGGTAATGGTGGCCTGATCGGCGGTTTGCCACTCCTCGTCGACGATGGCGTGGGGCAGTTGTGCTCGCACCTGCTGGATGTAGTCGCAGCCGATGCGATCCGAAATGGCGATGGTCATGCAGTTCTCACTTTAATGTTCGGGAATGAGCATTCACAAATGATGAAATCGGAAAAAGTTGCTGTGCTGGCGGGCATGGTTCAGACCCCGACCAGATAGGCGAGCAGCGCCAGCAGAGCCAGCCCCAAGCCGTAGCGGGTGAGCTTGTGGGTGCGCACGAACTGGGTACGGGCCATGGCGTTTTCGATGATGCCGGCCAGCAAAAAGGCCACCAGCAGCTTGCAGGCGAGGATCAGCGCCGCGCCGATGAGCGCAGGCAGACTCCAGTTGGCCGCCTTGCCGAAGGGGAGGAAAATGACCAGAAAGAGCTGCACCACCACCAGTTGCTTGAGGCCGATGGAGAGCTTGAGCAGGGCCAGGCCCGCACCGGAATACTCGGTGAGCGGCCCCTCTTGCAGCTCCTGCTCGGCTTCGGCGCAGTCAAAGGGCAGCTTGCCCATCTCGACAAACACCGCGAAGGCGCAGGCGGCACCGGCCAGCAGGGTGGCGATGGGCGCGGCCAGTGGCTTGGTCGCCACATAGCTGCTGATGTTGCCCAGATCCGAGCTGCCCACCATCATCGCCATGATGAAGCAGGCGAGCACCAGAATGGGCTCCACCAGAATGCCGAGGGTCAGTTCGCGGCGGGCACCGATCCCTGCAAACATGCTGCCGCTGTCGAGCCCCGCCAGCGAAAAGAAGAAGCGGAAGATGGCGAACAGATAGATGTCGGTGATGAGATCCCCGGCGATGGGGAAGGGGGACTCATGAGTCAGGGTCGGCAGCGCCATCCCTACCAGCAAGAGGGCGGCGATGAGCAGCGCAGGCATCAGGTTGAAGATGATGCCGGCAGGCTCCGGGGTCACCTCCTGACGGCGCAGGAGCTTGGCGATATCCCGGTAATCCTGCAGCAGGCCCGGCCCCTGACGGGAGTGCATCTTGGCCCGCAGCACCCGGTTGAAACCGGTGGCGAGCGGCGCCAGCGCCAGCATGGCGATGGCCTGGGTCAGGGCGAGGGCAACCATGCCCCAGCTCGGCATTTCAAGAACAGGCATATCAGACTCCTACTGCCATCAGGATAAAGAGCGCCAGCACAATGGCGTGCAGCAGCCAGCCGGTTGTCCCGCTGGTATCGCTCACCCCGTGCAGGGCGCTGGCCAGATCGAGCTGCGGCTGCTTGCGATAGAGCGGCGCGCAGAGTTGGCGCAAGGTGTGGGTGACACCGCCGGAGGTGAGGCTCATGCGCTCCTCGTAGGCGTAACCACAAGCCCACGGGGTGCCAGCGTGACGACGACCGAGTTTGGGCCCCTTGAAGATGGCCAGTACCAGCAGCGGGATCAGGAACAGCCCCAGCAGGGTGATGGCGATAACGGGCGGGGAGAGGATCGCCTGGCTGCTATCGAGTGGCAGCAGGGTGGCGCCGGTGGCGACACTCATCTGGCTGGCAACGAGTGCCTGACCATAGCTGGCGATATGGGGGGCAATCCAGGGGGCGCCCAGACCCAGCACCAGACAGACCGCAGCCAGCAGCAGGGTGCCTGCCACCATGGCGCCCGGCACTTCGCGGGCGTGGCTCGCTTTCTCGCTACGCGGTGCGCCGCAGAAGCAGATACCGTACACCTTGACGAAACACATCACCGCCATGGCACCGGTCACAGCCAGCATCACTACCGCGAGCGGAGCGACGACGGAGGTGCCGAGCTTGGTCATGGAAAGGAGCGACTGATAGATAAACCACTCGCTGACAAAGCCGTTGAGCGGCGGCAGCGCCGAGATGGCCATGGCACCGATGAGGAACGCCAGCGCAGTCCAGGGCATCAGCTTGGCAAGACCACCCATCTTGTCCATATCCCGGGTGTGCAGGCGGAACATCACCGAGCCGGTGCCCATAAAGAGCAGGCTCTTGAAGATGGCGTGGTTGAGCAGGTGATAGAGGGCGCCGAGCAGCCCCAGCACCACCAGTGCCGGCTGCTGGTTGGCGATGCCGATCATGCCGATCCCCATCCCCATCAGGATGATGCCGATGTTCTCCACCGTGTGGTAGGCGAGCAGCCGCTTGAGATCGTGCTCGGCCAGCGCAAACAGCACCCCGAGCACTGCCGAACAGGCACCGAAGATCAGCACTACATAGCCCCACCAGAGCTGGCTGGCGCCGAGAAAATCGATGCTGACCCGCAAGATGCCAAAGAGACCCAGCTTCACCATCACGCCGGACATCAGCGCCGAGATATGGGAAGGGGCGACGGGCTCGGCCACCGGCAGCCAGCCGTGCAGCGGCACGAAACCGGCACGCAGGCCAAAACCGCAGAAGCTGAGCAGGAACACCAGAGAGGCCAAGGCGCCCGCCAGATGGTGCTCGCGCAGCGCAGCGAACTCCAGCGAGCCGCTTTCGCGGCAGAGCAGCCAGAAGGCGATCAGCACCAGCGCCATGCCGATATGGTTCATCACCAAGTAGAGACGGCTCTGTTTGGCGGCATCCGGGTTGGTCTTGACCAGCCAGTAGGTGGTGAGGGTTACCAGCTCGTAGCAGAGCAAGAAACCGAGCGCGTTGTCGGCCAGCACCATGCCCACCATGGCAAAGAGGAAGAGGTTCATCAGCGCGCCGATGGCCACATCGCCCTTGCCCTGATATTCGCGGATATAGGCAAAGGAGTAGAGGGCGACGGCGACGCCGACGGTGCTAATCACCAGCAGCATCAGTGCGGCCAGCATGTCGAGGTGCACTGAGCCCAGCAGCCAAAGCTGGCCGTCGACGGGGGTGCCTTGGGCAAAGATCTGGATGGCGGCGACCAGACCCGCGAGTGAGCCCAACAGGGCAAAGCCACTGTTGAGACGGTTGGCCAGTGCGGGCAGCTTTTGCAGGAGCAAACCGGCGGCAGCGCCCAGCAAAAAGAGCAGGAGCGTAGCCATTACAAGGGGGGACAACATCAGCGAACCCCCTCTGTGGTGGATAAATCGGAGGCAGGGAGCGCCGTGGCAGGCGCCGAGAAGGCAGAGGCCCCTTGCGGATTGGTGTCGGCCGCTTGCTGGCGACGGATACGGGCGGCGCGTTCGGTGTCGCTGTCATTGACCAGCTTCAGTGCCTGGGAGGGGCAGGCTCCGACACAGGCCGGGCCATCGGCGCGAAACTCGCACAGGTCGCACTTGACCGCGATGCTGCGCACGCCCGGCTCCCAGCTCAGCAGATCCTCGCCAAAGCAGCGCAGGCCGGCAGAGGTGGAGGGGTTGCTGGAGCGGATGGAGCAGGGGATATAGGTGTCGTAACTGGTGGCCACGGCCACCGGACGGCTGCCGCCGCTCTGGATGGCGCCAAAGGGGCAGGCCACGGCGCAGAGATTGCAGCCGATGCATAGCGACTCGTTGAGTTGCACGCAATCGCCGGTTTGGCGAATTGCCTCGACCGGGCACACCTTGCTGCAGGGGGCATCGTCACAGTGACGGCACTGAACCGGCATGGTCGCCTGCTCGTGTCGCATAACGGTTAAACGGGGGGCTTGTTGCAAACCTTGCGCCTTGTGTACCTCGCTGCAGGCCGCCATACAGGTGCCACAGCCGATACAAAGCTTGGGGTCAGCGATAACGAAGCGGTTCATAGCCTACCTTGTCGTGTCGCGAACGGAGAGAGTAGGGGCAGGTTGGCAAGATACGGGCCAGCTTGGTTTTGCTTGGCTGTATGAGTGTAAGTGTTTGTTTTTAAATGAAGTTTAAAATAGCATCGACGGGTGTCGAGGCCTTGTCCCACTGTCGAAGCGTGACGTTCGTCACTTGTGACGAAGGTAGGAGAGGGTTCGTCACCCCCGCAAAACGGTGTCGGCATGGCTGAATGCGGGGTCGTGACAAGGGGCGAAAAGGCTATGGGTCTGCGCCACGGCATCGGGGGGAGCAGGGTGCAAAGAACCAAGTGAATTGCACCGCTCTGCAAATACGTTCGCGGTGGTGTGCTCCCTTCTCCCCTCGCAGGAGAAAGGTTGGGGATGAGGGGGAAAGTCAGCAATATGGTCGCGGTGCACGGCGCTGCGCTTGTTGCACCCTACGGTGTGATGTCTGTGGGGGTCGACGTGGTGTGCCCCCTTCTCCCCTTGCGGGAGAAGGGCCGGGGATGAGGGGCGGTAATTGGGGTTAACGGAAAAGAAGAGGGAGGCCAATGCCTCCCTCTCTACTTGTTGATGTTCGATGCCATCAAGAGGCCATCAACTCGACATCAGATATCCACCTGGGATCCCAGCTCGATGACCCGGTTGGGCGGGATCTCGAACTGATCCGGCGCGCGCAGGGCGTTGCGCTGCAGCAGCATAAAGAGCTTGCCGCGCAGGTAGAGATACCAGGGGCGCTCCTTCATGATCAGCGACTCGTGGGCCATGAAGAAGGAGGTCTCCATCATCCGGCAGCTCAGCCCCTCGGCGTTGCAGCGGTGGAAGATCTCCTCCACGTTCGGGGTCTCGCGCCAGCCGTAGCTTGCCACCACCCGCCAGAAGGTGGGGGAGAGCTGCTCGATGCAGACCCGGCGCACGTTGTGGACGTAGGGCACCTCTTCCACCCGCAGGGTGAGCAGGATGATCCGCTCGTGCAGCACCTTGTTGTGCTTGAGGTTGTGCAAGAGCGCGTGGGGGATCACGTTGACCACCCGCGACATATAGACCGCCGTGCCGGCCACCCGGGTCGGCGGGGATTTTTCCAGAGAGGCGATCATCGGCTCCAGCGAGTTGCCGTGCTCGTTCAGGCGGCGAATAAGCTGAAAGCGCTCGCTTTTCCAGCTGGTCATCACGGTGAACATCACCGCGCCCAGGGTGAGCGGCAGCCAGCCGCCGGAGAAGATCTTGGCGAGGTTGGCGGCAAACAGCGGCACGTCGATGGCCAGCAGCGCGACAAACAGGGCGGCCACCAGGTACTTGTTCCAGTGCCAGCTGTGGCGGGCCACCGAGCAGGAGAGGATGGAGGTGAGCACCATGGTGCCGGTGACGGCGATGCCGTAGGCCGCCGCCAGATTGCTGGAGTGCTCGAAGCTCATGATGACGATCACCACCGAGATATAGAGCATCCAGTTGATGACCGGAATATAGATCTGGCCGGACTCCTGTTCGGAGGTGTGCACGATGCGGATGGGTGAGAGATAACCGAGCCGCACCGCCTGCCGGGTGAGCGAGAAGACCCCGGAGATCACGGCCTGGGAGGCGATCACCGTGGCCAGGGTCGCCAAGAGCAGCAATGGCAGCAGCGCCCATTTCGGGGCGAGCAGGAAGAAGGGGTTGGTGATGGCCTCGGGATGGGCCAGCAGCAGCGCCCCCTGGCCGAAGTAGTTGAGCACCAAGGAGGGTAACACCACCATAAACCAGGCGCGCCGGATCGGGCTCTTGCCAAAATGGCCCATGTCGGCGTAGAGCGCCTCCACCCCGGTGATGGCCAGCACCACGGCGCCGAGAGCAAAGAAGGAGGCGGTCTGGTACTTGGCAAAAAAGCGCAGCGCCCAGACGGGGTTGAGCGCCCCCAGCACCTCAGAGTGCTGGAAGATGCTGTTCAGACCCAGCACCGCCAGGGTGATGAACCAGGTGAGCATGATGGGGGCGAACAGCTTGCCCACGGTGGCGGTGCCGTGTTTCTGGATGGCGAACAGCAGGGTCAGCACCAGCACCGAGAGCGGCACTATGTAAGGGTCGAGAGAGGGGGCGGCGATGTTCAAGCCCTCGATGGCTGACATCACCGACATGGCCGGGGTGATCACCACCTCGCCATAGAAGAAGCTGCCGCCAATCAGCCCCAGGATGATCAGCAAGGGGGTCCACTTGGCCGGGGTGTTGCGGGTGGCCAGTGACATCAGGGTGAGGATGCCCCCTTCGCCGGCGTTGTCGGCCCGCATCACGAAGGAGAGGTACTTGACCGAGACCACCAGGATCAGCAGCCAGAAGATCAGTGAAAGAAAGCCCAGGATGGAGGCGGGCTCTACCCCGAAACCGAACTGGCCGGAGAGGCACTCGCGCAGGGTATAGAGCGGGCTGGTGCCGATGTCGCCATAGACCACGCCGATCGCCGCCAGCGTAACGCCGGACAGGGCTTGTTTGTGATTACCGTTCATGAAGTTGTCTGTCAGTTTGATGGTGACGATTGGCCAGCACGGGCCGCCCCCGTCTATCGGGCGTGCGGCAGGTGCCGCAGGAACGCATTAATGGATTGCGATGGGAAAGGGAGCTAACTGGATATAAAGAGGCTCATCATGGGACACAGTCTGTTCATCTGCCGTTAAGGGTATAATGACACACACTCTGCGGGTTCATACTCAGGTATAAATAATCAAAAAGGGGTGGCTAACGAAATTATTAATTGGCCACTGATTGAAATACCCCGTCCAGACCTTGGCAAGTGATTGTTTTAACTGGCTATCCATTTTTTCCAGCGTTTTGCATCAAGCTGGCTAAGAAATAAACGATAAAATGCTGACAAATAAATTACTATGCTATGTTACAAAGGGGTTTTGGTTGGGTCCCGAGAGAGTCCTTAATATATATTCTGGTGGAGAAATAACAAAGAGGGGAGGTGACCGTCTCAAGGACGGTCACCATGCCACTATAGTGCAGAAATAAATATGGGGGAATTGTAGTGAATTAAATAACTAACCAATAATTTTAAATAAATGTATAGATTTCATACTACGCTAATGATTTCATTGACTATATCTATAATTATTCATGCTTCGTACGCATTTAAGAGATCTGCAGCAAGCTGTGCCCGAGCTTGTTCATTAGAACCGTAATTTTCAGAAGTTATTTCTGTTCCATTTTGGTCTAAATTGTTTTTTATTTTTTTGAATGCATCAGCAAAAAATTCTCGGCTTAAATCATTTTGTTGGGCTCCAACCATATATAATTGTGGGAATATTTTTATAATTGCACCAAACCCAATTGATTTGGATAAAATATATCCGTTGGGATCTTCCCACTCTTTTCTAAAGACGTCTCTTAAGCCTGAGAATAGGTTTAATATAATTTTATGTATCACAGCATCTGCCTCTGAGATAAAATATCTTCTCAGGGGTAAACTGGGATCATCATTTAAACTAATCTCTCGTTTGATATCACGACTGTCCTTGTCAGGATTTTTTGAAATTAACTCAAGGAAATATTTAATGAAGGTACCTTGAGATAAGGTAGCTGCATCTTGTCCTTTCTCTTTCTTTCCAAGCATTTTTAACCTACGGTAAAAAGGAGATTCAGGATCTTTGTTTAAGGCTCGAGCTATTTCGTGACAAGTTTTGTACGGACTTCTTGTTTTACTTAAAGCAAATAGATCGTAAATTAAAGACATATTCACTCTAGTTTGTTTACTATTGATGATAGAGAAAACATATGCTTTTTGATAAGGCTCTAGATCAAACATGAATACTACAGGAAGCTGGAAGTCATTAATATATTTAGATTTCATTAACCCTTTTAATCGATGTTGCCCATCAATCACATCTCCAATATTACTATTTTCATCGAAATAAATGTAATCTTCATCAATGTTAACATCGGCAGACAGATTGACAGCAATAATAATAGGGGTCGGAAAAGTTGCATCAGTGTCTGAACAATATTCAGAAATTTCTTTTATTCTTGTGGCTGATTGTTCGCGTTGAACAGCATCGGGACTTTCTCCACGCTCTGTGGCATCTGCAAATTTCGCAAGTATGGATGCATCTATAGATGTGAGGTAGAAGTTACCAATCGGCTGTTTTACTGAAAGATACTTTACTTTCATTATAATTTCACCCCTGCTCCATCATCTGTCAATTTGTTACTATCTAAAACAACTTCGTCAACTGCAGCATCGTCTTGGACATTAAAAGTGTCGTCTAAATGTTTGTACTTAGGGGATTTTATATTTAAAAGGCAATAAGTATACAGGCCTATAAAAATTGATAAAATATAAACTATGAGCTGTGGCCAGTCAATTGTTAGTTTAAAGTTAATTAGTGTTGATGATAATGATTTCATTTGCACTGCTGCGTAAATGATACCAGAGAGTACAAGAAAAAACATCACAAATATAATTGATACAATCTTAATTGATGTAAATTCTGGTTTTTTGTTTTTTATGAAGTTGGCGAATAGAGGACCTAATGCAGAGGCGGCTATAGCTATTGCGTAGGTATAGAAACTACCAGAAATTGAATCCAAATAAATGGATTGAGATATCGGTAAAGAATACGAAAAATATCGAATTATTATGTTTGCCAAAATCCCTAATTGACCGGCAAAAATAGTAAAAACAAACCATATAAAGAATTCCAGCTTGTTCTCTTTAATTATTTTAAAGGGATCGATAACATACCTTAGTGGTTTAATTATAGATGTAAATCTGCATAAACAGTATGTAGCAAACCTAGCCATTGGTTTGCGGCATTTAATTCCCCATCTTTTAATTTCATCTTTTAAAGAGGGATTATCTTGTGGAGGAGGTGTACTCACATCGTATTCCTATATACCTGTAAGACAGACTGCTGACCTTAGAGTCCAATTTGCTGCTATTAACCCGTGCTGCCTGCCGTCCCATGGAATCGACTCACAACAGAATTGGTTGCCATCTGGAACATTATATCCGCTTGGATAAAAAACAGAAGTGGGAGGTGTTAGAAACCGGATCCAGTTCAATAAATGGGTCAATAGAGGGGGCTTTATTGTTCTGTCTTTCTTTGATTTCAAATGGAAAAACTAAACGATTTTGCTGCCGAGTCGCCTTCTCCATGGCCTGTCGGAGCTGTTTTAAGCCCTGTTGCCGCCACTCCATCATTGAGTTGTCGTCATGTCGCCGAGATGTCGCCCTGTCCAATGGGGCAGGGGAGTGGTCAACGGGTGTCGATCTCGTCACTTTTGTCGTGTCGAGGGCGCTAGCGAACTGCCGTCGTCATCGTCACCGATTCAAACTCACCGACAGATAAATCTTGTTAATCCTTAATTTTCAGTGCCTTGTGACTTTTATCACGAGCGTGGGCCGATTTGGTCTGATTCATGCCTAGTGGGAGGGTCGGCCGGGTCGTCGCTTGTTTGGTGTGACCGGTCGGGTGTAACGAACCATTTAGGATCCCTCTCTATGAACAGCTTCGTGATTGCAGATCCCAGTCTCTGTATTGGGTGTCGTACCTGTGAGGTGGCCTGCGCCGTTTCACACCAGTCAGGGTCCTGCAGCGGGACCCTTGAGCGGGAGGGCGGCCTGCATCTTGCCATCGAGGATGGACATCTGGTCTCCAAGGACAGCCATTTTCAGCCGCGCCTGAAGGTTATCGTGGGCAGCAAGGTGACTACACCGGTGCTCTGCCGCCAGTGTGAAGACAAGCCGTGCGCCATGGCCTGCCCCAACAACGCCATCGTCACCGAGGATGGCTGCGTCAAGGTGCTGCAGGCGCGCTGCATCGGCTGCAAGTCTTGCGTGGTGGCCTGCCCTTACGGCGCCATGGCGGTGGTGGTGAAAGAGGTGGCCCCCACGGCCGATTCGCTCTTCAAGCGGCCGCAGACCAAGGCGCAGGCGCTCAAGTGCGATCTCTGCCAGCACCGCGAGGCGGGCCCGGCCTGTGTCGAGGTGTGTCCGACCCAGGCGCTGCGGCTGGTCACGCCGGCGCACCTTGACACCCTGAACCGGCAGAAGCAGCTGGCCAGTGCCGAGGCCCTGCTGGCGATGCCGGCGCGGGTGTGAGCGGGCTTGCCGAGCCGTTTTTCGTTAACAAACAAGAGTGTGAGTCATGAAAAAAGTCATTACCGTGTGCCCCTATTGCGGCACCGGTTGCAAGATCAACCTGCTGGTTGAAAACGACAAGGTGGTGGGGGCCGAAGGCGCCAACGGCCGGACCAACGAGGGGCAGCTCTGCCTCAAGGGCTATTACGGTTGGGATTTCTTGAACGACACCAACCTGCTGACCCCCCGCCTCAAGAGCCCGATGATCCGCCGCGAGCGCGGTGGCAAGCTCGAAGCCGTCTCCTGGGACGAAGCCATCGAGTTCGCCAGCAGTCGCCTCTCTGCCATCAAGGCGAAATATGGCCCGGACGCCATCATGACCACCGGCTCTGCCCGTGGCCCCGGCAATGAAGCCAACTATGTGATGCAGAAGTTTGCCCGCGCAGTGCTTGGGACGAACAACGTCGATCACTGCGCGAGGGTGTGACACGCACCCTCAGTCTCCGGTCTGGAGACAACGGTAGGCAACGGCGCCATGAGCAACGCCATTCCCGAAATTCAAGAGACCAAGTGCCTGCTGGTGTTTGGTTACAATGCTGCTGACTCTCACCCCATCGTCGCCCGCCATATCCTCAAGGCGAAGGCCAACGGGGCCAAGGTGATTGTGTGTGATCCCCGCATGGTGGAGACCGCCCGCATCGCCGATCAGTGGCTGCCGCTCAAAAACGGTTCCAATATGGCGCTGGTCAACGCCTTCGCCAACGTCTTGATCAATGAAGGGCTCTACAACAAGGAATTTGTCGCCAACTACACCGAAGGGTTCGACACCTTCAAGGCCACGGTGGCCAAGTACACCCCGGAATACGTGGAGGGGATCACCGGCCTCAAAGCCGCCGATATCCGCGCCGCCATTCGCACCTATGCCGCATCGCCTGCTTCCATGATCCTGTGGGGCATGGGGGTGACCCAGTACGGTCAGGCGGTGGATGTGGTCAAGGGGCTGGCGGGGATTGCGCTGCTGACCGGCAACTTCGGTCGCCGTGGCACCGGCTGCGGGCCGGTACGCGGCCAGAACAACGTGCAGGGCACCTGCGACATGGGGATGCTGCCCCACCAGTTCCCGGGTTATCAGTCGGTGAGCGACCCTGCCATCAGCGCCAAGTTTGCCAAGGCATGGGGCGTGGAGTCACTTTCCCAGAAACCCGGCTATCGCCTGACCGAGCTTGGTCACAAGGTGGAGGAGGGCAAGTGCAAGGCCTTCTACATCTTCGGGGAAGATCCGGCCCAGACCGAGGCCGATCTCGGTCAGTTCCGCCGTACCCTGGCGGGGATGGAGCTGGTGATCGTGCAGGATATCTTCATGACCCAGACCGCCGAGATGGCCGACGTCATTCTGCCCGCCACCAGTTGGGGCGAGCACGAGGGGGTCTACAGCTCGGCGGATCGCGGCTTCCAGCGCTTCTACAAGGCGGTGACGCCGCCGGACAACGTGAAGCCGGACTGGGCCATCTTCTCGCTGATGGCGACCGCCATGGGGTATCCCATGGAGTATCGCGACACCGAGCAGATCTGGGACGAGCTGCGCGGACTCTGCCCGCTCTACGCCGGGGTCAGCTATGACAAGATGGCCGATCTGAAAAGCGTGCAGTGGCCTTGCCCCACCGAGGATCACCCGGGCACCAGCACCCTGTTCGAGGGGAACGTGTTCACCACCCCGAGCGGCAAGGGCCAGCTGATTGCCTCCGAGTGGCGGCCGCCGCTGGAGCAGCCCTGTGCCGAGTACCCGCTGGTGCTCTCCACCGTGCGTGAAGTCGGCCACTACTCCTGCCGCTCCATGACCGGCAACTGCTCGGCGTTGCAGACCCTGGCCGATGAACCTGGCTATGTGCAGATCCACCCGAGCGATGCCAAGAAGCTCGGGGTGAAGGATCAGTCGCTGGTCTGGATCTCGTCGCGCCGTGGCAAGGTGATCACCCGGGCCAACTACAACGAGCGGGTCAACGCCGGGGTGGTCTACATGACCTACCAGTGGTGGATCGGGGCCTGCAACGAGCTCACCATCGAGCACGTGGACCCCGTCTCCTACACGCCGGAGTACAAGTACTGCGCAGTGAAAATTGAGCGTATCGAGGATCAGCCAGGGGCGGAAGTGTACGTCCAGACTGAATACAGCGCGCTCAAGGCGAAATTGCGCAGCGCCGCCAAAGGGTAATCGTCGTTAATAAAGTGGATCCAGGCTCTGTATACAGGGCCCGGATCCGCTCATCCTTTTTTCAGCTGGCAGGTGTCCATCATGAAAAATGAATTAAATCTTTCGTTCGGGATCTTTTATGTCTCCGCTTATTTGCTGGTGATGTTGTTCGGGATTGGGTGTTTTCTATGGCACGACGAATTGATATTTCTGCTGGGGTTTGCCTTCTTCGGCTGTTTTATCGCCGCGCGCATCGCCATGAGCGCCGTGCTGGCGGCATTGAGCGTGCAGGCGGCCTGGCTCATCGCCTTTCTCTCCACCACCCTGGTCAACTGCCTGCTGGCGGGCGTGCTGGGGCTCGGGGTCTATCTCACCCATCGGGTGGTGTCGGTGGAAATAGCTGACAATATCAGTGGGTTATTGCTGGGGCTTCAGCTCTTTTCGGCCGCCTTCATCTTCGGCGGGCTGAAGCTGCACAACTACCGGCTGCTCTCCTCATGAGCCTGCGACAGCGGCAACAGGGGCAGAGGATGGGCCAGTTGGCGGCGATATGCGGCGAATGACGGCGATAGTGACGCCATATTTGGGCGCGGCGGGAAATATCCGCTGACGGAGCTGTAATATGTGCCAGGGCCGGCTTGGTTGTAATGGGGATGGGGCTAACTTATTATGCCAGCCATCCTGCGATAATCTGCGCGATGCTATTTCAGTGCATGTTAGTTTTTATAATTAAGCGTTAAGTTTTTAAAAATTAATTATAACATCTGACTGCGATGGCTGATGCATTGTTTACCGTTGTTGCCGTGCTGCAATTGGCCGGCAAGGGTACCCATCTAGATGTAATGCGAGGCCTGAATGCTGAATGTGAGTGCCATTCCGTTGACCGACATCTCACCCATCTGGGATGACGGCTTTCTCTCCCTCTCCAAGAACCTGCTCTCTGCCGTCACCCTGGACGACTTCATCCACAAGCTGAACCGGATCCAGCCCTGCTTTCGCCAGGTGGATCGGGTCAACCTCATCCTCAACCTGGGGACGGGGGAGGAAGCGGTCTTCTACTACCTGGGGGAGCAGGGGCCGGCTCACCTCATCTGCCGCAAGGCCGATCTCCATTTTTCCCGCGAGCAGGCCATCGTGCTGCCGGCGAGCCGCTTTCGCCACCGCTGCGAACAGCTGGCGAGCACGCCTGTCTACGACGGTTTGCACTCCTATTGCCAGCTGCCCATCACCACCGCCCGCAGCCACCTGGGCGGGGTGGAGTTCATCAGCCGTGAGGCCAATGCCTTCCCGATGGAGACCCTGGCCAAGCTGACCCAGCTGGCGGCCATCGTCGCCATTGCGCTGGAGAACGTGCTGGACAAGGAGCGCACCCTGGAGCAGGCCAACTCCCTGCGCCTTGAGCGCGACAGCTGCAAGATCCTGGTGGACGTTACCAACGCGGTGATCAAACTGGTGCGCATCGCCGAGCTGCCAAAGAGCCTGTTCACCATACTTCACCACCACTTTGGCATCAGCAGCCTGTGCCTGGCCGAGTACAACGCCACCTCCGACAGCTTCAAGAGCTACCTGGTCAATCAGCAGCAGCGCGAACAGCCCGGCATCATCAACCACTCGTGTTTTGAGAAGAACTGCCTGCAGGGGGCACTCGGCCACAGCGAGCCCTTCTTCATTTATCGCGAGCAGGGCCACGGCTGCCAGTCGAGCTGCCGTTTCACCTCCCAGATCCTGCCCCCCGACGCCGACAGCTCCTGCATCCTGCCGCTGCGCTATCGGGGCAACCTGCTGGGGGTGTTGATCCTCTCCCACCCACAGGCGGATTTCTTCGCCGACCTCGACATCTCGCTGCTCGAACAAGTGGCGGCGCGCACGGCGATTGCCATGAACAACGTGCAGGCGCAGCAGGAGATCTCCAACACCACCGGCGCCAGGGAGAAGACCCTTCGGGTCGACGGACCCGCTCCGCAGGGGGACTTTGCCAACATCATCTACCAGAGCGCCGTGATGGAGAAGGTGCTGGAGAAGGTGAAACTGGTGGCCCAGAGCGACTGCACCGTGCTCATTCTGGGGGAGACCGGCACCGGCAAGGAGCTGATCGCCCAGGCCATTCACGCCCTGAGTACCCGCCACGATCACGAGATGGTCAAGGTGAACTGCGCCGCCATTCCCACCGGCCTTATCGAGAGCGATCTGTTTGGCCATGAGAAGGGGGCCTTCACCGGGGCGCTGACCCAGCGCATCGGCCGCTTTGAGCGGGCCCACAAGGGCACCCTGTTCCTCGACGAGGTGGGGGACATGCCGCTCGATCTGCAACCCAAACTGTTGCGGGTCTTGCAGGAACACGAGCTGGAGCGGGTGGGCAACAGCAACCCCATCGCCATCGATGTGCGGCTGGTGGCGGCCACCAACTGCGATCTGCTCTCCATGGTCAAGAACAAGCGCTTTCGCAGCGACCTCTATTACCGGCTCAACGTCTTTCCCATCGAGCTGCCGCCCCTGCGCGAGCGGCGCGAGGATATTCCGCTCTTGGTCAACTTCTTCATCAAGAAGATCGCCAAGCGGATGCGCCGCACCATCACCTCCATCCCGGCCGATGCCATGAAGATGCTGGTGTCGCTCCCCTGGTACGGCAACATCCGTGAGCTGGAGAACATCATCGAGCGGGCGGTGGTGATGACCCGCGGCCACGTGCTCAACCTCTCGCCGGACGAGCTGCTGCCCCTCAAGGGCTTTCACAAGATAGAGACCCTGGTCTATGACGAGCCGGCCCGTGAGCTGTTTCGCGAGCCGCTGCCCGCCTTGCCGCAAGGTGACGAGGCTCAAGGGGAAGATGAGCGGGCCAGCATCATCCGGGCGCTGAAGGCGTGTAACGGTATCGTTGCCGGCGAGCGGGGCGCGGCCCAGCGTCTCGGCATGAAGCGCACCACCTTGCTGTCGAAAATGAAACGGCTCGGGATCTCGGCCAAAGATCCCCGCACCCTCAACTAAGGGGCCCCCAGATGTTGCTTGAACTCGACCCCGATACCCCGCAGGCGCTCAGCGCCCATCGCGAGGTGGTCCATTACCATCAGCGCGGCGTCACTACCGACAGCGCCATGCAGTTGCCTTGCGAAACCCCGGTGGCGCTGGTCTACAACGGCATCGCCCACAGCGTGATGATGTGCTCGGCCGCCGATCTGGAGGATTTCGCCATCGGCTTCTCGCTCTCCGAGGGGATCATCGACAGCCTGCTCGATATCCACGACATCGAGCAGCAGAGCGCCTGTCGCGGCATCGAGCTGCACATCACCCTGGCCAATCGCTGCGTCCATCGCCTGAAAGAGAAGCGGCGCACCCTGGCCGGGCGCACCGGGTGCGGCATCTGCGGCAGCGAGAGCCTGGAGCAGGTGGTGCGCACCCAGCCAAGGCTGCCCGACAGCCAGCGCTTTGCGGTGGGTCATATCGACAAGGTGCTGAGCGCGCTGCGCCCGCTCCAGCTGCTGGGGCAGAGCACGGGGGCGACCCATGCCGCCGTGCACGTGGACGGCGAGGGCAACATCCTCGCCATTCGCGAGGATGTGGGGCGCCATATTGCACTGGACAAGCTGGTGGGGCACTTGTGCCGCGCTGGCCGCCGTGACGGTGCCATTCTGGTGACCAGCCGCGCCAGTTTCGAGATGGTGCAAAAGTGCGCCAGCGCCGGGGTTGAGATCCTGCTCGCCATCTCGGCTGCCACCGAGCTTGCGGTCGAGCGGGCCGAGCAGACGGGGCTGACACTGGTGGGCTTTTGCCGCCCGGGGCGGGCCGAGATCTACAGCGGCCGCCAGCGCATCCTGCTGGCAAGCGCGGCATCATCCTCCGTTTCGGCAGAGGGCTGAGGGCACAAGGCCATTGGCGCTCGGGATTGGCTCGGGTATAGTCCTGCGCCAACAAGATAGGTTCGGTCGCGCTCCTTGCCCGTCAGGGCGCCGTGGCCGACACAGCGTCAAAGGATACCAAGCCCATGAAATTCAGCCCGCTGCTGGATGAGATGATGAAAGCCCTGCAGGTGCTGCCGGGTGTCGGCCCCAAGTCGGCCCAGCGCATGGCGTTTACCCTGCTCGAGCGTGAGCGCAGCGGCGGCCTGCGACTGGCCCAGCTGCTCTCTCGCGCCCTGACCGAGATTGGCCACTGCAGCCACTGTCGCACTTTCACCGAGAACGAGCGCTGCGAGATCTGCGCCAATCCCAAGCGCGAAGAGAACGGCCTGCTCTGTGTGGTGGAGAGTCCGGCGGACGTGGCCGCCATCGAGCAGACCGGCCAGTTCTCCGGCCGCTACTTCGTGCTGATGGGCCACCTCTCGCCGCTGGACGGCATTGGTCCGGAAGAGCTGGGGCTGGAGATCCTGGAGCGACGGTTGAAAGACGAGGCGATCAGCGAGCTTATTCTGGCCACCAACCCCACCATCGAAGGGGACGCCACCGCCTGGTACATCGCCGACATGGCCCGCGCCGCCGGCGTCAAGGTGAGCCGGATTGCCCATGGGGTGCCGGTGGGCGGCGAGCTGGAGCTGGTGGACGGCACCACGCTCTCCCACTCCCTGATGGGGCGTCAGCCTCTCAATTGAGTCAGCGTCAGCCCCTCAACTGAGTCAGCATCTGTTCTTCAACAGGCCCTGCGTCGCGACTCAGCCTGCGATACCAGAACCCGCCTCGGCGGGTTTTTTATTTGCGCAGGATGGGGTCACAGCCTCGATTGGCGCAAAAATCGCCATTCGCACCGTTCGTTGCATCTGTCCCCTTGAAATGGCGATCACCGGCCCCATCTTGGATCGGGAATATGTTCAACCCGAATCGCCTGAGGATAGTGTCGATGACCCAAAGCGTTCATGCCGAAACCCACGGGTTTCAGACTGAAGTCAAACAACTGCTGAGCCTGATGGCCCACAGCCTCTACTCCAACAAAGAAGTGTTCCTGCGCGAGCTGATCTCCAACGCCTCCGATGCGGCGGACAAGCTGCGCTTCAAGGCGCTTTCCGATGCCTCTTTGTTCGAAAACGACGGCCAGTTGCGCGTTCGCCTGGTGGTTGATAAAGAAAAACGGACCCTGACCATCTCCGATAACGGGATCGGTATGACCCGGGATCAGGTGATCGAGCACCTGGGCACCATCGCCAAATCCGGTACCGCCGAGTTCTTCAAGAACCTCTCCGGTGATCAGGGCCGCGACTCCCAGCTGATCGGTCAGTTTGGGGTGGGTTTCTACTCTGCCTTCATCGTCGCCGACAAGGTGACCGTGGTCTCCCGCGCCGCCGGTACCGAACCGGGCCAGGGCGTGCAGTGGGAATCGGAAGGGGAAGGCTCCTTCACCGTGGCTGACGTGACCAAAGAGGGTCGCGGTACCGACGTCATCCTGCACCTGCGTGCCGAAGAGGACGAGTTCCTCGACGACTGGCGTCTGCGCTCCGTGGTCAGCAAATATTCCGATCACATCAGTGTGCCGGTGGAGATGTTCAAAGAGGGGACCCCGGATCGGGAAGAAGACGGTGAAACCATCGTCGGCACCCCGGGCGAGTGGGAGCAGGTCAACCGCGCCACTGCGCTGTGGACCCGCAACCCGAAGGACATCAAAGACGAGGAGTATCAGGAGTTCTACAAGCACGTCGCCCACGACTTCGAAGATCCGCTCCTGTGGGGTCACAACCGGGTGGAAGGGGCGCAGGAGTACACCAGCCTGCTCTACGTGCCGGCCCGCGCTCCGTTTGACCTCTACAACCGGGAGCAGAAGCACGGCCTCAAGCTCTACGTGCAGCGCGTCTTCATCATGGATGACGCCGAGCAGTTCATGCCGACCTACCTGCGCTTCGTCAAAGGGGTGCTGGACTCCAACGATCTGCCGCTCAACGTCAGCCGCGAGATCCTGCAAGACAACAAGGTGACCGTCTCCCTGCGCAAGGCCTGCTCCAAGCGCGTGCTGACCATGCTGGCCAAGCTGGCCAAGGACGATGCCGAGAAGTACGCCAAGTTCTGGAGCGAGTTCGGCAATGTGCTGAAAGAAGGCCCGGCCGAGGATTACGCCAACCGCGAAGAGATCGCCAAGCTGCTGCGCTTTGCCAGCACCGCCGGCGAGGGCGAAGCCCAGACCGTGTCCCTTGAGGATTATGTTGGCCGGATGAAGGAAGGCCAGCAGAAGATTTACTACATCACCGCCGACTCTTATGCCGCCGCCAAGAACAGCCCGCACCTCGAGATCTTCCGCAAGAAGGGCGTCGAAGTGCTGCTGATGTGGGAGCGGGTCGACGAGTGGCTGATGAGCCACCTGACCGAGTTCGACGGCAAGCAGCTGGTCTCAGTCACCCGTGGCGAGCTGGATCTCGGCGATCTGGAAGACGAAGCCTCCAAACAGGCACAGGAAGAGGCCGAGAAGGCCAACGCCGGTCTGGTGGAGCGGGTCAAGCAGAGCCTGGGCGAGGCGGTGAAAGAGGTGCGCGTCACCCACCGTCTGACCGACTCGCCGTCCTGCATCGTCACCGATGCCCACGGCATGAGCACCCAGATGATCAAGCTGATGCGCGCCGCCGGTCAGCCGGTGCCGGAGCAGAAGTACATTCTGGAACTGAACCCCGACCACGCCCTGGTGAAGAAACTCGACACCATCCAGGACGAGGCACTGTTCGGCGAGTGGGTCACTCTGCTGCATGAACAGGCCCAGCTGGCCGAGCAGGGCGGGCTCAATGATCCGGCGAGCTTCGTCTCCCGTATCAACCGTCTGTTACTCCAGGCATGATGTTTGGGCCCACTGCGTGCAGTGGGCTCTTTCTTTTCTGGCGCCTGCCCCGTTTGGGGCGGGCGCCAGTTGCGTGCAGCGTTGCTGCATTTTCACTCATTTTTCGTAAACGGATCTGCGCCAATGGTCGTATTGCCGTGACGGGAAAATGGTGAAAAATAAGTCACTCACACGGGGCAAGCTTGTGGAAATGAGCGAAACCGTGTAGTTTTTTGCCTTCTCAAGAATTGAATAACCAATCAATAGGAGCGTGTATGCGCATTGTTCTGTTGGGGGCTCCGGGTGCCGGCAAGGGTACTCAGGCTCAGTTCATCATGGAAAAACACGGTATTCCGCAGATCTCCACCGGCGACATGCTGCGTGCCGCGATCAAGGCGGGCACCGAGCTGGGCCTCAAGGCCAAAGCCGTGATGGACGCAGGTCAGCTCGTCTCTGACGACATCATCATCGGCCTGGTCAAAGAGCGTATTGCCCAACCGGATTGCGCCAACGGCTTCCTGCTGGACGGTTTCCCGCGCACCATTCCCCAGGCGCAAGCCATGAAGGACGCCGGTGTTGCCGTGGATTTCGTACTGGAATTCGACGTGCCGGACGAAGAGATCGTCAAGCGCATGAGCGGTCGTCGCGTTCACTCCGGCTCCGGCCGTACCTACCACGTGGTGTTCAACCCGCCGAAAGTGGAAGGCAAGGACGACGTGACCGGTGAAGATCTGGTGATCCGTGCCGACGACGAAGAGACCACAGTGCGCAAGCGTCTGGATGTGTACCATCAGCAGACCGCACCGCTCATCGGCTTCTACGGCAAGGAAGCGGAAGCGGGCAACACCCGTTACGTCAAGATTGATGGCACCCAGCCGGTGGAACTGGTCAGCAAGCAGCTGGCGACCATCCTGGGCTAAGCCCGCCATTGCCATCGTCCCCCAGGGGCCAGCGGCAATGTGCCATTGAGACAAGGGCCCGACAGGGCCCTTTCTTGCATATAAGACATAACAACAGAAAGACAGGAAGCAAACGTGACCACGAAAACCGGGATCTTGCTGGTCAATCTGGGTACCCCAGCCGCGCCCACCACGGCCGCCGTCAAGGCGTTTCTCAGCCAGTTTCTGCACGATCAGCGGGTTGTCGACCTGCCGCGCTACCTCTGGTGCCCGCTGCTCCACTTCATCATCCTGCCGACCCGCTCTCCCAAGGTGGCCAAGCTCTATCAGCAGGTGTGGACCGAGCAGGGCTCGCCGCTGATGGTGATAAGTCAGCAGCAGCGCGCGGCGCTGGAGCAGGAGCTCAGACGCGAAGGGGTCGAGGTGCCGGTGGAGCTGGCCATGACCTACGGCTCCCCTTCGCTGGATGAGGGCTGGCAGGCGCTCAAGGCCAAGGGGGTCAACCGGGTGATCCTGTTGCCGCTCTATCCCCAGTATTCGGTCAGCACCACCGCCTCGGTGTTCGATGGCTGGAGCCGGGCGATGAAAAAAGAGCGCAACCTGCCGGTGGTGCGGCTCATTCGTGATTACCATGCTCACCCCGAATATATCCAGGCGCTGGCCATGAGCGTGCGCCGCCATTGGGAGCAGCACGGCCAGGGCGAGCACCTGCTGATGTCGTTTCACGGCATTCCCGAGCGCTACGAGCGGGAAGGGGATCCCTATGGTCAGCAGTGCCGACGCACCGCCGCCCTGCTGGCCGAGGCGCTCGGGCTGGAGGCCAGCCAGTGGACCGCCAGCTTCCAGTCCCGTTTTGGCAAGGAGGAGTGGCTCAAGCCCTACACCGACGTGACCATCGGCGGCCTGCCGGCCACCGGGATCAAGCGGCTTGATGTGATCTGCCCCGCCTTTGCCGCCGACTGCCTCGAGACCCTGGAGGAGATCCAGGTGCAGAACCGGGAGATCTTCATGGCCGCCGGGGGCGAGCAGTTTGAATACATTCCGGCCCTCAACAGCGATCAGGCCCACATTCGCATGATGGTGTCGCTGATCTGCCGCGAGCTGGCCTGATCGACACGCCGCCCGTGCCGTACCCCGGAGCGGGCCGTGTTTTGTTCGTTATCCAAGGAGAAGGAGCGTCATCATGATGCATATCACCCTGATTTACGCCGGCCTCTTGGGGCTGCTGTTTCTGCTGCTCTCCTTCTGGGTGGTCAAGCGCCGCGCCCAGTTCAAGGTGATGATAGGGGAAGGGGAGGCGCCGGAGATGCGCGCCGCCATCCGGGCCCATGGCAACTTCGCCGAGTACGTGCCGCTCACCCTGCTGCTGATGGCGCTGTGCGAGCTGGCGGGAGTCGGTGCCTTCTGGCTGCACCTTGGCGGCGTGCTGTTGCTGGTGGGGCGCATCCTGCACGCCATCGGCATCCAGATCCCCAAGGCGCCGAACATGCCGCGCCTCTTCGGCACCCTCTTCTTCTGGCTCTCGCTCGGGCTCTTCTCGGTGCTGGCGCTGGCCAGCGGGCTCGCCACCGGCTGAGTCTTCTCCGCCCCCAAAACCACCTCCTCGCGAGGTGGTTTTTTGATGGGTTTTGGTAAACGTTTTCCTCTGTAACCCTTGTCTATACTGACTTCATATTTTAATCAGGCGACTTTTCGGCGCGGCGGATTGTGTTAAAATCCCGCCCCTCTTTCCCCCAGAGCACAAGAACATTGCCATGAAATTTCCCGGTCAGCGCAAGTCCAAACACTACTTTCCAGTGGATCGTCGTGATCCCCTCATCTCCCAGAGTGCGGAGCTCTCGGAGCGGGGCAAGGCCTATGTGGTCGGGATTGACCAGACGCTGGTCGACATCGAAGCGCACGTTGACCTGGCGTTTCTCGAGCGTTACGGCCTGAGCCGCGGCCACTCCATGCTCATCTCCGACGAGGTGGCGGAGCAGATCTATGACGAGCTCAAGAGCAACAACATGGTGGTGAGCGAGTTTGCCGGTGGCACCATTGGCAACACTATGCACAACTATTCGGTACTGGCGGACTCCCACTCCATCCTGCTCGGCGTCATGAGCCAGGACATCCGCATCGGCAGCTACGCCTACCGCTATCTGTGCAACACCTCGTCGCGGGTCAACCTGGACTACCTGCAACCGGTAGACGGCCCGGTCGGCCGCTGCTTCACCTTCATCACCGAAGGGGGCGAACGCAGCTTTGGCATCAACGCCGGCAAGATGGACCATCTGGATGTGGCCCACATCCCCGAGGAGATCATCAAGGAGTCCTCCGCCCTGGTCATCACCGCCTACCTGGTGCGCGGTGAAGATGGCACTCCGATGAAGGAAGCGGCCATGGCCGCGGTGCGCTATGCCCGCGAGGCCGGCGTGCCAGTGGTGCTGACCCTGGGTACCCGCTTCGTCATCGAGTCCGACCCCCAGTGGTGGCGCGATTTCATCAGCGAGAACGTCACCGTGCTCGCCATGAACGAGGAAGAGGGCGAGGCCCTGACCGGTTTCTCCGATCCGCTGGCCGCCGCCGACAAGGCGCTGGACTGGGCCGACATGGTGCTCTGCACCGCAGGTCCGGTGGGGCTCTACATGGCTGCCTACACCGAAGATGACTTCAAGCGCGAAACAACCCTGCCGCTGCTGCCCGGCGTCATCCCCGAGTTCAACATGTACGAGTTCAGCCGCCCCATGACCCGCAGCGGCTGCCGCGTGCCCAAGCGCATCTACTCCCACATCTCCCCCTACATGGGCGGGCCGGAGAAGATCAAGAACACCAACGGGGCAGGGGATGGGGCGCTCTCCGCCGTGCTGCACGACATGGTGGCCAACGCCTATCACCGCAGTGCCGTGCCCAACTCCGCCAAGCACGTGGCCGAGTTCCTCACCTACTCCTCCCTCTCCCAGGTGTGCAAGTACGCCAACCGGGTCAGCTACGAGGTGCTGGCCCAGAGCAGCCCGCGCCTGTCGCGCGGTCTGCCGGAGAAGGAAGATAGCCTGGAAGAGGTGTACTGGGAGCGTTGATCCCGCCCTCTGCGCTGAAAACGCCTCCTTCGGGAGGCGTTTTGTCAGGTAAAGCCCGCCATCGGGCAGTTTTTTGTGTGATAACCCCCAAGATGCTTGAGTCCATGTCGCTTTTGCGACACCATTTGGCCACCGCATTGCCACTCGGCACTGCCGTGGCCGCAGCACCCGATTAAAGAGAGAGCCCCATGAGTAAGTTAACTGACAATCTTGACGCCAATTTCCAACTGTTCATCGAAGAAGTCCGCGAGTCGGGTCAGGTGTGGGGTCTGCGCTACGGTGAAGACTGGGTGGTCTGCCGCTCAGCCGAGTTCGAAGATGCGGACGTGATGCCGCTCTGGTCCGCCGAAGAGGACGCCCGTCTGCACTGCGTGGACGAGTGGGCCGACTACGAGCCGGAAGTGATCGAGTTGGAAGAGTTCCTCGACATCTGGATCAACGATCTGGACGAAGACGACGTGCTGGTCGGCCCGAACTGGAACGCCGATCTGGAAGGGCAGGAGCTCGAACCCATCGAGCTGGCCAAGGCGCTGGTGGAACTGGACGCCTGAACCAGGCTGCATTGAACCGGGCCTTGGCCCGCGTGACGAGAACCGATATCGTAATGGATGTCGGTTTTTTTATGGCCGGCTTGCAGAATACTGAATGAAAAGGCGATTTGCCTTTGCACCCGCCAAAGGGATGGTCCATCATCAACCTTTTGCCGAGCGGGAGGAGCCATGTTTGTATTCGACGTCACCGGCGCTGCGGGGGAGCGGGCCGAGATCCGGGTCCAGGCGCTGGACTGGGGACAGAGCGGCCCCGTCACCTTTCACTGTGATGACGATCGACTGGCGGTGCTGCTGCTGACCGACTGCCGCTGCGATGCGGTGGGCTTCTTCAATCTGCTGGCGGGCTGCAAGCCGCTCTATCTGGAGCAGTGGCTCAGCTATCTGCAGGAGACCGGCCGCATCGCCAAGCAGAGCTGCCAGCTGGAGAGCCCGGCCCAGGAGGATTACCTCGCCAAGGCCGGTCTTGAACATGAGGAGCTCAATGCTCTGCTGGGGCAGGTCTATCAGGTGGCGGGTTTCAACCGGCTGCAGATCAACCGTTACCTCAAGAATCGCCACAATCCCACCGCCCTGGCGACCCGCTACGATCAGAAGGAGCTGGAGCGCTATCGCCAGCTCAACGACATCATTCTGACTCTGTTGAAGTTGAAGCATCCTCAGTAAAGAGCCCGAGCTGGCTGATGTCCGGCCGAAGCGGCTGGGGCCTGGCGATGAGATAGCCCTGCAACCCGTCTACATACATGCCCTGCAGCAACTGCTTCTGGCCCAGTTGCTCGACCCCTTCCGCAATCACCTGGCACCCCATCCGGTGTGACACGTCGACGATCATCCGCACGAACTGCTGATTGGTTAGATCCTGCTCCAGCCCGGTGATGAGGGCGGGATCCAGCTTGATGTAGTCGGGCTTGAGCTCACGAAACAGATTGAACGAGCCGATCCCCTTGCCGAAGTTGCAGATGGCGGAGCGGCTGCCGTTGCGTCTGAGCAGCTCGAACACCCGCTTGGCCCCGGTCAGGTTGCGCTCCAGATGCTCCTCATCCAGCTCGAACACCAGGTTGGCGCTGGTGTTGGGGTCGTTGAGCAGCTGTCGGTCCAGCCAGATCAGGAAGGCGCTGTTTTGCAGCAGATTGCTGGAGAGGTTGATGCCCCAGCGACTCTGGTTGGAGCCAAAGGCCCGGTACTGGCGCATGACGTGGATCACCAGCATCTGCTCCAGCCGCATCACCATGTCCAGCCGCTGGGCCATGGCAAACAGGGTGTCGGTGGGCAGCACGGTACCGTCGGCACCGCTGAAACGGGTGTAGATCTCGTTGTAGGCCAGCATGCTGCGGTGCATGGGCTGGATTGGCTGATAGGTAAAGTCGATCCGCTCCTGCTCCAGCAGCTCGGTCAGCACCAGCTTCCAGTGATGCTGCCCCTGCAGCTCCACCACATTGTCATCCTGCTGGATTGCCCAGCCATTGACCGTCTCGGTCTGGGCGCGGGCCAGCGCCAGATCCGCCCGGGCCAGAATGGCCTCTATCTTCTGGCCGCTGCTGAGCCGGGTCAGCCCGGAGTAGGCGGCGCTCTCCAGCTCGTGCTGCTGCTGATAGTGGTCGAAGGCGATCTTCAGATCCCGCCCGAGCAGGGGGGGCGGTATGTTGGCCTCCGGCCGTACCAGCACCGCGAAGTCGGCCCCCGAGATGCGGTAGACCTGATGGCCGGGAAAGCGGCTCACCACTTTGTTGATGAGATTGGCAATATCCTTGATGTAGGCATCCCCCGACTGAAAGCCGCGCTGGGCGTTGAGCTTGCCAAGCTCGGTGGCGCGGACCAGCACCAGAGTCGCGGTCTGGGTATCCTGATCCCGCTGCAGCAGCTCGGTCATGTCGCGCCGAAAGGCGTGGCGGTTTTGCAGCTGGGTCAGCTCGTCCTGGGTCGCCTGATTGTGCAGTTCGCTGATCTGACGGTGGGCATCGAGCTCGGCTTCGTTGAAGTGGGCGAGCAGCTGCTGCAGGGCGGCCTGGGCTGTCGGGGTTTCCAGGCAGGTGGGGTCGCGCAGTTGCAGCGCCCGGCACCACACCTGCTCCTGTCTCTCCCGATCCGCCTGTTGCAGCCCCATCACCAGCCGGATCAGCAGGCCAAAGCCGAGCAGGCTGGTGGCGAGGATGAGCAGCAGGGTGAGCGGCGTGCTCACGAAGGCGAGCCAGAGCCCCTGCAGCATCAGCAGGGGAGCACAGATGAGAGCCATCACCATCAGCTGGTTACTCCCGAGCTTGTTCAACATGGTGTCATCCTTGATGATGTCGTTGATGCTGAAATTCTAACCAAGCTCGCATCGCAAAGCATGCGATCCCGCTCAACTCCTGGAAAAGGGCCAATTGAAATCAGTTAAATGTGAGTGAAACCACTTTCATGACGCCGGAAACAGGCGAAGATGAATCGAGAATGGATCAAAACAAGGCAGAGGTAATTATGTTGTTAGAACCCGTAAATACTGCCAAAGCACGGCAACTATTGAACCAGAGTATGGCCTTGGTGCTCGCGGGGGGACGGGGCAGTCGCCTGAAGCAGTTGACCGACAACCGCGCCAAGCCTGCCGTCCATTTTGGCGGCAAGTTCCGCATCATCGATTTCGTGCTCTCCAACTGCATCAACTCAGGCATTCGCCGGGTGGGGGTGGTGACCCAGTACAAGTCCCACAGCCTGCTGCGTCACCTGCAATCGGGCTGGTCTTTCCTGCGCTACCAGATGAACGAGTTCATCGACCTGCTGCCTGCCCAGCAGCGGGTGGACGAGGTGCACTGGTATCGCGGCACCGCCGATGCCATCTACCAGAACGTAGACATCATCCGTGACTACGGCCCCAAATACATAGTGGTGCTGGCGGGGGATCACATCTACAAGATGGACTATGCCGCCATGCTGCTCGATCACGTGCGCCTCGGCGCCAAGGTGACGGTGGCCTGCATCGAGGTGCCGCGGGCGGAGGCTTCCGCCTTCGGGGTGATGGACATCGACGAGCAGCGCAAGATCCGCGCCTTCGTTGAGAAGCCGGCCAATCCGCCCGCCATGCCGGGTAACGAGCACGTCTCCCTGGCCTCCATGGGCATCTACATCTTCGAGGCGGAGTACCTCTATCAGCTGCTGGAGGAGGATATCCACAACCAGGAGTCCAAGCATGACTTCGGCATGGACGTGATCCCGCGCATCGTGGGGGAGGGCAAAGCGTTTGCCCACCCGTTCACCATGTCCTGCGTGGGGGCCAAGGAGGGGCTGAAACCCTACTGGCGGGACGTGGGTACCCTGGATTCATTCTGGGAGGCCAACATGGATCTCGCCTCCGTGGTGCCCGAGCTGGACATCTATGACGAAAACTGGCCCATCTGGACCAGCCAGACCATGACGCCGCCAGCCAAGTTCGTGCAGGACCGCAACGGCCAGCACGGCATGACCATCAACTCCATGTTTGCGGGGGGGTCGATTGTCAGCGGTTCCTTCGTGCTCAACTCCGTGCTGTTCACCCATGTGCGGGTGCACTCCTTCTGCACCCTGGATCAGGCGGTGATCTTCCCCGGGGTAGAGATAGGCTCCGGCTGCCGCTTGCGGCGGGTGGTGGTGGACAAGGGCTGCAAGCTGCCCGATGGCCTGGTGGTGGGGGAGAACGCGGACGAGGATAGCCGCCGCTTCTATCGCTCCGAGCAGGGCATAGTGCTGGTGACCAAGGAGATGCTGGCCAAGCTGGGGTGATGTCGCTGCCAACGCCAGACGCCACAACTAAAAAGGGAGCCGATAAGGCTCCCTTTTGCTGTTCAGCCGGTGGCTGATTATTTCTCGGTGATCAGCGCCTTGGCGGCCATCACCATGGCGGTGCCGTGCTTGCCACCGGCGGCGGTGACTTGCGGGACGCCATCTTCGTCGGTGTCACCACCGGCCCCTTCGATGACGTTCTCGCCGGAGTCACCGATCCATTCGGCCATCTGCATGCCGCCGTTGACGGTGCCGCGGAACCAGCTCACGTAGCGCTGGGTCAGCTGGGCCAGTTCCAGCGCCGGGGCCTTTTCGCTACCTTCGTTGCGCAGGTTCAGCATGGCGGAGCGCAGGGCGCCGGAGATGGCGGCCTGGGTCCAGGGGGTGTATTCACCCTGTTTGCCAGCGAGCCAGGTACCGGCCTTCTGGTTGAAGTAGGCCTTGTCGGCGGCGATGAACAGCTCGCGCGCCGCGGTGCGGTACTTGGCATCCGAGGTGGCCAGGAAGGCGGCGGTCAGGCCGCGGATGGCGGCAAACTGCGCGTCGATGGACTGGCCGGCATCGAGCTTGCCACCCAGGGTGATCCCATCGTGCACCAGCCCATTTTTGCCCTTGAGATTGGCCAGGATGAAGTCGGCCTGCTGGCGAATGAGCACCAGAGCCTGCTGGCCCTGAGCGGTTTTCAGATTCAGCTCGCCATTGTCACCAGCGGCGTAGCCTACCGGCAGCGCATCCTGGGCGCGCTGGAAGATCTGCAGAGCGACCAGGCTGTAGGCGGCGTCAAAGGTGGTGACGTGCTTGGCCTGTTTGCCGGCCTGCCAGCTGTCCACCAGGGTGCCGGCCTTGGGTTCGAAGTGGAGGGCATTGAGGTTCTTGAACACCATGCCGGAGAGGTTCAGCGCCAGGGAGAAGGCATCGTCACCCGCCACCAGCTTGGCGGCATCGCTGCCCTTGTTGGCGGCCGGTGCGGCAGCGAACGGGGCACCGTCAAACACGGCGTGGAAGGCCGGGTTCTGGTTGGTGTTGGCGCTGCGCTGATCGCTGAAGGCGTAGAACTCGGAGAGCGGCCACAGCATCATCCAGGCGTCGCGCAGCTGGGCGGAGCCATCAACCACCTCGAGCTTGCCGATGGCGCCGACCTCGTTCTTGGCCGTCTCGGTCACTTTCACCTGATGGGGGAAGTAGACGATGCCCTTGGCCGGATCGTATTGCGGAGTGATCCTGGCGCCCAGCTGCTTGCCGTCAAAGCCGAGCTGACCCTGCAGGATGGCCAGCTTGTCGATGGACTGCTCGGTCAGCATCATGCCGTTGAAGCCGTCGGCGGCAGAGACGCCCAGCTTGTGCTTGCCGTCCTGATCCATGGTGGCGGACGCGGCTTCCACCTCTTCATCGGTCTCGGCCACGTGCATGCCGCCGAGGAAGTCCTGGGACCACATCACTTCCTTGAGCAGGATGCCGCCCACGGCCGCCGGTACCAGCAGGTTGTCACTGCCGCTCCAGCGCAGGGTGGCGTAGTCGCGGAAGTAGGCCGGCACCTGGGTCTTGACGCTCTTCTCGTTGCCCTTGGCGGTCTTGATGGTGATCTGGTCACCGTTGACCGGGGTGGCGTTGACGGCCTGGGCGAACTCCGGATTGGCAGAGGCGTAGGGCAGGGAGAGGGGATACATGCCTTGCGGCACTTCATCGGCCGGGAAGCCGACCGCATCGGCCATGGCCAGTACCCGCTGGCCGAGGGTGGCCATGGTGCCGCCACGGGCCAGGTTTTGCGGCCCGTTCACCAGGTGCGGGCCCATGCCGGATTGATAGTTGAGGGCGTACATCGCCTCTTCGGAGTATTCATAGGATTCGATGCCGGCGGCGAAGTCGAACGGAGTAGGCTCGTCGGCGCGGTTGGCGTCCAGCACATCCAGATCCAGACCGAGGGCTTCGGCCAGCGGCTCGCCGGAGAGCTCGAATTCGGTGTAGGCCAGCATGTTGGCAGCGGTGTTGAATGTCTTGTCTTCTACCTTGACGGCGGCGTGTGCGGCGCCGCTCAGGAGGGCGCAGGCGATCGCCTGGACCAGTACGGTTTTTCTCATGTCCCTTCTCACCATATGTTTGATTTTATTATGACGCTTCTCATGAATCTAAATGAGAATGGTGTGCATTATGAGGCAAAGGGAGGGGCTTGAGAAGAAAAAACCGCGCCCCTGGGGTTGAAGAGAAGAGGGGCGCGGCGGCAGGCATCACATCAGTTTGAAGGGGATCACCAGTCGACCCGGCTCTACCTTGAGCGCTTCAACCTTCTCCTTGATCCGCGCCTCGTTCTGGCGGCTGCCATCGAGCCGGTAGACGGGGGTCTGGGAGAGGAACAGCGAGAGCGACTGGTTGAAGGTGGGCAGCAGCGGGGTGAGGGCGGTGCCCACGTCGGCCGGCTCTGTCTTGACCGAGAGCAGCTCGAGATCGCGCAGATAGATGGCCCCCTGCTCGGCCACGTAGTCGGGACGGGCGCTCAGGGAGAAGCGGATCTTCATCTGCTGGCTGCCGAGCGGGCTCATCACCTGCAGGTCGCCGGCGGCATCCAGCTCGACCCGGTCAGCTTGGCGGCGACCGATGCGGCTTTGCATCTCATCGAGGCGGATCTTGCTCGACATGATGCCGGGGATCCCCAGCTGTTTTTCGAAGGCGACCCTCTCTTTGAGGTACTGGTTGATCTCCCCTTCGCTGACGTTGTACTGGGTGAGTGAACAGGCCGCCAGCAGCAGGCTGAGGGGGAGCAGAAGCAGGTGCTTTAACATCGAGGATCCCGTGGGTTGAGACAATGGTAATGAAGATGGCGCCATCTTAGGGGTAAATGGCGCTCGCTGCCAGCGCGGGCGGTGAGTCCGCGGTTTTTGTCGCAGCCTCATATGGGGTGTTGGCAGCGGTGCTCATACGGGCAAGAGGGGTCGGCCCTGCACGGCGGGCCACGACGGGCAATATCCACAGATAAGTTCCAGTTTTATCGACATAAAAATCCCATTGACCGGGGGATTTCAAAGCGAGTATTTTACCGCCGCACAAATACAAATTGATAATCATTATCATTTTGAATCATATTTGAGGGTGTAACGTGGATACTCTTGTGATGGAAAATAGCGCGCCTGCCCAGGCTGCGTCACCGCCCGATTTCTTGTTTACCTCGGGGCAGGGCACGATCAGTGCCACTGACCTGGGCCTGCCTATCACCACCCCCGCCTGTGAATGGCCCTTGCTGGAACAACAGATTGCCGACGCGCTGGCGGCGGCCAGCGCCGCCGGCCAGAGCAACCCGCTGCTGATCGGTGCCTTTGCGTTCGACCCGGCGGAGGCCTCCTGCCTCTATGTGCCCGGCCGTTATAAGCGGGGCGAGCGCCCTGTCTCGGCGCAGCAGGCGCCTACGACAGCAGCAGCGGACGAGCAGGCCGCCGAGGCCAACCGGGTCATCTCGGTACAGAGCACCCCGCCGGCCAGCGAATTCCAGGCCTCGGTCAGCGCGGCGCTGGATGCGTTTGCACAAGGCCGGCTATCCAAGGTGGTGTTGTCGCGCAAGCTGACACTCACCCTGCACCAGCCCGCCGATCCGAAGCGGGTGATGACCCGTCTGATGGCCCAGAACCCTCACGCCTTCCACTTCTCCCTGCCGCTTGGCCAGGGCCGCCGTCTGCTCGGTGCCAGCCCGGAGCTGCTGCTGCGGGTCAGCGGGGGAGAGGTGTTCACCCATCCGCTGGCGGGCTCCGCCAGACGGGCGAGCGAGCCGGCGCAAGACGAAATGGTGGCCCGGGATCTGCTGGCCTCTCGCAAGGATCAGCATGAACACAAGTTGGTGATCGACGAGATCCGCCGGGTGCTGACCCCCCACTGCCGCGAGCTGGCGATACCGTCCAGCCCCTCGCTGATGAGCACGGATACCCTCTGGCATCTGGGCACCCCCATCGCCGGCCGGCTGCTCGGCGGCGAGGCATCGGTGCTCTCCCTGGCCTGCCAGCTGCATCCCACCCCGGCCCTGTGCGGCTATCCCACCGAACTCGCCCGCCAGTTTATCCGCGAGCAGGAGCCCTTCCGGCGCGCCCTGTTCAGCGGCATCGTCGGCTGGTGCGACAGCCAGGGCAATGGCGAGTGGGCCGTGGTGATCCGCTGCGGCGTGCTCGATGGCCATCAGGTGGAGCTGTTTGCCGGCGCCGGCATCGTCGCGGGCTCGGATCCTGCGATGGAGTGGGCCGAGACCGGCACCAAGCTGGGGACCATGCTCAAGGCCCTGGGCCTGGATTTGGAGGTGGCGCAATGACGCAGCTTCAATATCTGGGCTGGCCGAGTGGGCAGCCAAATCTGAAAGCCCTGGACCTGAGTCCGGAGGTAGCGCAATGACCCAGTCCAACCGCTTCCTGCCCTACACCCGCTGGCCCGACGAATTGGCCCAGCGTTACCGCGCCAAGGGCTATTGGCGCGGCGAGTCGCTGACCGCCATGCTGGCGCGCCAGTGCGAGCTGGCCCCCGACGCCGAGGCCATCCTCTGCGGTGAGCGGCGCTTGAGCTATGGCGAGCTGGACGCCGCCTCGAGCCGGCTGGCCGCAAATCTGGCCCGCCACGGCCTGGGGGTGGGGGATACCGCACTGGTGCAGCTCCCCAACGTGGCCGAGTTCTATCTGGTGTTCTTTGCCCTGCTCAAGGCCGGCATTGCGCCGGTCAACGCGCTCTTTAGCCACAACCGGCTGGAACTCCTCTCTTATGCCGAGCAGATCACACCGCGCCTCTTTATCGGCTCGCTGGCCCATCCGTTGTTTGCGAGCAAGGGGCGCCAGAGTGAGCTGCTGGCAAGCATCGGCGCCGAGTTGGTGCTGCTGGATGGCGACGCAGGGGAACTGGGGCTGACCCATTGGCTTGGCGAGGGGGATGAGGGTGGATCCTCGTCCGTCTCCTTTGCCCCGACCCCGGCGAACGAGGTGGCCTTCTTCCAGCTCTCCGGTGGCAGCACCGGCACTCCCAAGCTCATTCCCCGTACCCATGACGACTATTACTACAGCGTGCGCCGCAGCAATGAGATCTGTGGCCTCGGCCCCCATACCCGCTATCTGTGCGCCCTGCCGGCGCCCCACAACTTCCCCCTGAGCTCCCCTGGCGCCCTGGGGGTGTTCGAGGCGGGCGGCACAGTGGTGCTCGCGCCCGACCCCAGCCCCATCAGCTGTTTCCCGCTGATCGCCCGCCACAGGATCAATCTCACCTCGCTGGTGCCGCCGGCGGTCTCCCTCTGGCTGCAGGCCGCGGAAGCGGATCCCGCTGCGCGCACTCAGCTCGAGAGCCTCGACTTGTTGCAAGTGGGCGGCGCCAAGCTGGGGGAGGCAGTGGCCAGCAAGATAGGGCCGCTGCTCGGCTGCCGGCTGCAGCAGGTGTTTGGCATGGCGGAGGGGCTGGTCAACTACACCCGGCTGGACGACCCCGACGAGAAGGTCATTCACACCCAGGGCCGCCCCATGAGCCCGGACGACGAGGTGCGCATCCTCGATGAGGCGGGCAATCCGGTCGCCCCCGGCGAGCCTGGCGCCCTGCACACCCGCGGCCCCTATACCTTCCGCGGTTACTACCGGAGCCCGGCCCACAACGCCCGGGTGTTCGATGCCGAGGGTTTCTACTGCTCCGGCGACCTGGTGGTACAGGATGCCGATGGCTACCTCACCGTGGTGGGGCGGCAGAAGGATCAGATCAACCGGGGCGGCGAGAAGATCGCGGCGGAAGAGGTGGAAAACCAGCTGCTGCACCACCCGGCCATCACCCATGCGGCCCTGGTCTCCATGCCCGACAGCGCCATGGGGGAGAAGAGCTGCGCCTTTATCGTCAGCACAGATCCCGCCTTGAAGCCGCTGGCCTTGCGCAAGTTTCTGCGCGAGCGCGGGGTGGCGGACTTCAAGCTGCCCGACCGCTTCGAAACCCTGGACGCCCTGCCCATGACGGCGGTGGGCAAGATTGACAAGCAGGGGCTGCGGGCGCGCATTGCGCACCTCATCGCCGTCAGCCAGTCCCTGACAACCGCATAAAACTAAAAAAGGAATCATGACGTTATGGCTATCCCAACCCTGAACAATTACGCCATGCCCAGCCAGTGGAAGGCCAACAAGGTCAACTGGTCTCTGGATCCCAAACGCGCCGCCCTGCTGATCCACGACATGCAGGAGTACTTCACCGCCTTCTATGGCGAAAACAGCCCGCTGATCGCGGCGCTCACCGAGCGCCTGGCCGCCGTGCGCAAGCAGTGCAAGGCCCTCGGCATCCCGGTCTTCTACACCGCCCAGCCCAAGGATCAATCCCCTGAGGATCGCGCCCTGCTCAACGACATGTGGGGCCCGGGCCTCAACAAACGGCCCGAGCAGCAGCAGGTGGTGGCAGCGCTGCGCCCGGAGCGTGACGACACCGTGCTGGTCAAGTGGCGCTACAGCGCCTTCCAGCGCTCCGAGCTCGAGCAGATGCTCAAAGAGTTGGGACGGGATCAGCTGATCATCGGCGGCATCTACGGCCATATCGGCTGCATGATGACCGCCTGCGACGCCTTCATGCGCGACATCCAGCCCTTCTTCCTGGCGGACGGGGTGGCGGACTTCTCCCTGGCCGATCACCAGATGGCGCTCGACTACGTGGCGACCCGCTGCGGCAAGGTGATCCGCTGCGAGGAGGTGCTGGCCCTTGCCCCGGCCTCCGCTTCTGTAGCCCAGCCCACTAATCCCTTGCTGACCAATCCGCTCCTGACTTACGAGGGGCTCAAGGCACGGCTGCTGAGCCATATCGACGAGGACGAAGGGGAGTTTGACCCCGACGAGAACCTCATCGACTACGGTCTGGATTCGGTGCGGATCATGGCCCTGCTCACCGAGTGGCGCGCCGCCGGGGTGGAGCTCGGCTTCGTGGATCTCGCCAAGCTGCCGACCCTCAACGGCTGGTGGCGCCTCATCGAGGCCAGGCTGGCAGCCCAGGCGCTGGAGGTGACCCCATGAACCGCTTCCCCTTGACCATCCCCCAGCAGGGGCTCTGGTCCGGACATCTGCTCAATGACGACAAGGCGATGTTCAACACCGCCGAGTGCATCGCCTTCGATGGCAAGGTGGAGGCGGCCGTGCTGGTCGCAGCCCTTGCCAAGGCGGTGGGGGAGTGCGAGGCGCTCAAGGGCCACTTCGAAGATGATAAGGAGGCGGTCTGCTTCGTCCCGGCCGAGCTGCCCCTGGCCTATGAAGAGGTCTCCCTTGAGCGCGATGACGAGACGCTGGCCCGCGCCTGGGCCTGGGCCGATCTGCGCCGCCCGTTCGAGTTGACCCAAGAGGCGCCCTGCCGCTTCGCCCTGCTGCGCGGCCCTGGCCGTGATTACCTCTACAGCTGTGTGCACCACATCGCCCTCGATGGCTTTGGCACCACCCTGCTGTTCCAGCGCATCGCCGAGCTGTATGCAGAGGGGCTGGCCGGTGAGATGCACTCCCCATCCCCCTTCGGCTCTCTGGCGGAGGTGCTGGCGGAAGAGGCGAGCCGTGAGCAGAGCGGCAAGAACGCCGCCGCCCGCGCCTTCTGGCAGGAGCAGCTGCAAGCCTGGCCCGAGGTGAAGTCCTTTGGCGAAACCCGCGCGCCGATTGCTGCCAACTTTATCCGCGAGAGCCGCCCGCTGCCGGCGGCGCTGTGGCAATCCCTGACCGGCTTTGCCGATGGGCACAAGCTGGGCTGGCCCGATCTGCTGCTGGCCGGCCTCTCGGCCCAGCTGTCGCTTTCGAGCGGTCAGGATAAGACCCTGCTCGGCCTGATGATGATGAACCGCATCGGCTCGGCGTCGCTGACCGTGCCCTGCATGCAGATGAATATCACCCCCTTGGCTCTTGCGCTTGATGAGACGCTGGATCTGGCAGGGGCCGCCGGCGCCGTGGCCAAGGCCAAGCGCGGGGTACGCAAACACCAGCACTACCGCTATGAGCTGCTGCGCCGCGACCTTGGCCTGGTGGGGGGTGACAAGCGCCTGTTCGGCCCGCTGGTCAACATCATGCCGTTCGATCACGCTCGCCGCTTCGGGCAGCTATCTGCCCATATTCTCAACATCAGCGCCGGCCCGGTGGAAGATCTCACCATCGAGGTGCAGGTCGGCGTCGATGGCCAGCCCAGACTGGATCTGGACGCCAACTCCGGCTGCTACCAGCAGGGAGATCTGGCGGCCATCGCCGACACCCTGCTTGCCCTGCTGGGCCGCTGGCTGACCGAGCCCGCCCAGACCCTGGGGACCCTCAAGGCCGACTGGCTGGCCGAGCAGCGGGCCAGCGCCCTGATCACCGGCCCCGCCCATGAAGTGATCAAGGCACGGCCGGTGCTGGAGGCGCTCTGCCACTTCGCCGCCCAGACCCCGCACAAGATTGCCTTGATTCAGAGCACGGCGCAGGGAGAGGCCCGCTTCAGCTATGAGGCGCTGCTGGCCAGATCCGAACAGATGGCGGCCGCCCTGCAGGCAGCAGGCGTCGCCCCCGGCGACAAGGTGGGGGTCATGCTGGCCCGCACCCCCCAGGCCATCTTCGCCCAGCTGGCGGTGCTGCTGGCGGGCGCCGTCTATGTGCCGCTCGACCCTGAGCAACCGCTGGAGCGCCAGGGCCATATTCTGCGGCTGGGGGAGGTCAAGACCCTGATCACCCAGGCCGAGTATCGCCACAAGCTGGCCAGCCTGTTTGAGGGGCGCACGCTGCTGGCGGGGGATCTGGTGAGCGATAACCGCTTGAACCAGCCGGCCGCCGGCCGCGCCGTCGCCTACCTGATGTTCACCTCGGGCTCGACCGGCCTGCCCAAAGGGGTGGCAGTGAGCCACGGCGCGCTGGATCACTTCGCCGCCGCCGCCCGCTGCCGTTATCACCTGGATGAAGACGCGCGGATGCTGCAATTTGCCCCCTTCAACTTCGACGCCAGCATCGAGGAGGTGTTCGCCACCCTGAGCGCCGGCGCCACCCTGGTGCTGCGCACCGACGCCCTGCTCGAATCCATGCCCGCCTTTGCGGCCGGGGTGGAGCAGATGGGGATCACCCACCTCGACCTGCCCACCGCGTTCTGGAACGAATGGGTGGTGGCGCTGACGGCGGGTCAGGCCCACATTCCTGCCGGACTTACCACCGTCATCATCGGCGGCGAGGCGGTCTATCCCGAGCAGCTGGCCCAGTGGCAGCGTCAGGGCCGCTCCGATGTGCGCCTGTTCAACACCTACGGCCCCACCGAAACGACCGTGGTGGTGACCACCCAGGAGCTGCAGCAGGAAGATCCGAGCCAGACCCAGCTGCCCATCGGCCTGCCGCTGCCCGGCATGCAGGCGCTTATTCTGGGGGCGGGGGAGCAACCTGCCAGCGAGGGTGAGCTGGTGCTGCTCGGCCCGCAACTGGCCAACGGCTATGTGGGCAGCGCGCAGAGCGCGAATGTGCAGAGTGCGCAGGGCGGTTTCGGCACCCTGCGGATCGGTGAGGAGGCTGTGCCCGTCTATCGCACCGGCGATCGGGTGCGCCTGGTGGCTGGCCGGCTGGTCTACCTCGGTCGGCGCGACAACGAGTTCAAGATAAGCGGCTATCGCATCCAGCCCGGCGAAGTGGAGGCCCAACTGCTGGCCCTGCCCGGGGTGGACGAGGCCTGCGTACAGGGGGTGAGCATCGGCAGCGTGCGCCGGCTGGTGGCCTTCGTGGCGGGGGCGGAGCGCGACAGCCGGGTCATCAAGGCGCAGCTGGCCAGGGTGTTGCCTGCCGCCATGATCCCCACCGACTATCGCCACTATGACCAGCTGCCCCGCACCGGCTCCAACAAGCTGGATCGCAAGGCCCTGCTGGCCGCCTACCAGGCGGGTGGTGAGGCGTTGACCCTTGGCAGCGAAACCGAGAACCGGGTCGGCACCATCTGGCAGCAGATCCTGGGGCTCGCCACCATGGCGCCCACGGACAACTTCTTCGAGCTGGGGGGCCAGTCCCTGCAGACCATCCAGATAGTCAATCGGCTCGGCGCCGAGTTCGGGGTGCAGGTCAAGGTCTCCGACGTGTTCGATCACCCGCGACTCGATGACTTCTGCCGCTTCCTCGACGGCCTGCTTGCCGAGGACGAAGAGAGCGTGGAGATGGTGTGGTGATGGATAAGGAGCAACAAGCAATGGCCTTTGATTTCACTGGCAAGCGGGTCTGGGTGACCGGGGCCGGGCGTGGTATCGGCCGCGAGGTGGCAACGCAGTTCGTGGCGGCCGGCGCATCCGTGGTGGGGCTGGATCTGGCGTTTCCCGAAGCCGATTACCCCTATGCCACCCGGCTGCTCGATATCGGCGACTCGAAGGCGGTCAACGCCTGCTGCGCAGCGCTGTTGGTGGACGGCGGGCTCGATGTGCTGGTCAACGGGGCCGGGGTCTTGCGCCTCGGCTCCACCGAAACCTTAAGCGATGACGACTGGCACGACTGCATGACGGTCAACACCAGCGGCGTCTTCTATCTGCTGCGGGCCCTGGTGCCCCACTTCAAGGGGCAGCGGCGCGGTGCCATCGTCACCATCGGCTCCAACGCCGCCCATGTGCCGCGCATGCAGATGGCGGCCTATTGCGCCTCCAAGGCGGCGGTCACCAGCCTGACCCAGACGGTGGGGCTGGAGCTGGCCCCCTTCGGCGTGCGCGCCAACCTGGTGTCGCCGGGCTCGACGGATACCCCCATGCTGCGCGGCATGCTGCCAAGCGAGGAGGCCATGGCCCGCACCATCGCCGGGTTGCCGGAGCAGTTCAAGCTCGGCATCCCCCTGCGCAAGGTCGCCACCCCGGCGGAGATCGCCCATACCGTCCTCTTCCTGGCCTCGGATCTGGCCAGCCACATCACGCTGCAGGATCTGGTCGTCGACGGCGGCGCCACCCTGAGTGCCTGAGGCTTGAGAAACAGATGAACAATATGATTTTGCTGTTGAAACGGCTGGGCGGTCAGAGCGTGAAGCTAGCCCTGAATGAGAAGGGGCAGGACGGTTTTTCTTCCCATCGAGCCACGCCGGCTGTCTGAGG
The DNA here is from genome assembly GCF_019048665.1 of Aeromonas sp. FDAARGOS 1408. Taxonomy (NCBI): domain Bacteria; kingdom Pseudomonadati; phylum Pseudomonadota; class Gammaproteobacteria; order Aeromonadales; family Aeromonadaceae; genus Aeromonas; species Aeromonas sp. FDAARGOS 1408. Next base: position 2,068,609 of record NZ_CP077394.1, on the reverse strand, counting down.
TACAGATGAACAATATGATTTTGCTGTTGAAACAGCTGGAACGGCAGGGGGTCAAGCTGGCGCTGAACGACAAGGGCCAGCTTATCTCCCAGTCGAGCAAGGAGGCGGTGACGCCGGCCATCGGCGCCACCATCAAGGCCCACAAGGATGAGCTGGTGCGCTGCCTGGCGGCCCGTGCCGCCTTCGAGGCGCCCATTCTTGCGCAACGTGAGGCCGAGGGCGCCCGGCAGGGGCCGCTCTCCTCCTCCCAGAGCGGGCTCTGGTTTATCGAGCAGTACGAGGAGGCCTCCCACCTCTACAACATGCCGGTCTATTTTCGCGTCAAGGGAGAGCTGGACACTGCGGCGCTGGAGTTTGCCTTCGACCACCTGTTTGCCCGCCACCCCAGCATGCGCACCCGCTTCATCAAGGACGAGGCGGGCAGGGGGGCGCAGGAGATCCTGCCCCACACGCCCTTCACGTTGCAGATTGAGGACGTGAGCGCAGAGCCCGCAGCCGAGCGCGAGGCTTATGTGGCCAGGCGGGTGCGCGAGGAGATAGGGCGCCCCTTCTCCCTGACCCGGGGGGATCTCAGCCGGGTGCACCTTATTCGGCTGGGCAGCCGCGAGCACGTGCTGCTGATCACCCAGCACCACATCATCTCCGACGGCTGGTCGGTCAAGAATATGTTCGCGGATCTCAAACGCGCCTTTCTTGCCCATCAGAACCGCGAGCCCCTGCAGGTGAGCGAGCTGCCGCTCACCTACATCGACTATGCCCGCTGGTTCAACTCACCGCGTTTTCTCGATTATCACGCCGAGTTCAAGCCGTTCTGGGTCGACCGGCTCGGTGGCAGCCCCGAAGTGCACGGCCTGCCGCTCGACAAGCCGCGCCCGGCCCATCAGGACAGCGGCGGCGAGCTGGTCTTCTCCACAATCGACAACGATCTGTGGGAGAGCTTCAAGCGCCTGTGTCAGCGCCACAGCACCTCCAACTTCATCGGCCTGCACGCCCTGTTTGCATTGCTGATGGTGCGCCAGAGCGGCGAGAAGGAGGTGGTGATCGGCACCCCGCTCGCCTATCGCGAGCGCCACGAGATCGAGTCGCTGGTGGGCTTTTTCGTCAATACCCTGGTGCTGCGCACTCAGCTCCGCGGCAAGCCCAGCTTTGTCGACTATCTGCAGCAGTGCCGGGAGGAAGATCTGGCGGCCTTCGATCACCAGCTCTACCGCTTCGAGGCACTGGCCGAGGCCATCGGCGCCGATCGCACCACCGCCATCAACCCCATCTTCCAGATCATGCTGGTCTATCAGGCCAAGGTGGACTTCAACGATCTCATCCCCGGCTGCCAGCTGGTGGAGGAGACCTCGCCTGTGTTGCCGGCCAAGACCGACATCTCGGTCAAGGTGACCGAGCTGATGGACTCCGTCCGGGTGGACTGGCTGTTTGCCACCGCCCTGTTCGAGCGAGAGACCATCCAGGCTCTTGCCGATCGCCTGCTGCACCTGATGCGCGCCGTGGTGGCGGCCCCCGGGACCGACATCTGGCAGCTGCCGCTGGAGGCGGGCACCGACCATGCAGCGCTGGCCGCACAGCTTGCCGACCTGCCGCGGGACTACCCGAGCCGCGACACCCTGCTCTGTCATATCGAGCGGCGCGCTGGGCAGTGCCCGGACGCGCTGGCGGTCAGCGACGGTGCGCAATCGTTGACCTATGGCGAGCTGGAGGTGCGCGCCAACCGGCTGGCCCACTGGCTGCAGGCTCAGGGCGTCACCCCGGGCGCCGCCATCGGCATCCAGGCCAGGCGCGATATCGCCTTCGTGGTTGCCCTGCTCGCCTGCTGGAAGGCGGGGGCGGCCTACGTGCCCCTCGACCCTGCCTATCCCGCCGAGCGGCTGGCCCATATCCTGAGCGACGCCAATATTGCGCTGGTGCTCGGGGGAGAGCCGGATGCCCGGCTTGCCGAGGCCATCAAGGGCACGACTGCCGCGTATCACGATCTGCACCAGCTTGCGCTGGACAAGATGCCCAGCAGCGCCCCTGCCGTGCCCCGCGATGCCGCCATGCTGGCCCAGATCATCTACACCTCCGGCAGCACCGGCCTGCCCAAGGGGGTCATGGTGGAGCAGGGCAGCCTGGTCAACCTGATGGCGGATCACGGCGAGCGCATCGCCCTTGGGAAGGGTGGCGCCATGTTCAACTGCATGTCCCTCTCGTTTGATGCTGGCAACATGACCAGCTTGCTGCCCCTCTACTGCGGCGCGGCCTTGCACTTCGGCGAGCCGGGGGAAGGGGTGATCGCTGCCGCCATCAGCAAGGGTGCCAGCCATATGATTTTGCCAACCGCCCTGCTCGCGAACCTGCTGCCAGCGGCGGAGCTCGGTTCCCTCAAGGCCATCGGCTTTGGCGGCGAGGCGTGCCCGAGCAGCCTGGTGGAGCGTTGGGGGGAGCGGGTGGCCCTCTTCAACATGTACGGCCCGACCGAGTGCACCGTCACCGCGCTCTGCGCGCGGCTCACCCCGGGGGCGCCCATCACCATAGGTCGACCGGTCAACAACCTGAAGGCGCTGATCCTGGACGAGGCGGGCAACCTCTGCCCGGTGGGGGTCCCCGGCGAGCTCTGCCTGGCGGGGCTGGGGCTGGCTCGCGGCTACCTCAATCTGCCGGAGCGCACCCAGGAGGCCTTTATCGAGCTGGCCTTTGATGCAACGAATGAGGAACGCACATATCGCCTCTATCGCACCGGCGATCGGGCCCTGCTGCGCCGCGACGGCAACATCCAGTATCTGGGCCGGATAGACGAGCAGATCAAGCTGCGCGGCTATCGCATCGAGCCGGGTGAGATAGAGACACGGCTTACCGAATTGTGCCCGGCCATTCGCCAGATCAAGGTGGTGGTGCAGGAGGGGCGCCTGCTCGCTTACGCCTGTTTGCAGGCCGGGGCAAGGGAGCCCGACGGCGATGCCCTGCTGCAGCGGGCCGGCGAGTGTCTGCCCGAATACATGGTGCCGGCGCGCCTCTGCTGGCTGCCCGAGATGCCGCTCACCCCCAACGGCAAGCTGGACTTGCGCCGCCTGCCCGCCATCGTCTGGCAGCAGAGCAAGGGCGAGCCGCAAAACGAACTGGAGCAGACCGTGCTGGCCATCTGGCAAGGGGTGCTCAAGCAACCGCTCGGGGTGGAGGATGACTTCTTCCGCTTAGGGGGTGACTCCATCCTCAGCATCCAGCTCACCACCCGGTTGCGGGATGCGGGGCTGCACTGCAGCGTGAAGGACGTGTTCGAAGCCAAGACGGTGCGCCGCCTCTGCCGCCAGCTCGGTCAGCAGCAGGCGGTCAGCCACCGGAGCGAGCAGGGCAGCCTGACCGGCGAGTTCCCGCTCCACCCCATTCAGCACTGGTTCTTCGAACAGGGCTTTGCCAAGCCCGGTCACTGGAACCAGGGGGTGATCCTGCGCCTGCCGGCCGGGGTGGACGATGAGGCCCTGCGCGGCTGGCTGGATACCCTGCGCCAGCACCACGATGCCCTGCGCCTGGCGGTGACCCCGACCGGTCAGCGCTACCTGGCCGAACTGCCATTGCCGCCGCTGCCGGCCCTGGATGCCGCCAATCTCGATGAGGCCGAACTGCAGGCCCGCCTGACCAAGTTGCAGGGAGATCTCGACCCAGCCAGCGGCCACACCCTGGCCTGGGCCCGCCTGCGCAATATCTCCTTGGAGGGCGATCGCGAGTGCGAGACGGTGGAGGGACTCTTCCTTGCCTTCCATCACCTGGTCATCGATGCGGTCTCCTGGCGCATCCTGGCCGAGGATCTGGCACGGGTGAGCAGGGGCGAGCCACTGCCCGCCAAGGGCAGCAGCTATCGCCAGTGGGGCGAGGGGCTGGCGGCCTACGCCAAACGGGAAGAGGATCAGCTTGGCTTCTGGCTGGCTCAGGGGGAAGGCAGCCAGGGTCACCTGCTGGAGGCGGCGCGCGCCACCGATGGCCGCGCCGCCGCCAGCCTGCTGCAGCTGAGTCAGGAGACCACGGCCCGTCTTATCGACACCGCCAACCAGGCCTACTTCACCCGGGTGCCCGACCTGCTGCTGGCGGCACTGACCCGTACCCTGAGCGAGCTGGGTTACGGCAACCGTCACTGCGTGATGCTGGAAGGACACGGCCGTGAGGCCATCGATGCTGAACTGGACGTGAGCCGAACCCTGGGCTGGTTTACCAGCACCTACCCACTGGCGCTGGCGGATGCCGGGGCGTGGGATGCGCTGGTGTGCGCCACCAAGGAGCAGCTGCGCGCCGTGCCGGACAAGGGGGTGGGCTTCAACGCCCTGCGGCTGCACCACCCACGTGGCTGGGCACTGCCCGAAGCCCTGGTGGTCTTCAACTATCTGGGGGTCAGCCATCAGGGCGAGGCCGCTCAGCCCTGGCAGCCTTTGCCGATGGCACCGGGGGCACCCACGTCCCCTGACAACCTGCCGCGCGAGCTGGTCAGCCTGCACGGGGGCGTGTTTGATGGCCGCCTCACCCTGCGCCAGGTGGGCGCCCTCAACCAGCAGGCGAGCGACGCCCTGATGGCGCGGCTGGCGGAGAACCTGACGGCGCTGGTGGAGCACTGCTGCAACCTGCAGGCTCCGCGTCACACCCCGAGCGACTTCCCGGGGCTTGGCCTCTCGCAAGCCGCGCTCGATCGGGTGCTGAGCGGGCGCGAGGTGGAGACCCTGCTGCCCATGACCTCGCTGCAGCAGAGCATGTTCCATCACAGGGCGTTGCTGCCCAGGGATCACGCCTATCACCTGCAGACCGAGATGGACTATCACCAGCCGCTGGACGTGGCGGTCTACCGTCAGGCCTGGCAGGGGCAGATCGCCCGCTGGCCGGCCCTTCGCAGCGAACTGGTGCTGGCGGACGGGGTGGCGCTGCAGCGCATCTTGAAGCACGCCGAGTTGCCATTCCACTATGAGGACTTGTCTGAAGTGGAAAATGCAGAGGCTCGGGTCCAGGCCTATCGCCAGCAGGATCTGGCCCGCCCGATCCCGCTGGAGCAGGCGCCCCTGCTGCGCCTTGCCTGCTTCAAATTGGCCCCCGATCACCACAAGGTGATCTTCAGCGCCCATCACGGCGTGCTGGATGGCTGGAGCGGCCCCGTGTTGCTGGGTTCCTTGCATCGCGCCTATCAGTCTCTCATGAACGGCCTGCTGCCGCAGCGCGATCCGGATACCGCCTGGCTCGAATTTGGCCGCCATATCGCCAGCCAAACCCGCAGCGCCGACGCCTACTGGCAGGGGCGGGGCGAGCTCTTGGCCAAGCCCAACGATCTCGCCTGCCTGTTCGGGGTGACGCTGGACGCGGGCGCAAGCGGGCGCCATACCCAGCAGCGATCGGCGCTGTGCGCCACGGCGCTGCCGGCCGAGGTGGCGACCTTGCTCGCACGCCGTGCCCGTGATCTTGGGGTGACCGCGGGCCTGTTGGCCCAATATGCCTGGCACCGTCTGCTGGCATGCCGCTCTGGCGATGCCGTTACCCTGGTGGGCAACGTGACCCCAGGCCGGGATTACCCCATCGAGGGGATCACCGCAAGCGTCGGGCTCTACATCAACAGCCTGCCGTTGGCCCTGGAGTGGCACACCGAGTTGAGCTTGGCCGAGCATATCGCCCGATTGCAGGCCGATCTGATGGCGCTCAATGAGCACGGCACCCAGTCGCTGGCGGCACTGACCAAAGGGCGGGCGCGTCTGTTCCAGAGCCTGTTCGTGTTCGAGAACTACCCCATGCCGGCGACCCCTGCCGCCCCCGAACCCCACCAACTGGTGCCGCGCTTTGGCGCCGTGGTGGAGAAGGTGGAGCTGCCGCTCTCCTTGGTGGTCAGCAGCCGGGGCGAGACGCTCCAGCTGCGCCTCGAGTTCGATGGCGAGCAGATCCCCGAGGCCCGGGCCGAGGCGGTGCTGGCTGACTGGCTGGCCGAGCTTGGCTGGCTGGCGCAGGCGGATCTGGGCCAGCCGGCCAGAGTGGCGACGGCACCGTCCCCGGCGAAGGCGCAAGTGGCCGCCACACCATCGACTGTCACACAAGTGGCTGCCCCCGGCCTAGCTCAGCCGCCGGCCGAGGCCCGCGCGCTGGTGGCCCTGTGGGAGCGCCTGTGCGGCGTGCCCGGCATCTGGCAGCAGACCCTGTGTGAACTCGGGGTGGATTCGGTGCAGCAGCTCGCCCTGCTGGCGGCCCTCAACGAGGCGTTTGCACAGGATCGAGCGCCGCTCACCCTGCAAACCCTCAAGGCCCACCCATCCCCCAGCCGGCTCTATCGGCACTGGCTGGTGCGCCAAACGGAGGCCGCGCTATGACAGTGACCATCAAGCATAAGACCCCGGCCGTGTCACCCCTGAGAGGCGCCTCCAAGGGGGCGGCCAACCTGGGCGCGCGGCTGGCGGCTTGCCTCGCTGCTACCCCGCTGGCCCCCGCCATCCGTATGGGCGGGGAGGGCATCAGTGAGGGCGGATCGGATGAGCAGTGGCTCAGCTACGGCGTGCTCAATGATCGGGTGGCCCAGATTGCCGCCCGCTTGCAGGGGCTGGCGGTGGGGGAGCGGGTCGGCCTCTATCTCTCCCGCAGCCCCGATCTGGTGGCCAGCCTGCTGGCCTGCCTGCGCCTTGGCCTCACCTTCGTGCCCCTTGAGCCGGACTTTCCGGTGGAGCGGCTGCAGGGGATCGCCCGTCAGGCGCGCCTGTCGGCGGTGATCTGCGACGGCGACAGGCCGGCTCCCGCCTTCGGCTGTCCGCTGCGCACCCTCAATGGGCCCGCAGCGGCAGGGACCGTCTCCTGGCCCCAGGTGGATGATGCCCTGGCTGCCTACATGATGTTCACCTCGGGCTCCACCGGTGAGCCCAAGGGGGTGGTCATCAGCCGGCGGGCCCTGCTCTGCTTCCTCGACGGGATCCGCGATCGGCTCGGGCTCTCACCGAGCTGCCACTGGCTCTTCATCACCACTCCGGCCTTCGATATCTCCCTGCTGGAGATGCTGGGGCCGCTCTGGGGTGGTGGCCGGCTGACGGTGGCCGGCGGCGAGCACAACAAGGATCCGCTGGGAATGATGGCGCTGCTCGAGGCGGATCCTTCCATCAACTGGCAGCAGGCCACTCCGGCCTGCTGGCGCATGCTGCTCAAGGCTGGCTGGCAGGGGCGCAATACCCTCACCGCCCTGTGCGGCGGCGAAGCGCTGGACCCAGGTCTGGCCGAGCAGCTCTGTGCCCGCACCCGGCGGCTGTGGAACTGCTACGGGCCGACCGAGGCCACCGTCTGGTCGTTGGTGAGCGAGGTGCGCTGGCCACGGCCTGATGGCCAGATCACCATCAGCCACAGCCTGCCCGGCTATCGGCACTGGGTGCTGGACGAGGCGGGGCAACCGGTGGCAGAGGGGGAGTGCGGCGAGCTCTGCATCGAGAGCCCGGCCCTGTGCGAGGGGTACTGGCGCAAGCCGGCCTTGACCCGCGCCGCCTTCCTGCGCCTGGCCACCCATCGCCTCTATCGCACCGGCGATCGGGTGCGGCGGCTGGGGGCGGACCGCTTCCTCTATCTGGGTCGGCGCGACGATCAGGTCAAGCTGCGCGGTTTTCGCATCGAGCTCGGCGAGGTGGAGGCGGGGCTGCGCCGCCAGGCCGGGGTGCAGGAGGTGGCGGTGCGTCTGGTGGGCGAGGGGGACGAGGCCATGCTGGTGGGCTACGTGGAGGCGAAAAGCGGGGTGACCCTCAATCGCCTCGCCCTGCGCAAGGGGCTGCAGGCGACGCTGCCGCACTATATGGTGCCGGCGCGGCTCATCCTGCTGGATGCCCTGCCCAAGACCGGTAGCGGCAAGCTGGACAGAAAGGCGCTGCCCTTGCCGGAATAAGTTGGGCGTTAAAAGCCATGGATAAAAAAGAAGCCCGCATATGCGGGCTTCTTTGTGGACGCTGATCACGCGGGCTTATTGGGTGATGGGGGCCGCATCGGGTTTGGCCAGCAGCTGCTCGACGTCGTCGATCACCTTGAGGGCCGCCTGGGGGCCGCCGGTGGAGGTCCAGAGCGACCCGTCCACGGCACCGAAGCGCTTGCTCTTGATGGCGCCGAGCTGCTGGAAGGCCGGGGTCTGTTCGGCCTGCTTCATGGCATCCACCGCATCGCCGCTGGCGCTCAGGGTGCCGATCACCAGCCAGTCGCCGTCCAGCAGGTTGAGGGATTCCAGGCTCAGGGCCGGGGAGTGGGGGGTCTTGTCACCGATCTGGTGGGTCGGTCGGGTCAGCCCCATCTCTTCCACCACGCTGCTGGCGAAGGTACCGCTGTGCATGTAGCTCGGGCCCTTGGGGTTCCAGCGCACTATGCTCAGGCGCTCGCCCTGATGCTTGGCAAGCTTGCTGCGGGCTTGCTGCAGGCGGGCGTCATACTGGGCGAGGAAGGTCTTGGCTTCGGCGTCCCGGTTCAGCACGTGGGCGCTGCGATTGAAGATCTCTTTCCAGGAGTCACCCCAGTTGCCGGTGACCACGGTGGGGGCGATCTCCTTGAGCAGGGCCAGCAGTTCGGGCTTGGTCTGGCCGGTGAGGATGAGATCCGGTTCCAGATCGATCAGCTTCTCCAGGTTGGGGTTGTCCAGATCGCCGACCACGGCGATCTCCTTGCCCGCCTGTTGCAGCAGGTAGCGGGGCAGGGTGGACTGGCCACGGCCATTGACGGTGCCGACCGGTTGCAGCCCCAGGGTCAGTGCGCTGTCCAGATCGATTTCGCTCAGTACCACCACCCGCTTGGGCTGGGCCGGTACGATCTGGGTCTTGCCGTTGGCATCGGTCACCTGACGGGTCTCGCTGCCGGCCTGTGCCTGGAAGCCGACCAGGCTGGCCAGCATCAGCACGGCAGCCAGGGGAGAGGAGATCTTCATCGTTACATCCTTCTTGGTGAAATCAGTGGAACACTGGGTCCCAAACGGGCGAACTCATGCTACCACAAATTCAAATGATAAGAATTGTCATTTGTGTTTGTGGTGTGTGGAGGGAGCAATTTGCTACCATGTTGGCTCATCCACCAAGGGCTCTTCGTGATGTTCATTGCCACTGCGCCAGCCTGTTCACTGGACCGCTTTATCGTGCAGGCTGACAGCCTGCCGCTGCCCGGCGCGGCGCACATGGCGCTGCAACGGGTCTGCTTTGACCCCGCCGCCTTCACCCTGGCCTGTTACGATGCGGCCGGCATGGTGCTGCCCGCCAGCTTGCAGCGCGCGGCCCCCAAGCGGCTGGGGGAGTTTCTGGCGGGGCGTCTTGCGGCCCGCGAAGCCCTGCGCCCCTTCAACCTCGCGGAGCACCCCGTGGCCATCGGCAACGCCCGCGAACCCTGCTGGCCTGCGGGGTTTGAAGGCAGCATCAGCCACAGCCTGTTGCAGGGGCGCGGCATGGCCCTGTGCGCGGTGCGCCCCGGTCGGGCGGGGATGGGGCTGGATCTGGAGGGCTGGCTGGCAGAGGGGCAGGCGAGCGAGCTCTGGCCCGGTATTGCCAGTGGGGAGGAGTGGGCCCGGCTGGCGGCCGCTGCCCGCGCCGTCGGCCTGAGCAGGGCTGAGGCGCTCACCTTGATCTTTTCGGCCAAGGAGAGCCTGTTCAAGGCGCTCTACCCCAGGGTGGGGCGCTATTTTGATTTTCTCGATGCCCGCTGGCTGGCCATGACGGAGCAGACCCTCACCCTTGAACTCGTGGACTCGCTGACCCCAGATCTGCCCGCCGGTTGGCGCTGCACGCTCTACTGGCAGCCAATGTACTGGCAGGCACTGCATTGGCAAACACGGCACTTGCAAACACGGTCGGGCGGGGTGCTCACCAGCCTGCTGCTGTGAATGGCGGAGCGCCGAGCTGCAAACATAAAAAAACCGCCTCTCGGCGGTTTTTTTATGGGGCTCAGGCCGGTTGGCGCATGGCAAAGGCCTGCGGTCTGCGGCGCGGCACTATGATGGGGGCGCCGTCGCCGGGGGCGTGCAGTATGTCCACGTCGGTCTGGTAGAGGCGGTCGATGAGGGACTTGGTCACCACCTCGCGGGCCGGCCCCATGGCCTGGATGCCGCCATCCCCCAGTGCGATCAGCTCGTCGCAGTAGCGGGCGGCGGTGGCGAGATCGTGGATGACGATGAGCACCGTCTTGCCCTCGGCGGTGATCTGGTGGATGGCCTCCATCACCTCGGTCTGGTGGCCGATGTCGAGGGCGCTGGTGGGTTCATCCAGCAGGATGATGTCTGCATCCTGGGCCAGCACCATGGCGAGCCACACCCGCTGGGCCTGGCCGCCGGAGAGGGAGCTGGCGCTCTGCTGCAGAATGTCGCCCAGCTGCATCCGCTCGCAGGCCCAGCGCACCATGCGGGCATCCTCCTCGCTCCACTGATTGAACCAGCCCTGATGGGGATGGCGGCCGTACTGCACCAGCTGCTCGACCTGGATGCCGGCGGGTACCAGCGGGCGCTGGGGCAGGTAGGCGAGCTCGCGGGCCAGCGCCTTCTTGCCGTAGCTTGCCAGCGGCTTGCCCTTGAGCAGGATCTCGCCGGCCTGCTGCTGCTCCTGGCCTGCCAGCAGTTTGAGCAGGGTGGACTTGCCGCCGCCGTTGGGGCCGACGATCCCCACCAGCTTGCCCTGGGGAATGGTGAAGGAGATGTCGTTGAAGACGGGCTTGTGCTGATAGCCAAATTGCAGGTGATTGATGGTGAGCGTCATCAGGCGGCCCTCGGTCTGTCTTGAAAATGGATGAATGGCATCGTCAGTCGGCCTTCTGGCGGTCTTTGAGCAGGATGAACAGCAGCAGCAGGCCGCCGAGAATACGGGTCATGATGCCGGTGGCCACCTCGTGGGGGCTGGCCAGCACCCGCACCAGGGTGTCGCTGGCCAGCAGCAGCAGGGCGCCGCACAGGGCGGCAATCCACAGCGGCACGATGCGATCCCGGCTGAGCCAGGAGGCGAGCACCGGGGCCGCCATGGCGATGAACACCACCGGGCCGCCGATGGCGGTGCCGAGCGCCGCAACGACGATGGCCTGGGCCAGCACGCCGAGCTGCACCCGGTTGACGTTCACCCCCAGACTCTGGGCGGTGACGGGGCCCAGACGCAGTACGCCGAGGGCCCGGGAGAGATAAATGATCCAGGGGCAGACCAGCAGGATCAGGATCCCCACCGGCAGCACAGTGCTGTAACCCTGGCCGACGAAGTTTCCCATGTTCCACAGGTAGAGACTGGTGAGGTGCACCAGCGACTGGGTGGACATCACGAACTGGCCGATGGCGTTCATCAGCTCGGAGACCCCGATGCCGATCACCACGAACAGGTAGCCCTGCTCCCCCGGCTTGTTGCACAGGGCATAGAGCACGGCGGCGGCAAACAGGGCACCCAGCGGCGCGGCCCACCAGGGCCAGCTGCCCAGAGTCAGGTAGAGGGAGAAGGCGATGATGGCCAAGGAGGCCCCCTCGTTGACCCCGATCATGTCCGGGGTGGCGAGGCGGTTGCGAATGAGGGTCTGCACCAGGCAGCCGGAGAGGCCCATGGCCGCTCCCGCCACCAGCACGGCGACGATGCGCGGCAGCCGGATCTTGAAGACGGTCACCTCGCTCAGCCGGTTACCCTCGCCAAGCAGGGTCTGGATCACCCCCAGCATGGTGAGCTTGCCGGAGCCCAGGGTCAGCGCCAGCAGGGAGAGCAGCACCAGGGCGACCAGCAGCCCCAGCGTGATGAGCCAGGCGCGGCGGTGCAGCAACAGGGTGCGGCTGCCAATGCGCAGGCCGATGGTGCCGGTGGGAAGCGCCGTGTTGGGGGAGGGATGGATGGGATTGTTCATGAGGCAGGCAACCTTATTTGACGGCCAACAGGGAGCGGAAGCCGCCGCTGCGCACCACCAGGATGAGCACGGGGGCACCGATCAGCGCCAGGATCACCCCGTTGGGCAGCTCGAACGGCTGGATCAGCCAGCGTGCCAGGATGTCGGCACCGAGCAGGAACAGCACCCCGAACAGGGCGGAGAAGCGCACCTGGATGGCGAGGCGCACCGGCTCCACCAGGCGGGCGCAGTAGGCGGCGAGAAAACCGACGAAGCCGATGGGGCCGGCGATGGCGATGGCGCAGGCGGTAAACAGGGTGGCGGCCAAGAGCACGCCGATGCGCACCCGGGTCGGCCGGATGCCGAGCGCCAGCGCCTGGCTGTCACCCATCTGCATCAGGGTGAGCTGACGGCAGAGCGCCAGGGTCAGCAGCAGGCCGAGCAGGGCAAAGGGCATCACGGTGAGCACCGCATCGAGATCCGAGGCGGCCAGCGACCCCAGATTCCAGAAGCGGAACTGCTCCAGCACCACCTGGTTGGAGAGCAGCAGGAAGTTGGAGAGGCCGCCGAAGGTGGCGGAGAGGGCGACCCCCACCAGGATGAGCTTGAGGGGGTTGGAGCGCCCCACCATCAGGCCGAGGCCGAGCACGATGAGGTTGCCGAGCAGGGCCCCCATGCCGGACCAGAGCAGGTAACCGTAGGCGGATTCGACGCCAAAATAGGTGAGGCCGATCACCAGGGCGAACACGGCCCCGGCGTTGACCCCGAGCAGGCCGGGTTCGGCCAGCGGATTGCGGGTGGCGCTTTGCAGCATGGAGGCCGCCAGCGCAAGAGAGACGCCCACCACCAGGGCACACAGGGTGCGGGGCAGACGCAGGGTGTGAACTATCATGGCGAGTTTTTCATCGGTCACGAGGGCGGGATCGCCCAGCAGAAAACCGGCGACCTCGCGGCCACCATAGACACCGGCGCCAGTGGCCAGTGACAGACAGATCAGCAGGAACAGGAGGATCACTCCCAGCCAGAACAGGTGTGTTTGGTGTCTCTGCACCCGGCTACTCCTTCATGTCGAGGCAATAACAGCAGAAAGAGGGGAGCCCTGACGGACTCCCCTGCGGGGCTTACAGCTTGTAATCCACGCCAGCGTAGACGGTACGACCTTCCAGAATGAAGTCGGCGTCGGTGGCGACCTGGTCACGCTTGGTGTTGGTGAGGTTGGTGATGCCCAGCTTGAAGTCGAGCGCCGGGGTGACCTTCCACTTGGTGTTGACGTCCAGGGTCTGGTAGCTGTCGGACTTGAGCGCCTGGGAGTTGTGCATCGGCACCTTGATGAACTGGCTGCCTACGTACTGCCAGGCCAGGTTGGTGCTGACGATCTCGGTGGCTTGCCAATCCAGGCTCAGGTTGCCGGTGTGATCCGGGGTCTTGGCCAGATCGTCGCCGGTGCTCTTGTCTTCGGAGTCCAGCATGGTCCAGTTGCCGGTCAGCTTGACGTCGTCCATCACATCGACCCAGCCGGTCAGCTCCAGCCCCTTGACCCGCGCCTTCTTGACGTTGAGGTAGGTCATCACGCTCGGACGATAGCCCGGGCCCCACTGATCGCTCTGGATCAGATCCTCGATGTCGTTGTGGAAACCGGTGAGGCCGGCGCCAAAGCGCTCTGCTTCATAGGCGGTGCCCAGCTCGTAGCTGACGGCGGTTTCCGGTTTCAGATCCGGGTTGCCGATGACCTTGCAGGCGCCGCGGCAGGCGGTGGTGGCGAAGCCTTCGCTGGACTGGGCCAGGGTCGGGGCCTTGAACGCCTTGCCGGCGCCGCCCTTGATCACCCACTCGTCGCTCAGCTTGTAGAGCGCATAGGCACGCGGGCTGAACTCGTTGCCATAGGTTTCGTGGTGATCCAGACGACCGGAGAGGGTCAGCGCCAGATCGCCAAAGCCGAACTCGTCTTGCAGGTAGAGGGCGCTCTGGCTCGCATCCACGCTGCCGTTGGTGATGCTGCGGCTGTGCTCCAGCTCGGTCTTGCGGAACTCTGCGCCGGAAGTCAGTAGGTGATCCCCGAGGTAACCGCTCAGCTGGCCGTCGACCGTGTGGTTGGTCTGGGTGACGTCGGCCGCGCCGCCGTTGAGCTGGGAGTCATCCATCAGATCGGTCTGCTCGAAGTAGTAGCGAGCCCGGCTGTCGAAGTGTTCCCAACGGCCGTTGTGGGTGACCCCCAGGCTCAGCCGATCGAGTTTTTGCACGTTGTGCGGAGTGGCCGGGGCGGTGGGGGCGCGCGGCACGTTGTTGAAGTAGCTGTCCATGTCGTTCTGGTTGTAGCCCAGATCGAACTCCACGTCCTGGTTATCGCTGACCAGCCACTTCAGGCTGGAGAGCATGTTGACCACTTCCCGTTTCTCCAGCGCATCGGCGTCCTTGTTGTTGGACTGATCGCTGTGCCAGCGGTCGCGCTGATAGCCTTCCACCACCAGGCTGCCGAGCAGCTTGTTGTCGATCAGGGCGCCGGAGACGAAGGCGTTGCCACGGTTGGCATCACCGCCATCACCCTTGGTGGGCATGGTGTGGGTGTAGCCGAAGGCCGCCTCGGTCTGCTCCTTGGCCTGGCGCAGGATCACGTTGACCACGCCGCCGAGGGCGTCTGCGCCATAGAGGGAGGAGACGGGACCGCGGATCACCTCGATGCGCTCGATGGCAGCCATGGGGATGGAGCTCAAGTCGAAGTCATTGCCAAACGAGCTGCCCAGGGTTTCGCGGGCGTTGACCCGCTTGCCGTTGATCAGCAGCAGGGTGTAGTCGCCGCCCATACCACGGATCTTGATCTCGTTGCGGCCGGTGGGGTTGGTGCCGATGACGTTGACGCCGGGCACGTGCTTGAGCGCTTCGCCAATGTTGTTGGCGTTCATCTTGTCCAGATCGGCGCGGGTCACCACGGAGACGCTGGCCGGTGCTGAAAGCTCGGTGTGCTTGGTCTGGGTGGCGGTGACCACTAGGGTCTCGTTGGCTTTGGGCGCTTCGGCCTGGGCCAGGCCCGGCAGGGCGATAAGGCCGAGGGAGAGCAGGATGGGGTTCAGGCGAAAGACGCCGGGCTGCAACTGCATAGTCAAAACTCCATGAATAAAACAGAGGTTATGGGGTCCGGCTCTGGGGCCGGTGGCTCACTGACTTCCTTGTCTGGCGGGGCCAGACTCGGGATTATTGTTGTTCCTTGTCTGTGCCAGCTCCTTGAGCAGGAGCCAGACACCGCCGCAGGCCAGCAGACCGCAGCCGATATTGATCCAGGCGAGCTGGGCGAAGCCGTGCAGGGCGCCGCTCTGATCCGACACCAGCAACCTGGCCGAGAGCAGGCTGCCAAGCCCGGCCGCTACATTGGTGACCGTGCCCTGAAAAGACATGAAGGCGGCGCGCTGATGGGGGGCCGGGATGGATGCGGTGATGGCGAGGGTCGAACTGGAGCGGGCCGAGCTCAGCGCCATGAACAGGGTGAACAGCAGGTAGACGGGCACGCCGACCGGCATGGCGAAACCGAGCAAAGTGATCAGCGCCAGCAGCAGGCTGGTGATCAGGATGGCGGCCTGGGCCCGGCCCTGATCAATCCAGCCACCGCACAGCCGCATGGTGGCCATGCTGGCGAGGCCGCCGCACAGGTAGAGGGCGGCGATCTGCTCGCGCGGGAAGGCGAGGTTGAACTGGAAGTAGTTGGCAAAGTGCGGGATCAGCAGGAAGTGGCCGAACATCTGCAGGCAGAGGATCAACAGGGCCCCCTGGCAGAGCGGCGATCCCAGCAGCTGGCGCAGGCCGCTGCCGTGAGGGGCGCGGTTGACCGGCAAGGAGGGCAGCAGGCGGCTGCTCAGCAGTGCCAGCAGCAGGCCGCAGACACCAAACAGCAGGAAGGGGCTCTGCCAGCCAAACCACTGGGCCAGCACCAGGGCGATGGGCACCACCAGAATGGCGGCCAGGGAGAACGCCATGCCCACGTAGGCGAGACGGCGGCCCCGCTCGGCGGGCGGTACCAGATCCAGCACGGCTGCCATCAGGATGGCGGCGAGCGGCCCGGCCACACAGCCCGACAGGACGAACAGCACCAGCAGTTGCTGGCTGTCTTGCACCAGGGCGCAGGCCATCAGCAGCAGAAAACGCAGGGTGAGCAGCACCAGCAGGGCGGGTTTGCGGTTGACCCGATCGAGCCAGGGGGCGGCGATGAGCCCCATCAGGGCGGCCCCCAGGGTGGCGCCGCCGCTGAAGTAGCCGGTCTGCTCCGGCTGCATGCCGAGGCTGATGACCAGATCCGGCCCAAGGGGCATCACCATCATCATGCTGCCCATGGAGAGCATGTTGACCAGCAGGGCAAGGTGGATGGCGGCGGGGGTGGTGGTGACTGGCTTCATCGACGGCAAGCTCGAAAAAATGAGACCGAATTGTATCCGAGCGATTTTTTCGTGACAACAAATGGTAATCATTTTTATTTGTGTTATTTGATCTATCTCCGCTCTTTTCATCGAAAAATGAAGGACCTGACCTGCACGGCGTTCACCGCTCACGGGCAAAATCATTGAAAAGCGGGTGGGATGGCCCATGATGACCAGGTGATGATCAGGCCGATGAGGCGGAGGGCTGCCGAGTGGGACGGGAGGAGAAGATGAGAAGATGGCACGGGTTTGGACTCTGGCTGCTGTGGGGGCTCTGGTGCCTGCCGCTGCGGGCCGAAGTGAAGGTGATCCCGGTATTCGAGACCCAGGCGGCTGTGCAGACCCTCAAGGATCTCTATCCGGCGCTGGGGGTGAGCGCCATGGGCAACCAGCTGGTGCTGAGCGGCAGCGCCGCCCAGCTGCAGGAGGCGGAAGCGGCGCTGGCCAAATTCAACCAGCCGCCCCAGAGCCTGCTCATCGAGTGGCGGGTGGATGGCGCCTCCAGCAGCCAGCAGGCCGGGGTGGGGCTGGGCCGGGATGCGGCCAAGCGGCAGTGGTTGCTGG
Source organism: Aeromonas sp. FDAARGOS 1408 (assembly GCF_019048665.1). Taxonomy (NCBI): domain Bacteria; kingdom Pseudomonadati; phylum Pseudomonadota; class Gammaproteobacteria; order Aeromonadales; family Aeromonadaceae; genus Aeromonas; species Aeromonas sp. FDAARGOS 1408. The sequence goes on along the minus strand of NZ_CP077394.1, from coordinate 2,051,876 downwards.
AGGGCAATGCCCAGCAGTATCAGCGCAGCCAGAACGACAGCTGGCAGGTACGCGGCCTGTCGGGTCGGCCGGTGCTATTGCAGATGGGCACCTATCAGCCGGTCACCTTTTATCAGTGGCGTGGTGGCCAGGTGGTGGGGCTGATGCCGCTGGTGAACGGCCTCTATGCCACCGCCACCCTGATCGGCGACAGGGTACAGATAGCGCTCAGCAGCGAGCAGGCCAGGCTGGAGCAGGGCACCATCAACCGGGGGCAGAGTGCCACCGAGGTGAGCGGTGCCCCCGGTCAGTGGTTGACGGTGGGGGAGCTCTCCACCAGCGCGGCGCAGCAGGGCAGCAGCCTGGGTACCCAGTTGCAGGGGGGCAGTGGCAGTCAGAGCGATCGTCAGATCCTGCAGATCCGGGTCACCCGCCAGTGAGCCGACTCGCCCCTCAGTGGGGTTGATCCACCGCGTATTCACGCAACTGGCGGCTGCGCAGCAGATACCAGAGTGACCAGAGGGTAGCAACCAGCACCAGGGCGGTGGGCCAGCTGAACGACCACTTCTGCAGATTGAGGCTGTGCAGTTGCATCAGCAGGCCGCTGACGGCAGAGCAGAGCAGCAGCAAGGGGCTGTGGCGCCTGAGCCAGGCCCGGAAGCTGTGGGTCTGCTGATAGGTGCCGCCGCAGGCGAGCAGCGCCAGTATGGCGGGCACGTCGGTCAGCAGGCTGATGTAGAGGGTGAGCCGGTCCGGGTAGAAGAGGGTCAGGATGGCGCTGCCGCTCTCGCGGGTGACGCCGGCCATCAGAAACAGCCAGACCGAGCGGGTCAGCAAGAGGGCGATGGGCCAAAACCAGAGTGGGGGTCGCAATTGGCCGTGATCGTCATATCTGTGTTCGGGGTAGAGGGTCATGGTTGCCCGGATTCGTCTGTGCAAAGGATGAGGGGGATATGGGGCGAAGCAGAGCCCTTTGCAAGGCGGGGCAGGGGGCGGGAATTAATCGGGGGGCCATGCCCCCCAATCCGCTTATCTCTTTTCGTGCCGGGTTGCCGGCGTCACAGCCAGCCTTTTCGCTTGAAGAAGAGGCCGGTGCCGAGCGATGACATCACCATCAGTACCAGGGAGAGGGGATAGCCGTACTCCCAGGCGAGCTCCGGCATGCGACCGAAGTTCATGCCGTAGATGCTGGCGATAAGGGTCGGCGGCAGGAAGATGACAGCTGCCACCGAGAAGATCTTGATCACCTTGTTCTGCTCCAGGTTGGTGACCCCCATGGAGGCCTCCAGCTGGAAGTTGATCTTGTCGAACAGGAACTGGGTGTGGGGCAGCAGGGACTCCACGTCGTGCAGCATCTCGTCGATCCACTTGTTCTGCTCGCCCGTCATGCGCTGGCGCAGGCTGCGTTTGAGGAAACGCAGGGCGCGACGGGTATCGTGCAGGGAGAGACGGATCTGGCCGTTGGCCTCTTCCTGAGCCATCAACTCCTTGAGCATGGGATTGATCTGATCCGGCTCGAAGATCTGATCGGCGGTGTTTTCCAAGGTCTTGTAGCCATCTTCGATGAGATCGGAGAGGTACTCCACTTTCAGGTTCTGCACCTCCAGCAGGATGTCGAGGGCATCCTCCACCTCCAGCCGATCCTGGCGCATGTAGTGGCGTAGCAGGCGCACCAGGCCGATGTCATCCTCACGGATACTGATCAGCAGGTTGTTGCGCAGGGTAAAGGAGACATGGACACCCTTGGTGTCACGGCCGATCCGCTGGGGAAACAGGGAGTGAATGTGCAGACCGTCGGTATCCCAGTAGAAACGGGCGGATGCTTCGATGTCATCCAGCTCCTCCTTGTCGGGCACCTCTTCCAGAAACAGGCCCGTCAACCATTCTCGTTCCGCCGTGTCCGGCTTGTAGGCATCCAGCCAGACGGTGTTGTCAGGCACTATGTCGTCAGGCCCGAGCGTGACTATGTCCAGTACCTTGTTATTGAGAATGTAGGCGGTGATCATCTGTCCCCCCTTAAGAAGTCATGGGTAATCAGGGATGGTTGCACAGGTCATGCGGCCTTAGAGCGCGTAGAAAGCGATCCCGTGGACAAGCTGAACGGGCCGATGGAAAACCTGAATGCGGCGAACTATACAGGGGCGGGCCGCGCTTGTCAGGGCCTATTCATCAGAGGTTCAGCCTGTTCGCTCAAAAAAACAGCGAGGTCGGAGCAGCCGCGCCGACCTCGAAACGGGCGATCCCGGCGTCGCCTCCTTTATTCACCCTGATAGGCGGGAGGGCTTGGGTTCACCGGCCGGGATGGCGGGCTCCCGAGTGTCCTGCGACAACCCCCGGCCGTGTGCCGGAAACCGCTTCTATTTGATGTGTTGGGGCTGTGCATCCTTGTTATCTGCACGGGGCTGCATGGGCAAGCCTGTTACATGTTGGGATAGTTGGGGCCTGAGCCTCCCTGCGGCGGCGTTCGGGCGATGTTCTGGGCTGTGCATCCTTGCTGTCTGCGCAGGCAAGCCGGTTACATATTGGGATAGTTGGGGCCTGAGCCTCCCTGCGGCGGCGTCCAGACGATGTTCTGGCTCGGATCCTTGATGTCGCAGGTCTTGCAGTGGATGCAGTTGGCCGCGTTGATCTGCAGGCGGGGCTGGCTCTCCGACCCCAGGATCTCGAACACCCCGGCCGGGCAGTAGCGCTGGGCGGGTTCGGCCCAGGTGGGCAGGTTGACCGCCACCGGGATCGTCTCATCCTGCAGCTTGAGGTGGCAGGGTTGATCCTCGTCGTGGCTGGTGTTGGCCAGATAGACAGACGAGAGCTTGTCGAAGCTGAGCTTGCCGTCTGGCTTGGGATAATCGATGGGCTGGCAGCGGCTGGCCATGCGCAGCTGGCGGTAGTCCGGCTCCTTGTCCAGCAGGGTGAACGGCGACGAACGAGCAAACAGCCGTTGCTCCAGCCAGTTGAAGGCGCCACCGAGCCAGGGGCCCCAGCGGTGCAGGGCGGCGCCGAAGTTGCGCGCCGTTTTGAGCTCATGAGCCAGCCAGCTCTGTTGCAGCGCATCGCCGTATTCGGCCAGATCCCGGCCCCCTTCATCGCCGCCGCGCAGGCTCATGGCGACTGTCTTGGCCGCCAGCATGCCGGACTTCATGGCGGTGTGGATCCCCTTGATGCGGGAGAAGTCGAGGGTGCCGGCATCGCAACCGATGAGCAGGCCACCGGGAAAGTGCATGCGGGGCAGGGAGTGCCAGCCCCCCTTGGCGATGGCGCGGGCGCCGTAACTGATGCGCTCGCCCCCCTGCAATGCCGCGGCGATGAGCGGGTGATGCTTGAGGCGCTGAAACTCGTCAAACGGGCTGAGCCAGGGGTTGCGGTAGTTGAGATCGACAATCAGCCCGACCGCCACCTGATCCTGCTCCAGATGATAGAGATAGAAGCCGCCCTGGCTCTTGTCTTCCTTCCCCTCGGAGAGCGGCCAGCCGCTGCCGTGCAGCACTTGGCCCGCTTTGCCCTGGCCGGGGGGAAGCTGCCACAGCTCCTTGAAGCCGATGGCGTAGTGCTGCGGCTGGGCGCTGTTTTCCAGATGAAAGTCGGCGATCAGCTGCTTGCCGAGATGGCCACGGGCCCCTTCGGCAAACAGGGTGTAGCGACCGAGCAGCGCCATGCCGGGCACGTGATCCGCTTTCGGATTGCCCGCCCAATCTAGCCCGAGATCGCCGGTGATCACACCCTTGACCCGTCCTGCTTCCATGATGAGTTCGCTTGCGGTAAAACCCGGGTATATTTCGACTCCCAGCTGCTCGGCCTGCTGACCGAGCCAGCGACAGAGGTTGCCGAGGCTGATGATGCGGCTGCCCTCGTTGTGCATGCGTGGCGGCACCGCCCAGTTGGGCAGTTGTAGGGCGCGGCTGTCGCTTTGCAGCAGGTGCACCTGATCGTCGTTGACCTCGACCCCGAGCGGGGCCTGTTGCCAGCTCTCTGGCAGCAGCTCCTTGAGGGCGACGGGATCCAGCAGGGCGCCGGAGAGCAGATGGGCGCCGATCTCCGCCCCCTTCTCCAGCAGGCAGACCGACAGCTCGGCATTGTGCTGCTTGAGGGCGATGGCGGCACTGAGTCCCGCCGGGCCGCCACCGACGATGACGACATCAAATTCCATTGCTTCGCGTTCCATCTTGCCTCTGTGCTCGACTTGGCCTAGGGTAGTGCTGGTAGTTTACGTAAACGTAAAGTAAATGTAAGCAAAAAATGTGAGGGTTTTCATGGATTCACTCAACAGAAGCGAGGGATGCGCGTCATGAAGCTGCTGGTCGCGGTCAAGCGGGTGCTGGATTACAACGTCAAGGTCCGGGTCAAGAGCGATGGTTCGGACGTGGAGCTGGCCAACGTCAAGATGGGGATCAACCCGTTTTGTGAAATTGCGGTGGAAGAGGGGATCAGGCTGCGCGAAGCCGGCGTGGCGAGCGAGCTGGTGGTGGTGACCTTCGGCCCCGAGGCGGCGGCCGAACAACTGCGTCACGCCCTGGCGCTGGGGGCGGATCGGGCCCGTCATTATGTGACCGGCGAGACCCTGACCCCGCTCACCGTGGCGCGCGCCCTGCAACAGGTATGCGAGCAGGAAAAGCCCGATCTGGTGCTGCTCGGCAAGCAGTCCATCGATTCCGACAACAACCAGGTGGGCCAGATGCTCGCCGCCCTCAATGACTGGCCGCTCGCCACCTTCGCCTCCGCCATCAAGCTGGTGGAGGGGGAATTGCAGGTGACCCGCGAGATTGACGGCGGACTCGAGACCCTCGGCATGGCGCTGCCGGCGGTGGTGACAGTGGATCTGCGCCTCAACGAGCCGCGCTTTGCCTCGCTCCCCAACATCATGAAGGCCAAGCGCAAGCCGCTCGAGAGCGCGCCTTTCGCCGACCTCGGCGTCGAGCCGGCCGGTCAGACCCGGCTGCTCGGGGTGATGGCCCCCGCTGCCCGCAGCGCCGGCATCATGGTGAGCTCGGTGGACGAGCTGCTGGACAAACTCAAGCACGAAGCGAAGGTACTCTGATGCTGCCAGCAATCAACAGAACCCCGCCCGCCGGCAGCAAGCTCGGGGGCGTGATGGGCACACAGGCAGGGACATCAACGGACGATAGCAAGGGGCAGTCATGAGCGTATTGATCATTGCCGAACATCATCAGGGCCAGTTGGCCGACAACGTGGCCCGTCTGGTCACCGCTGGGGGCCAGCTGGGCGGCGAGGTGCATCTGCTGTTGCTGGGGCAGGGGTTGACCGAGGCGGGTGAACAGGCCGCCGCCCTGCAGGGGGTGAATCGGGTGCTGCTGGCCGAGCACCCCATGCTGGCAGAGGGGCTGAGCGACGGAGTCGATCCGCTGCTGGCCCATATCGCGCGGGATTATCAGCACTGCCTGATGGCCGCCAGCACCCAGGGCAAGGATCTGCTGCCGCGGGTGGCGGCCAGGCTCGGGGTGGAGATGCTCTCCGAGGTGACCGGCATCGAGAGCGGCGACACCTTCCTGCGCCCCATCTACGCGGGCAACGCCGTTGCCCGGGTGGCGAGCAGCGCCCCCATCAAGGTGCTCACCATCCGGCCCACCGCCTTCGCCAAGGCGGCGAGCGGCGGCCAGGCAGAGGTAGATCGGTTGCCGGTGAGCGAGGTGGCCTGCCGTACCCGCCTCATCGAACGGCGCGCCGTGCGCTCCGCCAGACCCGAGCTCGCGGCGGCGCGGGTGGTGGTCTCCGGCGGGCGGGCGCTCGGCTCCAAGGCGCAGTTCGCGCTGATCGAGGCGCTGGCTGACAAGCTGGGCGGCGCGGTAGGGGCGTCGCGGGCGGCGGTGGATGCGGGCTTTGTCGCCAACGATCTGCAAGTGGGCCAGACCGGCAAGGTGGTGGCGCCTGAGCTCTACATCGCGGTCGGCATCTCGGGCGCCATCCAGCATCTGGCGGGGATGAAAGAGTCCAAGGTGATCGTCGCCATCAACAAGGACAGCGAAGCCCCCATCTTCCAGGTGGCCGACTACGGGCTGGTGGGGGATCTCTTCACCTTGCTGCCGGAGCTCACCGCCAAGCTGTAACCTGATGAAAAAAGGGGGCCTGGGGCATTGAGCGCCGGCAGGTGCCCATTTCCATGCATGTTCTCTGCAAGCCCTGACCCGTTCAGGGCTTTTTTCTGCCAAGAGCTCTGGCTGCGGGTCGGCAAAAGGTTGAGCCAGCTCCCAAAAAGCCTTTGATCCGGGGGCTGCACTTGTGTAAAACCAGACAAGTCCCCGATCACACTCATCCACTCACGGAAAGCGTCATGAGCAAACAGATTTACAACTTCTGCGCCGGCCCCGCCATGTTGCCGGTCGAAGTCATGGAGCGCGCCCAGCGCGAATTTTGTAATTTCCAGGGGCTGGGAGCCTCGGTCATGGAGCTCTCCCACCGCGGCAAGCCCTACATGGCGGTCGCCGAGAAGGCCGAAGCGGATCTGCGCGAGCTGTTGGCGGTGCCGGACAACTACAAGGTGCTGTTCATGCACGGCGGTGGCCGCGGCCAGTTCTCCGCGGTGCCCATGAACCTGCTGGGGGGCGCCAACAAGAAGGCCGACTTCCTGCTGACCGGGGTCTGGTCACAGAGCGCGGTGGATGAGGCCAAAAAGTATGGCGATATCCAGACCTTCCAGGGGGTTGCCAAGAACGAACAGGGGATCTCCCACCTGCTGCCGACCCCGGCGTTTCGCGCCGATGCGGCCTATGTGCACTACTGCCCGAACGAAACCATCGACGGCATCGAGATGTTCGACATCCCGGCCACCGGCGAGGTGCCGCTGGTGGCGGATCTCTCTTCCACCATCCTCTCCCGTCCCATCGACGTGAGCCGTTTTGGCATCATCTATGCCGGTGCCCAGAAGAATATCGGCCCCTCTGGGCTGGCCATCGCCATCGTGCGCGACGATCTGCTGAACCAGGCCCGCGCCGATGTGCCGTCAATCTTCGACTATCAGCTCACCGCCAAGAACGACTCCATGTTCAACACCCCGCCCACCTACGCCTGGTATCTGGCCGGGCTGGTGTTCGAGTGGCTCAAAGAACAGGGCGGCCTTGCGGCGATGGAAGCGCGCAACAAGGAGAAGGCCGATTTCCTCTACGGCTATCTCGATCAGTCCAGCTTCTATGGCAACCAGGTGGATGCCAGCTGCCGTTCGCGGATGAACATCCCGTTCCAGCTGAAAAATGCCGAGCTGGACAAGCTGTTCCTGGCCGAATCGGAAGCCGCCGGCCTGCTGGCGCTCAAGGGACACCGCATCGTCGGCGGCATGCGCGCCAGCCTCTACAACGCCATGCCGCTGGAAGGGGTGAAGGCGCTGATCAGCTTTATGGACGGCTTTGCCAAGCGCCACGGCTGAGGCGTTATTCCCCGATTGCCGACGCCGGGGACTCCCCGGCGTCTGTTTTTTCCCTGATGCCGGACCGGCCGCCCCCGCGGCCTGCTTTTGTGCCACCCGCAGTCTTGCCGAGCAGGGCGCGGGCTGCTAACGTCCGGTCAGGTCATTTTTTTGAGATCGTACAGGAAGTCTATGAATTCGTTGCGTTTGGAACCCATTTCTCGTGTGGCCGGTGAGGTCAATCTGCCCGGCTCCAAGAGCGTGTCCAACCGGGCCCTGCTGCTGGCAGCCCTGGCCCGTGGCACCACCCGGCTCACCAACCTGCTCGACAGCGATGACATTCGTCACATGCTGGCGGCGTTGACCCAGCTCGGGGTCAAATACAAGCTCTCCGCTGACAAGACCGAGTGCACCGTGCACGGTCTGGGTCGCAGCTTCGCGGTGAAGGAGCCGGTCAATCTGTTCCTCGGCAACGCTGGCACCGCCATGCGACCGCTGTGTGCCGCACTGTGTCTGGGCTCCGGCGAATACACCCTGGGCGGGGAGCCGCGCATGGAAGAGCGCCCCATCGGCCATCTGGTGGATGCCCTGCGCGAAGCGGGCGCCCATATCCAGTACCTGAAGAAAGACGGCTATCCGCCGCTGGTGGTGGATGCCAAGGGGCTGTGGGGCGGCGATGTCCATGTCGACGGTTCCGTCTCCAGCCAGTTCCTGACCGCCTTCCTGATGGCGGCGCCCATGGCGGCGGGCGACACCCGCATCCACATCAAGGGGGAGCTGGTCTCCAAGCCCTACATCGACATCACCCTGCACATCATGAAGCAGTTCGGGGTGGTCATCGAGCACGACAACTACAAGCTGTTCTACATCAAGGGCAACCAGAGCTACGTCAGCCCGGGCGACTTCCTGGTGGAAGGGGATGCCTCCAGCGCCTCCTACTTCCTCGCGGCGGGCGCCATCAAGGGCAAGGTACGGGTCACCGGCATCGGCAAGCACAGCATTCAGGGCGATATCCACTTCGCCGACGTGCTGGAGAAGATGGGTGCGCGCATCACCTGGGGCGATGACTTCATCGAGGCCGAGCAGGCGCCGCTGCACGGCATCGACATGGACATGAACCACATCCCCGATGCGGCCATGACCATCGCCGTGGCTGCCCTGTTCGCTGAGGGACCCACCTCGATTCGCAACATCTACAACTGGCGGGTGAAGGAGACCGACCGCCTGCACGCCATGGCGACCGAGCTGCGCAAGCTGGGCGTCGAGGTGGAGGAGGGGCGTGACTTCATCACTGTCACCCCGCCAGCGCAGCTCAAGCATGCGGCCATCGATACCTACAACGACCACCGCATCGCCATGTGCTTCTCGCTGGTGGCGCTGTCCGATACTGCTGTCACCATCAATGATCCGGGTTGTACCTCCAAGACCTTCCCGGACTACTTCGACAAGCTGGCCAGCATCAGCCAGCGTGCATGAGTCAACCAGGCCCGCCTCGCTGCGGGCCTGTTTCTTTGGGCTGCCCCGGCCTGCTGTTCCCCTCTTTTCATCCTCGCTTAGCAGCATTATTCAAACTTGCAAGGTGGGTTAAGAAAATTCCTTATCCGATAATGTAATTTTCTATTTACACCGCTGCTTGTGCGGGCTAGATTGAAGTTTCTTTATCGCAGTCATCTAGCAGGAAGCCTTATCATGCAGCATCAAACCGACGACGTTCGTATTAGTGAAATCAAAGAGTTATTACCCCCGGTTGCGGTGCTTGAGAAGTTTCCGGCCACCGAGGTCGCATCCAATACCGTCTTTGAATCCCGTCAGGCCATCCATCAGATCCTGGCCGGTGAAGATCAGCGCCTGCTGGTGGTGATCGGCCCCTGTTCCATTCACGACCCGGCCGCCGCGCTGGAGTACGGCAAGCGCCTCAAGGTGCTGCGTGACGAACTCAAGGGCCAGCTGGAGATAGTGATGCGGGTCTATTTCGAGAAGCCGCGCACCACGGTGGGCTGGAAGGGGCTGATCAACGATCCTTACCTCGACAACAGCTGCCAGATCAACGACGGCCTGCGCATCGGTCGCAAGCTGCTGCTGGATCTCAACGACATGGGGCTGCCGACAGCCTCCGAGTTCCTCGACATGATCACCCCGCAATACGTGGCGGATCTGATGAGCTGGGGCGCCATCGGGGCCCGCACCACCGAATCCCAGGTGCACCGCGAGCTGGCCTCCGGTCTCTCCTGCCCGGTGGGCTTCAAGAACGGCACCGACGGCACCATCAAGGTGGCCATCGATGCCATCGGCGCCGCCAGCGCGCCGCACCACTTCCTGTCTGTCACCAAGTATGGCCACTCCGCCATCGTCGCGACCCGGGGCAACCCGGACTGTCACATCATTCTGCGCGGCGGCCGTGAGCCGAACTACAGCGCCGCCCACGTGGACGAGGTGGTGAAGGGGCTGGACAAGGCCGGTCTGCCGCAGAAGGTGATGATCGACTTCAGCCACGCCAACAGCAGCAAGCAGTTCAAGAACCAGATGCTGGTGGCCGAGGACGTGGCTGGTCAGCTGCGTGCCGGCAGCAAGGCGGTGTTCGGCGTCATGGTGGAGAGCCACCTGGTGGAGGGTCGTCAGGATCTGGTGGAAGGGTGCGAACTCACCTTCGGTCAGAGCATCACAGATGCCTGCATCGGCTGGGCCGACACCGAGATCCTGCTGCGCAATCTGGCCGATGCGGTGGCCACCCGCAACGCAGGTTAATGTCGGCCAGGCGTGCCTGAAACAACACGCAAAACAAAAGCGCGACCCTGAGTCGCGCTTTTTTATTGGCCGCCGCGGGCGGCAGGCATGATCACCAGCGGTAGGTCTTGAGCAGCTGCTCGAGCTTGCGGCACTGCTCCACCAGCTGGACGCTGGCGAGATTGGCGGCGTGGGCCTGGCCCAGGGTGTCGTTGGAGGTGTTGCGAATGTCGCTCACCGAGCCGTCCACCTCGCTGCAGACCCTGTCCTGCTCCTCGGCGGACTGCGCCATCTGGGCGTTGAGATCGTTGATGCTGCTGATGCGGCCGATGATGTTCTGCATGGCGGCCAGGGTCGCCTCCGTCTTGTGGATGCTCTCGTCCGCCTTGGCCTTGGCATCCCCGATCACCGACACCGCGCTCTGGGCCTCGTTCTGCAGGGCGGCGATCATCTGGGAGATCTCCTCGCTGGCGGCGCGGCTGCGGTTGGAGAGGGCGCGCACCTCGTCGGCCACCACCGCAAAGCCGCGGCCCTGCTCGCCGGCCCGGGCCGCCTCGATGGCGGCGTTGAGGGCGAGCAGGTTGGTCTGATCCGCGATCCCCTTGATCACCTCCAGCACCCCGTCGACCGCCAGACAGCGGTTGTCGAGCTGCTGGATCACCTTGTCGACCCGCTCTATCTCCGCCGACATCTCGCCCATGTCGTTGATGGAGTGCTGGGCGAGGCGACTGGTGTTGGCCGCATCCTGATTGGTGAGGGCGGAGAGCTCGGCGCTCTTGCGGGCGTGTTCGCGCACCTCGTGGGAGCTGGCGGCCAGCTCGCTGACGGCGGCGGCCACCTGTACCGTCATGCTCTCCTGCTGACGGGCCGAGCCTTCGGTCTGGGTCGCCACCTGGCGGATCTGGTTGGACTCCTGATAGAGCTGGTGGGTGGCGCTCTCCACCTCCTGCAGACTGTGGCGAAACCCCTGCACCATGGCGCTGACGGCGCGGGTCATCTCGCCCAGCTCATCCCGGTTGGGGTTTTCCAGGGGGAGGGAGAGGTCCCGCTCCTTGGCCATGCGGGTCATGGCCAGCTGCAGATGGCGCACCGGCCGCTTGATGTAGCGCTGCAGCACCCAGCCCAGCAGGCCGAAGCCGAGCCCGAACACTGCCACCAGGCTGCCGCTCAGGATCAGGTTGTTGCGATGGATCTCGCCAAAGGTGTGGCTGAGATCGTAACTGATGCGCACCGCCCCCATGACGGTGCCTTCCGCCACCTGGTGGCAGGTGGTGCACTGGGTACCGCGATACTCCTTGTAGGCCTTGAAGGGCTTGATCAGGGTGAGCTGGTTGCCCTGCTGCTCGAGAATGGTCTCGCCTTGGTTGATGGCGCGCTCGTCCAGCTTGTCTTCAATCTGCTGATCCGGGTGGCCTGGGCCGAACAGGCTGGTGACCGCCGGGGCGCGGATCAGGCGGGCCTCGACGATGCCGGCCTCGCTCTTGAGTTTGGTCTGCACGATCTGGCGATTGGCGATGGCCCCCGTCATCATCAACACGTTGAGCTGATCCATGTAGGTGTTGGCGGCGCTCTCCACCTTTTCACCCGCCAGCCGGATGGCGAGATCCCGTTGCAGCCAGGCGGAAAGCTCGAAGCTGAGGGCGAAGGTGCAGCCGATGACCAGGGCGAGGGGGAGAAAGATTTTCCAGTTCAGAGACAGATTTTGCATCGTTGGCAGGTCCATGCGCAGGTGAGCGATCGTCAATGGTTGATGACTCTCCCCCGTTTGCTCATCAGAACGGGGGAGATGGTTCTCTATCGGCTCACCCTACCTCATCTTGAGTAAATTAACTGTTAACTGGATCCATGATAGAGGTTAATGGTGCGTAGCAAACGAGGGCTGTTCGTCGTTGAGTTGATCCAGCACAAATTTGGCATTTATTGATAGTGGTTATCATTTGCATTATTTCACTCGATAGCCTGCCTGCGATGACACCACTGCTGACCCCGACCATGACCGGTCTTGCCACCCCGGATCCCCTCAAGTTCGCCTTTGGCGCCAAGACCTCGGCCCACGCCAGTCGCGGCGGCATGCGTCCGCTCACCCTCGACCATGCCGACTGGCAAGCCTGGTGGCGCCGCGAGAGCGAGGCGGACGAGCGGGCGCTCTATATCCACATCCCGTTTTGCCGCAAGCGCTGCAGCTTCTGCAATTTCTTTGAAAATGGTGCCAACCCGGCCCGCATCACCCGCTATGTCAACGCGCTCTGCGGCGCGCTTGCCAAGGCGGCCGAGACACCCTTCACCCAGAGCCGCCCCTTCTCGGCCGTCTATGTGGGGGGCGGCACGCCGACGGACATGAGCGCCGAGGAGCTGGCGATGCTGGCCGCCGCCATCCGTCGCTTTCCTTTGACTGCGGATGTGGAGGTGACCCTGGAGGGGCGCCTCAACGGTTTTGACGATGCCAAGTGGCACAGTGCGCTGGCGGGCGGCTTCAACCGCTTCTCGTTCGGGGTGCAGAGCTTTGATACCGAGGTGCGCCAGGCGGCGGCCCGCTTCGACGACCGGGAGACCCTGCTGACCCGGCTGGAGGCGCTGACCCGTCACGACGACGCGGTGATCGTGGCCGATCTCATCTTCGGCCTGCCTGGCCAGGATGATGCCGTGTGGCGTCAGGACATCGCGGATGTGATGGCGAGCGGGGTGCACGGGGTGGATCTCTATCAGCTCATCGCCATGGCCGGCACCCATCTGGCCCGTGCCGAGGCGAAGGGCAAGCTCGGTTGGGCCGCCGACGGCCAGCAGCGGGCTACCATGTATGCCTATGGCGCCCAGATGCTGGAACAGGGGGGCTGGCAGCGGCTCTCCTGCAGCCACTGGCGGCGCGGTGAGGCCGAGCAGAGCCGCTACAACCAGATGGCTAAGCGCGGCGCCGAGATCCTCCCCTTCGGGGCCGGGGCTGGCGGCAACGTGCATGGGCACGGCCTCATGTATGGCCGGGATCTGGCGCTCTGGCATGAGGCGCTGGCGGCGGATCTGCGGGCCCCCGGCATGGTGATGGGGCGCAATCCCAATGGCCGCCTCGATGGTCTGCTGCGCGGTGCGCTCGACAGCGGCTGGCTAGCGCTGGCCCGCTTGCCGACGCCGCTGCGGGCACATCTGCAACCCTTGTTCGAGGCCTGGCAGCTGCATGGGCTGGCGACGCTGAGCGAGGCACGGCTTGAGCTCACCTTGGCGGGGCGCTTCTGGAACGTCAATCTGCAGGCCGGGCTGTTTGAATACTTGCAGCTCAACCCGCTGGCGGGGTCGGGTACGGCGCCAGCCGATCCGGCGCAGGCGGTGCGCCACTCGCTGGTGTGAGTGTGCTGGCCGAGCGGGCCTGACAAAGAGAGGATGATAAACAAGGGGGCACCTGATGTGCCCCCTTGTGCGTTATGGCTGGTGGACCTCTTCCACCCGCACCCGCAGCTGTCCCTCTGCAAGCTGGGTGACCAGCGTCTGGCCGGCATCGACCTGGGCGGCGCGGCTGATCACCTCACCGCTTTGGGTGCGGGTGATGGAGTAGCCACGGCCCAGGGTGGCGAGCGGGCTCACCCCGTCGAGGCGGGCGCTGAGCATGGCGAGGCGGTGGTCGGCCAGATCCCGGCGCTTGGCGATGAGGGCATGAAGGCGCTCCTCGGCCAGCTGGTGGCGGCGCTTGCCGGCGGCCAGCAAGCGCTCCGGGCTCTTGCCCTGCAGGCGCAGCTCCAGGTTGGCGAGGCGCCGCTCCCCCTGATGCAGTTTGTGGTTCATCAGCTGCTGCAAGCGGGCGGAGAGCTCGTCGAGGCGCTGGGATTGCTGCTCCAGCCGCCGCTTCGGATCCTGATGGTCGAGCCGCTTTTGCAGCAGGATGAAATCGTGGCGGGCAGCGGTCTGCTGGCGGTTCATGGCCTGCAGCAGTTGCTGCTTGAGATGGGCGAGGCGCTGGGCACGGGCGCTCTGATCCGGCGCCACCAGCTCGGCCGCCGCCGACGGGGTCGGGGCGCGCAAGTCGGCGGCAAAGTCGCTGATGGTGACGTCCACCTCGTGGCCTACCGCGCTCACCACCGGGATGGCGGAGTGGGCGATGGCGCGCGCCACCGCCTCTTCGTTGAAGCACCAGAGATCTTCGAGCGACCCGCCGCCACGCCCTACGATCAGCACATCCACCTCGGCGCGGCGGTTGGCCAGGGCAATGGCAGAGACGATCTGGCCGATGGCGGCGCTGCCCTGCACCTGGGTCGGGTAGATAAACACCGGCAGATCCGGCGCGCGGCGTTTGAGCACCGTCAGCATGTCATGGAGGGCAGCACCGGTGGCGGAGGTGATGAGGCCCACCGCGCGCGGTTCGCGCGGCAGCGGTCGCTTGCGCCCCTCGTCGAACAGTCCCTCGGCGCCGAGGCGGCGCTTGAGCTCCTCAAAGCGCAGCGCCAGCACGCCATCGCCCGCCGGCTGCATCGATTCGATGATCAGCTGGTAGTCGCCGCGCGGCTCATAAAGCGAGACCCGCGCCTGCACCAGCACCTGCATGCCATCCTGTGGGCGAAAGGCCACCCGCCGGTTGTTGCCCTTGAACATGGCGCAGCGCACCTGGGCCGACATGTCCTTGAGGGAGAAGTACCAGTGGCCGGAGCTTGGCATCGCCAGGTTGGAGAGCTCGCCGGTCAACCACACCAGCCCCAGATCCTGCTCCAAGATCATGCGCACGGCGCTGTTGAGGCGGGTGACGGTAAAGACCTGCTGTTGTCTGCTTTGACTCGGTTCGTTGCGGTAGTTCAAGGCTGGTCCTGCGCTGTGTGCCCCGCCTTGGGGGCGGGGGCATAAAACAATGGCGCCATCTTAACGCAGTTCGGGGCGAACGCCGAGCGGCGCTGGCCCGTTCAGCGTGCGTCCGGATCCTGAGGTTGCGCCCAGGCCCGAGCGGCCGGGGTGCTGGCCTGGCTGGTCACCAGCCAGACCGAGAGGCAGACGACCAGGCCCCCCAGCACGAAGCCCTGGCTCAAGGTCTCGCCCAGCACCAGCGCGCCCCACAAGATGCCAAAAGGGGGAATCAGGAAGGTGACGGTGAGACTGCGCAGCGGGCCGATATCGGCGATCAGTCGAAAATAGAGCAGGTAGGCGAGGGCGGTGCAGACCACGCCGACCGCCAGCACGCTGGCCCAGGCGGTGGGCACGGCCCAGTCGACCACGGGGCCGGCCGCCAGCTGGTAAGCGAAAAAGGGCAGCAGGAAGAGGCTGGCACCCAGCTGGCTGCCAAAGGCCACCAGCTTGGCATCGAGCCCGCCGCGATGGGTGATCCAGCTGCGGGTGAGAAAGCCGGCAAGGCCGTAGCAGGCGGTGGCAAACAGGCAGGCCAGCACCCCGGGCAGCAGATGCCCATCGGCACTCACCTCGCCAGTAGTCGTGATGAGGCTGATCCCGATCACCCCCAATACCACCCCCAGCCATTTGCGCCTATCAAGGCGCTCGTTGAAGCAGGAAAAGCCGATGAGGGCCCCCATCAGCGGCGTGGTGGCGTTGAGGATGGCCGAGTAGCCGGCCGGCAGCCAGAGGGCGGCGATGGCGTACATCAGAAACGGGATGGCGGAGTTGATGACGCCAAGCAGCATGGCGGACTTGAGCTTGCCCTGAAACCCCATGGGGGCGCGCAGCAGCAGGAGCATGACGGCAAGCCCGATAAGGGCGAACAGTACCCGCAGGAAGGTGGTGTTGACGGCGCCAAACGCCGGGGCGGCGATGCGCATGAACAGGAAGCTGGCGCCCCAGATGGCGGCCAGCAGAAGCAGGCGCCCATAATCGGCAGGTTTCATTGAGTCGTCCTTGCGGTGATGGTCGCCAATATTGGCGCTGCGTCCGCATGATGCCGACAAGGTGCCTGTGCTGGCAACTGCCAGGATGGTAGCAGGGCATCCATGCCCTGCCATACCAGTGTGTGGGCGAAGGGAGCGTTACGGCTCCGGCTGGCTCACGAAGGCAATCTTGTGCAGACCGTGCCGGGAGGCCTGGGCCATCACCCTGGCGATGATGCCGTACTCCACCTTGCGATCGATGCGCAGCTGGATCTCGGGCAGCTCCCCCTCGGCCTGGCCGGCGCTCTCCATCTTGGCGAGCAGGGCGGCCTCGTCGACCTCCTGATCGTTCCAGTAGAGCTTGCCGGCCTCATCGATGGCGAGGTTGATCTCCTGCTTGTCTGGCTGGTTGAGCTGGCTGCTGGCCTCTGGCAGCTCCAGCTTGACCGCGTTGGTGAGCAGAGGGGCGGTGATCATGAAGACGATGAGCAGCACCAGCATGACGTCGATCATCGGGATCATGTTGATCTCGGAGAGGGGTTGATCGGCCCCCTCGTCCGACAGTTTGCCAAATGCCATCAGCCGCGCCCCTCTCTGGTTTTCCGCTCCATCAGCGGAGTGACCTTGGTGGTGGCGACCTGCTCGAAGCCGGTCACCAGCAGGGTGAACAGATCGTGGCCAAACTCCTCCAGCGCCGCGAGCCTGAGGCGATTGCGCCGCACGAAGAAGTTGTAGATGAGCACGGCCGGCAGGGCGACCGCGAGGCCGAAGCCGGTCATGATCAGCGCCTCGCCCACGGGGCCGGCAACCTTGTCCAGACTGCTCTGACCGGCGGCGCCGATGGCCAGCAGGGCGTGGTAGATGCCCCAGACGGTGCCGAACAGCCCGATGAAGGGGGCCGCCGAGCCCACCGAGGCGAGGAAGGCCAGCCCCTGCTCCAGCAGCACCCGCTCCTGGGTGATGGCCCGGCGCATGGCGCGCAGCAGATATTCATCCGGCGAGCCCAGCTTGCAGCTGACTGCACGCTCCTCGGCCCGCTTCAGCTGGGCCACGGCCGCCAACGCGGCGCCGGTCAGCCGGCCATAGGCCTCCTGCGGCGGCAGGTGTGCCAGCTGGCGCTCCATCTCCTGCACGCTGTCGTGCTGCCAGAAATCGGCGACGAAGCGGGCATTGAGGCGTTGTTCCCGCTGTGCGAGATAGCCCTTGAGCAGGGCGTAATAACAGGTGCCAAGGGACATCAGTACCAGCAGGATGAAGGGGATCAGCCCTACGCCGCTGTTCTGGCTGAGCAGGTGGGCGATGCCCATGCCGTTGCTTGCGATTTCAGGATCCATGTTCAAGCCCTTAATTTGAAAATGATGGTGACTCTTGCCGAGGCCTCGACGGCCACGTTGTTCTGTCTGGCAGGAATGAATTTCCAGCGGCTGACGGTCTTGCGGGCCGTCATGTCCAGCCGCCGATAGCCGCTGCTCTTGGCCACCTCCACCGAGGCGGCGGTGCCCTCGGCCGTCACCCGCACATTGAGGATGACCCGCCCCTCTTCTCCCCGTCGTCTCGACTCATAGGGGTATTGGGGCTCGGGGTTGTTGAGCCGTGCATCACGGGCTATGGGGGCGCTGTTGCCGGCGCCGCCGCCAGCCTTGCGGGCAGGATGCTGACTGGCACTTTCGCCGCTCGCCTGTGCGGCCGTTGCCGCCGTCGCAGGGGCGGGCGAGGTGACCGGTGGTTGCGGACTGCTCACCGGCATGACCTTGGCGGGCTGCACCGGCGGGGGACTGTGTTTAAGCGATTTGACCACCGGCTTGACGCTCTTTTTGACTTGCTTGAGCGGCGGTTTTTTGGGTAGTGGCAACGGCCTGGCCTTTTGCTGCACTTTTTGTACTTGCTGCTCTCGCTGCACTTTTTGTATTTGCTGCGCTGTGGTAGCAGGGGCGGGGGCCGCCTTGGCAGGCGCTTCATTGGTTGCAGCTTCGCCGACCCAGCGGGCCGACAGGGTCAGCGGCAAGGGCGGGGTGATGGGCGCAGGCTGGTGCGCATAGAGCCACCAGAAGGCGGCAAGATGCAGGGCGATCGCGATGGCAAGGCAAACGAGACGGGCGGCGTCGGGATCGTTGGCGGGCAGTGTTGGTCTCGGGCTGCAGGCGTCCATCACTGGGCTCCCTTCCTGGTCTTCATATTAATACTCAAACGGCTGGTGTGAGGGCGCCCGAACCGGCGCCGATGCCGCAAGCTTGCCCGACGAATAGCCCGTCAAACAATAACTATTATCAATCGTGTTTTAATCGTAACAGGATGAAAAACAGGAAGATAAGTATCGATACTGGGCCCCTTTACCACCTCACTGGTTGCAACGCCGGCTTCTGGTAATGAGTGATGGCTGCGGGTTACAGCTCCAGCAATACCCCGAGCTCCACCACCCGGTTGGCGGGAATATGAAAGAAGTCGGTCGCCTTGAGGGAGTTGCGGTTCATCCAGACGAACAGACCCTCCCGCCAGCGCGCCATGCCGGGCAGATCGGTGCTGACCAGGTTCTCGTGGGAGAGGAAGAAAGAGGTCTTGGCCATGGTGACCTTCAGATCCTCCTGGGCGCAGGCCTGGAAGATCTCCTCCATGGAGGGCACCTCCTTGTAGCCGAAGTGGGCGACCACCTGCCAGAACCCCTCGCCAAGGTGGGTGAGTTCGATGCGCTCCTTGAAGGAGAGCCAGGGCTCGTCCTTGATCTGAACGGTCAGGAAGATGACCCGTTCGTGCAGGATCTTGTTGTGTTTGAGATTGTGCAGCATGGCGTGGGGCACCACCTGCACCGACTTGGAGAGAAACACGGCGGTGCCGGGTACCAGCAGTGGCGGGTCTGCCTGCATGTTGTCGACAAACCCTTTCAGCGCCAGTGACTTGTGTTCCAGCTTGTCGAGCACCAGCTCCCGTCCGCGCTTCCAGGTGGTCATCACCAGGATGGCCAGCAGCGCAAACAGGATGGGGAGCCAGCCACCGGCCAGAAACTTGGTGGTATTGGCGGCAAAGAAGGTGACATCGACCAGCAGCAGCGGCGCGCATACCAGCGCAATGAGCCAGCGCGACCACTTCCAGCGGCGGGCGGCCACCACCATCAGCAGCAGGGTGGTGAGCGCCATGGTACCGGTCACCGCGATGCCGTAGGCGGCCGCCAGGTTGCTTGAACTCTTGAACCAGAGGATGACGATGACGATGCCCCCCAGCAGCAGCCAGTTCACCAGCGGCAGGTAGATCTGGCCTATCTCGTGCTCCGAGGTGTGGCGGATCTCCTGGCGCGGCAGGTAGCCGAGCAAGATGGCCTGGTGCACCACCGAGTAGGTGCCCGAGATCACCGCCTGGGAGGCGATGACGGTGGCCAGGGTGGCGAGGATCAGCAGCGGAAAGGCCAGCCAGGAGGGGGCGAGCAGGTAGAAGGGATTTTCGATGGCGGCGGGATTGCGCAGCAGCAGGGCCCCCTGGCCGAAGTAGTTGAGCAGCAGGGCGGGCATCACCAGGGAGCCCCAAGCCAGCTGGATGGCGCCACGGCCAAAGTGGCCCATGTCGGCGTAGAGCGCCTCCGTGCCGGTGACGCAGAGCACGACCGCCCCCAGGGTGATGAAGGCGACCCCCGGTCGGCTGGCCATGAAATCGAGGGCGTAGAGCGGGTTGATGGCCTGCAAAATGGCGGGATTCTGCCCGATCTCATAGGCGCCGAGCGCCGCCAACACTCCGAACCAGAGCAGCATGACCGGGCCGAACAGGCGGCCGATGCCGGCGGTGCCGTAATGCTGGGCCCCGAACAGGATCACCAGTACGGTGAGGGTGATGGGCAGCACGAAGGGCGCCAGCTCCGGGGTGATCACCTGCAGCCCTTCGACCGCCGAGAGCACCGAGATGGCGGGGGTGATCACCGCATCCCCGATAAACAGCCCCACGCCGACCAGACCCAGCATCATGAGCAGGGCGCGCGACCTGGCCGGAAGGCGGCGGGAGGCCAGCGAGGCGAGGGTGAGGATCCCCCCTTCTCCCTTGTCGTCGGCCCGAAGCACCAGCAGCACATATTTGAATGAGACCACGATCATGATGGTCCAGAAGAAGAGGGAGACGATGGAGAGGATCCCAGCCGGGGTGGGTTGCAGGCCCAGGTGTCCGGCGAAACTCTCCTTGAGGGCATAGAGCGGGCTGGTGCCGAGATCGCCATAGACGACCCCCAGTGCCGCCAGGGTTATGGCCATGCGCCCTTGCGGGTGTCCGTGATTCATCATGAAATTCCATTTCAATTCAGAATGTTAATCATGATACGCAGGCGCCGGCTCAAAGCAAACCCGCGCCGTGAAAAGGTCACTTAGCTGAACGTGCCAACCCGGGTGAACCAGTTTGGATACGGCGCAACTTGGCTTAGTTGTTGACGGACTTGCCAGAGGCGAGTGACCCGGTTTACGAGGGCGCTCGACAGGTGCCAACGGGTCTGCAAAGGGGGAGGGGTTGCGGGGGGGCCTGAAAAAATTAAACGGGGGCTTTTTTGCATAAAACCGCAATGAGGCAACTCTTTTGCCTGCAAACGGCCGTTTTATGACGAAAATTGTTGGGTTTTTAGCGCCTTGGCGGCTGAAAAGGTCAAAACGCCATAAAAAATTCAAAAAACTTCTTTACCAGTGACCAATGCGTGAGTAAACTTCGTCGGCAATATTTTACACCCCCACTTCCTCAACGGTGAGATATTGCCATGCTCAGGATTGCCAAAGAAGCGTTAACCTTCGACGATGTACTGTTGGTTCCCGCCCACTCCGAAGTTCTTCCCAATACTGCCGATCTGCGTACCAAGCTGACCTCTGCCATCAGCCTGAACATCCCCATGATCTCCGCTGCCATGGACACAGTGACCGAAGCCCGTCTGGCTATCGCACTGGCCCAGGAAGGCGGTATCGGCTTTATCCACAAGAACATGTCCATCGAGCAGCAGGCTGCAGAAGTGCGCAAGGTCAAGAAGTACGAGAGCGGCGTGGTCACCGACCCCGTCACCGTACGCCCTGACCTGACCATCGCCCAGATCAAGGAGCTGAGCCACAAGAACGGTTTCGCCGGCTATCCGGTGGTGACCGAAGGCAACCAGCTGGTGGGCATCATCACAGGTCGTGACGTGCGCTTCGTGACCGATCTCTCCCAGACTGTCGAACAGATCATGACCCAGAAGGATCGTCTGGTCACCGTGCGTGAAGGGGCGCCTCGTGAAGAGGTGGTTGGCCTGATGCAGAAGCACCGTATCGAGAAGGTGCTGGTGGTCAACGCCGACTTCAAACTCAAGGGCATGATCACCGTCAAGGACTTCCAGAAAGCCGAGCGCAAGCCGAACGCCTGTAAAGATGACAAGGGTCGTCTGCGGGTCGGTGCCGCCGTCGGTGCCGGTGCTGGCAACGAAGAGCGCGTCGCCGCCCTGGTGGAAGCCGGTGTGGACGTGCTGCTGATCGACTCCTCCCACGGCCACTCCCAGGGCGTGCTGGATCGCATCAAGGCGACCCGCGAAGCCTACCCTGATCTGCAGATCATCGGCGGCAACGTCGCGACTGCCGCGGGCGCCAAGGCGCTGGCCGCTGCCGGTGTCAACGCCGTCAAGGTCGGTATCGGCCCGGGCTCCATCTGTACTACCCGTATCGTGACCGGCGTGGGCGTGCCCCAGATCACTGCCATCTCCGACGCCGTCGATGCGCTGGAAGGCACCGGCATCCCGGTGATTGCCGATGGCGGCATCCGCTTCTCCGGTGACGTGGCCAAGGCCATCGCCGCTGGCGCCAGCTGCGTCATGGTGGGCTCCATGTTTGCCGGTACCGAAGAGGCGCCGGGCGAGATCGAGCTCTACCAGGGCCGCTCCTTCAAGTCCTACCGTGGCATGGGTTCTCTGGGCGCCATGTCCAAGGGCTCCAGCGACCGTTACTTCCAGACCGACAACGCCGCCGACAAGCTGGTGCCGGAAGGGATCGAAGGCCGCGTGCCGTACAAGGGCCGCCTCAAAGAGATCATCCACCAGCAGATGGGCGGTCTGCGCTCCTCCATGGGCCTGACCGGCAGCGCCACCATCGATGACATGCGCACCAAGGCCGAATTCGTGCGCATCTCGGGCGCCGGGATGAAAGAGTCCCACGTCCACGACGTGACCATTACCAAAGAAGCCCCCAACTATCGGATGGGCTGATAAAACGGGGCTGCGGCCCCGTTTCTCCACCCCTTTTTTATCCCGTGCTTTTTGTGACAACAGCAGCCTGATGCAGGAATAAAATGACTAAAGACATTCACCAGCACCGTATCCTTATCCTCGACTTCGGTTCCCAGTACACCCAGCTGATCGCCCGCCGCGTGCGCGAAATCGGCGTCTACTGCGAACTGTGGGCCTGGGATGTGACCGAAGAGCAGATCCGCGAATTCAATCCGAGCGGCATCATCCTCTCCGGCGGCCCCGAGTCCGTCACCGAAGCGGGCAGCCCGCGCGCCCCCGAGTACGTGTTCAACGCCGGCGTGCCGGTGTTTGGCATCTGCTACGGCATGCAGACCATGGCCGAGCAGCTGGGTGGCAAGGTGCAATCCTCCACCGAGCGTGAATTCGGTTACGCCAAGGTGGAAGTGCTGGGCAACGCCGGCAAGACCAGCGCGCTGCTGCGCAACATCGAAGATGCCATCGCCGACAACGGCAATGCCCTGCTGGATGTCTGGATGAGCCACGGCGACAAGGTCACCACCATCCCGGCCGACTTCACCACCATCGCCCAGACCGCCACCTGCCCGCATGCCGCCATGGCCAACGAGGCCAAGCGTTTCTACGGCGTGCAGTTCCACCCGGAAGTGACCCACACCCGTCAGGGTGCCCGCATGCTGGAGCACTTCGTCAAAGACATCTGCGGCTGCGAATGCCTGTGGACCCCGGCCACCATCATCGACGACGCCGTTGCCCGCATCCGCGAGCAGGTGGGTGACGACGAGGTGATCCTGGGCCTCTCCGGCGGTGTGGACTCCTCCGTGGTTGCCATGCTGGTGCACCGCGCCATCGGCGATCGCCTGACCTGCGTCTTCGTCGACAACGGTCTGCTGCGCCTGAACGAAGGCACCCAGGTGATGGAGATGTTTGGCGATCACTTTGGTCTGAACATCGTCAAGGTCGATGCCGAAGAGCGCTTCCTCTCTGCCCTTGCCGGTGTTGATGAGCCGGAAGCCAAGCGCAAGATCATCGGCCGCGTGTTCGTCGAAGTGTTTGACGATGAAGCGAAAAAGCTGAAAAACGCCAAGTGGCTGGCACAAGGTACCATCTATCCTGACGTCATCGAATCGGCTGCCAGCAAGACCGGCAAGGCCCACGTCATCAAGTCTCACCACAACGTCGGCGGCCTGCCGGAAGAGATGAAGATGGGGCTGGTAGAGCCGCTGCGCGAGCTGTTCAAAGACGAAGTGCGCCGCGTGGGCCTCGAGCTGGGTCTGCCCTACGACATGCTCTACCGTCACCCGTTCCCGGGCCCGGGTCTGGGCGTGCGGGTGCTTGGCGAAGTGAAGAAAGAGTACTGCGATATCCTGCGCCGCGCCGATGCCGTCTTTATCGAAGAGCTGCGCAAAGCCGACCTCTACAACCAGGTCAGCCAGGCGTTCGCCGTGTTCCTGCCGGTGCGCTCCGTCGGCGTCATGGGCGATGGCCGCAAGTACGACTGGGTCATTGCGCTGCGCGCCGTCGAGACCATCGACTTTATGACTGCTCACTGGGCTCACCTGCCGTACGACTTCCTAGGTCACGTGTCGAATCGCATCATCAACGAGATCAACGGTATCTCCCGCGTGGTGTACGACGTCTCCGGCAAGCCGCCCGCAACCATCGAATGGGAATAAGCGGCTAACGCCCTTTCGCCCTTCAAGCATAAAAATGTAAAAAAGACGCCCTTGCGGCGTCTTTTCTTTTTCCAATCGTTTGCGCCTCATTTTTCCTCTCGCTAGCCGCTTTCTTGCCTCCCTGCCTCTGTCAGATATGACAGGGGGTGTTTTATGGATCTCGCACTAGGCTCAGCCATGCCAATTGAGACCGATGCTGTGAGGCGAGGGTCGTGGCAGCAGGGGAGAGTGACGACAGCAACGCCTTTATGTGCACTGTCGACACCGGACATGCCAAATCTGGTATGACCCCCGGTGGAGTCCGGACACCACTTGAATAAACGGGGCGGAACCCGAACAGCCAAACGAGTAGGGACAAGAGATCACGGAGGGTTTGTTATGTCAGAACAAGCAGTGTTGTTGGGCGGATGGACTGCCTACCACAAGCTGAGCGCCAAAGATCAGGCCGTATTCAACCAGGCACTGGAAGGATTTGTCGGGGTGCAGTACACCCCCTTTGAAGTCTCCACCCAGGTCGTCGCCGGCACCAACTACCGTTTCAAATGCAAAACTACTGTGCCGCTGCCCAACCCGATCCATGGGGAAGCCGTGGTGCAGATCTTCCAATCCCTGGATGGCTCGGCCCATATCACCTCCATCACCCCGATCTGATTGGGTTGCGGGGCAAGGTGGGGAGGGGGAGATCTCCTAACCGGTTTGTTCTAACAACCAGCAATAAGAAAGACGCCTTAGGGCGTCTTTTATTGTTTATAAAACTCTGCACCTTCAAATATTTCACTGGGGTCATAGTCTAACACAATAGCTACACTGTAACGAGCACGAGTTAATGCCACGTATAGCTTAGCACGAGTGGCGGGTTTTAATTTTTCGGGTTGATCTGTGTGGCGAAACCAATCTTCCATATCATCTGTCGGATATATAATTGCACGGTCTACAGTGAGACCTTTAGACTCACCGAAATTCATTGAATCATAGGATTTATCTATTTTTGATGCTGAGTTCCAGCGTAACTGTATTGGCTTATATGTTCTTAAGTATTCAGGGCATAGTTTTTTTGAAACGATGAAGACTCCTTGGTGCTGAATGTTATCTTTACGGCAATCAACACACTCACATGCATCTACAGCAGGGAGTTGAGGGTAAAGTTTTGAGGAGAAATCACATATACTTTGGCAGCAACGATGAGATTTATTTAAAATCGTTTCATCTATCTGACATGTGATACGTTTTCCTAGCATTTTTTCAGATTTAACAAAATCTTTAATGTTTCCATTACTATACTCAGCATGTTTATTCGTATTATGGGTCTGATAAGTAACTTGCCTTGGATCTCCCACTATTATCACTTGGGAATTTGACTTGAAGAGGAGCTTTATTAACTCTAAGTCAAAACCAGCCAGATCTTGAACTTCATCTATGCATATAATGCTATACAGAGATGTAATTCTATTAACTACAGCTTGATTACTGGCTTTATTTGCTTCAAAAGCAAATTTTGAAATCTTGTCAGAATATAGTTTAAAGTCAGAGGTGAAATAATATTTATTGAAGTTGTTTTTATCTGACCAATAAACATTTTGCCCATTCTTATTTGTATACCTTAGTCCTGAACGCTGATTAACTAGAATAAAACCAATGCGTATTTTAGCTAAAGAGCTATTTAGTTGGCACTGGTATGGTCTAACCCAGTGCTTTAGGAGAAATGAAAACCATGTGGTAATAGTTACATTGGGTGGTACTGCGCCAACCTCAGATATGAATTTTCGTTTAATCTCTTGTTCATTTGACTCAGTGTAAGTTGTAATCAAAATTGATTCATTAGGCTTTTTTAACGCAATATCTACCAAATAAGTTGTTTTTCCAGAGCCCGCGGCTGCAATTATAAGACTATTATCTTTCATTGCACCACTCCACTGCGTTAGTGATGTATTGTGGATAATTAAAGGTTATTTTTGATTCGAAAACATTGAGAGCCCAGCTAGTTTTCTGTGTTTGTAGTTTTTCTGATAATAACTCAGCGGTATTAAATTTACCTATATCTAAACTAAGTACTTTACATAATTCAATTAAATTATCTTTGTTTGCATCAACAAACTGTGGTTCAAGTGTGTTTAGGTGGTTTCGATTGTCTGAAAAGATTTTTATGTGAAGGCTGTCATGATAATCTCGATATTTTTTTATGATTCTCTCATCATGATTACCATCGTTATCTGTTATTACAGCTACGTTTTTGTTTATTTTTTTTGCAATTTCCAAAAAACGCTTGAATGTCAATTTCACAGAAATAACATCAATACCATGCTCAATAGGTAATGATCCAAGGTTTTTATCCATATAGGCTTTTTGAAATATGAGTTCATCTGAATCACCCTCAACAAGCACCGCTCTTCTACAAAGGAGAAGCCTTAATGTTTGGTAACCTGGTAGTTTTTTAAAAAAATCAAAAGTGTCTTTTGATAAATCAGTGAACTTTGTGACCTTGTGATCATTTAATAAAATTAAATTTTCAAGGCCAAGTTTATTGGCTACAAAACTACTGTGTGTTGAAATAATAACTTGTTTGTCAGCTGAGTTATCAACTATTGATTTTAACAAATGATTTAACTTGGAATGTGATAGGTGATTCTCAGGTTCTTCTATTAATAACAGACTAGCCTCTTTTGCTTTTTTGTGAGCTAGAGCAAGATTCGTTTTTATGATGCACTGATACCCTTTGCCTATTTGATGGAAAGGAATATCTCCCAAATAGGTCATTAAACTGGATTCCCAAGCATTTTGAGACCCTAAGTCAACGGAGATACGAAGATGATCACCTTGGACATTTGATTTACCATCAATTTTATTGTTAATTACTTTAACCGCATCATCTTCAGAAAAGCTATCTTTCATCTTTCTATATGCCTGAGATAGCTTAACTTTTTCACTATCGTCTAAGTCATTTTTTATAATTCTTGATATATATATATCAGAACCGTTTTGATACTTACTGGATGTTGAATCTATTAGAACAGATTTAATTGGAATGCTTCTTGATGTAACTGCGTCTCTATCGAAAGATGACCAAGATATTTTATAGTACTCTATTGGCAGTGTATTTATTTTCTCTCCACTGCGTATTAGCTCTGAATACTCATCAGTATAAGTGTCATCAAACTCGACTTTGAATGATACACCACATGCATCACTCCGTTCCTTGTTACCCGTGCCTTGTAATTTTGGTGCGGAAGCCTTTTCAAAAAAAACTTCTATACAAACTTCTGGTAAAAAACTCGGCTCGCGATTGTTAACTTTTTCTAAATATTCGGCGACAGCCTTGTTGTTGAATATATATTGGGTTAGTTCGTTTTTTAAATATCTACCGTATAATATACCACTCAATGCTAAATGAGCTGCCTCAAGGATTGTTGATTTTCCAGAACCATTGTCACCGACAAGAATATTTACGCCTTTGTTAAAGTCGATTGAGAACTTGCTGTAATAGCATTTGTAGTTATAAATGTTAATCTTTTCTATTTTCATTGAACACTCCTATTTATATAGATATTAATTTGGAGGCTATGTATTTAAATTTGTTAGCCAGTGTACAATTATCCTTGGTGCTTTTTGAAGCACTACATGCTGAGTCTGTGAGGTCACAATACGTAATCCGATAGGAGTAACGTAAATTGCTCCGCGAATTTGATCTTTGGTCTCAGCCCAAAATCCGCTCAGCAAACGGTGCAATGCGCTGCGCTTATTGCACCCTACGTGTTTCGTCAATCCGATGGGGGTGGTGGTGTGGAACGCCATGTCCCGTCACCAAGGCAACAAAAGGGGCGATCTGTGCCCCGATTCTTCTCATATTCCCGTTTTATATCACTGCCTGCTCGTTCGGCGTGACCTTGATAGTTTGCTGACTCACCACCAACACTCCTGTTTCTCCCCCATCAGGGCGAGCAGAAAAAGGCCAGGTTCACTCATACCTCGCCGCTTCCCAGGCGTGTATCGCCTGTTTGCGGGTCTCGCCCCAGTGATAGCCGCCGAGCTTGCCGTTTTGCTGAATGACTCTGTGGCAGGGGATCATCAAGGCGACGGGGTTGGCGCCCACCGCCAGCCCCACGGCGCGGGCGGCCTTGGGGTTGCCGACGGCGCTTGCCACCTGGGCGTAGCTCACCACCTTGGCGGGCGGGATCTGCAGCAGCGCCCGCCAGACGCTGATCTGAAAGTTGGTACCGCTCACGTGCAAGGAGATGGGGCGATCCGGTGCCTTGCTGCCATCGAACATGGTGTCGATGACCCCCTGAGTACGTGATGGCGCCTCCCTAAGTTCTGCCTCTGGCCAGTTGTGGGCGAGGGTAGTCAACGGCGCCTCTGGGGCCTGGTCATCGAGAAACGAGAAGTTGCACACCCCCCGCGGGGTCAGGGCGACGAACGCCTGGCCGAAGGGGGTGTCGTGCACCCCGTGATCGATGATCAGCCCGGCCCCGCGCTGTTTGTACTCGCCCGGCGTCACCGCTTCTAACTGCACGAAGTGATCGTAGAGCCGCGAGCCGCTGCTCAGGCCCAGGGTATCGGCCACCTCCAGCAGCGGGCGCGACTCCTGCAGCAGCGCCTTGGCCCGCTCCAGGGTCAGCACCTGCAGATAGCGTTTGGGCGTTACCCCGGCCCAGCGGCTGAACAGCCGCTGGAAGTGAAAGGGACTTAAGTGAACGTGCGCCGCTATCTCGTCCAGGGTGGGCTGGCGCGCCACCTGGCTTGCGATAAAACGGATGGCATCGGCGATGCGGGCGTAATCAGACATAAGGCGCTCTCACGATAAGTTTGCAGCCGCAGGATCTTGGGTGCGACAAGGTCATGTGCGACAAATAGATACCCCACCATCGGCCAGCAGGGCAATGCCGGTGGTAAAGCTGGATGCATCGGACGCCAGATAGAGGGCCGAGCGGGCGATCTCCTCCGGTTGGGCCAGCCGTTTGAGGGCATGCATATGCTGCACAAAGGCGAGACTCTCCGGTGTATCGGTAAAGGCCCGCCCCATGGGGGTGTCGGTGCCCCCCGGCAGCAGGGCGTTGACCCGCACCCCTTGTGCCCCGAACTCTGCAGCCAGCACCTGGGTCAGACCGATGAGACCCGCCTTGCTCGCGGCATAGGCCGCCATGCCGGGCAGCCCCAGGGTATGGCCGACGAAGGTGGAGGTGAAGATAAGCGAGCCGCCCCCGCGTGCCTGCATGGCGGGGATCTGGTACTTGGCCCCCACAAAGGCGCTGGTGAGGTTGGTATCCAGGGTCTCTTGCCACTGCGCCAGTTCAAGCGCCGGCACGCTGCCCGGTGTCCCCGTGGTGCCGGCGTTGTTGAAGGCGATATCGAGTCCGCCGAAACGAGTCAGTGCGAGATCCACCAGGGCGCGGGCATAGGTTTCGCTTTTCACATCTCCCGCCAGGCTCACCGCCTGCCCCCCCTCATGGCGGATCTCCTCCACCAGCAGATCCAGCTCGGGCTGGCGGCGGGCGCCGACGACGACGCTGGCCCCCTCCCTTGCAAACAGGATGGCGCTGGCGCGGCCGATGCCGGAGCTGGCGCCGGTGATGATGGCGACCTTGTTGGACAGTAATGACATGGCAGTTCCCTCGCTGGTGTGTTGTGCAGGCGCACAGGGTTGGTAATGGATTCGACCCTCGATAGGTTCGACCCCACTCTGGTTCGGCTCCACTATGGCAACCGGCCCTCGCAGACACGACCCGGATCTTGCTCTCTTTGCCCCCATGCCGCTTTGCTGGGCGCAGATAGCGGCCCTTGCGGCAACAAAACAGGGGATCTTCGGCCGTCATTCTCTATAATGCCTCCTCTTTTTTTGACTGCCGGTTTGACTGCTGGGCCAACCACCGGTAGCGCCGTTGGCCGCGAGCCGGTCACCCCGATAGAGACGATGTCATGCATACCCTGGAACAGTTGCGCGCAGGTGAACTCTGCGGCGCCCGCCACCTCAAACTCGCCGAGAACCTGACGGTGTTCCCGCCCGAAATCTTGAGTCTCAAAGAGACGCTGGAGGTGCTGGATCTCACCGGCAACCAGTTGAACCGGCTGCCCGACGAGCTGGCCGAGTTCAGCAAGCTGCGCATCATTTTCTGCTCCGAGAACCGCTTTACCGAGCTGCCCGAGGTGCTGGGGCGCTGCCCAGCGCTCACCATGGTGGGCTTCAAGGCCAACCGGATCGCCAAGGTTCCCGCTACGTCGCTGCCGGCGGGGCTGCGCTGGTTGATCCTGACCGACAACGCCATCGAGCAGTTGCCCGATGAGCTGGGTCAGTGCGGCGCCCTGCAAAAGCTGATGCTCTCGGGCAATCGCCTGCGCGAGCTGCCGGCAACCCTAGCCAACTGCCAGCGTCTGGAGCTGGTGCGCATCGCCGCCAACCGGCTCGACGCGCTCCCGGATTGGCTGGCGAGGCTGCCGCGTCTCGCCTGGCTGGCGTATGCAGGCAACCCCTTCAGCGACAGGCAGGAGCAGCGGCTGGGCCAGTGCGCCTCGGTGGCCGATATCCCGTGGGCTGCACTGACGGTGGGGGAATTGCTGGGGCAGGGGGCATCCGGTGTCATCCATCGCGCCGAGCTGGCCACGTCGGCGGGGCCGCGGGCGGTAGCGGTCAAGTGTTTCAAGGGGGCCGTGACCAGCGATGGGCTGCCCCGCTGCGAGCTGGCGGTGTCGCTGGCGGCTGGTCGTCATCCCCATCTGGTCGGGGTCGAGGGGCGGGTGGGCGATCACCCCTCCGGCATTCCGGCGCTGGTGATGGCGCTGATAGACCCCGACTTTATCAACCTGGCAGGGCCGCCGAGCCTGGACTCCTGCACTCGCGATATCTACCAGGGCGATGCCTGCTTCACCCCGGCTGCGCTGCTGGCCATGGTGCAGGGGGTGGCGAGCGCCGCCCTGCATCTGCACGGGCGTGGCATCCTGCACGGCGATCTCTACGCCCACAACATGCTGCACTCCTCACAAGGTGAGGGCCGGCTGCTGCTCGGGGATTTCGGCGCCGCCTCCTGTTATGAGCGAACCAACGGCGAGCTGGCCGGCTTGCTGGAGCGACTGGAAGTGAGAGCCTTCGGCTGCCTGCTGGAAGAGCTGCTGGCCCGCTGCGTCCCCCGTGATGACCGGCTGGACGTCCTGCATGCCCTGGTGGATGACTGTCTCGCCGAGGTGGTGGCGGCGCGTCCAGATTTTACCGAGATTGTGGCAAGGCTTGCTGCGGTGGCGCCGGTAATGTGCGCCGAGCCAGTTTTGCTCTGATCCGGCTCGCCCTGCCGTCGCGGCAGCAAGCAGGCAAAAAGCAGGCGAGCAAGAGCAGGAGTGGATGACAAAAAGATGTCAAAAGGGGGCCTTCGGGCCCTTTTTTGTTTTGCCGTGTTTTTTTGGGCAAAAGTTGCGGCTGCGGCCCTGTTGGTGCTTGCGCGCAGCGAACTAAGTTGTGATATTGAGGCATCTTTACATGACAGGGGTGACGGGATGGAAGCGGCTTTTTGGCATCAGCGTTGGGAAGAGAACCGGATCGGCTTTCATCAGGCGGATTTCAATCGCTGGCTGCAATCCTGGTGGTCGGCCCAGCAGCAGGGCGAGCCCGTGCTGGTGCCCCTGTGCGGCAAGTCCCGCGACATGCTCTGGCTGAGCGGGCAGGGCCATCCGGTCGACGGGTTCGAGCTCTCGTCCGTCGCCATCAACAGCTTTTTCAGCGAGAACAAACTGAGTGAAACGGTGAGTGCCGAGGGGCCCTATCAGTGCCATCAGCACGACAGCCTGCGCATCTATGAGGGGGATTTTTTCGCCGCCCCCGAACTTGGCCGCCGCTATCGGCTGGCTTACGACAGGGCGGCCCTCATTGCGCTGCCGACCGCCATGCGCCGTCAATATGCCGAGCTGATGAGCCGGCTTATCGAGGCGGGTGGTCAGATCCTGCTGGTGACTCTGGAATATCAGCCGGAGCAGCAGCGTCAGCCGCCGTTCTCGGTGGGGGAGATGGAGGTGCGCACCCTGTTCGAGCGCCACTTCCAGGTAGAGGTGCTGGGACGAGCGGCCGAGCTCGATCACCCCAGGGTGCTGTCGGGCCAGCTCTCCTACTTCGACGAGGTGGCCTACCGGCTGGTGCGCCGTCCACAGGCCTGACCAAAAGCCTGACCAAAAGCGTGAGCTGAGGCGATAAAACTGGCCATAAAGCTGCAGCTGGTTGACTCTTTATTACCTCCTTTGACATAGATCAACGTGACAAGGGAGGGGAGTGCCTAAGATGAGCCTGTTTCTCAATCACTGTTGTCATCGGCAGGCGCGCTCTGGTTTGGGACTGCCCGCCGACCATCAACTCAGTGTCTGATTTTCACGCTCATGTTCACTTTTGGCGGCTCTGGTCGCAATTGATTATGGTTTTTCCAGCCGACCCCACGGGGTCGGCTTTTTATTGGCTGCAAGAAGGGGAACCGGAGGCCTGATCAGGCCTCGAAGGTGGCGGCGTTGAGCCGGAATGCGCGCGGGTCGTCGATAAACTGGCCGGTGATGCGCTCGTCGTGCTCGTGGCCCTGACCATAGCTGCAGAGGATCAGCCGATCCGACGTTCTCGATCTCAGCTGGGTGATAAAGCGCACCAGATCGGCACGGCTCAGGTTGCCGACTTCCTCGCACACCCTTTCGCGCTGATCAAAGCCCAGATCCTTGTTGCCGATGCTGACCCAGAGCCGCTGGCCGCGGCTGCGCAGGTTGGCATCCCGCTCGCTCAGCTGGGCTTGCAGGCCCGCCTTGCTGTCCTGCCACTGGCGGGCAGTGAGCTCGAGCATGGCCAGCGGAAACAGATCGATGAACTCCTCCACCGCATCCAACAGGATCTGCGGCCCGGCCACTGGCGACTGGATGTAGAAGATGAGGCCGGGATGGCGGTTGAGGGGCAGGTTGCCGGCCCCCACCACGTAGCCGAGCTGCTGACGGGTGCGCAGCTCGTGAAAGAAGGTGGAGGACATGATGTGGTTGGCCAGGGTGAAGCAGGCCAGATCCCGTGCCCGGGTGGTGCGCGACTGGTAGTAGACCAGCAGGGCCGAGTCTTCATGCTCGCAGCCCTGTTCGCGAATGAGGGTGCCCCTGTCCTGGATGGAGATGAGCGGGCGACGGGTCTCGGCACTGGGCTGGCTGTTGACGCCGAGGTGGCGCTCCAGCAGAGCGGCGAGCTCGAGGGCCTCGGCAGCGGTCCAGTCGCCGTGCACCAGGGTCTCTACGTGCACCTCGGCAAAGAGGCTCGCCACGAAGGCGGGCATCTCGCCCAGCTCGACACTGCGAAGGTGGCGCAGCAACTGCTCGAACGGCGGGTTGTTGGGCTGCAGCAGGCTGGTGAGCTGGTTGAACAGCTGGGAGATGGGGCGCGCCTTGGACTGGTTGTCCCAGTTGCGGATGAGCTGCTCCTTGATTTCGGCAAAACGGGCCGGATCCGGGTAACCCAGGGTGCGGTTGCCGAGGATCATGTCGAGCAGCAGCGGCTGCTTGTCGGCAAAGCCGCTCAGGTTGATGGTAAAGCCGCCCTGATGGGCATAGATCTGGTAACCGAGCCCCGCCAGCTCCGCCGGGTAGGTGAGGGCGTTGAGGTGGTCGGTGAGCAGCTCCACCGCGAGGCGTGCCATGGCGATGTGGCGCGGGCTCTTGACCGCGTGCTCGCTGTCGATGGAGATGTAGAGGTTGCCCTTGGGCACGCTGAACTGATGCTCATGCAGGTGCCAGAGCCGAAAACCGGGCCGATCGATGAGGCAGGCGGGCATGTCGGCGGCAAGCTCGGGCGTGCGCACGTCGAGCCGGTTGCTGATAAAGGGGTTGGGCAGCGGCAGGGCCAGCGCGGGATCCGGCTCGCTCTGCTGCCAGCGGATCTTCTCCGCCTCGGTGATGATGGAGACGCTGTAAGGGGTCTGATACCAGCGGGCCAGCCGGTCCGTGCCGAGCTCCGGCGCCGTGACTGTCATGCGCAGGTTGTGGGGGGTGAGCTTGGCGAGCAGGCGGCGAATGAGCGGCTCGTCGTATGCGCGCATCATGTAGTCGCCGTAGAGCAGGTCATCTGGGGCGTAGCTGAACAGGTTCAACACCAGCCCGGAGACGGTGTCGAGCGCCCGGCCCCGCTCCTGAAAACGAAACGCCGATTCGAGTACGGTGCGTTTCTCGTCATAGCGCCAGGCTTCCACTCCGCCGCGCTCGATGAGCTTCAAGTAACCGAACAGGGCTGCCACTATCTCGTTGACGTGCTCGAGCCCGAGCGGGGTCAGCCCGAAGTTGACGCCAAAATCCTTGAAGTTGGCGCCGCTGATGCCACCGCCGGCGGAAAGCTGGTTGACCCAGCCCTTCGCTTTCAGCAGAGAGAGCAGGCTGCCGTCCCCTTCGTAACCGATGAGGTGGCTCAGGAAGGTGAGGGGCTTCTTGTCGTAATACTCATCCACGTTGGGCAGCGGGAAGGTGAGCGCGAGCTTGCGGGTCTCCTTGACCGGGTTGATCTGGATGCGAATGCCCAGGTCATCGAGCCGGTAGAGGGGCATGTCGAGGGTCGGCGTTCCCAGATTGCGATTCAAAATGGGAGCGAAAAAGCGATCGCACCAACCCAGCTGGGTCTCGATGGCGGCAGGAGAGATCATCACCAGCGCCATGCGATCCGCGCTGTAGTGGGTTTCGTAAAACCGGATAAGGTCGGAGCGCAGATCCCGGCCGGGCAGATCGGCCAGGGTATCCAGGTTGCCCACCGAGAATTTGGCGAAGGGGTGGGCGGGATTGACCGTCTCCTTGTGCACCTGGTAGCTGCGGCGCACGTCGTCCTGCAGCTTGAGGCGGTATTCGGAGTCGACCGCGTTGCGCTCCTTGTCCACCCACTCGGGATCGAAGGTGGGGCAGATGAAGAACTGGGAGAAGCGATCCAGCCCTGCCTCGAAGAAGCCGTTGTCAATTTCGAAGAAGAAGTTGGTGAACTCGGTGCCAGTCCAGGCGTTGTTGCTGCCGCCATGACGGCTCATAAATTGCTGGTATTCACCAGGTTTGGGATAGGTGAAGGTGCCAAGGAACAGCATATGCTCAAGGAAATGAGCCATCCCCTGCCGGTCCGCCGGATCGTCGAAATGGCCGGTGTTGACGGCCAGGGAGGCGGCGGACTTGTCGGTGTCGGGATCGCAGATCAACAAGACCCTGAGCCGGTTCGCCAGCTCCAGATAGTGGTATTGCCGATGGTCGTTGGGACTGGCATATGGGCTCATTGGCGCGTGACTCTTGTTGGATTTATTTGAATTTAAACATGATTATCGACCCCGCTACCCAGTGAGGCAAACCCTTTTCTGAGAGGTAGCGCAATTGTTTCCCCCGGCATGGCGGGGTAAGATCCCCCCGCTATCAAAACAGGCCCGTTGGGCGAGGTTGTAATGAAAATCTACATCATGCGTCATGGCCAGGCTGGCATGAATGCGAAAACAGATGAACAGCGTCCACTGACCGAGCAGGGAATTGAAGAGTCCATCCACATGGCCCGCTGGCTGGCCCCCCAGCTTGGCGGCAAGCTGGATCGGGTGATCCACAGCAACTATCTGCGCGCCAGACAAACCTGGCAGAGCATATGCAGTGAATTACCCAAGGCGGGGGCCGTCGAAGAGAGCGGTGACATCACCCCTTACGGTGATCCGGCCTTCGTGGCGAGCTACCTCACTACGCTGGCAGCCAAGCACGACAGCATCCTGATGGTGAGCCACCTGCCGCTGGTGGGATACCTGGTGCAGAGCCTCTGTCCGGCGGCCGGTGCCCCCATGTTTGCCACCTCGGGCCTGGCCTGTATCGAGTGGCAAGATGGCAAGGGGGCCTTGCTCTGGTTGGAAGGACCACATACAATACGCTAAAAGTTAATAAAAAGTTATAGATTGGTTTTTTGGGGACGAGAGTTGCGATTTTTCCGGATTTTTATACAGATTTGACGGAATTATTTCGCAGAAGCTGCTGTCATACGGATACAACTGCAAGAGGTTGCAAACGATGAGAGTATTCAAGAAGTACCTGCCACTGATGGTGGCAAAACATGTCAAAACCTTCTTCAAGGGGCGGATTTACATCCACGGCAGAGGACGCTTCGACTTCCAGTCCGGCTTGCTGATGATGCCCACGTCGGCGGACATTCCCCACCGCCAGACCGTGGTCGAGGTCAACGCGTTGATCTCGAGACTGCACATGGATGCGGCGTGATTGCTTCGTCACCTCGCTGATCCGTATCATGCCCGCCACCGTGCGGGCATGATTGTTTTTGGGGCCATTCCGGCCTCTTTGGCGCTGTTCGGTTCCCCTTTTTGTCAGGCAATCCACCCTAGACGGTGTGGCGCTTGCTAATCCTGCCGGCCTCCCTATACTCCCGCCTGAAATACCCGCTGGCTTTTTCTGGATATAGCGATGCCCCTTGCCTTCTTGTTTCCCTTCTCCTGCATGGCCATCTGGGCCGGCAACGCCATCGTCAGCAAATTGGCGGTGGGGGTGCTCTCGCCAGCGGCGCTGGCCTGGTCACGCTGGATGGTGGCTGCCATCGTGCTGACCCCGTTTCTGGCCCATCGGGCCTGGCGCGAGCGGGCCAAACTGCGGGCCGGCTTCTATCAGCTGGCGGCGCTGGCCCTGCTCGGCATGGTGCTCAACCAGACCTTTGGCTACTACGCGGCGCAGACCCTGGGGGCGACCGAGATCGGCCTGATGATGGGGCTGACGCCGTTGATGACTGTGCTGCTCAGCATCTGGTTGCTGCGCGAACGTCCCACCTGGGGTGCGCTGTTAGGCGGCGTCATCTCCATTCTGGGATTGGCCATTTTGCTGGGGCAGGGGGATCCCGCCCGCCTCTTTACCCAGGGCATCCACATCGGCTCCGTCTACATGCTGCTGTCGGCGGGCACCTATGCGCTCTACAGCGTGCTGCTCAAGAAGTGGGATCTGGGGCTCGACAACTGGTCCATGCTCTACGGCCAGGTGCTCTGCAGTCTGCTGTTCCTCACCCCGTTTTATCTGCTGGTGGATGGACACTGGCCGGACGGGCGGGCGCTCTGGCTGATCCTCTATGCGGGGATCCCGACCTCAGCCCTGTCCCCCTGGCTCTGGATGCAGGGCATTGCTCTGCTCGGGGCAAGCCGCACCGCCATCTTCATGAACCTGTTGCCGGTGATGACAGCGGGCCTGGCCATCAGCTGGCTCGGCGAGAGATTGACCAGCTACCACCTGATCGGCGGTGGCATGACCCTGTTTGGGGTCTTGCTGGCCCAGCTGCTGGTACAACCTGTGGTGCTGCGCCGGCGCAGGGTGGCACTGGCCGCCTGCCAGGAGGATTGAAAAAAAGACCGCCGAATGGCGGTCTTTTTTTATGCGGGATAGCTAGC
The DNA here is from genome assembly GCF_019048665.1 of Aeromonas sp. FDAARGOS 1408. Classification (NCBI taxonomy): domain Bacteria; kingdom Pseudomonadati; phylum Pseudomonadota; class Gammaproteobacteria; order Aeromonadales; family Aeromonadaceae; genus Aeromonas; species Aeromonas sp. FDAARGOS 1408. Next base: position 2,014,821 of record NZ_CP077394.1, on the reverse strand, counting down.
CTCACTGCGCGGTGAGGTAGAGGTCCTTCGAGTAGACCAGATCCTGCGGATTCTGGTAGGGGTAGCCCTTGATGTTGGGCTTGAGCAGGCGGGACTTGACGTAGAAGTAGACCGGGGCGATGGGGGCGTCGGCCTCGATCACCGCTTCCGCCTGTTGATAGAGGCGGTTGCGCTCGGCGCCATCCTGCGAGTCGTGGGCCTTGCTCAGCAGGGCGTCGTACTCCTTGTTGAACCACTTGCCGCTGTTGGCGCTGCTGCTGGAGGTCAGGATATCGAGGAAGGTGGAGGCGTCGTTGTAGTCCCCGTTCCAGGAGTAGCGACTGACCCCGAAATCCCCTTCGTTGAGGGCCGAGACCATGGTTTTCCACTCCATGTTGTTGAGCTTGGCCTGGACACCCAGGTTGTGCTTCCACATGGAGGAGATGGCCAGCGCTATCTTCTTGTGCCCCTCGTTGGTGTTGTAGAGGATGTCCACCGTCAGCGGCTTGTCCGGGCCGTAGCCCGCCTCGCCGAGCAGCGCCTTGGCCTGCTTGATCCGCTCCTCCTTGCTCATCAGCTCGCTGGCCGGTCGCTTGAGCTCGAAGCCGTCGACGATGGGCGGGGTCAGGCTGAAGGCGGAGATCTGACCCTGTCCCAGGATCTTCTCGGTGATGGTGTCCCGGTCGATGGCAAGCGACAGCGCCTTGCGCACCTTGGGGTCATCGAACGGTTTGCGCTGGGTGTTGAACACGTAGTAGTAGGTGGCCAGGGTCGGCACGCTCACCAGCTCCTGCGGGCTCTGTTGCTTGAGCTGCTTGTACTGCTCAAGCGGGTAGCTGGTGTAGTGCAGCTCGCCGGCGCGGTAGCGGTTGTAGGCGGCGGTATCTGAGACGATCTCCAGATAGAGCACCTTGTTCAGCACCGTATTCTTGTTGTCCCAGTAATGGGGGTTGCGCTCGGCGATGAGGCGTTCGTTGGGGGTCCACTCCTTGAGCACGAAGGCACCGTTGGAGACGATGTTGCCCGGCTTGACCCACTCATGACCGAACTTCTCGATGGTCGCTTTGGGCGCCGGGAAGGTGGTGTAGTGGGAGAGGGTCTTCAGGAAGAAGGGGACCGGGTTTTTCAGGGTGATCTGCAGGGTATGGGCATCGAGCGCCTTGATACCCAGCGTATCCGGGCTCTGCTTGCCCTGGATGACCTCGGCGGCATTGGTGACGCCGGTCAGCTCGATGAACCAGGCGTAGTTGGAGGCGTTCTTGGGATCCGCCGCCCGCTGCCAGCCATAGACGTAATCGGCTGCCGTCACCGGCTCGCCGTTGGACCACTTGGCATCGGGTCTGAGCTTGAAGGTGTAGACGGTGCCGGTGGGATCGAGCTGGTAACCCAGGGCGCCGGCAGGTTGCAGCTTGCCGTCCCCGTCCAGGGTGTAGAGCCCCTCGAACAGATCGTTGACGATTTCGCTGCCCGCGCTCTCCTCCACCATCTGGGGATCGATGGAGGCGGGTTCGGTACCTATGTTGCGGATGAAGGTTTGCTGTTCTGCGGGTAACAGCTTGGTACCGGCCGGTACCTGGGCCGCCAGGACGGGGAGTGCGAACAGTGCGGCCACCGTGCCGGCAATGAGAGTCCTTTTCATTGAATATCCTTATGTTTTTTTGCTTCCAAAGCCTGGCCAGTGTGCGGGATTGATGGCGAGATCTCAAGAGGCAGACCGGTCTCCTTTGGCATGCGCCCCAGATAGGGGGCAGAGCGGGGATCTTGGCGCCTTCATGGCAACATCTTCGTGATTTTTTGCCACGAATTAACATTCTAAAAGTTACCGATTGAAACCAGTTTATGGCGAGTTCCGGGCAGAAAAAATGGCGGGAATGTGCATTTATCAAGCGGCTTAATTCGCTGCAAAAACAAAAAACAGACGTTACATTAGGTTACAAAACAACGCTGCCGAGGATCGGCACTTTTTTTGCTGATGCTTGCAAACGTTTTCAATGCCAACGGAAACGATCTTAAAGGAACCATAATGCGAAACATGATCACCATGGGCGAGTTCATCGTCAAAAAGCAGGCGGATTATCCCACTGCGACCGGCGAGCTGACCTCTCTGCTCAGCTCCATTCGCCTGGCTGCCAAGGTGGTGAACCGGGAGATCAACAAGGCGGGGCTGGCGGACATCATCGGCTCCATGGGTGCTGAAAACGTGCAGGGCGAGGTGCAGCAGAAGCTGGACGTCTACGCCAACGAGCGCTTCAAGGCGGCGCTGGAAGCCCGTGGCGAAGTGTGCGGCATGGCCTCCGAAGAGGAGGAGGATTTCGTCTCCTTCGATTCCGAGCTCTCCCGTCACTCCAAGTACGTGGTGCTGATAGATCCCCTCGACGGCTCCTCCAACATCGACGTCAACGTCTCCGTCGGGACCATCTTCTCTATCTATCGCCGGGTCAGCAAGCCGGGTGCCGGCGTCACCCTGGAAGACTTCCTGCAGCCGGGCAACCGCCAGGTTGCCGCCGGTTACGTGGTCTATGGCTCCTCCACCATGCTGGTCTACACCACCGGCTTTGGCGTCAACGGCTTTACCTACGACCCCTCCATCGGCTGCTTCTGCCTCTCCCACGAGAACATCCGCATTCCGGAGGAGGGCAAGATCTACTCCATCAACGAGGGCAACTACATCAAGTTCCCGGACGGGGTGAAGAAGTACCTCAAATATTGCCAGGAGCGGGACGAGGCGACCCACCGCCCTTATACCTCTCGCTATATCGGTTCTCTGGTCTCCGATTTTCACCGCAACCTGCTCAAGGGTGGCATCTACATCTATCCGTCCGGCACCAACTCGCCGAACGGCAAGCTGCGTCTGCTCTATGAGTGCAACCCCATGGCGTTCCTGGTGGAGCAGGCGGGTGGCAGAGCCTCCGACGGCTTCAACCGCATCATGGATATCCAGCCCACCGCGCTGCACCAGCGCACCCCCTATTTCGTGGGCTCCACCAAGATGGTGGAACGGGCCGAGGCCTTCATGCGGGAGTTCTCCGCCCACGAGAACCCGGCCGAGCAGGCTTGACCGCTTGTGTCACGGGATAAAAAACGGGAGCCAATATGGCTCCCGTTTTATTTGGGTGAGTGGCTAGCCGCTCAAGGAATGCCACCTCAGGGGCTGGCGTGGCTGGCGAGATCCGCCAGCAGACCATCCACCAGTTTGAGGCGCATGGCCCGCTCCTGAGTCGGCACCTGGAAGCGCAGCCGGGTCGGTCCGTCCATCTTGTAGATGCGCGGTTGCTCGGAGAGCAGCTTGACCAGATAGGCCGGGTTGACGCGGGTCTCCTGGGTGAAGTCCAGGTAACCGCCGCGCTCACTCATCTCCACCCGGCGAATGCCAAGGGCAGTTGCGCGCTGGCGGAAGGCGGCCAGCTCCATCAGGGTTTTGGTCGCCTCCGGCAAGAGGCCGAAGCGGTCGATCAGCTCCACTTTGAGTTCGCGCAGCTCCTGCTCGTCCGCCGCACTGGCGATCCGCTTGTACATGGAGAGCCGCATATTGACGTCCGGGATGTAGTCGTCCGGGAGCAAGGCCGGCAGGCGCAGCTCCACCTCGGTGTGTTGACTCATGAGCTGTTCGAGGGACGGCTCCTTGCCATGTTTGAGCGCCTCCACCGCCTGCTCCAGCATCTCCATGTAGAGGGTGAAGCCGACCGATTCGATCTGGCCGCTTTGATCGTCGCCCAGCAGCTCGCCTGCGCCGCGGATCTCCAGATCGTGGGTGGCGAGCGCAAAGCCGGCGCCGAGATCTTCGAGCGACGCAATGGCCTCCAGCCGCTTGGCCGCATCCTTGGTCATCAGCTTGGGATGAGGGGTGAGCAGGTAGGCATAGGCCTGGTGGTGGGAGCGGCCGACCCGGCCCCGCAGCTGGTGCAGCTGGGCCAGGCCCAGATGATCCGCCCGGTCCATGATGATGGTGTTGGCGCTTGGCACGTCGATGCCGGTCTCGATGATGGTGGTGCAGACCAGCAGGTTGAAGCGCTGGTGGTAGAAGTCAGACATCACCCGCTCGAGCTCCCGCTCGCGCATCTGGCCGTGGGCGATGCCGATGCGCGCCTCCGGCACCAGCTCGGCAAGATCCGCCGCACACTTCTCGATGCTCTCCACGTCGTTGTGCAGGTAGTAGACCTGACCGCCACGCTTCAGTTCCCGCAGCACCGCCTCGCGCACCACCGCCGGCTCGTGCTGGCGCACGAAGGTCTTGATAGCCAGGCGCTTGGCGGGCGGGGTGGCGATGATGGAGAGATCCCGCATGCCCGACATCGCCATGTTGAGGGTACGCGGAATGGGGGTCGCCGTGAGGGTGAGGATATCCACGTCGGCGCGCAGCGCCTTGATCTTCTCCTTCTGGCGCACCCCGAAGCGATGCTCCTCGTCGACGATGAGCAGGCCCAGATCCTTGAAGGTGAGCTCGGCGCCCAGCAGCTTGTGGGTGCCGATGATGATGTCCACCTTGCCCTCGGCCATCTCCTTCATCACCGCGCTCTGCTCCTTGGCGGAGCGGAAGCGGCTCAGCACCTCGACCCGCACCGGCCAGTTGGCGAAGCGGTCGCGGAAGTTGTCATAGTGTTGTTGGGCCAAGAGGGTGGTGGGCACCAGCACGGCCACCTGCTTGCCGCCATGCACGGCCACAAACGCCGCCCGCATCGCCACCTCGGTCTTGCCAAAGCCCACGTCGCCGCACACCAGCCGGTCCATGCTCTTGGCCTGACACATGTCGCCGAGCACAGCATTGATGGCGTTGAGCTGATCGTCGGTCTCCTCGAACGGGAAGCCAGCGGCAAACTGGCGATAGGCCTCGCGGTCGTGCTTGAAGGCAAAGCCGGCGCGGGCCGCGCGGTGGGCGTAGACATCGAGCAGCTCGGCCGCCACGTCGCGCACCTTCTCGGCCGCCTTGCGCCGCGCCTTGACCCAGGCCTCGCCGCCGAGCTTGTGGCTGGGCGGATTGTCGGATCCTGTATAGCGGCTGATGAGGTGCAGGCTGGTGACCGGCACGAACAGCTTGTCGCCACCGGCGTATTCGAGGGTCAGAAACTCGGTGGGCAGGCCGCCGGCGTCTATGGTCTCCAGCCCCAGATAGCGGCCGACCCCGTGATCCAGATGCACCACCGGCTGACCCTGGGTCAGCTCGCCAAGGTTTCGGATCACCGCATCGGAGCTTAAATTCTTGCTCTTCTCCCGTTGCCGTTTGCTGCGGATCTTGCCGCCCAGCAGTTCGGTTTCGGTGATGAGCGCCAGCTCCTCTTGCCCCGGCTCTCGCAGCAAGAAACCGCGTTCGAGCGGTGCCACCAGCAGGCCGTGGCGGGCCTTGCTGGTGATGAAGGCATCGAGCGAGGTGAACTCCTTGGGTTGCAGCGCGATGCGCGCCAGCAGATCCCCCAGCACCTCGCGCCGACCTTCGGACTCCACCGCAAACAGGGTGCGGCCGGCAAAATCTTGCAGGAACTGGCTGAGGGCCAGCAGCGGCTGCTCCTTGCTGTGATCGAGCTGAAGATCCGGTAGCGCCGAGAGGGGCAGGTCGTGCTGGCCTGCATCACCGGCGGTGGGGGCCTCCTGCAGCCGTACGGCCGCGTACTGGCCGAGCGCCGCAAACAGCTGCTCCACCGGCAGGTAGATCTGCTGGGGCGGCAGCAGGGGACGGGTATTGTCCCAGCGCCTGTCTTCGTAGCGCTGGCCGATGTCGTTCCAGAAGCGCTGGGCGGCGGGGTAGATCTCCCCCACGGTCAGCAGCAGGGTGTTGTCCGGCAGGTGATCAAACAGGCTGGCGGTCTGCTGGAAGAAGAGCGGCAGATAGTACTCGATGCCCGCCGGCCAGCGCCCCTTGCTCACCTCCTGATAGATGGAGCCCTCGGCGCGGGAGATCTCGAACTGTTCGCGATACTGGCCGCGAAACAGCTCGATGGCGGCTTCATCGGTGGGAAACTCCCGGGCCGGCAACAGGCTGACGCTCTTGACCGGCTCGCTGGAGCGTTGGGTCTCGGGGTCGAACGGGCGGATGGAGTCCACCTCGTCGTCGAAAAAATCGATGCGATAGGGGCTGCTGCTGCCCATGGGGAAGAGATCGAGCAGGGAGCCGCGGGCGGCAAATTCGCCGTGCTCCAGCACCTGCTCCACCGCCACGTAACCAGCCTCGGCCAGGCGTGCGCGCAGTTGCTGCAGGTTGAGGCGCTGGCCGCTCTTTACCATCAGGCTGTATTTGTCGAGATAGACCCGGGGCGCCGTGCGCAACATCAGGGTGGAGATGGGCACGATCAACACGCCGCTGCTCATCTGCGGCAGCTTGTAGAGGGTCTCGAGCCGCTGGGAGATGATGTCCTGATGGGGGGAGAAGGTGTCGTAGGGCAGGGTCTCCCAATCCGGGAACAGCAGTACCGGGCAGCCCTTGTCGGCCAAGAGGTACTGCAGTTCCTGTTCGAGGCGCAGGGCACTCGGGGTATCGGCGGTCACCAGCAGGACGGGGCGATGAGCCTCCTCGGTGAGGCGGGCGGCCATCAGCGAGAGGCTGCTGCCTGTCAGCTGGCCGAGCGTTAACTTTTGGCCCGCCTTGGCGGGCAAGGCGGGGAGCTTCATTGGCATCATTCGATTCTTTTAACGTTGACGGTCTTGCGCACGAAGTTTGAGTTGTTTGGACTGGATATGCAGGCTGGCGCGTACCAGCAGTTCGCGGTCATCCTCGCGGATCCGCACATAGTCGAGCACCACCTGGGTGCCGTGCTCGCTCGGTTCCAGCTGCTTGACCTGGCCGTAGCAGTAAATGGCGGAGGCCTCTTCGCGCAGAAAGATCTTGAGCCGCACTATCTGGTGCAGGTGCGGTGCCTCGCCGTGGCCCTGGCGCGGGTGCAGATAGGTGAGCTGGCCGGCGCCAAAGCGCAGGGTGTGGAAGCGGTGCTCCGGGTGATCCTGCACCGACAGCACATAGCCCATGATCATGTCGATCTTGCGCGACTGCTGGTTGATGATCTCCACCAGATCGTGCATCGACTCACTCTGGTTGCGGAGCAGGCGACTGGTCACCATGTCGATGGAGGTGATGGAGGAGGCGATGCGAAAGGGTTCGGGCAGCTCGGCTTCCAGAGCCTCCAGCGAGGGCAGGTGAAAATCGCCGGGCATGGGGATCACATTGACCGGCGTGGCATGGGTGACACTGAAGAACTGTTCCTGCATGGAGGCTATCCCTTGTTGTCATAGACGGTTTCCCTTTATTATCCGGTATCTTATTTTGTTGGCAACGTAGATATCCTTGAAGACTGGACTTTTTCAGCCACTGTCGCTGGCCATCGGCCTGCGTTACGCAGGCTCGCGACGCAGCAATCGCTTCGTGTCATTTATCTCCCTGTTTTCCACTTTCGGCATTGCCATCGGGGTCGCGGCCCTGATGGTGGTCATCTCGGTGATGAACGGTTTTGAAGGGCAGCTCAAGGGGCGCATCCTCGGGGTGATCCCCCATGTGGTGGTGACCAGCCCGGCGGGGCGCATCGACGCCGCGCCGCAGGGGCTGCCGGACTTGGCCAGGTTGCCCCACGTGATCGCCCATGCTCCCATGCTCGACAGCGAAGGCATGTTGCAAAGCCCCGGTCAGCTCACCGGCGTGAGCGTGCAGGGCATCGATCCCGCCCAGTGGCCCAAGGATGACATCCTGCACGCCCAGATGCAGATGGGGCGTCTGGACAGCCTGCAAGCTGGCGAATACCACATAGTGCTGGGGCAGGGGGTGGCCAATCGTCTCAAGGTCTCCATGGGCGACCAGGTCCGTCTGATCCTGACCGAAGGCACCCGTTTCACCCCGTTTGGCCGGGTGCCGGCCCAGCGCCTCTTCACCGTCTCCGGCATCTTCGGGGTCGGCGCCGACGTGGACAGCCAGGTTGCCCTGATTGCGCTGGGAGATGCCCAGCGTCTGCTGCGCCTGCCTGCGGACAAGGTAGGCGGCATTCGCCTTTGGCTGGATGATCCCTTCGCCGCCGACGAGGTGGTGAAGACGGCGCTGCCGGACGGGTTGGAGTGGCAGGACTGGCGCCGCGAGCGCGGCGAGCTGTTCCAGGCGGTGGCCATGGAGAAGCGGATGATGGGGCTGATGCTGGTGCTGATCATCGCGGTCGCTACCTTCAACATCCTCTCCGCCCTGGTGATGGTGGTGACCGACAAGGAAGGGGAGGTCGCCATCCTGCGAACCATGGGCATGAGCGAGTCTGGCATCGTCAAGATCTTCATGGTGCTGGGAGCCTCCAGCGGCGTCATCGGCGCCCTGTTCGGGGGGCTGGCGGGGCTGGCACTCTCCATGGGGCTCAACCCTCTGCTCAATGCGGTGGGGCTCAACCTCTATATGACGGCCGGCGGCTCGGGCCTGCCGGTCATCGTCGAACCCGCCCAGGTCGTGACCATTTTGCTGGGCGCCGTGCTGCTCAGCTTCAGCGCCACCCTCTACCCGGCAGCCCGTGCGGCCCGGGTCAAACCGGCGGAGGCGCTGCGCTATGAATAATTCATCTTCTGTTGTTACTGGTGCAAGTGGAGCCCCCTTTATGAATCAATCCGTCTCCTGCGAGCCGCTGCTGCGCTGTCAGGCCCTCAACCATGTCTACAAAGAGGGCGATCTGGAGACCCAGGTACTCAAGGGCATCGATCTTAGCGTGGCGCCCGGTGAGATGCTGGCGGTGGTGGGTAGCTCGGGCTCCGGCAAGACCACCCTGCTGCACCTGATGGGGGCGCTCGACAACCCCTCCAGCGGCGCCGTGCTGTTCAAGGGGCAGGACATCCACCGCTGGGACAGCCGCACCCAGGCGAAGTTTCGTAACCAGGAGCTGGGGTTTGTCTACCAGTTCCACCACCTGCTCTCCGAATTCAGTGCGCTGGAAAATGCTGCCATGCCGCTGCTGATCGCCGGCGAGTCGGTGGCGAGCGCCACCGAGAAGGCGAGCAAGATGCTGGGGCGGGTAGGTCTCTCCCATCGTCTCAACCACAGACCGTCCGAGCTCTCCGGTGGTGAGCGCCAGCGGGTGGCCATCGCCCGCGCCCTGGTCAACGAACCCAGCCTGGTGCTGGCGGACGAGCCCACCGGCAACCTGGATCACGCCAGCGCCACCGCCGTCTATGAGCTGCTCTGCGAGCTCAACCGCGAGCTCGGCACCGCGTTCGTGGTGGTGACCCACGACTTGAGCCTGGCGGCCAAGCTCCATCGCCGGGTGACCTTGGTGAGCGGCGTGATGGCGGAGGTCGCCTGATGTTCAAACCGCTGCCCCTGTTTCTGGGCCTGCGTTACAGCCGCTCCCGCCGTCGCAACGGCTTCATCGCCTTTATCTCCGCCTCCTCCCTCATCGGCATCGCCCTCGGGGTGATGGCGCTGATCCTGGGACTCTCCGCCATGAACGGCTTTGAGCGGGAGCTCAAAAACCGGGTGCTCTCCGTGGTGCCCCACGGCGAGCTGATGGGGATGGAGGCGCCGCTCCCCAACTGGCCCAAACTGCGGGATTACCTGCTGGCCCAGCCCGGAGTGGAGGCTGCCGCCCCTGTGATCCGGCTCGACGGCTTGCTGGAGCACGGCAGCGCCCTCAAGGGGTTGCAAGTGCGCGCCGTGCTGCCGGAGCTCGAGGCTAATCTCTCCGATGCGGGCAACTACATGACGGGGCGCGGCCTGCGCGAACTGCAAGCCGGCGAGCACGGCCTTATTCTCGGCAAGACCATCGCCGACAAGCTGGGGGTCAAGATAGGGGATACCGTCACCCTGCTGCTGCCTCAGGGGGGCGATGCCACCGGCATCAAGAACCCGAAGCGCGAGTCTCTTACCGTGGTGGGGCTGCTCGAGATCGGTGGTCAGCTCGATGGGGTGCTCGGCTTCATGCATCTGGCGGATGCCCAGGCCATCACCGGCATGGGTAGCGCGGTAGAGGGTTTCAGCCTCAAGGTGAACGACGTGCTCAAGGCGCAGTCCATCACGGTGGCGGCCGCCCAGAAGTTTCCGCACTACGTCTACATCAGCAGCTGGATGAGCCGCCAGGGCTATCTCTATCAGGACATCCAGATGGTGCGCACCGTGATGTACGTGGTGATGCTGATGGTGGTGGCGGTGGCCTGCTTCAACATCGTCTCCACCCTGGTGATGGCGGTGAACGAGAAGCGCAGCGAGATCGCCATCTTGAAGACCATGGGGGCGAGCCCGGGCCAGATCCGGCTCACCTTCGTCATTCAGGGGATGGTGAACGGGGTGGCAGGGGCTCTGCTCGGCGCCCTGCTGGGCGGCCTGCTCTCCAGCAAGCTGACCCAGATCCTGAGCGCCATTGAAGGGGTGATCGGCCACCGTTTCCTCAATCCGGACATCTACTTCATCGACTTTCTGCCGACCGAGCTGCACATGCAGGACTTGCTCATCGTGACCGGCGCCGCCATCCTGATGAGCCTGGTGGCGACCCTTTACCCCGCCTGGCGGGCGAGCGGGCTGGTGCCGTCGCGCGAGCTGGGGCACTGATACGCGGCATCTTGTCTGCTGAGAAAAACGAAAGACCCGCCGGCGCAAACCGGCGGGTCTTTCTGTTTTGAGGGGAGCTGGCTGGTTTAATGGGCGTTGAGTTCATCGAGTGGCAGGGAGAAGCTCGCCACGAAGATGTCGATGAAGTAGCGCATCTCGTCGCTCATCCGGGCGGCCAGCATCTGCTCGAGGCGCTTGCGCGCCGGCTCGAACTCCCGGTTGCCGGCGTTGATCTCCTCCAGGCACTTGGTATAGGCGCAGAGAGTGTCGGCATCCTTCACCAACCTGGCCAGCTCGCCGTCCTGGGCACCCGAGTCCAGCAGCGGGCGAAAATCCTCCACCAGCTCAGGCGGCAACATGCCGAGCAGGCGCTGCTCGGCCGCCAACTCAATCTTCTTGTATTCGCGGGCAATCTCGGGATTGAAGTACTTGACCGGGGTGGGCAGATCGCCGGTCAGCACCTCGCTGCTGTCGTGATAAAGGGCCATCACGGCGGCGCGATCGGCATCCACACTGCCGCCAAAGAGCCGGTTTTTGATGAGGCCGAGGGCGTGGGCCACCATGGCCACCTGCAGGCTGTGCTCGGCGATGTTCTCGGGCTGGATGTTGCGCATCAGCGGCCAGCGGTAGATGAGTTTCATGCGGGCGAGATTGGCGAAGAAGTGGCTGGGCAGCATGGGGTACCTCAAGATGGCAATGAAAAAGGGCAGACCCTAGTCTGCCCTTTTTTGCGGTCGGCGGCATCGCCCTTAACGAATATAGCGACCGGATTCGGCTTCCTGATTGGTGACGATCATCTGGCCGATGGGGGCCAGGCTGATGAGCGCCAGCTTGAGGTGCTGAATGCCGAACGGGATGCCGATGATGGTGACGAAGCAGGCCAGCGCCGAGGCGATGTGGCCGATGGCCAGCCAGATCCCGATCAGCACGAACCAGATGATGTTGCCAATCAGCCCCATGGTGCCGGTGCCCATGTCGCTCAGCCCCGTCATGGTCTTGCGGTTGACTGCCTGCTTGCCAAACGGGAAGAAGGTGAAGGTGCCGATGACGAAGCAGGCGCGTCCCCAGGGGATGCCGATGAGGGAGATGAAACAGAGCAGTCCGGCCAGCCACCAGGCCAGCCCCATGAAGACGCCTCCCAGTACGAACCAGAGCAGATTGAACAAGAAGCGGAAAAAGGCCATGTCGGTGACTCCAGACTTATCAAGATGGCTGCCACCATAACGAGCGATGGTTATGGACGCAATGGTTGAAGGGGCGGGGCGGACAATTTGGGTCGCAGCCTGCACGCCGTGGCCGGTCTGCCGGCTGATGAGCTGAAAAAGTAGGCTCTTGCACGAAAAAAGGTGAGCAAGTGCAAATTCTTGCAGTCTGCATCCTTGAAGTCGGGCTCGGTTTTCCCCATATAAGGGGCAGTTTTGCGCGAATTGTGCCATTGCCAGCCCGGTTTGGGGACGTGTGGCTCGACTCGATCAAAGTGCGCCGCTATAATGTCGCGTCATATTTTCTCATCACAAAGACAGTCGTTGTCTTTATAAACAGGAAGACTCCGGGCTTTGCCCAGGGGCAATAAAGGGTCAGCACGCAGTGCTGAGTTGAACGAGGTAGAAGAATGCAAGTTTCTGTAGAGACAACCCAGGGTCTGGAACGCCGTCTTACCATCACCGTACCGGCCGCTACCGTTGACGCCGCCGTGCGCAAAGAATTGAACGGCCTGGCCAAAACCCGTCGCATCGACGGTTTCCGTCCTGGCAAGGCTCCGGTTGCCATCATCAAGAAAATGTTCGGCGCCATGGCTCATGCTCGCGTTGCTGACGAAATGATGCAGAGCAACTTCATCAAGGCCATCATCGACAACAAGCTGAGCCCGGCCGGTGCCCCGACCATGGATCCGAAAGAGATCAAAGAGGGTCAGGATTTCGAATTCACCGCCACTTTCGAAGTGTACCCGGAGTTCGAAGTTGCCGGTCTGGAGACCATCAAGGTCGAGAAGCCGGTTGCTACCGTGAAGGATGAAGATCTGGCCAACATGATCGACACCCTGCGCAAGCAGCACGCTACCTGGAGTGAAGTGGACGCCGCCGCTGCCGATGGCATGCGTGTGACCATGGACTTCGTCGGTTCCATCGACGGTGAAGAGTTCGACGGCGGCAAGGCCGAAGGCTTCAACCTGGTGCTGGGCGCCGGCCGCATGATCCCTGGCTTCGAAGACGCCATCCTGGGCAAGAAAGCAGGCGACGAGTTCACCATCGACGTAACCTTCCCGGCTGACTACCACGCTGAAAACCTGAAAGGTAAAGCTGCCAAGTTCGCTTCCAAGCTGAACAAGGTGGAAGAGCAGATCCTGCCTGAGCTGACCGAAGAGTTCGTCAAGCGTTTCGGCATCGAGAGCGGCAGCGTTGAAGAGCTGAAAGCCGAAGTGCGCAAGAACATGGAGCGCGAACTGGCTCAAGCCCTGAAAAACAGCGTGAAAGAGCAGGTGCTGAACGGCCTGGTTGAAGCCAACCAGATCGATCTGCCGAAGGCTGCCGTTGCTCAGGAAATCGATGCCCTGCGTCAGCAGGCACTGCAGCGTTTCGGCGGCTTCCAGGGCGGCAACGCACCTGAACTGCCGGCCGAGCTGTTCCAGGCCCAGGCCGAGCGTCGCGTACGCGTAGGTCTGCTGCTGGGCGACGTGATCCGTACCAACGAGATCAAGGCTGACGACGCCCGCGTCAACAGCATCATCGAATCCATGGCCACTGCCTACGAAGATCCGAAGGAAGTGATCGAGTACTACCAGAAGAACGAGCAGATGCTGAACGGCGTTCGCAACCTGGCGGTAGAAGATCAAGCCATCGACCTGATCCTCTCCAAGGCCCAGGTGACCGAGAAAGAAGTTGCATTTGACGAAGTGATCAACAAGTCCGGTGCCGCTGCCTAAGAACATTTGACTTAAGGTCAAGACTGTTAAGTATAATGGCTCGTGTGATCTCCACTCGGGCCATTTTATTTTAGGGACAATGCCTTATGTACAAGAACTATAACGATGTGACTGAATCCCCACGCAATGCGCTCATCCCGATGGTGGTAGAGCAAACCGCGAAAGGGGAGCGTTCCTACGACATCTATTCTCGTCTGCTGAAGGAGCGGGTGATCTTCCTGACCGGTCAGGTTGAAGATCACATGGCGAATCTGGTGGTGGCTCAGCTGCTGTTCCTGGAGTCCGAAAATCCGGATCAGGACATCAGCATCTACATCAACTCTCCGGGTGGGGCCGTCACGGCCGGTATGTCCATTTATGACACCATGCAGTTCATCAAGCCGGACGTCAGCACTGTGTGCATGGGGCAGGCCTGTTCCATGGGCGCCTTCCTGCTGGCCGGTGGTGCCAAGGGCAAGCGTTTCTGCCTGCCCAATGCCCGCGTGATGATCCACCAGCCGCTGGGCGGTTTCCAGGGCCAGGCATCTGATATCCAGATCCACGCCCAGGAGATCCTGAAGATCAAGAATACCCTGAACGAGCGTCTTGCCTTCCATACCGGACAGGACATGGCCACCATCGAGCGTGACACCGACCGTGACAACTTCATGTCCGCCGAGCAGGCCGTGGCCTATGGTCTGGTTGATGGTGTCCTGAGCCGCCGCGGCTGAGCCACGAGCTAGCCCGTACCATCATTGAGGACATCATCTGATTTGGTGATGCCCTCAATCGGCAGATCAGGCATGGGCAGGGTGTTCCGGACTGTTGTAAACTCAACAGGACAATCCATCCTCTATTGATAAAACGAGGTTGCTGAATGACAGAAAAACGCAAGGGTGAGGGTGATAAGCTGCTCTACTGCTCTTTTTGCGGCAAAAGCCAGCATGAAGTGCGCAAGCTGATCGCTGGCCCTTCCGTCTACATATGTGATGAGTGCGTCGAGCTGTGCAACGACATCATCCGCGAGGAGATCCGTGAGATCTCGCCCAAGCGCGATGGTAGCGAGCTGCCGACCCCTCATGAAATCCGCGCTCATCTGGATGACTATGTGATCGGGCAGGAGTACGCCAAGAAGGTGTTGGCGGTAGCCGTCTACAACCACTACAAGCGGCTGCGCAGCGGCAGCGAGTCTGGTGGTGTGGAGCTGGGCAAATCCAACATCCTGCTGATCGGTCCGACCGGCAGCGGCAAGACCCTGCTGGCCGAAACCCTGGCCCGTCTGCTGGACGTGCCGTTCACCATGGCCGACGCCACCACATTGACCGAAGCCGGTTACGTGGGTGAGGACGTGGAGAACATCATCCAGAAGTTGCTGCAAAAGTGCGACTACGACGTGGAGAAGGCCCAGCGCGGCATCGTCTACATCGACGAGATCGACAAGATCTCCCGCAAGTCGGACAACCCCTCCATCACCCGCGACGTCTCCGGGGAAGGGGTGCAGCAGGCCCTGCTCAAGCTGATCGAAGGGACCATCGCTTCCGTGCCGCCGCAAGGTGGTCGCAAGCACCCGCAGCAGGAGTTCTTGCAGGTTGATACCTCCAAGATCCTGTTCATCTGTGGTGGCGCCTTTGCCGGTCTGGACAAGGTGATCGAGCAGCGCTCCGTCAAGGGCACCGGCATCGGTTTTGGTGCCGAGGTCAAGTCCAAGAGCGCCAAGGCGACCTTGAGCGAGAGCTTTGCCAAGGTGGAGCCGGAAGATCTGATCAAATACGGTCTGATCCCCGAGTTCATCGGTCGTCTGCCGGTGGTCGCGACCCTGACCGAGCTGGACGAGGCTGCCCTCATCCAGATCCTGAAAGAGCCGAAGAACGCGCTGACCAAGCAGTATGCCGCGCTGTTCGATCTGGAAGGGGTGGAGCTGGAGTTCCGTGACGACGCCTTGAACGCCATTGCCCGCAAGGCTATGGAGCGCAAAACCGGCGCTCGCGGTCTACGTTCCATCGTGGAAGCCGTGCTGCTGGATACCATGTATGACCTGCCGTCGCTGGACGGTGTCAGCAAGGTGGTGATCGACGAGACCGTGATCAAGGGGGACTCCGCGCCCTTGATGATCTACGAAAATCCCGAGACCCAGGCCGCAGCATCAGAGTAAATGTCTGATTTTTAATCAAATGAAAGGGGCTTTTTGCCCCTTTCATGCTTTTTGCGGTTTCGGCGATTGAATCTCATCTAAGCGCCCCCATATACTCAGTCAA
Organism: Aeromonas sp. FDAARGOS 1408; assembly: GCF_019048665.1. Lineage (NCBI taxonomy): Bacteria > Pseudomonadati > Pseudomonadota > Gammaproteobacteria > Aeromonadales > Aeromonadaceae > Aeromonas > Aeromonas sp. FDAARGOS 1408. The sequence goes on along the minus strand of NZ_CP077394.1, from coordinate 1,999,199 downwards.
GCGCTTTGCCAACGGTATAACAAGCCGAGAGGACATATATGAACCTAGAGCGTTCAGAACGCATCGAGATTCCCGTCCTGCCTCTTCGTGACGTGGTGGTTTATCCCCACATGGTCATTCCACTCTTTGTGGGGCGGGAAAAATCCATTCGCTGTCTGGAAGCGGCCATGGAGCAGGACAAGAAAGTTCTGCTGGTGGCCCAGAAGGATGCGTCAACCGATGAGCCGACGGTGGAGGAGATCTTCTCCGTCGGGACAGTGGCCAATATTCTGCAGATGCTCAAGCTGCCCGACGGCACCGTCAAGGTGCTGGTGGAAGGGGGCCAGCGTGCCCGTCTTGAGCGGATGATCGACGACCGGGACTTCTTCGTTGGCGAGGCGCAGTACATCGCCTCCAAGGCGATCGACGAGAAGGACCAGGACGTGCTGGTACGTTCTGCCATCGGTCAGTTTGAAGGTTACATCAAGCTCAACAAGAAGATCCCGCCCGAGGTGCTCACCTCGATTTCGGCGATCGACGACGCGGCGCGCCTGGCCGATACCATGGCTGCCCACATGCCGCTCAAGCTCGAAGACAAGCAGAAGGTACTGGAAATCGCCTCCGTGTCCGAGCGCATCGAGTTTCTGATGGCCATGATGGAGTCGGAGATCGACCTGCTGCAGGTCGAGAAGCGCATCCGCTCCCGGGTCAAGAAGCAGATGGAGAAGAGCCAGCGCGAGTACTATCTCAACGAGCAGATGAAGGCCATCCAGAAAGAGCTGGGTGAGCTGGAAGACAGCCCGGATGAGTTCGAGGCCCTCAATCGCAAGATTGAAGAGGCCGGCATGCCGGAAGATGCGCGTGAGAAGGCGCAGGCCGAGCTTGCCAAGCTGAAGATGATGTCCCCCATGTCGGCGGAAGCCACCGTGGTGCGCAGCTACGTCGACTGGATGGTGCAGGTGCCGTGGAAGGCGCGTTCCAAGGTCAAGAAAGACCTGGGCAAGGCGCAAGAGGTGCTGGATGCCGATCACTATGGCCTGGAGAAGGTCAAGGATCGCATCCTCGAGTATCTGGCGGTGCAGGCGCGGGTCAACAAGCTCAAGGGCCCCATCCTCTGTCTGGTTGGGCCTCCCGGTGTGGGCAAGACCTCGCTCGGTCAGTCCATCGCCAAGGCCACCGGTCGCAAATATGTGCGTATGGCGCTCGGCGGCGTGCGTGACGAGGCGGAGATCCGCGGTCATCGTCGTACCTACATCGGTTCCATGCCCGGCAAGCTCATCCAGAAGATGGCCAAAGTCGGCGTGAAGAACCCGCTGTTCCTGCTCGACGAGATCGACAAGATGAGCTCGGACATGCGAGGCGATCCCGCCTCCGCCCTGCTGGAAGTGCTGGATCCCGAGCAGAACAACAGCTTCAACGATCACTACTTGGAAGTGGATTATGACCTGTCGGACGTGATGTTCGTGGCCACCTCCAACTCCATGAACATCCCGGGTCCACTGCTGGACCGGATGGAAGTGATCCGTCTGTCCGGTTACACCGAAGACGAGAAGCTCAACATCGCCAAGCAGCACCTGGTCTCCAAGCAGATCCAGCGCAACGGCCTGAAAGAGTCCGAGATCACCATCGAGGATTCCGCCCTGGTCGGGGTGATCCGCTACTACACCCGCGAGGCGGGGGTGCGTAGCCTGGAGCGCGAGATCTCCAAGATTTGTCGCAAAGCGGTCAAGCGCATCCTGCTGGACAAGAGCATCAAGCATGTTCAGGTCAATCAGGCCAACCTCAAGGAGTTCCTCGGGGTACAGCGCTTCGACTACGGCAAGGCGACCGACCAGAACCAGGTGGGTCAGGTCTGTGGTCTGGCGTGGACCGAAGTGGGGGGCGATCTGCTCACCATCGAGACCACCAACATGCCGGGCAAGGGCAAGCTCACCTACACAGGCTCCCTCGGTGACGTGATGCAGGAGTCCATCCAGGCGGCCATGACGGTGGTGCGGGCCCGTGCCGAGAAGCTGCGCATCAATGCGGACTTCTACGAGAAGCGCGACATCCACGTGCACGTACCGGAAGGGGCCACCCCCAAAGATGGTCCTAGCGCCGGTATCGCCATGTGTACCGCCCTGGTCTCCAGCTTGACCGGTAATCCGGTTCGTGCTGATGTGGCCATGACGGGGGAAATCACCTTGCGCGGCGAAGTGCTGCCCATCGGCGGTCTCAAAGAGAAGCTGCTGGCGGCTCATCGTGGTGGCATCAAGCGTGTGCTGATCCCGAAAGAGAACGAGCGGGACCTCGAGGAGATCCCGGACAACGTCAAACAAGACCTTGAAATTCATCCGGTTCGCTGGATTGACGAGGTGCTGGAACTGGCGTTGCAGGACAATCCGCAAGGGTTTGAGCGCGTTTCTGTCGTATAAATGTTGATGCGCCGCAAATTTGGCGCATTCGGGCGGTGGTTAAGGCTTGCATGCTCCGGATAACGGAAGTAGCCTTGACCACCGATCGGGAACTCATGATGAGTCGCAAGGCGTGATGTGGCGCGGGTTTGCGCCAGATTGTCACTTGCAACTGATCAGGAGGCTTGCTATAAAACCTCCACTTGTTGTGGCCAGGGAAATCGGCGCCGCAGCGATGTTCGATAAAAGGGGAATATAAGAGTGAATAAATCTCAACTGATTGACAAGATTGCAGACGGTGCTGATATCTCCAAAGCCGCTGCTGGCCGTGCGCTGGATGCTTTCATTGACGCCGTCGGTGAAGCTCTGAAAGAGGGTGACCAGGTTGCTCTGGTTGGTTTCGGTACTTTCGCCGTGCGCGAACGTGCTGCCCGTTCTGGCCGTAACCCGCAAACTGGCGCGACCATCGAAATCGCCGCTGGTAAAGTTCCTGCCTTCAAAGCCGGTAAGGCCCTGAAAGACGCGGTCAACTAAGCCGGGCGCTGATTCTACATCGGCTACCGTCCTTGGTCACAGACCAGACAAGTGAGAGGGCTCTCCCTCATACTGATTGACCAAGGCGCATCGCAATCGGTGCGCCTTTTCATTATTTACGCCCATCGAGTTCGGGAGCATAAGTACAAACATGATGTTGGATAAACTACGCGAAGGGGCGCAGGGCAAGGTGGCCAAGGTTATCTTGGGCCTGATTATCCTCTCCTTTGCCTTGGCCGGTGTAGGTAGCTATCTGAACGGTCCGGCCCGTACCGCCCCCGCCACCGTCAACGGCACGGATATCACTGCCGCGGCACTGGAAAATGCCTACCGCAACGAGCGCGCCCGCATGGAGTCCCAAATGGGGGAGTCCTTCAATCAGCTGGCCGCCAATCCCGATTACATGAAACAGTTCCGTCGCGGCGTACTGGACAGACTGATCGATCAGGCCCTGTTTGACAGCAAGGCCCGTGAACTGGGTCTGCGGGTCAGCGATGAGCAGATCAAGCAGGCCATCGTCGCCATGCCCGAGTTTGCCGAAGAGGGCAAGTTCAACAACGATCGCTACCTGCAGCTGATCCGCCGTGCCGGCATGACCCCCGAGATGTTCCGTGACTCCCTGCGCCAGGACATGGTGCGTCAGCAACTGATGGGCGCCCTGTTGGGCACCGAATTTGCGCTCAAGGGTGAAGCCGAGCAACTGGACAAGCTCTACAACCAGACTCGCGATCTGCGTCTGGTGCGCCTGGCCGCCTCCGCCTATCTGGGTGACGTAAAAGTCTCCGATGAAGAGGTGGAGCAGTACTACAAGGCTAACAGCAACCGCTTCATGAACGACGAGCAGGTTAAGGTCGACTATCTGCTGCTGGACGCCGCCACCCTTGGCAAAGACGTCAAGGTGAGCGAGCAGGATGCCCAGGACTACTACGATCAGCACCAGGATCTGTTCCAGCGTGCCGAGCGTCGCCACGTGGCTCACATCCTGATCCCGTTTGGCAAGGACGAGAAAGCCGCCGAGCAGAAGGCTGAAGCCGTACTGGCCAAAGCCAAGGCGGGTGACGACTTCGCTGCCCTGGCCAAGGCCGACTCATCCGATACCTTCTCCGCCAAGAAGGGCGGCGAGCTGGACTGGTTCGAGAAAGGGGTGATGGATCCGGCGTTCGAGAAGGCGGCCTTTTCCCTGGCCAAGGCCGGCGATCTCTCCGCCGTCGTCAAGAGCCCGTTCGGCTTCCACGTCATCAAGCTGCTGGGGGTTGAACCGGCCCAGACCAAGCCGTTTGCCGATGTGAAGGCAGAGACCATCAGCCGTCTGCAGAGCGACAAGGCCAAGGAGCTGTTCTTTGCCGAGCAGCAGAAGATGGCCGACAGCAGCTTCGAGAACCCGGACTCGCTGGACTTGACCGCCGAGACCATGGGCCTCAAGGTGCAGTCCACCGGTTACTTCAGCCAGGCTGATGCGCCGGCACCGCTCAACGATCCCAAGGCGCTCTCTGCGGCCTTCTCCGAGCAGCTGCGCGATGACAACACCAACTCCGACGTGATCGAGCTGGCTGACGGCAAGGCGCTGGTGATGCACATCACCGGTCACCAGCCGAAAGCGGCCAAGCCGCTGGCGGAAGTGAAAGATCAGGTGATTGCCGCCATCAAGCACGACAAGGCCAGTGAAGTGGCCCGTGGCAAGGCGCAGGGTCTGCTGGACAAGCTCAAGGCTGGCGAGAACATCCAGCCCGAGCTGACCGCACTGGGTCTGAAGGTGGAGAGCCACGATGGCGTCGCCCGTTTCGCCCAGGATCTGGACCAGAACCTGGTGGCACAGGCCTTCCGCATGCCTCATCCGGTCGATGGCAAGCCGAGCGTCGAGCTGGTGACCGAAGCCAATGGCGACCGCGTGGTGGTGGCCCTGGACAAGGTGACCGTCGCCAAGGAGCCGTCCGGCATGGCCAAGCTGCTGCAAGGCCAGCTGGGTCAGGGCAAGGCTCAGGTGAGCTACAAGTCTCTCATCGACGAGCTGCGCAAGTCTGCCAAGATTGAGTACTTCACCGACGTGGAAGCCACGGTCGAATAAGTCGAACCGATCCCAGTCGATATGAGAACGGCCCCTTGATGGGGCCGTTTTTTTATCTGCACGCGGCAGAAGGGGCGGGATGTGCTGCTCCTTCTGACCGAAATAAGCTGCCTTGCCGAAGATAAGCTGCGGGAGCCAAACCCTTGGCTCTTCTGGTCTGCATCCCAAGAGGGAGTCTTGCCAACAGGCATAAAAAAACCGGCACTCAGGTGCCGGTTTTCATTGACGGGATATGCGGGCAGGAGGGCGTTACACCACGCCCTGAGTGCGCAGGTAATCCTCGTAGGTGCCGCCGAAGTCGCGGATGCCGTTCTCGGTCAGCTCCAGGATTCTGGTCGCCAGAGAGGAGACGAACTCACGGTCGTGGGAGACGAAGATCAGGGTGCCCTTGTACATCTCCAGCGCCAGGTTCAAGGATTCGATGGATTCCATGTCCAGGTGGTTGGTCGGTTCATCCATGATGAGGATGTTGGGGCGCTGCATCATCAGCTTGCCGAACAGCATGCGGCCCTGTTCACCACCGGAGAGCACCTTGACCGGCTTCTTGATATCGTCCTGGGAGAACAGCAGGCGGCCCAGCACGGAGCGTACGGCCTGCTCATCTTCGTTCTCCTGTTTCCACTGGGCCATCCAGTCGAACACGTTGAGGTCGGTGTCGAAGTCCTCGGCGTGATCCTGGGCGTAGTAGCCGATCTGGGCGTTTTCGGACCACTTGATGGTGCCGGTATCCGGTGCCAGAGCCCCAACGAGGGTCTTGATCAGGGTGGATTTACCGATACCGTTGGTACCCAGAATGGCGACCTTCTCGCCTACTTCCAGCATCATGTTGAGCCCCTTGAACAGGGGGCCGTCGCCATAACCCTTGGAAACGCCTTCGATCTCCAGGATGTTGCGGTAGAGCTTCTTCTCCTGCTCGAAGCGGATGAAGGGGTTCTGACGGCTGGAGACCTTCACTTCCTCAATCTTGATCTTGTCGATCTGCTTGAGGCGAGAGGTGGCCTGGCTGGACTTGGAGGCGTTGGCGCTGAAACGGGAGACGAAAGATTGCAGATCGGCGATCTGGGCCTTCTTCTTGGCGTTGTCGGCCAGCAGGCGCTCACGGGCCTGGGTGGCGGCGGTCATGTACTCGTCGTAGTTGCCCGGGTAGACGCGCAGCTCGCCGTAGTCCAGATCCGCCATGTGGGTGCAGACGGAGTTCAGGAAGTGACGGTCGTGAGAGATGATGATCATGGTGCTCTCGCGATCGTTGAGCACCTGTTCCAGCCAGCGAATGGTGTTGATGTCCAGGTTGTTGGTCGGTTCGTCCAGCAGCAGGATGTCGGGGTTGGAGAACAGCGCCTGTGCCAGCAGCACCCGCAGTTTCCAGCCCGGCGCCACTTCGCTCATGGGGCCGTTGTGCTGCTCGATGGGAATGCCGGCACCCAGCAACAGCTCGCCTGCGCGCGCTTCGGCGGTATAGCCGTCATACTCGGCGACCAGGCCTTCCAGCTCGGCAGCCTTCATGTAGTCGTCGTCGGTCGCTTCCAGGTTGGCGTAGATGGCATCGCGCTCGGCGATGGCGGCCCACAGCTCGGTGTGACCCATCATGACCACGTCCAGCACGCGCATCTCTTCGTAGGCGAACTGATCCTGACGCAGCTTACCGATCCGCTCGTTGACGTCCAGGCTCACATTGCCGCCAGTGGGCTCCAGATCGCCGCCGAGGATCTTCATGAAGGTGGACTTGCCACAGCCGTTGGCGCCGATGAGGCCGTAGCGGTTGCCGCCACCAAACTTGACGCTGATGTTCTCAAACAGCGGCTTGGCGCCGAACTGCATGGTGATGTTGTTGCTTGAAAGCACTGGAATGTCCCGGTTGATCTGTCAAATGGCGCGCATTATGGCACAGATCCCCCGAAAGTTTTAGCAAGAACTGTGATCCGGGTCTATTGCAGGGGGGATTTGGATGGTGGTGCTGGGCACTCGCGCACCCTGGCGGCCATGACCGCGTCGTTCGGACAGCAATGGGCGCTAACCGTAGCCTGTCGACATGAAAAAAGCCGGCCCTGAGGCCGGCTTGCAACTGTCAATGGAAGGCTCAGTGGGAGCTGGCGCTGGCGGCGCCAAGCCCGGTCTGGGAGCGAACGAACTGCGGGAAGAACTTGGCGTGCTCGTCGGCAGCATTTTGTGACTTGTCGGTCACCGAGAAGAACCAGATCCCGACAAACGCCAGCCCCATGGAGAAGAGGGCGGGGTACTCGTAGGGGAAGATGGCCTGGGCGTGACCCAGCACCTTCACCCACACGGTCGGGCCCAGGATCATCAGGCTGACTGCGCTCACCAGTCCCAGCCAGCCGCCATAGACGGCGCCGCGGGTGGTCAGGCGTGACCAGAACATGGAGAGGAACAGCACCGGGAAGTTGCAGCTGGCGGCGATGGAGAAGGCCAGTCCCACCATGAAGGCGATATTCTGCTTCTCGAACAGGATGCCCAGCCCGATGGCGACCACTCCCAGCACTATGGTGGTTAGCTTGGAGACGCGCAGCTCGTCGGCTTCGTTGGCCTTGCCCTTCTTGATGACGCTGGCGTAGAGGTCGTGGGAGACCGCAGAGGCACCGGCCAGGGTCAACCCGGCCACCACCGCCAGTATGGTGGCAAACGCCACGGCGGAGATGAAGCCCAGGAACAGGCTGCCACCTACCGCATCGGCCAGATGAACGGCCGCCATGTTGGTGCCGCCCAGCAGGGCGCCGGTGGCATCCTTGAAGTCGGGGTTGGTGCTGACCAGCAGGATGGCGCCAAAGCCGATGATGAAGGTGAGGATGTAGAAGTAGCCGATAAAACCGGTGGCATAGAACACGCTCTTGCGGGCCTCTTTGGCGTCACTCACGGTGAAGAAGCGCATCAGGATGTGGGGCAGGCCGGCGGTACCGAACATCAGGGCGAGACCCAGCGAGATGGCGGAGATGGGATCGGCGACCAGGCCGCCCGGGCTCATGATGGCGATGCCCTTCTCGTGCACTTTCACCGCTTCGCTGAACAGGGTACCGATGTCGAAGTTGACCGACTTCATCACCATGATGGCCATGAAGCTGGCACCGGAGAGCAGCATCACCGCCTTGATGATCTGCACCCAGGTGGTGGCCAGCATGCCGCCAAACAGTACGTAGAGCACCATCAGGATGCCGACCAGCACCACGGCCACGTGGTATTGCAGGCCGAACAGCAGCTCGATCAGCTTGCCGGCACCGACCATCTGGGCGATCAGGTAGAGGGCGACCACCACCAGGGAACCGCTGGCGGAGAGGGTGCGCACCTCGGTCTGCTTGAGGCGGTAAGAGGCCACGTCGGCAAAGGTGTACTTGCCGAGGTTGCGCAGCCGTTCGGCGATCAGGAACAGGATGATGGGCCAGCCCACCAGAAAGCCGATGGAGTAGATGAGACCGTCGTAGCCGGAGGTGTAGACCAGCGCCGAGATGCCGAGGAAGGAGGCGGCAGACATGTAGTCACCGGCGATGGCCAGGCCGTTCTGGAAGCCGGTGATGCGCCCGCCGGCGGCGTAGTAGTCGGCGGCCGAGCGGTTGCGCTTGGAGGCCCAGTAGGTAATGAACAGGGTCGCCGCCACGAAGACCACGAACATGATGATGGCCGGGATGTTGAGGGGCTGGCGATGCACTTCGCCGGTCAGCGCATCGGCTGCCAGCAGGGGGAACGATGCCAGCAGGGCCGGCAGCAGCAGAAACTTGCCTTTCATGATTTCACTCCCTTGAGGATCTTCTGGTTCAGTTCGTCAAACTCGCCGTTGGCCCGAAACACGTAGACACCGGTCAGCACGAAGGCGGACAGGATGAGACCGATCCCGACCGGGATGCCGCGGGTGACGGAAGATCCTTCGCTCAAGGGGGTGCCAAGCCAGCCGGGGGCAAAGGCGATGAGCAGGATGAACGCCAGGTAGAGCCCCAGCATCAGGATGGAGAGGGACCAGGCGAAGCGCTGGCGCTTGGCGACCAGCGCCTGGAAGTTGGGATCTTGCTGGATCCGAAGATAAGGTTGCTGTTCCATTGCAGTGCTCCATGACGTTGAGTGTCAGCGGTGGATGAGGGGGTTCCCTACCGGGCAGCCTAAGCCGCCCATGTAACCAAAATGTGAATCAAATGTTATTTGTGGACAATTAGACTTTGGGATAAGCCAGTGGCCCGCCCTGATGCAGGCGCAGGAAGATGAGGGCCGCGGTGATGGCGTCGCTGAGGGCGTCGTGGGCGGGCAGGGGGGGAAGTGCCAGATGGTGGCAGATCGCCGCGAGATGAAGATCGATGACGGCCTCAGGATAGCGGCGATAGAGCTGATCGTGGTAGAGCCGGCTCACTTCTATGCCTCGCTGCGCCAGGGTCAGCCCCCACAACTTGCGGCAGGCCAGGTTGAGGATGCGCAGATCATAGGCGATGTGATACCCCACCAGTTCACGGGGGCCGATGAAGGCAAGCAGCTGATGCAGCGCGGCTTCCAGCTCCATGCCCTGTTGCAGATCCTGATGGCGCAGACCGTGGATCACCACTGACTCGGCGGTGAGGTTGCCGGGTGGCAACACCCGCAGGGAGAGCGCTTCGCCGGTCAGCAGCCGGTTGCCCCGAATGCGCACCGCCCCGATGGCGACGATCTCGGCCCGGTCGGGATCCAGGCTGGTGGTCTCGAAGTCGAGGGCCACCCACTCGTCGGCCGGGGGGGCGGCAAAGAGCGGGGCGAACGCCGAGGCGTGAAAGCGGCGGCCAAGCCAGTGACGACGCAGGCGGCTCAACACGGCTATTGCCTCAGACGAAAGTGCAAGGTGAGCCACTGCTGGAATTTCTTCACCTGATGCAGCGCCTGGCGCAGCAGGTCCCGCTCGCCATGGCTGAGATCATTGACCTGCACCCGGCTCTCCCCCTCCTTGAGCTGGCTGCGCAACCTGAGCCGCACGAACAGTCTGAACGTCTCCGCCAGATCGGCGCCAAAGCTGGCGCTGAGCCGCTCTGCCGCCACCAGCGCCTCGATGCGCCCCAGGGTGGAAGTCTCCAGGATGGCCGCTTCCAGCGCCAGCATGCGGATGCCGTGCACCAGCGGGAAGAGGCCGCCACGTTTCAGATCCAGCCCCTCCGGAGCCCGCTCCAGCCGGCCAAACAGGGTGAGGGGAGCGTGAAAGGCGACCGCCGGCCGCACCATCTCTGCCAGCAGATCTCCCCGCTCGGCCAGCTGCTCGCGCAACTTGCGGGCAACGGGGGGAAGGAGGGCGCGATCGCCGGCGATGGGGTGGGCGTCGGCCAGGGTGGCCAGCCAGAGCAGATCCGCCTCTCTGGCTTCGACGCAGGCCCGCTCGATCTCCTGCAGCCAGCCGTCGAGGGGTTTGACCCAGGCGGGGTTGTTGACCATCACCCGGCCGGGGCAGGGCGGGTAGCCGAGCCTGGCCAGCAGCTCGCTGAAGGCGGCCAGATCGGCCTGCTGGGTGGGCCAGGACAGGTCGGCGGGCAGGATCAGGGCATTGTCCTGATCGGTTTTGAGGATCTGCTCGCCGCGCCCCTCTGAGCCCAGCATCAGCAGGCAGACCCGCTCCTGCACCTCGGGCGGGATCACCAGCGCGAAGGCCTTGGCGATCAGCTGCTCGTTGATGGTGGCGATGAGCTTCATCAAGAAGGCGGTGTGGATCCCCTGGGCGAACAGGGAGCGGGTCAGCTGCTGTTGTTCACGGGCCACCGCCTCCAGCGCTGGCAGGGTGTCGGCGCGGGCGATGCGCAGGGTCAGCACGTGGGAGTGGGTGGAGAAGAGGCCGAGCACCTGGGTCAGGTGCAGGATCCCCGCTACCTCCTGTCCCTGCCAGACAACCAGCCGCTTGATGCGGTGGCGGGTCATCAGCAGCAGGGCATCGAACAGATAGCCGCCTTGGGCCAGCCCGATCAGCGGGGTGGGGGTCAGCACCGCCAGCGGCGCCGTCAGCGGCAATCCCTTGAGGGTGAGGGCGTGCAGCAGGGTCTTGCGGGTTGCGAGACTCAGGCTGCCGTCCGTGGCGGGGTAGAGCAGGCAATCGGTGCCCCTGGCCACCATGGCCTCGGTGGCGGCCAGGAGCGACAGGCGGCTGTCGACGATGAGCGCCGGCTGCAGATGGCCGGGCTCGATGCGGGTCAGGATGAACTCCGCCAGATTCTTCTGGCCCAGCTGGGCGCGCTGCTCCTGCAGCTGCTGCCGCTGTGCCAGGCTGGCGGTGAAGTAGCAGGCGAAGGTGTCGTTGCCTTCACACAAGGCCAGGAAGGTATCGCGGGGGATCAGCTGGCAGAGCAGATCTTCCAGCGCGTTGAACTGGTGGCGACAGTGGCCGTCGAACTGGGCGCGCACGTCGAACATGTCCCCCTCGCCGTAGTCGCCGAACTGATGGTGGGGGGTCGACTCCTCCACCGCCCCCTTGATGACGAGGTAGAGGCCGGGCGGGGCGTCGCCGGCCTTTAACACCGGCTGGCCGGCGCGAAAATAGCAAATGGAGAGGGCCTGCCCCAGTTGTTGGCGCTCAGGCTCGCTCAGGCACTCAAACGGCGGACGGGCAAAGTTGAACAGGGTGGTCATGGCAATCCTTGGCCGGTGGCGTCAAATCAGTCTGACAAAGCGGCGTGCTGCCGGCCAGCCGACTTTAGTCGCACGCGCCGTAGCGATGGGAAACCGGGCTCCTCGCTGTACCTGGCGATAACACTCTGATAACGTGGTGGTATGACCAGTGTGAGTTCAGGAGAGGACAGGGGAAAATGGAAAAACCAAGGGTCAAATGCGAGATCCGGGACGGCATCGCCGAGGTGATGCTGGCGCGGGGCGACAAGCTCAATGCGCTGGACAGAGGCATGTTCAGCGCCATTGACGAGGTACTCGAGCAGCTACGCCAGCACAAGGGGTTGCGGGCGGTGATCCTGCACGGGGAGGGGCGGGCCTTTTGCGCCGGGTTGGATGTGAAATCCATGCTCAAGCAGCCGGTGGCGGCGCTCGAGATTTTAAAACGCGAGGCGGACGAAGCCACCAACCTGGCCCAGCGGGTGGCCTATGGCTGGCATCAGCTGCCGGTGCCGGTGATCGCCGTGACCCAGGGGGTCTGCTTTGGCGGCGGGCTGCAGATCGCCCTTGGCGCCGACTTTAGGTTCAGCACCCCCGATTGCCGCTTCTCGGTGATGGAGATCAAGTGGGGCATCATCCCCGACATGAGCGGCAGCGTCACCATGCGCAACCTGATGGGGGTGGATACCGCCATGGAGCTGGCCATGAGCGGGCGCGAGCTGGCGGCGCCGGAGGCCAAGTCTCTCGGGCTGGTGAGCCGGGTCTGCGACGATCCGCTGGCTCAGGCGCAGGAGTTCGCGAGAACTCTCATCACCAAGTCGCCGGACGCGCTGGCGGGGATCAAGCAGCTCTACAACCAGGCCTGGGCCCGCAGCGACGAGGCAATGCTCAAAGAGGAGACCCGGTTGCAAAAGCAGATCCTGGGACGCCCAAATCAGTGGCGTGCCACCCTCAACAGCCTGTTTCGCTGGCGCCTGCCGTTCGGGCCGCGCCGCAATGCGCTCTGAGAGACAGGAATGAACAAAAGAAATGGCAGCCGAGGCTGCCATTTTTGTTGGGTGAGTCTTAAGCGATCAGGAGATCTTGCGATCCTGATCCGGCTCGAACGAGTGACCGGATTTCTCCTGCTCCAGGTTGTCTTCGGAGCGGTGACCAGACCAGTAGTCGGCGTTCTTGATGCCGAGCTTCTCCGGGTGGAACACCGGATCCAGCCCCTGGGCCTGCTGGGCCTCGTAGTCTTTCAGACAGGTGAAGGCGGTCTTTTGCAGCAGCAGGATGGCGATGATGTTGAGCCAGGCCATCAGGCCGACCCCGATGTCACCCATGCCCCAGGCCAGATCGGCGGTCTTGACGGTGCCGTAGACGATGGCCGCCATCAGACCAAGCTTCAACAGGAAGGTGAGCCAGGGGCGGTTAATCTTGCGGTTGACAAACGCTATGTTGGTCTCGGCGATGTAGTAGTAGGCGACGATGGTGGTGAACGCGAAGAAGAACAGCGCGATGGCGACGAACATGCTGCCAAAGCCTGGCATCATGCTCTCCATGGCGGTCTGCACGTAGCCCGGGCCCGCAGCCACGCCGGCAATACCGGTGTAGAGCGCCGCGCCATCCGGCCCCTGCACGTTGTAGAGGCCGGTGATCAGCAGCATGAAGCCGGTGGCGGAGCAGACGAACAGGGTGTCGATGTAGACCGAGAACGCCTGCACCAGGCCCTGCTTGGCCGGGTGGCTTACCGCGGCGGCGGAGGAGGCGTGCGGACCGGTACCCTGGCCTGCTTCGTTGGAGTAGACCCCGCGTTTGACCCCCCACATGATGGCCAGACCCAGAATGGCACCGAAGCCGGCATCCATCCCGAACGCGCTCTTCCAGATCAGCAGGATCACGCCCGGCAGCGCATGGATGTTGAGGGCGATGATGACGCAGGCGACGATGATGTAGCCGAGCGCCATGAAGGGCACCACGGTACTGGCGAAGCTGGCGATGCGCTTGACGCCGCCGAAGATGATGAAACCGAGCAACAGCGCCAGACCGGCGGCGGTGACGTTCGGATCGATATCAAATGCAGTCTGCAGACTGGCTCCGATGGAGTTGGCCTGCACCCCTGGCAGCAGCACGCCGCAGGCGAAGATGGTGGCGATGGCGAAGGTCCAGGCGAACCAGCTCATGCCAAGTCCCTTCTCGATGTAGAAGGCCGGGCCGCCGCGGTATTCGCCGTTGATCTTCTCCTTGTAGACCTGACCCAGGGTGGACTCCACGAAGGCGGAGCTGGCGCCGAGGAAGGCTACCATCCACATCCAGAACAGGGCGCCCGGGCCACCGAAGGTGATGGCGGTGGCGACCCCGGCGATGTTGCCGGTACCGACGCGACCGGCCAGAGTCATGGCCAGCGCCTGGAAGGAGGAGACCCCCGCATCCGTGCTCTTGCCATCAAACATCAAGCGGATCATCTCCTTGATGTGACGCAGTTGCAAAAAGCGGCTGCGCAGGGAGAAGTAGAGGCCTACCCCCAGACACAGGTAGATGAGCGCAGGGCTCCAAATCACACCATTGATGGCATTGACGATCTCATTCATGTACAACAACTCCTTTGTTGTGCTGTCTTGTTGGCGGGGTCTCTGCCCCGCTCCCTTAAATTTCAGGTGACCCAGGGGTCACTCGTTATGATTGGGGGCCGGTTGGTGGCGGAAGTTTCCACTGGCCAGTCCGCGGGTTTTAACATATCGATTTGTGCAAGGGCTTCCTAGCGAAATATGTTGTCACCTTGTTAATTTGTGAATTGACATTAACAAATCGTGATGTGGTTGGACAAAATGCGGTGTCAACCCGGTATCATCTCCTCTTTCATCGGCATGCCCGTGGGGGAGAAGCAGAGCAAAATCGAGGCCAAGGATGCAAACAGAGAGAGAGACGGCGGTGATCCGCCAAGCCTGCGCCGGGGATGTGGCCGCCATGGCCGACATGTTCGGCCAGCTGGGTTACCCGGTCAGCCCACAGGAGCTGGAAGACCGCTGGCTGACGCCGGATCCGGCCAGCGAGGTGCTGGTGGCCTGCCTGGATGAGAGGATCACAGGCGTCTTGGTGTGGCACTGGCTGAACCCGCTGCACGTTGCACCAGAGTGGGGCCTGATCTCGGCGCTGGTTGTCGATGAGGGTGCAAGGGGAAGCGGAGTGGGGGCCGCCCTGTTGGCCGTGGCAGAGAGCCATGCACAGGCGCGGGGGTGCAGCCAGCTGGAGCTCTCCAGCAGCCTCAAGCGGGAAGGGGCCCATCGCTTCTATCTGGCGCAGGGGTATGTCGAGCGTCCGAAACGGTTTGTGAAAACAGTCTGATCAGCAAGAGGAGTCTGCGTGTTCTGGTCTCGCTTACGAAGTGTGTTTGGTGGTGCGTCCCGGCAAGATGAGCAGGGGCCGGATGCCCTGGAGTGGCAGCAGGCCCTGGCCGCAGTGCCCATTTTGCAGGGCTTTTCCCGGGAGGAGGAGCAGACCCTGATCGGGTTGGCGCAGCAGCTGCTGGCCCGCAAGACCCTCACCCAGATCGGGGTGACGCTTACCTCCCGCCAGCAGGCGGTGCTGGCCCTGCAGGCGGTGCTGCCCATTCTCCATCTGGGGCTCGACTGGTATCGGGGCTTTCACGAGATCATCCTGATCCCCGAGCCTGTGGTGCGCCGCCAGCAGGTACAGGACGAGTTCGGGCTGGTGAGTGAGGTGGAAGAGGAGAACGCCGGCGAATCCTGGCCCCAGGGGCCGCTGGTACTGGCCTGGAGCGAGCTGCAGCAGGACGGTGACTGGGACGGCTTCAATCTGGTGATCCACGAGCTGACCCACAAGCTCGACATGCTGGGAGGGGAGGCCGACGGGGCGCCGCCGCTGCCGGCAGGCATGGATCCGCGCCAGTGGACGAGTGCGCTGCAGTCGGCATTCGATGCCATGCAGGCGCAGCTGGATCGCCACGAACCCACCGCCATCGACCCTTACGCCGCCTCGCACCCGGCCGAGTTCTTTGCGGTGTGCTGCGAGTGCTTTTTTACCGATCCGCTGCGCCTGCGCGACACCTATCCGGCGGTGTACCAGCAGTTTACCCGCTTCTTCGGCCAGCAGCCGGCGACGCGTTTTCCGGCGATCCGACTGCTGGCGGGGGAGCCCGAGTATCACGGCTAGTCGGGTGAACCTGGCAAATCGCGCCCAACAAAAAGGCACCCCGCGGGGTGCCTTTTTCGTGACAGCTGTGTCGGCCGGGTGCTTAGGCAGCGGCTTTGAGCTGAACGGCGGCGGCTTTCTTGTGATCGCCAATGGGCAGCACGGTGCGGCCGAACTGCTCGTTGATCACGGTGGCCATGGCCAGATAGATGGCGCTGGCGCCGCAGATGATGCCTTCGAAACCGGCGATGGTGCCGATCAGGGTGCTGCCGGTGAAGTCACGGGCGGCCAGCAGGAAGAACAGCACGGTCAGGGAGGCGAACACGAACTGCTTCACGCGCGGGTAGTTGACGGTCCCGATCAGCATGAACAGGGTGAACATGCCCCACATCAGCAGGTACCAGCCCATGTAGGCGTGCGGAGTGGCTTCGGCCAGACCCATGGTCGGCATCACCAGCAGGAACACCAGGCTCCACCAGAAGGTGCCGTAGGAGATGAAGGCAGTCACACCGAAGGTGTTGCCGCGCTTGTACTCCATGATACCGGCGATGATCTGGGCCAGACCGCCATAGCACAGACCCATGGCCAGGATCATGGCGCTGATGGGGAAGAAACCTGCGTTATGGATGTTCAGCAGAATGGTGGTCATACCGAAACCCATCAGACCCAGAGGGGCAGGGTTGGCCAATTTTTCGCTCACGTGGCGTTCTCCAAAAATAGAGGTGGGGGTTGATAAAAGACGCGCGATTTTAGGCAGGCTCTTGGCCCCGGGCAAGAGGCGGAAGGGACGAAACAGTAAAAAAATAACGGAATTTTTTACCCGGCTGACCATTCGTGCGATCCAGGTAGATGGCAGGTAAATGAATGGTGAGGACAAGGTTGATAAATTGTATTAAGCGGAACGTTTCTGAAAGTTTCATACAGCTCGAGGCGATGGGCTGAGCCGCGCTGTCTACCGTATTTCCACCGCCAAGCCTGAGCACACCTGAGGCCAAAAAACACGCTCATATGCCATCAGACAAGAGGCGTCAATGACCGGTTCAATACAAACGACCTGACTGCCTGTCCGCGGCTTCGGCATGGTTGAGCAAGGGGTATTGTGCCGGGCGAGTGAGCTGACGAGGTGGATATCTGAAACAAGGGGTCAGGATGGGAGTGATAAAGCGTTGAACGCGAGCTTGGGTCCTGCAGTTGGCCTTATGCAGTGACGCAGATTGTTGCTGGATAGCCGAGAGGGCTGGCCGGATGAAGGGGGAAAGAAGGAACGCGGGCATGTGCTCGGCAACAGCCCTTGAAAGAAGGGCTCAATCCCAAAGAAGAGGGGGAATGGCATCCCCCTCATCCTGCTGATGTCACCGGCTCAATCGTCCAGGGTCAGTACCACCTTGGCCTCCTTGTCGGCCTCCTTGACCTGGCTGTCCAGCACAAACAGCCGCTCCGGCGCGATCCCCTGGCGGTCTACCAGAAACTCCTTGGTGTTCTGGGCGCGGCGCATGGCCAGATTGCGCAGGGACTTGGCGGTGATGAGCTGCTGATCCCGAAGCAGGATAACCGCCTGGGCGCGCAGGGCCGGACTCGCTTCATCGAGCTTCAGCCGATCGGCCAGATCCCCGAGATCTTCGTTGAAGCGCGCCTCATAGGCCTCTGCCAGTGCCGATTGCATGGCGGGGTCTTGCTCCAGCAGATCGAGATCCACCGGGTTGCCGGTGATCTTGGCCAGCACCCGCTCGAGCTTCTGGCGCTGCAAGATGGGGCGCTCTTCGTTGAAGTTGACCTTGCCGCGAATGTTCATGCTGAGCTTGGGTCTGTCCTTGAGGGCTTGCGCCAGTTTGGTCAGCTTCTCCTGCTGGGTGGGGGTGAGATCCGGCTCACCGGGCAGGAAGGGCAGCTCGTCCAGATCCTCGCTGCCACCCGCCAGGGAGGCGAGCAGCGAGAAGGGGGAGGTGACCGCCTTGCGCAGGGTGTTGCCGAGCACGTCCCAGAAGATGTTGCCGAGGCTGAAGTCAGGCTGATCCAGATTGCCCTTTACCTTCAGGTTCATCTGGATGACGCCGTTGGCATCGCTCAGCAGAGCAACCGCCAGCCCCAGCGGCAGATCCTTGGCCTGCTCGCTCTTGACCTTTTCCCCCAGCTGCAGTTTCTTGATGGTGATGTCGTTGTCCCCCTCCAGCCGGTTGCCGTGCAACTGGTAGTTGAGCTTCATGGAGAGCTGGCCCTTGTCGATGGCGTAACCGGCGTAGGTGCTGGAGTAGGGGGTGAAGGTGGTGAGCTCCAGGTTGTTGAAGGTGACGGCCACGTCCAGCACCGGCTGCTCGATCAGCAGGTTGGTGCCGCCGCGAATGGTTACTGGGGCGTAGCGGTCCACCTTGCCGTTGAAGGCCAGCTCGGAGCGCTGGCCCGGGATGTTGCTGATGTGGCGACTCTGGCCGCTGAGGGAAGCGATGTCCACCACGAATTCCGGGCTCAGGCTGCGATCGGCAAAGCGTAGGTTGCCCTGCTCGGTGCGCACCTGGGCGATGCTGACGCGGGGGGCCGGGCCGCTGCTGGCGGGCTTGGTCGTGGCTGGTTGCGGCAGCAGCAGTTGCTGCACGTTGGTGACCCTGTCCTCGTTGATCTCGATGCGGGCGAAGGGTTTGCGCAGCAGGATGTCGTCGATCTTCACCTGCTGGCTGATGCCGTCGTAGTGCAGGCCGCTCAGTTGCAGTTGCTCAATTTGCAGCAGGCGCTGGTTGTCGGCCCGATCCAGCACGTTGAGCCGATCGATATCGAGCCCGCCGCTCAGCTCCAGCTTGCTCAATGCCCCCTTGGCATCGGTGGCCAGCGCCAGCTTGGTGCGGCTGGCAAGCTGGCCGTCGCGCACACTGATGCGCAGCAGATCTTGCAGATAGGGCTGGGCCCAGCTGAGCGGCAGACCCTGTTGCTTGATCTCGCCGTTGAGGCTGAAGGGGGCGAGGGCGAGGTCGCCGTCAAAGTCCAGTTTTGCCTGGTTGTTGAGCGCCCCGCTCAAGGTGAGCGGGCTGCGCTGTCCGCTCTGACTGCCCAGCGGACCCAGGGCCAGCGTCAGGGCGGAGAGCTCGCGCAGCAGCGGCTTGCCGCTGCTCGATTCGGTCAGCTTGAGCTGGCCCTGTTCGATGCGGGTCTGCTTGAGGCTCCAGCGCCAGGGTTTGGCAGGGGCGGCCGGTTTGGCGGCTTTACTGGTTTTGACCGGCGGCTGCGGGATCTGCAGGGTCGCCAGATCCAGCTGCTGGTTGGCATCGAGCACGGCACTGACGGCCGGGGCCTTGAGCGTCACCCGGTCGATCTGCAGCGCCTGCTTGCTGCCGTCGAGCGCGATGCCGGTCAGCGCCAGCTGCTTGAAGCGGGCAAATTCGCCGCCCTTGCTGCGCTGAAGCTGCCAGTCATTGAGGGTCAGCTTGCCCTTGGAGAGTTGCCAGCCCAGCCCCTGCTTGCCCTCGGTTATCTGGTAGGCAAGCTCGGCGTTGGCCTCGCCCCTGGCAAGCTTGATATCGAGATAGGGGGCCCAGAGCGGGGCGAAGGGGGTGAGCGCCAGTTTGCCCAGGCTGATCTTGCCCTTGCCGGCGCCGCTCATGATGTCGAGCTCACCGCTCGCCTTGAGCGGACTCTGCTTATTGAGGGTGGCTCCGAGCACGAAAGGGTTGGCGCGGCCCGGAGCGGTGGAAAAGCGTGGCAATTGCAGGTCTAGCCCGCTCAGGGCCAGGGTGGGCACCCAGCCGGGGCTGCTCTGCTTGCGGCTGTCCTGATAGGTGATGTGACCCTGCTCGGCCGCCAGCCGGTTGACTTGCACCAGCAGGGGGGCGCCGCTGTCGGTGGTCGCGGCGTTACTCGGCGCGAGCAGGCTGGCCAGCGCCTCGGTCAGGTTGAAGCGAACGTCTTGGCCGCGATCCGCCAGTCGTACCAGATTGACCGTCGGCTTGACCAGCAGTGCCTCATCGAGGATCAGGGCGCGCTGGCGCCAGCTTTCCCCTATCAGGGGGGTGAGCTGCAAGCGATCGAAGGCGACGAGGGGCTGTTGCTGGTCATCGAACAGGGTGGTGGGGCCGATGGCGAGGGAGGGGTGGCGCAGGCCGATGTCAATCTCCCCCAGGGTCAGGTGCAGACCGTAGTGTTTGGCCAGCCAGGCCGGCAGGTGGCGCTGGGTGAGGGTGGGGGCTTGCCATAACAGAATGAGCAGAGAACAGAGCAGGGCGGCGCAGAAGTAGAGAGCGTAGCGCAGCAGGCGGGCACGCAGGGGCTTGGGCATGAGGGTCTCCAATTGATGCGCATAGGGTAACAAACTTTCAGGTCATTATCATGGTGCCACTTGATTCTGTACGCCGTACCTTGTCCAGAGGCTTGCCAGTTTTCCGCTCTTTTCAAGCGCATCCAGCCACAGCTCCAGCTGCTGCACCGAGACCCTGCTATCCGGGCTGAGCAGGGCTCGCAGCGCGTATTGCTGATCCCATTTGTCCGATCGCAGCAGTCGTGCGGCCTGTTTCGGCTGTTCTTTCTCGAACTGGTTGAGGTAGGAGAGGTTGATGATGGCCACCTCGCCGCGCCCCTTGAACAGCCCCTGCAGGGCGCTGACGTTGTCCTTGACCAAGGTGATGTTGAAGCGTCGCTTCATGTTGCCCGGTGTCGCGTCGAAATCGGCGATGCCGTAGTGATAGCCGCTGACGCCGATCAGCTGGCGTTGCTCCAGATGATCAAAGACAGTTTGATCCCGCCCCGGCGCCTTGAGCGCAACATAGATCTCTCCACCCAGCAGCAGCGGACGGGTCATCAGCACCTCATCGGCATGCCAGTCCCAATGGATGTCTTCAAACAGGATCAGGGAGAAACGACCGAGGGCCAGCGCCTGGTAGCGGTGAGTGGCGGAGGTGGGCACGAAGACGAAACGCACGTCCCGCTGGATGTCGTTGAGCTGGGCGATAAGATCCAGGGTCAGCCCGTGATAGCCGTCGTTCGCATCCTTGATCACAAAGGGGGCATAGGGGTAGCCGCCGACCCGGATCACAGGGTGGCCCCATGCCCCGCAGCAGAGCAGCAGCAACAACCAGCACCAGCGTTTCATCGGGGCTCCCGGAAGGGGGGAAATAACCCCAGATTCGGTTAATCTGCGCCAGTTTTCAAGCCGTTAAGGGAATTTACGCAGCGCTGCTCGGCCGCCTCCAGCTCGGCCATCACCATCTGGATATCCTCCAGCTGCTGGCGCAGGGAGTGGCGCTTGGTTTCGATGAGCTGGATCATGGAGTTGAGCTGGGTCTTGCTGGATCGGTCGGTGTCATACATGTCGAACAGCTCGCGGATCTCCGCCAGGCTGAAGCCGAGGCGCTTGCCGCGCAGGGTCAGCTTTAGGCGGATCTTGTCCTTGTGGCTGTAGATGCGGGTCTGCCCCTCCCGGGTCGGGGTGATGAGCCCCTCGTCCTCGTAGTAGCGGATGGTGCGCGGGGTGATGTCGAACTCGTGAGCCAGCTCGGAGATGCTGTAGGTCACCTCCTTGCCGGCGAGTCCGTGGGCGAGGGTATTGGGCATGGCGGGGCTCCTTAATGCGGGGATGGCTGGCACAGCCGCGTGCGCAGCCGCTCGGCGTTGGCGTGCAGGGCCCGGCCGACCCGAGAGCCGTTGGGGCGGCCGAGCTGCTCGCTCACCCACTGACCGGTGGCGGCCAGCTTGTCGAGATCGACGCCTGTACTCATGCCAAGGCCGTGCAGCAGGTAGACCACCTCCTCCGAGGCGACGTTGCCGGAGGCGCCGGGGGCATAGGGGCAACCACCGAGCCCGGCCACCGAGCTGTCGATGGTGCGGATGCCGCGCTCCAGCGCCGGCAGCAGGTTGGCCAGCCCCTGGCCATAGGTGTCGTGAAAATGGACCGCCAGCCGGCCGGCCGGGATCTCGTGCAGCACCGCATCCAGCATGGGGGCCACCGTGCCAGGGGTGCCGACGCCTATGGTGTCGCCGAGGGATATCTCGTGGCAGCCCAGATCCAGCAGTCGCTCGGCCATGGCGGCGACCCGCTTGGGCCGGGTCGGGCCATCGAACGGGCAGGCGATGACGGTGGAGAGGTAGCCGCGCACCTTGATGCCGAGGCTGCGCGCCTCCTGCACCAAGGGGGCGAAGCGCACCAGCGACTCCTCCACGCTGATGCCGATGTTGGCCCGGGTAAAGCCGTCCGAGCAGGCGGTAAAGAGGCCTATCTCGTCGGCGCGGGCGGCGATGGCGGCCTGCAGCCCCTGCAGATTGGGCACCAGGGCGCCGTAACGGGTTGCAACCTTGCGCGGCAGGGCGTCGAACAGTGCGGCGGAATCCGCCATCTGCGGCACCTTTTTGGGTGACACGAAAGCGCCCACCTCGATGCGCTGCAGCCCGCTCTCGGCCAGGCGGGCGATGAGCTCCAGCCGCTGCACCAGCGAGAGGGTCGCGGCCTCATTCTGCAGGCCGTCCCGCGGCCCCATCTCCACCAGGCTGACCTTGTCGTCCCGGTTCTCCTGTGCTCGGTTCATGAACGCACCTCCTGCCCGGTCTGCTCTTCGGCAAAGCGCACCAGCACGGCGCCCTGACTCACCTGTTCGCCCTGGCGGCACTGCAGCGCTTCGATCACCCCATCCCGGTCGGCCTTGAGGACGTGCTCCATCTTCATGGCCTCCAGCACCAGCAGGGGCTGCCCCTTACTGACCGGCTGGCCGGCCTCGACCTGCAGCGCCACCACTATGCCGTGCATGGGGGCCAGGATGCCGGCGGCGCCGCCCACCTGGTGATCATGGTGCAGCTGATGATGCTGATCATCGGCCGAGAAGCGGATACGCCTGCCCGCCAGTTGCAGCAGATAGTCGCCCTCGCCGAGGGACTGCAGCGGGTAGCGCAGCCAGTTGCCGTCCTGCTGCAGGCGTATGTGATCCGGCCCAAGCTCGAACGGGATCTGTTCACCCTGCCAGAGCAGGGCGCCGGCTTGCTCGGTGAGGGTCAGCACGCGGGCCTCCTCGTCGATGCGCACCGCTGCGCTGAAGCTGCGGTTGGGGCCGAGCCGAAAGCCTGTTGCCTGCTGCCAGGGGGAGGCATCGCGCTGGCGACTGGCGAGCCAGAGGGCGGCGAGCGGCCAGGCGAGCGCCGGAACGGGCAGAGTATCGGTGGGAATGGGCCACTGGGTGTGGTGGCCCATCGCCAGCACCTCTGGCTCTTCGCACAGGCGCAGCAAGAGCGGACCGTTGTGCACCAAGGGGCCGAGCTCCAGCGCCGCCAGCGCGTCGGCCAGGCTGGCAAAGGCTTCGCTGCGACTCGGTGCATGGGCGATCAGCTTGGCGATCATGGGGTCGTAATAGGGGCTTACCGCATCGCCGGCGCTGACCCCGGTATCGATGCGCACTCCTTTGGGCCAGCTGAGCCACTGGATGGGGCCGCTGGCGGGCAGAAACCCGGCGGCCACGTCTTCGGCGTAGAGGCGCGCCTCCACCGCGTGGCCGCGCAGCACCACCTCCTCCTGGGTGAGTGGCAGCGGCTTGCCTTCGGCCACCGCCAGCTGCCAGGCTACCAGATCCTGGCCGGTGACGGCCTCGGTGACCGGGTGCTCCACCTGCAGCCGGGTGTTCATCTCCATGAAGAAGAACTCCTCCCCGCACAGCAGAAATTCGATGGTGCCGGCTCCTCGATACTTGATGGCGCGGGCGGCGGCGACGGCCGCCTCGCCCATGGCACGGCGCAGCGCCGGAGGAATGTCGGGGGCGGGGGCCTCCTCGATCACCTTCTGGTGGCGGCGCTGCAACGAGCAGTCCCGATCCCCCAGATAGATGGCGTTGCCGAGGGTATCGGCAAACACCTGCACCTCTACGTGGCGGGCGCAGGCGAGATAGCGCTCCAGCAGCACATGGTCGTCACCGAAGGCAGAACTTGCCTCCCGCTTGACCGCTGCCAGGGCCGCGTCAAAGTCGGCCAGCTGATCGACCCGGCGCATCCCCTTGCCACCGCCGCCACTGGCCGCCTTGATAAGGAGCGGAAAGCCCACCTGGCTCGCCTGATCGCGCAAAAAGTCGGGGTGCTGATCCGCGCCGTGATAACCGGGCAGCACCGGCACGCCGGCGGCCTGCATCAGCGCCTTGGCACCGGACTTGTCGCCCATGGCGAGGATGGCGGCGCCGCTTGGCCCGATGAAGCGCAAGCCCCGCTGCTCGCAGGCGGCGGCAAAGTCGCTGTTCTCGGAGAGGAAACCGTAGCCCGGGTGGATGGCGTCGGCGTTCGCCTCTTTGGCAATCTTCAGCACCTTGCCGGTGTCGAGGTAGCTCTCCCGGGCGGGGGCCGGCCCCAGATGCCAGGCTTCGTCGGCTTCGCGCACATGCATGGCGCTGGCGTCGGCGTCCGAGTAGAGGGCGATGGTGTGAATGCCGAGGCGCCGGGCGGTCTTGATGATCCGCACGGCGATTTCGCCACGATTGGCGATCAGCAGACGCTTGATTGGAGCGTGATGGGTCATGCTGGCTCCCTGTCGTTCAAGGCGCACAAGTGCGAAGCGTGTTGATCCACACGCCAGTTATATTGACCACAGCTGGCGATCAGCAGGTGCTTGATGGGGTGGTATTGAGTCATGTCTCATCCTTGAAACGGGGACGCCAGCTGGGGGAGCGTTTGTCGAAGAAGGCTTGCATCCCCTCCTGGGCTTCGAGACCGACCCGTACCCGGGCGATGGTCTCGACGGTTTTCTCTTCGTGCAGGCTGGCGCTGTGGCTCTCGAGGGCGGCCAGCAGCCGCTTGGTCTCTTTCATCGCCTCTGGCCCGTTGCGGCACAGACGCAGGGCCTGCGCGCGTCCTTCGGCCAGCAGCTGATCCGGCGGGCAGCGCCGGTGCGCCACGTTGAGGCGGCAGGCAGTGACCGCATCGAACGGGTCGGCGCTGAGCATCAGGGCACGGGCCTGGCGCATTCCCATGGCGCGCACCACGTAGGGACTGATCACCGCGGGCACCAGCCCGAGGCTCACCTCGGAGAGGCAGAAGCGGGCGTCATCGGCGGCCAGCACCAGATCGCAGGCACAGACCAGGCCAAGCGCTCCGCCATAGGCGGCCCCCTGCACCAGCGCCACCGTGGGGAAAGGAAGCTCGTCCAGGGTTTGCATCAACCGGGCCAGTACCCGGGCGTCTTCCCGGTTGTGCTCGAAATCGGCATGGGCCTGGTTGCGCATCCAGTTAAGATCGGCGCCGGCGCAAAAATGCTTGCCTTCGGCGCGCAGCAGCAAGGCGTGGGGGCGGTCGGCGAGGGCCTGGCCGTGGGTGTGGGCCAGCTCGTCGAGGCAGTCCAGCAGCCCCAGCATGAGGTCGGCGTCAAAGGCGTTGTGGCGGGCCGGGCGCGACAGCACCAGCTCGGCCAGCGGGCCGTGTCGCTCCAGCCGAAAACCGGGCTGAATGTCGTGACTGAATGGATCGGACATGTGAACTCCTTACATCCGGAAGATGCCGTACTGTTCCGGGCCGGTCTCGGCCCCCTGACAGGCCGCCAGCGCCAACGCCAGCACGGTGCGACTCTGGGCCGGGTCGATGACGCCGTCATCCCATAGGCGAGCGCTGGCGTAGTAGGGGTGACCCTGACGCTCATACTGCTCGATCACCGGGGCGCGGATGGCGGCCGCCTCCTGCTCGCTCAACGGCTTGCCCTCGGCGGCCAGCTTGTCCCGGCGCACCTGCACCAGCACCCCGGCTGCCTGCTCGCCTCCCATGACGGAGATGCGGCTGTTGGGCCAGCTGAACAGAAAATCGGGGTCGTAGGCGCGCCCGCACATGCCGTAGTTGCCGGCGCCAAAGCTGCCGCCGACGACCAGGGTGATCTTGGGCACCCGGCTGCAGGCCACCGCGGTGACCAGCTTGGCACCGTGCTTGGCGATCCCTTCGCGCTCAGCCGAGCTGCCCACCATAAAGCCGGTGATGTTCTGCAAAAAGAGCAACGGGATGGCGCGCCGGTTGCAGAGCTGGATGAAGTGGGCTCCCTTCTGGGCGCTGTCGCTGTGCAGCACCCCGTTGTTGGCGAGGATCCCCACCGGCATGCCGCAGATCCGGGCAAAACCGGTCACCAGGGTGGTGCCGAACAGCGCCTTGAATTCGTCAAAGTCAGAGCCATCCACCAGTCGGGCGATCAGCTCCCGTGCGTCATAGGGGCGCTTGAGGCTGGTGCCCACCAGGCCGTAGAGCTCCTCGATGGGGTAGCAGGGGGACTCGTAGCCGGGGTTGGTCTCTACCGGCTCATTGCCCAAGTGGGTCACCAGAGTGCGGGCGATGGCCAGGGCATGGGCATCGTCGCGGGCCATGTGATCCGCCACCCCGGAGTGGGCGCAGTGCACCTCGGCGCCGCCCAGGGCCTCGGCGCTGATCTCCTCGCCGGTGGCCGCCTTGACCAGCGGCGGGCCCGCCAGAAAGATGGTGGCCTGCTCCCTGACCATGATGGACTCATCCGCCATGGCGGGCACGTAGGCACCACCGGCGGTGCAGAGCCCCATCACCACCGCCAGCTGCGGGATGTTCTGGGCCGACATGCGGGCCTGGTTGTAGAAGATGCGGCCAAAGTGATCCCGGTCGGGGAACACCTCGTCCTGCATCGGCAAGAAGGCGCCGCCGGAATCCACCAGATAGAGGCAGGGGAGGCGCAGCCGCTCGGCAATGGCCTGGGCGCGCAGGTGCTTTTTCACCGTGAGCGGGTAGTAGGTGCCGCCCTTCACGGTAGCATCGTTCACCACCAGCATGCACAGGCGCCCAGAGACCCGGCCGATACCGGTGAGGATGCCGGCGGCGGGCACCGGCTCGTCATAGACCTGCCAGCCGGCCAGCGCCGAGAGCTCGAGAAACGGGGAGCCCGGGTCTAACAACTGGTTGATGCGCTCGCGGGGCAGCAGCTTGCCGCGGGCCTGATGGCGGGCGTTGTTGGCCGCGCCGCCGCCCAAGGCTATCTCCTCCAGGCGGGCATTGAGATCGTCGACCAGGGCCTGCATGGCGGCCTGATTGGCTTCGTAGTCGGGACTGGCGGTGTCGAGACGGGAGTGGAGCCTGCTCATGCATTATCCCCCATCAGCTCGCGACCGATGAGCCAGCGGCGGATCTCCGAGGTGCCGGCGCCTATCTCGTAGAGCTTGGCGTCCCGCAGCAGGCGGCCGGTGGGGTATTCGTTGATGTAGCCGTTGCCGCCGAGCAGCTGGATGGCATCGAGCGCCATCTGGGTGGCATTTTCGGCGGCAAACAGGATGGCGGCGGCACAATCCTTGCGGCTGGTGCGGCCCTGATCGCAGGCGCTCGCCACCGAATAGACCAGCGCCCGGCTGCTGGCGAGGCGGGTATACATGTCGGCAAGCTTGCCCTGCACCAGCTGGAACTCACCGATGGCCTGGCCGAACTGCTTGCGCTCGCGCACATAGGGCAGCACCACGTCCATGCAGGCCTGCATGATGCCGAGCGGGCCGGCCGCCAGCACCACTCGCTCGTAATCGAGCCCGCTCATCAACACCTTGACCCCGCCGTGCAGGGGGCC
Source organism: Aeromonas sp. FDAARGOS 1408 (assembly GCF_019048665.1). Classification (NCBI taxonomy): domain Bacteria; kingdom Pseudomonadati; phylum Pseudomonadota; class Gammaproteobacteria; order Aeromonadales; family Aeromonadaceae; genus Aeromonas; species Aeromonas sp. FDAARGOS 1408. The sequence continues at coordinate 1,972,060 of NZ_CP077394.1, read as the reverse complement.
CAGCAGGTTTTCCTGCGGCACCCGGCAGTTGTCGAACACCAGCTCGCAGGTGCTGGAGCCGCGCATGCCGAGCTTGTCGAGCTTCTGGGCGGTGGAAAAACCTGGGGTCTCCGCCTCGACGATAAAGGCAGAAATCCCTTTGGGCCCAGCGGCGGGATCCGTCTTGGCATAGATGACGAAGGTGTCGGCATCGGGCCCGTTGGTGATCCACATCTTGTTGCCGTTCAGCACGAAGTGATCCCCCTCGCGCACCGCAGTGAGGCGCATGCTCACCACGTCGGAGCCGGCGCCTGGCTCGCTCATGGCGAGCGCCCCCACATGCTCGCCGCCCACCAGCGGCGGCAGGTAGCGCGCTTTCTGCGCCGCCGTGCCGTGGCGGTGGATCTGGTTGATGCAGAGGTTGGAGTGGGCGCCGTAGGAGAGGCCGACCGAGGCGCTGGCGCGGCTCACCTGCTCCATCACCAGCACGTGGGCCAGATAGCCGAGGCTCACCCCGTCATACTCCTCCGCCACCGTGATGCCGTGCAGCCCCAGCTCACCCATCCGGGGCCAGAGATCGCGGGGGAAGATGTTGCTCTGATCGATGTCGCCGGCCCGCGGCGCGATCACTTTCTGGCAGAAGGCCTCGACCTGCTCGGTCAGGGCGCACAGGGTCTCGTCCATCACTGCATGCATCCTTGCTCTCCTCATATGAAGGGGGTGACAGCCTGGCGGCCGAGCCGAAACAGGGGGCCAAACTGGTCAGTCCATTTGTGATTTAAGTTTACGTTAGCGTAAACGTAAATTGATTGTTAGTCTAAGGTAAATTTGTTGCGCCATGACGGCAAGGACGATTGCCCGGTCGTGATGGTCCCCCGTCACAGGAGTGCTCATGGCCCGCCCGCAAACGGCCCATGATGTGCCAGCAAGGAGAGAGTGCCCATGAACAACCATCAGACCCGGTTCGGTGACGTGCCGCTGCACATCGGCGGGGAGGCGTACCCTTCCGCGAGCGAACAGTGGATCGAGGTGACCGACCCGGCGGATCAGAGCCTGCTGGCGCGAGTGCCAAAGGCCACTTCGGCAGAAATTGCGCTGGCGGTGCGCACCGCTCACGACGCTTACCTGCTGTGGCGAGAGGTGCCGGCCTCCGAGCGGGCCCGGGTGATGTTCAACTACCAGCATCTGTTGAAGACGCATCACGACGAGCTGGCGGCCCTGCTGGCTCAGGAGACCGGCAAGAACCTGGCGGATGCCAAAGGGGATGTGTGGCGCGGCATCGAGGTGGTGGAGCAGGCCTGCGCCATCGCCAGCCAAACCCTGGGGGAGACCATGGGCAACGTGGCCCGCCGGGTCGACGGCCACTCCTGGGTGCAACCGCTCGGGGTCTGCCTTGGCATCACCCCCTTCAACTTTCCGGCCATGATCCCGCTCTGGATGTTCCCGTTGGCGGTGGCCTGCGGCAACGGCTTCGTACTCAAGCCCTCCGAGCAGGATCCGCTCACCCCCATGCGCCTGGCCGAGCTGTTTGCCGAGGCGGGGGCCCCCCGGGGCATTCTGTCGGTGGTGCACGGCGGCGCCGAGCAGGTGGATGCCCTGCTGGCCCATCCCGACATCAAGGCGGTCAGCTTTGTCGGCTCGGCCCGGGTCGGCGGCCACGTCTATCGCAGCGCCACTTCCCAGCTCAAGCGGGCCCAGTGCTTTGTCGGTGCCAAGAACCACATGGTGATCATGCCGGATGCCAACAAGGCGCAGGTGCTGAGCAACCTGGTGGGGGCCGGGGTCGGCGCCGCCGGTCAGCGTTGTATGGCCATCAGCGTGGCGGTGTTCGTGGGGAGCGCCCGGGAGTGGATCCCCGAGCTTGCCGCCGAGTTTGCCAAGGTGAAGCCCGGTGTCTGGCACGATCCCGAAGCCGCCTACGGCCCCCTTATCAGCCCGGAGGCCAAAGTCAGGGTGGAGGGGCTTATCGAGGCGGGGATCGCCGAGGGGGCCGAGTGCCTGCTGGACGGCCGCTTCTGCGACGTGCCCGGCTACCCGGTGGGCAACTGGGTGGGGCCGACCCTGTTTCGCGGCGTGACTCCCGAGATGCGTATCTACAAGGAGGAGATCTTCGGGCCCGTGCTGGCCTGCCTCGAGGTGGCGAACCTCGATGAGGCGCTCGCCCTCATCAACGACAACCCCTACGGCAACGGCACCTCCATCTTCACCGGCTGCGGCGCCGCCGCCCGCAAATTCCGTCACGAGGTGGCGGTGGGCCAGGTGGGGATCAACGTGCCCATCCCGGTGCCGCTGCCGTTCTTCTCCTTCACCGGCTGGCGCGGCTCCTTCTACGGGGATCTGCACGCCTACGGCAAGCAGGCGGTGCGTTTTTACACCGAGACCAAGACGGTGACCGAACGCTGGTTCGACGAAGACATCCCGACCGGCCCCAACATGACCATCCAGCTGCGCTGACGGCAGGATGCCGCCCGGGTTGTCCGGGCGCCCAATTGACAGACACGGAACGACCGAACAAGTAAAAGGAAGCAAACAAGATGGATTTTAACCTGACCCCGGATCAGCAGGCCTATGTGGAGGCCGCCAGCGCTTTTGCCGAGGAGGCGCTCAAGCCCCACGCCGCGCGATGGGACAAGGAACATGAGTTTCCCGTCCCCACCATCAAGCAGGCGGCGGCGCTCGGCTTTTGCGGCCTCTACACCCCGGAGCAGTATGGCGGCCTCGGCCTGCCGAGACTCGATGCCAGCCTTATCTTCGAGCGCCTCGCCATGGGCTGCACCTCTACCACCGCCTATCTGACCATCCACAACATGGTGAGCTGGATGCTGGGCAGCTGGCTGCCTGCCGAGGTGGCCGAGGAGTGGGTACCCAGGCTGGCCAGCGGCGAGCTGCTGGGCTCTTATTGCCTCACCGAGCCGGGGGCCGGCTCCGATGCGGCGGCCCTCAAGACCCGCGCCGTGCGCGATGGCGAGGATTACGTCATCGATGGCAGCAAGGTGTTCATCTCGGGTGCCGGCAGCACCGACGTGCTGGTGGTGATGGCCCGCACCGGTGGCGAGGGGGCGAAGGGGATCTCCGCCTTCATGGTGCCGGCCCAGACCCCCGGCGTGAGTTACGGCAAGGCGGAGGAGAAGATGGGCTGGAACAGCCAGCCGACCCGGGAGGTGAACTTCAGCGCCGTGCGCATTCCCGCCCGTTACCGGCTGGGGCAGGAGGGCGAGGGGTTCAAGTTCGCCATGCAGGCACTCGATGGCGGGCGCATCAACATTGCCACCTGTTCGGTCGGCACCGCCCAGCAGGCCCTCGACGATGCCCTGGCCCATGTGCAGCAGCGCCAGCAATTTGGCCACCCGATCAGCGAATTCCAGAGCGTGCAGTTCCGCCTGGCCGACATGGCCACCGAGCTCGCGGCCGCCCGGCTGCTGGTACGTCAGGCGGCCGCGAGACTCGATGCTGGCGCGCCGGACAAGAGCGCCTGGTGCGCCATGGCCAAGCGCTTTGCCACCGATGTGGGCCACCGCATCTGCGACGACGCCCTGCAACTCTTTGGCGGCTATGGTTATATCCGCGAGTACCCGCTCGAGCGCTACCTGCGCGATACCCGGGTTCACCGCATTCTGGAAGGGACGAATGAAGTGATGCGGCTCATCATCGCCCGCCGTCTGCTGGCCGAGCCCGGTCTGGCGCTGGAGTAGCGAGAGGGTACAGCCCTGACGACGCGGTTGGCGTGACGCGTCGTCAGGCTTTGTGAGCCAGCCGCAGGTCGGCTCCATTCAACCCTGTCATCATGGGGCAGGTTTTTTGACAAGGACAACGCAATGACAAGGATCAGGCTCGAATATCACGGTCACGTGGCCTACATCACCCTCGACCATCCTCCCGCCAACACCTGGACGCTCGCCAGCCTGCAGGCCTTCTTGCAGATGATGGTGGAGCTCGACGGCCGCCCCGACGTGGTGGCGCTGGTGATCCGCGGGGCCGGGGACAAATTTTTCTGTGCCGGCGCCGATCTCAACATGTTTGCCGACGGCAACCTGGAACACGCCCGCGAAGTGGCCGAGGCCTTTGGCCGCGCCTTCGAGGCGCTGGCCCGTTTTCATGGCGTCAGCATCGCCGCCATCAACGGCTACGCCATGGGGGGGGGTCTCGAGGTAGCGCTGGCTTGCGACATCCGCATCGCCGAGCAGCAGGCCAAGCTGGGCCTGCCGGAGGCCTCGGTGGGCTTGCTGCCCTGCGCCGGCGGTACCCAGCGCCTCACCGAACTGGTGGGACCGGGCTGGGCCAAGCGGATGATCCTCTGCGGCGAGAAGGTGAGCGCCACCCTGGCCTACGAGATGGGGCTGGTGGAGGAGGTGGTGAAGGAGGGCCACGCCTGGGAGGCGGCGCACCAGATGGCCCAGCTGGTGGAGCGCCAGAGCCCGAGCGCCCTGCGCGCCTGCAAGACCCTCATCAATCAGGGGCGCAGCGGCCATCGGGACGCGGCGCTGCCGCTCGAGCGCAGCCTGTTCCTCACCCTGTTTGAGGATGCCAACCAGCGCGAAGGGGTGGCCGCCTTCCTCGAGAAACGGGCCCCGCGCTGGCACTACGACCAATCGAAGCCTGTGAAGAGTGAGGGAGTGAAGGATGAATGAGGTAATGATGGCGGCCCGCCGTGTCGCAGGGGCTGATACCCGGTCTGCGGAGGCTAGCCATGAGTGAGCCTGTGCGCATCGATACCCTCCCCACGGCGGATGGTCGCCACATCGGCATGCTGACCCTGGCCAGCCCCGCCTCCCTCAATGCCCTGAGCCTTGAGATGATCCAGTTGTTGCAGGCAGCGCTGACCCGCTGGGAGCAGGACCCGGCCATCGTCTGCGTGCTGCTGCAGGGGGCCGGCGAGAAGGCGTTTTGCGCCGGCGGCGACATCCGCTCTTTTTATTACCGCAAGCAGGAGGCGAGCGAGTCGGCACTGTTCGGCTATGCTCGCGACTTCTTTGAGCAGGAGTACCGGCTCGATCACCACATCCATTGCTACGGCAAGCCCCTCATCTGCGTGGCGGACGGCATCTGCATGGGGGGCGGTATCGGCCTCTTTGCCGGGGCCGGTTTTCGGGTGGTGACCGAGAAGAGCCTGTTCGCAATGCCGGAGGTGACCATAGGCCTCTACCCCGACGTGGGGGCCAGCTGGTTTTTGAGCCGCATGCCAGGCCGGCTCGGGCTCTGGCTCGGTCTCACCGGGGCCCGCTTCAACGGGGCGGACGCCATCGGTCTGGGTCTGGCGGATCACGCCATGGCGAGCCACGAGCGGGCGGAGCTGCCGGCGCGCCTCGCCGCCCTCGACTGGTCCGGCGCTGTCGATGCCAGCGAGCAGATCGAGGGACTGCTGGCCGGTTTGCAGCAATCTCTTGGCCAGACGCTGCCGGCCCCCGTGCTCTTGCCCCACCAGGCCCGCATCGATGCGCTGTTGGCGGGACGCACTTTGGAGGGAGTGATGACTAGGTTGCGCGAGGCTGAACTTGGCGATGCGAATCTAGTTCAAGCGTGGGCAAATTGCTTAGACGGCAGCCCCATCAGCCGCGCCATCCTCTGGCGCCAGTTCTGGCAGGCTCGGCGCCAGTCCCTGGCCGAGGTGTTTGCCGACGAGTTGACCCTCTCGGTCAACTGCGTGCTCAGAGGGGACTTCGTGGAAGGGGTGCGGGCCCTGCTCATCGACAAGGACAAATCCCCCCGCTGGCAGGCCCCGCAGACTGGTGAGGCCTGGCTGGATGCCTTCTATCGTTGGCCCGAGGGGGACAACCCCTTGCGCCCCCGTTGACGCGGGATCACACACAAGGAACAGACCATGACAAGGATTGGATTTATCGGGCTTGGCAACATGGGGGGCCCCATGGCCGCCAACCTGGCCAGGGCGGGGCACACAGTGCAGGTGTTTGATCTGGTGGCCGAGAGCCTGGCCCGCGCCATCGAGGCTGGCTGCATCGCTGCCGGTGATGCCCGCGAGGCAGTGAGCGGCTGCGAGCTGGTGATCAGCATGCTGCCGGCGGGGGAGCATGTGCGCAGCCTCTGGTTGGGTGAAAGCGCCGGTGAGCGGGGCGGGCAGGATCTGCTGGCGGCCCTGCCGCACGGCGCCCTGGTCATCGACTGCTCCACCATAGACGTGGCCTCGGCCCGCCAGGTGGGGGCGGCGGCGCAGGCGCGCGGCATCCGTTTTCTCGATGCTCCGGTGTCGGGAGGGGTGGCCGGCGCGGCGGCGGGGACGCTGACCTTCATCGTCGGCGGCGAACAGACGGATTTTGAGGCGGCCAAACCCGTGCTCGCCTGCATGGGGCAGAACCTGTTTCACGCCGGGGCGCTCGGCGCCGGCCAGATCGCCAAGATGTGCAACAACATGCTGCTTGCCATCCACATGGCGGGCACTGCGGAAGCGCTGGCGCTCGGGGTCAAGGAGGGGCTGGATCCGGCCGTGCTCTCCACCATCATGGGCAAGAGCTCGGGCAACAACTGGAGTCTCGAGCGCTACAACCCCTGGCCCGGGGTGATGGAGAACGTGCCGGCGTCGCGCAACTATCAGGGGGGCTTCATGACCCGGCTGATGGTCAAAGACCTGGGGCTCGCCATGGCCTTGGCCGAGCATGCCCACAGCGCCGTGCCCATGGGGGCGCTGGCGCGCAACCTGTTCAACCTGCACGCCACCAAGGGGCAGGGGGCCCGGGATTTTTCCAGCATCGTCGAACTTTATCTGGACAAAACAGAGCCGGGTTAAGGGCTGCTATCTACCTTTTTACCCGATAGTCTTTGACTCGATAGTCACCGGCCATCTCACCAGGAGCATTTATGGATATCAAACAAAAAGTCATCGCCATCACGGGGGCGGGCAGGGGGCTGGGCCGCGCCATTGCCCTGAGTCTGGCGGAACAGGGGGCGCAGCTTGCGCTCATTGACGTCAACCGCACCGATCTGGAGGTGACCGAGGCGGAGGTGCGCAGCCGTGACGGCCGCTGCGCCCTGTTCGTCTGCAACGTGGCCAGCGAGCCGGAGGTCGAGGCGACCTTCGCCGCCATCAAGGATCAGTTCGGGGCCCTGCACGGCCTCGTCAACTGCGCCGGCATACTGCGGGACGGCATGCTGATCAAGGTGAAGGAAGGGTTGCTTGCGGAGAAGATGAGCCTGGCCCAGTGGCAGAGCGTCATCGACGTCAACCTCACCGGCACCTTCCTGTGCGGGCGCGAGGGGGCGGCGCTGATGGCCACCGGCGGGGAGGGGGGCGTCATCATCAACATCTCCTCCATCGCCCGCGCCGGCAACATGGGCCAGAGCAACTATGCCGCCAGCAAGGCGGGGGTGGCCTCGCTGGTGGTCACCTGGGGGAAGGAGCTGGCCCGCCACGGCATCCGGGTGATGGGCATCGCCCCCGGGGTCTTCGCCACCGACATGACGGCGGCGATGAAGCCCGAAGCCATGGCCCGCATGCAGCAGGCCATCCCGGTGGGGAGCCTCGGGCAGGCGGCGCAGCTGGCTCAGACTGTGCATTTTATTCTCGCCAATGACTATCTGTCGGGGCGGATGATCGAGCTCGACGGCGGCTTGCGCCTCTAGATTCCGGCTCTCTTTTGCAGATGCCCCTGGCCCTCGGTGCAGGGGCATTTTTATTGAAACGTTTGTCAGCAGTCAGGTTTGCCGAGCTCGGCTGCAAGCTGCATTCTCATGCAGGTCTTATCCGCAAAAAGGGGGCTCAGGTCATGGAAAAATGTGAAATATCAACGGGTCTTTCTTAATTTGAACCAGCTCACAGGCCCCCGGGGTCAGTGCTGTAAAATTGCGCGCGGTCAAGGCGGTGCATGATTGACGGTACGAGGGATTGCGGTCGGAATAGTCATGCAATATAGTTGCCGCCTTTTTCACGGGGTACGGATTTCTAGCCCCTCCCATATTGCGCGCAGTATGAATACGGACGCTCTGCCGCCGCCTAATTAAACAGGATTGAGATGGACAAGAAACTGGGGCTTGGCGCCCTCATCTCGCTGGTGATCGGCTCCATGGTCGGTGCCGGGGTCTTCAGTCTGCCGCAAAACATCGCCGCTCATGCCAGTGCCGGGGCCGTCGCTTTGGGATGGGCCATCACAGGTATCGGCATGATCTGCCTCGCGCTGGTGTATCAGAATCTCTCCATGCGTCGCCCGGATCTCGATGGCGGCATCTTCAGCTATGCCAAGGCCGGTTTCGGCGATTTCATCGGCTTCAACGCCGCCTGGGGCTACTGGCTCTGCCAGCTGCTGGCCAACGTCTCCTACGCCATCGTGGTGTTCAGCGCCCTCAGCTACTTCTTCGACACGCCGGACAACGTCATCTTCGGTGACGGCAACACCCCGGTGGCCATCACGCTCGCCTCCATCCTCATCTGGTCGGTACACGCCCTGGTGCTGCGCGGCATCCAGGTGGCGGCGCTGGTGAACATCGTCACCACCATCGCCAAGATGGTGCCCCTCATCGTCTTCTGCGTGGCCATCCTGCTCGCTTTCAACATGGATACCTTCACCCTGGACATCTGGGGTCAGGGCACGCCTGAGCTGGGTTCGGTGATGGATCAGGTCAAGTCCACCATGAAGGTGACGCTCTGGGTCTTCATCGGTATCGAGGGGGCCGTGGTGGTCTCCGCCCGTGCCCGCCATCGCAAGGACGTAGGCCGTGCCACCGTGCTGGCACTGCTGGGTGCCCTGACGCTCTACGTCATGGTGACCCTGTTCTCGCTGGGGGTCATGAACCAGCCGCAACTGGCGGCCCTCAAGAACCCCTCCACCGCCATGATCCTGGAAGCCGTGGTCGGCCCCTGGGGCGCCTGGCTCATCAACATCGGCCTGGTCATCTCTGTGATGGGGGCCCTGCTGAGCTGGACCGTGCTGGCGGCGGAAGTGCCCTACATCGCGGGCAAGACCGGCGTCTTCCCCGGCTGGTTCGCCAAGGAGAACAAGAACGGCTCGCCGCAGGTGTCGCTCTGGTGCTCCACCTGCCTGGTACAGACCTTCCTCATCATCATCTACTTCCAGAGCAGCACCTATCTGGCGCTGGTCAACATCGCCACCTCGGCGGCGCTGGTGCCCTACGTCTTCTCCGGCGCCTACGGGCTGAAGCTGGCGTTGAAAGGGGAGACCTACGCAGGTCAGCCCCATCAGCGCAAGCGCGACCTGTTCCTGGCGCTGGTGGCGACCGTCTATGGCTGCTGGCTGGTCTATGCCGCCGGGGTCGAGTACCTGCTGCTGGTGGCGCTGCTCTACAGCCCCGGCATCTTCATCTACTGGAAGGCGCGCCAGCACCATGGGCTGCGCGGCCTCAACCGGCTGGAGCAGGGGATGACGGCGGCCCTGCTCGGTTGCGCCGTGCTGGCCTTCTACAAGGTGATGGACGGTACCATTCCCTTGAGTTAACCGGCACAATGAAGAGATGGCCCAAGGGCCATCTCTTTTTTTATGTGCTGCACACGACTCGGTGCGCGGCAGAGCCTCGGAAGGAATTTTTATGCTGTTTATGGGTTATCTGCTGCTGGGGGCATTCGCCGGCATGCTGGCGGGATTGTTCGGCATCGGCGGCGGTCTCATCATAGTGCCCGTGCTGGTACTGAGCTTTCACGCCCAGGGGGTCGCCCCCGACATCATTACCCATCTGGCACTCGGCACCTCGCTGCCCACCATGATCTTCACCGGCTTCAGCTCCCTGCGCGCCCATCAGGAGGCCGGGGCGGTGGACTGGGTGATGATCCGCCGGCTTGGCGCCGGCATGCTGATCGGGGCCTGGCTCGGCGGCATGACCGCCAATCTGCTCAGCGCCAGCACCCTCAACATCATCATCGGCTGCTTCGCCTGGACCATGGCGCTGCAGATGGGGCTCAACCTCAAGCCCAAGGCGGAGCGCCATCTGCCGGGGGCGCTCGGCACCGGCATCGCCGGCACCCTCATCGGCTGGATGTCGGCACTGTTTGGCATCGGTGGCGGCTCGCTGACCGTGCCTTATCTGAGCTGGAACAGCGTGCCGATGCGCAACGCCGTGGCGGCCTCCGCCGCCTGCAGCATGCCCATCGCCCTGGCAGGCAGCCTCAGCTACCTCTACGCCGGCTGGGGCAACCCGGATCTGCCAGAGTGGAGCCTGGGTTACATCTATCTGCCGGCGCTGCTTGGCATAGTGCTCACCAGTACCCAGTTTGCCCGGGTGGGGGCCAAGCTGGCGCACCGACTCTCTCCCCAGCGGCTCAAGCAGGCGTTCGCCCTGTTGATGCTGCTGGTGGGGGCCAAATTCATGCTGTTTAGCTGAACCCTTGGCCAGATTGTTGAAAAATAAGGCGAACGGCATGAGCGAGGGCAGAAAGCCGTTGCATTGATGGGCCAGTTTGCCTATTCTCCTCGCCGGTGGTCCTATTGGTCCTCTCGCATTGATAACCCGTCGACCTGGTCAGGACCGGAAGGTAGCAGCCAAGGCGGGGGACTCGAGTGCCGGGATGTGGCTGGTAGGGCCACCACTTGTTTCTGCAATTCAATAAGTTACCTATCAATCTCTCTTCAGACCTCTTGGTCATCCACTTGATGTGGATGAGCCTGGCGTCTTCATCCCATATTTCCGATTCTCTGCCGCAAGCTCTCAGGTGCGACCGCAAGGTGGCTCTGGCGTCCAGCGCAAACGTCCTCTTGATCTTCCACGTAGTTCCCTTGGGATCATGTTTCCCTCAGTCACTGCCCGTGGCCTCTATTGCCATTGCATTCTCTTTGTTCTCACCACGCTACAACCCCTTTTTGAAAGAGAAGGGCTTGCCGTACGCCTACGCCCAAGTGCAGGAAAGCGCCAGACCGTCGGCAAGCCCGAGCACTGACTGGTGGCGCGTGAACCACTTGCTGGCCTGACGGGCAACGGCCAGCACTGGGGGATCAGGACAGCAGCGCTCGCTTCTCGATCAGGAAATCCATCAGCGCCCGGATCTTGGCCGGCATCTGGGCCCGCGACGGCACATAGAGATAAAACCCAGGGAAGGGGGGGCACCAGGGGGCGAGTACCCGCACCAGTGAGCCGTCACTCAGGTGCTGGCGCACCCGCAGATCCAGGTGTTTGACCAACCCCACCCCCTGCAGGGCCGCCTGCAGCATGCTGTCGTCGTCGTTGAACACGGCGTTGCCCTTGGGATCGACGATCTGAGTGTGCTGCTCCTCATCGGGGGAGGTAAACGACCAGCGGTCTATGGTATTGCTGGAGGTAAAGCGGTAGGCCAGGCAGTTGTGCCGGGTGAGATCGCCCGGGGTCTGCGGCGTGCCATGCTGCCTGAAATAGTCGGGTGAGCCGACGATGGCCATGGTCAGAGGGGGGGTGATAGGCACCGCCACCACGTGTTCATCCAGGCTCTCCCCCAGGCGAATGCCGGCATCCATCCCGTCGGCGATGATGTTGGAAAACCCGTCCGCCATCACCAGCTCCAGCCGCAGCTTGGGATGGCGCGCCAGAAACTCACCCATGTGGGGCTCGAGCAGCAGCCTGGCGGCGATGCGCGAACTGTTGATGCGAATAAGTCCCGAGGGCTCGAGGTGGGAGTCATTGAGCTCGCTCACCACCCGCTCGATGGCCGTGAGGGAGGGTTGCAGCACATCCAGCAGGCGCCGCCCCTCCTCGGTCAGCGACATGTCGCGGGTGGTGCGGTTGAGCAGCCGCACCTGCAGCTTCTGCTCCAGCCCCTTCAGGTGTTGGGAGAGGGCGGCGCGGGTCACCCCCATCTCGGTGGCGGCCTTGGTGAAGCTGCGGTGACGGGCGATGTGGGCAAACCACGTCAGTGACGCGACGAGTGAAGGTTCTATGGGCATTTGTTTAGCCTGGCTAATCAGTCATGTCTGGATAGGTGCGTATATCTAGCTCAATAGACTTACTACTATGTGCTTGAACTCGCGTCAACCAAGACGATCTAGAACCTAACGGAGAGCCCGACCATGTCCCACGTCACCTTCCCCAATCGCAACGGCCAAGGCATCACTATGGCTGCCATCCTTCACTTCCCGCCGCACTTCAATGAGCGCAAGCAGTACCCGGCGGTCGTGGTCTCCCACCCCGGCGGCGGGGTGAAGGAGCAGACCGCGGGCCTGTACGCCAGCAAGCTGGCCGAGCAGGGCCTCATCGCCATCGCCTTTGACCGCTCCTATCAGGGCGAGAGCTCGGGCGAGCCGCGTCAGCTGGAGAACCCCCATGTCAGCACCGAGGACGTCAGCGCCGTGGTGGACTACCTGACCACGCTGCCCTATGTCGATCAGCACAAGATCGGGGCCATGGGCATCTGCGCCGGTGCCGGCTACAGCGCCAATGCCGCCATCCAGGATCGCCGTATCAAGGCGCTCGGCATGGTCAGCGCGGTCAACATCGGCCAGATGTTCCGCAATGGCTGGGACAACAGCGTCAAGGATGCCGATGCCATGGGCTATCTGGACTTCGGCTCCCAGGCGCGCACCACGGATGCGTCAGGCACCGCCTACGCCACCATCCCCTTGGCGCCCCTGCGTGAAGAGGATGCCCCCAACGAGGAGCTGCGCGAAGCCTGGGAGTACTACCATACCCCGCGCTGCGAGCACCCCAACGCGCCGGGCTTTGCGCTGACCCGCAACCTGAACCAGATCATCACCTACGACGCCTATCACAAGGCCGAGGCCTTCCTGACCCAGCCCATTCTGGCGGTGGCTGGCAGTGTGGCCGGCAGCAAGTGGATGAGCGATGACCTGCTGGAGCGCGCCGCGAGCACAGACAAGACCCTGCATGTGGTGGAGGGGGCCAATCACATGTCCCTCTACGATGTGCCCCGCCATGTCGACGAGGCCGTCGCCAAGCTGGCCCCCTTCTTCCTGCGAACCCTGAACTAATCGGCCCGCGAGAGGGGGAGGCCCCTCTCGCTTATCGAGGAGCATCATCATGAGCCATGTATTGAACCTGACCTATCAGAACCTGGGCTGGCAGACGGCGGCCGACCTCTACCTGCCGCCCGATTTCGACGAGCAAAAGCGCTACCCGGCCATCGTCAGCACCCACCCCATCGGCAGCTGCAAGGAGCAGACCGCCGGCAATGTCTACGCCAAGGGGATGGCCGCGGCAGGGTTCGTGGTACTGGTGCCCGACGCCAGCTTCCAGGGCGCCAGCGGCGGTGAGCCGCGCTTTATCGAGGATCCGGCCATTCGGGTCTCCGACATCCGCTTCGCGGTGGACTATCTGCAATCCCTGCCTTATGTGGACAACGATCGCATCGGCGCCATCGGCGTGTGCGGCGGCGGCGCCTACACCATCCATGCGGGCATCACGGATCACCGCCTCAAGGCGCTGGTCTCCATCACCGGGGTCAACTATGGCCGCCTGATCCGTGAAGGCTTCGCCCAGTTCAAACCTCTTGAGCTGGCCCAGAGCATCGCCCGGATGCGCACGGCGCAGGCACAAGGTGACGCCACTGAGCCCGCCGAACTGCTGCCAGAGTCCGTGGCGGCGGCCACCGCGGCAGGCATCACCGACATCGACGTGCTGGAGGCCACCGAGTACTACAAGACGGCGCGCGGTCAGCAGCCCCATGGCGCGACCCGCCAGCTGATGTCCTTCACCGGCGCCGCCATGGGGTGGGATGCCTTCCTCCATGCCGAGGTGCTGCTGACCCAGCCGCTGATGGTGGTGATCGGCGACAAGGCAGGGGGCTTTGGGGCCTATCGTGATGGTTGGGAGATCTACGGCCGCGCCGCCTCCACCGACAAGCACATCGTCGTGGCCGAAGGCTGGTCCCACTACGACCTCTACGACAAACCCGAGCCGGTGGCCATCGCCATGGCAAGCGTGGTGCCCTTCTTCCAGCGCACCCTGTGATCCCGCGGTGGGGGCATCCCCGCCCATTCAAGCGACAAACGAAAGGTCAACCGATATGCGAAACGTATTGATCCTCGGCGCCAGCGGCCAGATAGCCCGGTGGGTGGTCAAGGGGCTCGCCGGGCAGGGCGACCTCCGCCAGACCTTGCTGCTGCGCGATCCCAGGAAATTGAGCGGCCGTGAGCCGGCCAACGCCAGGGTGGTGATCGGCAGCGTGCTGGACAAGCCGCTGCTCAAGGAGGCGATGGCAGGACAAGAGATCGTCTACGCCAACCTCAGTGGCGACAACCTGGACAAGCAGGCCCAGGCGATCATCACCGCCATGCAGGCCGCCGGAGTGAAGCGCCTGGTCTTCGTGCTGTCGCTCGGGATCTACGACGAGGTGCCCGGCAAGTTCGGCGAATGGAATCGCGGCATCATCGGCGAGGAGCTTAAACCCTACCGGCGCGCGGCGGACGCCATCGAGGCATCGGGGCTGGATTACACCATCTTGCGCCCGGCCTGGCTGACCGATGAGGATGAAGTGGATTACGAGCTGACCGCCAAGGGCCAGCCCTTCTTGGGCACTGTGGTGTCGCGCAGGAGCGTGGGGGAGCTCATCACCCGGATCCTGGTCTCGCCCGAGCTGCATCTGGGGGAGAACCTTGGCATCCACCAACCCGGCAGCGAGGGCGACAAGCCGTACTTCATGTAAGGGAAGGCCTGGGCGCTGGTCTGCGGCGCCGGGACGGGGGCGCGGGCGTCATGTCGCTTGCAGCGACGCCATGCCGGCCCGATGGGCCTGCTCCAGTTCATCCAGGTCGAGCACATAGGCGCGGTTGTCCGCGAGGCTGGCGATCGCCAGATCGATGAAGTGGCGCACCCGGGCGGGCTGGGCGGCGCGACTGCCGTAGTAGAGAAACAGGCCGAGCCTCTGGGTCATGTGCTCGAGCAGCAAGGGCACCAGGCGGCCGGCGCGGATATGCGCCGCCGCCGTCGGCCCGGCTAGCTGGCCGATGACATCGCCGGCCAGTACGGCCCCCAGCTCCACCATCTCGTCGTTGGTGGAGAGTGCCGGGCGCACCGGATGCTCCTGCAATTCGTCCCCCATCTTGACGTACCAGGGGATCAGGCGTCCGTTGCCGGCGTGGCGAAAGGCACTGCAGCGATGCAGGGCAAGATCGTGCAGGGTGAGGGGTACGCCATATTTGCGCAGATACGCGGGGGCGGCGCAGATGATGAGCTGCATGGGGAACAGGCGGCGCGCGATCAGCCCCTCCTGGGGCGAGATGCCGATGCGCAGCCCCACATCGACCCGCTCCTCCACCCAGTTGCCGACCCTGTCATCGAGCCGGATATCCGGCTGCACATCGGGATAGCGGCGGCAGTACTCCTCCAGCAGCGGCCCTATGACCGTCTGCACCACGGAGCGCGGGCCCACTATTCGCAGCGGGCCGGCGAACTCCTCACGGGTCTGGCGCGCCGCCGTCAGGGCCTGTTGCAGGCCGAGCAGGGCAGGCTGCGCCGCCTCCAGAAATCGTTGCCCCTCTTCGGTCAGCGACATGCTGCGGGTGGTGCGATGAAACAGGCGTACCCCCAGATAGCTTTCCAGCTGCCCGAGCGCCTTGCTGGCGGCCTGGGGAGAGATCTGCTGGGCCTCGGCCGCCTTGCTGAGGCTGCCCAGCTCGGCCGTGTGTACGAAGGTGGTGATGGAGCGCAATTCGTTGATCATGGTCTGGCTCATGGATTTACATCATTTGGTTGTAACTGATTCCGCCATTTACCGTCTAGTTCGATGTTTATCCCATCTCTATAGTGCGTCCATCGACCGCGCCAGCCTTTAGCGCTTGACTCCCCTTCGGGTTGGTTGAGACAAGGGGCTGTGCATCCATGGTTACCAGGGCAGTTCCGGCTGCATTGTGAGAAAAGGAGCAAGCATGCAAACACGTCAATTGGGTCACAGCGGGCTGACGGTATCCGCCATCGGTCTGGGCTGCATGGGCTTGAGCTTTGGTTATGGCCCCGCCACCGACAAAGCGGAGGCGATCGCCCTGATCCGGCGCGCCCATGAGCTCGGGGTCACCTTCTTCGATACCGCCGAAGCCTATGGCCCGGGCGACAACGAGTTGCTGCTGGGGGAGGCGCTGGCCCCGTTTCGCGACAAGGTGGTGATCGCCACCAAGTTCGGCTTCAAGCACGGCAAGGTACCCGATGGGCTGGACAGCCGGCCGGAGAATATCCGCGCCGTGGCCGAGGCCTCCCTGCGCCGGCTCAACACCGATGTCATCGATCTCTTCTATCAACACCGCGTCGATCCAGAGGTGCCGATGGAGGAGGTGGCCGGCACAGTACAGGATCTGATCCGCGAGGGGAAAGTGCGCCACTTCGGTCTGTCCGAGGCCGGCGTCGATTCCATCCGCCGTGCCCACAAGGTGCAGCCGGTGGCGGCGCTGCAGAGCGAATATTCCCTCTGGTGGCGTGAGCCCGAGCAGACGATCCTGCCGCTGCTCGACGAGCTGGGGATAGGTTTCGTGCCGTTCAGCCCGCTTGGCAAGGGCTTTCTGACCGGGGCCATCAAGGCCGATACCCGCTTCGAGGCGAACGATTTTCGCAGCATAGTGCCGCGCTTTGCCGAGGAGGCCCGCGCCGCCAACCTGCGCCTGGTGGAGGTGCTGGGGGATCTGGCCGCCAGCAAGGGGGTGACGCCGGCCCAGATTGCGCTTGCCTGGCTGCTGGCCCAGCGGCCCTGGATCGTGCCCATTCCGGGCACCACCAAACTGCACCGGCTGGAAGAGAACCTGGGGGCCGCCGCCATCAGGCTCGGCAGCCACGAGCTGACCGACATTGACGCCGCCGTGGCAGGCATCGAGCTGGAAGGGGGGCGCTACCCGGCGCATCTGGGAAAACTGGTGGGGCGCTGAGGCGCCCTGTTTGAAAGCGAGCCGTGCAAGGCACCCGGCCACTGCCGCGTGTCTTGGCAACGCTCGCGTCACCCCGGTTCGCCGGGGCCCTTATGTTGTTATGACTCACAGGAGCCGCGATGGCCGGTATTATCTCGTCTGTATTGCAATCGGGTCTGCCCGAACACCAGGACTCAACCCAGTATCGGGCGGGCCGGTTTCACAATCTGGTGGCGCCCCCCGCGCGCAGTGTCTGGAAAGAGGTCGGGATCTGGCGTGACTTCCTGTTTGGCAAGCCCGCCGGTACCCTGCCGGATCGCGCCATCCCGGTGCAGGCCATGACCCTTGCGGATGTCATGGCGGCTCCGGATCTCAGCGTCTGGCGGCTGGGCCACTCCAGCCTGCTGCTCAAATTGTGCGGCCAGTTCTGGTTGACCGATCCCGTCTTCAGCGAGCGTGCCTCACCGCTCTCATGGCTTGGCCCCAGGCGCTGGCACGCCCCGCCCATGGCCCTTGAGGATCTGCCGCCCCTGGCCGGGGTGATCCTCTCCCACGATCACTATGACCACCTGGATCACGCCACCATAGTGGCGCTGCAGGGGCGGGTGGCGCACTTCATCACCCCGCTCGGGGTCGGGGCCAGGCTCCGCGCCTGGGGCGTGCCGGCGCACAAGATCAGGGAGCTGGACTGGTGGCAGCAGACCCGGGTCGATGGCATCGAGCTCATCGCCACGCCGGCCCAGCACTTCTCCGGCCGCGGCTTGAGCGATGGCAACCAGACTCTGTGGGCCTCCTGGGTCATTCGCAGCGATGAGTGCAAGCTGTTCTTCAGCGGCGACAGCGGCTATTTCGCCGGCTTCAAGGAGATAGGTGAGCGCCATGGCCCGTTTGACATGGCCTTCCTCGAGACGGGGGCCTACAACGAGCGCTGGGCCCATGTGCACATGTTTCCGGCCCAGACCGCGCAGGCGTTTCATGATCTGCGCGCAGCCTGGCTCTATCCCATCCACAATGGCACCTTCGATCTTGCCATGCACCCATGGGATGAGCCGCTGGAGCAGATCACCCGGCTGGCGGCAGAGCAGCAGATCCCGCTGACCACCCCCATGATGGGGGAGCCGCTGACCTTGCAGGCTCCCCATGGCGGCAGCCCCTGGTGGCGGGAGTGAACCTGGGTCTGGCTCAAGCGTGAAAACGGGCGCCCATGGCGGGTGCCCGCATCGTCGAGCCAGCGCCTGCTACCTTCACGCCGCTGCGTTCGGGCGCAGCGGCGCCGCTTCAAGTCTGATTGCCCAGGGTCATAGTGCGCTTGCGCTGCTCGCGCACCAGGTGACGGTTGATCTCCCCCAGCAGCGTCTCCTTGCTGATGGGCTTGGTGATGTAGCCGTTCATGCCGTGGGACAGGTAGTACTGCTTCGATTCGGGCATGGCATCCGCGGTCAGGGCGATGATGGGAATGTCGGCCCAGCTCTGGCGCGAGGCGCGAATATGAGTGGTGGCCGCCAGCCCGTCCATCACCGGCATCTGCACATCCATCAGCACGATGTCGAAGGTCTCTTGCGCCAGTCTGGCCAGCGCATCTTCCCCCTGCAGCGCCAGCGTCACCCGATGGCCGGCAGACGCTAGCATGGCACCGATGACCTTGCGATTGGTGGCATTGTCGTCCACCAGCAAGATGCGATAGCTCTCCTGACTGATCGGCTTGCTGGGCAGGCTGGTCATCGACGGGGTGGTCGCCTGGGCAGGCCAGAGATAGGTAAAGGTGCTGCCGAACCCCTCGTGGCTCTCGACCGAGATGTCGCCCCCCATCAGGCGGGCGAGGTTGCGGGAGATCTCGAGACCCAGCCCCGAGCCACCATATTGGCGGGTGATGGAGATGTCGGCCTGGGAGAATCGCTGGAACAGGTTGCCCATCTGGTACTTGCTCATGCCGATGCCGGTGTCCTGAATCGCGATCCGAATCGAATGACGCTCCTTGTCCAGCGGCTGGCTGTCCACCCTGATGTTCACCTCGCCCTGATGGGTGAACTTGATGGCGTTGCTGAGCAGGTTGAACAGGATCTGGCGCACCCGCAGGGGGTCCATCATCAACCATTCCGGCGTGTTGGGGGCCAGGGTCAGGCTGAGCTTGATCCCCTTCGCATCGCAATTGCTCTGCATCAGGGCCCGGATATCCTCCAGCAGCTTGGGCAGATGGTGGGGCACGAGTTGCAGCTCGATGCGCCCCTCTTCCAGTTTCGAGATATCCAGAATGTCGTTGAGCAGCCCCAGCAGATGGTTGGCTGACTCCCGGGCCGTCTCCAGGTACTCCCGCTCTCTGGGGGCCATAGTGCGATCCGCCAGCAGCGACAACATGCCGAGTATGCCGTTCATGGGGGTGCGGATCTCGTGGCTCATGTTGGCCAGAAAGCTGCTTTTCGCCCGCTGACCCGCTTCGGCCTCGCGGTTGGCCCGCACCAGCTTCTCGTTGAGCTGCTGCATCAGCTTGTGCTGCAGGAACGAGATATTCATCTGCCGCCAGATGAGCAGGGCCAGCACGAACAGCAGGGCAAACTGCAGGACCGCGATCAGGCTGGTGGTGATGATCTGCTGGCGAACCCCCTCGCGGCGGGCGACGTCAAGCAGGGTCGCCTGCTCGTTGACCTCCAGGGTCAGCTGGTGGAGCTGGGGGAGCAGGGCGGTCAGCTGTTGATCAAGCTGCTGGCGGGCCGCCTGATCCAGCGGCTCGTGCTGGACCGGCCCGAGCCAGAGATCGGCCAGGGCGATGAAGCGGCGCATCTCCTTGCTGGCCTGCTGATAAATCTGGGTATGTTGCAGCAGGTTGCGATCCTTGCTCTCCAGCACCAGCTCAATTCGGCTGACCAGAATGTCGTATCTGAGCTGGAACTTGACCTGCGGCTCATTTTTCAGGGCATTTTGAAAGCGCAGCGCCTCGTTGTAGAGCTGGAAATAGTTCCACATGACGTTGTCTTCACCCTGACTGGTGCTGTGCTGCAGCTCTTCGAACTGCCGGTACTGGACGGTACCGATACCGGCAAACGCCAGCAACAGCACGCAGAGCACGACGAACAGGGAGCGCTGACTGGCTGCCATGGATTGCATGATGCGGTTCACTCCACCTTGATCTTGTTGATCTGCCAGATGGCACGGCCGTAATAGAGCTTGTTGCGAAGCTCGGGGTATTGATCGAACGGGTAGATCAGGAACAGGGGCCCCTTGTCACGCACCGACAGCGGCTTGCCATCGATGCTGCGGGCCAGGATCACCTGATACTGGGCGGCATCGCTGGTGGGCACCTGGATCGAGTAGTCGTTGAGCGCCGTGATGGTCAGCTGGGGGGCTTCAAACACATTGAACCTCATTACTTTCCTCCATGAAGTCGTGAGAAACAGATGCCAGGGCAACAGCAAACTAGGCATGAGAGGAAAGGCAATAAGTGTGCCTGATAGTAGAAATCAGTTATGGCGTGGTGTTGTTGGGAGTGAAGGAGGGAGAAAATCACTATTTCATCGCATTTTGCAATCAGAAGGATGAGAGCTGTTGCAAATTGATAAGTACATTTTTCCTTTAGATTACCAATGTACCCCTTTGGAGATGCCCAATGTGGTCATAGGGGGGAATGCCAGACAGCATGCCGCGATGCCCCGCTGCGCCATCCCTGCCGCCCTCATAGATGTTTGCCCGCTGGTCCTTGCCCGGACCTTTCCTTATGGCAGGGCCGGCTCGCTCATGCTGGCGACTGTCTGCCAGAAGGCCTCGATCAGCGGCCCCTTGCTGTGGGGCGGGCGAATAAGGCCTATGGTCCAGCAGGCTTCTCCTTCGGTCAGCGGCAGGGTCAGCACGTCCGGGTGCTCTATGGTGGTGGAGGAGGGCACCAGGGTCCAGGCGATATCAGCGGCGGCGGTGGCGACCCCGGCGGCGAAGTCGTTGACGTACTGGATATCGCGAAAACGCAGCCCGCTCTGGGCCAGGTAGTGCATCAGGTGATCGTAAAACGAGGGGGCCTTGTCCCGGCGCAGGATCGCCAGCGGTTTGTCCACCAGATCAGCCAGCTTGCTCACGCCGGCGTAACTGGCGGGCAGCACGGCGACAAAATGGGCCCGCACCACCGGCAGACACGGCCACCCCTTGGGGGCGGGCAGGCGGCAGAAGCCGAGATCCAGCTTGCCTTCGCTCAGGGCCAGCAACTGATGGTGGGTGGAGAGATCGTTGAGCTCTATGGTCACCTGGGGGCGTTCGGCCCGAAATTGCGCGATGGCGGCGGGCACCAGCAGCTTGGTGGCGACCCCGAAGCCGATGCGCAGGGTGCCGCTGTTGCCAGCCAGCACGTCGCGGGCGCTGCGTGCTAGCTGCTCGCTGGCCGCCACCAGGGCGCGGGCATCCTCATAGAGGGCGCGCCCCAGCACGGTGAGACGGGTGCTGCTGGCATTGCGCTCGAACAGCTCGCCGCCAAATTCCTCTTCCAGCCGGCGGATCTGCTTGCTCAGCGCCGACTGGGTGACATGCTGGCGCACCGCCGCCTGACCGAAGTGCAATACCTCCCCCAGGGTGACGAAGGCCTTCAGATCCCGCAACTCCATGTCGGCTCCTGTGATTCCTGTTTGGAATGTTGAATGGTTAAATTTGTCATTGGACGGAATTTTAGAACTGTTCGATGCTAATGCCAATTCCATTGGGCACCGCCAGTCGGTGCATAGATAGGTGGCCATCGCCACCGCCGCAGAAGGAGCAACCCCAGATGCATCACCACAAGTTCAACGACTTCCCGCAAGATTTTCTGTGGGGCGCCGCCTCCGCCGCCTATCAGGTGGAAGGAGGCTGGGACGCCGATGGCAAGGGGCCCTCGGTGTGGGATCGCTTCACCAAGCTGCCTGGCAAGACCTTTGAGGGGAGCAACGGCGACGTGGCGGTGGATCACTACCACCGCATGGAGGAGGACGTGGCGCTGATGGCCGAGATGGGGCTCAAGGCCTACCGCTTCTCGGTAAGCTGGCCGCGCATCTATCCGACCGGTCGTGGCGAGGTGAACGAGGCGGGGCTCGCCTTCTATGAAAAACTCATCGACACCCTGCTGGCTCGCCAGATTGAGCCGGTGCTCACCCTCTATCACTGGGACCTGCCCCAGGCGCTGCAGGATGAGTACGGCGGCTGGGAAGACAGACGGATCATCGCCGATTTCGAGCGCTACTGCGTGACCCTCTATCAGCGCTTTGCCGGCAAGGTGAAGTACTGGGTGTCGCTCAACGAACAGAACTACAACCTGACCAACGCCTATCAGCTCGGCACCCATCCGCCCGCGGTGCAGGATCGCAAGCGCTTCTTTGCCGCCAACCACATCGCGTTTCTGGCCAACGCCAGGGCCATCAAGGCATTTCGCCAGCACGTGCCGGGGGGGCTGATCGGCCCAAGCTTTGCCTATTCTCCCGCCTATCCGGCCTCGTGCGACCCCAAAGACATGCTGGCTTACGAGAATGCCGAGGAGTTCACCAACCTCTGGTGGCTGGATGCCTACTGCTTCGGTCGCTACCCCCAGGCGGCGCTCGCCTATTTGCGGGAAAATGGCGAGGCGCCGGAGATCCTGCCGGGCGATCTCGAGCTGTTGCGGGAAGGGACCCCCGACTACATAGGCGTCAACTACTACTACACCCTGACCTATACCGACAACCCGCTCGGCGGCCAGACGATGCAGCGCATCAACACCACGGGCAAGAAGGGCACTACGCCGCCAAGCGGCATTCCCGGCCTCTACAAGACGGCCCCCAACCCGCACCTGGAGACCAGCAACTGGGACTGGGCCATCGATCCGACCGGGATGCGCATCGCCCTGCGCCGGCTATCTTCTCGCTACGGCCTGCCGCTGATGATCACCGAGAACGGCCTCGGCGAGTTCGACAAGCTGGCGGCAGGAGACAGGGTGCACGACGACTACCGCATCGACTATCTGCGCAGCCACGTCAAGGCGTGCCAGGAGGCGCTGCAGGACGGGGTGGAGCTCTTGGGCTATTGCGCCTGGTCGTTCACCGACATCCTGAGCTGGCTCAACGGCTACCAGAAGCGCTACGGCTTCGTCTATGTTGAGCGGGACGAGCAGGGGGGCTCCCTGCGCCGGCTCAAGAAGGACAGCTTCTACTGGTACCAGACGGTGATAAGCTCGGGCGGCAAGACACTGTAACCCAATCCATCCCCTCGATGGGCCCCGCCAACTGGCGGGGCCCGTTTTTTTGGCGGGTCGATACGGCAAGCAAGAGATGAGAGAGGCAGGTTAAGGCTCAGTGATAACTGACGTCCACGTTCTCTTCTGCGTTGTGGGCCAGATGGGTCATGGCGTAGATGAAAAACTCAGCTGGAGAGAGGGGTTTGGAGTAGTAGTAACCTTGTATTTCATCCACCCCGATGTGGGCCAGCTGCTGCAGTTCATGCAGGCTCTCCACCCCTTCTGCCACTACCACCAGGCCCAACTGATGGGAAAGCTTGGTAATAGATTCGACGAACATGAACTGCCTAGGGTCGCTTTCTATGTTGCTGACGAAGGACTTGTCAATCTTGAGCTTGTCAAAGCTCAGGGACATCAGATAGGAGAAGGAGGACCAGCCGGTTCCGAAATCATCCAGCGCGATGCGCACGTGGATGTGTTTGAGTTCCTTGAAGATGCGTTGGCTGAGCGGCAGATCGTCGAGTGCGATGGTTTCGGTCAGTTCCAGAATGAGCTGTTCGGCGCGCAGCGGGCTTTGTTGTAGCATGTCATTGACCTGGTGGAACAGGGCCGGGGTGAACATGGAGTTGGAGAGATTGATGGCCAGCTCAAGTTTGTCGATAAAGCTGGCCGGCAGTTGCGACATATCGTGGTTGACCCGGCTGAAAATCCATTTTCCGAGCAGTTCGCCGAGGCCGTTTTCCTCGGCCATGGAGATGATGTCCAGCGGGTTGATGAAGCCGTATTCGGGGTGATGCCAGCGGATCAGCACCTCGGCCCCGATGTTGTAGGGATTGCCCGGTTTTATCACTGGTTGGTAGTGCAGATAAAGAGTGCTGTTGGAAATAACGTTCAGATGTTCACGCAGTTCGGCAGCCAGCTTACGGTTGCGGCTGTAGTGTTCGAACATCCGGTGGTTGAACACCTGCAGGTGATTCTCCTTGAGCTTTTTGGCGTTGGCGAGGGCAAGATCAGCAAACAGGATCAGCTCCTCAATCTTGTGGGCCGTGATGGGGTGCTGGCTTATCCCCATGCTGACGCGAACCCGGTGTGCTGGATCGGCCTGAAAGACGGTGGGCTTGAGTTCATCCAGCAGATGGACAAGGTAGGGAACACGGTGTTCGATGGGCATGGCGCCATAGATGAAGAGGGCAAATTCATCGCCGCCCATACGAGCGATGAAAGCTGTCTCATGGGCGTACTCCCTGATTTGGTTGGCCACCATGGTCAGCAGTTCATCCCCTGCGGCATAGCCCAGACTATCGTTGACCTCCTTGAAGTTGTTGAGTTCGATCAGGCAGATGGTCAGGGTTTTATCACTGGACCGCTTGCTGTGTGAGATTCGCTCGAGTCTTGAAATAAAGGCTGCGCGGTTGGGTAGCAAGGTGAGTGGATCGTTCCAGGCCAGAAAATGCTGCAGTTTCATCTCTCGCGAGACCACAAACAGGATGAGCAGTCCGATGGCCAGCAGGACAATCAGGACTAGGACGTGGCCTTCTCTCGATTGTTGCAGCTCCTGGCGCTGCTTGATGGCAGAAGGGCCAGTGAAGTTCATTACCATAAGGTCGCGTATGGAAGGTAAAAGCTTGCTTATTCTTGCTTCCATCTCGGTAAGCCGAGGGGCATCGGGCTCTGGATTGACGACGTCCTGTTCATACTCTTTGAGTACATCAAAGAAGGCGCCAACCTTCTCACTAGCGTGATAACGCCCACGAATGATGGCTGTTTCCTGCCCGGTCAGGAAGATGTCCAGCCGGTTCCAAGCAATGTCATAGGCTTTGTTCAACTGCGCGGCATCGGATTCGCCACTGCGATAAAGCGACAACTGCTCATCAAAACTGTGCAGCTCCAGCTCAAGCTGGGCAAGAGACCAAGCGGAGAGCTGATTGTACTTCACCAGTTCATTGAAGGCTCGATCGTAATTAAAAAGTGACCAGATGGTCACCCCTAGAAAGGAGACCATGATGAAGGCAAGGGAGATGAACTTGCCTTTGATCATCATTACATCCCTTCGAGCTTGATGACTTGCCACACCATCAGGCTGTGATACTGCTCAATATCCAGCTCTGGATGGTCCGATAGGGGGTAAATGACCCAAATAGGGCCCTTGTTGCGAAGGGTTAGTGCCTTGCCATCTTCTTCGATGGCCAGCAGTACGGGATATTTTTCGACATCTTCTCGCGGGATTACGGCGAAGTAATCATTTTGGGCCATCACTTTTATCTTGTCGGTAGTGATGCCGAGGGTATCAAGCACCGTCTTGAGCAAGACGCCGCGATAGATATGAGCATCTTTGGTCCAAGGGGTGGTGGTAGTGACGCTGCTTTGTGGTAGGGCCTGCAACTGGGCGCGGCTGTACTCCATCTTGCCGGCGTTGTTGCAGCAACCCTTGGCGGCGACGCTGAGGATGACCTCATCGGCGCTGTAGGCCTGGCCGCAGAAGAGTAAAGACAAGAGGTAAAACAGGGGGAGGGTTAGCGCTTTCATAGTTGGTTCCTTTATGGGCAACTTGTTGATATCCAGACTGTTGGGGCCATTTCGCTCTAACCATAGACCATTTCCGAATGAATATTACTGATGGTTTCAGGTAACCCAAAAGCCTCATTTCATTTACAACCATTACACAGCCGGCACGTACTTTGTCAGATTGATACAAATCATATTTTTGTCAATTAGGTGGGTGGTATCTGGGTGAGGCTGCTACCAGAGTCCACTTTCTGATTTAAATTCATGGTGTTTACTCGGCCCCCGACACGGGATTTTCACGTTGGTAGATGTGGAAGTGAATCATGAACAGCAACATCCCTAACACTCGCAGGAGTGAACACATTTCCCAGCAGGTTGATCTGCGCCAGCTGGTATACGCCCTGTCGGCATCGCTGGATCTGGTCGGCATCGGCGATGTGGCACACGGCAAGCGGGTCGGCATCATGGCCGCCGAGTGTGGCAAGGCTCTGGGGGCCGGTGAGAGCGAGCAGGCCTGCCTGTTCGAGCTGGGGGTGCTGCATGACATCGGCGTCTCCTCCACCTTCATCCACAGCCATCTGGTCAGCGAGTTCGACTGGGAGTCTTCCCAGCGTCATTGCGAGGTCGGTTACGATCTGCTCAAGGATTTCCCGCCGCTGGCCCCGCTGGCGGAGCCCATCCGCTATCACCACACCCACTGGCATCAACTTGTTCGGCAGCAGGGGGTGACGGCCACGGTGCGGCGCCAGGCCAACCTCATCTTTCTGGTCGACCGGGTCGATGCCTTGGCGGCCCCGCATTATGGGGACGGCTCCCTGCTGATGCACACCCAGGAGATCCGGCAGCGGATCGAGGCGTGCGCCGGCGAGTTCTTCGACCCCGAGCTGGTGGCGGCCTTTTTGCGGGCCTCCCTGCCGGAGGCATTCTGGCTGCAGCTGGAGGGGCGCGCCATCACCGACTACATGCGCGGCATGTTGAGCGAGCGGGAGCCCTGCCTCACCTGCAACGGCGAGCTCAAGCAGCTGGCACGCATCTTCTCGGCCATCGTCGATGCCAAGAGCCCCTTCACCGTGGCCCACTCCCTCGGGGTGGCCAGGTTGGCGCGGCGGCTGGCCCAATGGATGGGGGTTGAGGAGGGTCGCTGCGAGCAGCTGGAGATCGCCGGGCTGCTGCACGATCTCGGCAAGCTGCGGGTACCCGACGAGATCCTCGACAAGGCGGGAAAACTCGATGAGCGGGAGCGGGCCATCATCAACACCCACAGCTTTGAAACCTATCAGATTTTGCGCCACATCGACGGCTTCGAGGAGATTGCCCTGTGGGCCTCCTATCACCACGAGGAGCCCAATGGCTGCGGCTACCCCTTCCACCTGACCGCCGAGGCGATGCCGCTGGAGGCGAGGATCCTGCGGGTGGCCGACATCTTCCAGGCGATGGTGCAGCACAGACCCTACCGGGTGGGGCTGAGCGCCGACGCGGCGCTCGCATTCTTGCAACAGCTGGCGAGCCAGGGGCGGGTCGATGTCGACGCCGTGGCTACCCTGGCGGCGCACTTGCCCGAGGCTCACCAGGCCGCCAGCGGTCAGACGCAGGCGGCCCAGAGAGATCTCGGCGTCGGTGAGCGGACGCCTTAGAGGAACATGCCGCCGGAGGCCTCGATGCGCTGGGCATTGATCCAGCGACTGTCGGGGGAGAGCAGGGCGGCGATGACGCCGCCGATGTCCTCCGGCTGGCCCACCCGACCCAGCGCGGTCTGGCTGGCGATGAAGTCGTTGACCGCCTGATTGTCCCGCACCACACCCCCGCCAAAATCGGTCTCGATGGCCCCCGGCGCCACCACATTGACGGCGATGCCACGCGGCCCCAGCTCCTTGGCCAGATAGCGGGTCAGCACCTCGACCCCTCCCTTCATGGCCGCATAGGCGGCATAACCGGGCAGCGCGAAGCGGGTCAGCCCGCTCGACAGATTGAGGATGCGCCCGCCATCGCGCAGAAGCGGCAGCAGTTGTTGGGTCAGAAAGAAAACCCCCTTGAGGTGAATGTTGAACAGGGTGTCGAACTGCTGCTCGCTGGTCTGCTCGATGCTGGCGTGAATGCCGATGCCGGCGTTGTTGACCAGAAAATCGAACCGATCCCGCTGCCACGCGCCCAGCTGCTCGCGCACCTGGCTGGCGAACGCGGCAAAGCTGCTGCTGTCGGCCACATCGAGGGGCAGGGCATGGGCCCTGACGCCGAGGGTGGTCGCCTCGGCCACCACGGCCGCCGCTTCATCGGCCTGACTGCGATAGGTGATGATGAGGTCGACGCCGCGGGCGGCGAGGGCCAGCGCCGCCTGTTTGCCAAGGCCGCGGCTGGCGCCGGTGATGAGTGCGATGGGATGGGTCATGAGAGGACTCCTGTCTGTGGTCATTGGCTCGGGATGAGCCGGTGTGATCACTCTATTGCCCGTTGTTGATTGGATAAATAAGGCGATAATGAATGCACTGTTCCGATTAGCGAGACAATGGC
This sequence comes from Aeromonas sp. FDAARGOS 1408, assembly GCF_019048665.1. Classification (NCBI taxonomy): domain Bacteria; kingdom Pseudomonadati; phylum Pseudomonadota; class Gammaproteobacteria; order Aeromonadales; family Aeromonadaceae; genus Aeromonas; species Aeromonas sp. FDAARGOS 1408. Next base: position 1,944,208 of record NZ_CP077394.1, on the reverse strand, counting down.
GGCATGGATCAACTGGATGCGATGAGGATGTTTGTGCGGGTGGCGGAGCTGGAGAGCTTTACCCGCAGTGCCGAACAGTTAGGAGTCCCCAAGGCGACGCTCTCGGCGGCCATCCGCCGGCTGGAGGAGCAAATGGGTACCCGCTTGCTGCAGCGCACCACCCGGCGGGTACAGCTGACCACGGATGGCCGGCTCTGTTATGCCCGTTGTCAGGATCTGCTGGCGGACATGGAGGAGTTCAACGGGCTGTTTCGCCAGCAGGGGCAGCTGAGTGGCCAGCTGCGGGTGGACATGCCGGGCCGGATGGCCCGCCATCTGGTGATGCCGGCGCTGCCCGCCTTTTTGGCGGCGCATCCCGCCTTGCAGTTGATGTTGAGCAGCACGGACCGGCGGGTAGACCTGGTGCGGGAGGGGTTTGACTGCGTGATCCGGGTCGGGGCGCTTGAGCCCTCCAGCCTGGTGGCGCGCCCCCTCGGCCACTACCGCCAGATCAACTGTGCCAGCGCCGCCTACCTGGCCCGCTACGGAACGCCCCGCAGCCTGAGCGAGCTGAGCGGCCATCGGCTGGTGCACTACGGCAGCAGCAGCGGGCCCAGAGAGAGCGGTTTCGAGTATCTGCAGGCGGACGGTTCGCGCGCCGTGTTGGCGATGAGCGGGGCGCTCACGGTGAACGACAGCGAATCCTATCTGGCGGCGGCGCTGGCCGGGCTTGGCATCATCCAGCAGCCGCGAGTCGGGGTGGAGCCACTGCTGGCCATCCTGCCAAAGTGGCAGGCGCCCCCGCTGCCCATTCACGCCCTCTATGCCCATCGCCGTCAGCTGGCCCCTAGGGTGCAGGCCTTCATCCAGTGGCTGAGCGGCATCCTGGCGTCAGCGCTGGGCCCCGACGGCCCGCGCGATGGCCTGGCGACGCGGGCAGGGATGGACGCGGCCGATTGATGGCTTGACGCCAATCCCCACCTGCGGCGGGTCTCTCTATGGCTGCCATCGACAATCCCGGTTTGGCGCCGGCCGGGCGGCTTGGCATAATGGCGCCCCACACGGGTTGGCTGCCCCTTTGCGGTGTGGCCAGACCCAGCAACAGTGCAGAGGAGATGTGATGAAATTTATCGGAGCCCACGTCAGTGCGGCCGGCGGGGTGGAGAACACCATCGCCCGCGCCCAGGCCATCGGGGCCAACGCCTTCGCCCTGTTTACCAAGAACCAGCGCCAGTGGCAGGCGGCGCCGCTCTCCGAGACCAGCATTCGCGCCTTCAAGCTGGCCTGCGAGAAGGGGGGCTTTCGCCCCGAGCAGATCCTGCCCCACGACAGCTACCTCATCAATCTGGGTCATCCCGACCCCGATGGCCTCGCCAAGTCCCGCGATGCCTTTCTGGACGAGATGAAGCGCTGCGAGCAGCTGGGGCTTTGCTACCTCAATTTTCATCCGGGCAGCCACCTGAAGCAGATCCCGGAGGCGGCCAGCCTCAAGCTGGTGAGCGAATCCATCAACTGGGCGCTGGAGCGCAGCGAAGGGGTGACGGCGGTGATCGAGAATACCGCCGGCCAGGGCACCAACCTCGGCTGGTCGTTCGAGCACCTGGCCACCCTCATCGACGGGGTGGAAGACAAGAGCCGGGTCGGCATCTGCTTTGATACCTGCCACGCCTTTGCCGCCGGCTACGATCTGCGCACCGCGGAGAGTTGTGCTGCCGTCTTTGCCGAGTTCGACCGGACGGTAGGCTTCCAGTACCTGAAAGGGATGCATATCAACGGCGCCAAGTGCACCTTCGGCAGCCGGGTCGATCGCCACCACAGTCTGCGTGAGGGGAACCTGGGGGAGGCGGTGTTCCATCACATCATGAATGATCATCGCTTCGACGGCATTCCGCTGATCCTGGAGACCATTGACGAGTCCATCTGGGGCGACGAGATCCGCTGGTTGCGCAGCCTGGCGCAGGCATGATGATTGACCGGCAGAGCGTATAAGGAGACAGGGATGCAACAGAGATCAAGCGAACAGCCGCTGCGCTGGGGCATTGCCGGCGCGGGGGCCATCGCCCGCCGTTTTTGTCAGGATGTGAACGGACACGCCAGTGGCAGCCGGGTGGTGGCGATCGCCGCCCGTGATCAGGGGCGGGCGCAGGCCTTTGCCGACGAGCAGGGCTTGCCCCACGCCCATGGCAGCTATCAGGCGCTGGCGGCGGATCCCCTGGTGGAGGCGGTCTACGTGGCGGTGATCCACCCGGAGCACGCCGCCCTGATCGAACTCATGTTGCTGGCGGGCAAGCATGTGCTGGTGGAAAAGCCGGCGGTGACTCGCGTCGCAGATTGGGATCGGCTGGTGCGGCTCGCCGCCGAGCGGGGCCTGCTGCTGATGGAGGCGATGAAGGTGATGTGCTTCCCCGCCATGCGCGCATTGCTGGGGCGACTGTCGGCCATGCCAGCCCCCGACAGGCTAAAGGCTGCCTTCGGCTCGGTGCAGACGCGGGACGGCAAGCTGTTCGATCCGGCGCTGGATGGCGGCGCCGCCTGGGATGTGGGGGTCTACCCGCTCTGGCTCTATGCCGCCCTCTGTCACCAGTTGGGGTTGGCGGCGGGTGAGTCCGAGGTCACGCTGTCTCGCCGTGAGGGCGAGGTGGATGAAGCCGCCCGCTTTGCTTTTGCCGGCCCGCTCAAGGCCGAGCTGGTGGCCTCCATCGTGGCGGATCTCGACAAGTCGGCCTGGCTGTCCGGGCCCGGCTGGGCGCTGGAGCTGGTAGGCAAGTGGTGGAACCCCCAGCAGATCGTCTGGCTTGGTGGTGACCCTCTGCCGGCCTGGCCCCACGACATCGCGCTGCCGGTGGCGGGCGGTGGCATGCAGCACGAGGCGGATCACTTTGCCGCCTGCGTGAGGGCGGGCATCACCGACTCCCCCTGGGTGCCGCAGGCACTGACCAGACAGGTGCTGGGCTGGGTCGAGCGGGGATTGCTGCCCGCGAAACGCTGAGTCACAAGGCAGAATGACCAAGAGGGAGAGCCTAGGCTCTCCCTCTTCCATTGCTGCCGATACCTGGCGGCAAGGGCCATGCCGGGCAATAGGCTGCCCGATCATCCCATTGGCTCAGGTGCTGCTGATCTGGCTGGGTAACACGTCCTCCTGGGCGCGGCAAAATTGCAGAAAGCGGCGCAGGGTGGCGGAGTGATACTTCTGCCGGTGCCAGATGAGGGAGAGCTGGCGGGGAAAGCGACGGGCGAGGGGCAGGGCCACCAGACGGCCCGCCTGCAGCCGATCCGACACCGCCAGGTGGGAGATGAAGGAGATGCCGAGCCCCTTCTCGACCGCCAGCATCACCGCCTCCAGGGTGTTGAGCTCGAGCCCCGCCTGCCAGCGCGGCAGCTCGGGCTGGATCTGCTGCTCGAACTGCTCGCGGCTGCCGGACTGGGGCTCGCGCAGCACCCAGGTTTCGTCGCTCAGCTGGGCGAGGGAGAGGCGATGGCGGCCGGCGAGGGGGTGATCGGGCTGGGCCACGATCAGCATCTCGTCGTGGAGCCAGGGCTCGCTGACCAGATCCGGGTGGTGGTTCTCCCCCTCGATCAGCGCCAGATCCAGCTCGAAGTTGGCCAGCAGGTGGCAGAGCTGGTGGGTGTTGGTGATGGTGACCCTGGGCGGTTGTCCCAGCTCCTGCTTGCTGGTGGCGAGCAGGGCCGGCAGCCGGTAGTTGCCTATGGTCTGGCTGGCGCCCAGACGCAGCTGGCCGCTCGGTTCGGCATCCGGGCTGAACAGGGTTTCGATGTCCTGCATCCGGGTCAGCAGCTCTTCGGCCGCCGGTTGCAGCAGGCGTCCCTCGTTGTTGAGCTGCAGCCTGGGGTGAATGCGATCGAACAGCGGGGTGGCGAGCTGACGCTCCAGCTCCTGCAACGACTGGGAGACGGCGCCCTTGCTCAGGCACAGTTCATTGGCGGCCAGCCCCAGATTGCCGTAACGGGCGATGGTGGCAAAGACCTTGAGTTGTTGCAGGGTCAGCTTCATGTTTGGAAATCCTGAACGATTGATTTAATTCATTTAGATATCGTAAACGATGGCCGCTCATTATCCTATGTCCATCGTCTCTCACATGAGGTTTCAGACATGATCGCAAGAACCCGTCAATCCCTGGCCGCTGCTCCGACCCCCATGGCAGGACTGGCGCTCGGGATCGCCAGTCTCGGTTGGTGCTGGGAAAATGCCGGTCACTTCGATGGCCGCCTGCAGTTGCTGGGCGCCGCCGTTGCCGCCGTGCTGCTGGTGATCCTGACCTTCAAGTTTCTGCTGCACCCGCGCCTGCTGTGGCAGGATCTGGCTCACCCGGTGGTCGGCAGCGTGGTGCCCACCTATGCCATGGGCACCATGGTGGTCTCCAAGGCGGTTGGCATGCTCAACGCCGGTCTGGGGGAGGGGCTCTGGCTGTTTGCGGTGCTGCTGCACCTGGGGTTCCTGGCCACCTTCGTCTGGCATCGGGCCAAACAGTTTGAGATCCACCACATGGTGCCGAGCTGGTTCGTGCCGCCGGTGGGGATCATCGTCGCTGACGTCGCTTTTCCGGGCGGCCAGTATGCCGCGCTGGCCAACGGCCTGCTCTGGTTCGGCATGCTCTGCTACGGCCTGATGCTGCCGCTGATGCTCTATCGCCTCATCTTCAGCCATGAGGTACCGGATGCCGCCAAACCGACCATCGCCATCCTGGCGGCACCCGCCAGCCTGTCACTGGCCGGCTACCTGACCGTGAGCGAAGAACCTTCTCTGCTGCTGGTGGCCGTGCTGCTGGGGATCGCCGTGCTGATGACCGGCATCATCTACCTGGCCTTCATCAAGCTGCTGCGTCTGCCGTTCTCGCCGGGCTATGCCGCCTTCACCTTCCCGCTGGTGATCGGTGCCACCGCCCTGTTCAAGGTGAGCCATCTGGTCGAACAGTGGCCCCAGGCGGCCGAGTACGTCGAGCAGATCCGGCTGCTGGCCCATTTCGAACTGGGCGCCGCCACCCTGATCGTCGGTTACGTGGCCCTGCGCTACCTGATGTTCTTCCTGCCGCTGGGCAACGACGAGCTGGCATCCGGCATGGTTCGTCGCTAGGAAATGGCCGCAAGAGGGCCGGGATAAGGGGGTCGGTGAGCAGGTCTGCGCAAGACGGACGCCACCGAACAGATGACGACAAGGCGCTCCACCTCGGGTGGGGCGCTTTTTTTATGCACTTGCCTGCGCAAACCCGCCCGCTTTGTTGGTCCCGACCGGGGTGGCTCCTTCGCCAAAGCCATGATGAATTTAACTGGTATTACCTGTCAGGATGAATACAATGCAGCTCCCTTTCCCATGCTTGACCCCATCCATGTCTTCCCATGATCCCGTGTTTGACTCTCGTTTCGAGACCCGATTCCTGCATCCGCGTTACTGGTTCAGCTGGCTGGCGCTTGGCGTGCTGATGCTGCTGGCCTTCGTGCCGGTGAGGCTGCGCGATCGGCTGGCCGCCGCCCTGGCGCCGCTGGTGTTTCGCATCTCGAAAAAGCAGGTCTACATCGCCAGAACCAACCTGGCCCTCTGTTTCCCGCAAAAGAGCGAGGCCGAGCGCGACGCCATCCTGATGACCTCGATCCGGGTCGGCCTCAAGAGCCTGCTCGGCTTTGGCGAGTTCTCGGTGCGCAGCCCCGCCTATCTGATGAAGCGGATGCGGGTCACTGGCTGGGAACATATCGAGGCGGAGCAGGCGGCCGGCAGACCGGTGATCCTGGTGGTGCCCCATAGCTGGCCGGTGGACGCGGCCGGTTACTACTTCACCCGACGCGGGGTGCCCATGTGCACCATGATGAAACGGGCGCGCAACCCGGTGTTCGACTGGCATCTGAACCGTGCCCGGGCCCGCAACGGCTGCCGCGTCTATGAGCGCAGCGCCGGCATCAAGGCGGTGATCCGCACCATCAAGGAGGGGAACAGCTTCTTCTATCTGCCGGATCAGGATCATGGCCGCGAGAAGAGCATCTTCGCCCCCTTCTTCGGTCAGCCCAAGGCAACCCTGCCGGCCCTGCCGCGACTGGTGCAGGTGAGCGGCGCCAAGGCGGTGCCGCTGCTGGCCTGCTATGACGAGGCGCACCACTGCTACCGGCTGGAGATAGACGCCCCCTTTGACAACTATCCCACCGACGATGTGATGGCCGACACCTGCCGGATGAACGACATGGTGCAGCAGCAGCTCAGCCGGGATCCGGGCCAGTACATGTGGTTTCTCAAGATCTTCGATACCCGCGAGGATCAGGTCGGGCTGGATGGCCGCTACGAGGCGGGGATCCAGCGGATCCGTCGCGGGTTGCAGCCGCTCTCCTGATGAGCAATTCCTTGTTGGTACTATGGCCCTGCGGGGCCATTTTTATTGCCCCTCTGCCGGCTGGCAGGGCGAGCAGTCGAGCCGGCGCCTGCCCCAACCGGGCCCGCGCCAGCCCAAAGTGGAAAATTTTGTCAGGATAATTAAAATAACCGTTTATTTTCTATGACTTGATGGCGGCCATGTCCTCACACGATCCGGTTTTCGACACCTCATTTCATCCCCGTCTGCTCCATCCGCGCTGGTGGGGCAGCTGGCTGGCGCTCGGCCTGCTCTGCCTGCTGGGGCTGCTGCCTCATGGTCTGCGTGACCGGCTGGCCGACCGGCTGGCTCCCCCCCTGCTGCGTCTGTCCAGGAAGCAGGCCTATATCGCCGACACCAACCTCAAGATCTGCTTTCCCGAGTTGGATGAGGCGGGCCGTCAGGCCCTGTTGCTCAAATCGATCCGGGTGGGGCTCAAGACCTTCATGGGCTTTGCCGAGCTGACCCTGCGCAGCGCCGATCACCTGGCCGGCCGCATCAAGGTGCGCGGCTGGGAACACATCGAGGCAGAGCAGACCGCCGGCCGGCCGGTGATCCTGGTGGTGCCTCACACCTGGGCGGTGGACATGATAGGCCGCTACTTCGCCATCCGGGGCATGTCCATGTGCACCATGATGAAGAGCGCCAAGGATCAGGTCTTCGACTGGTACATCAACCGCGAGCGGGCCAAGGGGGGCAAGGTGTATGAGCGCAGTGCCGGCATCAAGCCGGCCATCAAGGCGATCCGCGGCGGCGCCAGCTTCTTCTACCTGCCGGATCAGGATCACGGCCGCGAGGCCAGCATCTTCGTGCCCTTCTTCGGCCATCCCAAGGCGACCCTGCCGGCCCTGCCCAAGCTGGTCAAGCTGACCGGCGCCAAGGCGGTGCCCATCCTCGCCTGCTATGACGAGGAGGAGGGGTGCTACCGGCTGGAGATCGAGGCCCCCTTCGATCCCTATCCCGGCACCGATCTGGAGGCCGACGTTCGCGCCATGAACGACATGGTGGAGCAGCAGCTGCGCCAGCACCCGGAGCAGTACATGTGGTTCCTCAAGATCTTCGAAACCATGGAGCATCCCCAGGGGCACGAGGGCTTCTACGAAGAGGGCATTAAGCGGATCCGCGGCGACCTGCCCCCCGAAAACTGACGCAATGGAAGGACCGGCGCCCGGGCGCCGGTGGCACGGCACAATCTGGAATAGGCAAGCGCACCGGAAGAGGCTATCTTCGGGGGCGCACACAGGGTGAAAGGGCGGGCATGAAAACTCCAAATCGAATCCAACCTCTGGTTGACGACGGCCTGGTTGACGAGGTGATCAGCCGGCTGATGAGCGGCAAAGAGGCCGATGTTTACGTGGTGCGCTGCGGCGACGAGATCCGCTGCGCCAAGGTGTACAAGGAGGCCGCCAAGCGCAGCTTCAAGCAGGCGGTGGTCTATCAGGAAGGGCGCCGGGTGCGCAGCAGCCGCGATGCCCGCGCCATGGAGAAGGGCTCCAAGTACGGCCGCAAGCAGCACGAAGAGGTGTGGCAGAACACCGAGGTGGATGCCCTGTTCAAGCTGGCCGCCGCCGGCGTGCGGGTGCCGCGGCCCTATGTCTGCCTCGACGGCGTGCTCTTGATGGAGCTGGTGACCGATGCCGATGGCAACGTGGCGCCCCGCCTCAACGACGTGGCCCTCAGCCGCGAACAGGCGCTGGCCGACCACGCCAGGGTGATCCGCTACGTGGTGCGCATGCTCTGCGCCGGCCTCATTCACGGCGACCTGTCGGAGTTCAACGTGCTGGTGGATGAAGAGGGGCCTGTCATCATCGACCTGCCCCAGGTGGTGGATGCCGCCGCCAACAACCAGGCGAAGGCCATGCTGGAGCGGGACGTCGACAACATGCGCAACTACTACGGCATGTATGCCCCCGAGCTGCTCAAGACCCGTTACGCCAGGGAGATGTGGGCCCTCTATGAAGATGGCAAGCTCACTCCCGACAGCGAACTGACCGGGTTGTTCGAAGAGAGCAACGAGCGGGTGGATCTTGACGCCGTACTGCACGAAATCGAGAGCGCCGAGGAGGAGGCCCTGGCCCGCCAGGCACGGCTGAAGGCGGAGCAGGAGGAGGGCTACTGACGCCCAGGCTCCTGCAACCAAGAGACGACTGAGCGCCTGCGGGCGCTCTTTTTATGGCTGCGAGTCAGCGGCGCCTTGCTGGCGGGCGGGGTGGGGCTGGATCCGGTAAAAGTTCACCCAGCAGCGATCGCCGGCATGGTAGCGGCGATCCAGCCATTGCCCGCCGACGGCGGCAATGACCTTGAGGGAGGCGGGATTTTCCTCGTCACAGCTGATGAGCACGGGGCCGCTCAGGACATGGCGTTGCAGCCAGCCGAGCAGGGTGCGGGCCACCCCTTCACCGCGGCGGGAGGGGCGGGTCTCGTATCCGATGTGGCCGAGCCACTGGCGGGTCGCCGGGGTGTCGCCGTGGCGCAGGCGCAAGGTGGCCAGGATCTCTTCCCCCTCGAGGGCAAAGTAGGTGGTGGTGGGCGGGTAGTCCGGCGGCAGGCGCTCGCCAGCGGCATGGGCGAGCAGATCCTGCAGCCACTGATCCGGGTCGAATTGCGCCACCTGATAGAGGGGCAGGCCGGCGGCGCCACACTCGGCCACATAGCGGCGATAGGCGGGGCCATCGGCAGGCTGCGCGGCCCGGCACTCGATGACGGCTGTCACGGGTGCAGCTCTGCCGCTTGCAGCAGGCGTGGCTCGCTGTGGTGGGCCTCGCGGATGCAGGCGCGCATGCGCCCGCTCTGCTTGGCGGCATAGAGCGCCTGATCCGCCCGCAGATAGGCCTGCTCGAAGCTCTCTCCCGTCTGCAGCGAGGTCAGCCCCATGCTGAGGCCGATGGGGCCGCCCGCCAGCGGGCGGGTGGCTTCGGTGACCCCCTGTTGCAGGGCGTGGCAGTAGCCAGGCAGCGTCTGCGGCGTTTCCATCACCAGCAGCGCCAGCTCGTCGCCACCGAGGCGCCCGGCCAGTGCCGCCGGCGGCAGGCTCTCCCGGATCACCCGGCCCACCGCCCGCAGCATGGCATCGCCGGCGGGGTGGCCGTGGCGGTCGTTGATCTGCTTGAAGTTGTCCAGGTCGATCAGCAGCAGCTGCCAGGGGCGGGCGCTGCGGCAGGCCCGCGCCGCCAGCTGCTGCTCGAAATGGTGGCGGCTGTCCAGCCCGGTCAGGGCATCCTGGTTGGCGCGCCGCTCCAGCTCGCGCTGGGTGGCAAGCATGGCCTGCTGCTGGCGGGTGTGCACCAGGCTCAGCAGGATGAAGCTGCGGGCAATGGTAAAGAGCAGGCTGAGCAGGATCACCGGGCCGAGCAGGGGGTCGGTCAGGCTGGAGGCGGCCGACTCCGGCCACCACTGATGCTTGGCCATCCTGAGCAGCTGCAGGGCCAGTTGCAGGGCGAGCAGCAGGATGGCGAAGCGCAGCACCCGGTAGGCGGGGGCCAGCCGCTGGTAGCGCCAGAGCTGCCACAGCAGCAGGCCAATCTGCAGCGAGAGCACGCCGGAGAGGGTGATGATCCGGTTGTGCACATCGGCCAGCGGTTGCTGCGAGGCCACCAGGGCAAACAGCAGGAAGCCGGCCAGGGCGAGGAGCGGGCAGAGCCAGCCGAAGCGGTCGGCCTCGCGCCGGAAAAAGTGGCGCAAGCCCCGCTCATAGAGCAGCGGGGTGGCGATGATCAGCAGGTTGGTGAGCAGGATATTGGCAAGGGACGTCTCCCCCGTGAGGGGGCGCAGCAGCAGGCAGCCAAAGGCGGCGGCGATGGCCAGCTCGCTGGCCGACCAGTAGAGCAGGGCGCGCAGCGGTCGCTGGGTATGCCACAGGTAGGCAAAAATGGCCGCGACCCCGACGTGGGACAGGCTGACAAACAGCACCAGGCTCAGCAACTGGGCCGAGGAAAACAGACTCTGCATCAAGGGTGTGGGCTCTTCCTGCCGGTAACGGCGCTGTGGTCTCAGGGCCGGGTGACTGGGGCGGATCACAGCATGAATTGTGCCGCTGAGCAATGGCTTGGATGGTCTGGGCAGGATAGTGCCAACACCACCAGTTGCCGGCGGCTGACACGATTAATCAGGGACGGGGAGTGACGAAGGGTCATCCCCCGCTCACGTCGACCTCAGTCGACCACCACCGGCAGCCGCATGACGGTGGCTTCCCGGCCGAGGTGGGCCAGCAGACGGCGCACGTCGTCGAGGCGAATAAGCAAGGTGGCGGTATTGACCAGCGGGTGGCACTGCACCCGCTCGGCCTGCCAGATAGTCTCATCCACCACCAGCTCCACCGCGCTTTCTCTGTCGCGTACCATGGCGAGCAGGGTGACCGAGCCCGGGGTGAGGCCAAGCACCGCCTCCAGTCGCTCGGGCGAGCCGAAGCTCAGCCGCTTGACCCCGAGGCGGGCGGCCAGCGCCTTGAGATCGATCCGGCTCTGCTCAGGGGTCACCACCAGAAACAGCCGTTCGCTCTTGGGGTCGCGCAGGAAGAGGTTCTTGGTCTTGGCGGCGGGCAGGTTGGGCAACAGCCGGCTGGCCTCCTCGCAGGTGAAGACGGGGGCGTGATCGATGCGCTGATAGGGAATGGCCAGCTGATCCAGCAGAGAATAAAGCGCCACCATGACCTCCTGATGTTGGCTGACGAGCGGGGTGAGTCGATGGGCGAACACCACTGCCACCGGCAGCGCGTGTCCGTCTGGCCGAGCATACCAGTTTGCGCCGCCCCTGGCAGCCTGCGTGGTAATGGCAGCCTGGCGTGCCAATTGCAGTAAAGCACTGTATGAACGTACAATAGTCCCACACCTATGTTGATCCCGATGACTGGCATGACCGACCACCCCCCCATCCCTCCCGTTATCCCGCCGCGCGACGGCTTCATCCTGACCCGTCACGGGCGGGATTTGCGCGGCCGCGGTGAGCAGCCGGAGCGCACCGAGATCGTGATGTGGCTCTGGAGCGAACAGGGGCCGGTGCGGGTGGTGGTGCCGGGGCAGGAGCCGGTCTTCTTCCTGCCGCAGAGCCATATGGCGGAGGCGGCGGAGCTGTTCAAGGGGGCCGGGGTGAGCGGGCGGTTTCGCCGCCTGCCCATGCACACCTTCGACGGCCGTGCCGTGGTGGGCTGCTATTTTGCCACCCTGAGCGCCTTTCACCGCGCCATCGAGCTGCTGCTCATCCGCGGGCTGGAGCACTTCGAGGCGGATATCCGGCTGCCTGAGCGCTTCCTGATGGAGCGCTTCATCACCGCCGGCGTGCGCTTCGAGGGGCGGGCGCGCAAGAAGGGGGGCAAGCAGGGCTACTGGGAGGTGAACGAGGCGCGCTGCGCGCCCCAGGCGGTGACGCCGACCCTCTCCTGGGTGTCGCTGGACGTGGAGTGCGCCATGGACGGGGCGCTTTTCTCGGTGGGGCTCTACAGCCCCGAGGATGCGCGGGTCATCATGATCGGCGTGCCGGAGGCCGATGCCGACAGCTGGGGGACCCAGGTCGAGTGGGTGGCGGACGAGAGCGCCCTGCTGAGTGCGCTGGAGCGCTGGTTTGTGCGGCACGACCCCGATCTGGTGATCGGCTGGAACGTGGTGAACTTCGACTTTCGCCTGCTGCTGCGCCGCGCCGAGCTCAACAAGCGGCGGCTGCGACTCGGCCGTGGCCACGAGCTCTGCTTCTGGCGCTCATCGCGCAACGACCCCCAGAGCGGCAGCGTCATCATCCCGGGGCGCATGGTGCTGGATGGCATCGACACCCTCAAAAGCGCCACCTGGCAGTTCCCCAGCTACAGCCTGGATGCGGTGGCGAGCGAGCTGCTCGGCCGCGGCAAGGACATCGAGGACGTGGCCAACCGGGGGGAGAAGATCACCGAGCTGTTCCACTCCGACAAGGAGGCGCTGGCCCGCTACAACCTGGAGGATTGCAAGCTGGTGTGGGAGATCTTCGACTACTGCCACCTCATCCCCTTTGCCATCGAGCGCGCCTCCCTCACCGGCCTGGAGCTCGACCGGGTAGGGGGCTCGGTGGCGGCATTTACCAATCTTTATCTGCCGCGACTGCACCGCGGCGGCTATGTGGCGCCCAACCTGCCCGCCGATGGGGGGCTCGCGAGCCCTGGCGGCTATGTGATGGACTCCAAACCTGGGCTCTATCGCCACGTGCTGGTGCTCGATTTCAAGAGCCTCTATCCCAGCATCATCCGCACCTTCTGCATCGATCCCATGGGGCTCATCGAGGGGCTGCAGCATCCCGACCACGCCATTCCGGGTTTTCGCGGTGCCCTGTTCTCCCGCGAGCGCCACTTCCTGCCGGATCTCATCGCCACCCTGTGGGCGGCGCGGGATAGGGCCAAGGCGGCCAGCAACAAGGCGCTCTCCCAGGCCATCAAGATCATCATGAACTCCTTCTACGGGGTGCTGGGCTCGGGGGGCTGCCGCTTCTACGACCCGCGGCTTGCCTCCTCCATCACCCTGCGTGGCCACGGCATCATGCAACAGACCCGGGAGTGGATCGAAGGGGAGGGTTTCGAGGTGATCTATGGCGACACCGACTCCACCTTCGTCCACCTGGGGCGCGAGACCAGCCCCGCCCAGGCGGACGAGATTGGCCGGCGCCTGGCCCGCATGATCAACGACAACTGGACTGTGCTGATCAAGCGGGAGTTCGATTTGCCGAGCTATCTGGAGATCCAGTACGAGACCCACTATCGCCGCTTCCTGATGCCCACCATCCGCGGGCTGGAGAAGGGGAGCAAGAAGCGTTATGCGGGCTTGGTGGCAGGCCATCAGGCAGGTGAAGAGGAGCAGCTGGTGTTCAAGGGGCTCGAGTCTGTGCGCACCGACTGGACGCCCCTTGCCAAGGCGTTCCAGACCCGCCTCTACGAGATGGTGTTTCACGACCAGGATCCCAGCGGCTATGTGCGCACCATGGTGGACGAGACCCGTGCCGGCCTTCACGACGAGCTGCTGGTCTATCGCAAGCGGCTGCGCCAGAAGCTCGAGGAGTACCAGAAGAACGTGCCACCCCATGTGCGGGCTGCGCGCCTGGCGGACGGGGAGAACCTGCGCCGCGGTCTGCCCCAGCGCTACCAGCACAGGGGCACCATCGCCTATCTGGTGACCCTGAATGGCCCAGAGCCGCTGGAATACCGGCGCAGCGCCATCGACTACGAGCACTACATCGACAAGCAGCTCAAACCCATCGCCGATGCCATCCTCCCCTTTATCGGTGAGTCGTTCGAGCGGATCTGCGGCCAGCAGCTCGATCTCTTCTGACTGGGCAAGGGAATGCTGCGGCCATGTCCCGACAATGGCCGCAGCGGGTCAAGAGGAGGCAGATGAGAGGGGAGAGAAGGGACAGTCAGAGAAGAGAAATGCAAAAAGCCCGCTCGAGGAGCGGGCTTTTCAAATCTGGTGCGTCCTAGTGGATTCGAACCACCGACCCCCACCATGTCAAGGTGATGCTCTAACCAGCTGAGCTAAGGACGCAGGGTGCGCAAGGCGACTTTGTGTGATTGCAGGGAAGTGGTGGGTTTAATTGGATTCGAACCAACGACCCCTACCATGTCAAGGTAGTGCTCTAACCAACTGAGCTATAAACCCACATCAAATTCATATCTGCAATTTATTCAAACTGTTATGGTGCGTCCTAGTGGATTCGAACCACCGACCCCCACCATGTCAAGGTGATGCTCTAACCAGCTGAGCTAAGGACGCATAACAGTGTTCCGGATGGTGCGTCCTAGTGGATTCGAACCACCGACCCCCACCATGTCAAGGTGGTGCTCTAACCAGCTGAGCTAAGGACGCATCGCGGAAAAGTGGTGGGTTTAATTGGATTCGAACCAACGACCCCTACCATGTCAAGGTAGTGCTCTAACCAACTGAGCTATAAACCCACTTCATAAACCGGATTGAAAACCCGTTTTATCCCGCCAGCACTGCTGGCGTGGTCGGCATACTACCCATGCCCCCCAAGGCTGTCAACAGGCCGCACGCACAAAGGAGACTGTTTGCCCAGTTCTTGCGCAGCCTGTTGATTTTGCAGGCGAGTTTCCCCTTATTGCGCCTTGGAGAGGGCGCTGCACGCCTCCGGGCTGGCAAAGCGGCCATAGATGTAGCGCAGCCGGGTACCCAGCATCAGGGCGGCGGAGGTGAGGCCGACGATGAAGCCGACCCAGAACCCCTGGGGTCCCATCTGCGGTACCACCCAGTCGGTCAGGCCCAGGATCATGCCGGTGGGCAGCCCCAGTCCCCAGTAGGCGACGATGGTGACGTAGAAGATCGCCTTGGTGTCCTTGTAACCGCGCAGGGCCGCGGCTGCCACCACCTGTACCGAGTCGGAGATCTGGTAGATGGCGGCGAAGAAGAGCAGGGTGGCCGCGAGGGTGATCACCTGCAGGTCTTCGGTGTAGATGGTGGCGATCTGCTCGCGCAGCAGCACGGTGAGGGCGGCAGTGGCGGCGGCCACCGTCATGCCCAGCATCAGGCCGGTGCGGGCGGCGACCCGGGCGTGATCAGGCAGCCCTTCGCCGATGCTGTGACCGACCCGGATGGTGACGCCCACCCCGATGGAGAGCGGCAGCATGAACACCAGGCTGGAGAAGTTGAGCGCTATCTGGTGGCTCGCCACCGTTTCCGCGCCGAACGGGGCCAGCATCAGGGCCACCACGGTAAACAGGGTCACCTCGCAGAAGATGGCCATGGCGATGGGGAAACCCAACCGGAACAGGCGCCAGATCCGGCTGCCATTGGGGCGCGCGAGCTGGGCGAACAGGTTGATCTCCTTGAAGTGGCGGGAGAGCTTCACATAGACGATCATCGCCAGCAGCATGGCCCACAGCACGATGGCGGTGGCCACGCCGCAGCCGACCCCGCCCAGTTTCGGCATGCCGAACAGGCCGTGGATGAAGATGGTGTTGGCCGGGATGTTGACCGCCAGCCCCACGAAGCCGATCACCATGGTCGGCATGGTGTGGGAGAGCCCCTCACTGAAGTTGCGCAGCACCTGGAACAGCACGAAGGCGGGCAGCCCCCACAGGATGGCGTGCAGGTAGCCGGTGGTCTTGGCGGCCATCACGGGATCCACCTCCATGAACTGCAGCGCCAGCGGGCTGAAATAGAGCGCCACCATGGCGATGGGGGTGACCATCAGCGCCAGCCAGAAGCCCTGGTGCACCGCCGGGCGCACCTCGTCCCGTTTGCGGGCGCCGTTGAGCTGGGAGACGATGGGGGTGAGTGCCATGATGATGCCCTGCACCAGCAGGATCACCGGCAGCCAGAAGCTGGAGGCCACCGACACGGCGGCCAGATCGACGGCGCTGACCTGTCCCGCCATCACGGTATCGACAAAGTTCATGGCGATCTGGGCCACCTGGGCGACCAGAATGGGGCTGGCTAGACGAACGAGTTGCCTCGCCTCGGACCAATAACGTTGCACTGACACCTCCGAGTGGATCAGATAAAGCGTAAAAAGAGCGGGTATCGGGAAGAGCCTTTGCACTCCGGAAGCGGGAGTGCAAAGTGCGGGGGGGTCATTCTAGCCTGAAATTCATCCGGGACGAAACGATTGGTGCAAGCCCGGGATCAGGCGTCTTCGTGATCGCTGATCAGCAGGTTGGCGGCGGCGTAGGCGGCCTGCTCGCGCAGATCCGCCGGCACCCGCTCGTCCGATGCCACGGCGTTGAGCGCCCTGATGGTGGCGGCGATGGCCTGCGGCACATAGCCCTGCTCGCCGGAGCCAATCTGGTTGTAGGCGATGCGAATGGCCTCACAGCATTGATATACCTGCATTTTTGTTTCCTTGTCAGCATGGGTTTGAATGCCGTCACTATAGCGATCGGCCGCCTGCTTGTCAGCGGTTGCGCTTGTCTGGGGTGCGCGGCGAGGTTACCCTGCCTTTTTTCGTAGCAGGAGACGAGACATGTTCACCGGCATAGTGCAGGGGACCGCCGAACTGGTGGCCATCGAAGAGCTGCCCAACTTTCGTACCCACGTGATCCGCATGCCGAGCCCGGCCTGGGGCGAGGGGCTGGCGCTGGGCGCCTCCGTGGCCCACAACGGCTGCTGCCTGACCGTTACCCGGGTCGAAGGGGAGCTGGTCAGCTTCGATCTGATGCAGGAGACCCTGCGCCTCACCAACCTCGGCCAGCTGCAGCTGGGGGACAAGGTCAACGTGGAGCGGGCGGCCCGCTTTGGCGACGAGATTGGCGGCCATGCCATGTCCGGCCACATCATGGGCACCGCGCAGGTGATCTCGGTCATCGACACCCCCAACAACCGGCAGGTGTGGTATCGCCTGGCCCCAACGCTGATGAAATACGTGCTGACCAAGGGCTACATCGGCATCGACGGCATCAGCCTCACCGTGGGCGAGGTGCGCGGCTGCGAATTTTGCGTCAACCTGATCCCCGAGACCCTGGCCCGCACCAACCTCGGCTGGGTCAAGGCAGGCTGGCAGACCAACATCGAGATTGACCCCCAGACCCAGGCCATCGTCGACACGGTGGAGCGGGTGCTGGCGGCCCGCCAATAAGGCGCAGGGGCGGCCGCTTAGGCGAAAAGGAAAACGGGGCCCAGTGGGCCCCGCTTTGTTTTGTGCTATCCCCTGTCAGGGCGACTCAGAACATCTGTTCGTCGTCAGCATCCACGAAGAGTTGCAGGCAGTCGCGCGCCTCATCCCGGTGCAGTCGCAGGTGGATGGGGTTGCAGCAGGCCATGCAATCCTCATAAAACTCCTGATCCCCCTGGCTGGCATCCAGCTCGACCCGGGTATGATGGCCACAGTGGGGGCAGACGATGCGCTTGCTGGTGTACTCGATCATGATGACCTCCTCGGGCCCGTGGGCCGCCTCTCTCCCCAGATTCTAGCTGGATCGCACCTGCCTGACCGCGAGCAAGCGCACGATTATGACCGGGATCAAGGGAGGCAGGAGGTCAGTCCGCCAGAGCGTGGTTTATTTGACCCAGCTGGCCAGCATCTCGCTATTAAGCTCGGCCAGCGAGCGCAGCTGATGGTCGGCGATGGCCAGACGGGGATCGCCCACCAGCGCGGGGTCGGGTACGATCAGCGCTTTCATGGAGGCCGCCTTGGCCGCCAGCAGACCGGTGAAGCTGTCTTCGATGGCCAGGCAATGCACCGGCTCCACTCCCAGCTTCTCGGCGGCGTGGATATAGACATCCGGGTGCGGCTTGCCAAAGCGCTCCACCTCGGCGGAGTGAACCGCCAGGAAGCGATCGCGAATGCCGAGCTTGCCGAGCACGGCCTCCACCATGGCAAAGGGGGAGGAGGTGGCCAGACCGATTTTAAGGCCTTGCGCCTCGATGAGGTCGAGTGCCTCCAGCACGCCAGCCTTGGCCTGACCTTCGGAGAGGATCAGGGCGTTGACTCGATCCAGGATGCGCTGCACCACCTCTTCCTGGCTGGGGCCGCTCCAGGGGCGCAACCGATACCAGTGGGCGACCAGCTGATCGATGCGCACGCCAATGGTCGACTCACAATCTTCCACCGTGTGGGGATGGCCCAGCTCGGAGAAGACAGCCATCTGGGCCCGTTGCCAAAAGGGTTCCGAGTCGATCAGAACACCATCCATATCGAAGATCACGGCAGTTAACATCTTGTACTCCTGACATAGGTGAAGGGGGGATTATAAACAAGGTGCCTCAATGCAAAAGGGGCATTGCCATGCCCCTTGCGCTGGATCATGCTGGCAAACGTTTGATTTCGTGTGCCAAAAAGTGGGCTTAGAACAGCACCTTGACTCCGGCCGCGACTGCTTTGGCTTTTTCTACCGCCTCGTCGCACTGCTTGGCTCGCGTCAGTGCCACGCCGAGCCGGCGGCGACCGGCGATCTCCGGCTTGCCAAACAGACGCAGCTGGGCACCCGGTACCAGCGCCAGCGCCTCGCCAATCCCCTGATAGCGGATGTCCTGGCTGTGACCTTCGCGCAGCACCACGGCGGAGGCGCTCGGCCCGTACTGGGTGATGGTGCCGATGGGCAGCCCCAGAATGGCGCGCACGTGCAGGGCGAACTCGGAGAGATCCTGGGAGATGAGGGTCACCATGCCGGTGTCGTGGGGGCGCGGCGAGACCTCGCTGAACCACACTTCGTCACCCTTGATGAAGAGCTCGACCCCGAACAGGCCGTAGCCGCCCAGCGCCTCGACCACCTTGGCCGCTACCTCCTTGGAGCGGCCAAGAGCCAGTTCGCTCATGGCTTGCGGCTGCCAGGATTCGCGGTAGTCGCCATCTTCCTGGCGATGGCCGATGGGCTGGCAGAAGTGGATGCCGTCCACCGCGCGTACCGTGAGCAGGGTGATTTCGTACTCGAAGGGGACGAAGCCCTCGACGATCACCTTGCCACGACCGGCGCGACCGCCCTCCTGGGCATAGGTCCAGCTCTCGTCGAGTTTGGCGAGATCGCGCAGCACGCTCTGCCCCTTGCCGGACGAGCTCATCACCGGCTTCACCACGCAGGGCAGGCCGATGGTCTCGACGGCGGCGACGAACTCCTCCTTGCTCTGGGCAAAGCGGTAGGGGGAGGTGGGCAAGCCCAGCGTTTCGGCGGCGAGGCGGCGGATCCCCTCCCGGTTCATGGTGAGCTGGGTGGCGCGGGCGTTCGGCACCACCTTGACCCCTTCCTGCTCCAGGGCGGCCAGGGTATCGGTGGCGATGGCTTCAAGCTCGGGGATGATCAGATCCGGTTTGACCTCGTTGACCAGGGCGCGCAGGGCGGCGCCGTCCAGCATGTCCAGCACATGGGCTCTGTGCGCCACCTGCATGGCGGGGGCATCGGCATAGCGGTCGGCGGCGATCACCTCGATGCCGAAGCGTTGCAGCTCGATGGCGACCTCCTTGCCAAGTTCGCCGGAGCCCAGCAGCAGGGCGCGGGTGGCGCCGGGGCGGGTAGCGGTTCCAAACATGTGATCTCTCCTGATGTCGTGGGTGGTGATTGAGGGCCGCTATCGCACGAATAGCGGGCAAAAAAAGAGGCACGCATGGCGTACCTCAGGAAACGGATTTGTGGGCGCGCTGCTCCAGATGGGTGAGCAGGGTGATGGCGCCGATGATGATGGCGGCCCCGAGCCACAATCGGCCGGGCGGTGCCCAGCCAAACACCAGCCAGCCGGCCAGCACGTTCATGGGCAGCTTGGCAAAATCAAAAGGTTGCACGAACGAGGCCTCGGCCACGCTGTAGGCGCGGGCGATGGACATCTGGGCCAGCGCCGACAGCACGCCGGAGGCGGCCACCAGCAGCCACTGGGTTTCGCTCGGCCACTGCCACTCCGGCAGCGCCAGCATGGCGTTGAACGGGGTGCTGAAGATGAGCAGATAGACGACGATGGTGTGGGACGACTCGCTCGCCGCCTGATAGCGCACCAGCAAGGAGTAGCCGGCCCAGAACAGGGCCGCCGCCACCGGCAGCAACGAGGCCCAGCTGAAATCGTCGGTCCAGGGGGCCAGGATCAGCATGGCGCCGACAAAGCCGGCCAGGGTTGCCAGAATGCGGGCCCGGCTTACCTGCTCCTTGAGAAAGAGGGCCGACCCCAGGGTGGCGAACAGCGGAGAAGTCATCAGCAGCGCTATCCCCTGCCAGATGGGAACGGGGACCGCCAGCGCCCACAGCCAGAACTGGATGCCGACCACCGCGAGGGCAACCCGCAGCAGGTGCAGCCGCAGCTGGTTGGTCATCAGCGACTGGCGCTGGCCGTGGCGAATGAGCCAGGGCAGCAGACAGACCAGGGCAATCAGATATTGATGGAAAGCGACCTGGGTCGAGGGGAGGCCGAGCTTGAAGCTGACATACTGGCTCAGGCTGTTGACGGCGGCGAAGCAGAGGCCCGCTACCATCATCCAGACTGCACCGGCAAAGGGGGAGTGCCTGCGCGAGGGTGTCATGGGATCCGGGTCGCTGAAAAAAGTGCGGCGGATCATAACGGCAATCGTTTGTTCTGCCAAGCCTTGGCGGGGCGTGAGAGCGGCGGCTGGCGAGAGAATGCACTAGCATCAAAATTTTTGAATAAGTTGAGCATCTATTTTCGCTATCTGTATAGAAGCTCAATGTTTAGAGTGACCTCCATCGACAGCACCGCTGTTCAACCGACAACCTAATGGAGTTTCACCATGGCCAATATCCTCGTACTCAAGTCCAGCATCCTGGGCCAATATTCCCAATCCAACGCCCTGATCGACGGTTTCCTGGCCGACCATCAGTCCGACACCGTCACCGTGCGTGATCTGGCGGCCCTGAACCTGCCGGTACTGGATGGTGAGCTGGCGTCTGGCCTGCGCGGTGGTGAAAACCTCAACGAGCGTCAACTGGCCGTGCTGGCCCAGTCCGACGAGCTGATCGCAGAGCTCAAGGCGAGCGATTTGGTGGTGATTGCCGCCCCCATGTACAACTTCAACATCCCGACCCAGCTGAAGAACTGGATCGATCTGGTGGCCCGTGCCGGCGTGACCTTCCGTTAC
The DNA here is from genome assembly GCF_019048665.1 of Aeromonas sp. FDAARGOS 1408. Lineage (NCBI taxonomy): Bacteria > Pseudomonadati > Pseudomonadota > Gammaproteobacteria > Aeromonadales > Aeromonadaceae > Aeromonas > Aeromonas sp. FDAARGOS 1408. Next base: position 1,923,401 of record NZ_CP077394.1, on the reverse strand, counting down.
ACCGAAACCGGTCCGGTCGGCCTGGTGGAAAACACCCGCGCCCTGGTGATCAGCCCCCGTGGCGGCATGCACGTCGGCAGCGCCACCGATCTGGTGACCCCCTACATGCGCACCGTGCTGGGCTTCATCGGCATCAAGGAGGTGGACTTCATCTACGCCGAAGGCATGGGCATGGGCCCGGATGCCCAGGCCAAGGGCATCGAGCAGGCCAAAGGCCAGCTGGAAACCCTGGCACTCTGATCAAGACGGCAATTTGCCAGACGTCAGAAAGCGACAACGCAGCCCTCGGGCTGCGTTGTCTGTTTTGGGGCCTTGTGGCGAATGGGGCCGGGCAGGTCAATCCCGCAGAAAGCGGCGACAGCCGCTGCCGACCATCAGGCAGACCACCACCAGGGAGCCCAGCAGCAGGGTGGTGAGCCACTGTTCGGCGCTGTCGGGCAGGCGGGGAGAGAGGAGGCTGATCATCAGCAAGGCACAGAGGGTGATCAGGCTGGCGGGACGGGTCAGAAACATCATGGGTCATCCTTGGCTACGGCTGGTGAAGGGAAGGCTAACCGCGGTCTGTGACAGCAAGATGTATCCATACCTCTTGCCGAAGGTCAGTTGACCGGGGTAGCCATCACCATAGCAGCTTTTGCCGCCGGAGCCAGCGGCATGGGCCGGGTTGTGATCCGGATCCCTATCTGAACTGCTTCTGATCTTCCTGATAGTGGAAATCGCCGCTGGCGAGCCGGGCGACCAGCGCCGCCTTGTCGAGATCCTGCGCCTTGCAGAGATCATCGAGATCATCGTAGCGATCACGCAGCTGCATGTTGACCAGGCTCAGCAGCATGTTGACGTCCATGGTGGCAAAGTTGTTGAGGTTCATGAGGGTCGCTCGTTATCCAGCAGGTGAAGTTGTTCGATGGCATCGCTGACGCTTTGCAGGTGCAGACGGATGGATTGGCGCGCCTCGGCCGGCAGGTAGTCGGTGAGGGTGTGCTGCCAGCTGCCCGCTTCGCTCTTGAGCTGCTGGAACAGGGTGAGCCCCGCCTGGGTGAAGGAGACCAGGCTGACCCGCTTGTCGTGCTCGCTGCTCTCGGTGAACAGGATCCCTTTTTCCACCAGCCGGTGAATTTCGCGGGAGATCCGCACCTTGTCCATCCCGCTCGCCTCCACCAGCTCTTTCTGGCTGATGGGGTAGTGGGGGCCGAGCACCATCATCAGGCGCCATTGAGGCACCGTCAGCTGATAGCGTTGCTGGTAAAACTGTTCGAAGGTATCGCGCACCATCTCGGCGGCGTGTACCAGCTGATAGGGGGGATAGTGGGCAAGCAGCTCTATGATCTTTGACATATGACATCCTGCTGTGACGGCTGCATCGGGTGCAGTTTCTCTTGATACTTTGACCTTGATGATACGTAACACAGGGCCGTTTGTCTGAACAAGTACCAGAGAAATGTGCGGTTGCGCACGTCATCCGCCGCAACCGGGTCTATTCGAAGCTGGTTTTACTGTCGCCGGCTCAGCCTTTGCGCAGCCAGAGCAGGGCGTTGTGCTTGAGCCAGGCCTCGCGGCTTTGCAGGGTGTAGAGCGCCGCTTCGTCACGGCTGCCCGTCTGCCAGCTGTGGGGCTCCTGTTTGGGCAGCTTGCGCTGGCCCAGCAGACAGGCCGGTACATGGGCGTTGGCCTTGACAGCGGCGGCCAGCAGCGGCTGCGCGGCATCGGCGCCAGCGCAGACGAACGTCATCAGCGCCTTGTTGTAGAGCAGCCAGCTGGAGGCTTCATCAAAGCGCACCAGCAGAGCCTGCAGGGCCGACCAGTCCCCTTGCAGGGCATAGAGGCTGGAGAGGGGATAACGGCAACCCAGTTCATCGGCCACGCACAGCTCGAGCAGGGCCAGATATTCGCTGCGCGCCTGTGCCAGCTGGCCGAGGCGCAGCAGGCAGTCGGCCCGCCCGGCGCGGGCGGCCAGCAGCGGGCGCGCTTCGTGGGTACTCCAGCCATGGCCGGCAATCTGCTGCCAGAAGGCGGCGTCAAACAGCGGTTCGGCGTCGGCGATCACCTTGTCAAACCAGCCGAGGCGGCTGTGCGGATCGCGGCTGGCATCGGCTAGTTCAAACCACTGCTGCCACTGCTCGGCCTGCTGGCTGTCCAGCGCCTGCTCCGTGCTCGGCACGGCCTGATACTCATCTAATTGCAGCAGCTGGTTGAGGGCGGTCTTCATGTTCTGGCGCTGACGCTTGCAGAACTCCATGAAGGGGAGGTCACTGCCGGCGGCCGCGTGCAGCATCTGCGCCATCGGCTTGTCGCGAAACAGGCTCAGCTCGGCGGCCAGGCTGAAACGGTACTGGGTGGTAGGATCGTTCAGATCCCTGGGCTTGGGCCAGGTGGCAAAGCCCTGGCTGAAGCCGTAACACCATTGACCGAGGGGGTGGCTCTGCTCGAACACCTGCTCCGGGCTCTCGGTGGAGAGGCGGCACTGGCTCGGCAGGGCGAGCTGGGCCTCATCGGCCTGGGCTTCCAGTTCGGCGATCAGGTGGCGCAGCGCCTCGGCGCTTTTTTCATCCAGCTCGGCGTCATGGGGCAACAGACCGGCCAGCGGGGCCTGCCAGTCAGGGGCATCCGGCCCGACCAGGCGAGCACACAAAAAGCCGTGCAGCGCCGGGTAGGTCATGTCCTGCCCACTGTGGGTCTGGATCCATTGATTGAGATGACGGGTACGAGTGGATGGATTCATCGACAGTTCCTCTGGATTTTGACAGCGGCGAAGTCTACCCAAAAGTGGGGTTATTTGCAGCAAAAGGGCGGCTGACTGGCGATTATATGGGCACGACCCGGCCAAAAGGCCCTGAAAATCACCCGCGAACAGGGCAAGGGACTAGGCCCTGTTACCGCTCTTGGGGTAACATGCGCGCCCATACAGGCAATGAAAAATTGGCCATCCGGACAATGAAAGAAGAGAACACCATGCTACAGATTGGCAAGATGAACACCCTTACCGTAGTCGAGCTCGAAGATCGGGGCGCCTGGCTGGCGGCTGGCGAAGAGTACGGCGAGCTGCTGCTGCCCAAGCGTCAACTGCCGGAAGGGGTGGCGGAAGGGGACGGCGTCAAGGTCTTCCTCTATCTGGATGCCGACTGCGAGCCGGTGATCACCACCGACAAGCCGTTTGCCATGGTGGACGACATCGTCGGCCTCAAGGTGGTCAATGCCAACAAGATTGGCGCCTTCCTCGACTGGGGCATGAAGAAGGATCTGTTCGTACCAAGCCGTGAGCAGAACAAGCCGATGCAGGTGGGCCATGTCTATCTGGTGAGGCTGATGCTCGATCACGAGGGGCGCATGGTGGGCACCAGCCGCCTCGAGCGGTTCCTGCGCACCGACAAGCCTCCCTTCAAGGCCGGTGACGAAGTGACTGCCCTGCCAGGTGAGCGCACACCGCTCGGCATCAAGGCCATCGTCAATGGCGAGTACTCCGGCATGCTGTTCAAGAACGAGGTGTTCGGCCGGGTGACCACGGGCCGTCCGCTGACCGCCTGGGTCAAGCAGGTGCGTGATGACGGCAAGCTGGATCTGACTCTGCAAAAGCCGGGTATGGCGCGGCTGGATGATGCCGGTGAGCAGATCCTGGCCCGCCTCAAGAAGCAGGGCGGCAGCCTGGCGGTGGGTGACAAGAGCGAACCCGAGCTCATCTACAAGCTGCTCGGCATGAGCAAGGGCACCTTCAAGAAGGCCATCGGCGGCCTCTACAAGCAGGGCAAGATTGTGCTCGAGGACAACTGCATCACGCTCGTGGTTGCCGATAACGCGCCGGATGGCGAATAAGTGCCGAGCCCCTGCATTGGCCATTGCCAGGCAAAGGACGGTCTCTGCCTTGGCTGTGGCCGTACCCTGACCGAGATTGGTCGCTGGTCCGCCATGGAGAGCGAGGCCCAGCTGGCGGTGATGGCGCAGCTGGATGGTACCACCAGCACCCATCACTGCCCCGGCTGCGGTGAACCGGCCTTTTGCGCCGTGTCGGCCGGTGCGACCATCGCTGAGTGCTGGTGCAGCCAGCTGCCGGCCCTGCCCATGGGGGAGGCCGATGCCTGCTGGTGTCGGCGCTGTCTGGCGAAGGCCATCGCGGCCCGGCCTTGAGCCATGATCACCGCAAAAGAAAAAGGCGCCGAGGGCGCCTTTTTCATGCCTGTTGCTGACGGTGCCAGCGCACGTGGACATCGTGCTCATTGCTATGACGGGGCAGCAGGAAGGTGGCAAAGATAACCTCAAACTCCTCCTGATGGTCCAGCAGACCCACCCACACTTCGACCCAGCGCTCCATGTCCACCGGCACACCGAGTTCGGTTGACCAGTCGGCATTGGGCAGGGTCGCCTCGACGGCGCCACGCTGTTCGAACTCCAGGGTGATGTCGACGATTTGTTCGGGGGCCAGCATGTCTGCGGCCTGCTCAAGAAACTGATCATAGGCCCATTCGACCAGCTGATCCGGGGTACGCTGTTCCATGAAATCACTCCAGATACATCGAGGTTCGCTACTGTAACAATTATTGGCGGTGGCGGCCAGACCAGTGGGAAGGGTGCGCCAGCGCCGGGCAAGGCTGACTGGAGTTGGGTATGGTTGAAGAGGGGCAGGGCAAGGGAGAGCGGGCATGAAACGGCGGACGAGACGGCAGCAGATCAAGCGGCGGCGGGAGACCTGGTGGTGGCACTACCTGCCGCTGCATCGGGGCACGGTGGGCGGGCACCTGGGGCCCTCCACCGACGAGGCCGGGCTCGCACCGTGAACAAGCCCGACACCCATCAGGCATCAGTCTGTCTGATGCACCTTGTTGAGGGTTACCTGCCCCAGCTGGCCCATCTGACGGCGGATCCAGGCCGAGCGCTGCTGGACGTAGGGCGAGGGGGGCTTGACCCGGTAGCGCCAGGGGTTGGGCAGGGCTGCCGCCAGCAGTGACGCCTCGTAGCGGGTGAGACGTATCGCTGGCTTGCCGAAGTAGTGTCTGGCCGCGGCCTCGGCGCCGTAGATGCCGGGCCCGAACTCCACGATATTCAGGTACACCTCGAGGATGCGGGACTTGTCCCAGCCCAGCTCCATCAGCAGGGTGAACCAGGCCTCGATCCCCTTGCGCAGGAAGCTGCGATCGCTCCACATGAAGAGGTTCTTGGCGGTCTGTTGGCTGAGGGTGCTGGCGCCGCGCACCCGCTCACTGTGCTGATTGTGCTTGAGTGCCGAGCTGATGGCATCCATGTCGAAGCCGTTGTGCTCGGCAAAGCGCTGATCTTCGGCGGCGATCACCGCCAACTGCAGCTCGCGGGAGATCTGCTCGAGCGGCACCCAGTCGTGCTTCACCTCGGCCACCTTGGCAGGGGGAAACAGCGCCCGCTCGATGCGCCAGGTCCACATGGGTGGATCGATGAAGCGCAGCAGCGCCACCGAGACGATGGTGCTGAGCAGGGCGGCCAGCAGCAGCTTGCCGAGCCAGTTCAGCAGACGTCGTGCCGGATTGGGCCGCACGGGCTCTGGCTCCGACTCCCAGACGTAATGACTCGGATCATCGGGATCCGGAATTATTGGGGCAGCCATTCGATGTGGCAGAACTTCTCGTCAACACGGCGGGAGAGCAGCATGCGGGCGAACAGGTGCTCGTACTCTTCCTGCTCGTTGCCAAGGCCGATCCAGATCTCGGCGTACTCGGCGTCGCTGACCTCGAAGCCAACGTCCGCTTCCCAGTCATCGGCCGGATCGGTTTCCGCCAGCAGGCCGCGGTCGTTGAACTCCTGATTGAAGCGGGCGATCTCCTGCTCCGGCAGGTTGTCGGAGGCCAGCTCCATGAAGAGTTCGAGGGCGGTGTCGAGCAGTTCCTCGACGCTGTGCATTTCGTCATTCAAAGACATAAGCGGTCTGTTCCAGCTGATAAATAAAGAAAAACACCGACGGCCCGGCCGCACGGTGGCGCGCCGTATTCTAGCCGTCCCCCACGGGCTTGGCGAGTGCAGAGCGCCCTTGACCCGGTTGCGGCAATAAAAAACCGGATCCTGGCAGCAGGATCCGGTCTTCATTGGGGGAAAGGGTCACGCATAGGGCGTCAGGCTCATCCCTTCTTGTCGTCGGCGAAGGTGATGTTGAGCTCGAGTACCGACAGCTCATCACTCTTCTTGTCGAGCTGGACCGTGATCTTGTCAGGGTCTATCTCCACATATTTGCGGATCACGTCGAGGATATCCTGCTTGAGCTGGGGCAGGTAATCCGGCCCCCCTCTGGATGAACGCTCGTGAGCCACGATGATCTGCAACCGCTCTTTGGCCAGTTGTGCGGTGCTCTGTTTCTTGTTGGAACGAAAATAATCCAATAATGACATGCTTAACTCCCGAACAGTCGGCTAAAGAAGCCCTTCTTCTCTTCTTCCAGAAAACGAAAATCCTTGGTGTCACCCAACAGGCGGGCAACGGCGTCCTCATAGGCCTGACCGGCATCGGACTCCTTGTCCAGGATGACAGGCTCGCCGGAGTTGGAGGCGCGCAGCACCGCCTGGGACTCCGGGATCACCCCGAGCAGTTTGATGGCCAGGATCTCCTGTACGTCCTGTACGCTCAGCATGTCGCCGCGGTTGACGCGGGTCGGGCAGTAGCGGGTCAGCAGCAGGTGCTCCTTGATGGGGTCTTCGCCACGCTCGGCGCGACGGGACTTGGAGGCCAGGATGCCGAGGATGCGATCCGAGTCACGCACGGAGGAGACTTCCGGGTTGGTGGTGACAATAGCTTCATCGGCGAAGTAGAGCGCCATCAGGGCGCCGGCTTCGATCCCCGCCGGGGAGTCGCAGACGATGTAGTCGAACTGCATCTCGCTCAGCTGGTCCAGGATCTTCTCGACCCCTTCGCGGGTGAGGGCATCCTTGTCCCGGGTCTGAGAGGCGGGCAGGATGAACAGGTTCTCGCAGCGCTTGTCCTTGATGAGGGCCTGGTTGAGGTTGGCCTCGCCATTGATGACGTTGACGAAGTCATACACCACGCGCCGCTCGCAGCCCATGATGAGGTCCAGGTTTCGCAGGCCAATGTCAAAATCGATGACCACTGTCTTGTGGCCACGCTGGGCTAAACCGGTACTCAGGGCCGCGCTGGTTGTGGTCTTGCCAACGCCACCTTTACCCGATGTAACGACTATGATTCGCGCCATTCTCGCTTCCTTGTAACTCTATTTGATACGGTCTATACGGAGTTGTTCGTTATCCAGCCGGACATGAACCGGCTGCTGGATGAGGCCGGCCGGCAATGCATCGCTGAGCTGGAAGGTGCCAGCGATGGAGAGCAGCTCGGCCTGCAGTTGCTGGCAATAAATCCGTGCCTGGGGGTTGCCCTTGGCGCCGGCAATGGCCCTGCCGCGCAGAGTGCCATAAATATGAATACTGTCGTCGGCGATGACTTCGGCGCCCGGGCTGACCGAGCCCAGCACCACCAGCGAGGTGCCGGCGGCATAGAGCTGCTGGCCGGAGCGAACCGGGCCCACATGCACCTTAGTCGCTATCACCGGTGCCGGCACGGGTTTCGCTTCTACGATGGGGGCCGGAGCCGGTTCTGGCTGGGGTTCGGCCTTGCGGCTCTTGCCGGAGGCCATCACCGCCAGCCCTGCCGCCTTGGCGGCCGTCTTCATCGCCTCGTTCTGGGCCCCTGTGATCCCGACCAGCACGAAGTCTTCCGATTCCACCAGCTCCTTGAGCTGTTCGAAGTCGGGGATCTCGGTGAGCCGTTCCACATTGATGACGAGGGGGGCACAATTAAAGAACTGGGGCGCCTGGGCCACTTTGGCCGCCAGCAACTGGCGGATCCGCTCAGGCTTGCCATCGCTGATATGCAACACAGAAATAGTGAAGGTGGTCCCTTTCAATTCGTTATCGCGCTCAACCATGAATCTTCCCCGAGACAGAGACGGTAATCCGTTATTGTTATTCAATTCCTGATGTTATAGTTTGCCATCCTCAGAGGCAATAAACCGGTTGGATTATATCAATTTCCATGTTGTGTGCAGTCTATAAAAGTCGCAAAAAAGCCGAGACCTATCTTTTTGTTGAAAGAAGAGAGGACTTTTCCCGCGTACCCGAGGTGCTGATGAGTACATTCGGCCGTCCCGAACTGGTATTGATGACCAAACTGGACCCAGCCAAGCCCTTGGGGATCGCCTCCACCAGCCGGGTGATGGAGGCGCTGCAGAGTCAGGGCTTCTATCTGCAGATGCCGCCTCCGCCGGAAAACCTGCTGGAGCAGCACAAGGCTCAAATGAAGGCCGAACGGAAATGAAGAGGCGGCTGGCACTGCTGTTGATGGGGGGATTGTCGAGCCATCCGCTGCAGGCCAGCCCCGATTTTGACCATTATGTGACGGGCCTCAAACAGGAGGCCCTGGCTGCCGGGATCCAGCCCGCGACCATTGCTGCCGCCTTCGCCGATATTCATCTGATCGAGGTCGCCATTCGGCACGATAAAAATCAGCCGGAATTTAAACAGACCCTCGCCACTTATATTTCCAACGCGGTGCCGCAGTGGAAAGTCAATCAAGCCAAACGCCTATATCGTCAGTATTTGCCGCTGCTCACAAAAATAGGGGCGGAATATGATGTGCAACCCCGCTTTATTGTCGCCCTGTGGGGCATTGAAACCAATTTCGGCAAATTGACCGGTAAATATCCGCTGGTCTCGTCGCTGGCGACCCTGGCCTGGGAGGGGCGCCGTGAGGCCTTCTTCAAGGGGCAGCTGTTCGATGCCCTGCGCATGCTGGAAGAGGAGCCGATCACCCCGGCCGAGCTCAAGGGCTCCTGGGCCGGCGCTATGGGACAGGTGCAGTTCATGCCCTCTTCCTACCGTCAATACGCGGTCGACCAGGACGGTGACGGCAAGAAGGATCTGTGGGGGACGCCGGCGGATGTGTTTGGTTCGGCAGCCAATTATCTGCGCCAGAACGGCTGGCACTGGGATGAAACCTGGGGGCGCCGGGTGAGGGTGCCCACCGGTCTGGATCCTGCGCTGGTCGGGCTTGAAGATACCCGAACGCTGTCGGCCTGGCAGGCCCTCGGGGTACGCAAGGCGGATGGCGGCGATTTGCCCGCGGTGAAGATGCAGGCCTCGCTGGTGCAGCCCGACGGGGCAGGGGGCGCTGCCTATCTCGCCTATCCCAATTATCGGGTACTGCGCGACTGGAATCGCTCCCACTATTTCGTGGTGGCGGTGGGGACCCTGGCCGATCGCCTGGTGGAATAAGGCCGAGGCGCTCTGGCGAGCCATCGCGGCCGGGCAGCAGGATGGTCCCGGAAATTAGCGAGCCAGCCCCAGGGAAATGGCGCCATGAAGAAGGTGATGAGCGGGAAATAATGGGCAATAAAAAAGGCGGGAATTCCCGCCTTTTGCATTTGCCGTTATCTGCTTAGTCGCAGGCAACCTGCATCACCTTGATGGCCAAGCCACCACGGGAGGTTTCACGGTACTTGGAGTCCATGTCCTTGCCGGTGATGTACATGGTCTCGATCACCTTGTCCAGCGAGACGCGCGGCTTGGAGGTGCGACGCAGCGCCATGCGGGAGGCATTGACCGCCTTCATGGCGGCGATGGCGTTGCGCTCGATGCAGGGCACCTGCACCTGACCGGCGACCGGGTCACAGGTCAGACCCAGGTTGTGCTCCATGCCGATCTCGGCGGCCTCACAGACGTGCTCCGGGCTGCCGCCCATCAGCTCGGTCAGGCCGGCGGCGGCCATGGAGCAGGAGACACCTACCTCACCCTGGCAGCCCACTTCGGCGCCGGAGATGGAGGCGTTCATCTTGTAGAGCATGCCGACGGCCGCCGCAGCCAGATAGAAGCGGGTGTAGTCGTCACGGCCAACCGGCTGGATGAACTTGTCGTAGTAGGCCAGCACGGCCGGGATGATGCCGGCGGCGCCGTTGGTCGGCGCGGTGACCACACGGCCACCGGCCGCGTTCTCTTCACTCACCGCCAGGGCAAACATGTTGACCCAGTCGACGATGTTCATCGGATCGTTGGAGAGGTTCTCGTTGGTGGTCAGCTGACGATAGAGCGGCGCGGCGCGGCGCGGTACGCGCAGCGGGCCGGAGAGGACGCCCTCGGTGCGGCAGCCGCGCTCGATCCCTTCACGCATGGTGGTCCAGATCTTGCCGAGCTTCTTGTAGATCTCTTCCGGGGTATTGAAGCACTTCTCGTTCTCCATCATCAGGGCGGAGATGGAGAGGCCGGTCTGGCTGCAGTGGGCGATGAGCTCGGCCGCGCTCTTGAACGGGTAGCTGACGGACATGTCGCCGCTGTCGCCCTTGCCGAAGTTCTCTTCGTCAACGATGAAACCACCGCCGATGGAGTAGTAGGTCTTGCTGTAGACGGCTTCGTCTTCGATGAAGGCGGTCAGTTTCATGCCGTTTTCGTGCAGCGGCAGGGCTTCGTCATGGAACACCATGGCGTCGCGCGGGAAGCTGACGGTATGGCAGTGCAGGCCGATGGGCAGACGACCGGTCTGTTCGACGCGGGAGATGAACTCGGGGATGCCGTCGATATCGACATTTTCCGGCAGATTGCCCGCCAGACCCATGATGATAGCGGTATCGGTGTGGTGACCTTTACCGGTCCAGGAGAGTGAGCCGTAGACATCGACCTGGATCCGGGTGATGTCACGGATCTTGCCGCCTGCACGCAGTTCATCCACGAACTGTTTGGCTGCCTTCATCGGGCCGACAGTGTGGGAAGAGGAGGGGCCAACACCGATTTTGAAGATATCAAAAACGCTGATCATGTAACAATTACCTCAGGATAGAAGGGGGCGCCATGCCCACTCGCAGAAACGGGGTGATCCATGGGACGAGGGCGTCGTCGCCGAGGTCAATGAACCAGATAACCACAGTGTAACGGCTCAAAGCCCAAAAAAAGTTGAAATAGATCTATTTTTGTTGAATCAGAGCGGCGAGTATAAAATTTATTTTGATGCTTATCCATTTTGTTAAGCGTTTGCCCATAAAAATACCCGACAATGCCGGGTATTTAGGAACCAAATGGAGCAAATTACCGATTTTTAACACTCGGTAATGTTAACCGCCAGGCCACCGCGGGCCGTTTCCTTGTATTTGGTCTTCATGTCGTTGCCGGTTTCCCACATGGTTTTGATCACCTTGTCCAGCGACACCTTGTGCTCGCCGGTGCCGCGCAGGGCGAGGCGGGCGGCGTTGATCGCCTTGACCGCCCCCATGGCATTGCGCTCGATGCAGGGTACCTGCACCTGGCCACCCACCGGATCACAGGTGAGACCCAGGTTGTGCTCCATGCCTATTTCGGCGGCGTTTTCGACAATCGCCGGGCTACCCCCCAGGATCTCGGTCAGCGCCCCCGCGGCCATGGAGCAGGCCACCCCCACTTCCCCCTGGCAGCCCACTTCCGCACCCGAGAGGGAGGCGTTCTTCTTGTAGAGGATGCCGATGGCGGCGGCGGTGAGGAAGTAGCTCAGCAGCAGCTCGTCATCCACTTTGCGCACGAAGCGATCGTAATAGTGCAGCACGGCGGGAATGATGCCGGCGGCACCGTTGGTGGGGGCGGTCACCACCCGGCCGCCGGCGGCGTTCTCCTCGTTGACGGCCAGCGCGAACAGATCCACCCACTCCATCACCATCAGCGGATCCTTGTTGAAGTTGGTCTCGCAGCTGAGCTGGCGATAGAGGGCCGGCGCCCGCCGTTTCACCTTGAGCCCGCCGGGCAACACCCCCTCGCTGCGACAGCCACGCTCGACGCAACCCTGCATCGCCTGCCAGATCTTGCGCAGGCCCGCCTTGATCTCGGCCTCCGTGCGAAACACCTTCTCGTTGGCCAACATCAGGCCGGAGATGGAGAGGCCGCTCTCCTGGCAGTGGGCCAGCAGCTGGGCGCCGCTCTCGAACGGGTAGGGAACGGGGTGGGCCGCATCGAAGCGGGCGGCCTCCTCCTTGGCGTTGGCGAAGTGGCTCTCCTCGATGATGAAGCCGCCGCCGATGGAGTAGTAGGTCTGCTCGAACAGCAGCTGTTCACCGGCGAAGGCGCGCAGGGTCATGCCGTTGGAGTGGGCGGGCAGGGTCTTGCGCCGGTTGAAGATGATGGCGCCGCTGCGGGCGAACTGGCTGGGCCGCTCCCCCGCCAGCCGCAGCGACTGGCTGCGCTCCACCTCGGCCAGGAAGGCGGGAATGGCCTCGATGTCCACCGACTCGGGTTCAAAACCGGCCAACCCCAGGATGATGGCCTTGCCGGTGCCATGGCCCTTGCCGGTCTGGCCGAGGGAGCCGTAGCACTCCACTTCTACCCGTTCGGTCCGGGGCAGCAGCCCCTGTTGCTTGAGTGCGATGACAAAGGCGTAAGAGGCGCGCATCGGCCCCACGGTATGAGAAGAAGAGGGACCGATCCCGATGGAAAACAGGTCGAAGACACTGATCATGACACCACTCCGATTATGGGTTTCGTCTAAATATTGTAAATTTTTTGTAGTCGATGGAAAGCGGGAAAACCGAGGGGTGTGATGGCGGCACGCAAATGGGGGTGGTTACGGCGAAGGGCAGCCGAGACGGGGAAGAGTACCAGATGAAAAAGAGCGGACTCGGGTCCGCTCTCTTATCCACTTGGGCTGCAGCTTGTCTGCGGCTTAGTCGAGGAACTCGCACAGATAGGCGGTGGGGGTCTTCACTTCCAGCTTGAAGGAGGAGTGGCCGGCCACGTCGAAGGATTGGCCCTGCTCATAGGTGTGCCACTCATCTTCATCGGCCAGCTGGATGGTAAGGGCACCCTTGACCACCGTCATCCGCTCGGGGGCGGCGGTATTGAACTGGTAGTGACCCGCTTCCATCACACCGACGGTTGCTTTGTCCCCTTTTTGCTCGAAACCGATGGATTTTACATTTCCGTCAAAATATTCGTTAACTTTCAGCATGTTTTCATCCCTGTATGCACGTTTGCCAAGCCAAAATAGCACAATGTTTTGTCAGTTGTCATGATGAAAGCGGGAAAAATCGCCGTGTTCCTTTTGAATCTTAACTTTATTGCAAACTTATCAATAACTCCCGTTAACGATTTGGCGATTTCAAACAGCCAATAAATATGAGATAAAGCGCGCGCTCAGGAGAATGGACAGCTGTTCTTCCCCTGTTTGGTTGATTGCACTGGGAAAGTGTAAATAATTGCTACATAAAGGAACATTCTGTGTTAACAAAAGGACTCATTAAGAACGTTGGCTTCCAGGTCGTGGTTGCCATGGTGCTGGGGGCACTGGTGGGGGCGTTCATGGGTGAACAAGCCACCGTGTTCGCACCGCTCGGTACGCTCTTTATCCAGCTCATCAAGATGCTGGTGATCCCGCTGGTGGCGGTGGCCATCCTGTCGGGGGCAGCCAATCTGGGGGCCAGCCCGGCAGCAGGCAAGATTGGCGTCACCACGCTGGCCTTCTTCCTCGGCACCTCGGCGCTGGCGGTGCTGCTGGCCCTGGTGATGGGGCAGATCTTCAAACCCGGGATCGGGGTCGAGTTCGGCTCCATGGCCTCCATGTTCTCCGGTGACTATTCCGACAAGGGCGCCCTGCCCGATGCGGTCGCCACCCTGCTCGGGATGATCCCGACCAACGTCTTCCAGTCGCTCAACGAAGCCAACATCCTGCAGATCCTGGTGTTCTGCATGTTCCTCGGCATCGCGCTGGCCAAGCAGCCCCGCGAGCGGGCCAAGCCGCTGGTCGATGGTTTGAACACCCTGGTGGATGCCTTCGTCTGGATGATCAACAAGGTGATGCTGATTGCGCCGCTCGGCGTGTTCGGCCTGATGGCCGACGCCATCGGCACCTACGGCTTCGACGTGCTGACCCTGGTGATCAAGCTGTTCGTGGTCTATCTGGCCGCCATCCTGATCTTCGGCTTCGTGGTCTATCCGCTGCTGGTCATGATCTTCTCCAACACCCCGGTGCGCAAGTACCTGTCTGCCATGAAGAAGCCGCAGATCGTCGCCTTCTCCACCGCCTCTTCCATGGCGACCCTGCCGGTCAACATGGAGACCTGCGAGAAAGAGCTGAAGGTGAGCAATGCCACGGCCTCCTTCGTGCTGCCGCTGGGTGCCACCATCAACATGAGCGGCAACGCCATCTATTACGGTCTGGTCGCCATCTTCTTCGCCCAGGTCTATCAGATCGATCTCTCCATGGGTGCCTGGGCTGCCATCATAGTGACCGCCACCCTGGGGGCCATCGGTCAGGCCGGTGTACCTGGCCCGAGCTTCCTGGTGGTCGCCGTGCTGCTGGCCGCCGGGATCCCCATCGAGGGACTGCCGCTGTTGTTTGCGCTGGATCGTCTGTTCGACATGATCCGTACCGCCCTCAACATCACCGGCGATGCGGCCTGTGCCGTCATCGTCGACCGCTACAGCCCGGATTACGACCCGGATCGCTGGAACAAATAATCCAGTTGCAATGAAAAGGGGCCCGCGGGCCCCTTTTTTATGCTTGTCTGTTTGCCTCAGCCGAGCTGCTCCAGCGCCTGCTGGCAGCGCTGCTCGGCGGCGTCCAGCTCCAGCAGCACCATCTTGATGTCTTCCAGCTGCTGCTGCAGGGTATCCCGCTTGTCGGCCACCAGTCCCAGCATGGTCTGCAGCTGGGTACGGCTGCTCTTGTCCGCATCGTAGAGATCGAACAGATCGCGGATGTCCGCCAGGCTGAACCCCAGTCGCTTGCCGCGCAGGGTGAGCTTGAGCCGCACTCTGTCCTGACGGCTGTAGATCCGGGTCTGCCCCTGACGAGCAGGATTCAAAAGTCCCTGATCTTCATAAAAACGAATACTTCGGGTCGTAACATCAAATTCACGGGCCAGTTCGCTGATGCTGTAGGTCCGTTTGTCATCCTTGGTTCGGTTCATGGCGCTATCTTGACTGTCAATCCTGGCTGGCACCTTACCCAAACGTCAACTGCCCCGCAAGTCTTGTTCCCGAGACGGCGGCGGCATATGTTAGCTCAATGTAACAAGGAGAGTGCAATTGATGGATATCGTGATTGTTGCGGCCAAACGTACCCCCATGGGGGCCTTTCAAGGGGCCCTGGCCAACCTGAGCGCACCCGAACTGGGTGCCTGTGCCATCACCGCAGCCATGGCGCAGGCCGGGCTCAAGGGGGAGCAGATCGATGAGGCTTATCTTGGCAACGTGCTGAGTGCCGGGGTCGGCCAGGCGCCCGCCCGTCAGGCGGTGTTGAAGGCGGGCCTGCCGGACAGCATCCCCTGCACCACGGTCAACAAGGTGTGCGGTTCCGGCATGAAGGCGGTGATGCTGGCGGCCGATGGGTTGCGACTCGGTGACACGAACGTGGTGATCGCCGGCGGGATGGAGAGCATGAGCCGTGCCCCTTATCTGCTCGACAAGGCGCGCAGCGGTTTTCGGATGGGGCACCAGAGCGTGCTCGATCACATGTTCCTCGACGGGCTGCAGGATGCCTACGAAGGTCAACTGATGGGCCATTATGCCCAGTTGAGCGCCGATCGCGCCGGGCTGACCCGCTCCGACATGGATGCCTTTGCCATCACCTCGCTGGAGCGGGCACTGGCGGCCCAGCGCAGCGGTGCCTTTGCAGCGGAGCTGGCGCCGGTCAAGGCCGCAGAGACCCTGCTGCTGGCCGAGGATGAGCAGCCTGGCAAGGCGCGCCCCGAGAAGATCCCCCAGCTCAAGCCGGCTTTCAGCAAGACGGGCACCATCACGGCGGCCAATGCCAGCTCCATCTCGGACGGGGCGGCGGCGCTGATCCTGATGCGGGCCGACACCGCCGCGCAGCTCGGCGTGCCCGTGCTGGCACGGCTGGTGGGTTATCAGAGCCACGCGGCCCTGCCTGCCGAGTTTACCAGCGCGCCCATCGGTGCCATCGAGGGCTTGTTGGCCAAGGTGGGCTGGCAGGTGGACGAAGTGGACCTGTTCGAAGTCAACGAGGCATTCGCCATGGTGAGCATGCTGGCCATGGCGGGTTGCAAGCTGCCCCATGACAAGGTGAACGTGAACGGCGGCGCCTGTGCCCTCGGTCATCCGCTGGGGGCAAGTGGCGCCAGGATCCTGGTGACCCTGATCCACGCCTTGCGCGAACGTGGCCTCAAGCGCGGGATCGCCAGTCTGTGCATCGGGGGCGGGGAGGCGACCGCAGTCGCCATCGAGCTGGGTTAATCTGTCTCCGCCATCGCCTGGAGTTGCTGGTTGACCCAGGCGGTGGCGGTCAGATAGAGCTGACTGACCTTCTCTTCATTGAGCCCGAGCCGGGCCGTTCTGGTGGTGATCCGCTGCCAGTTCGCATTCTCGTAATCTTCGCAAAACGACAGGTAGAACCCCAGGTTGCCCTTGCGCTCGAGCAGGGCGACCCGGATCTCCTCGATCAGCGGAATGGTGCCGAGCAGCTTGTCCATCGGCTGCTCCATCAAGACGTCGAGCAGGGAGAAGAGGCCGGTGATGAAGGCCTGCTGAGCCTCTTGGGTCGGCGCATGGGTATGGGCCAGCAGCTCGCAGAAACGGGCCCGGATCATCGACATCTGATAGAGCTCGGCGCTCTTGCCCTGGCCGGCACTGGTGGCGGCCACCAGGGTCACGAAGCGCTTGAGCTGGGTGTGGCCGAGATAGACCGCCGCCTGGCGAAAGGAGGAGATGGGGTTGGCGTGGCTCTTGAGATGGTTGACGTAACGCAGCAGCTTGAGTGACAGGGAGATGTCCTGACTCAGCAACTGCTCGATGCGGTTGAGATCCGGCTCGGCCTGGTTGACCACGTTGAGCAACTGCATCACCACCACCTGGGCTGGCTCCATGGTGGCCTGCTTGACCATTTCGGGGCGGCTGAAGAAGAAGCCCTGGAACAGGTCGATACCGAGCCGCTTGGCCCGCTCGAACTCCGCCTTGTCTTCCACCTTCTCGGCCAGATAGGTGAGCTTGAGCTGTTGATGCTGCTGGATGAACACCTTGATCCGCAACAGGGAGGTGGTGCGCAGGTCGAACTTGATGATGTGGATATAGGGGAGGAAGCGCTCCCAGTCCGGCGACAGGGTGAAGTCATCGAGTGCCAGCTGATAGCCCAGCTCGTGCAACTGCTTCACCTTGGCCAGCAGGGCGTCGTCAGGCGTGGCGTCTTCCAGGATCTCGATCACCACCTTCTCCGGCGGCAGGCATTCGGCCAGCCCTTCCAGCAACAGGGAGTGGGGGAAGTTGATGAAGCAGGGGCGACCGCCGAGCAGCTGATCGATGTTCTGTTGCAGGAACTGTTCGGCCACCAGCCTGGCCGTGGCCTGCTGGGAGGAGATGGGAGGAAACACGTTATCCAGACTGTCGCGAAACAGCAGCTCATAGGCGTGGGTCTTCAACTCCCGATCCAGGATGGGCTGCCTTGCTACGTAGGAATACATGCATCTCTCCAGCGGGTGTACTGGATTGATTTTATTGTGAAGCAGAGCACTATGCCAGCGCGTGAAGGCCAGAAACGGTCAATAACTGGCATAGTGCTTGAATAGACGGGCCCAGGAGGCCCGCCGGATCAGAACAGGTAGTTGAGCTGCATGCCGGCCAGCCAGGCGTCCCCTTCCGAGGTGCCCTGGAAGGTGGAGGTAGTCTGCGGGATGCCGGGTTTGAGCTGCATGGTTTCGCTCACGTCCACCTTCTTGCCGTCGATCAGGGTGACCCCCAGATCCAGCGAGAGGTTGCGATCGAACTGATAACCCACCCCGGCGCTGTACCAGACCCGATCCGAGTCTGGGATGGAGATGGTGCGGCGATCTGCCGGCACCGGGCTGCGGTCGTAGGCAAGGCCCGAGCGCAGTGTCCATTGCGGCGCCAGCTGGTAGGTCAGACCCAGCGCATAGCGCCAGCTGTCATTCCAGTGTTCGTCCTTGATGTGCATGACGCCGTGGTGGTCGAGCTCGGACTCCAGCTGCACGAACTTGCTCCAGTTGGTCCAGTTGATGCTCGAGTGCAGTGCCAGCGCCGGCGTCAGCTGATGAAAAAGGGCCAGCTCGGCGGTGGCGGGCAGCGGCAGATCCAGGCTGCCGGTATCGGTGAAGGGCTGACCGTTCTGATCGATGCCGATGGCGTCGCCCGAGAGCTTCAGGGTCACGTCGTGACGGTAGGAGAGGCCGATGCGGGTCGCGTCCGACAGCTCCAGCAGGGTGCCCAGGTTCCAGCCCATGGCCCAGCCATCCCCTTTCAGGTGCTTGGCGATCTGGTTGTTGGAGGGGAAGGTGCCACCCACTTCTCCTTCGCCCTGAATGGCGGAGAGGCCGGCCCCGACGGACCAGACGCGGTTGACGCGATAGGCCAGCGAGGCGCCCAGATCCACGGTCTTGATGTCGGAGACGTTGCCGAAGTGGCCGGCATTGTAGTTGTCCGGCATCTTGACGCCGAGCCCGTAATAGGAGGTGGCGGCCAGCCCCAGGCGCCACTGATCGTTGAGCGGCACTATCAGGTAGGCGTTGGGCACCCAGGCATCATCGGCGATGTCGTGGGCCGCCGCATCCAGGTCGACCGGCCCTCTGGCGGTCGGCACCCGGGTGGTGCCCTCGATGTTGACATCGGGGTGCACATAGATGAAGCCACCGGAGAAGGCCATGGTATCGAAACGGGTCATGGCGGCGGCATTGCGAGAGAGCACGCTGGCATTGTCGGCGATGGCGGCTTCGCCCGCGAAGGCGCGGCCCATGCCGGTGGCGGATTGCTCGGCCAGCTGGAAACCTGCCGCCTGGGCCTGGCTCGACAGCACCAGCAGGGCGATGAGAGACGGCTTCATGATGGAGTGCATTGCATTGTCCTTGAAAGTGAACCTTGGGTTCGAACGTTTTTCTGATTGGATGCAGGATTTTATATGGTACGACCAGTAAGGCAACGGGCGCGGAGGCAGGCGGTTCAAAACGGGATTAAATGCTGAAGGATGTGCTGCTAACAGCTTGATAAAAAAAGAAAAGCGTACAGTTGTTTACTACAGATGTACGCTGAAACAGGCATTTCGCATAAAAAAAGAGCGCCCATAGGCGCTCTGGTCAATTCGCTGATGATCAGAATTTCATGTTGAACTGAGCGGAAGCGAGGAAGGCGTTGCCGTGGGAGGTGCCTTTCCAGCGCAGGGCTTCGTTGCTTTCAACCAGCTTCTCGTTGACGTCCACTTTCTTGCCGTCCAGATAGGCCATGCCGAAATCGACGCTCATGTCCTTGTCGATGTGGTAGGTGGCACCGGCGCTATACCATACGCGGTCGGAGTCCGGGATGCTCAGGCTGCGGTATTCCGGCTCGATCGGGGTGTTGTCGTAGGCAAAGCCGATACGCGCTTCCCAGGACGGGTTGACGTACCAGGTACCGCCCAGAGAGTAACGGGTGGAGTCCTTGAACTTCTCCGGCTTGTAGAGGCAGACACCGGCACCGTCGGTGCTGTTGCACTGACCGCTGGTGGCCTTCAGCTCCTGGAAGGCGCTCCAGTCAGTCCAGTTGACGGAGTAGTGCACCGCAAACTGCTGGTTCAGACGGTGGTAACCGGCGAACTCGGCCTGAGCCGGCAGATCCAGCGGCAGCTCGCCACCGACGGTCTTGAAGCCGGAAGAGGTACCCTGGTAGTCACCCTTGAACTTCAGATCCACCTGGGAGCGGTAGGTCAGGGCGAAGCGGTTGTTTTCGTTGACTTCGAACATGGTGCCCACGTTCCAGCCGTAACCCCAGTCGTCACCCTTCAGGTGGCTGACGATGGTGTCCTTGCCGACACCCGGTACGCTGCTCAGCGGCGGCACGGCGGCCAGCACGCCGGCACGGCGGTTCAGTTCAGCCTTGGCATAGACCAGGTTCACACCGGCACCGAAAGTGAAGTGCTGGTTGACGCGGTAGGCGATGTTCGGGTTGATGTTGAAGGTCAGCAATTCGGTGTTGCCGGCAATGGAGCCACCGTTGAAGTTCTCGGTGTACTCGGTTGACAGACCGTAGTTGGAGAACAGGCCGATGCCCCAGGCCCACTGATCGTTCAGCGGCTGGATGAAGTAGGTGGCGGGAACGAAGGCGCTCGGTGCGATGCCGCTCTCGCTGGCGCCGGCCATCTTGGCGGAACCTGCATAGATGTCACCATTTACATCCACGTCCGGCTTGATGTAGGTGCCGGATACGGAGAACGCCATCTTGTCAAACTGGGTCATGGCTGCCGGGTTGCGGGACAACACGGAGGCGTTGTCTGCCACGGCGGCTTCCCCGGCGTACGCACGGCCCAGACCGGAGGCTGAGTGTTCGTTCAGCTGAAACGCGGCGGCGAAGGTTTGGGTACTGGCCAGAGTGACGGCGGCAGCGATCAGGCTCTTTTTGAAAAAGGCAGTTGTCATAGTGTTCTCTCTTGTAGGCAGATTTTCTGTCAGCATCGGGGCTTTTTTGCCTCCGTATGTGACAAGATCTGTTGTTATTTCAGCTTCTTCCCATTCAATTCTGGCGTGATTCTATGGATCTGGTAGGAGGTAAGAAATCAGACCAGTGACAGCAGAATACATAAAAGTTTCTGGAGTGTTAATCATTTGTTTGAATGTGCCGCATAAATAGTCTCTTTTACCATTTATTGGATAAAAAACACGCACATAGGGCGATCTGCATCACAAAAATATTTTTCGGCACTTGCCGTGAATGAGCCGGAAATGGCGGCAAATCGTGGGGGATAAGGGCGGAAACGGGCAGCCAAGTTGTCTGGTCTGCCCGTCGGATTGACCCGAGGTCGTTCGGGTCAGGATTGCGTTAACACCTGTTAAATCGACCAGTGCAGCCGGGATTCCAGCTGCTGCGCCACCGGTGCCAGCGGCTCCTCCATGTCACCGATCAGTACCATGTTGGCCCCCTTGAGTTGCAGGATCTCCCCCTTGAGCTGGCCATCCTCGAAGGTGGGCTGCAGGGTGAGCGGCACATGTTTGGGCACCAGGAACAGGGTGACCGGGCCCATCTTGCCCTGCAGCACCATGTGCAGCGCCGGCCCCTGATAGAAGGAGCAGTGGTTGACATAGGTGATCTTCAGCCCCTGCATGCCCATCAGGGTGGCGCCATATTTCTCCATCTTGGCGTTGATGGTGCGCAGGCTCACCTGCTCGTCCACATCCTTGATGAAGGGCTCCTCGCCATAGACGTGGGCCATGGCGACCTGGGCCAGCGAGAGTTCGTCCGGGGTGGCCTGCGGCCAGCTCAGCCAGCGGGTGCTCATGCCGAGCAGGAAGGCGACCGAGGCGGCCATCGCCAGCGCACGCCAGTTGCTGCGCGGGCGCACCGGCAGGGGAACCACCTGCTCCTGATCCGCTTCCAGTGCCTGCCTGAGCAGGATGCGCTCGGCCAGGCCGGCCGGCACCTCGACCTCCATCGCCCGCTGCAGGCTGCGATCGAGCTGCTTCATCTCCTCCAGATGCTTGCGGTTGGCGGGGGAGCGCTGGGCCTGCTCGAGAAACGCGGGATCCTGCTCATGTGGATGGGCTATGGCCCGACGGCGAAATTCCAGCTCATCCATTGGTGTGTCCTCTCTGTTGGGTCGTTGACTCCATGGCCTCTTTGATCTGGTTGCGGGCCCGAAACAGGCGGGTCATGACGGTGTTCTTGTTGAGCCCCAGTTGCGCCGCGATCTCGTCGCCGCTGAAGCCTCCCAGCACCTGCAGCAGCAGGGGCTCCTGGTATTCTGCCGGCAGGCGGGCGATGTGGCGTCTGAGCCACTCGTTCTCCATCTCCTGCTCACTGTGCAGCGCCTCCTGATCGCTCTGGGGGTGCTCGTCGAGATCGACGAGATCGAACTGCTTGCGCTCGAAGCGCCGGGCGTTCTCCCGCCGCAGTATGGTGATGAGCCAGGCCTTGGCGGCCTTGTCATCCACCAGGGTGTCTATCCCCTTCCAGGCGCGCAGGAAGGTCTCCTGCACCAGGTCTTCCGCCACTTGCGGATCCCGGCACAGCCAGTAGGCGTAGCGGTAGATGTCCCCGTGCAGGGCATGCACCAGGGCTTCGTATTTGGTTTGTTTGTCGGCCATACCTCCATAGACCGGAGAGGTCGTGGGATCCTTTCCGACCGTGGCGCCTTTTTTTCTGAAAAATCCTAAAGCCATCGCTGGGCTTCCTTATTTGAATGAAGGCCCGGATCCACCGATCCGGGCCAGTTGCCTGAGGCCATAGGCTATCGCAAAAGTTTCATGGCCGCATAGGGCCGCGGCAAAGCCGCGCCAGTCGTGCCCATCATGGCCAGCGGGGGCGACGGCGGCAAAACAGGCTCGCTCCAGGGCGGCGAAGTGGGGCGTAAGGGCTGGATCGCGGCGATAGGGCAGGGTGTCGAGACGAAGATGGGGCTGAGGCCAGCGCAGGCAGGCCCACGCCAGCAAGCGGGCCCGGATCTGTTCGGCATCGGCCCGATACAGCGCCTGTTGCAGGCGGTAAAAGGCGTGCCAGCGCGGCCCGTGGCGCCAGCAGGCGCGCAGCAGCAGAGCCCAGATGACCCATAGCAGGCTCTCGTCGTTCGGCCCATCCTGTGCCGGTTGCCCCTGCACGCCCGCGGTGATGTGCAGGGGCGTGGCGGGCAGGCGCG
Source organism: Aeromonas sp. FDAARGOS 1408 (assembly GCF_019048665.1). Classification (NCBI taxonomy): domain Bacteria; kingdom Pseudomonadati; phylum Pseudomonadota; class Gammaproteobacteria; order Aeromonadales; family Aeromonadaceae; genus Aeromonas; species Aeromonas sp. FDAARGOS 1408. Next base: position 1,900,877 of record NZ_CP077394.1, on the reverse strand, counting down.
CGTATTCGATGCGCTTGTGTTGGGTGTTGAACCAGGCCAGCTCGATGGCGGGCAGCAGGTAGTCGCCGGGCTCGTCGACGGTCAGGGCCTGACGCCACTCGCGCTCGAAGCGCAGCGTCCCCTCGGCGAGATAGCGCTCCTGTTGCTGTTCCCCGTCCGGTCTGGCCTGCACGCCGGTGGGCAGGGTTGTGCTCCCGAGCACTCTGGAGAGGGTGAGGCGGTTGCCATCCCCCCCCTCCAGGGTGAGGGTCAGGGTGCGGATCACCGGTTCGCCCGCTCTGGCGCCGGTGGGTGGATCCAGCCGTTGGCTCAGGGTAAGCCGGCTCGCCACCGGTTGCAGCGGAGGCTCGTCGATCTGTACGAACAGGGTGGCCGCCCGGGCCGAGAGGGGGTCGCTGCCGCCGTCATCCTGCGGCAAACGCCCCTGAAAGCGGGGGGACTCCAGCGGATGGCGCCCGGCTTCCCTGGCCTGCAGCAGCCAGCTGCGGGTCAGCCGGCCAGGCAGGCCGGGGCTCGCCGGGGGCTGCCACTGATCGTTGCCGAGACGGCGGACGGTGAAGGCATCGCTGGCCGGCTCGGTGAGGTTGGGGGCCTCCATGTTGGCGGGCAGCCAGAGGCTGAGCTGATAGACAAAGGGCTGACCGGGGTAGAGCGGCCCCTGTTGCAGCACCCGGGCCTGCAACTCGATGGGGGAGATGGCAGGGGCTGGCACCAGGCTGCCGCTCTCGGAGCGCGGCGGAAAGGGGATGGACGGAGTCTGCTCCGTCCCCAGCGACAGAGCCGGCACTTGCTGCTCTGCGTCGTCCAGCAGGTGCAGGGGGATCTGCCAGCGGGTCAGGTTTTGATGCGGGGCCGTGACCCGGCTCATGGTCACCTTGCCCACCGCAAACCGGCGCAGCAGGGGGGTGATGGCGAGTTCATCGCTCTGGCGCTCGCCGTCCGCTTCGATGATCAGCAGCCAGTCGCGGCGATCGGCCCCCGGCAGCAGCTCGGCCCGGGGCGGGGCGGCAAAGAGCTGCGCCGGCAGCAGCCAGAGCAGCAGAAGGCAGAGTGCATGGCAAGGGGCAAAGAGGCGCGTCACCAGGGATCCTCCCCTCTTGTGGGGAGAAGGCCCTTGTCGGCCTCCTGCTCGCGCCTGCGCTGATCCTCCTTGCGCAGCCGCTGCTCCAGCAGCAGTACGGGGGGAGATGGAGGCAGCGGGGCATCCGGGGTAGCGGCCTGTTCGGGGGTATCGACAGGCTTGGGATCCTGCGCCTCTGGTGCTGCCGCGGGCGGCTGGGCGCGCAGCAGCGCCAGGTTGTAAAGTGCGTCTTCATGGTTGGGGGCCAGTGCCAGCGCCGCCAGATAGGCCTGCTCGGCGGCGGCCAACTGGCCGAGCTGTACCAGGGCGTTGCCCCGGTTGTAGTGGGCGGTGGCGCTGTTGGCCCGGCCGTAGGCGGCAACGGCCCGGGCGTAGTCGCCGGCCCGATACCAGGCATTGCCCTGCCAGACGGGATCGGCAAAGGCGCGGGCCGCCTCCTGATAGCGCCCCTGCAAGAAGGCCTGCCAGGCCAGGTTGTCCCCGCCGGGGGGCATGCTGGCAAGCGCCGGATTGGCCTGCAGGGAGGGGGGCGTCAGCAAGAGTGTCCCCATTACCACCAGCCATAGGCTGCCGATGCGGGCCAGCAGTGCCAGCGGCAGCAGGGGCAGCAGCAGCCAGGGGCCGAGATCCTGCGCCTGGTGTGCGCCTGTGGTCTGACTCATGGGCAGGGGGGCAAAGCGCGGCAATCCTTGCTGCAGCCACTGCAGCTGACCGCCGAGATCGGTTGCCAGCTGCTGCAACGCCGCCACATCCGGGGCGGGCAGCTCGCGGCCAAGGCCGCCGCCCAGGGTGGCGGGCAGTTGGCTGGGCTGGCCTGCGTTGGCCAGCAGGATATCGAGACGGGCTTGCACTTCGGGGTGGCAAAAGAGGTTGCCCTGGCAGGGCCAGATCGCCTTGATCCGCTCGGCCTGACGGGCGGTCAGGTCATCGGTGATCAGCAGCAGGCGGGCTTGCCGGCCGGCGGGGATCTGCCTGAGCGCCAGTGCCACGGCGCGCTCGGGCGCACTGCCCTGTCTTGGCATGATGGCCGGGCGCAGGTCGGGCAGCAGCAGGGCGATGGCCTGCTGATCCCGGGTGGGTGGCATGGCGAGGTAGGCATCGCCGGCAAACAGAATGAGGGCGATGGGATGGGCTGCTTCCTGCCGTTCCCTGTCGGCCAGCAGATCCTGCAGCAGCACCCGCACCCGGGTGGCCCGATCCGGCAGCAGGTCGGTGGCCAGCATGGAGCGGGAGAGATCCAGCAGCCAGATGTCGAGGGCGGGGCTTGGCACGCTCAGGCTCTGCTGGCGCAGGGCCGGGCCGCTCAAGGCCAGGATCACCGGCAGGCAGGCCAGCCAGAGCCAGGGGCAGTGGCGCCGCTGTCCCGGCAGCAGATAGGCCTGCATGGCGGGGGCCAGCAGCGGGGCCTGGCGGCGACGGCGCCACCCCTGCCACAGCCAGGGCAGCAGGGCCAGCAACCAGAGCGGGCGCAGCAGGGTGAGCTCCATCATGGGGCGCCTCGGGATGGGTTGTCAGGCAGTGCGGCTTTGCGGGTCAGCCGCAGCGGCCAGCGCAACCGGGCTGGCCAGCTCAGTAGCAGCCAGGCCAGCGCCAGTGGCCAGGGGTAGAGCTCCTGGTTGGGGCGATAGCGGGTCTGCGCGGTGGCAACGGGCTCCAGGGTATCCAGCGCCTGATTGATGGCCTCGAGATCCCCCTGGGTGCGCGCGCGGAAGTAACGGCCATGGCCCACCTCGGCCAGTTGCTGCAAGAGGGCTTCGTCCAGCTCGGCGCTGGGATCGCTCTGGGCCGGGGCCAGCGTGGGTGCCATCGCCTCGGCAAAGGTATCCGGATCGGCGCCCACCCCCAAGGTATAGAGGCGAATGCCTGCGGCGGCGGCCCGCTTGGCTTCGCTGAGGGGATCGGCGCTGCCGGCGGTGTTGCGCCCGTCGGTGACCAGCAAGAGGGCGGTGGAGCGGTTGGGAGCCTTGTGCTGGCGAGCAAGCAGAATGGCCTCGCCCAGCGCGGTGGTGCGCCCCACCAGCTCGAAATCGAGCTCGCGGGTGAGGCCGAGCAGGGCGTTGGTCTCCTGGGTCAGGGGCGAGAGCAGGTAGGCGTGGTCGGCAAACACGATGAGGGCGATGCGATCGCCGGGGCGGGCGGCGATGAGCCTGTCTATCTGCTGGCGCACCGCACTGAGCCGGTCTTTTTGCTCCCCGTCGTCGAGCATGTCCTGGGTGCGCATGCTGTCGGAGAGATCCACCGCCAGGATGAGATCCCGGCTGCTCTGATAGCTCACCTGAGGCGGTTCCTGCCACTGGGGGCGGCAGAGCGCCAGCACCAGGGCGCACCAGCACAGCGCCATTCGCCACAGGGGCTGGCCAGCATGGGGACGCAGCAGGGGAAAGCCGGCATGGTTCAGCACGCCGGGGTCGTGTGCGCTGCTGGGGTGAGGTGGCAGACCAAAGCGCACCAGCAGCGGCAGCACCAGCGCCAGGGCAAACCAGGGCCAGGCGAGGATCATGATTGCCTCCGGATGTGCGCATCTCTTGTAAGGCTTGGCCCGCGCCGCCAGCGAGTGCGCAGCGCCAGCAACCAGGCTGGCGGGCAGATGCAGTGACGTCCCCAGGCGAGGTAGGCCCGGCGCAGTGTCTGGCGCTGCTGCGCATCCGGGCTTTGACCGCCGTAGAGCCAGGCAGACCAGTGCGGGGCCAGCTCGCGAAAACGGCTGCCTCCCAGAGGATCGAGCCCCAAAGAATCAAGAAAGACGAGCCAGGACTCGCCCTGCAGGGAGGCCGCCTCGGGCCAGCGCGGCAGCACGGCCTCGCGCATCACGGCTTGCAACTGGGGCACCAGATCAGGGGCCTGCCAGTCGAGCTGCCGCTGCCAGCGGCGATAACGCAGCAGGCTCTGCACGCCGAGGATGATCAAGGTGCCGACCAGCAGAGCGATCAGCAGCCACCACCAGCCCAGCAGGCGGGGATCAAAGGCGAGCTGCAGCGGTGGGCCGGGATGAATGTCGCGCAGCTGGGCCGCCAGCGGGGAGGTGGGTACATTGCTGCCCGGCACGGCGCTGGCAAGCCAGTTCAGAATTGGCGGCATGCCCCCTCCTGCCACTGGCGTTGCAGCGGCTGGCCGTTGTCGAGCCGGTAGAGGCGCTGCACCAGCGGCAGCAGTTGCTGATGGCTCTGACGGGCCAGCTGCTCGGCGGCCGCTTGATAGCGCCAGGCGAACCCCGCTTCGCCGGCCTCGAGCCAGCCGCTCTGCTGGCCGGCGCGCACCGCCAGGCGGCCCTGGGCGGGCAGGGCTGCCTCCAGCGGATCGCGGATCTGCCAGCAATGAATGTCGTGGCGCCGACCGAGCAGCTGCAACTGGCGGCAGAGCGCCTCATCGAGGGGGCTGTGATCGGTGATCAGGGTCAATCTGGCGCCGTGGGGCAGATTGAGGCGGGCCAGGGTATGGGCTAGGGCGTGGGGGGGCGGTGTGCGTGCCAGCCCCAGCCGGTAGTGGTGGCAGAGGGCCTCCAGCAGCGGCACCAGAGAGCCGCGCTGATGTTGCAGGTGTGTCTCCACGCCGTGGCAGATCAGGGTGTTGGCCTGCTTTTCCCCTTGCCAGAGCAGGGCGGCGGCCAGCTCGCAGCCCAGGCGTGCCTTGAGCTGGTGACGTGAGCCGAAGTACATGGCCGGAGAGAGGTCGAGCAGCAGCCAGTGGGCCTGATCCTGCTCTTCGCTGTAGAGGCGGGTATAGGGACGACCGAGGCGGGCGGTCACCCGCCAGTCGATGTGGCGCACCTCGTCGCCGGCCTGATAGGCGCGCAGCTCGCGAAAGGTGAGCCCCGGCGTGCGGCCCAGCCGCCCCTGCGCCACCGGTTGAATGGACGAGCGCGGCCCCTGCCGGGCCCACAGCCTGATCGCCAGCAACCTGGCAAGCGGCAGGGCGATATCGGGATGGGCGAGGGGAGCGGCGGCGTCCGTCATGGCAGCAGGGCCTGCGCAAAGGGTGCGAGCGGGCTCAGGGGCATGGGATCGCATCCAGCAGCAGGGTGATTAGCGCCTCGTTGTCGAGGTTGTCCGCCAGCGCCTGATAACTGGGAATGAGGCGATGGCGCAGCACGGCCGGTGCCAGTTGCTGAATGTCTTCGGGCAGCACGAAATCCCGCCCGGCCAGCCAGGCCCTGGCGCGGGCCGCCCTGGCCAGACCTATGCTAGCCCTGGGGCTGGCGCCCACCGCGACCAGGGGTTCGAGCTCCGGACAGAGGCCGCTGCCAGGGCGGGTGGCGCAGACCAGCTGCACCAGATAGTGCTCGAGGCGCCCCTGCATCTGCACCGCCTGCACCGCGCTGCGGGCCGCCAGCAGATCGGCCTGGCTCAGGGTGAGCGGCGGTGTTGGCAGGGTGTCGCCCTGTGCGTTGAGCTGGAGGATGGCCAGCTCCATGGCGGGGCTCGGGTAGTCCACCAGCAGCTTGAGCAAGAAGCGATCGAGCTGGGCCTCCGGCAGGGGATAGGTCCCCTCCTGTTCTATCGGGTTTTGCGTGGCGGCCACCATAAATAGGGGTGGCAGGCGCCAGCTCTTCTTGCCCACGGTGATCTGATGTTCGGCCATCGCCTCCAGCAGGGCGGATTGCACCTTGGCCGGCGCCCGATTGATCTCGTCCGCCAGCACCAGGTGGTTGAAGAGGGGGCCGGGCTGAAACACGAAGCTGGCATCCTGGGGATGAAACACCTCGCTGCCGGTGAGATCGGCGGGCAGCAGGTCCGGGGTGAACTGGATGCGGGCAAAGCGTCCCTCCACCGCGCCGGCCAGCGCCTTGACGGCCCGGGTCTTGGCAAGACCGGGGGCGCCCTCGATCAACACATGTCCTTCACATAACAGGGCGATCAGCAGCCCCTCGATGAGGGGGCCCTGTCCCAGAATCTGACTACCAAGATAGTCCCCAAGCTGTCTGAACTCGGCCGCTGCCATGCAATAAACCCGTTGTTTTCATAGAAGTTGATCTTTTTATACTCCAGTTGGCGCACAAGGGCGAGGGAGGGGGCCAAGATGGCGGCAATTTAGTTTCAATCAGTCGTATGAAATTTGTGAGTGGATTGTTAAGATGTGGCGCAATGAGGTCAGACCTCTCCCTTTAGTCTTCTCGTTTAACCAAGGAGCCAGGATGAAAGAGCCATTGAAACTGACGACTCGCCAGGGCGAACGGATTGCCGTCGTGGCGGGTTTGCGCACTCCCTTTGCCAAGCAGGCCACCGCCTTTCACGGCGTACCTGCGGTGGATCTGGGCAAACTGGTGGTGAGCGAGATGCTCGCTCGCACCGATCTCGATCCCAAGCTCATCGACCAGCTGGTGTTCGGCCAGGTGGTACAGATGCCGGAAGCCCCCAACATCGCCCGCGAGATCGTGCTCGGCACCGGCATGAGCGTCAGCACCGATGCCTATAGCGTGTCGCGCGCCTGCGCCACCAGTTTCCAGGCCGTCGCCAACGTCACCGAATCCATCATGGCCGGCACGGTGGACATCGCCATCGCCGGCGGTGCCGACTCCTCCTCCGTGCTGCCCATCGGGGTGAGCAAGAAGCTGGCCCGCGCCCTGGTGGATCTCAACAAGGCGCGCAATCTGCAGCAGCGTTTCAATATCCTGCGCCAGCTGCGGGTCAAGGATCTGCTGCCGGTGCCGCCCGCCGTGGCCGAGTACTCCACCGGCCTCTCCATGGGCCAGACCGCCGAGCAGATGGCCAAGAGCCACCAGATCAGCCGCGAGGCGCAAGATGCGCTGGCGCACCGCTCCCACACCCTGGCCGCTCAGGCCTGGGCCGATGGCAAGTTGAGTGGCGAGGTGTTCACCGCTCACGTACCTCCTTACAAGGCGCCGCTGGAGCGAGACAACAACATCCGCGAAAGCTCGGATCTGGCGAGCTACGCCAAGCTCAAGCCGGTGTTTGACCGGCTGCACGGCTCGGTCACCGCCGCCAACGCCACCCCGCTCACCGACGGCGCCGCCGCAGTGCTGCTGATGCGCGAAGGGCGGGCCCGCGAGCTTGGTCTCGAGCCGCTCGGCTATATCCGCAGCTTCGCGTTTTCTGCCATCGATGTGTGGCAGGACATGCTGATGGGCCCCTCCTACGCCACCCCGCTGGCGCTGGACCGCGCCGGCATCACGCTCAGCGATCTCACTCTGATCGACATGCACGAAGCCTTTGCCGCCCAGACCCTGGCCAACCTCAAGATGTTTGCCAGCCACGAGTTTGCCCAGAGCAAGCTGGGTCGTGAGCAGGCCATCGGCGAGGTGGACATGGACAAATTCAACGTCCTCGGTGGCTCGCTGGCCTATGGTCACCCCTTTGCCGCGACCGGTGCGCGCATGATCACCCAGACCCTGCACGAGCTGCGGCGTCGGGGGGGAGGATTGGGGCTGAACACCGCCTGTGCGGCGGGCGGTCTCGGCGTGGCCATGGTGTTGGAGGTAGAGTGATGAGCGAGAAGACTTTTTCCCTGGCGGTGCGCCAGGATGGCATCGGCATTCTCACCATGGATGTGCCGGGCGAGAGCATGAATACCCTCAAAGCCGCCTTCGTGGACGAGATCCGCGCGGTGCTGGCCGAGGTGAAAGCCAATAAAGAGCTGATCGGCCTGGTTGTGGTCTCCGGCAAGAAGGACTCCTTCATCGCCGGCGCCGACATCAGCATGCTGGCGGCCTGTACCAGCGCCAAGGATGCCGAGACGCTGTCGCGGGAAGGCCAGGTGATCTTTGCCGAGATCGAGTCGCTGCCCATCCCGGTGATCGCCGCCATTCACGGCCCTTGCCTCGGTGGTGGGCTGGAGCTGGCGCTGGCCTGTCATGGCCGGGTGGTCACCGATCACGGCAAGACGGTGCTCGGCCTGCCCGAGGTGCAACTGGGCTTGCTGCCGGGCTCCGGTGGTACCCAGCGTCTGCCGCGCCTCATCGGGGTGGCCAAGGCGCTCGATCTGATGTTGACCGGCAAGCAGGTGCGGGCCAAGCAGGCCAAGAAACTGGGGCTGGTGGACGATGTGGTGCCCCCCTCCATCCTGCTGGAGGCCGCCATCAAGCTGGCCAAGAAGGGCAAGCCCCGGCACGAGCTGAAGCGAGATCTGCAGGGCAAACTGCTGGAGACCAACAAGCTTGGCCGCAAGGTATTGTTCGATCAGGCTCGCAAGGGGGTGAAGGCGAAGACCCGTGGCAACTACCCGGCTCCTGAGCTGATCCTGGAGGTGGTGCGCATCGGGGTGGAAGAGGGGATGCAGGCAGGCCTTGCCGCCGAATCCCGCCACTTTGGCGAGCTGGTGATGACCAGCGAATCCGCCGCCCTGCGCTCCATCTTCTTTGCCACCACAGAGATGAAGAAGGAGGTCACCTATCAGGGGGCCGAGCCGCGCAAGGTGGGCCATGCCGCCGTGCTGGGCGGTGGTCTGATGGGGGGCGGCATCGCCTTCGTCACCGCCACCAAGGCGGGGGTACCGGTACGGATCAAGGACGTGGCCAGTGCCGGCATCGGCAACGCCATGCGCTACAGCTACGACATCCTGGCCAAGAAGCTCAAGCGTCGTCATATCCTGCGCAGCGAGCTTGAGAAGCAGATGAGCCTGCTCACCGGCACCCTCGATTACTCCGGTTTCCACCGGGTCGACCTGGTGGTGGAAGCCGTGTTCGAAGATCTCAATCTCAAGCACCAGATGGTGAAGGATGTAGAGCGCGAATGCGGCGAGCACACAGTGTTTGCCTCCAACACCTCCTCTCTGCCGATCCACCAGATCGCCTCGGCGGCGGCACACCCGGAGCGGGTGGTGGGGCTGCACTACTTCAGCCCGGTGGACAAGATGCCGCTGGCGGAAATCATCCCCCACGCCGGCACCAGTGCCGAGACGGTTGCCACTACCCTGGCCTTCGCCCGTGCCCAGGGCAAGACCCCCATCGTGGTCAAGGACGAGGCGGGCTTCTACGTCAACCGCATCCTGGCCCCTTACATGAACGAGGCGGCGCGCCTGGTGCTGGAAGGGGAGCCGGTGGAGGTGCTGGACGGTGCCCTGCTCGATTTCGGCTTCCCGGTGGGCCCCATCACCCTGCTGGACGAGGTGGGGATCGACGTTGGCGCCAAGATCTCCCCGATCCTCGAGAAAGAGCTGGGGGGCGAGCGCTTCCAGGCACCGGCGGCCTTTGACAAGCTGCTGCAAAACGATCGCAAGGGGCGCAAGAACGGCAAGGGCTTCTACCTCTACGGCAAAGCCGCCAAGGGCAAGAAGAAGGTGGACGACAGCGTCTACGGCGTCTTGGGCGTCAGCCCCCAGGCCAAACAGGCCAAGGCGGAGATCGCCGAGCGCTGCGTGCTGATGATGCTCAACGAAGCGGCCATGGCGCTCGACAGCGGCGTGGTGGCTTCGGCTCGCGATGGCGACATCGGCGCCATCTTCGGCATCGGTTTCCCGCCATTCCTGGGGGGCCCGTTCCGCTACATGGACAGCCTCGGCATCGAGCATTTGGTGGCTCGCCTTGAGCACTACCAGAAGCGCTATGGCGACCGGTTTGCACCCTGCGATCGCCTCAAGGCGATGGCCGCCGAGCAGCAGCGCTTCTATTGAGGGTGCGCCGCTCGCGGCAACAGGCCAACCGACAAGGAGGCGACCCTGGGGTCGCCTCCCTTTTTTTGGTACAGCAATGGGAGAGGAGAGGGCCGCAGGCTGACAACGGGTTGAATTGCGTCCATATTTTTCCTCGGCAAGGGATAAATTGTTGATCCAACGCAAAGTAGCCCCCTATTTATTACTTTGGTGGCATAGGACTCAGGCGCTGGTTGGGGTCAAATAGCATCATCAGGAACGGGGAATAACCCCGTCACGAAAGGGACACCCATTTCACTGGATGAAGGACACATAATGAGTCTGCTTGAACAAACCATCTGGACTGTATTGGGATATGGGGCCATGCCCTTTATCTTCCTGAGCGGGTTTGTAGCGGTAGCAGTGACCTGCTGCTTGCTGCTCAATGCCTTCGGGGTCAAGTCCGCCGAGAAGTGATCCGCTTCTTTCGTTCATACCGCCAAATGCCAGTCTTCGGACTGGCATTTGTTTTTGGAGCCTTGGCAGGCCGTTATCTGCGCGAGCTAGGCCAAATCTGTGCTGCTTGAGGTCGAACCGGCCGCCGATTTTGATTACACTGGCGCGCAGTTTTTCGTTTCGGCCCGCTTCCCAAGGTATTCAAGGTTTTCTATGGCTCTCAAGGCAACCGTATTCAAGGCTCAGCTCAGCCTGTCCGACATGGATCGCAATCTCTATCAGGACTTCTCTCTCACCCTGGCCCGTCACCCCTCCGAGACCGACGAGCGGATGATGATCCGGCTGGCGGCCTTCGCCTGGCACGCCGCCGAGCGACTGGAGTTCACCAAGGGCCTCTCCGCCGATGACGAGCCGGAGCTCTGGCGCAAAAACTATTCCGACGAGATTGAACTCTGGATCGAGCTCGGCCAGCCCGACGAGCGCCGCCTCAAGAAGGCGTGCAACCGCTCCCGTCATGTGGTGCTCTACCTTTACGGTGGCCGTGGCACCAGCGTTTGGTGGAAGCAGAACCAGGGCAAGCTCAGCCTGCACGACAACCTCACCGTGATTGAGCTCTCCGACAGCCAGACCCTGCCGCTGACCGAGATGGTCGAGCGCACCATGCAGCTCACCTGCACCATCTCCGACGGCCAGCTCTGGGTGAGCAACGGCCGCCAGGAGGTGACTCTGGATCCCGTGCTGCTGATGGGAACCCCCGCCCGCGAACTGTAAAGGACTCGCCCATGTTCAGCGCGCTGCTCAATATCGTCATTCCGGTGTTTGCGGTGGTGGGGCTTGGTGCCCTCTACGGCAGGCTGCGTCCGGGCGGCGCGCTGGGCTATGTCAATCGGGCCAATATCGAGCTGTTCACCCCCGCGCTGGTGTTCTCGGCGCTGGTCAAATACCCGCTGGATCTGATGGCCCACCTGTCGCTCATCGCGGCGGGAACCCTGGTGATCCTGCTGCCTGGGCTGCTGCTCTCTCTGCTCAGGTTTAGCAGCATCAGCCGACCGGCCCTGATCCTGCCCGCCATGTTTCGCAACACCGGCAACCTCGGCATTCCACTGATGGTGCTGGCCTTTGGCGAGCAGCAGCTGGGCGCCATCATCATCCTCTTCGTGCTCTCCAACCTGCTCCACTTCTCGGTGGGCATGTTCATCCTCTCGGCCAACACCTCCCGCTGGCTCTGGCTGAAAAGCCCTGTGCTGTGGGCCGCCCTGGCCGGCCTGCTGGTGGCCAATCTGCACATTCCGCTGCCCGAATACCTGGTGACCAGCGCCTCGCTGCTCGGCCAGATCTCGGTACCGCTGATGCTGTTTGCCCTCGGCATCCGGCTGATGGAAGGGGAGCTGGATCATCTGGGGCTGGCCCTCAAGTGCAACCTGCTCTATCTGCTGGCCGGCGGTATCTCCCTGGGGCTGGCGGTCTGGCTGCTGCCGCTGCAACCGGCCTGGGTTCCGCTTCTGATGCTGTCGGTGGCGTTGCCCCCGGCGGTGCTCAACTACATGCTGTGCGAGCAGTACCAGTGCCAGCCCGAGAAGGTGGCCAGTATCGTGCTCGGTGGCAATGCGCTCTCGGTCCTGGTGATCCCGCTGGCGGTCTGGCTGGCCCTGCATCTGGGCAGTTGATCCTGTGCAGCAATAAAAAGGACGCCTGAGGGCGTCCTTTTTATTGCTACTACGAAAGTCCGATTGCACTTCGCTAATCGAAGCTATAGCCCTTCTGTTGTTAAATCAGAGTCAGTAACTTTGAGCAAGTCAAGGTTGTCCAGCTTTGGAGTCGAAGGAATAGATCTAAGAATGCATTAAACCACTGGATACAACGGATGACGGCGTGGATGGCTGGATGCGCCTTTGGCCTTCAAAGTGCTGGAAGCGCTGAAAAAATGGTCTGCAAGATAATATATTTACCTTGAAGAAAGCCCCGCGATGCGGGGCTGCATTTTACCAGCCTATATCACGATGTGAGGGAGCATCATAAGCTGTGTATCAAGCTCCTGATGAATGGCTCTGTAGTCAGCCATTATCTCGGTCTCAACCAGCTTTGCTCTCTCTTTTTCTTGGCCATAAATCAAATACATCATTTCTGGCATACCGTAGCGCAGCAGCGTTAAAACGAGTGGCCAGCTAATAGATAAGGGGTTGCTGGTCACTGTTACTTTGCCTGCATTGATCACTCCTGCCACCCCATGTGCAATCAGCAGCTGGCGACGAAGTTGCGGATGCGCTGCATTGGGAAATGCCTCGGCCAGTGTCGCTCCCGCATTGAGCTTTCTAACCATAAAGCCAAGCCGAACAATCAATTCACTGATCGCCAATGGCACTGAGGCCGCAATGAAATGACGCAGGTCGTATCCACTGCGATACATCTGTCTTGCAACTTCAGCGATGGTGTAACCTTGCTTTCCTATCGTTCCGAATTGAAAGAAAGAGAGAAGGGGCATCAGGGGGGCGGGCAGGCCTGCTGGTGTTGCTACATCTGATGCCAGATGACCGCCAACTTTTCTGATGGCCTCCAGGAGCCTTATAATAAAATGCTCACCCTCCAGTAATGGCGCAGCAGTTTGTTGGACAATCACGTTGCCAAACTTATCAATGGCAGTAAATTCACCGCACAACACATCTTTGACCCCAAAAATGAAACCTAGAATGGGGTCATGTCCCAATGATTGGTAACGATGAGTGTGAGGGCCCAATCCAGCAACAGTTTCTTTCAGGTCACTACTAGTCGAGGGATCGAAAGAGACTTTGTACAACCCTTCAAGCTCTTTGATCTTTTCTGGTGGCAGAACTTCGCCAAAAAGCTCCTTGACCTTGTTGGATAACCATCCCCCTTCCGAAGCAGGACTACCCAAAAATCCCGGATGTGCGGGCACCTGGACAAGAAAGATATCGGTAAGCCCGGAGAGGATGCCCGCAGAAACAGCCAGTGCAACATCGTATCGATCAAGGCTGCCGAGCCAACCCAGGTGCTCACCGAGTTTCTGATGTTTTGCCAATACAGCATCAATTTCCGCTGGCGTCAGTACATCATTAAAATCGACCTCACCAGGTATTGCTTGTTTAGCCTCTGCAAGGATTTCTTCCCATGATTTTGTCCTGACAGGGGTAATTACGTGCAAAGAGTTTGACGTGCTGGAGTCTTTTACCGGTAATGCCTTACCCAAGCGTCGGAGCAAGGCTTCACTGGAGTTGATCGCAGCATCGAGGCTATGACGCTGCTGATCATGTTCGGAGCCCAGTTGATCAAGCATTTGCTTGTGATGAACTGCAACCCTCAATCCATCGGTGAGATAATCACCCTTGTCATTGCTCATCAGGCAGCCACCTTCAAGTCACCCTCAAGGTCAATGATGATTGATTGCAGGAGTGTGTTGAGTTTGGTCAGATAGTCTGCCCTTGCTTTGTTGTCGTCTGAGGATTTGCGCAGTTCTGAAATGATGGCGTTCTGCTTTTTCATCGCTTCTTGCAGCAACATCTCTTTCTTTTCTTTCAACTTGCGTTTGTTACGTTGTGATACTAAAGCGTAAGCGCCAACACCCAGCAGCACTGCAGGTGCCGCCAGAACAGCTACGCCTGCCGCCATACCGCCACCCACGAGGCCGCCAGCTGCAGCCAGACCAGAGGTGATGCCAGCAGCAGAGAGACCAGTCATGCCGCCGAAATAAAGACCTGCAAACCCAATACCCGCACCAGCACCGACACCGCCAGCGGCAGCCAGCACTTCCTTGATATCATCACTGTCAGAATCAATTCGTTCCTTATCGTTTAAGGCTTTGTCCACTTCCCCGAGTACCTTTACGACCGGTGCCAAAGATTCCAGATTTTTATAGATAGCTTCCTTGCTCATTACATATCTCCATATGGCTACAAAAAACACGCAGAGAAGTAATGTATACCCAATTCATGCCTGTTCAATGGCAAATTGATGACATTGTTAATTCGGTCACGATAAGGGACTCACACATGGCAGTTGGATCTAGGGGGGCGGCATTGGCACAACTTAATGTGTGAATAAAATGGCCACTGCTCTAATCGGCGTTCCCTTTTTCTGTTTCGCTGGGAAAGTCATGGAATACAGCCAGGCTCTCTTTGCTGATAATCGTATTTCGTTAGGGCCTCAGTTCGATCGCTTCGACCAACTCTTCATACATAAAAACTGGTGTAAAAATAGCCCATCGCTTTGAATGCTAAATAAAAATTTTATCCTACAAATAGAAAATGAAGGATTCCCATTGAGATGCTGCGCCAGCTCTCACTCCGGGATGCGGGGCGGGTGCAAGTTCCCTTTTCGTGATCCTCGGCGAAGTCGTTGCTGCCGAATTGGCATAGTATCTGGCCAGCATGAATCCCACCCGGGGTGGGAGCCAGGGGATTTACAACATGATGTCCGTCAGTAACCAATGTTTGTTGATGCAGATCCAGCCCACCATTTTGCGCTTTGCCAAGATGCTGGCGAGCGTGCTGCAACTGGAAGTGGAAATCGTGGACGCCAACATGGTGCGGGTGGCGGGAACCGGCCCTTACGGCAAGTTCTTCGGTCGCCAGCTGGAGGGGGACTCCCGTCTGTTGCGCTACGTCATCGAGCATCAGCGCGAGAAGATCGTCACCCACACCAGCGAGGATCCGGTCTGCGAGGGGTGCAGCTGCAAGGAGAGCTGCCGGGAGCGGGCCTTCCTCGGGGTGCCCATCATGGTGGAGGAGAACTGCATCGGGGTGATCAGCCTGGTGGCCTTCAACCCGGAGCAGCAGGCCCGTCTCAACAACAACCTGCAGGAGGTGTGCGACTATGTGCAGCACATTTCCAGCATCTTCGTGGCCAAGCTGCTCGACTCGCGCGGCCTGTCGGACGGGGTCAACAAGGTCTTCCTCAGCCTGATGAACCACATGGATCAGGGCTGCCTGCTGCTCGACGAGAAGAGCCAGCTGCTCTACGCCAACGAGGTTGCGCTCAAGCAGCTTAACTGCCAGCAGGAGGCGCTGCTGGGCTGCGAAATAGGGCTGCGGCCGCTCACCTTTGCCCAGCAGGGGCTGACCGGCCACCTGCAGCACATCGTCACCCTGGGGGATCGTCAGGAGCTGATCATCGGCCAGTTGCACCACGTACAAGGTCAGCAGCTGTTTCTGATGGCGTTTCACCAGTCCCACGGCACACCGAACCCGCCGCTGGAGCCCGACGAGGGAGTCAGCATGCTGATCGGGGAGAGCAAGCCGATGCGGGCCCTGAAAAAGCTGCTCCATCGCATCGCCCTGAGCCCCTCCAGCGTGCTGGTGTGCGGCGAGAGCGGCACCGGCAAGGAGGTGGTGGCCCGCGCCATTCACCGACTCAGCCCGCGCCGCGACAAGCCCTTCATCGCCATCAACTGCGCCGCCATCCCCGAGCAGCTGCTCGAGAGCGAGCTGTTCGGTTACGTGAAGGGGGCCTTCACCGGGGCTTCCAGCACCGGCAAGCAGGGGCTGATCCAGGCCGCCCAGCAGGGGACTTTGTTTCTCGACGAGATAGGGGACATGCCGCTCACCATGCAGGCCAAGCTGCTGCGGGTGCTGGAGCTGCGGGAGGTGACCCCCATCGGCGCCAGCCGGCCGGTGCCGGTGGACATTCGCATCATAGCCGCGACCCACCAACATCTGGAGCAGTACATCGCCGAGGGCAAGTTTCGCGAGGATCTCTTCTATCGCCTCAACGTCATTCCCATCCACTTGCCGCCCCTGCGCGAGCGGGAGGGGGACGTGGCGCTGCTGACCCACTACTTCCTCAACCTGCACACCAGCCGCATCGGTCTGCTTTATCCGGGGCTGAGCCCGGAGGTAATGGCCCTGCTGGAGGGCTACCGCTGGCCCGGCAACGTGCGCGAGCTCAGCAACCTCATCGAGTACCTGGTGAACGTGGTGCAGGCGGGGGAGGTGATCGAGAGCATCCTGCTGCCCCCCAATATCCTGCGCAACCAGCGCAGTGGGGCGGACGAGCCGCCTCGGAGCATGGCGCAGATCGCGCCCATGCCGCTCTCGCCCGACCCTTATCCCCATGGTGTGCTGGCCGACCCTGCGCTCAGCCCTGCCGCTGGCAACCCGGCACCGGCTACGGGGGCGCCCTGGTCATCGCCAGAGGCAAGCCTGCCAGAGCCTGCTGCCGGCCAGGTCGAGCGCGGGTTGGCGCTGCCACTTGGCGAAAACGGGCTGGAGAACATGGAAAAGCAGATGATAGAGGAGACCCTGCTGCGTCTTGGCAACAAGAAGCTGGCCGCCCAGGCACTCGGGATCGGCATCGCTACCCTCTATCGCAAGATAAAGAAGTACGAGATCGCCGTGCAGGCCTGATCCCGCAACGGGTCGCCTGGCGGCCCCGCCTCACCGCGCCGCGACCGACAATCGCGGCGTTATCATTATGAGAATGTGGCCCCGCTTTCTATCAATTGGCAGGTACCGGTGATAGCCGGACTGATAATTATCAGCGCCGGCTTGGCCTCCTCTCACCCTATTCTCGCGCTATTTCTGTGGCGCTCAGCCATCCGCTTGAAAATAAGTCGGCTCACCTGCCTTGGCGGGGCGCCATATAGCCTCAGGCTGTGCGTCGGCTCACATTCAAGACACCTTTTCTGGTTATTTCCCGCTTATTTATGCGTTGGCACGCTTATTGATTGCCCTTATTTGACGCTGACCGATGAACTCACCCAATGGCCCTTGTTTCGGTGACCTGTGAGTGGAAGGGGAGCAATGCATTTCTCATCAACAGATTGGGGCTAACGATGAAAGCAGTGAACCAGTTAATCAAAGAGATCAATGAACTCAAGTCCAACCTGCATGAAAAAGATTTCCTGCTGACCTGGGAGCAGACCCCTCAGGAGCTGGCGCTGGTGCTCAAACTGGCCGAGGCCCTCAAGGGACTGCGCGCCGAAAACATCGCCACCAAGCTGTTCAATACCGGTCTTGGCATCTCGGTGTTTCGTGACAACTCCACCCGTACCCGTTTCTCCTACGCCTCCGCCCTCAACCTGCTCGGCCTGACTCAGCAGGATCTGGACGAGGGCAAGTCCCAGATTGCTCACGGCGAGACGGTGCGTGAAACCGCCAACATGATCTCCTTCTGTGCCGATGCCATCGGTATCCGCGACGACATGTACCTGGGGGCCGGTAACGCCTACATGCGTGAAGTGGGGGCTGCGCTCGACGAGGGGTTCGAGAAGGGGGTGCTGCCCCAGCGCCCGGCGCTGGTCAACCTGCAGTGCGACATTGATCACCCGACTCAGTCCATGGCTGATCTCGCCTGGTTGCAGGAGCACTTCGGCAGCCTCGAGAACCTCAAGGGCAAGAAGATTGCCATGACCTGGGCCTACTCGCCGAGCTACGGCAAGCCGCTCTCCGTGCCGCAGGGCATCATCGGCCTGATGACCCGCTTTGGCATGGACGTGACCCTGGCCCACCCAGAGGGGTATGACCTGATCCCGGACGTGATCGAGGTGGCCAAGGAGAATGCCAAGGCCTCCGGTGGCAGTTTCCGCCAGGTTACCTCCATGGAAGAGGCGTTCAAGGATGCGGACATCGTCTATCCCAAGTCCTGGGCCCCCTATCAGGTGATGGAGCGGCGCACCGAGCTGCTGCGGGCCAACGATCATGCCGGCCTCAAGGAGCTGGAGCAGCATTGCCTGGCGCAAAACGCCAAGCACAAGGATTGGCACTGCACCGAAGAGATGATGGCCCTCACCAAGGGGGGCGAGGCGCTCTATATGCACTGCCTGCCGGCGGATATTTCCGGTGTCTCCTGCAAGGAAGGGGAAGTGAGTGAAGGGGTATTCGAGAAATACCGGATCGCCACTTATAAAGAGGCGAGCTGGAAGCCCTATATTATCGCCGCCATGATTGTCGCCCGTAAATTCTCGGCACCGGGCGCCGCCCTCGAAGGCTTGATAAAAGAAGCGCAAAAACGCGTCAAATAATGGCCTGGCCGGGCGGGAAATAAGTCCCGCCCGGCCGTCGTCATCACGCAGTTATTGTCACGGGTTCTCTCCCCGGGGCGCTTTTCACTCGATGATCCCCGGCGAGATGACTCTTTGCGAGGTATTCATGTCCCAATTTTCCCTGAAGATGGAGATTGCCGATAACCGTTTCTTTACCGGTGAATCGCTGCCACTGTTTTCCCGTACCGAGGCGCAAAAGGCCCGCGCCTTTCATAAAAAACTGGTCGGTTATGAGCCCACCCCCCTGTGCGACCTGAAGGCGCTCGCCGCCTATATCGGGGTGAAGAACATCCTGGTGAAAGATGAGTCCAAACGCTTTGGTCTCAACGCCTTCAAGATGCTGGGGGGCGTCTATGCCATCGCCAACCTGCTCTGTGAAAAATACGGGGTGGCGGTAGAGGATTTCACCTTCGATCTCATCAAGCGCACCATCAAGGAGCCGATGACCTTCGCCACCACCACCGACGGCAACCACGGACGTGGCGTTGCCTGGGCCGCCAAGCAGGTGGGCCAGCATGCGGTGGTCTACATGCCCAAGGGCTCGGCCCAGGAGCGGGTGGATCACATCCTGAACCTCGGCGCCGAGTGCATCGTCACCGACATGAACTACGACGACACAGTGCGCCTGACCATGAAGATGGCCGAGGAGCGCGGCTGGTACATAGTGCAGGACACCGCCTGGGAGGGCTACACCAAGATCCCGACCTGGATCATGCAGGGTTACGCCACCCTGGCCGACGAAGCGGTCGAGCAGATGCAGGCCATGGGCATCAAACAGCCCACCCACGTGCTGCTGCAGGCCGGGGTAGGGGCGCTGGCGGGCGGCGTGCTCGGTTATCTGGTGGACTGCTTCGGGGCGAAGAACCTGCACAGTATCGTGGTCGAGCCGGACCAGGCCGACTGCATCTACCGCTCCGGCGTGGCGGGGGAGATGGTCAACGTGGGGGGCGACATGCGCACCATCATGGCCGGTCTCGCCTGCGGCGAACCCAATCCCCTCGGCTGGCCGGTGCTGCGTGGCTGCACCACCCAGTTCATCTCCTGTCACGACAAGGTCTCGGCGCTTGGCATGCGAGTGCTCGGCAACCCCCTTGGCGATGATCCCCGCATCATCTCCGGCGAGTCCGGCTCGGTCGGCACCGGCGTGCTGGCGGCGGTGCGCCACCACCCGGATCGCGCGGTGCTGATGGCCCGGCTGGGGCTCGATGAGCAGTCGGTGGTGCTGGTGATCAACACCGAAGGGGACACAGACGTGGCCCATTACCGGGAAGTGGTGTGGGAAGGCAAGCACCCCGCCTGTGACTAGGTATGAATCGAAACAGGATGGTGCCCGGCGGGTGCCATGACGAGTAAGTAGCGGGCGGGAGGCGCACTCCCGCACCCGAGGTTGGTTATGGAGAGACACAATGAGCAAGCAAATTCCGTTTGAAATGGTGTTGGAGAAGGCCTACCAGTACAAGGCCGAGATGACTCAGTTCCTGCGCGACATGATCGCCATCCCGAGTGAGAGCTGCGATGAGGAGCGGGTGGTGCTGCGCATCAAGCAGGAGATGGAGAAGGTCGGCTTCGACAAGGTCGAGATCGACCCCATGGGCAACGTGCTGGGCTATATCGGCCACGGCCCGCACCTGATCGCCATGGATGCTCACATCGATACCGTCGGTATCGGCAACCGCGCCAACTGGACCTTCGATCCCTATGAGGGGATGGAAGATCACGAGATCATCGGTGGCCGCGGTGCATCTGACCAAGAAGGCGGCATGGCCTCCATGGTCTACGCCGGCAAGATCATCAAGGATCTGGGGCTGGAAGACGAGTACACCCTGCTGGTGACCGGCACAGTGCAGGAGGAGGACTGCGATGGTCTCTGCTGGCAGTACATCATCGAGCAGAGCAAGATCCGCCCCGAATTTGTGGTCAGTACCGAACCCACCGACTGCCAGATCTACCGTGGCCAGCGCGGCCGCATGGAGATCCGCGTCGAGGTGCAGGGGGTGAGCTGCCACGGCTCCGCGCCGGAGCGCGGTGACAACGCCATCTTCAAGATGGGCCCGATCCTCGGCGAATTGCAGGAACTGAGTCACAACCTCGGCAACGACGACTTCCTCGGCAAGGGCACCCTGACCGTCTCCGAGATCTTCTTCACTTCGCCAAGCCGCTGCGCCGTGGCGGACAGCTGCGCCGTCTCCATCGACCGCCGTCTCACCTGGGGCGAGACCTGGCAAGGTGCACTGGACGAGATCCGTGCCCTGCCGGCCGTAAAAGCCGCCGGTGCCGAGGTCTCCATGTATCAGTACGATCGTCCGGCTTATACCGGTCTGGTCTACCCGACCGAGTGCTACTTCCCGACCTGGAAGGTGGAAGAGGATCACATCACCGTCAAAACCCTCTCCAAGGCGTACACCCAGCTGTTCAACAAGGCGCCGGTGGTGGACAAGTGGACCTTCTCGACCAACGGGGTCTCCATCATGGGTCGTCACGGCATCCCGGTCATCGGCTTTGGCCCGGGCAAAGAGCCGGAGGCCCACGCGCCGAACGAGAAGACCTGGAAGGAGCATCTGGTCAAGTGCGCCGCCATGTACGCCGTGATCCCCATGCTCTATCTGGCCGAGCTGGACAAGTAAGGGTCTGCCGGGCAGTGACTGCCATCACCGCCCGGCTGTTGCATGTGTGGCAAGTGCCCCGTCTTTAGCAGGCGGGGCCTTGCTGTTTGACGCGATCGGATGTGCGAGGGGGTGGGGATGAAACGGCTGATCAAACAGGGTGTGCTGGTCGATGCGCAGGGTGAATATCGTCAGGATCTGCTGATCGAGAACGGGGTGATCCTTGCGCGCGCCGCCGCTATCGAGCCCGATGGCGAGACCGAGCTGATCGATGCCAGCGGCTGCTACGTGATGCCGGGCGGCATCGACGTCCACACCCACTTCAACATCGATGTCGGGATTGCCCGCAGTTGCGATGACTTTTTCAGCGGTACCCGTGCCGCCGCCTGTGGTGGCACCACCACCATCGTCGATCACATGGGATTTGGCCCGGCGGGGTGCAACCTGCATCACCAGCTGGCCCGCTATCACGACTATGCCGCCGATCAGGCAGTGGTCGACTACAGCTTTCATGGCGTTGTTCAGCATGTGGATGACGCCATCCTCCACGAGATGGCCGCCATGGTGCAGGAGGAGGGGATCAGCAGCTTCAAGCTCTACCTCACCTACCAGTACAAGCTGGGGGACCACGACGTGCTGCGAGCCCTGGCCCGCCTCAAAGAGGTGGGGGCGCTTGCCGCCGTCCACCCCGAGAACGATGCCGCCATCGCGGCGCGCCGGGCTGCCCTGTTGGCCGCTGGCCACTGTGAGCCATGGTATCACCCGCAAAGCCGCCCGCTGGAGTGCGAGGCGGAGGCCATCGCCCGGATGATCAATCTGGCGGGGCTCGCGGGCAATGCCCCGCTCTATATCGTCCACCTCTCCAACGGCTTGGGGCTGGAGTATCTGAAACTGGCGCGCCGCCAGGGCCAGCCGGTCTGGGTGGAGACCTGCCCGCAATATCTGCTGCTCGATGAGCAGTGTTATTACCAGGAGAACGGGGTCGACTACTTGCTCAGCCCGCCGCTGCGCTCGCGCAGCGAGCAGGACAAGCTGTGGGTCGGCATCGCTGCTGGCGACATCGACGTGGTGGCGACCGATCACTGCAACTTCTCCCACGTCCAGCGCATGACCCTCTCCGGCGGCGATTTCAGCCGCTGCCCCAACGGCTTGCCTGGGGTCGAAAACCGGATGCTGCTGCTGTTTGCCCACGGAGTGCTCGGCGGGCGCATCTCGCCGTCGCGCTTCGTGGCCCTCACCAGCGCCAACCCGGCGCGCCTGTTTGGCCTCTGGCCGCGCAAGGGCAACCTGCAACTGGGGTCTGACGCCGATCTGGTGCTGATGGATCCCCGTGGCGAGACACTGATCCGTCACGCCGCGCTACACGACAACGGTGACTACAGCCCCTACGAGGGGATGCGCTGCCAGGGCCGGATCAGGCTGACCCTGAGCCGCGGCGAGATAGTGGCCCGCGACGGCGAGTTTCTGGGGCGACGTGGCCATGGCCGCTTTTTGGCCAGATCGCCCTTTGACCCTGCGTTGGCGCCGGATCGGCACTGGCCTTGCCCCACAGTGGCCGGTTGACAATCAGTTCGCATCCCGCAAAACCACGAGGTTTTTTGAACAACGAAAGGTAGGCCGGTATCGCGCCGGCTTGTCCCCTCACTGGAGATAACAAGATGAAACAGCGAATCGTACTGGCCCTTGGCGGCAATGCGCTGGGCAACAACCTGCCCGAGCAGATGAAGGCGGTGCAGAGCACGGCGGGCACCATTGCCGACCTGATTGCCCAGGGGCACGAGGTGGTGGTGACCCACGGCAACGGGCCGCAGGTGGGGATGATCCAGCAGGCGTTCGAGGTGGCGGCCCGCTACGATCCCAAGGCGCCCCATCTGCCCATGTCGGTCTGCGTAGCCCTGAGTCAGGGCTACATCGGTTATGACCTGCAAAATGCCCTGCGCGAGGCCCTGCTGGTGCGCGGTATTCACAAGCCGGTGGCCACCCTGGTGACCCAGGTGGAGGTGGATAAAAGCGATCCCGCCTTCCTCGATCCGAGCAAGCCCATCGGCGGCTTCTTCAGCAAGGAGGAGGCCGAGGCGCTGATGGCCAAGGGCGAGCGGCTCAAAGAGGACGCCGGCCGCGGCTATCGCCGGGTGGTGGCGTCCCCCAAACCCGTCGATATCATCGAGAAGGAGACCGTCTCTGCCATGCTGGCCGCCGGTCAGGTGGTGATCACCGTCGGTGGCGGCGGCATTCCGGTGCTGCGCGAGGGCAACCACCTGCGCGGTGCCAGCGCGGTGATCGACAAGGATTGGGCCAGTGCCAGGCTGGCGGAGCTCATCGATGCCGACATGCTGATCATCCTCACTGCAGTGGAGAAGGTCGCCATCAACTTCGGCAAGCCCGATGTGCAGTGGCTCGATCAGCTGAGCGTCGCCGATGCCAACAGCTTTATTGCACAGGGGCAGTTTGCCAAGGGATCCATGCTGCCCAAGGTGGAGGCGGCGCTCTCGTTTGCCACCTCCCTGCCGGGGCGCAAATCCCTGATCACCTTGCTGGAGAAGGCCGCCGACGGCATTGCCGGCAAGACGGGAACCCTTATCAGCCGCTAGACGTTCCAGCTCGGGTTGAGTGTGATTGCGGGGGCCGTCGGCCCCCTTGTTCATTTCGGGGCCCATGGTCAGCAGAGGATGGGCGGCGTAAGATGGCCGCCTTCAAGCGCGGGCAAGACGCCGAGAGCAGACCCGGCGCAATGAGTGACAAGAGGTGAGTAACAAGCAAATGAGCGGAAAGATCAATATGGCGGCGCTGGTGGGATTGATCCTGCTCACCGCCATCTGGAGTTACAGCTGGATCGTGATGAAGCAGGTGATGCTCTACGCGGGGGCGTTCGAGTTCACCGCCCTGCGCTGCTTGTGCGGCTCTTTGGTGTTGCTGCTGGTGCAATGCCTGCGTGGCCGCAAATACCTTAAACCCACTCCGTTTCGCTACACCCTGGCCATCGGGTTGTTCCAGACCTGCGGCATGGTGGGGCTGGCCCAGTGGGCCCTGATCAGCGGCGGGGCGGGTAAGGTGGCGATCCTGAGCTACACCATGCCGTTCTGGGTGGTGATCTTCGCGGCGCTCTTTCTGGGTGAACGGATGCGCAAGCTCCACTATCTGGCGGTCGGGGTGGCGGCCTGCGGCCTGCTGTTGGTGATCGAGCCCTGGCAGTTGCACCTGGATTCCATGAAGAGCGCGCTGCTGGGAATGGCCTCCGGCATCTGCTGGGGGATCAGCGCCATCATCGCCAAGCGGATGTATGCCCGCCACCCTGCGGTGGATCTCATGTCCCTCACCACCTGGCAGATGATCTACGCCACCCTGGTGATGGCATTGGTGGCGGCCCTGGTGCCGGAGCGACCCATCGACTGGCAGCCCTACGTGTTCGGTGCGCTCGCCTACAGCGCCATCTTCGCCACGGCGCTGGCCTGGAGCCTCTGGCTGTTCGTGCTGAAAAAGCTGCCGGCGGGGATCGCCAGCCTCAGTACCCTGGCGGTGCCGGTGAGCGGCGTGCTGCTCTCCTGGTGGTTGCTCGGTGAAAACCCGGGGCCGGTGGAGGGGAGCGGCATCGCCCTGATCGTGCTGGCGCTTATCGTCATCAGCCGCAAGGGCAAACGGTCCCTGGTGTCAGTGGCGGGGGAGACCCGCATCAAGCACGGCTAAGCCGATTAGAGGAACGAAAATGGAAAAGGGCCCGCCATCATGGTGGGCCCTTCTGGTTTTAAGAACACTCTCTTATCTGCGCTGGGCCAGATGCATCATGGCCTCCAGCACGGCGCCGCCGATCGCCCGCGCCTTGTCAGAGACGGTAGTGGGATCGGCCCGCTCGCCTCTGGGGTCGATGTCACCGATCTTGAAGCCGACGGTCACCTCGATGCCATCGCTGAGCAGCCCCCGCACCATGCCGGAGAGCGGCGCGATAATGGGGGCGTCCCCCACGTGGGCGATCACGTCCCCCTCCTGCACCAGATCGCCGAGCTTGATAATGCTCTTCATCACCCCGGCGACAGGGGCGCGCACCACCCGGCGGGCGGAGTGCCCCTCGATCACCCCGGGAATGCCGGTATTGGGCTGGGCGGGGCCCTGATAGATGACCCGGCCCAGATGGTGGCCACGGTTGGTCTCGATGACCGCATCGCAGTCGCGCCCCGCCTCAAAGCCCGGGCCAAGGGCCACCGTGATGGGGGCCATCTCCCTGTGGGTGCCGAGGTTCTGCTTGGCGAGGATGGCATCCACCAGATAGCGGGGCTTGAGTTCGGCAAGGGTGGCGCAGTCGGGGTCAACCAGTAGCGGAATGATGCCCCGATCCAGCTGCTCGAACGCCTGTTCGACACTCTCGGCCCGCTTGGCACGCACTCCCTCGACACTGGTTTCGCCGTCGAACATCCCCTGGGCGAAGGCGACGGTGCGGCGGATCACCGTTGGCTTGTCGAGATCCAGCATCACTACCTTGAAGCCGGCATGGTAGAGGCGCAGCGCCACCCCGGTGGCGATATCGCCGGAGCCGCGCATCACCACCAGCTGATCCCGCTTGAGGCGCACATCATCCTGCATCAGGCCGCCCGATTTACCGTTTTTCACCTGCAACAGCTCGGCGAGGATGCTGATGGCGATCTCCTCGGGGGTTTCGGCACCTATGTTGTAGCCGATGGGGGCGTGCAGCCGCTGCAGTTGCTCCTGGCTCACCCCTTGCTGGCGCAGGGCCTGGGTGAAGGTCTGCACCTTGCGCTTGCTGGCGAGCAGCCCCAGGTAGGCGAGGGGACGGCTGATGAGCCGCTCCAGCGCCTCCTTGTCCTGGTGGTTGGTGGCGATGATGACGAAGTTGGCGGACTCGATGGCAAGCGCCTCGATAACCGCGCTGATGGTGTCGGCCTGCTGCAGGTGGGTGCCGGCCGGAAAGCGATCTGGGCTGAGGCTCCCCTCGAAGCAATCCCCCACGTGGATGTCAAAGCCGAGCGGTGCCGCGGCATGGGCCAGTGCCCGGTTGACGTGGCCGGCGCCGATCAGTACCAGACGGGGGCGCAGGCCGTAGACGTCGATATAGACCGACATGGCGCCGCCGCAATCCGAGCCCACCGCATGTTCGCCGTTGCGGGTCATCCGGCCGTGGAAGATGCGCGGCTTGCGCTCGGCAATGGCGGCCACGGCTTCTTCGATCACCAGCCGCTCTATCATGCCGCCGCCGATGGTGCCGAGGATCCGGCCATCGGCCATCACCAGCATCTGGGCCTGATGGCGCGGGGTGGAGCCCCGGCTCTCGATGATCTGGGCCATGGCAAAGGGGGTGTTCTCCTGCTCCAGTCGGGCAGCGTGTGCAAACAGATTCATAAGGTACCTCGTATCATCCTTAACGGGTCAGCGACTGCGTGGCTTCGGGGGCAGGCCGACAGCAAACATGGTGGATGGCGCCGGGTTCACGCACGGCCCCCTGCCAGATGGCGTGGAGCTCGGGGTGGTGTTGCAGCAGGTTTATCAGGGCGGGCAGCCACTGCTGCTCATTTTGATAATCTCCATTGATAAACCAGACCCGGCGCGCCCCGGGCGGGGTGCCCTTGAACGCCCCCTCGGGGTGGGCGATGAGCCGGTCAAACAGGGCCCAGTCGAGCCGTTCACCGGCCGCAATCTCGCACAGGGCCTGGAACTCGGCCCAGCGGTGGATCTGCGCCGGGTCGGCGCTGGCGCCCACCATGGCGCCGCCCACCAGGGCGATCACCCAATCACTGTGCTGAGGAATGCAAGGTTCGTGCAAAGCGGGCGCTTTCAATAACTTGTGATGGGCGCCGTCCGCCTCCACCAGGATGATGTCGAAGCGTTGCTGTCCCTTGAGCAGATCAATCTGCTGGGGGCTCGGCCCCACCGCCTTGCCGCTGGCCCGATCGAGGTGGCTGAACAGCACCAGCTGCATCGGTTCATCGGGCAGCGCCTGACAGCGGGTCAGCTGCCGGATGGGGTCGGCCTCGATCAGCAGGGTGCGCCGAGAGGAGGGGGCGGGCAGAAACATCCGGGTGCTGGTGGTGAGCAGCACCTTCTTGCCCTGTTGATGGAAATAGTCGGCCAGCCAGAAGAGGGTGCTGGTTTTCCCCCCGGCGCCGCAAAGACTAATTAAAGTGGTACGCCCATCAATATTTTCGGTGAGCGGGTTTAATACACTCTCGATATTTGGCGAGGTGAGCAGAATGGGTGGTGAAATAGCCATGGCAACGACCGATGAAAATAGAGGCGCGGTCAGTGAGAAGCACTGGCATTCGCGCGAGCGGTGCGAATGCCTAATTACGGCGGCCGGGCTCTCATCACGAATGGGCGCGTGGAAATTGATGCTACCGTATCGCCAGAGCACGATTCTTGATGAGAGTCTCAAAAATGCCCTGGTGCTGTGTGACCGGGTCATTCTGGTGGTGGGGCATCGCGCCGATGAGCTGATCAGCCGCTACGCCAATCACCCCCGTATCCGGCTGGTACACAACCATGATTATGCACAAGGGCTTGGCAGCTCCATCCGCGCGGGGCTCGCCGCCTGTAGCAGCGATCACCTCTTTATAAGCCACGGCGATCTGCCCTGCATCCCCCCCGAGGTGTACCGCACGCTCTGGCAGGCGCGGGGGAACGAGACCCTCTTTCCCTCCTATCAGGGGGAGGCGGGCCACCCCGTGCTGTTGCCCAGAGCCCTTGCCACGGCGCTGGCGGCTGCGCCGGCACAGGGTTCGGTGCGCCGCTGGCTGCTGGCGCACCCCCATCGTTTCATCGAGGTGAAGAGCGCCACCATCCTGCAGGATGTGGACACCCCGGAGCGCTATCAGGCGCTGTTGGCAAATGAAGCATTCGAGCGCTGAACGGGTCGGCTGGCAGGGGCTTGCCCGGCCTTGCTTTGCATATTTATCCCCTTGTCTAACCCGTTATCAGGGGCAGACAGCGGCCGTTATCATCCTGGCCGGCCTGATAATGGCGCTGGCCTCGCTCTTTATCAAACTGATAGCGCGCCGCGCCAAAGTGAGATCACTTTTAGCCGTGAGGGCGGCGTTTCCATTATTTAAATTCGGTGTTGATAGCCACTCTCATTGTCGAAACTGGTATCGGCTTTCGATGTTTTATTAATTGGAGGTGCCTCACGTTTTTATAGCTGAAAAATAAAAAGATCCGGCGCTGGCCTGATTGTTGCTCTTGTCAGTTTCAAGGGGCTTTTTATGTGTGGTTGTGGATGGGCCCCATTTATTCATCCTGTCAATGAGCAGTGCCGCTGCAAGGAGATCAACATGGGCGATATTATGCGACCCGTTCCCTTCAAGAACCTTCTGGTCCGTATCTTCTCGGAATATAAAGTGAGTCAATCCATCTTCGGCATTCCCGCCGCGCAATTTTATCGCAAGCAGGACGAGCGCAAGATCAAGGTGTTCGGTGAAACCTGCGAGACTCCCATCGGCCCGGCAGCCGGCCCCCATACCCAGTTGGCCCAGAACATCGTCACCTCCTGGCTGACTGGCGGGCGCTTTATCGAGCTCAAGACGGTGCAGATCCTGGACCGTCTCGAACTGGAAAAGCCCTGCATCGATGCCGAGGATGAGTGCTTCAACACCGAGTGGTCTACAGAGTTCACCCTGCCCAAGGCGTTTGACGAGTATCTGAAAGCCTGGTTTGCCCTCTACCTGCTGGAGGAGGTGTTCGACCCGCGCCTCGACGGAGAGGCCAAGTCCTTCATCTTCAACATGAGCGTGGGTTACAACCTCGATGGCATCAAACAGCCGCCGATGCAGCAGTTCATCCACAGCCTGATGGATGCCAGCAGCAGTCCGAAATTTGCCGAGTACCAGCAGGTGGTACGTGACCTCGTGGCCGACGAGCAGTTTATCGCCGAGCTGGGACTGGGGGCGCGGCGCGCTCGCTTGCAACAGCTGGTGGATCGTATCCCGGCCAATCTGGTGCACGGCGTCACCCTCTCCACCATGCACGGCTGCCCGCCCAACGAGATTGAGGCCATCTGCCGCTACATGCTGGAAGAGAAGGGGCTCAACACCTTCGTCAAACTGAACCCGACCCTGCTGGGCTACCCGCGGGTGCGCGAGATCCTCGATACCTGCGGCTTTGATTACATTGGTCTGAGCGAAGAGTCATTCGATCACGACCTCAAGCTGGATCAGGCCAAGGCTATGCTGACTCGCTTGATGGCGCTGGGGGCCGAGAAGGGGCTCACCTTCGGGGTGAAACTCACCAATACCCTTGGCACCATCAACCGCAAAGGGGCACTGCCCGGCGATGAGATGTATATGTCCGGCCGTGCGCTGTTCCCGCTCTCCATCAACGTGGCCGCCGTGCTGTCCCGTGCCTTCGATGGCAAGCTGCCCATCTCCTACTCGGGCGGTGCCAGCAAGTTCAACATCGCCGAGATTTTCGAGACTGGTATTCGTCCCATCACCATGGCCACCGACCTGCTCAAACCGGGTGGCTATCTGCGCCAGATCGAGTGCCTCAAAGAGATAGATGCGTCGGACAGCTGGGGCATGAGTCAGTTGGATGTGGCCAAGCTGGAGGCGCTTGCCGCCAAGGCGCTCACCATGGATTACACCCAGAAGGAGTGGAAGTCCGAGGACCGCATCGAAGTGGGTGGTGGCCTGCCGCTGACCGACTGCTACGTGGCGCCCTGCGTCACCGCCTGCGCCGTGCATCAGGATATCCCCGAGTACATTCGTCTGATGGGCGAGGGAGAGTATGTGGCAGCCCTTGAGCTGATTTATCAGCGCAACGCCTTGCCCGCCATCACCAGCCATATCTGCGATCACCAGTGCCAGTACAACTGCACCCGTCTCGATTACGACAGTGCGCTCAATATCCGCGAGCTGAAAAAGGTGGCGCTGGAGCGCGGCTGGGAAGGGTACAAGGCCCGCTGGCACAAACCGGCTGGCAGCGGTGACAAGCATCCGGTTGCAGTTATTGGCGCCGGCCCAGCTGGTCTCTCCGCCGGTTACTTCCTGGCCCGTTCCGGTCACCCGGTCACCGTGTTCGAGCGCGAAGCGGATGCCGGTGGCGTGGTCAAGCACATCATCCCCGAGTTCCGCATTCCGGCTGAGCTTATCCAGCATGACATCGACTTTGTCGCCGCCCACGGGGTCAAGTTCGAGTTTGGCTGCGATCCGGCGCTCACCGTCGACAAGCTGCACGCCCAGGGCTTTAGCTATGTCTTCGTCGGCATCGGCGCTGACAAGAATGGCGGCATGCGCCTCGAAGGGGGACACGAGCGGATTTACAAATCCTTCCATTTCCTGCGTAGCTTCAATCAGGGCAAACCGCTGCCGCTGGGCCGCTATGTGGCGGTGATCGGTGCCGGCAACACCGCCATGGACTGTGCCCGCGCCGCCCTCAAGGTGCCCGGTGTCAGCGATGTAACCGTTATCTACCGCCGCAGCGAAAAAGAGATGCCCGCCTATCGCGAGGAGGTTCTGGAAGCGGTGGAGGATGGGGTGCGTTTCTGCTTCCTCACCAATCCGGAGCGCTTTGACAAAGATGGCAAGCTCACTGTGCGGATGATGGCGCTGGGGGATCCTGACGAGCAGGGCCGCCGCCGTCCGGTGCCTACCGAGCAGACCGAAGTGATGCAGATGGATGCCCTGATCACCGCCATCGGCGAGCAGCCTGACTGCGAGGTATTGAAAGCGATGGGCATTCCCCTTGGCAGCGATGGCTGGCCCGAGGTGGATGGCCAGACCGGCGAAACCAGCCGTCGCAACGTCTTCCTCATCGGTGACGTGCAGAGCGGCCCGTCCTCCATCGTCGGTGCCATCGGTGGTGCCCGCCGCGCCGCGGATCTGGTGCTCTCTCGCGAGCATATCGCCAGCCAGCAGAGTGAAGTGACCATCCAGCCGTCGGGCAAGGATGAGATCTACCGCCGCAAGGGGAGCATCGCCGTCACCCTGGTTGACAAGAGCGAACGCGATGCCTTCGTGGCGCAAGAGGCGCACCGCTGCCTCGAGTGCAACTACCTCTGCAGCAAGTGTGTGGATGTCTGCCCCAACCGGGCCAACGTCGCCATCGCGGTGCCGGGCTTCAAGGATCAGTTCCAGACCCTGCACCTGGATGCCTACTGCAACGAGTGCGGCAACTGCGCCCAGTTCTGCCCCTGGCAGGGCAAGCCCTATCAGGACAAGGTCACCATCTTCAGCCTGCCCGAGGACTTCGACAACAGCCGCACCCCAGGTTTCTATCTGGCCCAAACCGGCGAAGGGTGTGGTGAGCTGCGGGTGCGTCAGGGCGGCGAGACCTATCGCCTGACCATAGACGCCCAGAGCCGCATCAAGGAGGCGCCAGCGGCCCTTGGCGACATGTGCCGCATCATCAGCCATGTCCATGCCCATCACCACTACCTGCTGGGGGCCGTCGAGGCCTGAGCGAACCACGAATAAGCGAAGGAGCCAACCATGTTTATTCTGAAGAACGTCACCGCTGTCCAGCTGGAGCCGACCCTGGTGCTGGAAGGGGTGGATATCGCCATCGAAGGATCGCTTATCAAAGCGGTGGGGCCCAATCTGCGGGCCCTCTACCCACAGGCCACCTATCGGGAGATGGGCGGCAAGCTGGTGATGCCGGGCATCGTCTGTGCCCACAACCACTTCTACTCCGGCCTGTCGCGGGGGATCATGGCCAACATCGCCCCTTGCCCGGACTTTATCTCCACCCTGAAAAACCTCTGGTGGCGGCTCGATCGGGCGCTCGATGAGGAGTCCCTCTACTACAGCGGCCTCATCTGCTCGCTTGAGGCGATCAAGAGCGGCTGCAGCGCGGTGATCGACCACCACGCCTCACCCAACTTCATCAAGGGCTCCCTGAACGTGCTGCGCAAAGGGTTTATGGAGGCGGGTCTGCGCGGCATGACCTGCTTCGAGACCACGGATCGCAACAGCGGCCTCGCCGAGCTGCAGGCCGGGGTGGAGGAGAACATATTGTTCGCCCAACAGATCGATGCGGCCAAGGCCAAGGGGAACGAACCCTATCTGGTGGAAGCGCACATCGGTGCCCATGCCCCCTTCACGGTACCGGACGAGGGGCTCGCCATGCTGCGCGAAGCGGTGCAGGTCACCGGTCGCGGTCTGCATATCCATGTGGCGGAAGACCGCT
The DNA here is from genome assembly GCF_019048665.1 of Aeromonas sp. FDAARGOS 1408. Classification (NCBI taxonomy): domain Bacteria; kingdom Pseudomonadati; phylum Pseudomonadota; class Gammaproteobacteria; order Aeromonadales; family Aeromonadaceae; genus Aeromonas; species Aeromonas sp. FDAARGOS 1408. The sequence goes on along the minus strand of NZ_CP077394.1, from coordinate 1,869,100 downwards.
ACGACATGGCCCACGGCCACCACCACCATGGCAAGGAGCCCATCGCCCGGCTGGACGAGTTTGGCCTTGTCGACAGCAAGACCCTGATCGCCCACGGCATTTACCTGAGCCCGGCCGACATCGAGCTGCTCAACAGCCGCGATGCCTTCCTGGTGCACAACGCCCGCTCCAACATGAACAACCACGTGGGCTACAACCTGCACCTGCCACAGTTTCGCAATCTGGCGCTTGGCACCGACGGCATCGGCTCCGACATGTTCGAAGAGCTCAAGTTTGCCTACTTCAAACACAAGGATGCCGGCGGAGCACTCTGGCCCGACAGCTTTGCCCGCTTCCTCTGGAACGGCAACACCTTGCTGGAGCGCAACTTCGGCGCCAAATTTGGCCGCCTAGAGCCGGGTTACAAGGCTGACCTCACCATCTGTGATTACGCCGCACCGACCCCGCTGGCGCCGCGCAACCTCGGCGGCCATCTCGCCTTCGGCATGGGCTCATCCTCGGTCAACAGCGTGATGGTGGAGGGGCGCATGGTCTATCAGGATCGCGAGTTCGCCTTTGACGTCGAGCCCCTTTATGAGCAGGCCAGCAAGGTGGCGAGCCGCCTGTGGCAACGAATGGACGCGCTGGCCTAAGGCCACCCTCCGCACGTTTGGACTGGATTGCCCGCCCTGTGGATTTTCCCGGCGGCGGGCAGCAAGAGTAAGGACGACACATGATTGAGCAATTCTTCCGACCCGAGCAACTGGGTCAGGCTTTGGAACTCAAGGCCCGCTTTGGCAACGACGCCGTCTACATGGGGGGCGGCAGCAAGCTCAACGCCGCGCCGACCCGCACCGACAAGAAGGTCGCCATCTCGCTGGACAAGCTCGGACTTGGCCAGATTGAGCAGCAGCACGGTCAACTTCACATCGGCGCCAGCGTCACCCTGCAAACCCTCAAAGATGACCCCCGTACCCCGGCCGCCCTGTGCGAGGCGCTGGGGTTTGTCTACTCCCGCCATCTGCGCAATCAGGCCACCATTGGCGGCGAGCTTGCCTGCCAGCAGCAGGACTCCCCGCTGCTGCCGGTACTGCTGGTGTTCGAAGCCGTGGTGGTGCTGGAGAACAATCAGTTGCAACCCATCGATGCCTACCTGGCCGGCCAGCGCAAGGAGCTGGTGCTGGGGGTGGTGCTGCCGGAGCCCGAGCTGCGCTGCGCCACTCGCCGCATCAGCCGTAACGCCGATGGTCTGGCGGTGATGACTGCCGCCGTGGCCCTCGACGCCCTTGGCGAGATGCGGGTCGCCCTGGCGGGTGTCACGCCGCAACCGATGCGTCTGCGGGATGTGGAGCGTCATGAGCTGCGGGATGCGGCGCTCGAAGCGGCCGTGAGCGCGCTGATTGCGCCGCGCGCGGATCTCGGTGGCAGTGTGGCCTACAAGCGCTATATCAGCGGCGTGGTAGTGGCGGATCTGCTGGTGGAGTGCCAGCAGCAGGAGGTACAGGCATGATGGAACTCAACTTCACACTAAACGGTGCCCTGCGCACCGTCATCACCCCGGCTGGCGAGAATGCCCAGCGGGTGCTGTTCAACCAGTGCCGGATGCACTCGGTGCGTAACAGCGACGACGGCTTCGGCTTTGCCGGCTCCGACGCCATCCTGTTCAACGGCAAGGTGATCAACGCCTCCCTGCTGATCGCCGCCCAACTGGAGGGCGCGCAGGTGCGCACCGCAGAGTCGCTCGGCAGCTGGAACCAGCTCAGTCTGGTGCAGCAGGCCATGGTGGACGTGGGTGTGGTGCAGTCCGGCTACAACGATCCGGCTGCGGCGCTCATCGTCACCGACCTGCTTGATCGCCACCCCGAGCCCAGCCGTGATCAAATCGACGACGCCCTCTCGGGCCTCTTTCACCGGGACGGCGGCTACCAGCAGTTCTATCAGGCCATCGAGCTTGCCAGCTCGCGCCTCAAGGATCCCGATTACCTGTGCCAGATTGCCCCCGAGTTTCGTGACGACCTGCGCCACATCGGCAAGAGCTGCCCGAAAGTGGACGCCGCCAAGATGGTGCAGGCCAAGCCCTGCTACGTGGAGGACAGGGTCAGCGAGGATGCGCTGGTCATCAAGATGCTGCGAAGCCCTCATCCCCATGCGGTGATCACCAAACTCGACGTGAGCCGCGCCGAAGCCATGGCGGGGGTGGTGCACGTCATCACTCACCTCAACTGCCCGGATGTCTACTACACCCCGGGTGGCCAGAGCGCCCCCGAGCCGTCACCGCTCGATCGCCGCATGTTTGGCCGCAAGCTGCGCCACGTCGGTGATCGTGTTGCTGCCGTGGTGGCCGAGAGCGAAGCCATCGCATTGGCGGCGCTCAAGCTCATCGAAGTTGAGTATCAGGTGCTGCCGGCGGTCATGAACATAGACGAGGCGATGGCCCCTAATGCGCCGCTGGTGCACGACGAGCCCATCGTCTACATGGCCGGGGCGCCGGCGGATCTGGAGCAGCAGAACGCCTGCTCGGTGCGTCGCGGCGACGAGCACATGATCATCAACTTCCCCATCGGTTCCCGCCCGCATGAGAACCTGGCCGCCAGCGTCCATGGCCAGATTGGCGATGTGGCCAAGGGCTTTGCCGAGGCGGATGTGGTGCTGGAGCGCACCTACGAATCCACCCAGGCCCAGCAGTGCCCGACCGAGCCGCACATCTGCTTCACCTACATGGATGGTGATCGGCTGGTCATTCACGCCTCTACTCAGGTGCCGTGGCACGTGCGCCGTCAGGTGGCGCGCATCGTCGGCATGAAGCAGCACCAGGTGCACGTGATCAAGGAGCGGGTAGGGGGCGGCTTTGGCTCCAAGCAGGACATCCTGCTGGAAGAGGTGTGCGCCTGGGCGACCAGGGTCACCGGCCGTCCGGTCACCTTCCGTTACACCCGTGAAGAGGAGTTCATCAGCAACACCTCCCGCCATGTGGCCAAGGTGAAGGTGAAAGTGGGGGCCAAGAAAGATGGCACCATCACCGCCATCGAGATGGATTTTCGCGCCAACACCGGCCCTTACGGCAACCACTCATTGACGGTGCCGAGCAACGGCCCGGCGCTCTCCCTGCCGCTCTATCCGTGCGAGAACGTGCGCTTTACCGTCAACACCTACTACAGCAACATCTGCCCGACCGGCGCCTATCAGGGTTATGGCGCGCCCAAGGGCAACTTCGCGCTGACCATGGCGATTGCCGAACTGGCCGAGAAACTCGGCATCGATCAGCTCGACATGGTGGAGCACAACCGGGTGCATGAAGGGGACATCCTCAAGGTGCTGGGAGCCATCGGCGAGGGCAAGATGCCCACCTCGGTGCCCCATGCGGCCAGTTGCGCCCTCGAACCCATCCTCAAGCAGGGTCGTGAGCTGATTGCCTGGGATAGCACCAAACCCTCCGACGGGGATTGGCGTATCGGTCGTGGCGTCGCCATCATCATGCAAAAATCGGGGATCCCGGATATCGATCAGGCCAACTGCATGGTCAAGCTGGAATCGGACGGCACCTTTATCGTCCACTCCGGTGGCGCCGATATCGGCACCGGCCTCGATACCGTGGTGGCCAAGCTGACCGCCGAGGTGCTGCACTGCCCGCTCGGGGATGTGCACGTCATCTCGGGCGACACCGACCACGCCCTGTTCGACAAGGGGGCCTACGCCTCGTCTGGCACCTGCTTCTCCGGCAACGCGGCCAAGAAGGCGGCCGAGAACCTCAAGGAGAAGATCCTGCTGCACGGCGCCGCCATGCTGGGCGAGCCGGTAGCCGATGTTGAGCTGGCGTTCCCGGGCCTGGTGCGCGGCAAGCTGGGGGAGGTGAGCCTCGCCAAGCTGGCCCACAAGGCCGAGACGGGTACCGGCTTCGGCATCCTGGTGGGCACTGCCAGCTACATCACGTCGGAGCTGGCCTTCCCGTACGGCGCCAACTTCGCCGAGGTGGCGGTCAACGTCAGAACCGGCGAGATCCGGCTCGACAAGTTCTACGCCCTGCTCGACTGCGGCACCCCCATCAACCCGGAGCTGGCCCTCGGCCAGATCTACGGGGCGACCATGCGGGCCATCGGCCACTCCTTGACCGAGGAGATCTGCTACGACGGCAAGGGCATTCCGCTCACCCGGGATCTGAAGAGCTATGGCGCGCCCAAGATCGGCGACATTCCGCGCGATTTTCGGGCCTTCCTGGTACCGAGTGACGACAAGGTCGGCCCTTACGGCGCCAAGTCCATCTCGGAGATCGGGGTCAACGGCGCGGCGCCCGCCATCGCCACCGCCATCCACGACGCCTGCGGTGTCTGGCTGCGCAAGTGGCACTTCACACCGGAGCAGATCCTGCGGGGGCTCGGCAAGCTGGAGCAACAAGTGTCGGCATAACAAAAGAAAAGGTGAGGGGCGGGCGCAGGCTCGCCCCCAGCACCTGACAGCGGAATGAGTACTCCGCCCATATTCTGTGTGATGGGACAACCAAGATGTCTAAAACAACACGCAAGCACTCGGACCTGATTTACGCGCTCGAAGACAAACCTCCCTTTTACCAAACCCTGATGGGGGCCGTGACCCACCTGCTGGCCATCTTCGTGCCCATGGTGACGCCGGCCCTCATCGTGGGCGGGGCCCTTGGCCTCTCCACCGAGACTACCGCCTACCTGGTCTCCATGGCGATGATCGCCTCCGGCATCGGGACCTGGCTGCAGGTGAACCGCTACGGCCCCATCGGCTCGGGGCTGCTCTCCATCCAGTCGGTCAACTTCTCCTTCGTCACCGTGATGATTGCGCTGGGCAGCGCCATGAAAAAAGATGGCCTGCACGAGGAGCTGATCGTCTCGACCCTGCTCGGGGTCTCCTTCGTCGGGGCCTTCCTGGTGATGGGCTCCTCCTTCGTGCTCCCCTATCTCAAGCGGGTGATCACCCCCACCGTGAGCGGGGTAGTGGTGCTGATGATTGGCCTGAGCCTCATCAAGGTGGGGATCATCGACTTTGGCGGCGGTTTCTCCGCCATGAGCAGCGGCACCTTCGGCAAATACGAGAACATCGGCCTGGGGCTGCTGGTGCTCTGCGTCATCGTCGCCTTCAACTGCAGCAAGAGCCCTTTGCTGCGCATGAGCGGCATCGCCATCGGCCTGCTGGTGGGCTATGCGGTGGCCCTGATGCTCGGCATGGTGGATTTCTCCGCCCTTGAGAACCTGCCGCTCATCACTGTGCCCATCCCGTTCAAGTACGGTTTTTCTTTCGATCTGCACGCCTTCGTGCTGGCCGGCACCATCTATCTGTTGAGCGTGCTGGAGGCGGTGGGGGATATCACCGCCACCGCCATGGTCTCCCACCGGGATATTCAGGGCCACGAGTTCCAAAAGAGGCTCTCCGGCGGCGTGCTGGCGGACGGTCTGGTGTCGGTGATCGCCTCGGCGCTCGGCTCCCTGCCGCTCACCACCTTTGCCCAGAACAACGGCGTCATCCAGATGACTGGGGTGGCCTCGCGCCACGTGGGCAAGTTCATCGCCGTCATCCTGGTGCTGCTCGGCCTCTTCCCGGTGGTAGGGCGCTTCTTTACCACCATACCGTCGCCGGTGATGGGGGGCGCGATGGTCATCATGTTCTCCATGATCGCCATTGCCGGCGGACGCATCATCATCAGTCACGGCTTCGATCGGCGCGAGACCCTGATCGTCGCCACCTCGCTCGGGCTGGGGCTCGGGGTCTCCTACGACCCGAACGTGTTCAAGGTGCTGCCGGCGGGGATCTACATGCTGGTGGAGAACCCCATCTGCGCCGGCGGCATCACCGCCATCATCATGAACCTGGTGCTGCCGCAAAGCCGCAGACGCCAAGCGGCCGCCAATGCCGCCGAGGCGGTGGAGCTGATCCAGCTGAGCGACAAACCCGACACCCGTTTTGCCACCCGGCCCGCCTCGTCGGCCACCGCCCGCCAACAGGGGCTGGCGACGGACGAGACCCAGGTGCGCGCCCCGCAAGTGGATCGCGGCTAACGAACAACAAGAGGGAATTGAGAGATGAAAAACGACAACTCCGTCAAGGCGGTGCGCGGCAGCTTCTTTGACATCACCCGGGTGGTGGGCCAGCCCGAGGAGATAGAACCCAATGCCCGCCTCATCGAAGATGGCCTGCTGATCATCCGCAACGGCTGCATCGACTGGTTCGGCCAGTGGGAGGAGGGCCGTGATCGTATTCCGGCCCAGGTACGGGTGCGGGATTATCGCGGCAAGATGATAGTGCCGGGCTTTGTCGACACCCACATCCACTATCCGCAAAGCGAGATGGTGGGGGCCTATGGCGAGCAGCTGCTGGAGTGGCTCAACCGCCACACCTTCCCGGCCGAGCGGCGCTACAACGATCTCGAGTACGCCCGCGAGATGTCCACCTTCTTCATCAAGCAGCTGCTGCGAAACGGCACCACCACGGCGCTGGTGTTTGGCACCGTCCACCCCGAATCGGTGGATGCCCTGTTCGAGGCGGCCAGCCGCATCAACATGCGGATGATCGCCGGCAAGGTGATGATGGATCGCAATGCCCCAGATTATCTGCTCGATACTGCCGAGAGCAGCTATGCGCAGAGCAAGGCGCTCATCGAGCGCTGGCACGGCAACGGTCGCTTGCTCTACGCCATCACGCCGCGCTTCGCCCCCACCTCGACCCCGGCGCAGCTGGCGATGGCGAGACGACTGCGCGAAGAGTACCCGACCACCTATCTGCACACCCACCTGTGCGAGAACAAGGACGAGATAGCCTGGGTAAAATCCCTCTTCCCAGAGCATCAGGGCTATCTCGACGTCTATCACCAGCACGGGCTGACCGGCCACAACTGCGTGTTTGCCCACTGCGTCCATCTGGAAGAACAGGAGTGGGATTGCCTGAAAGAGACCGGCTCCACCATCGCGTTTTGTCCCACCTCCAATCTGTATCTCGGCAGTGGCCTCTTCAAGCTGCACAAGGCGTGGCACAAGCAGGTGAAGGTGGGGATGGGCACCGACATCGGCGCCGGCACCACCTTCAACATGCTGCAGACCCTCAACGAGGCCTACAAGGTGATGCAGTTGCAGGGCGAGCGCCTCTCGGCCTATCAGGCCTTCTACCTGGCGACCCTGGGCGGCGCCCATGCGCTGGGGCTGGACGAGCAGATCGGCAGCTTCGCGGTGGGCAAAGAGGCGGACTTCGTGGTGCTCGACCCGGTCGCCACCCCGCTGCAGCAGCTGCGCTACGACAACTCCACCACCTTGCGCGACAAGCTGTTCGTGCTGCTGACCCTGGGGGATGACAGATCCATCTACCGCACCTATGTGGATGGTCAGCTGGTGCACGAACGGGGCTGATCCGGTTTTCAAAGGAGTGGGGCGGGCATGCTCGCCCCGGGAACACGGCAGCAGGGGCCAGCGTGGTGCCTGCGCCGCACGACAGGCGAGGCGCTTGCCCCGCCACAGCAGGTGAAATGGCCCGGTTTTTTTTAGACGGCAAGTTAAACGTTTGCCTTGTCTGCCAACCCCATGATGCCGGCGACCGTGGCAGCAGAGATCCACGGCACCGACCGCCATTTCGACACGACACATTCAGGGATGCAGGAAGGAGTCGGCCATGAGCCAGACAAACAGGATAAACGAGATGGACGGGGCAGTTGCGGACAAGGGGGCGGCGGCGGGACGACAGCCCGCCGGCGGCGCACTAGATCGCTACTTCATGATCAGCGAGCGAGGCAGCAACGTGCGCCAGGAGGTGCTGGCGGGGCTCACCACCTTCCTCGCCATGGTCTATTCGGTGATCGTGGTGCCCAGCATGCTCGGCAAGGCGGGCTTTCCCCCCGGCGCCGTGTTCGTGGCCACCTGTCTGGTAGCGGGTTTTGGTTCGCTGCTGATGGGGCTCTGGGCCAAGCTGCCGATGGCCATCGGCTGCGCCATCTCGCTCACCGCCTTTACCGCCTTCAGCCTGGTGCTGGGGCAGCAGATCTCCATCCCGGTGGCGCTCGGCGCCGTCTTTCTGATGGGGGTGCTGTTTACCGCCATCTCGGTGACCGGGGTGCGCAGCTGGATCCTCGACAACCTGCCGATGGGGATCGCCCACGGCACCGGTATCGGCATCGGGCTCTTCCTGCTGCTGATCGCCGCCAACGGGGTGGGGCTGGTGATCAAGAACCCGCTGGAGGGGCTGCCGGTGGCGCTGGGGGCCTTTACCTCTATGCCGGTCATCATGTCTCTCATCGGGCTGGCGGTCATCGTCGGGCTGGAGAAGCTTAAAGTTCCGGGCGGGATCCTGCTGGTGATCATCGCCATCTCCATTTTCGGCCTCATCTTCGATCCGGCGGTCAAGTACCAGGGGCTGTTCGCCATGCCGAGCCTCGCCGACGAGCAGGGCAAGTCCCTCATCTTCAGCCTGGACATCATGGGGGCGCTCTCGCCGCTGGTGCTGCCAAGTGTGCTGGCGCTGGTGATGACGGCGGTGTTTGATGCCACCGGCACCATTCGCGCCGTGGCGGGGCAGGCCAACCTGCTGGACAAGGACGGCCACATCATCAACAGCGGCAAGGCGCTCAGCGCCGACTCCATCAGCAGCATCTTCTCCGGTCTGGTGGGGGCCGCGCCGGCCGCCGTCTACATCGAATCGGCGGCGGGCACGGCGGCAGGGGGCAAGACCGGCCTCACCGCCACCGTGGTGGGGGTCTTGTTCCTGCTGATGTTGTTCCTCTCGCCGCTCTCCTACCTGGTGCCGGCCTATGCCACCGCACCGGCGCTGATGTACGTGGGGCTGCTGATGCTGAGCAACGTCGCCAGACTCGACTTCGATGACTTTGTCGGGGCCATGTCCGGCCTGCTGTGCGCGGTCTTTATCGTGCTCACCTGCAACATCGTCACCGGCATCATGCTGGGCTTCAGCGCCCTGGTGATCGGCCGCATCTGCTCGAAGGAGTGGCGCAAGCTCAACGTCGGCACCGTCATCATCGCCCTGGCGCTGGTGCTCTTCTACGCCGGCGGCTGGGCCATCTAGTCCGCATCGCGTCCTTCTTTATCGCGGGGCCAGCCTCTCTTGGCCGGCCCCGCCCTGCAAATCGAACTCATACCATTTTGATAACGGGGCTTACCAGATTGATAACGCCGCCCGGCAATTGCGCTGCCGAGCCCTCCATGGACTGCTGCTGCGGGACTGGCCACGGCCATGACGGAGAGCCTGATGGGCGCCGGATGGGATCTTCTTCACACTTCTTCCCTTTGCTCGCCGCCTTTGCCCCCCGGTTGGCCCGAGGTGCCGGAAACGGGCGCATATCTTGCTGTTTTTTATACCGGTTCTGATTTTTCTGCCTGACAAAGGACTTGCATATGTCCATAGGATTACCGCTCAAGCGGGTGGATGCCGAGGCCAAGGTGACCGGTAGCGCCCGTTACACCGACGACAACATCATGCTCGGCATGCGCCACGCCAAATACGTGCGAAGCAACATCGCCCACGGCAAGGTGCTCACCATCGACGCCAGCGAGGCGCTGGCCCTGCACGGGGTCGAAGCCGTGTTCACCCATGAGGATGTGCCCACCACCTGTTTTCGCACCGCCGGTCACGCCTGGTCCCTCGATGAGACCAAGCGGGACGTGAAAGACCGGCGTCTGCTCACCGACCATGTACGTCACTTCGGCGATGGCGTCGCCATCGTGGTGGCCCGCGATCCGCTGGTCGCCGAGAAGGCCGCCGCCCTGGTCAAGGTGACCTACGAGCCGCTGCCGGTGATGACGGATGCGGCCAGTGCCCTGGCCGAGGGGGCTTATCCCATCCACCCGACCGGCAACCTGCTGCGCCAGAGCCAGATCCGGGCGGGTGAGCCGGAGCAGGCCATCGCCGCGGCCGACTTGCAGTTCAAGGGGCACTACCAGACGCCGGTGGTGCAGCACTGTCATCTGGAGACGGTGACCTGCTACGCCTACATGGATCAGCCGGACCACATCATCGTCGTCACCAGCACCCAGATCCCCCAGATTGTGCGCAGCCGGGTAGCCAAGTCCCTCGGCCTGCCCTGGTCGAGCGTGCGGGTGATCAAGCCCTACATGGGCGGCGGTTTTGGCAACAAGCAGGATGTGCTGGAAGAGCCGATGGCGGCGTTTCTGAGCTACCAGCTCGGCGGCGTGCCGGTCAAGGTGACCTTGAGCCGGGAGGAGTGTTTCTTTGCTTCTCGTACCCGCCATGGCTTTGCCATCGACGGCACCCTTGGCATCAGCCGGGATGGCACCCTCAAGGGGTATCAACTGGACGTGCTCTCCAACACCGGCGGCTATGCCTCCCACGGCCACTCCATCGCCAGCGCCGGCGCCAACAAGATAAGCTACCTCTATCCGCGCAGCGCCTTTGGCTATGACGCCAAAACCTTCTACAGCAACCTGCCCACCGCCGGTGCCATGCGCGGTTACGGCGCGCCACAGGTGGTGTTTGCCCTCGAATGCATGCTGGACGATGCCTGCGCCGAGCTGGGTCTGGATCCGCTTGCGGTGCGCATCGCCAACGTGGCCCGCGAGGGGGATGTCAATCAGGTCAACCAGAAGACCATCTACAGTGCGGGTTTGCCCGAGTGTCTGCGTCGGGGTGGCGAGCAGTTCCAGTGGGAACGGCTCAAGGCCGAGTGTCTGGCGCAGGATCCGGCGAGTCGGGTACGGCGCGGTATCGGGGTGGCCTGTTTCAGTTATGGATCCAACACCTATCCGGTGGGGGTCGAAATTGCCGGCGCCCGCATGCTGCTCAATCAGGATGGCACCGTCAATCTGCAGATCGGCGCCACCGAGATAGGGCAGGGATCGGACACCGTCTTTGCCCAGATGGCGGCCCAGACCTTAGGCATTCCGTTTGAGCAGATCCGGGTCATTTCGACCCAGGATACCGACATCACCGCCTACGATCCGGGCTCGTTCGCCTCGCGCCAGAGCTATGTGGCGGCCCCCGCCATCCATCAGGCTGCGCTGCAGCTGCGGGCCCGTATCCTTTCGCTGGCGGCCCAGCTCTGCCATCAGGATGTGGGATCGCTCACCCTGATCGACGGTTACGTGGTGCTGGCCGGCGCGCCGGACAAGGTGCTCATCAGCGTCGCCGAGGTGTCGGTCAACGCCTACTACCACCTCACCATCGGCGGCCAGATCACTTCCGAGGTTTCCCACAAGACCACTACCAACCCGCCGAGCTTTGGCTGCACCTTCGTCGATCTCAGCGTCGACATCGATCTCTGCAAGGTGACCATCAACCGCATCCTCAACCTGCACGATGCGGGCAAGATCCTCAACCCGCAGCTGGCACAGGGGCAGGTGCACGGCGGCATGGGGATGGGGATCGGCTGGTCCCTGTTCGAAGAGATGATCATCGACACCAAAACCGGCGTGGTGCGCAACCCCAACCTGCTCGACTACAAGTTCCCCACCATGCTGGACTTGCCCGATCTCGAATGCGATTTCGTGCAGACCTACGAGCCCCAGTCGGTCTATGGTCACAAATCCCTAGGGGAACCGCCCATCATCTCGCCGGGCCCGGCGATCCGTAACGCCATCCGCATGGCGACCGGGGTCGCCATCAACGAGCTGCCCATCACCCCCAAGACCCTGTTCCGGGAGTTTGTCGCGGCGGGTTTGATTGGCGAGGGATCAGGGGAGGAGCAACGCCATGTTTGATATTGCCCGTTACTACAAGGCCCACAGCGTGGCCGAGGCGGTCGCTCTGCGCCAGGCCGACCCCGAAGCGCGTCTCTTGGCCGGTGGCACCGATGTGATGATCCAGCTCCATCACCTCAACGCCGCCTATCGTCATATCGTCGATATTCACGACTTGCCGGAACTCAAGGGGGTGAGCGAGCTGGCCGACGGCGCTATTCGCATCGGCTCTGGCACCACCTTTACCGAGCTCATCGAAAACGAGCTGGTGCAGCGCCGCCTGCCGATGCTGGCGGAAGCGGCCGCCACCATTGCGGGTCCGCAGATCCGCAACGTCGCCACCTATGGCGGCAACATCTGCAACGGCGCCACCAGTGCCGACTCGGCGGCGCCCACCGTGGCGCTGGAAGCAGAGCTGGAGATCGCCGGCCCCGATGGCACGCGCCGCATCCCCATCGCCGGTTTTCACACCGGCCCGGGCAAGGTGGCGCTGCAACCGGCGGAAGTCCTGGTAGCGTTTCACTTTACCCCGGACGCGCACCCCCAGGTGGGCTCCCACTACTTCAAGTACGCCATGCGGGGCGCCATGGACATCGCCACCATAGGCTGCGCCGCCTACTGCCAGATTGAGGATGGTCACTTCAAGCGCCTGCGGCTGGCCTACGGGGTGGCGGCCCCGACGCCGGTGCGCACGCCCCACGCCGAAGCGGCGGCCGAGGGGCAACCGCTGACCCGGGCGACGCTGGCGGCCATTGCCGAGGCGGTGGTGGCCGATGTGGCGCCGCGCTCCTCCTGGCGGGCAGAAAAAGAGTTTCGCCTGCACCTGATCAAAACCCTGGCGCAGCGGGTGATCGCCTGCGCCGTCGAACGTGCCGGAGGCAAGATCCTATGATGCAACCGCAAAGCTGTCCCACTGTTGCGATCCAGTGTGAGATCAACGGCAAGCCTTACTCCTATGCTGTGCCGCCCACCATGTCGCTGCTTCACTTCCTGCGCGGGCAGGGGCTGATCAGCGTGAAAGAGGGGTGCAGCGTCGGCGAGTGCGGCGCCTGTACCGTGCGGGTGGATGGCACGGCTATCGATAGCTGCCTCTATCTGGCGGTGTGGGCCGATGGCAAATCCATTCGCACCGTGGAGGGGGAGCGGCAGGGCAATGAGCTCTCCGACGTGCAGCAGGCCTTTATCGACGAGGGGGCGGTGCAGTGCGGTTTTTGCACCCCGGGCCTCGTGATGGCAAGCGCCGCCCTGCTCGACAAGACAGATCGCCGACCCTTAACTGATGCGGAGATCCGCCGCGGCCTGTCGGGGAATCTGTGCCGCTGCACCGGTTACCAGAACGTGGTGCGGGCGGTGAAGAAGTGCTGCAAGGGGTGATGGGGTCGCCCCTCGATTAGCCTCGCAAACCGTCGTTCGGTGCTGATATGACAGCGCCTGAAATATGCCGGGAGGGTTATTTTCACCCCGCCGGTCAAACACGCATCCCGTTATTTCGGGCGGGCACTGGGGAACAAGCATACTGCACTGCCGGGCTGTCAGTACAAATAATAAGCAGCCTGGTCCGCGCAGCGGTCTGGAAATGGCAAGCGACTGTTTTTACGCACTATGTCAACTTGTGTCGCCATCTTGTGCGCCTCTTTTGCATATTGGCGGCAGCAAATACCGGTGGGCGGGAAATAACGGAAAATAACGGCAAGGGGGCTGAAAAAAAGCCCCTTTTTCGTCACGTGACCGCAACATTTTTCTGTAATTGTTAGCCAGCTCGCGGCGGCCCTGCGCCGAAACGGGCAGAGTAGGCGCCGTGGTTGGCCGAGGCCGCCATGATGCGCAATCAGAATCGTAACAAGGTGCTGCGGCCCGCCTGGCGGGGCGCAAAACATAACGTCAAAAAGAAAAGGAAACTGGCATGTCAGGAAGACACTCTCTGGTAGCGCTGGCCGTCGGGCTGGCGCTGGCGGGACCGGCACAGGCACAGCTGCTCATCAGCGAATACCTGGAAGGCTCGGGCAACAACAAGGCGGTGGAGCTGAGCAACCTCGGCAGCGACGCCGTCGATCTCTCCCAATACCGGTTGGCGCTCTACGCCAACGGCAAACCCATCAGCGAATCCCCCACCAACAGCCTGGCGCTGCAAGGCACCCTGGCCCCGGGGGCCACTTTGGTGCTGGCCAACCCCTCCGCCAGCAGCGAGATCCTGGCCAAGGCCAACCGCACCAGCGGCAACCTGGTGTTCAACGGTGACGATGCCTTGGTGCTCTACCGAGGCAGCGAGATAATCGACAGTTTCGGCCAGGTGGGGGTGGATCCGGGTACGGCCTGGGTGTCGGGCAACGTCTCGACCCTGGACATGACCCTGCGCCGCAAGGCCACCGTCACCACCGGCCGGACTGATGCAACCGCCCCCTTCGATCCGGCGCTCGAATACGTGGCCGCCCCGAAAGATGACGCCAGTGGCCTGGGTTGCAGCGGCGATGGTCCCTGCGATGGCTCCCAGCCGCCCGCCTTCGTCTGCCCGGTGGACAGCCTGGTGCCGGTGCCCGCCATTCAGGGCCCCGGCAACAGCAGCCCCCTGGTGCCGGCCGGCAAGTTTGAATCGGAGCAGGCCTATGCCACCCGCGGCGTGGTGACTCAGGTGGTGAGCGGCCTCTACAAGGGCTTCTTCATCCAGGATGAGCAGGGGGACGGCGATCCGGCCACCTCCGACGGCCTCTTCGTCTACAGCACTAAGGCCAACGCCGCCATCGTGCCGGGGGCCGAGGTGTGCGTCTCGGGCAAGGTGAAAGAGTATTTCAACCAGACCCAGATCAACGCCGACGAGCTGGTGGTGACTCGGCCGCAAGGGACTGTGCCGGCTGCGGTGGATCTGCTGCCGGTGGCGGGGGAGAGCCTGAACCAGCTGCTGGAGCGTCACGAGGGGATGCAGGTGCGGCTGGTGCCGGAATCCAGCCTGGTGGTGACCCGCAACTTCAGCTTCGATTACGACGGCAAGCGCAACAACCTGGTGCTCTCTTATGGCGCGCCGCTTATCAAGTCGACCCAGAAGTTTGCCGCCATGAGCGAGGAGGCGAGCAACTGGGCCCTTCGCAACCAGCAGAACCAGCTGGTGGTGGAGACCGACGCCAAGGCGCCGGACGGTGTGCTGCCCTGGTTCCCCGGCTTCAACGCCGAGGATGGTTACCTGCGCATCGGCGACAAGCTCAACGGGCTGGAGGGTGCGCTTGGCTACTCCTACAACCTGTTCAGGTTGGTGGCCAGCAACCGCATCGATGCAAGCCAGATAGATCACAGCGGCTGGGATCGGGTGGAAACCCCTGAGCTTGCCGAGGCGGGGGATCTGCGGGTCGCCAGCTTCAACGTGCTCAACTTCTTCACCACGGTCGTGGGGGGCGATGCCAACCCCACCGGCAGCAACCGGGGCGCCTTGACGGTGGCGGAATTCGAGTTGCAGCGCACCAAGATCGTCAGCGCCATCACCCGTCTCAACGCCGACGTGGTGGGGCTGATGGAGATAGAGAACAACGGCTACGGCGACAACTCCGCCATCGCCAACCTGGTGGCGGCCCTCAACGCGGCCCTGCCGGACGAGGCGGATCACTACCGCTGGATTGCCTCGCCGGATGGCAAGCCCATCGGCACCGATGCCATCACGGTGGGGCTTATCTACCGGCCCGCCAAGGTGACCCCGGAGGGGGCCGCCAGCCTTATCGCGCTGCCGGTGCAGCAGGCCGAGGCGGTGGACGCCAGCGGCAAGCCGGTGACCATCAATCAGGGGATGCGCGAGTCGCTGGTGCAGCGCTTCAGCTCGCCCAAGGGGGATGCGCCGCTGACCCTGGTGGTCAACCACCTCAAGTCCAAGGGCTCCGCCTGTTTCGAGGATTACCCCGACTACGCCACTGCCGATCCCCTCGATGGCCAGGGCCACTGCAACGCGCTGCGGGTCTCTGCCGCCAAGGTGCTGGGAGAGAGCCTCAAGGATCTGGCCGGGGATCTGCTGCTGATCGGCGACATGAACGCCTACGGCATGGAGGATCCCATCCGGGTGCTGACCGACTATGATCCGGCCGCCCAATCGCGCCAGATCATGAGCGCCTCCTTCACCACCTTGGCGGGCCAGCCCTTCGAGGAGAGCGGCAGCGCCCTTGGCAAGGGGTATGGCCTGGTGAACCTCAACACCCGCTTCCACGGCACCGACACCTACTCCTACAGCTACGAAGGGGAGCTCGGCAACCTGGATCACGCCCTAGCAAACCCGAGCCTCGCTGCCAAGGTGATCGGCATCGAGGATTGGCACATCAACTCCGCCGAGAGCAACTTCTTCGAGTACGGCAGCAAGTACAGCGGCCAGCTGGCGAAATCCGAAGGGCCCTTCAGCGCCTCGGATCACGATCCCGTGCTGGTGGCCATCCAGTATCCGCTGCCGCCCGCCGGGGTATTGAGCCTCGAGAGCGCTGCTGCGAACGTGGAGGAGGGCAACACCCTGACCCTGAGCGTGGCGCGCCGCGACGGCAGCTATGGGGAGGCCAGCGTGAGTTATCGCATTGCCTACGGCAGCGCGGACGCAAGCGACGTGGCGCCGCTCACCGGCACCCTGCACTGGGCCGCCGGGCAGAGCGACAGCCAGACCATCAGCATCCCGGTGAAGAGCGACACCCTGCACGAGGGGGACGAGACCTTTACCCTGGAGCTGTTTGATGCGAGCGGCGCGACCTTGGGCGATCAGCACCAGACCCTGGTGACCATCAAGGACAAGCTGGCGCCGTCCACCATCTCGCTGGCGCGTGCCAGCCTGACGGTGAACGAGGGGCAGTGGTTTGCCGAGATCCCGCTGGTGCGCAGCGGCGATCTGAGCAAGCCGGCCCGGGCCCGGGTGGCCCTTGACGGGGTCACGGCGCGCTGGGGGCTGGATTTCCTGCCCTGGTTCAGCCAGACCGTGAGCTGGGCCGCGGGCGAGGGGGGCAGCAAGTCGGTCAAGGTGCTGATCATCGATGACTGGTTTGTCGAGCCGACCGAGCAGTTCAAGGTGAGCCTGGCGGCGCTGCAGGGTGGCCAACCGGGCAACCTGCAGGAGACCCGGGTCGACATTCTGGACAACGACAAGTCCTGGTGGCCCTTCGGTCGCCACTGAGGATGATTGAGCAATAAGAAAGGGGCCTGCGGGCCCCTTTTTTTGTTTCTGTTGTCGGCCAAGAGCGGCAAAAACAGCGAGGCCCATCACCAGGATGGGCCTCTGAGCGGGACCAGCTGACGGGATCAGCTGCCGCTCTGGGGGCCGTCGATCACCAGCTTGCCATCCTTTACCGGGATGGTGGCGCCGGGGGCCTTGTTCATGCGGATCACCCCTTCCTGACCGGCGAGGCGGTAGGTGACGTCATAGCCCAGGGTGCGGGAGCTGCTCTCCTGCACCGTCTTGCAGCGCTGCTCTGTGGTGGTGTAAGTATCACCGGCCTGCATGTTGCCCTGCACCTGGTTGCCGGCATAACCGCCTGCCACGGCACCTGCGGCGGTCGCCACCTTCTTGCCGTTGCCGCCACCGAACTGGTTGCCGAGCACGCCGCCCAGCGCCGCGCCGACCACGGTACCCAGGATCTTGTGCTCGTCCTGCACCGGTTTGCGGTGGGTCACGGTGACGTTGCGACACTCCTGACGGGGGGTCTTGATGGTCTCGGTCACCGCTTTGCTGGCCAGCACTTCGGCGAACTGAGGCTGTGATGAAAACAGGGATCCGCTGGCGGCGGCTGACAAGGCCAGCGCAGAGGCCACACCGATCCCGACTCCTGCCAACATGGATTTGTTCATTTTCTCTTCTCCTCAAATGCATCACGGGATGCGTCTCTTGCTTGCGCTCATCTTGGCACAAGGGCAAGGAGGCACAAGGCAAAGCCCGTGCGGGCACGACAGCCCCTGACTGCACCGAAAAGTGCCTCGCCAAAAAGGTGTCGGGCTTTGGCGACAAAGGGCGAATGAAGGGAGAAAAAGCGATCTGCGAGTAGCATTTTGCGATTCAGCTGGGCCTATTTTCCCATTTTGCGTCAAGCTCCTGCCACCAGCCGGCTGGCGCAGTGGCAAACAAGGGGGGCCTTGCCGCCAACAAGGACCGGTCAGGGGGCGCCAATCGCTTGATAAATCACTGTTGCCGGGAGGATTGGCGGCCGATAACAGATCACGGCAAGCATTATGCTTGCTCTGTTGGCAGAGAGGATCAATCGCGTGTCTCTGGCGGCTCGCAGCAATGTGAGCCGGCAGGTCGCCACCCGCAGTCAGGCCAGATTCGGCTGCGGTCATCCGGTCAGCAAGGGGGTTCATATGTCGATGCTGCCAAGATGGATACAACCGGCCGTGCAGGCCGGCATCATCACCCGGGAACAAGCCCAGCGGCTGCTGGACTCCCTCTATCAACCCCTCTGTGAGACGGCGCAGGAGCTGCCCGCCGACATAGCCGACATCAGCCTCAAGCTCTTCTGTTTTCGCCAGCAGCACAGGGTGCGCCACTAGTTCCCCCAGATCTGCACCCTGGATAAGGCATGACCCCCGCCTAGGCGGGGGCCATGTGCCCTAGATTAGCATCACCTGCGCCACCAGCATCAGGGCGCCGAAGCCCAGCACGAAGCCCACCATGGGCAGCACGAACCTGACCCATTGGTTGAACTGGATGCCGAGCATCTGCAGGGTGACCAGCACCAGCCCGGTGGGGGCCAGGAACAGCATGGCGTATTGCCCCCAGTTGTAGGCCGACACCACTATGTAGCGCGGGATCATCACGGTATCCGCCAGCGGCGCCATGATGGGCATGGAGAGTACCGCCAGCCCCGAGGAGGAGGGCACCACCAACCCCAGCAGGGTGAACACCAGCATCTGGGCCACCGCAAACACGGCGCCGTGCATGCCGGCCACCAGACTGGAGGCATAGGCCAAAATGGTGTCCGAGATCATCCCCTGATCCAGCACCAGGTTGACCCCCCGCGCCAGCCCGATGATGAGCGACACTGCCACCAGCTCGGACGCCCCCTGGGTGAAGGCCTCGACAGCCTCTTTCTCCTTGAGGCCGGAGATAAGGATGATGACGATGGCGACGGCCAGGAAGGAGGCCGCCATCTGCGGGAACCACCAGCCAGCCATGGAAACGCCCCACACCATCAGGGGGAAGGCGAGGATGAACAGGGTCAGGATGATCTTGCGGCGCAGGGTGAAGGGGACCCCTTCATCGAGGGAGCCCTCTTTCAGGAAGCGGGCCCGAAAGCTCTCTCTGTCCTCATAGGTGTAGGAGAAGGCCGGGTTGGCCTTGATCTTCTTGCAATACCAGTAGAGATAACCGATCACCACCAGGGTGCCCACCAGACAGCCGGCGGCGCGAAAGCTCAGCCCCTCGGTAAAGGGGATGCCAGCGGCGTTGGAGGCGATCACCACCGAGAAGGGGTTGATGGTGGAGAAGGTGGTGCCCATGGAGGCGGCGAGGAAGATGGCCCCCACGCAGACGATGGCGTCATAGCCGAGCGCCAGAAAGATGGGCACCAGGATGGGATAGAAGGCGACGGCCTCCTCCTCCAGTCCGCAGGTGGTGCCCCCCAGCGCCATCACAAAGCAGACCAGCGCCACAAACAGGAACTCGTTGCCGCGGGTCTTGCGCGACAGCGCCACCAGTCCGGCATTGAAGGCGCCGGTCTTGTTGATGACGCCGATAAGGCCCCCCAGCACCAGGATGAAGACGATGATGTCGGCCCCCTCTATGGTGCCCTTGACCATGCTCACCGCCACGTCGGAGAGTCCCTTCGGCGCCTGGGCCAGCCGCTCATAGGTACCGGGGATGGCGATGGGTTTGCGGATGGTGCCGTTGACGAACTGCTCCACCCCGATATTGATATCGAGTCTGGTCAGCTCATCCTGAGTGGCGGGCACTCGCCGGGTTTCCCCTTGTGGCGTGTTGATGGTCAGCATATGGCTGGCGGCATTATAAGAGAGCTTGGCATAGGCGCCTGCCGGAATTATCCAGGTGAGGGCGATGGCCAACAACATGATCAAAAACAAGATGGTAAACGCGGTGGGAAATTGTCTGCTGGTCTGGGTATTCGGCTCGGCACACATAAAATGCTCCTCGATAAAGCAGGTTCGGGCTCGGCGGAATATCGGGTCGATAGGGTTCCTTCGTCATGCAGCGGGAGTGCGTAAACTCACTGGTTGTGGCGCATCGTATGGCGAGAAATCTGGCCTGATATTGAACATCCGGTAGATTGTTTCACCGAGAAACCATAACCCGCCGAGGGGAAGCATGAACAGCGCTGCGGGCCTGCTTTATGGAAGCCGTCACAAAATATATTTCATGAGAAGTTTGCCATTAATTTGTTGGCAATAAACCGATACGCTTGCTTATGCCATAAATATCCAGCTGGCATTGTTTGTAAATATATCGATATCGGCAAGCCTGCAACCAGCTATGGCCAGCTTGCATGCCAACATCAGCATATTCATTATTTGCCGGGTTTTATGCCGAGGATATTGGCCGTCGAGATTTGTCACTGAAAAAACAGGCACCGACATGCTGCTCGGTCAGATTGGCGTCGCCAGCACCGCGCCTCTAAGACGTTTTGCTAATACCTGTGGCCATCACCTCGCGCTAGGCTGTGATCCCCGATACGAGCACCCTCTGGCAGGACGCCAGAGGATGGTTGCCGGCGCTCCCGGGAGCGCACCGCTTTTGCTACCTGCGAGGAAGGAACCCGATGACAGAGCAGAACATCTATCAGCGCGATCTGGAAAAAAATCCCGCCAATTATGAGGCGCTGACCCCCATCAGCTTTCTGGGGCGGGCCGCCCGGGTCTACCCCGACTATCCGGCGCTGATCCACGGCCCCCTGCGCCAGAGCTGGGCCCAGACCGAGCGACGCTGCCGCCAGCTAGCCTCGGCCCTTCGTTTGCATGGCATCGGCGAGGGGGATACCGTCTCCATCGTTGCCCCCAATACCCCGGCCATGTTCGAGGCTCATTTCGGGGTGCCCATGAGCGGCGCCGTGCTCAACACCATCAACACCCGGCTCGATGCCGAGTCGATGGCCTTTATCTTCCAGCATGCCCAGAGCAAGGTGGTGCTGGTGGACCGGGAGTTTGGCGCCCTGGTGCAAAAGGCGTTGGCACTTGTCGAGAACCAGCCGCTGCTGATAGCCATCGACGATCCCCTCTATCAGCAAGGGGAGATGATAAGCGAGCTCACCTATGAGGGGTTTCTTGCCAAGGGCAATGGGGATGAGCCCGGCTGGCTGCCGCAAGATGAGTGGCAGGCGATTTCGCTTAACTACACCTCCGGCACTACCGGCAACCCCAAGGGGGTGGTCTATCACCACCGCGGCGCCCACCTCAATGCGGTCAACAACGTGCTCTCCTGGGAGCTGCCCAAGCACAGCGTCTATCTCTGGACTCTGCCGATGTTTCACTGCAACGGCTGGTGCTTCCCCTGGACCCTGGCGGCGACGGCCGGGGTGAGCGTCTGCCTGCGCCATGTGCAGGCGGCGGCCATCTATGAGGCGCTGCACGAGCACAAGGTGACTCATTTTTGCGCCGCCCCCATCGTACTCAACATGCTGAACAACGCCGATCCGGCCCTCAAACGCGGGCTAGACCACCCCATCAAGGCGATGACGGCAGGGGCGGCGCCCCCCGCCACCGTGATCGCCGGCATGGAGGCGATGGGGATCGCCGTGACCCACGTCTACGGTCTGACCGAAACCTATGGTCCCTGCGTGCTGTGCGAGCCGCAAAGAAGCTGGCAGGGGCAGGATGCCACCACACTGTCGCGTCTGAAAGCACGCCAGGGGGTAGCCTCACCGCTGCAGGGAGAGATGCGGGTCATCAATCCGGTCAGCGGCGAGCCGGTCCCCCAGGATGGCAAGACCATGGGCGAAATCGTGCTGCGCGGCAATGTGGTGATGAAGGGCTATCTCAAGAACCCCTCCGCCAGCGCCGAGGCGATGGCGGAGGGGTGGTTTCGCAGCGGCGATCTGGCGGTGTGGCACCCGGACGGTTATGTGGAGATCAAGGACAGATCCAAGGACATCATCATCTCCGGCGGGGAGAACATCTCCAGCCTGGAGGTGGAGGACGTGCTCTATCGCCATCCCGATGTAGACGAGGTGGCGGTGATCGCCATGCCGGACGAGAAGTGGGGGGAGGTGCCTTGCGCCTTCGTCAAGCTCAAGGAGGGGCGCGAACTCAGCCAGGCCGAGCTGATTGCGTTTTGCCGCGAGCAGATGGCCCATTTCAAGGCCCCCAAGCGCATCATCTTTACCCCGCTGCCGAAAACCTCCACCGGCAAGGTGCAGAAATTTATGCTGCGCCAGCAGCTGGGGTAGGAGCTAGCTACTCTTATCCCAAGTTTTAAGTTGGTGCCATTCTGCCTGGAGCAATATGGCGCCAAACTTCTATGTCCATCAAACTCTTTCGAGGCTCACTCTGGTAATATCCTGCTCAATATCGAGGCAGGGAAATATTATGACGCGTGCAGAATTTAATTGGGAAAACTCCATTGCATGGAGTGGCCCGGGTACCATTGAAGGAGTGCAGGATACTCTCGCAGGAGATCGACTGGATCGCGCTCGCTATGCCGAATTTCTGACCAATTATCTGGCGACAGAGGGCAAACAGCGCAACTATGTGTTGAACCTCAATGCCGAATGGGGGGCAGGCAAAACCTGGTTTATCAAGCGCTGGTATATGGAGCTGAAGCAGCACTATCCCACCGTCTATATCGATGCCTGGCAGCAGGACTTTTCTGATGACCCCTTGCTGACGGTGATCTCATCGATTATCGAACAACTGAGAGATGCTGCGGGAGATAAGCTTGCCGTACCTGATGGCATTAAATCAAAGCTTTTAGGATTGTTAAAAATTGGTGGGAAATTAGTACTCAAGTCAGCCATTAAAAAAGCTGGACTGGAAGATGGTGACTTTTCTATGGAAGGAGAAGACGCAGACAAGCTGGTTGATACGCTTTGCAGCAATCACAAGGAGCGTTATGAATCTATTCAGTATCTCAAAACAGAGATACGACAATGGGTCGAGGGGGCTGTGGGTTTAAGTGAGAAGAAACTCGATTATCCCGCATTTATCTTGATTGATGAGCTTGACCGTTGTCGCCCTTCCTATGCGGTAGAAATGCTGGAAACGATCAAGCATATATTCGAGATCCCTGGGGTGGTGTTTGTCCTAGCAACGGATACCGAGCAACTACAACATGCAGTGAAGTCTATCTATGGAGAAGGGTTTGACGGAAAGAAATACTTTGAACGATTTTTTGATAGCCAGAAAACCTTAAAAAGAAGTCCAAGAGAGCAAATGGCAAGCTCAAGGCTTGCTCTGTACGGAGATGATATTTGGCTGCCAACTGAGAGTGTTCTATATCCAAGACTCTCAAAAGAACAGATCGCCAAAATAATTGCTGAAATTTCGAGTGCTTTTGGAATGTCAGTAAGAGACATGAATAGAATGATATCCAATTTAGTTGCTATCATTTCTAACCTGAAGAAGAGTATTGATATTGTATTTTTGATTGTAATGTACTGTCTTTATATAAGAAAGAAGGATGTGTATAATTTAGCATTCATGGATGCTGAGTTAGTTCGGAATTCATTACCCCAGAGTAATAGTGCAAGTTTTTCTTGGTCAACATGGGTTAATGACTTTGATGTTGCTTTTCTGAAAAAAATACAAGTTACTTTGAATCTTTCTTTTTTAGACCAAAGGTGTCAAAGTATTGAGTCTTCAATTGATGTTTTTGATTATTTTGTGTGGGTCTATTCTACAGTGCTAAACGATAATCAAAATGCTGTTTTTCTTAGTGGTCAGCTTGAGTCTGAAGTAATGTTTCACGAAGCATCATATAATCTACAAAGAGCAGTAATCAAATTGGTTAATAAAACATCTTGCTGTGATTTGGCAGAGTATCATGATTTACTCACCTTGGGGATGAATGAATAAACGGGCTATCAGCCCGTTTATTTTTTTTGCTTATTTGTTGTGGCGCTCATAAAGCCGCTGTACCACATCCTTCAACGCCAGCCCTTCGTTTTGCAGCAAGACTGTCAGGTGGTAGAGCAGATCGGCGGATTCGTTGATAAGTTCCTCCCGATCCTTGGCCATGGCGGCCAGCGCCACTTCGACACCCTCTTCACCCACCTTCTGGGCGATGCGCTTGGTGCCCTTGCCATAGAGGCTGGCGGTGTAGCTGGTGGCCGGATCCGCGCCTTTGCGTGCTGCCAGGATCTGCTCGAGCTCGGCCAGGAAGCCAAGCGGCGGCACGGGGTGGCCGTCGAAGCAGGAGGGGTTGCCCAGATGGCAGGTGGGACCGACGGGGTTGGCGGCGATCAGCAGGGAGTCCTGATCGCAGTCGGTGGTGATGGCGACCAGCTGAAGCACATGGCCCGAGCTCTCCCCCTTGGTCCAGAGGCGCTGCTTGCTGCGGCTGAAGAAGGTGACCTGGCCGGTCGCCAGGGTTTTATCCAGGGCTTCCCGGGTCATAAAACCCTGCATCAGCACTTCGCCGCTGGCGGCATGCTGGACGATGGCGGGGATCATGCCGTCACATTTCGCCCAGTCCAGGCGCTCAGCCAGCGATACGTCGTTGTTTACAGCTTGATTATTCACGGATGGCGACTCCTTCGGTTTTCAGCCAGCGTTTCAGTTCGGGAATGGGGATAAGGCCTTTGTGGAACACGGAGGCGGCCAGCGCCCCGTCCACGTCGGCGAGGGTGAAGGCATCACGAAAGTGCTCCATGGCACCGGCGCCGCCGGAGGCAATCAGCGGCACCTTGCAGACGGCACGCACCAGCTTGAGCTGCTCGAGATCATAGCCCTGGCGCATGCCGTCCTGGTTCATCACGTTCAGCACGATTTCACCGGCGCCACGCTTTTGTGCCTCCTGCACCCAATCCAGGGTATGCCAGGCGGTGGTGCGGGTGCGGCTCTCGTCGCCGGTAAACTGCTTGACCTGATAGTGACCGCTCTGCGCATCAAAATAGGAGTCGATGCCCACCACCACGCACTGCACGCCGAAGCGCTCGGCCAGGCGGGTGATGAGGGTGGGATCGGCCAGTGCCGGCGAGTTGATGGAGACCTTGTCGGCCCCGAATTCCAGGATCTGGCGGGCATCCTCGACGCTCTTGATGCCACCGGCGACGCAGAAGGGGATATCGATGACCTCGGCAACCCGGCTCACCCAGCTCTTGTCCACCACCCGCTCATCGCTCGAGGCGGTGATGTCGTAAAACACCAGCTCGTCGGCCCCCTCGCTGGCGTAGCGGCGGGCCAGCTCGACGATGCCGCCCATCACCTCGTGATTACGAAACTGCACTCCCTTGACCACCACGCCATCTTTGACGTCGAGGCAGGGGATAATACGCTTTGACAACATGCTCGTTGCTCCATGTAAAGCACTGTTAAAACTAACGTTGTTGCCAACGGGCCTTGGGGCACGGTGGCGAGTGAAAAAATGTCAATGGCATGCTTTAACAGCGGGTTCCTGTACGGGAGAAAAGACCGGATCCGGACGGTGTTTTCACGCGGGGGAACACCACTATATGCACGACTTTATTCAGTGATTCAACCCTTTATCCGCCCTGTTGGCCCCCTGGGATCCCTTGCTGCCATCGGGCTGGCGTGCCAGGGGTTCCCCATGAGCATCATCCGTTGCCAGCAGTGCCCGCAGAGTGAGCAGAGCCCCATCAAAGTCGAACACCTTGAGCTGGCGTGCCAGCGTCTCGCCTTGGGCGCCCAGCGTGAGCATCAGGGGGGCGGCATACTGCTCGAACAGCGGCAGCACAGCGGTGTCGCTTTGCAGCAGCAAATCTTCCATCTGACGCAGCAGCGGTTGTTGCCACTGGCCGCCAAGGGGGGCCGAGGTGGCGGGGATCAGGCGCTCCTCCTCTCCCAGCAGGTTGAGCAATTCCGAGAGGTGGCGCTCGATGGGCATCATCAGCTCGGCCGGGGCCGGATTCCCTTTGGCAAGGGCCTGCTCCAGCTGCTGACAGAGCGCGGCCAGCTCGACCAGCCCCAGGGTGCTGGCCACCCCGCGCAGGGTGTGAACCAGCCGGGTGGCGGCGGGCTTGTCACCGGTTTGCAGCTGAGCGGCCAGCTGTTGCATGTCCAGACTGTGTTCGCTGGCGAAGTGGCGCAGCAGGGTCACGTACTTGTTCTGGTTGCCCTGCAACACCGCCAGCCCTTGCTGCAGGTCGAGCCCGGGCACCCCTTGCAGGCGGGCGAGGGGGCCGATCAGCAGATCGTTGGCCCGGCGTTGATAACCAGGTTTGGCGGCTGAGCTGTTGGGCAGCCACTGTTGCAGCGCCGCAAACAGGCGGGTCGGGGTGACCGGTTTGGCGATGAAGTCGTTCATGCCGGCGGACTCGCAGGCCCTTCTGTCCTCTTCGAAGGCGCTGGCGGTGAGCGCCAGAATGGGCACCTTATCCCAGCCCGGCAGCGCCCGGATGGCGCGGGTGGCGCTGTAGCCATCCATCAGCGGCATCTGTATGTCCATCAGGATGAGATCGAAGGGGTGCTGACTGACGCGTGCCAGCGCCTCCTGGCCGTTCACCGCCGTCTCTATGACCAGGCCGCTGTTGCCGAGCAGCTCCAGCACCACCTCGCGGTTGATGGCGTTGTCCTCCACCAGCAGCACCCTGGCATGGTTGGCGAAAAAGAGCGCCTGCTGCACCGTCTGCTCCAGCCGGGCGGGCTGTTGCGGCTCGCCCACTCCTGCCGAAAGGCGGGCGGTAAACCAGAAGCAGCTGCCCTTGCCAAGGGTGCTGCTGACCCCCACATCCCCGCCCATCAGGGTGGCAAGCCGGCTGGTGATGGCGAGCCCCAGCCCGGTGCCGCCATATTTGCGGGTGGTGGAGACGTCCGCCTGCTCGAAGGCCTGGAACAGCTTCTCGGCCTGTTCCGGACTGATGCCGATGCCGGTGTCTTCCACCTCGAAGCGCAGCAGATAGTCGCTGCCAAGCTGGCGCTCCGGTCGTACCCGCAGGGTGACCGAGCCCTGCTCGGTGAACTTGATGGCGTTGGCCGTGTAGTTGAGCAGCGCCTGACGCAGGCGGGTGATGTCGCCGTGCACCCAGGCCGGGGTGTCGCCGATGTCGACTATGATGGTGAGTCCCTTGGCGCGGGCCTGCTCGCTCATCAGGGCGCTGACGTTGTCCAGCATGGCGGTGAGGGAGAAGTCGCTTTGCTCCAGCGCCATCTTGCCGGCATCGATTTTGGAGAGATCCAGAATGTCGTTGATGATGGTGAGCAGGTGCTGGGCGGCGTTGTCGATCTTCTCCAGCCGCTCCTGCTGGGTGTGATCCGGCGTGTCGCGCTTGAGCAGATAGGTGAGTCCCAGAATGGCGTTCATGGGGGTGCGGATCTCGTGGCTCATGTTGGCCAGAAACGCACTCTTGGCGCGGTTGGCGCTCTCCGCCCGCTGATGGGCCTGGGCCAGTTGCAGGGTGCGCTCGTCAACCATCTCCTCCAGGTGATAGCGGTATTGATCCAGCTCCTCGCCGAGCTGCTTCTTCTCGGTGATGTCGGCCTGTACCGTCACGTAGTGGGTCACGATCCCATTCTCCTGGCGGATGGGGGAGACGGTGGCCAGCACATGATAGTGGGAGCCGTCCTTGCGTTTGTTGATGAACTCGCCGTGCCAGCGCTGGCCGTGCTTGATGGCGTCCCACAGGGCGATATAGGTGGCCCTGGGGGTGAGGCCGGAGCGCAGCAGGGTCGGGGTCTGGCCGATCACTTCGCTCTGCTGGTAGCCGCTGTTGGTCAGGAAGGCGACGTTGACATACTCGATGCGGGCCTGGGTATCGGTGATGAAGACGCCGTCCGGACTCTGCTCCAGCGCGAGCGACAGCTGGCGCAGCTGCTGCTCGGCCAGTTTGCGCTCTGTGATGTCCAGATGGATGCCGAGCAGGCGCAGCGGGCGCTGCTGGGCATCCCGATAGACGCTGCCCTTGCTGCTGAGCCAGCGCACCTCGCCATTGGGCAGCAGGATCCGGAACTCGAGTTCGACCGGCTTGCCGCCGGCGGGGAGGTCTGCCAGCAGCTTGTCGATGCGTGGCTTGTCGTCCGGGTGCAGGCAGCGCTGCCAGGTGTGGATCTCGCCGAGCTGCTCGGCGCTGCGGCCATAGAGGCGGGCGCACTCGGGGGAGAAGTAGAGGCGACCACTCTGGATGTTCCACTCCCAGATCCCGATGTGCGCCCCCTCCTGGGCCAGCAGCAACCGTTGTTCACTCTCGCGCAGGGCGCTGCTGGTGGTCTCGGCGCGGATGCGGGCGCTGATGGCGTCATCCATCAGATTGAGCGCCGCCAGTCGGGCGCGGCGCTGGGTATCGAGCGCTATCTGCTGGTTGTGCAGCAACTGCTGCTCTGCCAGTTTGCGCTCCGTGATGTCCTGTACCGTGCCATAAAGCTCGACTATGGTCCCCTCGCTGTCTCGAAGCGCCGCCCCCCGGGCGATGATCCAGGCTGGCTCACCCTGATCGTGGATCACCTCGGCGTCGCACTCGTAGGGTTGACCATCCTGCAGGCAACGTTCGACCGACTGGGCAATGGTTCGCCACCCCTCCTGGGTGAAATACTTCTTCACTTCGGGGTAGATGGCAGGGGGCAGGGAGGGATCGCGGCCATAAATGCGGTAGATCTCCGGCGACCAGAAGTGGCTGTCATCGGCGATGTGCCAGCGCCAGTTGCCGATCTTGGCCAGGTGCTGGGATTCACGCAGGATCCCCTCGTTGCGGCGCAGGGCCTCCTCCGCCTCCTTGCGCTGCTGGTTGTCCTCGATCACCGAGATGAAGTAGTCGGGCTCCCCCTTGAGGTTTTTGACCAGCGCCACCGTCAGGGTGATCCAGAGGATCTCTCCCCCCTTGCGCAGGTAGCGCTTCTCCAGGGTGTACTGCTGGCGTTCGCCGGCCAGCATCTGGGTCACATAGGTCTGGTCGATGAAGAGATCGTCCGGGTGGGTGATCTGCTGAAAGGTCATTCCCATCAGCTCGTCGGCCTGATAGCCCACCATGTCGCACAGCCGCTGGTTGACCCGCAGCCACTTGCCGTCGGGGGCGACCAGGGCAATGCCGACCGCCGCCTGTTCGAAGGTGGCCTGGAAGCGGGTTTCGCTCTGTTGCAGACGGGACTGGATGCTTGCCAGCTCTTGCCAACGCTGGGTCTCCCGGCTGCGGGAGTGGTGCACCGCGGCGCTCAGCAGGCTGATGAGGATGCCGTTGACCTCCAGAATGCCCCACTGCACCAGATCCTGGCCGGAGCCGATGCGCAGCTCGTGGACCGGGAGCAACACGAAGTAGGCCGTGAGCAGGCCGCTCATCAGGGTGCAGAGCAGACCGGGCAGCAGGCCCCCCAGCAGGGCACAGACGATGATGGGCAGCATGAACAGCACCAGCAGGGGGCGCTCGCCAAAGGCGATGGGCAGCTGGACCCGGATCTGCAGCATCAGGACGGGCAGCAGCAGTGCCAGCAGGCAGACGCCCCAGCGCTGTTTGGTGGGGCGAAGATGCCACAGCGAAGACCAGTTCATCATAGGGACTCTTCCGGCGGAGTGGGGGCCTGCGGATAGGGGGGCTGCTCTCCGAGCTGGAGCGACAACTCATTGATCTTGTGCTTGAGGGCCAGCATGGCGAGCTCCCTGTCCACCATCACCTTGTTGAACCGCTCCAGCTCGTTGTTTTGCTGGCGCAGTTCGCTCGCCTGACGGGTCAGGGCCTGTTCGACCTGCTCCCGCTCCGTGATGTCCAGCAAGAGGCCGAGCACGGCGGGCTGGCCACGGTAGTCGACACGCCGGCCGTACAGCTCCATCTCGATGTTCTGGTGATCGTGATGCAGGGCGGTGAAGCGGGTGTGGATCTCGCTGTCTTCCTGCTCGCAGCGCTGAAGCTGTTCGGCCACTCTGGCGCTGTCCTTGGCACTGGCCAGGGCTGGCAGGGAGCCAATCTTCAGCAGCGCCGCGGTCGAGCCGTAGCCGAACAGGCGGGCAAAACCTGGGTTGATGTAGCAGAGCTGACCCTGCTGAATGATGTAGATGCCGGCCAGGGATTGCTCCACCAGGGCGCGGAACAGCCCTTCACGTTCGCGCAGGCCCGCTTCGGCCCGCTTGAAATCCGTGATGTCGCGGGAGATGCCAAAGATACCGATCACCTCGCCATCGCTGCCCTGCAGCGGCCCCTTGGTGGCGAGAAACACCCGCTCGCCGCCTGGCAGGGTCAGAAACTCCTCCTGGGTCTGCACCCGGTTGCTGGCAATCACCTGGCGGCCAATCTCCATCAGCATGCGCGCCTGATCGGGGGGAAAGATGGCAGTGTCATCCTGGCCCAGCATCTCGCTGGCCGACTTGCCGACGAACTGGCTGGCTGCGCGGTTGAACAGGATGTACTTGCCCTCCAGATCCTTGGCGAAGATGGCGTCTTCCGAGCTGTCGGCGATGGCGGAGAGCAGTTGCAGCGCCTGCAGCCGGCCAGCCTGGGACTGGCGAACCTGCTCGGCCATCTGCAGTCGGGTGTGCTGGCGCAGCAGCACTATGCCCGCATTGGTAATAAAGAGGGCAAGCAGGCCGATGAGCCCGATCCAGATGCTCTCTTTCAATACCGCGCGGTTGAGCTCCGCCTCGTCTATCTTGGCCAGCAGATACCAGTCGGTGCCCAGCACCGGACGGGCGGTGCCAAACACCGGCACGTTGCGATAGTCCCGGCCAAAGAAGATCGCTTTGTCCTGGGCGTCGTGATCATGGCGCAGGTACTGGGCCGCCAGCAGCTCCTTGCTGCTGGCCGGCAACTGCAGGGTGAGGGCCGAGTCCGGACGATAGCGAACGTCATTGATGAACTGGATCTGCTCGCCGTTGCGGCGAAACAGCAGGGCCTCGCCGCTGCTGTCCGGTACCGGCCAGGTCTTGAGAATGCTGTTGAGGGGATCGCTGCTGCTGATCTGCAGCACGATCAGGGGGGGCTTGCCGTCGGTCACCGGCAGGGGGGCGATGAAATCGAGCCGGGCATGCCCTTGCTCGTCCAGGTAGGGGCCCACCCGGGTGATACGCCCGGCGCTGACACTGGTCAGGACATTGCGCAGCGCGCGGTTGAGGCCGCTGGCCCCCTGCGTCTGCCACAGCACCTCGCCACTCGGCGCCAGCACGGTGGCGGCGCTGAAACGGCGGATGGAGAGAAACTCATCGAGCCTGGCCATCAGGTCGGCCTGGCCGGCATGGCTGGTCTGGGCTTCGCGATAGAGGGCGCCATAGAGCGGGTTTTCCAGCAGGATATGGGCGTCGAATTCGCGGGAGTTGAGCCACTCGGTGATGCGCTTGCCTTTGAGGTCGGCGATGGTCTCGAGCCGGGTCGCCTCCTTGTCCTGGGTCAGATTGATGTTCTGGGCGATGGCCATGGCGGTCAGGGCGATGATGAGGCCATTGAACAGCACAAAGGGAAGCAGTTGGCGCCTCGATGGCGTGCTGCTGACGGTGGGCTGATCGATGCGCCGGCGCAGCATGGCGTAGAGCAGGGTGGCGGTGATGACAATGAACAGCCACCCCTTGATGGTACTGGCCAGTGCAAATTGCGCCGGGGTGCTGAACAGCCACTCCACCGCCTTGTCGGAGAGCAGGATCCACAGGCTCGCCACGGCGGCATAGGTGAGCACCACATTGAGTACATGGGCCCGGGTCAAGGGCGGCCGTTCAGCCATGAGGGACCTCGTTGTCGTCCTTGTAACGCTCGGCGATGGCGATGAACTCGTCGAAGTGGCTGTCAAAGGCGGTCACCACGTCCGGGTCGAAATGCTGGCCGCTGCCGGAGAGGATCAGGGCGCGCGCCTCGTCATAGGGCATGGCCGCCTTGTAGACCCGCACGTTGATGAGGGCGTCGAACACATCCGCCAATGCCATCAAGCGGGCCGAGAGTGGAATGGCGTCTCCCTTCAGACCGTCCGGATAGCCGCTGCCGTCCCACTTCTCGTGGTGCCAGTGGGCGATCTCCTTGGCCAGGGTGAGAAATACCAGTGGCTGATCGATGTCCCGTTCTGCCTCCTCGATGGCATCGCTGCCGAGCTTGGCGTGGGTGCGCATGATCTGCCACTCCTCGGGCGTCAGCTTGCCCGGTTTTAGCAGGATCTGATCCGGTATGCCCACCTTGCCGATGTCGTGCAGCGGGGCCGAGCGGCTCAGCAGGTCGATGTAGCGGGGGGTCAGGGTCTCGGCAAAGCGGGGATGGGTCGACA
The DNA here is from genome assembly GCF_019048665.1 of Aeromonas sp. FDAARGOS 1408. NCBI lineage: Bacteria > Pseudomonadati > Pseudomonadota > Gammaproteobacteria > Aeromonadales > Aeromonadaceae > Aeromonas > Aeromonas sp. FDAARGOS 1408. The sequence continues at coordinate 1,837,250 of NZ_CP077394.1, read as the reverse complement.
GCTCGCTGGCCAGTTGTTTGACATAGCCCTGGGTGCGCAGGATGTGATTGCCGGTTTCGGGATCGCGGATCTCCGCCAGATGGGCGAGGGCGCGGATGGAGACCTGCTGGGTCAGATCATTTTCCGCCATGCGCCGTGCCACTTCGGCTTCCAGCGCGGCATTCTGGTTCTGCAGACCGTCGCGGGCCTGCTTGGCCTCCAGCTGGGTGCGTACCCTGGCCTGGACGATGGCGGGTTTGATGGGTTTGGTGATGTAGTCGGCGGCTCCCAGCGACAGGCCGTACTCTTCGCTCTGGGGATCGGCGAGGGCGGTGAGCAGCACGACCGGGATGCGGCTGGTTTGCCCGTTGAGACGCAACTGCTTGAGCACCTCGTAGCCGTCCATGCCAGGCATCATCACATCCAGCAGGATGAGGTCCGGTGTGATCTTGCCGGTGGCGATGCGCAGGCACTTCTCTCCGCTCTGGGCCGCGAGCACCCGGTAGGTGGAGGAGAGCAGGTCGGTCAGCACCATCAGATTCTCGGGGGAATCGTCGACAATCAGGATGGTGGCGGAGTGAGATGTAAACATGGATCCTCCGTGACGTTGTCTCAGTGAGTTCGAGTATAGAGTCAATTGTTACCAAGTAATAAGGACTTACCCCGATTTACCCCTTGCTGGAGAGAGGCCCGCAGGCGGGCCTTCACCAGTCAACGTCAGGAGGTTGTCTGCTGTGGCGGGATCAGCCGGCGTTGCCGTGACTGCCCCAGCAGGCGATGGCGTCCCCCACCGAGAACTTGCCCTCCAGCAGGGCGCGACCGAGGATGATCCCCTTGACCCCGGAGCCCTTGAGCGCCTCGATATCCTCAATGCCGCCAATGCCGCCGGAGGCCTGGAAACCGACGCTCGGGTAGCGGGCGCAGAGATCCCGGTAGAGCTCGACGTTGGTGCCGGCCAGGGTACCGTCACGGCTGATGTCGGTGCAGAGCACGTGCTTGAGCCCAGCGGGCAGGAAGCGTTCGATCAACGCCTCTATGGTTACTCCGCTGTTCTCCTGCCAGCCGGCCACCGCGATATGGCGATTGCCCTGGGCGTCGATATTGACGTCCAGCGCCAACACGATGCGCTCGGGGCCGTATTTCTCCATCCAGCTGGCCACCAGATCCGGCGATTTGACGGCGGTGGAGCCGATCACCACCCGACTGGCGCCGGCGGCCAGCAGATCCGCCACATCCTGTTCGCTGCGCACGCCGCCCCCCACCTGCACCGGCGCCTCGGTCGCCGACAGCAGCTGGGCGATGAGGGGAAGCTGGCGCGCCTTGGCATCCTTGGCACCGTCCAGATCCACCAGGTGCAGCTGCACTGCCCCCTGGGAGACATATTCATCGAAGCGGGCCTGCGGGCTGTCGCTGTAGGCGGTCTTCTGGCCGTAGTCGCCCTGATAGAGCCTCACGACTTGGCCGTTAATCAGATCAATGGCTGGGATAATCATCCTTGTTAAAGCTCCAGAAAGTTTTGCAGTAGGCGGGCTCCGGCCGCGCCGGAGCGCTCCGGGTGGAATTGGGCGCCGAAGAAGTTGTCACGACCGACGATGGCGGTAAACGGCTGGCCGTAGTCGCAGGTGGCGATGGTGGCGTCGGTCACCTCCAGGGCGTAGGAGTGGACGAAGTAGAAGTAGCTGCCGCTTGGAATGCCCTTGAGCAGCGGGTGGCTCTCGTCGTGCTCCACCTGATTCCAGCCCATGTGAGGCAGGCGCAGGTTGCCCACCTCCATCAGCCGGATCTTGCCAGGGACTATGCCGAGGCAGTCGATCAGCCCGCCCTTGTCTTCGCCCTCACTCATGATCTCTTCGGAGTCCTCCGCCAGCATCTGCATGCCGAGGCAAAAGCCCAGCAGCGGCTGTTTGGCGGCGCGAATGAGCGGCACCAGATTGCGCTCGTTGAGGTTCTTCATGGCGGCCACGGCGGTGCCGACGCCGGGCAGGATCAGCTTGTCAGCCGCTTCGATGTCGGCCGCCTCGCGGGAGACCCGAGGCGCCGCGCCGAGGCGCTCGAATGCCATGCGCACCGAGGCCAGATTGGCACACCCCGTATCGATGATGACCAGCTTCTGTTTGTTCACTTCCATCACAGCACCCCCTTGCTGGAGGGGAGTTCGCTCCCTTCCACCCTAATGGCCTGGCGCAGGGCGCGGCCAAAGCCCTTGAACAGCGCCTCCACCTGGTGGTGGGTGTTGCCGCTGCCCACCTTCATCTGCAATGTGATGGCCATGGCATCAGAAAGTGAGCGGAAGAAGTGGGGCACCATCTCGGTGGCCATCTCGCCCACGCTGTCGCGGCCAAAACCGCTCGGGCAGTCGAACACGAAGTAGGGGCGACCGCTCAAATCCAGCGCGGTGGCCACCTCCTGCTCGGTGAGCGGGGTCTCTTCATCCGCACGCGGGCGGCCATCGATCACCGCCTGCACCTCGTCCATCGCCAGCACGAAGCCGAAACGGCCGATGCCGCGCTTGTTGCCAAGGGCCTGGCGCAGGGCTTGACCTAGCGCGAGGCCGACATCTTCCACCGTGTGGTGATCATCGATGTGCAGATCGCCGCTGACTTTGAGCTTGAGCCTGAAACCGGCGTGGGTCGCTATCTGATCCAGCATGTGATCAAAAAAGCCGATGCCGGTTTCAATCTGGTTGCCGCCGCTCTTGTCTAAATCAACCGCCACCTGGATGCGGGTCTCCTTGGTATAGCGCTCCACCTCGGCAACTCGTCCTTTGGAGAGCAGCTGATCACGGATGGCGAGCCAGTCGTGATCCTGCGGGTGGTAGCGAATACCGCTGATGCCCATGTTCTCGGCAAGCTGCAGATCGGTCTGTCTGTCACCAATCACGAAGGAGTTGGCAAAGTCGATGCGACCCGAGGCGAGATACTCCTTCACCAGGCCAAGGTAGGGCTTGCGACAACTGCAGCCGTCGGTGGGGAAGTGCGGGCAGATCAGCACCTTTTCCCAGCTCACTCCTTGCGATTCGAACAGGTGCATCATCAGATCGTGGGGCGGCTGGAAGTTCTCCAGCGGCAGGCTGGCGGTGCCCAGCCCATCCTGGTTGGTCACCATCACCAGCACGTAACCGGCGGCCTGCAGCTCGCGCAGTACCGGGATCACCATGGGTTCGAAGCGCAGCTTGGCGAGGCTGTCCACCTGCTTGTCGGTCACCGGCTCTTCAATCAGGGTGCCGTCGCGGTCGATAAACAAAAACGGGGTCTTCATCGCTACATCCTTGTCTTACAAAGTGGGAGAGGGCAGGTCACGCAACACTGCCAGCACGGCGTCCATCTCGCCCTGATAGCCGATGGTGACGCGAATGCTGTTATCAAGGCCTGGCTTGGTCGAGAAGTCCCGCAAGATGATGCCGGCGGCCTTCATGGCGGCAAACACGCTGGCGCCATCCACAAAGCGCACCAGCACAAAGTTGCCCTTGTCCTCGAACACTTCCTTCACGCAGGCAAACTTTGCCAGCTCTGCCTTGAAGGCGGCCTTTTGCTTGTTGAGCTCCACCACTCGCTCGCACATCAGCTCGAGCCCCATGGGGGAGAGGGCCTGCGCCGCTATTTGGGCGATGGGCTCGGGAATGGGATAGGGGGCGATCACCTTGGCCAGCATGGCGATCACCTCGGGGGTTGCCAGCGTAAAGCCGCAGCGGATCCCCGCCAGGGCGAAGGCCTTGGAGAGGGTGCGGGTCACCACCAGATTGGGGAAGCGAGCCAGCAGGTCCACCACGGAAGCCTCGGGGCAGAACTCGATATAGGCCTCGTCCACCACCACGATGGCGCGATCCTGCGCCTTCTCCAGCAGGGCGATGAGCCCGTCGCGACCCACCAGATCCCCGGTGGGGTTGTTGGGGGAGCAGAGGAACACCAGCTTCACGTCGCCGAGGCGATCGGCGATGGCGGGCCAGTCCGGCTGGCGGCTGGTGGTAAGCGGTTGCTCGACGATACCGACACCACAGGTCTCGGCGCTGATGGCGTACATACCGTAGGTGGGGGGGCAGATGAGGATCTGATCCTGTCCCGCCTCGCAGAAGGTGCGGATCAAGAGCTCGATGGCCTCGTCGGCACCGCGGCTCACCAGCACCTGATCGGGATTGACCCCAGCGTAGGCGGCATAACCGTTCACCACCTCGGCCGGCTGGCACTCGGGGTAGCGGTTGAGGCGGCTCCCCTCGATGGTGAAGGGATAGGCCAGCGGGGCCTCGTTGGCGTTGAGCCAGACGTGGCCCTTGCCGCCGATGCGGCGGGCGGATTGATAGGGGGTGAGGGCCCGCACCACGCGGCGCGCCAGATTGGCAATGCTCATGACAAATCCTTCTGCTGTGCTGTTTGTTGGGGCGCGGCGGCCAGGGCGTTCAACCTCAGGGTGACGGCATTCTTGTGACCATCAAGCCCCTCGGCCTGGGCGATGCGCTCGACGATGGGGCCAAGGCCCTGAATGCCGCGCTCGCTCAGCTCCTGCACCGTGTAGCGGCGCTGATAATCGGCGAGGCCAAGGCTCGAGCAGGTGCGGGCATAGCCGTAGGTGGGCAGAGTGTGGTTGGTGCCGCTGGCGTAATCGCCGACCGATTCCGGTGTCCATGCCCCGAGGAAGATGGAGCCGGCATTCTCAAGCCGGTCCAGCAGCTCGCGCGGGGCGCGGGTCTGCACGATCAGGTGCTCCGGCGCGTAGGCGTTGGAGATGGCGCACGCCTCGGCCAGATCGTCACAGAGGATCACCAGGCTTGAACCCAGCGCCTTGGCAGCGATGTCGCGCCGAGTCAGTTTGGCCAGCTGGCGCTTGATCTCGCCGTTGATGGCGTCGGCCAGCAGCGGCGAGGTGGTGACCAGCACCACCTGGCTGTCGGGGCCGTGCTCGGCCTGGGAGAGCAGATCCGCCGCCACGAAGGCCGGGTTGGCGCTCTCGTCGGCGATCACCAGCACCTCGGAGGGGCCGGCCGGCATGTCGATGGCGGCGCCGCGCCAGTCGCGCGACACCTGGCCCTTGGCTTCGGTCACATAGGCATTGCCCGGGCCGAAGATCTTGTCCACCTTGGGAATGCTTTCGGTGCCGTAAGCCATGGCCGCGATGGCCTGGGCACCGCCGATGGCGAACACCTTCTCGACCCCGCAGGCACGGGCGGCAAACAGGATCTCGTCGCTGGCCGGGGACGGGGTGCAGAGCACCACTTCACGGCAACCGGCGATCGCTGCCGGAATGGCCAGCATCATCACGGTGGAGGGGAGCGGGGCGCTGCCCCCCGGCACGTAGAGGCCGACCCGGCTGATGGGCTGGGTGCGCAGCTCGCACACCACCCCGGGCTGGGTTTCCACCCGCACCACGGGTTGCGCTTGCGCGGCGTGGAAGGTGCGAATGTTGGCGATGGCCGCCTCGATGGCGCCCTTGATCTCGTCATCGAGGCGCTCGCAGGCGGCCTCGATTTCGGCATTGCTTACCTGCAGTTGCTGGCGCGGGGCACGTTCGAAGCGCTGGCTCAGCTCGCGCAGGGCCTCATCACCCCGGCTGCGTACCGAGCCGATGATCTCCCGTACCACGGCGCCGATGTCGGCTTCGTCACTCAGGGCTGGCCGGGTCAGCACGTCGGCCTGCTGGGCGGGGGAGAGGGTCTTCCAGATCAGGGTCTGCATGATATCCCTTCCTTATTCCATCATCTTCTCGATGGGCAGCACCAGAATGGAGCTGGCACCCAGCGCCTTGAGCTGCTCCATGGTCTCCCAGAACAGGGTCTCGCTGGAGACGACGTGCAGCGCCACCTGATTGGTTTCGCCCGCCAGCTGCATGATGGTGGGACGTTCGGCGCCCGGCAGCAGATCGGTGATGGCGTCGAGCTTGTCCTTGGGGGCGTGCAGCATGATGTACTTGCTCTCGCGCGCCTGCTGCATCCCCTGAATGCGGGGCAGCAGGGTATCGATGATCTTCTGCTTGGCATCGGACAAGGGGTTGGGTGCCTGCACCAGTACCGCCTTGGAGCGGTAGATAACCTCCACCTCTTTGAGGCCGTTGGCCTCCAGGGTGGCACCGGTGGAGACCAGATCGCAGATAGCGTCGGCCAGGCCCGCGCGCGGCGCCACTTCCACCGACCCGCCCAGCATCACGCTCTTGAAGTCGAGCCCCTTCTCGTCGAAGAAGCGCTTGAGCAGGCCTGGGTAGGAGGTGGCGATGCGTTTGCCGGCGAGGCTCTCTGGCCCGGTGTAGTTGACGTCGTCCGGCACCGCCAGCGAGAGGCGGCAGCCGCCGAAGTCGAGCTGTTTGAGGGTCTTGACCGCAAAGGGCTGGCCCTGGGAGGCGCGGATGAGCTGCACCTCTTCCAGCACGTTCTCGCCGATGATGCCAAGGTCGACCACCCCTTCCATCACCAGCCCCGGGATGTCGTCATCGCGCACCCGCAGGATGTCGATGGGCATGTTCTCGACATGGGCGATGAGGCGCTGCTCGCGCAGGTTGATCTTGAGGCCGCAGCTCTTGAACAGGGCCTGGGAGTCCTGGCTCAGACGACCGGATTTTTGCATGGCGATGCGCAGACGTTGTGTTTCCATTGCTCGATTTCCTTCTAGTCAAAAACGAAAAAACCCTCGGAAGTGGGTGCTTCCGAGGGTTTATGAATCTTGCGGTCCTTTTGGAAGTCACCAGTTAAGTGTCTTCCAGCAGTCAACCTCCTGAAAGACTATTCGGGATGATGATGGTGGTGATGAGTCTTCAGGCTGGTGAACTGCATGTAATCAATCCTTTACAAATAAGATGTCGTAGTTGACGCCCGATTTAAACTACCTGCCTTGACGGAAAAAGCAACCGGAAAATGTGATTTGGTCGATTAAAGTTGAGAAAACGGTTTTATGGTCGATAACTAGACAAGGTGAGCCAGAGGAGGCGACATCATGCCCAGCCAGGACCTGTTATTCCCCATTCTGCCCAGGGCGCCGGCCGCGCCGAGCAGTGACGACATCAAGCGGGAAGTAACCCAGATCAGCCAGAAGCATCAGCTGCGCAAGACCAGCACCGACAACGGTGACTCCCAGCAGCGCCAGCAGCCTTACCCCTCGGCCAAGCGTGATCAGGAAAAGCCTGAAGAGGACGATCACAAGCCGGACCCCGATCACCAGATCGATCTCTTCGTCTAGGGGCAGAAGTCAGTCCCGCTTTTGCCACCTTTTTGGCATAATGCCCCCTTTTGTTGCAGCGGGACGCCCCTTTGACCATCCAGACCCTGTTCAAGCCAGACGGCCCTCTGGCCAGCCATATCGACGGTTTTGTCGCCCGCGCCCCGCAACTGGAGATGGCCGAAGCGGTGGCCAAAGCCATCAAGTCACACGGTCGCTTGCTGGTGGAGGCGGGCACAGGTACCGGCAAAACCTACGCCTATCTGGTGCCGGCGCTGGAATCCGGCAAGCGGGTGGTGATCAGCACCGGTTCCAAGAACCTGCAGGAGCAGCTCTTCTATCGAGACCTGCCGACCATCACCGGCGCGCTCGCCTATACCCCGCCGGTGGCTCTCCTTAAGGGGCGCAGCAACTATCTGTGCATCGAGCGGATGAACCGGCTGCTCAGCGAATCTCACCTGCAAAAGCCCGAAGTGCTCAACGATCTGGTCAAGGTGAAGTCCTGGTCCACCGCCACCGACAACGGTGACGTGGGGGACATTCCTGGATTGCAGGAGAACGCCGAGATCCTCGCCCACGTCACCAGCACCAATGAAAACTGCCTCGGCCGCGATTGCCCCTATTACGATGACTGCCATCTGGTGGTGGCCCGCCGCCGCGCCATGGATGCCCAGGTGGTGGTGATCAACCATCACCTCTTCTTCGCCGACATGGCGGTCAAAGACACAGGTTTCGGCGAGCTGGTGCCAGAAGCGCAGGTCTATGTGTTTGACGAAGCGCACCAGCTGCCCGAGATCGCCACCAACTACTTTGGCAAGTCGGTGGGCAGCCGCACCATCCAGGATCTGGCGCAGGATATCCAGCTTGCCTATCGGGCCGAGGCCCACGACATGGGTCAGCTTGGCAAGGCGGCAGACAGGCTCGCCATCGCGAGCCAGGACTTGCGGCTCGCCTTCGGGGTGGACGGCGGTCGTGGCAACACCCGCGACATGTTGCGCCAACCGCTCTGGGGCCAGGCGCTGGCCCGCCTCAACGATGCCCTCGGCCTGTGTTACGAGGTGCTGAAGCTGGCGCTGGGGCGAGGGGAGCAGCTTGACCACTGTTTCGAGCGCATCAGCGAGCTGCGCACTCGCCTTGGCGAGGTGCTGGCGGTCAACCAGACCGGTTTCTCCTACTGGTATGACTGCTCGCGGCTCCATTTCACCCTCAATCTGACCCCGCTGTCGGTGGCCGAGCGCTTCGGCGCCGAGGTGCTGCGCCCCGAGGTGGCCTGGGTGTTTACCTCGGCCACGCTGACGGTGGACATGCGCTTTGATCACTTCAAGGCGGAGTTGGGGCTGGCCGGCAGCGCCGAGCTTATTCTCGACAGCCCGTTCGACTATGGCGAGCAGGCGCGCCTGTGTGTGCCGCGCTTCCTGCCCGAGCCCAATGCCTTTGGTCGGGGCGAGCAGCTGGCCAACCTGATGATCCCGCTCATCAACAAGACGCCGGGGGGCTGTTTCTTCCTCTGTACCAGTCATCAGGTGATGCGCCAGGTGGCCGAGGTGCTGCGCCGGGAGATCGGTCGCACCGTGTTGCTGCAGGGGGAAGACAACAAGCAGCGGCTGCTCAAGGAGTTCGTCGAGAATGGCCGCGCCGTGCTGGTGGCGACCAGCAGCTTCTGGGAGGGGATCGACGTGCGTGGTGCCGCGCTCTCCTGTGTTATCATCGACAAGCTGCCGTTTGCCAGCCCCGACGATCCGCTGCTGAAGGCGCGGGTGGATGATTGCAAGCTCAGGGGCGGTGATCCCTTCGCCGATATCCAGCTGCCCAAGGCGGTAATTGCCTTGAAGCAGGGGGTGGGGCGACTCATTCGTGATCGCAGTGATCACGGCGTACTGGTCATCTGTGATCCCCGCATGGTCAACAAACCCTACGGCGCGACCTTCATCAAGAGCCTGCCCGCGATTCCTCGGACTCGAGAGCTGGCCACCCTGGGCGGGTTTTTCGATCGCAAGGGCTGAATCTACCGAAGATGCTGCGCACCCGTGCGATGGCGTGACGACCACGCTGCCGATAGGGGCCGAGGCGGCCCGCAATTCGCGCACCAGAATGTGAAAACTGCTGGCAGAGCCTGCTTGCAGATTATGTAATTGACTGATTTTATAGAGATTGGAAAGCATGAACGAGTTGAAGATCCTGGCCGTAGATACCGCCACCGAAGCCTGCTCCGCCGCCTTGCTGGTGGGGGAAAAGGTATTCTCCCGTTGGGAAGAGGCGCCGCGGGATCACACCCGTAAAATCCTGCCCATGGTTCAGGCTGTGTTGGACGAGGCCGGGGTAACCTTGGACGAGCTCGATGCCATCGCCTTCGGCCGTGGTCCCGGCTCCTTTACCGGGGTGCGGATCGGCATCGGCGTGGCGCAGGGGCTGGCGCTGGGCGCAGGTGTACCGCTGATCGGTATCTCCACCCTGGCCGCCATGGCGCAGGGGGCTCATCGGCTAGACGGCGCCGAGCGGGTGTTGACCGCCATCGATGCGCGCATGGACGAGGTCTACTTCGGCCATTATGAGCTCATCGATGGCCGCATCCAGCTGGTGGGCGAAGAGGTGGTGAGCGGCCCCGCCGCACTGGTGGCGTCCCGCGGCATGCTGCCGGGCAGCTTTACCCGCGTCGGTACCGGATTTGAGACCTATGGCGAGACCCTCGCTGCGCTGGCCGACGAGCTGGTGGCGAGCCAGGTACGCTTCCCGGCGGCAGAGGACATGCTGCCGCTTGCCCGTAGCGCCTGGCTGGCCGGCGAGGCGGTGGCGGTCGAGCAGGCGACCCCGGTATATTTGCGTGACAAGGTGACCTGGAAGAAGCTGCCGGGTCGCGAATAAGGGCAGGAGTGGCAGACTTGTCGCTCATGCCGGTCGACACAGGCCCCATGCGGGCGGTTGAGAGGTCGGGCCCAGCCCGACCCAAGGAGAGTGACATGTTGAAGCGTGCAATGGTGATGGGGGCCGCCGGCCTTCTGCTCGGTGCCTGCAGCTCGGTCCCGCAAGAGCTGGCCTATGAGCCCGCCAACCAGCTGGTGGCCTACCAGCCGGCGCTTGCCGGCCTGGAAGGCAAGCCGGCCCGCTGGAGCGGCGTCATCTCGTCGGTACACAACAAGGCGGATCAGAGCGTCATCGAGGTGGTCTATCTGCCGCTCAAGTCCAACGGGGTGCCGGAGCAGACCGAACAGAGCCCGGGCCGTTTTCTGGCCATCATGCAGGGTTTTGTCGACCCGACCCTCTATGCCAAGGGGCGCAGCCTGACGGTGCTCGGCACCATAGCCCAGCCGGTGGACAGCCAGATTGGTGAGCATAAATACCGCTTCTCGGTGCTCAAGGTGACGGGCAGCAAGCTGTGGCCGCCGGTCAAGGAGGTGGAGATCCGCTACATGGATCCCTACTTCTACGACCCCTTCTATGATCCCTACTGGCCGAGACGGCCGCTGCGCCGCTAGGAGCTGGGCATGAACACCTTGCTGCAAGAGCGCTTCCTGACCCTGGCCGACGGCCGCCGGGTTGCCTTGCTCGAGAGCCCGCCGGCGCAGGGAGAGCAGGGGGACAAACCGCTGCTGCTTGCCCTGCATGGCTGGCTCGACAACAGCGCAAGCTTTGTGCCCCTGGCCCCCTTTCTGACTCACTTTCACCTCGTCTGTGTCGATCTGCCGGGGCACGGTCACTCGGATCACAAGAACACACCCTATGTCTTTGTCGACTGGCTGGACGATCTCTATCAGATCACCCAGGCCGCCGGCTGGTCGCGCTTTGTGCTGCTGGGCCACTCCCTCGGGGCGCTGATTGCCTCCGCCTATGCCGGGGTCTTCCCCGAGCAGGTGGAGCGGCTCATTCTGCTGGAGGGGCTCGGACCCCTCAGTCAGCCGGACGACGCCGTGCCGGAGCAGCTGCGCCGGGCCATCCTCAACCGCAGCAGAACCCGCGAGCGAGCCTCCCAGGGCTTTGCCTCCATCGACGAAGCGGTGGCGGCGCGCTGCAAGGTGGCGGACATCACCCCGAGTGCGGCACGCCTTATCTGCGAGCGGCAGTTGGAAGCCCGGGCAGGGCGCTGGCACTGGCGCAGCGATCCCCGTCTGCGGGATCTCTCCCCCATGCGCATGAGCGAGGGGCAGGCTCAGGCGCTGATCCGGGCCATCCGTTGCCCGGTGCTGTTTATCGCCGGCGCAGAGGGATTTGCCAGCCTGCAGGTACAGTGGGGAGAGCGTCATGCCGCCTTTACACGCATTGAACGTGTCGTTTTGGCGGGAAACCACCATTTTCATATGGAAAATTCGGCAGAGACCGCGGTTTGTATCGAAAAATTTTGTCAAATTCGGTAGAATCGGCGGCTTTCAATAATTCCAGGTTTGTCTTCCCCCTCACATTTTTCTGTTGTTAATTCGCTGTTAATTGATGTTGCCCTATGTAAATATGGGCGACATTAGAGTATGAGCTTAAAACAACTGCTTGAAATGGATGTGAACAGGGACGGAGGCAACACAGTGAGCGCACAGGTGCTAGTTATGCAGGAGAAGTTCGTGGAAAAAGTCTGGCTGAAGCGTTATCCAGAAGGGGTGCCCGCCGAGATCAATCCAGACCAATACAGCTCCCTGGTCGAGATGTTTGAAGAGTCGGTGAACGAGTTTGCCGACCAGCCTGCCTTCGTCAACATGGGGCAGACCATTACCTATCGTCGTCTCGAGGAGCAGTCCCGCGCCTTTGCCGCCTACCTGCAAAACGAGCTCAAGCTGAGCCAGGGTGACCGGGTCGCCGTGATGATGCCCAACCTGCTGCAGTATCCCATCGCCGTGTTCGGCATCCTGCGTGCCGGCATGATAGTGGTCAACGTCAACCCGCTCTACACCCCGCGCGAGCTGGAGCACCAGCTCAAGGACTCCGGCGCCAAGGCCATCGTCATCGTCTCCAACTTTGCCCACACCCTGGAAAAAGTGGTCTACGACACCCCGGTCAAGCACGTGATCTTGACCCGGATGGGGGACAACCTGGGGCTGGCCAAGGGGACCCTGGTCAACTTCGTGGTGAAATACGTCAAGAAGCTGGTGCCCAAGTACAATCTGCCCCACGCCAGCACCATGCGTCAGGCATTGGCCAAGGGGCGCTATCTGCAGTACATCAAGCCCGAGATCAACAACGACGATCTCGCCTTCCTGCAATACACCGGCGGCACCACCGGCCTCTCCAAGGGGGCCATGCTGACCCACCGCAACATGATCGCCAACGTGGAGCAGTGCCTCGGTGTCTATGGCCCTGTGCTGGAGCGGGGCAAGGAGTTCGTGGTCACCGCGCTGCCGCTCTACCACGTCTTCGCGCTGACCGTGAACTGCCTGCTGTTCATGCGTCTGGGTGGCTACAACCTGCTGATCAGCAACCCGCGCGACATCCCGGGCTTTGTCAAAGAGATCAAGAAGTACCCCTTCACCTGCATCACCGGGGTCAACACCCTGTTCAACGCGCTGGTCAACAATGGCGAGTTCCAGAGCATGCCGTTTGACAAGCTCAAGCTCACCATCGGCGGCGGCATGGCGGTGCAGCGGGCGGTGGCCGAGCAGTGGAAGGCGTTGACCGACACTCCGCTGCTGGAAGGTTACGGCCTGACCGAGTGTTCACCCCTGGTGAGCGTCTGCCCCTATGATCTGGTGGACTACAACGGTTCCATCGGCCTGCCGGTCTGCTCCACCGACATCCGGCTGGTGGATGACAACGGTCAGGTGATCCACGAACTCGGCAAACCGGGGGAGATGCAGGTACGCGGCCCGCAGGTGATGAGCGGTTACTGGCAGCGGCCGGAAGCCACCGCCGAGGTGATGCAGGATGGCTGGCTCTGTACCGGCGATATCGCGGTGTGCGACGAGCAGGGCTTCTTCAAGATCGTCGATCGCAAGAAAGACATGATCCTGGTCTCCGGTTTCAACGTCTATCCGAACGAGATCGAAGACGTGGTGGCGCTCCACCCGAAAGTGCTGGAAGTGGCCGCCGTCGGCGTGCCGCACAAGGTCTCTGGCGAGCTGGTGAAGATCTTCGTGGTGAAGAAAGATCCAAAGCTGCTGGAAGACGAGATTATTGCGCACTGCCGCAAACATCTGACTGCCTATAAGGTCCCGAAACTGGTAGAATTTCGTGACGAACTTCCCAAGACCAATGTGGGCAAGATCCTGCGCCGCGTGCTGCGCGACGAGGAGATTGCCAAGCAGTAACCGGCGTGGCGCTGCCAAGCAGCATGCCGTCGTTATGCAAAACCGTGGGTCAGCCCACGGTTTTTTCTTTTGGCCCTGATCAACGCGCAGGCACAGATGCATTATCAACTCATTTCACAGCAAGCCGAACTGGATCAGTATCTCGCCTCCCTGGCCGACGTTCCCCTGGCCATCGATACTGAATTCGTCCGCACCCGTACCTATTACCCCCAGCTGGGCCTGTTCCAGATCTATGACGGCCACCAGCTGGCACTGCTGGATCCCTTGACGCTGGATCTCTCCTCCCTCTGGCAGCGACTCGGTCGGGCAGGGCAGATCGCCATTTTGCACGCCTCCGGCGAAGATCTGGAGCTTATCCAGCATCAGGCGGGTCATCTGCCCAACCAGATGCACGACACCCAGCTGGCGGCAGCCTTTCTGGGCCACGGGGTCTCGGTGGGCTTCGGCGCCCTGGTCAACGAGTTTCTCGGCGTGACCCTGGAAAAGGATCAGGCGCGCACCGACTGGCTGGCGCGTCCGCTCACCCCCCGTCAGCTCGAATATGCGGCGGCCGACGTCTTCTATCTGCTGCCTCTCTACGACAAGGTGATGGCGGCGCTGCGTGAAAGCGGCAAGTTCGCCTGGTTCGAGCAGGAGTGCCAGAACCACTCCGCCCGCAAGACCCAGAGCAGCGATCCCCGTCAGGCCTATCTCGACATCGTCAACGCCTGGCAGTTGGGGCGCCGCGAGCTGGCGATACTGCGCGAGCTGGCCGCCTGGCGTCAGCAGGAGGCGGTGCGCCGGGATCTGGCCCTCAACTTCGTGGTCAAGGAGCTGCACCTGTTCAAGGTGGCGGAGCGCAAGCCCACCTCCCTGCGGGATCTCAACGAGCTGGGGCTGGCCCCCATCGAGATCAAGATCCACGGCAAGCGGATGCTGGACATCGTGGCCGCCGCTCAGCAGAGCGATCCTGCCGGCTGGCCCGAGCCCATTCGCCGGCTGGTGGATTACCCCCAATACAAGGCCGAGCTCAAGCGCATCAAGGGGATGGTGGAAGAGAAGGCCAAGGCCAGCAATATTCCGCCCGAACTGGTAGCCAGCAAGAAGATCATTCACCAGTACTTCACCTGGAGCTGGCGCATGAGCGACGAAGAGCGGGCCCGAGCCGACAAGCCCATGCTGCTGCAGGGCTGGCGCTTTGAGCTGGTTGGCCATCTGTTGGCCCAATGAGCGAGTACACAAGAGAACGGGCCCACTGGGCCCGTTTTTTTTCATTTGATGGGCGGCAACTGATAACGATAGCGGGCCAGGATCTGGGTGTATTCCGGGCTGGTGAGCAGCGCCTGGATGGCCTCGTCCAGCCGGTGCAGCTGGGCTGGCGTGGTGGTGCGCCGACTCAGCATCAGATGCACCGGTGTGCGCTGGATATTGAGCAGGGGGGTGAGGTCATCAAGCGGGATACCGGCCAGGCTTATCTCCTGCAGCCCCATGGGATCGATGACCACCCCCTGAATGCGGCCGGCCAGCAGCAGCTTGAGCAAGGGCTCCATCCGCAGGCGGGCCAGCAGCCGATCCTGCATCTGGGGCGATTGCATGAAGGTGCGAAAATCGGTGCCGTAATCAAAATCACGCATCATCCCTATGGTGAAATCCTGCCGTGGCAGCAGGTCCGAGAGCTGGGTGATCCCTTGCCAGCGCGCCCTGTCCTGACGGCGCACCAGCAGCACTGTCTCTTCGTTGCGATAGGGCAGGCTGAAGCGGGCGTACCGCTCGCGCTCGGCGGTCTGGTTGGCGGACATGGTGAGCTGGATGGTGCCGAACTCCAGCTCGCGCAGTACGCGGGCCCAGGGCATCTCGCTGTAGCTGGCGCTAAAGCCGGCCCGGCTGAAGATGGCTTGCAGCAGGTCGATGTCCAGCCCCTGTAGCTGCTGCTGTTCGTCGCGAAAGCTGAACGGGTGCCAGCTGGCCCAGCCCACCTGCAGTGACTCCTGCGCCCAGGCGGCGGTGCACAAACACCATAACAACAAGACTCTGTACACGGAGCTATCCCTGTTCAGCGTGGTTGTTGTTGATTATTGAATAGAAATGTCGGGCTGACCAGCCCGGGGGAAAGGATGCACGAAGGTGCATCCCTCAGAGCTCGTGGGCGTGGAATCCCTTGCGATAGCGGGCTTCGCAGCGCGGGCAACGTTGCAGGGTCGGGTCCTGCTCCAGCGATTCGATGGCCAGCGGCTCCTCGCAGTCGGAGCAGAGGCCATAGAGGCCCAGATCCATCTGGCAAAGCGCCGCATCGATCCGCTTGAGCCGGGCCACGCTCTGCTCCACCTTGGGCAAGTCGAGGCGGCTGGTGAGATCGACCAGCTGATCCCGCTCGCAGTGATCCACCTGCTCCGCCCACTCGTCACGCCGACAGGCTTTGAGCTGACAGATCAGCTCTTCTCTTACTTGCGCCCAGTCAGTCAGCAGGCGATCACGCCACACGGCCAACTGAGCTTGCGTCATTTCACACACACTAGCCCCCAACGGACGAATAACAAATTGTGGGCAGTATAGGGAAGCGACAGGATTATCAAGATGATATGCGTCAAGTAAAGAACGGTTAGATCACAGTTTTCGCGGCCTGCAGCAGGGCGTCCCGAATGGGATGGGTCTCCTTGAGTACCCGGATTTCCTGAAACAGCTGGTCTGCCTCGGGATACTCCCGCTTGAGGTAGCTGAACCATTGCTTGATGCGACTCGGGTAGTAGTCGGCCTTCTCGCTCGTTAGGTCCTGTTCGGTGTAGTTCACCATCAACTGCAGCACCTCGGCCCAGCTCATGTGGGCACAGCCGCTCTTCATCACGTTGGCCAGGTTGGGCAACGAGATGGCGCCGCGGCCCACCATCAGGGCATCGCAGCCGGACACTTGGGCGCAGGCGAGGGCATCGGCATGGTTCCAGATCTCGCCGTTGGCGGTGACCGGGATGGGCAGGGCACGGCGAATGGCGTCCACATACTCCCAGTGAGCCGGCGCCTTGTAGCCTTCGCGCTTGGTGCGGGCGTGCACGGCCAGCTCGTTGGCCCCGGCCTGATGAACCGCCTGGGCGTTCTCCAGATAGAGATCCTTGTCATCGTAGCCGAGGCGGATCTTGGCGCTCACCGGCAGATGGGCCGGCACCGCTTCGCGCACTGCCTTGACGATGCGATAGATGGTCTCGGGCTCCTTGAGCAGCACGGCCCCTCCCTTGCTCTTGTTGACCGTGGGGGCGGGGCAGCCAAAGTTGAGATCGACGCCGGGGGAGCCAAGCTCGATGGCCCGCAGCGCGTTTTCGGCCAGCCATTCTGGGTGTTGGCCCAGCAGCTGTACCCGCACCGGCGTGCCGGCCCGGGTCTTGCCGTCCTGCTTGAGCTCGGGACAGAGGCGATGGAACACCTTGGCCGGCAGCAGCTGATCGACCACCCGGATGAATTCGCTGACACAGAGGTCGTAGTCGTTGACGGAGGTGAGCACCTCCCGCATCAAGTGATCCAGTACCCCCTGCATGGGGGCCAAAATAACGCGCATAACCGGTTCCGCAGGGCAAACAGAGAAAAAAGAGCGCAGATTGTAGTGGCAATGGCCGGGATTGTCAGCCGTTTGCCCACTCGATGAACCCAATCGACGGCCACCGCCTGGGCCAGGCTGTCAGCTTCCAGGCCAACTCTGTTAGGCTAAAGGCAGAGATACATTCAGAGGAGTACCCATGAAACGCTGGTGTCTGATGGCCCTGGGCTGGCTTGCCTTCGCCACCGGGATAGTCGGGATAGGCCTGCCCCTGCTGCCGACCACCCCCTTCATGCTGCTGGCGGCGGCGCTGTTTGCCCGCTCGTCTCCCCGCTTTCATCGCTGGCTGCTAAGCCATCCTTGGTTCGGGCCTCCCATTGCTGACTGGCAGCAGTATCGCGGCATTCGCCGCCATGCCAGGCGGCGCGCTATTTTCTTTATTCTGCTCTCCTTCTCGGTGTCGCTGGCGGTGGTGCCCCTGCTGTGGGTCAGGCTGCTGCTCATTGCCATAATGGTGATCCTGCTCACCTGGTTAATGCGGCTGCCGGTGCTGGAGCCAGTTGCAATGGAGAAGTGAAGTCCCTAAGCTATTGCGGCAATAATGCTATGGAGTCGGCCCGTCATTTTTGCGTGACGGGCCTTTTTATTTCCCGCTGGCGGGAAGCTGAGAGAAACGACCATCTGCGTCGAAAAACAAACGGTCAAACCATGAATCCGGAAACCCTGAAATTTATCGAAGCGAGCATCAAGACCATTCCCGACTATCCGAAGCCGGGCATTCTGTTTCGCGACATCACCAGCCTGATCGAGAATGCCGAGGCCTTCAAGGCCACCATTGATCTGCTGGCCAATCACTATCGTGATCAAGGGATCACCAAGATTGTCGGTACCGAAGCGCGCGGCTTCATCTTCGGCGCGCCGGTAGCCTTCGCCATGGGTCTGGGCTTCGTGCCGGTTCGCAAGCCGGGCAAGCTGCCCCGCGCCGTCATCGAGGAGTCCTACGCCCTCGAATATGGCACCGACACCCTGCAACTGCACACCGACGCCATCGTGCCCGGTGACAAGGTGCTGGTGGTAGACGATCTGCTGGCTACCGGCGGCACCGTCGATGCCACCGTCAAGCTGATCCGCCGCGCTGGCGGTGAAGTGGCCGATGCCGCCTTCATCATCTCCCTGCCGTCGCTGGGTGGTGATGCCCGCCTGACCGCCGCCGGCGTCAAGGTGGTCTCCCTGGTCGAACTGCCGGGCGAATAAGCCGCCAGTCCGATCACGCAGACGGGCCTCGTCAGTCCGTTGCCTGCGTCCAAACCGGTGCCCGAGCGGGCATCGGTTTGAAATTCAAGCGATCCCTCCCGCCTCGGCCGATAGCCGATACAGCCCGCCCCGCATTTGTGTTAGCATCCAGCCTCAATGCCTTGTCATCCCTGCATCGAGATCTATGAGCTATCAGGTTCTGGCGCGTAAATGGCGCCCCCATACGTTTGAACAAGTGGTAGGCCAGCATCATGTGCTGACCGCCTTGACCAACGCCCTGGATCAGGGACGGCTGCATCACGCCTATCTGCTGAGCGGTACTCGCGGAGTCGGCAAGACCACCATCGCGCGCATCCTGGCCAAGAGTCTCAACTGCGAGCAGGGGATCAGCAGTCATCCGTGCGGCGTGTGCGACACCTGCCGCGAGATCGATCAGGGCAACTTCGTCGATCTGCTGGAGATAGACGCGGCGTCGCGCACCAAGGTGGAAGATACCCGCGAGCTGCTCGACAACGTCCAGTACCGACCGGCCCGTGGCCGTTTCAAGGTCTATCTCATCGACGAAGTGCACATGTTGTCGCGCCACAGCTTCAACGCGCTGCTGAAAACCCTGGAAGAGCCGCCCCCCTATGTGAAGTTCCTGCTGGCCACCACGGATCCACAGAAGCTGCCCATCACCATTTTGTCGCGCTGCCTGCAGTTTCATCTGAAGAGCCTGGATCAGACCCAGATCGCCAAGCAGCTTGAATGGGTGCTGGATCAGGAGGGACAACCCTTCGAGCCGCGCGCATTGCTGGCCCTGGCCAAGGCGGCAGACGGTAGCATGCGCGATGCCCTGAGCCTGACCGATCAGGCGCTGGCCCACGGCAATGGCAGCGTGCGCACCGACAGCGTGCTGGCCATGCTGGGGACCCTGGATCACCGCCATCTGCATCAACTGCTGGAAGCTGTGCTGCGCCAGGATGCACCCGCCACCATGGCCAAGATCACCGAGATAGCGACCCTGGGGCCCGACTTTGATCAGCTCCATGCCGAGCTGGAAGGGCTGCTCCATCGCATCGCCATGGCGCAGCTGTTGCCCGCCACCGTGCAGGAGCAGGGGGCGGATGCCGATGCCCTGCTGCAACTGGCCCAGGCCATGAGCCCGGAAGAGGTGCAGCTCTGCTATCAGATCGTGCTGGGTGGCCGCAAGGATCTGCCCTGGGCCCCCGATGGCCGCACCGCACTGGAGATGACCTGCCTGCGGATGCTGGCCTTCTCGCCCCGGCGCGAGGTGTTGCACCCCGCCAGCCTGACGGCGCTGCCTCCGGCACTCGGTGGCCTGCCCGCCGCCGGTGCGAGGAGCCCAGCCCCCGCCTTGGGAAAGCCCGAGGGGGTTGAGCCACCCCTGGCCACCGGCATGATGCCGCAGGCTCCGTCAGCCGACGCCGCGATTTCGCCTGCGCCGGTTACTTCTTCTGCACCAGCCGAACACCAAGGGACGCAGGAGGCCGGACAGGCCGCCCAGCCTCACTCACAGTTGGCTGACATGGCGGAGCCGGAAGGCGGCGCCGCGCTGGATCCGCTCTTTGCCGAGCAGGCGGAGTTGCTGCGTGAAGCCGAGCAGATGGGCTATGAGGCTGCGCCCGAACCTATTGCGCCCACGGCTCAGCCTGCCGCAGCCGAGCCCGCGTCCTCCGTACAAGGCGCCGTACCAACGAATGTGGCTGACGAAGTGGCTGACAGCGGGGAGGGGAGTGTCTCTTCAACGGTGGCCAGCATGCAGAGCCTGCTGGGCAAGCGCAATCTGCTGCGAAGCCGCCTGCGCGGCGAGCCGAGCGGCAGTGCGGCGCCAGCCCGGGCGACACCGGTCAAGCCGATGGCGACCGCCAAACCGGCACCGGTGGCACCGGCTGCGGCCATGCCGCCCTCGGCGCCCCACTCCCCGAGTGCCCCCCGGGTGCAGGCACCTGCCCAGGCGGTCCAGTCAGGTTACGATGAGTTGCCGCCGCTCGATGCCTATGAAGAGAGCGGCAGCGACTACGAAGAGTATTTGAATCAGGGTTTCAACGATGCGTTCGCCAGTGCCCCCTTGCCGGAGCGAACCACCCAGGTGATGCAGCCAGCGCCTGCCGCGCGTCCCCAGGCGGATGATCTGCCGCCCTGGGATCTGGATGGCAGTGCCGGCCGGCAGACGGTTGCTGCACCGAGTGCCCCGGCCACCGTTGCAACGCCCCCTGAGGAGACCATCAGCGAGCCAGCCGCCTCGGTCATGGAAACCATCGACTGGAACGAGCTGGAGAGCGACAACCAGCCGCAGGGGAGTGAGGAGGCGGCCAGATTGATCCCCTCTTCGCTGCTGGCCAATTGCGGCGACCATTGGGCCGAACTGATTGCCCGCACCGGTGTGGGCGGCCGCCTGCGCCAGCTGGCCATCAATTCGGTGATGGAGCAGCAGGGCGACAAGGTGCTGCTGACTCTCAAACCCGAGCAGCGCCATCTGGTGAGCGACAGGGCGCGCGCCGATCTGGCCGAGATCATCGGCCCCGAACTGGGGCTTGCGGTACAGGTGAACGTCACCCTGGGCGTGGTGCCCGAGCGGGAAACCCCGCTCGAGATTGAGCACCGCCTCTACCTCGGGGTGCGGGAGCAGGTCACCCGGGATCTGGAGCAGGATCCCAACGTGCAATTCTTGCAACAGCGGTTTGGCGCCATGCTGCACCACGACAGCATAGAGCCGCTGAGCAACTGATCACACCATCCGGGCCTGGTGCCCGGTTGAAAAACGGTTTGGCCGTCCCCACTTAGGACGGGTAAACCCACGGCCCGGCGCTGGATGCCGGATTTCAAGACGAGAGACGACATATGTTTGGTAAAGGTGGAATGGGGAACCTGATGAAACAGGCCCAACAGATGCAAGAGCGCATGCAGAAGATGCAAGAGCAGCTTGCCCAGATGGAAGTAGTCGGTGAAGCCGGCGCTGGCATGGTCAAGGTCACCATGGCCGGCAGCCACAGTGTGCGTCGCATCGAAATCGACCCGAGCCTGATGGAAGATGACAAAGAGATGCTGGAAGATCTGGTGGCTGCGGCCGTCAACGATGCCGTGCGTCGCGTCGAAGAGCAGAACAAGGCCAAGATGGGCGAGCTGACCGGCGGCATGCAACTGCCTCCCGGCTTCAAGATGCCCTTTTAAGGACTCATTTCCAGTCGCAGCAATAGGCTGCGCGTGATGGTCTGCCCGTCGGTCGTGATGGGGCACTTGCCCCGACTTCCCGGTCAACTCTCTCCGGTAACGCTGGAGCGTCGTTGCCGACCCATGGGCCAGGATGGGGCAGGTGATTTCCTCCCGTTGTCAGCCAGTGGCTTGTGCAGCGATTCAAATGCCTTCACCATCCGGATGCATCGCGAGTAGTCATGACGCAGCTGACACTTTCCCCGTGTCAGCTGCGTTTTTATGAGTAGGGGTCCACGTCTGTCACGTCGCGCACCACATCGAATCGGTGCAAGGCCTGTATTCTCTGCTTGTATCCCTTCCGCCCCCTCTTGCTTCACTTGCCTGTACCTCGTTCGTGAGGGGGCTGATGCACCGCCGCTGGCGGCGCGTGCCGACAAAAAAGAACGCCAGCCTCGCGGCTGGCGTTATTTCTACGGACCTGGCGGATTATTTCAGGTCAAAGCGGTCGTTGTTCATCACCTTGACCCAGGCCTTGACGAAGTCGCGCACGAACTTCTCCTTGCCATCTTGCTGGGCATAGACCTCGGCGTAGGCACGCAGCACCGAGTTGGAGCCAAACACCAGGTCAACCCGGGTGGCGGTCCACTTCACTGCGCCGCTCTGACGATCCACGATCTGGTAGCTGTTGCGGCCAGTCGGCTGCCAGCTATAGGCCATGTCGGTCAGGTTGACGAAGAAGTCGTTGCTGAGCACCCCGACCCGGTCGGTAAAGACGCCATGGGCCGAGCCGCCATAGTTGGTGCCAAGCACCCGCATACCGCCGACCAGCACTGTCATCTCGCGGGCGGTGAGCCCCAGCAGCTGGGCGCGGTCGAGCAGCATCTCTTCCGGCTGCACCTTGTAGTGTCCCTTCTGCCAGTTGCGGAAACCATCGTGCACCGGCTCCAGGAAGGCAAACGACTCGGCATCGGTCTGATCGGCACTGGCATCGCCGCGGCCCGGTGCAAAGGGGACGACGATATCAACGCCGGCCAGCTTGGCCGCCTGCTCTACCGCTGCGCTGCCGCCCAGCACAATCAGGTCGGCGATGCTGACCGGCTTGTTCAGGGTGGCTTGCAGGGCAGTCAGGGCGTTGAGCACCTTCTCGAGGCGAGTCGGTTCGTTGCCTTCCCACTCCTTCATCGGCGCAAGACGAATACGAGCACCGTTGGCTCCGCCGCGATAATCGGAGCCGCGGAAGGTGCGGGCACTGTCCCAGGCGGTGGCGATCAAATCGGCTGGCGCCACGCCGCAGGCCAGCAGCTTGCCCTTGAGCTCGCTCACCTCCTGCTCGGAGAGCTGGTAATTCACCGCCGGCACCGGATCCTGCCACACCATGACTTCGCTCGGCACTTCTGGCCCCAGGTAGCGGCTGCGCGGCCCCATGTCACGGTGGGTCAGCTTGAACCAGGCGCGGGCAAAGGCGTCGGAGAAGAGGTCTTGATCCGCTGCGAAGCGCTCGGAGATCTCCCGGTAGACGGGGTCAAAGCGCAGTGCCATGTCTGCGTCCGTCATGATGGGGTTGCAGCGCAGGGAGGGGTCTTCCACGTCCACCGGGCGATCTTCCTCCTTGATGGCAACGGGCTCCCACTGCCAGGCGCCGGCCGGGCTCTTCTTGAGCCACCAGTCATGACCCAGCAGCATCTTGAAGTAGCCGTTGTCCCAGCGAGTCGGATTGCTGGTCCAGGCGCCCTCGATCCCGCTGGTGACCGTATCGCGACCGATGCCGCGGCTCTCGTGGTTGATCCAGCCAAGCCCCTGTTCATGCACATCCGCCCCTTCTGGGGCGGGCCCCAATTTGACAGCGCTGCCGTTACCGTGGGCCTTGCCGACGGTGTGGCCACCTGCGGTGAGGGCGACGGTCTCTTCGTCATTCATCCCCATGCGGGCAAAGGTGACGCGCATGTCGTGGGCGGTTTTCAAGGGATCAGGGTTGCCATCCACCCCTTCCGGGTTGACGTAAATAAGCCCCATCATCACCGCGGCCAGCGGGTTCTCCAAATCCCGTTCACCACTGTAACGGCTCCCTTCACTGCCGCTCGGCGCCAGCCACTCCTTCTCGGAGCCCCAGTAGACATCTTTTTCCGGATGCCAGATGTCCTCGCGGCCACCGGCAAAACCGAAGGTCTTGAGCCCCATGGATTCATAAGCGACGTTGCCGGCCAGGATCATCAGGTCGGCCCAGGAGATCTTGTTGCCGTATTTCTGTTTGATGGGCCACAGCAGGCGGCGCGCCTTGTCGAGGTTGCCGTTGTCTGGCCAGCTGTTGAGGGGGGCGAAGCGCTGGTTGCCGGTGTTGGCACCGCCACGGCCGTCGGTGGCACGATAGCTGCCTGCGGAGTGCCAGGCCATGCGGATCATCAGGCCGCCGTAGTGGCCCCAGTCGGCCGGCCACCAGGGCTGACTGTCGGTCATCAGAGCATGCAGATCGGCCTTGAGGGCATCGTAATCGAGGCTGCTGAAGGCATCAGCATAATTGAAAGACTCATCCATCGGATTGGTCTTGCGGTCATGTTGGTGCAGGATGTCGAGGTTGAGGGCATTGGGCCACCAAACTTGAGGCTCCTGGCCGGCGGAAGTATTGGCTCCGTGTGCAAAAGGGCACTGACCGGCCCCATGAGTGTGTTTGTCCATTCACTATGTCCTCTTATTAACGTTATGACGGTGAAACAGTGCTCTTCGTTCCTAAGATCAATCTAACTCTGAAATAGCGTTACTGAACATAAGGTTAAAACTCTGACATTCATCGGCAATGACGATTGAAGATCAGCTTTCATACGACAATTTCTGCTCGAACAACCCGTGATCTCCTTGCACACGAGAGCACCGGCGTACAGACATGCGCGCCATCTCTGGCTGCCTGTCAGTATGATCAAATCGTGGAGACATAGATGATAGTTGAGCGTCGAACCGGCGCCTTGCCTCAGCCTGGCCATGGATGAGTGGGGGAAGAGTCTGCGCCTTATCGCAGGCCATCTGATCACGACTCTTTATTGCATGCTCAATGTCTATAGCGTGAACCGAGGGCGCCTGATTGAATCGAATTGATGGCGGTGGGAGCTCTTCATTAAAAAGCCGGTCATGTTGATAGTCCGGGCAAGCAATCATGGCCGGGTTTTCGGCTGCGACTCTTATTTGAAGGACATTGGCAAGGGAATATCGTGCAGGCGCGTCATGTTGACAGGCGTTGAACACTGATAAGCGCGTAAAAAGTAAAGAAGCCAGGAGTGCGACAGTCCTGGCTTCTTTGCTTTATGCGGCCTGATCTGGTGATGCAGGAGCAGGCTGTTCAGCCGGCGTTGGCAAATTGACTGGCCACCTTGAGCCAGCGTCTATCTCAATGGCCTTTCTCCGATGGGGTCTATCCCCGTGCAATTCATCAATGGTCGCAGCGCCCCTTGACCCAGTAGATGGCGCGGGCATCTCTGTCCACTCTGGGGTGCCCCGTGGCCAGCAACCGGTAGGTATGCCCGGCCAGCAAGCTGGCCAACTGGAAGTTCTTGTCGTCCTGATTGATGAGCAGGCTGGTGAAGATGGGGTCACGGCAAGTCAAGATGTCATGAAGCCGCGCCGTGTCGACGTTTTTGATCTGCCAGTCGCCGTACACCGAAAAGAGTCCCCGCTCGGTTTCACCAAAGTTCCAGCCGGCAATCCGGGCACGCTGCTCGATGGGGATCTTCAGCAAGAAACGCTCCGTATCGCCTTTCATCGCTTTGGCGGCATCAATGGCGGGGTAGGCCAGGGTAAATGCCAGCAAGAACATGATGCCGGATGCACTGGCCAGCAGGGTGGCTCCCTCAATTTCACGCCAGCGCCATAACTGTTCAGCCGCGAAAATAAGCAATACCGCCGCCAGCACATGACGCCAGCCGAGGGTGCTGATGACGCCAAGGGTCTGGTCGGGGATCTCCACCGGCAACAGCGGCAGGTAGAAAGGGGCCATGAGCAGGGCCAAAGCGAACAGGAACATGAACAGAGTCCAGCCACGGCCATAGCCATTCAGCCAGCGAGGCCAGCTGAGGCTCAGTTGCCCGATCATCAGGGCAAAGACCGGCATCAGCGGAAAGAGGTAGAGGGTCCGCTTGGTGGAGGCCACGCTGAGCAGCAGCAGGGTGCCCACTGTCCAGATGAGCAGGAACAGGCGGGAGACGCTCCACTGTTTCTGCCTGATGGTTTGCCAGCCCCAATAGAGCACGAGGGGCAGCCAGGGCAGGGTGTATTCTGCGATTCCTACAAGGTAGAAGAAGTATTCGCCGGACTTGATGTGGCCCAGTTCGGCAGAGCTGCCTGTCAACCTGCCCACCTGATTTTGCCAGAACCACTGTTGCCAGAGTGCGTCTCCCTCGGGATGCTGCCACAGGGTCAGCAGCCATCCTGCAATGGGCATGACGAACAACAGGCTCATGCCGAGGTGCTGCATCACGAAACGGCCTCCCTCATTAGCGGCAAGATGACGCCTGAATGCCGGGATGAACAGTGCCAGCCAGCCAAAGAAGAGGGTGATGGGGCCGATGGGCCCCTTGACCAGAAAACAGAGGGAGAGACCGAACCCTGCGAACCAGAGCATCCGTGATCGACCACCCAGGTACCATTCGGCGAAAGCCCACATGGTGAAGGCGACGAAAAAGGCGAGGCTGGTGTCTACCCGGATCCAGTGGCTGTTCATGATGAAGCCCTCCATGGTTCCCAGTGCAATGACCGACCAGAGCGCCGCAGTGCCTGAACCCAATACCCGCTTGGCCAGCAGGCCGGTGAACAGCAGTGTGCCCAGGGCCCAGAGGGCCCCCACCAGGCGCAACGTCACCGTAATGCCCAAGGTATCGTGCAGCAGGGCCAGCAAGGGGATGGCAAGAATGTAATAGAGCGGGGGTTTTTCGATAAAGCTGCTGCCGGCCAGGGTCGGGATGGCCAGCTCACGGCTGTTGAACATCTCCCAGGCGATGGCGGCTTCGCGAGGTTCGTCTGGCGTCCATAGCTGGTGGCCAAACTGACCCATCAGCACGATGACGAAGACCATGATAAGCAAGGCACCGAGATGAGTCTCGACTGCGGGTCTAGTGGGCAGCATGGGACCCTCCTGACCGCATGAATTGCGGTTGCCTGTCGACCCTGTCGAAAAATGCATGGCGATGATGTGTCATGACAATATCCATATTTAATCTGTGTCACCAAAAATAAGAGATCGGCAGTCAACTGTAGTATCACAGCCATGGGGGAATGATAATGAGGAAGTTGTTACCAAATATTGCCTGTAAAAATAAAAATGGGGTACTGCTGTTCTGCTGTCAGGTTGGTTCGTCAACCTAAAAGACGGCTGCATTGAGGCCTGCTGCGGGGCTGACGTAGCTGTCACCGTGAGCTCGCGGGCGACATGACAGGCCTGATTCAAGACTTGCCTTGGTCACGCTCGCCATATTTTTTTAAATGGATTTCTATTGTTTATAAATTTTTCAAGCGGCCATCATGTGCCTGACCCATTGTTGTTCATTATTGGTGATGCTCAGACGGTATCAATTTGATGATCGTGAATGGGCTGGCCATGTATTATTTTCAGTGTTGGATAGGGGGTCGATAAATTAAATAAACAGGGAGGCTTGCCTCCCTGTTTAGTGTTTCAGCCAACGTACTGATGCGCGATCCTCTTCGAGTCTTCACGCCAGCCAGCCGAGTGCAATGGCAAGGCGACCGCAAAGCGCAGCCAGCACAATACCAAGTAGGGTACGCAGCAGCCAGATCACCACCAGTTGTCCCACACTCACCGGGATCCGGGTGGCTAGGATGCAGGGGATGGAGGCCGAGAAAAAGAGCACCGAGCTGACCGAGACCACGGCCGCGACATAGCGCACCAGCAAATCTGCATCCTTGAGCAGGATGGCCGGCAGGAACATCTCCGCCAGACCGGCCGAGAGCGCTTTGGCGGTAGCCAGCGGCTCTCCCAGATCGAGCAGCCAGGTGAGCGGCCAGAGCAGCCAGCCAATCAGATCGAACAGGGGGGTGTGCTGGGCCAGCAGCAGGCCCAGCAAGCCGACCGACAGTATGGTCGGCACCACGGCGGCAGCCATGTGAAGACCGTCCCTGAGGTTGTCCCGCAGTTGGCTCAGCAAGGGTTCGGCCTGGCTGGATTGGGTGAGCCCGGCAGCCATGGCCGCTTGCCAGCGGCGTTGGCCGGCAGGCAAGGGTTCGTCGGTGTCGCCTTCATGAGCCATGGTGGCGATGGGAGGCACGCGCGCCAGGATGGCGGTGATGATGAAGGTGATGATCAGGGTGGACCAGAAGTAGAAATTCCACTGCGCCATCAGGCCAAGGGTCTTGGCCACGATGATCATGAAGGCGGCCGACACGGTAGAGAAGCCGGTGGCGATGATGACGGCTTCGCGCACCGTGTACTTGCCTGTCAGGAAAACCCGGTTGGTAATGAGCAGACCCACCGAGTAGCTGCCGACGAACGAGGCCACGGCATCAATGGCGGAGTGGCCTGGCGTGCGCCAGAGGGGGCGCATCACGGGCTGCATCAATACGCCGATAAGCTCCAGCAGACCGAAGCCGAGCAAAAAGGTGAGGGCCATGGCGCCGATGGGCACGATGAGGCCCACCGACATGGCCAGCTTGTCGAACAGAAAAGGCAGTCGATCCGGGGTCATCAACCAGTTCGGCCCTATCCCGGTGACATAGATCAAGGCCACACCCAGCCCCAGCAGCTTGAACAGGCTCAATAGCCTGTCGATGGGGCGCGCACGCCAGCGGCCATCGAGCAAGGGCATCACGGCACCATACCCGATCAGCAACAGGATGAGGCCGGTCGCCAGGGGGCGTTGGGTCATCACCAGGCCGGCCAGATGATCCACCACTATGGTGCTGCGCCCCCCCAGCTCGACCGGAATGAAGAAGATGGCGATGCCCAGCAGGCTGGTCAGCAGCAGCTTGATGCCTGCGCCTGGCTTCATGGGGGTTAACAGTAGGTTGTCCGATTCCATACCTGCTCCTTGCGGTGGGTGTCAGTCCGTGTGTTGGGTTGTTATTTGTATATACATTAAATGTTTCAGGAGTGAATTAAACACAAAATTAACTAAAATGAAACACCTTGAGCGGCGACGACAGCGCGTAAGCGATGAGGTTGGCGGCAAAGGGAGTCGGTTGGATTTGAGAAATGATCAGGGGCGCAGGGAGCGGTCGGGCAGGGGGCCTGCATGGCCGAGGGCGAGAGGTGGCAGGCGCTTAGGCGAGGAGAGGCCCAAAATAACCAGGTCTGTGGAGTGACATAGTCGCGTTGATTGGCACCCCTGGGCAACTTGTCGCAGCAAATGGCACGAGAGGGCTGCTTTGTTGCACCATTGTCGCGTCGGCGGAGCCTGTTGTTTGCCACAGACAAGTACAACATCAGCGACAAAAATCATAAAAAACATTAACTTGGATTTAAGATTTTCGCTTTCGAGCGCTCTTATGTCGTTTCATCATTACTATTTATGGATCAGTTATAAAACCTTTGTTCATTTGACTACTTTTCGCGTTTCTCATTGCAGAGTAAGATGCCACTTCAATAAAAATAAGAAATTAGGAGTTCGGGTGTGAAGGCATTAGTAAAAGAAAGGGTATCGCCCTATATAAGCCAGTTATATGAGTGCGGTATTAATGATTCTGACATTAAGTTGGTGGTGGATCAGTTCCGCTCCGACGTGTCAGGCAGCTCGTCGCTGTTCTTGTTGCGGGATGACGACAAGAGCGACGGCATCAAGCTCTTTTCCAGTGGTTTGACCGAAGCCCAGCAGCAGTTCTATGTCCAGCACCATCGCCAGGATGTGTGGTTCAATCACTATCTGGACAAGGGCTGCCAGGGGATCGTCAGTGCCAAGAGCCTCTCCAATTCGGCGGGTTTGCTGGCCAGTTTCGGCGCCCAGTTTGCGGCCGGCGGTGTCTGCCGGGTGAAGGGGCGGGGGCTGAGCAGCCTGTCCACCTATCGTGCGGCGACGCAGGATGATTTCAGCGCGCAGGAAATTTCTTCCCTTGGCGAAGTTTATTCTGGCCTGGCGGCCTGGAGCCAACATTATTGGAACTTGCTGGCCCTGGAAACCCAGAACTATCAGCTGCAACAGCTGGTAAAAAACCATAATAAACCCAGCGCCATCGTCGATGACAAAGGGCATATCCATTATTCCAACGTGGCCTTCAATCGTATTGCCGACGAGAACGTGGAACTGCGAGCGGGCAATGGTATTTTCTCGCTGCAAAATAAGGAGCAGCAGCGCCAGTTCAAAGAGATATTGAATGGCTTCGCCTATCTGCTGCCCGGCGCCAGCGCCTATATGTCCATTCCTCGTCAGCCCAATCTGCGGCCGTTGCTGATCCAGTGCACCCTGATGAGCGGTCTCAATCGCTTCGAACGGTATGTGGAGGTGGTGCTGCGGGATCCCGAACACTCCTTCAACCCCGACATTGAAGCGCTGGCCAGCCTCTATCCGCTCACCATCGGCGAGAAAGAGCTGCTGGTGCTGATGAGCAAGGGCTACAGCAGCAACGACATCGCCGAGTTGCGTGGCGTCAAGGTGGAAACCGTGCGCTCGACCCTGAAAGGGGTGTTCAAGAAGACCGACTGCCACAGCCAGAACGAGCTGCTGCTGTTGCTGCAATCCATCTCCTGATCCATGCGAGCTATGCTTGGAGTGAGCCGGACATAGTGCCCGGCTCGCGCCTCCCGCCCGGGAGGCAGGTTGGGGGAACGCACGATGGAATCACTCAAGGCAAAGGATTACATGCAGACTCGTCCCATCACCTTCAGCGCGGAGATGATGGTGCAGGCGGCGGTGGAAAAGTTTCTCAACAGTCGCCAGCTTGGCGGCCCCGTGGTGGACGAACGGGGCCACCTGGTGGGTTGGGTCTCCGAGCAGGACTGTATCGCCGTCATGTTGAAAGAGGCCTATCACTGTGAACAGGTAGCCCAGGTCAGGGATGTGATGCGCAAGGAGGTGCTGGCCGTCGGCCCCGACACCAGCATCCTCGAGCTGGCCGAGATGATGATGGGACAAAAGCCCAAGATCTATCCGGTCGTGGAGGAGGGGCATCTGCTCGGGGTCATCAGCCGCCACGACGTGATGCAGGCCATCCACGCCCAGCTGGGGACCTGTTTCGTACACAAGGCTCGTGCCTGAGGACGCTGTTTTCACCTCGTCAGCACGTTGGCAGCACAGAGCAGGCACCATGCCTGCTCTTTTATTACCGCATGGGGAATGCCGATGCCCGCTGTGATACAGGCTTCATCCCCCTCGGCGCCGCTTTAAGGCTTGCACCGTCCAGCCTCGCTCTTTAGGATCTCCCCCAGCTATCGATATGGCCCTTGATGGGCACTCTTTTAAGGAATTCGTACCTTGTCTCTCTCTATCGAGGCGCTGCGCCGCCGTCTATCTGCCTGCATGAACCTCGACGCCCGCCGTCTCTCCAGCCGTCTGCACGGGGCCAAGAAGCTGCCGGAAGCCAAGCAGGCCGCCGTGCTCGAGACCATTGCCGCTGACCTGGATGTGGCCGAGGCGCGCTATCAATCCCGTCTGGCCGGGGTGCCCAGGGTCACCTATCCGGACAACCTGCCGGTCAGCCAGAAGCAGGCGGAGATCGCCAAAGCCATTGAAGAGCATCAAGTGGTGATCATCGCCGGCGAAACCGGCTCGGGCAAAACCACCCAGATCCCCAAGATCTGCCTGGCGCTGGGGCGCGGGGTGAAGGGCTTTATCGGCCACACCCAGCCGCGCCGTCTGGCGGCCCGTACCGTGGCGGCCCGTATCGCCGAGGAGATGGAGTCCGAGCTTGGCCACTACGTGGGTTACAAGGTGCGCTTTACCGATCAGGTGAGCGAGCAGACCCACATCAAGCTGATGACCGACGGTATCCTGCTGGCGGAGATCCAGAACGACCGGATGCTCACCCAGTACGACACCATCATCATCGATGAGGCCCACGAGCGCAGCCTCAACATCGACTTCATCCTGGGTTACTTGAAGCAACTGCTGCCGAGGCGCCCCGATCTGAAGGTCATCATCACCTCGGCCACCATAGACCCGCAGCGTTTCTCCCGCCACTTCAACAAGGCGCCGGTGATCGAGGTGTCTGGCCGCACCTACCCGGTGGAGGTGCGCTACCGCCCGCTGTTTGTTGATAAAAAAAGCAGTGACAAGAGCGAAGGGCTGGAGGAGCGCGACGAGCTGCAGGGGATCTTCGATGCGGTCGAAGAGCTGGCCCGCGAAGGGCTGGGAGATATCCTCATCTTCATGAACGGCGAGCGGGAGATCCGCGATACCGCCGATGCCCTGCGCAAACTCAACCTGCGGGATACCGAGGTGCTGCCGCTCTACGCCCGCCTCTCCAACGCCGAGCAGAACAAGGTGTTCCAGCCCCACGCCGGGCGGCGCATCGTGCTCGCCACCAACGTGGCGGAGACCTCGCTGACCGTGCCGGGCATTCGTTACGTGATCGATCCGGGCACGGCCCGTATCAGCCGCTACTCCTGGCGTACCAAGGTACAACGCCTGCCCATCGAGCCAGTCTCCCAGGCCAGCGCCAACCAGCGTAAAGGGCGCTGCGGCCGGGTGGCGGACGGTATCTGTATCCGCCTCTACTCCGAGGAGGATTTCAACGGCCGTCCGGCCTTTACCGACCCCGAGATCCTGCGCACCAACTTGGCTTCCGTCATCCTGCAGATGCTGGCGCTCGGCCTTGGCAACATGGAGGCGTTCCCCTTCGTCGAGCCGCCGGAGTCACGCCATATCAAGGATGGCCTGACCCTCTTAAAAGAGCTGGAGGCGGTGCGCGAGCTGCCCGCCACCGGCGATCGCGAAGCCAAGCTGCAGCTGACCGAAATTGGTCGCCAGCTTTCGCGCATCCCCCTTGATCCGCGCCTGGCGAAGATGGTGATCAGCGCCGCGCAGACCGGCTGTTTGAGCGAGGTGATGGTGATCACCGCCGCCCTCAGCATTCAGGATCCCCGCGAGCGGCCCATGGAGAAGAAGCAGGCCGCCGACGAGCAGCACAGACGCTTTGAAGACAAGGAGTCCGATTTCCTCGCCTTCGTGAACCTGTGGAACTACCTGAAAGAGCAGCAGGATGCCCTTGGTAGCAACCCGTTCCGGCGCATGTGCCAGAAGGAGTTTCTCTCCTACCTGCGGGTGCGCGAGTGGCAGGACATTCACTTCCAATTGCGTCAGACGGTCAAAGAGCTGGGTTTTAAAGCCAACCAGGAGCCGGCGGATTTCAAGACGGTGCACTGCGCCCTGCTGACCGGCCTCTTGAGTCACATTGGCAACAAGGATCTGGAGAAGCCGGAGTTTCTCGGGGCCCGCAACGGCCGTTTCCACCTGTTCCCGGCCTCGGGCCTGTTCAAGAAACCGCCCAAGTGGGTGATGGCCGCAGAATTGGTGGAGACCTCGCGTCTCTACGCCCGCATCAACGCCAGGATTGAACCCGAGTGGGTGGAGCCGCTGGCGGGCCACCTCATCAAGCTGCACCACAGCGACCCCCACTGGTCGAAGAAGAACGGCGCCGTCATGGCCAAGGAGAAGGTGACCCTCTATGGCCTGACCCTGGTTGCCGAGCGCACCATCAACTTCAGCCGCATCGATCCGGCCCTGTGCCGCGAGCTGTTTATCCGCCGCGCCCTGGTGGAGGGGGATTTCGAGACCCGCCACCGCTTCTTCAGCGATAACCGCAAGCTGCTGGCGGAGGTGGAGGCGCTGGAGCACAAGTCGCGCCGTCGCGACATCCTGGTGGATGACGAGGATCTGTTCCGCTTCTACGACGCCCGCCTACCGGAGGATGTGATCTCCGCCCGTCATTTCGACAAGTGGTGGAAGGAGGCGCAGAAGCAGGACGCCGAGCTGCTCAACTTCGAAAAAGAGATGCTGATGAAGGGGGATGCGGCCCACATCAGCGATCTCGACTACCCCAACTTCTGGCAGCAGGGACGCCTCAAGCTCAAACTGACTTACCAGTTCGAACCGGGGGAGGCCGCCGATGGCGTGACCCTGCACATCCCGCTGCCGCTCCTGAATCAGGTGGAGGTGAAAGGGTTCGAGTGGTTGATCCCGGGGCTGCGTCACGAGCTCTTGGTGGCCCTTATCAAGTCGATGCCAAAACCGATGCGCAAGAACTTCGTACCGGCCCCCAACTATGCCGATGCGCTGCTCGCCAGCATCAACCCCGAACAGGGGCCGCTGCTGGACGAGATGGAGCGCCAGCTGCGCCGCATGACCGGTGTGGCCGTGCCCCGCGAATCCTGGGACTGGGCTGCGGTGCCCGATCACCTGAAACTCACCTTCCGGGTGGTGGACGACAAACACAAGAAGGTGGCGGAAGGCAAAGACCTGGAGGCATTGAAAGAGTCCCTGCGCGGCAAGGTGCAGGAGACCTTGTCACAAGTGGCGGACGACGACATCGAGCAGTCCGGCCTCACCCTGTGGAGCTTTGGCGAGCTGCCGAAGGAGTACAGCCAAAAGCGCAGCGGCTTCGAGGTGAAGGCTTATCCGGCCCTGGTGGATCAGAAGGATTCGGTCGCCATCCAGCTGGTGGAGAGCCCGGTGGTGCAACAGCAGCTGATGTGGGCCGGTCAGCGCCGGCTGGTGCTGCTCAACGTGCCATCTCCCATCAAGTATCTGCAGGAGAAGCTGCCCAACAAGGCCAAGCTGGGGCTCTATTTCAATCCGTTTGGCAAGGTGGCGGAGCTGATCGATGACTGCATCGCCTGCGGCTGCGACAAGCTCATCGAGCAGCACGGCGGTATGGCCTGGGATGAGGCCGGCTTCGAGGCGCTCAAGGAGTATGTCCGCGCCGAGCTCAACGACGCCGTAGTGGAGGTAGCCAAACAGGTGGAAGCCGTGCTGACCCTCTCCCATGAGATCAAGAAGCGGCTCAAGGGAAAGATGCAGCTCGACACCGCCTTTGCCATGTCCGACATCCAGCAGCAGCTCAGCAACCTCATTCACAAGGGGTTCGTGACCGAGACCGGCTGGCAGCGGCTGCCGGATCTCTTGCGCTACCTGCGCGCCATCGAGCGGCGCCTGGAGAAGCTGGCCATCGACCCGAACCGGGATCGGGTCTACATGCTCAAGGTGCACAGCGTGGAATCGGAGTACAAGGCACTGCTGGCCAAGATCCCCAAATCCCAGCTGGTACCCACCGAGGTGGCCAACATCCGCTGGATGATCGAGGAGCTGCGGGTGTCGTTCTTTGCCCAGAATCTGGGGACCCCCTATCCGGTCTCCGATAAACGGGTGCTAAACGCCATCGCCCAGTGCTAATCTGCTGAGGAGAAAGGCCGCGGGTGCGCTACCGGCTGCCTGGACGCTAACGGAGGAGCAAGGATGCTTGGATTCTGGTTAGGGATGGCGATGGTCAACATCAGTGGCTATCAACCCATTGCCGAGCAAACCTGGGTACAGTTGAACCCGGAGTACTACCCGCTGCATCGCACCCCGCCCGCCATGTTCGTGGCCTGGCGGGGTAATCAATTTCCCACCCTCGAGCTCAAGAAGAAGAAGGGACGCTGGCAGGTGTTGTTTCCGGCCCGGCTGGTGCCTCCCTTCGATCTGTTCGAGGGGGAGGCCGAGCTTTCCAAAGCTTATCTGGCAAGATTGCAGCGCATCGACGAAGCGGCCTACGGGCTGGCACCCATTACCCCGGCGGCCTATCAACCTCATCCGACACAAGAGGTGGCGACCCTAGCCGTGCCCTTCATGGCGGAGTTTGCCGTGCCCCCATCACCGGGCCAACCCAAGGCAAATGAGCAAGGGGAACCCCTGCTGGCTGCCTTGTCACAGCAGGCCAGCTGGCAGACGCCAGCTACCCGGTTGGCGCAATTTGAGTCATCGCAGGGGGATGGGCAGGGGATGATGGTGCCTGTCAGCAGCACGCTGACGCTGGCAGCGCCGGCGGCTGGCGGCAAGCGGGTCTGTCATCAGGTCGCCGCAGGAGAGACCCTCTGGCGCATCGCTGCCATGCTGGCCCAGAACGGGACCGTGACCGGGGTAGCGGGGGATACCTACAGCTATTTGCTGGCCATAGTCGATGACAACCAGGCGCTGAGGGGTCAGGGCATCAAGGTGAAGGCGGGAGATACCCTCTACTGCCCGGCGCCGCAGACGCTGGCCCGTTTCGATGCCCTGAGTCCGGCCCAGCGATTGCAGCGTTTTGCCAGATTGGAACAGGGACGCTGAGGTCTCTTGTCACTGCTCGGGGCCCGTGATAGTATTCGCGCTCGTTTTGCGAGGTGCCGACCGGTCGCAGTCTGCACCATAAATTCATCTAAAAGAGATACATACTATGTCTTTCGTATTCCAAGCTGAAGTCCGTTCTGACCTGGGGAAAGGTGCGAGCCGCCGCCTGCGTCACGCTGACCAAGTTCCTGCCATCGTTTACGGTGCAGGTAAAGAAGCCGTGTCCATCACCGTTGACCACAAGAAATTCATCCTGGCCCAAGAAAAGCCGGAATTCTACGAGTCCGTACTGACTCTGGTTATCAACGGCGAAGAAGTTAACGTAAAAGTGAAAGCTATCCAGCGTCACCCGGTACGTTACAAGCTGCTGCACCTGGACTTCGTTCGCGTCTAATCGACCACGAACGTTCCTGTGAAGAGGCCACCCAATCGGGTGGCCTCTTTGTTTTTACGGAATTTTTTCCCGATAAAAATAAAATACTCAACTAGTGCTGTTAGTCTTTACTTGTAGGCATGATTGACAGCAGGACACCAATTGTGGTGCTCTGACATATATAAAGTATTCGAACAAGTCCAATCACGGGGTGGTGTTGACCGTCATGAAGGGAATCATACGGGGATATTTCCTACTGTTCTCACCCATTCTGGTGCTGGTCCTGGTGGGGGGATACCTGCTGGGGGACGCACTGGTCGAGCGCGAGCTCTATCGTGTTCGCAGTGATGAGAGCACCTTCCTGGCGCTCGCCAGCAGTCGTCTCGATGACGAGCTGGCGGTGCCGTTGCGCCATGTGCGCAGCATGTCGGAAGAGCCCATTCTGCTCGAGGCGGCGAGCCGCGGCGAGCGTGACACCATGGCTGCCCAGTTTACCATTCTGATGAACCGCAATCCCGACTATGCCCAGGTGCGCTGGTTGGCGCCGGACGGGATGGAGCGGGTGCGTATCGATCGTCAGGGTCAGCATCTGCAGCGTGTGGCCGACGACCAGCTGCAAAACAAAGGGGAGCGTTACTACTTTCGCGATGCCATGGCGTTGCCCTGGGAGCGGGTTTACGTTTCGCCGCTCGATCTCAACGTCGAACACGGGGTGATCGATCGCCCCTTCAATCCCATGATCCGCATCGCCAAGCGCATGCGTCTGGGGGGCCGCGATCTGGGCTTGCTGCTTATCAACGTGCAGGCCGCTCGCATGCTCAAGGAGTTCACCAACAGCAGTGGCAAGGCCGCCGATCACACCATGCTGCTCAACCAGGACGGTTATTGGCTGCGCAGCCCGGATCCGGCACAAGAGTGGGGGTTCATGCTCGAGCGCCCGGACCTCACCTTGAAGCAATCTTCTCCCCGGGCCTGGCAGGCATTCTGGGGCGCGTCGAGCGGCCAGGTTGAGCTGGCAGACGGGCTGTGGAGCTGGACCACCCTGTACCCGGCACTCAATCACGATCAGCTGATCTGGAAAGCCGCCTCCATGGTGCCACGCAGTGAGCTGCTGGCCATTCGCACTCACATCTGGGGGCTCATCTCGGCCAGCTGCGCCACCTTGCTGTTGCTGTTCGGTGCCGGAGTGGCCTCGCTGGTGCACAGTCGGCATCGAGAGCAGTTGGCACAGCAGGAGGCTGCCAGGCTCGCGCGGGTCAAAGGGGATTTCATCGCCAACATGAGCCACGAGATCCGTACCCCCATGAACGCCATCATGGGGTTGACCTACCTGCTCGAGCAGGGAGGGCTCGACGATGGCCAGCGGGCCCTGGTGCGCAAGATCCACCAGGCCGGGCAGGCACTGCTCGGGATCATCAACGACATCCTCGATTTCTCCAAGATTGAGTCGGGCCGGCTCGAGCTCGAGCAGGTGCCATTCAGTCTGGAAGAGGTACTCGATCACGTGGCAGCCATCATGTCCACCTGCGTGGGCGAAAAACACCTCGAGCTGGTGGTGAGCAGTGCCCCCGAGCGGGCCACTCACCTGGTTGGGGATGCCCTGCGCCTCGAACAGGTGTTGCTCAACCTGACCGGCAACGCCATCAAGTTCACCGAGTGCGGGGAGGTGGAGGTGAAGGTCGAGCTGGAAGCCGAGCAAGATGGCACCGCCACCTTGCTGTTTCGGGTGCGCGACACCGGGATCGGCATTCCGCCCGAGCAGCAGGCCAACATCTTCAATGCCTTCTCCCAGGCCGACTCCTCCACCAGCCGCCGGTTTGGCGGAACCGGGCTTGGCCTGACCATCAGCCGCCGTCTGGTGAGCCTGATGGGGGGCGACATCGGTGTCACCAGCGAACTGGGCAAGGGGAGCGAATTCTGGTTCCGTGTCCGGCTGGCTCAGGTAGAGCGACCCGAAGTCTTCCACGAACGGCTGCAGCACGTCTCGCTGCTTATCGCCGACGACAACCAGGTGACCCGCGATACCCTGTCGATGACGGTGGGCTCCCTCGGCTGGCAGTCACGGGTGGTGGAATCGGGCGAGCAGGCCTTGCACCATCTGCTGCGCCAGGGGGAGCGTTTCGACGTGATCCTGCTCGACTGGATGATGCCGGGCATGGACGGGCTCGAGACCTGCGTGGCCATTCGCCGTGCCTTCGAACAGCAGGATCGCTCGCCGATCATCATCATGGCGACCGCTTATTCCCAGGAAGAGTTGATGCGCCGCCCCGGTTCGGAGCAGGTGGATCTGGTGCTGCACAAACCGGTCACCGGCTCCAGTCTCTACAACGCGGTGGCGCGCCTCATTCACGAGAAGCGCGAACATGTGGAGCCGCTGGAAAGCGGTCAGCGCCATCAGCGCCTGCCGGACGTGCACATACTGCTGGTCGATGACAGCGACATCAACCTGGAGGTGGCAACCCGCTTGCTGCAGCGGGAGGGGGCCGTGGTGATCACCGCCATCGATGGGGAGCGGGCTCTGGCCTGCCTTGCCGACTCGGCGCAGCGCATCGATCTGGTGCTCATGGACGTGCAGATGCCGGTGATGGATGGTTACGAGGCGACCCGTCGTCTGCGCCAGCTGCCGGGACGGGAGGATATCCCCGTGCTGGCACTCACCGCTGGGGTGTTCAAGGATCAACGCGAAGCAGCGCTGGCCTCTGGCATGAACGACTTTATCGCCAAGCCGCTCGACGTGGAGCAGCTCATCGCAACCCTGCTGCGCTACCTGCCCGACAGTGTGGCACCTATCACGGTCAGCGACGCGCCGTCAGCCCAGGAGCCGGTGGCCGGCATCGACATCGATACCGGTCTTCGTAACTGGGGCGAGGCGTCGGTTTATCTCAAATACCTGCGGCGTTTTCGCGATGACTACATGACGGTCGGTACCGTGCTGCCGGGTTACATCGCCCAGCACGAGACGGACGCTGCCGCGAGCCTGACCCACAAGCTCAAGGGGGTGGCGGGCAGCCTGTCGCTCACCGATGTGGCGCGCATCAGTGCGGAATTGAACGAGGCCATCGAACAGGGGGGGGACACCAGTCAGCTCATCGCCCCCTTGCTCGAGGCGCTGGAGCGGGCGCAGCAGGCCATCGACATCTATGCCGGGCGCGAGCCAGGTGCCGTCAGCTCCCCGCTGGCGCAGGGGGAGGCGCAGGAGGTGTGCCTGCACGCCCTGCGTCAGGCCCTCATGAGCGAGGATCTGGAGCTGATCGAGCCTGCGCTGGGTCAGGCCAAGAGCTATTTGCCCACTGAGCTGGTGAGCGAGATCAGTGCGGCCCTGGAGCTGTTCGACATTCAGCTTGCCACCTGCAAGCTGGAGGATTATCTGGAGAATCGGGAGGCACCTGGATCATGAACCGACCGCGTGTGCTGATCATCGACGACGAGCCGAGCAACCTCGGGCTGCTGCGACAAATCCTCAAGGAGGAGTACAGCCTCTTCTTCGCCAAGGGAGGCGAGGAGGGGCTGGCCGCCGTGGCGCGCCACGAGCCCGCCCTGATCCTGCTTGACGTGCGTATGCCTGACATGGATGGCTACGAGGTGTGCCGCCGGCTCAAGGCCGATCCGGCCCACGCCGGGATCCCGGTGCTGTTTATCACGGCGAGCGATAACGCAGACAGCGAGAGCCAGGGGTTCGAGGCGGGCGGGGTGGATTATATCTACAAGCCGGTCTGCCCGAGCACGGTGCGCGCCCGGGTGCGCAACCACCTCTCTCTGGTGCGCCTCGATCAGCTCGAGCACAGCTACCGCACCGCCATCGTGATGCTGAGCGAAGCGGGTCACTACAACGACACCGACACCGGGGTACATATCTGGCGCATGGCCGCCTACGCCCGCGCGCTGGCCAGTGCGGCGGGCTGGAGTCCGGAGCAGTCGGAGCTGCTGGAGCTGGCGGCCCCCATGCACGACATGGGCAAGATTGGGATCCCCGATCACATCCTCAAGAAGCCCGGTCCTCTCACCGAAGAAGAGTGGGTCATCATGCGCACCCACCCGCGCATCGGCTACGAGATCTTGAGCCGCTCAGACGCCCCCATCTTTCGGATGGCGGCGGAGATTGCCTTGCATCACCACGAGAAGTGGGATGGTTCGGGTTACCCCGCAGGGGAGACCGGCGAAGGGATCCCCGAGGCGTCGCGGATCGTGGCCATCGCCGATGTGTTTGATGCTCTGAGCGTGCGTCGCCCTTACAAGGAGCCCTGGCCGTTGGAGCAGGTGCTGGCCACGCTGCGTGACGGTGCTGGCCAGCATTTCGATCCCCGGCTGCTCGCACGTTTTCTCGAGATCATGCCGGAGATCTTGCGTCTCAAGAGCCAGTGGGACACCCGCGAGGAGCGAGAGATCACCAGATAGGTTGCGTCAGGTAGGGATTGCTTGCCTTCTCGCGGCCAAACGTCGAGCTGGGGCCGTGCCCCGGAATGAAGATGATGTCGTCCCCCAGCGGCAGCAGGGTCTCGGTGATCGACTTGATCAGCGTCCCGTGATCCCCGCGCGGGAAGTCGGTCCGACCTATGCTGCCGGCAAACAGCACATCGCCCACCCAGGCGAGCCGCTCGGCCTGGCTGAGCAGCACCACATGGCCCGGAGTGTGACCCGGGCAGAAGTAGACCTCCAGCTCGCACTTGCCAACCTGCACCTTGTCACCCTGTTCGAGCCAGCTATCCGGTGTAAAGGCCGGAGTATGAGCAAAGCCGAACATCTGGCTCTGCTGGGGCAGCATGTCGAGCCAGAAGGCATCTTCCCTGTGGGGGCCTGTGATGGTGATGCCGGTTCTGTCGCGCAGCTCTGCGGCGGCACCCACGTGATCCAGATGACCGTGGGTCAGCAGGATGTGAGTGAGGGTCAACCCCCGTTTGGCGATGGCGGCCAGCAGCTTGTCCGCCTCTCCGCCCGGATCGATGAGGGCGGCCTGATGGGTCTCGTCGCACCAGATGAGGGAGCAGTTCTGGGCAAACTGGGTGACCGGGATCACCTCGAATTTCAACATATGGGGTCCTCTTGTACGGTGAAGATCAGGCACGCTGCTGGGCAAAGAAGTCGAGGCAGGCCTGCTTGTCGCCCTGGAAGATGACGCGCTCGCGCTTGTTGCCAAGCTGGTAGAGATACATGGGGTCGTAGTAGCGGGTCAGCAGCAGAGTGATCCAGGCCAGGTGCAGTTCGGTGTGGCCACTGCGGCCTTGCTCTTCGAGAGCCACTTGCATCAACTGATCCAGCTCGCGATGGGCCTGATCGCCGAGCCGGCGCTTGAGTCTGGCCAGGGCATCGGTGAGGTAGGCGGCAAACAGCGGCCAGCCCTCTTCGGCGCCGAAACGCTCCTCATAACGCAGCCAGAGATCGTGTACATAGTCTTGGCGGATCTGCTCGGCGCGCTCCTCTTGCGGCACCTCGACCACCACCAGCGGGGCCTGGCTCATGGTGTCAAACAGTGAATTGGGCAGGCAGCAGCGGCCGATGAGGCGGCTTTCGTCTTCCACCACGAAACGCTGCTCCCCCTGCTGACGGCGCTTGAGCAGCTCGATGGCCATGTTGTTTTCAAAGTTTATGTTGCTGGGCTGGCCGCCGGGTAGTTGGCCAAAGGACGATCCCCTGTGATGGGCATGGCCTTCCAGATCCAGCGCCTGGGCCACCTTGGCCAGCATGTGGGTCTTGCCGGAGCCGGTCATGCCGGTCAGCACGCTCCAGTGGCACTCGGCTGCCGCCCCGTCGAGCGTGTCGATGAGGAAGCGACGCAGATCCTTGTAGCCACCGGCCACCCGCGGGCGGGTGACTCCCGTCTCATGCAGCCACTGCTGTACCGTTTGCGAGCGCAGACCGCCGCGAAAACAGTAGATCACGGCATCCGGCTGCCGGCGCAGCTGGGCCAGCCAGCCTTCGAGGCGCTCGGCCCGCACCGCGCCACCGACCAGTTGATGGCCCAGTGCGATGGCGGCCGCCTGCCCCTGCTGCTTGAAGCAGGTACCGACCTGGGCCCGCTCGTCATCTGTCATCAATGGCAGATTGGTCGAGCAGGGGAAGGCCCCCTCCTTGAACTCGATGGGGGCGCGCAGGTCGATGAGCGGAACGTCATCCAGAAAAATCCGGGCGTAATCCGTGGCCAGTGGCAGAGCACTCATTGGACAACCTCGATGAACTGGTTGCCGGTTTGGGCCTGCAGTTGGCCGATGGGGGAAAGGGTCAGCCCTGCCTGTGCGGCAATGGCGAGGAGCTCGGCTTCGCTTTCTTTACCGACGGCTACCAGCAGGCCGCCGCTGGTCTGCGGATCGCACAGGATGTTGCGGGTGCGATCGTCCATGGCGTCCAGCTTGGCGCCATAGGAGTCGAAGTTGCGCAGGGTACCGCCCGGTACGCAGCCCTCGCTCAGGTAGTAATCCACCTCGTCCAGCAGCGGCAGCGCCTTGAAGTCCAGGCGGGCACTGACGCCGGAACCTTCGCACATCTCCAGCAGATGGCCGGCCAGACCAAAGCCGGTCACGTCGGTCATGGCGTGTACGCCGGGCAGTTCGGCAAAGCGCTGGCCAATCTTGTTGAGGGTGCACATGGCGTTGGGGGCCAACTGCTCGTGCTCGGGCTTGAGCTTGCCCTTTTTCTGGGCGGTGGTGAGGATGCCGATGCCAAGGGGCTTGGTCAGATAAAGGATGTCACCCACCTTGGCGGTGTCGTTCTGTTTGATGGCGTTGAGCGGCACGATACCGGTCACCGCGAGGCCGAAGATGGGCTCGGGGGCATCGATGCTGTGGCCGCCGGCCAGAGAAATACCGGCTTCGTGACACACCTGACGGCCACCGTCAATCACCTGCTGGGCCACTTCCGGCGCCAGGGTGTTGATGGGCCAGCCGAGGATGGCAATGGCGACAATGGGTTTGCCGCCCATGGCGTAGATGTCGCTGATGGCGTTGGTGGCGGCGATGCGGCCGAAGGTGAAGGGATCATCGACGATGGGCATGAAGAAGTCGGTGGTGGAGACGATACCCTGACCGTTGCCGATATCGACCACGGCCGCGTCATCCTTACTGCTGTTGCCGACCACCAGGGTCGGGTCGTCAAAGCCCGGGATCTGGCTCTTGAGAATGGTGTCGAGCACCTTGGGAGAGATTTTGCAGCCGCAGCCAGCGCCGTGGCTGTATTGGGTCAGACGAATGGAAGACATACTTTCCCCTTGTGTGTGCAAACTTGCGTGTACAAATAAGTGCAGCGGCTCTGTATAGCCGTCAAATGTGCGCGTATGCGCGCGAAATTCGGGTGGCCCAGGCTGGCTGTGAGCGCAGCGATGTCAGGCAGCCGTGCAAGGCAGTCTGGCAGGACGGGGGAGGAGAGGCGACAGATGCGCCGGCGCAGCCCCGCCAAGGGCCACAGGACGGGCCATTATGCCACAAATGGCCGCTCTGGTTCGAACTGGAATTCACACAAAGCGCAGGGAATTGGCGGCTTTAGAGGAAGGGGGCCGCCCTCGCCATGTCGCTGACAAGGCTCTCCCCAATGTAGCCCCGAAGGCAAGCCATGCTGCCATCGGGGCCATCTTTGGTGGGGAACTTAGCCGGCTTGCTCCATCACCGGCTGGCGAGCCTTGCCGAGCCGGCGCAAGCGCCGTTGCAGCGGCCGCTCCAGCAGGGTGTAGCTGAGGGACGAGAGCCCGATCAGCGCTGCCAGCATCAACAAGGTGGCCAGCACCCCCAGCAGGGGGGTGGTCTGGGCATACCACCACTCGGTGAGCCCCGGCGCCAGATAGTGGACAAGCTCGCAGCCGGTGAGCAGTACCAGGGCGTGCAGCAGGTAGATAGAGTAGGAGAGATCCCCCAGCCAGTTGGTGACGCGGTTATCCAGCAGGCGCAGCAGCGGGCTCTGGCGATCGCCCTGGCAGGCGGCAATCCAGATCAGCAACACGTAGGCGCTGATCAGCAGCAGGGTCAGCTGCGGCGTCATGGTGAACTGCATCAGCGCGAAGGGGAGCAGAAAGGCGAGCAGCAGCGGCAGATCTTGCTGCATCATGGGCCACTGGCGGGCAGCCTTGACCTTCGGCAGCAGCCAGAGGCCGAGCACGAATTCACTCACCCCGCGCCCGATGGCCAGTGCCCCGCTGGTGACATCCAGGGTACCCCGGCTGTGCACGATAAAGGCCAGCACAGTCAGGGCCAGCAAAGGGGCGAGGTTGCTCCAGCGGCTGTG
This sequence comes from Aeromonas sp. FDAARGOS 1408, assembly GCF_019048665.1. Lineage (NCBI taxonomy): Bacteria > Pseudomonadati > Pseudomonadota > Gammaproteobacteria > Aeromonadales > Aeromonadaceae > Aeromonas > Aeromonas sp. FDAARGOS 1408. The sequence goes on along the minus strand of NZ_CP077394.1, from coordinate 1,793,193 downwards.
GGTGACGGCGAGCGGAATGAGCAGCGGAAACAGCAGATAGCTAATCCACTCCACGCTCAGCGACCAGGCGGCGAAGTTCCAGGTCAATCCGTGATCGGTCACCACCTGCAGCAGCAACAGGCTGCTTGGCAGTGCCTCGGCCGGGGTAAAGGGGGAGCCGAAGGGGGGCATCCCTTCCCACTCCCACATCTTGAACAGGGGGCCGGCGTAGAAGCCAATCCCATGGTGGGCCTTGTAGAGCTCCCAGCCAACCAGCAGCAGCAGGGTCACCAGGTAGAGGGGATAAACCCGGGTCAGCCGCAGCCAGAGGAAGCGGCCATAACTTATGGTGCGGGGCGTGCGGGCGAAGTCTTCCCCATAGACGTGGGCCAGCACCAGCCCGCTCAAAATAAAGAAGAGATCGACCCAGAGGTAGCCGTTCTCGATGAGTTGGGTGTGGCCGGCGATCGACTCCATCCACTGGGGAAAGAGCAGCAAGCGGGCGTGAAACAGCACCACCATCAGGGCAGCGATGCCCCGCAGCGGTGTCAACAGTGGCAATGATTGATTCATGACGGGATCCTTGATGATGTTCAGCTTGGCCTGACATCGATTTTTGTTGTGGTGCCGCTCATCAATGAGTCGGCGGCCCCGGCTTGGCGGCCGCAGGCGGGATCACCCTACCTAAAAGAGAGCCATACGGGTGTGACTGTCGTCATGAATGCGCACTTATCATCCAAAAACCAGCAAGGGATGAGCGCGGCATCGGAAGTGGAGAAGGGATCTAGACTAGGTGAGTCATCCATCCGCGTGCCAGGAGCATCCCGATGAAACTCTATGCCCATCCTTTCTCGTCCTACAGCCAGAAGGTGCTGATCGCCATCTACGAGAATGCCACCCCGTTCGAGTACCGGAATCTCGAAGAGCCGGCGGCCAACGCAGAACTTGCCGCCCTCTGGCCGCTCAAGCGCTTCCCGGTGCTGCTGGATGACGGTCGCTGCATCCTCGAGAGCAGCACCATAGTCGCCCATCTGCAGGCGCACCACCCGGGCCCTGTCTGCCTGATCCCGCCTGGCGATGCGGGCTTGGAAGTGCATATGCTGGATCGCGTCTTCGACAACTATGTGATGACGCCGATGCAAAAAGTGGTGCTGGATATGCTGCGCCCGGCCGCTGAGCGTGACCGCTATGGCGTAGTGGAGGCCCGCGAGCTGCTCGATCAGATCTACCCCTGGCTCGATCAGCGGCTGGAAGGGCGCCACTGGATTGCCGGCGCAGACTTCACGCTGGCCGATTGCGCCGCCGCGCCCTCGCTCTTCTACGCCGACTGGGCCCACGAGATCCCCGCTGGTTATGGCCGCCTACGTGCCTATCGCGCCCGTCTGCTCAGCCATCCCTCCATTGTGCGGGTGGTGGACGAGGCCAGACCATTTCGGCACTACTTCCCGCTGGGCGCGCCGGCACGTGACTGAATGGAATGATGCATTCCTGCCGACCTGGTGCTTTGACGAGCCGGGAGAGGCAGGGTTGTGACCAACCACAGGGGAAAACAACAATATTCACTCAGGTGAGTGAATATGCGTTTATGGCCGATATTTCCCCGAGATATTTTTAATGTTGATGCGTAACATTTCATGTTTTTGCATAAAACAAATGCCGGGCAGTCCCTGCTGGCGGGCTGTGTATGCCATGCCAAGGGTGAAAGAGGCATGAGAAGCGGGCTAACGATGGGGCAATTCCATATTGAGGATGGCTGTAGTCAGTTGAAGAGGAGAGACAGGGGCACCCATCGCTGCTGGTGGCAACGTCGAGGGGAGGTTATCTCTTTGGCGGCCGCAAGAGCTGCATAAAAAAGCCCGCTTTGATCGCGGGCTTCTGGATGGCTTGCCGGACCCCGGCCCGGCTCTGGAGCCGGGGAGAAGGGGTGGCCAGCGCTGGTCTGCTCGGCTTAGCGGGCCCGCACCACCAGCCCTTTGAGGTAGAAGCCTTCCGGATAGGCGGTACCTATGGGGTGATCGGAGGCCTGGGACAAGAGCTCCAGGATCTGGGCGTCGCGGCCGGCATCGAGCGCTGCATCGGCGACGATCTTCTGGAACAGGCTCTGTTCCATCAGGCCGGAGCAGGAGTAGGTCAGCAGCACGCCACCCGGCGCCAGCAGCTGGAACGCCAGCATGTTGATGTCCTTGTAGCCGCGGCAGGCGCCCAGCAGCTGGGCCTTGCTCTCGGCAAACTTGGGCGGATCCAGCACGATGACGTCAAACTTCTCGCCCTTCTCGCGGTATTCACGCAGCAGCTTGAACACGTCGTGACGGACAAACTGGGTGTTGCTGGTATCCAGCCCGTTCAGCTCGGCGTTCTGGCGGGCGATGTCCAGCGCATTCTGGGAGAGATCCACGTTGACCACCTCCTTGGCGCCGCCCTTGAGGGCATAAACGCCAAAACCACCGGTGTAGCAGAAGCAGTTGAGCACCCGCTTGCCTTCGGTGTACTTGGCGGCGGCCTGACGGTTGTCACGCTGATCCAGATAGAAGCCGGTCTTGTGACCGTTGCGGATGTCCACCAGGATCTTGACGCCGCCATTCTCCTCGATCACCACCGGCTCGTTCGGGGTCTCACCATGGATGACGCCGGTGCGCTCTTTCAGCCCTTCCTTCTTGCGCACCGCCACGTCGGAGCGCTCATAGATGCTGCACTCGGGGTAGAGAGTGCGCAGCGCCTGGGTGATCAGCTCACGCTGGAACTCGGCGCCGGCGGAGAGAATTTGGCACACCAGAAAATCGGCGTAGCGGTCGATGGTCAAGCCCGGCAGACCGTCGGACTCGGCGGCGCACAGACGATAGCCGGTGAGGCCCTGACGCTTGATGAGTCCGTCACGGGACTCTTGGGCGTATTTGAGACGACGGATGAAGAAGTCGAGATCGACGGTCTCATCCTTGTCGAAGGTCCAGACCCGGGCGCGGATCTGGGAGCTGCCGGACCAGGCGCCACGGGCGAGCCACTTGCCGTCATGGGTGAGGATCTCGACGGTATCGCCGTCAATGGGGTTGCCCTGAACCCGCTCGATCCCCTTGGAGAAGATCCAGGGGTGGCGACGCAGCAGGGATTTTTCGCGGCCTTTGACGAGATAGATGGAAGCGCTCATGGGAGTTGCCAGATGGTCAAAAGAAAAGGGGCCACATTCTAAGGGCAATAGGGCTGCTAAGCCAGTCTTTGCTGGCATACGACGCATGACTGCTCTCTGCCCTTGAGCAGCGATCAGGTACCGGCTTCGCGTAATTTCATGAAACTCGGCGTTGGCGTATCTGGCTGCTCAGCTTATCAGTATTGGCCTTAAATGCTTGTTTTTTACTCAAACTCACTCTTTGAGTGCGCAAAATATATCCATATTGGTATTTTTATCTTTATTCTATGCAATTTCCTCTAAAGAGCCATTTGGTGATGTCGATAGTGTGGAGGCCATTTTGAATCTTTCCTTGTATCGAGCTGTCCATGTCACTCTCTATTGCGACCAATGTTTCCTCCCTCAATGCGTCTCGTCATCTTGGTCAGTCATCAAACACGCTGGATTCGGTCTATCGACGACTCTCATCCGGATTGCGCATCAACAGTGCTGCCGATGATGCTGCCGGCTTGCAGATTGGCAATCGTCTCACCAGTGAAGTAAACGGGACCAACACGGCGATCCGCAATGCCAATGATGGGATATCAGTTATCAATGTGGCTGATGGGGCACTCGATGAGTCGATGAACCTGATGCAGCGGATGCGCACTCTCGCGTTGCAGTCAGGGAGTGGTGCCAATACGACAGAGGATCGCATAGCCCTGAATGCTGAATTCAAGCAACTGCAGTTGGAAATGGACCGGATCGCCACAGGTACCCAGTTTGCCGGACAGGAACTGCTGGCGGGGAGTTATAAGGGGATCTTCTCGGTTGGAGCTTATGCAGGTCAGAATACCGTCATCACCGATCTCAATGCACAAACCAAAAATCTGGGGGAGATGGAGTGGCAAGCGCGCAGTCCGGCAGGCAGCAAGCCGGGGGCTTATGACATTGCTGATCTAAAACTTTCATCTCAACCCGTGACTCTCAATGGCGTGATCTTTGACAAGGATTATGCAACCCTGGAAGGGTTCGTAGCTGATATCAATGGCACTACCTTTCCCAATAATCAGGGGCCGGTAACAGCAAGGCAACTGCCATTTTCCGTGGCCTCTTCCGTCGATTTGTCCGCCTTGCCATCCTATATCGATGTGGCGGGCCACTCTGTGGACTTGACCAGCGGGATTGATATAACTGGATGGGATCCGGTCAATCCAACGCACGAAAACAACGATTTGATGAGGGAAGTGGTCAAGCGTATCAATAATACGGCTCAGTCAGCGGGTTTAGGGTTTTATGTAAGCGCGTCCAACAGCAACAATCCTGCCAGCAATACATTGACCGTTTATAGCTCACAGGGGAACAGTCTTGCGCTGGCTAATGGCACAACGCCCCCTCCGCAACCCGCACCACCGGCGCCGCCAGTGAGCAGCAATTCTTCTTTGAGCGCTCTTTTGCCAGATGTGTCCCCCACGACTTATATCGGCCAGATGGAATTGCACTCATCTGGTGACAAGTACTCCAACATCGACATGCAAGGGGCGAGCTTGCATGCACTGGGTTTCTATCAAGCAGACAAGAAGAAATATACCATTGATAATATTGATGTTCTTAATGATGACAATGCAAGCAGAGCGATCAAGACGCTGGATGTGGGCATGAAACAGCTAGGGGTTCAGCGTTCGCGGCTCGGGGCCCAGGCCAATGCACTGGACGCCCGGGTACGAAATCTGGCCAACGCCAATGAGAGCCTCAGTGCTGCCCGTTCACGGATCCGGGATGCCGACATAGCGAGTGAGTCGGCCCGCCTGGTGCGTACCCAGATATTGCAGCAGGCGAGCTCATCCATCTTAAGTCAGGCCAACAGCCGACCCAATATGGCTCTCAGCCTGCTGCAGTCATGATGATGGGGGACGCAGGCAGCACCGCGATCAAATGAGTGGAGCGTCATTGAACGCAAATAGTTCGGTGACGTTATTTCAAGCCCATGTTAATGCTGAAACGACAGAGGCCATCCCTGGGGATGGCCTCTGTCGTTATTGCGCGGCAAGTTAGATCTTCAGGCCTTTCAGGGCCTGGGTCAGCTCGGTAGCGGTGGCCTTGAGGCCGGCGGTGCCGGCCACCGAGGCACTGGCGGACGCTTCCACCTGGCCCGCTTCATGGCGCACCTGATCCAGATTGCGGGTGATCTCTTCTGCCACCGAGCTCTGCTGTTCGCTCGAGGTGGCGATCTGGGTGCTCATCTCCAGCACCGCATCGCTGTGGTTGCTGAGCTTGTCGATGTCGAGCCCCACCTCGCTGATGAGCTGCTGACTGCTGGCCGCTCGTTCCACCGTCTTCTCCATGATGTCGTTCAGTGCCCCGGTGCCGGCCTGCAGCTCTTCAATCATCTGCTGGATCTCTACCGTGGCCTGCTGGGTGCGGCTGGCCAGGGTGCGAACCTCGTCGGCCACCACCGCAAAGCCGCGACCCTGCTCGCCGGCGCGGGCCGCCTCGATGGCTGCGTTGAGGGCCAGCAGGTTGGTCTGCTGGGAGATGGCGTTGATGACGTTGACCACTTCGTTGATGCGATTGGCATTGTGGGTCAGCCGCTCCACCGCGCCGGAGGCGTTGCCAATCTCGTCGGCCAGGGTGCGAATGGCAGTGATGGTGCGCGATACCCGGGAGGCGCCGTTGGCCGCCTCTTCGCTAGATTGGCGGGTCTGCTGCAGGGTGTCGTTGGCGTTGCGGGCAACCTCGCGAATGGCGGCGGACATCTGCTCCATGGCGGCGGCCAGGGAGTCCATGTGCTGGCGCTGGGAGCGGGCCATGGTTTCGCCTTCGCTGGCATGATCGCGAAACTCGTCGGCGGCCATGGTCAGCGCCTCGGCGGACTCCTCCACCAGCTGTACTATCTTGTGCTGGCGGTCGGTGAAGCGGTCGATGCTGCCGGCCAGAATGGAGAACTCGTCGCGCACCGGGAAGAAGTTGAGGCGGAAGGTGAGATCGCCATCCGCCACGGTCTGCAGCGCCTTGTTGGTGGAGTAGAGCGCCCCCGACACAAAGGTCATCAGGTAGTGGGTCACCAGGGCCAGCAGGGCGGCCAGCACGGCTATGATGGTGAGGGTGGTTCCTTGACCATCCCACAGGGAGTAGCGGGAGGCATCCAGGGTACCGGTGACGACCCCGGCCTGGCCGGCGCTGGCGCCGTACCGATAGATGTCGCCCTGCTGGGTCAACCCTGTGCTGCCGGTCGGGCTCAGCGTGAGCTCGGCCGGCAGGGTCAGATCGGCGTGCTGGCTGGCCAGCTGGGCGCTCAGTTCGACCCGCTGCTTGAGCTGCTCCAGGCGCAGTTGCATCTCCTGCTGATGGCCGTCTGCCAGCAGATACCAGCTGATAAAGGCGATGAACAACAGCGGACACCAGAAGGTGATGAGAAATTTTTCGCTGATCGTGAGGTGAATGAGATAACGGTCAACCCACCGAAACTTTACTTCTTTCATAATGGTATTGCGTCCTGCAAGGGGATGAGAGTGTCGCGCTCATTATCGCCTTGAAGGGAAATTTCTTAAGGGGAAGGTGTGAGAAATGGGAGAGCAATCGTTTGTCGTGCGAGTGTGGGGCCTGGTACAGGGGGTGGGGTTTCGTTACTTCACCCGGGAGCGGGCGCTGCAACTGGGGCTGCGGGGCCATGCCTACAACCTAGAAGATGGCTCGGTGGAGATCCTCATCTGCGGGCCGGAGCAGAGCGTGCAAATGATGCTGGGCTGGCTGGAGCGCGGCCCGCGTACCGCCGAGGTGACCCGGATGGAATATGAGGTGGCACCACCGCCCAAGGGGAGCGGCTTTCATACCAATTGAGCGCCTTGCCACGCCAATGATGCCGAACAGCCATAAAGAACGGGAGCCACACAGGCTCCCGTTTGCATTGACGCTCTTTTGTCCGCAGGTCAGCCGGCCTGGGCGGCGTCGGCGATGGCCTGGGTCTTGGCCAGCACCGCCTGCAGGGCGGGGCGCTTGGCCAGACGATCCCGATAGGCCGCGAGTTTGGGCGGAATGGTCTGCTCGAAGCGGGTGGCCCACATCAGGGTATGGGCCAGCAGCAGATCCGCGATGGTTACCTGCTCACCCAGCAGGTAACCCTGCTCGGGCACCCAGGATTCGGCGATGGCCGCCGCCTTGTCAAACTCCCACTTGGCGGTGGGGAAGATGGCCGGCAGGCGCTGGGCCTCGGGCAGGGCGAAGCGGTGCTTGCCGATGGTCCACAGCGGCTGCTCCAGTTCACAGGTGATGAAGCTTACCCACTGGGCGTGCAGTGCCGAGGCCTGGGTCCCTCTGGCAGGCAGCCAGTTCGGGCCATACACCTCGGCCAGGTACTGCATGATGGCGGCGGACTCGGTCAACACGAACTCCCCGTCCTTGAGCACCGGCATCTTGCCGCTCGGGTTGAGGGTCAAAAACCAGTCGCTGCGATTCTCGCCCTTGGCGAAGTCGAGAAACTGGAACTGCCATGCCACGTCCAGCTCTTCCAGTAACCAGGATACGCGCAGGGCACGGCTGACGGGGGTGCCATATAAGGTGATCATGCTTGCTCCTTGCCTGATGAATGGGGCCATGGGCCCGAAGTGAATCGCCAGTCTAGGCAAATTGATCGGGAGCAACAAGCACTCAGGGGGGAGACAAGGCACAAAACGGCGCAATCAGCGGGAGAGGGGGAGGGGGAGGAGGAAAGAGAGAAAATAAAAGGGAGGCCCTAGGCCTCCCTTGTTGCTAACGGCTGCGGCAGCGCTTATTTGACGCGCATGCCAGGCTGGGCGCCTTCTTGCGGCTCCAGGATCCAGAGATCCTTGCCACCCGGGCCTGCGGCCAGCACCATGCCTTCAGACATGCCAAAGCGCATCTTGCGCGGGGCCAGGTTGGCCACCATCACGGTCAGCTTGCCTTCCAGATCTTCGGGGTTGTAGGCGGACTTGATGCCGGCAAACACCTGACGGGTCTCGCCACCGATGTCCAGTTGCAGCTTGAGCAGCTTGTCCGCTTCCGGCACCGCTTCGGCCTTGGTGATCAGCGCCACGCGCAGGTCCACCTTGGCGAAGTCGTCATAGGCGATGGTTTCGCTGATGGGGTCATCAACCAGCGGACCGGTGACTTTCGGTGCTTGCTCTTTGGCCAGATCCTCTTTGGAAGCCTCGATCATGGCTTCAATCTTGGCCGGCTCGATGCGGGAGAAGAGCGCCTTGAACGGGGCGACGGTGTGGTCGACCAGCGGGGTGGCGATACCATCCCAGCTGAGGGTCTCGGCCAAAAAGGCCTCGGCACGTTCGGCCAGGAGCGGCATGACGGGCTTGAGGTAGGCCATCAGCACGCGGAACAGGTTGATGCCGACGGAGCAGACTGCTTGCAGCTCGGCATCCGCCCCTTCCTGCTTGGCGATGACCCAGGGGGCCTTGTCGTCCACGTAGCGGTTGGCCTTGTCGGCCAACGCCATGATCTCGCGGATGGCGCGGCTGAACTCGCGGCTCTCGTAGGCCTCGGCGATCACGGTGCGGGCATTGGCAAACTCGGCGTAGAGCTCAGGCTCGGCGCAGGTGGCGGCCAGCTTGCCGTCGAAGCGCTTGGCGATGAAGCCGGCGTTGCGCGACGCCAGGTTGACCAGCTTGTTGACCACATCGGCGTTGACGCGTTGCACGAAGTCTTCGAGGTTCAAGTCCAGATCGTCGATGCGGCTGTTGAGCTTGGCGGCGTAGTAGTAACGCAGGCACTCCGGATCCAGGTGGTTCAGATAGGTGGAGGCCTTGATGAAGGTACCCTTGGACTTGGACATCTTGGCGCCGTTGACGGTCACGTAGCCGTGCACGTTGACCTTGGTCGGCTTGCGGAAGCCCGCGCCTTCCAGCATGGATGGCCAGAACAGGCAGTGGAAGTAGGCGATGTCCTTGCCGATGAAGTGGTAGAGCTCGGCCTCGGAGTCCGCTTTCCAGTAGCTGTCGAAATCGATGTTGCCGCGCTTGTTGCACAGGTTCTTGAACGACGCCATGTAACCGATGGGGGCATCCAGCCAGACGTAGAAGTACTTGCCCGGGGCGCCCGGAATTTCGAACCCGAAGTAGGGGGCGTCACGGGTGATGTCCCACTGCTGCAGGCCGCTTTCAAACCACTCCTGCATCTTGTTGGCCATCTCTTCCTGAATGGCGCCGGAGCCGCGTACCCAGTCGGCCAGCCAGGTTTCAAACTGCGGCAGGTCGAAGAAGAAGTGCTCGGAGTCCTTCATCACCGGGGTAGCGCCGGAGACGGCGGATTTCGGATCGATCAGTTCGGTCGGGCTGTAGGTAGCGCCGCAGCTGTCACAGTTGTCGCCATACTGCTCCGGGGACTTGCACTTGGGGCAGGTGCCCTTGACGAAACGATCCGGCAGGAACATGGATTTTTCCGGATCGAACAGCTGGGAGATGGTGCGGCTCTTGATCTTGCCGCCGGCCTGCAGACGGCCGTAGATAAGCCCGGCCAGCTCGCGGTTCTCGTCGCTGTGGGTGGAGTGATAGTTGTCAAAACTGATGTTGAACCCGGCGAAGTCGGCCTGGTGCTCCTGGGAGACGGCCGCGATCATCTCTTCCGGGGTGATCCCCAGCTGTTGGGCCTTGAGCATGATCGGGGTGCCGTGGGCATCGTCGGCACAGACAAAGTGCACCTGGTGACCGCGCATTCGCTGATAACGAACCCAGATATCGGCCTGGATGTGTTCCAGCATGTGGCCAAGATGGATGGAGCCATTGGCATAGGGAAGGGCGCAGGTTACCAGCATTGTACGAGGATCAGTTGCCATATAGTCGTTCTTGATGTGCTTGTTGGGATGATAGAGTGCCGTGCATGTTACCCGAATTGGGGGTAGCCTGCCTAGGGTTGTGGCTCGTCCTGCCCGCCGGCGCACGCCGGTCGGCAAGCAGGCAAGCCACTGATTTGTGTGCGGTAACCGTTCACCTCAAGATAATGACAAGATAATGAGGAGTTAATGGTGATTGATTCAGTAAAACAGATCCTGGCCGAATTTAAGCCGACAGGGTGGGGCAAGGATCTGGTGGCTGCCGGCTTTGTACGCAGCATCGACAAACAGGGTTCGGCGCTGACCATCAAGCTGGTGCTGCCCTTCGCCGGCCACTCCCTGTTCGAGCAGATCCAGCAGGACTTCGATGCCCGGCTGCGCAGCGTCACCGGCGCGACCCGTATCGACTGGGTGGGCGAAATCGAGGTGGCCAGCATGCCGCGGGCGCAGGGGCTGGCGGCGGTGCAGGGCATTCGCAACATCATCGTGGTCGCCTCCGGTAAGGGCGGGGTGGGCAAGTCTACCACCGCCGTCAACCTGGCGCTGGCACTGCAAAAGGAGGGGGCGCGGGTCGCCATTCTGGATGCGGACATCTACGGCCCCTCCATCCCGACCATGACCGGAACCCTCAAGGAGCGCCCCGTCAGCCATGACGGCAAGTTGATGGAGCCGGTGATGGCCTGCGGCCTCAAGAGTAACAGCATCGGCTATCTGGTCTCCGAGCAGGATGCCACCATCTGGCGCGGCCCCATGGCGAGCAAGGCGCTGGCCCAGATCCTCCACGAGACCCGCTGGGGCGAGGTGGACTACCTGGTGGTGGACATGCCGCCGGGCACCGGTGACATCCAGCTCACCCTGGCCCAACAGGTACCGACCACGGCAGCGGTGATCGTCACCACCCCTCAGGATGTGGCGCTGGCGGATGCCCGCAAGGGGGTAGCCATGTTCAACAAGGTCAATGTGCCCGTGCTCGGCATCGTCGAGAACATGAGTTATCACGTCTGCAGCGCCTGTGGTCATCATGAGGCGCTGTTCGGTACCGGCGGTGGCCAGAAGATGGCCGAGCAGTATCAGGTGGCCCTGCTGGGTCAGCTGCCACTGCACATCGACATCCGCAAACACATGGACGATGGCTGCCCGACCGTGTTCGGCGCACCGAAAGGGGAGCTGGCAGAGGCCTATCTGAAACTGGCTCGTCGGGTGGGGGCTGAACTCTATTTCAGCGGAAAACCGATTGCGACCCCCCTCTATGCCATGGCGCTGGATGAATAATCGGCGGTCGGCCGTTTGGGGTGGATTTGAGGGTGGGCAGGGCTCACCCTTTTTTATATAATGGATCGGTTTAAACAATCCCCACTGCTCTTCTCTTTAGGTATTTTTCAATGTCTGATACTCAACATTCGTGTGTGATCATCGGTATTGCTGGTGCATCCGCGTCCGGCAAAAGTCTTATAGCCCAAACCATCTATGAAGAGCTGGTGGCCGAGCTGGGAGCCGGTCAAATTGGCGTGATCACCGAGGATTGCTACTATCGCGATCAGACCCACCTGACCATGGAAGAGCGGGTCAAGACCAACTATGACCACCCCAACGCACTGGATCACGACCTGCTGGTACAACACCTGAGCCAGCTGGTGCAGGGGGATGCGGTCAATATTCCCCAGTACTCCTATACCGAACACACCCGCATGAGCGATGTGACCCCCTTTGCCCCGCGCCGGGTGATCATTCTGGAAGGGATCCTGCTGCTGACCGACAGCCGCTTGCGCGATCTGATGGATGCCTCCATCTTCATGGATACCCCGCTCGACATCTGCCTGCTGCGCCGCCTGGTGCGCGACGTGCAGGAGCGCGGCCGGACCATGGATTCCGTGCTCAAGCAGTACCAGAAAACGGTGCGTCCCATGTTCCTGCAGTTTATCGAGCCTTCCAAGCAGTACGCGGACGTGATCGTGCCTCGTGGCGGCAAGAACCGTATCGCCATCGACATGCTCAAGGCGCGGATCCGCCATATGTTGATTGGTTGATAGATATCAAGCCGGGTGATGCCCGGCTTTTTTAAATGAACAATTTGTCAGGAGAGTCGCCCAATGCGTCTTTGTGATACCGATATCGAACGTCATCTGGATGAAGGCAAGATCGTCATTGAGCCAAGACCCGGTATTGAACGGATCAGTGGCGTCAGCGTCGACGTGCTGCTGGGCAACGAGTTTCGGGTGTTTCGCGATCACACCGCCCCCTACATCGATTTGAGCGGGCCGAGCAGCGAGATGGCCGATGCCATCGATCGGGTGATGAGCGACGAAATTCACATTCCCGATGGGGAAGCCTTCTATCTGCACCCGGGTCAGCTGGCGCTGGCGGTCACTTATGAATCGGTCACCCTGCCGGCGGATATCGTCGGCTGGCTCGACGGCCGTTCCTCCCTGGCTCGCCTGGGCCTCATGGTACATGTGACCGCACACCGCATCGATCCGGGCTGGTCCGGCCGCATCGTGCTGGAGTTCTACAACGGCGGCAAGCTGCCGCTGGCGCTGCGCCCCAAGATGAAGATAGGTGCGTTGAACTTCGAGATGCTCTCCGGCACGGCTGCGCGTCCCTACAACAAGCGGGAAAACGCCAAGTACAAGAGCCAGCAGGGCGCCGTGGCCAGCCGCATCAACCAGGACTGATCTGGCCTGCGTGATCCTTGCCCGTCGACAAGAGACAATATGCTAAAGAAGGGCGCCCGCAACGGCGCCCTTATCCATGGTGGTGGCAACCTGCGTCGGCAGGGAAGTTGTCGGTTCCTTGTGCAATTTTCCCTTTTGGGCCGGTCCAGGATTGACGCAGCACGCACCTGTGAAGGGGGATTGAAGGGGCCAGAGACGATGAATTGTTCCCGTTTGGGGACTGTTTTTGTCAGGCAAGGTCTGTTTAATTAATCCAAGACAAGCCGCATGGTGACTGGCGCTAAGCTATTTTTTGGCTGAATGCTCTTTTTTTTTCTTACTGAAATATTTCACCAACGGGTATGGCGTTACCAGCCTTCTGGCATAATCCGCCGCAACTCATAAACAGGTTCGTTTTTTATGTTTGAAATGTTTAGTGGTTTGGGTTTGTGGTGGTCAATCGGTTTGATATTGGCCGTTTTTTTTGTGTTGGCCTATGAATTCATCAATGGCTTTCACGATACCGCCAACGCGGTAGCAACGGTCATCTATACCAAGGCGATGCCGGCACATACGGCCGTGGTGGCCTCCGGTCTGTTCAACTTTGCCGGGGTCATGATGGGCGGGTTGGGGGTGGCCTATGCCATTGTTCACCTGCTGCCCATCGATCTGCTGCTCGGAATGGACTCTACCCAGGGTCTGATCATGGTGTTCTCCCTGCTGTTTTCCGCCATCGTGTGGAACCTGGGCACCTGGTTCTTCGGGATCCCCGCATCCAGCTCGCACACGTTGATCGGCTCCATCCTGGGGGTAGGCGGCGCCTATGCCTGGATCAACCATCAACCGCTGCAGGAAGGCATCAACGTCGGCAAAGCGATCGATATCATGCTCTCCCTCATCATCTCGCCCACCGTCGGTTTCATCATTGCGGCCATACTGCTGTTTGCCATGAAACGTGTCTGGCAGGGCAGCAAGATCCACAAAACACCGGAAGAGCGCCTGCTGGTGGATGGCAAGAAGCATCCGCCGTTCTGGGCTCGCCTCACGCTGGTAGCTTCTGCCATGGGGGTCAGCTTCGTGCACGGCTCCAACGATGGCCAGAAGGGTATCGGTCTGGTGATGCTGGTGCTGATCTGCATGGCGCCGGCCTACTTCGCGCTGGATATGAACAGCCGCTCCTATGATCTGGATCGCACCCAGGATGCCAACCAGCGCATCATGGAGATCTATCAGCGCAACCATGAGCTGGTTTCCAAGGTGGTGGACTTCAAGGTGCCGGCCCAGGCCCAGGAAGAGCTGATGACCCACTGCGCCGCCTCCGGTGCACTGCAGGCCATGGCCACCCTGGACAATCGTCTTGCCCAGGTGCGCACCTATGAAGAGATGGACCTGACCGATCGCCGTGAAGTACGTCGCCTGCTGCTGTGCATCGACGATACCGCCCGCAAGGTTTCCAAGCTGCCGCTGCCGGCCAAGGAGCTGACCGATCTCGCCAAATGGCGCAAGGATCTGACCGCGACCGCCGAATACGCACCGACCTGGGTTATCGTCTCCATCGCCCTGGCGCTTGGCTGCGGTACCATGGTGGGCTGGCGTCGTATCGTCTACACAGTAGGCGAGAAGATCGGCTCCTCCGGCATGACCTATAGCCAGGGGATCGCAGCCCAGATCACGGCAGCTGCCTCCATCGGTATCGCCAGTCTGACCGGCATGCCGGTGTCCACCACCCATATTCTCTCCTCTGCGGTAGCGGGGACCATGGTGGCCAACAAGTCGGGCCTGCAGAGCCAGACCATCAAGACCATTCTGATGGCCTGGGTGCTGACGCTGCCGCTTACCATGCTGCTCTCCGGTGGTCTGTTCCTGATCAGCAACCATCTGTTCAGCTGAACCAGTTCCATCTGATTGTCAAAAGGGCCCCAAGGGCCCTTTTTTCATACCTTCAAAACTAAACGCTCTGCCATATCTTGGTAAGGTCGAGGACTCCAGTACCCCCATGATATGCCATCAAACTAAATATTTGAAAACAATGTAAAAGACTCGTCTCTGATCTCGCCCATATCACGGCCTTCAAAAAAACCAGTATACAAAGCGGGAGGATGTCACATCGACAACACCGTGGCCCGTTAGACCAATCACTCAAGTAGTGGGGAGGCCAATCGGCGCGAGCCGCAGAGTTCAGATGATGTAACGAGGCAAAGACAAAGAGTACAAATGTGCGTTGGTGAATATCCGATAGAGGAAATGGACAGTGTGCAACGGCATGAGCAATGTTCTGCTCCGCTATCACAGCGTCACTGCTTGGAAAGCCGGTTGGAGTGGGGGAGCAAGCCGTGTTAACCGCGGTTTCAACTGACCATGTCTGCTGTCGTAAAACGACCGGGGTTTCAGATCATATGGATGTATCAGAGGCGTGAAGCCTGGATAGTGGGGCAGGGGAGCATGACGGGTAACCATCAGCAGTGCGAGAAGCCAGGGTTAGGTTTGCACAGAGTGGCATAAAGAAGATGAGCTGACGGTAATGGAGCGGGTTGCAGGTGCTGCTGGAGCGATACGTGCTACATAGAGAGATAAAAAAAGAGCCACACAGTGTGTGGCTCTTTTATCAGGCTAGCGGGTCAATCAGGGACGACCGGCCGGGCTGGTTGCAACGTTGACGGCGGCAGTGCTGCCACCATGACGGCCGGAAGTGGCCACTTCGCTGCGCACCAAGGGTGCATACTCGACCGGCTTGCGTGCCGGCAGGGCAGGGGCGGCGGCCGGAGTTGCCATCGGGGCAGAGGCCTTGCGGGCACCAGCCAGCAGGCTGCCACCGCGCTTGACCTGCTTGGCAGCCGGGGCTGCGGTTGCGGGTTCAACCTTGGCAGTCTCTGCCGCGACAACAGGCTCGGCCACTGCGGCAACCGGCTCAACGGTCGGTACGGCAACAACGTCTGCAACTGCCGGGGCGGTTTCTACGGTCGCTTCCACAACCGGCTTGCTCTCGACAACCGGAGTCTCAACAGCCTGTACGGGCTCAACGACAGCCTCTGCCACGGTTTCCACTTCAACAGGCGCAGCTTCAACAGCAGCAATGACCGGTTCGGCCACCAGGGGGGCGGTTTCGACGACGGTTGCTACCGGTTCAGCGGCGACAACGGCTTCGGCCTGCTCGCGGGCTTCTTCGGCGACGGCCTCGGCAACCACGTGCTCGGTCAGGGCGGAGGAGGCCTGCAGGGCAGCAGCAACGGCTTCAGCGCTCGGGATGGTGATCACGGGCACGGCCGGCTCTTCCACTTTGACCTGGGCTGCATCGGCTTGCGCGGCGGCAGTCAGAGTCGGTGCAGCGACTTCGGCAGTCTGCTCTTCATCGTCACGCTGGCTGCGAGCTTCTTCGTTGATGCGCTTGCGGCGTTGGCCTTCGATACGCTGATTGCGCGGAGTACGGCGGGAACGACGCTGGCCTTCTGCCTGCTCATCCTGCTGTTCAGTCGCGTCAACGGCATCGACGGTGGCAACCGGCGCTACATCGGCAGCATGGGCAACAGCGGCGTCATCGGCAGGCGCATCGACGCGGATTTGCTTGCGCAGTTGGCGGCGTTCGCGGCGCTCGGCCACTTTCTGCTCTTTTTCCTGACGCTGTTCCACGTTGGTGGCAACGGCTTCTACGCTGTCCAGCGTGTCGACCACTACCTCGGCACGGGGTTCACGCGGAGCGCGGGGCTCACGAGCCTGACGTGGGGCACGGGGTTCGCGCTCCTGACGCGGCTCACGAGCCTCGCGAGGTTCACGTTCCATGCGCTGTTCGCGCACGTCACCACGGGCTTCACGTTCCTGACGCGGCTCACGCTCTTTGCGTGGGCGACGGTTGCGGCCTTCGCCGTTCTCGCGGCTGGCCACGCCTTCGCGCTTCTCGCCGGCATCGCCGTTGCGGCTGCTGCGGTTGTCGTCACGACGACCACGTTGACCACGGCTGCGGGATTCATCGCGCTGATGACGGTGACCGTCCTCTTTGCGAGCCTCGCGCGTTGCCGGTTTCTCGGCAGGCGCGGTGACCTCGGCGCTGTCAGCATTGCCGCCGAACAGGTTGGAGAGGCTCTTGAACAGCTTGCCGAACAGGCCCGGCTCTTCGGCAACCGGGGCTGCAACAGGGGCGGGGGCCGCCGGCGCAGCCGGTTGCGGTGCCTGGACGAAGCCTTGCAGCAGGGGCTGCTCGCGCTCGATGGTCTGGGCCTGTTTCGGCTGGTAGACCGGCTTGGCAATTTCGGTTTTCAGCTCGTAGCTGGCCGCTTCCGGGATCTCGTTCTGACGGATGCGGGTCACTTCGTAGTGCGGGGTTTCCAGGTGCTGGTTCGGAATGATGTAGACACGCACATCATTGCGTTGTTCCAGGCTGGCGATGGAGCTGCGCTTCTCGTTGAGCAGATAGGCGGCGACATCGACCGGCACCTGAGCATGCACCTGCTCGGTGTTGTCCTTCATCGCCTCTTCTTCGATGAGACGCAGGATGGACAGGGCCAGTGATTCGTTGTCACGGATCACGCCCTGACCCTGGCAACGGGGGCAGATATGGCTGCTGGACTCGTTGAGGGAGGGACGCAGACGCTGACGAGACATCTCCAGCAGACCGAAACGGGAGATCCGGCCGAGCTGGATGCGGGCACGGTCCTGATGCACGGCTTCACGCAGACGGTTTTCCACTTCGCGCTGATGGCGAACCGGCGTCATGTCGATGAAGTCGATGACAATCAGACCACCCAGGTCACGCAGACGCAATTGACGGGCAATCTCGTCGGCCGCTTCCAGGTTGGTCTGCAGCGCAGTCTCTTCGATATCGCCGCCCTTGGTGGCGCGGGAGGAGTTGATATCGATGGAGGTCAGCGCTTCGGTCGGATCGATCACGATGCTGCCGCCGGAGGGCAGGCGCACTTCACGCTGGAAGGCCGACTCGATCTGGCTCTCAATCTGGAAGTGGTTGAACAGGGCAACTTCACCCTTGTACAGCTTCACGCGGTTGAGGAAATCGGGACGTACCAGCTCGATGTGCGACTTGGCGCGTTCGAAAATGACCGGGTTGTCGATCAGGATCTCGCCCACATCGCGGCGCAGGTAATCACGGATGGCACGCACGATGACGTTGCTTTCCTGATGGATCAGCACCGGCGCGGAGCTGCTCTGTGACGCCTTGTGGATGGAGTCCCAGTGGTTGAGCAGAACGTTCAGATCCCACTCCAGCTCTTCCGGGGACTTGCCCACACCGGCGGTACGCACGATGAGGCCCATGCCGTCCGGCACGGTCAGGCCGCTCAGGGCTTCTTTCAGTTCAGTCCGTTCATCGCCCTCGATGCGACGGGAGATACCGCCGGCACGGGGGTTGTTCGGCATCAGCACCAGGTAGCTGCCGGCCAGACTGATGAAGGTGGTGAGAGCTGCACCCTTGGTGCCACGCTCTTCCTTGTCGATCTGGACGATGACTTCCTGGCCTTCGCGGACCACTTCTTTGATGTTGGGACGACCCTGATAGGAGTAACCGGAGGGGAAGTAATTGCGGGCGATTTCCTTTAACGGCAGGAAACCGTGGCGCTCGGCGCCATAGTCGACAAAAGCAGCTTCGAGACTGGGTTCTACGCGGGTGATTTTGCCCTTGTAAATGTTCGCTTTCTTCTGCTCGTGTCCCGGACTTTCAATATCCAGATCGTAGAGCTGTTGTCCGTCAACCAGCGCTACGCGCAACTCTTCTTCCTGAGTCGCGTTGATTAGCATTCTTTTCATTGAGTTCTCGTTATTTTGTCATTTTGATTTCCTCCACAGGATCCTGCCGGCGCCGGCCTCGGGTCTTCAGCATACTGGGGCAACCTCCCGGTTGGGGTATGCATGAGGCGCAAACTAAGGGCACTCTGGTTCAGCCTTCTCGAGAAGGCATGAAAAGGATACCGGTGTGGAGACAAATAGGCGGTTCTGTTTGCGTTCTCCATGCGCTGTACCTCGCACCCGGGAACCGTCATGTTCTTGTATACACGGTGTTTCGGGATTGGGTGGCATAATTTTTGGCCACTTAGTACAAGGCTTGAACACAATGACAAAACCTTGTTTATTATCCCATTTAAATCACTTTTATAGCAAGGCGCCATTTTTCAACAAAGCATGCAGCCAAGGGCCGTCGGCAGTGTTAAAATCCGCGCCATGACACAGATACAACAACAAGTGCAGCTGCTCACCATCGAAGCTGAGCATGACGGGCAGCGCATCGACAATTTTCTCAAGACTCAGCTAAAGGGCGTCCCCAAGAGCCTGATCTATCGCATCCTTCGCAAGGGGGAAGTGCGCGTCAACAAAAAGCGCATCAAACCGGAGTACAAACTCTGTACCGGTGACGAGGTACGGGTTCCCCCCGTGCGGGTCGCCGAAAAGAACGAATTGCCCTCGGCCAACCTTGGCAGCATCCAGCGTCTGGAGAGCCAGATCCTGTTTGAAGACGACGCCATGATCGTGCTCAACAAGCCGTCCGGCATGGCCGTTCACGGCGGCAGCGGGCTGAGCTTCGGGGTCATCGAAGGGCTGCGCGCCCTGCGCCCGGAAGCCCGTTTTCTCGAACTGGTGCATCGTCTCGATCGCGACACCTCCGGTGTGCTGCTGGTCGCCAAGAAGCGCAGCGCCCTGCGCAGTCTGCACGAGCAGCTGCGGGTCAAGACCATGCGCAAACAGTACCTGGCACTGGTGCGTGGCCAGTGGCAACCCCACGTCAAGGTGGTCAATGCGCCGCTGCGCAAGAATGATCTGCAATCCGGCGAGCGGGTCGTGCGGGTCAGCGCCGATGGCAAGCCGTCTGAAACCCGGTTTCGCATTGCCCGTCAATTCGCCGAGGCGACCCTGGTCGAGTGCAGCCCGATCACCGGCCGTACCCACCAGATCCGGGTGCACACCCTGCATGCCGGCCACCCCATCGCGTGTGACGACAAGTATGGAGAAGCGGCATTTGACGAGAAAATGCGCAGCCAAGGCCTGAAACGGCTCTTCTTGCATGCCTGGCGTCTGACCTTCACTCATCCGGCCGATGGTCGCGAGATGCAGGTCGAAGCGCCCCTGTCGCCCGAGCTCGAGACCTTCCTCAACGGATTGGCGCGCTGATGACACAGATCCGGCTCGCCATTTTCGACTGGGACGGTACCCTGATGGACTCGGTGGGCCGGATAGTGGCCTGCGTGGCTGCCGCGGCCCGTGACTGTGCCGAGGTGGTGCCCACCGCCACCGAGACTCATCAGATCATCGGCCTCAGTCTGGAGGTCGGCATCCCCCGGCTGTTTTCCCTGGAGCAGGGCGGTGAGCGAGCCAATGCCCTGATCGCCCGCTATCGCCACCACTATCTGCACGATGCTACTCCCAGCCCCCTGTTTGCTGGGGCGAGGGAGCTGCTGCACGGCTGGTACGAGCAGGGCATTGCGCTGGCGGTGGCGACTGGCAAGTCACGGCGGGGGTTGGACAGGGTACTGGATGAAACCGGGTTGCGGCCACTCTTTGCCGCCACGCGCGGAGCGGATGAGGCCAACTCCAAGCCTGATCCGCTGATGCTGACGCAAATTCTGGATGAGCTGGACATTGCCCCGCACCAGGCGGTGATGATCGGTGACTCCATCCACGACATGGCGATGGCCGAAGCGCTGGCCATGCCGCGCATCGGCGTAAGCTGGGGCGTGCACGACCGGGGGCGCCTGCAGGCTCACCATCCGCTGGCGGTGGCCGATACCATGGCGGAGCTGAGGGCGCTGCTGGGTTGATGACAAGCACCGGGATGCAATACAAAACGGAAGCCAAGGCTTCCGTTTTTTATTGCCAACATTCTGCCTTCATCAGGGCAGAGAGAGGCCGTGGCGCTCCAGCAGTTCGATCAGTCCGATCAGCGGCAAGCCGATCAGAGCATTGGGATCGCGTCCCTCCAGAGCCTTGAACAGCACGATACCCATGCCTTCACACTTGAAGCTGCCGGCGCAGTCGAGGGGACGTTCGGCCTCCACATAGCGGCGGATAGCCTCCTCATCCAGCTGGCGAAAATGGACGGTGAAAGGCTCAACCAGCTGCTCGACCAGGCCGGAAGCCGCATCCAGTACGCACAGGCCGGTATAAAAGGTGACGCTGCGCCCCTGGGCCGCTATCAGCTGGGCTACCGCTTGTTCGACCGTTCCCGGTTTCCCCAGGATCCGGCCATCACAGACGCACACCTGATCCGAGCCGATGATCAGTCCCTGATCACGCAGGCCGGCAATGGCGCTGGCCTTGGCATGGGCAAGGCGGGCCACCAGCGCCTGTGCCTCTTCACAGGGCAGCACAGATTCATCGACTTCGGGCGCGGCGCACTCAAAGGGGAGGCCCAGCTTTTCCAGCAAGGCTTTGCGGTAACGGGAGGTGGAGGCGAGGATCAGGGGGCGCGACATGGCAATCAGGTATCCAGGTTCAGAAACGGGCAGGCGCCGATGGTATCGCCATCGTGCGGCGCGGGCAAATATCGCCGCGCTCGCAAGCGGGTGATCCTGCTCGATGCGCTGGCCTTGCTCAGAACACAGTACGCGTCGGCTGCATCTGGCTGATGGAGTGACTTGGTTTTGCTCCCCCGTTCACTGCCTGTCTCTGCCCCGTCTGAAAACGGCTATAAGCATAAGAGCGGGGTAACGGGGGCGATGAGATGAACAAGCTGGGGGCATGGTTGTTGTGGCTGCTCTGTCTGCCCGTCTGGGGACAAGGCTGGCACCTGCAGGCAGGGGAGGAGGGCATACTGCTCTGGACCCGCCCTCATCCACCCGGCGCCTTTCTGGCCTTGCGACTGGAGATGTATGTGGCAGCGCCCCCTGCGGCGCTGCTCGCGGTGTTGCGTGATACCGGTCGACATCAGGAGTGGCTGCCCCAAAGCCTGGAGGTGAGGGTATTAGCCAAGCCCGCCCCCGATGAGGATATTGTCTATACCCGCCTCGCAGCCCCCTGGCCCGTACAGGACCGGGAGCTGATCACCCATTCCCGCCTGCAACGGCTGCCAGATTGCGGCCTGGTGCTGAGCGTCTGGGCGGCCCCCGATGCTTTGCCGCCTTATCCCGGTCGGGTGCGGATCCACACCAGTGAAGGACGCTGGGAAGCGCTGCCTCAGCTAAACGGCACGACGCTGGTGCGCCTCGAAACCTATACCAACCCGGGCGACACGCTGCCAGCCTGGCTCGTCAATCCCATGGCTACTGATGCTGCGCTGCAGAGTTTTCGAGCCATTCGCCGCCTGATGGAGGCCGCCCCGGTGGGGATCTGTGCCTGTCTTCATCAGCGACCTAGTGGAAAGCATGGTGCTTGTAACGCCACCCCTTGACTGCAGCAGGGTGGGGAAGGCAGGGCGAATTGGACAAGCAAGTCACGGCGGGACTACCTGACAACTGCCTGGGGCCTGACGCACCAGCAAATCCGGCCAGGATCCGGTGTCGGATCCGCAGGTTTGTGGCATAATCAGGCACCGGTGAGCGCAAGTTCCGCCATGTGCGGGGGTTGTGAGGTTAAAATCATCGGCGGTAAGGACTTTTTCCTTTGACTATCAGTTGTTGGACCTATAATATTCGCGCCCTATGCAAAAGGTGAAGTTGCCCGTAAAGGTTGATCCAGTCCGTAGTGCCTCGAAGCTGCTCGATTATGTCGGGATAGTGGAAAAGTCGCAGATGCCCAGGCTGGAGGAATCAACCGCAGGCTTGCGGAGTGATATCGATGTATCGCTGCACTTTGGCAAAGATGTCCAGAAGTTGACCGTTATGAAAGGCACTGCCCATGCCAAGGTTGACCTGGTTTGCCAGCGTTGTGGAGAGACATTCGAACATCTCTGTGAAGCTGAATTTATCTACACTCCGCTGTTCGAAAGAACAAACGAGGAAGAACTGCCGGAAGCTTATGAGCCCATTGAGTTGGACGAAAACGGCGAGATGGATCTTCATCAAATCCTGGAGGATGAACTCATCCTCTCGTTGCCGCAGGTGGCCATGCATCCCATGGATGCTTGCCCGCGCGGTAACATGGAGATGACCTGGGGTGAAATCGAACCTGCTGATGAGCGGCCGAATCCCTTTGCAGTTCTTGAAGAGCTTAAACGTAAGTGAATTTAGGAGTTAGCCTACAATGGCCGTACAACAGAACCGTAAAACCCGTGCCAAGCGTGGCATGCGTCGTTCCCACGATGCGCTGACCACCGCTGCCCTGACTGTTGATCAGACCAGTGGCGAAATTCATCGTCGTCACCACGTGACTGCCGATGGTTTCTACCGCGGTAAAAAGGTAATCGCTTAAGGATTGCCTTTGTCTACGCAAACTGTCGCGCTAGACATCATGGGGGGAGATATTGGCCCCTCGGAAACAGTGCCTGCCGCCGTGCAGGCACTGTCTCTTTTACCCCAGCTGAAATTGATCCTGGTCGGTGACCAGCACCAGACCACCCCCCTCCTGCAGCAACATGGCTTGCTCAATCACCCTCGTGTCCGTTTTGTACATGCCTCCCAGGTCGTTGGGATGGGCGACAAACCGATCGTGGCACTGCGCACCCTGAAAGACTCCTCCATGCGAGTCGTACTCAATCTGGTCAAGGGCGGCGAAGCCGATGCCTGCGTCAGCGCCGGCAACACAGGTGCACTGATGGCCATGGCCAAATGCGTGCTCAAATCCCTGCCCGGCGTCGACCGACCCGCCCTCATCAAGGCGCTGCCCACCCTGTCCGGCAAACGCACCGTGATGCTGGATCTCGGTGCCAACGTCAGCTGCGATGCCGACACCCTGCTGCAGTTTGCCGTGATGGGCTCAGTGGTGGCTGAAAAGGTGGAGGGGGTTGCCACTCCCAGGGTGGCCCTGCTCAACGTGGGGGAGGAGGAGATCAAGGGGAACGATCTGGTGCGCCACAGTGCCGAACTGCTGCGCCAGTGCCAGGCGCTCAACTTTGTCGGCTTTGTTGAAGGGGATCGAATTTTTAGCGGCGATTGCGACGTGATCGTCTGCGACGGTTTTGTCGGCAACGTCGCCCTCAAGACGGCGGAGGGGGTGGTGCGGATGATGGCCCAACTGGCCGGATATCCCCGCAAGAAACGCAGTTTTCTTGGCCGTATCGCCGGATTTATGTTCAAACGACGTTTTTCTTACCTGAACCCCGACCAGTATAACGGTGCAAGTCTGTTAGGATTGCGCGGCATTGTGGTAAAAAGCCATGGGCGGGCCGAACGGCGTGCCCTGTGTAACGCGATCCTGCTGGCCGCGCAAGAGGCCAAGCATCAACTTCCATTGCAAATCGCAGATCGCCTTGAATCTGTCTTTTCCGACAGGGATCTATAAGAACTCTATGCATAGCAAAATTTTGGGTACTGGCAGCTATCTGCCGCACTCGGTACGCACCAACGCCGACCTCGAACAGATGGTAGAGACCAGTGACGAGTGGATTGTGGAGCGTACCGGGATCCGTGAACGCCGCATTGCCGGTGCCGATGAAACCGTTGCAACCCTGTCTCACCAGGCAGCCCTGCGCGCACTGGAGGCCGCGGGCCTGACGGCCGCCGATCTCGACATGATAGTGCTGGCCACCACCAGCGCCGAAAACGCCTTTCCGGCCGCCGCCTGTGAACTGCAGGGGCTGCTCGGAGCGCAAGGGATCCCGGCCTTCGACGTGGCGGCCGCCTGCGCCGGCTTTACGTATGCGCTCTCCATTGCCGATCAGTTCGTCAAATCCGGTGCCGCCCGCCACGTGCTGGTCGTCGGCGCCGATGTGCTGTCGCGCATGTGCGATCCCGAGGATCGTGGCACCATCATCCTGTTTGGGGATGGGGCAGGGGCCGTGGTGATCGGTGCGAGCGACACCCCCGGCATCCTCTCCACCCATCTGCATGCGGATGGTCGTTATGGCGAGCTGCTCAAGCTGCCGCAGCCCCGTCGCGGCATGCCGGGGGCCGAGCTCGAAGCCTACATGTACATGAAGGGCAATGATGTCTTCAAAGTCGCGGTCACCCGTCTGAGCGAAATCGTCACCGAGACCCTGGCCGCCGCCGGCATCGAGCCGAGCGAGCTGGACTGGCTGGTGCCCCATCAGGCCAACTTCCGCATCATCAGCGCCACCGCCAAGAAGCTTGGCATGGGGCTGGACAAGGTGGTGCTGACCCTCGACAAACACGGCAACACCTCTGCCGCCTCCGTTCCCATCGCCTTCGATGAAGGGGTGCGCGACGGCCGGATCAAACCGGGCCAGCTGGTCTTGCTGGAAGCCTTCGGCGGCGGTTTTGCCTGGGGCTCGGCGCTGGTTCGCCTCTGATCGTCAGCGGGATGGGACGAGCGTCTCATCCTGCCGTTCTCATTTTTCTCTTATTTAAAGGAATCAATGATGACCCAATTTGCCATTGCCTTCCCGGGACAGGGCTCCCAAACCGTCGGCATGCTGGCCGAGCTGGCCGAACAACATGCCGTGATCAAGGAGACCTTCGCCGAGGCGAGCCAGGTGCTGGGTTATGACCTGTTTGCCTTGGTCATGGAAGGTCCGGTCGAAGAGCTGAACAAGACCTGGCGTACCCAGCCTGCACTGCTGACCGCTTCTGTCGCGCTGTGGCGCCTGTGGCAACAGCAGGGTGGGGCAACCCCCGCCGTGATGGCAGGCCACAGTCTGGGTGAGTATTCCGCCCTGGTCTGCAGCGGCGCGCTGACCTTTACCGATGCGGTCAAACTGGTTGAGCTGCGTGGTCTGGCCATGCAGGAAGCCGTGCCGGAAGGCACCGGTGCCATGGCCGCCATCATCGGCCTGGACAACGACGCCATCGCCGCCAACTGCGAGAAAGCGGCTGAAGGGCAGGTGGTTTCTCCGGTCAACTTCAACTCCCCTGGCCAGGTGGTCATCGCCGGTCACAAAGAGGCCGTCGAGCGCGCCAACGTGCTGATGAAAGAGTCCGGAGCCAAGCGTGCGCTGCCGCTGCCGGTCTCCGTGCCCTCCCATTGCGCGCTGATGAAACCTGCTGCCGAAAAACTGGCAGCTGCGCTGGACGGGATCGAGATCAAGGTTCCTGCCATCGCCGTCATCAATAATGTCGACGTATCCTGTGAGCAAGATCCGGCCGCCATCAAGCAGGCATTGGTGCGTCAGTTGTTCAGCCCGGTTCGTTGGACCGAGACTGTCGAGCGGATGGCCAATGAGGGGGTCACCCTCGAGATCGAAATGGGACCGGGCAAGGTACTGACCGGGCTCGCCAAGCGCATCGACAAGCGCGTGGAAGGTATTCATGCCAACGATGCCGCCTCTTTCGAGCAGGCGCTGGCCCAGATCAAGTAAACAGGAGCAATGAATGAGCTTTACCGATAAGGTTGTGTTGGTGACCGGTGCCAGTCGTGGCATCGGCCGTGCGATTGCTGAAACTTTTGCGGCCCGTGGCGCCAAGGTAGTCGGCACGGCGACCAGCGAGAGCGGCGCCGAGGCAATCAGCGCCTATCTGGGTGAACAGGGTTGCGGCATGGCGCTGAACGTGACCAGCCAGGAATCCATCGAAGCCGTCTTCGCCGCCATCAAAGCGCGTTTTGGCGACATCGACATCCTGATCAACAACGCAGGGATCACCCGTGACAACCTGCTGATGCGGATGAAGGATGATGAGTGGAACGAGATCATCGACACCAACCTCACCTCCCTGTACCGTCTGAGCAAGCCGGTGCTGCGCGCCATGATGAAGAAGCGCAATGGCCGCATCATCAGCATCGGTTCCGTGGTCGGCACCATGGGCAACGCCGGTCAGGTCAACTACGCGGCCGCCAAGGCGGGCCTGGTGGGGTTCACCAAGTCGCTGGCTCGTGAAGTGGCCTCCCGCGGCATTACCGTGAACGCGGTTGCCCCCGGTTTCATCGAGACCGATATGACCAAGGCGCTCAATGAAGAGCAGCGTGCCGGCATCATGAGCCAGGTACCTGCCGCTCGTCTGGGCGATCCAAAAGAAATTGCCGCTGCTGTGGTATTCTTGGCATCGGATGATGCCGCCTACATCACTGGCGAAACCCTGCATGTTAATGGCGGGATGTACATGGTGTAATCAATTTGTCGTGAGATCTGTTCAAATTTGCGATAGTACGCCGAAGTTTGGCGAATTTCGTGGTTTGACCAGCGGCAAGCTACTTGCAAACTCACGTCAATTGAATAAACTACCCCAACCAGACGCAATAGCGTATTTTTAAAGGAAAATTCAGGTCATGAGCAACATCGAAGAACGCGTAAAGAAAATCATCATCGAACAACTGGGTGTTAAAGAAGAAGACGTTAAGAACGCTGCCTCCTTCGTCGACGACCTGGGCGCTGACTCTTTGGATACCGTTGAACTGGTAATGGCGCTGGAAGAAGAATTCGATACCGAAATTCCTGATGAAGAAGCCGAGAAGATCACCACTGTTCAAGCGGCTATCGACTACATCACCGCTAATCAGGAATAAGTTCCTGTTCTGAAAGAAGCGGCCTAAGGGCCGCTTCTTTTATGTTTACTCCTTTTCAAAACACCTCTCGGAGACTACCTCAGTGTCAAAACGCAGAGTCGTGGTGACCGGCTTGGGGATGCTTTCCCCGGTAGGCAACACTGCCGAATCCAGCTGGCAAGCCCTGCTCAACGGGCAGAGCGGCATTTCTCCCATCGAACACTTTGACGCCAGCGAGTTTGCGACCCGCTTCGCAGGCCAGGTCAAGGATTTCGATCCCGAGCAGTACGGTATCAACCGCAAAGAAGCTCGCAAGATGGATCTCTTCATCCAGTATGGCATCGCCGCAGGCGTGCAGGCGCTGGATGATGCCGGTCTCGTCATCAACGAGGAGAATGCCGAGCGTGTCGGTGTGGCGATCGGTTCCGGCATCGGCGGTCTGGGTCTGATTGAGCAGAACCACAGCAGCCTGGTCAACGGCGGTCCCCGCAAGCTGAGCCCCTTCTTCGTACCGTCCACCATCATCAATATGGTGTCCGGTCATCTCTCCATCATGAGAGGCCTGCAGGGCCCCAACATCGCCGTGACCACCGCCTGTACCACAGGCACCCATGCCATCGGCATGGCCGGTCGCATGATCGCCTACGGCGATGCGGACGTGATGGTGGCCGGTGGTGCCGAGAAGGCATCCACCCCGATGGGGATGGGCGGTTTTGCCGCCGCCAAGGCGCTCTCCAACCGCAACGACGAGCCCACCAAGGCCAGCCGTCCGTGGGATAAAGATCGCGACGGTTTCGTACTGGGTGATGGCGCCGGGGTGCTGGTGCTGGAAGAGTACGAACACGCCAAGGCCCGTGGCGCCAAGATTTATGCCGAGCTGGTCGGCTTTGGCATGAGCGGTGATGCCTACCACATGACGGCCCCTCCCGCCGATGGCAACGGTGGCGCCCGCGCCATGCAAAATGCCATCAAGGATGCCGGTATCGCCCCCGAGCAGGTGGGTTACATCAATGCCCACGGCACCTCCACCCCGCTGGGTGACGTTGCCGAGCTGCGCGGCATGAAGGCCGTATTTGGCGAACATGCCAAATCCCTGATGGTCAGTTCCACCAAATCGATGACCGGACACCTGTTGGGTGCCGCCGGCGCCATCGAGGCGATCATCACGGTACTGGCGCTGCGCGATCAGATGGCGCCGCCCACCATCAACCTGGACAACCCGGATGATGAGTGCGATCTGGATCTGGTGCCTCATGTTGCCAAGGCCGGCAAGTTCGAATATGCCCTCTCCAATTCCTTCGGTTTTGGCGGCACCAATGGCTCACTGATCTTCAAACGCGTATAATTCGCCCTGGGCGGATAGTATGGGCCCGATACGTCAGTATCGGGCCTTTTTTATCGGAGGGATCCTTTTGCTGATCAATGGAATACCGACAGACAGCGTGTCCGCCATGGATCGTGGTCTGGCCTATGGGGATGGTCATTTCACCACCCTGTTGGTCAGGGATGGCCGGCCCGTCTGGTGGCCGGCACACCTGGCAAGGTTGCAGCAAGCGAGCGCCAGACTCGGCCTTGCCGAGCTGGACTGGCAACAACTCGGCGATGAAGTGGCCCAATTGGCCCGTGATCAAGCGCTGGCGGTGATCAAGGTGATGCTGACCCGCGGCAGCGGTGGCCGGGGCTATGATTGCACTGCCTGCCATGCGCCGACCCGGATCCTGTCGCTGGCTGCTTACCCGGCTCACTACCCGACATGGCAGCAAGATGGCATTCCACTCTTGGTATGCCGGCAGCGGTTGGGGGATGCCCCCATGCTGGCAGGCCTCAAGACCCTCAACCGGCTGGAGCAGGTGCTGCTGAAAAGCGAACTTGCGGCCCGTTCCGGGGTCGAAGGTATAGTCTTGAACAGTCGGGGATTTCTGGTAGAAGGGGTCAGTGCCAATCTGTTTTGGCGCCGTGGCAGAACGGTGTTTACGCCGGATCTCTCCCACTGCGGCATAGACGGCATCATGCGGCGCCATGTGATGGCGATGCTAAAACAGATGAGCATTGAACTGCGTGTCGTGGAGGCTCCGCTGGAGTCACTGTGGCAGGCCGAAGAGGTATGGCTGACCAATACCCTGATGGGCATAGTGCCGGTCACCGGCATCGGGGAGACCCAATATGCCAGTCAGGAATTGATCCGCCGTTTACAGGAGCGTTTGGTCATTGAAGTTTAATCGGCTTTACACCCTGCTCGCGGGCGCGGCGCTGACTGTCGCCGCTGCCGGGGGCTATGTACATTACAAGTGGCAACAGGTGGAGACGCTCACCAACAAGGGACCGACCCGTCTCTTTACCGTAGAGAAGGGAGCCCATGCGGCGCGTCTGATCGCCGAACTGGGGGAGGGGGAAACCAGCCCCTGGGCGGTGCGACTCTGGTTGCGCGGTCACCCCGAGCTGGTTGCCATCAAGTCCGGAACCTATGAGATCAAGGAAGGGGCACCGCTCAAGGATACCCTCTCCCTGTTTGCTTCCGGCAAGGAGTTTCACTTCAGCCTGACCTTCGTCGAAGGATCCCGTTTCGAGGATTGGTTGAAGCAGCTGGCCAGCGCCCCTTATCTGGAGCGGCTGACCGTCGAGTTGCCCGAGACCGATCTGGCTCAGGAGCTTGGCATTGAAAACGGCAAGCTGGAGGGCTGGTTCCTGCCGGAGACCTACGCCTATACCACTCATGCCAGCGATCTCTCCATTTTGCGCCGTGCCCATCAGGACATGGAAACCTTCCTGCAGCAGAGCTGGGAGAAGCGTCAGGCCAATCTGCCCTACAAGACTCCCTACGAGGCGCTGATCATGGCCTCGATCATCGAAAAAGAGACGGGGATGCCGGAAGAGCGGGCGCGGATCGCCTCGGTGTTTGTCAATCGTCTGCGCCTTGGCATGAAGCTGCAGACTGATCCCACCGTCATCTACGGGGTGAAGGACAGGTATGACGGCAATATCCGCCGCAGCGACCTGACCGACGTGAACCCCTATAACACCTATGTGATCGACGGCTTGCCGCCCACCCCCATCGCCATGCCGGGCAAGGCCTCCATCGAAGCGGCGCTCAATCCCCTGTCGACCGACTATCTCTATTTCGTCGCCAAGGGGGGCGGGGCCCACTATTTTTCCAAGACCCTCGATGAACACAATCGGGCGGTGCGTGAATACATTTTGAAGAAACCCTAATGTCTAAATTTATCGTGATTGAAGGACTGGAAGGTGCGGGGAAGAGCTCCGCGGTGCGCTACGTGACCGACTATCTGCATGCCCGCGGCGTGGCGCGGATCGAGTGTACCCGTGAGCCGGGCGGCACGCCGTTGGCGGAACGGATGCGGGCCATCGTCAAGGAGGTGCACGACGAGCGGCTCACCATCGAAGCCGAACTGCTGCTGATGTACGCTTCCCGGGTGCAACTGGTCGAGACACGCATCAAGCCGGCGCTGGCTGACGGCGTCTGGGTGGTGGGCGATCGCCACGATCTCTCCTCCCAGGCCTACCAGGGCGGTGGTCGTGGCATCGATGCCAACCTCATCGGCGCCATCAAGCGGGCCGTGCTCGGCGACTTCAAGCCGGATCTGACCCTCTATCTCGACATCGATCCCGCCATCGGCCTGCAACGGGCCCGTCACCGCGGTGAGCTGGACCGGATCGAGCTTGAGCAGCTCAGCTTCTTCGAGCGTACCCGCCAGCGTTATCTGGAACTGGCTGCCGCCGATGAGTCAATCAAGGTGATCGATGCCGGCCAAGCGCCGGAGCAGGTCAAGGCGGCCATCGAGGCTGCATTGTCCCACTACCTGAAAGACGAGCCCTCATGTATCCCTGGTTGATCCCGGACTGGCATGCCTTGAGTCAGACTGCCGCCGCCGGCCGGCTGGGGCACGCCTGGCTGCTGCTGGGTGATCCCGGTCTTGGCAAGGAGCAACTTGCACAGCAGCTGGCCCGCCTGCACCTGTGCCATCAGCCTGATCGGGGCGAGCCTTGTGGTCATTGCCACTCCTGCCAGCTGTTTGAAAAGGGTCATCACCCGGATCTGGGCTCCCTCACCACTGAGGGCAAGACCATAGGGGTCGAGGCCATCCGCGAGATCTGTGCGCGCCTGCAGAATTCGGCCCAGCTTGGCCGCGGCAAGGTGGTGATCATCCCCGATGCGGAGCGCATGACCGAATCGGCCGCCAACGCCCTGCTCAAAACCCTGGAGGAGCCGGCTGGTGACAGCTTGTTGCTGCTGATCGCCTCCCAGGTTTCCCGCCTGCTGCCCACCATTCTCAGCCGTTGCCACAAGCATGTCTGCCAGTTGCCGGCGGAAGGGGAGACCCTGGCCTGGCTCGCCGAGCAGGGTCATCAGGCCACCCAGGCTCAGGTGCGGATCTGCCAAGGGGCTCCGCTGCGAGTGCTGGATTACTTGACGCAGCAGCAGGACACGGATCGCCGTGATTTGCTTGAGAGTTTTCTCGCCCTCTCGCAAACACCCACCCGGACCAACCATGTGTGCAGCCTGCTGGCGAGCGATACCCAGGTCAGACTGCACTGGGTGCAGCTGTTCTTGTGCGATGCGCTCAAGACGCAGGCCGGTTGTGGCCCTCACCAGCTGGCCATGCCGGATCTGGCCGCGCTCAGTCAACAACTGGCGGAACGTCACTCCAGTGAAAAGCTGCTGGAGGCGGAGCAGCAGCTCGTTGGGCTCAAGGCGGCCTGCCAGCCCGGGCAGCTCTCCAACCCCACAATTCATTTGATGAACTGGCTCACTCGCTGGTTATAGATCCCAAAAGGTTTTGTATGTTACTCGTTGATTCCCATTGCCACCTCGATCGTCTGAGTTATGGCAGCAAGCAGACCGACATGGCCGATGTGCTGGCCAAGGCGGCCAGGCAGGACGTGGGATATTTTCTCTGTGTGAGCGTGACCCAGGCACAGTTCCCGACCATGCTGGAGGCGATAGCCCCTTACCCTCAGGTGTTTGCCTCCTGCGGCGTGCATCCCCTCAACCAGGAGCCTGGCGTCGATGCCGATTTGTTGTTGGCCCAGGCGGCGGATGAAAGGGTGGTAGCCATCGGCGAGACCGGGCTCGACTACTTCTATTCGCCGGAGAACAAGGAGGTACAGCAGGCTTCCTTCCGGGAGCATATCCGGGTGGCCCGCGCCCTGAACAAGCCCCTCATCATCCATACCCGCGATGCCCAGCAGGATACCCTGCAGATCATGCGTGAAGAGGGGGCAGATCAGGTAGGTGGGGTGCTGCACTGCTTCACCGAGTCACTCGAAATGGCAGAGGCGGCCATGGCGATGGGGTTTTATATCTCCATCTCCGGCATCGCCACTTTCAAGAATGCGGCTGCTCTGCAGGTGGTGGTCAAGGCGTTGCCACTGGAACGACTGCTGGTTGAAACCGACTCTCCCTATCTGGCGCCGGTTCCGCACCGGGGTAGGGAGAACGAGCCGGCCTTTGTTCGCGACGTGGCCCAGTTCATCGCGGATCTGCGGCAAATGCCGCTAGCCGAATTGGCGCAAGCGACCAGTGACAACTTCTTTGAATTGTTCAAGTTGGCAAAGCGATAACAAACAACGCCCCGCTATGCGGGGCGTTTTACTATGTTTTACTATGACAATCAGCACTATCATGGCCCATTCAAAAACGATCATAGTTGTTCGTTATCTCTCACCTCGTGTAGTGGATGCTGATGAGGCAAAGCCCTCAACCCTGATAAAACGAAGCAAGAAGAACAGTGTGCTGAGGAATAAATGAGGAGGGTGAAATGGGTTAAAAGCACTCTTCATAAGTATCGATAATATTCATTATCGATACTTGATAGATCTGCAAGATCCTGTAAGATCCAACGAAACTCCGCATTAAATCATAGAGTTAAGTGAACTACCCACGCATTTCAAACCCAGTTCAGCAGCCCTTGCAGAGCGTCTTCGATCCTCAGCTGAACAGCCGGGCCAGACGCTTCCTGCGCAGCGCCAAAGCCGACTCCACCCTCAATGCCTACCAGGCCGATACCCGTATCTTCGTGTTCTGGTGTCAGCTGCATGGGCTCGATCCGCTGCAGACTACCCATCATGACATCATGAACTTTCTGGCGGATCAGGCCGACGGCATCCTGGCCGATTGGGTCTGGCTGGACAAGGAAGAGGGGAAGGGGGAGCTGCGAAACGGCGATCCCCGCAAGCCAGCCACCCTGGTAAGACGGCTCGCCGGCATCCGTTATGCCTTCAAGCAGAAGGGGATCCACCCCATGCCGACCGAGCATGCGGAAATAAAGGAGATGATGCGGGGCATAGTGCGGCTCGGTGACAACCGCAAACGTAAAACGGGGGCGCTGACCCTGAAACCGCTGGCATGCGTGCTCGACGAAATCGACACCAGCAATCTGGCGGGACTGCGGGATTACACCCTGTTGTTGCTGATGTTCAGCGGTGCCTTGCGCCGCTCGGAGGCCGCAAGGATTGAGGTGGATGACCTCGACTTTGTGGGGCAGGGGATCCGCCTTCGGCTCAAGCCCAGCAAGCATCAGCTACATGAAACGGAGATCGCCCTGGTGCCCGGCAAACAATATTGCCCGGTGTCGGCACTGGCGCGCTGGCTCAAACAGAGCCGGATCCATGAGGGGGCCCTGTTTCGCCGCATGAATCGCTGGGGCCAGCTCATGCAGGAGCCGCTCGGCCCGCAAGGCATCAACCTGATGATCAAGCGGCGCACCGGTCAGGCCATCGACGATCTCCAGGTCAGCGGCCACAGTCTGCGCCGCGGCTTCATCACCTCGGCGGTCACTGCCGGCAAACCGATGAACAAGATCATCGAGGTCACCCGCCACAAGGACATCCGTACCTTGCAGGAGTATTTCGACGATGCTCACAAGTTCTCGGATCACGCCCTGGATGGCCTGCTGTAATATAACCGCGTCACTCACTTTTTTATGTTAAATGATATCTTGTTGATCCAATGATATATTTGCAGCGCACTGGACCTCACCCCATCAAGAAGGGGAGAGTCAGGCTCTTCGGTGTTGGTCAGCGAATATTGAAGACTTGGTGAGAGATAACGGGCTGTAAAAATCAAAGTTGCAAGGTGATATGAGCCAGGAAATAGAAGTGAGCGGGGCGCAAGACAACGCCGAGCGGCAGCGCCAGCACGTGAAACGCAAACAGGAAACTCACAGCCGGTTGCAATGCTGGATCAGCAATCGCCATGCCGAGCGGTTGGCCATGTTGGGGCAGTTGCTCGAAGATAGCCAGGCATCCCTCATCGAACAGGCCATCGATCTGCTCTATCAGCATGAGCAGAAACAGAAACAGGACAGGGCGCAGATCGATGCACAAGCACCGGCGGAGATGCTCGAGTAAACGCGCCGGCAATTGAGGCAAAGATCGAGAAACCGGGACATAAAAAAAGCCAGGTACGAATTCCTTGTACCTGGCATAGGGGAATTGGCTCCTTGCAGAGCCGTGCGCTAACTGGTGTTCGGATTGCCTTTAAGCTTAGACAAGGCTCAAGGCTTTTCAAGACCCGCGCAAAGGTTCAACCGGAGTGTGGGTTTTCCTGCTCCGGTACAACTTGTTACACGAACAGATTGTTGTCACGCACCAGCTCGCGGGGCAGGGCATTCTTGACCCGGCTGCCCACCCATTTCCCCATGCCCAGGGTATGACCCTGATAGCGGACGATCACCTCGCCAGTGCCGGCGGCTTGCTCCGGCCACACGTCCCGCCCCATCATGAACTCCCGCGCATTCGCTATATCGAGCTCGACGAATCCCTTGCTCGCACCGTCACCATAGGCCAGCGCCCACTCATGGGTCAGCCGATACCCTTTCTTGAAAGTCTCCGCCAGTTTCAGTCCGATGCGATCGAAACGCAGCTTGCCCTGTACCTGTTCGAACAGCTGGGGGAAGAGCCAGATCTCCTCGCTGCGGCCAAACAGATTTCCCTGCTGCGCCACCCCGAAGGCTGCTTCAATCTCGCGCAGCATGGGTTCGGACTCCTTGGCCGGCAGCGGCGAGAAGGGAAATTTGCCGAGCTTGCCCGGTTTGAACATGGTGTTGGGCACTGAGTGGTGCTTGCGCAATCTGGCGACGAAAAAGCCTTCACTGTCGAAGATCTGGGGCCAAACGTGCAGATATCCTTCCGGTGTACAGGCTTTCTCCGCAGCGGGGAAGAGATCGGCCAGCGAGTCAAAGCTGAAGGCATCGCCGAACTTGTCTTGCAGTGACTGACAGACGGCCTGGTTTTCCTGCAGGCTCAAGGTACAGGTGGAGTAGACCAGTACGCCCCCCGGTTTGAGAGCATGGAAGGCGCTCTCCAGCAACCCTTGCTGCACGGCGGCGATTTCGTCGATGCTCTCGATGCTCCAGTTGCGCAGGGCGTCTTCGTCCTTGCGCACCGTACCCTCACCGGAGCAGGGTGCGTCGAGCAGGATGGCATCGAAGGTTTCCGGCAACCACTGGCCGAAGACCTTGGCATCGAAATGGGTCATGCCCACGTTGGTCACGCCGCAGCGCTGCAGATTGGCGCTGAGCACCTTGAGCCGGCTGCTGGAATACTCGTTGGCAACCAGCATCCCCTGGTTGTCCATCAGGGCCGCAATCTGAGTGGTTTTGGAGCCGGGGGCCGCCGCCGCGTCCAGCAACATGCCATCACGCCGGGTCTGCTCACAGGCAAACAGGGCGGTGACCGGCAGCATGGAGCTCGCCTCCTGAATGTAGAAGAGGCCGCTCAAGTGCTCGGCGGTGTTGCCAAGGGGCACGCTCTCGTCTTCGCGACTGAGCCAGAAGCCGGTGTCGCACCAGGGCACGGGATCGAGCTGCCAACCGAGCGGTTGCATCCGCGCCACAAACGCCGCCACCGATATCTTCAGGGTGTTGACCCGGATACTGCGCCGCAGCGGTCGTCGACAACTGGCCACGAACTCATCCATGGAGAGGTGCGCCGGCATGATGGCTGCGATATGGCGCAAGAAGTGATCGGGAAGATAGGTGTTGTCGTGCACGGAGCCGTCTCGTTGACCGAAAATGAGGGGCGACATCTTATCACAAGGGCAGGAATATTCTGAAAGCGCAGCGGCTAAAAACAAGCCCGGCACAGTGCCGGGCTTGGGTGAGCGTGAGTGAGGGGAGAGATCAGGGCTGGATGCGGGGGCTCCACTCCTGCCACTCTTTCTCGGCCTTGGCATGCAGCGGGTAGCTGTGGCCGGCCTTGACGGTCGGCCCCATCTCTTTCTCCGGAGTGTTGAAGGCGATGCCGCCGGCGAGCAGGCTCTGCACCGTCTCCACCTCGATGGTACCACCGGTCAGGCCGATATCCGCCTTGACTCCGGAGACATTCCAGAAGCGGGTGTTGACCCGCACCAGATGGGCGTACTCCTGCTCCACGTTGACGTCGATCAGCACCTCGCTGCCATCGCGGGCCAGCGCCACCTTGGTCACGCTGCCCACCACCATCTTGCGAAACAGCAATGGACTGCCGACGCTCAAACCGTTGACCGACGCGCTCTTGAGGGTGAGCGCCAGGCCGGCC
This sequence comes from Aeromonas sp. FDAARGOS 1408, assembly GCF_019048665.1. Lineage (NCBI taxonomy): Bacteria > Pseudomonadati > Pseudomonadota > Gammaproteobacteria > Aeromonadales > Aeromonadaceae > Aeromonas > Aeromonas sp. FDAARGOS 1408. Next base: position 1,756,724 of record NZ_CP077394.1, on the reverse strand, counting down.
GGGCCACTCTGGCTAAGGGGGAAGCGCTCCTTGCCAGCTCCTTGGCCGGGCTGCGCCTCCACAAAGGCACCCTTGATCAGGGTATCGAGGTGGGCCACGCCACCCAGCCCCAGCTTGGCCTGAACCAGGGTGAAGCGGGCACCGGACTGCAGGAAGCGCGCGGCATACTGGCCATCCAGCTCGGCCTTGAAGATCACCTGGCCCAGGGCCGGCTCCAGCTCAATCTGTTCAATCTTGCCGATGTCGACCCCGCGGTAGCGGATCGGGCTGCCGACCCCGAGCCCCGGGTTGCTGTCAGCCACCAGGGAGAGGGTCCGTACCTTGGCCTTGGCCTGCTCCTTGCTGTCAAACAGCTGATGACTGCTGCGGCCTGTGCCGAGCCGATCGAACTCGATGGCGCCACGCAGCAGGGTGGCGAGGTTCCCCACCTTGACCTGCACGCCATCCACCCGCACCCGGGTATCCAGCGCCGGCTTTTTCCAGAATTGCGGCTGCTGCTCCAGCAGGGGGGCATAGACACCGGCGATCTCGAGTTCGATCTCCACCCCCTCCCTGGCGGCGCGCAGCGCGTTGACCTTACCGGCCTCGAGCCCCAGATAGAGCACCGGGGAGCCGATACCGATGCCATCGGCTTGTTCAGCCTTCAACATCCAGCGACGGGGCTTGGCATCCCGGGTACCGAGCAGGGCCAGCTCCTGGCTGGGATAGAGCCGGTTGACCCGCTCGCCAGAGGGAGCCTGCACCAGCTTGATGCCGCCGCCAATCCAGGCGCTGGCCGGGCTGGTTTCCACCTTGATACCGCTCAAGTCGGCATCGATCTGCAGCGGCGCCGCCCGATAGAAACGGGCCCGGTTGAGCAGATGCTGATACTGGCTCTGCACGACCAGAGCCACACTGGCGTTGCCACCGCCATCCAGGGTGAGCTGGCTGATCTGGCCCACCTGCAAGCCCTTGTACCAGAGCGGCGCCCCTTCGTTGAGGCCGGCCAGATCGTCGGCCTGCAGCACCAGCTTGATGCCGCCCGGTTGCTCCTTGCTGCTCAGGGTCATGGCCTTGACCCGCTCGCCCGCCACATAGTCGAGGCGAATGGCCGGGCCCGCCAGCAGGCGATCCGCATGCTTGATGCCGCCGGCGCCGAGGGAGACGCTCTCCCACACCAAGCGGCTGTTGCCGGTGATCCGAAACGCCTGCTCCGGGTTGATCAGCGCGCTCACCACCCGGCCCTTGTCGGTCAGGCGAATGGGGTCGATGCGGCCGATCTCGATGCCTTCAAACAGGATGGGCATCCCCTCCTTGATGGGCAGATCCCCCGCCTGGATGTCAATTCGCTCGCCGCGGGCCGCCTCGGCCAACCCTTTGTAGAGGGTGAAGACCTGGCCTTTCTCCGGCTCCGGGGAGTCCTTGGGAGAGTCGAAGGCGATGCCGCCGCTCAGGATGGAGGTGAGGCTGCCGGCCTCCACATTGACCCCGGCCAGGCTGAAGGAGCCCTTGATGCCGCTGATGTTCCAGAAGCGGGTGTCGGCCTTGATGAGGTGTTCAAAACGCGGCTCGATTACCAGATCCAGGATCACGTTCTGGTTCTCTTCGCCAAGGCGGGTGTTGATGACGCTGCCCACCTCGATGCCGCGAAAATAGAGCTTGGCGCCGATGCCGACCGAGCCGAGCGAATCGGCGGTCAGGTGCAGCATCCGCCCCTGGGCCTGATAACCGGGGGGAGGGCCGTCCAGCGCGTCGAACTCCTCCTGCAGCGGGTTGTTGTCCCGCCCGGGCTGCAGGTTGATGTAGTTGCCGGAGACCAGGGTATCGAGGCCGGAGATCTCGGTGAGCGACGCCTTGGGGCTCACCAGCCAGAAATCCGAGCCTTTGCGGATGAGCGGGCGAGCCCGGCTGTCAATCTTGGCCAGCACGGCTATCTTGCGGCCATCCTCGGCCAGCTCCAGCTCCTGCACCACCCCGATGGCGACCCCCTGGTAGCGCACCTGGGTCTTGCCCGGCAGGATGCCGTTGCCCTGGGCGAAGTTGATGCGAATAAGCTGGCCACTGCTGACAAACTGCTGGTAGATGAAGCCCCCCGCCAGCAACAGGGCGATAAAGGGCAGCAACCAGACGGGTGACAACCAGCGACGCTTCTCAATGACGGGTTCAGCCCCGATCATACCGACTCCTTAATTGGCTGAGATAAACAGCATTCAGATAGAAGAAAACAGGTTCAGATTACCGCGCCCTAGCGGGCCGCCTTGTCCCACAGCAGGCGCGTGTCCAGCATGCGGGCCGACATCATGGTCAACACCACCACACCGGCAAAGGCAGTGGCGCCGGGGCCGGCCCGCACGTTGAGCAGCACCCCGCGATCCACCAGGGCCACCATCAGCGAGATGACGAACAAGTCCAGCATGGACCAGCGCCCGATGAAATCGATGATGCGGTACATGATGAGCTGGCGTTTGCGCCGCACCGGCTTGCTGCGCTGCAGTTGCCAGCAGATCCAGCCCAGCCCCAGGATCTTGCCCACCGGCACTATGATGCTGGCGGTGAGGACTATGGTGGCAATCCCCGACATTTTGCTGCGATAGAGCATCATGATACCGCTGAAGATGGTGTCGGATTGCAACAACCCCTTGTTGTAGAAGTGGGTGATGGGCAGCAGGTTGGCGGGCAGCAGCATGAAGCTGGCCAGCGCCAGCAAGCCCCAGGACCAGGCCAGGGAGTGGGGTATGCGTACCTGCAGCCGGCTGTGGCAGCGGGGGCAGACGCTGCCCGCCTGATAGCGCACCAGCAGGCCACAGGTGTGGCAGCGGCAGAGCCCCAGTTCACGGGCGCTGGTCTGGGACATGGTCCGGCTCCTCCAGCGGTACCCGCTCCCAATAGGGGGCGGGGTCAAACAGGATCAGCAACGTCAGGTTGAGCAGCATCAGGATCCCAAGGCTGAGCAGGCCGCCGCCGAGGCGCACGTCGGCGATGTCGACCAGCTTGAACAGGGCGACCAGCAGGCTGACGATGTAGACCTCCAGCATGGCCCAGTGGCGAAACACCTCCACCGCCTGCAGGGTCGGCGCCAGTATGTGCCAGCGTTTGGCAAGGCCCGAGGCCAGCGCAAAGATCCCGAGCAGCAAGCCCACCGGCGCCAGCACGGCGCACCAGAACACCAGCCCCGCCACCCAGATCTCGTGTTCGAGCAGCAGCACCAGGATCCCCTTGAGCAAGTTGGCGTCCGAATTGACACCGGCCAGGCGCAGGTAGATCAGCGGTTCGAAGAAGGCGGACGGGAGCAACAGGAAACCGGTGATAGTCAGCGCCATCAGCTGGGAGGGGCGAAATGCGTATCGCCCGTACAAATGCTGATGACAGCGGGGGCAGTGGGCGTGGCGCCCAAGCGGCAATAACTTGCGTTCGATCAGCAAGTCGCAAGCCGGGCAGACGATCACGGGATTGGGATCCGACATTACGATTCAACCTGTTGAAGGAATTGGTGAAATTTACCCTAAAAGCCACGTCCTGTCTTGCCTGGCAGGGGTCTGCCACGAAAGTATGATTGACGTTAACGTAAACGTGATATTAGATAGTCAAACCAGACAAGTGAAAGGAGTCATGATGTCCAGCCTTACCCCCTCGGCAGGTCTGCGCTTTCGCACCGCCCTCGCCAATGAACGCCCCCTGCAGATCGTCGGCACCATCAATGCCTACATGGCGCTGATGGCGGAGCGCAGCGGCTTTCAGGCCATTTATCTCTCAGGTGCCGGCGTGGCCAACGCCTCCTATGGCCTGCCGGATCTTGGCATGACCAGCCTGAACGACGTCTTGACCGACGCCGAACGCATCACGGCGGCGACCCGTGTACCGCTTTTGGTCGACATCGACACCGGCTGGGGCGGGGCCTTCAACATAGCCCGCACCGTGCGCGCCTTCGAGCGAGCCGGAGTAGCGGCCGTGCACATGGAAGATCAGGTGGCCCAGAAGCGCTGTGGCCACCGTCCCAACAAGGCGGTGGTCTCGCAGGAGGAGATGTGCGATCGCATCAAGGCGGCGGTGGATGCCAGGGAGAACGACGAGTTCGTCATCATGGCGCGCACCGACGCGCTGGCGGTGGAGGGGATTGGCCCGGCGCTGGAGCGCGCCGCCGCCTATGTGGCCGCCGGGGCCGACATGATCTTCGCCGAGGCGGTGACCGAGCTCGGCCAGTATGACCTGTTCAAGCAGGCGGCCGGGGTGCCCATTCTCGCCAACATGACCGAGTTCGGCAAAACCGAGCTGTTCGACAAGGAGGCGCTCGCCGCCCACGGCGTCGACATGGTGCTCTATCCCTTGAGTGCCAGCCGGGCAGCCAACCAGGCGGCCCTCAACGTCTATCAACACCTTCGCCAGGATGGCCATCAGCGGGCCGTCGTCGACACCATGCAGACCCGGGAGTCGCTCTATGACTTCCTCGGTTATCACCACTACGAGCAGACGCTGGACCGTCTGTTTACATCCAAGGATTAGGAGGAAAAATGGGACAGCAAAAACCGTTGGGTGGCGCCGGCCTGCGTGGTCAGAGCGCGGGGGAGACCAGCATCTGCACCGTGGGCAAGAGCGGCACCGGGCTCACCTATCGCGGCTATGACATCCAGGAGCTGGCCGACGGCGCCCAGTTCGAAGAGGTCGCCTACCTGCTGCTTAAAGGCGAGCTGCCGGACGAGCAGCAGCTCGAGGATTACAAGCGGACCCTGCGCAGCCTGCGCACTCTGCCTGCCGCCTTGCTGGAAGTGCTCGAGCGCATTCCCGCCGACGCCCATCCCATGGATGTGCTGCGCACCGGCTGCTCCATGCTCGGCGATCTGGAGCCGGAGGACGGCTTCGAGCATGAGCATGAAGTGGCGGATCGGCTGCTGGCCGCCTTTCCGGGCATTCTCCTTTACTGGTACAAGTTCAGCCACGACGGGGTGCGCATCGCCCTCGACACCGACGAGGAGTGCATCGGCGGACACTTCCTGGCGCTGCTGCACCAGAAGGCGCCGAGCGAGCTGGAGCGCCGGGTGATGCACGTCTCCCTCATTCTCTACGCCGAGCATGAGTTCAATGCCTCCACCTTTGCGGCGCGGGTCTGCGCCTCGACGCTCTCCGACATGTTCTCCTGCGTCACCGCGGCCATCGGCACCCTGCGCGGCCCGCTGCACGGCGGCGCCAACGAGGCCGCCATGGCGATGATCGAACCCTGGCAGGATGAGGCCCAGGCGCGGCGCGAGCTGCAGGCCAAGCTCGCGGCCAAGGAGAAGATCATGGGCTTTGGCCACGCCGTCTATCGCACCTCGGATCCGCGCAACGTCATCATCAAGAACTGGTCGGCCAAGCTGGCCGAAGCGGTGGGCGATGACCGGCTCTATCGCGTCTCCTGCGAGGCGGAGAAGGTGATGTGGGAGGAGAAAGAGCTCTTCCCGAACGCCGACTTCTTCCACGCCAGCGCCTATCACTACATGGGGATCCCGACCAAGCTGTTCACCCCCATCTTCGTCTGCTCGCGGGTCACCGGCTGGTGCGCCCACGTGATGGAGCAGCGCGAACACAACCGGATCATCCGCCCGAGCGCCGATTACGTCGGCCCGGCGCCCCGGCATTTCGTCTCGCTGCAGCAGCGATAATCATGGGCGGCCCTGTCACCCCATTGCGTCACCCGACACCGGCAACAGCGGGGTCGATGAGCGCAGGCGGGCGGGCAGGGCGCCGTTTCATCACCCCGTTTCATTCACTACAACGATAAGGAAGTCACGATGTCCGCCAACGTCGACGTCAACCACAGACCAGACCCCGATCAGGTGCTGGTCGATATTGCCGATTACGTCTGCAATCACCCCATTACCAGCCAGGCCGCCCTCGATACCGCCCGTTACTGCCTGATGGATACCCTGGGCTGTGGCCTCTTGGCCCTGCGTTTTCCCGAGTGCACCAAGCACCTTGGTCCCATCGTGCCCGGTACCCAGGTACCCCATGGTGCCCGGGTACCAGGTACCCAGCTCTGCCTCGATCCGGTCAAGGCCGCCTGGGATATCGGTGCCATCATCCGCTGGCTCGATTACAACGACACCTGGCTGGCCGCCGAGTGGGGTCACCCTTCCGACAACCTGGGTGGCATCCTCGCCACCGCCGACTGGCTCTCCCGTACCCGCGTAGCCGAAGGCAAGGCCCCGCTCACCATGAGCGATGTGCTGATGGCCATGGTGAAGGCCCACGAGATTCAGGGGGTGTTGGCGCTGGAGAACTCCTTCAACCGGGTCGGTCTCGATCACGTGGTGCTGGTGAAGGTCGCCAGTACCGCCGTGGTGACCCACATGCTGGGCGGTAGCCGCGATCAGGTGATCGATGCGGTCTCCCAGGCCTGGGTCGATGGCCAGAGCCTGCGCACCTACCGTCATGCACCCAATGCGGGGTCGCGCAAGAGCTGGGCGGCGGGGGATGCTACCTCCCGCGCAGTGCGCCTCGCCCTTATCACCATGAGCGGCGAGATGGGCTATCCCGGCGCACTGACGGCTCCCAAGTGGGGCTTCTACGACGTGCTGTTCAAGGGCAACCAGTTCGCCCTGCATCAGAGCTACGGCAGCTATGTGATGGAGAACGTGCTGTTCAAGATCTCTTACCCTGCCGAGTTCCACGCCCAGACCGCGGTGGAGTGTGCCATGAAGCTGCACGAGCAGGTGAAGGGGCGGCTGGACGAGATCGACCGCATCGAGCTCACCACCCATGAGTCGGCCATTCGCATCATCAGCAAGGTGGGCGCCCTCAACAACCCGGCCGACCGGGATCACTGCCTGCAGTACATGGTGGCGGTGCCGCTCATCTTCGGGCGCCTCATCGCCGAGGATTACGAGGACGCCATGGCCGCCGATCCCCGCATCGATGGGCTGCGCGCCAAGATGGTGGTGCAGGAGGACAAGCGTTACAGCCGCGAGTATCTGGAAGCGGACAAGCGATCCATTGCCAACGCCATCCAGGTGTTCTTCAAGGACGGCACCCACACCGCCAAGGTGGAGGTGGAGTATCCGGTCGGCCACCGCCGCCGCCGCGAGGAGGGGATCCCGCTGCTGGTAGAGAAGTTCCGCCACAACCTGGCCACCCGTTTCCCGGCCAAACGGGCCGAGGCGATCCTGGCCCTCTGCCAGGATGGCAAGCAGCTGGCCGCCACCCCGGTGCACGCCTTCATGGATCTGCTGGTGATCTGACCACACTCCTGTCCAGCGATAAACGAAAAGCGGGCCACTCGGCCCGCTTTGTCATGTTTGACTGCATGTGTGCCTGCATGACTCTCAAGGTCAATCCAGCACTGTGTCATCGCCCGCCAGCAATGCCTGCATGATCGCCGTCTCGCGGCTAGCGATGGTCTCGAGAAACTCGCTGGCCCGCCCCATGTGGTGACAGACCCGGTAACCCCGCTCGACAAAGGAGAATAGCTCGCCCAACCCCGCCAGATGGGCCGGCCCAGATATCAGCTTCAAGGTCGCTCCGAGCAGCGGTTTTCTGGCCAGCCGATCCAGGGTCATCCCCAGCTCGTTGACCAGTTGCAACTGATGACGGCGGCGCGCTTCTTCACCCACCTCCTGATAGGCGAGGGCATAGGCCTTGGCGTTCAGCCGCGCCATGCTGCCACTGCGACGCAGCGCCACCACCATCAGGTAGTCGAGCTCCTCGGAGAGGGCGTCGAGTTCAATGGCCTGCGCCAGCACCTTGAGGCCGGATTCCGGCAACAGCCGCTCGGCAGTCGGCATCACCCGCATCACGTCTGCATCGCGGCGGGCACAATCCCCCGGCCCGTAGAGGTCGGTCAGGAAAAACTGCGCGGCCGGGCCGTAGCGCTTGCTCTCCAGCAGATCGCGGTGGGTACGCCCCAGCCGATCGGCCTGCCATTGGCGCAATGCGTCCCTGTCTTGCTGATCCTGCGGATGGGTGCGCATCTGCTCGCGCAAGGCGGCCACCTGGTTGAGCTGACGGTAGAGTCGCCCCAGGGTGCTCTCTTCATCCATGTGGTGGTCATCGGATGGTTGTTTCTCTTGGGTCATCTGCTGCTCTCTTGACCTGTGTTCTCTGGTGTATCCCATGGCCTGTGACGGATAAAACGGGCGGCCGGCGAGGGGCGGGAGTCACTCGTCACGAGCCGTCAGCCCAGTGTAACGCGGCGGCAACCCAGGCGGAATCGATGGAGCTTTTACTCGACAGCCTTTGTTAAGTGAGTCCCAAATATGTTGCAAATCACTTTCACTTGTTTGATTCATGTGTTTAATATCAGTAAATGTCGTCACCGCTCAGAGAGTTAGCATGTTTCTATACGATCCCCTTGCCGGCAGCAACCTGTCGACCATCCAGGTCAGCCGTCAACACCCGCTCGGCCTCGCCGGCGCTCGGCTTGCCGCCGAAGCCATCGCCCAGGACATGAGCGAAGAGTACGAGCTCGACTGCGAGTGGGAAGACGAGGAGGAGACCCGCTTGCTGTTTCGCGGCGCCGGGGTCAATGGCTCCCTCTGCCTCACCGAGAATACCCTGTCGCTGGAAGTGCGCCTCGGCCTGATGCTGTTACCGGTACGCAGCGTCCTGGAGCAGGAGATCCTCGAATATGTCGATCAGCGTCTGCCTTGTCCCGCGCGGCGATAACCAATCCAATAAAGACTGATCCAGCGCAATAAATAATGGTGAAATAGCGCGCCTTATATTCTTTTGACGAAATGGCCGACCTGGAGATTATTATTCAGGCGGCATATGACAAGTCTGATTTTTAATTTTCACGGGACAACAAGAGCCTCTGCCTTTGTCATGGATGGCTGGCGTGAATTAATCGCCGTGCAGTTTCACAAACATAAGAAAACATTGTTTGTTGCTTCCGTTCTGGTCGCCGACGTCCAGAACGAAATGTGGCACAAATAATGCGAAACAATAGGGATAATACATGTCTGTGTGTGAACTCATCTCCTGTGTCGATACCGCCTGGCTGCGGATGGACAGGCCCAACAACTTGATGCAGATCGTCGGCGTGCTGATGTTCGACGGTCAGCTGGATGAAACCAGATTGCGCGAGAGCCTGCTGCACACCGTACGGGTACAGCCGCGCTTCGCGCAGAAAGCCTGCCTGGAAGGGGGAGAGTACTACTGGCGTACCGACCCCGACTTCGATCTCGACCTGCACCTCAAGCGGGTGATCCTGCCAGGCAAGGCCGGCAAGGCCGAGCTGGAGCGGCTGGTGGCCGACTTTGCCTCCACCCCCCTCAACCACCAGCGTCCGCTCTGGGAGATGCACCTGGTAGACACCTCCCTCGGCGGCCAGGCGCTGGTGGTGCGCTTTCATCACGCCATGGGGGACGGCTTCTCCCTGGTGCGGGCCATGCTCACCATGATGGACGAGAGCCCGGTTGCCGCTCCCAGACCGCAGCCAGAGCCGGTCGCCAACGACGACGGCGACGAAGAGCACGATCAGCAGGGCAGTCGCCTGCTGCGGGCCGGCCTCAAGCTGACCGGCACCCTCTGGTCCAAATACGTCGAGGTGCTGACCCACCCCACCAAGGCGATGGACTACCTCAAGACCAGCCGGGACGTGACCGCCGAGCTCTACACCATCGCCACCCTCTCCGATGATGCCGATACCCGGCTCAGGGGAGAGACCGGCTGCACCAAGCGGGTTGCCTGGTCAGAACAGATCCCGTTGCCGGACGTGAAGGCGGTGGGGCGGGTGCTCGGCTGCTCGGTCAACGACCTGCTGATCGCCGCCACCGCCGGGGCCTTTCGCCACTATCTGTTGGAGAAGGGCGACGAAGCCGACGTCGACATCCGGGCCCTGGTGCCGGTCAACATGCGCGCCCCGGACGACAAGGGGGCCCTTGGCAACCGCTTCGGGCTGGTGGCCCTGGATCTGCCCCTCAACATCGAACATCCGCTGCAACGCCTCTATGCGGTGCGGGATCGGATGCAGGCGCTCAAATCTTCCCTGCAGCCAGCGGTGGTGCTCAACCTGCTGGAAGTGATGGGCATGGCCCCCAAGGCGGTGCAGCAACAGGCCATCGACATCCTCTCCGCCAAGGCCAGCGCCGTCATCACCAACGTGCCTGGCCCGCAGCAGACCCTCTATCTGGCCGGCGCCAGGTTGCGTCAGCCGCTGTTCTGGGTGCCCCAGGCCGGCGATATCGCAGTCGGCGTCTCCATCCTCTCCTATGACAACAAGGTGCAGGTGGGCCTGATCACCGACAAGAAGCGGGTGCCAGACCCCGACCTCATCGTCGAGCGCTTCGCGGTGGAGTTTGAGCAGTTGCTGCTGCTGGTACTGATGGAGCCGGATCTACTCTACGACCCCGCCATGCTGGATCAACTGCTGCACGGCTGATCCGCCGCGCTTCAAACGCAAGAGGCCAACCCGGGGGTTGGCCTCTTGTTTTATGAGTCTGGCGAATTACTCCTCCTCCAGCTCCTCACGGGCGGCTTCCACGTCGAGCCGCTCCATGGCATCCAGCGCCTCGCACTCGGCAGCCTCGCCATAGAGTGCCTCGGCCGCCGCCATCTTGCTCTTGCCGTGCATCATCACCATGGCGTTGGCGTACTCCATGCGGGCGATGGCGGAGTGGGGGATGATGGCCAGCGCCGCCTTGAAGTGACGCTCGGACTCATCCTTCTTGGCGCCGTAGGTGATGCCGCCGATCATGGCGCCCAGCTTGTCGATGATCTCCGCATGCCAGGCACCGAAGGCGATATGGGCTTCCCCATGGTCAGGCTCAAGCGCCAGCGCCTGCTCCAGGCTGCTCTTGATCTTGTCACCTATGCCGATGGAGAGTGCCTTGGAGACCGAGATCACCTGGCTGTAGCGACCCAGCGCCAGGGCGTGGAAGTACCAGGCGTTGACGTTGTCTGGCTGACGTTTTTGCAGCTTCTCGGCGTTGCTGGCGGCCAGCTCGAACGCCTCGCGCTTGGCATACTTGTCATCCAGCAGGTAGCTGGCGTGGATCACCAACGCCTTGTTCGCCACGTTGAGGCCATCCTCGCCGGCGGCCAGCCCCAGGCTGACGGCCCGGGCAAAATCACCGGCGTGATAGGCCCGCCAGGCTTCCTGTACCTGTTCATCTTCGGGCCAGGGCTCGGCATCCCCCTGGTGCAGCCGCTCCCAGTGCTGCTCAAGGCGCTCCCCGGCATAGTCATAGGTGGCCTCCGGCCAGGGGAAGGGGGTGAAATCGAAGTTGGGCTGTGCAGTGGTCATATGATTCTCCCTGTTAAAAACACAATCAAAAAACACGGTTCGGTCAACCCGCCACGGCGGCGGGACGATAATGGCTGGCGATGGCATCGAGCGCGGCGCGGGCATCGGCTCGCAGCCTGGGGGACACCAGCTCCATCACCTGAAAAACGCCGAGGGCGATGTCGGCATCGGCCCGCGGATGCAGCGCTCGCTGATATGAGATCCAGAAGGTCCCCACCAGTGCAATATTGGCGGCCAGCGCCGTCACCTGTGCTTCGTCGCCTTCTAGCAGACCGCTGCGCCAGAGGTGGTGACAGATGGCGGCGGCGGTCAGCTCCTTGCGCCGCAGCAGGGCCGAAAAGCGCAGCTCCACCTTGTGGTTGCCGTTCATCAGGGTGCTGATGTCGTAATAGAAAAAGCGGTACTTCCAGATGAGTTCGAACATCAGGTGCAAGAAGAACCAGATGTCCTCCGCCTCGTTCAACGGCGGGGTAATGGTGTCGAGCAGGTGGGCCATCTCCTGTTCGAACTCGCCGAACAGGGCGTTGACTATCTCCTCCTTGTTGTGAAAGTGGTAATAGAGGTTGCCCGGGCTCATCTCCAGCTCGGCCGCGATGGCGGTGGTGGTGACGGTCGGCTCGCCCAGCAGGTTGAACTGGGCGAGGGCGGTGGCCAGGATGCGATCCCTGGTACGCCGCTTGGGTTTGCGATCCATGCTACTCCTTCGGTTGACGCCGGCCCTTGTCGCCATAGCGACGGGTCAGCCAGTGCTGCAACTGGGTCAGTGAGGCATCCAGCGCCGCCACCGCGCCGATGCCCGGGGTCAGCAGGGAGCGCTGCTCATCGGCCAGCGCGTCAAGATCCAGCTCCAGCCCGTGTCTGGCGAGGATGGGACCAAGCTCGGCCCGCCGCTGCCACAGATCCCGGCGGGTATGCTGGAAGGCGTGCTCGCACAGATGGCGCCGGTCCCGATAACTGAACACATTGGTGAAGAACATCTCGCCATCGGCCGGGGAGGGCTCGAACAGCAGGGCATCCGCCTCTGGGTACTGGTGTTTGTAGCGATCCATCCCCACGTGCATGCGCGAGTGGATGATGGCGCGAAACGTCTGGGCCAGCACCACCGGCAGACCGCTATCCACCAGCTTGGCGGGGCGCTCGCTGGCCAGGCCCGCATCAAAGGGCACCAGCGGATTGATGCAGAACACCAGATCGGCCCCCTCCTGCAGCGCCACCGAGGCGTGCAGCGTCTTGATGAGCGCGCCATCCACGTAGTAGCGGCCATCGATGAGGGAGGGCGGGAACAGACCGGGCAAGGCGGCGGAGGCCTGCACCGCGGCGGAGATGGGCACCTGGTCGAGCCCCGGACTGCCGAAGGCCACCGCCCGACCGGTGTCGAGTTCGGTGGCGATGACGAACAGCCGGCTGGCCAGCTCGCGAAAATCGTTGCTGCGACCTGGGCGCGAGAAGAACTGGGTCAGGATGCGATCAACCCCACGGCTGTCGAACATGCCGGTGGGGATCGCCTTGGACAGCCCCTGCAGTGAGCCAAGCAGGCTCTTGTTCCAGGGGGAGGAGAGGTAGTCGGCCAGACACGCCAGCGCCAGGGGCGGCAGCGAGGTGAGCCGCTCAACATACTCCCCGAAGGCGGGGCGCAGCAGGGTAGAGGGGTCGAAGAACTCGCCACTGTCGTCGCTCAGCAGGATCCGCACCAGCTTGTCGGGGGAGATGCCGTTGGCCAGCGCCGAGGCGATCACCGCCCCCGAACTCACCCCCACATAAATATCAGCCTGCTCGAAACGCACTCCCTTGATGCTGTCGGCCAGGGCGGCGCAGGCACCGATCTCGTAGATCCCTCCCAGAGGACCTCCCCCGGCGAGGGCAACCGCAATCGTGCTCATGATTTGCCTCCCTTATCACGCAAAACCGGCCCAGCAGAGGGCATGGGCCGGTGGATCATCAGTCAGAACAAGCCGGTCAGGATCAGAAGAGTGCGGTTTCACCCTTCTCCTTGATCTCCTTGGCCACGTTTTCTACTTCCGTTGCCAGCTCCTTGACCTCTTCCTTCACCTTGGCGACGGGTGCGGATGCGGCGGCGGCTTTCTTGACCGGCGGCTTCTTGGCAACAACCGGCTTCTTGGCCGCTGCCGCAGCAGGCTTGGCCTCGTCAGCCGGGGCAGTGTCGTCCTGGGCATCGATCAGCTGCTGCACCACTTCGGTCAGTTCAGCCATCCGCTTGGAGAGCTTGTCGATGTCCTTGCGGGTCGGGATGCCGAGGCTGGCGACGGCGCGGGCTACGCGATCCTCGAATACCTGCTCCAGACGGCCCCAGGTACCGGCAGTCTTGTCGGTCATGGCCGCGATCTTTTCATCGGCGCTCTGACGGGTACGGGTTTGCAGGGCTTCCCCTTCCTGAACCAGGGCTTCAAAGATCTTGCCGCCTTCCTCTTGCGCCTTGGCATAGGCACCCAGGCCAGCCAGCCAGATCTGCTGGGTGGACTCTTTGATGGTGGAAGTGAGGTGGTTGTCGGTCACCGAACTTGCCAGTGCTTTCAATTTTTTGGCCATGACAGTCTCCTTACTCGTGATATAGATGATGGTAATGACAACAACCTTGGTATATTCGTTGTGGCATTACTTAACTTTCATCCTCAGTCTAGGGAGAAAAAATAGAGGGTTCTACCTAATAACGGAACAGGCAACCCTGGTAATTTTGGACTGGGTCACGAAGAATGATATTCGAATGAATATTTTCAGTAAAAGCGTGATATATCTAACAACAACTAACAGCCCAATCAGTAAGGGATATAAATACCATGGATTATTTCATCACAGGTGGCAGCGGCTTCATCGGCCGCCGGCTGATTAAAAAATTGCTGCAGCGTCCAAATAGTCGGGTGCATTTCCTGATGCGGGCAGCCCATCTCGAGCGGGTACCCGACCTGCTGGCCTACTGGGGCGTTGGTGAGGATCGCGCCATTGCCGTAGTGGGCGACATGACCCACCCCTTGCTCGGCGTCGGCAACGGCGAACTGGAGCCCCTAATCGGCAAGGTCGATCATTTTCTGCATCTCGCCGCCATCTATGATCTCAACGCCAAGGCGGGCATTCAGCAGCAGGTCAATGCCGAGGGCACCCGTCAGGCCCTGCTACTGGCCGAGCGGCTCAAGGTGCGCTGCTTCCATCACTGCAGCTCCATCGCGGTGGCCGGCCTGTTTGACGGCCTGTTCCGGGAAGACATGTTCGATGAGGCCGAACACCTCGACATGCCCTATTTCCAGACCAAGCACGAGGCCGAAGGGATAGTGCGCAAGGAGAGCACCATCCCCTGGCGCATCTATCGACCCGGCATAGTAGTCGGCGACGCCAACACCGGCGAGATGGACAAGGTGGACGGCCCCTATTACTTCTTCAAGACCATCCAGAAGCTGCGCCGCATGCTGCCGCCCTGGATGCCCGCCATCGGGGTCGAGGGGGGACGCATCAACCTGGTGCCGGTCAACTTCGTGGTAGATGCCATCGATCACATCGCCCACCTGGAGGGGGAGGACAACAAGGCGTTCCACCTGACCGACTCTCACCCCATGCGGGTCGGCGACATGTTGAGCACTTTCTCCCGGGCGGCCCATGCCCCCGAGCCGGCCATTCGCATCAATGCCGCCCTGTTCAGCTTTATTCCCCGCCATCTGATGACCATGCTGATGGCGCTGACCCCGGTGCGGCGTATTCGCGATGCAGCCATCGCCGATCTCGGCCTGCCCAAGGACATCTTCCGGCTCATCAACTATCCGACCCGCTTTGACAACCGCGAGGCCCAGCGGGTGCTGAAGGGGACCGGCATCGAAGTGCCGCCGCTGCACAGCTACGCCTGGCGCCTGTGGGATTACTGGGAGCGTCGCCTCGACCCGGACCTGTTCATCGACCGCACCCTGCGCGGCCGGGTCGAGGGCAAGGTGGTGCTGATCACCGGTGCCACCTCCGGCATCGGCAAGGCCACCGCGAAGAAGTTGGCAGAGGCGGGGGCCAGGGTGCTGACCATCGCCCGGGACGAGCACAAGATTGCCGAAACCCAGGCCGAGTTTGCCGAGCTGGGCCTGACCCTGCAGGTCTATCAGGGTGATCTCGCCGACCTGGCGCAGGGGGAGGCGATCACTCGGCAGATCGTGGCCGAGCATGGCGGCGTGGACATTCTGGTCAACAACGCCGGTCGCTCCATCCGCCGCGCCATCGAGGACTCCTTCGACCGTTTCCACGATCTGGAGCGCACCATGCAGCTCAACTACTTCGGCACCCTCAAGGTGATCATGGGGGTACTGCCCACCATGATCGAGAAGAAGAAGGGGCACATCATCAACATCTCCTCCATCGGAGTGCTGACCAATGCGCCGCGTTTCTCCGCCTACGTCGCCTCCAAGTCGGCGCTGGATGCCTGGGTGCGCACCGCGGCCTCCGAGTTTGCCGACAAGGGGGTCAACTTCTCCATCATCAACATGCCGCTGGTGAAAACTCCCATGGTGGCCCCCACCAAGGTATATGAACAGGTGCCCATGATGACGCCGGAAGAGGCCGCCGATCTGGTGTGCGACACCATCATCAACAAGCACGTGCGCCTCGCCACCCGGCTCGGGGTGTTCGGCCAGGTGATCCATGCCCTGGCACCGCGGGTGGCCCAGGTGATCATGAACACCAGCTTCCGCACCTTCTCCGACCCCAAGGAGGGCAACGAGTCCAAGGCGTCGGCGGATCAGATGGCAGTCTCCACCCTGATCAAGGGGATCCACTTCTAGTGGTGACCACAACGAGCTGATGTAGCAAAAACGGAAAGGGCCTGAACAATCAGGCCCTTTTCATTTGCGGTTGCGGGCGGGAGAGCAGAGTCAGCAGCAGGGCCGTGGTGCGGCGGGAGTAGAGCAAGGAGAGGTGGCCAAGGGCGGCAAGCTCCACGTCCTCCATGCCATCGAGACGCTGGCGGGACTGGGGCAGCACGAAGTTGTCGTGACTGGTGCGCACCGAGACGCCGGGTACGCAGAGCGGCACGGCGGCAAAGCGCTGCAACCAGCCGGAGCCTGGCTCCATCTCGCGGGCATTGTCGCCCAGTCCCAGGGTGGCGAGCTGGCTGCCCTGATGAGGGGTGGCCAGGGTGATGAGCTGCGCCACCTTGTCACCCCCCGCCACCGCCAGATAGTCGCGGCACACCAGTCCGCCCATGCTGTGGCCGATCAACACCAGCTGCGATGCGCCGGTGGCGGCCAACACCTCGTCGATACGCCTGGCCAACAGCGGCACCATGTCGTCGAGATGGCCAAAGGGAGGAGTCAGGGTGACGGTTGCCACCGTGTGACCGGCGGCCTCCAGCCGTGCCCGCTGCACCCGCCAGATGCCGCGACTGCAGCCATAACCGTGGATCAGCAGCAGGGGCAGGGGGGAGGGGGTCAACTTGTCAGGCGGCATTAACCAGCGCTCGAACGGCAGCAGCCAGGTGAAGGTCAGCAGGTAGGCGGCTATCTCCCGCCCCACCATGGGCAGCCAGGCTCGCCAGCCGATGGCTGGCACCGGGTAGAAGCGGGAAAAGCCCCAGGTCAGCAATACCACCAAGGTGCGCAGCCCCAGCAGGGCTACCACCACAAACAAGATGGAGGGCACCCAAGAGAGGTCGATGGCAAGGTGGGCGATGCTCCCAAGGAGCGTCACCTCAACCAGCAGCAGGATCAGTAATTGCTTTGTTATCGTCATGACTCAATCATCCGACCAGTTTGGCGTGGAAGTCAAATGACCCTTTCATCAATGTGACGGCCAACCAGCTCTCGGTCAGTCTCGGCTCAAACCTACCTGCCTGCGGCTATTTGCAATACTGTATATCCATACATATACTTGTATTCACCATCAGAAGGAGGACGCCACTATGGCCGTTGAGATCAAATATGTTGTGGTTCGTGGGGGAGTGGAGAAGATGACCTTTACCAGCAAGAAAGAGGCTGACGCCTATGACAAGCTGCTGGACACTGCCGATGAGTTGATGACGTTGCTGGCCGCGGCTCCCATTGCACTCGCGCCGGAACAGCAGGAGAGCCTGGCCTTCTATCTGGCCGAACAGCGGGACGCACTGCAGAGCGTATTGCGTGGTGGAAAGGGGCAGGGGAGCAACAAGACAGAGAGCCAGGAAACCCAGAGTGAAGCAACCGACCCCAAAGGCAAGTCACTCAAGCGGGTTGCGTAGCAAGGCGTCTGGATAACAGGGTGAGGAAGGACAGGGAAAAGGGGCGAGCCATCACGGCCAAACACTTTCTTATTCAAAAAGATAGTATTAACAGTCAACTTTCAGACTATTTACCCCGAGAATTTTCTGACAAGAGTGCATATTCATTGAATGGGATAAGAATGTGTTCGCAGTGATTCCACGTGGTGACTGCATCCATGTTTCCTGACAATGTTCCCACCACCGATGATGCCGATAACCCCATTTATCGGCATTACCCTTGAGCAGGCCGCAAGCCAGAACCATTTCAAGCAAGACCATGACCACAACCATACTTCCACCCGCCATGCCGCTGTTCGATGGCTTGGTATACCTGGAGGCGGGCAACCCCCAGGTCAATCAGTACCTGGCCAACCTCAGCCTCACCGACGTACCCGATGCCGGGATCGTCTACGAACTCGCCGTCGACTGGCTGCTGG
The DNA here is from genome assembly GCF_019048665.1 of Aeromonas sp. FDAARGOS 1408. Lineage (NCBI taxonomy): Bacteria > Pseudomonadati > Pseudomonadota > Gammaproteobacteria > Aeromonadales > Aeromonadaceae > Aeromonas > Aeromonas sp. FDAARGOS 1408. The sequence continues at coordinate 1,738,876 of NZ_CP077394.1, read as the reverse complement.
AGCAGCGCAACAACGAGAACAACTACAAGACCTATCGCAGTGAGCTGACCACGTTCTTGCACTGGTGCTTTGGCGAGATGCGCATCAGCCCAAAGGATCTGACCCGGCGCATCATGATGCGCTACCTCGATTATTGCCAGTCACCGCCAGCGGCCCTGATTGCCTATCGCAATGTGGCGCAGTTCGTGCTCGACAAGGAGTGGGGAGAGCGCCTGCCCAATCCCCAATGGCGACCCTTCCTTGGCAAACGGGAGCTGGGCCGTGAACTGCCGTACCGCCTCAGCGAGCAAGCCATGAAGACCAAGCTCGCCATTCTGTCGGCCTTTTTCCAGTTTTTGATCCAGGAAGAGTACATGGACCGCAACCCGGCGCTCCTGCTGCAACGGGTGAAACGCACCGTCCAGCAGGAGCCGGATGATCAGGGCCAGGCCTTCAGCGAGCTGCAGTGGTCCTATGTGATGCAGGCGGCCGATCGGCTGGCCACCGAATCACCGGAGCAGCATGAGCGCAGCCGCTTTCTGATAAGCCTGATGTATGCCTGCTACCTGCGCATCTCCGAGGTGGCGGCAAGACCGGGTTTTACCCCCGTCATGGGCCAGTTTCGCCGCGACGGGAAAACCGGCGTCTGGGGCTACTACATTCCCCGCAGCAAGGGCGGCAAGCGCCGCACAGTGGCGGTCTCCCATGCCTTGCTGGAGGCCCTCAAACGCTACCGGACGTTTCTCGGTCTCTCGCCACTGCCGATACCCGATGAACAGACGCCACTGTTTGTGCGTCACAAGGCCGCAGCCCACGGCCGTGAACAAGGTGAGCTCAATGCCAACCTCGGCATCCGTCAGCTGCGCGAGCTGGTGATGGCCGTCATTCAGGCGGCCGCTACGCTGGCAGAACAGGATGGCTTTGCCCAGGATGCCGCAGAGATGCGCAACTTGACACCGCACTCCATTCGTCATACCGGCATCACTCACGACATCAATCTCAACGGCCGGCCCTTGTCCCATGTGCAAGCCGATGCCGGCCACGACAGCATCGACACCACCTCCAAATACCTGCACACCGGCAACAGCGAACGTCACGAGAGTGCCAATCACAAACCACTGGATCGGCTACATGATTAAGTTCAACAGTGAGAGATAACAGAAAGGGAAAAATTCGTTCATGGCAAACCAACCCAGTGTTGTTGAACCAATCCAGGACACTAAATTGCTCCACATTCTCAACCGCGCATAATGCCGTGTTTAGTTAAATGCCCATCTGAAACCTGCCGATAAGCCAACCCACGCAATTTTGCTGGTTTATCAGGTATTTACTTGGATGGAACGAGAGTTGACCAAAAACTTCATTTTTCGTTGGTTTGAATGCGGTTTATCGAAAGAGGAGACGGCAAATCTATGTTTCGTTTCTGTGAGACAGGTCACATATTGGGATAAGGGTACAGAGATCCCTCCTGTCTATAAACGGCTTATGCGGATGGCATCGGGTAGGGAGTTACCCACTATCTGGAAGCACTGGGAAGGCTGGAGAATGATGAATGATTGCCTTGTGTCACCCACCGGAGTGAGGTTCGACAGACGCAGGATAGAGGCACTTGCCATCATCCAGGTGGAGAGATCCGAACAGCAGATAGCTGCTTTCTACTGGAGGAAAAAGCTCGGGATAGGTTAATCACATGGGGGAGCACTCCCCCTTTTTTATGGCAAAAAATACCCAATCAGACCTATTTGCAAACCACTCCGTGTAGAGCGAGAATCAAGATACATCTTCTTGCCATCGGAGGTCATATGCCACTGAGATTCGAACATGGTGAGTTCGCAATAAAACCAATAACCCATCACCTGATCTCGTGCGAAATGAGCGGGACCTTCAACAAAGAGGGCATGAAAGCATGGGTTAATGGAATGAAATCCATGATTGAGCCCATCAAAAATGAACCTTTTGGACTGTTGATAGATGCCAGAGGCTACACAGGTGGCACTGGCGAAGCCCTTGAGATAGCAGAAGGCTTTCACCAATGGCTAAGACATACCAAGCTGGTAGCTCAAGGGCATGTCATATCCTCTCCAACCCTGTATTCGATATCATTAAGCCGAATCCCTTCACTGAAGCATCACGTTGTCAAAGACTTCCTTAGAATGGATGAAGCGCATGCTTGGATTACTGACAAGCTAGCAAGCTGAAGGTTGGTTCAACCGTTCCCCCGAGTGGGCCTAAGCCGAAAGCCTCAACCATCAAGAGCGGCCAAAAGGCAGAAGGTGTAGACGGCAGAGGTAGAATTCCCCCCGTATTACTATACGGGGGGTGGGAGGGAGCGCCCAACCTCGAAAATCAGAGAGCCATATTGATGAATACATATTACAAATACACTAAGTTTTACGGCCTAGATTATTTAAAAGACATTACAGTTAGACTTTCTTCGCCCAGCTCATTAAATGACCCATTCGAAAAGTATTTCACCAAAGAGGTGAGGACAGAATTATTAAATAGAGCTAGTGAGATTTTTATTGATGAAAATAAAACAGGGAAAACAAAAAGCGCGCCCTATATCAACTATAAGATTATTAGCTCTATATGGGCATACGGAATTGTTTCATTGAGCGAAACACATAGGAATTTATTAATGTGGTCTCATTATGCAGATGAACATAGAGGGATTTGCATTGGCTTTAATGAAGATTTCATGGAATCGGAAAAAGAACGTCCTATTGATAAGTACAATATATCCCATTATAAACCGGTGAAGGTAAATTACGACTCAATAAGGCCTGAGCATTATATCCACACTAATAATCAAAACGATGAAATAAGAATAAACTTATTGAATCAGCTCACAACAAAAAGTGATGTCTGGATATATGAAAAAGAACACCGATGCATTGTTCCAATGCCATTTGCTGACCAAGTAAAGATATTAAATAAAAATGAAGTTGATGAATTTGCGCTAGATGTTTTAGATGCCATTAAGAGTGATTATTGCATTGATAACATGGGTAATTACACCCTAAACAATGGAAAGAACTTTTGCGCAGCGTTTTCAAATGAAAAAAATTTTGCTTTTCTAAAAAAGATAAACCCTAAAAATATAAAGTCAATTCATCTTGGATGCAGGATCAACAAATTAATACAAGAGGCAATTTTAGCCGATATATCAAATCCTTCCCACCCACTTCATCATATAGAGATATATCAGTATGAGGCAAGCGATGAACGATTTGAACTCATCGCAAAAAAATGCCACCCGTTATGACCTACCTTTAGAGCAGCTTGTCTTCGACAGGGGACTAAGGTTATTACTACCCGCGCCCCATAGCCTTCGGCTGGTCGCTCTGACAGGAGCATTAAAGAACGGTTTAGCAGGGAAGGGGGTGATCCAGTCTCGGGGCTATATCTGCGTGTTCCGCCGCGAGACAACAGTGGCCAAATCAGCATGAAGGGGCGGCTTGTAGGGGCTTACGCCCCTGGGGCTCAGTGGCCAACCTGGAGAAAGGCGGCCACCGGCAGGAGAGGGGAGTTATGTCCGGTCATCAGTATTTGCTGGCTTGTTATTGCCACCCGCAAAGAGGGTGGCATTGTATTTCCGGCGCAGGGCGTCCCCCTCGGGGTCACAGTACACGTCCACAGGCTGCCCCTGGTACTTTACCACCGCATGGCATGCACTCATGGGATCCACCCTGGCAAGTTCCTCCGGCCAATCGTCCCTGTCGAGCGGTTGCACGTCATCACCTTTGCGCAGCGAGAAGCAATACTCAACCCGATACTCGCCCAAGTGATCCTTTATCAGGACGTGACAGCTGATAATGAGCTGATGGCCGGCAAACGGCCCTACAGCAAGGACGCCAGCAGCAGACGCAGCAGGAGCGCCACCAGGACGTACATCAGCAACGGGCGAAGCACCCACCGCCCCAGCAGCCGGAACAGCGGCAGAAGCGGTTTCATCGGCCTTAGCAGGAGTATCAATATATTCAGGCTTGATGAAGCCAAAGAATACGCAGAGTCCCCAAATCGCCAGAATAAACAGAATTTTAGGGTCTCGTAATATCGAGCTGCCCGCGATTGTATCCGAGACCTTACCGGTAGTAGTCGAGTCATAAAGCTTGAAAACATACTTGGGCACCTTATTAAATGGCTTGGCTTGCAGTACGTCATTCATGGACGTACCGGAGTTATCAGAGAGGTGGAGCACCGTCTTATATCGACCACCGATCCCCAATATCGCCATATTGGTATGACGAATGGCCGTTTCGGCAGCAGCCCGGATTACCTGGTGCACCTTTTTGATGTTCGGGGTCGTAAATACAAAGTCCCAGTTATGATGACGGTGCATATCAAAGGCCACGTCAATCGTCTCTGGCCGGCCATCGGCTTTGGCCACATCCGGCCCACCTGGATAATTCAGCCGGTCTAAATCGCTCTGCCGCCAGGAAGGCGGAAATATCCGTTGCACTTCATCGACCAGGAAGAAAACCCCTTTGGGTGCCCAGTGATAAAAGCGGGCGAGGTGATCGCGTCCTTCCTGGGATTCAGTCTCGATATAGGTAACCTGGAACTCGTCAGGCACTTCCTTGCCTAATACCTCTTTGCACCGCTCCGCGGTAAAGCCGCGCACGTTGGTAACGATATGACGGCCCGCCTTGATGGCCGGTATCACATCGGTATGAATCGCTCCTGACGATTTATAGGAGCCTGGGGCGCCGTGGTGGATCTTGATAGACATGGCTTACCATCCCAACATGTTCAGCAAAAAGCGGGTCACAAAGGCTTGCGTCAATATCGACAGCCCTTTATCAACGTGCAAATAGAGCAAGATCCCCCTCATTTGAGAGGGCAGGTTATTAAAAGAGGCGGAGATCAGGTCGCTGAATTGCAGGTTAATCAGTATCTGCTTGGCAACGTCCCAGGAAAAAGTGAGCAGGAATATTTTGAACTCGACCCACTGAATCGCCAATTTAACTGTTATCCAGGCTGCAAACTGCACCGCCAGTTGATATATATCGTTGAAAAATCCGTTAAAGAAATCACTCATCCATTCCATATATCACCTCTTAGCCACAATCATCAGCGCCAGAAAATAGAAGATGAACATCATGATGGCCGCTATCATCTCCCAATATCCTTCCACCTCGGGACAGACGGAATAAGAGCGACCAAACATCGAGAACATATCAAAACACTTGGGCACCGCCGCCGACCCGCTCAGGCTATATCGGAACATATCGACCATATCTTCTTTAATACCGTTATGGGTATTCTTGAGTTGTTCCTTATGCTCCTGGAACTGCTTATTAATGGTTTCCAGGTCAAAGAAACAGTGCGCACCACCTTTACAGAGCTGGGATGTATATTCAGACCCTGTTACATGCAGCGGATTTTCTGCAGAGCCAGGCATTTGTGAGTAATCAATGCCTGGGCCATTATTGCCATTACCATTGCTGCCGTTACCTGTGCCGCCGGTGCCATCACCACCATTTGTACCGCCATTTTGCAGGGCCTCAGCAATGGCCTTAATATTGCGGTTCATTTCAATGCTATTATTTCGCATATCTTGCATGGTGTAGGAATAAAGGTTGTGCATGTCGCTGGCGGATTCATGCACTCGGCCTTTCATCGACTCGATATCATACTGCATTGTCCGCATAAGCCCATACATGGTGTTACCACCATAATTCTGAGCAAAATCAGGCCCAAAGAAATTATCCCGCAACTCTTTCAAAACACGATACTCACCCGTGCTTTGACCAAAGCCGTCTTGCGGATTAATCATGGCATTCTTTAATCCAAGGAACTCGTCATAGAACTTATGACCTAACGCCGTCTGCTCCCGAATACTGTTCTCCATGCCAACCTGACCATTATTAGTGGCCTTCATATAACGAAGAACATCTACCATTTTGCCATCAATATTTTGAGCTGATCGACTCGCACCCGCAGAGCTCGACATCAAGCTAGTAAAACCTGTTATCAAGGTATTATTCACCTGACGCAAGGCGTCCGTGGTCATTTCCTGCTTATCACCACCGACACGAATCCCGTTGGGCGGCAGATTGGGAATTACATCGCCATTATTGCCGTTATTGCCATTGCTACCGTTACCATCGCCATCCGAGCCGCCATCCCCATCGGATCCACCGCCCACCGAGCACTCCTGGCCGGTACTCTCAATCGGCCCCATGGTGCCGGCATCTGGGAACTGCAGACAGATACCTGGACACCCAACAAAGCAGCCTCCCTGGGAGGAACTTTCCCATTTCACGCAGAACGGCAGCACAGTAGAAATCGGCACGTTAGAAAGGCGGAGCCCGACAGGACAACCCGCCGAAGCCCCCAGCGGAAACAGCAATAAAAGCCAAGCGATGCGCACAGTACCCCCAATAAAAAAGGCGACCGGAGCCGCCTTTGTGTCATATCGAAAACGATGACCTGTAGCCTTCAACAAAGAACAGGAACCACAGCGTTCCGATGAGCAAAGACATGCTTAGGCTTTGCGCATCAGGCTGATCAGGATGCCCACGCCCACACAGGTGGCCACGACCAGCATGACCTTGGGAGAGGTTGCGGTCACGTCCGACTGCGTGGCGTCCAGGGCCTTGGCAGCGGCATCAGCAGCGGCTGTACCTTCGGCAAAGGCCGCACCGGTAGACAGGGAGCACACAGCAGCGATACAGCCATTACGGAAATAGTTTTTCATACTCGTTTATCCTCTTTTTGCACTTACGATGACACGGGCAATTGCGCCCAGTTTGAGGCCAGTGATCCAGATTAATAATCCGAAGCCAAAGGCCATCGACACAGTGGATACATCAAATTCAAACCAGCTCGATATATCCGTTAATTTGGCGTGCTCCTGGACAGTCAAGAGCACGTAATTACACGAATCCCCCTCAGCTAAGCGGGCATATCCTTCAGAGGTAATATCTAGACAAAGCATTATCGCGCCCTCGTCGTCGCTCGCTGCGCGCTCTCGCTCCTCCTCCTCGCGGCGCGGTGGTTATACCGGCTGCTTTTTGGTGGGTTGGAAGCCAACAACCACGTTGCGGGTCGGATTCTGGGGATCCGCTTCCAGGACAAGATCCACTGCCACCAATTTCGGGCAGTCGGCCAGCTCTTTAATAGTGGCCGCATCGTTACGCAGGGCTAATTGGCGCACTTCATAGCCCCAGGAGGTTATATTGCACTCGGGCTTGTTCACGTTATTAGCCACTGCCAGGTATTCCACCTGGGCAAAGTCATAGGGAACCGGCGAGCCAGATTTACGGGAGACGCCATAACCATGAGTAACGCGGGTAACCAAAATACCAGTCAGCAGAGACATATTATTTATCCTTTGAAGAACCATTGTTAGGTCGAAAATAATGGCAGTTCGTCCAGGTCAGGAGGAACTGGCATTCTTAACCGCGCAGGAATATCGGTTTCTTCCAGGTGCGCTGTTAATTGGTTAACAATCTTCTCAGGGGATAGCCCCTCGATGTTTGCTAACCAATTGACAAGGCGACCGGCCATTCTGGACATATTAAATACGGCGTTGTCCCTGGACGTTTTGAATTTATTCTTAAAGGTGGTCACACGTACCGGTGTTATTTCTTCCTGGCAAACCGCATCCAGCCATTTGGCAAATTGCGGATACATCCCCGCAAAATAAGGGTCAGGGTTTACCAGGACATCTAGCGGAATGACTCTATCCTTATTGTGTAATTCGCCTTCGGCGCGTACCCAGTTTGGGAACTCGGCCGATTGCATCTGTTTGCCTTTCTCATATATCCGCGCACACTTGCCGTTGATACGGCTGCCCACGTAGAAAGAGCAACCCTTGCTCGGCACCATGCCGAAACGCTTGGCGATGCCCTTGGCCACCTCGGTGATCACGAACTCGCCCGACTCAATCTTCATCCAGGAAGGCGCACGGCCACGCTGCGGGTGAAACTCGCCGGCTTCGGCGCCGGCTATCGCGCCCTGGTAAGTGATGTGTTTGCCGCTGTAGTCATCCAGGGCAAGGTCGACCCGAGTGATGCGCAGACCTGGCACGTGAGAGATAACGGAGTGCAAAGCCTGGAAATCGAGGGCCGCACAACCCACACCGGAAAAACTCACCATACAGCCATGGTTAGCCGCACCCCAACCAATCAGCCCGCAGGGCATCCCGTCACACAGCAGGTCAGCCGAGTTGGCGTAACCGTGCAGACCGGAGCGGCGAGGGCGCATGGTAAAGCGCGGCTCGGGGATAGGGACACCGATGCGGGTATTGAGTTCTTCCAGCCACAGCTCGATCTCGTTGCAGCAGAGGGCATCCAGGAACTGGACGCCGTAGCAGTCGATAAGGTCATTATAGGCTTCCCAATACTTGGCACCCTCGACCACCTCGAACTGGGAGAACTTGAGCAGGTCAGCGCAGACGGCTTTGAGCTCCTGGCGCATGTCGGCGCGGGACTGGTAGCCGGAGTGCAGGGCACGTTCCATCATGTCGGTCATGGAAGGCGTCAGCACCGGGGCAGGGGCCTTGGCCACACCCTTGAGACTCAACCGCTCAGTGGCCTTGTCAAAGACCCGTGCAGGGGCAGGGGAGGCGGCAGACTGCTGGCGCTCGGCTTTGTCATAGAGGCGCTCAGTCACCTTGTCGAAGCGGGTGAGGGGAGCGAACCCGACAGGGCGCTTCCACAGATAGCGCAGGCCCTCGACCGGCTGGGCGGCAAAGGCAGCCTGAATGGCCTTGCTCTGGGTCTCGAAGCGCGGGATGGCCTTGAGCAAAGCGCCTTGCTTGGCCAGCTCGGTCATCTGGCGCAGTTCGGTCGGCGCCCAGGTAAACGACAGATAGTCGATCAGGGTTTTGTTGCCGATAACGCTATTTATCGGCATCACGGCGCTATGACCAGTCATCGAAAAACACTCCCTGGTCATAGAAGCCTTGCCATGTATCCTCGGTCACCTCGACCAGCTCAAAGGCGGTGTCGGGGTACGTCATGGACAGATAGACCCGCATCTCGTGCAGGTCGCGGAACATCTCGACCTGACCGGCCACACAGGCGGAAACATCGCCGGTGGGCTCTGCTTGCCAGTAGACCTTGCGCTCGGTGAGCGCCGGCAGATCCTGGTTTTGTGGGCTACAGTAGGTCATAAGTTATGTATTCAAGTAGTTACTTAAGTAGATTCAATCATGTAATTACCTAAATAGAAACGAGGCGATTTTCGCCAAAATGGGTATGATGGGCCGATTGTCGAACTACTCAGGAGACAGAAACATGGACTCGAAAACACTGATTGAGGCCTACATGAGGGCCAAAAAGTACAGCCAGTTTCAGGAAGTCGCCGCAGACCTGGGATTTACCAGTTCTTACATCTCTGCAATCAAGCATGGTAAATCGCAACTGACTGATGCCACTGCAAAAAAGCTGGCTGAGGAAATTGGCCTGGATGCCAAAGAAGTGCTGTTAAGTCTGGCAGCCGTCAGAGAGACAGATCCTGAGATTAAAAAGGCCTGGTACGACATCCTGGCGAAGTACACCAAAGGAGCCGGCACGGCTGTAGCCCTTGCGGCAGCGGTGTTTCTGGCCCCTAGCCACGGGCATGATCTAACCGCGCATAATGTGGCCCGGTGGTTATGTTGAGGGTTTGCCCCCTGCCACAATGAACCGGGGCAGGGGGCCGCGACTAGGCCGCTACGTGGGCCCGCCTGCGGGCATCGTCGCAACGACCGAGCGCCTGTAACATAACCCCGTTTTATGCGCGACCAGGCTGATTGCATACACATATGAAAAACCCCACTGCCGTGGGGTTTTTTTATTGTCCGCGCCGTATCCCGGCAGCCTTGATTCTCTCGATGAAGTCCTTCGTTACCTCTTCAGTGTACTCATCGATCATGTAGTTCACGATATCTGTCCACTTGATGACCTCTCCGCTTTTCTTCGCTATGTCTAGCACGGCCTGCTGAAGGATCTGCTTCCGCTCTAGGGTCACTGCCATGGTGGTGCGACGCTCTTTCATTTCTAACCTCCCATATGTTCAACCCCATTATATTGCATACACTCACACGATTATGACGTTACACTTGCGTACTCGTATGCATATGATGTATCTTCCGGCCAATTGCATGACTGTATACACTTGTATCAACCGGAGGGGGTAGGGAGCTTTATGAGTAATCTGCCATTAGCATTTAGACCTGAACGAAACGTTTACTGGCAGGATGAGCCAACTGGCGACATCTCCGCTTGCGTGGCTGGTCAGGTTGAGTTCTTCCGTGACCTCGCCGAACTGGGCCGTTATCTCTCACTGACTTACCCCGATTTTGACTTTGTGCCGGTCGAAGTGACCGAAGAAACATGGCGCGGGTTCTATGACCAAGGAGTCTTTTTCGATGACTGGTCATAACCCGAAAACCAAAATCGACTTTCTGTCGTTTACCTTCACTCCCGAGCCGCTCAAACGTATCACCGAGCTGGCAAAGCAGGGCGCTTTGCTCAAGGCCATTCCGCGCTTTGATATTAAGTCCTCTGTTTTGGCTGCTGCCATGCCTGCGCCTGCTGCCAATGGCCTGATTTATCGCCGGCCGGCACCGGTAGAGCCGGCACCGCAAACTCGAGCCCAAGCAACCGAGCAACGGTTACGGGCTGCGGCCTATCCAGAGCCGCTTTATGTCGAAGTTGAGCCGGATGCGCCTGCCGTGGTCACGCCCTCCATGACTCAAGCCATGGAGACGGTATTGGCCTCTAAGTACACCGCTCGCGCCGATATCCATCGCGAACTCAAGGCCGTCTGTGCCCGCTTGCTTGATTTCTCTGAATTTGAGGTCAACCCGGAAGGCAAGTATTGGGACGCCTACAACGACTTGATCCACAGCTACGGGGTGCAGTTTCTCGATGCCCTTTGCTGTGGCGAACTGGAGATTTTCTTTGAAGAGCTCAATTACCAGATTGGTGTACCGATCCCTGCTCCTCGCTTTACCGTCCGCCATCGTCGCGGGGGTTTGCACGGCTATAGCTATAGTGGTGACATTCTTATCGATGGAGTTGCTTGTGGCCTTGTGGCTTGGGGAGCTGCCAACCACGGCTGTATGGTTTCCTTCACTGGAGCCGGATGTGATGGACTGGATTTTGACGCTCTTCACCGTGTCATTTCTATGGTGCCTGGGCTTCGTATTACTCGAGTTGACCTCGCGCTGGATGATTACTCAGGCTCGGTTATATCGTATCTGCGAGCGGTCGAAGCGGCGGAATTAGGCCATTTCCATCCGGCTCGCGGTATGGCTCCCAAGTGGATGGCCATTCAAGCCGGGGAGTTTATTCCAGAGGTTCACAACGCCATGGCCAAGCGCTTTGGCATGATCGCGTCCTCTGGCTGCTCTTTCTATATCGGCTCTCGCATTAATGGTAAGTGTGCCCGCATCTATGAAAAGGGTAAGCAGATGGAGTCTGCCGAATATCCCAACTGGGTGCGCGCCGAAGGCGAGCTACACAGTAAAGACCGTGTTATCCCGCTGGATGTACTGGTAAATCCAGACCCTTATTTCGCGGGCATGTATCCGCAATTTGCCAAGTGGCTGGATGAACTGGCTGAACAAATCACCAAGCCGGTACGGATAACCACGTTTAAGAACAAGTTCAAGACCTGCCGCGATAATGCTGTGACCAATATGTCCAGAATGGCGGGTCGTCTGGTCAACTATCTAAAGAATGTCGAAGGATTGGCGAGCGATTCCATTGTGCGTCAATTAATTGGGCATCTTGGCCCTGATGATGTACCGGTGCGGCTGCTGATGCCGCTGCCACCAGAGTTAGACGAAATACCGAATTTTGAGCCCAACTGAACGGGCATTAATAACCCAAGTGGAGAGTGAAGATATGTCGAAAATTACTGGCGTAATGGTGCTGTGTGTTACTCACGGTGTTGGTATTTCCCGCAAGGGGACAACTCCCCAGCCTTATGACTTTGCCAGCCTGAAATACTTGGCGGCTTCCACCAGTATTGACCGGCCGGAATGCAAAATCACCAACTGGGGTTTTGAGGTCAAAGAAATGCGCCTCAAAAATGATCCCGTTGTCCTGGCTAAAGTGGCTGATTGCCCCAAGCTGCAAGCCATTACCCTGTTGCTGGAAGCTGACCCGCAAAACCCGGCTCAAAATATCGTGGCTGGTTTCGAAATTGAAGGCGGGGCCAAACAAGACGAATTCGGCCCTCTCCACAAAAAACCGTAATAACCCGGTGCCTGAGGAGGAGGAGCGAAGACGTGCAGCGAGCGACGACGAGGGCACCAAATAAATGATCTGCGTTGATTTAACTTCCGAAGGGTACGTAAAACAGGCCCCGCCGGAAACATGCTCTTACGTGCTCTTGACCTCTCAGGAGCACATTAAACTCACCGATATATCCAACTGGTTTCAGTTCGATATATCGATTGTGGGAATTGCCTTTAGCTCTGGGATTGTATTGTGGGCTTTGGGTTTAAAAGTGGGCGCTATTGCCCGGTTAATTGTTGGTGCAAAAAGAGGATAAACGAAAATGCCTAATTTCTTCCGTAATGGTTGTATTGCTCTGGTTGGTTCTGTCGCTGCTATGGGTGCCGCCCATGCCGAGGGTGGTATCGCTGAGGCGGCTTCTAAGGCCCTGGACTCTGCCCAGTCAGACGTCACTATCACCGCGCCTAAGGTCATGATGGTGGTGGCGACTGTGGTCGGTGTCGGCATCCTGATCAACATGATGCGCAAAGCCTAAGCCATGTCTTTGCTCATCGGGACGCTGTGGTTCCTGTTCTTTGTTGAAGGTTACAGGGCATCGTTTTCGATATGACATAAAGGCGGCTTCGGTCGCCTTTTTTTATTTAGGGGGTAGTGTGCGCATTGGCTTGTTTTTACTGCTGTTTCCTTCTTGGGCTTTTGCCATTGCTGGGTGTCCAGTTGGGGTGCAGTTGGGCAACGTGACGATGTCGACTCCCTTGCCTGTTTGCTTGAAGTTCGAAGGCTCCGAGCTGGGCGGCTGCAAAGTGGATTGCAAGGGGGTTTGTGTTGAGCTTCCCATGGCGAATACCAAGGGGCCTGTTGAGACAACCGGCACAGCCTGTAATTACGCTGATTCTAATGGTAGTGGGAGCGGTGATGCTGATGGCAGTGGTGATACGCCAGCAGAAGGAAGTGGCGGTGGTGTGGTGGATGGTTGGGATTTCTTTCAGCCGGTCATTGGTGACGCGACAGGTACGTCTGTTTCTGGTGCTGTTGCCAAGCTAAATAAAAACCTTGGTGCTGCTCTTCGTCAGGTTATAGACAGTACTAAGCGGGATTCAAATAATATTAATTCTATTACTCATAGTGCTGAGTCGTTTTCTCGCGATATGAAAACAAGCCTCTTTCATTTGGATAGAATGGCCAGTGACATTTATCATTCTAAAAATACTACGGATGCAATTTTGGGTAGTATTAATGCGTCCAATAATTTATTGGAGTCGATAAATTCAAAGATGGGCTCTTCTGGTTCTGGTTCTGATTCGTCTGGTGTTGGTGATTCGGCTCAAGCTGAAAAGATATATAACGAATTAAAGCAGATTAACGCTAATACATTTGGCTCTGATTTTGCGCAAACACATGTAGGCGGAAACCTTTATGAATTGGTCGGGGGGTATCAATATGACGTTAATAGTATTAAGGAAAGCACTCACAGCCTGAATAGCACCTTTAATAACTTTTATTGGAATACGGCTCAAGACTTGTTAGGTAATAGCATAGAAATGAATCGTAATGTTAAGGCTATTGCTGAGGCAATAAAAAATAGTGGTATAGGTGGTGGCGATGGTTCTGGCGGTACGGGTGATGGTGGGCAAGGGGAGGGGATTGATTATTCTAAAATGCCCGGCTCCAGTCAAAACCCGCTTCATGTTGCTGAGGCTGAATATAGTTCTGGCCTTTGTAAGGGTGGGGCAGAGTGCTTTTTTGATTTGGCAACCGTCAATAAGAAATATGATGAAACAAAAGAGCAACTAACTAATACTTATGGTGGAGTAAAAACGGAAATGGCCGATATTTTCCGTTATAACTTTAGTGGCTCTGCGGCTGTTCCTAAGTGTTTTGATATGTTCTCAATGTTCGGTAGTGCTTATTCTGTTTGTCCGGATGCTGGCGGCTATTGGGAGATGTTGGCGGCCATCTTGATGTTTATCTTTTACTTTATCGCGTTGATGATAGTGGCTAAGAGGTGATATATGGAATGGTTGGGTGATTTGTTCAATGGATTTTTCAGTGACATATATCAACTTGCGGTGCAGTTTGCGGCGTGGATAAGTATTAAGCTGGCTATTCAGTGGGTGGAGTTTAAAATATTCCTGCTCACTTTTTCATGGGATGTTGCCAAACAGATTTTAATTAATTTGCAATTTAGCGATTTGATATCGGCTTCATTTAATAACCTGCCTGCGGAAATGAAAGGAATTTTGTTATATCTGCGCCTTGATAAGGGGATTTCGATAATAACGCAGGCTTTTATCGCTCGCTTTTTGCTGAATATGTTTGGGTGGTGATCCATGTCTATTAAAATCCATCACGGTGCGCCGGGCTCTTACAAGTCGTCAGGGGCTATTCATACCGATGTGCTGCCAGCCATCAAGGCGGGCCGCCACATCATCACCAACGTTCGCGGCTTCACGGCAGAGCGTTGCAAAGAGGTGCTGGGCAAGGAGGTGCCTGACGAATTTTCAGTGACCTATATCGAGACGGAGTCCCAAGAGGGGCGCGATAAGTTGGCCCGCTTTTACCACTGGGCACCCAAGGGCGCTTTCTTCCTGGTCGATGAAGTGCAGCGGGTGTTCCCGCCAGCGTGGCGCCAGAGTGATTTAGATCGACTCGATTATCCCGGTGGGCCGGATGTGGCCAAGGAAGATGGCAGGCCGGAAACCATTGATGTGGCCTTCGATATGCACCGGCACCATAACTGGGATTTCGTGTTTACCACGCCAAATATCAAAAAGGTTCATCAGGTTATTCGGGCCGCTGCAGAAACGGCCATCCGCCATACCAATATGGCGATATTGGGGATAGGTGGCCGGTATAAGACCGTGCTTCACCTGTCAGATAACTCCGGCTCATCCATGTCCGATGTGCTGCAAGCCAAGCCGTTCAATAAGGTGCCCAAGTATGTTTTCAAGCTTTATGACTCGACTACAACCGGTAAGGTCTCGGATACAATCGCGGGTAGCTCGGTATTACGAGACCCTAAAGTATTGTTTTTTCTGGCGGTGTGGGGACTCTGTTTATTTTTTGGTTTCATCAAGCCTGAGTATATTGATGCTCCCGCTAAGGCCGCTGAGACCACTTCTGCCGCTGCTCCGGCTGCTGGGGAGGTGGGTAGTTCGGCCCCTTCTGATGTACGTTCTAGTGGCGCTCCTGCTGCGTCTGCTGCTGGTGTCCTTGCTATAGGGCCGTTTGCGGGCCACAAGTTGATTATCAGCTGTCATGTGCTGATAAAGGATCACTTGGGCGAGTATCGGGTTGAGTATTGTTTCTCGCTGCGCAAAGGGGATAACGTGCAGCCGCTCGATAGGGACGATTGGCCGGATGAACTGGCTAGGGTGGATCCAATGAGTGCATGCCATGCGGTGGTAAAGTATCAGGGGCAGCCTGTGGACGTATATTGTGACCCTGAGGGTGATGCGTTGCGCCGGAAATACAATGCGGGGCTTTTTGCTGCGGTCAAGAATACAGGGAAACCCAGTGATGACCAGTCATAGAAATGATACCCGGACATAAATACATGCGACCGCGTGATGCGAATGTTTATGTTAAATACAGCTCCAATTGCGCCAGTGAACAGGGGCGGTAGCCCCTATAAGCCGCTCCCGTCCGTTGATTTGACCTCCTGACGTCTCCCGGCGAAACACGCCCATCTGGCCCCGAGCCCGGAACACCCCCTTTCCTGCAAAACCGGTCTTTACTGCCCCAGTTCCAGTGCCCAGCCGAAGGCTATAGGGCACGGTTAGCGCCTTCTTTGGCCTCCTGTCGTAGACAAGCTGCTCTCACAGCGTCCTCTTGTTTGTGGCTTTCTGTGTGGCTTTGGGGTTGCTTGGCTGCCAAGCCCCCCGGGTAGTAATACGGGGGGAATTCTTCCACCTTAGCCAAACCCTGGGCACGGCCCATTGAAAACCCAGCCCGAAGGGCTGTTATCTCTTTCATGGGGTGATTGACTCCTGGGATCGGTGATGATTGAATCCGCTGATCTGATGCTGTTGAGGGGTTCCTGATGCAAGTATTCGTTCCTGTATTCATGCTCGCTATGCTGTATGGATTCGTTCGTCTGATCCTTAGCGGGGATCTTTCCGATGATATGCTGATGGTCTGCTATCTGGCTGTGGTGACCATAACCGCTCCGGTTTGGTTTGGCGGTCTGCTGATGGTGATTGCTTGGGTTGCAGACTGGTCAGAGCAACGGGCCCGAGCTAAGCGCATTGCTCGACGCAAGGCGGCCAAGGCTGCTAGGGAAGCTACTGCCGGTTGATGCCGATAAAGCTAGTTATCGGCATCAGGACACCAAGGGGCCTATCGGCCCCTTTGTCATGCCCCAAGCCTGACCGCGCATAATGTGGCCCGGTGGTTATGTTGAGGGTTTGCCCCCTGCCACAATGAACCGGGGCAGGGGGCCGCGACTAGGCCGCTACGTGGGCCCGCCTGCGGGCATCGTCGCAACGACCGAGCGCCTGTAACATAACCCCGTTTTATGCGCGACCAGGCTGATTGCATACACATATGAAAAACCCCACTGCCGTGGGGTTTTTTTATTGTCCGCGCCGTATCCCGGCAGCCTTGATTCTCTCGATGAAGTCCTTCGTTACCTCTTCAGTGTACTCATCGATCATGTAGTTCACGATATCTGTCCACTTGATGACCTCTCCGCTTTTCTTCGCTATGTCTAGCACGGCCTGCTGAAGGATCTGCTTCCGCTCTAGGGTCACTGCCATGGTGGTGCGACGCTCTTTCATTTCTAACCTCCCATATGTTCAACCCCATTATATTGCATACACTCACACGATTATGACGTTACACTTGCGTACTCGTATGCATATGATGTATCTTCCGGCCAATTGCATGACTGTATACACTTGTATCAACCGGAGGGGGTAGGGAGCTTTATGAGTAATCTGCCATTAGCATTTAGACCTGAACGAAACGTTTACTGGCAGGATGAGCCAACTGGCGACATCTCCGCTTGCGTGGCTGGTCAGGTTGAGTTCTTCCGTGACCTCGCCGAACTGGGCCGTTATCTCTCACTGACTTACCCCGATTTTGACTTTGTGCCGGTCGAAGTGACCGAAGAAACATGGCGCGGGTTCTATGACCAAGGAGTCTTTTTCGATGACTGGTCATAACCCGAAAACCAAAATCGACTTTCTGTCGTTTACCTTCACTCCCGAGCCGCTCAAACGTATCACCGAGCTGGCAAAGCAGGGCGCTTTGCTCAAGGCCATTCCGCGCTTTGATATTAAGTCCTCTGTTTTGGCTGCTGCCATGCCTGCGCCTGCTGCCAATGGCCTGATTTATCGCCGGCCGGCACCGGTAGAGCCGGCACCGCAAACTCGAGCCCAAGCAACCGAGCAACGGTTACGGGCTGCGGCCTATCCAGAGCCGCTTTATGTCGAAGTTGAGCCGGATGCGCCTGCCGTGGTCACGCCCTCCATGACTCAAGCCATGGAGACGGTATTGGCCTCTAAGTACACCGCTCGCGCCGATATCCATCGCGAACTCAAGGCCGTCTGTGCCCGCTTGCTTGATTTCTCTGAATTTGAGGTCAACCCGGAAGGCAAGTATTGGGACGCCTACAACGACTTGATCCACAGCTACGGGGTGCAGTTTCTCGATGCCCTTTGCTGTGGCGAACTGGAGATTTTCTTTGAAGAGCTCAATTACCAGATTGGTGTACCGATCCCTGCTCCTCGCTTTACCGTCCGCCATCGTCGCGGGGGTTTGCACGGCTATAGCTATAGTGGTGACATTCTTATCGATGGAGTTGCTTGTGGCCTTGTGGCTTGGGGAGCTGCCAACCACGGCTGTATGGTTTCCTTCACTGGAGCCGGATGTGATGGACTGGATTTTGACGCTCTTCACCGTGTCATTTCTATGGTGCCTGGGCTTCGTATTACTCGAGTTGACCTCGCGCTGGATGATTACTCAGGCTCGGTTATATCGTATCTGCGAGCGGTCGAAGCGGCGGAATTAGGCCATTTCCATCCGGCTCGCGGTATGGCTCCCAAGTGGATGGCCATTCAAGCCGGGGAGTTTATTCCAGAGGTTCACAACGCCATGGCCAAGCGCTTTGGCATGATCGCGTCCTCTGGCTGCTCTTTCTATATCGGCTCTCGCATTAATGGTAAGTGTGCCCGCATCTATGAAAAGGGTAAGCAGATGGAGTCTGCCGAATATCCCAACTGGGTGCGCGCCGAAGGCGAGCTACACAGTAAAGACCGTGTTATCCCGCTGGATGTACTGGTAAATCCAGACCCTTATTTCGCGGGCATGTATCCGCAATTTGCCAAGTGGCTGGATGAACTGGCTGAACAAATCACCAAGCCGGTACGGATAACCACGTTTAAGAACAAGTTCAAGACCTGCCGCGATAATGCTGTGACCAATATGTCCAGAATGGCGGGTCGTCTGGTCAACTATCTAAAGAATGTCGAAGGATTGGCGAGCGATTCCATTGTGCGTCAATTAATTGGGCATCTTGGCCCTGATGATGTACCGGTGCGGCTGCTGATGCCGCTGCCACCAGAGTTAGACGAAATACCGAATTTTGAGCCCAACTGAACGGGCATTAATAACCCAAGTGGAGAGTGAAGATATGTCGAAAATTACTGGCGTAATGGTGCTGTGTGTTACTCACGGTGTTGGTATTTCCCGCAAGGGGACAACTCCCCAGCCTTATGACTTTGCCAGCCTGAAATACTTGGCGGCTTCCACCAGTATTGACCGGCCGGAATGCAAAATCACCAACTGGGGTTTTGAGGTCAAAGAAATGCGCCTCAAAAATGATCCCGTTGTCCTGGCTAAAGTGGCTGATTGCCCCAAGCTGCAAGCCATTACCCTGTTGCTGGAAGCTGACCCGCAAAACCCGGCTCAAAATATCGTGGCTGGTTTCGAAATTGAAGGCGGGGCCAAACAAGACGAATTCGGCCCTCTCCACAAAAAACCGTAATAACCCGGTGCCTGAGGAGGAGGAGCGAAGACGTGCAGCGAGCGACGACGAGGGCACCAAATAAATGATCTGCGTTGATTTAACTTCCGAAGGGTACGTAAAACAGGCCCCGCCGGAAACATGCTCTTACGTGCTCTTGACCTCTCAGGAGCACATTAAACTCACCGATATATCCAACTGGTTTCAGTTCGATATATCGATTGTGGGAATTGCCTTTAGCTCTGGGATTGTATTGTGGGCTTTGGGTTTAAAAGTGGGCGCTATTGCCCGGTTAATTGTTGGTGCAAAAAGAGGATAAACGAAAATGCCTAATTTCTTCCGTAATGGTTGTATTGCTCTGGTTGGTTCTGTCGCTGCTATGGGTGCCGCCCATGCCGAGGGTGGTATCGCTGAGGCGGCTTCTAAGGCCCTGGACTCTGCCCAGTCAGACGTCACTATCACCGCGCCTAAGGTCATGATGGTGGTGGCGACTGTGGTCGGTGTCGGCATCCTGATCAACATGATGCGCAAAGCCTAAGCCATGTCTTTGCTCATCGGGACGCTGTGGTTCCTGTTCTTTGTTGAAGGTTACAGGGCATCGTTTTCGATATGACATAAAGGCGGCTTCGGTCGCCTTTTTTTATTTAGGGGGTAGTGTGCGCATTGGCTTGTTTTTACTGCTGTTTCCTTCTTGGGCTTTTGCCATTGCTGGGTGTCCAGTTGGGGTGCAGTTGGGCAACGTGACGATGTCGACTCCCTTGCCTGTTTGCTTGAAGTTCGAAGGCTCCGAGCTGGGCGGCTGCAAAGTGGATTGCAAGGGGGTTTGTGTTGAGCTTCCCATGGCGAATACCAAGGGGCCTGTTGAGACAACCGGCACAGCCTGTAATTACGCTGATTCTAATGGTAGTGGGAGCGGTGATGCTGATGGCAGTGGTGATACGCCAGCAGAAGGAAGTGGCGGTGGTGTGGTGGATGGTTGGGATTTCTTTCAGCCGGTCATTGGTGACGCGACAGGTACGTCTGTTTCTGGTGCTGTTGCCAAGCTAAATAAAAACCTTGGTGCTGCTCTTCGTCAGGTTATAGACAGTACTAAGCGGGATTCAAATAATATTAATTCTATTACTCATAGTGCTGAGTCGTTTTCTCGCGATATGAAAACAAGCCTCTTTCATTTGGATAGAATGGCCAGTGACATTTATCATTCTAAAAATACTACGGATGCAATTTTGGGTAGTATTAATGCGTCCAATAATTTATTGGAGTCGATAAATTCAAAGATGGGCTCTTCTGGTTCTGGTTCTGATTCGTCTGGTGTTGGTGATTCGGCTCAAGCTGAAAAGATATATAACGAATTAAAGCAGATTAACGCTAATACATTTGGCTCTGATTTTGCGCAAACACATGTAGGCGGAAACCTTTATGAATTGGTCGGGGGGTATCAATATGACGTTAATAGTATTAAGGAAAGCACTCACAGCCTGAATAGCACCTTTAATAACTTTTATTGGAATACGGCTCAAGACTTGTTAGGTAATAGCATAGAAATGAATCGTAATGTTAAGGCTATTGCTGAGGCAATAAAAAATAGTGGTATAGGTGGTGGCGATGGTTCTGGCGGTACGGGTGATGGTGGGCAAGGGGAGGGGATTGATTATTCTAAAATGCCCGGCTCCAGTCAAAACCCGCTTCATGTTGCTGAGGCTGAATATAGTTCTGGCCTTTGTAAGGGTGGGGCAGAGTGCTTTTTTGATTTGGCAACCGTCAATAAGAAATATGATGAAACAAAAGAGCAACTAACTAATACTTATGGTGGAGTAAAAACGGAAATGGCCGATATTTTCCGTTATAACTTTAGTGGCTCTGCGGCTGTTCCTAAGTGTTTTGATATGTTCTCAATGTTCGGTAGTGCTTATTCTGTTTGTCCGGATGCTGGCGGCTATTGGGAGATGTTGGCGGCCATCTTGATGTTTATCTTTTACTTTATCGCGTTGATGATAGTGGCTAAGAGGTGATATATGGAATGGTTGGGTGATTTGTTCAATGGATTTTTCAGTGACATATATCAACTTGCGGTGCAGTTTGCGGCGTGGATAAGTATTAAGCTGGCTATTCAGTGGGTGGAGTTTAAAATATTCCTGCTCACTTTTTCATGGGATGTTGCCAAACAGATTTTAATTAATTTGCAATTTAGCGATTTGATATCGGCTTCATTTAATAACCTGCCTGCGGAAATGAAAGGAATTTTGTTATATCTGCGCCTTGATAAGGGGATTTCGATAATAACGCAGGCTTTTATCGCTCGCTTTTTGCTGAATATGTTTGGGTGGTGATCCATGTCTATTAAAATCCATCACGGTGCGCCGGGCTCTTACAAGTCGTCAGGGGCTATTCATACCGATGTGCTGCCAGCCATCAAGGCGGGCCGCCACATCATCACCAACGTTCGCGGCTTCACGGCAGAGCGTTGCAAAGAGGTGCTGGGCAAGGAGGTGCCTGACGAATTTTCAGTGACCTATATCGAGACGGAGTCCCAAGAGGGGCGCGATAAGTTGGCCCGCTTTTACCACTGGGCACCCAAGGGCGCTTTCTTCCTGGTCGATGAAGTGCAGCGGGTGTTCCCGCCAGCGTGGCGCCAGAGTGATTTAGATCGACTCGATTATCCCGGTGGGCCGGATGTGGCCAAGGAAGATGGCAGGCCGGAAACCATTGATGTGGCCTTCGATATGCACCGGCACCATAACTGGGATTTCGTGTTTACCACGCCAAATATCAAAAAGGTTCATCAGGTTATTCGGGCCGCTGCAGAAACGGCCATCCGCCATACCAATATGGCGATATTGGGGATAGGTGGCCGGTATAAGACCGTGCTTCACCTGTCAGATAACTCCGGCTCATCCATGTCCGATGTGCTGCAAGCCAAGCCGTTCAATAAGGTGCCCAAGTATGTTTTCAAGCTTTATGACTCGACTACAACCGGTAAGGTCTCGGATACAATCGCGGGTAGCTCGGTATTACGAGACCCTAAAGTATTGTTTTTTCTGGCGGTGTGGGGACTCTGTTTATTTTTTGGTTTCATCAAGCCTGAGTATATTGATGCTCCCGCTAAGGCCGCTGAGACCACTTCTGCCGCTGCTCCGGCTGCTGGGGAGGTGGGTAGTTCGGCCCCTTCTGATGTACGTTCTAGTGGCGCTCCTGCTGCGTCTGCTGCTGGTGTCCTTGCTATAGGGCCGTTTGCGGGCCACAAGTTGATTATCAGCTGTCATGTGCTGATAAAGGATCACTTGGGCGAGTATCGGGTTGAGTATTGTTTCTCGCTGCGCAAAGGGGATAACGTGCAGCCGCTCGATAGGGACGATTGGCCGGATGAACTGGCTAGGGTGGATCCAATGAGTGCATGCCATGCGGTGGTAAAGTATCAGGGGCAGCCTGTGGACGTATATTGTGACCCTGAGGGTGATGCGTTGCGCCGGAAATACAATGCGGGGCTTTTTGCTGCGGTCAAGAATACAGGGAAACCCAGTGATGACCAGTCATAGAAATGATACCCGGACATAAATACATGCGACCGCGTGATGCGAATGTTTATGTTAAATACAGCTCCAATTGCGCCAGTGAACAGGGGCGGTAGCCCCTATAAGCCGCTCCCGTCCGTTGATTTGACCTCCTGACGTCTCCCGGCGAAACACGCCCATCTGGCCCCGAGCCCGGAACACCCCCTTTCCTGCAAAACCGGTCTTTACTGCCCCAGTTCCAGTGCCCAGCCGAAGGCTATAGGGCACGGTTAGCGCCTTCTTTGGCCTCCTGTCGTAGACAAGCTGCTCTCACAGCGTCCTCTTGTTTGTGGCTTTCTGTGTGGCTTTGGGGTTGCTTGGCTGCCAAGCCCCCCGGGTAGTAATACGGGGGGAATTCTTCCACCTTAGCCAAACCCTGGGCACGGCCCATTGAAAACCCAGCCCGAAGGGCTGTTATCTCTTTCATGGGGTGATTGACTCCTGGGATCGGTGATGATTGAATCCGCTGATCTGATGCTGTTGAGGGGTTCCTGATGCAAGTATTCGTTCCTGTATTCATGCTCGCTATGCTGTATGGATTCGTTCGTCTGATCCTTAGCGGGGATCTTTCCGATGATATGCTGATGGTCTGCTATCTGGCTGTGGTGACCATAACCGCTCCGGTTTGGTTTGGCGGTCTGCTGATGGTGATTGCTTGGGTTGCAGACTGGTCAGAGCAACGGGCCCGAGCTAAGCGCATTGCTCGACGCAAGGCGGCCAAGGCTGCTAGGGAAGCTACTGCCGGTTGATGCCGATAAAGCTAGTTATCGGCATCAGGACACCAAGGGGCCTATCGGCCCCTTTGTCATGCCCCAAGCCTGACCGCGCATAATGCGACGTTTTGTTAAATGCCCATCCGGAACCCGCCGATAAGCCAATCCACGCAATTTTGCTGGTTTATCAGGTATTTACTTGGATGGAACGAGAGTTGACCAAAAACTTCATTTTTCGATGGTTTGAGTGCGGTTTATCAATTGAAGAAACGGCCAATCTTTGTTTTGTTTCTGTGAGACAGGTCACATATTGGGATAAAGGCAAAGAGATCCCACCTGTCTATAAACGGCTAATGCGCATGGCTTCAGGGAGAGAACTGCCGACAATTTGGAAAGACTGGGAAGGTTGGCGAATGATGAATGATTGCCTTGTATCACCAACAGGTGTGAGATTCGACAGACGCAGGATAGAGGCGATTGCCATCATCCAGGTGGAGCGATCCGAACGGCAAATGGCTGCTTTCTATTGGAGAAAGAAACTTGGCTTAATGTGAGCTTGGGGGCTACGGCCCCCATTTATTTATCATCCGCCGAAGCGCAATAAGCAATGTAATTCGTTGCTGCGTGACAGTGACGACATCGAATGAACCAAGACCCGCCCGATGCTCCATAAGCCTCCAAAAGATCTTCACCCTCTAACACCTTCGAACACTGATGCGCACCATCCACATCTTCATAACCAGAACACTTAACGGATAGAAAGGGTTTAAGAATCAATTTCTGCTCTACAGATAGACTATCAAAGCCAAACCGAATTGCACGATGAGCCAAGGCAACAACCATCGGGCTAGCATTATTGAGAAGGTCAAAACTAAACAAATGACATAGTATTTTTAAGGTTGTACCCATAGGAGTCCCATTTGTTATCAATGGCTTTACCACAACCAGAAACTATACTGTCAACTGTGTCAATTATAATCAACAATTATCATTAAGATGGGTTGATAGAAAAAACATATGTCGGCGCGTAGCGCCGCAAAAGCTGGAGGCTGCACCCCCCGCGCTTTAGTAAGAACGCCCCTGCACTAAACACTCGCCCGAGTAAGCCTTAGCCGAGTGGTTGCCCGTATGGCCCTACCATCGAGTGGTCAAGGGCAGAACGGGAAGGGGCGGGGGTAGACGGTAGGGGTAGAGGGAAGGGGTAGTATTCCCCCCGTATTACTACACGGGGGGCCCGTAACTCAAAAAAGCACCAGGCTTTCCTGATGAATTCGCATGATTTTTTCTATCATATGATCATAGCTTTTACGGGAATTAAAACTGTATGGAATTAAAGAATACTGACGTGAACCTACACCCAAATAAATAACGTCAACACCTGTTTTATTGTGAAACGCTAAAGCCAGATGCTTCAAATCATCACTAGCATTAGCCCCTATATATACGCATTCAAGCAAATCAGATTCAACATGACGCACGTAAATGTCATTACCAAAACAATCTTTCTTACCGGTATTCAAACAATCATCTAAATGCCTTGGAAATCTAACCTCACGCTCATAAGCCCATGCGTCAGACTTAAAAAACCAATCACCAATAGAAATTTCAGCGTTTTCAAAAAAGATCTTTGCATTTATTATTGGCCTTGATTTCACATAGTGAACCTCGTGAGACTCAGAAACAAACTGACAAGTTTTTTTAAACTTCAACGCAATTCCAGAATGGGACTCACCATAATGAGCCCACATAAGAGAGTTTTTAGGGAATATATGATGATCTCTAGTTAAACACAAAACACCAAGCTTAGTATTAAACTGCTCTATTTGATATTTAACATCAACCATTAAACTTCCTTTAGAAAAATTATCTTCAGGGACAAGATATTTTTTTACGACAGACTCACGTCCAGTAAGAAAATATTTTGTTGGGAAATTCATTCCCAACTTAGCATCGGATTCTTCACAGTATATTTCAGGACTCAGCTCAAAGGGATCATTTAGTGCCCTTGGTTGAGAAAAGCGTATTGTTGAATCCTTCAAAAAACATTCCGATGAAATACGCCCCATATATTTATAATAATTCATTAGCTCACACACCTATAACGATTAATACTTGCCATCATCCTATACATTAAAGCATTAACGCAACATCAAAGGGTGCTATTGCATTTACATCCCTCAGAGCCGGAGAGCCTTAAAAGCCGGTTTTGCAGGGAAGGGGGTGTCCAGTCTCGGGGCAATATGGGCGTGTTCCGCCGCGAGGCTTTTAGAGGCCAAATGGACAGCAGAGGGCGGCTTGTAGGGGCTCACGCCCCTGGGGTTCAGTGGCCGACCTGGAGAAAGGCGGCCACTGGCAGGAGAAAGGAGTTATGACCGGTCATCAGTATTTGCTTGCTTGTTGTTTCCACCCGCAAAGAGGGTGGCATTGTATTTCCGGCGCAGGGCGTCCCCCTCGGGGTCACAGTACACGTCCACAGGCTGCCCCTGGTACTTGACCACCGCATGGCATGCACTCATGGGATCCACCCTGGCGAGCTCGTCCGGCCAATCGTCCCTGTCGAGCGGCTGCACGTCATCGCCCTTGCGCAGCGAGAAGCAATACTCGACCCGATACTCGCCCAGGTGATCCTTTATCAGGACGTGACAGCTGATAATGAGCTGATGGCCAGCAAACGGCCCTACAGCAAGGACGCCAGCAGCAGACGCAGCAGGAGCGCCACCAGGACGTACATCAGCAACGGGCGAAGCACCCACCGCACCAGCAGCCGGAACAGCGGCAGAAGCGGTTTCATCGGCCTTAGCAGGAGCATCAATATATTCAGGCTTGATGAAGCCAAAGAATACGCAGAGTCCCCAAATCGCCAGAATAAACAGAATTTTAGGGTCTCGTAATATCGAGCTGCCCGCGATTGTATCCGAGACCTTACCGGTAGTAGTCGAGTCATAAAGCTTGAAAACATACTTGGGCACCTTATTAAATGGCTTGGCTTGCAGTACGTCATTCATGGACGTACCGGAGTTATCAGAGAGGTGAAGCACCGTCTTATATCGACCACCAATCCCCAATATCGCCATATTGGTATGACGAATGGCCGTTTCGGCAGCAGCCCGGATTACCTGGTGCACCTTTTTGATGTTCGGAGTCGTAAATACAAAGTCCCAGTTATGATGACGGTGCATATCAAAGGCCACATCAATTGTCTCTGGCCGGCCATCGGCTTTGGCCACATCCGGCCCGCCAGGATAATCGAGCCGGTCTAAATCACTCTGGCGCCAGGAAGGCGGAAATATTCTTTGCACTTCATCGACCAGGAAGAACACTCCCTTAGGTGCCCAATGATAAAAGCGGGCGAGGTGATCACGTCCTTCCTGGGATTCTGTCTCGATATAGGTGACCTGGAACTCGTCAGGCACTTCCTTGCCCAATACCTCTTTGCACCGCTCCGCGGTAAAGCCGCGCACGTTGGTAACGATATGACGGCCAGCCTTGATGGCCGGTATCACATCGGTATGAATCGCTCCTGACGATTTATAGGAGCCTGGGGCGCCGTGGTGGATCTTGATAGACATGGCTTACCACCCCAACATATTCAGCAAAAAGCGGGTCACAAAGGCTTGCGTCAATATCGACAGCCCTTTATCAACGTGCAAATAGAGCAAGATCCCCCTCATTTGAGAGGGCAGGTTATTAAAGGAGGCGGAGATCAGGTCGCTGAATTGCAGGTTAATCAGTATCTGCTTGGCAACGTCCCAGGAAAAAGTGAGCAGGAATATTTTGAACTCGACCCACTGAATAGCCAATTTAACCGTTATCCAGGCTGCAAACTGCACCGCCAGTTGATATATATCGTTGAAAAATCCGTTAAAGAAATCACTCACCCATTCCATATATCACCTCTTAGCCACAATCATCAGCGCCAGAAAATAGAAGATGAACATCATGATGGCCGCTATCATTTCCCAATATCCTTCCACCTCGGGACAGACGGAATAAGAGCGACCAAACATCGAGAACATATCAAAACACTTGGGCACCGCCGCCGACCCGCTCAGGCTATACCGGAACATATCGACCATATCTTCTTTAATACCGTTATGGGTATTCTTGAGTTGCTCCTTATGCTCCTGGAACTGCTTATTAATGGTTTCCAGGTCAAAGAAACAGTGCGCACCACCTTTACAGAGCTGGGATGTATATTCAGACCCTGTTACATGCAGCGGATTTTCTGCAGAGCCAGGCATTTGTGAGTAATCAATGCCTGGGCCATTATTGCCATTACCATTGCTGCCATTACCTGTGCCGCCGGTGCCATCACCACCATTTGTACCGCCATTTTGCAGGGCCTCAGCAATGGCCTTAATATTGCGGTTCATTTCAATGCTATTATTTCGCATATCTTGCATGGTGTAGGAATAAAGGTTGTGCATGTCGCTGGCGGATTCATGCACTCGGCCTTTCATCGACTCGATGTCATACTGCATTGTCCGCATAAGCCCATACATGGTGTTACCACCATAATTCTGAGCAAAATCAGGCCCAAAGAAATTATCCCGCAACTCTTTCAAAACACGATACTCACCCGTGCTTTGACCAAATCCGTCTTGCGGATTAATCATGGCATTCTTTAATCCAAGGAACTCGTCATAGAACTTATGACCTAACGCCGTCTGCTCCCGAATACTGTTCTCCATGCCAACCTGACCATTATTAGTGGCCTTCATATAACGAAGAACATCTACCATTTTGCCATCAATATTTTGAGCTGATCGACTCGCACCCGCAGAGCTCGACATCAAGCTAGTAAAACCCGTTATCAGGGTATTATTCACCTGACGCAAGGCGTCCGTGGTCATTTCCTGCTTATCACCACCGACACGGATCCCGTTGGGCGGCAGATTGGGAATTACATCGCCATTATTGCCGTTATTGCCATTGCTACCGTTACCATCGCCATCCGAGCCGCCATCCCCATCGGATCCACCGCCCACCGAGCACTCCTGGCCGGTACTCTCAATCGGCCCCATAGTGCCGGCATCTGGGAACTGCAGGCAGATACCTGGACACCCGACAAAGCAGCCTCCCTGGGAGGAACTTTCCCATTTCACGCAGAACGGCAGCGCAGTAGAAATCGGCACGTTAGACAGGCGGAGCCCGACAGGACAACCCGCCCAAGCCCCCAGCGGAAACAGCAATAAAAGCCAAGCGATGCGCACAGTACCCCCAATAAAAAAGGCGACCGGAGCCGCCTTTGTGTCATATCGAAAACGATGACCTGTAGCCTTCAACAAAGAACAGGAACCACAGCGTTCCGATGAGCAAAGACATGCTTAGGCTTTGCGCATCAGGCTGATCAGGATGCCCACGCCCACACAGGTGGCCACGACCAGCATGACCTTGGGAGAGGTTGCGGTCACGTCCGACTGGGTGGCGTCCAGGGCCTTGGCAGCGGCATCAGCAGCGGCTGTACCTTCGGCAAAGGCCGCACCGGTAGACAGGGAGCACACAGCAGCGATACAGCCATTACGGAAATAGTTTTTCATACTCGTTTATCCTCTTTTTGCACTTACGATGACACGGGCAATTGCGCCCAGTTTGAGGCCAGTGATCCAGATTAATAATCCGAAGCCAAAGGCCATTGACACAGTGGATACATCAAATTCAAACCAGCTCGATATATCCGTTAATTTGGCGTGCTCCTGGACAGTCAAGAGCACGTAATTACACGAATCCCCCTCAGCTAAGCGGGCATATCCTTCAGAGGTAATATCTAGACAAAGCATTATCGCGCCCTCGTCGTCGCTCGCTGCGCGCTCTCGCTCCTCCTCCTCGCGGCGCGGTGGTTATACCGGCTGCTTTTTGGTGGGTTGGAAGCCAACAACCACGTTGCGGGTCGGATTCTGGGGATCCGCTTCCAGGACAAGATCCACTGCCACCAATTTCGGGCAGTCGGCCAGCTCTTTAATGGTGGCCGCATCGTTGCGCAGGGCTAATTGGCGCACTTCATAGCCCCAGGAGGTGATATTGCACTCGGGCTTGTTCACGTTATTAGCAACTGCCAGGTATTCCACCTGGGCAAAGTCATAGGGAACCGGCGAGCCAGATTTACGGGAGACGCCATAGCCGTGAGTAACGCGGGTAACCAAAATACCAGTCAGCAGAGACATATTATTTATCCTTTGAAGAACCATTGTTAGGTCGAAAATAATGGCAGCTCGTCCAGGTCAGGAGGAACTGGCATTCTTAACCGCGCTGGAATATCGGTTTCTTCCAGGTGCGCTGTTAATTGGTTAACAATCTTCTCAGGGGATAGCCCCTCGATGTTTGCTAACCAATTGACAAGGCGACCGGCCATTCTGGACATATTAAATACGGCGTTGTCCCTGGACGTTTTGAATTTATTCTTAAAGGTGGTCACACGTACCGGTGTTATTTCTTCCTGGCAAACCGCATCCAGCCATTTGGCAAATTGCGGATACATCCCCGCGAAATAAGGGTCAGGGTTTACCAGGACATCCAGCGGAATGACTCTATCCTTATTGTGTAATTCGCCTTCGGCGCGTACCCAGTTTGGGAACTCGGCCGATTGCATCTGTTTGCCTTTCTCATATATCCGCGCACACTTGCCGTTGATACGGCTGCCCACGTAGAAAGAGCAACCCTTGCTCGGCACCATGCCAAAACGCTTGGCGATGCCCTTGGCCACCTCGGTGATCACGAACTCGCCCGATTCAATCTTCATCCAGGAAGGCGCACGGCCACGCTGCGGGTGAAACTCGCCGGCTTCGGCGCCGGCTATCGCGCCCTGGTAAGTGATGTGCTTGCCGCTGTAGTCATCCAGGGCAAGATCCACCCGAGTGATCCGCAGACCTGGCACGTGAGAGATAACGGAGTGCAAAGCCTGGAAATCGAGGGCCGCACAACCCACACCGGAAAAACTCACCATACAGCCATGGTTAGCCGCACCCCAGCCAATCAGCCCGCAGGGCATTCCGTCACACAGCAGGTCAGCCGAGTTGGCGTAACCGTGCAGACCGGAGCGGCGAGGGCGCATGGTAAAGCGCGGCTCGGGGATAGGGACACCGATGCGGGTATTGAGTTCTTCCAGCCACAGCTCGATCTCGTTACAGCAGAGGGCATCCAGGAACTGGACGCCGTAGCAGTCGATAAGGTCGTTATAGGCCTCCCAATACTTGGCACCCTCGACCACCTCGAACTGGGAGAACTTGAGCAGGTCAGCGCAGACGGCTTTGAGCTCCTGGCGCATGTCGGCGCGGGACTGGTAGCCGGAGTGCAGGGCACGTTCCATCATGTCGGTCATGGAAGGCGTCAGCACCGGGGCAGGGGGCTTGGCTACCCCCTTGAGACTCAACCGCTCAGTGGCCTTGTCAAAGACCCGTGCAGGGGCAGGGGAGGCGGCAGGCTGCTGGCGCTCGGCTTTGTCATAGAGGCGCTCAGTCACCTTGTCGAAGCGGGTGAGGGGAGCGAACCCGACAGGGCGCTTCCACAGATAGCGCAGGCCCTCGACCGGCTGGGCGGCAAAGGCGGCCTGAATGGCCTTGCTCTGGGTCTCGAAGCGCGGGATGGCCTTGAGCAAAGCGCCTTGCTTGGCCAGCTCGGTCATCTGGCGCAGTTCGGTCGGCGCCCAGGTAAACGACAGATAGTCGATCAGGGTTTTGTTGCCGATAACGCTATTTATCGGCATCACGGCACTATGACCAGTCATCGAAAAACACTCCCTGGTCATAGAAGCCTTGCCATGTGTCCTCGGTCACCTCGACCAGCTCAAAGGCGGTGTCGGGGTACGTCATGGACAGATAGATCCGCATCTCGTGCAGGTCGCGGAACATCTCGACCTGACCGGCCACACAGGCGGAGACATCGCCGGTAGGCTCTGCTTGCCAGTAGACCTTGCGCTCGGTGAGCGCCGGCAAATCCTGGTTTTGTGGGCTACAGTGGGTCATAGGTCGGTCAGATTTATTATGAACTGACTGGATTGAATCAGAACTAAATCTAACTAACAACGGGTGACTTTTAGCCCCAATAGGTGTGTTATATGCCCACTCGAAAAAGTCAGGAGACAGTCAAATGGACTCTAAAGCACTGATTCAGGCCTACATGAGAGCCAAAAACTTTAGCCAGTACCAGCAAGTCGCCGCAGAGCTAGGTTTTACCAAGTCGCACATCTCCAGCTTGACCACTGGCAAGGTGCAACTTACTGATGCCACTGCAAAAAGACTGGCCCAAGAAATCGGCCTGGACGTGCAGGAAGTCCTGTTAAGCCTGGCTGCTGTCAGAGAGACGGATCCCGAGCTGAAAAAGGCCTGGTACGACATCCTGGCGAAGTACACCAAAGGAGCCGGCACGGCTGTAGCCCTTGCGGCAGCGGTGTTTCTGGCCCCTAGCCACGGGCATGACTTAACCGCGCATAATGTATATTATGTTAAATACAATATCTTGTTTCCTGTTACCACTTATTGAACTGTGTATAATGGCAACAATTGATCCTATCTCCGACCGGATGTCTTAAGTGGCTGAATTAACATCAGAACAATTAAAACCTGCTTTTGCGATTGAACAGTTTCCTGCCCTCAGCGAGCTCGAACCCATTCCGTTTGCCGCGCTGCAACCCAGGGCCATCTCCGGCATCAAGCGTCTCGCCAGTTTTGATGGCGACTGCCCGGTCATGCTGCTCAACGGTTTCCCCGGGGTCGACTATGAAGATGTCTGCCAGACGCTGATCGCCGCCTCTAATGGCAAGGATGGCGACCTGTTCGATCTCTGCTACACCGAAAACCTGAACAATCCGTTCAAACCCATCTGGCTGCGCCTGCAACCCGGTACCGGCATCGAGTTTTGTGAAATGGTCGGTGAACTGCTCAAGCTGATGAGCCACCATCTGGATGCCGAGCGTCTGGTCACCCGCATCATGCGCAAGCAGAACAATGATCCAAAGATCGATGACTTCCTCTCCGATCTGGCCGCCCATGTGGCACAGGGGCTCGAATTTCAGCACCCGGTCCTCATCAACCTGCTGATCCATCATGAGGAGCAGGAAGCCCCCGTGGTGTATGGCCGCGATCTCAACTGGGATACCCTGTTCGGCTCCATCAACTACCAGACCGAGCAAGGCTCCGTCTATGCCAACCAGCACCTGCTGGAACCGGGCCTGCTGCGTCAGGCCAACGGTGGCTACCTGATCCTGCAGCTGGATGAGCTGCTGGATCAGCCCCACCTCTGGTTCAAGCTCAAAAACGCGATGCAAAAAGGCGAGCTGGACTGGAACGCCTATCAGGAAGGCAAGACCCTCACCCCCTTCTTCACGCCGGAAGCCACCCCCATCAAGCTCAAGCTGATCCTGGTCGGTGACCGGCTCGATGTGGCCGAGTTCCAGATGCTGGACAGAGACATGTCGGAGCGCATCTTCCTGCGCGCGGACTTGGTCTCAGAGGTGAACATCGAAGAGGAGCTGCCTGACTATCTGCAATATCTGGCCTGGCTGCGCGAGCGCTGGAACCTGCTGGACTTCACGCCGGCCGCCCTCGCCGCCCTCTGCCGCCATGCCAGCCGGCTCTGTGATCATCAGGAGTGGCTCTCCCTCTCCGAGGTGCAGCTCTCAGCCATCATGCGCATGGCCGACAGCCTGGCACGTGAGCTGGAAGCGGACGTCGTCACCGACGAGCACATCCGCGGAGCACTGGAAGAGCAAGATTATCGGCTCAACTACCTGGTCGAGCAGTCCGATCAGGGGGTCATCGACGGCCAGATCCTGCTGCAGACCGATGGTGAGGAAGTGGGTCAGATCAACGGTCTCTCCGTCATTCAGGTCTCAGGGCACCCCTATGATTTCGGCGAGCCAGTGCGCCTCACCGCCACCGTGCATCTGGGGGATGGTGACGTGGCGGACATCGAACGCAAGGCGGAGCTGGCAGGTCATATCCACGCCAAGGCGATGATGATCATTCACGGTTATCTCTCCAACAAATTTGGTGCCGAAAACCCCTCCCCGCTGTCGGCCAACCTGGTGTTCGAGCAGTCCTACCATGAGATCGATGGTGACAGCGCGTCTCTGACCGGTCTGTGTGCCCTGCTCTCCGCCCTCGCCCGCCAGCCTATCTACCAGCACTTTGCGGTTACCGGCGCGGTCGACCAGTTTGGCAACGTGCAGGCCGTCGGCGGCGTCAACGAGAAGATCGAGGGCTTCTTCCGGGTGTGCAAGATCCACGGCCTCACCGGCAAACAGGGGATCCTGCTGCCCGGTACCAACGCCCAGCAGCTCAACCTCTCTGATGAAGTGATCGCGGCAGTAGAGGCCGGCCAGTTCCATATCCACCCGGTGGATCATGTGGAAGAGGCCATCGAGCTGCTGACTGGTTGTGTTGCAGGTGAGCCGGACATGCCGGATACCCTGTTTGGCCGCATCCAGCAGCGCCTGGATGAGCTCAACGGCACCGAGGCCGTCAAGGGGGGCGTGCTGCGCCGCCTGTTTGGCAGGCTGTTCGGGGTATAAACGAAGTGATCGGAGTTGTTTAGCGAACATCTGTACGCTAAATTGGCCCGGCTTTGACCCATTTTAAGGATAACCAGCGTGACCGTAGACAATTCCACCATTGATGCCCGCCTTTCACTGTGTGAACAAGGCAAAGACTCGTTTACCCGTGAAGAGCTGCTCGCCTGCAGCCGTGGCGAGCTGTTTGGTGAGGGCAACAGCCAGCTGCCCGCCCCCAACATGTTGATGATGGATCGCATCGTCAAGATCAATGACCATGGTGGTGAGCACGGTAAAGGTGAGATCCTGGCAGAACTCGACATCACGCCGGATCTCTGGTTCTTCGATTGCCACTTCCCGGGTGATCCCGTCATGCCTGGCTGTCTCGGTCTGGATGCCATGTGGCAGCTGGTTGGTTTTTTCCTCGGCTGGAAAGGTGGCCCAGGCAAGGGTCGTGCGCTGGGGGTTGGCGAGGTGAAATTCACCGGTCAGATCCTGCCGACTGCCAAGAAAGTAACCTACAAGATTACCTTCAAGCGCGTCATCAATCGCAAGTTGGTGATGGGAATTGCCGATGGCGTGGTGGAAGTGGATGGTCGCCCCATCTACAGCGCCACCGACCTGAAAGTGGGCCTGTTCAAGGACACCACCGCATTCTGATGAGCTGACTGGCCACCTGGTCAGACCGCACAACGTAAAGGGGCCGCCATGGCCCCTTTCCTTTTTGCAATGTGTGATGAAGTACCGACTACTTCATGAAGAGGCCTGAGCCCCGCCCTTCCATGGCATCACGCCAACCACCAAGCCAGTGCCCACGTGCATCCAGGCATTGATACGGACACGCTTCTTTCTGTTTGCCGACCACGCCAGCCTGATAACCACGAGCACGAGCTCTTTCCAGACGGTCCCGTTTTTGTCTCTTCATCATCTACGACCCTCTTCCGTGGAACAAAAAAAGCGACCAATTTTTCATCGGTCGCTTTCATCTTTACCCCAGGGGGTTGGCAGGGTCAAACAAAAAATTTCATGCTATCCGCTCATTGTGACACAAGACACTGAACCGCATTAATTTTTAGTGACACAACTTTTTAGCGCTGGAAACGGCGCAGCCAGGCGAATGGCAGGGCCAGCAGAGTCAACCAGAACAGGCTGCCACCACCGCTGCCGCCATCCTGACCGGTCTGGTTGTTGACCGGTGCGTTGGCGACCACATAACCGGCCGGATCGTTGTTCTTGTAGTCGGTCACGACCGGTGCCAGCTTGACGCTGACCACGGTAGCGTTGGTGCGGTTGTTCAGATCGCTTTCGCTGTTGTAGCGATAGGCGGTCGCGGCCACAGTCCCATTCTCGCTGATGCCGCTGGCATAGGCGATGTGGTAGTAGTAACCGTTTTGGGCACACTGTTTGGCACCCGCATCATCCAGACCGCAGATGAGATCGTTCAGGTACCAGTTGTTGCCGGTCGCCGCGTTGAGCAGGAAGCCTTCCTGCATGCGGTTGGTGCCGTTGACCACGGGTTGGGTCTGATGACGGGAATCACGCCAGCCAACCACCATGTTGTGGTTGTTGATGGCGGCCGCTTCCGAGCCGGAGCCGCTGAGCGGCTTGTCCTGCAGGGAAACCACGGCGTTGGTGGTCGGCGTGTTCAGGTTGAACACGAACATCTCGACCGGGCGGTTCTGGCCCTTGTTGATGCGATAGAGCTGGTTGCCGACCACATAACCGTTGTCGTTGACCCCCACGGCCCAGCTGTGTTGCAGCTTGGCGTCATCTTTACCGGGCTCGCCTTCTGCCAGCGGGATGATCTGGGTGGTGCCCACCTTGCTGCCATCCAGATCCAGTGTCCAGTAGGCGGCCAGGTTGCGGCCATCCAGGTAGTTGGTGCCGATCTCGCCGGTGGAGGAGTACCCTACCCCATACAGCGTGCCGTTGAATTTGCCCACGCCGAGCGCGGAAGCGGTCTGTACCACTTCGTTGCGGCCCCGGGCATACTCGTTGGCCTGCAGCAGCTTGTTGAAGGTACCGGTACTGTTGACCAGCCAGAAGCTCGCCTGGGTGTTGAGGCCCGGGCAGTAGCGGTAGTCACCGTACTGGCCGTCGTTGCCGGCAAAGCACCAGTTGTAGGTTTCGGAGTTGACGGCGATGTTCTTGCCGGTGGCGGCGGTACCGGTCACCAGATACTGGCCGTTGTCCAGCTTCTTGATGCTGGTCGGCACGCTCAGGCTGTGAGTGCCGGCGCCATCCTTCAGCTCGACGGGGTTGCCCTCCTCGACCACGGCAAAGGCGGTACGCACCTTGCCACTCATCTTGTAGCCCGCCCGGGTGCCGGGTACGTCACCCAGCGCGGTCACCAGACCGTCGGTCTCGCCCAGCTGCACGTAACCTACGTTGTTGCGCTGGTCGACACCATCGAGGAAGTCACGACGCCACTGGTAGGCGAAGTTGCTGTTGTCGTTCCAGAAGGAGTTGCAGACCGAGTTGGAGAGCATGCAGCCCTGCTCGAAGCGGAAGCGGTCAACCAGGAAGTCGGCGAAGCGCACGGTCGAGAAGTGCTCGGCCATGTTGTTCTTGGTGTTGATCCCGATGAGCCCGTTGCCGTCGCCGCTGATACCGCTGGCGTAACCCTTGTCGGACGCATCGACAATGGTGAAAAAGGGACTTTGTGCCGCCTGGGCATTCAGGCTGGCGCTGACCAGAATGGCCAGCATGGATAATTGCTTTTTCATCTACTTCCTTAGTCCTGATGTTTCAACGCTTCCAACTCCTCCCAGCGGGAGAAGGCTTGTTCCAATGCCGCCTCTGCGGCATTCAGGGCATCCAGTTTGGTCTGGGTTTGTTCCGCAGGCAGGGAGAAGAAACCGGGGTGGTTGATCTCCGTCTGCAGGGCATCCAGCTCCGCCTCCAGCTGTTCCAACCGGGCTGGCAGATTATCCAGCTCCAGCTGCAACTTGTAAGAGAGTTTCTTCTGTTTTGCCGCGACCGGCGCCTGCGTCACGACAGGCTCTGGCGCCTTGCTCTGGGGCTGCTTCGCCGCCTGCTGTGCGGCCAGCTGAGACTGCTGCTGGGCACGGGTGGCCATCATGTCGGCATAGCCCCCCACATAATCACTGATCCGCCCATCCCCTTCAAACAACCAGCAACCGGTCACGGTATTGTCGATGAAACGACGATCGTGGCTCACCAGCAGCAGGGTACCGGGATAGTCCGCCAGCAGCTCTTCCAGCAGTTCCAGCGTTTCGACATCCAGGTCGTTGGTTGGTTCATCGAGGATCAGTAAATTACTGGGCTTCAAGAACAATTTGGCCAACAGTAAACGGTTTTTTTCGCCCCCTGACAAGGCTTTCACCGGGGTGCGTGCCCGTTTTGGCTCAAACAGGAAGTCCTGCAGGTAGCCGAGGATGTGACGGGAGCGGCCGCGCACCATCACCTCCTGCTTGCCTTCGCCCACGTTGTCCACCACCGTCTTCTCGGGGTCGAGCTGTTCGCGGTACTGATCGAAATAGGCCACTTCCAGGTTGGTGCCCTGACGCACCGAGCCGCGGGTTGCCTCGAGCTGGCCGAGCAGCAGCTTGATCAGGGTCGACTTGCCACAGCCGTTGGGGCCGACCAGCGCAATCTTGTCGCCACGCAACACCTGCAGATCCAGCCCCTGAAACAGGGTGCGATCGCCAAAGTCGAGACCCAAGCCTTCACTTTCAAATACCAGCTTGCCCGAGCGGCCCGCCTCGTCCAGCTGCAGCTTGGCCTTGCCCTGCAGCTCACGACGCTGGGTCCGCTCCATCCGCATCGCCTTGAGGGCACGCACTCGTCCCTCGTTGCGGGTACGGCGGGCCTTGATCCCCTGGCGCACCCACACCTCTTCCTGGGCCAGCTTGCGATCGAACTCGGCATTTTTCAGCTCCTCGACCCGCAGCCACTCCTCCTTGCCCTGCAGGTACTCGTCGTAATTGCCGGGCCAGGAGGTGATCACGCCGCGATCCAGATCGATGATCCGGGTCGCCAGCTTGTGGATGAACTCCCGGTCGTGGGAGATGAAGACGATGGCGCCGCGAAAATCCTTGAGAAACTCTTCCAGCCAGTTGATGGCATCGATGTCCAGGTGGTTGGTCGGCTCGTCCAGCAGCAGCAGATCCGGATCGCAGGCCAGCGCGCGGGCCAGGGCCACCTTGCGCAGCCAGCCACCGGAGAGACTGTCGAGGGTCACGTCGGGATCCAGACCGAGCAGGGTCAGCACCTGGTTGATGCGGGTCTCGAACTGCCAGCCATTCTGGTAGTCGAGCTGCTCCTGCAGCTGGCTCATCTTGCGAATGTTGGCATCGGAGGCATCGTGTGCCAGCTCCATGGAGATATGGTGATACTGCTTGAGCAGCTCCCCTACCCCGGCCAGCCCTTCGGCGGCGTAGTCAAACACGGTGAGCTCGCTCGAGGCGGGGGGATCCTGCTCGAGGCGGGTCACTTTCAAGTCTTGCTGCAGCACCAGACGGCCGTCGTCCAGCGGCAGTTCGCCGGCGATCACCTTCATCAGGGTGGACTTGCCCGCCCCGTTGCGCCCCACCAGACAGAGGCGCTCGCCCCGCTCGATGGTGAGCTCGGCCTGGTCGAGCAGCGGAAAATCACTGAACGACAGGGAAGCGCCGTGCAATGTCAAAAGAGCCATTCTTGTTCCTTCTTGCTAATGAAAAAACGGGCGGCAGACTGAGTCTCCCCCCGTTTCATCGTCAAATCGCCCACTACTCCCGGGCGGCAAGCCACGCTTGCAGCTCCGCCAAGGTAAAGGGCCAACCCAGTTCACGCCCGGCCTCGTCGCGCACGACCGGAATGCGCACCCGGTAGGCCTCGAGCCAGTCGGCGTCATCCAGGATGTCGCAGCGGCGGGTCCTGCCGGCAAGGCCGGCCTGCTCCACCAGCACCCAGGCCTGTTCACACAGGTGGCAGCCGTCGGTGTGAAACAGGGTCAGCATCAGCCCTGGGCCTCGGCATGGGTGATGATCCAGCAGTTGTGGATATGCTGGTTGCGCTCGAAATCCTTCGGCCGGGTCTTGCCGGTGATGTTCTGGGCCTTGAGACCGATGGCCTCAAGACCGGCCAGATCCATCTTGAAGTGGCGCTTGTTGTTGGAGAAGACCAGGGTGCCACCCGCAGCCAGCAGACGCTTGAGGTGCTGCATCAGCAACAGGTGATCGCGCTGCACGTCGAAGCTCTCGTCCATCCGCTTGGAGTTGGAGAAGGTGGGCGGATCGATGAAGATGAGGTCGTACTGCTCGTCCGCCTCGGAGAGCCACTTCAGGCAGTCTGCCTGCACGAACTTGTGTTCGCGGCCCACCAGCGAGTTGAGGCGCATGTTGTCCTGTGCCCAGTTCAGGTAGGTGCGCGACATGTCAACCGTGGTGGTTTCGCTGGCACCGCCCAGACCCGCGTGCACGGTGGCACTGCCGGTGTAGGCAAAGAGATTCAGGAAGCGCTTGCCACGGGCCATCTCGCCCAGCATGCGGCGGGTCTGACGGTGGTCGAGGAACAGGCCGGTGTCGAGATAGTCGTAGAGGTTGACCCACAGACGGGCACCGTACTCCTGCACCTCCATCCGGTGCTGCTCTTCGGAGAGCTTCTGGTACTGCTGTTTGCCTTCCTGACGCTCGCGCACCTTCAGGATCACCTTCTCGCCATCCATGCCGGTCACCTTGATGGCGGCCTGTACCATGTCGAGCAGGCGCTGACGGGTCTTCTGGGCGGGGATATCCTTGGGCGCCGCGTACTCCTGCACCACCAGGTAGTCCTGATAGCGGTCGATGGCGGCGTTGTACTCCGGCAGATCGGCGTCGTAGAGACGGTAGCAGTCGAGGTTCTCTTTCTTCGCCCACTTCTCGAGGGCCTTCAGATTCTTGCGCAGACGGTTGGCAAAGTCCTGCGCCACCTCTTTTTGGGAGGCCACGGAGTCCAGCGCGATCTGGTAGTTGCGCAGCTGACACTCGAGCGCCCCGTTGAACAGGCGATATTGCTTGTCGGCGCGCAGGCGCAGACAGCTGAGCAGCTCGGGGGAGGCAGAAAGGATCGAGACTTTCCACCCCTGGAAGCTGCGACGCAGGGCATCGCCAAGGGCCTGGTGCACTTCCAGCAGCGCCGGGAACTCGCCGAGACGCTCGCCATAGGGCGGGTTGGAAATGAGCATGCCGACCTGACGGGTCTCCCCTTCCGCCGCCATGGGCAGCGGGTTTTCCAAGGCGGTCGCATCGGCCTGTTTGAAGGTGATGAGATGGGCCACGCCGGCGGCTTTGGCGTTGTCACGTGCTTTGAGCAGCACGCGGGCGTCGGCATCACAACCGAACAGCTTCACCTCGCAGCGCTGCATGCCGCGTTTGGCGCGCACTTGCGCCTCCATCATCAGGCTCTGCCACAGTTCGCTGTCATGTTGCAGCCAGCGATCGAAACCGAAGCGCTCGCGGCGCAGGGCCGGCGCCATATCGGCGGCGATAAAGGCCGCTTCAATCAGCAGGGTACCGGAACCGCACATGGGGTCCATCATGGGCTCGCCGGCCCAGCCGCTACGGGCGATCATGGCCGCCGCCAGGTTCTCTTTGAGCGGTGCCTCACCGGCGCCCTGACGATAGAAGCGCTGGTGCAGCGCAGGGCCTGACAAGTCCAGCGTGATATTGGCCTTGCCCTTGCCCAGATGGGCCATGATGCGAATGTCCGGGGATTTCTTGTCCACGTCCGGGCGCACATGACCACGCTTGGTGAAGCGATCGACGATGGCGTCCTTGATCTTGAGCGCGCCGTACTGGGTGTTGCGAATGGAGGCGTTGGTACCGGTGAAATCCACCGCTATGGTGGCGGTGCCGGAGAAGTGCTCTTCCCAGGGAATGGTATGGGCGCCCAGATAGAGGTCCAGATCGTCGTTCATCTGGAACTCGGAGAGCACCAGCACGATGCGGGAGGCAAAACGGCT
The DNA here is from genome assembly GCF_019048665.1 of Aeromonas sp. FDAARGOS 1408. Taxonomy (NCBI): domain Bacteria; kingdom Pseudomonadati; phylum Pseudomonadota; class Gammaproteobacteria; order Aeromonadales; family Aeromonadaceae; genus Aeromonas; species Aeromonas sp. FDAARGOS 1408. The sequence goes on along the minus strand of NZ_CP077394.1, from coordinate 1,698,055 downwards.
CCACAGACAGGCCTTGTAACCGATGGCCAGCTCGCCGCAGAAATGGACGCCGGCCACGGTCTCGCGGACCTGCTCTGCACCCAGATTGGTCAGCTCGACGGCCAACAGGTTTTCCAGCCCCTTGGGGCAGGTTGCAAAAAATTCTTTCATCACGCTCACGGGGAAGCCATAAAAATAGTGCCGCATTATACCTTAAGCGACGATCCGGAGCAGCAAAAGCTTGGGCATGTCTGCATAAAGAGCGCGCAGTTGACCCTGAGGCTGTGGTTGCGCCTGCACGGGATGAAGGCCGGTAATGGTGACATTGATGACAAGCGAGTGACTCCGTAACGACAGCACACGCAACGCCAATGCGAATGATGGCACAAAAAGCAGTTTTGTATATTTTTCGAGCAAACATTGATCCGTTATCCGGATATATATTCCCCCTCGCCCTCTTCTAAATTGCCACATCTGACAGGAGTCAAACAAAGCTTAAATCGTTATTATTCTTCACGACAGAGCAAGTCCTTTCTGTAAACCCCGTGCTTTGCCCTCCCGTTATCGTCCGTAAACGGGAGGGCTATTTTTTACATCCCCTCCCCGCTTATGCCGACATTGCCCTGCCTGTCATATCTATCAGGTTTCAAGAGAAACTACAGGTTTTAGAATAGTCCCGTGTTGTTGATACAACAGCTTATTCCTCCTGTAGTGTGTGTTTGTCGCCCTCGCCTCGAATTGACGTGAGGGCATTTTTTCATATGAGCAGATAACGCGAAGAGAATAATGGGGCTGGTCAGGATGAGGCAGGATTAACAAGGGAGATACGTGATAGCGAGCCATTACAGGGTAAAAAACCAGTGCACCTCGCCAAGTTAACGATCAACCGACTTGGCGATATTGCGCCTGAGCCGCGGGTCTTGGGCTCATGCGATTGTTCATCACCTTGATGACGCCAAACCGGGGCAGTGTCTTGCTGGTGGTCAATATCAGATCGTCGGTCAGGTTCAAACAGACGCTGGCCTGATCGCCGGCTTCAATCACCAGAAACTCCCCCTTGCCATGAGGCGTCCCCATGCACACCAGTGCACCGGTTTCCGGAGTGATAACCGGATGGGTTTCGCCAAAGAACCAGCTTTGTGGCATCAAGGGTTTGTAAAAGCGGCTGACGGCGATGGCATTGAGGACCAGCTGCACCTGATGGGGCACGCTCCACTCCAGTTCTGCCACCCTGTCCATCAGTTGATAATAGAGCGCGGCATCATCCACACAAAACGGCTGGGTGGTGAAGGAGCTAGGCACCAATTGCCGCCCTTTATATTCGGTGGCAAATATCATGCGATCGGATAAATCCAGCATCAGACGATCGTCATGAGCATCATAATGCCACTGCCAATTGTCATTGGGTTGGATACACATGGAGGTGCCCTTACTGGAAGTCGTTACTCGACTTTATTCCATGTCGAGAATTTCAGCAACTTTAAATAAAGGGCACCGATTTATTTCTTATATATGGGTCACAATCTCTTTGACCAGATCCGGGCCTTTATAAATAAAACCACTATAAATCTGGACCAGACTGGCACCCGCTGCCAGCTTCTCGCGGGCCGCCATGGCGCTGTCGATGCCGCCGACCCCGATAATGGGCAGCGCACCATCCAGCGCCTTGGCCAGCTGGCGGATCACCTCGGTACTCTTGTGCTGCAGAGGACGACCGCTGAGTCCCCCCGCTTCACCGGCATGAGGCATGTCATAAATCATGTCGCGCTCGAGGGTAGTATTGGTGGCAATCACGCCATCGATGCCATTTTTTATCAAGGATGCGGCGACTTGATTAATTTCATCCGGGGTCAAGTCCGGGGCTATTTTAACGGCCAGCGGCACGTATTTCTTATATTGTGCGGCCAGCTCCTGCTGACGAACCTTGAGGGCGGCCAACAGTTCATCCAGTGCCTCGCCATATTGCAGCGAACGCAGCCCAGGGGTATTGGGGGAAGAGATATTGACGGCAATATAACCGGCGTGGTCATACACCTTGTCCATGCAGTTCAGATAATCATCCTTGCCCTGCTCGATGGGGGTGTCCTTGTTCTTGCCGATATTGATGCCGATCACCCCCTGATATTTGGCCTGCTTGACCTGAGCGACCAGGTGGTCGACCCCTTTGTTGTTGAAGCCCATCCGGTTGATGATCCCCTCGGCCGGAATGACCCGGAACAGACGGGGTTTGTCATTGCCGCTCTGGGGTCTGGGGGTGACAGTACCGACCTCGATAAAACCGAATCCCATGGCCCCGAAGGCATCGATGCACTCACCGTCCTTGTCGAGCCCGGCCGCCAGACCCACCGGATTGGCAAAAGAAAGCCCCATGACGGTGACGGGGCGTTTGGGCAGGGAGTGGCGGAAGAAACAATCGAGCGGTGTACCGAGAAGGCGGGGCAAATATTTGATGGAGAGATCGTGCGCCTGTTCCGGATTGAGCTTGAACAGGAAATGCCTGGCGAGAGGGTACAGCATGTTTGCTCCTTAAAAAAAGCCCCGGCAACTGGCCGGGGCTTTTGGGGTTATGCCGAGGTTCGGCAATTCAACTGGAGCAGGTTCAACTCCCGCAAGGCCACCGAGAACTTGGCGAACTCGTGAGTGCTGGTGGTCTTGAAGTCGGCCAACATGTGGGTCCAACGGGACAAGAGTTGCTCATGCTCCGAAATCCAGTCGGCCAGTATGGTAGCGCATTCTCCCTGATCTTTGCACCCTTCCAGTACCACGGAAGTGAGACTGCGTTGCTGCCAGTCCAGATCTTCGCGGAAGGAAGCCCGCGCCATCGCCTGCCAGTGGTTGCCCACCGGTTGATGATTGATCTGGTCGAGGAACCAGTGCAGATCCAGCTTGGCGCCGAGGCGATAGTAGACGTTGGCGGCGCGCAGGATGTCGGTCTTGTGCTCCGCGGCAATCTGCGCCAGATCCAGGCTGGAGAAGAGGCTGCTCATGTGGGCCACCTGACGGGCGATGGCTTGTGGCACCTGCTTGGCCACCAGGGCGGCGACCGCCTGCTGGTGCTCGGCCACTTCACTCTCGTCCATCACCTCGTAGAGGTGCTGACCCAGCGTCTCGAAGGCCGGACGGAAGAAGGCGATGTTCTCGCTGATGCTCCAGCTGCGGTTGCGGGCGCGCAGGAACCAGCGGGTGGCACGGCGCACGATGCGACGGCTGTAGAACATCAGTTCGAGCTGGGTCTGGGCGTCCACCAGGTTGTCACACCCTTCGATGTCGCGCCACAGCTGGTTGAGGCCAAATACCTCGCGCGCCATGGCGAAGCAGCAGGCCACTTCCGCCACCGAAGCACCGGTCTCGTCCTTCATCCGGCTGGCGAAGTTGAGCCCCATGTCGTTGACCAGCATGTTGGCCACCCGGGTCGCGATGATCTCGCCGCGCAGCGGATGCTGGGCCAACGCCGCCCCGAACTGCTGCTGCAGTTTGGCCGGGAAGCTGGTCACCAACATGTTGGCGAGGAAGGGCTCGTCGGTCACTTCCGGGCAATTGAGCTGCTCTTTGAGCACCATCTTGCCGTAGGCCACCAGCACCGCCAGCTCGGGTCGGGTCAGCCCCTGCCCTGCCGCCATCCGCTCGGAGAGCTCTTCGTCGGAGGGGAGGAACTCGAGGCCGCGGTCCAGCTTGCCTTCGCGCTCCAGCCCCTGGATGAAGCGCTGCTGCTCCTTGAGCTGCTCGGCGCCGCGGAAACTGGTCACCGAGATGGACTGGGACTGGCGATAGGCGTTGGTGATGACAATCTGCGCCACGTCGTCGGTCATCTCGTAGAGCATCTGGTTGCGCTGCTTGAGAGTCAGGTCCCCTGCTGCCACCAGCTGGTTCAGCAGGATCTTGATGTTCACCTCGTTGTCGGAGCAATCCACCCCGCCCACGTTGTCGGTGAAGTCGGTGTTGATGCGACCACCCTGGCTGGCGTACTCCACCCGGCCGAGCTGGGTGAAGCCCAGGTTGCCACCCTCGCCCACGATGCGGGCCCGCAGATCGCGGCCGTTGACCCGCAGCACATCGTTGCTGCGATCGCCCACTTCGGCATCGCTCTCGCGGGCACTCTTCACATAGGTACCGATGCCGCCGTTCCACAGCAGATCGACGTTCAGGCAGAGCAGCGCCTTGATCAGCTCGTTCGGGGCCATGCTGGCTTTGTCGGTGCCGAGCAGGGTCTGCATTTCGGGGCTCAGCTTGATGGACTTGGCCGAGCGCAGGAAGATGCCGCCCCCTGCCGAGATCAGTTCCCGGTTGTAGTCATCCCAGCTTGAGCCTGGCAGCTCGAACAGGCGCTTGCGCTCGACGAAGCTCTTGGCTGCATTGGGGGTCGGATCGACGAAGATGTGCATGTGGTTGAAGGCACCCACCAGCTGGGTGTGCTCGGAGAGCAGCATGCCGTTGCCAAACACGTCGCCGGCCATGTCGCCAATCCCCACGCAGGTGAAGTCGGTAGTCTGGCAGTTGACGCCAATCTCACGGAAGTGGCGCTTGACCGACTCCCAGGCGCCACGGGCGGTGATGCCCATCTTCTTGTGGTCATAGCCGACCGAACCGCCGGAGGCAAAGGCGTCGCCCAGCCAGTGACCGTATTCGAGGCTTATCTCGTTGGCGATGTCGGAGAAGGTCGCGGTGCCCTTGTCGGCGGCCACCACCAGGTAGTAGTCATCCTCGTCGTGACGCACCACGGATTTGGGCGGGATCACCTCGCCACCGATGATGTTGTCGGTCACGTCCAGCAGGCCGCGGATGAACAGGCGATAGCAGGCCTTTCCCTCTTCCTGGATCACGGCACGGGGCGCCCCCGCCGGCATCTGCTTGCAGTAGAAGCCGCCCTTGGCTCCCACCGGCACGATGACGGTGTTCTTCACCTGCTGGGCTTTTACCAGACCCAGCACTTCGGTACGGAAGTCCTCCTTGCGATCGGACCAGCGCAGACCGCCACGGGCCACCTTGCCCCAACGCAGGTGCACCCCTTCCACCCGCGGCGAGTAAACGAAGATCTCGAACTTCGGCAGCGGCAGCGGCATGTCGGTGATGCTGGAGGGGGCCAGCTTGAAGGAGACGTAGGGCTTGATGTTGCCCGCCTTGTCCAGCTGGTAGTAGTTGGTGCGCAGGGTGGCGTCGATCATCTCCACATAGCGGCGGATGATGCGATCGTCGTCCAGGTTGGCAACCTGATCGAGCTTGGCGGCGAGCTGCTCGTGCAGCTTGGCCTGTACCTTGGCGTCCTGCTTGCCGGCCGGATCCAGGCGCTGTTCGAACAGGGTGAACAGCAGCTGGGCGATATCCGGGTAGCGGGTCAGGGTCTCTTCGATATAGGACTGGCTGAAGGAGACGCCGGTCTGACGCATGTATTTGGCATAGGCGCGCAGCACCGAGACCTGACGACCGGTGAGGCCGGCGCCCAGCACCAGTCGGTTGAAGCCGTCATCTTCCAGTTGCTTGTTCCAGATGGCCGCGAAGGCTTGCTGGAAGCGCTGCTGGCTCTGCTCCAGATCGAACGGCTGCTCCCCATGCAGTAGCATGGAGAAGTCGAGGATCCAGAAGATGTCGCCCGCCGGGGTGCGCACCTGATACGGGGTCTCACCGATGACCCGCAGCCCCATGTTTTCCAGCATGGGCAGCACATCGGAGAGGTGGATGGGTTCGGTACGGTGGAACAGCTTGAGGCGTACCCGGCGATCGTTCTCCTCCTCCTGGGCACGGTAGAACAGCATGCCGAGCGGATTGGCCTCGCTCAGGTTGTCCAGCTCCATGATGTCGGCCACGGCGGAGCCCGGCAGCACGTCTTCCTTGTAGGCGCGGGGGAAGGCGGTGCTGAAACGGCGGCGCAGTTCGTTGCCACGGGCTTCACCGTAGTGAGAGAGCAGCACGGAGTCCAGACGGTCATCCCAGCTGCGGGCCGCTTCAATCAGGTTGTTCTGTACTTCGTTCACATCCACATCCACGTTGTTGTTGTTGACCCGCACTATGTAGTGGGTCCGTGCCAGCACGCCCTCGGTGAAGTAGACGTTGAACTCCACCTCTTCGCTGCTGCCGAAATACTTCTGCAGGATCTGCTGGGTCTTGACCCGCAGCGCCGTGTTGTAGCGCTCCTTGGTGACATAGACCATGCAGGAGAAAAAGCGGCCGTAGACGTCGCGGCGCACGAACAGGCGCAGCATGTCGCGCTCCTGCATCTCCAGCACCCCGAGACCGGTGGCCAGCAGCTCCTCTTCGCGAGCCTGGATCAGCTCATCGCGCGGGTAGGTTTCCAGTACGTTCAGCAGCGCCTTGTAGGCATGGGAACCCTTCTCGTGACCGGAGGCGGCCATGATGCGCTCGAGGCGGTGGCTGATGAGCGGGATCTGGGTCGCGCTGGTGTTGTAGATGGAGGAGGCATACAGACCGATGAAGCGATCTTCGCCGATCACTTTGCCGTGCTCGTCGAAGCGCTTGATGCCGATGTAGTCCACATAGGCCGGGCGATGCACCCGTGATTTGCTGTTGGACTTGGTGAGGATCAGCAGGGAGGAGCTCAGGGCCGCGTGACGGGCACTGGCCGGCATGGTGCCCAGGCGCTGCCCCTCATCCTTGATGGAGTTTTTCATCAGACCCAGGCTCGAATCCGGCTGCGGCAGGATCTCGTGATCCCCCTCCACCGCCTTGACGTCGTAGCGACGATAGCCCATCAGGGTGAAGTTGTGAGCGGCCACCCATTTGAGGAAGGCGACGCAGGAGTCTACCTCGGCCTTGCTGACCGGGTGTTTGCGTTTGGGCAGCTCGTCGATGATCTCGTTCAGGCGTGCCAGCATGGGCTGCCAGTCACCTACCGCCAGGGCCACTTCACCGGCGACGGAGTTGAGCTCGGCGGTCAGCCCTTCCATCTGCTCCTCACTGGTGAGGTGATCGATTTCGATGAGGAAGGCGGTCTCGACGGAGGTCTGTTCGGCCGTGTTGTCCAGATCCAGAATGGCGCTGATCTTGCCTTCACTGCCGCGAATGAGGTGCAGCGGCTGGTGCAGCATCATGTGCGCCGTGATGCCCCGGCGCTTGAGCGCCATGCGGATGGAATCCACCAGGAAGGGGGAGTCCTGCAGAATGATTTCGACGATGGTATGGGGAGACTGCCAGCCGTGGCGGGTCAGCTCGGGATTGTAGACCCGGATATAGGGCTCTGTGCTGGTGCGCTGGTTGAGCGCATTCCACAGGCTGAGCGCGGCGCCATAGAGATCGCTGTCATTGCGATCGTGCAGATCGGTGCTCGCCATGTTGCCGTAGAACTTGGCGACGAAGCACTCGACCAGGGAGGCACTCTTCTTGGGCAACTTCTGATGGATCAGGCTGAGAACGTTTTCGAGCAGAACTGAGGTAGGGGCGTCTTTCAATGCCATTTCTATATTCCTTATCGGACGACATTAACCACCGACACAGAGACATCCACCCTGGATGCCCACCGGTACAGAGTTGCTGCGAAGTGTAATGTCTTGGATCAAGGAAGGCGAGCAAAGGTGATAATGAGTTGTTAAAAACAAGGGGCAGATCACGCCTTAAGCTGTGAAAAATTTTGCCGTTCTGGCAAAAAACAGAAAATCCCACTGGATGGTTACGGATTTACCGGATAGATAGTGACTGAAAGCAGTGAATTACGCGGAAATATGTTCGAGTTTTGTTAATTTATGCGTTCGAGGCTGATAAAGCGATAATCGTCCTGGGTTTTGAGGCGAAAGTAGCCATGTACCCCGCTGATGGCGACGAAGGGCCGTATTTTTTCTATGCCCAGTTCCAGGGTCAGCCCCTGCTCGCTGCGCACCACCAGCCGTTTGGCATGGCCCTGGTACATCAGCATGACCTCGTCATGGCTAAGTGAAAGGCGAAAGGTAAACTGCTTCACGATGACTCCTCTGGTCGTGGTTGAAGACTCACGGTAAAAGGGCGGGAGATGACTCCCCCGCCCGCTCGTGCTTACTGCTGCAGCGCCTTGCTCACCTTCTCGAACAGATCCCGCGCCAGCCCCTCGAGGTTGGCCAGACGGGTCAGCTCGGTGCGGATCAGAGCCTTGCGCCCCTCATCGAGCCGCTTGAACTGGATGAGCGGAGTGATGAGGCGGGAGGCCACCTGCGGATTGACCTCGTTGAGCTCGATCAGCAGATCGGTCAGGAAGCGGTAGCCGCGACCATCGCGCGCATGGAACTGCACCTGGTTGTTCATGGCAAAGCTGCCCACCAGCGCCCGCAGCCGGTTCGGGTTGCGAATGCTGAAGGTGGGATGCGCCATCGCCTGCTTCACCTCTTCCAGCACGTCTTCCGCCGGCTTGGCACCCACCAGCCGCAGCCAGTTGTCCAGCACCAGTCCGTCCTTGGCCCACTTGCCTTCGAAATCGGCCAAGAGCTCGGCGCGGCACGGCAGCAGATGGCTGTTGGCCACCTGCAGCGCCGCCAGGGTGTCGGTCATGTTGTCGGCAGCCGCATATTGCTGGCGCACCAGCAGATCGGCGCTGCCGGCATCGAGGGCCGCCAGATAGCCCAGCACGACCCCCTTGAGCGCCCGCTTGGCCATGTCGGCGTGCACCACCTGATAAGCCGGCAGGCGCAGACTCACGTAGCAGGCCACCAGACGGGCTCCGAAGGCCTGGGCCAGCGAGGTCTGGATCTCGTTGCGCACCTGATGGATGGCATCGATGTCGGCCACCTCGAACAGCTCGGCCAGGGTCGCCTCGCCCGGCAGCGCCAGGATCTCCGCCTTGAGGGCGGGGTCGAGCTCCTCGTCGTCGAGGATGGCGACAAAGGCCGCCAGCAGGGTCCGGGAGACATCAACCCCCTGCCCTTGCTGAGTCCGGGCCACGCCGTCGATGACCGCCTTGTTGATCAGCATCTGCGCCGCATCCCAGCGAGCAAACTCGTTGCGGGCATGGCGCATCAGGAAGGCCAATGCCTCGTCGCTGTAGTCAAAATGCAGTTTGACCGGCGCCGAGAAGTCCCGCAGCAGGGAGGGCACCGGCTTGACCGATACCTTGTCGAACACGAAGGTCTGCTCCGCTTCCAACACGTCGAGCACGTTGCCGATGGCCTTGCCCTGGTACTGCAGCGGGATGATGGCCCCCTGCTCGTCATAGAGTTCGATGTCGAGGGGGATATGCAGCGGCAGTTTCTGCGGCTGATCCTGGGTCGGCGGGGTGTGCTGGCTCACGTGCAGGCGATAGACGCCGCTGTCGCCATCGTACTCGTCGGTCACGGTGAGCTCGGGAGTGCCGGACTGGCTGTACCAGCGGCGGAAGCGGCCGAGATCCACACCGGAGGCATCTTCCATCGCCTGCACGAAGTCATCACAGGTGACCGCCTGACCGTCAAAGCGCTCGAAATAGAGGCGCATGCCCGCCTGGAAGGCATCCTCACCCAGCAGGGTGTGCAGCATGCGGATCACTTCCGAGCCCTTCTCGTAAACGGTCAGGGTGTAGAAGTTGTTCATCTCGATCACCACATCCGGGCGGATGGGGTGGGCCATGGGGCCGGCATCTTCGGCAAACTGCGGGCCGCGCACGGTGCGCACGTTGTTGATGCGGTTGACCCCACGCGAGCCCAGATCGGAGGAGAACTCCTGATCCCGGAACACCGTCAGCCCCTCTTTCAGGCTGAGCTGGAACCAGTCGCGGCAAGTGACGCGGTTGCCGGTCCAGTTGTGGAAGTATTCGTGGCCGATCACCCGCTCAATGCCGTGGTAGTCACTGTCAGTGGCGGTAGCCGGGTTGGCCAGCACGAACTTGGAGTTGAAGATGTTGAGCCCCTTGTTCTCCATGGCGCCCATGTTGAAGAAGTCCACCGCCACGATCATGTAGATGTCGAGGTCGTACTCGAGGCCGAAGCGCTGCTCGTCCCAGCGCATGGAGTTGATGAGGCTCTCCATGGCGAAACCGGCTCTGTCCAGGTTGCCCTTGTCGACGAAGATCTCGAGGGCAACCTGGCGGCCACTCTTGGTGGTGTAGTGGCTGCGCTCCACGTCGAAGTCCCCGGCCACCAGCGCAAACAGGTAACTCGGTTTGGGGAAGGGATCCTGCCACTGCACGAAGTGGCGGCCGTCACCCAGATCGCCGCTGTCGACCTTGTTGCCGTTGGAGAGCAGGAAAGGATACTTGGCCTTGTCGGCGGTGATGCGGGTGCTGTAGCGGGCCAGGATGTCGGGCCTGTCCATGTAATAGGTGATGCGTCGGAACCCTTCCGCCTCGCACTGGGTGCAGTAGGCATCGCCGGATTTGTAGAGCCCTTCCAGCGCGGTGTTGGCGGCCGGGTTGATGTCGGTGACTATGGTCAGCACGCACTCTGCCGGCAGGTTGAACAGGGTCAGGCTGCTCTCACCCTGCTCGTACTGGGTAAAGGCAACCCCGTCCACGCTGATGGCGTGCAGGACCAGCCCTTCGCCATCCAGCACCAGCGGCTCCTTGTGGTCGCCGTTGCGACGCAGCCGCGAGATGGCGGTGACCCGGGTCTGCGGCTCCTGCAGCTGAAAATCGAGGTCGATGCTGTCGCACCAGTAGAGCGGAGCCTGGTAATCCTGGCGATATTTGGCCGTCATGGCCTGGGAGTGATCGGTCATTATTGTTTGCTTCCACGCTTGTTATTGACGTGTCAGAGGCTGTCATAACCGGTTGGCAGGGTCAAATAGTTTGCATTCAGGCAAAGGAAAGGGCGACCGAAGTCGCCCTTGTTGATTAATTGGCTGTCCCTGTTCAGCCGCGTTTGCTGAGCTTGGCCAGATCCGCCGTGATGTTGGCAGCCTCGACCAGATACTCGTCGGGTGCCTCAAAATCGGCAGGCAGATCGTCCAGGCTCTTCACCGTCGGCTTGCCCAGGCGAGTCAGGCGTTCGTTGGCGCGCTTGAGAGCCTTCTCGTCCTGCTTGGCCTGATCCGCCAGACGCTCCGCCTCGTTGAGGGAGACCGACTTCTTGTCTTTCTCCTCCTTGTAGTCGGCAATGTCCTGCATCACGTAGGCAAACTCCGGATCCTTGTTGATCCGTGCCTCGTGGGCAGACTGCAGCTTGGGCAGCAGGCTGGCGAAGTTGCCGAGCTTGTCGTACTTGGCCGATGCAATCTTGTCCCACGGCAAGGCGTTGAACTCACGGCTCTCGCCCGTCTCTTCCGGCGCCACCGCAGTCGGGAAGCTGATGTCCGGGGCGACGCCCTTGTTCTGGGTGCTGCCACCGTTGATCCGGTAGAACTTGGCGATGGTGTACTGCACGTGACCCAGCGGCTGCTCGTAGAAGTCATAGACCTTGGCGAGGCTGCGATGCTGTTGCACCGTGCCCTTGCCGAACGAGTTCTCGCCGAGGATCAGGGCACGGCCGTAATCCTGCATGGCGGCAGCGAAGATCTCGGAGGCCGAGGCGCTGTAGCGGTCGATCATCACCGACATGGGGCCGCCGTAGTAGACGTTGCCGTCGTCATCACCGTTGACGGTGATGCGGCCCATGTGATCCCGGATCTGCACCACTGGGCCGCTCGCGAAGAACAAGCCGCTCAGGGCAGAGGCCTCGGTCAGCGCACCGCCGCCGTTGCCGCGCAGATCGACGATCAGACCCTCGATCTTCTGCTTGTTGAGGCTGGAGAGCTCCTTGATCACGTCGTCGTGCAGGTTGACGTAGAAGCTCGGGATCTCGAGCACGCCGATCTTCTTGCCCTCGGCGGTGATCACCTTGGACTTGGCGGCCCTGTCTTCCAGACGCACCTTGTCACGTACCAGCTCGATCTGCTCGGTCTTGGCGCTGGCGCCCTTGCCGCGCTGGATCTCCAGCTTCACCTTGCTGCCCTTGGGCCCCTTGATGAGCTCGACCACGTCATCGAGACGCCAGCCGATCACGTCGACAATCTTGCCGTCGTCCTGCCCTACCCCGACGATCTTGTCGTCCGGTTTCAGGTGGTTGGACTTGGCAGCAGGGCCGCCGGGCACCAGGGAGCGAATGACGGTGAAGTCATCTTCGGCCTGCAGCACGGCCCCAATCCCCTCCAGCGAGAGGTTCATCTCGGTGTTGAAACGATCGGCGCTGCGCGGAGACAGATAGCTGGTGTGCGGCTCGATGGCGCGAGCGAAGGAGTTCATGAAGAGCTGGAATACATCCTCGCTCTCGGTCTGGGACATCCGCTTGATGGCGTTGTTGTAACGCTTGCCGAGCAGCTCCTTGATCTCGGGCCACTCCTTGCCGCTGAGCTTGAGGCTCAGGGCATCGAACTTGACCCGCTGGCGCCACAACTCGTTGAGTTCGGCCTCGTCTTTCGGCCAGGCCGCCCCTTCCCGATCAAACACGTAGTTGTCGGGCTGGGTAAAATCGAAAGGAGTATCGAGCAGTTTGAGGGCGTATTCGAACCGCTCATAACGCCGCTGCTGACTCAGGTTGAACATCTCGTAGGCCGGTGCCAGCCGCCCTCTTTCGAGGTCGGTGTCAAAGCCGGTACGGTACTTTTCAAAACGGCTGATGTCAGAGGCCAGAAACAGGTTGCGGCTGTAATCCAGATTCTCCAGATACTTGTCAAAGATCACGGAGGAAAAGGCATCGTCCAGCTTGAACTGCTTGTAATGCGAGCGGGTAAACAGATTGGCAATTCGCTTGCTAGCCGTAGCATGTTGGCTCTCCTGAGCCAACACAGGCAAATCACTTTCCTTGAGCACCGGCTCGATGGCCTGTGCAAGCCCGGCAAGCGCCAGGCTACAGGCAACGAGGGAAAAACGAATTACGCCATGCTTCAACATTTGTCTCCTTAGAGAACCAGGTGCTCGAATTTGACCCGCAGCATCATGCCGGTCTGCAATTGAACCTGAACGTCATCCTTGGTCACTTCCTTGATGGTGGCCGGTACCGGCGACTTGCCCAGCACCACGCGCACACCCTGCTCTACTTTCAGGGTAGCGGCATCCACCTTGACCAGCGGGGCCTCGTCAGCAACCGGAGCAGCCTTGGGAGCGGCTTTCGGCTTGCTGGACTTGGCGGCGGCATCGGCCTTGCGCGGGGCAGGACGACGCGGCTGCTTGGCCTTCTCTTCTTTATTGTTGGTACGACGGCTGGCAAAGACACGCTCTTTGCTCTCCTTCAGGGCTTGCTTGGCGTGCTCGATGTGCTCTTCGGTGAGCAGCTCGCCCGGGTTGCCGTCCAGATCGACACGGGCCTGGCCGGCCTTGAGGCCATGCAGGTAACGCCAGCTGGAGGTGTATTGACGCAGAGCGGAGCGCAGCATGGTCTTGGAGACTCTGGCGTCGTCAGCAAGACGCTCGGCCAAATCCTGGAAGATGCCAATCTTGAGCGGCTTGGCCTCTCCTTCAGCGATGAAGCAGGCCGGGAATTTCTCGACCAGGTAGGCAACGATCTCTTTACTGTTCTTCAGCTTCTCAGTGTTTTCCATGTATAACCTTGGCTTTCATATAAACGCGCGGGCACGCCCGAGCACAACAAAGGCCCCATTATAGAGAGCTTGGGGCCTTTTGCGAACCATCAAGCAATGACTTAGAGCATGCTTTCCAAAATTTGCACCGTTTCTTCGAGGCCAATCCGGTCCTGCTCGTCAAAGCGGTTAAAGATTGGACTATCGATATCCAGTACGCCAATGATCTCGCCACGCCGGCGCAGCGGGATCACGATTTCGGCATTGCTGGCACCGTCGCAGGCGATATGCCCCTCAAACTGGTGCACGTCGTCGATGAGCTGGGTCTTGCCCTCGGCCACCGCCGTGCCGCATACCCCGCGCCCGACCGGAATGCGTACGCAGGCCGGCTTGCCCTGGAACGGGCCGAGCACCAGGGTCTCCCCCTGCAACAGGTAAAAGCCGACCCAGTTGATGTCGGCCAGCTCCTGATTGAGCAGGGCGGACAGGTTGGCCAGGTTGGCGATGAGATCCGGCTCTCCCTCCAGCAATGCCTGAGCCTGCTGGTTGAGCGTGCGATAAAATGCTTGTTTTTCAATCATGATTAAATGAACTTCACTCCCTGACAATCAGTGCAAGGTAACGCCCTGCCTGAAAAATTCAAATCAATTTTCACCTTGCCCCCTCCTTTTGCACCTCAGGAAGAGGCCCTCAGCGGGCGACGGAGAGCGCCAGTTGCTGGCGCTGGCCATTGCTCCACTCGATATTGAGCAGCCAGACCATCATCGGCGAGGTGCAGGATCCCACCAGGGTCGTCCCTTGCCAGCCCTGGGCTGTGGCCTCAAAAGTGACCGGAATGGTCCCCATGAACATGTCCCGCCCCTCCAGCCACGCCTTCACCGGCGTGACGGCCGGATCGCCGCCCTGAAGCTGTATCACGAAGTCACGTTCGGCCTGTACCGGCAGCGAGGCGATGCGGGCGGTCAGCGGCTTATTCCCCGCCTGCAGAGGGCATGAGCTGTGGGACAGATCACAAATCTGATCTTTTTCCGAGCTTGCCATCGCCGTCTGCGCGCCATCGAACCAGGTTCGATAGGCAACCAAACCGAGCAAAATAGTCAACACGATCGCCAAATGGATAATTTTGCGTGAAGTGAGTCTCTCTTTCATGAAAAAACAACCTTGTAAGATGTCTGAAAAATGACATTTTCGTGATCTCGCGCAAGGTAAATAATTGAACAGGCGAGACCCAACGGAGCCAAATATATCACTGTTTATACTGTTATTTTACCTGTCAGTTCAGTATCATTCCCATTGAATTTTCATTTAGCTACTTTTTGCTTTTCCTTTTATTAACAGTTGTTAACAAGAGAAAAGGCAGTAGCCAATGAAGTCGGTCCACCTCACTGGACACAAAATCAAACAACAGCAGCATCGGAAGCGGAATACAACGATGAGCCATACAACTAACCATCCTGAGTACAACTACACCGTTGTTCGCCAGTTCACCGTCATGACGATTGTCTGGGGAATTGTCGGCATGTCGGTTGGCGTACTGATTGCAGCCCAGTTGATCTGGCCTGCCCTCAACTTTGATACTCCCTGGCTGACTTACAGTCGCCTTCGCCCTCTGCACACCAACGCGGTCATCTTCGCATTTGGCTGTAGCGCCCTGATGGCGACCTCCTTCTATGTGGTACAACGCACCTGTCAAACCCGACTGTTTGGTGGCCCGCTGGCGACCTTCGTGTTCTGGGGCTGGCAGGCCATCATCCTTTCTGCCGCCATTTCGCTGCCGCTGGGATACACCACCTCCAAGGAGTACGCAGAGCTGGAATGGCCGATTGATATCGCCATCACCATCGTCTGGGTCGCCTATGCCGTGGTCTTCTTCGGCACCCTGGTCAAGCGCACCACCTCCCACATCTATGTGGCGAACTGGTTCTTCGGTGCCTTCATCATCACGGTGGCCGTGCTGCACATCGTCAACAACATGGAAGTGCCGCTCTCGGGCATGAAGTCCTACTCCATGTACTCCGGCGCCATGGATGCCATGGTGCAGTGGTGGTATGGCCACAACGCGGTAGGCTTCCTGCTGACTGCCGGCTTCCTCGGCATGATGTACTACTTCGTACCGAAACAGGCGGGTCGTCCGGTCTACTCCTACCGTCTCTCCATCGTTCACTTCTGGGCGCTGATCTCCCTCTACATCTGGGCCGGTCCGCACCACCTGCACTATACCGCCCTGCCTGACTGGGCACAGTCCCTCGGCATGGTGATGTCGCTGATCCTGTTCGTCCCCTCCTGGGGCGGCATGATCAACGGCATCATGACCCTCTCCGGTGCCTGGCACAAACTGCGTTACGACCCCATCCTGCGCTTCCTGATCGTGTCCCTGTCGTTCTACGGCATGTCCACCTTCGAAGGCCCCATGATGGCGATCAAGACCGTCAACGCCCTCTCCCACTACACCGACTGGACAATCGGTCACGTCCACTCCGGCGCGCTGGGCTGGGTTGCCATGGTCTCTATCGGTGCCGTGTATCACCTGATCCCGAACCTGTTCGGCCAGGGCCGCATGTACAGCATCAAGCTCATCAACGTCCACTTCTGGCTGGCAACCGTGGGTACCGTGCTCTACATCGTCGCCATGTGGATTTCCGGGGTGATGCAGGGTCTGATGTGGCGTGCGGTCAACGACGACGGCACCCTGACCTACAGCTTCGTAGAAGCGCTGCAGGCCTCTTATCCCTTCTACTTCGTGCGCTTCCTGGGTGGCTGCTTCTTTGTCACCGGCATGTTGCTGATGGCCTACAACGCCTATCGCACCATCACTGCGCCCAAAGGTTCCCTGGAACCTGTCGCACAGCCAGCATGATTGAAGAGGTCAAAGCATGAGCAACAATAACCGTCACGAGATCTTTGAAAAGAGCGTTCCCATGCTGGTGGTCGGCATCATTTTTGCCATCAGCCTGGGGGGCCTGGTGGAAATCACCCCGCTGTTCTTCCAGAAGCAGACCACTGAGCCGGTCGAGGGCCTCAAGCCCTACACCGCCCTGCAGATGGAAGGGCGCGACATCTTCATCCGCGAAGGCTGCACCGTCTGCCACAGCCAGATGATCCGTCCGTTCCGCGCCGAAACCGAGCGTTACGGCCACTACTCGGTCGCCGGTGAGAGCGTGTGGGAGCACCCCTTCCTGTGGGGCTCCAAGCGTACCGGTCCGGATCTGGCCCGGGTTGGCGGTCGTTATTCCGACGACTGGCACCGTGCCCACCTGATCAACCCGCGCGACGTGGTGCCCGAGTCCAACATGCCCGCCTTCCCCTGGCTCGACACCAACGTGTTGACCGGTGAGCTGACCGGCAAGAAGCTGGCCCTGTTCCGCGATCACTTCGGCGTACCCTACACGGATGCCGACATTCAGGGTGCCGGCGAGGCCGTGAAAGGCAAGACCGAGCTGGATGCGCTGGTAGCCTATCTGCAATCACTGGGTCATGCCCTGAAATAAAGGAGTCAGGATATGGATTACGGCACTTTTCGCGGCCTGTATACCCTGCTGTTGATGGCCATCATGATCGGCATCATCGTCTGGGCCTACAGCAAACGCCGCAAGACCTCCTTCGACGAGGCGGCCAATCTGGTATTTGCCGACGACGAGCAACCCAGTGCTGATAACAAGAACGCAGGAGCGAAACAATAATGAGCACTTTGTTTAGCATTTTTGTGACCGTCATCAGTCTGGGGACCATCCTCGGCTGCTTCTTGCTGCTGGTATGGTGCCTGCGCGACAAGATGGGCGTGGAAGAAGGCAAGTCCATGGGACACGCCTTCGACGGTATCGAAGAGATCAACAACCCGCTGCCGAAGTGGTGGACCTACATGTTCCTCTTCTTCATCGTCACCGGTCTGGTCTATCTGATCGCCTTCCCGGGCCTTGGCAACTTCAAGGGCGTGCTGGGCTGGCAGAGCTCCAACCAGGACGTACGCTCGCTGGCCGAGTCTAAGGCAGCGGCAGCCTCCGCCAAGGCTGAAGGCCGTGCGGTGGAATACGATCGCGAGCTCGTCAAGGCTGACGAGATCTACGGCGCCAAGTTCCGTGAGCTGGCCTATCAGGCCGATGGCAAGACCTATCGCGCCATCGAGGAGATCGCCGCCGATCCGGAAGCCCGCAAGGTGGGTCAGCGTCTGTTCCTGCAGAACTGCTCCCAGTGCCACGGCTCCGATGCCCGCGGCGGTCGCGGTTTCCCGAACCTGACCGACAGCGAATGGCAGTGGGGCGGCGCGCCCGACCAGATCAAGACCACCATCATGGGCGGTCGTCAGGGCGTGATGGCCGCCTGGGGCGAGATCCTCGGCAAGGACGGAGTCCGCGAAGTGGCCTCCTACGTGCTGAGCCTCTCCGGTCGCAAGGTGGACATGGTGGAAGCCAAGAAGGGTGAAGCACGCTTCACCATCTGCGCCGCCTGTCACGGTCCGGACGCCAAGGGCGGCATCGCCTTCGGGGCACCGGATCTCACCAACAACACCTGGCTCTACGGCGGTTCCCGTCAGGTGGTCGAGCAGACCATCACCCACGGTCGTCACGGCGTGATGCCGGCCTGGAAGGATATTCTGGGTGAAGACAAGGTGCACCTGCTCGCCTCCTACGTTTACAGCTTGTCCCACAACGACCAGCAAAATAAGCAGTAACATGTGATAAACACGTGATTACTCAGCAAAAAGCCTCGACTCTTCGAGGCTTTTTGTTATCTTGTGTTGACTGAAATTCCTCTGTTTCGTTAACCACTGGTTTCACGGTAGTAGCACTATGTCCCAACCCTGGTATCGCCAATTCTGGCCCTGGTTCATCATCGCCCTCCCGACCGCCGCCGTGATCGGCAGCATCAGCACGGCGATCATCGCCAGCAAGGATGGCGTCAATCTGGTGGCCGAAGACTATTACAAGCAAGGCAAAGAGATTAATCAGGATCTCAGCAAGTTTGATCGCGCCGAAGCCCTCAACATCCACATCGCGCTGGAGGTCAACGGCAACGAGCTGACCCTCAAACCGCTGTCAGGGGATATCCCGGCCGGCCAGGCGCTCTACCTCTCCCTGTTTCACCCCACCCTCGCCGGCATGGACAGCGAGCACATGGTGACCGCCGACGGCAACGGCGTCTATCGCCTGCTGCTCGACAAGGCCCTCACCGGCAAGTGGCACGTGCGGGTGGATGCCTTCAACCACGAATGGCGCTTGCAAGAGACAGTCCAGCTCCCCACCAAGGCCCCCGTCGAACTCGATCCCAAAGGGCGCTGAGTCATGAGCCGTCCTGTTTACCATGACACGCCGGCAGCAACCGGCGCTTCACTGTTTCTGCCGACAGGCCGGGTAGCCTGCGGCCAGCTGTCATGAGCGGCTGCTTTCACTGTGGTGAGCCGGTCCCCGCTGGCAGCCGCTATGCCCTCGAGATAAAGGGCATAGTCCAACCCATGTGCTGCCCCGGTTGTCAGGCGGTGGCGGAAACCATTCTCGAATGCGGCCTGGCCAGCTACTACGAGCACCGCACCGCCCCCGGCACCAAGGGCGAGCTGGTGCCCGAGGAGCTCGCCGCCCTCACCCACTACGATCTGGCCGAAGTGCAGCAGGACTTTGTCACCGACAGCGCCACCGGCAGCCACAAGGTGCGCGAGATCCAGCTGACGGTGGAAGGGCTGACCTGCGCCGCCTGTGCCTGGCTCATCGAACGCCATCTGGGCAACCTTGCCGGGCTGCACTACATCAACGTCAACACCACCACCCACAGAGCCCGCATCAAGTGGGACCCTGACCGGCTCTCGTTGAGCGACATACTCAAGGGCTTTGCCAAAATTGGCTATCGCGCCTACCCCTTCCAGACTCACCAGCAGGAAGCGCTCTACGCCAAAGAGGTGCGCAGCTACATGTTCCGGCTGGCACTGGCGGGGCTCGGCTCCATGCAGGTGATGATGTGCGCGGTGGCGCTCTACATGGACCTCTTCATCAGTGTCGAAGAGGAGTTCATGGTCTACTTCAAGTGGATAAGTCTGCTGCTCTCCACCCCCATCATGATCTACTCGGCCCAGCCCTTCTACGTGGGCGCCTGGCGCAGCCTCAGGCAGGGGCACCTCTCCATGGACGTGTCGGTGTCGCTGGCGCTGATCGGTGCCTTCGTCGCCTCCATGTGGGCCACCGTGTTCAATACCGGTGAGGTCTATTACGACTCCATCACCATGTTCGTCTTCTTCCTGCTGCTGGGGCGCTTCCTCGAGCTGCGGGCCAGACGCAAGGCATCCGAGTCGAGCTCCAACCTGGCGCGGCTGGTGCCCATCATGGCCACCCGGCTCGATGAGGATGGCGAACACGAGGTGGCGGCCAAGACGCTGCAGGTTGGCGATCGGGTGCGAGTGCTGGCGGGGGCCACCCTACCGGCGGACGGCATCATACTGCTTGGGCAGGCCAGTCTCAACGAATCCATGCTGACCGGCGAACAGCTGCCACTGCTCAAGCAGGCGGGAGATGCCGTCTACGCCGGCACCATCAACACCGACGCCCCATTGGAGATCCGGGTCAGTCATCGTATCGAAGAGTCGCGCCTGGCCCAGATCATGCGGCTGCAGGATCATGCGCTGGACGACAAACCGGCCATCGCCCAGATGGCGGACGTGCTCTCCCGCCACTTCATTCTGGTGCTGCTGTTCATCGCCGCCGGGGTATGGACCTTCTGGCACTTCCATCAGCCGGAGCAGGCCTTCTGGGTCACTTTGGCGGTGCTGGTGGCGACCTGCCCCTGCGCCCTGTCGCTGGCCACTCCCACCGCGCTCACCTCGGCCACTGCCCGCCTGACCCGTGCCGGCATACTGCTGCGCCGCGGCCACGTGCTGGACGTGCTGACCCGGGCCAACCGCATCGTGATGGACAAGACCGGCACCCTGACCACGGGCAACATCAGCCTGACCAGCACGGAGGCCCTGGGCAATCTCGACGAGGCGCGCTGCCTTGCCATCGCCCGCGCCCTGGAGGCCTATTCCGAACACCCCATCGCTCGCGCCTTTCGCAGCAACGCCGCAGACGACGCCGTGCTGCTGGCGGCCAGCAAGGTGACCCCCGTCATCGGACACGGTATCGAAGGGGTGATCGAGGGTTGTCACTATCGACTCGGCAGTGCCCGCTGGCTCGGCATCAGCGATGCCCACGAAAAGCAAGCGGACGGGCTGGTCATCTATCTGGCCGACGAGGGTCGGGCGCTCGCCCGTTTCCTGCTGACCGACACCCTGCGCCCCGATGCAAAGGCGCTGATCCAGGCCTTCAAGGCGGCCGGCCTCAAGACCACCATCCTCACCGGCGACAGCTCGGCCCAGGCCGACGAGGTGGCCCGCGAGCTGGGGGTCGACGAGCTGGTCAAGGGGGTCACCCCGGATGGCAAGCTGGCCTACCTCAAGGAGCACGAAGCCCACGGCGACATCAGCATCATGGTAGGTGATGGCATCAACGACGCCCCTGTGCTGGCCGGCGCCCACGCCTCCTTCGCCATGGCCGGCGGCACCGATCTTGCCAAGAACAGCGCCGACGCCATTTTGCTGGCCGACGATCTCTCCCGCCTGCTGGATGCCCGCGCCCTGGCGCTGCGCACCCGCAAGATCATCAAGGAGAACTTCGCCTGGTCCATCGGCTACAACCTGCTGGTGCTGCCGCTGGCGGCGAGCGGCTGGCTGCCCCCCTATGTGGCGGCGGCGGGCATGTCGCTGAGCTCCCTCATCGTGGTCACCAACTCCATGCGGCTCAACCGCTGAGCCGTGACCACAGGGACAGACAGGGTGAAGGGAGCGAGCCTTGCTCCCTTCACCATCAAATCGACGGGCCTGCGGCCACCAACGGGTGTACCATGACCCCTCTTATTGCAAGGTTTGCTGCATGAACATCATCTTCGTCCTCATCCCCATCGCCATCCTCTTCGTCATCATCGCCGGCGCCGTCTTCTTCTGGGCCATTCGCTCCGAGCAGTTTGAAGATCTCGACCGCCAGGGCTCCAACATCCTGTTCGATGAAGAGCAACCCGCCCCCAAACACGCCGAGCACGAGCACAAAGATGACGGCCACCCTTGATCTGTTGGGCGCCCTGCTGGTGGGACTGGCCGGCGCCGGCCACTGCATCGGCATGTGCGGCGGCGTCTCCGCCGCCCTCTCCATGGCCATTCCTGCCGAGAAGCAGCACTTCTGGGGCCGGCTCGGTTACCTGCTCAACTACAACCTCGGCCGGATCCTGAGCTATGTGATCGCCGGCGCCCTGGTCGGGGGCTTGCTCGCCACCACCAGCGAGCTCGGTGCGGGCAAGCACGCCATCGCCGGCCTGCGGCTGGTGGCGGCCTTCCTGATGATTGCCCTCGGGCTCTATCTCGCCGGCTGGTGGCAGGGGGTGTTGCTGCTCGAGCGCATGGGCGCCAGATTGTGGCCCCACCTCAAGCCACTGGCGGGCAGGTTCATCCCCTTCACCTCGGCCTGGCAGGCACTGCCGTTTGGCATGGTGTGGGGCTGGCTCCCCTGCGGGCTGGTCTACTCCATGCTGACCTGGAGCGCAGCGGCGGGATCGGCCGCTGGCGGCGCGCTGATCATGCTCTTTTTCGGCCTCGGCACCCTGCCGACCCTGTTTGCGCTGGGGGGGCTGGCGGATCGACTGCGCTACTGGCTGACCCTGCGCAGTTTGCGCCTTGGCGGGGCCCTGCTGCTCATCGCATACGGTCTGCATACTCTCTGGATCGGGATTGCATCCTTTTGAAACCCTATCCAAAACGGATGAGTTGATGGTAAACTTGTTTGATATAAATCAATTATTCGTATGAGCCTATGATCCCGGAAAAGAAACCTGGCAGACGTATTCAGAGCGGTGGCTGTGCAATTCATTGCCAGGATTGCAGCATCAGCCAGCTCTGCATTCCCTTCACTCTGAACGACAACGAGCTCGATCAGCTGGACAGCATCATCGAGCGCAAGAAGCCGATCCAGAAGGGTGAAGAGTTGTTCAAGGCCGGCGACGAGCTCAAATCGCTCTATGCCATCCGTTCCGGGACCATCAAGTCATACACCATCACCGAACAGGGTGACGAGCAGATCACCGCCTTCCACCTGGCTGGCGATCTGGTCGGCTTTGACGCCATCCACAAGCAGACGCACCCCTCCTTCGCCCAGGCACTGGAAACCGCCATGGTGTGCGAGATCCCGTTCGACGTGCTCGACGATCTTTCCGGCAAGATGCCCAAGCTGCGCCAGCAGATCATGCGGCTGATGAGCAACGAGATCATGGGCGACCAGGAGATGATCCTGCTGCTCTCCAAGAAGAATGCCGAAGAGCGCCTTGCCGCCTTCCTGCACAACCTGTCGGTGCGCTTCTCCGAGCGTGGTTTCTCCGCCAAGGAGTTCCGCCTCTCCATGACCCGCGGCGACATCGGCAACTACCTCGGCCTCACCGTCGAAACCATCAGCCGTCTGCTGGGCCGTTTCCAGAAGTCAGGCCTCATCAGCGTCAAGGGCAAGTACATTACCGTGCTGGATCACGTCGCCCTCGGCGTCATGGCCGGTGCGACCCGCCCCCCCTGCGGCTAAGCCTCCTCTCTCTGGTGCCGGATCGGTTTACCCCGAAATTTGATCCGGCACACGTCCCCCCTTCTCCTCCTGAGCTAAGCTGTAATGGCTAAAGGTCTGCCATCATTGGTATTTTTGCCAAGGAGGAGGAGAACATGGTCAAGTACCGAAAAATCCTGGTGGTCATCAACCCGGAAGAAGAGCGGCAAATCGCCCTCGAACGTGCGGTCAAGGTCGCCGAGCTGGACGAAGGGGCGCAGCTGACCCTGTTACTCACCATTTACGACTTCTCGTATGAAATGACCGCCATGCTGTCGGTGGACGAGCGAGAAGAGATGCGCCACGGGGTCATTTCCCAGCGCCGTGAGTGGCTCGACGACATACTCAAACCCTACCGTGCCCGTGGGCTGGACTGCGAGATCAAGGTGGTCTGGCACAACCGTCCCTTCGAATGCATCATTCAGGAAGTGCTGGAGCAGCGCCACGATCTGGTGGTCAAGGCCACCCACCACCACTCCTTCCTGCAAACCTTCATCTTCACCCCCACCGATTGGCATCTGCTGCGCAAGTGCCCCTGCCCCGTGCTGCTGGTGAAAGAGGGGCATTGGCAGCGGGGCGGCAACATCATCGCCGCCATCAATTGCTCCAGCGACGATCAGGATCAGAAACTGCTCAACGAGCGGATCACCGAAGAGGGGATCGCCATCGCCGAGCTGCTCGGCTCCAACCTCTATCTGGTCAACACCTATCCGGGCACCCCGGTCAACGTGGCTATCGAGCTGCCGGAGTTTGACCCCAACGCCTACAACGACGCCATTCGCAAACACCACGAGAGCCTGCTGCTGAGCCACGCCGACAAATACGGCATCGGCCATCTCTGGACCCGGGTGGCGGAAGGCCTGCCCGAAGAGGTGCTGCCCGATCTCGCCGGCGAGCTGCAGGCCACCCTGATGATCATGGGGTGCGTCGGTCGCACCGGGCTCTCCGCCGCCCTGCTTGGTAACACAGCCGAACACGTGGTGGATCGCCTCGCCTGCGACATGCTGATCCTCAAGCCTGCCGACTACAGCTGCCCGGTCGATAGCCGCCGTCCAGCATAAGCCTTTCTTGCCCTCCCCCGGGACATGGCTATAATAAGCCGCTTATTTTTGTCCCGGGTTTCAGGTCATGCTAGAAGAGCTTAACGCCAAAGAAAAATACAGTTTCAACAAACTGCAGAAGCGCCTGCGGCGCAACGTAGGTCAGGCCATTGCCGACTTCAACATGATTGAAGAGGGTGACAAGGTCATGGTGTGCCTGTCCGGCGGCAAGGACAGCTTCGCCATGCTCGACATCCTGATGAGCCTGAAGGCCAGCGCCCCCATCCACTTCGATCTGGTGGCGGTCAACCTGGATCAGAAGCAGCCCGGCTTCCCCGAGCACGTGCTGCCCGAATACCTGAGCACCCTTGGCATCGACTTCAAGATCGTCGAAGAGGATACCTACGCCATCGTCAAGGAGAAGGTGCCGGAGGGCAAGACCACCTGCGCCCTCTGCTCCCGCCTGCGCCGCGGCATTCTCTACCGCACCGCCCAGGAGCTGGGTTGCACCAAGATTGCCCTGGGTCACCACCGCGATGACATCCTCGAGACCCTGTTCCTCAACATGTTCTACGGCGGCAAGCTCAAGTCCATGCCGCCCAAGCTGGTGAGTGACGATGGCAAGAACGTGGTGATCCGCCCGCTCGCCTACTGCAAGGAGAAGGACTTGGTGCGCTATGCCGAGGTCAAGGCCTTCCCCATCATCCCGTGCAACCTGTGCGGCTCCCAGGAGAACCTGCAGCGCCAGGCCATCAAGCAGATGATGCAGGAGTGGGATCGCCGCTTCCCGGGTCGTCTCGAGACCATGTTCACCGCCATTCAGGACGTGATCCCGAGCCACCTGCTCGATCACAAGCTGTTTGACTTCAAGAGCATCAACCGCGACTCCGGCATCATCGACGGCGGCGACAAGGCGTTTGATCCGCCCGAGCTGCCCAAGGCACCGCTGCTGGACATCGACGAGATGGACATGCTGGACGTGATTGAGGTGCGCTAAGCCCTCACCATCACCAATGAAAAAAGGAGCGCCAGGCGCTCCTTTTTTATTTTTATGCCGGCCAGCTGGCGGCCCGGGACCCATCAGCCCTTGTGCAGCCAGGGCGTCAACCGCAGGATCTCTCCCTGCAGCTGCAGCTTGCCCTCTGCAAACTCCGCCAACTGGGCGTTGTTCAGCAGCAGTTCTCCCTCCTGCCAGGGCAGCGGCAGCTGGCGAGCACCGTCGATGAGGTAGGCGGTGCCGCTTGGCTGCACCAGGCTGACCCTCACCCCCGTCATCTCGGGCAGGAAATACTTGCCGACCACGCCGGCCAGCTTCTCCAGCAGGCTCTGCATGTCGTGCTGACGGCCCGTCAGCTCGCTCACCTTGAGCTCCCACCGACTGTCTGCCGGCGGCGGCACATCCGCCATCACCTGCACCGACAGATCGCAAGCTGCATGAGGCTCGGTGAGCCCCACTACCACGCTTGCCTTGTCGAGATTCAGATCGTCGTCATAGGGCAGTCGCAATTCGCTGTCGATGGTCACCTCGGCCGCCACGTCCCGATCCAGAGTCGAGACCCGGGCCGAGGTGAGTTGGCAGCGCCGGCCATTTTGCTGATCGGTCAGATAAAAACCCAGCCTGGCGTGGCCAAACTCCCCTTTGGCGAAGGTCTTCATCTGGCTGTAGAAGGTGCCGTACTGCAGCTCGAGGGAGGGCTGCGCCACTGCCAGCATGGGCGCCATCAGCAGCGCGGCCGCCATCCCGTATCGATTGTTCATATGCCATCCTTTTGCATCACGCATCTACACGCGCCGCTATCTGTTGCTGTTGTCTGACGCCCTGCATGCCCGTCAGGCGTTGAAATGATCGGGGCCCTGGCTCACGTCGGTTACTTCGACCGCCACCCCGCACAGATCCCGGTAGAGGATCCCCTTGCAGTTGAAATAGAGCGGTGCCACCCAGATAAGCCCCAGCCCCATGGGGATCAGCGCCAGGAAGAAGAGCGCCATCATGACCCCGTGCAGCAGCACTATGCTGGGCCAGCCACGGGCAAACAGCTTGAGGGAGACCAGAATGGCCTGCGCCGGCGACAGGCCGCGCTCCAGCACCAGCGGCACGGTAAACACCAGCCCCATGCCGATCAGGGCCGACGGAATGAAGGCCAGCATCACCGGCAGACCCACCAGCTCGAACAGCGGGCCGAACAGGCTGGTGATGAGGCTGCCGAGTAGGCTCAGGCTGCCAAGGCGCAGGAAGTGGCGAAAGAAGTCGAACACCTGGCTCGGCCGGGCACGCACCCCCACCGACTGCTGCAACCCCAGCATGTCGAGGGAAGAGGTCATGGGCGACATGATGACGGTGATGAGCAGGCTCAGCACCAGGGCCACGTCCATCCCCCCTTCCTGATTGACATAGGGGGCGAGCAGGGTGTTGCTCAACAGTATCCAGATGGCCGTTACCCCGACGATGGCCAGCAGCAGGCCGAACCCGGTGCGCCGCGTCTGTTGCCAGCTCTCCTGCAATACCCCCTTGAGGTCGAGACGATATCCCTGGCTCAGGGACTGCTCGAGGGAACCACCTATCCGCATTTTGTTACTCAATTGACTATCCAACATCCGAAAGACCGCTATTCAGGGAGCACATTATAGCGATTTGACCCGGCATGCGTAGCCGTTTTTCCCGCGCGTCTGCGCTCAAAAAGCCTTTGATTTCATCAGCCCTCCTTGTCCTGGCCGGGATCCCGCCCTTGGCCGACGGCCACCAGGGGCGTAGGATGCCAGGCGACAGTGCGGATTTTTTTGCGCGCCCCGCCCCACCCGGGATCACAGGGGACACGCGCTTCACAAGGAGATGTTCATGTCTGATTTGACCCTCTATCTCGCGCCCGGTACCTGCGCCATGGCCGTGCGTATCGCCCTCACCGAAGCCGGTGCCCCTCACGTTGTCAAACGGCTGGATCTGGCGGCCGGCGAGCAGCGCTCTGCCGCCTATCTGGCCATCAACCCCAAGGGACGGGTCCCGGCTCTTGTCACCGAACACGGTGTGCTCACCGAAACCCCGGCCTTGCTGCTCTATGTGGCGCAGCGTTTTCCCCATGCCGGGCTGGCACCGCTGGACGACCCCTTCCTGCTGGCCCGCATGCAGGAGGTGCACAGCTTCCTCGCCGCCACCGTGCACGTCGCCCATGCCCACGGCCGCCGGGCCAGCCGCTGGGCCGATGACCCGCAGGCCATCGCCGCCATGCAGGCCAAGGTGCCGCACAACATGCGCGAGGGCTTTGCCGAGATAGAGCGCCACTATCTGGCCGGCCCCTGGGTACTGGGGGAGCGCTTCAGCCTGGCCGATATCTACCTGTTCGTGGTGGCGAGCTGGCTCGAGGGCGACGGGGTGGCCATCAGCGACTTTCCCAAGGTCGCGGATCACTATCGGCGCATGCTGGCACGCCCCGGCGTGCAACAAGGGCTCGCCCTCTAATTCCTCTCGTTGCGGGTGCCAGTGCTCTTCTGGCACCTTTTTCCCCGCTTTCCCCTCGCCATTGAGATCGTTTTCACATTTCTGCCATCTCCTGGTGGATCCAGAACGCCTGAACGCCTATCTTCCACTTCATGACGCAACCGGTTGCGTAACCGGTTGCCTAGCTAACATCAGATACGCGGGCATAGCCTGCCGAGGTGCTGTATGAAACGAGGCGTACTGCTCAATGCTCCCCTGAGTGCCCTGGTGGCACAGATGGGCCACACCGACGAGATCACCGTCTGCGATGCGGGCCTGCCCATTCCGGCGGGCCCCGAGCGCATCGATCTGGCGTTGATGGCGGGGACGCCGAACCTTGGCACCGTGCTGACCGCCCTGCTCACCGACCTGGTGGTGGAGAAGGTGATCATGGCAAGCGAGATCAAGCAGATCAGCCCCGCCGCCCATCAGGCGCTGGTGGATCAGCTGGAGGCGCACGCCGCTGCCCAAGGCAAGCCCATCACCATCGAATACTGCCTGCACGAAGCGTTCAAGGCTCGCTCCCACCAAAGCAAGGCCATCGTGCGCAGCGGCGAGGTGACCCCCTACGCCAACCTCATTCTCTGCGCCGGCGTGGCGTTTTAAGCCTTTTCAAGGAATCAGCCATGAGTACAACCCCTTCGCCCATTCTGTCGCTCACCGGGATCGTCAAGACCTTCCCCGGCGTGCGGGCGCTCGATGAGGCAGGCCTCAAGGTCTACCCGGGTCAGGTAATGGCCCTGCTCGGCGAAAACGGCGCTGGCAAATCCACCCTGATGAAGGTACTGACCGGCATCTATCAGGCCGACAGTGGCAGCATCAGTTATCGCGGTGAGCCGGTTCACTTCAAAGGGCCCCGCGACTCCCAGGATCAGGGGATCAGCATCATCCACCAGGAGCTGAACCTGCTGCCGGAGCTCTCCATTGCCGCCAACATCTTCCTCGGCCGCGAACCGCGCACCCGCTTTGGCAGCATCGATCACAAGCAGCTGCGCGAACGGGCAAGCACCCTGCTGGCACGACTTGGCGTCAAACACGGCCCGGATACCCGGCTCGGGAGTCTCTCCATCGGTGAACAGCAGATGGTGGAGATCGCCAAGGCGCTGTCGTTTGATGCCAGCGTCATCATCATGGACGAGCCCACCGATGCGCTGACCGACACCGAGACCGAGCAGCTGTTCAAGGTTATCCGCGAGCTGCGTGAGCAGGGCTGCGGCATCGTCTACATCTCCCACCGCTTGAAGGAGATCTTCGAGATCTGCGATCGGGTCACCGTGCTGCGCGATGGCAAGTGGATCGGCGAGCAGGCGGTGAGCGAGCTCGACGAAGACAGGATCATCGAGATGATGGTAGGCCGCCGACTGGAAGAGCAGTACCCGCGTCTGGTGCGCGAGCTCGGCCCGGTCAGCCTGCAGGTCAAGGATCTGGCCGGCCCCGGCGTGCGCGGGGTGAGCTTCTCCCTGCGTCAGGGGGAAATTCTGGGCTTCAGCGGCCTGATGGGCTCCGGCCGCACCGAGCTGATGAAGCTTATCTACGGTGCCAGCCCCATCAGCGCCGGCCAGGTGACCGTGGATGGTCACGCGCTGGCCCCCAGAAGCCCGGCCGATGGCCTGGCCGCCGGCATCGCCTACATCTCCGAGGATCGCAAGGGCGATGGCCTGGTGCTGGAGCTGTCGGTGCGCGAAAACATGAGCCTGTGCGCCCTCGGCGAGTTCATCCGTGGTGGCAAGATTGACGGCCAGGCCGAACGCCAGGCGGTGGGCGACTATGTGCGCCTGTTCAACATCAAGACCCCCAGTCAAGATCAGCTGATAAAACTGCTCTCCGGCGGCAACCAGCAGAAGGTGGCCATCGCCAAGGGGCTGCTGACCCGGCCCAAGGTACTGATCCTGGACGAGCCGACCCGCGGCGTCGATGTCGGCGCCAAGAAGGAGATCTATCAGCTCATCAACCAGTTCAAGAAGGAGGGGATGAGCATCATCCTGGTCTCCTCCGAGATGCCGGAAGTGCTCGGCATGAGTGATCGCATCCTGGTGATGCACGAAGGGCGCATCAGCGCAGAGTTCAATACCCGCGACGCCAATCAGGAAAAACTGATGGCCGCGGCAGTCGGCAAACAGTGGCAAGCAGAGCAAGAGGCAGCACAATGACAACCCAAACCCTTTCCCGCCGCGGCATCATGAGCAAGGAGTGGTGGATCGAGAACAAATCGCTGGTGGCCCTGCTGGTGCTGATCGGCGTGGTCTCCTTCCTGAGCCCCAACTTCTTCACCGCCGACAACCTGCTCAACATCCTGCGCCAGACCTCGGTCAACGCCATCATGGCGGTCGGCATGACCCTGGTCATCCTCACCGCCGGCATCGATCTGTCGGTCGGCTCGGTACTGGCCCTGTGCGGCGCCCTGGCCGCCACCATGGTCGCCATGGAGCTGCCCATCATGCTGGTGATCCCCCTCACCCTGGGGGCCGGTGCCCTGCTTGGCGGCATCAGCGGCCTCATCATTGCCAAGGGCAAGGTGCAGGCCTTCATCGCCACCCTGGTCACCATGACCGCCCTGCGCGGCGTCACCATGGTCTATACCGAGGGGCGCCCCATCTCCACCGGTTTCAGTGACGGTGCCGATCACTTCGCCTGGCTGGGTACCGGTTACCTGTTCGGTCTGCCGGTGCCCATCTGGTTGATGGCCATCGTCTTCCTGCTGGCCTGGTTCATGCTCAACCACACTCGCCTGGGTCGCTACATCTATGCCCTCGGCGGCAACGAATCGGCCACCCGCCTCTCCGGCATCAATGTGGACCGGGTGAAGCTCGCGGTGTATGGTCTGTGCGGCATGCTGTCGGCTCTGGCCGGGCTCATCGTCACTTCCCGCCTCTCCTCCGCCCAGCCGACCGCCGGTATGGGTTACGAGCTGGATGCCATCGCCGCCGTGGTGCTGGGGGGCACCAGCCTGATGGGGGGCAAGGGCCGCATCATGGGTACCCTGATCGGGGCGCTCATCATCGGCTTCCTCAACAATGCCCTCAACCTGCTCGACGTCTCGTCCTATTACCAGATGATCGCCAAGGCCAGCGTGATTTTGCTCGCCGTGATGATCGATAACAAAAGCAAGTAAGCACACACAAGGAATGAAATGATGAAAAAGCTCAATACCCTGCTCGCTGCCGCCATCATGTCCGTGCTGGGCACCGCCCAGGCCGCCGATCACACCCTGGCCATGGTGGTCTCCACCCTCAACAACCCCTTCTTCGTCACCATGAAGGAAGGGGCCGAAGCCAAGGCCAAGGAGCTTGGCTACGAGCTGGTGGTGCTGGATTCCCAGAATGACCCGGCCAAGGAGCTCTCCAACATGGAAGATCTCACCGTGCGCAAGGTCAACGCCATCCTGATCAACCCGACCGACTCCGAAGCGGTGGGCAACGCCATTCGCCTCGCCAACAAGGCCAACATCCCGGTACTGACCCTGGACCGCGGCGCGGCGCAGGGTGACGTCAAGGCCCACATCGCCTCCGACAACGTGGCGGGTGGCAAACTGGCCGGCGATTTCATCACCCAGAAGCTGGGTGCCGGTGCCAAGGTGATCCAGCTGGAAGGGATCGCCGGTACCTCCGCCGCCCGTGACCGCGGCGAAGGCTTTGCCCTGGCCGTGGCCGCCAACAAGCTGGAAGTGCTGGCCTCCCAGCCCGCCGACTTTGACCGCACCAAGGGTCTGAACGTCATGGAGAACCTGCTGGCCGCTCACCCGAGCGTGCAGGCGGTGTTCGCCCAGAACGACGAGATGGCGCTGGGTGCCATACGCGCCGTGCAGGCCGCCGGCAAAGAGGTGATGATCGTCGGCTTCGATGGCACCGACGATGGCAAGGCCGCCGTGGCCAAGGGTAAACTGGCTGCCACCGTAGCCCAGCAGCCCGCCCTGATCGGCGCCATCGGCGTGGAAACCGCCGACAAGGTGCTCAAGGGCCAGCCGGTGGAAAAATCCATCCCGGTTCCGCTGCAAGTGGTCAGCAAGTAAGTTGACGGGGGGGAGGTTCGCCTCCCCCTTTTCACTCAAGGTTTACGGTGCCTCCCGGCCTGGATCCGGCTTTCGTGTCCATGCCAAGATGCATCAGGAGTACTCAACATGAATCGTCTCGTCGTTCTGGGCAGTGTCAATGCAGACCACGTGCTGCGCGTTCCCCACTTTCCTCGCCCGGGTGAAACCCTGACCGGCCACAGCTATCAAGTGGTGCCCGGTGGCAAGGGCGCCAACCAGGCGGTGGCCGCCGCCCGGTTAGGTGCACAAGTCTCCTTTATCGCCCGCATCGGCGATGACGCCATCGGCCACCAGATGAAGACCGGTTTTGCTAAAGACGGTATCGACGTGAGCGCCGTCGAGCTCGACCCCAAGCTCCCCACCGGGATCGCCATCATCTATGTGAGCGATGAGGGGGAGAACAGCATCGGCATCTCCGCCGAAGCCAACGGCGCCCTCACCCCATCCGTGGTGAAAGGCCATGAAGCGATGATCTCAGCCGCCCACACCCTGCTGCTGCAGCTGGAAGTGCCGCTGGAGAGCGTGCAGGAAGCCGCCCGGCTGGCCCGTGCCCACGGCACCCGGGTGGTGCTCAACCCAGCCCCCGCTCGCCCGCTCTCGAGCGAACTGCTGGCACTGGTCGACCTCATCACCCCCAACCAGACCGAAGCCGAGCTGCTGACCGGCGTCAAGGTCACCGACGAGGCGAGCGCGGCAAAGGCTGCCGCCCGTTTCCACCAGATGGGCATCGAAGAGGTGATGATCACCCTGGGGTCGCAAGGGGTCTATTGCAGCAAGGGGCAGCAACAAGCGCTCATTCCGGGTTTTAGGGTGAAAGCAGTAGATACCACTGCGGCCGGCGATACCTTCAACGGCGCCCTCTTGGCGGCCGAGCTCGCCGGCGCCGACTTTGACGCGGCCGTGCGCTTTGCCCACGGCGCCGCGGCGCTCTCCGTCACCCGGTTTGGTGCCCAGAGCTCCATCCCGAGCAAGCAGGAGGTCGACGCCTTCCTGCTTGAGCAGATTGCGCAGGGGCACTGATGGCCAATATCAAGGAGGTGGCGGCGCTGGCGGGGGTGTCGACCACCACCGTCTCCCACGTCATCAACGAGACCCGTTTCGTCGCCGAGGAGACCCGCGAGCGGGTCTTCGCCGCCATGCGCGATCTCAACTACGCCCCAAGCCTGGTGGCCCGCAGCCTCAAGGTGAAGGAGACCAACAGTATCGGCATGCTGGTCACCACCTCCAGCAACCCCTTCTTCGCCGAGGTGGTACGCGGGGTGGAGCGCTACTGCTTCGAGCAGGGCTACAACCTGATGCTGGGCAACACCGAGGGGCAGGCCGAGACCGCCCTCTCCTACCTCAAGATGATGCTGCGCAAGCGGGTCGACGGTCTGCTCATCATGTGCAGCGAGGGACAGCAGGAGGTGTTCAACCAGCTCGACTGGCTCAAGAGCCTGCCGGTGGTGGTGATGGACTGGGGGATGGAGAGTGCCGACGTGGATCTCATCGCCGACAACTCCCATCGCGGCGGCTACCTGGCGACCCGCCACCTGCTGGGGCTGGGTCACACCGCCATCGGCTGCATCACCGGCCCCCACAGCCGCGCCCCCGCCAACCAGCGTCAGGCAGGCTTCGAGCAGGCGATGCTGGAGGCCGGTCTCACCGTCAATCCGGACTGGGTCCAGGAGGGTGACTTTGACTGCGCCAGCGGCCATCAGGCGATGCGCCGTCTGCTGGCGCTGCCCGAACGCCCCAGCGCGCTGTTCGTCTGTAACGATATGATGGCGATGGGGGCCATCAGCGCCGCGCATCAGGCAGGGCTGGTGATCCCGCGGGATCTCTCCATCGTCGGCTATGACAACGTGGCGCTGGCCGAATTCATGTCGCCGCCGCTCACCACGGTCAATCAGCCGAAAGAGGAGCTGGGCCGCCTCGCCGTCACCCGGCTGCTGGCGCGCATCAACGGCGAGGCGCTGGCGGACCACCTGATCACCGTCGATCCCGACCTGGTGATCAGAGATTCCTGCGCCCCTCACCCCTGACATTCACCTGCAATAAAAGCGCAAGGCGACCCTGGGGTCGCCTTGCTGCGTTTTGTCTCTGGCAGGTTCAATACCGCCCTTTGTGCTCAGGCCAGCTGCCTTGCCTCACTGCCCGCCAGCACCTGCAGTTGCACCAGCCCCAGTCGCCGGGCCAGCGGCTGCAACAACTCGCCATGTTCATCATCCTGCGGCAACCAGTAGCGCACGGGCCAGCCGGCTGCCAGCTGCGCCGGGGTGGCGCTGCCAATGTCTCTGAGCGCCAGGGTGCAACCCTGCTGCCGCAATCCCGCCAGCAAGGCAGTATCCGGTTGCAGTACCGGCACCAGCAGCACCAGCGGCGTGCGGGATGCCCCCGGCAGACAGGCCAGCACCTGGGCCAGCTGAGCCTGATTGTCGAGCGGGACCAACAAGGCACGACCATCGCCACGCAGCGTCTCATGCGCCCGCAGCAGCCGGGCCAGCACGGGCCCCAGCACGCCGCACTCCTGCAGCCAGCGCATAGGACAGGGCGTGCCCTGCTCTTGCCAGTAGAGCGCCAGTTGCCACAGGCCGTTGCCCTGTTCATCCGTCATCGCCTGCAGTGCCACCCGCAGCGGCGCCGGCTCGCGTCCGGCCAGCCAGTCGCGCAGCTGATGCAGCTGGTGCTGGGTCAACTGCAGCTGCTGCAGCATGGCCGGCGCAAACCAGCTGATGTCCCCCTCCTGGCTGCGCTTGGCCTGATTGAGGGCCAGGATGGCCTGATCCAGCAGCCGGCCGGCATCCTGCTGCTGCGCCCTGGCCACCCCGAGCCGGCAGGCCAGCTCGAAGCTGCACTCCCGGGTCACGAACTCGAAGTGGAGCAGGTTCATCAGCTGGTGGATGCGCGCTTCCAGCGTCCCGTCCGCCGTGGTCAGCACCACGGCGAACTCGTCGCCGCCGAGCCGGTAGGCGTGACTGCCGTGGGCCTGCTGCAGCTTGTCGGCCACCGTCTGCAACAGCCGATCACCGACCTGATAGCCGAGCAGATCATTGACCTGCTTGAAGCGCTTGAGGTCGAGCACTACCAGGGCACTCGCCTCGCCGGCATGCAGGGCGCGAGAGAGCTGCTCCTGCAGGGCGCGGCGGTTGCCAAGCCGGGTCAGGGGGTCGAGCAGGGCGAGCCGGCGGTTCGCCAGATTGGCACGAATGAGGGCGGCCACCAGGGCACCGCCGGTCAGCAGCAGGATCAGCTGCCAGATCTGCAGCCAGAACAGGCTGCTGCGGATCTGGCTCACCGAACGTTCCCGCTCCTGGCCGGAGAGGATTTGGTTGCCTATCTGCTCGATGAGCCGGGTCTGGCTGGCGATCGCCTCCTGCAGGCGGGCGAGTTGGGCCCCTTCCCGCAGTTCCCCTGCCGCCATCTGGGGCTCGAGCCGCTTGATCTGCTCGAACAGTCCGGCCAGCGCCTTGCCAAGGCCGTGCCGCTCACGCGCCTCGGCGGTTTCACTGCTGATGAGAAAGATGTCGAGCCGGTTCCACAGCAGATCGTAATCGAGGCTCAGGGTCTCCATCTCCACTTGGCCGACCCGATAGAGCCGCAGATCGGCGAGGAAACGCTGGGATTCGAGCATCACCTGGCTGATGTTCCAGTGGATGTTGCGGTAGAAGGTGTCGACCAGCTGCTCCTGGCGATGCTGCAGATAGAGGCTGCTGCCCGACGAGAGCAGAAACAGCAGCGAGACTGCCACCAGCAGCAGCTTGTGGCGGGATAGCCCCATCAATCGACGATCTCGATGCGGGTCACCTGCCACACCATGCAGTTGTGGATGGCGGGTACGTCCAGCTTGGGATAAGTGGTAAACGGGATGAGCAACCAGAGCGGCCCCTTGTTGCGCCGGGTCAGCGGCTTGCCGTCCTCCGCACGCACCAGGGTCAGCGGCACGCCGTCGAACAGGGCCAGATCCACCACCTGTTGATAACCGTTGAGGGCCGAGACGGCGATCTTGCGGGCATTCTGGATCCCTTGCGCCGCCAGCACGGTCGCCAGGGTCGGCCCGCGATAGTGGTGGGAACCCTGGGTCCAGGGGGTGGTGGTGGTGAACTCGGTCTGTGGCAGGGCGGAGAGGGCCGCCTCATCGAGGGCCACCTGCTGGCCGTCTGGCAACACCAGGGTCATCAGGGAGGCCTGTGCCGATGCGCCGGCACAGGCCAGCATCAGGAGGGAAAAAGCGATCCATTGCTTGAGAGTGATCATGTAAGTTGCGCCAACTGCGTCCCATTTTTTGGCTGCCAGTGTGGCGATTTCACCGGTTCATTGCAACTGCGCTGATGCACAATAGCTAGGGGCCGCGCATCTCCATCCAGTTGTGCCCCTCGATCTGCGCCGGCTGGTGTACGCCGCAGCGTTGCAGCAGCTCATCCACATAGGCCGGCACCAGCAGGGAAGCCGGACCGTAGCGCTTCTCGTCAAACTGGCTACCCACTTCGCTCGGCTCCAGGTTGAGCTCTATGGTGTGGGCTCCGTTCAATCCCGCTTCGTGCACGAAACCGGCCGCCGGATAGACGGCGCCAGAGGTGCCGATGGAGATGAAGAGATCACACTGGGCCAGCGCGCCGTAGATGCGATCCAGCCCGAGCGGCATCTCGCCGAACCAGACCACGTGCGGGCGCAGCGGCTGGGGAAACTGGCAGCAGGTGCACAGCTCTTCCTGATGGAGATCGCCGCGCCACTCGATCACCTGGCCCGAGCCTGGGCAGCGCGCCTTGAGCAGCTCACCGTGCATGTGAATGAGATTCTTGCTGCCGGCGATCTCGTGCAGGTTGTCGATGTTCTGGGTCACCAGGGTGACGCAGTCCGGCAGCAGGCGCTCGAGCCGGGCCAGCGCATAGTGGGCCGGATTGGGGTGAATGTGGGGTTGCTGCAGCTGATGACGGCGAGAGTTGTAAAAGCCCTGCACCAGCTCAGGATCCCGGGCATAGCCCTCCGGCGTCGCCACGTCCTCCACCCTGTGCTCCTCCCACAGACCGTCACAGGCGCGAAAGGTCTTGATGCCCGACTCGGCCGAGATCCCGGCACCGGTAAGAATGACGATGTGTTTCGCTGACTGCACCATGACTGACTCCCTCTGGCTAGCTCTCTGGCTGACCTTAGCACAGGGTGAAAAACCGGCCTATTCGCCCTTGGTCTTATGATGCGGTTACAGGGTGTCGAGCACGCTCAGATCGAGTCGCACGAACACCAGCTCCCGCCCCGTCACCAGGGTGAGCGGCAGGCCCAGCCCGCGCAGCAGCGCCAGCATGGGGCGATTCTGGGGCAGCACCTCCGCCGTCCATTCGCGGATCCCCTCGCCGCGCGCCAGCAAGGCCAGCGCCAGCAGGATGCGCCGCCCCGCCCCTCTGTGCTGGAAGTGATCGGCGACGATGCAGGAGAACTCGGCCCGATCCGGATGCAGCCGCCGCCGGATGGACTGGGCCTGGGCCAGCGGCCGTCCCTGACCGTCGGTCAGCAGCAGGCCGATCTGATGTTCCCTGGGGTAATCGAGGAAGAAGGCGAGCTGCTCGTCGCTCAACCTCTGCTTGGCGCGCATGAAACGCAGGTAGACGCTCTGCTCACCGAGTTCGTCATAAGCCGCTCGGATGCGGGCGGGATCGGCCCCCGCCAGCTCCTGCAAGCGGCAGGGAACGCCCCCGACCTCCATCATCAGCGGCAGGTCAGCGCGGGTACGGGGATGAAGCCAGCCGGCCAGGGAGCGGCGCAACCGGGCTTCGTCCGGCGGCCAGCAGAGGTAGCGGGCCACCCTCTACCAGCGCCCCGCCATGCCGCGATCGCGCCACAGGTTGTGGTCCAGCAGGTTGAAGGGATCGTCCAGATAGAGGGCGATGCCAAGCTCTCTGGCTCGGTTGATGAAGCGCCCCAGCAGGGAGTCCGGGGTCATGGCCTCCAGGCTCGGCAGCAGGCTCTGCCCTAGCAGCAGATGCTGCAGCGGCATCCGCTCCAGCAAGTCGAACGGAATGTGCTGATCGTTGTCCAGCAGCAGGGCGAGCCGTGCCCCCGCCAGACTGGCCTGCAGCACCAGGGCAAAACGCTCCGCCTGGCTCAACAGGTGGTCGCGCCGGTGGATCAGCAGGGTGAGCTCGCCAGGCTCCCTGCCCCGCTGGACGAGCCATTCGCGCACCAGCTCCCAGCGCGGCGGCAAACCGGTCACCGCCAGCCAGATGGGCAAGGGAGACGGGGGATCGGACAAGAGTCCGAGCAACCCCTTCTCCTCCCCCTGCCAGGTGCGGATGGTACGGCGCAGTCCGCTCAGGCGGCGCTGACGCTGCGGCCCCAGATAAAGCCCCTTGAGCAGGCTCAGCAGATCGTCGGCCAGCAGCGGCTTGGCCAGGGCCGCCAGCACGTTGAACCCGGCATCGTGCAGCAGGCGGCGGGCGCCGTCGATCAGGGTCTGGTCGTGGGCGGAGAGCAGCACGATGGGCAGGCCGCTGTGCTGGTATTGGGGCTGGCTCATCAGCAGGCTGATGGCATCCTGATCCACCAGGCTGAGATCGCTCACCAGCAGCTTGATCTCGCCACCGGCCAGCGCCTTGATGCAGGCATTGCCATCCTGCACCCACTGACAGGGCAATCCCAGTCCCCTGATCTCCTGCTGGATGTGGGCCCCCTGAAACGGGTGATCCTCCAGCAGCAACACCTGGGTCTGGGCCAGCCACTCCTGCCACGCCAGATAGCGGCCATTGACCCCCGCCAGCCAGTCATCGGTGAGGCGATAGATCCCCTCCGCCTGCGCCGTCAATTGCGGCAGGTAGTCGGCACCGGCGTGGGAGTCGGGATCGAACAGGGCGATGGCACCGGCGGCAAACAGCCCTTCCCACTGCCAGCAGGCATCGGGCCGGGTGCGGCGCAAGGTGGCAAATTCCGGCAGTTTGACGGCTTTTGCCGCCCGATAGGCAACCCCGTCCAAGGCATAGATGGTCACGGGGTGGAACAGGCGCTCATCCGTCTCTTCCGAGTTCAGCAACGCCAGTAACTCTTCATCTGTGATGATCATGTCAGAGCCTCTCACGTAGTCGCCGGCACACCTCGTCCAGAGCTTGCCGCAGCGGGGGTAGCAGGGGTTGCCGTGGATCCCGTTTCCACTGTTCAATCACCTGGACGAGCGGGGTCGCGCCCACCATTTTGGCGGCCCCCTTCATCTTGTGTAAAGCGGCTTCCAGTGCCATCTCGTCTGCTTGTGTGACACAGCGCTCAATGTCGGCCAGATCCTGGCCGGTCGCCTCCAGATAGAGGGAGATAAGCTCGGGGGTGAGCAGCGGCATCTGGGCTTCTGACCAGGGCGCCGGTGCTGCCACCTTCTGCTCCGGGTTCGGCTCGGGTGCAGGGTCCCCCAGGGTGCGTAGCAGATTGGCGAGATCCTTGAGCAGCAGCGGCTTGTCCAGATGACCACGACAACCGCAGCTGGCCAACTGCGCCGCCGCCGGCTCGCTGAGATCGGCGGTGATCACGTAGGTGGGCAGATGTTGCCAGCGCGGGGTGTCTCGCAGTCGGCGGCAGAGCTCGGCTCCGTCCATCACCGGCATCTGCAGATCGGTCAGCACCAGATCGACCGTCTCGTGCTGCAGCATGTCGAGCGCCAGCTGGCCGTTGGCCGCGCTGATCACCTGGGCCCCCAGCTGGGTCAGCTGCATGCTGATCAATACCCGGTTCACCTCGTGATCTTCAACCAACAGCACCCGCATCCCCTGCCCCGGCAACGTGATCATGCCCTGGGCGGAGGGCACCAGCCGCGGCTGCATCAAGCTGACCACCGAGCCCGGCACCCAGGGTTCGCCCTGCCAGTCCCAGTAGCGCAGCCCCTGTTCATCCTGGCGGGCGCTCAGCACCGGGCCGGCCGGATCGTCCGGCAGATCGAGCTCGCCGAGCCAGGGCAGCAGATAGTCCCGCTCCGCCCCGTCGAGTGCCACATGGACGCTGCTCACCCGCGGGCGCCAGCGCGGCATCTCCTGCAGCAACACCAGCGGCAATGCACAGGTGAAGCGGCTGCCGCCAGTTGTGCGCGGCTCGACCCGGATCTCTCCCCCCATCTGCTCCATCAGCTGGCGACAGATGGCAAGCCCGAGCCCGGTCCCCTGGGCCCGCGGCTGCCCCTCCTCCCCACCCTGTTCAAAGGGCAGGAACAGGCGCGGCAGCAGCTCGGCACTGATGCCGGGCCCCTCGTCATCCACCCCGCACAGCAGCTGGGTGCCGTCCCGGCGGGCCCACAGCACCACCTCGCCACGGCTGCTGAACTTGATGGCATTGGCCAGCAGGTTGTGCAGCACTTGCTGCACCCGATGGGGATCCAGCTCCACCTGAGCGGGCAGTCGGTGATCCAGATCCAGCCGCAGTTGCAGCCGCTTGGAGCGGGCCTTGGACCAGTGCACGGCAGCCACATGCTCACACAAATCCACCAGATCGGTAGGCTGGGGCGAGAGCGCCAGCTGCCGGTTCTCGTTGCGGCTGAAATCGAGCACGTCGTTGAGCAGGCCCAGCAGCTCGTCCCCTGCCTGCCTGACATGGGAGAGCGCAGAGTGCTGCTCGGCATTGAGGGGGGTGTGGCTGAGCCATTCCAGCAGCCCCAGGATGGCGTTCATGGGGGTGCGGATCTCGTGGCTCACCGCCGCGAGGAAGCGGCCCTTGGCCAGCACGGCCTGCTCGGCCCGCTCATGGGAGGCCTGCAGCGCCTGCTCCTGCTCGACCCGCACCGTCACATCCTGCACCACCCCGTATACCCGCCACCCCTGCTCGGGCAGGCTGCGCCCCCGGCCGTAGAACTGCAGCCAGCGGGTACCCTTGAGCGGATGCTGGTAGCGCAGGGCATAGGAGAAGGGCTGGCCGGCCTGCAGCATCTCGCGCATGGGCTGCTGCATCTCGACCTTGTCCTGCGGTGCCAGCCGTCCCAGCGCCTCGCCCGGATTGCGGCGGATCTGCTGGCTGGCCAGCCCCAGCAACTCATAGCTGCCGCGACTGATGAACTCCACCTGGCGGATCCCCTCCTCGTGCAGCAGGAACTGGATCACCACGCCGGGCACCGTGTTGGTCAACGCCCGCAGGCGCCGCTCGGCCTGGCGCAACA
This sequence comes from Aeromonas sp. FDAARGOS 1408, assembly GCF_019048665.1. Lineage (NCBI taxonomy): Bacteria > Pseudomonadati > Pseudomonadota > Gammaproteobacteria > Aeromonadales > Aeromonadaceae > Aeromonas > Aeromonas sp. FDAARGOS 1408. The sequence continues at coordinate 1,657,470 of NZ_CP077394.1, read as the reverse complement.
AGCGGGTGCGCTCGCGCAGGGCACTGATGTTGGAGAGCGCGATGAGATCCCCCGCCGGCGACTGCTTGCCGAGCTGGAGTGGGATCTGGGCGTAGGAGTAGACCTGATCGCCCAGCGCCATCTCCCCCTCGCTCTCTTGCAACTGGGCCTGCGGCAGGTGCAATTCCGCCAGGTAGCGGGCCTCCAGCCGCTTGGCCTGCTTGTTGCGCTTGATGATCTCGCCCTGATTGTCCCGCAGGAACACCGGCACCGGCAGCGCCTGGAACAGGGACTCCCGGAACTGGCTCTCCAGCGCCAGGGTCTGCTCCATCGCCTGGCGCTGGCTCACCTCCCGGGCCAGCTGCTGGCGCGAGCGCCAGATCAGCCAGATGACACCGGCACTGATCAGCAGCGCCAGCAACACCGAACCCAGCCAGATCCCGTAGCTGACCCCGGCCTGCTGGGTCAGTACCAGCCGGTGCCAGCGCAGTTTGAGATCGTCATTCTGCTTGCCGGTGAGGGTCATCAGACTCTGTTCCATCACCCCGGCAAGCCTGGGGCTGTGCCGATTGATGGCAAACCCCAACCCGAAACGCTGCGGCAACTCCCGCACCTCCAGCCCGTCCAGCTGGTTGTTGCGAAGCGGGTATTGCAGCTGATAGAGCTCGGCCAGCATGGCGTCGGCCGCGCCGCTCTGTACTGCCGCGATCCCCGCTGCCAGGGTGTCGCTCTTGCGCCAGTGATGCGTACCCTCCAGGCGGGTCAGCATCTCTTCGTCATAGAGGGTGGCGGGCACCACTATCCTGCCCTTCACCGCCGCCATCGTCTCGAACGGCTGGGTCTTGCGGCTCACCAGGGCATAACGGCTGACCGCCATGATCCGGGTGAAGTCGAAGGCATCGGTCAGCGCCGGCGTCTCCAGCAGGCCGACCATCATGTCCGCCTCGCCGCTTTGCAGCTTGGCCAGCGCCTCTTCCCGGCTGGTAGTGGGGATCACGTGGAAGTTGAGCCCGGTCTGCTGGCTCACCAGCTTCAGCACGTCCGCGCTCCACCCCTTGAGATCGCCCTGCTCGTCGAGGCCGCTGTAGGGCATCAGATCCGGGTTGACCACCAGCTTGATGGCGCTGGAGGCGCCGACCAGCCAGGCCTGCTCCTTGTCGGTGAAGTGGAGCGGGTTGATGTCCTGCTCCCCCTGCGCCAGGTAGCGGTCGAGATCCTGATAGAGGGAGCCCGGCGGCAGGTAGCGGATGGCGGTGTCGATCAGTTCGCGCAGTGCCGGTTTGTCCCGCATCATCAGCCGGTAGCTCACCACCAGCTCATCGCTGCGCAGGCGGCGCAGCCGCAGCCCGGTGTCCGGGTATTCGCGCATCAGGTAACGCAGCTGCAGGTAGTCGCCGAGGTAGGCCGTCCCCTTGCCCGCCGCCAGGGCCGCGTACCAGTTGTCCGCCTCGGTCAGAGGCTGCTGGGTTGAATGGGGATAGAGGGCACGCAGCACCTCGTTCGCCTGCCAGATGGGCGAGACCAGAAACCTGGCCTGCCCCAACTCGCCGCGATAGAGGATGGCGGACTCGGCCTCCAGCATGGCACGACTGAGCGCCATCCCGGGCAGGGCCTCCAGAGAGGGGCCCACGTTGGGAATGAGATCGCAGCGCCCCTCCAGCAATCCGCTGCGCACGGCAGACCAGTTGGGCAGCTTCTGATAGATGAGCGGAAAGGGGAGCTGTTCGGCCAGTCGCTCCATCTGATCGACCAGCAGCCCTCCCGACTCATCGAGATAAGGCGGCCTGATGAGCGCCGGATAACAGATGGTCAGCGACTTGGTGGCATCGGCAAATGCCTTGGCGGTCGTGGAGAGAGGCAGATCCATCGCCTGCAGTGGCGTGGCCAGCAGCAGACCTAGCAAAAGACTGGTTTTTATCATGAAAAAGTAAAAGCCAGGCGGTTGCCTGGCTTTTTGTCACTCGTTGGGTTCAACATTTTCGACCCTGGCCTTGAGTTTCTGACCAGGGCGGAAGGTGACCACCCGCCGGGCGCTGATGGGAATATCTTCGCCGGTTTTCGGGTTACGTCCTGGACGCTGGTTCTTCTCACGAAGATCAAAGTTACCGAAGCCTGAAATCTTGACTTGTTCACCACGCTCAAGCGCTTGTCTGATCTCTTCAAAGAAGGCTTCCACCATATCTTTGGCTTCACGCTTGCTCATCCCGAGCTGGGTGAACAGGTGCTCTGCAATGTCGGCTTTGGTAAGCGCCATAGATCAATCCCTCAAGGATGCATTCAACTCTTCACCAAGGGCCCGCACGACATTGTCTACGGTCTCGGCAATCTCTTTCTCCTCCAGAGTGCGCTGGGTGTCTTGCAGAACAAGACTGATGGCCAGGCTCTTCTTGTCCTCGGCCATACCAGCACCCTGGTATACGTCAAACAAGTTTATTCCAACTACCTGATTTCCGCCAACTTTTTTAATTACTGCCAGCACATCGCCAGCCAGAACCGCAACATCAACCACCACGGCGATGTCTCGACGGTTGGCCGGGAAGCGGGAAACTTCGGCTGCAACCGGCACCTTGGCCGGGGTCAGCTTGTCCAGCTCCAGCTCGAACATCACGGCGCGGCTCTTGAGGCCCAGCTTCTTCTCGAGGCTCGGATGGATCACGCCGATGTGGCCGATGACCTCGCCATTGCGCAGGATCGCCGCGCTCTGGCCCGGGTGCAGGGCACTGTGCTCGGCACGCTCGAAGGTGAAGGTGGCGCCTTCGGCGGTCAAGTCCAGCACCGCTTCCAGATCCCCTTTCAGATCAAAGAAGTCGGCAGCGCGGCTCTTGATGTCCCAGTGCTCGTCGCTCTGGTTGCCGGTGATGATGCCGGCCAGCATGAGCTCCTGACGGATGCCGTTCTCGGCATTTTCGTCCTTGATGAAGCGCAGGCCCTGCTCGAACAGGCGCACACGCGGCTGCTGACGGTTCTGGTTGTAGACCACCGCCTGTACCAGACCCGGGAACAGAGAGACGCGCATGGCGGACATCTCGACCGAGATCGGGTTCGGCAGCACGATGGCATCGCTCTGCGGGAACAGGGTCTGCTGAGCCTTGGGATCGACGAAGCTATAGGTGATCGCTTCCTGGAAGCCGCGATCGACCAGCAGGTCGCGCACCCGCTTGAGGGTCACCTGCCCTTCCGCCTGCTCTACCATCGCGAGCGATGCGGCGGGTTTGAGGTTCGGGATGTTGTTGTAGCCGTAGATGCGGGCCACTTCCTCGATGAGGTCTTCCTCGATGGCGATGTCGAAACGCCAGGAGGGGGCCAGCGCGGTCCAGCCGTCGACATCCACGGTCACCTGCATGCCCAGACGAGTCAGGATCTCGACCACCTGCGCATCCGCCACGCTGATGCCGATCACCTTGTCGAGCTTGCTACGACGCAGCTTGATGGGGGCTGCCTTGGGCAGATGATCACCGGATTTGACCTCGATGACCGGACCCGCTTCACCACCGCAGATATCCAGCAGCAGACGGGTGGCACGGTCCATCACCTTGGCCTGCAGCTCAGGGTCGACCCCGCGTTCGAAGCGGTGGGAAGAGTCGGTGTGCAGACCGTAGGCACGGGCACGGCCGGTGATGGAGAGCGGCGCGAAGAAGGCGCACTCCAGCAGGATGTCGGTGGTGGTCTCGGAGACACCGGTGCGATTGCCGCCGAAGATGCCGGCCATGCAGGCAGGGCCCTGACTATCTGCGATAACGAGCGTGGTCTCTTTGAGCTTCACTTCGTTGCCATCGAGCAGAGTCATCGGCTCGTCGGCCTTGGCGCGGCGCACCACCAGTTCCCCTTCAAGCGTCGCCAAATCGAAGGCGTGCATCGGCTGACCGTATTCCAGCAGCAGGTAGTTGGTGATGTCGACGATGGCGTCGATGGAGCGGATACCACCACGGCGCAGCTTCTCCTGCATCCAGAGCGGGCTCTGGGCGTGCAGGTTCAGCCCCTTGATGACACGGCCCAGATAACGGGGGCAATCGGCCGGCGCTTCAACCCGGATCGGGAAGGTAGCGTCGATGGTGGCAGCAGCAGGGGTCCAGGTCGGCTCGACCACGTCAACGCTGTTGAGCACGCCGATTTCACGGGCCAGACCGGCGATGCCGAGGCAGTCGGCGCGGTTCGGGGTCAGATCCACGTCGATGCTGACGTCGTTGAGCGCCAGGTAGTCGCGGATATCGGTGCCGATGGGGGCGTCAAGCGGAAGCTCGATGATGCCATCGGCCTCGACGTCGATACCCAGCTCGCTGAAGGAGCAGAGCATGCCGTGGGACGGCTGGCCGCGCAGTTTGGCTTTCTTGATGGTGAAATCACCCGGCAGGGTCGCCCCGACCTTGGCCACGCAGACTTTGAGGCCGGCACGGCAGTTCGGTGCACCGCAGACGATGTCCAGCAGCTCTTCTTCGCCCACGTTGACCTTGGTCACCCGCAGCTTGTCGGCGTCCGGGTGCTGGGCGCACTCGACCACTTCACCCACCACCACGTTGTTGAACTGGCCAGCCACCGCTTCCACGGCGTCCACTTCCAGACCAGCCATGGTGATCTGCTCGGCCAGTGCGTTGTCACTCAACTCGGTGCGGACCCACTCCATCACCCAGGATTTACTGAATTTCATGTTCTCTCGCCCTTACTTGAACTGCTTGAGGAAGCGCAGGTCGTTTTCGAAGAAGGCACGCAGGTCGTTGACCCCGTAACGCAGCATGGTCAGGCGCTCAACGCCCATGCCGAAGGCAAAACCGGAGTATTTTTCCGGATCGATGCCGACCGAACGCAGCACGTTCGGGTGCACCATGCCGCAGCCCAGCACTTCCAGCCACTTGCCGTTCTTGCCCATCACGTCCACTTCGGCGCTCGGCTCGGTGAACGGGAAGTAGGAAGGACGGAAGCGAATGGTCAAGTCTTCCTCGAAGTAGTTGCGCAGGAAGTCATGCAGGATGCCCTTGAGCTCGGTGAAGCTGGCATGCTCGTCAACCAGCAGGCCTTCGACCTGGTGGAACATCGGGGTGTGGGTCATGTCGTAGTCGTTACGATAGACGCGGCCCGGCGCTATGATGCGGATCGGCGGCTGCTGATGCTCCATGGTGCGGATCTGCACGCCCGAGGTGTGGGTGCGCAGCATCAGATCAGGATTGAAGTAGAAGGTATCGTGATCGGTACGAGCCGGATGGTGCGCCGGGATATTCAGCGCATCGAAGTTGTGGAAGCCATCTTCAATCTCGGGACCACGGGCAACCTTGAAGCCCATCTCGCCAAATAGGCGCTCGATGCGCTCGATGGTGCGGGTCACCGGGTGCAGACCACCATTCTCGATGCGGCGGCCCGGCAGGCTGACGTCGATGGTCTCGGCGGCCAGCTTCTGGTTCAGCACGGCAACTTCGAGGGCTTCACGACGCCCGTTCAGGGCATCCTGAACCTGCTGTTTGGCCTGGTTGATCACGGCGCCCGCGGCGGGACGCTCTTCAGCGGACAGGGCGCCCAGGCCCTTCATCTGCTCGGTAAAAAAGCCCTTTTTACCCAGATATTTGACCCGGATTTCGTCGAGGGCGGCGATATCGCTTACACCCTCAATTTCGGCCCTGGCTTGGCCGACTACTTCTTCAAGCTGTTGCATGTCTTCCTCGTCACCACTCCCGGTACAGGAGCCTTTAGGCTAAATAAGGTCAAGAGGGGAATAATACAAAAAAAGCCCCTTCACTGACCATAGTTAAGGTGCCCTTTTCTCCCTAGAAATCATTTTGTTATCAAGTAGGGCTTCGAGCCGGACCTGCTTCTTCTTTGCGATTGGGTACACAATTTCAGTTTGATGGCATATGAAGCCATATGTATAGCTATCATGATGGTAGAGTCATCGCCGCCTGCAAGCGACAAATGACAGACAACAAAAAAGGAGGCCTAGGCCGCCTTAATATACCCAATAAAAACAATGACTTAGATTAAAATCAATGAGTTAGGGACTACAAGGGGTGACGCTTAGTCACCCCAGATGACCCTGTTTGGGGCAATTTGTGGACACTTTGTCATATGGTGGGCAACGGATTTTCCAGCGGATTGAACCGCACAGCATCGCTCAGGTAATCCGGTGCGAAGTGGGCATAGGTCATGGTCTGCTGAATGTTGTGATGGCCCAAAATTTTTTGCAGCGCGAGGATGTTTCCCCCCGACATCATAAAATGTGATGCAAAAGTGTGCCGAAACACATGTACCGCCTGCCCTGCTGGCAGATCCGGTGCCACTGACTTGATCATCTCACGCACCAGCATATAGTCGAGGTCACGGAACAGCAGGCCCCGATTCACACCATTTGTTATCTCTTTCGTCAGCTCAGCAGAGATCGGCACGGTGCGGTTCTTGCCATTCTTGGTATTGATGTAGGTTACCCGATGGGCCCGCACCTCCTCGCGGCGCAGATTGGCCGCCTCACTCCAACGTGCCCCTGTGGCCAGGCAGAGTTTGACCACCTTCAGGTTATCCCCCGATAACGCGGCCAAGACTTCGTTGATCTCTTCCTGGGTCAGGTAGCCCATCGATCGCTCAACCAGTTTGACCTTCTTCATTTCTTTGAGCGGATGTTCATGGTGGTAATGGCCGAGATCAATGAGTACCGAGAACACCCCACCCAGCATCTCTTGCTCACGGTTGACCGTCTTGGGCTGACGGCCAGCGTTCAGTCGCTGTGCCCGATACTCGGAGAACAGCGCCCGGGTCAATTGCCTTGCCAGCGGATGGCGCAAAGCTGCATCTATATTGTGGAGTTTCTTGCGTACCGCCTCCCCTGCTTTCAGGGTCTGTCCATGGTAACGCCACCAGAGCTCGATAAGTTCAGAGAGCGGCCGGTTATCTGTCGGGCGATCCACCCACTCTTTATTATGTTCGGTAGCGATCATCCAACGCTCGAACTGCTGAGCCTCGGACTTGGTCTTGAAGCGCTTGCGGATCCGCTTGCCTTCCCTCCCTTGCGGACGGATATCGACTAGGTACCCCTCGGGGGTGGACTTGATGCTCATCGCCCCTCCTTATCTAGGAAAGCGATCCCCCATACCTGAGGCCCACACATAGGCACAGCACACAACCATTGCAATCTCATTGTTATCACTCCTCGATCAAAACACTGTTGTTTTATACAGCATTCGCTAATAATAAGCAGTGTTTAACTGAGAGGGTTACATACATGAAGCTGCTAGTAAGTTGACCACCGAAAAGATGCTCTAATGGCTTCTCAACTATTCTCCTTGGCTGTAAATTGCTTACAGACCAAGGAGGGAGGTTGAAATAAATAGTCTAAGTCAATTAATTCCAGATTAAATGCTCTGATTATGAGTCACTTAAAGTATTTAAATGCATCTCCAGTATGCATACATTTTATATCTGAAAGTTTATTTATTTCCCTCAATCAACACGCCATACCTTGACTGCTGTACCTGCCATCCACCTTTGTAGGTCATTTACAGATTCTTGATTCCACATTTCGTACTCAGCGACTTTATTTGCGATTTTAAATCTAGATGAAGCATAAGTTTTCTTTTTTTCAACAAAGGTGGCCCTTTTGAGATCATCTTTATCTAAGATTAACATGTTTCCTAAACGATCTTTTACATCACCAATTCCTTCACCAAAGTATGTGTACCAAGCTTGCTCTGGGTTGTAAGGACAGATGTGTTCTAAGGTTGTTTTATCGTAATCGCATGGGTTACCAAGATGCTCTTCAATCTCAGCGATTAAAAATCTAATCTTTTTCGCTGTTTGTCTGCTTGGCATTTTATGGAATTCAAACGCATTGTAAAATGTATTATCATCTGGATATAAACGCTTAAATTCATCGGAATTTTTTACATGACTTGCTCTATTATAGGTTCCATCAGAAATCTTTATAGCAATCTGATTGTACGTTGACTCTTGATCACTAGGTAATAAATGACAGACGACATTATACCTTATTGACATTACATATAGATACTTGGTCAGCTTAACAAACTCTTCAGGGCTAAATTTTTTAAATGCAGCAAGAAGAATAGTTAACGGCTGCTTTATGTTAAACAATCTAAATCCATTCAGATTATGAATTGCCTCTCTATATTTAACATCTTGCTCCCCCCACCAAGATTCTTCTGGATTGATTAATGATGTGTAAATGGGTGAGGATTCAATTAGTGATGTAAGATATTGATAAGCATCTTCTGGTTTTTGCACAACCTTTTTCATTGCGGAGAAGAGTTCTTTCTTTGTCACCATCTTTCTCTGTGAATTATGATGATAGCGGACAAAATCAGATATGTTATTTTCGCCTAGATCATATATTATTTCAGACCATTGCTCATCTAGTTCATCAAGCTCACTATCATCAATGTGATTGTCTTTTGTGACAATAGAGAAAAGATAGTTTTTTAGAAGGTCTGGTGTGGATAGCTGGACGCCTCTTGCATTCAGTGTTTCAAATACTTTATATGCATTTAGGTCATCTTGAACGATGATTTTCGTAAAAACCATTGATGATGAAAAGTTGATAATAAACTCTGCGATCTCTGCCCCAGTTTTCCCATAATTCATATCACAAAAATAAGAAAAACATCTTTTTATTAATTTATTTGTTGCTGTTATACCTCTAGAGTTAGAAACCTCTAGCTTTGAACATATTAATTGAAAAAATCTATCATTATTTCTATTTAACTCTAGCTTACTTGTTACCCTTAATGAAATGAGGCTTTTGTTACCAACAAATCTTTTCGTAATCTCATCGAGTCGCTCTTTATTTTGGACCTCATCTTCGCCATTATCTATCAAATTCTTAATAGCCTTCATAGCTGCCAAGACAATGATAGATAAAGTAACTAATCGTTGCTGCCCATCAATTACTTCATATTGGTATTGCTCTTTCTGCTGCAGAACAATATATCCCATATAATGAAAACTTTCACTATTAAGAGAGTTTATGTCATTCCAAAGATCTTCCCACTGCTCAGAATCCCAAGCATAGTCACGCTGAAATCTTGGCACAATATATTTACTAGACCCACCTAATAGCTCATTGAAATTTTCATTCTTAGGCTCCATCAACACAAATTGTTTTGCCATAAAATTTTCTCCTAGGAAAAATCCCACATAAATAATAAAAGGGCGCTGAGAGCCCTTTTATTATTCATGGTTGTATAAGGGATGGTTATGCATAACCTTACTCTTGATGCACCAAGCCATATTCTTCAACCAAGGCATACCATTGAGTATTATCTAGTTCATCACCGAGTGCGGAATAGTCATTTTGACTAGATTCATCTATCAGATTTACAAGGAAAAAATCATCGCCTTCCTCACCAAATATATCTTCGACAACAAGGCGCATCCCTTCCACTTTTTTTGTAGAAATATATAATCCTGTTTTTGGTAAAGTAGCCATCATCATTCTCCATAAAGCTCTAATTAATAAAGCGCGATATCAAACCAAAATCACAACTTAGCGCCCTGTTTGTCTTTTCCTATATGATCTGTGTTCTACCATCACGCCGATGATCTGGATGTGCTGTCGGTCGGAATGCATGGTGGGGTAATCATCATTGAGGGGGACCAGTTCAAACACCTCTTGACCGCTCTCGTCTATACCGCGGGGCCGATACTTTTTGAATGTGGCCTCGTCGCTGCCATTCTTGGCCACAACGTAATCCCCTGGCTGGGGTGACTCGTCAGGGTCAACGATGATGAGATCCCCTTCCTTAAACTGCGGCAACATGGAATCACCACGCAACCACAGGCCAAAGCCGTAAGGGCCGATCTCGCCGCCTACCGATACATATTCGACATTGCCATCAAAGGCGGTGGCCTGCTCACACATCTCACGCCAATTGCCGGCTTGGACATAGCTGAGAATCGGCACTCTATTCCCTTGCGGTATCACCGCAGGCTCTACATTCGATATCTCTGGCGAACCTTTCCCAGTGGAAAGCCAGTGTGCTGAAACGCCAAACACCCTCGCCAGCGCGACCAGATAGTCCGCGCTCGGGGAGACATCTCCACTTTCCCATTGAGATACCGAAGCTCTACTTGCGCCAATGCGCTCACCCACCTGTTGTTGGGTAAGTCCATGCTTTTTACGAAGTTCTTTGATGCGTTCACTTTTCATAGTTGGAAACTTTAACACCGACGCGCGTTGGATCTTTTGCATTTTAGCGTTGACATTCCAAACAAAGGATCGTAAAAACTCCAACACCAATGTTTGAATATCCAACGCAAGGGCTTTCATGAAGAAGCAAGATGTACTTAGCCACTTCGGTGGCGTTACCAAGACGGCTAATGCCTTGGGCATTAACAGAGCAACGGTTTCCTGTTGGGGTGAAGTCATTCCAAAAGGCCGAGCCTACCAGATCGAAGTGATGACCGGCGGTCAGCTTAAGGCTGACGCCACCGCTCTGCCTGGCCAAGAGCGGGACACACAACGCGTCGCAACAACGGCTACCACGGCTGATTTTCCGTGTGTGAAGCGAGCCATTGCCGCGGCAAACGCTCTATCTGGCAACGCTTCCTGACAATCCCCCTGTGTTTGAACCCCCTAAGAAGGATTCATCATGACAACTCGAATCAAACCCATCCGCATCCCCAGTGATGTGAGCCAACTACCGCTTGATTACCCGTTTGGTGATCGGGTCAGCGAAAGCCTAGAGGAGTACGCCAAGCGCCAAGGCTTGACGATTGGAGCCGTTAAAAAGCGTGCCGACCGCGGCCAGTTGCCCATTTTGCAAGACGGCCCGGGCGCACCTCGCGAGGTCAATCTTTACGCCCTGTTCCTGAAAGCCCGTTATCAGGCTGAGCGCTACGTCACCATGACGCTCGCGTGAACCTGCAAACACCATAACGGGTCAAGGAGAACCTCGCATGTTTACCGAATACGCCAGCAAACATCCGCACTGGATCAGCGCCTGCCAACGCTTTGCGGCCAGTCATAACATGGCCGAGATCGCCCAGCGAGTTGGCATGAATCCGCAGATCCTGCGCAACAAGTTAAACCCCGACCAACCCCACGAGCTGACGGTTGCCGAGTTGATTGCCATTACCCAGGCAAGTGAGAGGGATGAAACCCTGTTCGACGGTGCCCTGTTCTGCTGTGGCCTGACGGCCATTGCCATCCCCGAGCGAGAGAAGGGCCCGAGCCTGGCCCATCAGGTGATTGACACCACGGCCAAGGTGGCCGGACTCGGCGCACAGGCGCTGACAGTGGTGGAGAGCGGCCGCGTCACCAAAGGGCAGCGCAATGCGCTGGTCGGTGCTGCAACGGCAGCCATGGGCAACCTCGCCCTGCTGATCACCGAGATCGAGCACAAATACCAAGCCATTCCCTCTCTGTCTTGTGCGCTGGATATGGCGCGCATGGCGGCCGGGGCTTAGGAGAACCCATGAGACTGATTTGCCCCCACTGTGGTGCCCGCGCCAGCACTCGCACATCCATCCGGATGAGCCCGCTTTGCGGCATCGCCACTTATCAATGCAGCAATGTGGATTGCGGCCACACCTTCAAGGCGGGGTTCGAAATCATCGCAACCATCAGCCCCAGTGCCATGCCCAATCCGGCCATTGTGCTGCCCATTGTCCCGCGCAGGGTGAAAGAGGTGGCCCAGTGACCCCCTCACTGGCCGCCAAATTCTGCGCACAGGTGAAGGAGAAACCAGCATGCAACACACCCAGCCAGAGCCCCGCAACATCGCCGGTCTGACCGCCGAGGAGCAGGTGTTGATGAATACCGCAGGCATTGCGCTGTTGCGGGAGCACCTCAACCGGGCTGGTTCAAACCTCGACGGTGATTGGCTTAATGCGCCCAAGACCAAGCGAGTCGCCATTTGCGCCATCGCTCGCCAGCCGTGGGATTCGCTGATGATGGCGACCCTCTCTGCCCTGCCCTATCAGCAGCGTGAGGCGATCCGCCTTGCGGTGATTGCGCTGGATTATCAGTCGCTGTTTCACAGCGGGTGTGATCCGAAGGTGTGGCACCCATCGGTGAAGGTGACCCCGGCTGAAGTGGCCGAGCGGAAGAAGAGAGAACAGGCCAAACGCCGGCAACTGGATCATGCGGTGAATGTCGCTGGCCAGATTGGCCAAGAAGGCCCGAGAGCAATCGGGCACTAAAAAGCCCGCTTAACGGAGCTGCAACTCCAAGCGGGCCTTTATCAACAACGTATGAGGAAGTCGACATGGCAACTTTAGCGATCCCCTGCGCACTGCGCAACCTTCGCATCCAGCAACGCAAGCTGACGGGCCGATATGGCGCCCGTCTGAGCCAACACCCGGACGGTGTGGCGCTGCTCGAGCGTTCCACCGCACTGGCTTGGGCTTCTCTGTTCAGCCGCATCAACCCCTGCACACCTCAACAAGGAGCCTGACCATGACCGCACAACCGACCCAAATCAATCTGCTCAACCACCATGCCGCCAAGCGCCTGCGCCAGTTGCGGGAACAGTTGAAGCTGAGCCGCCCGAAGTTTGCCGATCTGCTGGGTATTCCGCCCACCACGCTCAAGAACTACGAGTTGGGGTACCGCGAGATTGGCGGCGGTTTGTTCCTGCTGATTGCCAACCACCCGGAGCTGAAACGGCACATCGACTGGCTGCTAACCGGTATCGCCACGCCGGAGGTGCAGCCATGAGGCAGATCTTCCACCCCATATCCGAGCAAGAGGCGCTGGCAGAGTTGCCGCGCCTTCAACAACGGCTGACCGCCAAAGCTCGCCCTGCCTCTTTTACCTATCGGGGGTCAGAGGGCAAATCCCTGTTAGTCCAGGCGCAGCAGTCATTGCGCTGGCACCAGCTGTTTCACCATCTCAATCGGAGGGCCCGCCCATGAGTGACGCCATCAAGATTGCCAACCAAGCACCCAAGGTGATCGAGGGTCTGCTAGCCGAGATGTTTGCCGCACGCGCCGAGGATAACCGCATCGCCCTGGGCGCACTCTACTCGGGGAATGAATACATCCAGGTGCAACTGGTGGTGACCAGCAAGCCTGCGGATCTACTCGATGACGATTTGGTGATGGGGGATGAGGCATGAGCACCACGCTGTTCACCCTGGCCAGCCTGAAAGAGTGGCTGGCCCAGAACGAACCGAAACTGCTGCCGACAGCCCCGCTTTGCTGTGGTGGTGAACTCGGTATCTCGATCCGCATCGAGGCAGGCCATATCGCCATCGATGAGCCGGACTTTCAGGCAATAGATGAGGCATGCGATGAGCAACTTCGAACTGTTTGAGCTGGACGCCCAACAAGAGCAGAGCGAAGCCGGCCCTGCTCATATGCAACCCACCACACCGGTCAGCCAACTGACCACCCACTGGTTTGCCGCCCGCGCCGAGTTTATCGCTGCGGGCAGCGATGCCAGAGGCAACCGGGATCAGGTGGCCGAGCTGCTGGCGCTGGGTGCAATGCGCACCGTCTACTGGTTGGCCGCTGCAAATCTGGAGTTGGCACTAGCCCGGGAAATTGCCGAGTGGTGGGCCGAGTGCGCACCACTGCATGGACAGGGGGAGATCATCAAATGAGCCATGGACTGCAATGGGAGCTCACGCTCCTGCAAGATCGCTGGCAAGCCACCTACCGGGAAGACGAGGCACGGCTGCGCCTTTATCAGCGAGAGCTGGCCCATGCGCGCCGGCTACCTGCCCGCCCCCACGCCAGCATCAAACAGTTGCTGCGCCAATGTGCGGCCGCCCGCCGATTAAAAGAGCATGCCCAAATGAGCGTTCGTGGCTGCCAATCCCACATCAAACAGCTATCCGGTTATCTCTCTGCATGACCAGCAAGACCAAACGCCTGCCGCTGTCGAAAAGAACACTGCGGCAGCGCATCGATACCCTTTGCAACTCTCTGCCCGGCGTCAACTTTGACGCCGCTTTTGCTGGTGACCGCGGCCAGTACGATCTGATCTGGGCCATGCAACTGCTCGATGGCCTCTCCACCGAGTTGACCAAGAACCTGTTCAAGCAGTACATCCGCCGCCGCAAGGATTGCAGCTTTGCCCATTGCCGCTCCGCCAATATCTGGTTGAGGGAGCGAACCAAGTGGGTGCGGATGCAGCTCCAGGCCATCCCGGTCGATCCGAAACAGATGCGCGATGACTCCGGCCGCAAACAGATTGCCCACCAGTTCGCCAACCAGACCGCGGCCATTTACAAGAACATTGAACGAGGCATCAAAGAGGGTGCCGAAGCGGATCTGCTGCAGACCTGGAAGCTGATGCGCCAGCCTGCCGACCAGTGGGGATTTATCGGCGAGCTGCCCAAGTTCAAATCCGACGAGGTGCGGGATAACTGGATCCTGAGCGTGCTGGTGCGTCTGCTCTCTGCCAAGTGGTGGGAGAAGCGCGTCAACCGCTGCTGGGACAGGCTGCAAGAGCACATCAATATCCTGCTCGGCAAGGTACGCAAGGGCGTGTCGGCTTATGTATCGAACGCCACCATGAAGGTGGTGCGCGAACGCAAGCGGGCCATGATGCGCTGGCTGGCCGAGTCGGAAGTGGTCAACGAGCAGTATGACCTGGTCGTGTCGATGAAAGATTGCTGGGAGGCCAGCAACGCCAACCCGGTGAACCGCCGCAACGAAATGATGGTGCGTGCTCGGGGGTTCAATGACTATGCCGAGGAGCAGGGTCATGTGGGGGTCTTCTTCACCTGGACAGCCCCTAGCCGCTTTCATGCCTGGACACAAAAGCACAACGGCAAAGCGGTAGAGAACAAACGCTATCAAGGGGCCACGCCGCGGGAAACCTGCGCCTATCTGGCCAGGCTCTGGAGCCGTGCCCGAGCCGCCCTCAAACGGTGGAACGCCCCCGTTTATGGATTTCGTGTTTGCGAGGCTCACCATGACGGCACCCCGCACTGGCACCTGCTGCTATTTATGCGCCCGGAAGATCGCAACCGGGTGATCGGCATCCTGCAACGCTATGCCCTGACCGATGACCACGAAGAGCTGGTACGGGATATCAAGGGCGCCCCACCCTTTACCGACTTTACTCCCCGCTTTGACTGGAAAGAGATAGACCCGGCCAAGGGGGATGCCGCGGGCTATCTCGCCAAATACATTGCCAAGAACATCGACGGCGCCTACCTGGACGATGACGAAGAGGCTGGCACCGCGGCTGATGAAGGCGCCCTGCATGCCGTGGCCTGGGCCAGTTGGTGGGGCATTCGCACATTCCAGCAGATCGGAGGTGCCCCGGTTGGGGTATGGCGCGAGCTGCGCCGCATCAGCAACGCCAAGAAGAATGCCGATCTGGTAGGCCCACCCAAGCCAGTGCTGCAAGACCCGCGCTTTGAGGCGGCCCGCTTTGCCGCAGATAACGGCATCTTTCGCTGCTACCTGCACGCCATGGGTGGCGCACTGGCGACCCGCGCCGAACATCCCATCAAACTGGCCCACCTTATCGAGGAGCAGGCCAACAGCTATGGCGAAGACATCAAACGCCTGATGGGCATTACCTCCGCTCGCCTTGGCATCAAGACCCGCCTGCAAGGGTGGGAAATTGTGCCCGCCGGCACCCATGAAGCCAGGAAAGCCGCCGAGGCTGCAGCGAGGGGGGTTGGGGTTAAGACGGGCGACAGCCCGGCACCTTGGAGCTCTGACAATAACTGTACGCGGCCGGATCCTGCGGCCTTCGCAGACCAGATCATGAGGGAACAATGGGGGTTATCGCCCTTCTCCATCGACCGATTACGGGCTGGTTCCAGCGTCACGATTGACGGTTACACCCTTTGGCTGGAGAACGGGCAGGTACAGTCGAGCCGCTTGACCCCATCGGGCGGTGACGACCCCTTTATCGAGCAGGAATGGCTGCGTGCCATAGTAGGTGTACCAGAGCCGAACGAACAGCCCGACACGATTCCTCCCGATGATGAGCATTGGCCGACGTTGGTGATGGATTGCTACGAGCTGTTCAACGCCTGCGGATTCGCGGTATGCCAGCTGTGGATCGCAGCGCTGCCCAATCCATATCGGTGTGAGCTATGGCGCGTGCTGGATAAGTTGGACCGGGCCGAGCAACACGACGTGCCAAGCCCATTGTTTGATGAACTGATGAGCGAGGTAGTGTGTGACTGATCTCTTTGCCAGGCTGGAAGCCCTGCAGGGCGAACTGCCCGCCACACGTCATGCCTACAGGCCGTTGACGGCGCCGCAGTTCGAGGTACTGGAGGGTCAGATATACCGGATGGGGCCCCAAATTAACGGCAGCCCGGCATGGCCGCCTGAGAAGCTGCTTGAATGGCTGCAACAGCGACCGCCTCATATCAGAGGGGTGGCCATCGCTATGATGCGCCGGGTATACCGTCTGGAACGGGTGGGGATCCCTCCCCTACCTCAAGCCATTCCAGGCCGCCAGAAAGCCCCCAAGCAGAAGGCTAAACTCCCCCCATCCCAGCCGACACTCCCTCTGCTTTCCGCAGATGGCCGCCCCGTGGGCAAGCACCACCTCCATTCCGGAACCATACACCTAGGTGTGAGTGGGAGCGCCACAACTAAAAGACTTTAACGGAACCCACCCAAATGGTAGGCTATAATGATTTGATTTAATAAAAACAACGTTATTATACATAAGCCATCAATTACATGCTCTATAGATATTACATCTTAAATATAGTATTCATAACATGAAAAATAAGAGTTAAACTCTTCAATGACGAGATCTAAAAGATGACGAACCAAGGCATAAAAAAACTGAAGAGAAACATTGATAGGTTTTATGCAGAGCATAAAAAACTGGATAAAGACCAAGTTACAGAACTACTAAATGACATTGTTTTTTATGATAACAGAACTTATGGCATCGGCATTAAAAACAAAAGCAATTACATTTTTGAAGAACCTAGAATGACAGAGATACCGCTAAAAGCTATCACGCTATTAGCTGGGTCATATATCTTTCGAACAAGAAAAGTCGCTCCTGAAACAATCTCAAAATTACAGTATGGTGATTTTTTTGAGCCCCCTAAAGAATATGTAGTTTCTAAAGGAAGACTAAATAAAGAGCGTCAATCATTGCTCTACTCCAGTGAAAGCTTTTACGCTGCAGTAGATGAAACAAAGATAATTAATGGTGATACATTTATATTATCAGTTTTTCATGTAAAAGAGAACATGGACTTTACTGAAATAGGAGCCACAAGCAAAGACAATACCCTCAGCAAGGGCGATTTATATAGGAGTGCTTTTCTTAATAAAATATTCCGAACCCCTCATGAATATATATATGAAATCAGTGCATTAATCGCTAATAAATTCCTGAACTTAGATAGTCTTGATGGATGGGCATATCCATCAATTGCGTCCCAAGGCCATGAGATGAATTACTGCATTCTACCTTCATCAAAACCTAAATTGTCATTACAAACATCTTATGCTTTTCATAAGGACATAAATGGCTTGAATATAACATGCGGCTTCTTGTTTTTAGATGGTAAATTAGAAAAAATAATATCCCAAAGCGATGCAATAGAGAGTTTTGTGAAACTCCAGTCATCATTTAGAGAAATTAAATTCAATACTGATATAGCACCATTGAAAAAACATCATGTTGTAATGGTGGGATGAGTTTGAAAACGAGTTCCTTGTTAAAGAAAGATATGAGCAGTCTAAACGGCGGCTACGTTATAGTTGCTCATTGGAGGTTCGGGGGCACTATTTCGCCCCAATCCTTTCAGTACCATCTGCCGCCCCTCTGGCGTTAGCGAGCCCATTAAGCTCAACTGGTGGTCTTGGCTGAGGTGCTTAGCGACAAGGAGCTCCCCAGCTGTGGCTACATCCGGTATTGGTGCATTGGCAAAGATAGATATCGAATAACTCACTTAACCACTGGCAGCTCGCCAAGTGCGGTGGTATAGCGGGGGCTTAACTGCTCCCGCTTCATCATCCACTCCCGAGTGTCGCGGCCACGGGCCGCGAAGTAGACCTTCCCCAGCCGCCCCTGGTTGATCTTGTCGATGACCTGCATCAGCGCCTCGCTGCGCGGGGATTGCTGCTGTGCGGCGAACAGGTCGCCCTGCTGCATGTTGGTGGGGGTGAAGTCGGCCAGCATGACGCCCCCTTTCTGGTAACGCTGCTCGTCGCGCCAGATGCGGGGGAGCAGCTCCGGGATCAGGGCCAGCAGCGCCCGGGTGTCATGGGTGGGCATGGCCAGCTTGGTACTCACCTGGTTGCCGTAATAGGGCTCCCGGTCGCTGAACGAGATAGTGAGAATGAACAATGTAATATACCGACAAAAACATACTGCTAGCGCTTAGTCCTAGTAATAAAAGAGCAAGGGGTGCGCTCGCCCCCTTGTTCAGTAGTTATATTATACATAACAGCGTAATGAAATTAATTTGAATTACTGACAGCTACATCGGTACTAACTCTGCCCTCATCTTTTTTGATAAAAAAGTAGCCCGCTAACTTTTTACCAACTCGTTGGGATGGTTTTTCTACTAGCTTATGTAAAACCCAAGATAGAAATATACACCCACTGGTCACAATTAAAAGGGAGACCCAAGCTTTCATGCCAAGATCGAGTAAGATTCTAAGTGCTACATAGCCAGCGACGCCATGAATCACATAGAGTGGATAGCTTATATCTGCAAGAAAATCGAAGAATTTGTTTGACTTGAAAAAATCCTGGTATGTAAATGCAAAAATAAAGGTCAGCAATGCAAATGCATAACTCCACGCCACCGTTATTCCGGCAGCAGCGGGGCCAATGTACCAGTGTAAACAGAAAAGGCAAAAAATCACCCCAATTAATAGATATGCTTTATCTCTTTCAATACGACCACGTTGAACATAGTGAAACACCACACCAATGAACATATAAATAATATATTGTGACACTGTCATGAAAGTCATTGCCAGCTGCCATAACCTTGCGTCCGACTTACCCCAATCAGGAATGTACCTATTAATAACAACCGATGCTATAAAAATAAATATAGGAGCCAAAAACACCATGGTTGATTGCTTTCGAAATAGCACTATCAATAGAGCACAGACAAAATAAAACTTCATTTCAATCTCTAGCGTCCACACTATTCCATCAATGCCTCTTGACCATAAAACATCTCTAACGCCAGGTATGTAATGAATCAATACTTCTTGAACAGTAAACGGCCACTCCCTTGAAAAATAATGGGAGCTAATTAAAATAGCACCCAACGTAATACTAAAACCGACAATATATGTTGGCACAATTCGCAACATTCGATTGATAGTAAAACCTAACCAAGTTGTTTTTTGCAAAGAAAATGGAATTACGAAGCCACTAATGATAAAAAATAACGCTACGCCATATGCCCCCCAATTAAATAATGGAAAAAAATTTAACAATGAAACATAAATAGGAATTGCATGCGTTTCAAAGGGAAGCATTGGAGCATTTGTTAAAACCTCAACAGCTGCACGGCTTGACCAAAAAACGCCATAATAATGTGAAATGACTACAGCTAATGCAGCAAAGCCTCTTAGAGTGTTTGCGAAATCAATCCTATTGCTTCTCTGGTTTTGCATATGGTTGAAGTAGGTAGATAGTGAAACATTCGAAAATAGTAACATGAACTTAAGCACAGTCTTTAACTTTTCGTTGACAACCATATGCTTAGCCCCTCTTTCTTTCGTATGACAAGCATTGCAGCCCCACACGTACCCCCAACCTACAACGCTACTGTCAATAACATTTCAACAGCGAAATTTTTTGAACGATAGTGAAGGATCCGAAAAAGGATCCGTTATCCCCCGCGCAGCCAGTGCTGGCGCGGGGAGCCGATACCCGCCCCCAGTCGTTCACCCGCATGATTTTCAACACATAAAGCGCGCAGGCGAGGCGGGGTCCCGATTGCGCGCACTGGGTGTTGAGGGGCCTTTCGAGGCTGCGCTCATGCTCGCAGGTGCGTGTGAAGGATCTTGGGAATATGGTTGCGAAGGGATGGCTGGCGATAGCCTGTAACGCGACAGGTGGGCTCTGGCTGGATGGGATCCCGGCCAAAACAAAGCCCCCATGCAAGTGGGGGCTTTCTCTTAAACACTCAGGAACGAGGAAATCTATTTGAGATTAGCCAAGGTTTTCAGCTTTTCACTGTCAAATCTGACAGTCGATAAGAAGTGAATCGGATTATCTCCTCCCCTGCCCACTCGTTGAACTGCGCAAAGTTCGCCTTCATGCTGTCGATCTCGTTGACGTCAAACACCTGGGCCGCCTTGGTCACATCCCCAAACCCGCCCGTATTGTTCGGCACCACCCCCATCAGTTGAGGTGGTACCCGATGGGCTGCGAGCTGGTCATCCCGGCTCACCCCCTTGATGGACAGGAAGTCATCCTTGGCCGCAATCTCGGCCACCGGGATCAGCTTCACCGAATCCGCCTTGCCACCCGGGGTGTAGAGCAGCAGGTTGCGAAAGTTGCCCGGCCCCTTGCTGTTTTGCAGCGCCGTCTTGAGCGCGGTGATATCGCCCTCGTTCTGCAGGGCATCGCTGATGTGCAGGATGAACCCCGCATGGCTGCCGTTCTCGTAGTAGCGACGGCGAAACAGGGTGGCCGACTCGTTGAGCAGCGCCGAGTTCAGGCTGGCCACATAGTCGGGGATGCCGTAAATCTCCTGGTTAACGTCCGCCTCCATCACATGCCCAACATCACCGGAGGGCAACTCCACTTCATCCCCTGGCCTTGGCACCCACCAGTAGCGATCCAGGTTGAGAGAGCGACGAGTGTACTTGGCCGGCATCTGGTCATAGCGCAGCGTGCCACCCAGCCGGTTACGTACCCGCTGCAGGTGAGCGTTGCCGAAGATCTCGTAGTCCATCACCAGCCCGGTGAAGGCGGCCAGGCTCAGTTTCGGATGAGGGATGAAACAGCCGCGCAAGATATTGCGCTTCACCTGGATGGCCGAGGCATGATGCACCGCTGCCCGATAGACCCGCGCCAGCCCGTGCAGGCTCAGGGGATGCTCATACCAGCGGCCGTTGTGCATCGACTCGAGGTAATCGAACACCTCCCGCTGGGACAACACCGGGATAGCCTCCCCAAACGTAAACGCCTGCACACCGGCAGGCGAGTTGATCTGCTCACTCATCAGTAAATCTCCATAAAGCCGGAATTGGTGCCGGTCTGCCCCTCAAGGGGCTCGTGTAACAGGGCTTGCATGGTTGCCCAGGCAATATCGGCGTGGCTGGTCTCATCGGAGCGGCTGGCCTCGAAGGTGGGCAGCTTGCCGCTTTGGGTCACGGCGCGCCGAATGCTCATGAACGCCTGAGCCAAGTCGGTCCAGCCGCTGTCGAACTCCAGCCGCCCCTTGTTCATCACATCCTGTGCCTTCATCACCATCCGCATCTTCACGTTGGGGTTGTACTGGATGGCGGTCACCGCCGGGTAAAACTGCTTCACCAGCTGATAAACCCCCTCCCCGATCCCGGTGGTATCGATGCCGATATAGGCGACGTTGTAGCGATCGCAGATGGCGCGAATGGATTTGGCCTGGGCGTCAAAGTCCATCCCCTGCCAGCGGTGGCGCTCCAACACCCGAAACTTACCACCCGGCACCAGTGGCGGGGCCAGCACCGCGCAGCCGGCGCTGTCACCTTTGCCCCCCTTGGCCGGGTCATAGCCGATCCACACAGCCCGGTTGGCCAGCGGCCGCAAGGTGTGGGGCTTGTAGTCCTCCCACACCAGCCAGCTGTCGACCATGCAGCGCTGCAGCGTCGCCAGCGGAAACAGGCTCTCGGTGTCATCCATGAATTCGCACATCAGCAGGTTGCGGTATTCATCCTCGGAATACTCACTGCGCAGCTGATCCAGGTCGAACAGGTTGCAACCGCCGCGCACCGCATCTTCCACGGTGACGATCTGCCGCCATTGCCCATCGGCGCACAGCTTGCCGGCAGACAGGTTGGCGTGGCTCAGGTCAATCTCGACCCGGTCGGCCTTGGCCTTGCCGCGGTTAAAGTTGGCGCCAGACCAGAATCCATAAGCGGGATGAGAAAGGCTGGAGGGGGTGGAGATGTAGGTCTGGCGCCACTTCTTGTGCATCGCCATGCCGGAGGCCACCTTGCGGAACTCCAGAAAGCCGTGGATCCAGAAATACTCGTCCATGTAGATATTGCCGTGATAGCTCTGGGCGGTGCGGGCGTTGGTGCCAAGGAAATAAAGGTGCGCCCCGTTCGGCAGCACCATGGGGTCACCTTTGAGCTCAACCCCCTCCTCCTTGGCGAACTGGATGATGTACTGCTTGAACATGTGGGCCTGCGCCTTGCTGGCTGACAGGAAAATCTGATTGCGCCCGGTCACCAGGGCATCAATGAACGCCTCGAAGGCAAAGAAGTAAGTCGCCCCGATCTGGCGCGACTTGAGCAGGTCGCGGATCCGATACTCCTGTCCTGCCTGATACCAGACCCGCTGGTAATCGAACATGGTCGACTCAAACCGCTCGATGAGCCGTTCTTGCTGCTCGGGCTCCACCACGTTGCGCTCGGGCGCCTTCTTCGGCCCCTTGTTGCGGTTGGCCACCTTGGGGTTGAGGTCGGCCTCGTTGCCGCCGTTGCTGTACTTGTTGACCCGGGCAATACGCTCGAGCTGGCGACCCAGCAGGTCAATCTCCTTGAAGTCACCGCCACTCTTGGTCTCCTTCATCACCAGCTGGATCATGCGCGCCTCGATGGCGCTATCCACCCGGTCTATCGGTTTGATGTCCTCCCAGCCGTCGCGTTTCTTCCAGGTCGAGACGGTACCCTCCGGCGTTTGCAGCAACTCGGCAATGGCGCGCAGCGGGTACCCCTGAAAGAACAGGTACATGGCCTGCCGTCTGGGGTCGAGATGAGGAAAGATGATGGGTGCTGTTGTCATGGCGCCAGTCTACCCAGCCGCTACCACCCCAAACGCCCCACTGCCAGTGTGTAGCGCCACCACACACTGGCCCCAGATTGCACGATCCCGCCGCTCACCCAGACCATAACCGCGACATCACTACCCAATTACCAAAGGGATCTCAGCACATGCCTAAGTCCAAATTCTTCCGTGTTGCGGTTGAGGGGGGCACCACCGACGGTCGCGCCATCACCCGCGAATGGATTGAGCAGATGGCCCAGCGCTACAACCAGGCCACCTACGGCGCACGGGTCAATATGGAGCATATCCGGGGCCTCGACCCCAACGGCTTGTTCAAGATGTACGGCGACATCACCGCCGCCAAGACCGAAGAGGTCACCATCGAAGGGGAACAGCGGCTAGCCCTGTTCGTCCAGATTGACCCGACCCCTGAGCTGATCGCGCTGAACAAGAAGCGCCAGAAGGTCTACACCTCCATCGAGATCCACCCCAACCTGAACGAAAAAGGGGCCTACATGATGGGGCTGGCCGTGACCGACAGTCCGGCGAGCCTTGGCACCGAAATGCTGCAGTTCTGCAGCAAGGCCGCAGTCAACCCGCTGGCCGACCGCAAATACCATCCGGAATGCCTGTTTACCGAAGCCCTCGAAACCGTCATCGAGTTTGAAGATGAGCAAGAGAAAGGCCCGGGCCTGCTGGAACGGATCAGCGCCATTTTCACCAGTCACAAGCAGCAATCGACCGCCGATTTCAGCGAGGTGCATCAGGCCATCGAAGCCGTCGCCAAAGAGGTGACCAGCCTCGATACCGACCTGCAAAACAGGTTCAACGAACTGACGGCCCGGCAAACGGCGACCGCCAACGCCCTGGCCGACCTGACCACCCAGCTCGAGCGCCAGGAAGATTTCAGCCACAAGCGCCAGCCTGCCACCGGTGACGATGGCACCAAGCCAACCAACACCGATTTTTAAGGGACCCCGATAATGCGCAACGATACCCGTCAGCAATTCGAGCAGTACACCAGCCAACTGGCGAGCCTGAATGCCGTCAGCTCGGCCATGGTGCAATTCAGTGTCGAGCCCAGCATCCAGCAAAAGCTGGAAACCAAAATGCAGGAGTCCGTCGACTTCCTCGGCATGATCAACATCGTGCCGGTGGATGAACTCAAAGGGGAAAAGGTCGGCATCGGTATCAATGGCACCATCGCCTCTCGCACCGATACCAGTGGCGGCAAGGCCCGCGTCCCGTTCGACCCGACCGGACTGCAAAACACCAAATACGAGTGCGAAAAGACCAACTACGACACCAGCATCGGTTACGCCAAGCTTGATGCCTGGGCCAAGTTCAAAGACTTCCAGATCCGCATTCGCGATGCCATCGTCAAGCGCCAGGGCCTGGACCGCATCATGATCGGCTGGAACGGCAAACTTGCCGCGAAAGACACCGATCGCGTCCAGTTCCCTATGCTGCAAGACGTCAACATCGGCTGGATTGAGCACACCCGCCATGATGCTCCCGCCCAGGTGATGAGCGAAGGGGATGCGGGCACCGGCCATATCTACATCTACCAGCCCAAGAGTGAAGCCGACACCAAAGAGGGTGATTACGGCAACCTCGACGCCCTGGTGTTCGATCTGGTCAACAGCAAGATCAAACCCTGGTACCAGGACGACACCGATCTGGTGGTGATCTGCGGTCGCAAGCTGCTGGCCGACAAATACTTCCCCATCCTCAACGAGACCCGTGACAACCAGAACAAGCTGGCCGGTCAGGTGCTGGTGAGCCAGAAACAGATTGGCGGTCTGCTGGCGATCCGCGTCCCCTTCGTCCCGGAAGACACCCTGATCGTCACCCGCCTCGACAACCTCTCCATCTACTGGCAGATCGGCGGCCGCCGTCGCCACCTGGAAGAGCAGCCGAGCCTCGACCGCATCGTCAACTGGGAATCCTCCAACGATGCCTACGTGGTCGAGGATTACGACTGCATCGCCGTCGCAGAAAACATCACGCTGTGCGCCAAACCTGCGCCTGCAGGCGGTTAAGGAGCCACGATGACACCTGCACAACGACACACCGCCCGCATCATGGCCGCCCTGCAAGGGGCGGCCAACCCCGAGCAGGATCGCGCCGCCGCCAACCAGTACGAACTCCAGCTGATGCAGCTGGCCGAGCACCGCCGCACCCTCAAGGGCATTCAGAGCCTCGAACGCAAGATTGACGCCAAACGCACCATGCTGGCCACCTACACACCGTGGATTGATGGCCTGCTGGCCGCCGATCGCGGTGGTCAGGATGACGTCATGGTGACCGTGATGCTATGGCACCTCGACACCGGCGATCTGGCAGGCGCCCTGCCGATGGCTGATTACGTGATCCGCCACGGCCTCAATACCCCGGACCAGTACGAACGCACCGCCCCCACCCTCATCGCCGAAGAGGTGGCCGACACCGCCATCAAGCTACAAGAGGCGGGCAATGGCCCGTCCCTACCATTGCTCAGCAGCTACATGAACATGCTGGCTGACTGCGACATCTTCGACCAGGTGCGCGCCAAGTTGCACAAGGCGGTGGGCCGCGCCTGTTATGCCGAAGGGCTCAAGGAGCAAGCGGCCGACCACTACCGCCGCGCCATCGAACTGCACGACAAGGTGGGTATCAAGCGAGAGCTGGAAGATCTGCTGCGCGAGATCAAAAAGGAGAAAGCCACCTCCGGCCAGCCGGCCAACGAACCGGCACAGCAGCCGGGCGCTGAGCCCCAATCCGAATCACAGCCACCCGAACAGCCTGACCCCGCCCCCGGCGAGGCCAGCTAACCGAGCGAACCCCGCACCCTGGGCGGCTCGGGCCTGACGAATGCCAGCGGCATACCAGACGGCCCGACCACCGCCCAACATGCGGCGCCACCTCACATCAGGAGCACCATGAGCACCGGATTTTTAGCCACCAACCCGACACCGGCCGCCACAGAAGAGGGCGACATCACCAGCGCCCCCTTCTGGCCGGCCATCTCGCTTTGCGCGCTGCGCGACACCGTCCGGCTCGATGGCACCGTCACCACCGCCCGCCTCACCCATGCGGTGATCGACGCCATCACCAGCGTCAACCGGGATCTGGCCCAGTGGCGCAGCGCCCGAGAAAGTGAAGGTCACGCCACCCTGGCCGCCGTGCCCACAGAGCCCATCAACGGCGAATCGATATACCTGCACAGCTACCGGCGCGCCGTCTACGCCATGACCCGCGCCAACCTGCTGGAGCGCTACACCGACTACAGCGCCACCGGTGACGGCATCAAAGGGGCCGAAGCCAAAGAGCTAAGTTCGGATGACCTCTACCGCGATGCCCGCTTTGCCATCCGCGACATCATCGGCACCACCCACACCACGGTGGAGCTCATCTGATGCAACTGCGCAGCCTGCAGGGCGACACCCTCGATCTCATCCTGTTTCGTCACTACGGCTACACCGCAGGCATCACCGAGCAGGTGCTCAACCTCAACCCCGATCTGGCAGCGCTCGGCCCCATCCTGCCAACCGGCACCCTCATCAACATGCCAGCGGCCCCCACGCAGGCCGAACAGCCGCTGATCCAGCTATGGGACTGACTGTCATGCGACAAAAGAGAACACCGACATGAGCCGCCTCGACGACGAACTCGAACGACTGGCCAGCATCAGCGAGCAGCAACTCGCTGCCCGCATCCATGCCGCCCGCATCGCGGGCACTGGCCCCCACTACTGCATCGACTGCGACGACCCGATCCCGCAGGAGCGCCGCGAGGCGATCCGGGGTTGCGAGCGCTGCGCCGACTGCCAGACCATCCACGAATTCCAACTCGCCCGCCACTGCGGCAGCAAACGATAGGAGAGCACGATGCCAGAACCGATTTCCTCCAGCGCCGCAACCAGCACCCTCACCGGTCTGGCCTTGCTGTTCACCCTGCCCGGGGTGGATCCCTCCGTCGTACTCGGCGCGCTCACCGGCGCGGTGCTGTTTATCTCGGCCGCCGAAGAGCAGGGGCGCCTGCGCCGGATTGCCCTGTTTGTCGCCTCGTTTATCAGCGGCCTGCTGCTGGCCGGCTTTACCTGCCAACTGCTGGAGGTACTGCTGCCCGCCAGCGTCCAGGTCAGCAATGCGATCGGCTCGCTGATCGCCTCCGCCATGATGGTGCGCCTGCTGCAGCTCATCATGCGCAATCAAGATCGGCTACTTGAAGCCTTGTTTAACAAAAGGGGGCAACCATGATCCCGACGACTCCTACCGGTGTGTTTATCTACACCGCCCTTTACGCCCTGATCTGCGCCGCCATCTTCCTGCGGGTCATGCTGTTTGACCGCAAAGGTGGCGAGTATCGCGCCCTGCCCGCCTGGATGGCGTGGCTGCTCTGCGTGCTGTCAGGCTCCATTCCGCTGCGCTTTCTGTTCGGCGGCATTCCAGTGCCAGATCCGGCAGCCTTCGGGCTCGCTCTCTTCCTGCTGTGCGCCGTGCTCAACACCGGCGGCTCTGTGCACCACCTGCTGCCCCGGGGCAAACCATCCAGCACCGACCATGCCCGGGATATTTACCGGAGGTACCAGCCATGAGCCTGAAAAAAGGGGATACCGGCACCGCCGTGGCAGACCTGCAACGCCGCCTCACCGCCGCCGGTTATCCGGTGGCTGTCGATGGCTGGTTTGGTGAGGCAACCGAGCAGGCGCTGATAGCCTTCCAGCGGGATTACATGATTGCCGCCATCGGTCAGGCGGGCCCGCGTACCCTGGCCGCCCTGCTCGGCAGTGAGCGCGGCAACCAGCTGACCATCAACCACATGCAGGCCGGGGCCGATCTGCTGGCAGTGCCGCTGGCCACCATGGCCACCGTTGCCCAGGTCGAGAGCATCGGCGAAGGCTTCACCCAAGCCATGCGCCCGGTGGTGCTGTTCGAGCGGCATGTGTTCTACCAGCAGCTCACCAAACAACTGGGCAAAGCGGCTGCCGACCAACTGGCCGCCCATTACCCCAACCTGGTCAACCCCAAACGCGGCGGCTATGCGGGCGGCGCAGCCGAGTGGGAGCGGCTGCAACTGGCCATCAGCCTGCATCGGGATGCGGCCATCGAGTCGGCCAGCTGGGGCATGTTCCAGATCATGGGTTACCACTGGCAGCCGCTGGGCTTTACCTCCGCCAGCGACTGGCAGGCGGCCATGCAGCGCAGCGAGGTCGAACACCTCACCGCCCTGTGCCGCTTTATCCAGCAAGACCCCGCCATGCACAAGGCGCTGCAGGGCCGAAAGTGGGCAGATTTCGCCCGCCGCTATAACGGCCCGGCATTTAAGGAGAACGACTACGACACCAAGCTGGCCAAGTGGTTTGCGCACTTCACCAAGGTCTATCAGGTGCAGGAGGTAGCCAATGTGGCGTGAGCTGCTGGGCTCGCCCCTCAGCTGGTTGCTGCTTGCGTTGGCTGTCGCCCTTGGTGGCTGGGGCTGGTCAGCCCGCTCGGCGGCCAAGGCCAAAGGGGACGTCACCACCCTGCAAACCAGTCTCAAGGCAGCCGAAGAGAAAACCAAAGAGGCTGAGCGGCGCGAGCAGCTTAAAGAGACCGCCATCGCCACCCTCACACGGGAACTGACCACCCAGGCACAAGCGGCGCAGCAGCTGCAGGGCCAGCTCGACCAGCTGGCTCAGTCAGCCGCCACCCGCGCCGACACCATCAAGAGGCTTAAACGTGAAAATGCCGAACTCAGAGCTTGGGCTGATCGCCCTCTGCCTGACCCTGTTATCAGGCTGCTCCAGCGCCCCGCCCTCACCGGCGCCGCAGATTATCAGGCTCACCTGTCCAGCCCCGAGCCCCTGCCAGCTGCCGCCGGCGGCACCACGCAATAACGGCGACTTGCTCGACCAGCTGAGCCAGACCGAGGCCGCCTGGGCCAGTTGCGCCGCCAAGGTCGATAGCCTCATCTCCTGCCAGACACGACAACAAGGAAGGGAAGATGGAAAAGCCAAAACAGATCCGTGAGGTGCTGCAAAAGTGCATCCCGCTGCTGCGCCAAAACCCTGACCACATGATGATATTCGTCGACAAGGGCAAGCTGGTTGCCACGGGGGCCAAAAGCCTGTCGTTTGAATACCAGTACGAACTGACCATCATCATTGCCGACTTTGCCCAACATGCGAACACCATCATGGTGCCGCTGCTGGCGTGGGTTCGGCAGTATCAACCGGAACTGATGATGAACCCTGACAAGCGTGAAAATAGCGTCAGGTTCGAAGTCGAGATCCAAAACAACGACACCTGTGACATCGAAATCAAGCTACCGCTCACAGAACGGGTAAGGGTATGGCAAGACGAGCAGGGCCTGCATTATGAGCATCTGCCAGAACCACCCGAAGACCCTTATGACGGCATCACCTGGGAATTGTTTATCAACGGGGAATATCAGCCATGGCCGCCGACATCGACAAGCTAACCCGTTTTGCAGAACGGGCAGAGCTGATCCGGGCCAGACTCTCGGACAGGGAGCTGGCCAAGTTCGCTGACAAGATGGCCAAAGAGATGCGGGAAAGCAACGCCAACCGCATCAAGGCCAACGTCACCCCGGAAGGTGACAAGATGGATCCGCGCAAGTCACAGCGGGGCAACCGCGAAATCAAATTTATCTACACCACCAGTGACAAAGAAGTACGTCACCTCAAAAGCTGGCGTGGCACCCGTAGCTATATCATTGGGTTCGATATCATGCGCGGCGGCATTCGCACCTTCAAACGCTCCCGCATCAAGCGTTTTATCAAGCTCGATACCAGCAAGGGCGACTCCATCAACAAAAACTCACTCAAGCGTAAGATGTTCTCTCGTCTGATCAAATCAAAATGGCTCAAAGCCAAGGGATACCGCGATCGCGCCGAGGTCTCGTTTGCCAGCACCGCCGACAAGGTGGCCAACATTCACCACCACGGCCTGAAAGACAAAGGTAGCAAAGGGCAGGATATCCAGTATCCCAAACGCCACCTGTTAGGAATGGATGAAAAAGATATCGATAGGTTAGAAACAATGCTACTTCATTCGTTACTCTGTGAATAACTGATGAGCAATCTGTCACAATAATCTATCTGCAAATGACTTGTAAACAGTTAAATAATTGCAGCTGTACAACTGTGATCTGAGGTCGATTTTGGGGGGGAACTATGCAATTTATATATAGACGAAGGTCAATATCTAACTTACATTATCGTTGTGATTTACAACCGTTACTCATTAAAAACAGTCAATATAGTCAAGATAACTTACCATATTAAACGCCAAAGGAATTAAAATGGAAAAGTTTTACGGTCAATTCGACCCACCCTTGGATAAATTTATATTTGAACGATATTTCCCAAACAAGGACACTCTAGGTGTCTTTATAGAGTGTGGTGCTTTTGATGGCTTAACGGAAAACTCATGTAAGTTTTTTGAAGAAACTATGAATTGGAAAGGTTATAATATTGAACCTGTCCCTTGGATTTATGAAAAATTATGTAAAAATCGCCCTGAATCAAAGAACTTCAACTTTGCACTGTCCAATAAAAATGGTGAAGCCATTTTTAAAGCCGTAGATCACCCAACATTCGGGGTGGATTGTACAAATGGCTCATTAAACCATACTCAAGCTCACAGTTCGCTCCTCAAAGAAATTGGTTGCCAAATTGTTGAAACAAAAGTGCAAGTTAAAACTTGGCACGACTTCATTGCACAAGAAAACATAACCCACATAGACCTACTAGTTCTAGATGTTGAAGGACATGAATTATCTGTAATTGAGGGGATGAGAGGCTCTGCTGTACTTCCCGATATTATATGCATTGAAGTAGGTCATTTATGCTTCGATGACATTCGCAGAGAGTTACATGGGATTGGGTATACATACGATGTATCTTCGCATGTAAACGCATTTTTCATAAAAAATGACAAGTTACCTTTATTCTGTATTCGTAGGACCGATTACATACTACAACAAACAAGTCCTTTGAATGACATTAAAAAAAGATTGTCTGATTTGTCATTATCCATTGAAGAATTTAAGAGCGAGCAAGCTAGTATTTACTCTATACCTAAAGAAGATGACATTGATATCTGTGCATTAAAAGAAGAAAATTTAAAGCTTAATGAGCATTTATTGTCTCTTCAAAAGATACACCATGACATTACAAATTCAAAAGGGTGGAAGTTTGTCGAAACAATAAGAAAAGCCAAGCAACTATTTAAATAAGCTCCAAGCTTAATTAAAAGGCTTTAAGTTTTAAATAACTTACAGTATGGGGCTAATTATTAGCCTCATATCTCCGATACAGGTCCAACAAGAAGCTAACCTAATATCAATTTTAGCTTTGATTGAATTGTGCAAACTCTCCACACACTAACACTTTCTCGTTTTCCCCGCCATTGCCCAAAACAATGGCCTCATGCAACCGACCCCAACCGAACTCAAACGCCTGATCGACAACCTGATCCGCATTGGCACCGTCACCGCCGTGCGCTCCGGAGAGTGTCGCGTCAAAACTGGCGATATCACCACCAACTGGCGGCCCTACACCACGGACAGGGCCGGGGCTAACCGTACCCGCCATCGCCTGAGCCAGGGCGAGCAGGTGATCCTGCTCTCCGTCAGTGGCGATCTGCGCAATGCCTATATCGTCGGACGCCTCAATGCTGACCAGTACCCCGAACCGCTGGCCGAAGATGACAACCCGGATCTCGACCGCACCGAATACAGCGATGGCGCCGTCATCGAATACAACCCTGAAACCGGAGCACTCAACGCCACCGGCATCAAGTCCGCCACTATCTCGGCATCGGTAACCGTCAAGCTGATCACCCCGCTGGTCGAATGCACCAAGGCGCTCAAGGTTGGCACCACCATCAGCGCAGGGGGCAAGATTACCGCCCCCAGCGCAACCATCGGCGGTATAGAAGTCACGACCCACAAACACAAAGACACCATGCCGGGCAGCGGCACATCAGGGGGCCCGGTATGAACTGGCTCGGCATGAATGCCGCCAATGGCTGCGCCATCAGTGCCACCGACCACATCATCCAGTCGGTGCGCGACATCCTGCTCACCCCGGTGGGTTCGCGGGTGATGCGCCGCGACTACGGCAGTGAGCTCTTTTACCTCATCGACATGCCCCAGCATCAGGCCACCCGCCTGCGCCTGATGGCCGCCACCGTGCAAGCCCTTATCAACTGGGAGCCCCGCATCACCGTCACCCGCGTCGATGTGCTGGGCAGCGGCATGGATGGCGCCTTAACCATCGAGCTCACTTGGCAGCGCAAAGATGGCGGCGTGTTGGAGTCTGCAACCATCCCCATTCCGACAGGAGCCACCCAGTGAGCACTGTAGACCTGACCCAGCTCCCGCCACCTGAAGTCGAGGAAACCCTCGACTTCGAGGCCATCCTGGCCAAGCGCAAAGCCATCCTGATCAGCTACTACCCGGCAGACCAGCAGGCGGCTATCGCTGCCACGCTGGAACTGGAATCCGAACCGCTCAACAAGCTGCTACAGGAGAATGCATACAACGAAATGATCCTGCGGGCCCGCATCAACGATGCCGCCAAGCAGACCCTGCTCGCCTTTGCCAGTGGCACCACCCTGGACCATGTGGCCGGTGAGTACGAACTCGAACGCCTGCTGGTCACCCCAGGCAATCCATCAGCAACCCCGCCCATCGAGCCGGTGTATGAATCTGATGACCGCCTGCGCATGCGCTGCCAAATGGCTTATGAGGGCATGGCCACAGCGGGCCCGGTCAATGCCTACAAGTTTCACGCCCTCTCGGCCAGTGCCGAGGTGGCCGATGTCGCCGTCGATAGCCCCACCCCGGGCACCGTCAGAGTGACCATCCTCTCACCGGCAGGCCAGCCGAGCGCCGACACCCTCAATCTGGTCGAGCTGGCGCTATCTGCCGAAGACGTGCGCCCGCTCTGCGATCTGGTGGCGGTCGAACCCGCCCAGATCAAGCCCTATGCCGTCGATGCCACCCTCAACGCCATCGGTCTGGGTAAAGAGCAGGCCATTGCCGCCGCGAAAGATGCCATGACCAAGACGGCAGCCGCTTACTACCGGGTCGGGACCACCGTCCCGCTTTCCGCCATCTATGCCGCCCTGCACCAACCGGGGATCGACAGCGTCACCCTGCGCGCGCCGCTGACCGATGTCACCTGCAGCGCGCAGCAGGCCGCCAAACTCACCGCCCTCCACCTCGACTAAGGACACCACCATGGCAAACGCCCTCTATGACAAAGGCCGCGAGAAGTTTCTCACCGGCACCATCAATGCCAGTGCCGACACCCTCAAGTGTGCCCTGCTCAAAAGCACCTATTCGCCGACCCTCGCCAGCGACGAGTTCTACAGCGGGATCTCGGCCCATGTAGTCGGCACACCGCAAACCCTCACCAGCAAAACCGTGGCTGCTGGCGTGCTCGATGCGGCCGATGTCACCTTCACCGCCGTGCCAACCGCCAACGTGAACTACTGCGCCATCTACAAAGACACCGGCAACGCCGCGACCAGCCCGCTGATCGCCCTGTTCGATACGGCGGCGGGCCTGCCGGTCAGCACCAACGGCGGCGACATCATCATCGCCTGGGATAACGGCCCCAATAAGATCTTCAAGCTCTGATGGCAACCCTCTATCCCGTCTGGCGCGGGTCACTCACCTATCACGACGGCACCCTGTCACATGACGGGGCAGCTCTCTATCGGGGCACAGTGCAAGGCCCGGATGATCCGGTGCCCGACGCCATTGCCGGGGTCAGAGTTGGCTTGACAGTGGCAGGGATAGAAGCAGGCCAAGTCGGGATGGCATCGCTCATTCAACGCGCCAAGCCAACCGGGATCAGCCAGTTTGCAGCCGGGGCCAACAAGCTGACCAGCCGCACCAAAGCCATCGCTATCAGCGATGGCGCACAGGGCGCTCCGGCAACGACCATCCGGGCCACGGTTGCAACAATGGGCGACCTGCTCGCCATGGGGGCGGCTGACATGTCAACACAGATAACCCTTGTCGGGCTTGATGCCGGAATTGTCGGCACGGCGGGAGTCAGAACCCGGCTCGGTACTGGCGGATTACAACCTGATGCCATCGAGGTGCCGACCATTCAGCAACGGCTGGCTCCTGCAGGATTCGCTCTCGGCGTCATCGGCAGCCACAAAGCCAAGGTACGACAGACCATCGGTGATCTGGCTGACGGTCAGCAAGGTGCGCTATTGCTGAAAACCAAACTGGCGCAGGCGGCAACCGCCTTTACCGGCGCCATGGGCACACCGATCGCCAAGTACGCCCAGATCATCTACCCGATAGCGCCAGCCCTGCCAACAGCAACCCAGCCAGCCCTGACCATCACCCTGGCACACGATGGACTAGCTCCCCCATTGGTAGGCCCGTTCACCACCATCACTCGCTTGGCGAGCCAAGGGGTCGATGCCGGTGGCATGGGGTCGCACAAGGTGCATCGCCTGCCACTGGCAATCCCGGCAACCCGGGATCTGTTGCCACCCTCTGCAACCCGTCTGGAGCACCTGACCGCCGCCGCGCTGGCCTACAACCTGACACCAGAAGTCATTACCTCCACCCGCTTTGCCGACACCTGCCCGACGCCGTTGCTGCCCTGGCTGGCATGGGCCCGCTCGGTGGACTGGTGGGAACTGGCGGAATCGGAAGACCAGCAGCGGGCGCTGATCAAAGCCTCGTTCAGGTTGCATCAGCGCAAGGGAACCCCATGGGCCATCAAGGAAGCGCTGAACGTGCTGGGCTTTGGTGACAGCACCATCATCGAGCGCGCCACCGGCCGCCGCTATGACGGCACCCTCAGCTACAACGGCAACGAACCCCATGGCGACCCGACCCGCTGGGCAGTCTATCGGGTCATCCTGACTCGCCCGGTCACCACCGAACAGGCCAACCGCATCAAGCGCCTGTTGGCAGAGATGGCCCCAGCCCGCTGCCACCTCTCTGCGCTCGATTACACCCGGGCGCCCGTTACCTACAACGGCGCCGCAACCTACAACGGCAACTACAACCACGGAGCCTCGTGATATGGCGAATTTACAAGAGGTCGTCAGCTGGGAGGCTGGCATCTACCAACTCGAAACCGGTGATCCGGTGCTGGGCGGCCCGGGCGGCATCTCCAACAAGCAAGCACAAGCGCTTGCCAATCGTACCGCCTACCTGAAAAAACACGTCGATGATATCGAAGGGGGCAACACGGCGGCGGGCAAGGCCAACAAGCTCAGCACCGCCCGCAATATCGCCCTGGCTGGTGATGTGACCGGTCAGGCGGCATTTGATGGCAGCGGCAACATCACCATCACCGCCACCTATAAAAACTCGGGGGTGGTGGCGGGCACCTATCGCTCGGTCACCGTCGATGCCAAGGGCAACATCACCGCCGGCAGCAACCCCACCACCCTGGCGGGCTATGGCATCACCGATGCGGTTCCCATCGCACAAAAAGGCGCAGCCAATGGGGTGGCGACGCTCGATGGCAGTGGCAAGGTCCCCGTTAACCAAATCCCGGCCACGGCCATCACCGACACCTTTGTGGTCAACACCCAGGCCGCCATGCTGGCCCTGACCGCCGAAGTCGGGGATATAGCCGTACGTACCGACCTCAACAAGAGCTTCATCCTGCGGATTGCGGGCGCCGCCACTCTGGCCAACTGGCAAGAACTGCTCACCCCGACCGACTCGGTGCAATCGGTGGATGGCATGACCGGGGCGGTAACCATCGCCACCGCCAGTGAAGCCGTGAAGGGTAAGGCACAGATCGCCACCCAGGCAGAGGTGAACGCCGGTACCGATGACGCCAAATTCGTCACTGCCTTGAAACTGGCAAAGATGGGCATTCAAAAACAGATTGCAACCTTCAAACAGGTGGGCGTGACCCACTGGGTGGTTCCAACCGGCGTGTATAAAGTCCTGGTCACAGTGGTCGGAGCCGGCGGCGGTGGGGGGGGAGCAAACTCATCGACCAATTACAACGCCAGTGGTGGCGGGGGTGGCGCAGGGGGATATGCCAAAAAGTTGGTCAATGTGTCACCTGGAGACAGCATTCCTATCACTGTCGGAAGCGGTGGAATAGGGGCAACAAATGGATTGAATATCGCTTTACCGGGACAAACCAGCTCGTTTGGGTCGTTTTGTAGTGCAACCGGCGGTAACCCGGGGAACTCCGCCATAGGCGGAACAACCTCTTCGATGTGTGGAGC
Source organism: Aeromonas sp. FDAARGOS 1408 (assembly GCF_019048665.1). NCBI lineage: Bacteria > Pseudomonadati > Pseudomonadota > Gammaproteobacteria > Aeromonadales > Aeromonadaceae > Aeromonas > Aeromonas sp. FDAARGOS 1408. The sequence continues at coordinate 1,621,440 of NZ_CP077394.1, read as the reverse complement.
TGGAGGCAGTGGTGGATTAGGTTCTGGCGGCGATATTGATGGCTATGGTGGCCATGGTTCTGCCGGAATTGCTGCAACACCGACCACAGCAGGAGGCTCGGTGGGACGGGGACTAGGAGGGGCAACTATCACTTCATTAGGTAGCGGTGGCAATGGTGGCGCAACAGTCACAGGAAATCAGGTTTCCGCCGGTCAACATGGGTTAAACGGTATGGTCATTGTGGAGTGGTAAATTATGTGGGCACGAATCGAAAAGAATGTCGTCATGGAAACCACCGAGGTTGACCCCTCTGGCCGCTATTATGAAGCGCTTGACTGGATGGCATGCAGCGATGATGTGATGCCTGGATGGGTCGTCTCAGGTAACAACATCACACCACCCTCAGTAACGGAAGTCTCTCCTGAAAATAGCGCGCAAGCGCGCCTGTCAGACTGCCTCACGTTGGCAAATCAGACCATTGCTACCCTTCAGCCCGCAGTCGATGGCGGCTATGCCAAGCCAGAGCACACCCAGTTGCTGGCCGACTGGCAGCGTTACCGCTACGAGCTGACGCTGGTGTCGGAGCAAGCCGGCTGGCCAGAGTCGCCGCAGTGGCCAACCGAACCGGACAAAATCATCTAACGAAACACCCCGCCTTGTGCGGGGTGTTTCGTTACTGCCGTCCGTTACCCCGTTGTCACCGCCCATCCAGTGTATCCACGCCAGATACACTGGCCGCCGCTCGCCTGCGATCCCCTGCCCCTGCATCCTGACCCTGTTCACATCACCTGCATTACCTACGCAAAGAATGCTCCGTCCGGACAACAGGAGAACCTATGGCACTGGACCAATTCCACCACGGCGTGCGCGTCGTCGAAGCGACCGAGGGTACCCGTACCATCCGCACCGTCGCCACGGCGGTGATCGGCATGGTCTGCACCAGCGAAGACGCCGACGCCACCTATTTCCCCCTCGACAAGCCTGTGCTGATCGCCAACCTGCCAGCGGCCATCGCCAAGGCGGGCAGCGAGGGGAACCTGAAACGCTCACTGCAAACCATCTATGACACCGTCAACACCATCGTTATCGCCGTGCGTGTGGCCAAAGGCGCGGATGCGGCAGCGCTGACCAGCAACATCATCGGCACCATCAAGCCCGATGGCAGCTATACCGGCCTCAAGGCGCTGGAGCGGGCCACCCCGGCTACCGGCGTCAAGCCACGCATCCTCTGCGTGCCGGACAACTGCACCCTGCCGGTATCCACTGCGCTGGCGGGCATGGCCAAGAAGCTGCGCGCCTTTGCCTACGTGCCGACCATCGCCGAGACCGTCGAAGCCGCGCTGGCCTACCGTGAAAACTTCTCCAGCCGTGAGTTGATGCTGGTGCATGCCGACTGGATCGCGTGGGACGTTGCCACCAATGCCAGCATCAAGCTCGATGCCTGCCTCAAGGCTGCCGCCATGCGGGCACTGATCGACAAAGAGATTGGCTGGCACAAGACCCTGTCGAACGTCGGCGTGACCGGGGTCGATGGCATGACCAAAAACCTGTTCTGGGATCTGCAAGACCCCGACACCGAGGTCGGCCTGCTCAACGCCAACGAGGTCACCGCACTGATCCGCTCTGACGGCTTTCGCTACTGGGGCAACCGCACCTGCTCAGATGATCCCCTGTTCGCCTTCGAGAACTACACCCGCACCGCCCAGATTCTGGCTGACACCATGGCCGAGGCGCACATGTGGGCCAACGACAAGCCGCTGCACCCGTCCCTGGTCAAAGACATCGTCGAAGGGATCAAGGCCAAGGGCCGCGAGCTGGTGAACGGCGGATATTTGCTCGGGTTTGACTGCTGGTACAACGAGGAGCTCAACGACAAGGACACCCTCAAGGCGGGCAAGCTGCGCATTGATTACAACTACACCCCGGTGCCGCCACTCGAAGACCTCGGTTTCATCCAGCGCATCACCGATTCCTACCTCATCGACTTCGGCGCCCGCGTCGCGGCCGCAGCATAAGGAGCCACCATGGCACTGCCAAGAAAAGTCAAACAGCTCAACATGTTCACCGACGGCACTAACTGGGTGGGTGAAGCGGAAGACTTCACCTTTGCAAAACTCTCCCGCAAGTTCGAAGCCTATCGCGGCGGCGGCATGGGCGGCGCCGTCAACATCGACATGGGGCTGGATGACAGCGCTCTCGATACCTCTTTCACCATGGGCGGCTACAGCGCCGAGATCCTGGGCAAGATGGGCAATGGCAAGATCGACGGCATCGCCCTTCGCTTTGCCGGTTCCATCCAACGTGATGATGTCGTCGGTGTGCAGGCCGTAGAAGTATTCACCCGAGGCCGCTTCAAAGAGATCGACTGGGGCACCGCCAAGGTCGGCGATAACAGCCAGGCCAAGGTCACCATGGTTAACACCTACTACAAAGTGACCATTGACGGGGCCGTCATCCACGAAATCGACTTGCTCAACATGATCGAGATCGGCCCCGATGGCGTCGACCGCATGGCCGAGCACCGCAAAGCCATCGGCCTCTAACCCATTCACCCATCCAACGGGTGGCACACTGCCGCCCTCACCACATCAACAACAGGAACCTACACCATGGAACAGAAAGAAATCACCCTCGACACCCCGATCCAGCGCGGCGAGAGCACCCTCAATAGTCTGACCATCCGCAGCCCCAAAAAGGCAGGCCACCTGCGCGGGCTCAACACCATGGACATCGTCCAGATGAACGTCGATACCCTCATCAAACTGCTGCCCCGCATCACTGACCTGACCGAAAAAGAAGTGAACGACATGGATCCGGCTGACCTGCTCAAAGCCGGAGTCGTGGTGGTCGGTTTTTTGATGGGCTCGCAGCAGGAGGCTTACCTCACTGCATAGATGACCTGATGGCCGAGATTGCCATCATCGCCCACTGGCCGCCGTCCGAGATGGCGGCCATGGAGATCAGCGAGCTGATGGGCTGGCACCAACGCCTCGTTGAGACTCACAACCGCATCAACGGGGCAGAACAACAATGAACCCTCTCAAACTGCAAATCCTGCTTAACGGGATCGACAAACTCACCGCCCCCCTCAAGGCAGCCAGCGGCCAGAGCCGCATCACCGCCAAAGACCTGGTCGACACGAAGAAGCGCATCAAGGAGCTGGAAGCCCAGAGCGGCCAGATTGATGGCTATCGCACCCTCGGCCAGCAGATTGGCGCAACCCGCGCCCAGCTGACCCAAGCCCAGCGCGACGCCCAGCAGATGGCCCAGCAGTTTGCCAAGGTCGAGCAACCGACCAAGGCCATGTCCCGTGCCATGGAGCAAGCCAAGCAGAAAGTGCGCGACCTCTCCCAGCAAGAGCGGGAAATGGTCGCCCGCCACGGCAGCCTGAAACGGGCCATGAGCGAGGCAGGCATCAACACAAAACAGCTGGGCCAGCACCAGCGCCAGCTCAAGAGCGATCTGGCCTCCGCCAACAGCCAGCTCGACCAGCAGCGGGCCAAGCTGGGGCAACTGGCCGACCAGCAAAAGCGCCTTAACCAGATCAAAGCCAACTACGACAAAACCATGTCCATGCGCGGCACGCTGGCAGGCTATGGCGCTGCAGGGATGGCCACCGGGGCCGCCGCCATCTACAAGGGCACCAATATCGCGGGCAAGGCGATGGGCTTTGATGTCGATATGTCCAAGGTGCAGGCGATCACCCGGCTGAGCAAAGAGAGCAGCGAACTGGCCGCCCTGCGGGCTCAGGCACGGGAGCTCGGCGCCAATACCGCCTTCACGGCGGGCGAAGCGGCGCAGGGTCAGGGCTTTCTGGCCATGGCCGGTTTCACCCCCAAGGCAATCCGTGACGCCATGCCCGGGGTGCTCGATATCGCCAAGGCGGGCGGCGTCGAGATTGCTGCCGCCGCTGACATCGGGTCCAACATCCTGACCGGCTTCAAGCTGCCGGCCAACCAGATGACCCGCTTGGGGGATGTGATGGTCGGCACCTTCACCCGCGCCAACGTCGACTTGCAGATGCTGGGTGAAACCATGAAATACGTGGGGCCGGTGGCGGCAGGGCTCGGGGTTGACCTTGAAACTGCCTCCGCCATGGCGGGCAAGCTGGGGGATGCGGGTATTCAGGGCAGCATGGGCGGGACTGCCATCCGCGCCATTCTCGGCCGCTTGGCCTCCCCGCCCAAGGCGGCGAACGATGCGCTGGCCGCCCTCAACGTCAAGACCGCCGATGCGGCGGGCAACCTGCGCTCGCTGCCAGATATCCTGGACGAGCTCTATAAGAAAACCAGCAAGATGGGGGACGCCACCCGCTCGGGCTACTTCAAGGCCATCGCCGGCGAAGAGGCATTTGCCGCCCTGACCGTGCTGACCGAGCAGGCTGGTTCCGGCAAGCTGCAGGAGCTAATCGCCACGTTGAAACAAACTCAAGGGGAAGCGGGCAAGGTTGCCAAGGTGATGGCCGATAACGCCATCGGCGATCTGGACAACCTCACCTCCGCCTGGGATGACGTAGGGATCCAGATGATGGAGACCGAGAACGGCCCACTACGCGGCATTATCCAGCGCGTCACCGAGATCATCCAGGTCACTGGCGACTGGATGCGGGCCAACCCAGAGCTGACCTCGACCCTGACCCGTATCGCGGCGGTCACCGCCGTAACGGCTGCTGCTGGCGGATCGCTGCTGCTGATTGTGGCCGGTCTGCTGGGGCCACTGGCCGCCATCAAAATGGGGCTTTCCACCCTGCTGGTCTATGGCGGCCCGCTGCTGACCTTCATCAAGGCGCTGACCATGGGCATGGTCAGGCTCGGCATTGCCATGCTTACCACCCCGATCGGCTGGTTCATCATGGGGATTGTGGCAATCGCGGCCGGGGCCTACCTGCTCTACAAAAATTGGGATGGGGTCACCAAGTGGTTCAGCGACCTATGGGCCCAGTGCAAGGCCTCTGCTCTCGCCTTCTGGGAACTCCTGAAAGAGCTCTTCTCATGGACCCCCATCGGCATGCTGATCATGCACTGGAACGAGATCTGGACCTTCTTCGATACCCTGCCTGCGGGCGCCGCCAACAAGGGTAAGGCCATCATCGATGGCCTGATTGGCGGCATCAGTGCCAAGTGGGAGAGTTTGAAGAACAAGATCAAAGCCCTCACCGACCTGCTGCCGGATTGGATGAAGGGGGGCGACTCGGTCACCGCCAACGTCAATCCGTCCGGCTACCTCACCGGCAACTACAACACCCCGGCCATGGCGGGCGGTTCGGGATACGGCCCGCGCATCGTCACCCCGGTGCGACCAGTGGCCCGAGGCAACAGCATCACCCAGATCCACGCCCCGATCAGTATCACCCAGCAGCCGGGACAATCAGCCACCGATGTGGCGCAAGAGGTGCGCCGCGAACTGGACCGACGCGAACGGCAGGCAGCTGCCAGTGGCCGCGCCTCCCTGACCGACCGCAACTAAGGAGCAACCACCATGATGATGACCCTGGGCTGGTTCGTGTTTATGCGCTCGACCGTGGCCCCGCAATCTCAACAAGACGAAAAAACATGGCGCCACCCGGGCAATAACCGGGTCGGCGCCCGCCCCTCATATCAGTACCTCGGGCCAGATGACGAGCTCAGTCACTTAAGCGGGGTGCTCTATCCAGAGCTCACCGGCGGCCCAGTCTCCCTCGATATGCTCAATAGCATGGGTGACAGCGGCCAAGCCTTCCCCTTAATCCAAGGCGATGGCGTGATGCGCGGCTCGTTCGTGATAGAGGGGATCAGCACCACCCGCAGCGAGTTCTTCCTGGATGGCAGCGCCAGAAAAATCGAGTTCAGCATCAAGCTCAAGCGGGTCGATGACAACGACAACTCCCTCGGCAATACCTTGCTCGGGCGCACCGCGGGCAACCTGCTCGGTAGATTGGGCGTTGGCAAGCTGCTGAACACGGTGGGCGGCAAACTCGGGGGGCTGCTCTGATGGGAGCATTCGACCTGTTCGGTACCCGCTTGACTGAAAACCTTGGCATCACCAGCCAGCTGGATGCCCTGAGCCAACAACATCCGGCGCCCGCCTATCAGGTGCGGGTCGATGGCAGCGATGTCTCGGGCACTCTGCGCCCACGCTTGATGCACATGACCATCACCGATAACCGGGGCTTTTCGGCCGACACCATCGAGATCGCCCTCGATGACAGCGATGGCAAGCTGGCCATGCCGCGCCGTGGGGCCACCCTCCAAGCCAGCATCGGGTGGCAAGGCGGCCCCCTGGTCGATAAAGGCACCTTCAAAATTGACGAGGTGGAACACGGCGGCGCACCGGATTTACTCACCATCAGGGGAAAGTCGGCTGATCTGCGCGGGGGCATGAATAAACTGCGCGAGCGCAGCTGGCACTTCGAAACCATTAGCGCCATCGTCGAACAGCTTGCCGCCCGCTATGGCCTAACACCGAGCGTTGGCGACGCTTTCAAGGGGATGGTGATCGACCACATCGACCAGACCAACGAGAGCGATCTGGCCTTTCTCACCCGCTTGGCCACCGAGCAGGATGCCATCGCCACCGTCAAATCTGGCCGCCTGATGTTTATCAAGGCGGGCAACGGCACCACCGCAAGCGGCAAGCCACTGCCAGCTGTCACCATCACCCGCCAGGACGGCGATCAACACCAGTTCTCGGTGGCAGACCGCGACGCCTACACCGGCGTCATCGCCTACTGGCAAGACAACAAGGCCGCCGAGAAGAAGAAAATCGAGGTGAAGCGCAAGTGGAAGACCAAACCGAAAGAGGAACGGCCGCTACCACCGGGGGTGGTAGTCAACAAGAAGGAGAACGAGCTGCTGGTTGGCGACAGTGAGAACGTCAAAGAGCTGCGCCACGTTTACGCCAACCAGAGCAACGCCATGCGCGCCGCCCGGGCTGAGTGGGAAAAGCTGCAGCGCGGCGTGGCCGAGTTTCAGATCACCCTGGCCAAAGGCCGACCAGAGCTCTACCCGGAGCAACCCACCACGGTCAGGGGCTTCAAACCGCAAATCGACGAAGCAGACTGGCTACTCACCCAGGTCGTCCACGACCTCACCGATCAGGGCTACACCAACCGCTTGCAACTCGAAGTAAAACTGGCAGAGCTGCCGGAGTGACCACATAGATAAAAAAGCGTGGACAGAATGTGGACATAAGAAATGAAAAACTGATGTAAAACAGATGGTTATAGATACAAAAAAGGAGGCCTAGGCCTCCTTTTAGCATTTATAACAGAACCGGATTAAACCAGAGCTGCTTTGGCCTTTTCAACCAGGGCGGTGAAAGCCAGCTTGTCGTGAACGGCGATATCGGACAGGATCTTGCGATCGATCTCGATGGAAGCCTTCTTCAGACCGTTGATCAGACGGCTGTAGGACAGACCGTTCTGACGGGCTGCTGCGTTGATACGAGCAATCCACAGTTGACGGAACTGACGCTTTTTCTGGCGACGGTCACGGTAGGCATACTGACCAGCTTTGGTTACCGCTTGTACCGCTACGCGGTAGACACGGGAACGGGCGCCGTAGTAACCCTTGGCGGCTTTCATTACTTTCTTGTGACGAGCGCGAGCGGTCACACCACGTTTAACTCTTGGCATTTTTCACATCCCCCCTTATGCGTACGGCAGACAAGCGACAACACGTTTGTGGTCGGCAGCGGAAACAAAGAACTTCGGTCCCAGCTGACGCTTACGCTTACTACTCTTCTTGGTCAGGATGTGACGCAGGTGGTTGTGCTTGCACTTGAAGCGACCTGAGCCAGTCTTCTTGAAGCGCTTTGCGGCGCCCCGGTTGGTTTTCATCTTCGGCATTTCATACTCCGCATTGTGAGTGACAACAAAATCGCAAGGCGAACCGACTCATGGGGCTGGCCCCATGAGTCAATTTCTTGTGGGCCTTAAGATTTCTTCTTGGGTGCGAGGACCATCACAGCTTGACGGCCTTCGACTTTCGGGAACGATTCGACTACGGCCAGCTCTTCCAGGTCGTTCTTGACACGCTCCAGAACCTTGATACCAAGATCCTGGTGGGCCATTTCACGACCACGGAAGCGCAGGGTGACCTTTGCCTTGTCCCCGTCTTCCAGAAAGCGAACCAGGTTGCGTAGTTTTACCTGATAGTCGCCTTCGTCGGTGCCAGGACGGAATTTGATTTCCTTGACCTGGACGACTTTCTGCTTTTTCTTCTGTTCTTTGGTGGTTTTGCTCTTTTCGTAGAGGAATTTGCCGTAATCCATGATCCGGCAAACGGGCGGCTCAGCGTTCGGACTGATCTCGACCAGATCCACTCCGGCCTCAAGGGCCAAGTTCAGAGCATCCTGGATGGAGGTGATGCCAATGGCTTCACCATCCAGGCCAGTCAGACGAACTTCTTTCAGACGGATCTCTTCGTTGATCCGGTGAGCGCGGGCTTGCGGTTGCTTGCCCAGTTTTTTTCCGCCTTTTATAGCTTATTCCTCCACTTTCTTTTGTCCGCGGGTCTGAACTTCCTGGGTCAACAGAGCAATCAGCTCTTCAACAGGATAAGAGCCCAGGTCAGCCCCTTTACGGGTACGTACTGCAATCTTGCCGGCTTCTACTTCTTTATCGCCGCAGACCAGCATAAAAGGTACCCGCTTCAAAGTATGCTCGCGGATTTTAAAGCCAATCTTCTCATTTCTCAAGTCCGCTTTTGCGCGAAGGCCCGCATCATTCAATGCTTTGGCTACTTTCACCGCATAATCGGCCTGATTGTCGGTAATATTCATGACCACGGCCTGGCTAGGTGCCAACCAGGTCGGGAACAGTCCGGCGTACTCTTCGGTCAGGATCCCGATGAAACGCTCCAGCGAGCCCAGAATGGCGCGGTGGATCATCACGGGGACGTGACGCTCGTTGTCTTCGCCCACATAAGTGGCACCCAGACGGCCCGGCAGGGCAAAATCGAGCTGCACGGTACCACATTGCCAGGCACGGTCAAGGCAGTCATGCAGGGTGAATTCGATCTTGGGACCGTAGAAGGCCCCCTCGCCCGGCTGCAGGTCGTACTTCAGACCGTTCAGCACCAGCGCTTCGGCCAGCGCGGCCTCGGCGCGATCCCAGGCTTCATCGGAGCCGATACGCTGTTCCGGACGAGTGGAGAGCTTGACCACGATATTCTCGAAACCGAAGGTGCCGTAGACGTCGTAGACCATGCGGATGCACGCAGACACCTCTTCCATGATCTGCTCTTCGGTACAGAAGATGTGAGCATCATCCTGAGTGAAACCCCGTACCCGCATCAGGCCGTGCAAGGAGCCTGACGGCTCGTTGCGGTGGCAGGAGCCGAACTCGGCCATGCGCAGCGGCAGGTCGCGGTAGGATTTCAGGCCCTGGTTGAAGATCTGCACGTGACCCGGGCAGTTCATCGGCTTGATGGCGTACTCGCGGTTCTCGGACTGGGTGGTAAACATGGCCTGGGCGTACTTCTCCCAGTGACCTGAACGCTCCCACAGCACGCGATCCATCATGAAGGGACCCTTCACTTCCTGATAGTCGTACTCTTTGAGCTTGCCGCGGATGAAGGTTTCCAGCTCGCGGAAGATGGTCCAGCCGTCGTTGTGCCAGAACACCATGCCAGGCGCTTCTTCCTGCATGTGGTACAGGTCGAGCTGCTTGCCGATCTTGCGGTGGTCGCGCTTGGCGGCCTCTTCCAGACGCTGCAGATAGGCCTTGAGCTGCTTCTTGTCGGCCCAGGCGGTACCGTAGATACGCTGCAGCATCTTGTTGTTGGAGTCGCCGCGCCAGTAGGCGCCGGACATTTTCTGCAACTTGAAGTGGTGGCAGTGACGCATGTTGGGCACGTGCGGGCCGCGACACATGTCGATGTACTCTTCGTGATGATAAAGACCGGGCTGGTCATCACGGGCAATGTTCTGATCCAGGATCTCGACCTTGTAGGTCTCGCCACGGGCTTCGAACACATCGCGTGCTTCCTGCCAGGAGACCTTCTTCTTGACGACGTCGTAATCCTTGGCGGCCAGCGCCAGCATGCGCTCTTCCAGGGCAGCCAGATCTTCATCGGTCAGGGTGCGGTCGAGATCGATGTCGTAGTAGAAACCGTTGTCGATGACGGGACCGATGGCCATCTTGGTCTGGGGCCAGAGTTGCTTGATGGCATGACCCAGCAGGTGAGCACAGGAGTGGCGCAGAATGTCCAGACCTTCTTCGTCTTTGGCGGTGATGATGGCCAGGGAGGCATCGGCTTCGATCAGCTCGCAGGCATCCACCAGTTCACCGTTTACCCGACCGGCAATGCACGCCTTGGCGAGACCGGGACCGATGTCCGCGGCCACATCCATGACGGAAACGGCGTGGGCAAATTGACGTTGGCTGCCATCAGGCAGAGTAATGATTGGCATTGTGTGTTTCCTTATACAGTGGTGCCCCCTACCAAAGGGCACATGCGGGATGGAAAGATTCATTCAAAAATGGGTGATGTTCTGGCTCTCCACAGCACTTTGCGAAGACGCCCCGTGACGCAAACAACCCGTTCAACGTCGCAAGACAAACCAAAAACCGGACCATGCTACCAGAAGTAGGCGGAGCTGTATCGGGTTTGCTGAGATTTTCTACAACCAGATGAACCGCTTGGAGGTTATTCCCCTAGCAGAGGTTGCCAGTTGAAATCGAACGTGGAGCTCCCCTCCTGGGCCAGTTCCAGCTCCTGCAGCACCTTGAGCGCCAGCTGGTTGCCCTGCCTGGCGGCCTGATAGAGCCACGCTTTGGCACGGGGCAGATCGACCCGCCCGCTGCCCCCCATCAGATGCAGCACCCCCACCTTCAACATGGCGGGCACATCGCCGTTCCTGGCTGCCAGCTCCATCCAGTGAAACGCCTCGCGCAGATCCCGCTTCACCCCGGTGCCACGCAAATAGAGCTCCCCCAGCCGGTATTGGCCGAAGGCGTCCCCCGCCTGCGCCGCCTGACGATAGAGGCTGATGGCGCGATCCATATCCTGCTCGCTCCCCTGCCCCATTTCATGGCTCCAACCCATCAGCGCCTGCGCCCGTGGCTGGCCCTGATCCGCCAGCGGCGACCAGATCCGGGTTGCCTCATCGAAGTGGCCGGTGCGCCAGGCGCGGTTGGCCGAGGCCAGCTCCTGCTCGGTGGAGAGCGGGATCAGGCGCCAGATAACCAGCGCAATGACAGCGATGAAGAGCCAGCGGGAGGTGATGGGTGCCATGATGATTTCCGTGATCCAGTTCGCATTTCGTCTATGTAAACGAAATGTAGCGCCGCGATCAAGCAAGAGATCCCTTTGACATGCTTTTTATGGCCGGCTGGGTCGGCAGGGCTTGCATTCGGCAATGAGGGTCAGCATGATAACTGTATATATAAACAGTATTGGTGCGGCACCATGGCAGGACGAGGCAGTTCCCACAACGTTGATCACCGTTTCAGCGGCCCGCAGGTCGATGCGGTCGACGACGGCTGGTCCCAACCCGAGTGGGAAGCGGCATTTGCCGCCAGCGATCCCCGCACCGAGGTGACGGAGATCAGCGCCCGCAGCATCATCAGTTACAACAGCTCTCCCGACGTTCCCTTCGGCCGCTCCATCAATCCCTATCAGGGGTGCGAACACGGTTGCATTTACTGTTATGCCAGACCGAGCCACGCCTATCTCGAGCTCTCCCCCGGCCTCGACTTCGAAACCAGGCTGTTTGCCAAACTCAACGCCGCCGAGCTGCTGCGCCGGGAGTTTGCCAGACCCGCCTATCAGCCGCAGACCATAGTGCTGGGGGCCAATACCGACCCCTATCAACCTATCGAGCACCACTATCGCCTCACCCGCCAGTTGCTGGAAGTGATGCTGGCCCACCGCCATCCGGTGGGGATCATCACCAAGAGTGCCATGATATTGCGCGACCTCGATCTGCTGACGGAGCTGGCCCAAGAGGGCCTCTGCCAGGTGATGGTGTCGGTCACCACCTTGAATGAAACCCTGCGGCGACAACTGGAGCCAAGAGCAAGCACGGGGGCCGGCCGGCTCAAGGTGGTGGAGAGACTGGCCCGCGCCGGCGTGCCGGTCGGCGTGCTGGCGGCCCCCATGATCCCGCGGCTCAACGAACCCGAGCTCGAGCAGATCATCAAGAGCGCCGCCGAGGCCGGCGCCCACTGCGCCGACTATATCCTGCTGCGACTGCCCCACGAGCTGGCACCGCTGTTCAGTGACTGGCTGGAACAATACTACCCAGGCCAGAAGGAGGCGATCCTCAACCAGCTGCGAGCCAGCCGGGACGGCGCCCTCAACAGTCCCGCCTTCGGGACCCGGATGCGGGGAGAAGGCCAGTTTGCCGATCTGCTGGCCCAGCGCTTTCGCTTGATCGCCAAGCGGCTCGGGCTCGGCAAGCGCCACTTTCAACTGCGCCAGGATGCCTTCATCCGCCCGGGCGAGCAGCTGCGGCTGTTTTAATTCCCGTCATGACGCCAGTCAGCCTCTGGGACGCGCTCGCGGGCAATCAGCTCGACCGGCAGCCTCGCCGGTTCATGGGCCACTTCCAGCTCCTGTTCGTGCTGCGCCTCGTCCCTCCCGGCTTCGCCCCATACCCGGCTCCACCAGATCTCCCACATCACCCAGCTGGTCATAAGATGCTCCTGTGCGGCAGAGGCCGCCGTTGTGATCGCCGACGCAGGCAAGATGCCCTGCCCCCATGACAGAGGCATGACGCCCCGATGACATCTCGGTTGCCGCTCTGGCGGCAGCCTGGCTGGGGCGGCCAACGGCAGGCATAAAAAAAGAGCGACCTGAAGGTCGCTCTTTCGTATCGGGCAAAGGGGGAACGCTTACTCGTCGCCCGCCTCCCCTGCATCGACAGCACCTGTGTCTGCGGCGGTATCGGTGCCTTCAGACACCTCACCCTCGACGGCCAGTGCCTCGGTTTCCTCTTCGTCGCTCTCGGCAACGCGCTGCAGACCGACCACGGTTTCGTCTTCACCGGTACGGATCAGACGCACACCGCCGGTGTTGCGGCCGATGACGCTCACCTCGGCAACGCGAGTACGTACCAGGGTACCGCCGTTGGTGATCAGCATGATCTGGTCGGTATCCTCGACCTGGATCGCATCGATCACCTTGCCGTTGCGCTCATCCACCTTGATGGAGATGACGCCCTGGGTGCCACGGCTCTTGGTCGGGTATTCGTCCAGCGCGGTACGCTTGCCGTAACCGTTCTCGGTTGCGGTGAGGATGGCACCATCGCCACGCGGCACGATGAGGGAGACCACCTTGTCACCGGCGCCCAGCTTGATGCCGCGCACACCGGCAGCGGTACGACCCATGGGACGCACGCCCTTGAAGGTGCCCTTGCTTTCGGTGCCTTCGCCGTTGTCGCTGCCATCATCGTCGTTGCCGGCGTCGTCGTCGGTGTCGACCTCGTCAGTGGCATCGGCATCGGCGCGACCGCTGCCTTCCGCGAAGCGAACAACCTTGCCCGCATCGGAGAACAGCATGATCTCGTTGCTGCCATCGGTGATGTCCACCCCGATCAGCTCATCACCCTCTTTGAGGTTGATGGCACGAATACCGGAGGAGAGCGGACGGCTGAAGTCGGACAGGCTGGTCTTCTTCACGGTGCCGTTGGCGGTGGCAAAGAACACATACTTGTCGGCGTCATACTCTTTAACCGGCAGAATGGCGGTGATGCGCTCACCCTCATCCAGCGGCAGCAGGTTGATGATCGGACGACCGCGGGCGCCACGGGACGCCTCCGGCAGTTGATACACCTTGAGCCAGTAGACCTTGCCACGGGTGGAGAAGCACAGAATGGTGTCGTGGGTGTTGGCCACCAGCAGACGCTCCACAAAGTCCTCTTCCTTGATCCGGGTGGCCGACTTGCCACGACCACCGCGGCGCTGGGCCTCGTAGTCGGAGAGCGGCTGATACTTCACGTAACCCTGGTGAGACAGGGTAACGACCACGTCTTCCGGGGTGATCAGATCTTCGATGTTGATCTCGGCGCTGGACATGCTGATCTCGGTACGACGCTCGTCGCCATACTGTTCGCGCACGGCCAGCAGTTCGTCGCGGATCACTTCCATCAACCGCACCGGGCTTGCCAGGATGAACAGCAGCTCGGCGATGAGATCCAGCAGAGATTGGTACTCTTCCAGGATCTTCTCGTGCTCGAGGCCGGTCAGCTTGTGCAGACGCAGGTCAAGGATGGCCTGGGCCTGCTGCTCGGTCAGGTAGTAGTGACCCTCGCGAATACCGAACTCGGGCTCCAGCCACTCGGGGCGGGCCGCGTCGTCGCCGGCTTTTTCCAGCATGGCAGCCACGTTACCGAGCTCCCAGCCTTTGGCAACCAGGCCCGCTTTCGCGTCGGCCGGGGTCGCGCTATGGCGAATGAGCTCGATCACCGGATCGATGTTGGCCAGCGCTACCGCCAGACCTTCCAGGATGTGGGCCCGATCCCGCGCCTTGCGCAGTTCGAACACAGTCCGGCGGGTCACCACTTCGCGGCGGTGCAGCAGGAATGCATCCAGGATCTCTTTGAGGTTCATCACCTTGGGCTGGTTGTTGTCCAGCGCCACCATGTTGATGCCGAAGGTGGTCTGCATCTGGGTGTGCTTGTAGAGATTGTTCAGCACAATCTCGCCGGACTCGCCGCGCTTGATCTCGATGACGATGCGCATGCCGTCCTTGTCGGACTCATCGCGCAGGGCGCTGATGCCCTCGATCTTCTTCTCTTTGACCAGCTCGGCAATCTTCTCGATCAGGCGAGCCTTGTTCACCTGATAGGGGATCTCGTGGACGATGATGGTCTCGCGACTGGTCTTCTCGTCTACTTCCACCTCGGCCTTGGCACGCACGTAGATGGAGCCACGACCGGTACGGTATGCCTGCACGATGCCGGAACGACCGTTGATGATGCCACCGGTGGGGAAATCCGGGCCAGTGATGTAGGTCATCAGCTCGTCGATGGTGAGGTCGCCGTTCTCGATCAACGCCAGACAGCCGTTGACTATCTCGGTGAGGTTGTGAGGCGGAATGTTGGTCGCCATGCCCACCGCAATACCGGAGGAGCCGTTGACCAGCAGGTTGGGAACCTTGGTGGGCATGACAGCCGGGATCATCTCGGTGCCGTCATAGTTCGGCACCCAGTCCACGGTCTCTTTGTCCAGATCGGCCAGCAGCTCGTGGGAGATGCGGGCCATCCGCACTTCGGTATAACGCATGGCCGCGGCGCTGTCGCCATCGACCGAACCGAAGTTGCCCTGACCGTCGACCAGCATGTAACGCATGGAGAAATCCTGCGCCATGCGGACGATGGTGTCATACACGGCAATGTCGCCGTGCGGGTGATATTTACCGATTACGTCACCGACCACACGGGCCGATTTTTTATAGGGCTTGTTCCAGTCGTTCCCCAGCTCGTTCATTGCATACAGAACGCGGCGGTGAACCGGTTTCAAGCCATCACGCACATCCGGCAGAGCTCGTCCTACGATCACGCTCATGGCGTAATCAAGATAGGAACTCTTGAGCTCTTCTTCGATGTTGACCGGCGTGATCTCTCTGGCCAGATCGCTCATAGAAAGCCTTAATCCCTAATTAGTTGTTCTTTGGCTTAAACAGCGCGACATGGTAACACACTGAGCCAAATATCTTAAGCCACAAATCCGGTAACAAGTCGGGCTGGTGTGACAAAGTCCGTCCGTTATAATGCCCGCCAGGACAATAGATTGCGCGCGCACTCCCCTGCCTGCGCGCCCTTGCCACAGGATCATCAAAAAATGCACAGTGATGCCAATGTCGATCTGACAGAAATCGCCAAATTCGAAGCCATCGCCTCCCGCTGGTGGGACATGGAGGGAGAGTTCAAGCCGCTGCATCAAATCAACCCGGTGCGCCTTGACTGGATCACCGACAAGAGCGGCGGCCTGTTTGGCAAGCGCATCCTCGACATCGGTTGCGGCGGCGGCATCCTCGCCGAGAGCATGGCCCGCCGGGGTGCCCAGGTCACCGGCATCGACATGGGCAAGGAGCCCCTGGGCGTCGCTCGCCTGCATGCGCTGGAAGCGGGGGTGGAGCTCGAGTATCGCCAGATCACCGCCGAGGCTCACGCCGATGAAGCCCCGGGCCAGTATGACGTGGTCACCTGCATGGAGATGCTGGAACACGTGCCGGACCCCGCCTCCGTGCTGCGCGCCATCGCCACCCTGGTGCGCCCGGGCGGCAAGGTGTTCGTCTCCACCATCAACCGCAACCCGAAAGCCTATCTGATGATGATCCTCGGCGCCGAGTACCTGATGAAGATGGTCCCCAAGGGTACCCACGACCACAAGAAGTTCATCACCCCGGCCGAACTGTGTCGCATGGGTGAGGCGGCAGGCCTGCTGGTACGGGACATGAGCGGCGTCCACTACGCACCGCTCTCCAACAGCTTCAAGCTTGGTCGCAACGTAGACGTCAACTACATGGTGGCGTTCGAGCGCCCGGAGCAAGGCTGATGACGACTCACCCTGCTGCGCCCCTTGGCTGCGTGCTGTTTGATCTGGACGGTACCCTGCTCGACACCGCGCCGGATCTCGGCGCTGCCGTCAACCATGTGCTGATAAGCGAAGGCTTTGCACCGCTCTCTGACGACATCATCCGTCAGACCACCTCTCACGGGGCCCTGGGGCTGCTCAGGGCCGGTCTTGGTGACGAGCTGCTGGAGGAGCTGGGCGCCACCCGCCTTCGCACCGCCCTGCTCGACTACTACGCGGCCAACCTCTGTGTCGGCACCCGCCCCTATGAAGGCATGGTGGATCTCATCGAGTGGCTCGACGAGAAAAAGCTGCCTTGGGGCATCGTCACCAACAAGCCGGGCTTTCTCACCGAGCCGCTGCTGGCTGCGCTGCCGGCGCTTGCCAGTTGCGGCGTCACCGTCAGCGCCGACACTCTGCCGGTGCGCAAGCCCGACCCCGCCCCCATGTTCTTTGCCTGCGAGCAACTTGGCGTCGCGGCCAGCCACTGCCTCTATGTGGGGGATCATGTGCGCGACATCGAGGCCGGACGCAACGCCGGCATGCGTACCGCCGTCGCCGGTTGGGGTTATCTCAATGACGACGAGGATCCCGCCCAGTGGGGCGCCGATCTTCACTTTGATACCGTGCAGGCTCTGCATCACTGGCTGCGCTACGAGCTGGATTAGCGGCCGCCGCCTGCCTGAGCAGTCGGGCAAGACTGCCGTGGATACATATAAAAGTGGATGATCAGGGGGAGCTCCACGCCTGGGTTCTCTTGGATAACGCAGCAGGTGGATAACACAAGAGATGGATATCAGACGCAGCTTTGCGACCATCCCTTGAGCTGAGCGGTGAAAATGACGCCCATCTGGTCACTCGCGCAGCAAAACGGAGGATCGGCAATTGATCCCCCGTTTTGCCGGTTTGACAAGCAGCGCGGCAGCGGGATCGGACACCTTTTGACCCTTGCTGCACAAGGGATAATCAGGCTGAATTTGCTAGTAAAAACACCCCGTTTTCGCAAGCAAAAAAAGTTATTTAAATTTTCCATGTTCGATCATCAGACTTGCATTTACCGGATCGGACGGATGAAAACCCGTTCGCTGTGAGCGTCCACTAACTCCATCGACAACACCCACAATTTATCCACAGCAATTGCCTTATCCACAGATTGCAAAGCCGGGCAGACCTCACTATCTTGTAGCTCGAATTCAAAATAACACTATATCTTGTGATTCATCGCACAATAGGTACCCACCTCCATCGCCCTTCCCGGGCCGGAGGCCAACGCCGTGCGATGGTTTTTCGGGAATCAACTAAAGGTCATCAGCCAATGAACTTGTTTGTGACGAAGCGTAACGGCCACAAAGAACCCATCGATCTGGATAAAATTCACCGCGTGCTCGACTGGGCTGCCGAGGGTCTCGACAACGTGTCGGTCTCCCAGGTGGAACTCAAGTCCCACATCCAGTTCTATGACGGCATCCGTACCGCCGATATCCACGAAACCGTCATCAAGGCCGCTGCTGACCTGATCTCCGAGCAAAGCCCGGACTACCAGTACATGGCAGCCCGTCTGGCCATCTTCCACCTGCGCAAGAAGGCCTACGGCCAGTTCGAGCCGCCCCACCTCTACCAGCACGTCGCCAAGCTGGTGGACATGGGCAAGTACGACAAGCACCTGCTGGAAGACTACAGCCAGGCCGAGTTCGAGGAGCTGAACGCCCACCTCGACCACTGGCGCGACATGGACTTCTCCTACGCCGCGGTCAAGCAGCTGGAAGGCAAGTACCTGGTCCAGAACCGCGTCACCGGCGAAATTTACGAGAGCCCGCAGTTCCTCTACATCCTGGTAGCGGCCTGCCTCTTCTCCAAGTATCCGAAAGATACCCGTCTGGACTACATCAAGCGCTTCTATGATGCGGTCTCGACCTTCAAGATCTCGCTGCCGACTCCGATCATGAGCGGCGTGCGCACCCCGACCCGCCAGTTCAGCTCCTGCGTGCTGATCGAGTGCGACGACAGCCTGGATTCCATCAATGCTACCGCCAGCGCCATCGTGCGTTACGTCTCCCAGCGCGCCGGCATCGGCATCAACGCCGGTCGCATCCGGGGTCTGGGCAGCCCCATCCGTGGCGGTGAAGCGTTCCACACCGGCTGCATCCCCTTCTACAAGTACTTCCAGACTGCCGTGAAGTGCTGCTCCCAGGGCGGCGTGCGCGGCGGGGCGGCCACCCTGTTCTACCCGCTGTGGCACACCGAGGTGGAGAGCCTGCTGGTACTGAAGAACAACCGCGGCGTGGAAGAGAACCGGGTCCGTCACATGGACTACGGCGTGCAGATCAACAAGCTGATGTACCAGCGCCTGATCAAGGGTGGCGACATCACCCTGTTCTCCCCGTCCGATGCGCCGGGTCTGTACGATGCCTTCTTCGCGGATCAGGACAAGTTCGAAGAGCTCTACGTCAAGTACGAGCAGGATCCGAGCATTCGCAAGAAGACCCTCAAGGCGGTGGATCTCTTCTCCCTGATGATGCAGGAGCGCGCCGGCACCGGTCGCATCTACATCCAGAACGTGGACCACTGCAACACCCATAGCCCGTTCGATCCGAGCGTGGCGCCGGTGCGCCAGTCCAACCTCTGCCTCGAGATTGCGCTGCCCACCAAGCCGCTCAACAACGTGGATGACGAGGATGGCGAGATCGCCCTGTGCACCCTCTCGGCCTTCAACCTGGGCGCCATCGAGAAGCTGGAAGATCTGGAAGAGATGGCCGAGCTGGCCGTGCGCGCCCTGGATGCCCTGCTCGACTATCAGGACTACCCGCTCAAGGCCGCCAAAAAGGGCAGCATGAACCGTCGCACCCTGGGGATCGGCGTCATCAACTACGCCTACTACCTGGCGAAGAACGGTGCCCGCTACTCCGACGGCTCTGGTCTCGCGCTGACTCACCGCACCTTCGAGGCGATCCAGTACTACCTGCTGAAGGCCTCCGTGCAGCTGGCCCGCGAGTTCGGCCCCTGCCCGGCCTTCAACGAAACCACCTATGCCCAGGGGATCCTGCCCATCGATACCTATAAAAAGGATCTGGACAACCTGTGCAACGAGCCGCTGCACCTGGACTGGGAAGCGCTGCGCGAAGAGATCCGCACCGTGGGTCTGCGCAACTCCACCCTGACCGCCCTGATGCCGAGCGAGACCTCCAGCCAGATCTCCAACGCCACCAACGGCATCGAGCCGCCGCGCGGTCTGGTCTCTGTCAAGGCCTCCAAGGACGGCATCCTCAAGCAGGTGGTGCCCGAGTATGACCGTCTGAAGGATCAATACGAACTGCTCTGGAAGCAACCGAGCGTCGATGGTTACCTGCAGCTGGTCGGTATCATGCAGAAGTTCGTGGATCAGGCGATCTCCGCCAACACCAACTATGATCCCGCCCGTTTCGAAGGCAACAAGGTACCGATGAAGCAGCTGCTCAAGGACTTGCTGACCGCCTACAAATACGGCCTCAAGACCCTGTACTATCACAACACCCGTGATGGTGCGGACGATGCCCAGACCGATCTGCAAGATGACGGTTGTGCCGGCGGCGCCTGCAAGATCTGATGAACCGGGCGGGAGCGACAAGCTCCCGCCCTCCTGTTTCCCCTACTTCGCGATATTCGACAACCATGGCCTATTCAACTTTCTGCCAGACCCAAAACGACCAGCTCAAGGAGCCGATGTTCTTCGGCCAGTCGGTCAACGTGGCCCGTTATGACCAGCAAAAACACGAAGTGTTCGAGCGCCTGATCGAGAAGCAGCTCTCCTTCTTCTGGCGCCCGGAAGAGGTGGACGTCTCCCACGACCGCATCGACTTCCAGGCGCTGCCGCCCCACGAGCAGCACATCTTCATCTCCAACCTGAAGTACCAGACCCTGCTGGACTCCATCCAGGGTCGCAGCCCCAACGTGGCGCTGCTGCCTCTGGTCTCCATTCCGGAGCTGGAAACCTGGATCGAGACCTGGGCCTTCTCCGAGACCATTCACTCGCGCTCCTACACCCACATCATCCGCAACATCGTCAACACCCCTGCCCAGGTGTTCGACGACATCGTCACCAACGAGCAGATCCTGAAGCGCGCCGGCTCCATCAGCCACTTCTACGACGATCTGATTGAAGCGACCGCGCTCTACCACCTGCACGGTGAAGGTACCCATCAGGTGGCCGGCCGCGAGGTGACCATCACATTGCGCGAGCTGAAGAAGAAACTCTACCTGTGCCTGATGAGCGTCAACGCACTGGAAGCGATCCGCTTCTACGTCAGCTTCGCCTGCTCCTTCGCCTTCGCCGAGCGCGAGCTGATGGAGGGCAACGCCAAGATCATCAAGATGATCGCCCGCGACGAAGCGCTACACCTGACCGGTACCCAGCACATGCTGAACCTGATGCGCAGCGGCCAGGACGACCCCGAGATGGCCGAGATCGCCCGCGAGTGCGAGCAGGCCTGCTTCGATCTGTTCAAGGAAGCCGCCATCCAGGAGAAGGAGTGGGCCGAGTACCTGTTCCAGGACGGCTCCATGATCGGCCTGAACAAGGACATCCTCTGCCAGTACGTGGAGTACATCACCAACCTGCGGATGGCCGCCGTTGGCCTGCAACCGGCCTTTGCCGGCGCCAAGCAGAACCCGATCCCCTGGATCAACACCTGGCTCTCCTCCGACAACGTGCAGGTCGCCCCGCAGGAAGTGGAAGTGAGCTCCTACCTGGTGGGTCAGATCGACAGCGAAGTGAACGCCGAAGACCTGGGTGATTTCGAGCTGTGAGTGACGCCACCGGCACGCTGACCGAGCCCCTGCACACCGCCCCCGCCAAGAGCGAGACGGGCGCACCGCAGGTACACACCCGGGATGGCGTGCTGCACGCTCACCCCGGCGAGAGCGTGCTGGAGACCCTGGAGCGTCACGGTCATCACGTGGAGTTCCAGTGCCGCAGCGGCTATTGCGGCGCCTGCCGTACGCCGCTGCTGGCAGGCAAGGTGCACTATGCCGCCGTGCCGCTCGCCTTTGTCTCCCAGGGAGAGTGCCTGCCCTGCTGCTGCAAACCGGTGGGCGCCATCCGGCTCGACATCAAGAAGCGCTGAGACCTCCCTCTCTTGATATGTCCAAGCTCACCTCGCCAAACAAAAAGCCGCCGGATTGCTCCGGCGGCTTTTTTACATCCATCTTTATGCCTCATGGGCTGCTGGCTGATACGCCACCCGCCCCCACAAGGCATTACAGCCAGGGCGCGGCGGTCGGCCCATGGTGCAGGCCCAGCTTCCAGACCCGGCCAAAGTGCTTGTAGTGACCGGCCGCGACACCGGCCTTCTCGCCCATGCCGTGGTAGAGGTCGAGGTGGCCCTTCTTCACCGCCCCGCCCACATCCAACGCAATCAACAGCCGCAGCTGATGCTTGCCGGTCCAGTTGCCCTCTTTGTCCAGCAGAGGTACCTCCGCCAGGATCGGCGTGCCCATCGGCAGCAGGGTCTTGTCGGCGGCCACCGCAGCCATCGGCAACAGCGGGATGCCGGCGGCCCCGATCACATCGTTGGTGGGGCGACGCTCGAAGAAGACATAGGAGGGGTTCTGCTCCACCAGCTCCTTGACGCTCTCCTCCGGCTGACGGTTCGCCCACTCCTTGATGGCCTTCATGGACATCTGCTCCCTGGGCACCTCGCCGCGGTCGATCAGCACCCGGCCTATGCTCACATAGCCGTGACCGTTCTTGCCGCTGTAACCCAGATACTGCAGCCTGTCGTCATCACCATAGTGAACAAAGCCCGAGCCCTGCACGTCCATCAGGAAGTTGTCGATGAGAGACTTGCTGTAGCCAAGCTCCAGCCCGCGGTTGGCCAGCGCCCCCTGATGGATCTGGGCCCGGGTCGGACAACGGCTGCCGCAGTTGGGCATGGCGTAGATGGGGTACTTGTATTTCGCATCCGGGCGGTGGCGCACCTCCAGCACCGGCGAGTAGTAACCGGTGAACAGCACGTTGCCCATCCGATCCGAGCCCCCCAGCTGGGCCAGGCTGATGCCGTAGCGGGTAATGTCGGCGGGATTGCCGCCGTTCGCCACCCAGCGGGAGAGCTGGTGATAGAGTTCGCCATAGCGGCGGGTCATCTTGCCGGAGCGTTCCAGCACCAGCCGGCTCTGGGGGCCGAACTTGCTGTAGTCGGCGCGGGCGCGACTGTTGACGCGCTCAACCCGCACCAGATCGTCGGGCAGCATGCCGTCCAGATACTGCTTGCCCAGATTTTCCGGCACCTCGCAGTTGAGAAAACATCTGGCATCGGGTTTGTTTTTGGGCACCTGGGCTTGCTCAGAGTTGCCCGCACAACCGGCCAACCCCAGCACAGCGGCGGTCAGCCAGTACGCGTGTTTATTCATATGTCCTCATATAACACCAAGCGTCATGTTCGGCGGGGAAGATGCCAAATTTGCAGGGGGAAAGCAAACGCCTTCAAGCCTGCGACGACGGATTTCTCCAAAGGGGATCTTCTGGGTTATAACAAGGTAACAAGGTGTGAGGGGCCATGGATGGAACAGCTCGAGATCTTCCCGCTGCAGAGCCCCTGCATCGGGGTCTGTGAAGTGAACAACAAGGGCTACTGCAAGGGGTGCCTGCGCAGCCGCGAAGAGCGTTTCAACTGGCTCACCATGACCCCGGCCCAGCAGCAGGAAGTAATGCGCCTGTGCCGGGGCCGCAAGGCGCGGGTGGAAGCCGCCCGCCGCAAAGCGCTGGAGGGGGCCCAGAACGAGCCGCAAGAGCAACCGGGTTGGGATTTCTAGTTTCTCCCCCTCCTCCTTTCACGACAAACATAAAAAAGCGGCCCGCAGGCCGCTTTTCTTTTATGACACTATGAGATGTTGCCGGATGGCAAGGCTTATGCCGTGGCCAGCTTGGCCTGCTCTTCACCGCGTTTGAGCATGGCGTAAGCCACCCCGGTCAGCAGCGACCCTGCCGCAATCGCCACGATATACATCATGACGTTGCTGATGGCGTTCGGGATAAACAGCACGAACAGACCACCGTGGGGGGCCATCAGCTCGCAGCCGAACAGCATGGAGAGAGCACCGGTCAGGGCGCCGCCCGCCATGCAGGCCGGGATGACGCGCATCGGATCCTTGGCGGCAAACGGAATGGCCCCCTCGGAGATGAAGCACAGACCCAGCACGAAGGAGGCCTTGCCCGCTTCCTGCTCCGCCTTGATGAACTTGGTGCGGGCCAGGAAGGTGGCAATCCCCATCCCCAGTGCCGGCACCATGCCGGCGGCCATCACGGCTGCCATGGGGGCGTAGGTCTTGGAGGCCAGCAGGCCGACCCCGAAGGCGTAGGCCGCCTTGTTGACCGGGCCACCCATGTCAAAGCACATCATGGCGCCGATGATGACACCCAGCAGCACGGCGTTGGCAGAGCCCATGTTGTTGAGGAACTCGGTCATGGCATTCATGATGCCGGCCACCGGGCCGCCCACCACGTAGATCATCACCAGGCCGGTAAACAGGCTGGCAAAGAGCGGAATGATCAGGATGGGCTTGAGCGCTTCCAGGGTCACCGGCAGGCGCACCTTGTCGCTCAGGTACTTGGCGCTGTAACCGGCCAGGAAACCGGCCACGATGCCGCCAAGGAAACCGGCGCCCAGCGAGCTTGCCAGCATGCCGCCGATCATGCCGGGGGCGAGGCCAGGACGGTCAGCGATAGAGTAGGCAATGTAGCCGGCCAGCACCGGGATCATCAGGGCAAAGGCGGAGCCGCCACCGATCTTCATCAGGGCCGCGGCCAGGGTGCCTTCCACCTTGAACGCCTCGATGCCGAACACGAACGAGAGCGCGATGATGAGGCCGCCCGCCACCACCATGGGCAGCATGAAGGAGACCCCGGTCAGCAGATGCTTGTAGGGGCCCGCTTTCTCCTCTTTCTTGGGTTGGCTGGCGCCGCTGTGACGATAGGTTTTCGCCTCGTTCCAGGCCTTGTCGAGCTCGGCACGGGTCTTCTTGAGGGCAGCCCCTGTGCTGGTGCGATAGACCGGCTTGCCGTCGAAGCGAGCCATGTCCACTTCGATGTCGGTGGCGAGGAATACCAGATCGGCGGATGCAATCTCCTCGGCAGTCAGGGCGTTCTGGGCACCGACCGAGCCTTGGGTCTCGACGCGGATCTGATGACCCAGCTGTTTGGCCATGGTCTCCAGCGCTTCTGCCGACATGAAGGTGTGAGCCACCCCGGTCGGGCAGGCGGTCACCGCGACGATGCGCTTACCAGCGGCGGCCGGTTTGGCGGCAGCAGCGGGCGCGGCTTGATGGCGATAGACGCTGGCGCCGCTGGCGGCGGCTTCCAGCAAGGCTGCCGGATCCTGCAGGGCGAGATCCATGCTGCCCTGATAGACCCGCTTGCCGTCATAGGCGGCGAGATCTACCGGGGCGCTGGCGACAACCAGCACCAAGTCGGCCGCGGCAATCTGCTCCTTGCTTGGTACCTGGCGGGGCTGCACGCTGGAGCCGACGTCGAGGGTGAGCTCCCAACCTGCCAGTTTGGCCTGCTGTTCTATCCGTTTTGCAGCGAGAAAGCTGGTGGCAATGCCCGCCGGGCAAGCCGTAACCAAGATTGCTTTCATTGGGCATCTCCTGAGTTTTCCATTGAGGGGGTATGGCATTGAACCGGTGCCAGCGCATCCAGACGCTGTACGCGCACCTGTTCGAGCAAGGGGTCGAGGACCTTGATATCGTCAAAGCCGACCGCCACCTGGCTGACCGCCAGCGCCGAGACGGCGGTGGCGAGGCGCAGGGTCTGCTCCGGCGTCCAGCCGAGGCTGAGACCATGGGCGAGACCTGCCACCAGAGAGTCGCCGGCACCGACCGTGCTGACCACCTGCATGCGCGGCGGAATGGCCTGCCAGACGGCATCGGGTGCAAACCAGATGAGACCGTCGGCGCCGTTGGAGATCACCACGTTGGGGATCCCGCTGGCCTGCAGCGCGCGGGCACACTCGGCCTGCTCGCTCAGGGTCTTGATGGGGCGGCCGGCCCACTGGCCGAGCTCCTCCAGATTGGGTTTGACCAGGGTCGGTGCCGCTTTGATCCCTTCGCTCAAGGCCGCGCCGCTGCAATCGAAGATCACCTGCTTGCCTTTGGCCTTGAGCAGGCGAATGAGGCGGGCGCAGTAATCGGGGGCCACCCCTTTGGGCAGGCTGCCCGCCAGCACAAACCAGTCGGCGTGAGGGGTCAACTGGTCGATGGCCTGCTCCAACGCGCCCACTTCCCCTTGGTGGATGGTGAGCCCCGGCAGATTGAGATCGCTGACCCGGCCGGATTGCTCGGAGATTTTGACGTTGATGCGGGTGCTGCCCGCCACGCGCACGAAGTGATCGGCCAGAGCACGCTCCGTAAACAGGGAGACGAAGCTCTGCTGGTTATCGGCGCCAAGCCAGCCGGTGACGCCTACGTCGCGGCCCAAGTCCTTGAGCACCATGGCCACGTTGATGCCCTTGCCCGCCGCACGCAGGTTGGCCTCGTTCACCAGGTTCACCTCGCCCAGGCTCATCGTCTCCAGACGGGCGGTGAGATCGAGCGCCGGGTTGAGGGTGATGGTCACTATGTCCATCAGTGCGCCCCCTCGCCCAGCCCGGCCGCAATGGCGGCGCCTATGCCCTTGAGGGCCGCTTCGGCGTCAGCCCCTTCGGCGCGAAACGCCAGACGATGGCCACACTTGACGCCCAGACCGATCACCTTCATCAGGCTCTTGGCGGAGACCGCCTCGCCGCTGCCATCCAGGTTCGCTACCCGGATGTCGGATTCATACTCCTTGGCCACCTTGACCAGCATGGCGCCCGGACGGGCGTGCAACCCGTGGGGGTTGATGATGGTGAAGGTTTCACTAAGACCGCTCGCCGGGCCCGCTTGCAGCATGGCCAGCCCCTCGCTACCTGCCAAGGTGGCGAGCTGACCGGCAGCCGCCAGTTTGGCCAGATTCTCCAGTTGCGCCAGATGGCCGCTATCTGCGGCGCACAGCAGCAGCAGGGCGCTGACCGGTTGCTCCCCGGCGTTCAGTGCAGTGCTAGGCGTGGCCAGCACCCAGCCGGTCTGGGCAGCTTGCGCGCGGGCCAGCCAGATGCCCTCGCCCAGATAGGCGGGTTCGCTTGCCAGCAGGGCGCTTACCATGGCGGCATCGCCCCAGCCGGCGGATTTGGCGCGGGCGGCGGCGCCCAGCAGCAGCTGGTCGCGATCGTCCGCCGGGAAGTCGGCCAGGGCCAGGAACTGCACCTCTTTGGGCGCCGTGGCACCGGTCAGGATATTGATGATGGTGTCGGCATCGGTGGCCTCTTTCAATTGCGCTGCCGCCTGCTCGTCACCCAGCACGTGGGTGAGTTGGCGCAAAATGCCCAGATGTTCGTCTGATTTGGCGGCGATGCCGATGGCGACGTAGGCGATCTGCCCCTCATCCCATTCGATGCCATTGGGGAACTGGGCCACTATGACGCCAGTGCTCTTCACCAGATGCCGGGTGTCAGTGGTACCGTGGGGAATGGCGATGCCGCTGCCAAGATAGGTGGCGTGCTGCGCTTCGCGGGCTAGCATGCCATCTACATATCCCGCCTCCACCAGACCGGCTTCGGCCAGTTTGCCTGCCAACAGGGCGATGGCTTCGGCCTTGGTCGCCACCGACTGCCCCAGCAGGATCTGCTGTCGCGCCAACTTCAACATAGAGATTCTCCATCAGGTGCCGGGCGGCCTGACCGTACCGGCGCATCAAACATAACCATTCGTGCCACTCGCCTGCTGACAATAGACCGGATTGCATCCCTTCGGGAGCCATGCCGGGTTTTTATGCCCGGCCATCGATTGTCTGCTGACAAGCTGAATCGTTTCACCTACACTCAGACTGAATCGTTTCAGCGAATTGATCAAGTACCCACAAAGAGTGGTTTTCAATGATATGATCCCGCGCACACTTTTCGGTGCCCTCACCAGGCAGTGCCCGTGGGCCTAGCAACTCAAACAGAGCCAATATGATGAAACTGGATGAAATCGCCGCCCTCGCCGGTGTCTCGCGCACCACGGCCAGCTATGTGATCAACGGCAAGGCCGACCAATACCGCATCAGCCAGGCTACCCGCGACAAGGTGATGGCGGTGGTCACCGCCCACAACTACCAGCCGGACAGCCGCGCCGCTTCCCTGCGCGGTGGCCAGACCAGGACCCTGGGCTTCATCCTGCCCGACCTTGAGAACGCCAGTTACGCCAAGCTCGCCAAACGGCTGGAGCAAGGGGCGCGGGTACAGGGTTATCAGCTGCTGATCGTCTGCTCGGAAGATGACCCCGCCACCGAGAAGGAGCTGGCCGAGATGCTGGCCAGCCGCCACGTGGATGCGCTGCTGGTGGCCAGTTGCCTGCCGCCCGAAGATCCCTTCTACCTCGGCCTGCAGACGCGCGGCATCCAGGTGCTCGCCATCGACCGGGCCATGGCGGCCGACAAGTTCGTCACCGTCGCCAGTGAAAACCAGAAGGCGAGCTTTGATCTCACCGCCTCCCTGCTCTCGCCGGCAATCACGCACATCGCTTTGATCACCGCGCTGCCGGTGCTCACGATCAGCCGTGAACGCAAAGCGGGCTTCGAGCAGGCTGTTGCCAGCCACAGCACGGCTTGCCATCTGTGTGAAGGGGCCCACTTCTCCCGCGCCGAAGGCTATCGCCTGATCAAGACGCTGCATCA
Source organism: Aeromonas sp. FDAARGOS 1408 (assembly GCF_019048665.1). Taxonomy (NCBI): domain Bacteria; kingdom Pseudomonadati; phylum Pseudomonadota; class Gammaproteobacteria; order Aeromonadales; family Aeromonadaceae; genus Aeromonas; species Aeromonas sp. FDAARGOS 1408. The sequence continues at coordinate 1,593,255 of NZ_CP077394.1, read as the reverse complement.
ACAGCTCGGCCAGCTGCCCCAGGCACTGGTGGCCACCTCCTACATCCTTATGGAGGGGGTGCTCGACTATCTGCTTGAGCAGGAGACCGACATGAGCCGGCTCGCCATGGCCACCTTCGGCGATGATCGTCTGCTCGATTTCCTCCCCTTTGGCATCAACTCCCTGCCCCAGCAGCACGATGCCCTCGCCAGCCAGGCGCTGGAGCTGGCCCTCAAGGCGATTGGCGGCGAATACCAGTGCGGCCTCCACTATGTGAGCCGCACCCTCAAACGCCGCCGCTGATCCCCTCTCCATGGCGCACCGCTGCGGCCCAGTTCGCAGCGGCGCGTTTTTTTCACTAGCCTAAAACCATATCTGTCATCATTTATTTCCACATATTCTGCCAACCCAGTACAAAATCCGCTTTTTCAGGCTTGTTTCCACCATTTTGATCCGTTAACTTGGCAACCAACTTTTACAACCACAGGTTTTTCGTAACGATGGGTTCACTCCGATATTGCTAGCCTCCGGTCTCGACCCCGGAGGCGCCTTGCCAACACCTCATATGCCTGCTGTGCACCGCGCAGTTTCTCGATTCGGATGGACACCATGAACACCAAAACCCTGGGATGTACCCTGTTGATTGCCGGCACCACCATAGGCGCCGGCATGCTGGCCCTGCCGCTGGCCTCTTCGTCGCTCGGCGGCCCCGCCACCCTGCTGCTGATGATCGGCCTCTGGGCCCTGATGGCCTTTACCGCCATGCTGCAGGTGGAAGCCAGCCTCAACACCGGCAAGTGGTACCTGCACCAGCTGGCGGATCACTTGCTCGGCCCCTGGGGCAAGCGCATCGCCTCCTTCTGCATCCTGATGCTGTTCTACTCGCTGGCCTCCGCCTACATCAGCGGCGGCAGCAGCCTGCTGGCTCAGGCGCTGGCCGATGCCGGCCTCCCCCTCAGCCAGGAGCAGGCGGCCTGGGCCTTTACCCTGTTGTTTGGCGGCATGGTCTGTGTCGGCACCAAGCAGGTGGATTACCTCAACCGGCTGATGTTCACCGTCAAGCTGGTGATCATGGTGGCGGTGCTGGCGCTGCTGCTGCCGCGCACCGAAGGGCAGCACCTGCTCTCCCTGCCACTGGGTCAGGGGCTGCTGCTGGCAGGTCTGCCGGTCATCTTCACCTCGTTCGGTTTTCACGGCTCCATCCCGAGCGTGATGCTCTACCTGGGGGACTGCCCCAAGCAGCTGCGCCGGGTCTTCGTGTGGGGCTCTGCCCTGCCGCTCATCCTCTACGTGCTGTGGCAGGTCGCCATCCTGGGTCTGCTGGGTCAACAGGCCCTGCTGCAGAGCGGTGGCGCGCTAGACACCCTGCTGGCCAACGTCGGCAAGCTGGTGAGCTGGCCCGCTTTCAACCAGGCCATGCACCTGTTTGCCGATCTGGCGCTGGCCACCTCCTTCCTCGGGGTGACCCTGGGGCTGTTTGACTTCATGGCCAAGGTGACCCGTCGCAAGGACAACTGGCAGGGTCGCACCCAGACCGGCCTCATCACCTTCGTACCGCCCCTGCTGTTTGCCCTCTACTTCCCGCAGGGCTTCATCATGGCGCTCGGCTACGCCGCCATTGCGCTGGCGATACTGGCGGTACTGCTGCCGGTGGCCCTGGTGTGGCAGAGCCGCAAGCAGGCCGAGACGCACCACTACCGCGCCCCGGGTGGCGTGCTGGCCCTGGGCCTTGCCGGTGCCATGGGCGTGCTGATCGTCGGGGTGCAGGTGAGCGTCAGCATGGGACTGCTGCCGGCGCTCTAAGCCATAGCCGGTATTGAATCCCCCAATGACAAGGCCCCGCCAACGGATGTTGACGGGGCCTTGTCATTTCCGCTGCGGCCATCGCAGTGGCGCCTTCTCCCCGCAACAGTCAGGGCACGTTCCAGGCTTGGGCTGAGCCACCACCAATACAGCAAAGCCCTGCCAGAGTGGCAGGGCTTTTTGCACTCTTCAGCGGGACAAGTCCGGGCCACAAGCCCGGCTTGTCCGCTGAGTTGGCTTAACGAGCCGAGACAGTGATGCTGGCCAGATCGATCAGGTTGACCGGCCCGCCCCGCCCGCCGGCATCGTTGTAGGTATCGTTCGCCTTCAGATAGCTCATGTTATAGAAGTCGCTCACCAGGATGTCGTACTGCCCTGCCGGCACGTTAACGATGACAGGGGTCGAGTCTCGCAGCGGTTTGATCTCTCCCTCCTTCATTACATGGGGCATCTGCACAGTGCCACCTGCGACCACCTGGCCCTTGCTGAGCACGGATATCCGCTTCACCCCGTTGGTCACCCCCAGATTGATGGCGTGCTGGGCATTGCTGTACTGCAGGCGAATGGCACGCTGACCATCCAGTGTGACATTGCGCACCAGGACGGTATCTTCCGGGCGGCCCCAATCTTTCAGATAGGGCATGGAGATGGCCGCATCGGCCGCCGTGAGGGTGCCGGTATGCGACACCGTGACAGCATCGACCGCGATGCGCCGGGTCTCTGGCTGGTAGCACACCGGCTTGGCATGATGGGAGCGGTTACCGGACTCGGGATAGATGGCCTCCGCGCTGTAGCAATAGGCCATGCCAGGTTGCAGCCGCAGGTCGTCGACCCACTCCCCCGCCGTCTCGAGTCCCTTGGCGACCAGCTTGCCATCGCGATACAGGTTGTAACTGAGCGCCCCTTTATTGACGCTGTCCTGCCATGTGACGACCAGCTTGCCAGCTTGCTCGGTCACTCCCAGCAGGGTGGGCTCGGTCGGTGCGAATACCTTGCGGTTTTCCACGTCCAGCGGTGCCACGTCCTCGATCAGGCGGATCCCCTGTTCATCGGCGATGCCGGCCCCCAACTGGACCTCGATCTGGTTGTTGGCAGCCAGCATATCCTCGCTGATCAACTCCCCTACGGGGGCACCGTTGAGCATGATGCCGCGCACCGGGTAGTAACTGCCCTCCTCCCCGACATCCGGAAGCAGCAGCTTGATCTCGATCTGCTTGCCACGGTAATTCAGCCCCTTGAGCACGGCCTCGGGTCTGGCGCCCATCAGCCTGTGCAGGTGACTAGTGACAAAGGGCAAGACACGGATCCCCTGCTCTTCCACGTTGTAGCCAAACAGGGTGTTGGTCACCATGCCGAGATAGCCACCAACGGACCAGAGCTGGCGCTGGGAGTTGATGACAGGCCCCGTCAAGTCGGGTTGAGCCAGATCCATCAGAGAGGGTTGGCCCGAGAGCCATTCCAGATTCTCCATGTTGGAGAGGTTGAGCGCGGCCCCGCGCATCATGGAGTCGACATGGCGATCGGCCACGGCCACGTTCTGCACCCTGGCCGCCGCCTTCAGCCCGTAGGCGGAGACAAAGGGCCAGATGGCACGGTTATGGTAGACCGGCATATCGGGCTGCTGCGGGAAATAGACAGGGGCACCATAAGGCCCAATGGGATAGCGGCTGACGATCTCCCTGGCCTGCGCCTCATCGGCAATGCCCGCCAGAATGGCAAGGGACTCCCCCAGCAGATCGAACTTGTAGGCCGGGCTCGGATCCGTGGCGGTATTGATCAGGCTGGCATACATCTTCTCATCTACCAGCCAGAAGGCCCGATTGATGGCCTGCTTGAGCGCGGCGGCCCATTGGCTGTAGCGAGTCACCAGTTCATCCTGGCCCAGCTCGGCGGCCAGGTGTGCTGCCAGCATCAGACCCTGGTAGTGGAGGACATTGGTGGAGAGGGATTTACTCATGCCGATGTGGGCGATATCGGTCTTGATCCACTTGGCATAGGTCTGGTCACGCCAGTCAAGGAAGGATTGCTCCCCGCCATAGAGGCCATCGCCATTATCGAAGGCCGCCAGGCGATCGCTCTCAATGGTATTGCGCAGCCCCTCAAACGCCTCGGGCAGGAAGGCGCTGCGCTCCTCGGTGGGCAATGCCGCCAACACCTGCTCGGCCGCCAGCGCCCACCCCATGCGATCGGTGCTGATGGGCCAGCTGCCCCCCGTGCCCGTATCCTGAATGATCTGGCGCCCCTGCGGGATCAGGCCGTCGAGACCCTGCTTCAGCTCGGTTCTGAAATCGGAGAGCTTGAACTGCAGGGAGTTACGCGCCCGCTGCGGATCCAGCACCCCCAGCCCCAGATCGGTGGCGTAAGAGAGATCCCGCGTCCAGACATAATGCCACTTGGCCCCCGTTTCGAAGCAGTCGCAGGGGATCGCCTGACCGCCGCCGTAACTGCCATCCTTGACCTGGGACACGCTGTTTTGCCGCATCTCGTGTGTCGCCAGCGTAAACAAGGCGTCAAACACCATGTTGCCCGAACGCAGCCGGGGCAGATCGGCCTGCTCCTGATAGGTGGTGAAGCTATCCCCCGGATCCCGCAGCTCCTGGGTCGTCGACTGGGCATAGCTGCGATAGTCGGCCCCGGCCTGCTTGACCGAGAAGGTGGCAACCTCCTTGACCCCGGGTATATGGGTCTGGTATTCCCGCTTCTCGATAAGCTCATGCCCCTCATGAGGATTGATCAAGCGCAGATCCTCGTCCGTCGCGGCATTGATCAGCAACACAGGGGCCTTTTCATCCTCACTGGCATCGAGGACAAACTTGTAATATCCCGCCTGTGACACCGACAGGGATGCCAGCTGGCAACTGCTGTCACAGCGCTGCATCCTGGCGGGATCATTCAATGACAGGGTGCCGCTGGTACCAAAGCCGATCCCGTCCTGGGCAGAGGCCATCTTAATCTTGTGCTCTCCGGGAGCCAGCCTGGCCACCACCACATAGCGTTTGTCGCCCTGGTAGATCATCTGCAAGAGCGGTTCGAGATTGCCGTCTATGCCCTTCAGATAGAGGTTTTCAGCGTAATTGGGGTCATCACGCACCATGGTAAATTCGACGACGGGGGCCGCCAGATCGGCATTGGTCACCTTGACCTGAATATCGAGCAGCCCTTTTTCGGTCACCACCAAGCGATTGTTCTGTCCGTTATTCTGGTAGTACATGGGATAGCGCCGTTCGGGGAAGATGCTGGTCTCGTTGCGGCTATCGGCAGAAAAGTCAGGATATTTCGTCCATTCGGGGCCCGCGACCTTGAACGGTGACATGCCTGAATTCATCTTCAGGTTGTCCAATCGATATATTCCATCTTTGAAGACCAGTTTGAACTTCTCTTCACGATCCCAACCGCTGAACTCCCCGACCAGATAGAGATCAAAATCCCAGGGGGCTTTCGCCTCAATAGTATTATCACTTGCAGATGAACTATTATCGTTGCAACCGGACAAGAGCATTCCGCCGCACAACAATGACACGGATAAAGCCAATGGATGGATTTTCATATATTCCCTTCGTTACTTTATTTATTATTTCGTTATTCTAATGACAGCCATAAGCTGTATTTTCTAGCCTACACCAGCAGGCCTTGAAAAACACATAGACGACCATAATGGCGGGATAGCCATCATCTATAACCAGGCTGTATTGCGTGATCCCATTCACAAAATAAACTCGGTTACCGGTCAACTCGAATAGAAAACAACGTGAGGAGACACACACAAAAACTGTTGCGGCGACACGGAGGCGATTGACAGTCACCCATGCTTGCACTAGCGTGGCGCTCCGCTTGATCCTGAACGTACGTTATTTCCCGTGGACAAACACCTCAGACAATTCATTGAAGTCGCGACCCACAAAAGCGTGAGTCTCGCCGCCAGGCACATGGGGCTGAGCCAGCCAACGCTGACCCACAACATGAAGAAACTGGAAGAGAGTCTGGGTACGCCCCTGCTCATCAGACAGGCTGGCGGTGTGGCGCTGACGGCAGCCGGCGAGTTGTTGCTGACCCAGGCCCGCATGATGCAACGGATCTACGATGACACCCTCAGACGACTCGCCATCCTGCGCGAGCGAGCAGCCCAGCCCCTGAGAGTGGGAACCGGTCACGCCTGGTGGCAGCATGTGCTGCAACCTGTCACCCTGCATTACCGCGCAGCCAACCCGTCTTGCGCCATCAATATCGAAGTCGGTAATCATCTGCGACTGCTGGACTTGCTCCTGGGCAATCATATCGACCTGTTCTTGGGGCATGAAATCCATGGTCTGGATAAACATTACAGCCTGATATTCATCCCGCTCTTTACCGCCAGCGATGCCGTATTTGTCAGAGCTGGACATCCCCTCTCAGGGAAAATTTGCAGCAAGCAGGATCTGGTTTATTACCCCAGCCTGTTGATTACCACGGATGAACCTAAATATCTTCATCTGGTCGAGGATATGGCAATCAAAAAGCAAGAGCATGAAGAGATGCAGCTCAATGACAAAATCATTTACAGCTCCAATTCGTTGATGGCCGCCATCGATCTGGTGAATACCAGCAATGCGGTCATGCCGTATCCAGGCAGCATGGGAGAATACTTCTCAAAATTCGGTATCGTCCCACTCGAGATGGCGGAGGAATATAACAGAGGCACGGTTGGCATCTATATTTCCCGTGAGAAAATGGATGAACCGAATATTCAAACGCTATGTCAACAGATCCAGACGCAGGTCGGCAAGCGTCGCCATTTGCTTGCAGCCTGAGCCACCTCTTTTCATCCTGCTGCAAACCGCAGGCACAAAAAACCCCGCCAACTTGGCAGGGTTTTCTATTCAACCGTTGAGCGTGGGAGAGAAGCTCCCTAACCGCTTACTGGTTATGGGTAGAACGGCGCGGACGACGAGCCTGGGCCGGTTTGCCGGCACCATCGGCCGGACGCTGACCGCCCTGGGGCTTGGGCTTGCCGCCGTTGCCAGGGCGATTGCCACCACCGTTACCACCGGCGCCATTGCCGGAGCGACCGGCTCCCTGACGCTGGCCTTGACCTTGCGGACGTGGCGCACGGCGCTGCTCGCTCGGATCGCGCGGCTCTTTGCGCAGCGGCGCACCGATACCACGGGCGATGTTATCGAGCGTCTCGCGGGAGGCTTCGAAGCCCGCCACCTGCTCGCAGGGGATGCTCTGCTTGGTCAGCCGCTCGATGGCCTTGATGAGCTTGCCCTCGTCTGCCGCCACCAGGGAGATGGCGTGACCGGCGGCGCCGGCACGGCCGGTACGGCCGATACGGTGCACGTAATCTTCCGCCACGTTCGGCAGCTCGAAGTTCACTACCTGGGGCAGCTTGTCGATGTCGAGGCCGCGGGCAGCGATGTCGGTCGCCACCATGACGCGCACGCTGCCGTCCTTGAAGCCGGACAGGGCGCGAGTACGGGCCCCCTGGCTCTTGTTGCCATGGATGGCGGCGGCGCTGATGCCGTCTTTCTCAAGCTTCTCGGCAACCCGGTTGGCGATGTGCTTGGTGCGGGTAAACACCAGCACCTGCTGCCAGTTGTTGCTGGAGATGAGGTGGCTCAGCAGGGCAATCTTGTTGGCCTTGTCGCACGGGTGCACCAGCTGCTCGATGCGCTCGGCGGTGCTGTTGCGCGGGGTCACTTCGATCACCGCCGGGTTGTCCAGGAGGCCAGTGGCCAGCTCGCGAATTTCGTCGGCGAAAGTGGCGGAGAAGAGCAGGTTCTGACGCTTTTTCGGCAACAAAGCCAGGATGCGGCGGATGTCGCGGATAAAGCCCATGTCGAGCATGCGGTCCGCTTCGTCCAGCACCAGAATTTCCACTTCGTCAAACTTGACGGCGTTCTGGTTGTAGAGATCCATCAGGCGGCCCGGGCAGGCCACCAGCACGTCCAGACCACGGCGGGTCGCCATCATCTGTGGGTTGATGCTCACGCCGCCAAATACCACGTGGCTGCGGATCGGCAGGTGCTTGCCGTAGTTGCGCACGCTCTCGCCCACCTGGGCGGCCAGCTCGCGGGTCGGGGTCAGCACCAGGGCACGGATGCGATTCGGGGAGACCTTGCGCTTGCTCTCGGTCAAGCGTTGCAGCATCGGCAGGGTGAAACCTGCGGTCTTGCCGGTCCCGGTCTGGGCTGCCGCCATCAGATCACGGCCAGCCAGTACCGCCGGGATCGCTTGTTGCTGAATGGGGGACGGGGTGTCGTAGCCTTGCTCGGCAACGGCACGCAACAAGGGTTCGGCCAGACCGAGGGAAGTAAAACTCATAGTTACCTGCTAGGGATAGGGGCGCCGGGGATCCGTGATGGGGCTCCTCTGCTGAGCCGATGCCATCTCGCCAGATCCGGGCCTGTTGAGAACACAACGATTTCCCCGGGGAGCAGAGCAAAGGGGAAAGAATAGGGGCGCAGTCTAACGGAGTTATTGAAGAGAAACGAGAAAAATGTGATGTTCATCCCAGCATGTTTGCCAAAAGCCGGTCACCGTCCCGCCGAGAAAAGCCGTTCAAGAACTCATTCGAATCAGGCTATGCTTGATGCCAGACCATGGCGACGCCGCCGCGGCGATCCTGCAACAAGGAGGTTCAGATTCATGCGTGTTCATTTTCTGCCTGCCGGCCGCTACTGGCTGTTTCTGCTGATGCTTGCCCTCACTCTGCCGCTGCAGGCCAACCCCAGGTTGTCCGTCGCCTGGGGCCACTGGCCACCGTTCAGCTACATCAATGCCCAGGGGACGCTGGATGGGCTGGACGTGAGCCTGACCCGCCAGATCCTGGCCCAGGCGGGGCTCACGCCCCGCTTTCGCAACCTGCCCTGGGCCCGGGCCCTTCATCTAATAGAGCAGCAGCAACTCGATCTCGCCATGGGGGCGCTCGATACACCGGAGCGGCGCGCCTTCGCCCGTTTCTCGGCCCCCTATCGGCGCAGCACCTTCGTTCTGCTGAGCAGCGATCCCATCCCGGGCCAGCGCGAGCCCTGGCAGGATGTGCAGAGCCTGCAGGGGCTCTGCCAGCAAAGCCAGCTGCGCCTTGGCAAGCTGCGCGGCACCCGGCCGACCCAGCTGATGGCATCCTGCCCGGCCCTGAAACAGGCGAGTGAATACAACAGCGACGATCGGTTGATCGATCTGCTGCTGGCCCGCCGCCTCGACGGCATCATCGTCGAGTGGCAATACGCCCGTTATCGCTTGCAGCAACTGGGGGCCGACGGTTTTATCCACTGCCAGCTGCTGCTCCACCACCAGCCGGTCAGCCTGATGTTTGCCAACAGCACCATCGATGACGACACCCTGGCCCGGGTCGATGCGGCGATCGCCAACCTGCCGCCGGCAAGCGGCAACCCCACCCCGCCCACCTGCCGGCTCGACAACCCGGCGGCCGACATGTCCCCCGGCCCAATCGCCAAGAGGGGGTGAATGGCCATCAAAAAGGCGACCCTGAGGTCGCCTTTTCATTGTGTCTGCGGTAGCGCCACTCGATCAGCCGAGTGGTGAACAGGCCGATCAGCGCAGCTGCGGAGTATGCGTCAGCACACCCTGGTTCTGGGCACGGTGGCGCAGCAGGTGATCCATCAACACCAAGGCCAGCATCGCCTCGGCGATGGGCACGGCGCGAATGCCAACGCAAGGATCGTGGCGACCCTTGGTGATCATCTCGATGGCCTCGCCTTCGGTATTGATCGTTTTGCCCGGCACCGTGATGCTGGAGGTCGGTTTGAGCGCCATGCTCACCACGATATCCTGACCCGACGAGATGCCGCCCAGAATGCCGCCCGCATGGTTGCTGGCAAAGCCGGCCGGGGTCATCTCGTCGCGATGCTCGGAGCCTTTTTGTTCCACCACCGCAAACCCGTCACCGATCTCCACCCCTTTCACCGCATTGATGCCCATCATGGCGTGAGCGATGTCGGCGTCGAGACGATCGAACACCGGCTCCCCCAGGCCCACTGGCACATTGCTGGCGATGACCTGTACCTTGGCACCGATACTGTTGCCCTCTTTCTTCAGATCGCGCATGTATTGATCGAGCGCTTCCAGCTTGCCCGCATCGGGGAAGAAGAAGGGATTCTGCTCGATCTGCGCGGCGTCGAAAGCTTCGGCCTTGATGGGACCAAGCTGGGAGAGAAAGCCGGTGATCTCGATGCCGTGCACCTGTTTCAGGTACTTCTTGGCAATGGCCCCCGCCGCCACCCGCATCGCGGTTTCACGGGCGGAGGAGCGACCGCCGCCACGATAGTCGCGCTGGCCGTACTTCTGGTGATAGGTGTAATCGGCGTGGCCCGGACGGAACAAGTCCTTGATGTCGGAGTAGTCCTTGGAGCGCTGATCGGTGTTCTCGATGAGCAGTCCGATGGAAGTGCCTGTGGTCTTGCCCTCGAACACCCCGGAGAGGATCTTCACCTCGTCCGGCTCGCGGCGCGGCGTGGTGTAGCGGGAGGTGCCGGGCTTGCGCCGGTCCAGATCCCCCTGCAGATCCGCCTCGCTTATCTCAAGCCCCGGCGGGCAGCCGTCGACCACGGCGCCCAGCGCCAGGCCGTGGCTCTCGCCGAAGGTGGTAACCCGAAAGAGTTGGCCGAAACTGTTCCCTGCCATGCTTGCTCCTGCTTAGCTCTTGTAAATCGCGAAATGGTCCTGGTACTGCACCAGCTCGGCACGGGTCATCACGAACACGCCGTGACCACCGTTCTCGAACTCCACCCAGGTGAAGGGCACGTCAGGGAACTGGGCTTCCAGATGGATCATGCTGTTGCCCACCTCGACCACCAGCACGCCATCGTCTTTCAGGAAATCGGCGGCATTGGCCAGCAGGCGCTTGGTGAGCTTGAGGCCGTCGGAGCCGGAGGCCAGTGCCAGCTCGGGTTCGTGGCGAAACTCGTCCGGCAGATCCGACATGTCTTCGGAATCCACGTAGGGCGGGTTGGAGACGATGAGATCGTACTTGTCGCCGACCGGCAGATCGCGGAACAGATCGGAGCGGATCGGAATGACCTGCTGCTCCAGTCCGTGATCGTTGATGTTGCGCTCGGCCACGTTGAGGGCGTCGACGCTGATGTCGATGGCATCCACTTCCGCTTCCGGGAACTCGTGGGCCATGATGATGGCGATGCAGCCGGAGCCGGTGCAGAGATCCATGATCCGGGTCGGTTCATCTTTCAGGAAGGGGGCGAAGCGGTTGGCCACCATCTCGGCGATGGGGGAGCGGGGAATGAGCACCCGCTCGTCCACGTAGAACTCCCAACCGGCATACCAGGCCTTGTTGGTCAGGTAGGGGGCGGGAATGCGCTCCTGCACGCGGCGGATGATGAGCTCGGCGATACGGTGCCGTTCGCTGGTGGTCAGGCGGGAGTGGCGCATGGCCGGATCCACGTCCGGCGGCAGATGTAGCGCGGGCAGTACCAGCTGCACGGCCTCATCCCAGGCGTTGTCGGTACCATGTCCGTAGAAGATCCCGGCGTCGTTGAAACGACTCATGGCCCAGCGCAACATGTCCTGGATGGTGTGCATCTCGGCAACCACCTCATCGATAAATATCTTGTCCAAATCCACCTCCAAGTCGAGTAATATCCGGCCCGAGAATTCTATACAGCGAGCAAGACGAGTACCTGATGAAAAAAACGCCCTCACCGACAGACGAGGAAACCCTGCTGTTCCGCGATGCGATAAAAGGTACCCGGAAAATCAAGCAAGATACCATAAGGGCCGAGTTACGCCCGGTCAAGCAGAAACGCGAAATGCGTGAGAGCCGCGAATCCCTTGGGGTTGACCACTATTTCAGCGATGAATACCAGCCCCATCTGGAAGAGGATGGACCGACCCGTTACGTGCGCGAAGATGTGTCGAAATTCGAGCTGAAAAAGCTCAAGCGCGGCAGCTATCCGCCGGAGATCTACCTGGACCTGCACGGCATGAACCAGCAGCAGGCCAAACAGGAGCTGGCGGCCCTGCTGACCCTCTGCCGACGCGAGAACATTCACGTCGCCTCGGTGATGCACGGCATCGGCAAACACATCCTCAAGCAGCGCATCCCGAGCTGGCTGGCCCAGCATCCCAATGTGCAGGCGTTCCATCAGGCCCCCCGCGAGTGGGGCGGTGACAGCGCCATCCTGGTGCTGCTGGATATCGAGGAGTAACGCCTTCGCACCACCCGCCGGCAACGCCAGCGATATCAGCCCCGCAATCAAGGCGCAATAAAAAACCACCGACGTCTGGTGGTGGTTTTTTATTGGTACTGGCACCTCTCCCCTAGCCTGCCGCCTCCACGTAGCGCTTGAAGTTATCGAGGATCCCCTGCCAGCCCGCCTGCTGCTGGGCCGGGGTGTGGCTCGACTCGGCATCGAAGGTCTCCTGCACCCGGGTGCCGCCCGCCTCGCTCGCAAACCGCACATCCACCTCGCGCCCGTCATCCATCAAGAACGAGAGGCGGGTCGGCGCCTCCACCCGGGTAAAGGTACCGGTAAAATCAAAACCGGCGCTGCCATCCTTGGCGGCCATGTGATGGCAAAAACGCCCACCCACCACCAGATCGACCCGGCTGCTGGTGGTGTGCCAGTCGCTGGAGGCCGCATTCCACCTGGCAATGCAGTCCGGATCGTTCCAGGCCCACCAGACCGCCTCTATCTCCTGCTCGATATGAGCCTCGATGCTGATCTTCATCTCGCCCTCCCTGCTTCATTGCGCTGACCAGACCGCTGCGCCGGATCCGGTGCCGTTTGTAGATGCCCGCAAGTAAAGCCCAATCCGGGCCGACCGGCCAGTTTGCCAGAGCGGACGCTCTGTGGCCGGCCCCTGCCCGGCTCCGTCAACCGGGCATCAAAGCGGCCGCACTATACTGAATATCAATATGTTATTCGCCATGGAGGTTGCATGTTCACACAGGGTTCCCACGCCGATATCAAGTCCTCTCTCGATGCCATCGGTGCCGCCGTCGCGGTGTTTTCCCTCGACAAGGACGATCGCTTTACCCTCATCTCCGCCAACGACACCTTTGCCCAGGCTTTCGAGCTGGATGTGCTGGGCTGCATCGGCAAGCGCCTGGGCGAGATGTTTCCCCGCTACATCACCGGCAGCATAGAGCAGCCGATGCACGAGTGTGTGAGCCAGCAGACGGGGCTTGAGAGCGAGCTGCCCATCGATACCCTGTCGCGCACCAGCTGGTGGCGCTTTGTCATCTCCCCCATCATTCCCGAGCAGTCCCGCATCACCCGCATCATGGTCACCGCCATCGACATCACCGCCAAAAAACAGCTGGAGGAGGCGCTCAAAATGAGCCGCAAGCGCTTCGAGGCGGTGGTCAACTCCGCCTATGACGGCATCATCAGCGTCAGCAGCGAGTCGCGCATCGAACTTATCAACACCGCCGCCTGCGAGATGTTCGGGGTGGACGAAAGCTACCTCGGCAAGCGGCTGGAGACCCTGCTGCCCCAGCGCTTTCGGGCCAACCACGACGGCTATTTCAAGGCGTTCAGCAACTCCCCCATCAACTCGCGCCCCATGCACGCCCGCGCCTCCGTGATGGGGCTGCGCCGCGACGGCAGCGAATTTCCGCTGGAGGTGACCATCGCCAAGATCAACCTGGGTCAGACCACCGAGATGACCGCCATCCTGCGGGACATCTCGGAGCGGGCCAAGCTGGTGGAGGAGCTCAAGGTGGCGGCCACCACGGATCCCCTCACCGGGATCGCCAACCGACGCCGCTTCGATGAACTGGTCAAGCTGGAGATGCAGCGCTGCCAGCGTTTCAGTCACACCATGAGCCTGCTGCTGATCGACATCGATCACTTCAAGCAGATCAACGACACCTATGGCCATCAACAGGGCGATCAGGCCATCCTCAGCCTGGTCAAGCGGGTTGCCAAACAGCTGCGGGAGGTGGACATGCTGGGCCGCTGGGGCGGCGAGGAGTTCATCGTGCTGCTGCCGGAAACCTCGCTGGAGCTGGCCTGGGCCAGTGCGGAGCGGATCCGCCTCGCCGTCGAGTCGCAGCTGCATCAGCTGGGCGCAGGCACCGAGGTACCGCTCACCATCAGCGTCGGCATCAGTGCCAGTCTGGGCCCGCAGGATACGGTGGAGCGCATGGTGCGCCGGGCCGATACCGCCCTCTATCTGGCCAAGAAACAAGGGCGCAACTGCTCAAGGAAGGCGCTGCCAGATTCCCCCTGATAGGCGACGCCAAGCCTGATAGACAATCATCAGGCCTGGCGCCTTCCTTCATTCAAGGTAGCGAGACCATGTTCACTGCCCGGCCGGGCAAAGAGACTCAACGGCCCGCCAGCGTCGTCACATGCCAGCGACACCTCCAGCACGGCCCCGTTGGCCAGCTGCCACTCGAAGAAGTCGTCAAATCCCGCCACGGTCAGCGCCCGGATCACCTTGGCCACCACGCCGTGCGCCACCAGCAACACCCGCTCCTGATGGCCGCTCTGCGCCAGTTCTGTCAGTCCCTGCCCGACCCGGGCAATGACTTCGTCCAGCGATTCGCCGCCGGGCGGCGCCTCGGCCCAGCGCCGGGTGATGTTGCGGGCCCACAGCGCAGGGTAGCTCTCCCTCGCCTCTTGCTGGGTCAGCCCCTCGAACACCCCGACATGGCGCTCGCGAAACGCGGGGGCGAGCGTCACCGGCAGCGCCAGCTCGTCCGCCACCAGGGCCGCGCTCTGCCGTGCCCGCAGCAAGGGGGAGCTCAGCAGCCGCTGAAACGGAGCCTGCGCCAAGGCTAGCGCCCTTGCCTGGGCGCTGATCTGGGCCACGCCGGTGTCGCTCAGACCGATATCCAGCGCCCCCTGATAGCGCTCCTCGGCATTGGCCGGGGTTTGCCCGTGGCGCATCACTACCAATTGCATGGTCTGTTCCTTTCATGTTGCCAGCCGCGCTCGCGGCCTCCCTTCGCGTTCACGGTTTGGGCGCAAACTGTTCGAACACCTGCTGACCGGTCAGGGTAGGTGTCTCGTTTTTCAGCTCGTAGAAATCAGGTTTCTCGTCGATGAAGATCTGGCTCGCCAATTGGAAAGATTCGTTTTGAAACAGACCGGCCGGCACTATGTACTCATCCGTCGGCAACAGGTGATAGAAAAGGTGGGTGCCGCAGGTGGGACAAAAGCCCCGCTCCGCCCACTCCGAGGAGCGATAGGCCACCGGGGTGAGTCCGCTAAAGTGCACCTCCTTGCCGCAGTGCACCGCAAACAGCGGGCCGCCCGACCAGCGCCGACAGGTGCTGCAGTGGCACAACCCCACCTCCTTATGATCGCCGGCCGAGACCTCAACCCCGCCACACAGACAATGTCCCTTCATCACTGCTCCTTGCATCTTGTTGTCGCTTGTCGTCGCTGACCTGACCGAGTCATTGCAGCCACTGCCGGATCAGATGAGTACCATGTTGCGCCCTCGTCGGCCACCATCCCCATCACAAAACCGGCTGCGAGATGACTAACAAAGCCGCCGGCCAGCGCTCCTTAATGCAATCCGGCTGCCTTCCGGGTCCTGAAATTTGGCCACCTTGATGCCCTCCCCAACCTCTGTCAGCGGGATTTCGAAATGCACGGCAATAGTGAACATGGGGTTGCTCCCTGATGTTGACTCATTTACGCATACGCAGTGATGCCTTATGACGGGATGGCGGCCAATCCTTTTAACTCTTGCATGTGATCGCCCGATAAAATATCGGCTGGGTGAGGCATGCCTGATGGATTAAATAAGGGGCATTTCAATAAGGCAACACATCATCAATGCCAAACTGAATAAATCTCAGCTGACGGCTCCCCAAGATAAAAAACTGAGTCAGTCCGATATAGATGACTGACTTACTGCATCAGCATCGGCAGCTGTCGGCTATTACCCCCCCTCATTGGGCCCTCATATAAGTGATAAGGGCCGGAGTATCACCCTCTCTTGCCAAATTAAATGCAAGCTCAATTTTTCCATATCGGATATGGAACAAGGGGGACAATATGTCCCCCGAATGGGCTGTAAAAATGTATCAACCGCCTAGCGAATTGATACAGGCCGCTTTGCTTTATTTCGCCGGCACCAGCACCCAGGGATCCCCCTTGCCCGGTTCATTGCCCTGGGTCCACCACTTGGCCTGATAGATGGCCCCCTTGTAGCTCACCTGATTGCCTGCGGTATAGACCTTGCTGGCACTCCAGGCAGGTACATCGCCCACCGAGGGATCGGTCGGGTCAACCGGCGCAGGATCCAGCTTGGCCACCACTCTCACCTTGGGCCAGTTGGCGTGGGAGCCGTAGAAGTTGGTCACGCACTTCTCGTAATCTCCTGGCACCAGCGCCGAGTAGGCGGTCTGGAACCCCACCAGCTCACACTCGAACGAGTAGCCACCTGGCCGATCCGGGTAGTATTTCCAGTTGCCGTCCCAGTTGGTGTAGAGCACGTCGGTGGCGCCGTTGAGGTTGAGGCTGCCATAGGGAGTCTGCTGCCAGCAGGTGTTCTTCTCGTCGGCCTTGAGCGGGATCTCGTAATGCTTGGCCAGCCCTTCCCAGTAGCGGATGCGGTTGACCGGCTGACCCTTGTCCTTGTTCTGCTCGCCGCACTCGATGCCGCCGTTGATGACGTTGATGGTGGTGCCAAAGCCGTAGCCGATGCCGGCGGCGATCTCGCGCTGGGAGGGCACCCAGGTGCGGTCAATCACGTGCAGCATGGCGGGCTTGGGAGCCTGCGGGGTCAGGAAGAACCAGATGGCGGAGGCGAGGTTGAGCCAGGAGTCCGCCACCAGCCCTGGGTTGTTGAGCAGCACGGACGCATCGCCGTCAAACATCGCCTCGGAGAAGGCGCCGTAGTTGAAGTGGTAAGAGAGCTGCTTGGCGCCGCGGCCGAAATAACCCTGCCCTGTGCTGCAGGGCCACTTCTTGTTCTGCCAGTCGTTCTGGCCGCAGCCTGTGGTGTAGCCGGTCTGCCCCTCCGACCAGCCCATCTCGCGCACGTGCACCAGCGCCTGTTGCCACTCCTCCAGTGCCAGCGGGTTGTCGGAGATATTCTCCTTGGCTATGTGGCCACCGGTCTCCTGGGCAAAATGGGCAAAGGCGGTGATGATGGATTTTTTGCAGATGGCATCGGCATCGCGACCATCGGTATATTCACCGCAAAAAGCTGGGAATTTACCGACCGCCCGCAAGAAACGCTCGTAGGTATATTCCGGCGCCGCCATCTGGGTTAAATAATCCCAGTCCGATTCGGTGAATACCCGCTCGACCCGTTTGACGTTATCCGGATTGCTCGCTGCCCTCGGTTTGATGGCATCGACAATGGTATTGGAACGGGTCGCCAACGCCTTTGCCCAAATCCCGTACATGGGATTGGCCGTCTTGGTTTTTTCAACCGCGGCCAGATCCGGTGCGGCGATCACATATCCACCGGCATTTTGTGGGTCGGGTTGAATATTCATGGCATGACTTGGCAATGCGCAGGCAGCCGCAACCAGCCAGGCACAATGTGTAGGCTTGAACATAACAGACAGTCCTTATGTCAGAATAACGTCGGGATAAGAGTCGCCTCGAGAGTAATATTATTGGCCACTAAATTCACGATGAAAATTAAGAATGTTATCGGAACTGTGAGCCAATTCACTCTGTCGGTCGGCCGCCATAAAATGCATTGTGAACCGATGTTTTGACGCGGCGGCCTGATATATGTAAATAAACCGAAGAAAAATGAAAAAATAGCGATAAAGCCGCTCTTTCAACGAAACAAACGCCCCAATCGGCGACCTCGAAGGGTAAACAGCAAGCCGCTGCAACAGACCCCGCAACGACGGGGCCCGCCGCTTATTTTTCTGGCGTTCGCACCGCACGGATCAGGATATTGCGGGGGGTCATGGGTTTGTCGCAAAACTCGCCCACCTCCACCCGGTAGCCCTGCTCCTGCAGGAAGAGGGCGCGATCCAGCACCAGCCAGAGCTCCAGCGGACGGCGAAACAGGTGACGCACCAGCTCCATGCGGGCGACATCGCCATAACGCGCCTCCCCTTTTGCCAGAAACCCGGCGTAGTCGAGGCCGGCCGGCAACAACAGTCCCTTTCGCTCGGCCGCCCAGCCACAGAAATCCTCGAAGGTGCCGGTCAGCAGGCTCTTTTGCATGTTGGGCACCGGCAGATACTCATCTACCCCGCGCACCTGGCGCTGCAGGCAGTCAAAGGCCAGCCGCCAGGCTACCTCCTGCTCGCGCAGGCGAGCGATGCGGGCGCCGCCGGTGACCGTCTCCTGCAACGGCAGCTTCAGATCGCTCTTGGCAAGCTGCAGCGCACTGGCCTTGGCCGGGCCGGAGAGCGGGCGGTAGTGGCTGGTGCGGATCAGGTGATAACAGCAGGGGGAGAGGGTCACCCCCTCGGCACCGCGCGCCGCCACCTGTTCAATCAGATGGGTGTGCAGCTCGCCGCAGGCGTGCAGCGCCATGGCGTGATGGGCCGGTGCAATCAGCTGGGCGGTCTCATCGGCGAAGGCATCTGCACAGACAAATGCCATCCGGGCACCGTCGCGGGCGGCCAGCAGGCGCCCCTCTTCGCACAGGGGCGCCTGCAGCTCCAGGCTCAGCACCTCGGCCTGACGGTGCAGGGAGACCAGCCGCCCCAGGTGGCCCTTGCCCGCACACCATTCCAGATAGGGGCCACGATGGGCGGGTAGGCAGGCGGTGAAGGCTTCAATCTGGGCCTGCTTGCGCCCCGGCATGTACATCGCCATGGTCCGCTCGCACGGGATGGGCTCGCCCGTCAGGGTCGGCAACGCGCTCAGGGCATGCAGCGCCGAGCCCTGCGGGATCCAGGGGGCCAGCAGCTCGCACAGGGCTGGCATGTCGCCATCGAGCCGCTCAATCTCGACCAGCGACAAGGCATTGAGCCGCTCAGCCAGCGCCGGCGCCGTCTTGGCAAAGGCGAGGTCAAGGTGATGATAGGGTTGGTATTGCCACCAGTGCCGGGCTTCGCTCAGCAGTCGATCCAGTTGTTGAAAACGTTGAGCCAGCACGCGCGCCCCTGTTCTGCCGTCAAAATGGAGGCTCATTCTAGCGATCCCGCGCCAAAAAGCACTCTCATCCATGCTGCGCCGGCGTGGTTGTGCCACCATCACCGGGCTTCAGCACGGGCAAAGAGAGTCCCTTAGGTCAATCCCTCCGGCCCGCCATAGGCCTGCGGCGGGGCTTAGCCTGACAAAGAGCGGGGTTTTGTGGTATATTCCGCCCCTTCATTATCTTGGCCTGCCCAGCGCGGGCCATTTTACCAACGTGAATGGAACCAAAACATGACCATCAATGCCATCCTGCAAGCGCGCGCGGGCGCCAAGTGTGAACTGTGCGGTGCCGAGCAGGCGCTGACTGCCTTCGCGGTCCCCCACTCTCCGGCCAGCGATGATGATCACAGCGTTGCCCTGTGCGACACCTGCCGTGGCCAGCTGGAGCAGCCAGAAACCACAGTGGTCAACCACTGGCGCTGCCTGGGTGACAGCATGTGGAGCCAGGTCCCTGCGGTACAGGTCATGGCGTGGCGCCAGCTGAAAAACCTCTCCACCCAGGGCGAGGTGTGGGCCCAGGACATGCTGGACATGATGTACATGGAAGACGAGACCAAGGCCTGGGCCGAAGCGGGCATGGCCAGCGACGATGACGACAGCGTACCGACCGTCGACTCCAACGGCGCCGTACTGGTCGAAGGTGACTCGGTAACCCTGATCAAGGATCTGGACGTCAAGGGGGCGGGCTTCACCGCCAAGCGCGGCACCCTGGTGAAGGGCATCCGCCTCACCAACAACCCACTGCACATCGAAGGCAAGGTCAACGGCGTGCAGATCGTGCTGGTCGCCGCCTACCTGAAAAAGGCCTGATCGTCCTCACGCACCGATAGCAAGAGCGCCCCGCGGGGCGCTTTTTTTATGGCTGCCAATTGCCCTGCAGCGACCCTGTTCTGGCTTCGTAGCGTCGCAGCACAAGGCCCTACGCCGGCATGCTGTCTGCCGTTATTTTGAGCGAAAGGTTGGTGTCATCAGCTACCCTGTGGCACTCTGGGGGTTCATGGACTGACCTACCCCGACACCGCGAGTGTCATCATTGCAAAAGGAGCACGCCAGATGGCCAAAGTCAGCAAGAAAGAGATCAAGAAGAAGATCGCCACCCGCCTCGAGAAAATTGCCAAGCACGAGAGCAAGATCAAGAAGCTGAAGAAAGCCCTGAAATAAGGGCCGACACAATAAAAAACCGCCAGTTGGCGGTTTTTTATTGGCTGGGTTACATCAGACGGGCCCGACCAAATACCCGGATTGAACTGCCGGGCTCGGGGGGGATCTCGGCGTGCAAGTGCGATGCCATCCCCATCTCCTCCCCCTGCAAGAGATCGATGATGCCACCGTGGGGCCAGTGCAGGTCCCGCAGGTAACCGGCAAAGGCCGCGGTGGCCGCACCGGTGGCGGGATCTTCATAGACGCCGCCATAAGCAAAGGGGTTGCGGGTATGAAACAGCTGCTCGCGGGCGGCATGAACCAGCAAGATGGTGACCAGCCCCTCTTGCTGCATCAGGGCGCGCCCCTCGGCCATCTCGTAGTGCATGGCCGCCAGGGCGGCGCGACTGTTGAGCGCCAGCACCAGGTGATCGGCGCCGCCATGGATAAAGGCCGGCGGAATGCGGGGATCCAGATCTGCCTGGGTATAACCAAACAGCGCCAACGCGGCGCTCACCAGTTCGGCAGGGGCTGGCTTGCTGCTGGTGGGGGGCGATTGCAGCGCCGCCTGCCACTCCCCTTCCCCATCCAGCCAGCTCGATACCGAAATGGTGGCCTGATTGAGCTGCAACCCATACTCACCGGGACCAACCCGGCGACCCAGCGCCACCCCAAGGGCAATGGTGGCATGGCCGCAAAAAGGCACTTCGGCCAGTGGAGAGAAGTAACGCACCCGCCACTGCGGTGCCGTCCCGGCCGGCCCATCGGCAACGGCGAGCGGCGCGGCAAAGGCCGTCTCCGAAAAGCCCACCTCGGCGGCGATGCGCTGCATCTCCTCGGTAGCGGGCAGCTGAGCTCCAAGCCAGACCCCGGCCGGATTGCCTCCCGTCTCTCCAGAAGAGAAGGCGGCAATACGCACCAACTCGGGTTTCCACTGTGCTGCTGGCTCTGTCATGACTTGCTCCTGACGATGGCTGATAACCCTGGTCTGCCGACTGTGCTTGCACATGCCGCAGGCCGCTTTCCATAAGATAGCGAGCCCGCCGTGGCCGGTAAATTAAATGGTACACGGGTGCCGCTTGGGCGCCGCAGAGCCGGGCGGCAGCAACTACCTTTGAGGCGTGTCTGTATAAGGTCCTGCAGTGGAGCACCCTATGTATTCTTACACCCTCACCTTCAAGGAGGAGGTCGACAAGCTGACCGCCCCCGAACATGAGATCAGCCTGCACAGCCCCGCCCAGGCCGGTGATTTCATCATCCTCTCCGATGGCAGCCGTCATCAGGTGATGTTCGTCACCCATCGCGCTCACTACAGCAGCCTCTACCTCGACAAGGGGGTCAGGATGCCGCAGGGCTAATACCGTCAGCCCGTTGAAGATGACCACCGCACAGGGCCGGGCTGCGCGTTGAACGCTCGGAATCTCAGAGCACCTTGATCACCGGCTGGTGCATGATGGCGATCTCGTTCTGATAGACCACCAGCTCGCCCGGCGGCATGCCCTGCTCACCCAAAACGGTCACGGCGCACTCGTAGCGGTAAGGGCCGCTGGTGAATTGAAAGGTGTGGTTGCCTCCAGAGCCCTCCATCCTGACGGTACCATTTTTCAGCACCAGATCCGGCTTGTCGCTGAGTGCCTTGCCCTTGGCCCAAGAGGCGTAGCGATAGCGGCCATCCCCCAGCTCGTCGATGCGGATGGTAAATTTCTCGGTCAGCCACATCAGCTCGGGGCGTTTGTACTCCCGCAGGCCGGGATAAAGATCGCTTGTCTGTTTGGCGACAAGCTCAGCCTTGCGTTTTGCTGCCTGCGCCGTCTGATGATTGATGCCGCTCACCTTGCCATCGAAATCCAGCCACACCTCGCCACTGCCCAGCATGATGCCGCGCCAGCCCATGGCCTGCCAATCCTGCCCGGCCCGGGAGCTGGCGATTCGCTTTAAAATGACCTCATCAAACACCTCGTCGAAACGGGCCACCATCTCGGCCGGGCTCTTGATGGCGGGGATGGGATACTCCCGCTTGAAGGGATACTTGATCTGGCGGGCCAGCGCTTGCTGATCCCGCGCCTTGGCGGCATCGATCACCTTTTGTACCAAGGGTTGATACTCGGCGGCGAGCAGCGGCTCCTCGGCGTGGGCCGGCATCATAGCCAGCAGCCAGCCCAGCATCGACACCTGCACCAGACTCCCCCAGCGAAACACCATTTTCCCCGGCGCTTTGCCTTTCCCACCAACAGCCCACTGCACCTTGTTCATCTCATCTCCTTCAGTGGCTTGCAGCCTGCCCTGTTCATATCGTCATTCAGGGCGCATCCGGTAACCAATATTCATAGAAATCTGTTTCAGCATGCTTGGGGTTTGGCCCAAGATAGTGCCACCCGCAGCGTCGATAGAAACGCAGCGCACGCAGGTTGAGGCGGCTGACCGACAGCACTGCCCGCCGGCAACCGGCCTGCAGCATTGTGTGGGCAACGTGCTGGAGCAGCAATACGGCCAGGCCCTGTCCGCGCGCCTGCGGCGTCAAATAGATCAGGTGAACGTAGCCGCTATCCGGCTCGGATGAAGAGGTACGAAATTCCAGCTGCCCTACTATTTCGCCACCGCGCCATACATGCAGATAATGCCACTCCCGGCTGGTCAGCCTCGTCGTCATCCGCTCCCGATAGCCCGCCAGGAACGCGTCAAATCCATCGTCGCGATGGAAGCTGCACACATAGGCGTCCCGGCGCGCTGCTACACAAAACTCATAGTCACGGGCCAGATTGACCCTGTTGAACGCGAGGTTCATTCACCATCCTTGTCATAGCGCTTGCTTATCATGGTCTGAACCGAGCTCAGGAGCATTGGATGACATCAGTCAAATGCATTCTCAGCATCTCTGATGGTGGAAGATATCAGTTCTTCGAAGATTTCCATTTGTCCGGCAGGAATAAGTTGAGACTGGATCAACCTGCGCTTCTCCGGACCAAAACACCGTTCGGCCACCCAGCCAATCAAATAAACCAAGGAGAGGCAGCCGCCTGCCGTTGCAATATTTTCTTGCACTACCAGGGGAGAGTCTTGAACATCTCCCCCCATCTCCAGCAACCGGGCTTTGGCTGCAGGGTTGGTTGTCAATTTCTTTCCCTTCAGCAAACCCAGTTCATGCAATATGAATGAACCTGCGCATATTGAGCCAATCAGCTGCCGCTGCGGCTCCAGTCGCAACGCGGACATGAACTCATGGTCCTGCAACGCGGCAGGGATGCCACGCTGCCCGCTGGTGATCAGCACCACATCCTGATCACGGGCTTCCGTCACATGTCCATCCGTCTTTACGTTGATACCCAGTGCAGAGCCATGCTCCGGTTTGGTTCCCAGTATTTTCACCGACCAGCTCTCTTTGCTTCTCCCAAGCAGGTCATACATCAAGAAAAAATCCACATCGGTGAAATCATCAAATAAAACAATACCAACCTTGTACATGGTTACCCCGTCATCCTGTGCAGATAATCAAATGGTTATGTAACGTGCCGCATGAAATATCGCGTCATGTCGCCTTGAGGTGCTTTTTTACCTTCTTCAACGCCATAGTGCGCTTGAGCGGCGAGAGATAATCGATAAACAGATTTCCCAGCAGGTGATCGATCTCATGCTGCATCACGATGGCCAGGAAATCGCTGCTCTTTACCGTGATCGGGGCGCCATGACGATCCACTGCCGACACCACCACTGTGCTGTAACGTTCGACGTCGGCGTAATAATCGGGAACGGACAGACACCCCTCTTGCCCAAGCGCTGGGTCAGTGCCGCTTATCACTTGCGGATTGATCAATACCAGCGGCTGATCCCTGTTCTTTGACAGGTCGATGATGACGATGGCCTCCTTGCGCCCCACTTGCGTGGCGGCGAGACCAATACCATTGTCGGTGGCATAGAGGGTCTCCAGCATGTCATCGATCAGGCCTTGCACGGCCGCAATATCCTCAACCCGCTCGGCCTTGACTCTCAACCTGGGGTCGGGAACCGTTAAAATATCCAGCCTTGCCATCAATACGCTCCCTCAACCATGGGCACCCCATGACTCTTCCCTCGTCACCGGTCGGGACAAGGAGACGAACGCCGGCTCCTCCGCCACCACCTGATAACCGAGGCGCC
The DNA here is from genome assembly GCF_019048665.1 of Aeromonas sp. FDAARGOS 1408. Classification (NCBI taxonomy): domain Bacteria; kingdom Pseudomonadati; phylum Pseudomonadota; class Gammaproteobacteria; order Aeromonadales; family Aeromonadaceae; genus Aeromonas; species Aeromonas sp. FDAARGOS 1408. The sequence continues at coordinate 1,569,162 of NZ_CP077394.1, read as the reverse complement.
GATAAAACCGCAGCGCCCCCTGATTGGCGGTAAAACTCGACAGGGTCACCCGCACCCTCCCCTCACATGCCGCTTCCCGTTGCAGCCGCGCCATGACGGCAGAACCAAGCTGCCGGCCCTGATGGCGAGGGAAGATGATCAGCAGATGGACGTGCAGCGCATCCTCGTATGGCTTGCAGCAGAGCAGGCCGACTCGCTCACCCTCTACCAGGATCCACGAAAACCAGTGCGGCTCATATTCGCTGGTCAACCGCTCACGCTGCATCTCGTCATCCCAGCCAAACACAGCCTCGACATAGGGAAAGATCCCCTCTTTGACGGCCGCAAAGCGCTGTTCAAACTCACTTGGCGGGATCCCTGCCAGTGTTATCTCCATTTCATCCCTCTGATCTGTTCGGCGCCATGACGGCCAATACCCACATCACAGCCCCCGCGATGGTGACGATGCTGCGGGGTTTGGCCCCAATATTGATTTTCATTTGGGTATCTTACTAAACAATCTGGAGATGAAAAGGTTGCAGGTACAAACAGGTGGCATAAGTGTGATGAGACGTCCCTCGTCGGAGGATGGAGGAAAGCAAATCAAGGGGAAGATGACGGGGGATAGCGTCTGGTGCGGCACCGGGCATGGGAAGAAATCGGGCCGACCTTGGGCCCGATGGGTTTAAGGGAGGCTCACCTCCTCCATAAAAATCAGCCGCAGCGGCTCTGCCAGCAGCACCTCGGCCTGGGCGGCAAAGGCCTGGAAATAGTCCGTCTGGCAGTGGCTGTCCAGCGCGGCCTGATTGACGAACGCTTCGCGCATGTAGAAGGTGCCCGGCTCCTCCTGCAATTCAAACAACACGTAATCCAGGTTGCCCGGCTCGCGCCGCGTCGGCGCAATGAGCTTGAGCAGCTCGCGGCGCAGTTGCTCTCTCATACCGGTGCGGGCCTTCAGCACGGCGATCGACACCAGTTTGTCTGTCTCTTTTTTCATCCATCCTTCTCCGTTTTACATCGTCAACACACTAGAGAGTGCAGCCTGGACAGCTATTTATAGTGCCGGATGCCCCCCATCAGAAGTTGCCCAGTGTAGGCAGGACGGTGGGTGCCATATAGGGGAGCAGAATGAACACAGTGTTCACCACGCCGTGCACAGAGGAACAAACGAGCGGGAGGGATCATTGTGCAAAGGGTGGCAACGTGACCCGCCAGGAGGCGGCACGGCTTGCAACCCCCTGGCTAAGGGCTAAGGGTCTGCAGACCAGGATTCAACATCAAGGCAATAGGTGGTGAAAGGGTGTTCGCCCAGACGTGTTTTCCTCACCCAGATGGCCCGTCTGGCGAGGGAGCGGTAAGGCGGGCGGGTATCCAGCAGGTGAAAGAGGATAGACCGATGGCCAAGCTCCCTCGCCCACCCCATCATCTCGTTGAAAATCGCCACGCCGCTTCCCCAGCCGGCCCTGGCGAGCACAATGGCAAGCTCCACCCCCTCGTCATCGGGCTGGATGCCGCACCACCCAACCAGGGTGCCGTCGAGGAAGATAGCGCGCACGCGGCAACCTGGCCGGGCGTCGACTCTCAGCTTGTGCGCCATCCAGTCGCGCACCCCGGCAACATCGAAAAGCGGGTGAGGGATCAGGTGCTTTCGCAGCGTCTCGTCGTTGAGCAGCGGCAGAAAATCCTCTGCCCTGACAGCAGAGAAGGGGCTGAACACCATGGAAGTCTCTCTCATTGCGCGAAAAGGCACTCTAGTAGGGGCTGCCATCCTTGTGTCTGGCTGACCAGGCGCCATCGGCACCCTGTATCAGGGCCAGATCGTCATCGGGATAGTCGACGGTGTCCCCTGGTAGCCTGTCCCCCACCTCGAGATAGACGGCGTCCACTTCACCGTGGTTGAGCAACTGGTGGGCCAGGCCGCTGCCACCCTTGAAGCCGATGCACTCCCCTGGCGACATCCGGTACTCCTCCTCCCCGTGGCGCAGGGTGGGATTGCCCGAGAGCACATAGACGAACTCGTCCTGCAGGCCGTGATGGTGCTTGAGCGCCGAGATGGCCCCCGGTGCCAGGGTCGTCAGATTGACCCCGAAATTGGCGAGGCCGAAATGATCCCCCAGCCTGCGCCGGGTGCGGTGCTTGACCAAGGAGGCAAAGGGCTCCGGATAAAGGGACTTTGCCTTGTGCTCGGGGATGGCCGCTGCCTGAATGGCGCGCTTGTCAGTCATGTTCTGATCCTCCCTGTGAATGACGTCTCTCTTTATAGCCTGCTCCTTAGCGGAGAAACATGGGCAGTGGGTTGAAGGGGTGTCTCACACACCATGCCATGCCCGGTTGCAGCAAACGCCAGTGAAATCCTCCCCTGTCACCCCTTTGAAGGGAGACATGATCGCCTCCACCCACGGCAAGGGGTGTTCCATATGCATTCAACCTCCCCTGCTCCTGCCCGATACCCGCCTGACCGATTGCCGCCAGATGGCAAAGACTCCCTGATTTTCGTTTGGCTATCTTAATGGCACACCGGAAAATGGGAAGTCGTGTTGGCAACATCACCAATGGAATGAAGAAGATGGCCCGCGATCACTGGGAAGCGCCCTCTTCCAGCGGCCCGGGTATGGAGGGGTACCAGTACATGCAGACCCGGTGACTAGAGCACCTCAATCCTGACCTTGATAAGCCCGGATCGGGGATTGCCGATGGCGCTGAAGGCCGCCTTGGAGAGATCGATGATGCGCCCGCGCGGGAAATTCCCCCTGTCGTTGACCCTGACCACCACGCTCTTGCCGTTGGCAAGGTTGGTGACCTGCACCATGGCGCCGAAGGGCAACTCCATGTGGGCGGCGGTGTTGGCGTGGCGCTGATAAGGCTCGCCGCTGGCGGTGCGCTTGTTGTGGTAGCGATCGGCGTAGTAGGAGGCGAGCCCCGTCTCGCTATAGCCGCGCCAGCTACCGCCGTGGCTCTCGTCATAGCGACTGCTGCAGGCGGCCAGCAGCACGGTGAGCGACAGCAGCAGCCCCTTTCGCAAAAATTGCCCCTTTTCAACCATGTGCCTTGTCCTTGCTCCCCTGCGGGGTTGTCGTGCCAATGAAGCGGTAGTGGGCGTGAGCAAACCGGCGTGGTGCCGGCCTGCCATGGCCGCGCCGCTACTTTGCCATAGTTTCCAAACAAAACGGGAGGCCAAGCCTCCCGTTTTCATACCTCGTCCGTCAGCCTCTGTCAGGCGATGAGCTTGTCGTCGGCGAAGCCAAAGCCGCGCAGACCCACCACATGCACGTGTTCGTGCTTGCCCTGCACCTTGCGGATGAGCTTGTAGGTGGTGCCCTTCTCGGGGCTGATGTTCTCGGGCGCGGCGATAAGCAGCTGCATGTCCTGCCGCTCGCACAGCTCGAACAGGGTGGCGATGGATTTGCCATCAAGCCGCGCCGCTTCGTCGAGGAACAGCAGGCGGCAGGGGGCGATGTCCTTGCCGCGCAGACGGCGGGACTCCTCCTCCCAGCTGATCAGCACCATCAACAGGATGGCCTGACCGGTACCGATCGCCTCGCCGGTGGAGAGCGCGCCGCTCTCGGCCCGCAGCCAGCCATCGGCGCCGCGCTGCACCTCGATCTCCAGCTCCAGATAGTTGCGATAGTCGAGCAGCACGTCGCCCATCACCTGATAGCTGCGATCCCCCTGCTCCACTTGCGGGTTGAGGCGCTGGAACAGCTTGGCCATCGCCTCGGAGAAGCTGAGCTCCTTGTCGGCGAACAGATCGTTGTGCATGGCGGTTTGATCGGCCAGCGCGGTCAGCAGACGGGTGTGGGCCTCGCGGATATTGACGTTGAGGCGCACCCCGCGCACCAGACCGAAGGCAATGTTCTGCAAGCCCTGGTTGAGCACCCGGATGCGGTTCTGCTCGCGGCGGATGATGTTGGTGATCTTGGCCGCCACCTCGTGGGAGGAGAGCGACAGATGGGTTTCCCGCTGCTTGAGCTCGTCGGCCAGACGGGCCAGCTCGATCTCCATCTCCTCGATGGCCTCCACCGGATCATCGGAGCGGATGATGTCGTTGCGGATGCGATCTTTCAGGTAACGGTAGACCTGCACGTAGAAGGCCACCTTCTGCTCGGTGCTGCGGTTGCCTTCCGACAGTCGCAGCGCATCGCGCAGGGCCTCGTCATGGGCCACCGCCACCCGCAGGGCGCCGAGGGCCTTGTCTGACATGGAGCGCAGCTCATCGCTGTCAAGGTAGGCCAGCTCGCGCTTGTTGAGGCGCTTCTCGACGTCGGTCTCCCGCGCCAGCCGCACCACCCGCGACCAGCTCGCCTTGTGACCCACCAGGGATTTGCGAGCGCCGTAGTAATCCTTGCCCTCCAGCTTGAGACGGCCGCCAAGGGATTCGATCTCGCGCTTGGTCACCTGCAGCTGGGCCTCGGCGCTGGTGCGACGGGAGCGGGTACGGATCAGCAGCTCTTCGATCTCTTTCTTGTGGGCGCGCGCCTTCTCTTCCATGTCGTCAGAGAGGGTCAGCCCCATGGCCGCCAGCTCCTGCTCGAACTCGGTCAGGGTCTGGCGCTTGGCCTCGACGCTGGAGTTGAGCGCGGTGCGCAGCTGCAACGCCTCGGTGTGACGCTGGGCAATCTGCTTGTGCTGCTCGCCAGCGGTGCGGGCGGCAAGCTCGGCCGCCTTGAGCTTCTCTTTGAGTCGCTCGCTCATCTCGGAGGCCTTGCCCAGCAGGTCTTGTGCATCCTGATAGGCAAAGTGCGGCAGGCGGGCCACCAGCTGATCGAGGGCGTAGCAACGGCGCTTCTGCTCGGCCAGCAATTCGTTGGCCTCGTCAAACGCCGCCTGTAGGGCAGAGAGATCCTGCGGATCCTGACGCAGCACCTGCACCATGGTTTCCAGCTTCTCGAGCGACTTGCCGTGCTTGGCGATAAAGGCTTCGGCCTGTTTCAACGCTTCCACATCGGCGTGAGCCGCCTCGAGGCGGGCAGCCAGCTCTGTCTCGGCAAACAGGTGGGCAAAGGGCAGCATCCCCTGCACCAGCTGGATATGGCGGGTCAGCTGGGCGGCGGCCGCTTTGGCCTCGGTCAGCTGCTTGTTGCATTCGGCGATGGTCTCTTGCAGCTTGCGCTGCTCGGCCTGTTTGGCCTGCACTTCCGCTTCCGGGTCGGGGCGGAAGGCGATATCCAGATGCTGGCCGATAAAGTCGCGGAAGTGACCGTAGAGGCGGTGGTACTTCTGCTGCTCGAAGGCGGCCTTGGCGTAACCCTCGATCAGCTCTTCGCGCTCAAGGTCGAGTTGTTCGATCCGCTTTTCCCGGGCGGCGCGGCCAAACAGCGGCAGCTCGGGGTAGCGGGAGAAACGCACCTGACGCTTGCTGGTGCGCACCAGCACGGCGTCACCCAGCTCGTCGGCCTCCACCAGATCCTCGTCAAAGGAGTCGGGGTTGCCCTGGATGAGGTAGATATCCTCCGGGCAATCTTCCAGCTTTTTCAGCCGCTCGATGGCGCCTTCGAGATCGAGCACCACCAGGGCGCTGCGAGCCGGGCCATAGAGTGCGGAGTAGTAAGGGGCATCGTCGATGGAGATGTCGTCGTAGACATCGGAGAGCAGCACGCCCCCCACCTGTTCGGCGATGCGGGCAAGACGGGGATCCGCCTCACCGGCCCCCAGCTGCAGGTTGCGAATTTGCAGCTCCAGCGCCTGTTTCTGCGCCGCGATGCGGTTGCTCTCCTGCTCGAACTCGCGCTCCTTGTCGAGCACGCTCTGCATGCCGGAAGAAAGTTCTTCGGCGGTGGCGAGCGCCAGCCCACTCTGCTCGCGCAGCTGCTCAAGTTTTTCTAAGGATTTCAGCCAGCGCGGGGCCAGCTTGGTGAGCTCCGCGATATCGCGGCCAAGCTGAGTGCCCTGATGCTCGAGGCTGGCACGGCGCTGATTGACCTCGGCCTGTTGCTCGGCCAGCTCCTCCTGACGGGTGCGCTGGGCTTCGAGGAAGATCTCCAGCTCATCGCTGCTGGCAATCAGCTGGCCAGAGGCCTGCTGCAGCTCGTCACGCAGCTTGAAGAGACTCTTCTGGCTTTCGCTCTCTTTCTCGAGGCGAGCCAGCGCGGCGCGCAGCCCCTGCCCCTGGGCGATGCGAGCCTTGTCTTCGATGTGACGCTTGAGCAGCGCCTGTGCGGTGGGCCAGGCGGCCTCGCGCACTGTCTCGGGGGCGATGCTCAAAAGCAGCGCCAGCGCAGCTTCGTGCTCGGCCACCGCCGCCTTGGCCAGCGCCAGCTGCTGCTCGGCCCCCAGCACCCGGCTGGTGAGGCTCTGCTCGGCGGCGCGGAACTGGTGCAGGGTGTCGCTCGCCTGTTCGGCGGTCAGCCCCGGCAGCTCGCACTGCTCGCGGGCGTTTTCCAGGGCCTGCACCGCCTGACGGTACTGGATGGCGCGGGTCTGCTGGATATCCAGCGCCTGCTGGTAGTCGGCCAGCTGGGTCTTGAGGCTGTCTACTTCTGCCTGGGCCAGCTCCTTGCGCTCTTCCACCTCCAGCAACTGGCCGTGGATCTCCTCCACCACCGCCTGTTGCTGTTCGAGTTTGTCAGAGAGATCCGCCAGATCGGCGCGATACATCTCGATCTTCTTTTGCAGTGCCACGGCAGCCAGCACCTTGGCCAGGTGCTCGGCGGCTGACTCCAGCTCGTCGGTCAGCAGCTTCTCGCGGTTGGTGAGCTGCTCCACCTCGTCGGCCAGATAGATGGCACGCTGCTTCTCTTCGGCCAGCAGGCGACGCTTGCCTGCCAGCTCCTGGCGGGCCTTGAGGGCCAGCTCGGAGAGACGGTTCTTCTCGGCGGCGTTGCGCACATAATCCGCCGCCACATAGTGGGTGGTCTCGGTAATGAGGTTCTTGAACAGATCCCGCTGGCCCTGAGTCTCTTTAATAGCCTCAAGGGTGCGGCGGTTCTCGTAGATGGCCGCCTCCATGTCCTGGAACGCCTTGCGCACCCCGGAGTTTTCCGGCAGCAGGTATTCGCGCAAGGAGCGGCTGATGGACGAAGAGATACCGCCGTAGAGGGAGGCCTCGATCAGACGGTAGAACTTGCCGCGATCTTTTTGATCACGCAGCTTCTTCGGGGTGATGCCGAACTCGAACATGAAGTTGTGATAGTCGGTCACCGTATTGAACTTGGCGACCTTGATGGCGCCAAGCTCGGCCGCCGCCCCTTTCAGATCGGCGAAGGCACGTACCCGGCCCTTGCCGTCGTCGAGCTTCTCCAGCAGCAGATCGGTGGGCGCCAGATTCTCCGGCACATCCACCAGTGCAAACGGGGTGATGTTGACCTTGTTGTCACGGTTGGCCACCTGCTCCAGGTGCACGCCGACCCAGATCCGCTGCTCGCGGCTGTTCATCACTTCCAGCACCGAGTAGCAGTGACCGCGCTGCAGCTTGCCGTAGAGCCCCTTGTCACGGGACGCGCTGGATGAGCCTGCCTCCGTGGTGTTGCGAAAGTGAAGCAGGGACTGGTCGGGGATGAGGGCAGCGATAAAGGCCGCCATGGTGGTGGACTTGCCCGCACCGTTGCCGCCGGAGAGGGTGGTGACCAGCTGGTCGAGATCGAAGGTCCGGGCGAAGAAGCCGTTCCAGTTGACCATGGTCAGGGATTTGAACTTGCCTCGCACCTTTATACCTCCAGATCCAGTTGTTCTTCATCGAGGTCCGCCTCGATGTCATCAAACAGCGAGTCGCTGCTCGGCATTTCGTCGTCGTGGAAGATGGCCTCCCCCTCCTGGATCATCCGCAGCTGCACCGCGCGCGGATCCTCATCGGAGCGCACGTCCGCGGCGAAGCGGAACACTGACTCGTTGACCCGGAATTTGTCGCTGTTGCCAAGGGCGGTGATCATGCCAAGGCGACGCAGGCGGCGCATGGAGGTACGGATCTTCTCCAGCAGTTTCTTCTTGTCCAGATCGGTGCCACCGGAGCGGCTGTTGACCATCCGCAGCAGCTGCTTCTCGTCGGCCAGGCTCAGCACCTCCTCCTGCAGCTCGCCCATGGCGAACACTCCTTCCGAGGCGAGCCGATCCGGGCTCAGGTAGAGGTAGCAGAGTACCTTGCCCACCAGCATGTCGAGCTCGGAGAGGACTGTGGTGCCAATGTCGGCGCTCGGGCGCGGGCGCAGGTAGAAGAAGCCTTCCGGCGCCTTGATGAGTTCCACCTGATAGCGGCCGTAGAAGATCTCCAGCTCCTGGTGGTATTCCACCAGCGCCGAGTGCTGCTCGAACTCGTCGGCACTGATGTGGCGGCCGGAGCGCAAGGCAGTGTCGATGCGCGGAAACAAGGGGTTGGCAATCGCCTCTGCGAGCCGCTGCGGCAAGGGAAATTCAGTATTGATCAATGACATAGGCCTGAACCTTGGATCCAGCTTGGTTAATGGGTTTCCATGCGGGCTGACGATGCAGCTGGTGCTCGCCGCTGGCATGGCCCAGGCGCACGGCCTGGTCGATCAGAAGACGCGCCACATCGAAGTGGGCATGGGCCGGGTAGTCCAGCAGGTATTCGCGCAGCACATCGGCCAAGTCCAGCTGCTGGCCCTGCTCGGGGTAGCGGGCCAGATAGCGCTCGATCCGCTCGGCCAGCTCCTGGTTGATGTCCACCATCTCCATGTACTCCATCTCGAGGGGCACCTCGCCGGTCACCTCCTCGTCGTGGATGGCGATGGTCTCGTCGCGCAGCTCCAGCAGGCGGGGCTCTTCGGCCACCCGCAGCTGCCAGTTGTGCTGATCGAAATTGCGGATGGATTCCCGCAGCCGCTGGCTGAAGGCGCGGTTCTTGTCCATGTCGATGGCGTTGCGGATGAACTTGTGGACGTGCCTGTCGTAGCGGGCCCACAGCTCGATACACTGCTGGCCCCAGCTGGTGATGACGTCAAGGCGCCCCTGCAGGGCGTGAGTCAGCTCCTCGACGTGGAACAGATCCTCGCGCCCCTGGGCTGCTTCCTGAATGTTGAGCAGGCCCGCCTGCAGACGGTGGCCGGCGGCGTCCAGGGTATCCTGCAGCTCGCGCAGGGTCTGGCCGGTCTCGTGCAGCAGTTTTTCGCAGCTGTGGATGGCATCGACCCAGTTCTGGGTCAGCAGGGCCGCGATCTCGCTTTTGACCTGATTCTGCTGCTCATCCATGGCGCGCTGGGTGAGATCGATGCGTCCCAGCGTCTCTTCCAGGGAGAAGGTGAGCCGTGGCAGCACCTCGGCATCCCACTGCTCGCGGGTATTGGTCTCGAGCGCCGCCTTGCGGGCGGTGTCGAGCTCGGCCGCCAGGTGCTCGAGCAGGATGGAGAGCTTGATGGAGTCGACCTGGCGCTGATCCATGAAGAAGTCGACGATGCTCATGCCAAGACGCGACAGGCGATAGAGGCTCTCCCCCGCCACCATGTCGGTGTTGAAACGCGACAGCAGCTGCTGGCGAATGAGATCGTTGATGGCGTTGTTGGCGCGACCGGTGAGGGTCTCGTCCATCTGGCCGAAGGCGTTGCTGACGTAGCCGAAGGCATCGTGCAGGGCCGCTTCCGACAAGTCCGACTCATCTTCGGACAGGGTCTTGATTGCAATCAGAAAGGCCAGCCGGTCGGTGGGCAGGCTCAACGCCAGCCCCTCCTGCCTGACCCATCCCACCATCTCTGGCAGGGTACGGGATGTACTCATCATGACGTTGTCATCTCGTTGTTGTATTGGGCGCAAAGCCTTGCGCGCGGCTACATCCGGTAGCATCGAAAAAAGGGGCTCAGCCAGCGGGTTTCTGCGCCATCACGTGGATATAGCGCCCCAGGGAGATAAACGGCTCCTGCCGGCAATATTGCTGCTCCATGGCCAGCAGATCGTCGAACTTCTCCAGCTGATCCTGCTTGTGGCGCATGTAATCGTGGATCACCCGCACCCCGGTCTTGCCGATTATCTTGAGCCCGCCCCGGCCAATCCAGTCATACACCTGCTCCGGCAGCTGGGGATTGGTGGGGGTCAGCGCCGTCTGCCGTTTCTTGCGAAGACCCAGGCGCACATAATCGAAATTGCCCACCACCAGGCTCTGGAACAGCAGGCCGTGGCGGTTGTAGAAAAGCAGCGACAGTATGCCCCCGGCATTGACGAAAGGGAACAGACCGAGCAAGGTCTGGCGCGGCTCGGCGAGCCACTCCAGCACCGCGTGACAGAGCACCAGATCGAAGGTGCCGGTCACGTGTGCTTTAAGATCCTGAATGGGGCAATGGATGAGACGAATTCTGTCTTCCAGCCCCTTCTCGGCGATCTGGCTGCGGGCCAGTGCCAGCATCTCGGCGGAGAGATCGCACAGCTCCACCTGATGGCCCATGGCCGCCAGCTTCTGGGCAAAGTAGCCAAAGCCGCCGCCCGCATCCAGGATGCGCAGGGGCCGGTTGCCAAGGCGGGCCAGGCAGGCTTCGATGTCGCTCCACACCACTGTGGTGCGGATGCGCCCCTTGGTGGAGTCATAAATGTTGCGGGCGAACTTGTCGGCCCGCCCGTCGAAACTCTGATCGTGCTTCAAGGAGAAACTCAACTTTTGCGCCACAGGCTTGTGGCCATCCCAAAAAAGAGAGGTATTCTGTCACATCCCGAATTTGCTGAAAACTCAAGGAACTCTCTGCCGTGTTTGTGCTTAAAAAGTGGCTAGGTCAGCTGCTGATGCCGCTCCCCTTCTCCGTCACCCTGCTGTTGCTGGCGCTGCTGCTGCTCTGGTTCACCCGTTTTCAGAAAACCGGCAAGCTGCTGGCGACCCTGGCCCTGCTCATCGTCGCCCTGATGGGGATGCGGCCAGTGAGCTACCAGCTGGCCCGCCCTCTGGAGCAGACCTTCCCCCCCTTCGAGGTGAGCCAGCATCCGGACATCCAGGCCATCGTCGTGCTCGGCAACGGCCATGTGAGCGACCCGGCCGTCCCTGAGCGCAGCTGGCAAAACAACATCGCCCTGGCCCGCACCCTGGAGGGGGTACGGCTGGCCCAGGCCTATCCCCAAGCGGAGCTCATCTTCTCGGGCTATGTGTCGGGGGATCCCCTCTCGAACGCCGAGGTCAACGCCCGCATGGCGGCAAGCCTCGGCATCCCTCGCTCGCGGATGACGTTGTTTGAAAACAACAAAGACACCCACGACGAGGCGGTCAGCATCAGCCGCCACCTGCAGGGCAAGCGGGTGGCGCTGGTGAGTTCGGCCACCCACCTGCCGCGGGCCATGGCGCTCTATCAGGGTCAGGGACTCAATGCCGTACCGGCTCCCACCGACTACACCGCCAAGCAGAGCCAGGTGGTGCAACCCCTCTACAGCTACCTACCCAAGGGGCGCTATCTGATGTATTCCGAGGCTGCCATTCACGAATGGATTGGGGTATGGTGGGCCCGTCTGCGGGGTCAGGTCACCGATTGAGCGATCGAGCCTTTCATTCCTGATTTGGATCAGGAAAGCGAAAAAAAATTACGTCATTTGCCGCCGGGTCAGCTATCTTGGGCTCGGTTCAATTCATATAATGTCGCGCAATCAAATGCCTAGGAGATATAGAAGATGAGACAGCACCTGGTAATGGGTAACTGGAAACTGAACGGCACCAAGGCTTCCGTCGAAGCACTGATCAAAGGACTGACCCCGGCGGCTGCCGCTCATCCTTCTGTACAAGTCGCCGTCTGCCCGCCGGTTATCTTTTTGGGTCTGGTTGAGCAGCTGACCGCCGGCAGCAAGATTGCCTACGGTGCCCAGAACGCCGACGTTCACGAGTCTGGCGCCTTCACCGGCGAAAACGCTCCGTCCATGCTCAAAGCCTTCGGTTGCACCTACTCCCTGGTCGGCCACAGCGAGCGTCGTACCCTGCACGCAGAGACCGACGAGGTGGTTGCTGCCAAGTACGAAGCCATCCAGAAAGGCGGCCTGATCCCCGTGCTGTGCATCGGTGAGACTCTGGCCCAGTTCGAAGCCGGCACCACCAACTCCGTGGTCGAAACCCAGCTCAAAGCCGTGATCGATCGTTGCGGTATCGCCTCCTTCGAGAACGCCGTCGTGGCTTACGAACCGGTATGGGCCATCGGCACCGGCAAGACCGCTACCCCGGAAATCGCACAGGCCGTGCACGCTCACATCCGCCAGTACCTGGCTGGGTTTGATGCCGCCGTGGCTGCCAAGGTACAGATCCTGTACGGCGGCTCCGTGACCGGTGCTACCGCTGCCGACCTGTTCGGTCAGCCGGACATCGACGGCGGCCTGGTGGGCGGTGCGTCCCTGAAAGTGGACGACTTCTCCCAGATCATCGCTGGCGCGGCCAAGTAATCGGCTGCCTTGGAGGGGGCGCTTGCCCCCTCCTGCGTATCGCTTTTCCTATGGCAGCCAGCGCATCCCATATGAAAGCCGATATAGTAAAAGTGGCTTGTCTCATTTAACCCTTTCGTATTCGACAACTCAGATCCAGAGGCACTCATGACCAAACAAATCAAACGTATTGGTGTTTTGACCAGTGGTGGCGACGCACCGGGTATGAACGCAGCCATTCGCGCCGTGGTGCGCGCCGGCCTGCATCATGGCCTGGAAGTCTACGGCATCTATGATGGCTACCTCGGTCTGCACCAGGACCGTATCGTCAAGCTGGAGCGCCACAGTGTCTCCGACGTGGTCAACCGTGGCGGTACCTTCCTCGGCTCCGCCCGTTTCCCGGCCTTCAAAGATCCGAAAGTGCGCGCCGAAGCGATCGAGAACCTGAAAAAGCACGGCATCGACGCCCTGGTGGTGATCGGCGGTGACGGCTCCTACATGGGCGCCAAGAAGCTGACCGAAGAGGGTTTCCCCTGCATCGGCCTGCCGGGCACCATCGACAACGACATCGCCGGTACCGACTTCACCATCGGCTTTGACACCGCCCTCAACGTGGTAGTGGATGCCATCGACCGTCTGCGCGACACCTGCAGCTCCCACCACCGCATCTCAGTGGTCGAGATCATGGGTCGCCACTGCGGCGACCTGGCCATGTCTGCCGCCGTCGCCGGCGGTGCCGAGTACGTGATCGTGCCGGAAGTGGCCTTCGACAAAGAGAAGCTGCTGCAACAGATCAAGGAAGGGGAAGCCAAAGGCAAGCGCCACGCCATCATCACCATCTGTGAGCATGTCACCGACGTGAACGCCCTGGCCAAGGACATCGAGGCCATGACAGGTCGCGAAACCCGCGCCACCATCCTGGGCCACATCCAGCGCGGTGGCTCCCCGACCGCCCGCGATCGCATCATGTCCAGCCGCATGGGCGCCTTCGCCGTCGAACAGCTGCTGGCCGGTCAGGGTGGCCGCTGCGTCGGTATTCAAGGCAACGAGATGGTGCACCACGACATCATCGACTGCATCGAGAACCTGAAGCGTCCCTTCAACCAGGAGCTCTACGATCTCTCCACCACCCTGTTCTAAGCCCCGCTTGTTCAGGCTGTTGTGACAAAAAACCCTCCGATGGAGGGTTTTTTATTGGCGCGGGCTACCTGCCGGCACGCCCGCTCCCATTCCACCCTCTGGCATGTCTGCCGTTATCCCCTCCCATGGCTCCCTGCCTTCCCCTCGCCTCTTCAGGCAGCCCGGTCAGGGCGATGCAGCCAGCAAGCCTCCCCACCTGCCATTGACTCACAGCGAAACCAGGGCTATCGCGCTGTGCAGTCAGCTCACCCTCCTTGTCATCAAGTGGTCATGTACCTGCCATCAGCAGCCCCCATCGAGCCGCCAACATGCCGTGAAAAGAGTCGAACAGGATCGGTTAAATGGTTGCACGACTGTCATCAATCACAGGATTTCTGCAAATTTGCGAGCGTGCTGCCGCCAGAAGGTGGCGTCACGACAGGGAAAAATCCCCGGAGCACGACAAGAAATGCTGGGGGTAGGGAAAATGGGGCTGACAGCAGTCCAAACCATGCCAGACTCACTCCATCGCCAGCAAAACTGTCTGCTTTTGCCGACAAAATTTTAAAAAACCAAAAAAGCCTCATATAAGACCCTGAGTGGGACACAACAAGAATAAAGATAATGCATTGATTTAATTAAATAAAAACAACATCAAATCCTAGTGCATGCCCAACACCCATCTTGAAGCTGATAAAACAGCCTTAGATTTATAAAAATGACGCTTTCGAGCGCTACGCGACAACTATGGCCACATAAATACACTTTACTATTGTTTTACTGCGCAATTGTGGTATCTTGGTTCCATCATCAGTCAGCCAAGGGAGACAATAATATGAAAGAGTTTGTGGTTACTGCCGTTTTCACCGTGTTTTTCACTCTGGTTGCCGTCTCTCTGCCGTCGCTGTCACAGCTTTGAGCCGGTTGGTTGCCCACTTCGTGATCCGCATGGGCAACGATAGGCACCAGTGCGCTGGTTAATTCACCGCATTCAGTCATTTTTGGTCGTTTCATCGAAAATGAGTGCAGACAAGGTGGTTAGCACCAGTCGGTGTATATAAACAGAGCTGTCGTGCCACGGCAGCGTAAACAGGGGGAGCCAGTGGCTCCCCCTGTTGCATTTGTGTCTGCGGGATTTACTCTTGCCCCCCTGCCCGTCACAATATCCGCTGGATTCGCCATGCAGGAATTACCATGACACAGGATGCGCTAAGCCATTGGCGTCGTGATCTTCATCGTCTGCCCGAAGCGGCCTGGTGTGAATTTCGTACCAGCTCCCTCATCGCTCACCACCTCAATGAACTCGGTTTCTCCATCATGCTGGGTGACAAGCTGCTGGCCAGCAACCTCATCATGGGACGCAACATAGACGTGCAAGCCCAGAAGGAGCGAGCCCTGCGCCAGGGCGCCCATCCGGACTGGCTGGGCCGGATCGAAGAGATAACGGGGGTGATGGGACTGTGGGACAGCGGCCGACCGGGCCCGACCCTGGCCTTTCGCTTCGACATCGATGCGGTGGAGGTCGAGGAGAGCCAGGATGAACTGCATCCCCCCAGCCAAGAGGGGTGGCACTCGCGCAACCCCGGCTGGATGCACGCCTGCGCCCATGACGGCCATACCGCCATCGGGCTGGTGCTGGCCGAGCGGATCGCCGCCCTCGCCGATCGACTGAACGGCCGTATCAAGCTCTTCTTCCAGCCCGCCGAAGAGGGGTGTCGCGGCGGCAAGGCGCTGGCCGCCGGTGGCCAGCTCGACGACGTGGATGCCCTGCTGGCGCTGCACATCGGCATTCATGCCAACAGCGGCGAGCTGGTGGTCAATCCTACCGAGTTTCTCTGCTCCACCAAGTTCGACGTGGAGTTCATGGGACGCGCCGCCCATGCGGGGCTCGAGCCCAACGCCGGCAGCAATGCGCTGGCGGCGGCCTGCATGGCCACTACCGCCATGCTCGGCATCGCCCGCCACCGCGACGGCATGACCCGCATCAACGTCGGCCAGCTCCATGCGGGCAGTGGCCGCAACGTGATCCCGGGCCATGCCCTGCTGCAGGGAGAGACCCGGGGCGCCACACCGGCCCTCAACGACTACATGTTCAGCCAGGTGCAGCAGATGGTGGAAGGGGCGGCCATGATGCAGGGTGCCACCTACCTCATTCGCAAGCAGGGCGAGGCCATCGGCATCGACAACAGCCCGGCCCTGCTCGAGGAGATCATCCCGCTCGCCCAGGCGCTCAAGCTGGAGACCATTCACACCCGCCGCTTCGGCGCCAGCGAGGATGCCGGTTTTCTCATCGAGCGGGTGCAACGTAACGGCGGCCAAGCGGCCTACCTGATCCTGGGGGCCAATCTGGCGGCGCCCCATCATCACCCGGAGTTCGACTTCGACGAGGCCGTGCTGACGCCCGGCGTGGCCCTGCTGGAGTCCTGGTTGCTGGCCCGCCTCGGCCGCTAGCAAGAGCCGGATACAGACAAGGCAGCCCGCGGGCTGCCTTGTTTTTTTTCACTTCCCCTGTGCAGCAGAGGCAAATGGCGTTCCTATTCGCCCAGCACGATGGCCGAGAGGTGGGCGAAGTGGTGGATCTCGTGGGTCGCCTCGCTCGGACCATCCTGACGGGCCGGGTTGTACCAGCAGGTCGCCAGCCCCTGGGCCGCGGCGCCGGCGATATCGGTCTTGGGGTTGTCTCCCACCATCAGCACCCGCGCCGGACTCGGCTGTCCCATCAGTGCCAGCGCGTGCTGGAAGATGGCCGGCGCCGGCTTGGTCACCTGCACCTCGTCCGAGATCACCAGCGGTTCGAACCAGGCCTGCCAGCCCAGCTTGTCGAGGCGCCCGCGCTGGGGCAGGCTGAAACCGTTGGTGATGATCCCCATCTTCACCTTGCTCTTCAGCGCCTGCAGAGTCTCCTCTACCCCCTCCAGCGGCACGCTCAGGGCGATGATCTGCTGCAGGAAGGTGTCGTTCATCGCCATCGGCGCCACGTCCACCTGCTCGGCAAAGAGGGAGAAACGGGTCTGCTGCAGGTGGACGGCATCGATCTCGCCGGAGTTGTACTGCTGCCAGAGCCGGTGGTTGAGGGCATGGTACTCCGCCATCTTGGGCGGAGTCGGCGTCACGCCGTAAATGTGCAGTGTCTGCTCCAGCGCCTGAGCGACCGGGAAATCGACCAGGGTTTCATCCAGATCGAACAACACCCAGTCATAACTTGGTTCTTTCACGGGATCCCTTACTGTTCTGGTTGATCAAGTTCATTGCGCCGCCCCAGCGGGCCGGCCAGCAGTTCCAGCGTCAATCTGACCCCGAAACCGGTCACCTCGCTGCTGACTACGCCATTGCCGCCCTTGTTGCGAAAACCACTCAAGTCGAGGTGCAGCCAGGGGGTCTGGGCAGGCACGAAGCGGCTGAGGAAGCGGGCCGCATCGATGTGATCCGGCGAGGCGCCGGGCGCACACTGTAACAGATCGGCCCACTCGCTATCGAGGTTGTCGTCGTAATCCTCATCCAGCGGGAAGGGCCAGACTCGCTCACCGCTGCGCTGACCCAGGCTGATCAGCTCGCTCAGCCACTGGGGCCGGTTGGTGAAGGCGCCACTGTAGCGGCTGCCGAGCGCCCGCTTGCAGGCCCCGGTCAGGGTGGCGTAGTCGATCAGCAGATCCGGGTTGTCCTGCACCGCCATGCTGAGGGTGTCAGCCAGCACCATGCGTCCCTCGGCATCGGTATCCACCACCTCAATGGTGGTGCCATTGAGGGCGGTCACCACCTCCCCCGGCCGGTAGGCGAGCGGGCCTATGTGGTTCTCGGCGATGGCGAGCCAGCAGTGCACCTCGTAGGGCAGCCTGGCCCGGCTGATGGCGTGAAGCGTGCCCAGCGCCACCGCACTGCCCCCCATGTCCAGATGCATGCCGTACATGCTGCCGGAGACCTTGAGGTTGTAGCCGCCCGAGTCGTGACAGATCCCCTTGCCCACCAGGGCCACTCGCCGCACCGCATTGGGTGGGCAGTAGCTCAACTTGACCATGGCGGCCTGGTTGTCTTCCGAGCCGCGTGCCACCGCGATGAAGGCACCGGCCCCCTGCTCGGCCAGCTGGGCCTGATCGTACTCATGCCACTGCCACCCCTCGCTCTGGGCCAGCTGACGTACCCATTCGCGGTAGCTGCGGGCGGTCAGATCGGAAGCGGGCGACACCGCCAGATGGCGGGCGATGCCGTTGCCCTCGGCCTCGGCATAGATCCGCGCCAGATCCAGCACGCAATTGGGAGAGAGCGCAATCTGCTGATAGCGCCAGGGATCTTCGCTGCGATGCTTGTGGCTTGGCAGCGGCACGTTGGCCGCCAGCAGGGTGGCCAGCGCCAGTTCAGCCAGGAGAGTGGTGTCGGCCTCGTCAAACCCCTCCAGGTGCAGCCCCAGGCGCTCAATCTTGAGGCCGGCCAGCGGCGCAACCCAGCTGCGCACCTGCTTGTAGAGGGCATGATCGCGAGAGGGACGAGCCGGCAGGAAGACCAGCAGTTGCAGGGTATTGTGCAGCACCAGGCTGTAGGGGGCTTTCTGCCCCAGTGCGATCTGGGCGCTGACGGCGGCAAGCTCGGGCAGGGCCAGCAAGCTCTCGCGCCGCTCTTCGGCACAGATCAGCAGGTTGGCGGCCAGGCCATTGGTGAGGACGGCAGCAAGGCTGGCGTCGTGAATGTCAATCTGCGGCGGCAGATAAGTAAATGGTTGCATCATCGGGCAAGGCCCTCGTCCATGAAGAGATACCAGAGATGATACCCAACAAAGCGGGGTCACAGCCAGATTGCACTTGAAAATCAATATCAAGCGTGAAGGCGACACGAAGCAAAAAGACCGCGAAGGCGGCTGGATGACAAGCTGGGGATTGGCGTAATAGAGAAAGGAAGTTGGTTGCGGGGGCCGGATTTGAACCGACGACCTTCGGGTTATGAGCCCGACGAGCTACCGAGCTGCTCCACCCCGCGTCCGAATTGTACTGCCACCACAAGAGACAGAGCAGTTGTCCCTTGCTGTCTTCGTCTCCACCGCAGGGCGCTGCCTTGCCATGGACACAAATAGTTGGTTGCGGGGGCCGGATTTGAACCGACGACCTTCGGGTTATGAGCCCGACGAGCTACCGAGCTGCTCCACCCCGCGTCCGAATTGTACTGCCACCACAAGAGACAGAGCAGATGCCCCTTGTTGTCTTTGTCTCCACCGCAGGGCGCTGCCTTGCCATGGATACAAATAGTTGGTTGCGGGGGCCGGATTTGAACCGACGACCTTCGGGTTATGAGCCCGACGAGCTACCGAGCTGCTCCACCCCGCGTCCGAATTGTACTGCCACCACAAGAGACAGAGCAGATGCCCCTTGTTGTCTTTGTCTCCACCGCAGGGCGCTGCCTTGCCATGGATACAAATAGTTGGTTGCGGGGGCCGGATTTGAACCGACGACCTTCGGGTTATGAGCCCGACGAGCTACCGAGCTGCTCCACCCCGCGTCCGAATTGTACTGCCACCACAAGAAGCAGAGCAGACGCCTCTTGCTGTCTTCGTCTCCACCGCAGAGCATTGCCTGCCATGGATACAAATAGTTGGTTGCGGGGGCCGGATTTGAACCGACGACCTTCGGGTTATGAGCCCGACGAGCTACCGAGCTGCTCCACCCCGCGTCCGAATTGTATTGCCACCACAAAAGGCAGAGCAGTTGCCCCTTGCTGTCTTCGTCTCCACCGCGCGGCATTGCCTGCCATGGACACAAATAGTTGGTTGCGGGGGCCGGATTTGAACCGACGACCTTCGGGTTATGAGCCCGACGAGCTACCGAGCTGCTCCACCCCGCGTCCGAATTGTACTGCCATCACAAGAGACAGAGCAGTTGCCCCTTGCTGTCTTCGTCTCCACCGCAGAGCATTGCCTGCCATGGACACAAATAGTTGGTTGCGGGGGCCGGATTTGAACCGACGACCTTCGGGTTATGAGCCCGACGAGCTACCGAGCTGCTCCACCCCGCGTCCGTATTTTTTCGTTCAGGCTGAGCAGTAGCCTGTTCGAATTCTCTTGTTTATCAACACATTGTGAAACAAGGTTGATGCAAGAACTCAGATGGTTGCGGGGGCCAGATTTGAACTGACGACCTTCGGGTTATGAGCCCGACGAGCTACCGGGCTGCTCCACCCCGCGTCTGAGGTCGCCAATAATAGGCGCCGGCGCTCAGATTGCAAGTAAATATCCTAAAAAAACTTCATTCGTAGATTAAACCGGCATAAATCGCAGGAATTTGCAACAGAGCGCGGTTTTTTCAGGCAGGCAGCTTGTGGGCCAAGCTGGCGCACTACACTCAGATGGTTTGTAACTCCTCGTTTTGGGTAGGTTTATCATGCGCATCTCCGCCGGTCATTGCCGTCAATTGGGGGCCACACCCGAGCACGACGGCGTCAACTTCGCCATCTGGGCCCGTCTTGCCAGCCGGGTCGAACTGCTGCTGTTTGCCAGCGCCGACGATGCCACGCCGGAAGTGATCCCCCTCTCCCCCCGCCTCAACCGCACCGCCTACTACTGGCACATCCATATAGAGGGGATCGGGCTGGGTCAGCGCTACGCCTATCGCATCCAGGGCCCCTGGCGCCCCTACTACGGCACCCGCTTCGATGCCGACAAGGTGCTGCTGGACCCTTATGGTCGCAGCATCGAGCTGGGCGCCAACTACGATCGCTGGGCGGCGGCCCGCCCCGGCAGCAACCTGGCCTGCTGCGCCAAGAACCGGGTAGTGGATACCCGAAACTACGACTGGGAGGGGGACAAGCTGCCTGCCCACTCCCTCTCCCGCTCGGTGATCTACGAGCTGCACCTGGGGGGCTTTACCAAGTCACCGGACTCGGGGGTCGACCCCGCCCTGCGTGGCACCTACCTCGGCCTTATCGAGAAGATCCCCTACCTGCAATCCCTCGGCGTCACCGCAGTCGAGCTGCTGCCGGTGTTCCAGTTCGATCCCCAGGATGCCCCCAGGGGGCTCTCCAACTACTGGGGCTACAGCCCCATGTCGTTCTTCGCCCCCCACGCCCAGTACGCCAGCGGCGAGGATCCCCTCACCGAGTTTCGCGACATGGTCAAAGCGCTGCACCGCGCCAACATCGAGGTGATCCTGGACGTGGTCTACAACCACACCGCCGAGGGGGGCGACGATGGCCCCACCTTCTCGTTTCGCGGCATCGACAACGAGGCTTACTACATTCTCGATGCCAATCAGAAGGACACCAACTACTCGGGCTGCGGCAACACCTTCAACGGTGCCCACCCGGTGGTGCTGCGCATGATCATGGACAGCCTCCACTTCTGGCGACAGGAGATGCACGTGGACGGTTTTCGTTTCGACCTGGCGGCCATCCTGTCGCGGGACGAATCGGGCCAGCCCCAGGCCAATGCGCCGACCCTGCGCACCATCGATACGGATCCCCGCATCGCCGACATCAAGCTCATCGCCGAGGCCTGGGATGCGGGGGGCCTCTATCAGGTGGGCAGCCTGGCCGGCGCCCGCTGGCGCGAGTGGAACGGCCAGTTCAGGGACGACGTGCGCCGCTTCCTGCGCGGGGATGACAACGCAGTGATGGCGTTCGTGGAGCGGCTGTGCGGCAGCCCGGACATCTACCACTATCACCACGCCGATCCGGAGAAGAGCATCAACTTCGTCACCTGCCACGACGGCTTCACCCTGTGGGACTGGACCAGCTACAACGGCAAACACAACGAGGCCAACGGCGAGCAGAACCGGGATGGCTGCGATCACAACTTCAGCTGGAACCACGGCCAGGAGGGGCCGAGCGAGGATCCCCAGATCAACGCCCTGCGCACTCGTCAGGCCAAGAACATGATGGTGGCCACCCTGCTCTCGGTGGGATCCCCCATGCTGCTGATGGGGGACGAGGTGCTGCGCAGCCAGCACGGCAACAACAACGGTTACTGCCAGGACAACGACACCTGCTGGATGCACTGGCAGCCCGATGCCAGGGGGCAGGAGATGTTCCGCTTCATGAAGGAGCTGATCCAATATCGCAAGCACCTGTTCCAGCGCCCGGAGCAGGAGAGCATGCCGCTGTCGCTGACCGAGATCCTGCGCCACAGCGAGATCTGCTGGCACGGGGTCAACGCCGCCCAGCCGGACTTCGGCCCCCACTCCCACGCCATCGCCATGTCAGCCCTGTCGAGCGAAACCCGGCTGGCCCTCTACGTGCTGTTCAACGCCTACTGGGAGCCGCTCACCTTCAACCTGCCAAGCCCCCCCAAGGGGGTCGGTGGCTACTGGCGCCGGATCCTGGATACCGCCCTGCCCTCGCCCGAGGACATCAGCACCTTCGGCATGCCGCTCGAAGGGTTGACCCGGGAGTACCTGGCCCAGCCGCGCAGCAGCTGCCTCTTCATCTGCGGCGCCGACGACTTCTACTAGAGGCCGCACACCAGGGCCGCAAACAGCCAGCAAAAAGCCCACCCCGGTTGCCCGGGGTGGGCTTTTTCATGATGCCGGTCGGTCAGGCCAGCTGGTGCAGCACGCTGGTCGCCGCGATCTGGGCGATGATGAGGCCGCACAGGGCGGTGGAGACCACCACCGGCGCCGTCTCCTGCTGGCGATAGAGCGGGCTGAACCAGAGCAGCAGGGCGGCGATCAGCAGGGCCGCCTGGGTCAGTACGCCGGGGATCAGGGCGTCGAGGCCGGCGCCGCTCCCCTGCCAGCCCACCAGCACCGCCAGCCAGAGCAGGCTCAGGATGGCGGCCACCAGCCCGGCCAGCGGCAACAGGGTGTTGAACGCCTGCAGACGGTGACGGGCCCGCAGCAGCATCAGATGGGCGAAGGCCGCCCCCAGCAGCACCATCTGCAGCAGGCCGCCAAGCCAGCCCTGGATCTGCAGCAAACCGATGCCATAGACCAGCAGCGGCACCGCCGGCAGCCAGAACAGAGTGGCCGGGATGGCGCGCTTGCCCTCCAGCCTGGACTGGGCCAGCGACAGCACCACTCCCAGGATCAGGGCTGCGCCGCCACTCCAGATCAGCCAGTCGGCCGCCTTGGCCTCCACCGCCAGCATCAGGGAGAGGCCGGTGATCACCCAGACCGAGAAGATCTGGGTGGTGATCCGCGAGCGCTGGCCCGGGCAGAGATCACCGCGCCAGAGCACCAGGCCCAGGGCGATGAGGGCCCCCAGCGCCATCAGGCCGGTCAGGGGAAAGAGCCAAAAAGAGAGTTGGACGAACATGACGCCTCCAGCAGCAAGAATTCAGAACGCGCCGATGGCGCCGGATGAAGGGGCCGAGTATACCCAAAGCCGCCGTCATCCCCAATCCCTGCCGCGCATCAGCCTACGACGAAGGGCTCAGCTCTGGCCGCGGGCCAGCGCCACCACCCGGGCGAACATCTGGCGCAGCACCGGCGGGATGTGCTCGCCGCCGAGCCGCTCCGCCTCCTCCACCACCGCCAGCGCCATGCCAGGCTTGCTGCGATGATGAATCGCCTTGTTGATAATGCGCCCGGCGTTGAGGGTCGAGCGCCCCCCGACGCCAGCTTCACGCCGGAATACCGCCTCGAAGCCGTTGTGGTAGAGGTAGTGCTCTATGTCCGCCGCCGGCAACTGGGTCAGCCTGTCCCGCTCCCGCTCCCCCTTGAGCAGGGAGCGCGCCGAGGTGGCGTATTTGACCCCCGCCTCGTCGCCGTCGGTGAGCAGATGCCACTCGATGCCAAAGTCGCGCGCCACCTTGATAAGGGGTGACTGACCACACTGGGCGAACTCGATGATCCGCACCCCCTCCGCCCGCAGGCTGTAGCCGCAGATCTGGGCGAGCTCGGAGAGCAGCCAGATCTCGGTCTCCCCCTCCACCAGCAGCCAGCAGCGGGCAAACATCGACATGGGGCGGTTGATGCGCACGTGGAAGGCAATCTTGCGCAGATCGTCGCTGCTGTAGCGCTCGCCCCCCAATTGATGACAGAGGATGTCCTGCTGGCGGCGCACCAGCCGGCGGATCTGGTTGAGGGGCAGCGAGGAGAGCAGATCCCCCGAATTGGTGGTGAGCAGCTTCTGCCCCGGCAGCTGTTCCAGCAGGCCCCAGGCCAGCGCCAGCATGGTGGGGTGCAGGCGGCTCTCCGGATCTTCCAGGATCATGATGGGGCGCGCCCCCTGCTCCAGCTCCCGGTTGCCCCGCGCCTGCAGCAGGGTGGCCGCCATGCCCGCCATCGCCAGTTGCAGCGCCCGGTTGTCGGCATTGCGCAGCAGCGCCTGCAGATTGCCGGGATTGCGCAGGGTCATGGGGCGGTTGACGATCTCCCGCTGGCTGCGCGGCTTGTTCTTGATGGGGGCCAGCGCGTTGAAGTAGTGATCCATCAGCTGGCGTACCGCCTGCAGCGCCTCCTTGAGCTCGGGCTCGCCGATGCGCTGGGGCTCATCGATCAGCTTGTCGGCCAGCTCGCTCAGCCGCAGCTCGGAGAGATCCCCCCACTGCAGGGTCTCCACCCCGTTGCGGGCGGTACGGGCATCTCGCAGCCGGAACACCGGGTTCATGGTGATGAGCAGACAGACCAGCTCGTGGGCATTGTCGATGGCCAGGCTCTTGCCGATGCCATCGAGAAAGTCGTGGGTGGTGGTGACGGAGCCGTCGCTCTGCAGCTCGGCGCTGGCGCGGTAGTGAATGCGGTGAAACTTGTCCTTGTGCTTGATCCAGGCGGCGCCGAGGCGGGCCAGTCGCTGGGAATGCAGGCACATCTGGGGCCTGTGCTCGCTGAAGGTGAGCACCAGTTGCAGGTGGCGGGCCGGCTCGAGCTCGGGATCTTCGGGCTGATGGAAGTCATCGCTGCTGAACTGGTAGGGCTCGGCATCCTGGCCTAGCAGACACCAGAGGGCGCGCAACAGGCTGGACTTGCCCCAGGCGTTCTCGCCGATGAGCACTGTGGTGTGGTCCAGCCCGAGCGAGAGGCGATTTATTCCGCGAAAACCTTTGACTTCAATGCGTTCCAGAAACATGCGGCCATATCCAGTCCATCCTGATGGCGCAATAGTGGCAAAGTTGTCGGGAAAATCCTATCGGGTCGTGGCGATTTTCAGCGGGAACTGTGAGGAACGAGCGGTTCGGGGACGGGGGCGCCGGCAAGTCGGCCCTGGGGGGCGTTCCAGTGGCTGAACCAGAGGTGGCGGGTGCGAGTCTGACGTTTGCGATGATTCAAGGGCATCTCCTGTGCGGGTTGAAGGAACGAGGCTCCCCCTCGTTGCCAACCAATCTGCCGCTTATCTGTGACAGGAGGATGACAGCTGGCTGCGCCACTGACCCGGGGTGAGACCAAACGCCTCGCGAAAGCGGTTGCCAAGGTGGGCCTGGGACGAGAAACCGCACTGGATGGCGATGCTGGCCAGGGAGTCGGCGCCGGCCAGCAGCTGCTTGGCCCGCTTGAGCCGCAGCCCCAGCAGGTAGCGGTGGGGCGGGCAGCCCAGGCTCTGGCCGAACATGCGGGCGAAGTGGTATTCGCTGAGACCCGCCTCCTGCGCCAACTCGGCCAGGGTGACAGGCTCCGCCAGATGGGCCAGCAGGTACTCCTGCACCCGCCGGATCACCGCCGGTGCCAGCCCGCCGCGCACCTCGGGCAGCGGCGGCGCCTCCCGGGTGTGGTGGCGATAGGCGTGCAGCATCAGCATCCAAGCGCCGTGAGAGAGCGCCATCCTGTCCACCTGGTGCTGCCAGTCCAGCTGCATCAGCTGGCCCTGCACCAGGCTGGCGGCCAGCGGATCGTCGATGAAGGTCTTGTCCTCCAGCAGCAGGTGGCGCCCCTCCTTGTCGCACACCTCTTCGGCGATGCGGGTCAGGTGGGCCGGGGTGAAGTAGAGGTGGAAGAAGCGAAACTCCTCGCGCACCAGCCACTCGGATCTGTGGAGATCCGGCATGATGCACACCTTGCCGGTGCCGCCGTGACCACCCGGGCCGTCCAGCCGCTCGGTCTGCTCGCCCCCCTGCAGGTAAACGCTCAGGGTATGGTGGCCCGGTTTGTGATAGCGGGTCTGATCGTAACAGTTGCGCCAGCTGGCGACGCCAAGGCCAGGTTCCAGCCAGCAGGCGTTCTCCAGTCGCGCGCCCGTGCTGACCAGTGCATCGAATACTCCCGCCGGCTTAGTCTGCAGCACCCGCTCTGTTCCTCTTGTTGCTTGCCTGATGGCCCCTGTGCGCCATCTTAACGCGGCGCGGCGGCAAAGGCTGCGGCTGCCCGTAAAAAACCGCAAGATGGTGTAAGCCCGCCGCCACCGCCCGCTGCATGCTGATCCCATGTCGTACTCATCTCACCGGATACCCCATGAACCTGATGCTCTATCTTGCCACCGTCCTTATCTGGGGCAGCACCTGGATCGCCATCGCCTGGCAGCTCGGCCCCATTCCCATCGAGGTCTCGGTGTTCTATCGCTTCGCCCTGGCGGCGCTGGCGCTGTTTGCCCTGCTCACGGTGAGCGGCAAGTTCCCGCGCCTGCCCTGGGCGGGCCAGCGTTACGCCGCCCTGCTCGGCGCCCTGCTCTTTTCCACCAACTTTCTCTGCTTCTACCACGCCACCCTCTATATCCCGAGCGGCATGTCAGCGGTGATCTTCGCCAGCGCCAGCATCTTCAACGGCCTCAACCTCTGGCTGTTCGAGGGTAAAAGACCCGGCCTGCGCTGGTTGCAAGGATCCTTGCTGGGGCTCGTCGGCACCCTGTTGCTGTTCTGGCCCGTGCTGGCGGATGCGCAACTGGGTGCAAACGGCTGGAAGGGGCTGCTGTTTGCCTGCGGTGGCACCCTCTGCTTCTCGCTCGGTAACCTGGTGTCGGCCCGCGGCCAGCGCCAGGGCTATCACGTGCTGCAGATGGTGCCCTGGGGCATGGTCTACGGCGTGGGGCTGCTGCTGGGCTGGGTCACCCTGCTCGGTCAGTCGCTGACGCTGCCCACCGATCCGCGCTACCTGGCGGCCATGGTCTATCTGGCCATCTTCGGCTCCGTCATCGCCTTCACCGCCTACCTCACCCTGGTGGGGCGCATCGGCCCCAGCAAGGCGGCCTACGCCACCGTGCTGTTTCCTCTGGTGGCGCTGACGCTCTCCACCTTCTACGAGGGGTTCGTCTGGCAGCCGGTGTCGGTGGTCGGCGTGGTGGTGAGCCTCATCGGCAACCTGGTGATCTTCGCCCCGCCCGTCAAGGCGTGGCGCTGGCCGCTGGCACGGGCTACAAACGGTACTTGCCCCTGATGCCACCAGCCCCTAAGGTAACCGCTTTCAACAGACGAGGACGGGAGAGAGCATGTTACTGGAAGGGCTGGAGACACTCTGCCTGCTGGCGAGCGAGGGCACCATGGCCAAGGTCGCAAGCCGCCTCTACATCAGCCAGTCGGCGGTCAGCAAGCGCATTGCCCAGCTGGAGCAGCGCCTTGGCAAGAAGCTCATCGAGCCGGATGGGCGCCACACCCGCCTCACCCCCCAGGCCAGGGAGCTGCTCACCCGGGTGGCCCCGAGCCTGGCCGAGATGAAGGGGGTGCTGACGGACAGCCAGATCCTCACCGACCAGACCCCTCTGCCCGTCGCCTGCTCCGAGACCCTGCTGGCGGGCTACCTCGCCCGCTTCATGCACGACTATCTCGAGCGTGATCCCCATATCGCCCTCTCCACCCACCACACGCCGGTGATCCTGGCCCGGGTGCGCGGCGGCGATGCCCTGCTCGGCATCTGCGCCGGGCGTCTGCCCCCCGGCCACGGCCTGTGCACCGAACGGCTGCTGGAGGAGCCCTTCTATCTGGTGGGGAACGCAGCGTCCGAGCACCAAGAAGAGAGTGCCGAGCGGCTGCAACCCATCCTCACCATGGATCTGGACAACCCCTCCAACCGCTACCTGCGCGAGCCGCTGGCTGCCCTCGGCCTGACCCCGGCCATGGAGCTCGACTCCTACCTGGCGCTGATCGAGCTGGCCAAGGCGGGCATTGGCCCCGTGCTGCTGCCGGCCGGCCTGCTGGCCCTGGTGGGCGAGCAAGGGGCGCAGGCCCGTCCCCTGCCGGGGCTGGGACGCCCGCTCCACCTGGTCTACCGGCCAAACAGCCTCAAGCGCGAGCGCATTGCCCGCCTGGTGCAGGCCCTGCAGGCCCATTTCCGGCAGCTGACCGCTCAGAGCTGAAAAACAAGAGGGCCCGATCCAGCGGATCGGGCCCTCTCTATGATCCCTTGTACAAGGCGTCAGCCCAGCCAGGCAAAGAGCTCGGGATACTGGCTCCACATCAGCTTGACGGACATCAAGAGGGAGACGGTCACCAGCAGCGGCTTGATGAGCTTGACCCCCTTCTTGAGCACCAGCTTGGAGCCCATGCGGGCCCCGATGAACTGCCCCAGCGCCATGCACAGGCCGACGCTCCACACCACCTTGCCACCCAGGGTGAAGAACAGCAAGGAGGCGATGTTGGAGGTGAAGTTGAGCAGCTTGGTGTGAGCGGTGGCCCGCGCCATGCCAAAACCCGCCAGGGCCACGAAGCCGATGGCAAAAAATGACCCAGTCCCCGGCCCGAAGAAGCCGTCATAGAAACCCACGCCACCGCCCACCAGCAGGGCGAACGCCATGGGAGTGAGGCGGCGCTGGCTCTCCGCATCGCTCACCCTGGGGGAGAAGTAGAAGTAGCAGGCAAACGCCATCAGCAGGAAGGGCAGCAGCCGCTCCAGGATGGCGGCATCTATGGTCTGCACCGCCAGGGTGCCGATGGCCGCGCCGATGAAGGTGCAGATGACCGCCGGCCAGATGATGGCCCACTCCAGCAGCCCCTTGCGGGCATAGAACCAGGTGGCGGAGAAGGAGCCGAAACTGCTCTGCAGCTTGTTGGTGCCAAGCACCAGGGCCGGCGGCATGCCGGTGGCGAGCAGGGCGGGCACCGTCAGCAGCCCCCCGCCGCCGGCAATGGCATCGATGAAGCCGGCCACCAGGGCCACGCCAAACAGGGCAAGCAGGGTAAAGAGTTCCAGTTCCATCCATCGCCTCGCGAAATTGACCGGGGCCCGCAAGGGCCCGCACAGCGCAGGCTCGCCATGAGCCTGATAAACACCGCAGGTCGCTATCCTAATGGGGCTTGGCTCATGACGCCAACGAAACGGTGGCAGGCAATTGATTCCTGATTTTCATCAATCAAGTGCACCATGGCGTGGCTGGCACGCGTGCGGTCCCCTCGCCCGCCTTGATCAGGCCGCGTCGGGCGCGCAGGTCACCCCATCGGCCTTGAGGTCGGCCAGCGCCTGCTGCAGATGGGCTTCATCCTCGCCGGGAGCCCGGCTGACCCGGCCCGCCATGTAACGACTGCTGAAGAGATTGAACCACAGCTGCAGCGCCTGCCCCGCCGCCAGCTCGCCGGCCACCTCCAGCACGCAGGCCGCCACCTCGGCGGTGCAGAGGTGTTCGTCGCAGTGGGCCACTCGCATGCCATAGGTGGAGAGCGCATCCGGCTTGATGGAGAGCACCGGAAAACCGTCCAGATAGGGGCTCTTGTTGAACATCTTGCGCGCCTCGGGCCAGGTGCCGTCCAACAGGATGAAGAGCGGCTTCTTGCCGGCAACCGGGGTCACCACCGAAGTGAGCCGGGCCGGCTCCTTCTCGCAGGCGGGAAACACCACATAGGGTTGCCAGGCGGGATCCGCCAGCAGGGCCAGCAACTCGGGATGGGGCTGGGTGCGCGACCAGAGAAATGCCCAGGTAGTATCCGGCAGCACATCGGCGATGAGGCGGCCGGTGTTGGAGGGCTTCATCGGCTCGCTGTCATACATCAGCAGGCAGAAGCCGGCCTCGGCTTTGAGCTCGGGGCGCCACTCGCAGGCACACCAGTCGTGGCGCAGCTGGCAGGCTTCGCAGCGCGGCACGCTGCCGCCACGGGCGAGAAAGGGTCGGGTCGAGACGCTCTTGCGCCAGATGCGCAGGCGATTGACGGCGTGATCGGGAATTGGCTTCATGGAACGCGGCTCTGACGGTGCCTGTGGCAGGACAAAAAGGGGGCAGATTGTAACGGCGCGCCCTCTGCGCAGCAAGGCCCCCCATCTGGGGCAAGCCGGGATGCCACGCCTCTTTGATACTTGGTCGTCAATCCATGCACCCACGCATGGGACACAGGAGGACGACGATGGCAGAACAAGACATTGCCCGCGAGCACGCCCTGGCCGAAGGCACTACCTTCACCTGGCACGAGCTCTATCTCCCCGATGCCGAGGCCGGGATCCGTTTCTACACCGAGGTGCTCGGCTGGGAGAGCCAGACCATGGCGATGGAAGGCGGCGACTACCCCATGCTGGTTGCCAATGGCAGGCCGATCGCCGGCGTGCAGTCTACCCGGGGCAATCCCGAGATGGCCGGCGTACCACCCCACTGGGCAACCTATATCGCGGTGGATGACGTAGATGCCAGGGTGCTCAGGGTCAACCAGCACGGCGGCACCGTGGTGGTGCCCGCCATGAACATCCCGGGGGTCGGGCGCATGGCCCTGATTGCGGATCCGCAAGGGGCGCACATCTGGCTGTTCACAGCTGACCCCATGTGACATCGCCAACCGCGACAACGACAGAGGGGCCCGCGGGCCCCTCTGTTACGTTCGGCAAGCCGTCAGACCGCCTTGCGCAGGATCTGCTCCAGATAGTGCGCGAAGTTGTGGCCGTGATGCTCCAGCAGTTTCGGGAACATGGAGATGGAGGTCATGCCCGGGAAGGTGTTGATTTCGTTCAGCAGGATCTCCCCCTCTTCGGTCAGGAAGAAGTCGATGCGCGACAGGTGGGTCAGTTTGAGCTGACGGAACGCCTTGAGGGCGTACTCGTGAATGGCATCGGCCTGGGCCTGGGTCAGCCCCTCGGCACGCAGCGCGGTCTCGGTGTGGCTGGCGCTGCTGTACTTCTCTTCATAGGTGTAGAACTTGTCCTGCGGCACGCAGATCTCGCCCGGGTAGGTAGCCACCAGCTCGTCGCCGTACTGGTAGACCGCCACTTCCAGCTCGCGCGGCTTGACCGCTTTTTCGATCAGTACCTGCTCGGAGTAACCGAAGGCATCGGCAATGCCCTTCACCAGATCCGCTTCGTTGCTGGCGGAGTAGCAGCCGACGGAAGAACCCTGGGATGCCGCCTTGATGAAGACCTTGCCCCACTTGGCCAGCGCCGCTTTCGCCTCGCTCAGCGCCGCGTCGTTCTGCTCGGTCAGGAACAGATAAGGGGTGTTGGGGATGCCGAGGGCGGTGAGCCACAGCTTGGTGGTGATCTTGTTGAAGCACACCTTGCTCGCCTCGGCGTCGCAGCCCAGGTAAGGCAGGCCGGCCAGCTCGAGGAAGGATTGCAGATCGCCGGTCTCACCCGGGTAGCCGTGGATGCAGGGCACCACGTAATCCACCGGACGGGCCACGCTGTCGAAAGAGAGCAGCTTGTCCAGCCCCAGCTTGCACTCGCGGCCGTCGGCGCTGAGCCAGCGGTCGGCAAACATCTCGACCCGGGTCACTTCCACGCCGGGCAGGAGAGAGAGCTGTTTTTCGAGGAAATTGGCACTGCGCAGCGAGACTTCGTGTTCGGAGCCACCGCCGCCACACAGCAGCAAGACATGGATGTTCTTCATTAGATGTGATCCCTTGGGAAAAGCGGCTTCGCCATCACCATTTAAAACCCAACCGCATTAAAACCGGACGAAGCCAGATACGAAGATAAGTGCGGGCCAGTGTAGCAAGGGAGATCGAGCCTTGTCAGCCGATGGGCGCCCCATCCGCCGACAAGAGCCATAAAAACTCCCGCCTGTGTCAGAAATTGGATGAAAAGAGCTCAGCGCGGCGGATCGAGCCGGCCATTGCCGCTGCCGTTGACCCGAAACCAGCCGGCGATGCTGTAGCGCTCCTGGTTGGCGGGCAGCACCTCGTGGGGGAACTCTTCGGATAAAAACAGCACCAGTCGCCCGCCCCGTGGGGAGACGTCCATCAGAAACTGCTCGTCGTCACCGTACATGCGCAGCACCCCGCCCGCCTCTGGCTGCCAGTCGTTGTTCAAGTAAAACACCGAGGTGAGGCGGCGGTTGGAGCGCCCGGCGAAAGCGTCGCGATGGGTGGCATAGAAGTCACCGCTGCGGTAGCGGGCAAAGTGGGCCTCGTAGTCGAACAACCCGAGCATCAGCATCCGGTTGGCGGCCAGCCGCAGCGCCTCCATCCGGGCCATGTAGTCGGCCACCGGCGCGCCGAGGGAAGCGTCGAGCCAGTGGATCTGATCCCGGCGAATGTCGCGGTTGTCCTGATGCAGGGTATCGCGGCCGATCCCCGCCGGTCGCCACTCGTCCGGCAGACAGGCCCTGAGGGCATCCACCTCGGCGGCGGTTAAAAAATCATCCACTATCACCCATCCCCGGGTGTATATGGCGTCCATGACGGCTTGATAGTCCAAGATTGACTCGCAACAAGTGGAAAGAGGGCGCTTTTTAGCGACTTCCCGGCCAAGACACAAACCGGTTTGCTTCTCTTGAGAAGTCCCACCATCAATACGCCATCCGGGCCGCCAAGACCCCCATTATCTCGACCCGATCGCCACTCTGTGATCCGGCGCACTCAATCTGCTCCCAGCAAGGGAACACTCCGGCTTGCTCCCCGCCGTCGCCCCCGTTAACGTGGTGCAATGTGCCCTGAATGGGCCCCACTCAAAGGAGTCTTTCATGTCTTTGCCCGAACTCACCCTGCAACGCCTCGACGGCAGTGAACTGCCGCTCGCCTCCCTCGCGGGCCAGGTCATTCTGGTGGTCAACGTGGCCAGCCGCTGCGGCTTTACCCCTCAATACACGGGACTGGAGGCACTCTATCGGGAGCTGGGACCCGAGGGACTGGTCATCCTGGGCTTCCCCTGCGATCAGTTCGGCCACCAGGAGCCGGGCGATGCCGAGGAGATCGCCCGTTTCTGCTCCCTCGACTATCCGGTCAGCTTCCCCATCATGGCCAAGTGCGAAGTCAACGGCGAACAGGCCCACCCCTTCTATCAGTGGCTCAAGAAAGAGAAGCCGGGTCTGCTGGGGCTGGAGAACGTCAAGTGGAACTTCACCAAGTTCCTGATCGACCGGGACGGTCAGGTGGTGGACCGCTTTGCCCCCACCACCAAACCGGAAAACCTGGTCGCCCCCATCCGCGATCTGCTCTGATTGCCTGAACCTGCCTAATTGAGCGGCCGGTGCGACAGCTACTGCGCAGCGGCCGCGCTTTTGCTATATTACGCCCCCGTTATCACTTTCATCCCGTGGCCGGCCCCGTGCGCCGGTCACCCGCTGAGCCCAAGGCTCACCAGAGGAGTCTCTCTCGAACATGTCATTCAACGAACTGGGTCTGTCCCCGCACATCCTGCGGGCCGTCAAGGAGCTGGGTTACGAACAGCCAACCCCCATCCAGCAGCAAGCCATCCCCGCCATTCTGGTCGGGCAGGACGTGCTCGGCGGCGCCCAGACAGGCACAGGCAAGACGGCCGGCTTCACCCTGCCCATGCTGCAGCGGCTGCTGGCCAACCATGGCCGCGGCCGTCGTCAGGTGCGCGCCCTGGTGCTCACCCCGACCCGCGAGCTGGCCGCCCAGGTGGGCGAGAGCATCATCAAATATGCCCACCACCTGCCGTTTCGCACCCTGATCGCCTACGGCGGTGTCAGCATCAAACCCAATCTGGACGCCATCAAGCTCGGCATCGACATCCTGGTGGCCACCCCGGGCCGCTTGCTGGACCTGCTGACCCAGGGCGCCCTGACCCTGACCGAGCTGGAAGTGCTGGTGCTGGATGAGGCGGATCGCATGCTCGACATGGGCTTCATCCACGACATCCGCCGCATCATGAAGGCCCTGCCCGCCGAGCGGCAGACCCTGCTCTTCTCCGCCACCTTCTCGGACGACATCAAGGCGCTGGCGGATGACCTGCTGAGCGACCCGACCCTGATCGAGGTCGACCCCAGCAACACCGCCGCCGAACAGGTGACCCAGCGCATCATCCAGGTCGACCGGGAACGGCGTCGCGAGCTGCTCTCCCACATGATCGGTCGCGGCAACTGGCAGCGGGTGCTGGTGTTCGTACGCACCAAGCAGATTGCCGACAGGCTCGCCCAGCAGATGCAAAAGGATGGCCTGGATACCGTCGCCATTCACGGCGACAAGAGCCAGGGTGCCCGCAACCGGGCGCTGGCGGATTTTCGCGAGGGCAAGGTGCGAGTGCTGGTGGCGACCGACATCGCCGCCCGCGGCCTCGACATCGATCAGCTGCCCCACGTGATCAACTTCGAGCTGCCCCAGATGGCGGAGGATTACATCCACCGCATCGGCCGCACCGGCCGCGCCGGTCGTGGCGGCGAGGCCATCTCGCTGGTGAGCCAGGACGAGCTGGGTCAGCTCAAGGCCATCGAAGCGCTGATCGGCCAATCCCTCTCCGTCGAGATCCTGGACGGCTATGAACCCAGCGGCAAACCGAGCCGGCAGACCCTGCCCGGCAGCAAGCCGGTACAAAACCCGCCGCGCGCCCGTGGCGCCGCCAATGCCAAGGGTGGCAAGGGCAAGCCCGCCGCCGGCAAAGGCAAGGGGGATGGTGCCAAGAAACCCGCCCCGGCGCGCAAGCGGGAAGTGGTGGGCGAGGATATCGGCTTTGCCCCCATGCGCCGCCTGCCGAAGGCCCAGCGCGGCGACTATCAGGACAACTCCAATGAGGAGTAACAGGCCGTCCTGATCCCGTCATAAACAAAAAACCGCCCGAGGGCGGTTTTTTCATGATGGCGTCACTGGCCTGTCAGTGCCCTCTGTCGCAATGGACATGTGCAACAGCGGATAGGGCCTGCCCTGCCCGTCCAGCGCCGAGCGGCCCACTACCGCGAAGCCCAGGTGGCGATAAAAACCGAGCGCCTGCTCATTTTGCTCATTGACGTCCACCCGGGTCGCCCCCAGCCGGGCGATGGCATCGGCCACCAGCAGGCGACCCACCCCGCCCCCGCGCAGGGCGGGGTCGATGAAGAGCATCTCGATATTGCCCTCGTGCACCCCGCAAAAGCCGGCGATCCCCTGCTCGCTGCGGGCGCAGGTGAGGGCCACGGCGTCAAAGTAATGTTCCAGGATGAGCTCGCGCAGAGGGGCTATCTCCTCCTCCGGCAAAAAATGGTGAGTGGCGCGCACCGACGCCTCCCACAGCGCGATCAGGACCTGATAATCCCCGCGCTCTGCCTGCTCCAGTCTCATATCGTGCTCACTCAATCGCTTGATTGTTCGGGGCCTGTCCAGCCGACGCCATGGCGTCGATCTGCTTGAGGACAAACCCCTTCTCGATGCCGGCCTTGAAGCCCAGCTTTTCATAGAGGCGGTGGGCTTCATCGCGCCCCTCCCCCGACAGCAGCATCACCTTGTAGCAATCCTGCTGCCAGGCAAGCTCAAGCGCATGGGTCAGCAACCGCCGGCTGATGCCCCGGCGCCGAAACGCAGAGGCCGTCACCACGTGCTCTATGATGCCAAACGGCCGACCACCATTGGTCAGGGTCGCGACCACGCCAAGCTGGCAGGTGGCCGCCAGCTGGCCATCCACCTCCGCCACCAGCAGGTGAAGGTGCGGCTGGGTCAGCAGGGCCGTCAGTGCCGTGCGGGCAGCGTCCGGCGCAAGCGCGGGGTCATGGGGGCGCAACTCCCGATAGAGCGCCAGCAGGCCGGCCATATCCTGCAGGGTACAGCGCCTTATGAGCGTCATCCTTCCTTCTCCTTGAACCATGGCGACACACCGCCACCCTGGACGAGGGTCGCAAACCTCGGGGGCACCATCCCTGCAAATCGGCAAACGCGCCTCAGCGGGTCTTGACCGCTTGCAGCAGCACCGACAGATCCGGCCCAAACTGACGGGTGCGAATGGCCTCACGGATATCACTTTCGCTATAACGGCTGGCCGGATAGAGCAGCACGCAAGCGGTGTCGCCGGGCTTGAGAAAGTGGGTTTCGCCAAACGGGGTATAGCGGGTGGCCCCGATGCTGATGAGGGCATGGGCCGGGCGCCCGGCCTGAGCCAGCAGCCCCTGGATGTGCTCTGCCGGCCCCTCGTCCTGCTGATGGTTGAACTTGTCGATGGCCCACGTCAGCAGCTGGCCGTGGAAGTAGCTGTAATCCACCGCCGCGCTGTCGACCCCGTAGGGGTGCAGCTCACCGTCCCGCTCCAGATAGCAGGCGATGCGGTAGTCATCGAGCTCGCAGCCGGCGGCGAAATGGGACAGGGGCAGCAACGCGGGGGCCAGCCCCTTGCTCTCTTCACCCCAGTTCTTCTTCTCGCTGATCTTTTTGGCGTTGGGACGGCGGATGGAGCAGTCGTTGTAGGCGCCAAAGGCGCGCGGATGGATGGCCACCACCTGCTCCCCCGCGTACTCCAGCTCGCACCAGAGCGCCACTTCCGGCTCGATCTGCACTTTCTCATCGCCGCTCACCGCCGCTTCCGGCAAGAAGATGGCATCGCCGCTCAAGGGGAAGACGCCGAGCTGGCCGGGGTGGCCCGGCACGTAGAAGGGGAACAGCGCCTTGGGAGCGCTGGTGTCGCGCACCACCACCGCCACGAAATCCGAGGCCTCGCCGGCCTGCTCCAGATGACCGGCGAAATTGCCCGCCACCCCGAGTCCGATAAACTTGCTCTCTGCTGTCACTTGCATCTTGCTCACCTGCATCTTGCCAAAGCGAAGGCAGCGGCCCGGCACGGGGCGGCTGCCGCAAACGTGGCGAGGATTAAAACACAAGGGTCTGCCATCGCCCAGCCTGCACGCCCCATCCTGTGCGCCAGCGCGAACTTTTGCCGGCCGCTCGGCGAGCTTGTGAGCAACCGCCATGCCCGAACTGGCTCGACCATGTGCGGCGCCCACCCTTGATCACGGCAATATGCGGCGCATTGATCAACCCTGCGCCCCGGAAACAGATCGTTTCCACATCCTGCCGCCTTGCCCCTTGGGCCAGCCCACCAACTTTGCTAGGCTGCCCGCCATGCCAATCCGCAACACTCAAGGATGCCTGTCGATGTCAGCGCAGCACTTTCAGGGCCGCTTCGAGGTCGAGTTCAAATACAGGCTCAGCGATGTCGCGGCCTTCACCACGGCCCTCGCCGCCCTCAATCCCGAGGTGATGCTGGAGCGCAACCAGGAGCAGGACACCTACTTCGACACCCCGGACCGCAGCCTGAGCGCGGCGGGCAAGAGCCTGCTGATCCGCGCCATGCAGCCCTCCGGCATCCGGCTCTGGATCGTGAAGGGGCCCGAACCCGATCGCTGTGAGGCGGTCAACATCACCGACGCCGGCAAGGCCATCAGCATGCTGCACACCCTGGGTTACCAGCCGATACTGACCCTTCGCAAAGTGCGCAGCATCTATTTCGTCGGCCCCTTCCATGTCACCCTGGATCACCTGGCAGAACTCGGCGATTTTGCCGAGCTGGCCATCATGACCGATGACGAGGCCCTGCTGCCGGGCTATCGCCAGCAACTGCTGGCCCTAGCCGCCCAGCTCGGGCTGGATCCAGAACGGCTGGAAACCCGCTCCTACCGCACCCTGTGCGAACAAGCCACCACCCCATCACCAATCACCAGAGAGACGTTCATGATCGACAAACTCGCCTGGCTGACCTTCAAGGATCAGCAACTGCTCTGTGCCCGCTCCCACGGCAAACACATCTACTACATTCCCGGCGGCAAGCGCGAAGCGGGAGAGAGCGACGAGGCGGCGCTGATGCGCGAAATCGAGGAGGAGCTGGCCGTGGCCCTCAAGCCCGACACCCTGGCGTTTGCCTGCGAGTTCAGCGCCCAGGCCGACGGCAAGCCAGAGGGGGTCAACGTCAGGCTGCGCTGCTACACCGGCGAGGCTGACGGCAAGCCCGTCGCCTCGGCGGAGATCGCCGAGCTGCGCTGGCTCGACAGCCGCCATCTGGCCGAGATCTCCCCGGTTTCCCGGCTGCTGTTTGCCTGGCTGGTCGAACAGAAGCTTATGCGCTAGGGGAAACTGCCCGGGTGGCGTGATCGGGCGCACCCGACGAATGGCAACGACTTGAAAGTGGCGGCGGAAACGGCGAGTCTAGCCAGTCATCCTGCCGCCGGTCCCGTTGGCGGCAGGCGCCGCGGCAGACCGGGCCGGCGGCGTGAACTTCGTTGACAAGGACTTCTGATGGACATAGTTGAGGTTGATACCACCCAGGGCATCAAGCCTGCCCTCATCACTTTGCTGCAAGACAGCGTGGCCAGTGGGGCCTCGGTGGGCTTCCTGCCGCCGCTGACCGAAGAGCAGGGGCTCGTCTATTGGCAGGGCATAGAGACGGAGCTGGCCGCGGGCAGCCGCCGGCTCTGGGTCGCTTTTGAGCAACACCAGCTGGTCGGTGCCCTCCAGCTCTCGCTGTGCACCAAGGCCAATGGCCGTCACCGCGCCGAGGTGGAAAAACTGATGGTGCACAGTCTCCACCGTGGCAAGGGGGTCGGCCGTGCCCTGATGGCCAGCATGGAGCAAGGGGCCAGAGAGGCCGGCCGTAGCCTGCTGGTGCTCGACACCCGGGTGGGTGATGCCGCCTCCCGCCTCTATCGCCAGCTGGGCTATCAGGAGGCGGGCCAGATCCCCGCCTTTGCCCGCAGTGCCGATGGCACCCTGGCGGCCACCCTCTTCTTCTACAAGCAGCTCTGAGGCTCGCACCACACCTCCACTGAACTGCCGCGCCCTCCCTATGGAGGGCGTGCAGTTTTTCCCTGCATTTTGCCCTTCCAAAACAATCAAATCGGTCAGATGGATTAATTCCGATCCAACTTCAGCCCCATTTGAGCGCCATTTTTCCTTCACCTCACGCCAGGCGAGGCGTATGGTGTGGCAGGAAGACCCGTTTGCATACCAATCGGGTGCCACTTACTGCCTTGAGGAATATTGCATGTCTATCCTGCCTCGTACCGTCACCTCCCCCAAAAAGTTCATCATCGGCCACGATCTGCTGCCCCAACTCCATGATCACGTGAAAGATTTCGGCGACAACGCCCTGCTTGTCAGCGACGAGTTCATTCTGGAGCGGGTGCGGGAAGAGGCGCTGGCCGGCCTGCTGCAGGCGGGCCTGAAAGGAGCGGTCGAGAAGTTCAACTACGAGTGCACCGACATCGAGATCCGCCGCCTGTGCGATCTGGCCGAACAGCAGGGGGCCAACATCATCGTCGGCATCGGCGGCGGCAAGACCCTGGACGTCGCCAAGGCGGTGGCCTTCTACCTGCGCCGCCCGGTGGTGCTG
The DNA here is from genome assembly GCF_019048665.1 of Aeromonas sp. FDAARGOS 1408. Classification (NCBI taxonomy): domain Bacteria; kingdom Pseudomonadati; phylum Pseudomonadota; class Gammaproteobacteria; order Aeromonadales; family Aeromonadaceae; genus Aeromonas; species Aeromonas sp. FDAARGOS 1408. The sequence continues at coordinate 1,530,598 of NZ_CP077394.1, read as the reverse complement.
TTTCCCACCATCGCCTCCACCGATGCCCCCTGCACCGCCCTCGCGGTGATCTACAACCCGGCGGGCGAGTTCGAGCGCTATCTGTTCCTGCCACAAAACCCGGACGTGGTGATCGCCGACACCGCCATCATAGCGGCGGCCCCCGCCCGCTTCTTTGCCGCCGGCGTGGGCGATGCACTCGCCACCTATTTCGAGGCCCGCGCCTGTTACCGGGCCGACGGCATCAATCTGGTGGGCAAGCGCCCCTCCCGCACCGGCCTCGGGCTGGCCCGGCTCTGCTACGAGCTGCTGGGGGAGAACATCGAGCTGGCGATGGACGCGGTGCGCCACCATGTCACCACCCCGGCGCTGGAGCAGACCATCGAGGCCACCATCTATCTGAGTGGCGTAGGCGCCGAGGCGGGCGGCCTGGCGGCGGCCCATGCGGTCAACAACGGCATGTCGGTGGTGCCAGATCTGCACCGGGCCCAGCATGGTGAGAAAGTGGTGTTCGGCCTGCTCACCCAGCTGGTGCTCGAGCGCGCGCCCCAGGCCGAGCTCGACGAGGTGATGCGCATCATCCAGCTGGCCGGCCTGCCCATGACCCTGCAGGAGATGGGACTGAGCCAGTTTGTGGAGAGCGAGTGGCGCCAGGTTGCCAAGCTTGCCTGCGATCCCCTCGACACCATGGGCAACATGCCGATGAGCGTCAACGAACAGGATGTCTACCACGCCATGATCGCGGCCAATGCCATGGCCGAGCGCTACAGGGCCCGTCACCCACGCGCCTGATCAGCACCCAAGTAACGTCGTGATCAAACCGGCAAGGTCGGCCCCTGTGGCCGGCCTTGTCATTCCCCGTCCGACCTGCTGCAATGGCCCTTTTCCCCTTGGGACAAGGAGTCACCATGATATTGGAAGTCGCCCATCTGCAGGTCATCCCCGGTCAGGCTGCCGCCTTCGAGCTGGCATTTTCCCAGGCCCAACGGATCATCAGCACCATGCCCGGTTACAGCGGACACCAGCTCCAGCGCTCGCTGACCGATCCTCACCGCTATCTGCTGCTGGTCAACTGGCAGCGCCTCGAAGATCACACCCAGGGCTTTCGTGGCTCACCCCAATACCAGCAGTGGAAGGCCCTGCTCCATCACTTCTACGATCCCTTTCCCACGGTCGAGCACTACCGGCAAGTCACGCTGGATGAAGAAGAGTTGCGGGAACAGGCACACAGCCAGCGCTAAGCCGAATACCTAGTGCCAGAGACTAGGTGGCGGCAGATTTGGGGCATGACATCGTTTGGCGTGCCATCACCTAAGCGGTACCGGGGATTAGCTGTTAACTGAGAGAGAAGTGATGAGGGTGATCAGGAGGCTGTGCTGAGCGCGGATCATCCGCGCTCAGACTTAGCCAATGGTGGGAAGATCAGGCCAGCCGCTCGGCCCGCGCCCTGATCTCGGGGGCGGCAAAGGCCTCCTGGGCCGCGATCAGCTGCAACTCGTAGGCATCGGCCTGCCAGGTGTGCAGCAGTACCGCATCCACCGCCGCGTTGGTGCGCTCGAACGCGCTGACCGCATCGTAACCCGCCTGCAGATTCGCCAGCATCAGCGCACTGATGAGATCCCCCACGCCCACCGGCTGGCGAGCAAACTCGTAGAGCGGACGAGCAATCAGATAATCCCCCTCGGGGGTAGCCAGCAGCATCTCGAAGCGGCCCGGCTCGCGAGCGGCACGTCCAAGGTGCTTGACCAGCACCATCTTCACCCCGCGCGCCAGCAGCTGATGGGCCGCGGCCCGCGTCTGCGCCAGATCCGTCAGATGGACGTCGCACAGGGTCTCCAGCTCCAGCAGATTGGGGGCCATGACATCGGCCACCGGCAGCGCCTTCTCGGTCAAAAAGCGGGTCACCCCAGGCGCGACTATGCACCCTTTCTCCGGGTGGCCCATCACGGGATCGCAAAAATAGATGGCGGCAGGATTGGCGGCCTTGACCGCGGCCACCACCGTCAGGATCTCGTCCCCCTGCTCCGCCGAGCCGAGATAACCGCTCAGCACCGCATCGCAGTGTCCCAGCACCCCGATGTCCGAGAGCCCCATGCACAGGGCGCTGATATGCCCTGCAGGCATGGCCATCCCCTGCCAACCGGCCGCATATTGGGTATGGTTGGAGAACTGCACCGTGTTGATGGGCCATACCTCCATGCCGAGACGGCGCATGGGGAATACGGCAGCGCTGTTGCCGGCACAGCCGAACACCACGTGGGACTGGATAGAGAGAATGCGTTTCATCGACATCACCGCAGAGAAGAGTCAGGGGAAAGGCGCAATATATCGGATGAAGATATTGAACTTCCACCCTTGATCAGCACAAACCCTTATTTGATCTGCTCCAGCCTCGAGGAGACACGCGTTGTCACCCACATCCCTCTCCCTCTTTACTGCCATGCCAGAGTCCGAGACAGTGGATGACACCGGCGTGGTTTGAAATGGTGATGAAACATTCTTGCTTGATGGCATATGAGCTTAATAAATCCGCTCTTTTTGTTGAACCGTGCGATGGCCGGGTGCAGCCCTGGCCTCAACAAGGCAGCAAGGCAGCAAGGCAGCAAGGCAGCAAGGCAGCAAGGCAGCAAGGCAGCAAGGCAGCAAGGCAGCAAGGCAGCAAGGCAGCAAGGCAGCAAGGCAGCAAGGCAGCAAGGCAGCGTAGTGAAAGGAAGAAACTACGTCAGCGCAAGTGAGGATCTCACGGCCGACCAAAGGCCGGATCGGGCTGGTCGGCCCGATCCGGTTTATCAGGGGCGAGCGAAGTGGTAGACCCAACCCTCGTCCAAAGCCATCTCGGCAGGCGGCGCCACCAGAGCCGGCAACAGGGAGACGCTCCCCTTGGCGGCATATTGCAGCGCCATCAAGGCGCAGATGGCGGCGTCGTAGCGATCGGTCCCCGCCGTCACATCGGCCGGCAGATGCGGCAGCAACTCGGCACGCACCGCCGATGCCTTGCCCCCCGTCTTGGCAAGGGCGGGATAGACCTCCAGCACGGCGCGATCGGCCTCAGCCTGCTGCTTGGGCACCAGTCGCAAGTCGGCCAACCTCGGCAGCATGGCCAGCGCCAGGGTTGCATTGTTGCCGAGCCTGTCGAAGGTGGCCGAGAGCGGCTTCTTGCCGTATTGCTCATGGAGCCAGCGTTCGCAGTCCCGGTAGGCATAAGGGTTGTCTATTTCGCGCTGGGGCACGGCGCACTCGGTCGCCCTCCCCGCCAGCAGCTCGCCAAAGGCGCGAGGAAACGCCAGCGGCGCGTCTATCCCCAGCGCCAGCTGCGGACAGGCCAGCACCTGCAGCAGGTGGATCTCGTCATGCAGCGCCGGGCGCAGCAAGGCATCCAGATCCGGCGCAACCCTCGAGCTCAGCCGAAACAGGGGCGATACGCCAAACCAGTGCAGCCGCTGCTCACGCGCCTGCCACCCCACCACGGCCACGGCCTGGGCACTGCCCTGCCAGCCTCTTACGTCCCAGCCGATGCCGATGGCATCCATGTGTTCCATTGTCATGCCAGTGTCACCTCTGCACGCTATCAATGCAGCACAGGGTAATGGCTGGCGCCCCTAAAGCAAGGTTGGCGGCGCTGCTTAAAAGGATTTCTTGAAATTGATCAGCGGCAAGATGGGGAAAACCCCGTTCTCGGCGTAGTTGGCGAGACCGATCTGCAGACCGTCCAGGTGTTTGGTGGCGTTGATGAAGCCCAGCTGGAAGGTGGTGCGCTCGGCATAGTTGACGAAGCCGACGTTGGCCAGGGCATTGCCCTTGGCGATGTTGACGGCCCCCCAGTTGAGACCCTGTACATTGTTGGTCAGGTTGACGAAGCCAAGGTTGACCCCCTTGTCCTGACCCTCGTGCCAGTTGAGTGCGTTGATCGCCACCCCGCCAAACTGGTGGCGTACCCGGCCGGCACCGAAAAAAACGCCAAGCTGCAGACCGGTGAATTGATCCACGTCGGAGAGGGCGAAAACGGGCAGATCGATCCCCTTCACCTGACCGGTGCGACCATAGAGAACAGAGGCTCTGGCCCCCTCGACCTGGTGAGACGCGGGCAGATTGACGCCGGGCAGGGAAAGCTGGACAGGGGTACTGGCGTGGGCAACGCCGCCAAGGGCAACAGACCCCAGGGCAAGTAGCAGGCGGGCAGGTTTCATCGGTGCATTCCTCGAGGCTCAGGGAGTCCATCAGCCTACCAGCCCTGTGGCCCGGTAACGAGGTCGAAGCGAACTGGCTGCGTCACCCCTCGTCTGAATCCGGCCAAGCAGACTGGACAAACCAGAGCCAACATTTCGCCAAAAATTAACATTTATATTATTTACATCAAGCCTCATTTGATAACACAATGCTTAAACGTACGTTTGAACAGAGCAAACGATACGCAACGACTTGAGGATGTAGTCGCACAGTTGTAACCCAACCCGGGCCATAGGCCCTTTTGCAATACCTTCTGCCAACCACGGAGACGCGCGATGAATATGGACGTAATCAAGACCTTTACCGAGCAGGTGCAAGGCTTTGCCGCCCCCCTCACCCGTTACAACCAGCTGCTGGCCAGCAACATCGAACAGTTGACCCGGCTGCAGCTGGCCTCCGCCAACGCCTATGCCGAGCTGGGGCTGAACCAGCTGCAGGCTGCCGGCAAGGTGCAGGATGCCCAGAGCCTGGCAGCCCTCGGCACCGTCCAGCTGGAGACCGCCAGCCAGCTCTCCCGCCAGATGCTGGACGACATCCAGAAGCTCAACGCCCTCGGCCAGCAGTTCAAGGACGATCTGGACGCCCTGACTGCCGACGGCATCAAAAAGAGCACGGGCAAGGCCTGATATCCCCCTGGCTGCCCGTTGCGGGCAGCCACATCTCCCCATGCTCCGTCACGACAGGCTCGCCCTGCGCCGGGGATGGGTGAAGGAGAGAACATGAGCCAATCATCTTACGGCCCGCTGTTCGAGGCCCTGGCCCACTACAACGACAAGCTGCTGGACATGGCCAAGGCGCAGACCGAGCGTACCGCCCAGGCCCTGCTGCAAACCAATCTAGACGATCTCGGCCAGGTGCTGGAACAGGGCAGCCAGCAGCCCTGGCAACTGATCAATGCCCAGATGAACTGGTGGCAGGATCAGCTCAAGCTGATGCAACACACCCTGCTCAAGAGCGCAGGCCAGCAGAGCGAGCCGGTCATCGCCCCGGAGCGCAGCGATCGCCGCTTCAAGGCCGATGCCTGGAGCGAGCAGCCCATTTATGACTACCTCAAGCAATCCTATCTGCTGACCGCCAGACACCTACTGGACTCGGTGGATGCCCTCGAAGGGGTGCCCCAGAAGAGCCGGGAGCGGCTGCGTTTCTTTACCCGCCAGTACATCAACGCCATGGCACCCAGCAACTTTCTGGCTACCAATCCGGAGCTGCTCAAGCTCACCCTGGAGTCAGACGGCCAGAATCTGGTGCGCGGGCTGACCCTGCTGGCCGAAGATCTCGAGCGCAGCGCCGATCACCTCAACATCCGCCTGACCGACGAATCCGCCTTCGAGCTGGGTCGTGATCTCGCACTGACCCCGGGCCGGGTGGTGCAACGCACCGAGCTGTATGAGCTCATCCAGTACAGCCCGACCACGGAGACGGTGGCCAGAACGCCGGTGCTGATCGTGCCGCCCTTCATCAACAAGTACTACATCATGGACATGCGGCCCCAGAACTCCCTGGTGGCCTGGCTGGTCGCCCAGGGCCAGACGGTGTTCATGATCTCCTGGCGCAACCCGGGGCCGGCCCAGGCCCACATCGATCTCGACGACTACGTGGTAGACGGCGTCATCGCCGCGCTGGATGGCGTGGAAGCGGCCACCGGCGAGCGGGAAGTGCACGGCATCGGTTACTGTATCGGCGGTACCGCCCTCTCCCTGGCCATGGGCTGGCTGGCCGCCCGGCGCCAGAAGCAGCGGGTTCGCTCCGCCACCCTGTTCACCACTTTGCTCGACTTCTCCCAGCCGGGAGAGCTTGGCATCTTCATCCACGAGCCCATCATTGCGGCGCTGGAGGCCCAGAACGAGGCCAAAGGCATCATGGATGGACGCCAGCTGGCGGTCTCCTTCAGCCTGCTACGGGAGAACAGCCTCTACTGGAATTACTACATCGACAGCTACCTCAAGGGGCAGAGCCCGGTGGCGTTCGATCTGCTGCACTGGAACAGCGACAGCACCAACGTGGCGGGCAAGACCCACAACAGCCTGCTGCGCCGGCTCTATCTGGAAAACCAGCTGGTGAAGGGGGAGCTCAAGATCCGCCACACCCGCATCGATCTCGCCAAGGTGAAGACCCCGGTGCTGCTGGTCTCTGCCATGGACGATCACATCGCCCTCTGGCAGGGCACCTGGCAGGGCATGAAGCTGTTCGGTGGCGAGCAGCGCTTCATCCTGGCCGAATCGGGTCACATCGCCGGCATCATCAATCCGCCGGATGCCAACAAGTACGGCTTCTGGCAGAACGACGCCGAAGCCGCCAGCCCCGAGGCGTGGCTCGCCGGCGCGACCCACACCCCGGGTTCCTGGTGGCCGCAGATGGCAGCCTTCATCCAGAGCCGGGAAGAGGATCCCGCCCCCATCCCCGCCCGCATTCCGAGCGAAGGGCTGGAGGCGGCCCCCGGAGGCTACGTCAAGGTACGGCTCAACCCGGTCTTTGTGCCGACACCCGAGGAGGAGCCCGCATGAGCATTCTTCCCTTCGAGGTGGGCCAGCAGGCCAGTCTGACCAAGCGGTTCGGGGCGGCAGAGGTCGCGGCCTTTGCCGGGCTGTCGGAGGATTTCAATCCGCTGCACCTGGATCCCGCCTTCGCCGCCACCACGCCGTTCGAGCGCCCCATCGTGCACGGCATGCTGCTGGCCAGCCTCTTCTCGGGGCTGCTGGGTCAGCAACTGCCGGGCAAGGGCACCGTCTATCTCGGTCAAAACCTCGCCTTCAAGCAGCCGGTGTTTGTGGGAGATGAGGTGACGGCAGAGGTGGAGATCATCGCCCTGCGCAGCGACAAGCCCATCATCACCCTGGCCACCCGCATTCTGACGGCAACCGGCGCCATCGCCGTCAGCGGGGAAGCCGTGGTGAAGTTTGGCTGAACGCGGTTTGCTCCATGATCTCAGTCAGCCCGGCCACTGCCGGGCTGACTGCTATGGCGCGTTCCCCCAAAATGCTCTTGTAAGCCACTATTGCCCGCAGACAGCGCCCTTGCCCTTTCCTTGACGGCCCGAACTGCCTAGAATAATCGCCCTGCTGTTTCAGCCATTTATCTACGAGAGGATTTTCCATGGAGACGTTTCTGCTCGAAGGGCACCCCTTTATTGCCCTGTGTGACCTTATCAAACATCAGGGGTGGGCTGATTGTGGCGGCGCAGCCAAGGCGCTGATCGCCGACGGTCTGGTCGAGGTAAACGGTCAGGTGGAGACCCGCAAGCGCTGCAAGATAGTGGCCGGCCAGGTAGTCAACTTCAACGGCATGAAGGTGGTAGTGAAAGAGGGCGTCAGCCCCGAGATCCTCTGACCTCGCTTGAATCTTGAATAAGGGCGCCGACGCGCCCTTTGGCATTCAGCTGGCCTTGATGGAGAGGGTCAGCACAAAGCGCGCCATCGCCTCATCCCCGTTCAGTGACGGACAGGTTGCCACCACCTGGATGGGGCGGTTGATGCGTTGACCACTCGCCAACGACTCGTCGATCATGGCGTCGATCTCCTCCCCGGCCGCGCAGTCAAACTGCACATCCCCCTCGGGCCGTTTCAGAAACTCCCCCTGCACATCCTTGAAGGCGAAGTGCACCTTCTTGCGCCGCTGCCGCCCCTTCTCCATCACCAGCAAACCGCCCACCAGATCGGCGCCGGTGGCCAGCGCACCGAAATACATGCTGCCTAGGTGGTTGCGGGTGCGCCAGCCGAGCGGAATGCGGATGCGCAGCGCCTTGGCACTCATCTCTTCGATGACGGGGGCACAAAAACCGATGACGGGAATGTAGCGCCAGGCAAAGAGCCGCAGCGCCAGGTTGGCCTTCAAACGTTGCAAATCCATATGCGAACTGATCCGATGAGTTAATGTAAACAACATGTTGCCAGCATGGCTGGCGTTCGACAAGGACGCGGATCACGCTGCCGCCATTTCTCCAGCCTAAAAAAGAGGGAACCGCAATGGTTCCCTCTGCTCGTTTCTGTGGCTGTCAGGCCCGCTTCTCCTCGAGCCAGGCTCCCTGGCTCTGCATCTCGAACAGCTGGGCATAGTGGCCGCCCAGCGCCATCAGCTCGCCATGGGTACCCCGCTCGTTCACCTGACCGCGGGAGAGCAGCAGGATCTCGTCTGCGTCGACGATGGTCGAGAGGCGGTGGGCGATGGCGATGGTAGTGCGGCCACGGCGCGCCGCCGCCAGCGCCGAAGAGAGGGCCAGCTCGGTCTGGGAGTCCACGCTGGCGGTCGCCTCGTCCAGAATGAGGATGCGCGGATCTCCCACCAGGGCGCGGGCAAAGGAGAGCAGCTGACGCTGACCGGCGGAGAGGTTCTTGCCCCCCTCCTCCATCAGGGTGTTCAAGCCCTCCGGCAGGCTCAGCACGAACTCGGCCAGCTGCACCTCGGTCAGCGCCTGCCACAGGCGCGCCTCGTCGATCCCGTCACGGCCGAGGCGCAGGTTTTCGGCCAAGGTGCCGACGAAGATGAAGGGATCCTGCTGTACCAAGCCGATGCTGCGGCGCACCGCCGAGAGCGACAGACTCGCCATCGGGTGATCATCGAAACGGATGGTGCCCTGATCCAGCGGGTAGAAGCCCATCAACAGGCTGATGATGGTGGACTTGCCGCTCCCGGTGTGGCCCACCAGTGCCAGCATCTGGCCAGGACGGGCAGCAAAGCTCACATCCCGCAGCACCAGCTGCTCGCCATCGTAGGAGAAGCTCACCCGCTCGAAGCTCACCTGCCCCTTGAGCGGGCGCATCTCGCCCGCGGTGCTCTCGCGCGCTTCATCAAGCAGGGCAAAGACCCGCTCCCCCGCCACCATGGCTTGCTGCAACTGGTTGAGCTGGTTGGTCATCTCGATGAGCGGCTCGATCATCCGCCCCAGATAGCTGATGAAGGCGTAGAGCACCCCCACCTGGATGGCACCCTCCGCACTCAGTCCCTCGCGGGCAAACAGCGCCAACAGGCCGATCAGCACCATCATGTAGAAGAGATCGATGAGCGGGCGCAGCAAAATACCGTTGATCTTGAGGCTCTTGAGGCGCGCCGCCCAGTGCTGCTGATTCACCTCGGCAAAGGCGTTGGCAAAATGGCGCTCCTGCACCATGGCCTGAATGACCGGCATCCCCTGCAGCGACTCGTTGAGGCGGCTGTTGATGTCGGAGAGCAGGCTGCGGGTCGCTCGCACCACGGGCACGCTCAAGCGTTGATAGAGCCACATCACCCCGCCCACCGCCGGCAACAGACAGGCACACACCAGCATCAGCCGCAGATCCAGCAGCGCCATGGAGATGAGGATGCCGCACAGCAGCACCACCTTCTGCACCAAGAGCCCTATCACCTGCACATAGAGGTTCATGATCGCCTCGGTGTCGTTGGTGATGCGGGAGATGAGCGAGCCGGAGCGATGCTGGTCAAAGTAGCGGGCCGGCAACCGGATGGCTGTGGCAAATACCTGCTCGCGCAGGCGCTGCACCACCGCCTGGGCGATGCGGTTGAAGCGCAGGGACTGCAGGTAGAAACCGGCCGCAGACAGTACCTGCAGGCCGAGATAACCGGCGGCAATGGCCGCGATGGCGGGCCACACCAACTGGCGCGGCGCCAGATAGTCGTCGATGAATAGTTTGATGAGCAGGGGGCCGGCCACTTCGGCGCCGGTGGCCAGCAGCAGGCAGATCCCCGCCTGAATGAGCCAGCGCGGGTAACGGGCACAGTACCCGAGCAGTCGTTTGATGGTCGGGTTCACAGGCGCTCCTCCACGTCTTGCTCGAGACGCTGATAACGGACCATGTCCGCATACCAGCCGTTGTGGGCCATCAGGGCGCCGTGGCGACCCCGCTCACTGACATGGCCCTGCTCCAGCACCAGGATCTCGTCGGCCTGCTCCACCGCCGTCATCCGGTGGCTGACCAGGATCAGGGTCCGTTTGTGGGCCTTGAGGGCGTGCAGGATCTGCTGCTCGGTGTGGGCATCCACCGCCGAGAGGGCATCGTCCAGCACCAGGATGGGAGCCTCCAGCAGCAGGGCGCGGGCGATGGCGAGCCGCTGTTTCTGGCCGCCGGAGAGGGTCACCCCCTTCTCCCCCACTTCGGTCTCATAACCCTTGGGAAAGCGGCTGATGTCATCGTGCACGCAGGCGATGCGCGCCACCCGCTCAATCTCCTCCCGGCTGGCATCGGGGCGGCCGAGGGCGATGTTGGCGGCGATGGTGGTGGAGAAGAGAAACGGCTCCTGCGGCACATAGGCAAACTGGCTGCGCAGCTCACCCAGCGCCAGTTGCGAAATGGGTGTCTCCCCCATGCGGATCTCCCCCGCGGTGGGGTTGGCCAGCCGCATCAACAGCTTGAGCAGGGAACTCTTGCCCGCCCCGGTGCGCCCGACGATCCCCAGCATGCCGCCGGCTTGCAGGGTGAACTCCACATTGCGCAGCAGGGTGCGTTGCTCGAGCTGGTAGCTGAGCGTCACGGCGCGCAGCGGAAAGGCCGAGGCCAGCGCCACCGGGTGAACCGGCTCTTCGATGTCGCTGCGCTCGGCCAGCAGGCTCTCGATCCGCGAATAGGCGGCGCTGCCGCGCTCGATGATGTTGAACAGCCAGGCGATGGCAAACATGGGCCAGATCAGCTGACCGAGGTACATGGTGAAGCTGGTGAGCTCCCCCAGGGTCAGCTCGTCACGCAGCACCAGGGCGCTGCCGCCGGCCACTGCGAGGAAGTAGGAGCAGCCGATGCACAGGTAAATCACGGGGTCGAACTTGGCATCGATACGGGCCACCGCCATGTTGCAGGCGCCCGCCTCCCGGGTCAGTTCGGCAAAACCGCGATCTTCAAGCGACTCCACCGCGTAGGACTTGAGCACCCGCACGCCGGAGAGCGCCTCCTGGGTCTTGTTGTTGAGCCGGGAAAAGGCCCCCTGCGCCGCCTTGAACTCCTTGTAGATCTGGGTGCCGAAGCGGTTCATGAAGAACGCCATCACCGGCAGCGGCAACAGGGAGAGCAAGGTCAGCTGCCAGGAGTACTGGCTGCACATGATGGAGAGCACCAGAATGCCGACGATCATGGAGTCCACCAGGGTCAGCACCCCTTCCCCGGCGGTCATCTCCACCGCCTGGATGTCGTTGGTGGCGTGGGCCATCAGATCGCCGGTGCGGTGTCGCTGGTAAAAATCCGGGCTCATGCGGGTAAAGTGGCCAAAGAGCCGGTTGCGCAGCACATAGGCCAGCCGGTAGGAGGCACCAAACAGCATGACCCGCCACACGTAGCGCAGCAGATAGATAAGCAGACCCAGCCCAAACAAGCCGGCCAGATAACCGGTCAGGGTGGCGCTGTCCAGCGACCCTTTGGCGATGCCATCCACCACCCAGCCCACCACCTTGGGCGGGATCACGGTCAACAGGGCCACCATCATCAACAGCGAGATGGCGACCAGGTAACGCTGCCACTGCTCCTTGAAGAACCAGCCCAGCCTTGCAAATACGCTCACGTAGATATCCTTTGTCGCGGCAGGCCGAGGCTGCCGCCCGTCATGGAAAGCCCAATGCAATCGCCCCCGGCTGGGGGCGATACGAGGAGGTCATGATAGCCTGAAGCAGAAGGCTTGAGAATTATTGCTATTTCACTTGTTACAACAAACGATCATCGCGCTGTCCAAAGGCGCCATATGATGCTTCATGCTGCTCTCCGGTCAGCAGGAAGTGAGACACCTCCTCCCGGGTCAGACTGAAGACCTGCTGCAACTGCTCCAGATCCTGCTCGGTGAGCTCTTCCTGCTGGCGCAGTCGCCACTCCAGCTCGCCGGCGAGGATCTGCAGGCGGGAGGCGGAGATGTTGGCGGAAACCCCCTTGAGGGTATGCAGCAACCGGCAGGCGATGTCGGGCTGCTGGCGACGCAGGGCGGAGCGGATCTCCCACAGGTCATCCTTGTGCTCCGACATGAACAGCTTGAACAGGATCTGCAGCGCCTCCTTGTCCTGCTCCAGCCGTCTGAGGGCATCCTCCAGATCCAGCACCCCCATCAGGTCGGGCGGCTTCACCTCCAGCGGCACCAGCCGCTCGCCGTTGGCGCTCTTCACCCACTGCAACAGGTTGTTGTAGAGATCGAGCTTGCTGACCGGCTTGGTGACGTAGCCGTTCATCCCCACGCCGAGACAGCGTTCCCTGTCTCCCGGCATGGCGCTGGCCGTCAGGGCGATGATGGGCACATCGTGCTTGTCCACCATCTTGCGGATTTGACGAGTGGCATCCAGCCCGTCCAGCACCGGCATCTGCAAGTCCATCAGGATCACGTCAAACGGCTGCTCGGCCACCCGCTCGACCGCCTCCCGGCCGTTGCCCACCACGGTCACCAGGGCATCGACCCGGCGCAGATATTCGATGATGAGCTGCTGGTTGACCCGGTTGTCCTCCGCCAGCAGCACCCGGATGCCTTGCAGCAGCTCGCGAAAATGCTGCTGATCGCCCTGCACCTCGGCCTGGCGGAACTGCTGATCGTGTGAACTGCCGTTGAGCAGCTCGTCCACCTTGGCCAGCAGGGCATTTTCGGTCATCGGCTTGGGCAGAAAATGGGTCAGCCCCATGCTCTCCATCCGCCCGTGCAACCCCTCCTTGGCCCAGGCACTGGTCATCAGGATGGGCAGCCGGCGCCACTGGCTGTGCTGATACATCTCGAGCGCCAGATCCAGTCCATCCTCTTGCCCCATGCGCCAGTCCAGAATGGCCAGCCGGACGTTCTGCCCCTCTTCCCGCAGCACCTGACGCGCCCGCGAGAGGCTGTTGACCGCCATCACCCTGGCCCCGGCCCGGCCCAGGATATCCTTGGCCAGGTCAAGCACCAGCTCGTTGTCATCCATCACCAGCACCAGCGGCTGATTCTCAAAGAAGACCCGCCGCCCGGAAACGCCGTACACCGCCTTGGTCATGGGGATCTCGAACTGGAACACCGAGCCCGCACCCGGTTTGCTCTGCACCGTGATCCGTCCTCCCATCAGCTCCACCAGCCGCTGAGAGATGTTGAGGCCAAGCCCGGAGCCGCCATATTTGCGAGTGTTGCCCGCCTCCAGCTGGGTGAAGGGCTGGAACAGCTGGGCCTGTTTCTCCTCGGCAATGCCGATGCCGGTGTCACGCACGCTAAAACGCACCTGCATGGGATGGGGGTTGACCAGGGTGATGGACACCTCCACCTCGCCCCGCTCGGTGAACTTGATGGCGTTGTTGACCAGATTGACCAGCACCTGACCGAGGCGCAGCGGGTCGCCACGCAGAAAGTCGGGCACCGCCGGCGACTTGTTGATGATCACCTCGACGTGCTTGCGCTCGGCCAGATCGGCGAACATGCCCGCCAGCGAGTCGATCTGCTCGCTGAGATCGAAGTCGATCTCCTCCAGCGTCAGCTTGCCGGACTCCACCTTGGTCAGGTCCAGGATGTCGTTGATGAGCAGCAGCAAGGTATCCGATGAGGATTTGATCTTGCTGAGATAATCGCGCTGCTGTTGATCCAGCTCGGTCTGCAGCGCCAGCGAGCTGAAGCCGATGATGGCGTTCATGGGGGTGCGGATCTCGTGGCTCATGTTGGCCAGAAAGTCGCTCTTGGCCTGGGCCAGCAAACCAGTCTGACGCGACAGCTCGCTCAACTTCTGGTTGCGCCGCCACAGGGTCACCGCCACCAGACCGAAGCAGAGCATGGCGCCCCCCAGCACCATCAGGTAGAAGCGGCTCTTGAGGGAGGAGGCCTGCTCCATCTTGCTCTGTTTCCAGCGCGACAGCCCCTCCAGCTCGTGCATGTCGATGACCTGGTTGCGCAGCACGTGATACGCCACGACCTGATGACTGACATCCTCGCTCAGCTGGGCCAACCCGACTACCTCGGGATAAGCGGGATAGGCTGTCTTGAGACGGCGCTGCAGGGCCTGCAACTGCTGTTGCTCGCCCTTGTCCCAGCTGCGTTTGAGGTAATTGCTGAGCTGGGCCAGCTCGGTCAGATCGATGGCCAGCGGAGCGTCCGCCGGCAGGGTTGCCAGCAAGCCGTTCAGCTGCTTTTGAAAGGGCTGCTCTATGTACTCGATCGCCATCTCCATGGAGTAGAGCTTGGCGAGATCAAGCAGATAGCTGTCGATATCGTGCAACAGCGATTGAGAGTGAGGATTGTCGGCCGAGTCGGGGTCGTTGCGCACCTGGCGCACGAAACTGTCGAGGTTGCTCGACAGCTGATTGAGACGCTGCTGTACATTGCCGTCGTTGGCCTTCTCGCGCCCCAGCAGATAGACGGTATCGGTATTGACCCGGTTGAGGATCAACTCCGCCGCCACGCTGAGCTCCGAGGCTTTCTGCTGCTGGCTGAGCAGTTGCCAGCAATAGCCGGAAAACGCCAGCAGCGATACGATGATCAGGCTAAGTACAACACGATTGACCCGTGTCACATTATTCATCCCGTCTCGATTCTCATGTCATGGCCATGCATCCACCGACATCACGTCGCTACGGGATCACTGGCTGTGAAAGATAATTGACTGCTATGTTACCGTTACTCTGCCCTGACAGTGCAATAAAGATGTTGCAGGGCTTATGCATACAGGAATCAATTATGTCATTTATCACTACCTATTGTAGCCATTGCTTCACCAGGAACCGCCTGCCCGAGGAGAAGGTGGATTCAAATGCGAAGTGTGGTCGCTGCAAGAGCGGACTGTTCGCCACCACCCCGGTCACTGGCCAGGAGCAGCAATTCGATACCCTGATCCAGTCCGACATCCCGGTCGTGGTCGACTTCTGGGCCAGCTGGTGTGGACCATGCCTTCAATTTTCACCTGTTTTTCAACAAGTTGCCAGTGAACTTGAGCCAAAAATCCGCTTCGTCAAGGTCGATACCGAGCAACAGGCCGCCATCGCGGCCCGCTACGCCATTCGCAGTATCCCCACCCTGATGGTATTCAAGCAGGGCAAGATGCTGGCTCAGCGCAGCG
Source organism: Aeromonas sp. FDAARGOS 1408 (assembly GCF_019048665.1). Lineage (NCBI taxonomy): Bacteria > Pseudomonadati > Pseudomonadota > Gammaproteobacteria > Aeromonadales > Aeromonadaceae > Aeromonas > Aeromonas sp. FDAARGOS 1408. Next base: position 1,515,441 of record NZ_CP077394.1, on the reverse strand, counting down.
GCTCCCTGCCCCCCAGTCTGTTCAAGGAGTGGCTTGCCTCCTTCCTGAACAGCCACAAATGATACCAATTTGTTTAATTTGTGTTTTATTTATGTTTTAACTTGTCTTGACTCTGTGAGTCTCGGCATGCTTTGACCAGATCCCCCTGTTTCAAACGGGGGGATGAATGTAATCTCGGCAACACAACAACAACCATAAATTAACCGAGAGAACGATATGCACACATCTGCAGTACCCTCTACTACCCCATCACGCTGGCTGGACGTCAAATCCGGGATCGTCATCCTGGATGTCCTGCTGCTCTGTGCCATGCTCGCCTGGCTGCCGTTTGACCCCAACGTCAACAAGGGGCTGGGGATACTGGTCTTCATCGCCATTCTCTGGCTGACCGAAGCAGTCAACATCACCATCACGGCCCTCTCCATCCCGGTACTTGCCACCCTGCTCGGGGTGTTTGACATGAGCAAGTCCCTGACGGATTTCGCCAACCCGGTGCTGTTTCTCTTCTTCGGCGGCTTCGCACTGGCTGCAGCCCTCTCCAAACAAGGGCTGGATACCCAGATCGCCGCCAAGGTGATGCAGCTTGCCAAGGGTCACCTCGGCTGGGCCGCCATCGTGCTCTTCACCATCACGGCCGCCCTCTCCATGTGGATCAGCAACACCGCCACCGCCGCCATGATGATGCCGCTGGCCCTCGGCATGCTCAAAGGCATCGACGCCCACAAGGAGCGCCGCACCCTGGTCTTCGTCCTGCTGGGGGTCGCCTACAGCGCCAGCATCGGCGGTATCGGCACCCTGGTGGGCAGCCCGCCCAACGCCATCGCGGCCGCCCAGATGGGGCTGGGTTTCACCGACTGGATGAAGTTTGGCATCCCGGTGGTGCTTATCTTCATGCCGGTGGGCATCGGCCTGCTGTATCTGGTGACGCGCCCCGACCTCTCCCATCAGGTCAGCACCGAGAAGGTGACCATCCAGTGGACCGGTCAACGCAAGATCACCCTGCTCATCTTCCTGACCACGGTACTGCTGTGGATCGGCTCCCAACCCATCGCCAAGGCAATGGGGGGCATTCCCCAGTTCGATACCCTGATCGCCATGTGCGCCATCGTGGCCATTGCCATCAGCCGGGTGGCCAGCTGGGATGACATCAACCAGAACACCGACTGGGGCGTGCTGATGCTGTTCGGCGGTGGCCTCACCCTAAGCGCCATCCTGAAGCAGACTGGCGCCAACGCCTTCCTGGCGGAGCACCTCTCCAACGGTCTGGCCACCATGCCTATCTTCATCATCCTGCTCTGCCTGGCTGCATTCGTGGTGTTCCTGACCGAACTGGTCTCCAACACCGCCACCGCCGCCCTGTTGGTGCCGCTGTTTGCCGGGGTCGCTGAGGCGCTGGGGGTCTCCCCCATCGTTGTCTCCGTGCTGATCGCCGTCGGTGCCTCCTGCGCCTTCATGCTGCCGGTGGCCACCCCGCCCAACGCCATCGTGTTCGCCAGCGGTTACATCAAACAACGTGAGATGATGCGAGCCGGCCTGGTGCTGAACCTGGTCTTCACCGTCATTCTGACCATGCTCGCCTACTTCATGGGCGACATACTGCACTGAGACATATTCACTGATATGCCGAATACCAAGGCCCCTGACGGGGCCTTTTTTATTGTCTCACTTGCCTGCCGATTCTCGAGTGCACACCTTTTTCTCCCGCCCTCAGCCCCCCCTCATTCGACGTCACACGTCCTCAAATAGCAGAACTGTATGCAGAGGGTGGCAATGGGCAGTCAGGCAGTCAGGCAGTCAGGCAGTCAGGCAGTCAGGCAGTCAGGCAGTCAGGCAGTCAGGCAGTCAGGCAGTTTGCTTTTGTCCCGCATTCACACAACCAACACCGCCCACGCCCAATAAAAAACCCCCGCATGGCGGGGGTTTGGTTTGCTCTCTGGTCAGCCGATGCTGCAGGGCTTCAGGTTCCAGATCCGATCCACATAGTCCTGGATGGAGCGGTCGGAGTTGAACTTGCCCATGGTGGCCGAGTTGATGATGGCCTTCTTGGCCCACAGTGCAGGATCCCGATACCAGGTATCGATCAGCTTGTGTGCTTCCGAGTAGGAGGCAAAATCGGCCAGCGTCAGGTAGGGATCCCCCCCTTCCAGCAAGGAGCGCTTGATGGAGGAGAGCTCGCCCGGACGACCCGGCGTGAAGTAGTCGGTATCAAACCAGTCCAGCACGGCTTTGAGCTCGGAGTTGGCGTAGTAGAAGTCATAAGGGTTGTAACCACGCCCCTTCAGTGCCTTCACCTCGTCCACGTTCAGACCGAAGATGGCGCAGTTCTCGGCCCCCGCCTCTTCGGCGATCTCGATGTTGGCGCCGTCCAGGGTACCGATGGTGATGGCACCGTTCAGGGCCATCTTCATGTTGCCAGTACCGGAGGCTTCATAACCGGCAGTGGAGATCTGCTCGGAGACGTCGGCCGCCGGGATCAGCTTCTCGGCCAGGCTCACCCGGTAGTTCGGCATGAACACCACTTTCAGCTTGCCCTGAATGCGGGTGTCATTGTTGACCCGCTCCGCCAGCTTGTTGATGGCGTAGATGATGTCCTTGGCCAGCTTGTAACCGGGCGCCGCCTTGGAGCCGAAGATGAATACCCGCGGATGCATGTCGTAGTCGGGGTTGGCCAGCAGACGACGATAGAGCGCCATGATGTGGATGAGGTTCAGTTGCTGGCGCTTGTACTCGTGCAGACGCTTGATCTGGACGTCGAAGATCGCCTCGGCACTGACCTCGATACCGGTTTCCGCCTTGATGACCTTGACCAGCTTCTCCTTGTTGTGGCGCTTGATGGTCATGAACTGCTTCTGGAAGGCCTTGTCGTCGGCAAACTTGGTGACGCTGCGCAGCTTGTCCAGTTGCAGCGGCCACTCCTTGCCCACCACTTCGTTGTAGAGCTCGGCCAGTTCCGGGTTGCAGGCCAGCAGCCAGCGACGGGGGGTCACGCCGTTGGTGACGTTGCACATCTTCTCGGGCCACAGCTCGGCATACTCGGGGAAGAGATCTTCCTTCACCAGCTTGGAGTGGATCTCGGCCACGCCGTTCACCTTGGAGGAGCCGATGACACACAGGTTGCCCATGCGCACCTTGCGCACCGCTCCCTCTTCGATGATGGAGAGCTTGGCCTTGATGGCGTCGTTGCCCGGCCACTTGGGCTCCACCAGCTCGCCCAGGAAACGGGCGTTGATTTCGTAAATGATCTCGAGATGGCGCGGCAACACCTTCTCGAACAGGCTGACCGACCACTTCTCCAGCGCTTCCGGCAGCAGGGTGTGGTTGGTGTAGGAGAACACCTGGTAGCTGATGGCCCAGGCCGCTTCCCAGGTCAGCCCCTCTTCATCCACCAGCACCCGCATCAGTTCGGGGATGGCGACGGTGGGGTGGGTATCGTTGAGCTGAATGGCGATCTGGGCGGCAAAGTTGCTGAAATCGGCGCCATGCACCCGCTTGTAGCGACGCATGATGTCCTTGATGGAGCAGGCACAGAAGAAGTACTGCTGGATCAGGCGCAGCTCTTTGCCCGCATCGGTCTCGTCATTCGGATAGAGCACCTTGGAGATGGTCTCGGCCTGGGCTTTTTCCGCCTGGGAGTCGATATAACCACCAGCGTTGAACACGTCCCAGTCAAAAAACTCGGAGGCGCGAGACTCCCACAGGCGCAGGATGTTGACGGTATGACCGCCAAAACCGACTACCGGAATATCCCAGGGCACCCCTTTGATCTTGCGACCGGCGTGCCACACCTTCTTGAGGCCGCCGTTGTCACCAAAGACGGTCTCCACGTAACCGTAGAGCGGGATCTCCTGCACCGATTCCGGGCGGCAGATCTCCCAAGGGTTGCCATATTCGCGCCAGGAGTCCGGACGCTCAATCTGACGGCCATCCTGAATTTCCTGACGGAACAGACCGTGCTCGTAGTGGATGCCATAGCCGACCGCCGGGTAGTTCAGGGTCGCCAGCGAATCGATGAAGCAGGCGGCCAGACGGCCCAGGCCGCCGTTGCCGAGTGCCATGTCGGGCTCTTGTTCACACAGATCGGTCAGTTCCAGACCAAGTTCGCCCAACGCCTCTTCGCAAATCTTGTACAGGGAGAGGTTGTGCAGGTTGTTGGAGGTCAGGCGCCCCATCAGGAATTCAGCAGAGAGATAGTGAATTGCACGAGTATCTTTCTTGAAGTGAGTCTGCTGAGTGCGGGTCAGGCGCTCGTACACCTGTTCGTTGACGGCGGCTGCGGTCGCTTTCCACCACGCTTCTGGCGAGGCTTTCTGTTCGCTTGTACCCAAGGTAGAACGCAGGTGACGCACGATACTCGCCTTGAGCTGATCTTTATCCAGTTGGAGATCCTGGTCTGTCTTCTTCTTGGTAGCCATAAACCATTTCCTTCGTTACAGAATAATAAATTGTTATCCCATCAGGGACCGGTGCTGTTGTTATCTGAGAATATGTTCCGGCGTGGGCATACTAGCTAAAGCCGCAGCTTGAAAAGTTAACGCAAGTCACACTTTAACGTATAAAAATGACAGTTCAAGTTTGAAAACCCTTTCCTGAAACCTGCAAATAAAAACCCATCATTTTCTTTAAAATCAAGGCCTTAAATCCATGACTAAAATATAAATTCATGAATAGGTTTTCAATGATTGCCAAGCGCTGAAAATCCATGAAAATAGCTGAAAATTCAGCGCACATTGAAAACGATTTCAATGTGCGCCATTCATGAAAAAATAGAACAGTGCCATTCGGGGAGTGTTCGCCGCTCAACCGTGGGCCTTGAACTGGTTGCTCATGGGATCGTAGTGGTAGCCAATCTGCAACAGGCGAGTGGCAAGCTGGTCTTCCGTCATGTCGTAATAGGCCAGCAATTCCTCCAGCCCGTCGCACTCCAGCCGCAGCTTCTCATTGATGATCCCGAGCAGGATATTGGCATCCAGTCGTTGCAAGGTGCTGACGTCCATCCTCATCTCTCCTCTGTACAGGACATACTGTATAACCATGGGCGCCCCTGCCCGCTTTGTCCATAGCCTGAAAAACACCCACTTAAAGATTGAAGTTTATATACTTTAAAATCAATTGGTTAACTTCTTTCATTACCGTTCAGATCACATTTTTGGCCACAAACGGCTTGTCACTGCTGCGAACAACAACTACTGTATACACATACAGCATGGTTATTCATACAGGAAAGCATATGAGCCAGCCCATGAGCCACACCCTTGTCTCCGTCGCCAGCATGAGCAGCCCCTGGCCCACCCGCCATCAGGGCAAGCAGGACGAATATCGCCACTCTGCGAGCCTCACCCGGGAGCCGCCGCTGCTCGATGAGCTGGTGCGCTTGAGCCAGGGTGACACGGGCTGGATCCTGCTCATTGCGCCACCCGGTCTGCCCGTGGCCAAGCAGTTGCAGGCACAGGGGATCAATCCGGCTCGGGTACTGGTGGTACACAGCCCCAAGATCAAGAACTGGCAATCCACGCTGGAGCAGAGTCTGGGCAACGGCCGCTGCGCCGCCGTGCTGACCTGGCTGCCGGAACAGGTCACGCTGGATCGGGCCAAGCTGAGCACGCTGGGGCAACGCTGTGGTGTATTGACCCGTTTCTTCGAGCCAGTCGCCTCCTCTCCCGCTCATGGTGGCTCGCTGGTCTATGGCGGACAGGATGTTTATCTCAATCACTGACCCCCAACCGTGTGAGGAGATGGGTTGTTCAGGTAGATTGATGATGACTTTTTAATTGGGTGATGAATCGTTTGCCAATCACCGATTAATAAAAGCCCTTGCTACCAGACAACAGTGGCAAGGGTGAATAGGCGCCAGCCAACTGGCGGACGTGGGATCCAGCGTTGACAGCCTTGTGCACCACGCACAGAGAGCGTCAGTTGGCAGTTGGCAGTTGGCAGTTGGCAGTTGGCAGTTGGCAGTTGGCAGTTGGCAGTTGGCAGTTGGCAGTTGGCAGTTGGCAGTTGGCAGTTGGCAGTTGGCAGTTGGCAGTTGGCAGTTGGCAGTTAAAATTCGCACGACAGACACGCAGACGAAAAGAAAAGGCGACCCTGGGGTCGCCTTCGTTTTGTTTGTTATGGCTGAGGCTGCATGACGGCCACATCCATGGCAGTCGCGCATCGCGCCCATGCACTCAGGGCATAATGACCCGGCTCCATACCGTAGGTGAACAGCCCTCAGGCATCTTCAACTCACGCCAGCTTGCCATCGAGCTCGGCAATCTTGGCAGACCAGTAGGCCGGCCCAGTCTCGTGGATATTGTTGCCCTGGGAGTCGACCGCCACGGTCACCGGCATGTCCTCGACTTCGAACTCATAGATGGCTTCCATGCCCAGATCGGCGAAGGCCACCACCCGCGCCTTCTTGATGGCCTTGGCCACCAGATAGGCGGCACCACCGACGGCCATCAGATAGACGGCCTGGTGCTGCTTGATGCTCTCGACCGTCTTGGGGCCCCGCTCAGACTTGCCGATCATGCCGATGAGACCGGTTTCCCCCAGCATCATGTCGGTAAACTTGTCCATCCGGGTGGAGGTGGTCGGGCCGGCCGGGCCGACCACTTCGTCACGCACGGCATCGACCGGGCCCACGTAATAGATGAAGCGGTTGGTGAAATCGACCCCTTCCGGCAGCCCCTCACCTTTTTTCAGCATGTCGGCAATGCGCTTGTGAGCGGCATCGCGACCGGTGAGGATCTTGCCGGAGAGCAACACGGTATCCCCGCTCTTCCAGCTGGCGAGCTCTGCCTTGGTGATGCCGTCGACATTGACCCGGCGCACGTTGCCGCCGGCCGAACGGGTGATCTCCGGCCAATCTTCCAGTTTCGGCGGGGTCAGCTCGGCCGGGCCGGAACCATCCAGCTCGAAGTGGACATGGCGGGTAGCCGCGCAGTTGGGGATCATCACCACCGGTTTGGAGGCGGCATGGGTCGGGGCGGACTTCACCTTCACGTCCAGCACGGTCGTGAGGCCGCCGAGGCCCTGGGCACCGATGCCGAGCTTGTTGACCTTGTCGTAGAGCTCGACCCGCAGCTTCTCCTCTGTGGTCTCGGGACCACGGGCGATAAGCTCCTGGATGTCGATGTGCTCCATCAGCGCTTCCTTGGCCAGCACGGCCGCCTTCTCGGCAGTACCGCCGATGCCGATGCCCAGCATGCCGGGCGGACACCAGCCTGCCCCCATGGTCGGCACTGTCTTGAGCACCCACTCGACGACGTCGTCGGAGGGGTTGAGCATCACCATCTTGGATTTGTTCTCGGAGCCGCCGCCCTTGGCCGCGATGCTCACTTCCACCTTGTTGCCCGGGATCATGTCGATGTGCACCACGGCCGGGGCGTTGTCTTTGGTGTTCTTGCGGCTGCCGGCGGGGTCGGCCAGCACGGAGGCACGCAGCGGGTTGTCCGGGTTGGTGTAGGCACGGCGCGTCCCTTCATCCACCATCTCCTGCACAGTCATGTCGCTGTCCCACTGCACCTGCATGCCGATCTTGACGAAGCAGGTGACGATGCCGGTATCCTGGCAGAGCGGACGATGGCCTTCGGCGGACATGCGGGAGTTGATCAGGATCTGGGCCAGGGCATCCTTGGCGGCCGGGTTGATCTCCCGGTCATAGGCAGCCTTGGCGGCATGCACGAAATCGAGGGGGTGGTAGTAGGAGATGTACTGCAGGGCGTCGGCGATGGAATCGATAAAATCCTGTTTTTTAATGATGCTCATATCATCCTCACTGGTCCTTGTCTCCCGTGTGGGTTGGAGCAAGGGCTTCCATATGAGCCGTGCTTCGGTGGGGTGGTGCCAGGCGGTCTGCCTGTCTGCCCGATAAGACAACGGCGCGTTTTTTCTAAAAATTCCGGCGCCTATGATACGCTTGCCACCCCGTACCGGCTAGGGAGCAGGCTGCAAACTGTTGCCTGTGTAACAAAAAATGAAACCAACGCTGCATATCCACCATTTTGAACACCAGATGGCGCTCCATGCGCTGTTCGCCCGCCTTCACCACCTGCCCTGGGCCATGTTGCTGGGATCCGCCGGCCCGCTGGGTGCGGACAACCGCTTTGACATCATCACCGCCGATCCGCTGGCCACCCTGCAGACCGACGGGGCGCTGACCCGCATCGAGCAGGGAGAGCAACACGAGTCCAGTGAAGATGATCCGCTGACCCTGCTGGCCCGGTGCCAGCGCGACCTGCTGGGAGAGATCACCACTCAAGCGCCCCCCCTGCCCTTCATCGGCGGGGCGCTCGGCCTGTTTGGCTATGATCTGGGCCGCCGCTTCGAGCGTCTGCCGAACCTGGCCACCCGCGACGTCACCATTCCTGACATGGCGGTCGGCATCTATGACTGGGCCCTGCTGCGGGAGGTGGCAACGGGCAAATGGCAGCTGGTGCACTGGGGCGACGAGGCCGGCCTTGCCCGCCGGCTGCAGTGGCTGGAGGCACAACACGAGCTTGCCGCAGACCCCTTCGCTCTTGCAGGCGCTTGGCGCAGCAACATGAGCCGCACCGAATATGGCGACAAATTTGCCCGGGTGCAGGCCTATCTGGCGGCAGGGGATTGCTATCAAATCAACCTGACCCAGCGTTTCAGCGCCCCCTATCGAGGTGACGAGTGGCAGGCCTACCAGGCGTTGTCACGGGCCAACCGCGCCCCCTTCTCGGCCTTCCTGCGCTTGCCGCAAGGGGCCATCCTGAGCCTCTCCCCCGAGCGTTTCCTGCTGCTCGACCAGCGCCACATCGAGACCAAGCCCATCAAGGGCACTCGCCCGCGGCTGGCCGACCCTGCGCTGGATCAAGCCAGTGCCCGCGAGCTGGCGGAGGCCGACAAGGACAGATCGGAAAATCTGATGATCGTGGATCTGCTGCGCAACGACATCGGCCGGGTGAGCCGGCCCGGTTCGGTCAGCGTGCCCAGCCTGTTTGCGGTGGAATCCTTTCCGGCGGTGCACCACCTGGTTTCCACCATTCACGGCGAACTGGATGCCCGCTGGCAGGGCGTGGATCTGCTGCGCGCGTGCTTCCCCGGTGGCTCCATCACAGGCGCCCCCAAGATCCGGGCCATGGAGATCATCGAGGAGCTGGAGCCCCAGCGGCGCAACGCCTACTGCGGCAGCATCGGCTACCTCAGCCAGCACGGCCGAATGGACACCAGCATCTGCATCCGCACCCTGATCGCCGCACAGGGCCAGCTCCACTGCTGGGCTGGCGGTGGCGTCATCGCCGACTCCGACGTGGACGACGAATATCAGGAAACCTATGACAAGGTGGCCCGCATCCTGCCACTGCTGGACGCACTGCGTTGAAAACCTGACAAAATGATCTCAGCGACTTGAAGGAGTGAAGAAGAATCGAGATGGAACGAGCAGAACTGCTGACCCGCTTTTTGTTGCAACGCCCCGCCCCCGCTCACCGGCTGACGGTGGCCGGGCTCAAGCCCGCCGCCGTGCTGCTGCCGCTGGTTGAACGGGCCGACGGCCTGCAATTGCTGCTGACCCGGCGCAGCCCGCACCTGCGCCACCATGCGGGACAGATAAGCTTCCCCGGTGGCAGGCAGGATCCGGATGACCGGGATCTGATCCACACGGCGCTGCGGGAAACCCAGGAAGAGCTGGGCATAGTCCCGGCCCAGATAGAGGTGCTTGGCACCCTCGCCCCCCTCAACACCGTCTCGCAATATGACGTGCTGCCGGTGCTGGGACTGGTAGCGGCCGACTATCAGCTCACCCTGAGCCGGGACGAGGTCGACCAGGCCTTCGAAGTGCCGCTCAACCACCTGCTGGATCCGCGCCACCATATCGCCCTGACCATTCCCAGAGCCGATCACCTGCACACCATCTATTGGATCCCCTGGCAGGATCATTTTATCTGGGGTGCAACCGCCAGCATGATCCGCCAGCTGTCACGGCAACTCTCCAGATAACATATTACCAACAAATGCCTGTGCAATATTCATGCGTTAACACTAAAATAACGTGGTATTTTATAAAAAATAATTGATTAATTCTTCTTTCGATCACATTTCCATAAAAGAGTGCGGTTTTCAGTCCCATAAAGGTGAATTTGATCAACATTTTTGATTAAAAAACCCGTATCCTTGCGCCGATTCTATAAAAACCACAATTCAGGGGTGAGACACATGTCTAATACTGTCACCGGCGCACAGGATGTTGCGACCTCACAGGAGCAAGGAACCCGCTCAGTCCAATCGCGTGGTTGGACCAAACAAGACACTCGCTGGGTAATCAGCCTGTTCGGCACCGCCGTCGGCGCCGGCATCCTGTTCCTGCCCATCAACGCCGGCATGGGCGGCTTCTGGCCGCTGGTGGTCATGGCGCTGCTGGTCGGCCCCATGACCTATCTGGCACACCGCGGCCTCGCCCGCTTCGTGCTCTCGTCAAGCAAACCCAATGCAGACATCACGGAAGTGGTGGAAGAGCACTTCGGCGTGGGTGCCGGCAAATTAATCACCCTGCTCTACTTCTTCGCCATCTACCCCATCGTGCTGATCTACGGGGTGGGCATCACCAATACGGTGGAAAGCTTCATGGTCAACCAGCTGCAGATGACGGCGCCGCCGCGCTGGATCCTCTCCATCGTGCTGATCATGGGCATGATGTCGGTGATGCTGGCTGGCGAGAAGCTGATGCTCAAAGTGACCGAGTTCCTGGTCTACCCGCTCATCGCCATCCTGGTGGGGATCTCCTTCTACCTGATCCCGGACTGGACCGGTGCCGCCCTCTCCCAGGTACCGTCCGGCAAGGACTTTGCCATCACCCTGTGGCTGACCATCCCGGTGCTGGTGTTCTCCTTCAACCACAGCCCGGCGATCTCCAGCTTCTCCCTGGCCCAGCGCCGCGATCACGGCGAGCAGGCGGTCGAGAAGTCTGACGCCATCCTCAAGCGCACCGCGACCATCCTGCTCGGTTTCGTGATGTTCTTCGTCTTCTCCTGCGTGATGAGCCTGACCCCGGCACAGCTGGCCGAGGCCAAGTCCCAGAACATTGCCGTGCTCTCCTACCTGGCCAACCAGCACTCAAGCCCCATCATCTCCTACTTCGGTCCGCTGGTGGCGTTCGTGGCCATCGTCTCCTCCTTCTTCGGCCACTACCTGGGTGCCCGTGAAGGCCTGAAGGGGATGATCGTCCAGAACCTGCGCAAGTCCGGCAAGGAGCCGAACCACAAGAAGGTCGAGATCTTCATCATCGCCTTCTTCATCCTGACCCTGTGGGGCACCGCGGTGATCAACCCCTCCATCCTCGGCATGATCGAGTCGATGGGCGGCCCCATCATCGCCACCATCCTGTTCATCATGCCGATGTACGCCATCAAGCGCGTGCCGGCCATGGCGAAGTATCAGGGCCACATCAGCAACGTCTTCGTGGCCCTGATGGGGATGACCGCCATCTCCGCCATTCTTTACCAGCTGATCGGCTGACGCTGACAGAGACCAGCAACAATGCCAGCCGGGTAACCGGCTGGCATTTTTTTATGGTGCAGGGCTGATTGCAGTTCTTCGCGAGGCAAAAAGAGAGGAACCCTTGAGAGCGAGTTGGCTGGCAAGCCACAACAACCCGGCCATGCCTGCTCACGTTTTCGCTCTGACGACCCACCCTGCTCGGGCTGGTGTATCGAGCCGCCGTCAAGCCGATCAACTCCTGCCCGCATCATCCGAGACGGCAAAGCCCTCCCTCTTCCACGCTCGCACACCCCTTCATCCCGACCCAGTGACGGCTGCCGGGTTTCAGGTCGTGAAGCCTTCTTCTCTGTTTGCCGGGAGGATTGCCAGGAGTCACGACAGCTACCCGCCCCATCCGGGCGGCAATAAAAAACGCCCTCAAATGAGGGCGTTGTCGTTGTGAATAGAAAGATACGGCTATCAGGCTTCGCTGTTGGGCACCGGCGAGATGTCCAGCAGGGTCTCATCTTCGGCCATGCAGGCCGCGGCGGTGAACAGCACGTCGGTGGAGCTGTTGAGGGCCGTCTCTGCGGAGTCCTGCAGCACGCCGATGATGAAGCCGACCGCCACCACCTGCATGGCGATGTCGTTGCTGATACCAAACAGGCTGCATGCCAGCGGGATCAGCAGCAGGGAGCCGCCGGCCACACCGGAGGCGCCGCAGGCACTGACGGTCGCAACCACGGAGAGCAGAATGGCCGTCGCCGGATCCACGTCCATCCCCAGGGTGTGGACCGCCGCCATGGAGAGCACGGTAATGGTGATGGCCGCACCGGCCATGTTGATGGTGGCCCCCAGCGGGATGGAGACCGCGTAGGTATCCTCTGGGAGACGCAGTTTTTCGCACAGCGTCATGTTGACCGGAATGTTGGCGGCTGAGCTGCGGGTGAAGAAGGCGGTGACGCCGCTCTCTTTCAGGCAGGTCAGCACCAGCGGATAGGGGTTGCGGCGGATCTTCCAGAACACGATGAGCGGGTTGACCACGAAGGCGATGAACAGCATGCAGCCGATCAGCACCACCAGCAGTTGGGCATAGCCAAACAGGGCCTCAAAACCGGTTTCCGCCAGGGTGGAGGCTACCAGACCCAGAATGCCGAGCGGTGCGCAGCGGATCACCGCTTTCACAATGGTGGAGACGCCGTGGGACAGGTCGGTGATCACCGCTTTGGTCCCTTCGCTGGCGTGGCGCATGGCGATGCCAAGGCCGATGGCCCAGGCCAGAATGCCGATGTAGTTGGCGTCCAGCAGCGCCTTGACCGGGTTGGTCACCACGTTGAACAGCAGGGTCTGCAGTACCTCGGTGATGCCGCCCGGCGGGGTGATCTCGGCACTGTTGGCCACCAGGTGCAGGTTGGTGGGGAACAGGAAGCTTGCAACCACGGCCACCGCAGCCGCCAGGAAAGTTCCCAGCAGATAGAGCAGCAGGATCGGCTTCATGTTGGTTTTTTGACCCTGCTTGTGGCCGATGATCGCCGCCATCACCAGTACGAAGACCAGCAGCGGCGCCACCGCCTTCAAGGCGCCGACGAACAGGCTGCCGAGCAGACCCGCCGCTTTGGCCCATTCCGGCATGAACATAGCAAGGAGGATACCGAAGACCAGACCGACCAGGATCTGGCTAACCAGGCTGGTGCTGTTGACCAGTCTTATGAGGGGGTGTTGTTGTGTCATCAAATAGTCCCTGAGCACCTAAGTGCGTGAATCATTAGTCCTGTTGGCAACCGCTACACCAGGCGACACCCATGTCACGGGCTGGCGTCGTCTGCCCCGGCAAGCCTTCTGTCGAGCCTGTCCGGAAACACACGGGGTTGCGGACAAGGAATATCCCATCTGCAGCCGCTTTTTTCCACAGAATCACTGAAAAATATCCGCTTCGCCTCACAAAAAATCTACAACACCGAGATAACACAATATCAACAACGCTCAAATGGATGCCATTTTCCCTCCCGATTGGCCGCCAGCCTCCACCCGGCGGTGGTATCATGACGGTTTTGCCGCGGAGCCTTTGCCATGATCTCATCCCTGTTGACCCGTCACTTTGGCTTCGATCGGTTGAGGCCAGGACAGGAAGAGGTGATCAGCCGGCTGCTGGCGGGCAAGAACGCCGCCGCCATCTTCCCCACCGGTTCAGGCAAATCCCTCTGCTATCAGTTGCCGGCACTGGCCCTGCCCCACCTGACCCTGGTGATCTCCCCCCTGATCGCACTGATGCACGATCAGCTCGCCTTTTTGCGCAGCAAGGGGATCGCCGCCGCCACCCTCGACTCCAGCCTGACAGCGGAGGAGAGCCGCCGGGTGATGCAGCAGGCCAACGACGGCCAGCTCAAGATCCTGATGATCTCGGTGGAGCGCCTCAAGAACGAGCGCTTTCGCCGCTTCATCCAGCAGGTGCCGCTGTCAATGCTGGTGGTGGACGAGGCTCACTGCATTTCGGAATGGGGCCACAACTTTCGCCCCGACTACCTCAAGCTGCCTGACTATCGCCGCGAACTTGCCATTCCCCAGGTGCTGCTGCTGACGGCAACCGCCACCCCGGCCGTGATGGCCGACATGCAGGCCAAATTCGACATCGAGGATGACGGGCTCATCGTCACCGGCTTTTATCGCGCCAACCTGGACCTGGCCGTCGTCCCCCTGCCCACCGAGGCGCGCGATAGCTGGCTGCATGGGGAACTGGCGCGCGATCCCGCCGCCCCTACCATCATCTACGTCACCCTGCAACACACTGCCGAAATCTGTGCCGCCCAGTTGCAGCAGCGCGGGATCAGGGCCCGAGCCTATCATGCCGGGCTCGACGCCACCTTGCGCAGCCAGATCCAGCACGACTTCATGACCGGCAAGCTGGATTGCATCGTGGCCACCATCGCCTTTGGCATGGGCATCGACAAGGCCGATATTCGCCGGGTGATCCATTACGATCTGCCCAAGTCCATCGAAAACTACAGCCAGGAGATAGGCCGTGCCGGCCGCGACGGCCAGCCTTCCCGCTGCATCGTGCTGGCCAATCGCAGCCAGTTGCCGGTGCTGGAGAATTTCGTCTATGGCGACACTCCGGATCGCTCGGCCATCGTCGCGCTGCTCGAGATCCTGCTGCAAAGCGGCAGCGAGTGGGAATTCAGCCTGCTGCGTCTGTCCAATGAGACCAACATCCGCCAACTGCCTCTCAAGACCCTGCTGGTCTATCTGGAGATGGCGGGCATCACAGCCCCGGCCTACAGCTACTTTGCCGAGTACCGTTTCAAATTCGTGCTGGAGAAAGCGGAGATCCTGGCCCGCTTCAATCCGGAGCGACGCCTGTTCCTGGAGCAGCTGTTCGCCTGCGCCCCGCAGGCCCGCAGCTGGTGCACCATGGACTTCGATGCGCTCTGGCAAGGCTATCAGGGGGAGCGGCACCGCGCGGCGGCGGCCTTGGACTATCTGCAGCAGCAGGGCTGGATCGAACTGGAAAGCAAGCAGATGACCGAGGTTTACCGGGTGCTGCGCCAGGAGATTGACGTAACTCCCCTGGCCGATGAGCTGCACAACTTGTTTGAAAAGAAAGAACACAGCGAGCTGGCCCGTCTGCAGGCATTGCTGGGTTTCTTTACCTCAAGCAGTTGCCTGAGCCATGAACTGGCGCGCTACTTTGCCGATCAGGCAGCCCCCACTCATTGCGGGCACTGCTCGGTCTGTCGGGGCGAGGTGGCAGAGCTCCCTCCCTTGCCTGGCCGGACACTGCCCAATGAACAGGGGCTAAAAGCCTGGTGCGATCCCCTGGTTGCCCTGTGTCACACCCGGCATCCGCGCGTCCTGACCCGCTTTCTGTGCGGCATCGCCACGCCGCTCACCACCCGGGTCAAGGCGAAAAGCCTGGCCGGATTTGGCCAGCTGGCATCCCACCCCTTCGCCGACGTCCTGGCGGCGGTTTCCCGCATTTATCCGGTCCACCACGATCACTAGCTCACCAAGCAGCGCCGATTGCGCTGAAAAAATAAGACCCTCGCATTTGCGAGGGTCAAGCCAACGGAAACGTGCTTAAACAGAGCTTTGTATCGGCAACCAGCCACTCTCTTGCTAAAGCGCTGACTGCCCGACACAAGGCCAATCTAGAGCAGTCGCAATGTAGCGTCAATGTAAAAATTAGAGCTAAAACACCAAACAATTAACTTTACGTGCACGTAAACGTAATGCCATTTCTGCTGCGTGGCGCGCTCCCCCTTGCCCTGACTGCGCTTGCGGCAGCCGGCCAGGAACAATGCGGTGCAGTTTCCATTTTTTGACAAACATTTATTTTTTATGTCTTTGACATTTGCCTCACTATCATGGCAAAAATAATTTAACAGTCAGTAACATAGGTGTGTCACTGATTGCGCCTTCCCGCATCGGGTCGGGAAGTACCCTTGCAAATTTAAACCAATAGTTGGTGATGGATTACTGGGGGCTGTTGACTAGGCTTAATGAGGTAAACAGAACAAAAGTAGTGATCCACTCTTTTCAGGGTAAGCGACTATAACGAGGGCAAAGTTATGGGCATCTTCGAGCATTATCAACAGCGATATGAGAAAGCCAGGGAAGAGGAATACAGCATCCAGGAGTTCCTGGATATGTGTAAACAGGACAAGTCCTGCTACGCCTCTGCCGCCGAACGTCTGCTGACCGCCATCGGTGAGCCTGAGATGGTCGACACCTCTGCCAATCCCAGACTCAGTCGTCTTTTTTCCAACCGCGTCGTGGCACGCTATCCCGCCTTCAAAGACTTCTACGGCATGGAAGAGGCCATCGAGCAGATCGTCTCCTATCTCAAACACTCCGCCCAGGGGCTGGAAGAGAAGAAACAGATCCTCTATCTGCTGGGCCCGGTCGGCGGCGGTAAATCCTCGCTGGCAGAAAAACTCAAATCCCTGATGCAGAAGGTGCCTATCTATCGCATCAAGGGGTCACCGGTCAACGATCACCCCTTCTGCCTGTTCGACATTGAGGAAGATGGCGAGCTGCTGGAAAAAGAGTACGGCATCCCGCGCCGCTACCTGCGCCCCATCATGTCCCCCTGGGTCGCCAAGCGGCTGCACGAATTTGGTGGCGACATCACCAAGTTCAAGGTGGAGAAGGTCAACCCCTCCATCCTCGACCAGATTGCCATCGCCAAGACAGAACCGGGCGATGACAACAACCAGGACATCTCCTCTCTGGTCGGCAAGGTGGACATCCGTATGCTGGAGCACTTCGCCCAGGATGACGCCGACGCCTACTCCTACTCGGGCGCGCTGTGCAAGGCGAACCAGGGGATCATGGAGTTCGTCGAGATGTTCAAGGCGCCCATCAAGGTGCTGCACCCGCTGCTGACCGCCACTCAGGAGGGGAACTACAACGGGACCGAGGGGCTCTCCGCCCTCCCCTTCGACGGCATCCTGCTGGCTCACTCCAACGAATCCGAGTGGCAGCAGTTCCGCAACAACAAGAACAACGAGGCCTTCCTCGACCGGGTCTACATCGTCAAGGTGCCTTACTGCCTGCGGGTGTCGGAAGAGGTGAAGATCTACGAGAAGCTGTTGGTCAACAGTGAGCTGACCGATGCCAAGTGCGCGCCGGGAACCCTGGAGCTGCTGGGTCAGTTCTCCGTGCTGTCGCGCCTCAAGGAGCCGGAAAACTCCAGCATCTACTCCAAGATGCGGGTCTATGATGGCGAGAGTCTCAAAGACACCGATCCCAAGGCGAAGAGCTATCAGGAGTACCGCGATTACGCCGGCGTCGACGAGGGGATGAATGGCCTCTCCACCCGCTTCGCGTTCAAGATCCTCTCCCGCGTCTTCAACTTCGACCACGCGGAAGTGGCGGCCAACCCGGTACACCTCTTCTATGTGCTGGAGCAGCAGATCGAGCGCGAGCAGTTCCCGCAGGAGCTGCACGACCGCTACCTTGAGTTCATCAAGGGCTATCTGACCCCGCGCTACGTGGAGTTCATCGGCAAGGAGATCCAGACCGCCTACCTCGAGTCCTACTCCGAGTACGGTCAGAACATCTTCGATCGCTATGTCACCTACGCCGACTTCTGGATCCAGGATCAGGAGTACCGTGACCCCGAGACCGGCCAGCTGTTTGACCGCGCCTCCCTCAACAGCGAGCTGGAGAAAATTGAAAAACCCGCCGGGATCAGCAATCCGAAGGATTTCCGCAACGAAATCGTCAACTTCGTGCTGCGTGCCCGCGCCAACAATGCAGGCCGTAACCCCAACTGGACCAGTTACGAGAAGCTGCGCACCGTGATCGAGAAGAAGATGTTCTCCAACACGGAAGAGCTGCTGCCGGTTATCTCCTTCAACAGCAAAACCTCGGCCGAGGAGCAGAAGAAGCACGATAACTTTGTCGAACGGATGATGGAGAAAGGCTACACCCGCAAACAGGTGCGCCTGCTCTCCGAGTGGTATCTCAGGGTACGCAAGTCATCCTGACCCTGACTGTTCAAGGGGGAGTTATGGCGCATTTTATCGACCGCAGGCTCAACGGCAAAAACAAAAGCGCTGTCAATCGGCAGCGCTTCATCCGCCGCTACAAGAAGCAGATCAAACAAGCGGTCTCTGATGCTGTCTCCAAGCGCAGCATTCAGGACGTGGATACCGGCGAGAGCATCAGCATCCCGACCAAGGACATCGGCGAGCCCCATTTCCATCAGGGGCAAGGCGGTAAACGGGAGATGGTGCACCCCGGCAACGATCAATTTGTCTCCGGCGACAAGATTGACCGCCCCAAGGGAGGAGGTGGTGGTCAGGGCTCCGGCGAGGGGCAGGCTTCCAATCAGGGAGAGGGGGCGGACGACTTCGTCTTCCAGATTTCCAAGGATGAGTATTTGGACCTGCTGTTTGAAGATCTGGAACTGCCGAGGCTGCAAAAAACCCAGCTCAATCAGCTGATGGAAGTCAAAACCTACCGGGCGGGTTACACCTCCAACGGGGTGCCCGCCAACATCAACGTGGTGCGTTCACTGCAAAACTCGCTGGCCCGCCGCATGGCGCTGCAGGCGGGCAAGAAACGCCAACTGCACGAACTGGAGGATCGTCTCGCCCTGTTGGCCGCCGATCCTACCGAACACTTTGCGGAGATGGCCCAGCTCGAAAAAGAGATCCGTGAGCTGAAGAGACGGATCGATGCGGTGCCCTTTATCGACACCTTCGATCTCAAGTTCAACAACTTCGTCAAGCGGCCCGTGCCTTCCAGCCAGGCGGTGATGTTCTGCCTGATGGACGTGTCAGGCTCCATGGATCAGGCCACCAAGGAGATGGCCAAGCGTTTCTATATCCTGCTCTATCTGTTCCTGAGCCGGACCTACAAGAACGTCGAAGTGGTCTACATCCGTCACCACACCCAGGCCAAGGAAGTGGACGAGCACGAATTTTTCTACTCCCAGGAGACGGGCGGCACCATCGTCTCCAGTGCGCTCAAGATGATGAACGACATCATTAACGAACGTTACCCCGCCAACCAGTGGAACATCTACGCGGCACAGGCGTCAGATGGTGACAACTGGGCCGACGACTCGCCGCAGTGCCGGGAGATCCTGGTGCGGGACATCATGCCGCGGGTGCGGTACTACTCCTACATCGAGATCACCACCCGCGCCCACCAGACCCTGTGGCACGAGTATGAGTCGGTCGCCAGCCAGTTCCCCCACTTTGCGATGGAGCATATTCGCAAGGTCGAGGATATCTATCCGGTATTCCGGGAGCTGTTCAAGAAGCAAGCGGCTTGAGGGAGGTCATATGGTAGAAACCGCAAGAAAAGTAGCGCCGCTGGACGATGGCCCGGACTGGAACTTCGACCTGCTGGACATTTACCATCAAGAAATAGCCCGGGTCGCCAAATTCTATCGACTGGACACCTACCCCAACCAGATAGAGGTGATCACGGCGGAGCAGATGATGGATGCCTACTCCAGCGTCGGCATGCCCATCGGTTATCAGCACTGGTCATTCGGCAAGCGCTTCATCCACACCGAGCGCAACTACAAGCGTGGCCAGATGGGGCTGGCCTACGAGATCGTCATCAACTCCGATCCCTGCATCGCCTATCTGATGGAGGAGAACACCATGCCGATGCAGGCCCTGGTGATGGCCCACGCCTGCTACGGCCACAACTCCTTCTTCAAGAACAACTACCTGTTCAAGGCCTGGACCGATGCCTCTTCCATCATCGACTATCTGCTGTTTGCCAAGAACTACATCACCGAATGCGAAGAGAAGCACGGCATCGACGCGGTGGAGAAACTGCTCGACTCCTGCCATGCGCTGATGAACTTCGGGGTGGATCGTTACAAGCGGCCTCAGAAGATCTCCATGGCCGAAGAGAAGCGACGCCAGAAGGCACGGGAAGACTATCTGCAAACCCAGGTCAACGAACTGTGGCGCACCCTGCCCAAACAGCACAAGGCCTCCGGGGTGGAAGACCGCCGCTACCCTGCCGAGCCACAGGAGAACATTCTCTATTTCATCGAGAAGAATGCCCCCCTGCTGGAGCCCTGGCAGCGCGAGATAGTGCGCATTGTGCGCAAGATCAGCCAGTACTTCTACCCCCAGAAACAGACCCAGGTGATGAACGAAGGGTGGGCCACCTTCTGGCACTACACCATCCTCAACCACCTCTATGACGAGGGCAAGATAAGCGATCGCTTCATGATCGAGGTGCTGCACAGCCACACCAACGTGGTCTATCAGCCCCCCTACAACAGTCGCTACTACTCGGGGATCAACCCCTACGCCCTCGGTTTTGCCATGTTCACCGATCTGCGCCGCATCTGCGAGCACCCGACCGAGGAGGACAGATACTGGTTCCCCGACTACGCCGGCAGCAACTGGGTGGAGACGCTGCATTTCGCCATGCAGAACTTCAAGGACGAGAGCTTCATCAGCCAGTTCCTGAGTCCCAAGGTGATGCGCGACATGAAGCTGTTCGCTATCGATGACGACGACCTGAAGAACTACCTGAAGGTCTCGGCCATCCACAATGATGAAGGCTATCGTCAGGTGCGCAATACCCTGTCAGCCCAGTATAACCTGAGCAATCTGGAGCCCAACATCCAGGTCTACAACGTGGCGGTGAAGGGGGATCGCTCCCTCACCCTGCGCTATGTGCCACACAACCGGATCCCGCTAGGGGACTCCCGTCACGAGGTGCTCAAGCATCTGCACCAGCTGTGGGGTTTCGACGTAATACTGGAGCAGGACAATGGCGAACTGCCTCCCGACATCATCGGGCGCTGCCCGGAGAAGAAGCCGCTCTGATCCCCCTCACCTTGCAGCCATAAAAAACGCGCCAATCGGCGCGTTTTTCTTGCATCAGAGCAGGCTCAGTTGTCGCACAGATTGCTCGGCATGTCCTGGCGCAGGCGGGTCCAGAGTCTGCCGGACTCGATGCCGTATTGGCGCACCGTCATGAACACGGCCTCGTGATTCTTGGTCTCGGCCAGGTTAAGCAGGGTCTTGTAGTAGGCATCCGCGGTTTCACGCGCCTGCTTGTCGGAGAAGTAGTAGCGGCCAACCCGGCTGTACAGCCCTTTGAAACCGTTCAGGATCAAGGCGTAGATGGGGTTGCCCGAGGCGAACGACAGCTGATGGTGCAACCGGTAATCAAAGTCGGCATAGGCTTCGGCGCTGTTCTCCACCTCGGCGGCGCCGCGCAGGATCTCGGCGGCCTGCTCCGGGTTGTTGCGGATCGCGCCACGAATGAAGATGGTGCAGATGTTGGTACGCGCCGACAGCAGCTGAGCCACCAGATCCGGTACCTTGTCCTGATCGAGGCGAGCCAGGGTCTCCAGAATGTTGAGTCCCGAGGTCTCCCAGAAGTTGTTCACCTTGGTCGGTTTGCCATGCTGGATGGTGAGCCAGCCATCGCGGGCCAGACGCTGCAGCACTTCACGCAAGGTGGTTCGGGTCACGCCAATCAGCTCGGACAGCTCGCGCTCGGCCGGCAAGATGGATCCTGGAGGAAAGCGATTGTTCCAGATGGACTCGATGATGTATTCCTCGGCAAACCCTGCGGGGCTCTGCGCTTTTATGACCATGTAGTGACTCTGTTGTAGTACGTAAAAAAGGCTCACGAATAATAGCAAAGCAGGGAGGGCTGGCAAGCAGAAGGTCAGTCCTCTGCTCACATCAGCGGGTGATTTTGTTAAAAAAATGTATTTAAGCCGGCAATAGGTGCCAGCCAACCCCTGGATTGCCCATAAAACCACCATACTCATGGGCAAGCGCGACTATGTTATTTATAGTTAATGCTCTTTTTGATTAAAATCATGAGGAATCAATCTGATAAGGGACAACATCCGGATGTTCTGGTCGAGCCTGTCTTGACTGCATAGACGCAGATACCAACCACAAAACAGAGACCCATTATTATGCCAATCAGCTTAGGGCAAGCCTTTGCCAGGAACTTTCTGGGCAACGCCCCCCAGTGGTACAAGGCCGCTATTCTTCTATTCCTGCTGATCAACCCGATCGCCTTTTATCTCGATCCCTTCATGGCCGGCTGGCTGCTGGTCGTCGAGTTCATTTTCACCCTGGCCATGGCCCTCAAGTGCTATCCGCTGCAACCCGGCGGCCTGTTGGCCATTGAGGCAGTGCTGATCGGCATGACCTCGGCACAGCAGGTAAAACACGAACTGGTCGCCAATATCGAAGTGCTGCTGCTGCTTGTCTTCATGGTGGCCGGCATCTACTTCATGAAGCAGCTGTTGCTCTACGTGTTCACCAAGCTGCTGATCCGGATCCGCTCCAAAACGATGCTATCCCTGGCGTTTTGTCTGGTCTCCGCCTTCCTGTCAGCCTTCCTCGATGCCCTCACCGTGATTGCCGTGGTGATCAGCGTCGCCACCGGCTTCTACGCCATCTATCACAAGGTCTCCTCCGGCAAGGAGTTTGGCCACTCCCACGATTACACCGATGATGGCACCGTCAACGAGCTCAATCGTCAGCACCTGGATGACTTTCGCGCCTTCCTGCGCAGCCTGATGATGCATGCCGCCATCGGTACTGCCCTCGGTGGCGTCTGCACCCTGGTGGGAGAGCCCCAGAACCTGATCATCGGTGAACAGGCCGGCTGGAATTTCGTCGAATTCGCCATTCGCATGTCTCCGGTCACGGTTCCGGTGTTTATCTGCGGTCTGCTGACCTGCGTCCTGGTCGAAAAGTGTCGCTGGTTTGGCTATGGCGCCAAATTGCCGGACGCGGTACGTCGCATCATGGAGGATTACAACCGTTATGAAGAGGCCGAGCGCACCGCTCAGGACAAGGCCAAGCTGATCGTGCAGGCGGTGATCGCCCTCTGGCTCATTCTGGGGCTTGCCCTGCACCTGGCGGCGGTGGGTCTCATCGGTCTGTCGGTCATCGTACTGGCCACCTCCCTCACCGGCATCACCGAAGAACACTCCCTCGGCAAGGCATTCCAGGAGGCACTGCCCTTTACCGCCCTGCTGGCCGTCTTCTTCAGCGTGGTCGCCGTTATCATCGATCAGCAGCTGTTCAAGCCGGTGATCCAATGGGTACTGGCGGCCGAGCCGGACGCCCAGCTCGCGCTCTTCTATCTGGCCAACGGCCTGCTCTCCATGGTCAGTGACAACGTCTTCGTCGGCACCGTCTACATCAACGAGGTGAAGACCGCCCTGCTCAACAATGCCATCAGCCGCGAGCAGTTTGAGCTGCTGGCGGTGGCCATCAACACCGGTACCAACCTGCCGTCGGTAGCCACCCCCAACGGCCAGGCCGCCTTCCTGTTCATGCTGACGTCGGCACTGGCGCCGCTGCTGCGCCTCTCCTACGGCCGGATGGTGTGGATGGCGCTGCCCTATACCCTGGTGCTGGGTCTGGTGGGTTTCTTCTCGGTGGAGTTTCTGCTCGGCCCGCTCACCGACTGGTACTATCAGGCCGGCTGGCTGACGCTCGACAACGCCGCGCCTGCGGTACTGTCCGCACTCTACTGAGTGCCATGAGGGCCCGCCAGGGCCCTTTCTTTTTGGCCCCTGCTCTGCTCTAATTCAGCCACTGTTTTTTCTGTGAGATCAACCAGATGATAGAGTTTCTGCGACGTATAGCCGCCCATCGCCTGGCATGGGGCCTGCTTGCAGCCTCCGCCCTGTTCCTCGAGTTGAGCGCCCTCTTCTTCCAGCACGTGCTGGGTCTGCATCCCTGCGTCATGTGTATCTATGAGCGGCTTGCCACCCTCGGGGTCCTCATGGCGGCGCTGCTCGGCATGGTGGCTCCGCAGAAATGGTATGTGCGCTGGAGCGCCCTGCTGATGTGGGGCGCCAGTGCCTTCTGGGGCCTAAAACTGGCGCTCAAGCATGTGGATTATCAGGTAAACCCCTCTCCCTTCAATGTCTGCGAAGGGTTTGTCGACTTCCCGAGCTGGGCACCGCTGGATCAGTGGATCCCCTGGATGTTCTTCCCGGATGGCGACTGCAGCGAGGTCAGCTGGCAGTTCCTGAGCTTCTCCATGCCCCAGTGGCTGGTGGCCATCTTCGCCGCCTACCTGCTGGTGTTCGTGGTGGTGGCCATCGGCAACCTGGTCAAGGGGCGCTGCTGCAACTAGGTCGGAGCAACATCATCCGTCGCGAAAAGGGAGCCAGTGGCTCCCTTTTTCATGAAGATAGCGGGTGGCACCTTGCCCCCTGATATCGTTCTTCAATGTCTCGCTCCCCTGCCAGCCATCCTGGTGACCGCTTGCTCGCCTACTAGCCTTTTCTCCTGGCTCATCAGTGAGAAATCAGCAATCAGAACCATGCTCAAACAAAAAAGGGAGCCTGCGGCTCCCTCTCATGACACGGCCAACAAGGCTGACTCAGGAAGCCACCTTGCCGGCGTTGAGCTTGGCTTTCACCATGCCGATCACCATGGGCAGCAGCGAGATGCCGATGATGCCGAAGATGAGCAGGGTAAAGTTCTGCCGCACCACCGGCAGGTTGCCGAAAAAGTGGCCGGCGTAGACGAAGGAGATCACCCACAAGAGCCCCCCCACCAGATTGAACGCCAGGAAGCGCGGATAGGTCATGGCCCCCATGCCCGCCACGAAGGGGGCGAAGGTGCGCACTATGGGCAGGAAGCGGGTGATGATGATGGTCTTGCCGCCGTGTCTGGCGTAGAAGGCGTGGGTCTTGTCCAGATAGTCCCGCCGGAAGATCTTGGAGTCCGGGTTGTGAAACAGCTGCTCACCGAAGAAGTGGCCTATGGTGTAGTTCACCACGTTGCCGAGCACGGCGGCGATGATCAACACGGCCGCCAGGGTGTGCACGTCCAGCACGCTGCCCACGGTGAGGGCACCGGCGGCAAACAGCAGGGAGTCACCCGGCAGGAAGGGGGTGACCACCAGTCCGGTCTCGCAGAAGATGATAAGAAACAGGATGGCGTAAACCCAGATACCGTAGTTTTCAAACAGCTCTTTCAGATGCACGTCAACGTGCAGGATAAAGTCGATTGCAAAGAGGATCAGATCCATTTTTCCATACTCATGATGTGAACGGCGTGGAGTCTACGCCAATGCCAGGCAAGCCACAATCGCTGTGGACTGCCTCCTGTACTCGCCGCTTGGCGTCGCTCGAATGAAACCGTTTATCCCGCCTCGGCCTCCCCCCGACATCGCAAACCTGTCGTGCCCTGACCGCTCAGGAGACGCTCTCCAGATCCTTGCGCACCGGCGCCGGCAGACAGCGCTCCCAGCCCCACAGGAGGAGCAACAACAGGGTGGCATCATCGAGCCAACCGACCAGCGGCACCAGGTCGGGCACCAGATCCGCCGGGCTGATGCCGTAGAGCAGCACCAGGATCACCAACCCCCTGGCCCACCAGGGAGTGGCAGGATGGCGAAAACCCTGATAGAGGCGACGCAGGCGCCGCCAGATGAGCCAGCGTCGGGCGCTCATGACTCGATCAGCTCGCCGCGCAGCCGCTGGATCTGATCCCGCAGCGCCGCCGCCTGTTCGAACTCCAGATCTCGCGCATGCTGGAACATCTGCTCTTCCATCCGTTTGATCTCCTTGGCGATCTCGCTGGCGGAGCGGGCGTGGTACTCCCCTTGCGGCTCGGCGGCCTTGCGACTCCCCTTGCCGGCCTTGCCCGCCGTGCGGCTGCCCCCCATGTCCATCACATCGCCGACGGACTTGTTGAGCCCCTTCGGCGTGATGCCGTGCTCTAGGTTATGGGCGTGCTGCAGGGCGCGGCGCCGTTCAGTCTCTTCAATCGCCACCTTCATGGAGTTGGTGATGGTATCCCCGTAGAGGATCACCTTGCCGTTGAGGTTGCGCGCCGCCCGGCCTATGGTCTGGATAAGCGAACGGGTGGAGCGCAGAAAGCCCTCTTTATCAGCATCCAGGATGGCCACCAGGGAGACCTCCGGCATGTCGAGGCCTTCGCGCAGCAGGTTGATGCCCACCAGCACGTCGAATTTGCCCAGACGCAGGTCGCGGATGATCTCCACCCGCTCCACGGTATCGATGTCCGAGTGCAGATAGCGCACCCGCACCTCGTGATCCGCCAGGTATTCGGTCAAGTCCTCCGCCATCCGCTTGGTGAGAGTGGTGACCAGCACCCGCTCCTCCACCGCCACCCGCTTGCGGATCTCGGAGAGCAGATCGTCCACCTGGGTGCTGACCGGCCGCACTTCCACCTCGGGGTCAAGCAGACCGGTGGGGCGCACCACCTGCTGCACCACATCGCCGCCGGATTTGTCCCGCTCGTAGGGGCCCGGGGTCGCCGAGACGAACACCGTCTGCGGCATCAGGGCCTCGAACTCGTCGAACTTGAGCGGCCGGTTGTCCAGCGCCGACGGCAGCCGGAAGCCGTACTCCACCAGGGTCTCCTTGCGGGACCTGTCCCCTTTGAACATGGCGCCGATCTGCGGAACGGTAACGTGGGATTCGTCGATGATCAGCAGACCGTCCCCCGGCAGATAGTCGAACAGGGTGGGCGGCGGCTCCCCCGGCGCGCGGCCGGAGAGGTAGCGGCTGTAGTTCTCGATGCCGGAGCAGTAGCCCAGCTCCTGCATCATCTCCATGTCGAACTGGGTGCGCTGGCTGATGCGCTGCTCCTCCACCAGCTTGTTGAGGGACAACAGCTGCTCGCGCCGCCCCTTGAGCTCCTCCTTGATGTGCTCGATGGCCCCCAGGATGGTCTCGCGCGGGGTGGCGTAGTGGGTCTTGGGGTAGATGGTGTAGCGCACCACCGTCTGCTCGATGGCGCCGGTCAGCGGATCGAACAGGGAGAGCCGCTCCACCTCTTCGTCAAACAGCTCTACCCGCAGGGCCAGCTTGTCCGACTCGGCGGG
The DNA here is from genome assembly GCF_019048665.1 of Aeromonas sp. FDAARGOS 1408. Lineage (NCBI taxonomy): Bacteria > Pseudomonadati > Pseudomonadota > Gammaproteobacteria > Aeromonadales > Aeromonadaceae > Aeromonas > Aeromonas sp. FDAARGOS 1408. Next base: position 1,488,678 of record NZ_CP077394.1, on the reverse strand, counting down.
ATAGATGTCCATCACCTCCCCCCTTACCCGGAAGGTGCCGCGCTGGAAGGCCATGTCGTTGCGGGTGTACTGCAGCTCGGCGAGGCGGCGCAATATGTCCCGCTGGTTGATCACATCCCCCACTTTGAGGTGCAGCATCATGCTGAGGTAGGCTTGCGGATCCCCCAGGCCGTAGATGGCCGACACCGAGGCAACGATCACCACGTCACGCCGCTCCAGCAGCGCCTTGGTGGCCGACAGCCGCATCTGCTCGATGTGATCGTTGATGGAGGCATCCTTCTCGATGAAGGTGTCGGTGGTCGGCACATAGGCCTCGGGCTGGTAGTAGTCGTAATAAGAGACGAAATACTCCACCGCGTTGTCGGGGAAGAACTCCTTCATTTCCCCATAGAGCTGGGCCGCCAGGGTCTTGTTGGGAGCCAGGATCATGGTGGGACGATTGAGGGTCGCGATGACGTTGGCCATGGTGAAGGTCTTGCCCGAGCCGGTCACCCCGAGCAGGGTCTGATGGGCGAGGCCAGACTCGATACCGTCGAGCAGCTGGGCGATGGCCCTCGGCTGATCCCCGGCGGGTTGAAACTGGCTGGCCAGCTTGAATAACTTGCTCATGACGACTCCCGGCAAAAATACGCAAGAGCAGAAGTGTACTCCGAGATGGGGTGGCCTGGGTATCCACTCTGGCAGCAGAAGCGGCTATTGACCTCGAAATGCGACCTCTGTATGATGCTCCTCCTTGCCTGATGTTCCCCCGTAGTTCAGTCGGTAGAACGGCGGACTGTTAATCCGTATGTCACTGGTTCAAGTCCAGTCGGGGGAGCCAATTCCTCACCATCTCGGTGCAAGTTATCCACTTTAGTGCTTTCCTCTACCAATTTTAATGCACAAGCCGCACCCTGCGGTGACCTCTCCCTTTTTGTCCCCCGTCCGCCTCGACAGCGTTTTGTTCTGCTGCGCGTAACTATTTGATTTTTATAGAAACAATCTTTATCCGGTATTTTTTGAACAGCCCTTGCAGCCCAGTATTGGCGCGGGCTACAGCCTGATCACCAAGTTTCATGAACAGGGTTATCCACAGTTTCTGTGGGTAAGTAGGCCAAAGCCAATGACGGCCTAGGCTGGCAGGCCATTGCCGGCAAGGCCGGCACGTTTGACTCGCCCACCTCATTTTCTGCTGTTTTTGCCGCGCCCCCCGAATGGGTCGCCAGTGCTCCCATCAGATGCTTTTTACAGATATCTTTTCGCCATCCCGCCACAGATGGGTCACCCTGCACGGGCGGGCCGCGACCAACCGCCAGACTCATCCCATCCCCATTAGTCAAAAATGCTGCCAGAGAGCCAAATCGACCGACCAAACAGCAGAGCGTAAAATTTCAAGCAGCCCCCAAAGACGAGGATCACAGATAGCAGGAATCACTAATTGACAGCGGGGCTGGCAGAGGGAAATAGAGGTCATTGCCGCAGGTGCCCCCCAGTTACCCTCATGACCCCGAGGGCGGTGGCGGGTTAGTACCGATTAATGCGCCTTTGACGCTTCTTTATTGGTGAGGGATCCGGCACAATGTCGGCCCCACTTTTTTCCTCGGTTTTTCCGGGCATGACCATAGATTTCGTGACACTGCTACATCAAAGCGACTCCCTGCTGCTGTTCGTGGTACTGGCCTTCGGCCTGCTGCTCGGCAAAGTCAGGGTCGGCAACTTCCAGATAGGCAACACCATAGGCGTGTTGTTCACCGCCCTGCTGTTCGGCCAGATGGGCTTCGAATTCAGCACCACCACGGAGAACGTCGGCTTCATGCTGTTCATCTTCTGCGTGGGGATCGAAGCGGGGCCGCACTTCTTCAGCGTCTTCCTGCGCGACGGCATCCACTACATCACCCTGACCCTGGTGATCCTGCTGACCGCCCTCTTCCTCACCGTGGGACTGGCCAAGTTCTTCAACCTGGGGCCGGGCATGGCCGCCGGCATCCTGGCCGGTTCGCTCACCTCGACCCCGGCGCTGGTGGGGGCCCAGGATGCCCTGCGCAGCGGCCTGCTCAACCTCCCCCATCAAACCGACATGCAGTCGGTGCTCGACAATATGGGCATCGGCTATGCCCTGACTTACCTGGTAGGACTGGTGGGCCTGATGATGGTGGTGCGCTACCTCCCCTCGCTGGCACGGCTCGACCTCAACACCGAGGCGCAGAAGATCGCCCGCGAGCGCGGTCTCTCCGACAACGAGAGCCGCAAGACCTACCTGCCCATCATCCGCGCCTACCGGGTCGGCCCCGAGCTGGCGGCCTGGATCGGCGGCCGCACCCTGCGCGAGACCGGCATCTATCCTCACACCGGCTGCTACGTGGAGCGGATCCGCCGCAACGGCATCCTGGCGAGTCCGGATGGTGACGCCGTCATCCAGGAAGGGGACGAGATCGCCCTGGTGGGCTACCCCGAGAGTCACGAGAAGCTCGACGTCAACTACCGCAACGGCAAGGAGGTGTTCGACCGCAACCTGCTTGACCTGCAGATCGTCACCGAAGAGATCGTGGTGAAGAACGACGCTGTGGTGGGCCGCCACCTGGTGGAGCTCAACCTCACCGAGAAGGGCTGCTTCCTCAATCGGGTGGTGCGCTCCCAGATCGAGATGCCGTTCGATCGCAACATCATGCTGCAAAAGGGCGACGTGCTGCAGATCAGCGGCGAGAAGCAGCGGGTCAAGCTGCTGGCCAACAAGATCGGCTTCATCAGCATTCACAGCCAGACCACGGATCTGGTGGCCTTCACCACCTTCTTCGTGCTGGGCCTGCTGATTGGCTCCGTCTCCCTGGTGTTCGGCCAGCTGGAGTTTGGCCTCGGCAACGCCGTCGGCCTGCTGCTGGCGGGGATCCTGATGGGCTACCTGCGCGCCAACCACCCCACAGTGGGTTATGTGCCGCCGGGCGCCCTGCGACTGGCCAAGGATCTCGGCCTTGCCGTCTTCATGGTGAGCACCGGCCTCAAGGCGGGGGGCGGCATCCTGGATCACCTGAGCGAAGTGGGGATGGTGGTGCTCTTCTCCGGCATGCTGGTGACTACCTTGCCGGTGCTGGTGGGCTACCTGTTCGGCGTCTGGGTGCTGAAGATGAACCCGGCCCTGTTGCTCGGCGCCATCACCGGGGCCCGTACCTGCGCCCCGGCCATGGACGTGGTGAACGAGGCGGCCAACAGCTCCATCCCGGCGCTCGGCTATGCCGGCACCTATGCGGTGGCCAACGTCATGCTGACCCTGGCAGGCTCCTTCATCATCGGCTTCTGGTTCTAGCGCCGACCAAGTACCCTCAAAGGGGAGCCACTGAGGCTCCCCTTTTTATTCTCTGCTCTGTTCCCCACTTCCCCGCTGCCTGCCCTCTCATCGGATAGGGCCTATGGTGCTATCCACCCCCCGCCGAGCAAACCCAATGAGCTAAAGCGCCCGCCCCATGCCGCTTACACTCAATGAAACAGACGAGGGCAGTATCATGACGCGGTTATGGATCCTCCTCCTGTGCGGACTGCTGTGCGGCCCGCTGCAGGCCGCAACGCCAGCGCAGGCCGACGCTGAACCGGCCGCACTGACGTTCAACAGCGACCAGCTGGCCCAGCCCCAGCTTGGCGATCTCGATGCCATGCTGGCACGGCGCTCCATCCGGGTGCTCACCACCTACAACAAGACAGGTTACTTCATCGACAAGGGGATACAGCGGGGCGTCACCTACGACGCCTTCATGTTGCTGGAGAAGCGGCTCAACGAGCAGTTGCGCAAGCAAAAGAACCTCAAGCGCCATCTCAAGCTGCACCTGATCTTCATCCCGGTGGCGCGCGAAGCCCTGCTGGATGCCCTCATCGCGGGCAAGGGTGACATCGCCGCCGCCAACCTCACCATCACGGACAAGCGCAAGGAGCAGGGCGTGGCATTCACCGCCCCCCTGCTCGACAACGTGCGGGAGCTGCTCATCTCCGGCCCCCTCTCCCCCAAGGTGGAAAGTGCCGCCGACCTGGCCGGCCAGCGCATTTACGTGCGCCCCTCCTCCAGCTACTTCGAGAGCCTCATGGCCTACAACCAGGCACTCAAGGCGGCGGGAGAGCCGCTCATCGACATTCAGCCGGCCCCCGAGGCACTGGAGGACGAAGATCTGGTGGAGATGGTCAACGCCGGCCTGCTCCCTTTCATCGTCATGGACGAGCACAAGGCCCGGTTCTGGCAGAAGATCTTCCCCAAGGTCACCATCCACGACGACCCCGTGTTCCGGGAGGGGGGCATCATCGCCTGGGCGGTGCGCAAGGAGAGCCCGCAACTGCTGGCCATGCTCAACGAACAGATCAAGGCGCTGCGCGGCAAGGCGACCGGGGACGAGCTCCTCGCCCGTTATCTCAAGCAGAACAAGTTCGTCAAGAGCGCCGCCGCCGAGGCCGAGCGCAAGAAGTTTCTGCAGGTGGTGGATCTGTTTCGCGCGTATGGCGAGAAATACGAGGTGGACTGGCTGCTGATGGCAGCCCAGGGTTACCAGGAGTCGGCCCTCAACCATCAGGCGCGCAGCCACGTCGGCGCCATCGGCATCATGCAGATCATGCCCGCCACCGGCAAGGGCCTGAAGGTGGGCGACATCCGCCAGCTTGAGCCCAATATCCATGGCGGCGTCAAATACATGCGCTGGATGATCGACCACTACTATGCGGACGAGCCCATGACCGCCCTCGACAAGGCGCTCTTCTCGTTCGCCTCCTACAATGCCGGTCCCGCCCGGGTGGCACGGCTGCGCACCGAGGCCAAGAAACGAGGACTGGATCCCAACGTCTGGTTTCACAACGTCGAGTACGTGGCGGCGGAGAAGATAGGGCCCGAGACCGTGACCTACGTGGGCAACATCTACAAGTACTACATCGCCTACAAGCTGGTAGTGGAGCAGTTGCAGCGCAAGCAGCAGGCGAGCGAGGCCCTCAAGCAGCAGGGAGCCAGCGGCGACCAGGTCTCCGCCGCCCCCGCATCACAGGGATAAGTCAGCCCCCTCTTTCGCGAGGCTCCCCTTCTGACGGGGAACCTCGCGCCTTTTCAGCCGGAGGCGCAGTGCAACCTGCCCCCTTCCGGCCTGCCATGAGCGAGCAGTACTCCCTGTCGTGACCAGAATGAACAAAATGGCCACAACAGCCTTAATAGCCATTACGGTCAGATTGTTTTCCAGCCAGACATGATTAATTAACCTTCCTGCAACAATCACAAGGAGAGCACCATGTTGCAAGGAACCTTCAAGCGCCCCCTGATCGGTAGCCTGCTCGCACTGAGCTTCGGCGCCCAGGCCCAGATCAACGAAGTCCACTTCCTGATCCCGGGTGGCGCCGGCGGCGGCTGGGATACCACGGCCCGCGGCACCGGTGAAGTGCTGGCCAAGTCCGGTCTGGTCAAGACCGTCTCCTATCAGAACATGTCCGCCGGTGGCGGCGCCAAGGCCATCGCCCACCTCATCGAGACCTCGGCCCAGTCCGACAAGACTCTGATGGTCAACTCCACCCCCATCATCGTCAAATCCCTCTCCAAGGAGCTGCCCCAGTCCTTCCGTGATCTGACCCCGGTGGCCGCCATCATCGCCGACTACCAGGCGCTGGCGGTCAAGGCGGACTCCCCTTATCAGAACTGGGCCCAGCTGCTGGCCGCCTACGAGGAGAACCCGGCCAAGGTGAAGATCGCCGGTGGCTCGGCCCGTGGCAGCCTGGATCACCTGGTCGCCGCCCTGACCTTCAAGAACGCCGGTGCCGACGCCAGCAAGCTGCGCTACGTCGCCTACGATGCCGGCGGCAGCGCCATGGCCGCCGTGCTGGCCGGGGAGACCCAGGCCATCTCCACCGGCTTTGGCGAGGCGATGGAAGCGGTCAAGTCGGGCCAGATGCGGATCCTCGGGGTCACCTCGGACAAGCGCCTGCCAGGGGCGGAGCAGATCCCCACCTTCAGCGAGCAGAACAACCCCACCGTCTTCGCCAACTGGCGCGGTTACTTCGCCTCCCCCACCATCAGCCCGGAAAAGTCCGCCGAGTTTGCCGCCCTGCTCAAGCAGATGTACGACAAGCCGGAGTGGGAAGTGGTCCGCAGCCGCAACAGCTGGACCAACCTCTACAAGTCCGGTCCCGAGTTCACCGCCTTCCTCGACGGCCAGGAACAGCAGATCGGCGGCCTGATGCGCGAGCTCGGCTTCATCAAGTAACCCTCGTTGTCACATCGCAGGCGGGCGCAGGCCCGCCGCTCATGTTGGAGTCAAGAGATGAACATCACCAAGGAGCGACTGGGGGGCCTGCTGTTTCTGCTGCTCTCCCTCGCCTATGGCTATTACGCCACCGAGATACCGGGCTACCCCGGCGACGAATACGAACCCTTCACCGCCAGTACCCTGCCCTATGCCCTGGCCGGGATCGGGGCGCTGCTCTCCCTGCTGCTGGTGCTCTTTCCCGGGGGTGAGCCCCTGCGCCGGGAAGAGGGGGATTGGCGCCGGGTCTTTATCCTGCTCGGGCTCATGGTCATTTACGGACTGGGGCTCACCTGGTTTGGCTTCGTGCTCTCGACCATCGCCTTCCTGAGCGTGGGCATCCGGGTACTGGGTGAGCCCAGCCTGCGCTACGGCCTGATGATCAGCGTCCCCTTCTCCATCGGTTTCTGGACCCTGCTCACCAAGGGGCTCAACGTCTATCTGGAGCCGGGTCGCCTGTTTACCCTGCTCGGTTTCTAAGGAGTCACCATGTTAGACGGAATCTTGCAAGGACTCGGCACCGCACTGCTGCCGGTCAACCTGATGATGGTGGTGCTTGGCTGCTTCATCGGCACCTTTATCGGCATGCTGCCGGGCCTTGGCCCCGTCACCGCCATCGCCCTGATGATCCCCATCACCTATGGCCTGGATCCCTCCTCCGGCATCATCCTGATGGCCGGCGTCTATTACGGCGCCATCTTTGGTGGCTCCACCTCCTCCATCCTGATCAACGCCCCCGGCTGCTCCGCCACCGTGGTCACCGCCTTCGACGGCTACCCCCTGGCCTGCAAGGGACAGGCGGGCAAGGCGCTGGCCATCGCCGCCTACGCCTCCTTCACCGGCGGTACCCTCTCCGCCATCATGCTGATGGTGGCAGCGCCCCTGCTGGCCAAGGTCTCCCTCTCCTTCCAGTCGGCGGACTACTTCGCCCTCATGGTGCTGGGGCTCTCCGCCGTGGCAGCCTTTGCCGGCAAGGGGCAGGTGCTCAAGGCGCTGATCATGGCGCTGTTTGGCATCATGATCTCCACCATCGGCATCGACCGCAGCGTCGGGGTGGACAGGTTCACCTTCGGCCTGCCGGACCTGCGTGACGGCTTCTCCTTCCTGCTGCTGGCCATGGCCACCTTTGCTCTGGCGGAGATCCTGATGGCGGTATTGCGCCCCGGCAAGGACAACAGCGAGGAAGAAGCCAGGCAGATGCAGCAGCTCGGCAGCCTCAAGCTCAGCAAGGAGGAGGTCAGGGAGATAGCGCCCCCCATCGCCCGCTCCTCGGTGCTGGGCTTTCTCATCGGCGTGCTGCCGGGGGCCGGCGCCACCATCGCCGCCTTCATGGCCTACGGCGCCGAGCGCAACATCGCCGGCAAGCAGCGCCAGGAGCAGTTCGGCCAAGGCAGCCTGCGCGGTCTAGCCGCGCCGGAAGCGGCCAACAACGCCGCCTCCACCGGCTCCTTCGTGCCCCTGCTGACCCTGGGGATCCCGGGATCCGGCACCACGGCCCTCATCCTGGGCGCCCTGGTGGCCTACGGCATCCAGCCGGGCCCGCGCCTCTTCATGGAGCATCCAGACGTCTTCTGGTCGGTGATCATCTCCATGTACCTGGGCAACGTGGTGCTGTTGATCCTGAACCTCCCCCTCATCCCCTATCTGGCCAAGGTACTGGCGGTGCCGCGCCCCGTGCTGATCCCCATGGTGCTGCTGTTCTCCCTGACCGGGGTCTATCTGGTCTCCTTCAACACCATGGACATCCATGTGATGACCCTGGTGGCGCTGATCGCCATCGGCCTGCGCCTGCTCACCTTCCCCATGGCCCCCATGCTGCTCGGCTTTATCCTGGGGGGCATGCTGGAGGACAACCTGCGCCGCGCCCTGGTGATCAACGACGGCTCCCTGAGCTTCCTGTGGGAGCGCCCCATCACCCTGGCCTTCACGCTGATCACCCTGGTGATGCTGCTGTTGCCGCTCTGGCAGTGGTGGCAGGCACGCCGCGCACCGGCTGCCACCCTGCAATCCGAGCCAAGCTGAGTTGGCGGATCTCACACAGCAAAAGAGCGCCGACAGGCGCTCTTTTTATTGGCAAGACAGGATGGGGAGTTACGCCAGTCAGGGCTGGCGATAACGCCGCTCCGGCCGGCCGACGGTGCCGTACTCCAGCTCCGGACTCGCCAGTTGCTGGCCCACCAGAAACTCCAGATAGCGGCGCGCCGTGGTGCGGCTCACCCCGACCCGGCCGCCGATCTCCTCGGCGCTGGCTCCTTGCTGGGTCAAGGCCGCCAGCACCCGCTGCAGGGTGAGGCCGTCGATCCCCTTGGGCAGGCCACCCGCCGCCACCTGCTGCAACGGCGTGCCAAACAGGGCGTCCACCGCCTGCTGATCGATGTCCGCCAGGGCCGCCAGGGCGGCGCGGCTCTGGCAATATTTGTCGAGGGTGTCGCGCAGCCGCTCGAACACCACGGGCTTCAAGATGAAATCCACCACCCCGAGCCGCATCGCCTCCTGCAGGGCACCGGCCTCCCGCGCCGCGGTGAGCAGGATGACGTCCAGACTCGCCCCGGCCTGGCGCAGCTCGCGCAACAGGGCAAACCCCTCGCCATCGGGCAGCCAGACATCCAGCAGCACCAGATCGGGCTTGAGGATGGCGATCTGCTCCCTGGCATCAAACAGGGTGAGCGCCACCCCCAATACTTCGAAACCTGCCAGCCGCTGCACGAAGCGGCGGTGGATCTCGGCGATGGCCGGATCGTCCTCGACGATCAGGATCTTGATCACTCACACCTCCTTGGGAATGTAACAGACGACGCAACTTCCCTGCGCCGTGGCTTCGATGGTGATCTGCCCCTGCAGGGCATCCAGGGTCTTGCGCACCAGAGAGAGGCCGATGCCGTGATCCGGCTCCGCCTTGCTGCTCACCCCCCGCTCGAACAGCCGATCCGCCAGCGCAGGATCGATGCCGCCGGCCCCGTCTTCCACCTCCAGAATGAGATCCTGGCCGAGATCGCTCAGGGCCACCCGCACCGGCTGGTAGGGGGCGCCGTGGCGGCGGGTCGCCTCGAAGGCATTGTCGATGAGGTTGCCGAGCACAGTCACCAGCTGGGAGCCGCTGACGCGAAGGGGGATGTCGTGCAGGCGAGAATCCGGGTCCACCTCCAGCACCAGCCCCAGCTCGTGGGCCCTGTGGTACTTGCCGAGCAGCAGGCCGGCCACCTTGGGCTTGGCGATGGCAGTCAGCAGGAAGTTGAGCAGGCTCTGCTCGGTGGCCGCCTCCCGTCCGATGAAGGCGAGCGCCTCGCTGGTGGCGCCCAGCTCGATGAGCCCGGCGATGGTGCCGAGCTGGTTGTGGTGTTCGTGGGTCTGCACCCGCAGCAGATCGCTGTAGGCCTGCACCTGGGAGAGCTGGGCACTGAGTTCGGCCAGCTCGTCCTTGCGCCGAAAGCTCGACACCGCGCCGATCAGCTTGCCGTCCCGCACCAGCGGCAGCCGGTTGACGATGAGGGACTGGCCGTTGAGCACAATTTCTTCATCAAACTGGGGGCGCGGATCCTGAATGAGGGAGAGCATGCGGCTCTCCGGCAGCAGCCGGGTGACCGGCTGGCCGATGGCGGCCCGGGCGGTGGCTTCATCCAGACGCAGCAAGCGGATGCCATTGGGGTTGAGGGAGGTGAGCCGCCCCTGCTCGTCGATGGTGAGGATCCCCTCGCGCACGGTGCGCAGGGTGCAGTCGAGTTCGGTGTAGAGACGCCCCATCTGTTCGGGCTCGAAGCCGAGCAGCGCCCGTTTGTAGCGGCGTGCCAACCAGGTGGCGGCCAGGCTGTTGAGCAGCACGATGAGCAAGGTCATGGCGAGACCGAAATGCAGAAAACCCTGCAGATCCGCCTCGATATCCCGCACCAGATAACCGACCGAGACCACCCCGATGATCTGGCCGAGCTCATCGCGGATGGGGCTCTTGCCACGCACCGAGACCCCGAGGGATCCTTGAGCGCGGGAGATGTAGGACTCCCCCTGCAAGGCCCGTTGCGGGTCATCCCCCATCATGGGCTGGCCGATGCGATCCGCATTGGGGTGCACCAACCGGCGCGCCTCCTTATCGCCGACGACGATGTAGCTGGCACCGACCTCGGCGCGGATCCGCTCCACCAACACGTTAAGGCGGGCGGTGTCGGCCCGTTTCACCCCGGCGATGACGCCGGACTCTCGCGCCACCAGTCGCGCCACGTCGAGGGCCTGATCCCCTACCTCTCGGTAGCGCTGCTCGGACACATAGTAGTAACTGGCCCCGCTCAGCAGCACCAGTTGCAGCAGACTGACCAGACAGAGCATGAGCAGGATGCGTCCTTGCAACCCCAGCCTCATGCCTCCTTGTCGCCTCGCAACAAGTCGAGCAGCAGGCTGCCGTCGCGCAGGGCCTTGTGCACCTGTACCGAGGTGGGCTTGGTGGGATCTTCGTAGAAGTGGGTGGATTCGATCTGCAGGCGCACCAGGTATTCGGCCGGCAACTGGCTGGCCAGCGACTGGTGCAGCATGGGGAACAGCAGCCGATCGGCGCGGGTGATCTCCCCCCCCAGCAGCAACTTGCCCGGATTGAGCAGACAGATGAGGTTGGAGAGCACCCGGGAGAGCCGCCCCGCCGCCTGATGGAGGATGTCCTGACAGAGGCTGTTGCCCGCCAGCGCCAGCTCGCACAGCTCGCGAATGGTGACGCTCTCGGGCAAATCGTGCTCCTGCATCCGCTCGCGCAGATCCCGGTATTGCGCCTCCAGCGCCTGATTGGTCACCAGGGTGCAGGCACAGCCGAAGCCGCCGCAGTAGCAGCGCTGACCGTAGGGCTCGAGCTGCAGGTGGCTGAGATCGCCGAGCAGTGCGTTCTCGCTCTCGATGAGCTGGCCGTTGACCACCATGCCGACCCCGATGTCGTTGTGTACGAACACCAGCACCGCATCGGCGCAGTTCTTGGCGGCTCCCCACTCACGCTCGGCCTGGATCCAGGTGCGCACGTCGCCGCTCACCAGCACCGGCACCGCGAAAGCCTCCTGCAGGGTCGGGCCGAGCGGCCAGTTTCGCAGATCGTAGAAGGGAAAGTGCTTGACCATGCCGGAGTGGCGCTCCACCTGCCCCGGCAGGCAGAGGGCGATGCAGGCGAGACGCAGCGCTTTTTTGGGCAAGAAGCCCTCGATGGCCCGCACCAGGCTGGCCAGCAGGTCGGCGCGCTCCCCTTCGCTGAACACATGGCGATGGCGAGCGAGGGAGCGACCGGCCAGGTCGAACAGCGCCATGTCCACATAACCGCGCCCAAGGCGCATGGAGAGAAACTGGAAGCGGCGCTCGTTGATGCGCAGCAGGGTCTGGCGGCGACCGCGCCCCACCGAACTCTCGCCGCAGGTGACCACCAGACCGCCGTCCAGCAGCTCGCGGGTGATCTTGGTGATGCTGGCAGGCGAGAGACCGGTCAGGCGGGAGAGATCGGTACGGGACAGCTCCTTGTGCTCCTCCAGGCTGGCGTAGACCAGGCCATAGTTGAGCTGACGGATCAAATCGATACTGCCTTTCACGATCTCATTCATAGGGTAAGGGGCAACAGCTGACACAGAGGGCGACAATTTTCACACATTATTGATCAATCCCCAAATAAAGTGCGGTCTGAACCGGGGGTCAGGCCGCATCTTGTGAGGGATATTCCCTCTTGTCATCCCATCAGTAGCGGAACTGGGAGACCAGCTTGCGTAGCTTGTCCCCGGTGCTGGCGAGATCGCGGGTGGTGCTGTTGGATTCGACCGCCGCATCGGTCAGCTCGCTGACGATCTGCTGAATGGCCACCAGGTTCTTGTTGATCTCCTCGGAGACCGCATGCTGCTCCTCGGCGGCGGTGGCGATCTGGATGTTCATGTCGTTGATGGTGCTGACCGCCATCACCATGCTGTCGAGGGAGGTGGCGATGTGGCTCGCCTCCTGCACCGTTTCCTGGCTGCGATCCTCGCTGGCCTGCATCACGTCAACCGCCTGTTTCACCCCGCCCTGCAGACGCTGCAGCATCTCGTTGATCTCCTTGGTGCTCTGCTGGGTGCGACCGGCCAGCGAACGGACTTCATCCGCCACCACCGCGAAGCCGCGTCCCTGCTCGCCGGCCCGGGCCGCCTCGATGGCCGCGTTGAGCGCCAGCAGGTTGGTCTGCTCGGCAATGCCGCGAATGACCTCAACCACGGATCCTATCTTGGCGGTCTCCTGCGCCAGCTGCTCGATGACGCCGGAGGCGGTGTGCACCTCGCCCACCAGCCGGTTGATGCTGTTGATGGCGGTGCCCACCACGCCGCGGGCAGCATCGGATTCGCGCGCCGCATCGCTGGTGGCGGTAGCGGCGTTGGAGGCGCTGGCCGCCACTTCCTGGGCGGTGGAGCTCATCTCGGTCACCGCGGTAACCACCTGATCCGTCTCCCGGCTGTGGCCGTGCATCTGATGGTCATAGTGCTCGCTCAGGTGGTGCAGCTTCTCCACCGCGCTGAACAGGTGATTGCTGGTCTCCCCCACCTGGCTCACTACCGACTGGATCCGTGCCACGAAACGGTTGAAGGCGGTGGCCAGCTGACCAATCTCGTCGTGGCTCTGTACCTTGAGGCGCTGGGTCAGATCCCCCTCCCCGTCGGCGATGTCGTTGAGGGCCGATACCGCGTCCGCCAGCGGCCGGGTGACCCGGTTGCCGATCACCACGGTGGCGGCCAGGGTCACCCCCAGAATGACCAGAATGAGCAGCACGCTGCTCTGCAGCGAGTCACGCATGTTGCTCTCGCGTACGGTACGCAGCGCCGCCAGCTCGTTGTCGATGTCGTCGATATAGAAACCGGTGCCGATGATCCACTGGTATTTGTCGAGTACCAGGTTGAAGGAGAGTTTGGGGGCGTCCCGACCGATGGAGGGCTTGGCGGTCCAGTATTCGGAGAAACCATCCCCCTGGCGCGCCGCCTTGACGATCTCCTGGATCAGCAGCTTGCCCTTGGCATCCTTGTCTTGCCAGCGGTTCTTGCCCTCCATCTCGGGACGGGGAGGCAAGAGTATCGCCGTGCCCTGAAAGTCATAGACGAAGAAGTAGCCGTCGCTGCTGTAGCGCAGTGGACGCAGCATCTCGATCACCTGCTTGCGCACCGCCGGGCTGTCCGGCTGGCTGTAGACGGCATCGATGGCCGTCTTGGCCAGCATCAGATAGCTGCTGAGTAGTTCCTTGCGATCCTTGATCGCATTCTCCCGCGCCACCACCAGATCGGCTTCCAGATCACTCTTTGCAATCATGTAGTTGCTGAGATTGACCACCAGGGCCATCAGGAGCACGGGGACGGCTCCCAACAACAGGATTTTCTGCTTTAGCGTCATCTTTTACATCCTTGCAGCTGTTTTTATGAGTGTTCCGTTCCTACCAGACCAGTATAGGATGCTGGTCGACGGGGACCCGCTTTCGCTACAATCCCCGCCCTCTATCTCTATCGACTCAGATGGCCAGTCACATGAACAAATGCCCTTGCAGTTCAACTCTTTCTCTCGATTTGTGCTGTGGATCACTGCACCAGGGGGCCGCCCCCCAGACCCCGGAGCAGCTGATGCGCTCGCGCTACAGCGCCTTCGTGCTGGGACTGGGGGAGTATCTGGTACACAGCTGGCACCCTGACTATCTGAACGGGCTGACCGCGGAGCAGCTCTCCCAGACCGACACCCAATGGGACGGGCTCGAGATCCTCGCCAGCCAGGGCGGCCCCGCTGACACCCTTGGCATGGTGGAGTTCAAGGCCTGGTTCATGGAGGGTGAAGAGCGCCACTGCCTCCATGAGCGATCCCGTTTCGTACGCCATCAGGGGCGCTGGGTCTATACCGATGGCGAACAGGATCCGGCACCGCTGCGGGTGGGGCGCAACGATCCCTGTCCCTGTGGCAGCGGCAAGAAGTTCAAGAAGTGCTGCGGCTGAGTGCCATGTCGACAGAGGGGGCCCCGGTGGCCCCCTCTGCTGTTATGAGAGTGTGACAACAATCACGATTTGCTCATTAACACCCCTTTCAATGAGCGTTTGCGAACATTAACTTGGCCCATATCAAACATTTTTGCCCAGAGACAGGCCACACTGGCACCATCTGGAAGAGATGAGACGGGCAAGAATGAAAAGAATAACCACACAAGTCGTCATCATAGGGGGTGGCGCCACCGGAGCCGGCATCATGCGCGATTGCGCACTGCGCGGCATCGACTGCATCCTGCTTGAGCGGGACGATATCGCCGCCGGCACCACCGGCCGCAACCATGGCCTGCTTCACTCCGGCGCCCGCTACGCGGTGACGGATCAGGAGTCCGCCCGCGAGTGCATTCAGGAGAACCGCATCCTCAAGCGGATCGCCAGCCACTGCGTCGAGGACACCGGCGGCCTCTTCATCACCCTGCCGGAAGATGACATCAATTTTCAAACTACCTTCATGGACGCCTGCGCCCTGGCGGGCATCGACGCCCGCCAGCTGGATCCCGCCGATGCGCTGCGCCTCGAACCCAACGTCAACCCGGCGCTGATCGGTGCCATCCAGGTGCCGGACGGCACGGTCGACCCCTTCCGCCTGGCCGCCGCCAACGTACTGGATGCCAAGGAGCACGGCGCCCGCATCTTCACCCACAGCAAGGTGCTGGGGCTCTTGCGCACCCAGGACAGAGTGCACGGGGTCAAGGCCATCAACACCCGCACCGGTGAAGCATTCGAGGTAGAGTGCCAGGAGGTGATCAACGCCGCCGGTATCTGGGGCCAGCAGATCTGCGAGTACGCCGATCTCGGCATCCGCATGTTCCCGGCCAAGGGTTCCCTGCTCATCATGGATTACCGCATCAACCAGCTGGTGCTCAACCGCTGCCGCAAACCGGCGGACGCGGACATCCTGGTGCCGGGCGATACCATCTCCCTCATCGGCACCACCTCGAGCCGCATCGATTACCACAAGATTGACCAGCTCACCGTCGAGCCCGAAGAGGTGGAGGTGCTGCTGCGCGAGGGGATCAAGCTCGCCCCTATCATGGCCCGCACCCGTCTGCTGCGCGCCTACGCCGGCGTTCGCCCGCTGGTGGCGGTGGATGGCGACGAGTCGGGCCGCAACATCAGCCGTGGCATAGTGCTGCTGGATCACGCCGAGCGTGACGGCCTCAAGGGGTTCAACACCATCACCGGCGGCAAGCTGATGACCTACCGGCTGATGGCCGAATGGGCCACCGATCTGCTGGCCAAGAAGCTTGGCAACAGCAAGCCCTGCCGCACCGCCGAACTGAGCCTGCCCGGCTCGCGGGATCCGGAGAAGGTCTCCGCCCCCGGCCTCTCGGTGCCTGCCGAAGGCTCGGCCCAATACCGCCACGGCGAGCGGGTCATCGCCTTTTTCCGCGACAATCCCAAGGCCAACGCCCTCATCTGCGAGTGCGAGATGGTGACCGCGGGTGAAATCGAATACGCCCTGCGCGAGCTCGACGTGGACAACCTGGTGGATCTGCGCCGCCGTACTCGCCTCGGCATGGGCCCCTGTCAGGGGGAGCTGTGCGCCTATCGCGCCGCCGGCCTGATGCAGGAGTACGGCAAGGCCGACGGCCGCCAGGCTTGCGTCATGCTGCGCCAGTTCCTGGAGGAGCGCTACAAGGGCACCCGCCCCGTGCTGTGGGGCGATGCCCTGCGCGAAGCTGAATTTACCTACTGGATCTACGAGGGGCTGTTCGGCCTTGGCGAGTGGACGGCCCCCCACCTGGTGGCCGAGCCCCCCTTCCCGCAAGACGCCAGCACCGCCAATCCCACCAAGGAGCGCAGCCATGAAATTTGACAGCATCGTTATCGGCGGCGGCATGGCGGGCCTCTCCGCGGCCCTGCGTCTGGCCGAGGCCGGCCAGAAGACCCTGCTGATGGCCTCCGGCCAGAGCGCCCTGCACTTCTCCTCCGGCTCGGTGGATCTGCTGGAGAGCGAAGGGGATCCCCGCGCCGCCCTGCCCGCCTTTATGGCCGCCAACCCCGAGCACCCCTACAGCAAGGTGGGACTGGCCCATATCGCGGCGAGCCTCGATGATCTGCAGCGCCACTGCGCCGCCCTGGGCTTGCCGCTGTTTCGCCAGGAGCGCAACCACCAGCGGCTGACCCCCATCGGCACCCTCAAAGCCACCTGGCTCTCCCCCGACACCTGTGCCTGCGTGACCGATGCACCGGCCCCCGACGCCATCCTGCTGGCCACCCTGGAGGGATTTCGCGACTTTCACCCCGAGCTCGCGGCGGCGAATCTCGCGACCCACGCGCGCTTCGCCCACTGCCGCATCCTGACCGGGGAGATTCGCCTGCCCCAGCTGGCCGAGTTCAGCCGCAATCCCCACGAGTTTCGCTCCGCCGACATCGCCCGCCTGTTTGACAAGCAGGGCAATGGCCAGCATGACCTGCTGACAGATCTGGCCCGCGAGATCAGCCGCATGGTGCAGGAGAGCGGCGAGCCGCGATGCCGCCACCTGGTGCTGCCCGCCTGCCTGTCACTGGGGCTGGTCGGCCCGCGCCTGACGGAGCTGGAGCAGCGCACTGGCTGCATCATCAAGGAGGTGGCCACCATGCCGCCGTCGCTTATCGGCATGCGGATGCAGGAAGCCCTCAAGCGCCGCTTCATGGCCCTTGGCGGCACCTTCCTCACCAGCGAGCGGGTGCTGGGAGCCCGTTACGACGGCGATCGGGTCATCGGCGTGCACAGCCAGAATGGCGACGATCAACTCTTTGAAGCGGATAACTTTGTACTCGCCTCCGGCAGCTTCTTCAGCCGCGGGCTGGAGTCACGCCTGCGCGGCATTCGTGAGCCCATCTTCAACGCCGACGTGCTGAGCCTGCCCGAGCGCGACGCCTGGGCCGGCCGCCGCCTGTTCGACCACCACCCCTTCATGGGTTTCGGGGTCAAGACCGACGACAAACTCAGAGTGCTGCGTGGCGGCAAACCGCTCGCCAACCTCTACGGCGCCGGCAGCGTGCTGGCGCACTATGACCCCATAAAAGAAGGGTCAGGGTCAGGCGTGGCCGTTGCCACCGGCTGGCAGGCTGCCGGTCATATTTTGAGTTCAGCCCAATGATGATTTCGACCCATATCCCGTGCCTTCACACCCAACGGGAGGAGAACTGACATGCTACTGGATCATGCCAACCAAACCTTCGATCAGTGCATCAAATGCACCGTCTGTACCGCCTACTGCCCGGTGGCCAAGGCCAACCCGGCCTACCCAGGCCCCAAGCAGGCGGGCCCGGATGGGGAGCGGCTGCGCATCAAGAGCCCGGAGCTCTTTGACAGCGCCCTCAAGTACTGCACCAACTGCAAGCGCTGCGAGGTGGCCTGCCCGAGCGGGGTGCGCATCGGCGACATCATCGCCAAGGCCAAGCACCAGTACAGCGGCTTCAAGCCGGGGATCCGCGAGTTCGTGCTCTCCCACACCGACCTGATGGGCAGCATGTCCACCCTGATGGCCCCTGTGGTCAACTTCACCACCGGCCTCAAGCCGATGAAGCTGGTGCTGGACAAGGCGCTGGGGGTCTCCTCCCACCGGGATCTGCCCAAGTACTCCCAGGGCACCTTCCGCGGCTGGTACAAGAAACAGAAAGCGAGTCAGGCCCGCTTTGCGCGCCAAATCGCCTACTTCCACGGCTGCTACGTCAACTACAACCACCCGCAGCTCGGCAAGGAGCTGGTGCAGGTGCTCAACGCCATGAACATCGGCGTCCAGTTGCTGGAGCGGGAGAAGTGCTGCGGCGTGCCGTTGATTGCCAACGGCTTCATGGACAAGGCCAAGCAGCAGGCGGCCTTCAACATCCAGCAGCTGGAGAACACCCTGCTCGGCAACGAGATGCCGCTACTGGCCACCTCCTCCACCTGCGGCTTCACCCTGCGCGACGAATATCCCCACCTGCTGGAGCAGGACAACCACAAGGTGCGCGATCGCATCTCGCTGGTGACCCGCTTCCTGTGGAACGAGTTCTACCAGGGCAACAAGCCGGCGATGAAGCCGCTCAATCTGCACATCGCCTACCACACCCCCTGCCACATGGAGAAGATGGGGGGCGTCATCTATACCCTCGAGCTGCTGCGCGCCATCCCCGGGGTCAAGGTGACGGTGCTGGACTCCCAGTGCTGCGGCATCGCCGGTACCTACGGCTTCAAGTCGGAGAACTACCAGACCAGCCAGGCCATCGGCGAGGGGCTGTTTGATCAGATAAACCGGCTCAAGCCCGATCTGGTGATCACCGACTGCGAAACCTGCAAATGGCAGATCGAGATGAGCACAGCGTTCCCCTGCGAGCACCCCATCCACCTGCTGGCCCAGGCTCTGGCTTGATCCCCTTGCCACGCCCGGCCAGACGGCCCGCTCGGCAAAAAAGCCGACAAGCAAACATCAAATGGAAAAAGAGCCGGCAAGCGCCGGCTCTTTTTATTCACATCCGCCCCATCAAGGGTGCTGGACGATCAGGCTGTGCTGATCCAGCATGCTCTGCAGGATGTCGTGGGACGAGGTGCCGCCAAGCTGCCAGCTGCTCAAGTCCACTCCCTTCAGGGTGATCTGCTGGGTCACCTGGCCATCCCCCGCCGGCGACACCGAGAGGTTCACATCGCTCAGGCCGTTGCTCGCGCTGGTCACCGACGCCTGCAGGTGGCCCAGCAGGCCGTCCACGCTGCTGTCGGTCACCCCCTTGAGCAGGTCCGCCAGATCGATCCTGTCACCCGCCTGCGGGCTGAAATCGGTGATGGTGTCGATGGCGGGCTGGCCTGCACTCCCCGCATCCCCCTGCTGCCAGACGAAGAGATCGCTGCCGGCGCCGCCGGTCAGGATGTCATCGCCCTTGCCGCCCAGCAGGCGATCATCACCCGTGCTGCCAAACAGCCAATCCCCCTGATCCGACCCCATCAGCGTATGACCGGCCTGGGTATGGATGGTCACGGTATCGAGGGGGGAGCTGATGGTGGTGCCCCCCACGCTCGACTCTGCGCTCAGTCCCAGCACATGGTCTCCCGCCGTCAGGCCGTCCAGATAGAGCGGCAGCGAGTGGCCACCCGGAATGAGCCAGTCGCCGTTGCTATCGGCATGGCCGACCTGCTGCCCCAGTTCATCCAGCACCTGGGCCCCCGCCAGACCGCTGATGCGCAGCGACAGCTCGCCCGGTGCCGGATTGACCACGCTGGCGGTCAGATTGAGCGGCACCATGGCCCCCTGCAGGGCATGGATCTCGTGGGGCCCCACCGTCAGGCTCGGCAGATCCGGTTCGGCCGTCACCGTGATGATCACTTGATCGGTGTCGCTCAAGGGCCCGCCCGCACCGCTGTTGCCCTGATCCGAGGTGGTGATGGTGAGGTTGTCCTCGCCCCAGAAATCCCTGGCCGGTTCATAGTGCAGGTTGCCGGCCAGCAGTTGGTTGAGATCGGCAAGCGACCCCACCAGGGTCATCTCGTTGCTGCCCGCCCCCTGTACCGAGACCGCGCCCGCCGCTCCCAGCAGGGTCAACACCCCGTGCTCGACCCTCAGTACCATGGCCATGGGCGCACTGCCGGCATCCACATCCTTCACGCTGATGCCGGATAGCGACAGAGAGCCATCCTCTTTCACCGTCATGCTGCCCGGCAGCTGATTGACCGGCGCATCGTTGACCGCCAGCACCTCGATGGGCACTACGTCGGTGTCGCTCAAGGGGCCGCCGCTGCCGGTGTTGCCCCGATCATCGGTCACCATGGTGAGCCGATCCTGGCCGTTGAAGTCCTGCTCACCCAGATAGGTCACGCCGCCCGCCAGCAATGCATTGATGGCATCGAGCGACCCGCTCAGCACCAGGGTTCCCGTACCGTTGCCGGTCAGGGTCACGCCGCTGCCATCCGCCAGGGTGAGGGTGCCGTGCTCCACCGAGAGGCGTACCTCTATGGTGCTGTTGCCCGCATCCACGTCTTTGACCTGCAGACCGTCAATGCGATAGGGCACATCCTCTTCGGCCACCAGCGGCGTCGTGGGCAAAATGTTCTCGGGCGCGTCGTTGACCGCCGCTATGGTGACATCGATGCTGCCATTCACCTCTGGTCCCAGCGCGCCGTTGTCCAGGCTCTGGGCGATCACCTCGAGGTTCAGGGTGCCATTGACGTCGTTGGTCACCAACAGCAGGCTCGCCAGGTTGCTGCCCACCGTGGTCACCTGCCAGTCGCCGTTCGGCAGTCTGATGGCCTCACCGGCCACCCCGTCTGGCAGGGCGATGGCGGCCCCTTCCGGCACGTTGCGAATGGTCACCCGCACCTGCTCGGCGCCATTTTCATGCACATTGCTCGCACTGCCGCCGGTGGCCTGGGTATCGCGGGTCTCCAGCCCCAGATTGAGCTGGATCCTGTCGCCCTCCACCCCGCTGGCGGTGGGCACCAGATCGCTGATGAGCGCATCCCCCACCGGATTGACGGTCACGGTGAAGCTCCCACTGGTTTCGAGCGGCAAGGTCAACCCCTGGTCGAGGGTAAAGGCGCTCAGGGTGAGATCCACGGTGCCGCTGAAATCGGCCGGCGGGATCAGGGTCAGCTTGGCAAAGTCGGTGCCTACCGGTACCTGCCAGACACCGCCCCCATTGTTGACCGCCGGGGCCGAGAGGGTGAAACCGTCCGGCACTCCTTTTATCTG
The DNA here is from genome assembly GCF_019048665.1 of Aeromonas sp. FDAARGOS 1408. Taxonomy (NCBI): domain Bacteria; kingdom Pseudomonadati; phylum Pseudomonadota; class Gammaproteobacteria; order Aeromonadales; family Aeromonadaceae; genus Aeromonas; species Aeromonas sp. FDAARGOS 1408. Next base: position 1,467,807 of record NZ_CP077394.1, on the reverse strand, counting down.
CAGCGCCACTATCTGCTCGGAGCCATCGGTGTCGATGAGGGCAGCCCCGAGGCCCGCCAGGCTGATGACGCCATCCTCGTCGCCCGCCACATCGTGCAGCGTAAGCACGGCCGGATCGTTGACCGGTCGCACCTCAAAGCCGACCTGCCCGCTCCAGCTGCCGCGATCCGTACCCGTGGTGGCGGTGTCGAGAATATCCACCGTCACGTCGAGCGGCACCTGACCGCTGAAGTGCTCTTTGGGCACGAACACCAGATCCTTGAGATCCGCCGGGTCGTTCACCGTGAGGGTGGAGACCGGCTGGCCGTGCTTGTCGAGGAAGTGACCATATTGGGGATCCACGGTCACGACCACCCGCTCCACCGTTTCCAGACCGCCGTTGGCGACCGAGGGGCTGATATCGGCCAGTTTCACCGACAGATCGAGGTGGATCTCGGTGTCTTCCAGGTTGTCCGGCTGGCCGTCGCCGTTCATATCCTTCACGTTCAGTTGCAGCTCGGGCAGGCCATCCGCCCCGCCATTGATGTCCACCTCCGGGGTGATGGAGAGGGTGATCTCTTTCTCTACCATCCTGGAGTCACCGCTGACGGTGTCGGTGTTGACCAGACGCACGTTGAAGTGCAGGCCGTCGCCGGCGTAATCCTCAGGCAAGGTCAGGGTGAGCCGGTCGAGATCATCGAGGCCACCCGGCAACTTGATCAGGTACTCGCCGTTGACGAAGTCGAAGGTGAGCCCCTGCACGTTGACGCCCGGGGGCAGACCTGTGATGACGATGCTGAGCTCGTCGTCACCGCTATCTGCCGTACCTAGGGTCACCATCTGCTTGAGCTGACTGCCGAAATTGACGCTCTGATCCTCCACCCCTGTGATGGGGGCACTGTTGTCGAAATCGACGTCGGCGGCCACCTGGCCTGAGTGGGTCGCGCCATTAAAGTCGGCGCTGGCGGTGAGCTCCCGATAGGTCGGTGTGCTCACATCCCCCTCGTTGTTGTCACCAAGATCGATCACCCTGGCGCTGACCTTGAAGGTGACGGTGCCGGTGAAGCCATCCGGCGAGCGCAGGGCATAGCTGTCGAGGGCGTCGTGGGGGACGGTCCAGTTGCCCTGACCGTCGTTGATCCCGCCCACCACCACGAAGCCCGGCGGCAGGTCGCTGATCACCAGATAATCGATGGTCTCGACGCTGCTGGGGTCCAGATCCTCGAACACGAAGACACCGTCCAGCGGGATATCGTGCCCGTCCGGGCTCTCCAGCTGGCCGGTCTGCACCAGATTGCCATCGGGCTCCACCACCGCCTGGATATCCAGATGCAGAGTGCCCTCGATCACCTTCTGGGCGGTGGCGCTGGAGTCCACATCCACCTGTGTCACCGTGACATGGCTATGGAGTGTGGTGTCCTTGTCGCTGTCTTCGGGCCCTTTCACCAGCAGCTGGCCGCCGCCGAGCAGGCTCTGCAGCTCGCCGTCGCTCAACTCCACGGCGCCGCCGCTCACGGTCAGCTGGGTCTCGACCCCGCCCGCACGGATCCAGACTTCATACCCGGGCTCGATACCGGAGAGGCCGAGGTGCGTCACCTGCTCGGCGCCGTCGGTCAGGTCAGGCTGCCAGTCGAGGACGATGAACTGATCCTCCAGGCCATGGCTGGTCTTGGCATAGTCGGTGGCGTCGATGGCCGGCTCCACCTTGATGGTGAGCGGCACCTCGAAGCTCTTGCTGTCGCCGTCGTTCTCGGTCACCACAACATGACCAATGAGGTGCAGATCGGCGGTGCTGTTGGCCGGCGGCTGGATCTGCAGGTTGCCAAGGCTCGACACATCCACCTGATAGAGGGGGTTGCCCTTGCCGTCTAGCCCGGCGAAGGTGAGGGTCAGCGCCTTGCCATTGCCGTCGAACACCTTGGCCCCTGCCGGCAGCCCTTCCAGCACCAGGTTCAAGGTTTCCGAGTGATCCAGCGGGGTGTCGGTCCACTCCCCGGAGGTGAGCTTGAAGTCCAGCGGTGCCCGACCATCCTCCTGGATGGTGATGGTGTAGCCGTTGCCATCCTGGCTCCAGCCGGAGGTATTGAGGTCGAAATGGGGCTCGTCCACCACCCCCACCAGATCCACATGCAGGGTCTGGGCGCCGGTCTCATTCTCGTTCACCACCGTGTGGGGCTGGCCGTTGGCATCGGTCAGGGTGGCCGTGTCCTTCACTACCCCCTTGATGGTGAGATCGAAGTCGACGTTGCTGTTTTTTGGCGGCAGCAGCTTGAGGTCATTGATGCGATCGAAGGGCACCTCGTAGTAGCCGTTGGCATCCAGGGTGACCGCCACCCCGCCGAGCCACAGGGTCGCCCCGGCAGGCAGGCCGCCGATGCGCACGAACAGCTGCTCGGAGCCATCTGTGGTGTCCCCCAGGTGGGCCAGGCCAATCTTGCTGCCCAGATCGATCAGGGTGTCCTCCTTGCCCTGAATGTCGCGCACGGTCAGCTTGGCGTCATCCGCCAGCGGATTGACATTGATCACCAGCTCGATGGCATCCCCAAACGCCTTGTTCTGGCCGCTGGCGACCGGCGCCTTCTCGGTACTGACCGGGGTGATGGAGAGCTTGATGTCGCCGCTGAAATCCTTGGCAGGGGCCACGCTCACCTTGTTGATGTTGCCGGCCGAGACGCTGTAGAGGCCGCTGGCGTTTGGCTTGAGCTCGGCCCCGTTGAGCATGAGGGTGCCCTGACCTGCCTCCCACCGGATCTGGTAGCTCAGGGTCTCTGAGCCATCCGTATCGGTGAGGCCCGCCTGCACATTGAGCCTGATGCCGCTGCTGTCCTCATGGGTGTCGTAGTGCTGGCTGGTATGGTCGGTATCCCACAGCGGCTTGTCGGCCACGCCGCGTACCGTGATGGCGAGATCGCCGGTGACCGGCGCAGGGGCATCCCCCTCGGCCACCCCCACCTGCAATTGCACCTGGAAGTGGAGCGGCTGGCCCTGATTGCTCCAGCTGGACCAGTCGGCCGCCGGCACAAAGGTCACCCCCTGGGTGCGGTAGTGCACGTTATCGCTGGTGACCATGGCCTCGGGCGGCACGATAAACCACTTGCCATCGGCCGTGGTGGTGAGTGCCACTCCGTTGTAATAGAAGCTGCCGTGGGTATTGGCGGGTGCCTGAACAAGGAGCTGCTCCACATGCTCGCCCCGGTCGAAATCGCCGATGTCGAGCTGTATCTGGATGGGGATACCGGCGCTCGGATCCTGCGCCCCCTGATCTTCGTTGCCCAGGGCCGCAGTGACGGTAAAGCTCACCGGCTCATCCTGCAGATGGAGAGTCAGGGTGCTGTCGGCACGGTCACCGTCGCCATCCACCAGATGGGCGGTGATGACCTGGCTCAGCTGTGCATTGTCGTGATCAAACCCGGCCGCCGGGGTGAAACAGTAGCTGCCATCGGCCGAAATGGTGAGAGAGCCCATCACCTGCTTGCCATCCGGGCTCATCACCTCCTGAGTGAGGGAGTCATTGACGGCATGGGTCTGGCCGTTGATGGTGATCGACTCGACCCGGGCACCATCGGCGCCTTCGTTGGCTGCCGGCAGCAGATCGCCGCTGACGGGGGAACTCCCCTCGTTCAGGGTATGCGCCAGCACGGTACCGATGGGCATGTCATCCTCTACCGTCACGGTCACGCTCACATTGGGGCTGCGATCGCCATCGTGATCGGTGACAAAGAGCGGCACCTCGATGGCAAGATCATCTTTACCCTGCACGCCGTGATCGAGCTGCCCCACCAGATAGACGCTGTAGCTGCCGGTGACGTCGAGGTGAACCCAGAAGACCGGTTTGCCACCCTCTGCCGTGGCCAGATACCAGCCCGGGCTGTGGGCCGCCAGGGTTACCTCCTTGCCACCCGAGGTGAGGTGGTTTGCCTGATTGAAGACCGCCACGTCAAGCTCGAGGGAGGCGACCCGATCCGAGCCAGCGCTGATGGTCACCTTGCCGCTGGCCACCTCGCCCTGATCCGCCGGTGTGGTGCCGGGATGCTGGCTGGCGGAGCCATCGAGGGCAGACTCCTTCACCGCGACCGCGTCGATGGCCGAAATGAGGGGATCCACGCCGTCCGTCACCCTGATGGTGGCAGACCCCTGGCTCTGGCTGCCGTCGCTGTCGGTGACCTGCACCGGCAGTGTCAGCTCAAGCTGGTCATCGGCGCCGTGATCCAGGTTGGTATGCACCGTCACCTGATAGTCGAGGGTCGCAGTGGTGTGAGCGCCGATAGTCGCCGGCACCTGCATCAGGGTCACCGTCATCACCACCAGTCCGTCGGCCGTGATCGCCTGGAAGCGGTGGCCGTCGCTGCCCACCGCCTGCCAGGTCAAGGCTTCGCCATTATGGGTGATGGGGTTGCCATTGGAATCCACTACCTGGCCCGCCAAGGTCAGACGCACATCGACCACGGGGTCGGAGTCGGCGGTGATGGTGATCTTGCCGGTGGCCTGCTGATCGTCCGCACTCTGGTTATTGGCGGCGCCATCGAAGCGCCCTTCACCGAGGGTCACGCCGGTCAGCGTCAGCGTCGGTTTATCCCCCTCGCCAATCCGGATGGTGAGGGTGCCGCTGGTGCTGTCGTTGCTGCCGCCCGCCTTGTCGTAGTCGTTGACGATCACCTTGATGGGCAGCTCGGTCACGGCGTTGACGCCCTGATGGAGCCCCTGATAGAGGGTCACCTGATAGTCAAAGCCGTTCTTGCCCGCCTGATCCAGCGTGCCGACCAGCCGCACCTCAAACACCTCGACCCGCTGGCCATCCACCATCACGAAGCCCTTGAGCAGCTGGCTGCCCGGGATCTTCGGATCCCCATCCACCAGCTGATATTGCACCGGCTGACCGAGCGCGGTGAGCGCCGGCTGCTGGCCGGCATCGGCAAAGGCCACTTCGACCACCCGATCTGACCCTGCCTGCACATCGAAATGGCCGGTTTGGCTCAGGCTGTTGCTGCCGGTCAGCTCCCCTTCATTCAGGGTGACGCCGCTACCAGCCACAAAGGTGGGGGCGCGGCCATCGTGAATGGTGAGCGGCAACGTGGTGCCGATCTCGTCGCCATCCTGGTCGGCCAGTGTCACCGCCAGCGGCAGCGAGAGGGCATCGCTCCCCAGATGATCCAGCTCACCCGCGAGGGTGACCCTGGCGCTCACGCTCCAGTTGCCGCTTTGCTCGACCAGGCTCAACTCGGCGCGCAGGATCTCGCGTCCATCCGCCGTGATGCCCACCAGCTGGCCATCGGCCGCGAGGGAGAAGCTTACCGGACTGCCCTGGCTGGTGAGCCCGATCAGGGTGCGCTGGATGGTGGCAATGTGAAAACCGAGGGAGGCAGGATCGAGTGCATCGCTGCCGTGGGTCACCACGAAACTCATGGTGCTGACCGCTGCCGCCTCCCCTTGCGCCATCTCGGTGATGGCGGTACCGGTGACGGCGGAGATGGTCGGGTTGGCGCCATCACCTACCGCCACCGTGATGGTCGTGGCCACCTTGTCACCGTCGCTGTCGGTCAGGGTCAGCCCCGCCGTCAGCAGTGCATCCGCACTGCCCTGGTCCAGCGGCTGATGGAGGGTAAAGCTGTACTTGCCGTCGTTACCCAGAGTCAGGGTAAAGACCAGCTCGCCATCTGGGGTACGCCCCTCGATAAGGTGATCGGCCACCATGACCGTGACGCTCTGCTGGCCCGAGCTGAGCCCCTGCAGGCCCGGCTGATTGACATCAAACACGATGCTCACCAGCGGGTCGCTGCCCGCCGTGATGGCAAGCTCGCCGCCAAGGGTCTGACCCAGCTGCCAGTCGCTGTCCTCGGTGAGGGTCAGGGAAACAGGGTCAACCTGCGGTAAGGCGCCGTCGGTGATGGTGATGTTGAGGGTGCCGAGGTTGCTCCGATCGCCGTCAAAGTCGCGGCCCACCACCTGCAGCCCCAGATTGACGCTGTCGGTGGCCACCGGCTGATCCAGCACGCCGTCGAGTTCAAGATGGTACTTGCCATCGAGATCCAGGGTAACGGTCAGAATGCCCTTGCCGTCTGCGTCCAGCAGGGTGATGAGGTTGCCGTTCACCTGATAGCTGGTCGGCTTGCCACCGCTGGTGAGGCCCGCCAGAGCCGGCTGGCTCGCCTCAAAGCTGAGGGAGACCAGGCGATCGCTGCCCACCGTGACCGGCAGCTGACCATCGATGCTCTGCTGGCCCCCCTCTTGCAGCGAGATCCCCTTGTCCAGACCGAGCGAAGGATCGCGGCCGTCGTCGATGGTCAGGGTCAGGTTGGCACTGGTGGTGTCACCATCAATCTCGCTGGCGCTCACCTGCAACCCCAGCGAGAGGCTGTCGCAGCTCTGATGATCGAGCGGACCTGTGAGGGTGACCACCACCCGGCCGCCCACATCGCTCCCCTGCTGGTCGGCCAGCAGTTGGGCACGCAATACTTCAACCCGTTGACCATTGCTGCCCGGGTAGTAACCCAGCAGGGTACGATCATCGGCAAATTCGAAGGCAAGCGGATGACCATCGCTGGCAAGGCCTGCACTGTTGAGACTGGCCAGGGTGTCACTCTGGTTGCTGAACACCAGCGAGTCGACCAGCAGGGGATCGGCGGTGTGGCCAACCACGAAACGGCTCTCCCCGACTACGGCGGCGCCATTGGTGAAATCATCCTCGTTGAGGGTAATGGCCGGGATCTCGAAGCTCGGCGGGTTGCTGTCCAGCAGAGTGATCACCAGCGGCGCTTTGACCAGATCACCGTCGCCATCGCGGTATTCGAGGTTGAACGGCAGACGCAGGGCATCATCCTGAGTGTGATCCAAACTCTGGTGCCAGACGATGCGATAGCTGCCGTCATTGCCAAGGGTCAGGGTAAAGACGGTGACGCCAGCGGCGCTGGCGGTCAGGGTCTGGCCACCCCAGACATAATCCAGTGCCACCCCCTGACTGGTGAGTCCCAACCCCTCGAAAGCACTCTGGTCGGCGGCGAAGGTGACCTGCAGGTTGCCATCGATGCCGGCGCCGGTGTTGAGGCTGCCGGTCGCGCCGATCGGGCCATCGGCCAGTCCGGCTTCGGAGAGCGTGAGCGTCTCGCTCTGGCCGATCAGCGGCGCCCCGTCCAAGGCCGAGTTGCCTGCCAGATCGGTAACGCTGGCGCGCACCTCAAAAGGTTGCGTGACACCAGAGAGATCAAGATCTGATACCTGCCAGCGGCCATCGGCCCCCACCAGTACGGAGGTTGTGAGCAGCGCCTGCCCGTTGCTGCCAACCAGGGTGATGGTCACGCTCTGGCCTGCTTCCACATTGGTGGTGGTGCCGCTCAGGGTGGCATTGCCGTTGCCAAAGAGGGTGGCGGCGTCGAGATCATCGATATCGATGGCGGCCTGGGTATCGACCTCGATGGTGAGAATGTCGCTGGCCCGGTTGCCGGCGATATCCACCGAATCGACCCGAAAATCATGCGCCCCGTCAGCCAGCGCATCGGGCAGCTGATATTGCCAGTTGCCGTTGCCATCGACGGTGAGAGTGGCGAGCACCTTGCCGCCAAGGGACAGGGTGACGGTGGCGCCGGGCTCCCCCTTGCCCTGCAGCAGCGGGGTATTGTCGCGGGTCAGGTCATCGGTCTGGCTGGCGCCGGTGTCGCTCTCATCGGCGAGATCCAGGGTAATGGTGGTGATGGTGTCGAGCAGGGTCTGACCCAGATCGCTGGCGCGGTTGCCGGCGGCATCCTGGGTATCGGCCTGAATGATGAGGGGGCCATCCACCAGCTTGCCGGTAAGGTCGCCAAAGTTTGCCTCCCAGACCCGGCCGGGCAGCACCACAGTAGTGACGGTGAGCCGGTTGCCATCCTGATCCAGCAGGGTAACGGTGACCGGCTGGCCAACCTCCACATCCTCCACGGTGCCGCGGATGATGACGCCGGTCACCTCGTCGGCATTGATGATGTTGTCGTCGGTCTGCGGCTCGGTGATGGTGATGGCGGCAAACAGATCCCGCTCGCCTTCCAGCAGCGGCTCGTCGCCCCGCGGCATATCGGCGTGATCCGTATCGAAGCCGGCCTCGGCCAGGGTGGCGTCATTGGTGCGATCGACCACCACGAAGCCCCCCGAACTGGAACCGGCCACGCCGCCGATGGTGCCGCCTGCCGCCGGGTTGCCGGCAGCGCTCGCCTCGAACTGGGCGGTGGGATCGGTGCCTGCGCGGATCGCCGCCTGCAGGGCGGCCAGCTCGCCGTCAGCCGCTGCTGCGGGATCGGCGGGCGGCGCGGTGGGCGCCGCCGCCTCACCAGCCGCAGCCTCCTCCTGATGGAAGAGCTCGATGGCGTCGGTCAGCTGGTAGCTGCCTTCACCACTGAGGATCCGGTCGCCCGGTTGCAACAAGACGCCGGCCCTGGCGCGCACCACAGTGCCATCGTCATGAATGACGAAGACGGTTCCCTCCAATTGGGTCATGATGGTGGGTTTTTCGATACGCAGCTCGGCCATACAACCTCCAGCAAATAGTGAGCGGGCCCCGGATGCCAATTCGAGTCAAATTTTGAGCGCTTATTTTATAAGCATGTTACTTGCGGATCTCCCCATAATTTCGATAGAAAATGCGCTCACGTAGCGGATCCATCCGCTTTTTTGCACGTAAAACGTTTCAATACCGAAACAAGATCCCAATTGAAGACCACTAGGCAGGATCTGCCTCTCTCCTGCCGGATCCAGTATGGCAAAGGCTGACGCATCTTCCCCCACACCCCCTGATTGAATCGGACTGCCAACGGGAACCTTGACGCCCTCTTCCGCGCCGCTCATACAGCATATTTATTCACATGGATTTTATTATCCCCAAATGGATAGAAAACCGGCCGCGTTGAAGACGTCCCCTTGCCTGACGCGGGCTGGCGGGCAACTGTGCCCACTGTCGCCAGACAGCGGCGTTAACAATGGTGCAATAAGTTGAGTTTCCTCATAATTTAACCGGGATCTCATTTCCGCTTGTTGCTGGCTCCGCCAATTGATCTAGCGCAATCCCGCCCCCGATAAATCATCATTCGTTTTACCCATTTGGTAATATCCAACTCGAGCAATCGCATAAATACATGGGTTTTATTCACTAATAACAATTAATCGGCCTGCCTGCTCCTGCCTTGCGCGGGGGCTGATGCCCAGCTCCAGGATGGAACGGTCAGGCTTGGCAATGAGATCGATTTGGGAGTGATGATCGTGAGTTCACACAACAGACAGACCAGGCTGGGCCTCGCCGCCCTGCTGCTTACCACCTGCCTTGGCACCAGCGGCTGGGCACAAGCGGCCGACGAAGCTCAGCCCAAGGGCAAAGTAGAGGCGCGCAGCGAGCTGTTCGCCAAGGATCACGCCGATCAGTTCAGCAGCTGGAAGGCGACCGGCGAGAGCCGCGAGCGCACCGATGCCCTGGCCGAGGACCCCAACATGGTGGTGCTCTGGGCCGGCTACGCCTTCGCCAAGGATTACAACAAGCCGCGTGGCCACTTCTATGCGCTGACCGACGTGCGGGAAACCCTGCGCACCGGCGCCCCCAAGAGCGCCGAGGATGGCCCCCTGCCCATGGCCTGCTGGAGCTGCAAAGGCCCGGACGTGGCCCGCGTCATCGACGAGAAGGGTGAGGATGGCTACTTCAAGGGGATGTGGGCAAAAGGTGGACCCGAGATCGTCAACACCATCGGCTGCGCCGACTGCCACGACACCGCCTCGAAAGAGTTCAAGGAGGGCAAACCCGCCCTGCACCTCTCCCGTCCCTATGCCGATCGGGCCATGACCGCCATCGGCAAGCCGTTCAAGGAGCAGGGCCGCTTCGATCAGCAGTCCCAGGTGTGCGGCCAGTGCCACGTGGAGTACTACTTCACCGGCCCCACCAAGGCGGTGAAATTCCCCTGGGATGATGGCACCTCGGTCGAGCAGATGGAGGCCTACTACGACGAGCAGGGCTTCGCCGACTGGACCCACGCCGTCTCCAGGACCCCCATGCTCAAAGCCCAGCACCCCGAGTACGAAACCTGGCGCGCCGGCATTCACGGCCAGAACAACGTGGCCTGCGTCGACTGCCACATGCCCAAGGTGCAAAACGAACAGGGCAAGGTCTATACGGATCACAAGATTGGCAACCCGTTTGATCGCTTCGAGCAGACCTGCCGCAACTGCCACACCCAGAGCAAGGAGATGCTGCAAGGCATCGTCAAGCAGCGCAAAGACGCCGTTGTCGAGACCAAGCTCAAGGTCGAGAAGCAGCTGGTGCGCGCCCACTTTGAAGCCAAGGCTGCCTGGGATGCCGGTGCGACCGACGCCGAGATGAAAGATATCCTGCAAGACATCCGGCACGCCCAGTGGCGCTGGGACTATGCCATCGCCTCCCACGGGGTACAGATGCATGCCCCGGAAGTAGCCCTCAAGGTCCTGGGCAGTGCCCTCGACAAGGCCGCCGACGCCCGCACCAAGCTGGCACGCCTCCTGGCCGCCAAGGGGATCAGCCAGGAGATCGCCATTCCTGATATCTCCACCAAGGAGAAGGCCCAGGCCGCCCTTGGCATGGACATGAAGCAGTTCAACAGCGACAAGGCCCAGTTCCTCAAGACCACTGTTCCCGCCTGGGATGCCGAGGCCAAAGCGGCCGGCCGGCTGGCACAGTAACCGATGCTTGTGGGCCCGCCGGTCGGGCCCGCAGCAGGATGGAGGCTTCATATGGGTGATTTGACGATGGATTTCTTACGACTGATGCTGATGGCGGCCATGCTGCTGACCAGCGTACAGGGCCAGGCCGCCGAGCAGACAACCGCTCCCGCCGCCGTGCCCCCCACCCACGAGGTGGAATTCTTGCGCAGCGCCGACAAGGCCTGTACCGACTGCCATAAGGATCAGGACGACGTCATGCACGGCAAGCATGGCCAGGCGACCAATCCCAACAACCTCAAACCGGTGACCTGCACCAACTGTCACGGCCAGCCCTCGCCCAAACACCGGGAAGGGGTCAAGGATGTGATGCGCTTTAGCGACAGCTTCAACAACAAACAGAGTACCGAGCGCTACCCCATCGCCGAGCAGAACGGGGTCTGCATGAGCTGTCACGAGCCCAAAGTGCTGCGCGAAGCGCTCTGGGCCCACGATGTGCACGCCACCAAGCTCACCTGCACCAGCTGCCACGCTCTGCACCCGGCCAAGGAGCCCATGGAGTCGATTCAGGAAAAGTCCCGCATCAAGCTTTGCGTCGACTGCCACAGCAAGCAGCATGAGACCGTCAAGGCGGCCAAGGCGAACACAACCTCGGGCAAGGAGGCACAATGAGCTGCTCTCGCCGTCAATTCATGGCGGGGATGAGTGCGGGGGCCCTCATCATGATGACGGGGGCTGCTCGTGCCAACACCCGCTCCCTTGCCACCACCCTCGCCCACAGCCAGACCATCGACGGGATCCGCTACGGCATGATCCACGACGAGACGGCCTGCATCGGCTGTACTGCCTGCATGGACGCCTGCCGGGAAGTGAACCAGGTGCCGGAGGGGGTCTCGCGCCTCGAGATCATCCGCTCCGGCCCCGTCGGCGAGTATCCCGACGCCGAGTACCACTTCTTTCGGAAGTCCTGCCAACACTGCGACAACGCCCCCTGCGTGCACGTCTGCCCGACCGGTGCCTCCCATATCCGCAAGGAGGATGGCATCGTCGACGTCAACCCGGATCTCTGCGTTGGCTGCATGTACTGTCTGGCCGCCTGCCCCTATCAGGTGCGCTTTATCAACCCTGTGACCAAGGTTGCCGACAAGTGCGACTTTTGCCGCAAGACCAATCTGGCCCAAGGCAAGGAGCCGGCCTGCGTGGAATCCTGCCCCACCAAGGCGCTGGTGTTTGGCAATCTGGATGACCCGGACAGTCCCATCGCCAAACGGCTGGTGAAGGAGACCACCTATCGCTACAAGCAGGCACTCGGCACTTCGCCCAAGATGTACCGCGTGCCCAAAGGGGAGATAAAGTCATGACCATGCAAGCGGCGTTTCACTTCCCCTCCCTGGTGTGGGGATTTGCCCCATCGCCATCTACCACAGCAATAACCGATGGAGGGAATGACCATGTGGCATGACGCATTTCACTTCCCCTCTCTGGTGTGGGACTGGCCGATCGCCATCTATCTGTTCCTGCTCGGCATCTCCGCCGGGGCCACCACCCTCTCGGTGCTGTTGCGCCGCAAGGGGGCCGGCAGCGAGAGCGGCATCATCAAGGCGACCGCCATCCTGGCGCCGGTGAGCGTGGTGCTGGGGTTACTGATCCTCATCTTCCACCTGGCCCGCCCCTGGACCTTCTGGAAGCTGATGTTCCACTACCAGTTCGACTCCGTGATGTCGATGGGGGTCATGCTGTTTCAGGTCTACATGGCGGTGCTGTTCGCCTGGCTGGCGGTGGTGTTTCGCTCCGAGATCGAGACCTTGCGCAGTCACCTGCTGCAAGAGAAGTTCGCCTTTGTGGATGGCCTCATTGGCTGGCTCGCCCGCATCGAGCGGCTGTTGGCACCGCTCTTGCTGCTGCTTGCCGTGCTCTTGGGTGCCTACACCGGCTTTCTGCTGTCGGCGCTCAAGACCTATCCGCTGTTGAACAACCCGGTGCTGCCGGTGCTGTTCCTCATCTCCGGCGTCAGCTCTGGCATCGCCTCCACCATCTTGCTGGCGGTCACCCTGTTCAAGGAGAACCATCACAGCCAGGGGGTGAGCTTCGTCCATCGCTTCGAGCGGCCGGTGCTGGCGGTGGAGGTGTTGCTGCTGGTCTGCTTCTTTACCGGCCTCTACTTCGGTGGCGGCCAGAAGGAGGCAGCCATGTGGGCCGCCATCGGCAGCGGCTTCTGGGCTCAGGTATTCTGGCTCGGGGTGGTGGGCATCGGCATGCTGCTGCCCCAGTTGCTGGCCCTGCTGGCCCCCGCACCGCTGCGGGCCAAAAACGGCTATCTGGTGCTGGTCTGCAGCCTGACCCTGGTGGGGATCCTGCTGCTGCGCTACTTCGTGCTATACGCCGGCCAGATGACAGTAATTTAAAGGCATGATCACCAGCGCCAGCCGCCCTCGGGTGACTGGCGCTTGTTTGTGGCGATGAGTTGTTGCGATTGGTTGTTGCCAGGAATGTGGATGTTATCCCCCAGCGCCGGTACGGTGCAGACGCTGCGGCATAACATAGACGAATGATTGACTGGAGGTTGTGTGCTGGCGGAGCTCGGCTATCTCTCACTGTTGCTGGCGACCGGGCTCGCCCTGCTGCAAGGGCTGCTGCCCTGGCTGGGGCTGCGGCTCGCCTCACGCCCGCTGCTCGGCTGCGCAACACCGCTGGCCCTTCTGGTCGCGCTCCTGCTCGGGGCCGCCCTGCTGCTGCTTGCCAGCTGTTTTGGCCAGGATGACTTTACCCTGGTCTATGTGGCCCAGCACGCCAACAGCGCCCTGCCTCTGGGCTTCAAGCTGGCGGCTGTGTGGGGCGGCCACGAGGGCTCCATGCTGTTCTTCGTCTTTGCGCTGGGGCTGTGGGGCGCTTTGGTAGCTCTTTGCTCCAAGCGGGTCGATCCGCTGATCCGCACCCGGGTATTGGCCATCATGGGGCTGATCGTCGGGCTGTTCGGCCTCTATACCCTGATCTTCTCCAGCCCGTTTGACCGCCAGTTCCCGGGGCCGCTGGAGGGGCGCGATCTCAACCCCATGCTGCAGGATATCGGCCTTATCCTCCACCCGCCCCTGCTCTATCTCGGTTACGTCGGTTTTGCGGTCAACTTCGCCTTCGCCATGGCGGCGCTGCATTCGGGCCGGCTCGATGGCGCCGTGGCCCACTGGAGCCGCCCCTGGGCGCTCGGCTCCTGGGTCTTTCTCACCGCCGGCATCGTGCTGGGTTCCTGGTGGGCCTATTACGAGCTCGGCTGGGGCGGCTGGTGGTTCTGGGATCCGGTAGAAAACGCCTCCCTCTTGCCCTGGCTGCTCGGCACCGCCCTGCTGCACGCCCTGGTGGTGTGCGAGAAGCGCGGCGCTTACGGCCACGCCGTGTTGCTGCTCTCCATCTTTACCTTCTCCTTGAGCCTGCTCGGCACCTTCGTGGTGCGCTCCGGGGTGCTCACCTCGGTACACGCCTTTGCGGTGGACCCCAGCCGCGGCCTCACCCTGCTGTTGCTGCTCGGCTTGCTATTGACCTGCGCCCTCACCCTGTTTGCCCTGCGGGCGGACATTCGCGCCCCCTATGCCCGCTTTGGCCTGCTGTCAAAAGAGGGGCTGCTCGGCGCCGCCATCCTGCTGCTCAGCGTGGCCTGCGCCAGCGTGCTGCTCGGCACCTTCTACCCCATGGTGTTCCAGTCGCTCCATCTGGGTTCACTCTCGGTGGGCGCCCCCTATTTCAATACCATCTTCGTGCCGCTGGCCCTCTGCCTGATGGCGCTGATGACCCAGCTGCCGCGCCTGCGCTGGCAGCATCTGGCAGCCCAGCGCCGCATCAAGGTGCTGCTCCCATGCCTGTTCGGCCTGCTGGGGGGCGCCTTGCTGAGCCTCGCCTATCCAGAGCCGCTGCGGGCAAGCTGGCTGGGGCTCGCGGCCAACGTGCTGAGCCTCTGGCTGATGGCCAGCCTGCTGCTCCCGCTCTTGCAACCGACGTCGCTGCGCGAGCTCACCCTCAATCGGTTCGGCAGCCTGCTGGCCCACCTCGGGGTGGCGGTGTGCGCCCTCGGCATCGCGCAGGTGAGTCACCACAGCCAGGAGGGGGGCGCCGTACTCGCCGCAGGCCAGCCCTATCGGCTCGGCGCCTTCGAGTTTCGCTATGATGGGAGCGAGCCCATCATCGGCCCCAACTACACCGCCGAGCGCATCACTCTCAGCGTGCATAAGAACGGTAAAGAGGTGGCCAGGCTCACCCCGGAGCGGCGCCACTACAGCGTGCGCACCATGAACATGAACGAGCCCGGCATCGCGTGGGGGCTGTTTGGCGACCTCTACGTGGTGCTTGGCGAGAAGATGGGGCCCGGCGCCTATGCCATGCGGCTGCACCATAAGCCGCTGGTGCGCTGGATCTGGCTCGGCGGCCTGTTGATGATGGCGGGCGGCGCCCTGCGTCTGCTCGCCCGCCGACCGCTGCTGGCTAGCCATCTTGCGCCAGCGACCGCCCCTTACCCTCGGCTTGAACAGGAGTCCTTATGAACGCCCGTCTGCGCCTGTTCGTGCCGCTCGTGCTCACCCTGGTGCTCGGTGCTCTGCTCTGGCTCGGCCTTGGCAACAATCCCTACAGCCAGGATGAGGCCGTCGCCGGGCGTACCCTGCCCGCCTGGCAGAGTGACGATCTGCTTGGTGGCCCCTCCATCCACACTGCTGCGCTCAAGGGGGAGCCCTTCGTGCTCAACGTCTGGGCCAGCTGGTGCCCCAACTGCCGCGCCGAGCATCCGCTGCTGGGTGAGCTGGCTAGCGCCGTGCCCCTCTACGGCCTCAACTACCGGGACAAGGGGAACGCCGCCCGCGCCTGGCTCACCGAGGCGGGCAACCCCTATCGCGCCGTGCTGGCCGACCCCGACGGCCGACTCGCGCTGGAGCTCGGCGTCTACGGCACGCCGGAGACCTATCTCTTTGCCGGCGACGGCACCCTGCTGACCCGCCACACGGGTGAGCTCACCCGGGAAGTCTGGCAACGCCAGTTTGCTCCCTTGCTGGCAAAGGCCCGCAGCAACACCGCCAGCCAGCCCGAAGTGGAGAAAGAAGTGCAGGAGAGCAAGCAATGAGCCGTCTCGGCCACGCCCTGATCGCACCACTCTTGCTGACATTGAGCCTCGGGGCCCTTGCCAGTGGGGTCGACACCTATGAGTTTCGCCACCCAGAGCGGCAGACCCGTGCTCAGGAATTGGCTCGCGCCCTGCGCTGCCCCCAGTGCCAGAACCAGAACCTGGTGGAGTCCAACTCCCCCATTGCCCGGGATCTGCGGCTCGAGGTCTATCGCTGGGTGGACGAAGGACAGTCTGATGAGCAGGTGATCGCCCGCATGACGGAGCGCTTCGGCGATTTCGTGCGCTACGATCCCCCCTTCAAGCGCAGCACGGCCCTGCTGTGGGGCGGCCCCGCCCTCTTGCTGTTGTTGGCGCTCAGTCGCCTGCGCAGGAGCCTGCATCGCCGGCAACCGGCGTGGGTGCCGCTTGTCGGCGACAGAGCCGAGGGGACCCGTCTCCACGACCCCAGGGCTGAGCTGAACCGCCTCATCATGGCTGAGCAGCAGGCGGGTCTTGCCCCCCACAGCCGCCTCTACCGGGAGCTGGAGCTGGCCCGCCTCGCCAACGCCACCCCACCTGCCGAGCAGGCCCTGCGCGAGCGGCTGGCCAAGGACCGCACCGCTCGTCCGCAGCGTAGGCTGCGGTCATGGATACTGCTTGGGGCCCTGTTGCTGGCGCTGATGGCCGGCATTTATGCCGGCACCGGCCGCTATCAGGCGTGGCAGGCTTATCAGTCACGCCCCGATCCGCTGGCGGGATTGAGCCCGCGGGATCTGCAGGACAAGGAGCTGGGCGCCCTGCACCAGCGCCTGCAAACCAACCCCGCCGATCTCGACGGCTGGGCGGCGCTCGGTCAGCTCTATCTCTACCGGGACGAGTACGACAACGCCTTGCTCGCCTACCAGCGCCTCGCCCTGCAAGAAGGGGGCGCCAGCGCCGCGACCCAGGCCGCGCAAGCCACCGTGCTCTACTACCAGGCAGGCCAGCAGCTGACCCCGGAGGCGCAGCGCCTGCTGGGTAGCGCGCTCAAGCAGGACAAGGGCGAGGTGAGCGCCCTGATGCTGCTCGCCTCCGATCACTTCCTGCACGGCCGCTACTCCCAGGCCATCGCCCTCTGGCAGCAGTTGCTGGACGAGGAGCGCCCCCGCATCAACCGGGCCGCGCTGATCGAGGCGATCCAGACCGCCCGCATGATGGGAGGCTGACCGCACGCGTGACCGGGGCTGAATGCCCCTGTCACGTTTGGCCAGCACCGGTGGTATCGGCAAGGAAATCACTTGCCAGCCTCCCGTCGGTGGCCGAACAATAGGCGTCCATTGAACCTGTTATTAGAGCCTATCCCATGATCCCCATTCGCTGTAAAACCGTCTCCGGTGTCGCCCTCTCAACGATTGATGGTGAAACAAAGCTGCTGGTGATGAAACGCGTAAAGGGTGGTTTCTGGTGCCATGTGGCGGGCACGGTCGAGGCGGGGGAAACCGGCTGGCAGACCATTATTCGCGAATTTGGCGAGGAGACGGGTATCAGAGTTTGCGAGTTATACACAGCCCATTATCTGGAACAATTTTACGAAAGCGTTTCAAATACGGTGGAGGTAGTGCCGGTCTTTGTGGTCTATTGCCCGCCCAATCAGGTGGTCACCCTCAATGATGAGCACACCGAATATCGCTGGTGCACCTTGGCCGAGGCCAAGGCACTGGTGAGTTTCCCCGGCCAGCAGGCACTCTATGATCACCTCTGGCACTACTTTGTCGAAAACAGCCCCTCGGCGCTGATGCGGGTAGCCATGACGCCATAGCGTGCAAATGCCAGGAGCCCTCTCGTTATCTTCTTGATCCTGTGGTGATCCGTCGCCGGCCATGGCCGCCATCAGCACATGTAGCCGCCCCTGATCAGGCCGTTTTCAACAGAGATGATCACCAGGAATGAGTGAAGATAGGGACGCAGGCAATAGAGACAGCTAAAAGATCGATCATCTGACGGCAAGAGGGCGCCACCAGCCGCACACTGCAGCCATGTTTCTCACGCCGACCACCCCTATCATTACTCGTATGAAGCCGCCCATAGCGCTCATTACCGTTATTTCAAGGTGCGCCATCCCATAAAATTGAAATATCGGGCCATTAGACGTTGTGAAGCGTCAATTACCGTCATATAACTTAGCCAAATATCCCTGTCAGCCGTACGGTAGCGTCAAATCATGATTACTCGCCCTTTTCTTACCCTGTTGCTCGGTGCCTTCCTCGTTCCCGTCAGCATGGAGAGCGCCCAGGCCAATCCGTTTTCAGCCCAGTCCCACTCCCCCAACAGCTTTCTGGAGCAGCGCAACGATCTGGCGCTGAGCTCCGCCGCCTTCGTGGTGGCCAACCCGCGCACCGGTGAAGTGCTGTCGGAGCGCAACGCCAACCGGGTGATGCCGATAGCCTCCATCACCAAGCTGATGACGGCGCTGGTGGTGCTCGATGCCAACCAGCGTCTCTCCGAGATGCTGACCGTTACCATGGCCGACGTGGACAGACTCAAGGGCACCGGGTCGCGGCTGGCGGTGGGCTCGCGCCTGAGCCGGGCCGACATGCTGCACATCGCCCTGATGTCGTCGGAAAACCGCGCCGCGTCGGCGCTGGCCAGAAACTACCCGGGTGGCCAGCGCGCCTTCATCGAGGCGATGAATGCCAAGGCCCGCATGCTAGGCATGTGGAGCACCCAGTTCTCCGACAGTACCGGCCTCACCCCTCGCAATGTCTCCAGCGCCCACGATCTCGCCAAACTGGTAGCGGCGGCATCCACCTATCCGCTCATTCGCCAGTACTCCTCCACCGAGGAGCGCATGGTGCGCAACGGCAAGCGTCAGCTGCACTACCTCAACTCCAACCGACTGGTACGCGAAGGGAGCTGGCCCATCTCCCTCTCCAAGACCGGCTACATCCGCGAGGCGGGGCGCTGCCTGGTGATGGCCACCCAGATCAACCGCGAGCCGGTGATCATGGTGCTGCTCAACGCCGACACCCCCAACGCCCGGGTGGCCGATGCCAAGCGGATCAAATCCTGGCTGGAGACTTCCGGTCGCATGAGCCTGACCGCCCAGTCCAGCCCCCGGACCAAGCTGTTCAGCAGCCAGTAAGGCTCCCGGCGATCATCCTCAAAAAAGCCCCCGCACCAAGGTGCGGGGGCTTTTGTTGTTGAGCCTTGTGGTCAAGCCTGCTGGCTACGGCGCCGAAGTGCTGGCGATCAGATCGGCTTGAGCCGCGCGGTGAAGTGGCGCAGCAGCGGCGGCTCGTAGTCGAAGGTGAGCCCGCGAATGTCGCTGGCCCGCGCCTTGACCGCGATCAGGCAGTCGGCCACATAGTCCATGTGATCCCGGGTGTAGACCCGACGCGGAATGGTGAGTCGCAACAGCTCAAAGTCCGCCGCCTCCTGCTTGCCGGTGACGGGATCGCGCCCCAGCAGCAGGGAGCCTATCTCCACCCCGCGCACACCCCCTTCCAGATAGAGCTCGCAGGCGAGCGCATGGGCCGGGAACTGCTCGGCCGGAATATGGGGCAGCAGCTTCTTGGCGTCCACAAACACCGCATGACCGCCGGTGGGAGTCTGGATGGGGATGCCTGCCTCGGCCAGCCGTTCGCCCAGATAAGCCACCTGACTGATGCGATAGGTCAGATACTCTTCATCCATCCCCTCGCGCAGGCCGATGGCGAGCGCCGCCATGTCCCGCCCGGCAAGGCCGCCATAGGTGACAAACCCCTCCATCGCCACGCAGCGCACCTGCACCGCGCGAAACAGCTCGAGATCCTCTTTAAAGCAGCAGAGCCCGCCGATATTGACCAGCCCGTCCTTCTTGGCCGACATGGTGAAGATGTCCCCCAGCGCAAACATCTGGCGCACTATCTCCTGGATGCTGCACTTGGCATAGGCCGGGTCCCGCTCCTTGATAAACCAGGCGTTCTCGGCAAAACGGGCGGCATCGATCACCACCGGAATATAGTGGCGACGGGCCAGCTCGGCGACCGCCTCCATATTGGCCATGGAGACCGGCTGGCCACCGGCGCTGTTGCAGGTGACCGTGATGATGATGCCGGCCACGTTGTCGGCCCCCAGGGTTTCGATGGTGTCGCTCAGGCGAGGGAGATCAAAATCCCCCTTCCAAGCGTAGGGGGCCGTGGTGTCGAGGGCTTTCGGGGTGAGCAGGTTGATGGCCCGCGCGCCGGCCAACTCCACGTGGGCCTTGGTGGTGTCGAAGTGGTAGTTGGAGATAAAGACCGGCGCCTTGCCCTTGCAACGCTTGACCAGTTCGGGGAAGAGGATCTGCTCGGCCCCGCGCCCCTGGTGGGTGGGCATCACATGCTGGTAACCAAAGATCTCGCGCACCGTGCGCTCCAGCTCGACGAAGTTGCGGCTGCCCGCATAGGCCTCATCCCCCATCATGATGCCCGCCCACTGACGATCGGACATGGCACCTGTGCCACTGTCGGTCAGCAGATCGATGTAGACATCCTCGGCCAGCAGCAGGAAGGGGTTCCAGCCAGCGGCCTCGAGGGCGGCGCGGCGCTCGGCGCCAGTGGTCTGTTTGATGGGCTCGACCATCTTGATACGAAACGGTTCGGGTATACGACGCATAAAAGACTCCTCACCGGCGCAAGGCCAGTGTGTTTGAAATTGGAATTGGCAAAAAGACCGGTACGCTCAGGGTCGTCCGGCTGGCAAATTCAAACGGCGGGTGCAGCCAATCAGCGGTGAGGAAAGTCGAGGGTCAGAATGGGATCCCGGGTGTACCAGTGGGCGAGCAGGCAAGCTGCCCGGGGCGTAGCTGTCACGATTGGCATCACTCCCCTCCATGTCGGTTGTAACCAGTCGGTGGCCAATAAGATCCATTGATGGATGCTGCTAGCAGGCAGCCTCGCCAAGTTAACAACTGGTTGCCATGCAAACAATCCGAGTGTCAACGGGTTGTGCGTCTGCTCACAAAGCGCCCACTCAGCGGACTCGATACCGGCGACAGTGATCCCCCCTGTGCCCCGCTTCGTTAAGCTGTTATCCCGGTGACTTGATCCTGTTCACGCCGCTCCTTGCCAACCATCGGAAGTTCCATGCATCGCAAAACCCATCTGCCCGAGAAGATCTGCCCCGTCTGCCAGCGCCCCTTCAGCTGGCGGCGCAAGTGGGCACACAGCTGGGAGGAGGTTCGTTACTGCAGCGAGCGCTGTCGCCGCGCTCGTCACCGCAGTCATCAAGATAATGGGGAGCCAGCCTGATGGAAGTGCGCCTGGTGCTCGGCGATCAGCTGAACGCCGCACACAGCTGGTTTCGCACCCCGGATCCGGCGGTCTGCTACCTGATGGCGGAGCTGCGCCAGGAGACCGACTACTGCCGCCACCATCGCCAGAAGGTGCTGGCCTTCTTTGCCGCCATGCGCGCCTTCGCGGCGGCCCTCGGCAAGGCGGGCCATCGCATCTGTTACCTGACTCTCGATGAGAGCGCCCGCTGGCCCGACTTGCCCAGCTTGCTGGCTGCCCAGCTCGAAGCGCATCAGGCTGACAGCTTCGCCTGGCAGAGCCCGGATGAGTGGCGCCTCGCCAGCCAGCTGAAAAGCTGGGCGGCGGGCCTGACCATCCCTGCCACCGAGGTGGAGAGCGAGCATTTTCTCACCCCCCGCGATGGCTGGCAGCGCTACCCCCACAGCCGGATGGAGTTCTTCTACCGCGCCCTGCGCAAACAATACAGGGTGCTGCTCGATGAGCACGGCCAGCCCCTTGGCGGACACTGGAACTTCGATGCCGAGAACCGCGCCAGGCTGCCGGAGCGTCAGCCCATCCCGGCGCCCCTCACCTTTGCCAATGAGGTGAGCGACATCGATGCCATGCTGACCCGTCACGGCGTCAGCACCATCGGCGAGGCAGATGCCAGCAGACTGCCCTGGCCCATCAGCCGGCGCCAGAGTCGCGAGCTGCTGGCCCATTTTCTGGCCCACTGCCTGCCCCACTTTGGCCGCTATCAGGATGCCCTGAGCGAGCGGGGCTGGAGCCTGTTTCATAGCCGCCTGTCGTTTTCCCTCAACAGCAAGATGCTCCACCCCCTCGAGGTGATCCGCGCAGCCGAGGCCCACTGGCAGGCCAATCAGGCCACTATCACCCTGGCGCAGGTGGAGGGCTTTATTCGCCAGATCCTCGGCTGGCGCGAGTTCGTGCGCGCCCTCTACTGGGAGCAGATGCCCGACTATCAGCGCAGCAATTTTCTCGAGGCCGAGCGGCCGCTGCCCGGTTTTTTCTGGAGCGGCGAAACAAACATGGCCTGCGTGCGTCACGCCATTCGCCAGTCTCTGGATCACGCCTACGCCCACCATATCCAGCGGCTGATGGTGACCGGCAACTTTGCCCTGCTGGCGGGGATCCATCCTGACGAGGTGGATGCCTGGTATCTCGGTATCTATGTGGATGCCATCGAGTGGGTGGAGCTGCCCAACACCCGCGGCATGAGCCAGTTTGCCGATGGCGGCCTGATGGGCAGCAAGCCCTACACCAGCAGTGGCGCCTATCTCGAGCGGATGGGCCACTACTGCAAGGGGTGTCACTATCAGGTGAAGGCCCGCAGCGGCGACGGGAGTTGCCCCTTCAACAGCCTCTACTGGCATTTTTTATGGCGCAACCGGGACAAACTTGGCAGCAATCCTCGCCTCGCCCTGCCCTATGCCAACTGGGATGGCCAGGCCGCCGACCAGCAGCACGCCATCCTGGCGACGGCGGAGCAGTACCTGATCCGGCTGGAGCAGCTCTGACTGCCACATCTAATGCCAGCAAGTCCACAAATTTCAACATTGAAAACCAGTTAAATAATTGTAAATAGATATATATCCCAATTATATCTACACCAGTTGAATATCCTGTGGCGGCTGATTAATGTGAGGGCCCCAGTCAAGGAGAGACAAGATGGACATAGTGGTACTCGGTGGTGGCGTGGTCGGCGTGACTAGCGCCTGGTATCTGGCCAAGGCGGGTCACAAGGTGACCCTGCTGGAGCGGCGTGACGGGGTGGCCCTTGAAACCAGCCACGCCAATGCCGGCCAGATCTCCCCCGGTTACGCGGCCCCCTGGGCGGCTCCCGGCATTCCCCTCAAGGCCGCCAAGTGGCTGCTGCAAAAACACGCCCCCTTCACGGTGCGGCCGACCTCGGATCCCTTCCAGCTGCGCTGGATGCTGAAGATGTTTGCCAACTGCACCCCGGCGGCCTATGCGGTCAACAAGGGGCGCATGGTACGTCTGGCCGAATACAGCCGCGACTGCATGAAGCTGCTGCGCGACGAGTTGGCACTGGACTACGAGGGGCGCCAGCTCGGCACCCTGCAACTGTTCCGCAGTCAGGCCCAGCTCGATGCCAGCAAGCGCGACATCGAGGTGCTGGAAGAGTACGGTGTGCCCTATCAGTCCCTCGATGCCGATGGCTGTGAAGGGGCAGAGCCGGCGCTGGCCCGGGTACGCGGCAAGATAGTGGGCGGTCTGCGCCTGCCGGGGGACGAGACCGGCGACTGCTTCCGCTTCACCAAGGCCATGGCAGCAGAAGCGCAGCGACTGGGGGTCAAGTTCGTGTTCAACTGCGCCATCGACGAGATCGAGCTGGCGCAGGGACGCGCCGTGGCGGTGCGGGCCGGCGAGCAGCGCTTCAAGGCCGACGCCATCGTCTGTGCCCTTGGCAGCTATGCCACCGGCTTCCTGCGCCCGCTCGGGCTCGATCTGCCGGTCTACCCGGTCAAGGGCTACTCCCTCACCCTGCCGATGATCAACGCCGAGGCCGCGCCGCGCAGCACTGTGCTGGACGAAACCTACAAGGTGGCCATCACCCGTTTCGATGAGCGGATCCGGGTCGGAGGCATGGCGGAGCTGTCGGGCTACAACCTGGCCCTCAACCCGAAACGGCACGACACCCTGGCCATGGTGGTCGGTGATCTCTTCCCCGAGGGGGGCGACATCAGCCGCGCCGACTTCTGGACCGGGCTGCGCCCCATGACGCCGGACGGCACCCCGCTGGTGGGCCCAAGCCCTATCCCCGGCCTCTGGCTCAACACCGGCCACGGCACCCTGGGCTGGACCATGGCGGCAGGCTCGGGCCAGCTGCTGTGCGATCTCATCAGTGGCAGTGACACCGCCATCAGCGATGAAGGGCTCACCCTGGCCCGCTACGGCTGAGCCTAGTCCCCCGTCTCTCTTATCCCAACGAGGGAGTGCCTAGCACTCCCTCTTGTTTTGACCTTGTTCGGTTTGTTCAGCCATGCAGTGCCAAGGCACAGACAACAAAAAGGCCCCGCGAGGGGCCTTTCTTATGTACTGACCGGTACACCGGTTTCACCCTGCGCCGGGTGCAGCGCCAGGTTGAACAGCGCAGCGACCATGTCTGACTGGGTCAGGATCCCCACCAGCTGCTCGCCATCCACCACCGGCATGTGGTGCAGGCCGCCATCAGAGAAGGCACCCACCAGATCGTAGAGCTGCTGATCGTGGCGGGCGGTCGACAGCTTGCGGGTCATCAGGTCTGCGACCCGCAGCTCAGCCAACTCTGCCACGCCTCGCGGCTGTTGCAGTGCCCGGTCGATCATCAGGTCGTGCAGGGTGATGATGCCGGTCAGCCGGCCGGCCCCGTCCACCACCGGTAGCGCCTTGACCTGATGGTGAGAGAGCCGTTGCCAGGCCGCCATGGCCGGCTGCTGCGCCGCTATCAGGATCAGATCCCGCGACATCACGTCCTGCACCCGCACCGTGCCCACCCTGGCCCGCAGGGCGTGCAGCTGGGCCTCCTGCAGCAGCGCCTGCAGATCCTGGCGGCTGATGTCGAGCAGCTCGCCGTGCTTCTCCAGCGCAAAGTCGATGTCCGCCGACTGGGTCGCCACCCGCTCGCTCGGCTGGGGATCGGCGGTCTGATGGCGGTTGGGCCGGGCCTGACCGCTGTTGGGATAACGGCGCCCCAGCAGCCGGTTGTAGCAGAGCGCCAGTAGCAGCAACAGCAGCGAATTGAGCAACACCGGCAGCAGCACATAGCCGACCCCGAGCTGGCGGATCCCCTCACCGCCGATGACAGCGGTCAAGGCCACGGCGCCACCGGGCGGATGCAGGCTGCGGGTGAGCAACATGGCGGCGATGGCCAGCATCACGGCAAGGGCCGCCGCCAGCGCCGGATCCGCCACCAGGCTGGCACTCAGCACTCCCATCAGCGCCGACACCCCGTTGCCCACCAGGATGGACCAGGGCTGGGCCAACGGACTGGCTGGCGCTGCAAACAGCAGCACGGCGGAGGCCCCCATGGGGGCGATCAGCCAATGGGCCTCGAGCCCCCAGCGGCACAAGAGGGCGGTTCCCAACAGCCCGACGAAGGCGCCAAGGGCACCGTAACAACTCTCTTTGAGACTGGTATTGGTGGATACCGGAAAGAAATCCCTGAACTGCATGGGGCTCCTGCGAGGATAACATTCATTTCAAATGCGCGATTTTAACGACATACCGCTGGCAAATGCCACCAGGAGATGCGGTCTACTCCGCTCAGCCATCCCGCCCCAGGAAAACAGGAATCATACGGAAACAACCCTGTTCCATCCGAGCAATCTGAAACTGTGATTCAGCAACAAATTCTTACAAAAAATGGCGTACCCCCCTCATTTTTCTCTTTTCTTAACCTCGGCTTAAGAAATGTCGTGTCACCTTGAGGCCATATTCATGCACGGAGCCACTACTTATGAGCACTATCAGAGATGCCCTGCGCCGCTTCGACGGTCAGCGCCGCTGCTGGACCGCCGGGCTGGAGCGGGCCGCCCTCGCCTGGCTCGCGCGTCAAGGCCGACTGCCGGCCGGCAGCCAGCCTCCCCAGCGGATCCTGGTCATTCGCAGCACCTGCCGCATCGGCAACAACCTGTTTCTGCTGCCCTTCTTGCAAAAGGTACGCAGTGCCCACCCCCATGCCGAGATAGAGCTGGTGTGCATCGGCGGCCAGCTGCTCCCCTTCCTGGCCGATCTGCAGCTGCAGCGCATTCACCCGGTCAGATTGCAGGGCAAGCGGCTGCTGGCCTCCCTGTCGGTGCTGTGGCAACTGCGCCGTCAGCACTACGATCGGGTCTATGTGCCCTTTGCCTCCAGCACCGATCACCTCATCGCCGGCTGGGTAAAGGCCCGCGAGAAGCTGGGCTTTGACGATGCCAAGGGGGATGCCCTGTTCCCCCAGCCCCTCACTCCCAACGATCACTGCCACTACGCCCACCAGCCGCTGCAACTGCTCGGCATGCACGGTCATCTCGCCGATCAGATTGAGCTCGGCAGCTTGTTGCACAGCGCCAGCCCACGGCTGCTGGCGCTCAGGCAGGACTACCCGGAACGGCCGCTCATCGGCTTTTTCACCGGTGCCCGTAAGGGCAAGGGGCTCTCCCAGCCCCAGTGGCAGCGGCTGCTCGGGGATCTGCGCCGCCACTATCCCGCCGCCCTGCTGATCCAGCTCGAGGATCCCGCCGATCCCCAGCCACAGCTCGGCGACGTGCAGGTCTCCCTCTCCAGCCTGAGCGAGCTGGCCCGCTTTGCCGGCGGCCTCTCCCTCTTCGTCAGCGGTGACACCGGGCCATTGCACCTGGCCGCCGCCAGCGGCGTGCCCTGCCTCGGTCTCTTTACCCAGACCGATCCCGCCCGCTACGGCTGCCTCGGTGCCCAGCACCTCAATCTGGTGATCGGCGATCGCAATGCCATCCCCCTCGATCACCACTGGCTGGCCGGGGTCATGGCACGCACCCCGCTCAATCAGGAGAGGTTACCTGCGCCAACCCCGGCCCCTTGCTTGTCAGGTGCGCCCTTGCCAATCCCTGCTGCGGGCTGATCCAGCCAGCGCCCACACCGGCAGGGCGATTCAGCTCGTCCTGCCGGTCCACTCCTCTTCTCATCATCAGCGTCAACGATAGCGAGCCTCCATCCTGGCCAGCTCGCCACTTTGCCGCAATCGCGCCAAGATGCGAGTCAACTCGTCCACCCTGGCGGCGAAGGGGGATGAGTTGGCAATACAGAGGTGGAGCGGCGTCAGCTCCAGTTGCAGGGGGACTTCCGTGATCATCCCCGCCAATCCCAGCTGAGCCAGCTTGAAGCGCGCCACCAGAGGATCCGTGATCATCAGCTCCCCCCGACCGGCCGCCAGCAACTTGAAGACATTGTCCACATTGCTGGTGAGATGCACCTTGAAACCGACCAGGTTCTCCTTGCCCCAGCCATTGCCGATGTAGTCGAGAATGGTGAACGCCTTGAGATCGCTCAAGGCGCGGGCCTGGTTGAGACGGGCCAGGGCCGGATGCCCGGTTTGCGTGAACAGGGTCAAGGGGGAGAAGGCCACCGGGGCCTCGACCACCCGGGTATAGGCTCGCCGCTCCCGGGTCGGCACGGTGACGAAGCCGTCGGCTTGACCGGCACGGACCAGTTTCTGCGCCCGCAACCAGGGATATCCCTCATGATGCACCTGAACCCCAAGCTCGAGCCCGACCCTGTCCATCACATCCACCATGAGTCCACGCATCTTGCCCTCCTCGTCACGCCATGAGTAGGGGGCAAAATCATCGAAATAGACCATGTTGAGCGAAGAGACGGCAACCGCCTGGGGAGATGCCGCCAACAGCAGCCCCCATAAACACCCGAACCAGAGACCCGCTTTCATCATGTCAGCCCCACCGTCATCACCCTGCCCTGAGCCTAGCGCAAGCGCATCGAATGAAAAAATGGGCGAGAGCTCGCCGGCGCAGGCGGGGTGATATCGTCAAGCGGCCACACTTGCTGGTCGGGGAACCAGCCTTGCAAAACAGGAGGAACATGGCGGGGGTTATGGAGGATTGCGTCCAGTATTCCTGGACCGACGTGCCACCCAGCCTGCCCGCGCCGTCATTGCTACAGACCCTCCCCAGGCCAACATCAACGGCTGATCCGGCATAAAAAGAGAGAGGGAAGGCTTGCGCCTTCCCTCGTTCGTTATGCCCGTACTCTCTTGTTGTTTGCAGATGGTCTTCAGGCCAGCTCGGCACGCAGCGCCTTGGTGGCATCGACCATCACCTTGAGGGCGGCCTCGGTCTCTTCCCAGCCGCGGGTCTTGAGGCCGCAATCCGGGTTGACCCAGAGCCGCTCTGCCGGGATCTGCTTGGCGGCCTTGCGGATCAGATCCTCAATCCAGCCCTGGCTCGGCACGTTCGGCGAGTGGATGTCATAGACGCCCGGGCCGATTTCGTTGGGGTAGTTGAAGCGCTCGAACGCCCCCAGCAGCTGCATCTGGCTACGGCTGGTCTCGATGGTGATCACGTCCGCATCGAGCGCCGCCACCGCCTCTATGATGAGGTTGAAGTCGCTGTAACACATGTGGGTGTGGATCTGGGTGCTGTCCACCACCGGGCTCGCGCTCAGACGGAAGGCGCGCACCGCCCAGTCGAGATAAGCCTGGTGATCCTGCTTGCGCAGGGGCAAGCCTTCGCGGATCGCCGGCTCGTCGATCTGGATGATCTTGATGCCGGCGGCTTCCAAGTCAGCCACCTCGTCGCGAATGGCCAGGCCAATCTGCAGGGCGGACTGTTCGCGGCTCACATCTTCGCGCGGGAAGGACCAGCAGAGGATGGTCACAGGGCCGGTCAGCATGCCCTTGACCGGCTTGTCGGTCAGGCTCTGGGCAAACTGGGTCCACGCCAGGGTCATGGGGGTCGGCCGGTCGATGTCGCGGGTGATCACCGGCGGCTTGACGCAGCGGGAGCCATAGCTCTGTACCCAGCCGAAGCGGGTGATGGCAAAGCCATCCAGCAATTCACCGAAATACTCCACCATGTCGTTGCGCTCGGCTTCACCGTGCACCAACACGTCCAGCCCGATGGCCTCCTGACGCTCGATGGCATCCTTGATCTGGGCCTGAATGCCCGCCTCGTAGGCGCCATCGTCGATGCGACCGGCCCGCCAATCCTGGCGCAGCACCCGAATTTCCGAGGTCTGCGGGAAGGAGCCGATGGTGGTGGTCGGCAGCAGCGGCAACTTGAGATCCGCGCGCTGTGCCTCGGCCCGCACCGAGTAGGCGCTGTGGCGCTCGAAATCGCTGTTGGTGAGGCTGGCGAGGCGCGACTGCACCGCCTTCTTGTGCACCCGGCTGTCGGACTCCCGATCCACGATGGGCTGGCTGTAGGCATTGATCTTGTCCAGCTCCCCGCCATTGAGATGGTCGGCCAGCAGGCCCAGCTCATAGCATTTTTGCAGGGCAAAGGCGAACCAGCTGCGGGTCTGGGGATCCAGCTCGTGCTCCAGGGTCAAGTCCACCGGGCTGTGCAGCAAGGAGCAGGAGGAGCCGACCCAGAGCCGCTCGCCAAGCTTGGCTTTCAGTGCTTTCAGGGTCGGTACCAGCTTGGCCAGGTTGGCACGCCAGACGTTGCGACCGTTGATGACCCCGGCCGAGATGACCCACTGGGCCGGCAGGTACGGGACTAGCGTCTCCAGCTGCTCGGGGGCCGCCACCAGATCCAGGTGCAGGCCATCCACCTTCAGGCTGGTGATGATGTCGCGCTGATGGGCCACGGAGCCGAAGTAGGTGGTGAGCAGCAGCTTGCAGGGGCCGGCCAAACGCTCATAGGCATTGAGATAGGCGAGGCGCCACTCGTCCGGCAGGTCCAGCGCCAGCGCCGGCTCGTCGATCTGCACCCACTCCACCCCCTGGGCGGCCAGTTTCGCCAGGATCTCCTGATAGACGATGAGCAGGCGATCGAGCAGCTCGAGGCGGGAGAAGCCGCTCTCTTTCTCCTTGCCAAGCCAGAGGTAGGAGACGGGGCCCAGCAGCACCGCCTTGACCGGCAGCCCCAGCGCCTTGGCCTCTTCCACTTCGTCAAACAGCTGGCTCCAGCCCAGTTTGAAACGCTGGTCGCGGCTGAACTCGGGCACTAGGTAGTGGTAGTTGGTGTTGAACCACTTGGTCATCTCGGCGGCGGCGGCGGCCGGACCGGTCGGCGCACGGCCACGGGCGACCCGGAACAGGG
Organism: Aeromonas sp. FDAARGOS 1408; assembly: GCF_019048665.1. Taxonomy (NCBI): domain Bacteria; kingdom Pseudomonadati; phylum Pseudomonadota; class Gammaproteobacteria; order Aeromonadales; family Aeromonadaceae; genus Aeromonas; species Aeromonas sp. FDAARGOS 1408. Next base: position 1,438,117 of record NZ_CP077394.1, on the reverse strand, counting down.
TATCGAGATCGGTGTCGCCATGGCGGTGACGGGCAGGGATGGCATCCACCAGCAGGCTGGTGCCGAGCACCTGATCGTACCAGGCGAAGTCACCCACCGGCAGCAGGGTCACGCCGGCCTGTTGCTGGGCCTGCCAGTGACGCTCACGCAGGCTCTTGCCGGTGGCGATGAGTTCGGCCTGGCAGGTCTCGCCGCGCCAGTAGGATTCGAGGGCAAATTTCAGCTCGCGCTTGGCGCCGATACGGGGAAAGCCCAGGGTGTGTGCGCAGGTCATAGGTTCCATTCCTTATGCTCATTCATCTGATGGTGAACTGGATGATTTAGCCATCCAGATGTTTACACATCCAAAATGACAAGATAAGGTGGCGTTGGCTATTGAATCCTTTTCAACTGGCTCTCAAGAAATTCTCAAGGCGGGCAACAAGCCGCCGCCCAGGCATAACAAGGAGGGATACCATGGCGGTGTCAAACAACCCGGGGATCGACATCAAGCACCTGAAAACGGTGAGCGCGCTGGCCGAGCAGGGCTCGCTGGCCGGGGCGGCGCTCTGCCTTAACCTCACCCAGTCCGCCCTCTCCCACCAGCTCAAGGAGCTGGAGACCCGCCTCAACCTGGAGCTCTATCTGCGCAAGAGCCGGCCGCTGGTGCTGACCGCGGCCGGCAACCAGCTGCTGGGGCTGGCCCGCCAGGTGCTGCCGGCGCTGGCGCAGACCGAGAAACAGCTGCAGGCCCTGCACAGCGGCGACGCCGGTCGCCTGCACCTGGCGCTCGATTGCCACAGCTGCATCCAGTGGCTGCTGCCGCTGTTGCCAGATTTTCGCCGTCAGTGGCCGGGGGTTGACCTGGAAGTGGAGTCGGTGCCGGGCTTTGATGCCATCAGCGCCCTGCTCGGCGGCCAGCTCGACCTGCTGCTCACCTCGGACGTGCAGGCGCGCGGCGATCTCCACTTCGAGCCGCTGTTCGCCTTCGAGCTGGTGCTGGTGATGGCGCCGGACCACCCCCTCTGTGGCCAGCAGACCATCAAGCCTGAGGATCTGCGCCCCGAGGTGCTGCTGGTCTACCCGGTGGAGCGGGCACGGATGGACGTGTTCAGCCGCTTCCTGCAGCCGGCCGGCATCGAGCCCGCCCGCTGCAAGCCAGTGGACAACACTTCCGTGATGCTGCAGATGGCCGCCGCCGGCCTGGGCGTCGCCGCCCTGCCGCGCTGGGCTTGCGAGGAGTTTGTCCGTCAGGGGCTACTCGAAGCGCGCCCGCTCGCAGAAGGGGTGCGCCGCCACATGTATGGCGCGGTGCGCGCCGCCGACCGGGATCAAGCCTGTCTGCAGAGCCTGTTTGAACGTATTCGCAGCAAGATGGGCGACGCAAAAGCACAGTGACTTGCAAGAGAAGGCCGCTGCGCCGACCAGGATCAGCTGTAGCTGCAGACAGCAGAGCCTGTTCGAGCGGATTCGTATCAAGAATGGGCGACGTAAGAGCGCAGTCATCCACACGGCAAGGCGCAGTAAAAAGCCGCCTGAGGGCGGCTTGTCATCACGCAAGTCTTCTTTGCTCAAGCCCCCTCTTCACAGCTCGCCGCCCCATGCCGCCGCGGGCAGTTGGCGCATAGCTCACCATCGCGACGCTTGTAGTGCAGGCAGCAGCGCTGGCGCACATAACCGACCAAGCCGGCCGCTGGCGGCCAGGGCGCCGGCTGCCAACCCGCCAGATGCTCGGCCGACAGGCCGCAGGCGGCAAGCCAGTGCGGCGCATGGGCCGCCACCTCGGCGGGGCTTATCTCGTCAAAGAACGCGGGCACCCGCACCAGCGCCGCCAGCAGATCGTCCGCCAAGAGTGGCCGCACGAAGCCGGGTCGCAGCCGCTGCACCTGCCCGAGCGCAGTGAACAGCGCCTGCCAATGGGCCTGCAGCCGCTCGCCCGCCGTCTTGATCAAGAGCTCCAGCTCCCCCTTGATCATGGGTTCGGCCGGCAGGGTAAAGCCCGATACCAGCCCATCCTGATAACCCTGGCCCAGCCTCTCCAGTGCCGGCACGGCCCGCAGCCGGTAGACGGCCACCATAGCCAGATAGATGGATTGCCAGCAGAGCATGCCCCAGCTGCGGGTGAGCCAGTAGGCGGGGCCCGCCTCCGGATGGGCCAGCCGCCAATGCTCGTGCAATGCGGCCGCCACCTCGGCCGGCGTGGCCTGCTTGGCCGCCGTCAACAGCGCCGCAGCCGAGCCGGTCGCCACCAGCCGCCCCTTGAGGGACGGGATAAGCCCGGCAGCGGCGGCAAACAGGGCGCCGTGATCCGCCAGTGCCTGCAGATCCGGCTCGCGCTGCGCCACCGAAGTGCGGGCACGACGGCCGGCGCCGCTCATGGGATGAGAGAGTCCCGGGCGCGGCCCGGGACGCAGGGTCAGAATGCGTATTTGAGTCGCGCCTCCACGCTGCGCTCTGCGCCGAACCAGCAGTTGTTCTGGTCGTAGCAGGAGTAGTAGGTCTTGTTGAACAGGTTGCTGGCGCTGAGTGACACCTCCACTCCTTGCAAGCGCTGGCTGAGCCGGGCCAGATCGTAGGAGGCGGCCATGTCCATCAGCAGGTAATCCGGCACCGTATCGGTGTTGGCGGCATCAAGCTGGGCCTCCCCCACGTAGCGCAGGCCAGCCCCCAGGCGCGTCCCTTCCAGCGGGCCGGCCGGCAGGTAGTTGCTCCACAGCGAAGCCATTTGCTTGGGCACCCAGACCGGGGTCTTGCCCTGCAGGCTGGTGGTGTCGCGGGTGATCTCCATCTCCTGACGGGTATAGCTCAGCGCCAGATCCCAGCGGCTGGTGAGATCGAGTCGTCCCTCCAGCTCGACCCCCTTGGAGACCATCTCGCCGGTCTGCAGCTTGGGCCCGTAGACGTTGGCCGGATCCGTCACCAGGGCATTTTGCTTGGTGATGTGGAACGCCGAGAGAGTGGCGGACTTGCTCATGTCTTCGGAGAGGAACTTGAGCCCCCCCTCCCACTGCCGGCCGGTGGCCGGTTTGAACGCCTGGCCCTGCTTGTCTGCCCCCGCCACCGGCTCGAAACTCTCGGCATAACTCACATAGGGCGAGAGGCCGTGATCCAGCTCGTAGAGGGCGCCGAGGCGCAGCGAGAGGTTGTCCTGATCGATCTGGGCCAGGCTGTTGCTCGCCGCCCCCTGATAGAGGGTCCGGCTGTCGGTGTCCATCCGGTAGCGGTCGTAGCGGGCGCCGCCGATGGCCACCAGCCGATCGAGGCGCACCTGATCCTGCAGGTAGAGGCCACTCTGATACTGGCGGATGGTGCGGTTGTCCTGATAGTTGAAGGCCAGATCTGCCGGCACTATCTGCTGGTGGTTCGGGTTGAAGATGTCGATGGCGGGGGCAGAGTAGTCGAGGGTATCCCGGTAGAGAATACGCGCATCCAGATACTGGTAATCCACCCCCAGCAGCAGATTGTGCTGGGCCTTGCCGGTCTGCACCTTGCCCGCCAGCTGGTTGTCGATGACAAAGCCGCGGGACTCTTCATCGGTCAGATAGGCGTTGCGGGCCAGGGTGCGGTGGTCGGCCGCCAGCGCCGCGTTGTAGGTGTTCTGCTGGTTGGCTGAGGCATCCATGTAGCGGGCGTTTTGCAGCAGCTGCCAGTTGGCGTTGAAGTCGTGGCTCAGCTTGTAGCCGAGCAGGGTCACCTCCCGGCTGTAGTGGTTCCAGTTTTCATCGCCAAGGAAGGTATCGCTGCCCAGCTGGCCCAGCGGGTTGGATTTGACCGAACCGCTGGCCGGCACAGTAGTGTAGATGCCGGCTTGCGGGTCTTTCTGGTAATAGAGGTTGAGGTTTAGCAGGGTGCGGTCACTCAACTGCCAGTCGAGAGAGGGCGCCAGCACGTAGCGCTCCTCCTCTGAGGTCACCGCCTGGCCCTCTTTCTGACGGGCCAGCCCCACCAGCCGATAGGCAAACTGATCGTTGAGGGCGCCGGTGCTGTCGAGGGTCAGCTCCTTGAGGGTGCCCGTCCCGCTCGCCACGCTGACGCTGTGCCTGCTCTCCCGCTGGGGACGCTTGGCGATGAGGTTGACCATGCCGCCGGGGGGCATGCTGCCGTAGAGCACGGAGGTGGGCCCCTTGAACACTTCCAGCTGCTCGATGGCCACCGGATCGATCTGGGGCTGCAGGTTCCAGTCGTTGTACTGCAGCAGCAGGCCGTCGTAGAAGTTCTGGTAGTTGTCAAAGCCGCGGATGTTGAACAGATCCAGCCGGTTGACCGCCCCGCCCCGCAGCTCGGTGTTGACGCCGGGCACGTAGCGCAGCGCCTCGCTCACCGAGCTGACGCCGCGCTGTTCCAGGGTGTCCCCCTCCACCACCGAGATGGCCTGGGGCGTCTCCAGGGGGTCGAGCCGGGTCTTGGTCGCGGTGTTGCGATAGGTCTCGCCGAGCACGGTCAGGGTCTCGTCGGCCCGGGTCTGTGTCGGGTGCTCGGTGGCGGCTGCCTGCACGGGGCCAGCCAACAGGGCGGAGATAGTCGCGGCGACCAGGGTCAAAGGGGGGTGAGTGGCGTACATCTGATCCTCGAATGCAATGAGTGAATAGTAACAAATCTCATTTGCATTTTATTGGGTCATTTTGCCCTTGAATTAACAATTTGGGGCATGTTGGCACTGAAAAGGGAGAAAATGCGGCCAGCTTGGCCCCATCCGGCAACCTGATATGACGACAGCAACGCAGGCGATGTCGAATGGATAACAAAGCCTGGCGCAGTCAAAAGGGAAAGAGGGATAGCAGCGCCCGGCATCCGCCGGGCAAGAGGTGGCCAGCTCAGAGAGGGGCGACGGGCAGCCAATACTCCATGCGGGCATCCGGCTGGTTGCCGTCAAAATCGGGGGCGTAGCGCTCCAGCTCGAAACCGTCCAGCCCGCGATAGCCGGAGCTCGGCAGCCAGTGCAGGATGAACCAGTTGAGGGTCTGCCCCAGCTGACTGACCGGGCCCACGTGACTCAGCACCGCGTAGGTCTGGGCCAGCACCGGGAGGCGCGCCAGAGCGGCGGGCAGGCTGGCCCCCTCCTCCATCACGCTGCCCGCCCAGTAGGGGAGCGACTCGCCAGCGCCAGAAACATCCACCACCCCCACCCGCTCCTGCCCGGGTGGCAAACCGCCCGCAGTGCGCAGGGCACGCCAGATGGCGGGCACCGTCTGCTGAAAGTCGGGGGCGGCGGCAAACAGCCCGCGGATCTGCCCCTTCACTCCCTGCAGGATAAAGCCAGGCTGGCTCTCGATCCGTACCTGTACCAACCTGGTAGGCATGGGCTGCGGCAAAGTCGCCCGCACCAGGGGGGTACGCAGTCCCAGCCGCAGACCCCGCTTGCGATAGGCCAGCGGCGAGCAACCGAACTGCTGCTTGAAGGCGCGGCTGAAGCTCACCTCGGAGCCAAAACCGTAACAGAGCGCCAGATCCAGCACCCGCTGGCGGCCAGAGAGCAGCGCCTCTGCCGCCTGGCTCAGCTTGAGCTCGCGCACATAGTGGGCCACCGTCAGCCCCGTCTCATGGAGGAACACCCGTTGCAGCTGCCAGCGCGACCAGCAGCTCTGCTCCGCCAGCTCGGCCAGCGCCAGCGGCTGATCCAGGTTGGCGTGGATGTAGTCGAGCACCCGTTCGATGCGGGTCAGCTGGCTGTGCGGTTGGGGCACGGCGTCGGGAATGGTGGGCAAGATGGTCATGACGAGATCGGATCTGGGCTGTCGGCAAGGCGCTGCGCGCAAGGGCTCCATTAAACATGGCCGTCACCTTGGCGGCAAGGGCTGGCGATATGGTCGCATCCGCCCTCTTGCCAGGTGGCTCGAGTGCTGGTCCGTCAAGCCAGCTTGGCAGGCTGTCACAAAAGTGACGCGTTTCCCTGTCAGATTGTTTGAAAACAAATATATCAATTACCCCAAAAAGCCCATAAAGTCCTCGTTCGAATCTTTTATGCAGGGAGAGCCTAGATGAAGAAAGTTGCCTTGATCACCGGAGCCCGTGGCGGCATCGGATCCGCCATCACCACCGCCTTGCTGGCCCAGGGGTATCGCATCATCGCCACCCACTCCAGCGCCAACGGGGCGGCGGCGCACGACTGGTATGCAGAGCAGGGTTTTCGGCCGGATCAGGTGCGGCTGCTGGCGCTGGACGTGGCCGACACCGCCATGTGCCGCGAGGCCCTGGGCCGCTTGCTGCAGGATGAAGGACGGGTGGACGTGCTGGTCAACAATGCCGGCATCACCCGGGACGGGGCCTTCAAGCGGATGACCCCGGAGCAGTGGTTCGAGGTGATCCACACCAACCTGTGCAGCCTCTACAACGTCACCCAGCCGCTGTTTGACGCCATGTGCGAGCAGCGCGATGCCCGCATCATCAACATCTCCTCGGTCAATGGCCAGAAGGGGCAGTTCGGCCAGGTCAACTACTCGGCGGCCAAGGCGGGCATGCTGGGCTTCACCAAGGCGCTGGCGGCGGAAGGGGCCCGCTTCGGGGTGACGGTCAACGCCATCGCCCCCGGCTACACCGCCACCCCCATGGTGGAGGCGATCCGCACCGACATCCTCGACAGCATCAAGGCCGACATACCGATGCGCCGGCTGGCCAAGCCGGAAGAGATCGCCGCCGCAGTGGTGTTTCTTGCCAGCGAGGCGGGTGCCTATATCACCGGCGAGACCCTGGCCATCAACGGCGGCCTCTACATGAAGTGAGGCCTGGCCTTGTCTCATCGGCCTTGTCTAATCGACATAGCGCATCGACAGAGGGCAGCCCGCGGGCTGCCCTCTTTGTTTGCACCCTGTTTGCTCCGGCCAACCGGGACGGCCTTCTTCCTTGCCCGGACTACGGGCGTGTCGCCGCGGCCCCCACCGGCTCGGCGAAGTGGCTGCGCAGGGCGGCGATCACCCGGCGCACCTTCTCCGGGATCTCCCGCTGCGGAGTGATGGCGTGGATTTCCATGGGCGGCACCCGAAAGCCCGGCAGCAATTCCAGCAGGCGACCCGAGGCGAGATCTTCGGCGATCTCCCCCTCCGGCTGCAGCGACACCCCCTGCCCCGCCAGGGTGAACTGGCGCAGCGGCAGCACGTTGTTGCACACCACCCGCGGCTTGGGCTTGACCCTGTGCCCCTGCCCCTTCTCGTCGAAGAAGGTCAGGCCGCCGCTCAGCATGTCGGCGGCCAGCCAGTCATGATCCAGCAGCGCCTCCGGGCTGCGCGGGGTGCCCTTGCGCGCCAGATAGGCGGGCGAGGCGCACAGCAGCATCCGGGTCTGACCCAGCTTGCGCGCCACCAGGGTGGAGTCCGAGAGCGTGCCGACCCGCAGCGCCACGTCGATGCGCTCGGCAATGAGATCCCGCTTCTCGTCGTCGGCGATGATCTGGATGCACAGGCCGGGGTGGGCCTGCAGCAGCGGCGACAGTGCCCGTGCCAGCGGCTGGCCAGCCATCCCCACCGGCGCGGTGATCCGCACCTCCCCCAGCAGGCTGTCACGCACCTCCGAGAGGCGCAGCTCGGTCTGGTTGAGGGTCTGCTGCAGGGACTGGCACCCCTGCCACACCACCTCCCCCGCCTCGGTCAGGTTGAGGCGGCGGGTGGAGCGGTGCAGCAGGGTGAGGCCGAGCAGGCTCTCCAGCTGGCTGATATGCTGACTGACGGCGGAGGGTGTCATGCCGAGGGCCTTGGCGGCACCGGTCATGCTGCCCGCCTCGACCACGGCGGCGAAGATGGCGTAACGCTTGAGCTGTTCCATTATTAAATCCAGCTTATAAGTGAATGCAATTTACAACGGATTATTAAATCACATTCGGGGGCGTAGGATAGCCCCATTCCAACAGTGAAGGAGAATCTCCCATGAAAATTGCCCTGATCGGTGCCAGCGGTTTTGTCGGTACAGCCATCCTCAATGAAGCCGTCAGCCGCGGCCATCACGTCACCGCCATCGTGCGTGACGTGAGCAAGGTAGCCGCTCACCCGCAGGTCACCGCCGTGGCGGTGGATGCCCAGGACAGCCAGGCGCTGGCCAAGGTGCTCAAGGGGCACGATCGGGTGATCAGCGCCTACAACCCGGGCTGGACCACCCCGGACATCTACGACCAGTACCTCAAGGGGGCCAGCGCCATCGTGGCCGCCGCCGTCGCGGCCAACAGCTGGCTGCTGGTGATCGGCGGGGCCGGCAGTCTGGAAATTGCCCCGGGCGTGCAACTGGTGGATACCCCGGAGTTCCCGGACGAGTGGAAACAGGGGGCCCTGGCCGCCCGCGACGGCCTCACCGCCCTGCGCCGTGAAACCGCCCTCGACTGGCGTTTCGTCTCCCCCCCCGTGTTCCTGGAACCCGGCGAGAAGCGTGGCGGCTACCGGCTCGGTGCCGATCAGGTGCTGTTCAGCGGTGAACAACCGGCCGGGATCACGGTCGGCGATCTGGCCGATGGCGTGCTCAACGAAGCGGAAAAACCGGCCCACCTGCGCCAGCGCTTCACCCTGGGTTACTGAGCCTGACCTCGGCACCACACAGGGCTGCGCGCCCGTCACACAAAGGGAGGCATCAGCCTCCCTTTTTGCATCTCTGTATTTGGGAATCTCTGTGCTGGCAGCGATGCTCGCCTCTCTATTTGCCCAACTTGCCCAACTCGCACTCACATTGCGCTCAAGCCGGTACATGCCGAGTCAGGCCAACATGGGTGCCAAGCGCGCCGGTATATTGCCATTATCGCCGCTCAATCCGCAGCCACCCGGATGGGTGGCGAATTCTATTTCGATTTTTGTATATAACTAAGAATAATTTGTTGTTTCCGTCTTATAACTCCGAACAGTAGCATCTCCCTCAATCCAAATGGCGCCATCCCTGGCAACAGGGCGTTGGCCGGTTTATCGGTCAGGGCGTCGTCGTTTTCATGTCAGGTGTGCGGGTAGCCTCCCGCCCCTGGTCAGTGAGGAGGTGCACATGGAACATTCACCACTGCCGATCATCGATCTCGCCGCCCTCGATGGCGCCCCAGAGACCCGTCGCCAGATGCTGGCCACCCTTGGCCGGGCGGCCCGTGAGGTGGGCTTTTTCTATCTGATCGGCCATGGCCTGAGCGAGCAAGAGCAGCAGGAAACCCTGGCGCTGGCGGCCCGCTTCTTCGCCCTGCCACAGCAGGAGAAACTGGCGGTGCAGATGGTGCACTCCCCCCACTTTCGCGGCTACAACCAGGTGGGGGCCGAGCTCACCCGGGCGCGGCCGGATCTGCGCGAGCAGTTCGATATCATGAATGAGGCGCAGGCCCTGCCTTCAGCGCAGATACGTGAACCCTGGCAGCGACTCATCGGCCCCAACCAATGGCCTATCGCCCTGCCCGACATGCAGGCGCAACTGCTGGCGTGGCAGGAGAGGTTGAGCGCCATCAGCCTCACCCTGCTGGCCGCCTTCGCCGAGGTGCTGGAGCAGCCAGCCGGGGTGTTTGACGAGAGCATTCGCGGTGCCCCCTATCAGCACATGAAGCTCATTCACTACCCGGGGCAAGCCGAGGGGGGCAGCGGTCAGGGGGTGGGTGCCCACAAGGATCCCGGCTACCTGACCCTGGTGATGCAGGATCATCACTCCGGGCTCGAGGTGGAGACAGCGAATGGCTGGATCTCGGCGCCGCCCCTGCAGGGCGCCCTGGTGGTCAACATCGGCGAGCTGCTGGAGCTCGCCTCCAACGGCTACCTCAAGGCCACTCTGCACCGGGTGGCAAGCCCGCCGCCCGGCGTCTCGCGCCTCTCCTGCGCCTTCTTCATGGCGGCGCGGCTGGATGCCACCGTGCCGCTGCTCAGCCTCTCCCCCGCGCTGGCAGCCCAGGCGCTGGGGCCCGAGAGCGACCCGACCAACCCGCTCTTTTATCAGGTGGGGGAGAACGTACTCAAAGGGAGGCTGCGCTCCCACCCGGATGTGGCGGTCCGCCACTATGGCGTCGCCCCGGCGTCGGCCAACCCGCAGATGACAAACGGGCAAACTACAAAGCGCGATCGGCGCGAGCCACAACTCGCCTGACGCTGTCATACCTAATAGACGGGGGGCGCCGCGGCGCGCCCTTCAAACGACACAAGCAGTTGGGCCACAGCCTGGCAATGACGGAGCAATACAATGAAATTCAAAACCATGAGCGTGCACAGCGGCCAGCGGATCGATCCCCAGACCGGTGCCCTCACCACCCCACTCTACCAGAGCAGCACCTTCAGCTACTTCAACGCCCAGGCGGGCAAGGAGCGCTTCGCAGGTCAAGCCCCCGGCTTTATCTACAGCCGCTTTGGCAACCCCACCACCGCCGAGCTGGAGCAGAAGCTGGCGGCGCTGGAAGGGGCCGACGAGGCGCTGGTGGTGGCGAGCGGCATGGCGGCGGTGAGCGCCATCATGTATGCCCTGGCCGACAGCGGCGATGAAGTGGCCTATATCGGCCCGCTCTACGGCGGCACCGATGCGTTTCTCAAGCAGACCTTCAGCCGCGCCGGCATCAAGGTCACCGCCTACGAGAGCGATCAGGATCTGCTGACCAACATCCGCCCCGCCACCAAGGTGGTACTGTTCGAAACCCTGACCAACCCCACCCTCAAGGTGGTAGATCCGCGGGTGGTAGTGGAAGCGGCCCGCAAGGTGGGCGCCATTACTGTGTGTGACAACACCTTCCTCACCCCCTATCTGCTGCGCCCGCTCGAGCTTGGCATCGACATCGTCATGCACAGCGGCACCAAATACCTGGGCGGTCACGGCGACATCATCGCCGGGGTGGTGGCGGGCTCTCACACGCTGATGAAGTCGATCCGTACCGTGGCCCTCAAGCACATCGGCTCCCCCATAGGCCCGCAGGAGGCCTACCTGCTGCAGCGCGGGGTCAAGACCCTGCCCCTGCGCATGGATGCCCACCTGCACAACGCCCAGAAGGTGGCCGACTTCCTGGCCGCCCATCCGGCGGTGAAGAAGGTGATCTACCCGGGGCTTGCCAACCATCCGGGCCACGATGCCCTCGGCGCCTTCGCCAGCGGTTTTGGCGGCATGGTGAGCATCGAGCTGGAAGGTGGGTTTGAGCGCTGCGCCACCCTGCTCGACAACCTGCAGCTGTTCGTGCAGGCGGTGAGTTTGGGGGATCTCGAGAGCCTGGCCTGCCATCCGGCCAGCACCACTCACGCCGCCATGGACGAGGCGAGCCGCCTCGCCGCCGGGGTCAATGACGATCTCATCCGCTTCAGCATCGGGGTGGAAGATGCCGACGATCTGATCGCCGATCTGGCCGCCGCCCTGGCCCTGATCTGACTGTCAGCCGCTTTTGAACGCAAAAAAACAGCCCGCCCCCTGCCAGGGGGCGGGCTGTTTTGCTTGCGGCCGTCGCCCAATAGGGGCAACCCGCTAGGGTGTGACGGAGAGGCGCTGCACCGGCCAGCCCAACGCGGCCAGCTCGGGAGCCAGCGTCTTGGCATCCCCCACCACCAGGATCACCATGTCGTCGGGATCGAGCCAGCGGCGGGCCAGCTCGCGCAGGGTAAAGGGGGAAAGCTGGCTCACCTGCTTCACCTGCTGCTCCACATAATCCTGCGGCCACCCTTTGAGCAGGATGGGTTGCATGTAGGCCACCTCCTGCGGCAGCGTCTCGTAGTCGAGCGCCTGGCCATTGAGCACCCGATCCCGCAGGGTACGCACCTCCAGCCGGGTCGGCCCCAGCCGCTGATACTTGTCGAGCTCCTGCAGGATCTGCCGCAGCGCCGCCCCGGTCACTGCGCTGCGTACGCTGCTTTGCAGCAGGAAATAACCCGCATCGACGTTGCCCTCGAAGGTGGCGCCGATAAAGTAGGTGTAACCCAGCTCCTCACGCAGCCGGATGTTCAACCGCTCGGCGAGGGAGACATTCATCAGCCGGGTCAGGTACTGCTCGCCGAAGGCATCCTCTGCCATGGCGCGCCGCCCCACCCGGATCTGGCTGAGCGCAGCCCCGGGATTGTCCAGCAGATAGATGGCCCGTTTGGCCTGCTGCCCACGCCACTCCAGAGAGCGCAGGGCCGCCGGCTGACCCGCTGGCTCGACCAGAAAGCCGAGGGCTTTCATCACCCGCTCCTGGGCCAGATCCCCGCTCACCACCACCTGGGCTTCCCCGCTGCGATGGACCGACTGATAAAAATGGCGCACATCGTCCAGGGTCAGCGCCCGCAGGCTGGCCACGGGATCCAGCGGCTTGCTCCCCTTGAGCAGGGCACCGAACTGCCAGTCCGCCTGCCACTGGGGATCGCGAGCCAGCTGTTGCAGCCACTGGCTGTAGTCAAACTGGCTGCGCTCGAAATCGGCGCTGCGCATGGCGGGCTGCAGCACCAATTCCCGTACCAGCGCCAGCACCTCCTCGAAATGGGAGGTGAGCCCCTGGACCTCGATGGAGCTGCGCTCCTCACCATGTTCGAATCTGATGCTGGCTCCCAGCTGGCGCGCCCGCTCCTCGATGCTCGCCTCCTGCAGCTGTTCGCTGCCAAGGGAGAGCATGGCATCGGTCAGGGTGGCGACCCCGCCCTTGCCCTGCGGCTCGGCCCGCTCACCGCCCGGCCAGTTGATGCTCATGGCAAAGGCCGGCACTTCATCGCTGTAGTGGCCGAGCAGAGAGACCCGCTCACCCAGCTTGGCATGCCACAGGGTCGGCATGGGCACCGGCAAGGCACCACCACTGGCCGGCTCCTGGCGTCGATCTAGGGTCTCCTTGATCTGCCTGGGAGCCAGCGTCTGCAGCGGCCGGGCCAGCGGCAAGGGGGGTGGCTCGACGAAGTTGGGGTTGCCCGCCTGCCACTCGGGATGCTCGGCCGGCACCACGCTCAGCACCACCCTGGGCTTGTTCAACACATAGCGCGTCAATGCCCGCTGCAGATCGGCCGGCGTCACCCGGGCAAGGCGCTTGAGGTTGCGGTACTGGAAGTTGGGATCCTGAAACAGGGTATAACCTGTGCCCAGCTGCTCCACCTTGCCGGCCACGCTGTCCAGCGGCCAAATCCGTTTGGCGCGCAGGGCATTGACCGAGTGGGCCAGCTGCTCGCGGGTGACCCCGTCGCTGGCGAGCTGGCCGATGACCCGATCGATCTCCGCCTTGATGGGGCCAAGCTCGGCCCCTTTGGCCAGATTAGGAATGGCATGGATCATCAACTTGCATGCCAGCACATTGCATTCATGGCTGGCAAAGACGGAGACCAGCCTGCCGCTTTGCTGCAGCTCTCGCTGCAGAAGGCCGCTGGCCGAGCCCCCCAGCTGATCCGCCAGCAGATCGAGAGCCTCGACCCCGGGATCACTGGCAGAGACGGTCGGATAGGCCAGCACCAGCAGGGGTTCGGCCACCCGATCGGTCAGGGTGCGATAGCGGCTCTTCTTCAGCGTCACCGGACGCACCAGCGGCCGAGTCTGGGCCGGTGTGGCGGGCAAGGCCCCGAAATAGCGCTCTACCCAGGCCAGGGTCTGGGCCGGTTGAATGTCACCGCCGATCACCAAGGTGGCGTTGTTGGGCCCATACCAGCGCAGGAAGAATTGGCGCACATCCTCCAGGGTGAGGCGATCCAGATCCGCAGCCCGGCCAAACGGCGTGTTGAAGTAGGGATGATTGGGCGGGTAAAGCGTGCGATTCAGCGCCTCATAGAAGCGCCCATAGGGTTGATCTTCGACCAGGTTGGCGCGCTCGTTCTTGATGATGTCGCGCTGCACGTCCAGCTTCTGCTGATAGAGAGTATCGAGCAGAAACCCCATGCGATCCGCCTCCAGCCAGAGCATCTTCTCCAGCTGATTGGCCGGCAGCGTCTGGAAATAGCGGGTCTGATCCTCCTGGGTCCAGCCGTTCACATCCTTTGATCCCATCTGTTGCAGCAGGCGGTTATGGCCCTCCTCCCCCACGTGAGCCGAGCCCTGAAACATCATGTGCTCGAACAGGTGGGCCAGCCCGGACTGGCCCGGAGCCTCTTCTTCCAGCCCCACCCGGTAGTGGACCGCCACGTGCACCAGGGGATCGGAGTGATCCTGGGTCAGGATCACCGTCAGGCCATTGTCGAGCCGATATTGCTGATAGGGCACGATCAGTGGATCGGCCACTCTTTTCTGCTCCTTGACCAGCACCGGGCCGGCCAAGGCCAAGACACTGAAGAAATAGAGCAAACTCCACACGACTCTCATGTAATTTCCCAATTCTCGAACCTGAACATTATTATGGGTCACCGTTGCTGCCCTTCATTGGTCTCGCAGCAAGGAGAAAACGGTGACGGCACGCCATGGGCGTAACGCGCACTATTGAGCATATAAATATTATTTTCGCCCCCCACGGGGCTGCCGCGAGCCGGCCGCCACGCCGCGTCGGATCACCTGCTGCCACGGCCTCGTGGTATCGGCCTGGCCAGGCGGTCAGTGTAATCAATCAGGCTCGCACTGGATATCTTGAATGGATATTCATTTGTAACAAGGCATATATCCCGCCCATCCCGCGAGCCCACCGCCCCCTATTTTGTGGTACAGATGGAATAGGACGAGTCGGCTACCAGGGCGGCGGCGGGAATATATTTCCGGCACTGATTGATCAGTCAGGAAATAATCGATGCGCAGCAGTTAATATCTATTTAGTTAATAACAGTGCCGCTGCATTACAAAACGAAGACCCCATGCCTTGCAGCGTCAATGGCATCGAGCCTGCCCTGTTCCTGCCAAAAAAACAGGGGGCCTGAGCCCCCTGTCGTCGTTCCCGATTGCCATCACCCGCGGTCCAGCAGGATGTTGAGCATGCGGCGCAGCGGCTCGGCGGCGCCCCACAACAGCTGGTCGCCCACGGTGAAGGCGGCCAGGTATTCCGGGCCCATGTTGAGCTTGCGCAGACGACCGACCGGGATACTGAGGGTGCCGGTGACGGCGGCCGGGGTCAGCTCGCGGGCGGTGATGTCGCGATCGTTGGGGATCACCTTGACCCAGTCGTTGTGGGCGGCCAGCAGGGCTTCGATCTCGGCCAGCGGCACGTCTTTTTTCAGCTTGATGGTGAAGGCCTGGCTGTGGCAGCGCAGGGCGCCGATGCGCACACACAGACCATCCACCGGAATGGCGGCGTTTTCGATACCCAGGATCTTGTTGGTCTCGGCCTGGCCCTTCCACTCTTCGCGGCTCTGGCCGTTGTCGAGCTTGGTGTCGATCCAGGGGATGAGGCCACCGGCCAGCGGTACGCCGAAGTTGTCCACCGGCAGGGTGCCGGAGCGGGTCTTCTCGGTGATCTTGCGCTCGATGTCGAGGATGGCGGAGGCGGGATCCGCCAGCTCCACCGCCACTTCATCACGCAGCAGCCCCATCTGGGTGACCAGCTCACGCATGTGGCGCGCACCGCCGCCGGAGGCGGCTTGATAGGTGGCCACGCTCACCCACTCCACCAGATCGGCCTTGAACAGGCCACCCAGGGCCAGCAGCATCAGGCTGACGGTGCAGTTGCCGCCGACGAAGGTCTTGATGCCGTCGTTCAGGGCATGCTCGATGACGTCGCCGTTGACCGGATCCAGGATGATGACCGCGTCCTTCTCCATGCGCAGGGAGGAGGCGGCATCAATCCAGTAACCCTGCCAGCCGGCGGCTTTCAGGCGCGGATAGACATCCTTGGTGTAGTCGCCGCCTTGGGCGGTGATGATGATGTCCTGTGCGGCCAGCGCCTCGATGTCGAAGGCATCCTGCAGGGTGCCGGCATCGACGCCGAAATTGGGGGCGGCCTCACCGGCCTGGGAGGTGGTGAAGAAGGTGGGCTGAATGCGGGCAAAATCCTTCTCTTCCTGCATCCGGCTCATCAATACCGAACCCACCATGCCACGCCAACCGACCAAACCTACTTTTTTCATAATGTCCTACCCTGGATAGCTGCTTATAGAAACCGAGTGTGATAACCGTAATCCCTTGTCCGGCGCGGGCCGTTTACAAGCGATTCACAAAATATGGGTTGCGAAAAATGCGTCTGTCCACATTACGGATTGTGACGGCGGGCGCAAGTCGAATTGCGCAATATTCTGTGCCGTTCGCTGCAATATCCGTCAGCCTGGCCGACCTGCGGGCAGCCGGTTGGCATCCCGCCACGACTTGGGGCATCATTGAGACCGACCGGCAGCCCCGCTGCCCCTCGGGGACGACCCCGAGGCCTCCTGATGCGCAGGGACGACCCTGCTTCCTGCGGAATCTGCCTTATGTCCTGGTTGCTCCTGCTGCTGGCCGGCCTGTTCGAGGTCGCCTGGGCCATCGGCCTCAAATACACCGACGGTTTCAGCCGTCCCCTGCCCACCCTGCTGACCCTGCTCGCCATGGGAGTGAGCGTGCTGCTGCTCGCCATGGCGGTCAAACAGCTGCCCCTTGGCACCGCCTACGCAGTCTGGACCGGCATCGGCGCGGTCGGCACCGTGCTGATGGGGATCTGGCTGTTCAACGAACCGGCCACCCTCGCCCGGGTGCTCTGCCTGCTGCTGATCATCGGCGGGATCCTGGGTCTGAAATTCATCGGCTGAGCCGTGACCGACCTCGGTTGAATGGAGAGCAAAACGGGGCATGGGCCCCGTTTTTTGCCTGCCAAACGCGCCGACCCCTGCTATTATCTGCGGCCAAACATGAGCCAATAAAAATCAGGATATCGTGATGACCGACCACACTTTTATTCCCGGCAAGGACGCGGCGCTGGAAGACTCCATCGAACGCTTCCAGACCAAGCTGCAAGCCCTGGGGTTTGATATCGAAGAGGCCTCCTGGCTCAACCCCGTGCCCAACGTCTGGTCCGTGCACATCCGGGACAAGGAGTGCTCCCTCTGTTTCACCAACGGCAAGGGTGCCAGCAAGAAGGCGGCGCTCGCCTCCGCCCTTGGCGAATATTTCGAGCGCCTCTCCACCAACTACTTCTTCGCCGACTTCTATCTGGGCGAGCAGGTTGCCAATGGCGACTTCGTTCACTACCCGAACGAGAAGTGGTTCCCCATCGAGGGGGATCAGCTGCCCGCCGGTCTGCTCGACAGCTTCACCCGCAAGTTCTACAACCCGGACGGTGAAGTGACCGCCGACATGCTGGTGGACCTGCAATCCGGCAACGAGGAGCGCGGCATCGTCGCCTTGCCCTTCGAGCGCCAGTCTGATCACCAGACCGTCTACATCCCGATGAACATCATCGGCAACCTCTATGTCTCCAACGGCATGAGCGCCGGCAACACCAAGACCGAGGCCCGCACCCAGGGCTTGTCCGAGGTGTTCGAGCGCCACGTCAAAAACAAGATCATCGCAGAAGCTCTGAGCCTGCCGGAGATCCCGGCCGAGGTCATTGCCCGTTACCCCGGCATCAAGGCCTCCATCGAGGCGCTGGAAGCCGAAGGCTTCCCCATCTACAGCTTCGATGCGTCGCTCGGCGGTCGCTACCCGGTCATCTGCGTGGTGCTGCTCAACCCGAGCAACGGTACCTGCTTTGCCTCCTTCGGCGCCCACCCGCGCTTCGAAGTGGCGTTCGAGCGTACCGTCACCGAGCTGCTGCAAGGCCGCAGCCTCAAGGATCTGGATGTGTTCGTACCGCCCTCGTTTGACAACGAGCAGGTGGCGGATCACCACAACCTGGAGACACACTTCATCGACTCCTCAGGCCTCATCAGCTGGGACCTGTTCAAGCAGGATGCGGACTTCGAGTTTGCCGACTGGGACTTCCGCGGCACCTCGCAGGAGGAGTTCGACCACCTGATCGGCATCTTCCACGAGCTGGAGCAGCCGGTCTACATCGCCGACTACGAGCACCTGGGCGTCTACGCCTGCCGCATCCTGGTGCCAGGCATGTCCGACATCTATCCGGCCGAAGATCTGCTGCTGGCCAACAACACCATGGGTGCCCACCTGCGGGAAACCATCCTGGCGCTGCCGGCGCTGGAGTGGGACGCGGAGCAATACATGGCGCTGTTTGACCAGCTGGATGAAGAGGGTCACGACGAGCGCACCCGGGTGCGCGAGCTGCTCGGCATCGCCGCCGCCAAGGGCACCGCCCTGCACACCCTGCGGGTGGGCGAGCTCAAAGCCATGCTGGCGCTGGCCGCCGGAGAACTCGACACAGCGCTCGATCTCATCGACTGGACCATGGAGTTCAACCAGTCGGTGTTCCCGGCCGATCGCGCCAACTACTATCGTGCCCTGCGCGCCTGCGTCGAGCTGTTCCTGGACGAGGATCGTGACCCCGAGCAGTACCGCGCCGTGTTTGCCCGCATGTATGGCGAAGAGACGCTGGCGCAGGCTTGGGCCCACGCCAGCGGTGAAGCGCGCTTCCACGGACTGGCTGCCGCCGATCTCTCCCTCAGCCAGTTCCCGCTGCATCAGAAGCTGCTGGCTGCCTACGAGAAGCTGCAGAAGGCCAAACGAGCCCATTCATGGGGTTGATGTGGTAACATTCCGAAGGGGCCCTGATGGCCCCTTCTCTTTTATGGTCTGCCAAGTGGCCATTTGTTATTCAAAGATGAAATAAAAAACAAAAAATACCTCTTAGGGGGTTGCCAACAAGGAGTAGCAAGTGCTGGGGAGACGCAAAGATGCCTTGCTGGCACACTTTTTCAGGGATGAAAAATAAATTGTTTAAAATCATGATATTAAAAAAACCACGTTTCTGTTTCAGCTGAAACCTGGTGTAAAGAATCGCTGCCGGGGGACTCAAATATTTGTAGTAAAATTACATTCACAATCTGCAATTCTTGATCGGAGTCAATTTTGACGATCTGGCCCTTTGTTATGATTTCCACAGGCAAAACATCAGGTACATGAGAATTGAAAGCAGAATCTCCCTTTGATTGTCTCAAGCCAGAAGCCATCGCTGCACTGGCAGAAGATATAACCTATGCCAAGGCCACCAAGCCCGCATACAAGGTCATCCCCCTGGCCATCACAGCTGGCGCCTTCATCGCCATCGCTTTCGTCTTCTACATCACAGTCACCACGGGTGCCGGCAATGTGGCCTGGGGCCTCAGCAAGCTGGTCGGCGGTCTCTGTTTCGCTCTTGGCCTGATCCTCTGCGTGCTGCTCGGCGCCGAGCTGTTCACCTCCACCACACTCACCCTGGTGGCCAAGGCGGCGAATCGCATCACCTGGGCCCAACTGTTCAAGAACTGGGGACTGGTCTACTTCGGCAACCTCATCGGCGGTCTTATCATCGTCGGGCTCATCATCATGTCGGCCGAATACATGGCGGCAGATGGTCAGTGGGGCCTAAACGCCCTCAAGGTGGCCCAGCATAAGATCCACCACACCTTCTTCGAAGCCGTGGCGCTTGGCATCCTCTGCAACCTCATGGTGTGTCTCGCCGTGTGGATGGCGTTCGGCGCCCGCAGTGCCACCGACAAGGTGATGGTCATGCTGCTCCCCGTCGCCATGTTCGTGGCCTCCGGTTTTGAGCACAGCATCGCAAACATGTTTATGATCCCGGTCGGCATCGCCATTCACAGCGTCGCAGGCCCGGAATTCTGGCAGGCCATCGGCCAGGACCCGGCGACCTTTGCCGACCTGACCGTATCCAACTTCGTCCTGCACAACCTCATTCCTGTCACCATAGGTAATATCATTGGTGGTGGCGTCATGGTTGGGCTGACTTACTGGTTTATCTTCCGTCGCCATCATTAAGGATGGCGGCAGACACATAAATACCTTGAGAGGTAATGAAAATGGCAGAACTTAACGAACAGTTCCAAAAAGCATGGGAAGGCTTCGCGGCCGGTGAATGGCAGACCTCTGTCAACACCCGTGACTTCATCCAGAAGAACTACACCCCGTATGAAGGTGACGAGTCCTTCCTGGCTGGCGCGACCGAAGCTACCACCAAGCTGTGGGACAAGGTCATGGAAGGCATCAAGATCGAGAACCGCACCCACGCGCCGGTCGATTTTGATACCGACCTGCCCTCCACCATTACCGCTCACGATGCCGGCTATATCGATCAGAGCCTGGAGCAAATCGTTGGTCTGCAGACCGACAAGCCGCTCAAGCGCGCCATCATCGCCAACGGCGGTATCAAGATGGTCAAGACCTCTTGCGAAGTGTACGGTCGTCAGCTGGACCCGATGGTCGAGAAGATCTTCACCGAGTACCGCAAGACTCACAACCAGGGCGTGTTCGACGTCTACACCAAAGACATCCTGAACTGCCGCAAGTCCGGCGTCATCACCGGTCTGCCGGATGCCTACGGCCGTGGCCGTATCATCGGTGACTACCGTCGTGTTGCCCTGTACGGTATCGACTTCCTGATGGCCGACAAACTGGCCCAGTTCAAGTCCCTGCAGGCTGACCTGGAAAACGGTGTCAACCTGGAAGCCACCATCCGTCTGCGCGAAGAGATCTCCGAGCAGCACCGTGCCCTGGCCCAGATGAAGGTGATGGCTGCCAAATATGGTTGCGATATCTCCGTTCCGGCCAAGACCGCCAAAGAAGCCGTACAGTGGACCTACTTCGCCTACCTGGCGGCCGTCAAGTCCCAGAACGGCGCGGCCATGTCCTTCGGTCGTACCTCCAGCTTCCTGGACATCTACATCGAGCGTGACCTGCAAAAAGGCCTGATCACCGAGCAAGAAGCCCAGGAGCTGATGGACCACATGGTCATGAAGCTGCGTATGGTTCGCTTCCTGCGTACCCCGGAATACGATTCACTGTTCTCCGGCGACCCGATGTGGGCTACCGAGACCCTGGCTGGTATGGGCGTTGACGGCCGTACCCTGGTCACCAAGAACAGCTTCCGTATGCTGAACACCCTGTACACCATGGGCCCGTCCCCTGAGCCGAACCTGACCATCCTGTGGTCCGAGAAGCTGCCGGTCGGTTTCAAGAAGTACTGCGCCAAGGTATCCATCGAGACCTCTTCCGTTCAGTACGAGAACGACGACCTGATGCGTCCGGACTTCAACAACGATGACTACGCCATCGCTTGCTGTGTGTCCCCGATGATCGTCGGCAAACAGATGCAGTTCTTCGGTGCTCGTGCCAACCTGGCCAAGACCATGCTGTACGCCATCAACGGCGGTATGGACGAGAAGATGAAGCTGCAGGTGGGTCCGAAGACCGACATGATCACCTCCGAGTACCTCGAGTACAACGACGTGATGGATCGTCTGGATCACTTCATGGACTGGCTGGCCAAGCAATACGTTGCCGCGCTGAACATCATCCACTACATGCACGACAAGTACAGCTACGAAGCCTCTCTGATGGCGCTGCACGACCGTGACGTCTATCGCACCATGGCTTGCGGCATCGCCGGTCTGTCCGTTGCGGCTGACTCCCTGTCTGCCATCAAGTACGCCAAGGTCAAGCCGGTTCGTGACGAAGATGGCGTGGCCATCGACTTCGAAATCGAAGGCGAGTACCCGCAGTTCGGTAACAACGACGCTCGCGTCGATGACATCGCCTGTGACCTGGTAGAGCGCTTCATGAAGAAAATTCAGAAGCTGAACACCTACCGTGGTGCCGTGGCTACCCAGTCCGTGCTGACCATCACCTCCAACGTGGTGTACGGCAAGAAGACCGGTAACACTCCGGATGGTCGTCGCGCCGGTGCGCCGTTCGGCCCGGGTGCCAACCCGATGCACGGTCGTGACCAGAAGGGTGCCGTTGCTTCCCTGACTTCCGTCGCCAAGCTGCCGTTCGCTTACGCCAAAGATGGTATCTCCTATACCTTCTCCATCGTGCCGAACGCGCTGGGTAAAGACATGGAAGCCCAGAAAGCCAACCTGGCCGGTCTGATGGATGGTTACTTCCACCACGAGTCCAACCTGGAAGGCGGTCAGCACCTGAACGTCAACGTGATGAACCGTGAAATGCTGCTGGACGCCATGGAAAACCCGGAGAAATATCCGCAGTTGACCATCCGCGTATCCGGTTATGCCGTTCGCTTCAACTCTTTGACCAAAGAGCAACAGCAAGACGTCATCACCCGTACCTTCACCGCCTCTCTGTAATAGAGTCTCGGTGAACAAAAACCGGCGCCCAGGCGCCGGTTTTTTTATGCCTGATAGTCAGGGAACATAGGCCTGAAAACCTGCAGGCAGGGCCGGCACTCCACTTCTCTCACCCCACCTTGTTCAGGGCCGCTCCCCTGCTGCCAGACGGCGGTTGATATCAGCGATGACCGGAGCAATGTCGGCCAGGGTATCGATCACGTAATGAGCCCCCGCCGCCCGCAGTTTGGCCTCGGCCGGTGCGCGCCTAGTGGCGATCTCCGCCTCGCTCATGGCGGAAAACGCTTCCCAAGTGGCGCCAAACTCGTTGCCGGAGACCGACAGACCTACGGTCCACATGCCCGCGTTCAACCCTTCGCTGATGCCAGGCACGGCGTCATCCACCTTGATGCAGCGATGCACCGCGCTTACTCCGAGCTCAATCACGTTGGCCAGCGCCATCCAGGGGCCGGGACGGCCACCCGCCTTGAGGTCATCGGTGGCGACCCAGTGATCCGGGCGATAGCCGTGATCCAACGCCGCCGGCACCAGCGCTTCCATTACCGGACGGGGGTAACCGGAGCAGGAGCCGATGCGCAGCCCCTGCTCCCGCAAGGCATCCAGCACCGACAGCACCCCGGGAATGGGAGTGGCAAAGCGGGTCACCGCGGCAATCTGCAGCGGCATAAAGGTGTGATAGAGGTGGTCCACCTCGGCGTGGCTCATAGGGTGGCCGAAGCGGGCCTGCCAGCGGGCATCCACCGAGGGCAGACGGCCGAGCGCCGCGATATGATCCCACTTGCCCAGCCCCATGGGCTGGCGCGCCTCATCCAGGGTCACAGCAAAGTCATAGGCGCGGGCGAAGGCCTCGACGAAGATGGAGGTGGGGGCGAAGGAGCCGAAATCGACCACGGTACCGGCCCAGTCGAGGATCAGTGCCTCTATGTCTGTGGTCGGGTGGCTGGCAATCTGCAAGTCAGTCATGGTGATGTTCCTGTTTCGGTGAAAGCGCGATCTCGCCGAGGGCGCGATCGAGAATGGCGATGGCGCGCACCAGATCGGCGCGAGCGATATTGAGCGGGGGCGAGAGCTGGATGACGTTGCCCTGGGAGACCTTGAAGCTGAGCCCAAGCTCCAGACAGCGGTAGAGCAGCCGCTCGGCGGCCTGACTATTGCGGGTGCGACTCTGGTGATCGACCACCAGATCGAGGGCCCACAGAAGGCCGATACCGCGCACCTGGCCGATCAGCGGGTAACGCTCGGCAAGCGCCGCGAGCTCGCGCGCCATAAAGCGACCATCCTCCCGCACCTTGGCCAGCAACCCCTCTTCTCGGATGGTAGCGATGGTGGCGAGAGCCGCCGCGCAGCCGATAGGGCTCTTCTCGTGGGTGTAGTGACCGAGCGAGATGGCCGCCGCCTGATTGAAACGATCCCGGGTGATGAGCGCGGCAAACGGCACCACCCCGCCCCCCAACCCCTTGCCAAGACAGATGATATCGGGCTCGATGCCGAACTCTTCGAAGCTGAACCAGTGGCCGATGCGGCCCAGGGCATTGGGGATCTCGTCGACGATCAGCAGCACATTATGGCGATCGCAGATCTCCCGCACCCGTTGCCAGTAGGCCCTTGAGGGCACCTGCACGTCGGTGTTGCGAATGGGCTCGGCGATAAAGGCACCTATCCCCCCCTCCTTCTCGATGACGTACTCCAGATAATCGGCGTAGTGCAGATCATCCCCTTCCCCGCGATACCAGACGCCGCGATAACGGGTGGGGGGCGGGATGCGCTCCACTCCGGCCATCAGCGGGCCCATGCCGGCGCGAAAACAGGCCTCACCACCGACCGAAATAGCATCGAGGGAGGCGCCGTGAAAGGCATCCCACAGGGACACCACCTTGCTGTTGCCGGTAATGAAGCGGGCAAGCTTCAAGGCAATGCCCACCACCTCGCTGCCGCCGGGGGCGAACAGCACCCGGTTGAGATCGCCGGGGGCCAGCTCGGCCAGAGTGCGGGCGCAGTCGATAGCGACCCGGTGGGTGTAGCGGCGGGGGGCGAACGGCAAGTCGGCGAGCTGCTGCTGCACCGCGGCCACCACCCTGGGATGACCGTGACCCAGCTGATGGACGCTGTTGCCATGAAAATCGAGGTAGCGTTTGCCCGATACGCTGGTCAGCGAGCTCCCCTGCGCCCCCTCAAGCAGATCGAGACAGGGGGTGGAGAGCGCCTGATGGAGGAAGTAGCGGCTATCCTCCGCCAATCCGGCCTGTACCTCTTCGCTCTGGCCCGCCCACCAGCGCGCCCGTCCCTCGCCGAGGTTGATATCCCCTTCGCTGTCGGCGCGGCCACTGCTGTGCAGCTTATGGTCATGCAAATCGCAGCCACGCAGATCGCAACCGTGAAGCGCTTGGCTCGTCATCGCGCATCCCCTCGCCAGTAGCAGGCGCTGGCCATGGCGGCGAGCAAGGAGCGCACCCGCTCAGGAGTCACGTCACCGATATTGCCGATACGGAAGCAATCGGCTTGCGAGACCTTGCCCGGATAGATGACAAAGCCCTGCCCCTTGAGCCGCTGGTAGAAGTCGGCGAAGCGGTAGTCCGGGTGGGCCGGGGAGTAGAAGGCGGTGATGATGGGGGATTGCCATTGTTCTGGCAGCAGCGGCGCAAAGCCAAGGGCGGCCATGCCATCCACCAGGGTGCGCTGATTGTCGCGGTAGCGCCGATGGCGGGCGGCGATGCCCCCCTCTTCGTCCAGCTCGCGCAGGGCCTGGGCAAAGGCGAGTACGGTATGGGTGGGCGAGGTAAAGCGCCACTTGCCCCCCTGCTGCTCCATGGTCTGCCACTGGGCGTGCAGGTCGAGGGAGACCGAACGGGCACGACCGGCGCAGGCCGTGAGCGCCACGCGGCGGGCGATGACGAAACCAAAGCCCGGCACCCCCTGGATGCACTTGTTGGCGGAGCTGATGAGAAATTCGATGCCAAGGCGGCCCATGTCGATGGGGATGCCGCCAAAGCTGCTCATGGCATCGACGATCAGGCGGATGCCGCGGCGCTGGCAGAGCGCTGCCACCTCCTCCAACGGGTTGAGCATGCCGGTGGTGGTCTCGCAGTGCACCATGGCCAGATGGGTGATCTCGGGGTGGCGCGCCAGCATCGCCTCGATGGCGGCGGGTTCCGGGCGGCTTGTCTCGCCGCAGTCGAGCTCATGGTGACGCAAGCCAAGGCAGCGGGCCATCTCCCCCATGCGGGCACCGTAGGCACCGTTGTTGATGATAAGCAGACACTCATCGGCGCCTATCGCCGAGCCCAGCACGCTCTCCACCACATAGCTACCACTCCCCTGCAGCAGCACGGCGCTGTAGTCGCTTTCATATTCCGGGCCGGTGGCGAGACGCACCAGCTCGCGGCGGATGGGCTCGACCACGCCCTGGTTGTAGTCCGCATCCCAGGTGCAGCTGTCTTGCAGCATGGCGGCACGCACCGTGGCGGTGGTCGAGAGGGGGCCCGGGGTCAGCAGCAGGTAATCGACGGCGGCAGGGGCCGCAGGAATATGGGTCATGACTTCGCTCCTTTTGGTATATACCAGAATGAGCGCATTGTGGGTAACTGCCCCGCCAAGGTCAAAGGTGTGGGGTTACGTGCAACAAAAAATTCATTTTCAGCGCCGGGATCGCGATAATCTAGGAAGCCTGAACAGCAGGGGCGATGCTGGTATCTACCAACATGTTTTTATTTCGTCGTTTAACGGTCGGGCTGATGACCAGCCCTGCGCCCAGCCCATTGCCCAACTCATTGCACAACTTATTGCAAAACCAGGGATTTTCATGAGCAAACCCCAATACCTGCAGATCAAGGATGCCCTCGCCAACCAGATCCTGGCGGGGGGGCTGGCCCCCAACGACAAGCTCCCCTCCGAGCGACTGCTGGGGGAACTCTATGGCACCACAAGGGTCACCATCCGCGAGGCGCTGGTGCAGCTGGAGGCAAACGGCCTTATCTATCGGGAGGATCGCCGCGGCTGGTTTGTCACCCCGCCGCGCTTTCGCTTGAACCCCAGACGCACCTCCAACTTTCACCAGATAGTACGTGAGCAAGGGGGCGAGCCGCGCACCGAGCTGCTGGAGAAAAGCCGCCAGGCAGTGCCGCCCGCGTTGATGGCACAGTTGCAGCTCAAGCCGTTCGACAGCCTGTTTCTGCTCAAACGGCTGCGCTATGCCAACGGGCGCGCCATCTGTTACTGCGAGAACCACTGCCTGCCAGAGCGGGTGCCCGGCCTGCTAGAGCTGGATCTCAACGGCAGTCTGACCGAGATCTACCAGGCCCATTACGATCTCCACTATGCCCGCATGCAGGTGCGCTTCTTCCCCACCGCCCTGCCGGACGAAGTGGCCAAGGCGCTGGGGGCCACCGCCGGTCTGCCCGCCCTGCGCCTTGAGCGACTCAACTTCGATCAGCACGGCCGGGTGCTCGACTTCGATCTGGAGTACTGGCGCCACGACAGTCTGGAGATAGAGGTGGATACCCAGGATTAGTCACGGATAAATCAGGGACGGCAAAACGTCACGGGGCTGTCACGGTCACGTCATAAAGTTCCCCTAGCCTCTCTCTCGACCAATCTGGTTTATACCAAGCCAACTTATATGGAGAAGAGGATGAAACAGGGAACCCATCTGCTGGCCGCCGCCGTGCTGGCTGCCATGACCACCCCGGCACTGGCCGCAACCGATCTCACCGTCTATACCGCCTTCGAACCGGAGCAGCTCAGCGAGCTGAAAACCGCGTTCGAGCGCCAGCATCCGGATATCAACATCAAGTGGGTGCGTGACTCCACCGGCGTGGTCACCGCCCGCTTGCTTGCAGAAAAAGCCCAGCCCAAAGCGGATGTGGTATGGGGACTGGCCGCCACCAGCCTGATGCAGCTCGATCAGCAGCAGATGCTCAATGCCTATGCACCGAAAGGACTGGATAAGCTCGACAGCCGCTTTCGCGACAGCAAGGCCGAGCCGCACTGGATCGGTCTGGACGCCTTCTTCAGCGCCATCTGCTTCAACAAGGTAGAGGCGGAGAAACAGGGGATCCCGGCCCCCACCAGCTGGGCCGACCTCACCAAGCCCATCTACAAGGGCAAGGTGATCATGCCCAACCCCAGCTCCTCCGGCACCGGTTACCTGAGCGTCGCTGGCTGGCTGCAGACCATGGGCGAGAAGCAGGGCTGGCAATTCATGAACGGCCTGCACCAGAACATCGACCGTTACACCCACTCGGGCTCAGCCCCCTGCAAGCTGGCCGCCAGCGGCGAGACGGTGATCGGTATCTCCTTCGACTTCCCGGCCACCAGCCTCAAGGCCAAGGGGGCCCCCATCGAGGTGGTGTTCCCGAGAGAGGGTTCGGGCTGGGACATGGAAGCTGCCGCCATCATCAAGGGCACCTCCAAGCTGGATGCCGCCAAACAGCTGCTCGACTTTGCCGCCACCGAACAGGCCAACGCCCTCTACAACAAGTCGTTCGCCGTGGTTGCCATTCCGGATGTGGCCAAGCCCAGAGCCGGCTATCCCGCCAACATCAAGGGCCAGATGATCGACAACGACTTTGGCTGGGCTGCCCGCGAGCGCAACACCATCCTGGCCCAGTGGAGCGCCAGCTTCGACGGCAAGACCGAAGCCAAGCAGTAATCCTGTTGAGGGCAGGTTTGTGCGATGGCTGTAAATCGCCGCCGACAGATCCATTGCCGAAGGCCAACCCAGGTTGGCCTTCGTTTTTTGGCATCGCCCCCGTGTTTGTGTCGTCCTCAATGGGTGGCGCCCCCATCCACACGCGGCCAAGCTAGCTGCTGGCTACCCATCGTCATCTAACTGTCATCAAGCCGTCATCCCTAGATCACCTGACCGTCACACTTTGCCCGCAAACTGGTATATACCAAATCAGTAGCGAGTCGCACCATGACCCAGCCTTATCTGAACATTCAACACCTCAACAAGCAGTTTGGGACTTTTCAGTCCCTCAAGGGGATCTCTCTGACCATTGAGCCGGGGGAGTTTATCTGCTTTCTTGGCCCCTCCGGCTGCGGCAAGACCACCCTGCTCAGAGCCATCGCCGGGCTGGATCTGCCGGACAGCGGCGAGATCTGGCAAGGGGGGCGCAATATCTCCCAGCTGCCGCCCCAGCAGCGCGATTTTGGCATCGTGTTTCAGTCCTACGCCCTCTTCCCCAACCTGACGGTGGCCCAGAACATCGCCTTCGGCCTTGAGAATCAGGGGCTGGCGCGGGATCTCATCAAGGAGCGGGTCGCTCACTGGCTGGGGCTGGTGGATCTCACGGCCCAGTCCCACAAATACCCGAGCCAGATCTCCGGCGGTCAGCAGCAGCGGGTGGCGCTGGCCCGGGCACTGGCCCTCTCCCCCGGTCTGTTGCTGCTGGACGAACCGCTCAGTGCGCTGGATGCGCTGGTGCGCACCCACCTTCGCAGCGAGATCCGCGCCCTGCAGCAGCGCCTTGGCATCACCACCATCATGGTGACCCACGATCAGGAAGAGGCGCTGACCATGGCCGATCGCATCGTGGTGATGGATAGCGGCCGCATCGTGCAGGTGGGCACCCCGCAGGAGATCTACCACCAGCCTGCCAGCCGCTTCGTGGCAAGCTTTGTCGGCACCATGAACTTCCTCGACACCCTGGTGCTGAGCCCCACTCAGGTGCGCCTTAACGATCAACCGTTGCCACTCACCAACCGGGCCACGGCCGGCAGTAAATTGCAGGTGGCGATCCGCCCCGAGGCGATCACCCTGAGTGCGCCGAGCGAGCCCTATCTTGGACAACATGGCGTTGAGGCAACCATCGATCAGGTGGAGTTTCTCGGCGCCGCCCAGCGCCTTATCTGCACCGCCGACACCTATCTGGGCCCGCAGCAAATTCTGGTGGAGCGCCCGACCCACGAGCTGCCCCGCCACGAGCAGGGGGGCTGGCGCAGCGGCATGCGCTGCTCGCTGCACTGGCCCGCCGGAGCGATGCAGCTGTTTGAAGGAGAGCGCCCATGACAGCCCCCCTTGCGACCTCCTCTCTGCTGCCACCAGCGACAGCCCGCCAAGACTCCCACTGGCAGCGGCTTTGTCGCGGCTGGAGCCGGGATCAACTGCTGCAGCTGATCCTGCTTTTGCTTGGCATCGCCCTGCTGGTGGGGGGCCTCTTGCTACCGCTGCTCACCATGCTGCAAAAGAGCCTGCAGGATGAGAACGGGCTCTGGGTAGGGCTTGCCAACTTCAGCGCCTATTTCGACTCCCCTCATCTGGGGCGCACCATTGGCAACACCCTCTGGCTCGGGGTGCTGATCACCGCGCTGGTGGTAACCATCGCCTTTGGTTACGCATATGCCCTCACCCGCACCTGCATGCCGGGCAAGGGGCTGTTTCGCCTCATTGGTTTGATCCCGCTCTTGATGCCCTCCCTGCTGCCCGCCATCAGTCTGGTCTACTGGTTTGGCAATCAGGGGATCGCCAAGGGGCTGCTCGGCGGCGAGAGCATCTACGGCCCCATCGGTATCGTCATTGGCCTTGGCTTCTGGTGCTTCCCCCACGCCCTGATGATCCTTATCACGGCGCTCGGTCAGAGCGACGCCCGCCTCTATGAAGCCTCCCGGGTGCTGGGCAGCAGCGGCTGGCGCACCTTTGTCACCGTCACCCTGCCCACCGCCCGCTATGGCCTGCTCAGCGCAGCCATCGCGGTGTTCACCCTCACCATCTGCGACTTCGGGGTGGCCAAGGTGATTGGCGGCCAGTACAGCGTGCTGGCCACCGATATCTACCGGCAGGTGATCGGGATGCAGAACTTCTCCCTCGGTGCCGTTGCCAGCGTCACCCTGCTGCTGCCGGCACTCTTGAGCTTTGCCCTGGAGCACAGGGTGCGCAGCAAGATGCAGGAACAGAGCAGCACCAAGGCGGTGCCCTATTGCCCCAAACCCCATCGGCTGCGGGATCTGCTGGCGCTCGGCTGGTGTACTCTCTGGGGCCTGCTGTTTCTGGCGCTGGTGGGCATGGCCGTTTACGGCTCCCTGGTGCAGTTCTGGCCCTACAACCTCGGGCTGACGCTGGATCACTACGCCTTTGACAGCAACAGCGTCTATGGCTGGCAGCCCTTTACCAACACCTTGCAGCTGGGTCTTTTTACCGCCATCGCGGGCACAGTGCTGGTGATGGTGCTGGCCTGGGCGCAGGAGAAGGGACGCCACTTTGCATGGCTGCGCCAGTTACTGCATCTGCTCGCCATGCTGTCGCTGGCGGTGCCCGGCATGGTGCTGGGGCTGGGTTATATCTTCTTTTTCAACGGCAATCCGCTCTTTGGCAGCCTCTACGGCAGCCTGCCGTTAATGGTGCTCTCCTGCGTCATCCACTACTACACAGTGGGCCATATGACGGCGGTGACCAGCCTCAAGCAGCTGCCCAAAGAGCTGGAGCTGGTGGCCATCTCATTGCGAATCCCGCTCTGGAAGGCGTTCTGGCGCGTCACCCTGCCCGCCTCCCTGCCGGCGCTGCTGGAGATCTTCATCTATCTGTTCGTCAATGCCATGACCACCACCTCTGCGGTGATCTTCCTCTATTCGAGCGACAGCGTGCTCGCCTCCATCGCCGTGCTCAACATGGAGGACTCCGGCGATACCGCCGCGGCCGCCGCCATGGCCACCCTGATCCTGCTGGCCGCCGCCACCGTCAAACTGCTCCAGCTCTTTTTGAGCCGCGCCCTGTTGGCCCGCACCCAGCGCTGGCGCCATCCATAACCTTGTTGAGGAGTCATCATGTCCACTCTCCCCTTCTGGCTGGCCGAAGCGCTCGCCGCCGAACAGCCCGCGCCGCCCACGCCCCTAGTCGGCCACCACGAGGTCGATGTCTGTGTCGTCGGTGGCGGCTTTACCGGGCTGTGGAGCGCCATCGCCCTTAAACAGGCCGAGCCTGCCTTACGCATCCTGGTGCTGGAGAAAGATCGCTGCGGCAGCGGCGCGTCGGGTCGCAACGGCGGCTGCCTGCTCACCTGGTCGGCCAAGTATTTGACGTTAAAGCGCCTCTTTGGCGAAGAGCAGGCCGCCTGGCTGGTACGCACCTCCGAGCAGGCGGTGCACGAGATCGCCCGTTTCTGCGAACAGCACAATATTGAGGCACAGCTGAGGGTCGAGGGCACTTGCTACACCGCCACCAGCGAGGCCCAGCGCGGCCTGATGGAGCCGGTATTGCGGGAGCTCACACAAGCCGGCCTTAACCAGTGGCAGGCGATTGAGGAGGGTTAACTGGCAAACCAGAGCGGCTCCCACGTCCATCTGGAGGGGTTCTACAACCCCCACGCGGGCTCGGTGCAACCGGCACTGCTGGTGCGCGGCCTGCTGCGGGTGGCGCGAGAGCTGGGGGTCGAGGTCTATGAACGCTCCCCCATGCAGCGCCTCGAAGGGGGCCAGCCTGCCCGGGTGCAGACGCCAGAGGCCATCGTTCACGCCCGCAAGGTGGTGCTGGCCCTCAACAGCGCCATGGCGGCGCACTTTCGCGAGTTTCGCCGCAGTATCGTGCTGGTCTCCTCCGATATGGTGATCACCGAGCCGGCACCACAGGCGCTTGCCGCCCAGCAGCTTGCGCACGGCCGCTCCGTGGTGGATGGCCGCACTTTTGTCCACTACTACCGCTCCACTCCGCAAGGGCGGCTGATGCTGGGCAAGGGGGGCAACACCTTTGCCTTTGCCAACCGCCATCTGGCCGAGTTCGATGCCCCCAGCCGTTATCTTGCCCCCCTCACCCGCACCCTGCGCCGCTTCTTTCCGGCCCTTGCAGAGGTGCCCATTGCCGCCAGCTGGTGCGGCGCCTCCGACCGCTCGGTGGATGGCCTCCCCTTCTTCGGCCACTGGCGAGGGCAGCCCAACGTGGTCTATGGCCTCGGCTATTCCGGCAACGGGGTGGCCCAGAGCTGGATCGGCGGCCAGATCCTGGCGGCCCTGGTGAGAGATGAAGTACGGGAGGAGGACAAACCGTGGCGTGACTGCGCCCTGGTAAGCGGCCCGCGCGGCTATTTCCCACCGGAGCCGTTTCGCTGGCTGGGGGCCATGGCGGTGCGCAATGCCATCCGGCGCAAGGAGCGGGCGGAAGATGAAAACCGCCCGGTGGCCTGGTATGACAAACAACTGGCCAAACTTGCCGATGCGGCGGGCAAGGCGGACAAATAGACGCCTTCGCAGCGCTGAGGAAGGAGCCAGAAAGCCGAAGGGGCAGGAGAGTGATGACTCCCCTGCCCCTTCGCAGTTGGTACGGCTCGCAGCTGACCCGATAGACAGGCTGGCGTTAGCTGGCCCAGGTAATGATGTGATCGATCCAGTCGCCGGCATCCACCTCGTGCACCACCTTGCCGCGCACCGACTGGCCGGCCTGGTGCATGGCGCTGCGGCTGCCGGTGATAAGCGGATGCCACTCTGGCAGGCTCTGCCCCTCCGCCAGTAGGCGGTAGGCGCAAGTCGACGGCAGCCAGTCATATTCGGCAATCTTGTCGTGGGTGATCTGCAGGCAGTCCGGCTCTTTCTTAAAGCGGTTGCCGTAGTCGGAGCACTGGCAGGTCTTGGTATTGAGCAGGTTGCAGGCCACGTTGGTGAACACCAGCTCCTCGGTGTCCTCGTCGATCAGCTTGTTCAGGCAGCACTTGCCGCAGCCGTCGCACAGGGACTCCCACTCCGTCATGGTCATCTGCTGCAGGCTCTTCGCCTGCCAAAATGGGGCGTTCTGCACGGGTTCTGTTTGCTGCGCGTTTTGCTGCATGAAGATAGGCTCACTCAATACACTGACAAGCGCGTGGTTATACGCCCTATGGCCCGATTTTTCAAGGTTGGCGGAGGTTTCGCCTATGAACTCCCTGCCGGTACCCTGGAGCAGATTTACGATATCAAAGTCACTCGCATCGTCTGTATGCAGCAAGACCGATTTACCCAATCCAATAAGGCTCAGGCGGTAAGGCTGGCTATCAACTACGAGCGAAGCGGAGATGCCGCCAGCCCAGTGCCTTTACCAGCGAAATGCCGACCCCTGAGCCGGCATTTTTATGGCACGGCGTTATTGTCAGACCTGACAGAGAGGGAAGCTGCGCAAGGGCAAATGGTCTTGGTTGAACACGGATTCAGCTTGCCCCTTTAACCCGGCTCGGAGGAGCATTAGCAACCAGCGTGGCCAGCTTGCTACCCCAAACGACGGCAGTATTGACTCATCAGTAAGACACTGTTGGCCAATACGGTTGCAGCAGCGTAACAATCTTGGCCCGTTGGATTCTGTCCGTAGGCCATAGCAGTGGCATACTAATCCCCCGAACGTCCGAATACGTTTCTTTATTCGAAACAACTAGGTGTGAATTTGCATGAAGAATACTTCATACAGGCAGTTCAACCACATCTATTCCTTTTTCGAGCAGTTCATGACGTTGGTATGCGATTTCTAAAAGTGAATCTCTGTCATAACTATCTACAAGACATATAACAGACTCCCAAACCGGTGGGAAATCAATTAAAATTACATCTTTTTTAGCCTTTTGTAAAAGGTCTTCTAACATAGATGCTGCTGGTCGAGTATCAGAAAACCAATATCTTCCATGTTTTTCAATAGACTGAATGGCTGAAGTGTAATGACTTTTCAAAACAGCATCTTTAAGACTGTCTTTATCGATATCCATCCTTATCTCCTCGATACATTCCACAATTAAAAATATCATATCTACGACTGTACAATCTATGCTTTGACAGAGTTTATGAGCTTACTTATTTGCTCGACCCCATCAAATGTAGATGGTAAATTACCATCCTCCGTTACTATTCCGGAGAAAATAACTCTTTCAAATCGCTCCAAAGCATCAGCATCTTTGCTTTTTATTTCACTAGCATAACTAGAATAACTTTGTATAAATCGACACAATGTCTTTCTAAGATCAATTTGCAATAACTGTGACTTAACCGATTTATAATTAAAGAGAAGGACTCTGAAATAATATATAGATATTGCGACTAAAGATATTGTAGGAAAAATTGATACCAGTAGGCCATCTCTGATGACAGATAAATTATCAATATTGACATAGATAAATATAAGCTCAGCGGTTATCGGTAAAACTATAACCAATGATAGCAGCTTAAGCCAAACAAGAATCCCATCGCGTTCACGCATCTTCTCTTTTGATAAATCATCAAAGCCTTGATACAAACCAACAAAATTATATGCATTTTCATATCTAGACAGAGAATCCTCAATTGACTTTACTCGGCGCTCTCTTTCACTTAAATCTTTATCCCATTCTTCTTTAAGTTGCTTAGCCTTCCCCGCAACAGCATCAAAATTTTTAAGTGAGTCAATCTCGTCACTGTTTGCAACAGCCTTAAAAATAGTTATTGGCATATCGCGTATTGCGAACTCAATTTGCTCTCTAGCTGACTCTTCAAACAACCCAATATTATTAAATACAAATCTTCTAGCTCTTTCGAACTCAAAAGACAAGTCACTTTTAGTTGAGAGATACAATTCAAAAAGAAACCGGAAACACATTGAACAAATGTCATCCAAATGCTCTTTACTTAGCTCATCTTTATCTGCCAATCGACTAATGAATTGATCACCAATCCACTTTATATTTATTTGACAAAAGCTGTTCCATTCATCAGGGTTCTTATCCATGGCATTAATTACTAAACGAATCAGACTATTTCGCTGTTTATCGAAATCATTCAAGGGGATTAAGCCATCTATTCTTTGTCTGAACTTAGCAAGTACAGTTTTACTTTGATTTGTGTCAAATAGTTTAATCATAAATAATACAACTCACTAAAATAAAAACATGGTATCAGACTGAATGTACCATATCCTACTTTGAGAATACTCCAAGATCTAGTTGTATATAAAATGTGTTTTAATATGCTCATAAAAATACCGCCCCAAAGGGCGGCATTTTACTATCCGAGATAACAGGCTAACTTACCAGCCGGTTACTTCACGCAGGGCCTTGCCGATATCGGCCAGGGAGCGCACGGTTTTCACGCCGGCATCTTCCAGGGCGGCAAATTTCTCGGCCGCGGTGCCTTTACCACCGGCGATGATGGCGCCCGCATGACCCATGCGCTTGCCAGCCGGAGCGGTGACGCCCGCAATGTAGGAGACCACCGGCTTGGTGACGTGGGCCTTGATATAGGCCGCCGCGTCTTCCTCGGCGTTGCCGCCGATCTCGCCGATCATCACGATGGCTTCAGTCTGCGGATCGTTCTGGAACATCTCCAGGATGTCGATGAAGTTGGAGCCCGGGATGGGGTCGCCACCGATACCGACGCAGGTGGACTGGCCGAAGCCCTCGTCCGTGGTCTGCTTGACCGCTTCGTAGGTCAGGGTGCCGGAGCGGGAGACGATGCCCACCTTGCCCGGCTTGTGGATGTGGCCGGGCATGATGCCGATCTTGCACTCACCCGGGGTGATGACGCCCGGGCAGTTGGGGCCGATCATCCGCACGCCGGTTTCCTGCAGCTTCACCTTGACGTCCAGCATGTCCAGGGTCGGGATGCCTTCGGTGATGGTGACGATGAGCTTGATGCCGGCATCGATGGCTTCCAGGATGGCGTCCTTGCAGAACGGGGCCGGTACATAGATGACGGAGGCAGTAGCGCCGGTGGCTTCCACGGCGTCACGGACGGTGTTGAACACCGGCAGGCCCAGGTGAGTGGTGCCACCCTTGCCCGGGGAGACGCCGCCGACCATCTGGGTACCGTAGGCAATGGCCTGTTCGGAGTGGAAAGTGCCCTGACCGCCGGTAAAGCCCTGGCAGATCACCTTGGTGTCTTTGTTGATCAGAACGCTCATTATTTGGCCTCCGCTGCTTTTACCACTTGCTGAGCTGCGTCAGTCAGACTCGTTGCGGCGATGATATTGAGGCCGCTGTCGGCCAGTTTACGGGCACCCAGTTCGGCGTTGTTGCCTTCCAGACGCACCACCACGGGCACTTTCACCCCCACTTCCTTCACGGCGCCTATGATGCCTTCCGCGATCATGTCGCAGCGCACGATGCCACCGAAGATGTTGACCAGCACGGCTTGTACCTTGCTGTCGGACAGGATGATCTTGAACGCCTCGGTCACGCGCTCCTTGGTGGCGCCGCCGCCGACGTCCAGGAAGTTGGCCGGTGAGCCGCCGTGCAGGTTGACGATGTCCATGGTGCCCATGGCCAGACCCGCGCCGTTGACCATGCAGCCGATGTTGCCATCGAGGGCCACATAGTTCAGCTCCCACTGGGCGGCGTGCGCTTCACGGGGGTCATCCTGGGACGGGTCATGCATCTCGCGCAGCTTCGGCTGGCGGTACAGGGCGTTGGCGTCGATGTTGATCTTGCCGTCCAGGCAGTGCAGGTTGCCCTTGTCGGTGATGACCAGCGGGTTGATTTCCAGCAGGGCGAAGTCGCAGTCCAGGAACATCTGGCCCAGACCCATGAAGATCTTGGTGAACTGCTTGATCTGATCGCCGACCAGACCCAGTTTGAAGGCCAGCTCGCGGGCTTGATAAGGCTGCGGGCCTACCAGCGGATCGATGGCGGCTTTGTGAATGAGTTCCGGGGTTTCGTGGGCGACTTTCTCGATCTCCACGCCACCTTCGGTAGAGGCCATGAAGACCACGCGGCGAGAACCACGGTCAACCACGGCGCCCAGGTAGAGCTCCTTGGCGATGTCGGTGCAAGATTCCACCAGGATCTTGGTAACCGGCTGACCGTTGGCGTCAGTCTGATAGGTCACCAGGTTCTTGCCGAGCCAGTTCTGGGCGAAGGCGCGGATCTCGTCCTTGCTCTTGGCCAGCTTGACGCCGCCCGCTTTACCGCGGCCACCGGCGTGGACCTGGCACTTGACGACCCAGGTATTGCCGCCAATCTTGTCGGCCGCTTCGGCCGCTTCCTGCGGGGTGGCACAGGCATAACCTTCGGAGACCGGCAGGCCATACTCGGCAAACAGCTGTTTTGCCTGATATTCATGCAGATTCATAGATGCTCTATCCGTGTTGTAGGTATTTCCGTCCGGGGCTCGTGTTTCTCAATCCCCTGTGAAAGAGGCCAGGGTGGCCCCTCGTTATCTTTCTAATTTCACTTTCACTCAGACGTTCCGTCAGGGCCGCGAGGGCCCCTGCTTGCCGCCGGGCAACAGGCCCGGCGGCAAGCTTGTGGCGCAGCTTGGCAAGCCCACAGGCTTGCCACTCCGGCCGATTTCCTTAGACGTCCAGCAGCAGACGGGTCGGATCTTCCAGCAGCTCCTTGATGGAGACCAGGAAGCCCACCGACTCGCGGCCGTCGATGATGCGGTGATCGTAGGAGAGCGCCAGGTACATCATCGGCAGGATTTCGACCTTGCCGTCGACGGCCATGGGGCGGTCCTGGATCTTGTGCATGCCCAGAATGGCGCTCTGGGGCGGGTTGATGATCGGGGTGGACATCAGGGAGCCGAACACGCCACCGTTGGTGATGGTGAAGTTGCCGCCGGTCAGTTCGTCCACGGTCAGCTTGCCGTCACGGCCCTTGCCGGCCAGATCCTTGATGGCCTTCTCGATGTCGGCCAGGCTCATGCTGTCGCAGTCACGCAGCACCGGAGTCACCAGACCACGGGGGGTGGAGACGGCGATGCTGACGTCGAAGTAGTTGTGGTAGACGATGTCGTCACCGTCCAGCGCCGCGTTCACTTCCGGGTAGCGCTTGAGGGATTCCACTACCGCCTTCACGTAGAAGGACATGAAACCGAGCTTGATGCCGTGCTTCTTCTCGAAGATCTCGCCGTACTGCTTGCGCAGCTTCATGATGGGCGCCATGTTGATCTCGTTGAAGGTGGTCAGCATGGCGGTGGTGTTCTTGGCCTCCAGCAGACGCTCGGCGATACGCTTGCGCAGACGGGTCATGGGCACGCGTTTTTCAGTGCGACCGGCCAGCGGGGCGACCGGCGCAGCCGGAGCCGCAGCGGCAACCGGCGCGGCGGCGGGCTTGTTGCCCCCCTTGATGAAGGCTTCCACGTCTTCCTTGGTGACGCGACCGCCCTTGCCGGTACCGGTCAGCTTGGCAACGTCGATGTCATGCTCGGCCACCAGGCGGCGCACGGAGGGGCTCAGGCCATCGGCGGCGTCATCGGCTACCGCTTCCACTGGCTTCTCCTTGGTCTCTTCACCGGCCACCGGGGCAGGCTTGAGCATGGCGATCAGCTGGCGGGAGAGCACGGTGGCCCCTTCGCTTTGCAGGATGTCGCCCAGCACGCCGGCTTCCGGCGCCGGCACCTCCAGCACGACCTTGTCGGTCTCGATGTCAACCAGCACTTCGTCACGGGCAACCAGATCACCCGGCTTCTTGTGCCAGGTCGCGATGGTGGCATCCGCCACTGATTCCGGCAGGTCCGGTACTTTGATCTCGATAGTCATCTAATCAGTTCCTTGTTTACTTCTTGGCCAGCGGGCTTGTTCTTGGTCGAAGAGGACGCTCCCGGGGAGCGCCCTCTCCTTCACAACTCGTTATTCCAGGGTAAGTGCGTCTTCCACCAGGGCTTTTTGCTGCTTGGCGTGGACGGACATGTAACCGACGGCCGGCGAGGCCGAGGCCGGGCGACCGGCATAACGCAGACGGGCATGGCTTGGCAGCACGCTGTCGTAGTGATGACGGGTGCAGTACCAGGCGCCCTGGTTCTGCGGCTCTTCCTGACACCAGACGAAGTCGGTGACATGGCTGTAGTCGGCCAGGATGGCGCGCACTTCCTCTTCCGGGAAGGGGTAGAGCTGCTCGATCCGCACCAGCGCCACATCTTGCTGCTCGGCCTTGCGACGGGCATCGAGCAGGTCGTAGTAGACCTTGCCGGAGCAGAACACCACGCGCTTGACGCCCTTCGGATCCAGCGCATCGATCTCGCCGATGGCGTTCTGGAAGGTGCCTTCGGCCAGCTCTTCGAGCTTGCTCACCGCCAGCGGGTGGCGCAGCAGGGATTTGGGCGTCATCACGATGAGCGGACGGCGCATCGGACGCACTACCTGACGGCGCAGCATGTGGAATACCTGGGCCGGGTTGGACGGCACACACACCTGCATGTTGTGCTGGGCGCACATCTGCAGATAGCGCTCCAGACGGGCGGAGGAGTGCTCCGGGCCCTGCCCTTCGTAACCGTGCGGCAGCAACATGGTCAGGCCGCACATCCGGCCCCACTTCTGCTCGCCGGAGGAGAGGAACTGGTCGACCACGACCTGGGCGCAGTTGGCGAAGTCGCCGAACTGGGCTTCCCAGATGGTGAGGCCGGCCGGCTCTGCGCTGGCGTAGCCATATTCAAACGCCAGTACCGCGTTCTCGGTCAGCACGGAGTCGTACACCTCGAACGGGCCTTGCTTGTCGTGCAGGTTGCACAGCGGGGTGTAGGTGCTGGCATCGGTCTGGTTGTGCAGCACGGCGTGGCGGTGGAAGAAGGTGCCGCGGCCGGAGTCTTCCCCGGTGAAGCGGATGCGGGAACCCTTGTCCACCAGGGTGGCGTAGGCCAGGGTCTCGGCAAAGCCCCAGTCCACCAGCTTCTCGCCGGCGGCCATCAGGCGGCGGTCTTCGTAGATCTTCTCGACCTGGCGCTGCAACACGTGGGTGGTCGGATACTGGCTCACCCGCTCGCCGAGGGCTTTCAGATGATCCATCGGCACAGTGCTGTCATAAGGCATGGCCCAGTCGTGGCCCAGGTAGGGGGTCCAGTCGACGGAGTGCAGCTCCATCGGGCGCCACTCCTTGCTCACCCGCTCACCGCGATCCAGGGTGTCGCGATACTCGTTGACCAGGGTAGTGGCCAGCTCCTGGCTGATGACGCCATCCGCCACCAGCTGATCGGCGTAGATCTTGCGCGGGGTCGGGTGCTGCTTGATCTTCTGGTACATCAGCGGCTGGGTGGCGCTCGGCTCATCGGCCTCGTTGTGACCGTGACGACGGTAGCAGACCAGCTCGATCACCACGTCGCGCTTGAAGGTGTTGCGGTAATCCAGCGCAATCTGGGTCACCAGCACCACGGCTTCCGGATCATCACCGTTGACGTGCAATACGGGAGCCTGCACCGCCTTGGCGATGTCGGTGCAATATTCGGTGGAGCGCAGGTCACGAATATAGGAGGTGGTGAAGCCCACCTGGTTGTTGATGACGATGCGCACCGTCCCGCCGACGCCGTAGGCACGGGTCTGGGACATGTTGAAGGTCTCGGCCACCACGCCCTGACCGGCCATGGCCGAGTCACCGTGGATGGTGATGGGCAGCACGGTCGAGCCGTCCTTGTCACCGCGGCGGTCCATGCGGGCACGCACGGAGCCGATGACCACGGGGTTGACGATCTCGAGGTGAGACGGGTTGAAGGCGAGCGCCAGGTGGACGTTGCCGCCCGGAGTGGCGAAGTCGGACGAGAAGCCCATGTGGTACTTCACGTCACCCGTGCCCCAAGATTCGCCGTGCTTGCCGGCAAACTCGTCGAACAGGTCCTGGGCGCGCTTGCCCAGCACGTTGATCAGCACGTTGAGGCGACCACGGTGGGCCATGCCGATGACGGCCTCTTTGCAGCCCTGCTCACCGGCGCGGCGGATCAATTCTTTGAGCATGGGAACCATGGCATCGCCCCCTTCCAAGGAGAAACGCTTGGCCCCCGGGAACTTGGCGCCCAGATATTTTTCCAGCCCTTCGGCAGCGGTCAGGCTCTCGAGGAAGCGGGTCTTCTCTTCGAGGGTATAGCTCCCCTTCCCTTCGATGGACTCGAGCCTGTCTTGCAGCCAGCGTTTCTCCTCGGTGGAGGTGAGGTGCATGTAGTCGGCGCCTATGCTGCCGCAGTAGGTCTTCTTCAGCGAGGCATAGAGATCGGAGAGCACCATGGTCTCGCGACCGATGGCGTAGGAGCCCACGTTGAAGGTGGCCTCCATGTCCGCGCCTTGCAGGTTGTGAAACGCAGGGTCCAGTTCGGCAACGGTTTCACGCGCCCACAGGCCGAGCGGATCCAGATTGGCGTTTTGATGGCCGCGGAAGCGGAAGGCGTTGATCAGCTGCAGTACCCGCACCTGCTTGGCATCCACTTGCGGATCGGAGACGGGGGCACTGTAACGGGAGGGCTCCTTGGCCAGGCGACGGAAATAATCGCGGACCCGGGAATGGGGTTGTTCTATCGCATGGCCATTGACCTGGGGCAGCGAGCTAAACAGGCTGCGCCACTCTTCGGCTACGGATTCGGGGTCTTCCAGGAAGGATTCGTACAAATCCTCGATATAGCTTGCATTCGCACCAGCCAGGTGAGATGACTCCAACCAGGCCTTCATCACGCCGTTATGCATTTCTATCCCTTGTACATCTTGTTCACTGCAGCGCAGCTTGTAGGGGTCAAATAGCCATCCAGGCTGGATGGCTATCCAGAGGTCGGGCCTGGCGCGTGACGCCCTGGCCCTGATATCAAACAGCCCGGTTGAGCAGCATCGACTTGATGTGGCCGATGGCCTTGGTCGGGTTCAATCCCTTGGGACAGACGTTCACGCAGTTCATGATGCCGTGGCAACGGAACACACTGAAGGCGTCATCCAGATTACCCAGTCGCTCGGTCGCGGCGGTGTCGCGGCTGTCCGCCAGCCAGCGGTAGGCGGCGAGCAGCCCGGCCGGGCCGATGAACTTGTCCGGGTTCCACCAGAAGGAGGGGCAAGAGGTGGAGCAGCAGGCACAGAGTATGCACTCGTACAGGCCATCCAGCTTGGCGCGCTCTTCGGGGGATTGCAGGTGCTCACGCACGGGCGGCAATTTTTCGTCGTTGATGAGGAAGGGTTTGACCTTCTCCCACTGGGTGTAGAACTGGGTCATGTCGATCACCAGATCGCGGATCACCGGCAGGCCTGGCAAGGGGCGGATAACGACGTTATTGCCCTTCTTCAGCAGATCGGAGAGCGGGGTGATGCAGGCAAGACCGTTCTTGCCATTCATGTTGAGACCGTCTGATCCACAGACCCCTTCGCGGCAGGAGCGGCGGAAGGCGAGCGTGGGATCCAGCTCTTTCAACTGGATCAGTGCGTCGAGCACCATCATGTCGGAACCTTCAGGAATATCAAGACGATATTCCTTCATATGGGGGACGTTATCAACATCCGGATTGTATCTGTAGACAGAGAATGTGACGTTCATTGTGCTTGGCTCCGCAATCAGTAAGTCCGGACCTTGGGCGGGAACGCCTCACGGGTCTTGGGTGACATGTTGACAGCGCGACGGGTCATGGACTCGGTGTCCGGATGATAGAGGCTGTGGCACAGCCAGCTCTCATCGTCACGCTCCGGGAAATCGAAGCGGCTATGGGCGCCCCGGCTCTCGGTACGGAAGTTGGCGGCCACCGCGGTGGCATAGGCGGTCTCCATCAGGTTGTCCAGCTCCAGGCACTCGATGCGCTGGGTGTTGAACTCTCTGGAGGTGTCGTCCAGACGGGCGTTCTTGAGGCGCTCGCGGATGAGTTTCAGCTCGGCCAGCCCTTCCGCCATGGCATCCCCTTCGCGGAACACGGAGAAGTTGTTCTGCATGCAGCGCTGCAGATCCTTGCGGATCTGGGCCGGGTCTTCACCGTTACGGTTGCTTTCCCAGCGGTTGAGGCGCTCGAGCGCCTTGGCGATGTCGGCTTCGGTGGCTTCCACGCCGTGCTCCATCGAGCCCAGGGTCTCCACCAGGTGTATGCCGGCGGCACGACCGAACACCACCAGATCCAGCAGGGAGTTGCCGCCCAGACGGTTGGCGCCGTGCACGGAGACGCAGGCGATCTCGCCCACCGCGAACAGACCGACCACCGGCACGTCATTGCCGTCCTTGTCCTGGGTCAGGCACTGGCCGTTCACGCTGGTCGGCACGCCGCCCATCATGTAGTGGCAGGTCGGGATGATGGGGATGGGTTCCTTGACCGGATCCACGTGGGCGAAGGTGCGAGAGAGCTCGCAGATGCCCGGCAGACGGGATTCCAGTACCTCTTTGCCGAGGTGATCCAGCTTGAGCTTGATGTGCGGGCCCCAGGGACCGTCGCAGCCACGGCCTTCGCGGATCTCGATCATGATGGAACGGGCCACCACGTCGCGACCGGCCAGGTCCTTGGCGTTCGGCGCATAACGCTCCATGAAGCGCTCGCCGTCTTTGTTCAGCAGGTAGCCGCCTTCACCGCGGCAACCTTCGGTCACCAGTACCCCTGCCCCGGCGATGCCGGTGGGGTGGAACTGCCAGAACTCCATGTCCTGCACGCCGACCCCGGCACGCAGCGCCATGCCGACACCGTCACCGGTGTTGATGTGGGCGTTGGTGGTGGACTGGTAGATGCGACCGGCGCCGCCAGTGGCAAGCACGGTGGCCTTGGCCTTGAAGTAGACAACTTCACCGCTCTCCATGTCGATGGCGGTACAGCCGACGATGTGGCCGTCCTGGTTCTTCACCAGATCCAGCGCATACCACTCTGAGAAGACGGTGGTCTTGTTCTTGACGTTTTGCTGATACAGGGTGTGCAGCAGGGCGTGGCCGGTACGGTCGGCAGCCGCCGCGGTACGGGCAGCCTGCTCGCCACCGAAGTTCTTGGACTGACCGCCAAACGGACGCTGGTAGACGCGGCCGTTGTCGAAGCGGGAGAAGGGCAGACCCATGTTCTCCAGCTCATAGACGGCCTCGGGGCCTGTCTTGCACATGTACTCGATGGCTTCCTGATCACCGATGTAATCGGAGCCTTTCACGGTGTCATACATGTGCCACTGCCAGTTGTCGTCGTGGGCGTTGCCCAGCGCAACCGTGATGCCGCCCTGGGCGGAAACCGTGTGGGAACGAGTCGGGAAAACCTTGGAAAGCAGTGCGCAGCTCTTGCCGGATTGGGCAATCTGCAGCGCGGCGCGCATGCCGGCACCACCGGCGCCGATCACGACCGCATCAAATTCACGAGTTGGAATAGTCACCTTACACACCCCACAGCACGACGAAACCCGTCATCAGATAGACAAACAGCACCACCACCAGTGCAAACTGCAGCGCACCGCGCAGCCCGACCGGCTTGATATAGTCGGTCAGCACCTGCCACAGACCGATCCAGGCATGGATCAGCACACACAGCAGCGCCAACAGGGTGAACACCTTGGTGAAGGTTTTCGCGAAGAAACCGGTCCACACCTCGTAGGTGATGTCGTTGAACGCAACGAAACCCACCAGATAGAGGACATAACAGGTCATGATGAGGGCGGTGGCGCGGATCAGGATGTAATCGTGAACACCGCTGCGCCCGAATGTTGCAGAATTGGTTACCATACCAGAACCCCCGCCAATACCGCCAAAATCGCAGTGATCACGAAGGCCACACGGGCACTTTGATTACCGGATTCCAGCTCTTCCCAATAGCCCATGTCCATGACCAGGTGACGCAGCCCGCCCACAATGTGGTAAGCCAGCGCGGTCAGGATCCCCCACAGCACGAATTTGACCAGGAAGTTGTCCATGATGGACACCACGGTCTCAAATCCTTCGGGAGAGGCGAGTGAAGTACCAAGCATCCACAGCAAGATTGA
The DNA here is from genome assembly GCF_019048665.1 of Aeromonas sp. FDAARGOS 1408. Classification (NCBI taxonomy): domain Bacteria; kingdom Pseudomonadati; phylum Pseudomonadota; class Gammaproteobacteria; order Aeromonadales; family Aeromonadaceae; genus Aeromonas; species Aeromonas sp. FDAARGOS 1408. Next base: position 1,393,702 of record NZ_CP077394.1, on the reverse strand, counting down.
GAGCGCCACAAAGGTGATGACCCCTGAGACACGATGCAAGATGGAAGCGATGGCGGTGACAGGAAAGCTGATCGTCTGTAGGTCGAGGTTTACAGGTCTCTGTTTATTTTTCACGGCTTTGCCCACTCAGCTCCATTGAGCACGTTAGTTATTGTTTTTTAACGCTTATGAGGGCACGGAGTGGCATTTGTTAGGTTTTTGTTACCAAAACAACTCGGGAAAGCCAAAAACGACATTTTCAATATCACATCTGGCTTTGCGAAAGCGTTTCAAACACCGACAGCCATCACCCACGAGGCGCAGTATATCGGCGGGCTTAACCAATGACAATCAATTAGCTACAAAGAAAACCCAAAACCGTAAACCAGATCTCACAACTGATTTAACAAAACATTAATGATCATCCAGCAAAATTGACAACAGACCTGAACTCTGTTTCAAATAAGGCGCTCCAGCCGCCCTGGTACGGGTCAGAACCTTTGCCAGCGTCATCAAACTCGTAATAAAGTAGAGCTGGAATCAAATTATAAAAGAGCAAAGGAGACGTGCTATGGCTGATAAGATAGCCACCCTACATCTGCCCGGCAAAGACCCGGTAGAACTCCCGATCCTGTCAGGAACTGTCGGACCCGACGTGATCGATGTCAGAAAGCTGGGCGCGCAAGGGTACTTCACCTTCGACCCCGGTTTCATGGCCACCGGTTCTTGCAAATCATCCATCACTTACATAGATGGCGATCAGGGTGTCTTGCTGCACCGTGGTTACCCCATCGCCCAGTTGGCCACCCAGGCCAGCTACCTCGAAGTCTGCTACATCCTGCTGTACGGCGAGGCGCCCACCAAGGCGCAATACACGGAATTCGAACGTCTGGTCACCCGCCACACCATGGTGCATGAGCAGATCGCCTTCTTCTTCCGCGGCTTCCGCCGCGACGCTCACCCCATGGCCGTCATGTGCGGCGTGGTCAGCGCGCTTTCCGCCTTCTATCACGATGCCCTCGACATCAACAACGAAGAGCACCGCGAGATCTGCGCCTTCCGTCTGCTCTCCAAGATGCCGACCCTGGCCGCCATGTGCTACAAGTACTCCATCGGCCAGCCGTTCATGCAGCCGCGCAACGCCCTCTCCTATGCCGGCAACTTCCTGCACATGATGTTTGGCGTGCCGACCGAAGAGTACAAGGTCAACCCCATCGTCGAGCGCGCCATGGACCGCATCTTCACCCTGCATGCGGACCACGAGCAGAACGCCTCCACCTCCACCGTGCGTCTGGCTGGCTCCTCCGGTGCCAACCCGTTTGCCTGTATCGCCGCGGGGATCGCCTCCCTGTGGGGACCGGCCCACGGCGGTGCCAACGAAGCCTGCCTCAAGATGCTCGAGGAGATCGGCTCCGTGGATCGCATCCCCGAGTACATCGCCAAGGCCAAGGACAAGAACGATCCGTTCCGTCTGATGGGCTTCGGTCACCGGGTCTACAAGAACCACGACCCCCGTGCCACCGTGATGCGCGAAACCTGTCACGAGGTACTGACCGAGCTGCAGATCAAGGATCCGCTGCTGGACGTGGCCATGGAGCTGGAACGCATCGCGCTGTCCGACCCCTACTTCATCGAGAAGAAGCTCTACCCGAACGTGGACTTCTACTCCGGCATCATCATGAAGGCCATCGGCATCCCCATGTCCATGTTCACCGTGATCTTCGCCATCTCTCGTACCATCGGCTGGATTGCCCACTGGAACGAAATGCACTCGGATCCGGATCAGAAGATTGGCCGTCCGCGCCAGCTCTACACCGGTCAGCCGCAGCGCGAGTTCACCCCGCTCGACCAGCGTTGAGTCACGGGTTTCAGTTTTTTTGTTACAAAGGCGGTCATTGACCGCCTTTTCATTTGCCGCTCTAATGCCCCCCTTTTAGCCAAGGAGTCCATCATGAGACCATTATTCATCAGCGCCGGTGCCGCCCTGCTGCTCAGCGCCTGCCAGAGCGCCCCTGCCCCGACCGCCGGCGAGACCCTCTACGTCAACAGTCAGCTGGTGCACTGCGTCGGTGTCGGCCCCATGCAGTGCATGCAGGTGCGCAGCGACGAGCAGCAGCCCTGGACCCTGTTTTATCAGCAGATCGAAGGCTTCCAGTTCGAGCCCGGCTACCGCTACCAGCTGAGCGTCAGCAAGGAGCAGCTCACCGATGTGCCGGCAGATGCCCCTTCCCTGCGCTACCAGCTCATCAAGGTCGTCAGCAAACAGGCGGCGCGCTGATCAAAAAAGGCATCATTTGAAGATGCCTGTTCAGTTGGTGACCCGCTTCTGGTAGGCTGGCTGACGCATTCACTATTTAATCAGCGTTTTCGGGCAGTCATGCCCTGTCACTATGATCAAGATCCGCACGACCCGGGCCAACGACTGGCCCGCCATCATGGCCATTCAGGACGAGTGTTATCACCAGCTGGATCCTGAACCCATCGACGTCATGAGCAACAAGGCCGAACTGGCGCCCGACTGCTGCTGGGTCGCCGAATATCAGGGCCAGGTACTGGGTTACCTGCTCTGCCACCCTTGGCGCGCCCACCAACCACCGCCCCTCTCCGTGTCCATGCAGCGCCTGGCCGGCAACGACGAGTTCTATCTGCATGATCTCGCCGTCTCCAGACAGGCTCGCGGCAAGGGGATCGGCCAGCGTCTGCTCGCCACCGCCCTCGCGTTTGCCACCGACGAAGGGTTCGAGCACGCCGGTCTGGTGGCGGTACAGGATGCGCCAGCCTTCTGGCGAAAGCAGGGGTTCAAGCCTGCCAGCACCCAGAAATCCCTGGCCGAATATGGCGAGGGCGCCACCTACATGCGACTGCCGCTGCAGGCGCGGGCTTGACGAACACCCAATAAAAAAGGCGCCTTGCGGCGCCTTTTTTGCAACTCATGACGGGCTCATCAAGCCTTGTACTTGCTGAACACCAGGGAGGCGTTGGTACCGCCAAAGCCGAAGCTGTTGGACATGACGGTGTTGAGCTCAGCCTCTTCATACTCACGCACGATGGGCAGACCTTCAGCCTTCTCGTCCAGGGTCTCGATGTTGATGCTGGGGGCGATGAAGCCGTGTTCCATCATCAGCAGGGAGTAGACAGCCTCGTGCACGCCAGCGGCGCCCAGCGCATGGCCGGTCATCGCCTTGGTGGCAGAGATCTTGGGACCGTTGGCACCAAACAGGGTCTGGATAGCTTCCAGCTCTTTGGTATCACCGACCGGGGTGGAGGTGCCGTGGGTGTTGATGTAGTCAACCTTGCCAACACCTTGCATCGCCATCTTCATGCAGCGCACCGCGCCTTCACCGCTCGGGGCGACCATGTCGTAACCGTCGGAAGTGGCGCCGTAGCCGGTCAGCTCGGCATAGATGTGAGCACCACGAGCCAGCGCGTGCTCCAGCTCTTCGATCACCAGGATGCCGCCGCCACCTGAGATGACGAAACCATCGCGGTTCGCATCATAGGTACGGGACGCCTTTTCCGGTGTGTCGTTGTATTTGGTAGACAGCGCGCCCATGGCGTCAAACTGGATGGTAGAAGACCAGTCCAGTTCTTCACCGCCACCGGCGAAGACCACATCCTGTTTGCCAAGCTGGATCAGCTCCATGGCGTGACCGATGCAGTGAGCGGAGGTCGCGCAGGCGGAGCTGATGGAGTAGTTCACGCCCTTGATCTGGAACGGGGTCGCCAGGCAAGCAGAGGTGGTGGAGGACATGGTGCGCGGCACCATGTAGGGACCCACACGCTTGACCCCTTTCTCGCGAGCGATGTCCACAGACTCGGAGGTGTTCTTGCCGGAAGCACCACCCGAACCGACCACCAGGCCGGTACGCTCGTTGGAGACCTGGTCTTCCGCCAGGCCGGCATCTTCAATGGCCTGCTGCATGGAGAGGTAGGCGTAGGCCGCAGCGTCCCCCATGAAACGCATGACTTTACGGTCGATCAGTTCAGACGGATCGAGTTTGATGTTACCCCAGACACGGCTGCGCAGGTTGTGCTGCTCGAACTGCTCGGAATAGGTGATGCCAGATTTGCCTGCTTTCAGGGAGGCCAGCACTTCTTCCTTGTTGTTGCCGATACTGGAGATGACGCCGATACCGGTGATCACTGCTCTTCTCATTAATTCATCTCGTCTGGAAAAACTGGCACCGAGTCTACCCGCTTTCGGCTGCCAAACTGGTCTGCTTTCACGTAGAATGCCCGCGATTTTGTGACGCGAGCTGAGGAAAACGTGAGTCAAACATCCTTACATCATGCCCGATTGGACTGGAATGAAGCGGGAACTCCAGTCTCCAGTGAGTTCGGGGATGTGTACTTTTCCAATGATAACGGTCTAAGTGAAACCCGCTACGTCTTTTTGCAGCAAAATCGGCTGCCAGCGCGATTTTCGCACCACGATAGTGACATTTTCGTGATAGGTGAGACAGGTTTCGGCACAGGTCTTAACTTTCTGGCGACAATGGCCGCCTTTCTGGAACAGGCGCCCCAAACCGGCAACGGTTCCCGGCTGCACTTCATCAGTTTCGAAAAGTACCCGCTCACCCAGGCCGATCTGCGCAAGGCGCTGGCGGCCTGGCCCGAGCTTGCCCACCTGAGCCAGGATCTGATTGCCCAGTGGCCGCTGCCGGCCTGCGGCTGTCATCGCCTCATCTTTGCCGGCGGCCGCATCCGACTCGATCTCTGGCTTGGCGACATCAAGGAGATGCTGCCCCAGGTGCCCCACCCGGCAACGGGGCTGGTGGATGCCTGGTATCTGGATGGCTTCTCGCCGGCCAAGAACCCCGAGATGTGGACCCAGGATCTGTTCGACGGGCTGGCCCGTCTCGCTCGTCCCCAGGCGACCATCGCCACCTTTACCTGTGCCGGTTTCGTGCGCCGCGGCCTGATTGCCGCCGGCTTTGCCATGCAGAAGGTGAAAGGGCACGGCAGCAAGCGGGAAATGCTGGCGGGCGAGCGCGCAGACAAGCTGCCGCAGCAGACCATAGCCCCCTGCTATGCCCGTCCGGCCGGGCGGGCGGGAGAAGTACTGATCATTGGCGGTGGCATCGCCTCGGCCATGACGGCGCTCTCGCTGGTGGAGCGGGGCCGCAAGGTCACCCTCTTGTGCCAGGATGACGAGCCGGCCGGCGGCGCCTCCGGCAATCGCCAAGGGGCGCTCTATCCGCTGCTCAACGGTGAGCACGATGCCCTGTCGCGCTTCTATTCGCTGGCCTTCGGCTTTGCCAGAAGTCGACTGCTGGCCCTGGCCGAGCGCCATCCCGTCGCCTTTTCCCTGTGCGGCGTCACCCAGCTCGGTTATAACGACAAGTCCGCCGCCAAGCTGACCAAGATGGCGCAAGGCCCCTTCCCGCCCGAGCTGATGCACCCGCTTTCCGAGCCAGAGGTTGAGCAGGTGGTCGGCCTGCCTTGCGGCCACGGCGGCGTCAGCTATCCGCTGGGGGGCTGGCTCTGCCCAGCCGATCTGACCCGCGCCGCCATCAAGGAGGCGCAGGCCGGCGGACTGCTTGAGGTACTCTTCAATACACAGATCACGACCGTGACCGAACAGGCGGATGGCTGGCAAGTTGAAAGCTGTGACGGGCGCCACTGGCAGAGCCCCACCCTGGTGGTGGCCGCCGGACACCAGTTGCCGGCGCTCATCCCCTTTGCCGAGTTGCCGCTCTATCCGGTGCGCGGCCAGGTGAGCCATGTGCCCACCACCGCCAGCCTGAGCCGGCTCAATACCGTGCTCTGTTATGACGGCTACCTCACCCCAGCCAACGAAGGCCAATACTGCATCGGCGCCAGCTATGGCCGCAACCAGACCGACCTCGCGTTTCGCGCCGACGAGCAGGCCCAGAACCAGGCGCGCCTGCAGGCCTGCCTGCCGCAACAGCGCTGGCCTGCCGAGGTGGACGTGAGCGGCAACCAGGCCCGGGTCGGCGTGCGCAGTGCCAGCCGGGATCATCTGCCGGTGGCGGGGCCGGTCGCCAGACTGGCGGCGCTGGCGGATCACAATCTGAAGGCGCCCGTTGATCAGCAGAGTCCATTGCCCCTCTACCCCGGTCTCTATGTGCTGGGGGCGCTCGGCTCACGGGGTCTGTGCTCGGCCCCCCTTTGCGGCGAGCTGCTCGCCAGCGAGATCTGCGGCGATCCGCTGCCGCTGGCCGCCGATCTGCTGGAGGCGCTCCATCCGGCCCGCTACTGGGTACGCAAGCTGCTCAAGGGCAAGCCGTTGCAGTAAGCCTCAGATGCTCAGCTCAAGTGCTCGGCAAGGCGCAACAACAAAACGGGCTCCCCAGCGGGAGCCCTTTTTGTTCGCTCAAATCCAATCGGGCTCAGATGCCCTTTGGCCAGTTAAGCCCCAGCTTGCGGCCATGGTCGGTCTGCTGCTGCAACTGGGCAAAACGCTCGCGCAAGCTGGCCAGTCCACCCTGCCCGCGCTGCCAGGCCTGATACTGCAGGGCGGCGCAGTCACGCTCCACCGGCAGCTGGGCCAGTTGGATACCAAGCTGGCTCACGCTCTCCAGCAAGATGTCCTTGTGGCGGCTCTCATAATCGAACATGGCGGCCACCAGCTTGTCCCACTTCTGGCGCTCGGCGACGGAGGCCTTGGCCTTGTCCATCCAGTTCGGCACCATCACCTTGATGCGGGTGGTGACCTTGACCTGCTCCAACTCGCAGCGCTGCGCCCCGGGGCTGGTCTGCAACTGCCAGGAGAGTTGATAGCTGGCCATGCCGATGTGGCCATTGGCCCGGGCTGTGCCCGCATTGGTCATCTGGCGGGCCAGGCTCGCCACATCCGGCCCGGAAACCCGATAAAACTGGAAGTCTACCTTGATGTCAGGCACCGCCTTGATGCCGGTGTAATGGGAACTCTCGGCCCCTGCGGTGGCGGCGAACAACATCAGTGCCACCATGAAAAGTTTGCTGACCATTCCCATCTCTGCTGCCTTGACCTCGTTGCTGGCGGGGTTGTTATTTTAATTAATAATCAACGCATTAATATTCAAAGCAGGAGATTAACCGCGATCCCCGCGACTGTCACCTACTCCCGTCACAAAGCCTAAGTGTCAGCTTGACAAGTCGCAACCCCGCGCCCGTATTGATTTGCAAGCGAGATCACAAGTGATGCGCTACATCATGGTGGGTTACCCCTTATTGGATAATAATCGCCGAGTTTTATGTCGATGCATTTCGGGATTGGCCAGATTAACCTCCAAGTTGACGCCAATAATGCATCCACTCCCATTCGTACTCAGGAACTCACTCTATGATGGAACTCCTTATTGGTACCCTGGTCACCCTTGCCGTGGGCCGCTACATCTTCAAGGGCTACTCGGCCACCGGGGTGCTGCTCAGCGGCGGCCTGCTGCTGCTGGCGATCACCGCCCTGATGGGCAAGGCGGTGCTGCCCGCCAGCGTCACCTCCACCGGCCACGTGGCCACCGACGTGTTCGAATACGTGCGCTTCCTGCTGGTGGACCGGGGCGGCGGCCTTGGCATGCTGATCATGGTGCTGTGCGGCTTCGCCGGCTACATGAGCCACATCGGGGCCAACACCATTTTGGTGAAACTGGCCAGCAAGCCGCTCAGCGTCATCAAGTCCCCCTACATCCTGCTGGTGGCCGCCTACCTGGTGGCCTGCGCCATGTCGCTGGCGGTGAGCTCCGCCACCGGCCTCGGCGTGCTCTTGATGGCCACCCTGTTCCCGCTGATGGTCAACATGGGGATCTCCCGCGGCGCCGCGGCGGCGGTGTGCGCCTCGCCGGCCGCCATCATCCTGGCCCCCACCTCGGGGGACGTGGTGATGGCAGCCCAGGCCGCCAACATGGAGCTCATCGAGTTTGCCTTCAAGCTGACCCTGCCCATCTCGCTGGTGGCCATCGCCGCCATGGCGGTGACCCACTTCTTCTGGCAACGCTATCTGGATCAGAAGGCCAGCGAACACAACGCCGCCGTCGCCCCGAGCGATCTCATCACCGACGCCCCCGGCTTCTACGCCATCCTGCCCTTCACCCCCATCATCGGGGTGCTGCTGTTTGACGGCAAACTGGGGCCCAAGCTCGACATCGTCACCATCATCGTCATCTGCCTGGTGCTGGCCGCCCTGCTGGAGCTGGTACGCAAGCGCAACGGCAAAGAGCTGCTGGACGGGTTGCAGGTGTGCTGGCGCAGCATGGCCGATGCCTTCGCCGGCGTGGTAATGCTGCTGGTGGGGGCCGGGGTGTTTGCCCAGGGCCTGATGGGGCTCGGCTTCATCGCCAACCTCCTGGATCTGGCCCAGAGCTTTGGCACCGGCGGCATAGTCATCATGCTGGTGCTGGTGGTCATCACCACCCTGGCCGCCTTTACCACGGGCTCCGGCAACGCCCCCTTCTACGCCTTCGTGGAGCTCATTCCCCATCTGGCCACCAGCCTCGGCGTCAACCCGGCCTACCTGGTGATCCCCATGCTGCAGGCCTCCAACCTCGGCCGCACCATCTCGCCGGTCTCTGGGGTGGTGGTCGCCTGTGCGGGGATGGGTAATCTCTCTCCGTTCGAGGTGGTCAAGCGTACCTCGCTGCCGGTGGCCGTCGGCCTGCTGGTGGTGATCCTCGCCACCCAGATCATGGTGCCCGCCTGACGTGGTCGGGGCTCCCTGAGCGGATGCCCCGCCTCTCCCCGCTCTACCAGCCCGGCCTGCCGCCGGGCTGGTATCTCCCCCCGCCATTGGAGTAGACTCGGTGCTCTTTTTCTCTAAGGAGGACCGAGATGAGTATTACGGTTCAACTTGCCCATTTCAGTGACTGCCACTCCCATTTCGACGGCTCCCCCATGCGCTTCGCCCCCGCAGGAGAGTCCGAGTGGCGCACCCAGTGCGGCGGCTATGCCCGTATCCTGACCCGGCTCAACGCCCTGCGCCGGCAGGCGGACGAGGCGGGTCAGCCCTGCCTGTTTCTGCACGGTGGCGACACCTTCCAGGGCTCGCTCTATTTCAACCGCTTCAAGGGGCGGGCCAACGCCGATCTGCTGAGCCTGCTGCGACCGGACGCCATGGTGATCGGCAATCACGAGTTCGATCTCGGCAACGGTCCTCTGGTGGAGTTCCTGCGCCAGCTCGATTTTCCGGTGCTGGCCGCCAACCTCGACAGCAGCCAAGAGCCGGCCGATACCCCACTCCCCCTGCGCGGCCTGTCCAATCTGCACGATGTCAGCCGCCCCTGGCAGCGGCGCCAGCTCGGCGGCGTGCCCTTTGCCCTGCTTGGCATCACCTTGCCGCAGATGGCCGCCATCGCCAACCCGGATGCCCACACCCGCTTCCACGGCATCGAGCAGACCCTGAAGGCCGCACTGGCAGAGATCAAGGCCGCCGGCATTCAGCACATCATCCTGCTCAGCCACCTGGGGCTAGAGCAGGACAAACGGCTGGCCGAGCGTTTCCCCGAGCTCAGCCTCATCATCGGCGGCCACACCCACAGCCTGCTGGGGGAGCTGGCGCCGCTCGGGCTCGACAGCGAAGGCAGCTACCCGCTGATGGTGAACGGGGTGGCCGTCCTGCACGCCGCCCACAGCGCCCTCTGCCTCGGGGTATGCGAGCTGGCCTTTGACGAGCGCGGCCGGGTAGCGCGCAGCCGCGGCCAGCTGGAGTGGCTGCCCTGGCAGCTCTGGCCCTTTGCCGGCAATCCGCCGGCCGGGCTCACCTTCTGCGACCCCGACCCCGAACTGGAACAGCATCTGGCCAGGCGCTACCGGCCCGAGCTGGAGACCATGACCCAGCGCATCGTGACCCGCCTTGACGAGCCGCTGCACCACCAGCGGCTGCCCGATGCCAACCTGCCGGCCGGCAGCCAGGTCGCCCCCCTGGTGGCGAGCGCCATGCTGGCCAGCGCCCGCGAGCAGGTCGGTCAGGTGGACTTTGCCCTGCACAACGCCGGCGGGGTGCGCTGCTCCCTCGAACCCGGGCCGCTCAGCGAAGCGGACATCGCCGGCCGCCTGCTGCCCTTCGCCATCCCGCTCACTCTCTATCGGGTGCACGGTCATGAATTGGCCGAAGCGCTGGAGGGGGCCATCGACAACGCCACCAACAACGGCGTGACGGGCAATGGCAGCGGCAGCTTCCCCTACACCGCCGGAGTGCGCTTCTGTTATCAGGCGGATCAGCCCAAGGGGCGCCGGATCACCCGGCTGGAGTGGGAGCGTGCGCCTGATGAGTGGCAAGCGGTCGAAGCCGACGCCGTCTATCGGGGGGTCTCCAGCGCCTACACCGCCTCCGGCAAGGAGGGCTACACAGCGCTGGCCCGCACCCTGACCCAGCACAATCAGGAGCTCGGCATCACCCTGGCGGATGCCTTCATTCGCTGGGCTCGCTATCTGCCGGCGCTCACCGCCATGCCGGCGCGGGTGGAGTATCAGGGGCCGACCGCCGGCTGATCCCCCGCCAGCCGGGGCGAAAGCCGGACTCGGCTTCGCCCTTTGTCCCCGTACGCAATAAAACGTGCCGCTTTCTTGTCGTAAAGCGGCACTTTTGCAAATTATTTCAAGCACATTCCCCTGGCCCATTGCATCGTGTGGTCAGGCTCGGCAAGATAGGCCCGCTTTCGAGACTTCCCAGCAGGAACAGGTCACCCATGAATCATGCCATCCGTTTTACTCCTCCTCGCGTCAATCCGGGCCTGCGGCCGCTGGTGATCCTGCTCACCGGTTTGCTGGCCTTGCTGTTCTGCCTGCGCAACCCGCTGTTCCACGGCATGGCGCCGGGCTTCGACGCCTCGCTGTTTGCCGTGATGGGCAAGATGTGGAGCGAGGGGGGCGTGCTCTATCGGGACATGATCGACATCAAGGGCCCCATGATCTTCGCCCTCGACGCCTTCGGCTACGGCCTCGGCGGCTTCTTCGGGATCTGGCTGCTGGAATGGGCGCTCTGCTGGCTGGGGCTGATGGCCAGCTGGCAGGCCTTCGGCCAGCTCGGCCTCTCATTGCGGGCCCGGCTCGGCAGCATGCTGGCGGTACTGGCGCTCTACGGCACCCGCTACTACTACGGCAACATGACCGAGGACTGGACCTTCCATTTGGCCCTCATCGCCCAGTGGGCCTTCATCACCATGCTGCTGGACAAGCGCTGCAGCTGGGGACCGGCGCTGGTGGCCGCGCTCACCTTTGCCATCGTTGCCTGGATGCGCACCAACAACGGCGCCTTCTGGGGCGCCTGGTATCTGGTGCTGTTCTGCCACTGGTGCCTGCGCGAGCAGTGGCGCTGCGCCCTCTCCCTGCTCTGCTCCAGCCTGCTGGGGCTGGCGCTCGTCGGCGGTCCGCTGCTGGCCTACTTCCAGCACCACAACCTGCTGGCCGAATTCAAATACTACGCCTTCGACATCTTCTTCGAGGGGAGCTATGGCAACGGCTTCTCGCCGGATGTGGGCAGCGTCGGCCTGCTGCGTACCGGCCTCATCATGCTGCTGCCCGCCTTCATCGTGCTGATGATGAGCCGGCGTCAGGAGTGGTACCTGCCGGTGCTGTGCGCCACCCTGTTTGGGGTCATCTTCACCCTGATCGCCAACTCGGTCTCCGGCCACGTGTTCGATCACTACGACGTGCTCTATCTGCAGCTGGCCCTGCTGCCGCTGGCCTGCCTGCTGGATCGCAGCGAGCAGCAAGCCGATGCCCTCGGTCTGCTCTGCATCTCGCTGGTGGTGCTGACCGCCAGCTGGCTGCTGGCCCAGCAGCTCGGTTACGGCTGGAGCACCAAGGAGTGGTCACTGGAACGGGTACGTGAAGTGCTCGGCAACAGCCTGCTGTGGGCACTGCCGGTGCTCATTCTGGTGCCCCTGTGGCGCGCCTGGGATGTGCGCAGTGCCACCCCCTGGCTCGCTTCGCTGGCCATGCTGGCCCTGCTGCTCAACAACGCCTGGGAAGGCAGCCAGAAAGGCCGGCCCTTCAACCCGCCGGCCCAGGTACGGGTCGACCGGATCCTGGCCGAGACCACCCCTGCCGACAAGATCTGGGTGGATGGCATCCAGCCGCAATATTACCTCTGGACCGATCGCCAGCCGGCCTCCGCCTACCTCTTCTTCGCCAACGTCAACCCGCCCTACGACGTGCGTGAACGAGTGCTGGCGGATGTAAAACGTCAGGAGCCCAAATTTATCATCGCCAAGCCGGATCGGGTTGCCGATGAGCTCAAGAAGCCGGACTCCCCCTCCAGTCTCGCCTTCTATCAATATCTGGTGAGCCAGTATGAAGAGGTGGAGCCGGGTCTCTATCGCAGACGCTGAGCCCCCTTGAGCGAACAGGGCCGTCATCCCGCGATGACGGCCTTTTCATTGCGGTGAGGCAGGCCCGGCCCGAAACGGTAGGCAAGCGGCGACGCGCTGACTACAATGGCGCTCTTTTGATGTATTGAGTAATGCAGACATGGCGGAACTGACCTATCTCGGTGGCTACCCCGAGCCCCTCAAGGCCCAGGTGCAACAGCTGATCGCGGCGGGCAAGCTCGGGGAGGTGCTGGCCAGGCGCTATCCTGAGACCCACCTCATCCAGAGCGACAAGGCGCTGCTCGCCTACACCATGGAGCTGAAGAACCGCTATCTCAAGAGCTCGGCGCCGCTTTCCAAGGTGATCTTCGACGGCAAGATCAACGTGATCAAGGATGCCCTCGGCCTGCACACCTATGTGAGCCGGGTGCAAGGTAGCAAGCTCAAGGCAAAGAACGAGATCCGCATCGCCGCCCTGTTCAAGGAGGCCCACCCGGCCTTCCTGAAGATGATCGTGGTGCACGAGCTGGCCCACCTGAAAGAGAAGGATCACAACAAGAGCTTCTATCAGCTCTGTCAGCATATGGAGCCGGACTATCATCAACTGGAGTTTGATCTGAGGCTCTGGCTCACCTGGCGCGATCTCGAGCGTGCCGCACGCTGACCCATCGCAGGTTTCAAGGAGGAGACATGACCCCGTTGCGCCGACCACTTGCCCGCTGGTTGATGGCGGCACTCTTGCTGAGCCCTTCCCTCTCGGCGGCTGAACGCTGGCAGAGCGATGCCTATCTCACCGCAAGCTTCTTTGAGATCGCCATGAAGCGGGAGTACGGCCACGAACAGAACGTGCGCTTCTCCCGCTGGGAGCAGCCCATCCGGCTCAAGCTGGTCAACGAGTTTGGCGACAAGGCGCTGCAAAGCGAGGTGGTCAGGGTGCAGAGCCAGCATCTGGCCGGCATCATAGGCCGCCCCATCGCCCTGGTCAGCGAGCGACCCAACATCACCCTGATCATGACCGAGCGCGCCAAGATGGCGAGCTGGGCCCAGCGCACCATGGGGCAGGATGCCTCCGTCAAGACGGCGCTCAAGGAGGGGCTCTGCATGGCCAACTTCACCACCAATACCCGCCGCGAGATGGCCCGCGCCACCATCATCATTCCGGTGGATTACAGCCGGGCCAAGGGGCGCTTCCTCGACTGCGTGGTGGAGGAGCTCACTCAGGTGATGGGGCTGCCCAACGATTCGGACAAGGTGTTTCCCTCCATCTTCAACGACAACAGTATCGACAGTTTTCCGACCGGGCTCGATTACGTGCTGCTCAAGCTCGCCTATCACCCGGCCCTGCAGGCAGGCATGACGGCCAGCGAAGTGCGCGCCGCCCTGCCCATCGCCCTCAAGGCGCTGCGGGCCAGCGGCGACATCGCCCAGGCCGATCAGCGGGTGCAGGTCAACAGCCTCAAACGCTGGGCCGGGCTCTAACGCTTACTGCCTGTTCTAGGCTTTGAGGATTAAGGGCTGAAGGCTCGACAAGCACGGGCTCCCATCCCGCGAAAACAAAAAACGCAGCCGTGGCCGCGTTTTTTCTGTCTATCCAATTCTCATATGCTCGACGCCTGGCTCAGGAGGCTGCACTCTCCGGCATCCAGCTGTCGGCGTTCTCCCACACCTCCTGCACCATGGCTTCCGCCAGCTCCTTCTCCTCCTTGCTGGCCCGGCTGACGGTCAATGCCATGGCACTACCGGGGGCGACGCGAACATGCAGGTCGGGGAATTTCTCGCCCAGCTGCTTGAGCAACTCCTGGCGCAGCGCCTCCATGGTCGAGGTGGGCACCTGATGTTTCTTGTCGATGATGATTTCCAGACGCATAGGATACTTCTCCATGATTTTTACTGTATTTTTATACAGTAAAAGTCAAAAGTAAAGAGGGCGCCAGCGGCTGACCAAAAACTCTTTCCTGCCAGACCTTCTCCCCCTGATGCATTTGGCTGCCTATTCAAGCGGTCAATCGAGCAAACGGCGCAACGCAGCAACGCAGCAACGCAGCAACGCAGCAACTTCATTCTCCTCGCTCAACCCTGATGCCGTGCAAAAAGTTGTTGATATTGATTCTCAACGGAGGCATGATCTTATTGTTATAACATAACACTGAATCACACAGAGCGAACCATCATGCGTCCAGACATTCATCCCGAGTACCGTCAGGTTCTGTTCCACGACCTGACCGCCAACACCTATTTTCTGGTGGGCTCCACCCTCAAGACCGATCGCACCAAGCTGTGGGAAGACGGCAACATCTACCCCTATGTGACGCTGGATGTCTCCAGTGCGTCACACCCTTTCTATACCGGCAAGCAGAAGCAGGTCAGCAAGGAGGGTCAGGTCGCCCGCTTCGGCCAGCGTTTCGGTCAGTTCTTCAACAAAGGAAAAGCGCAGTCATGAAAGTCCTCTCTTCCCTCAAATCAGCTAAGTCGCGCCACCCCGATTGCCAGATTGTCCGCCGCCGCGGCAAGCTGTTCGTGATCTGCAAGAGCAACCCCAGGTTCAAGGCCCGTCAGCGCTGATCCGCAGCATCATAAAAACAAGGCCCTTCTGCGAGGGCCTTGTCCATTTATCACTCCGGCATCACGCCGAATCTGCCGCTGTTGAAGTCATCGATGGCCTGCACTATCTCTTCATGGCTGTTCATCACGAAGGGGCCGTGCCCTACGATGGGCTCCTCGATGGGCTCGCCGCTCAGCAGCAACACAGTGGCGTCGCTGTTTGCCTCGATCAGCACCTGCCGCCCTGCCCGGTCCAGCACCACCATCTGCGCCTCCCGGGCGATGGCACTGCCGTTGACCTGCACCGAACCCTTCAACACGATGAGCGCGCCGGTCCAGCCTTCGGGCAACTCGAGTGTGCTGATGCTGCCCTGTACCAGACTCAGATCCCAGACATGCAGCGGACTGAAGGTATGGGCCGGGCCACGGACCCCCTCAAACTCGCCGGCGATGACCCGTACCGACCCCGCGTCGCTGGCCAGTGCCACCGTCGGAATGTCGCGTGCCAGGATGGGCTGGTAACCGGGCGGCGTCATCTTGTGCCGGCTCGGCAGATTCACCCACAGCTGCACCATCTCGAGCTCACCGCCTGACTTGCTGAAGGCCGGGGCATGAAATTCCTCGTGCAAGATACCCGCGCCGGCGGTCATCCACTGCACGTCACCCGGGCCTATCACGCCGCCCCGACCGGTCGAATCCCGGTGCGCCACTTCGCCCTTGTAGACGATGGTCACCGTCTCGAAACCGCGATGGGGATGTTCACCCACCCCGCGCGGCTGGCTAGTCGGCGTGAAGTTGGCCGGGCCGGCATAGTCGAGCAACAGAAACGGGCTCAACTGCTTGCCGTGGCTGCTGTAGGAGAAGAGGGAGCGTACGGGAAAGCCGTCGCCCACCCAGTGAGGACGGGGGGCGCTGTAGACACCGAGGATCTTTTTCATCTGTCGCTCCTGACATATCCGGTGGAATTGAACACTGGAGACAGCATAGTTTCGAGACGAACAGGTGGGTAGACTGCTAAATTAGGCATCAGCGTCCTATTTTTGGAACGATGAGAGCGCCCTATGCAGGATCTGAACGATCTCTACTACTTCGTCCAGGTGGTGGATCACGGCGGTTTTGCCCCCGCTGGCCGCGCCATCGGCATGCCCAAATCCCGCCTCAGCCGCCGGATAGCACAGCTTGAAGAGCGGCTCGGCGTGCGGCTGCTCCAACGCTCGACCCGCCAGTTTGCGGTGACCGAGCTGGGCCGTACCTATTACGAGCACTGCAAGGGGATGCTGGTGGAGGCCGAGGCGGCGCAGGCTGCCATCGAGATGACCCGGGCCGAGCCCTGTGGTCTCATCCGCATGAGCTGCCCCATTGCCCTGCTGCATACCCATATCGGCCCCATGCTGGCGGATTTCATGGCCCGTCACCCGCAGATCGGGATCGAGCTGGAAGGGACCAATCGGCGGGTCGACCCCATCGCCGAAGGGGTCGATGTGGCGATCCGGGTCAGGCCGCCACCGCTGCAGGACAGCGAACTGGTGATCCGGACACTGGCACAGCGTCGCCAGTGCCTGGTGGCCAGCCCGGCACTCGTCGCACAACGGGGCTTGCCTGCCGCGCCGGCGGATCTGCACGGCTGGCCCAGCATGGGGCTGGGGGCGCCACGGCAGCACTATGTCTGGTCGCTGTTCGGGCCGCAGGGGGCCCATGTCGAGCTCGCCCACCAACCCCGTTTCGTCACCACCGACATGGTGGCCCTGCGCAGCACCGCGCTGGCCGGGATCGGCGTGGTGCAGTTGCCGCTGTTGATGGTGCGGGAGCAGCTCGATGCCGGCACCCTGATCAAGGTGGTGCCCGCCTGGGAGCCAAAGCCCGAACTCATCCACGCCGTGTTCCCCTCCCGGCGCGGCCTGCTCCCCTCTGTGCGGGCGCTGATCGACTATCTGGTGGCACGATTTGCCGCCATCGACGAGGAGTAACCTGCCGTGCCCGGCCGCGATCGCCAGGCTGGACATCCATCCTCGATGTCTGGCACATTGGCGGACGCGGCCAGAGAAGCCGTTGAGCCATGCCTTTGTCTTAGAAGATCATGGCGTTGCTCATCTCACCGGGCTGGCCAACCTGCCGCGGCCAATAAACCGCCAACCACGACGACTGCCCTTCGCTCTGCCTGCGCTATGGTTTACCATGCAGGCAACCGAGGTGCATGGCACCCCCACCCAGGCGCCAGGCGCCGCCGTCATCGGATATCCCTCTCGAGCAACATGAGCAAAACAGCACACGCCGGCAGCGAGCCGACCTTCTACTTCCACGATTACGAGACTTTCGGCATCAGCCCGGCCAGGGACAGACCGGCGCAGTTTGCCGGCATTCGTACCGATGCGGATTTCAACCTCATCGGCGAGCCGCTGGTCATCTATTGCAAGCCGCCGGCGGACTATCTGCCGGAGCCGGAGGCGTGCCTCATCACCGGCATCACGCCACAAAAAGCGATGAAGGACGGGCTGTGCGAGGCGGATTTCATCCGCCAGATCCACGAGCAGTTCGCCACCCCAGGCACCTGCGTGCTGGGCTACAACAGCATCCGCTTCGATGACGAGGTGACCCGCTACACCCTCTATCGCAACTTCTATGACCCCTATGCCTACAGCTGGCAGAACGGCAACTCCCGCTGGGACATTCTCGACATGCTGCGGGCCTGCTACGCCCTGCGCCCGGAGGGGATCGAGTGGGCGTTTGACGAAGAGGGCAAGCCGAGCTTCAAACTGGAGAAGCTCACCGTCGCCAATGGCGTGTCCCACGCCAACGCCCACGATGCGCTCTCCGACGTGCTGGCCACCATCGAGATGGCCAGGCTGGTAAAAAAGGCCCAGCCCAAGCTGTTCGATTATCTCTTTGATCTTCGCAACAAGAACAAGGTGAAGGCCCTCATCGACGTGGTGACCATGAAGCCGCTGGTACACATCTCCGGCATGTTCTCCCCCTGGCAGGGGTGCGCAAGCTGGGTGTCGCCGCTCGCCTGGCACCCCAGCAACCAGAACGCGGTGATCATGGTGGATCTCACCCGCGACCCCACCCCGCTCATCGAGCTCACCAGCGAGGAGATACGCGAGCGCCTCTACACCAAAAAAGAGGATCTCGGGGATCTTGCCGGCATTCCGGTGAAGCTGGTGCACATCAACAAATGCCCTGTGCTGGCGCCGGCCGCCACCCTGACGCCGGAGCGGGCGGACCAGCTTGGCATCGACCGGGCTCAGTGCCGCAAGAGCCTGGATCTGCTGCGCGCCCACCCCGAAGTGCGGGAAAAACTGGTGGAGGTATTCAATCAGGAGTTTACCGGCAACAATGACGGCGATCCCGATACCCAGCTCTACGCCGGCTTCTTCGGTCACGGCGACAAGTCCACCATGGATCTGGTGCGCGCCACCCCGGCGGATCTGCTGGGCGAGCGGGAGTTTGCCTTCACCGACGCCCGGCTGCCGGAGATGCTGTTTCGCTACCGCGCCCGCAACTGGCCGCACACCTTGAGCGAACCGGAGCAGAAGCGCTGGCGACTACACTGCAGCGACTACTTCAGCCGCCGTCTGCCGGACTATGTGCCACGCCTCGAGGCGCTGGCTGAGCAGAATCAGGGGAACGATCGGAACTTTACCATCCTCAAGAGCCTCTATCACTACCTCGAAAATCTGTGAGATGTGACCCGCCTCACGGTTAAATGACTGTACGCTCCCCCGCCCCGCGACATAATGGGAAGGGGAGCAAAGACTCCTGATGTTTCAATTATTTGTGCGCTAACATTGCACTAACGGCCGGTTGGCCTATCGACCCTTGGGGATGCCTCATCCGATGCGTTCAGGATTATCCGGTTTTGGTTTGCTCATCTGCGCCCTGCTGCCATCGACCAGCATGGCGGGTGTGCGCTTTGATATCCCCGACTACCTGCTGCAGTTGCCGCAGCAGACCTATGAGCTGATCGAGAGCAACTTCAGTCGCCTCTATCGGCAGACCGACTTCACCCCCCAGATCACCAACAGCTATTTCAACCGCTCCGATCTCTACAACTTCGTCGGCGTGCCGCTGGCCATCACTCCCCAGGCCGGCTTTCAGCTGGAGGTATTCGGCCAGCTCTACAACCGCGCCTCCCAGAGCTATGTGCACATGAGCCAGGACATGTCGCTCTATCGGATGATCCGGGCCGACATGATGGGCAACACCAACGACGAAGTAGCCCTCGGCATGGGGCTCGGCATTCCGCTCACGGCGCAGCTCACCTTCAAGGCCCTGCTCTCCAGCAACGAGATCCCGGGCTATGGCGCCGCCAACTACGCCATCGGCTTCGAGTGGCGTTACTGACTCAAGGCCAGCAGCCCTCTTTCGCAATAAATTCAGGCTCCCATGGGAGCCTGAATCATGAGTGCCAGCCTGCTCAGCGGTAGCGGATCACCCGCCCCTCACCCCCCTGCAGGGTGAGCGCAGTGCCGACGGCCCCCTCATCCCAGAAATCCTCGCCACCCGCCGGCAGCAAAAACTCCTGAGGCTGCGCCTCCCAGTTGAAGAGGCAGAGCAGGGTACCGCCCTCGGGCAGGCTCACCTCGCCGCAGGCAAAGTCCATCGACTCGAAACGGGCGCAAGGGGCCCGCGCCGCGCAGAGCTCCAGCAGCTTGCGCAGTTGCGCCGCCTGAACCTCGTCGAGATCCTGCAGCCTGTCCCCGGCCAGCATCATGCCACCGCTTGCCACCAGCGCCGCCAGATGGAAGTGGTACTCGGCAGGGCTCGCCTGCTGGCTTGGCAGATCCCGCAGGCAGATGCAGTCAGGATCGAGGGCCCACAGCCGGTCGTTCTGCCAGGCGCGGCAGAAGGCCTCGCGAGCGATCTGGCGATAGCGATGGCCGTGGCGTTCCACGTCATCGCTCACCCGCATGCCGTGCACCAGGCCAAGGCTTGGCCAGATGGGCGCGTTGCAACCGAGCAAAAAGGCCCCCTCGCCCGCCCCGCGCAGGATGGCGGCCATGCCGCGCCGGTAGGCCTCGACCCGGGTGGCAGCCGGGTCGTGGAAGCGACCTCCGTGGATGGCGCCCCAGAAGTTGGCGTCGAGCTTGAAGTAGTGGATGCTCCACTGCTCGCGCAGGGTACGGAACACCCGCTCGAGGTGAGCCTGCACCTCTGGGTGGGTGCCGTCCAGCACGTACCAGGGGGTGCAGCGCCAGCCGCCGTAGGTAACCCGCTCGGAGGGCAGCGGCAGCCCGTCATCCCCCTTCACGAACCAGTCGGGGTGCTCCTGAAACACCTGGGAGCCAGGCTCGGCGATAAAGGGGGCCACCCAGAGAGCCGGCTCGCAACCGGCGCCTTTGATCTCGGCGGCCAGGGATGCCACCCCCTGCTCGAACTTGGCCGACGGGGTGAGCCAGTCGCCCATTTTCGCTTGATAGCCATCGTCAATCTGCACGTAGCGCAGGGCCGGGAAACGCTCGGCACGCACCTGCAGATTCTCGCGAATGTCGGCGGCGCTCACGTCCGCGTAGTAGTGATACCAGGAGCACCAGCCGCTGGGGCGATCGCCAACCTGGCCGATCAGCGAGCCATGTTCGGCCTCGATCCGCTGCGCCAGTTCGGCCAGCAGCGCCTCCCGATCTTTTCCCTCGAGACAGAGCAGCGCCTCACTCTGCCAGAACTGGCCGGCCGGGAGCGCACGCCCCTCGCCGTTCATCAGGATCTGCAGCCGGCCATCGGGGTAGAGCCGAAACTCCCCGCCAAAGCGCTGGCAGCTGGCAAAGGCGAGCAGCAGCCAGCCCCTGTCGTGCTCCACCAGCAGCAGGTTGTGCACCGTGTGATAGCCCTGATCGTCGGTGATGCGATAGACGCCGGCATCGGGGCAGCGACCGACCGGTTGCAGCGCTTGCCAGCTGCCCATGGTCTGGGCCAGCATCTGGAAGCCTTCGCCGTAGATGGCGCTCGCAGGCGAGAGGCCGAGTTTGCCGTCAAACAGCGTCCAGTGCCCGACCCGGGCCTCGCTGCTGCCGGTGTTGTCGAGCCGCACCCGGCACAGGGGGCCTTCCCACTGGCGGGTTTGCAGCAACGAAGGGGGGAGATGGTGGTCGTCCGCCAGCTGGCGCAGGCGGGACAAGAGAGATGTCATGGCGACTCCTTGTGGTTCGAAAAGGGTTCTATCTGAAAATCTTCAATTAAATCAGCCTCAAACGAACTGATTTCAGCTGTTATTGTTTTAATGCCGCGACCCTGTCTCTCTGGTAGACTGGCGTATTCCTTACTTTACCGTTACCAAGATGGGGCTCCTGTGATCGCGCAACGTGCCTTGCTGTACCTTCGTGACTTTCTGGTCATCGTCGCCTGCCTGCTGGCGGGCAAAGCCCTGGCAGCCATCCTGCCGTTCGCCTTTCCCGGCAGCATCATCGGCATGCTGCTGCTGTTCGTGCTGCTCTCCCTGCAACTGGTGAAACTGCACTGGGTCGAGCAGGGCGCCGGCCTGCTGCTGCGCCACATGGGGGTCTTGTTCGTGCCGGTGGCGGTCGGGCTGGTGGCCTGGCTGGAGCCGCTGCGCCAATCCTTCGGCCTCATCATGCTCTGTATCGTGCTCGGGATCGTGCTGATCCTCGGCACCGTCGGCCGTCTCTACCAGAGGATGAACAGATGATCTTCTGGCTGGCCATTCCCTTGACCCTGGCGCTCTATTTCGCCACCCGGGCCCTCTATCGCAAGCTGCCCTGGCCCATCATCAACCCGGTGCTGGTGCCCACCGCCGTCATCATCGGCCTGCTGCTCTGGTTCGATCTGCCGCTGGAGCAGTACGAGAGCGGCACCCGCCCCATCACGGCCCTGCTGGAGCCGGCGGTGGTGGCGCTGGCGCTGCCCCTCTATCAACAGGCCCGCCAGATCCAGGCCAGGCTCAAACCCATCCTGATCTGTACCCTGAGCTCGGTCCTGATCTCGGTCTGCACTACCCTGGTTATCGGTCATTTTATGGGGGCCAATCCGGCACTGCTGGCCTCGCTCGCCACCAAATCCATCACCACCCCGCTCGCCATGAGCGTCAGTCAGTCGCTGGGCGGCATTCCCGCCATCGCCGCCGCCGTGGTGGTGGTGGTCGGGATCGTCGGCGCCCTGGTCGGCTTCCCCCTGCTCAGGCTGATGCGGGTCACCGACCCCGAAGCCCAGGGGCTGGCCATGGGCGCCTGCGCCCACGCCATCGGCACCGCCACCTCCGCCGAGCAGGGCATCACCCAGGGCGCCTTTGCCTCGCTGGCCATGGTGGTATGCGGCATCCTCACCGCCGCCGTGGCGCCCCTGCTGTTTGCCATTTACCACTGGTTGAGCTGAAGCGCACCCTTTTCCGCTGCGGCGGGCCTGCGGGCCCGCCGATGTGCGACCTGCCGCACAATTTGCACAAGACAAACGTTTCCATTAACATCCCCCTCCGTTTGCCCGTCAGGGCGTGAGCACGCTCACACATTTAGCCGAGCTTGCTCCCTACAATGGCCCCCCAATTGGCCTTTGAGGACACACTATGCATCCCCGTTTTGCCAAGCCACTCGATACCCTGTCCGCTCCGCTCAAAGCAGCCCTGCTGCCCATGCTGGGCGATGATTTCCAGGCCCGCTTCACCGCCGATCAGGTCGCGACCCTGAAAGCCGCTACCGGTCTTGACGATCGCGCCCTGCGCCTGGCCCTGCTGCCACTGGCCGCCGCCTGCTCGGTGGCCCCCATCTCCAAGTTCTTCGTCGGCGCCATCGCCTGCGGCCTGAGTGGCAACTGGTATTTCGGCGCCAACATGGAGTTCGCCGGCCAGGGACTGTTCCACTCGGTGCATGCCGAGCAATCCGCCATTTCCAACGCCTGGCTGGGCGGCGAGACCGGCATCTCCGAGATCACCGTCAACTACACCCCCTGCGGTCACTGCCGCCAGTTCATGAACGAGCTGAGCACCGCCAAGACCCTCAAGGTCTCCCTGCCGGACGACTTGAGCGCGCTGCAATCCTTTCTGCCCCACTCGTTCGGCCCGGCGGATCTGGACATCACGGACGCCCTGATGAGCCCGCAGTCCCACGACGAGCTCCAGCTTGAGAGCGATGATCCGCTGTGGCAGGCCGCGCTGGCCGCCGCCCGCCAGAGCTACGCCCCCTACAGCCAGGGTTATGCCGCAGTGGCACTGCAGTTCGCCGACGGTCGCATCTTCTGCGGCCGCTACGCCGAAAACGCCGCCTTCAACCCCAGCCTGCCGCCGATGCAGATGGCCTGCGCCCATGCGGTGCTGGGCGGCGAGGATCTCGCCACCATCCGCCGCGCCGTGCTGCTGGAGAGCAAGGATGGCCAGATCAGCCAGCAGGACTCCGCCCGCGCCACCCTCAAGGCGCTCGGTTCGGTCGAACTGGAGTATCAGGCGGTCTGATCGGCCATGGCCTGAAACAACAAGGGGAGCCAGTGGCTCCCCTTGTTGTTTTGTGGTGATCAGCTGATCCCCCGTCAGGACTCCCAGACGATGCTCTGGGAAGAGGACCAGGCGTCACCCAGGTTCGCGTACTTCTGCTCCAGCAGGTGGCGGCGGATCTTCATGGTGGGCGTCAGCACCCCGTTCTCGATGTTCCAGGGGCTCTTCACCACCAGGATGCCGCGAATCTTGGCATGGGACTCCAGCTGCTCGTTGACCCGGTTGCGGGCCGCCTCCAGCTGGGCATTGACCTGATTGCGATCCCCCTTCATGGCGTGTTCAGCCAGCTGTACCAGCGCCACCGGCTGCGGCATGCCGTAGCCGATCACGCACAGCTGCTCGATGATGGGCTCCTGGCCCAGCAGCCCTTCGATGGGCACCGGCGCCACATACTTGCCCTTGGCGGTCTTGAACACGTCCTTCATGCGGCCGGTGATGGTGAGGTAGCCCTCCCGATCCAGCTTGCCCATGTCGCCGGTGTGCAGCCAGCCCTCTTCATCGATGGCCTCGCGGCTATGCTCGGGATCCTTGTAGTAGCCCAGCATCATGCCCTCGCAGCGACAGAGGATCTCCCCCTCGTCTGAGATCTTGATGTTGACCCCGATCCCTGCCTTGCCGACCGTGCCTATCTTGTCGGCCCTAAACGGGTAGTTGATGGTGGAGTAGGCGTGGTTTTCGGTCATGCCCCAGGCTTCGGTCACCTGAAGGCCGATGCTCAGGTACCACTCAAGCAGGGCCGGCGACACCGGCGCCGAGCCGCAGCCAAGTACCCGCGCCTGATCCAGCCCCAGCCCCTTTTGCAGCTTGCGCTTGATGAGGCCCGAGACGAAGGGGATCTTGAGCAGCAGCGCCAGCTTCTGCTGAGGCAGCTTCTCGAGGATCTTGATGCGGAACATGGCCCACAGCCGCGGCACCGAGATGAACACGGTGGGACGGCAGCGTTTGACGTCCTCGATGAAGGTATCGAGGGACTCGG
This sequence comes from Aeromonas sp. FDAARGOS 1408, assembly GCF_019048665.1. Lineage (NCBI taxonomy): Bacteria > Pseudomonadati > Pseudomonadota > Gammaproteobacteria > Aeromonadales > Aeromonadaceae > Aeromonas > Aeromonas sp. FDAARGOS 1408. The sequence goes on along the minus strand of NZ_CP077394.1, from coordinate 1,369,527 downwards.
GAAAGGCGATGGTGGCGCCGCCGTAGAGGCTGCCGCCGTAGATGTAGACCCGCTCTGTGATGTGGGCGAGCGGCAGATAGGAAAAACCGCGGTCGGACTGGGTCAGGCCCACCGTCTCCACCAACTTCTCGCACGACCAGGCGTAACGTTCGACGCTCAGCATGGCCCCTTTCGGCTTGCCGGTGCTGCCGGAGGTGTAGACCAGGCTCAGCAGGGCGTCCGGCGCCTGCACCGGGCTGTCCGGGATCGGTTCGTGGCGATCCAGCAGTTCGTCCCACTGGTGGGCCGCCGGCATAGTGTCATAGGGAAAGGCAATGCGCAGCAGATCGGCGGGCACCCCCGCCTCCTGGCTTTTCCAGTCATCGAGCTTGCCGACGAAAATGGCCTTGGCCTCGCTGTGGCGCAGCACGTATTCGATGGTATCGACGTTGGCGGTGGGGTAGATGGGCACGCTCACGTACTGCCCCATCTGCATGGCGAGATCGGCGATGAACCACTGGGCGCAGTTCTTGGAAAGCAGTGCCACCTTGTCGCCGGCCACCAGCCCCAGTTGACGCAGTGCCGTCACCATGCGGCGGGCCACGTCGGCCACTTCGCCCCAGGTGAAGTCCACGTATTCTCGGTTGATGGTTTGACGCAGATAGACTCTGTCAGGAGACTGCCGCTCCCAGTGATAGAGCATTTCGAGCGGCAGTTTATTGGCAATACGCGAGGAGGAAGCCATAGTTTAATCCCTGAAACAAAAGGCGAAACTTATTATTAACCTTTCACTAACCTCAGGGAAGAATAAACTTAAACTTCTGTTTGAACTGTGTAACCGATCAAGCTTCTGCCTGTTGTTGCAAACGAATCCACATCGCCTGCACCAGCTTCTCATCCTCTTCCGAGAGTTCACCCTGCAAAATGGCCTCGTTCAGGCTGCGCAGCACATAGCTCTTTACATCCCGCACCAGGGTCTTGCCTTCCAGCTCGGCCCGCGCCACCGCCAGCGAGATGTGGCCGCGCAGGTAGCCCCCGGCAAACAGCTCGTCATCGGTCGCCGTGGCCACCATGCTGTCTATCAGTCCCAACAACTTGTGCTCAAATTCATGAATCGTCATTTAACGCAGCCTCATTTTCCGGGATTGCCGGCAAAATAATTCGGGGGAGTGGAACCGCGATCCGGTTGATCGCGGCTCTCTGGCGCCAGGCCAGCCGCATCCTTGATGTCCTATTCCGGGTTGGCCACCGGGTAGATGACCTGATCCTTGTATCCCGTGGTGATCCGCAGATAACCACTTAACGACCGGTTCAGCGCCGGATCATCGGTATCCACCAGCAGCGGACGGCCATCGAGGGCTGCCAGCTTGGCTTTGGTGGCCAGGACCTGGATCTGGTCCCGCCCGACGGCCCGGATCACCTCTGGACTCAGTTGCTGATTTCCGCGCCCGAACAGATGTCCCTGACCGCCGATCAGGGTGATGATCAGCCGGCAGCGACGACCGCGGATCCGGGTCAGGATCTCGGCGGCGCAGAGATCCTGCCCGATAAGCCGGCCATTTTCCACCAGATCCACACCGAGCAGGGTATTTTCCAGACCCAGCTCCGCCATGCAGGCCGCCACCGTGCTGCCGGAGCCCATCAGATAGAGGGTATCGGGCTCCATCTGTTCGACCACACCGGCGGCGATGTCCGCCAGCACCAGCTCTTCGGACTCCCGTCCCCCCTGCTTGACCGCCTGCACGTAGCGCAGATCGCCGGGCACCTGCAGCTGGCCATAGTGGCGGGCGCGCACCTTGCCGGCGCGAAACGCCTCCTCGTCGATGTCCATCACCTCGGCATCCACCAGACTCAGCAGTTCGCCTGCGATCATCCTGGCCGCCACCCGGCCGCTGGCGGCGGGGGTCACCCCGTACACCCCGGAGTGGATCTTGCAGCCAGCCGGAATGCCCAGCACATGGCATGACTCCCCCACCGCCGCACAGATGTCCCGCGCCGTGCCGTCACCGCCGGCAAACAGCAGCAGATCGACGCCGGCCTCGCGCAGCGCCAGCGCCGCCGCGCGGGTATCGGCCGCCGTGGTGGGCACAGTGGCGGGCTGGTAGACGATGCGACAGGGCAGACCGAGCTCGCCGGCAAGCCCGGCCCCCATCTCCCCCGCCACCGTCAGCAGCTCGAAGCGCTCCGCCAGTTCACACAGTGGCAGCAGCGCCTGACGAGCCCGCTCGCAAGCCTTGGGCACGGCACCACGGGCCAGCGCCTCGGCCACCATGCCGTCACTGCCCTTGAGACCGACCGCGCCGCCGATGCCGGCGACCGGATTGATGATGAGTCCTAAACGAAACATATGTCCCTCCCGTTGGATGGTCGCCATTTTTATCTTTTCCAGCCACTGGGACAAGCCATAACCCCCTGCTAGAATGCGCGGTTTCAACCCTCAACCAAAGTTCAACCAAGGTTTCATCATGCTGGAATGGGTTCTGGACCCCTCTGCCTGGGTCGCGCTCGCCACCCTGACCCTGCTCGAGATCGTGCTCGGCATCGACAATATCATCTTCATCTCCATCCTGGTCGGCCGTCTGCCAGAAGCCCAGCGCCAGAAGGCGCGGATCCTGGGGCTGGCGCTTGCCATGGGCACCCGCATCCTGCTGCTGCTATCGCTCGCCTGGGTGATGCGCCTCACCGAGCCGCTGTTCACCGTGCTGGGCGAGGCCATCTCGGGCCGCGATCTCATCCTGTTGCTGGGAGGCCTGTTCCTCATCGGCAAGAGTGCCCACGAGATCCACGCCACCCTGGAGGGGGCCGCCGAGCCCGAGAGCGTGAGCACGGCCGCCTCCGGCTTCATCAGCACCCTGATCCAGATCGCCATCCTCGACATCGTCTTCAGCCTGGATTCGGTCATCACGGCGGTGGGCATGGCGGATCACGTGCCGGTCATGGTGCTGGCCATCATGATCGCCGTCTTCATCATGATGTTCGCCGCCAAGGCCATCGGCGACTTCGTCGACAACCACCCCACCATCAAGATGCTGGCCCTCTCCTTCCTCACCCTGGTGGGCTTTGCGCTGATGGCCGAGGGGATGGACCTGCACATTCCGAAGGGCTACATCTACTTCGCCATGGCCTTCTCGCTGACGGTGGAGATGATCAACATCCGCCTGCGCAGTCACCACGACCGCGAGAAGTTCAAGCAGCAATAACGGCGAGCCACAAAAAAGAGCGCCTGATGGCGCTCTTTTTGTATCTACACAACCGTGTCATTCATTGCTGATGACAATCGCCACGCGGCGGTTTTCGGCCCGACCGGCAGCCGTCTTGTTGTCGGCGATCGGATCGCGCTCGCCACGGCCCCGGATGTCCAGGTTGGCCTGCGGCATGCCGACCGAAACCAGCACGTCGGCCACCGACTGTGCCCGCTTGTAGGAGAGCTGATCGTTATAGTCCGCCGCCCCGTTGGAGTCGGTATGACCATCGATCCGCGCCCGGTTCAAGCCCACTTCCAGCAGAGTCGTCCCCAGTTTTTCCACCACGACGCGCGTCTTGGGGGTCAGGGCATCCGCGTTGTTGGCAAACAGCACACGGTTGGAGAAGTCCAGAGTCCAACCCTCGTCGGTCAGGCGAAAGCCTTGCTCCTTGAGTACGGCGATCTGCTCTGCCGTGAGGCCGTGGGGAGCACTCTGGCAGCCCATCAGCACGCTCAGCAGCAAACCGATCAAGCCGGTTTTCATCAGGACATGGATCTTCATTGTTATTTTTCCTCAGCAGAGACATCAAATTCCAGCTGCTCATGGAGTGCAAGCTCCCGACGCAGCCGTTTGGCTTGGTACATGGCATGGTCCGCCTGCTGCAGCAGATCGGCGGCACTCTGCCCCTGATCCGGATACAGCGCGACGCCAATGCTGACGGCCGCCACCAGCTGGCTGCCGTCCCCCAGTACCACGGGGTCCGCCATGGCCTGCTGGATGCGGGCAACCACATCCTCCACCTCCTCCACCAGGGAGAGGGGGGTGAGCAGGATGGCAAACTCGTCGCCCCCCAGACGGCATACCAGATCCATCGGCCGCAGCTGATGTTGTACCCGTCTGGCCAGCGCGATCAGCACGTCATCCCCGGCGGCATGGCCCAGGGTGTCGTTGATCTGCTTGAAGCGATCACAATCGAGGTAGAGCAGCGCGAAGCGCTCGTCATGCAGCCGGCCCGTGGTGACCGCCTGATCCAGACGAGCCTCAAACAGAGCACGATTGGGCAAGCCGGTCAAGGCATCGTGGGTGGCCTGGTGCAACAGGCTGGCATTCTCCCGCCGCTGGTGGGCCTGCCAGGCCTCCAGTTCGTCGAGCAGGGAGTTGAAATCCTGACCCAGCTCGTGCAGCTCGGCGATGTTGGCTTCCGGCACCCGCATGGCGAGGATCCGCTGGCGGCTCACGCTGTGGGCCACCTGGGCCAGCTCCTTGAGCGGCGCCGTGAGGGAGTGTTGCATCCGGTGCGCCACATAGAGGGCCCCCAGGGTGCTGAGCACCAGGCAGAGCAGCATGGCCAGCAGGGTTTGCAGCAGGAACAACAACAGATACTGGCCGTGCCCCACCAGGTGGATGTGGGCGATCTCCATGCCCCCCCGCATCATGGGCTGATCCACCGGCCCCGGCAGGATGATCCGCGCCAGATACTGCTCAAGGCCGGACCAGGGGGTGCTCATGGCCCGGCTCCAGCTCGCCAGCAGCTGGCCGCTCGGCAGATAGATGCTGGCCTGCGCCACGTCTTCGTGCGTGAGGATGGCCTCCAGCGCCTCCCGGGCCGCCTCCTCGTCGTGGAACACCACGGCCGCTTCGCTGGTATAGCCGATGGCGCGGGCGACCAGCTCCAGATTGTGATCCGCATAGAGCCGCAGCGCCAGCAGGGCGATGCCGGTCAGCAGCAGACCGGCCATGCAGACCGCGGTCAGGGACGTCACCAGGTGGGTGCGTCCCAGACTCTGTCGCAAGGTGAGGCGCTGGGAAGGGGGGCGGAACAGACCTATCATGCCCCCCCCTCATCGGCCTTGGCCAGTTTGAGCACCGCCGGATGCACCCGCACTCCGCTCCTGGCCAGGGCATCCAGATTGACCCTGAACCGGATCCGCTCCTTGCCGATCTGCAGGCAGAAGACGGCGTCGGCCACGCACTCGGAGCTGGATTCGCTGATACTGAGGATGGGGTAGCCACGCAGCCGTTCAAACAGCGGCAAGCGCCGCTCGGAGGAGAGCACCCCCAGATAGAGCACGTCGCACTGGGGGCCGATCGCCTCGTCATCGATTTCGTAGCGATGGACGCTGACCGGTCGGCCGTTGGCCTGCTGCTTGATGGAAAAGAGCGCGGTGGCGTATTCCGTCGGTGCCGCCACGCACAGGCGCAGCTCGCTCGGTTCATTCGGCCAGCGGGTATAGCTGAGAATGTCGAGCACGGTCTGGCGTACCTGCTCGGACCGCAGCTCGGCCGCGGTGAGCGGGGGCGACTCGCCGGAGAGGGCCAGCGAGCAAAACAGGGGCGCCAGCCAGACCAGGATCCTGAACAGTGAAAAAGTGTGCATCATGCCTGCGCTTACACCCGCCTCAGCAACCACACAGGGCACAGGCCCGAAGGGGGTGAGCCGGCAGGAGATAGTATGGAACTTGTCAGCAGCATGACAAGGCGCAGCCCGCAGAGCAAGGGGCTGACCGGGCTGGCGTCACAATAATGAAGAGGGCCCACCCCGGCGTGAGCCCTGCGATAAGTTACATTCATGGGGTTACTTCTTGCTGATCCCGTATTCCCGCAGTTTGTTGGCGATGGCGGTGTGCGACACCCCCAGCCGTTTGGCCAGCTGACGGGTGGAGGGGAACGCCGGGTAGAGCCGCTCCAGCAGCCGGCTCTCGAAGCGTTTCACCGCCTCGTCCAGCCCCCCTTCGAACCACTCGTCGATGAGCGGCATGGCGTCGGCCGCCACCGGCAAGTCCACGTGCTCAGGGCCGATCTCGTCCCCTTCCAGCAAGGTCATGGCGCGATAGAGGCAGTTGCGCAGCTGGCGCACGTTGCCGGGCCAGCGATAGGCGGTCAGGTACTCGGCCATGTTGCGGGTAAAGCGCGGGCGCGGACGCTGCAGTTCGCTGGCAAAACGGGAGACGAACTGCTGGGCCAGCGCCATGATGTCCGCCTTGCGCTCGCGCAGCGGCGGCAGCGCCAGACTCAGCACGTTGAGGCGGTAGTAGAGATCTTCCCGGAACTTGCCCTCGTGCACCAGATCCAGCAGCTGCTTCTGGGTAGTGCAGATGAAGCGCACATTGACCTTCACCTCCTGCTCGTCGCCGACCCGGCGGAACACACCGTCTTGCAACACCCGCAGGAACTTGGTCTGCAGATGGGGCGACATGTCGCCGATTTCGTCCAGCATCAGGGTGCCACCGCTCGCCAGCTCCAGTACCCCGCGCTTGCCCTCAGTGTTGTTGCCAAAGGCGCCGGGGGCGTAACCGAACAGCTCGCTCTCGGCCACGTTGTCCGGCATGGCCGCGCAGTTGAGCGCCATGAAGGGATGGCTGGAGCGCAGACTGGCACCGTGGCAGGCGCGGGCCAGCAACTCCTTGCCGGTGCCGGTCTCGCCGACGATCAGCAGCGGCGCATCCTGCATCGCCAGCTTGCTCGCCTGGGCCAGCACCTGTTTCATCTTCTGGCTCTCGGCCTGCAGGTGCTCAAAGCCCCCCACTTCCACCGCGTGGAGCGCGCTGAAGTGCATGCCGACCCGGCGGGCGGACTTGAGCACCACCACGGCGCCGGCCAGGGCCTGCTTGCCCTTCTCCTCGGCCACGAACAGCGGCATCAGATCCGCCAGATACTCCTCGCCGCCGATGCTGAGCTTGCAGGTCTGCGGGCGGATCTCGCTCGCCTCCAGCCAGCGGCTGAAGGAGAAGCCCTTGACCAGGGAGCCGAGCGCCGCGCCGCGCACCTCCTCCACCGGCAGGGCCAGGGTGGTGAGGGCGGACTGGTTGGCCTGGGTCACCTTGCCCTTGGCATCGAGGGAGAAGACCAGATCCGGCAGCGCCTTGAGCAGCGCCTCAATCTCGTGGTGCTCCCGCTCGGAGGGCATGTAGGGGATGGTCTTGACGTCATAGACGCCGGGAATACGGCGGATCTCCGGCATCAGGTGCTGGAAATCACGAAACTCCAGCTCGGGAAAGTTGAGATAGATGATGCCTGAGGTATCGATTTCGATGCCGCGCAGATCGATGTTGTGCTCCACCAGGCGGTCGAGCAGTTCCCGGGTCAGGCCCAGGCGGTCTTCACAGCTGACTTCAAGACGCATTCGGGACACACTTCCTAGCTAACTCTATGAATGACCGGATAATACAGACTCGATCCCGCCAGTGCGAGCGCCAGCCCATAAAAATGCGGGCCCGCCCCGTTTTCACCGGGCAGGCCCGCGTCATCTACAGGCGTTTATTTGAGCAATTTGTCGATGAGGAATGGCCTCTTCACTTCAGCAGCTCATCCGTGCGCGCCGCCATGATGAAGTCGTTGCGGTGCAAGCCGCCTATCTTGTGGGTCCACCAGCTGACGGTCACCTTGCCCCACTCGGTGAGGATGGCGGGATGATGAAACTCCGCCTCCGCCAGTTCACCCAGCCGGTTGGTGAAGGCGAGCGCCTCCTTGAAATTGCGGAAGGTGAATTCGCGCCGCAGCTGCAGCTCACCTTTTACCACCAGCGGCTGCCAGTCGGGGATGAGGCGCATCAGTTCGCTCAGCTCCTGCTCGCTCACCTTGGGGGCATCGGCGCGGCACGCTTCACACTGCTGGCTGGCCAATTCGGACATGGGACTCTCCTTGTGTATCGATGAAAAGGGGTGATCAACACTGGCGGGCGGTTCAACTCGCCTGCTTGCCGCCGGCCGGTGTAAAACGGGGGGGGCGCAGCCCCAGGCGGCGCGCCTCGGCCACCATGGCCATGATGTCCTGCTCCGCCAGACGATAGAGCTCATCAAGCTCGGGCAGCACGAAATAAGTGGGCTGCATGATGTCGATGCGATACGGGGTGCGCAGCACCTCGATGGGGTCAAAGGGTTGCAGTACCGGCTGGCAGCCGAGGGCATAGGCGGTCTCGCCGATGGAGGAGAGAATACCGCCACCGTAGATGCGAAGCCCCTTCGCCGTGGCCAGCAGGCCAAACTCCACCGTGAACCAGTAGAGCCGCGCCAGAAAGACCCGCTCCTCCTTGCCGGCCCGCTGGCCGAGCTGGCCATAGACATGGGTGAAGTGGGCGAAAGCGGGGTTGGTCAGCATGGCGCAGTGGCCGAAAATCTCGTGAAAGATGTCGGGCTCCTGCAGGTAGTCGAGCTCGTCCCGGCGGCGGATGAAGGTGGCCACCGGAAACTGGCGGTTGGCCAGCAGGGCAAAGAAGCGGTCAAAGGAGATGAGGGCCGGCACCGCCGCCACCGACCAGCCGGTGGCCGGTTGCAACACGGCGTTGATCTGGGCCAGCTGGGGGATCCGATCCCGGGGCAGGTCGAGCCGCGCCAGCCCGGCCTGGTACTCGTCACAGGCCTTGCCTTCGAGCGCCGCCAGCTGGCGTGCGATCAGGATCTGCCAGGTGCCGTGCTCCTCGTCCGAGTAGTGGATCGTGCCCGCTTCGTCCGGCTGGTGGGCGGTGTAGAGACTTGCCATGGGTGACTCCATCCTCTGGGTTGCAACCCGCCATCCGGGCGGTGTGGCGCCATTGCGCGATGAGATCACTGTAACGGTTTGCCCCCCAAAAAAGCAGCCGACCCTGGGGTCGGCTGCTGCGGACAATTGTAAATAATTTGTGACAACCACAATCGAGCCCTTGGCCTGGTGCTCACCCCTTGTTGAGGTAGCCCGCCAGCTGACCGATCAGCCGCTTTCTCAGCTCTCCCAGTCTCGGCTTCTCGTCCGCGCACCAGGGCAACGGGCGGCACGCCTCTATGGTGCGCAGGCCGAGCCGGGCGGTGAGCAGCCCGGCCCCCACCCCTTGCGCGGCACGGGCGGAGAGCTTGGCGGTGAGCTCGGCCCCCAGCAAATCCATCCCCACCTCGGTCACCAGCTCGGTGGCACCGGCGTAGAGCATGTTGCGAAACACCTGACGGATGAGGCGAATGCGGCTCCAGTAGCCGAGCTCGATGGCGTAGACGTCGGCGATGTCCTCGATCATCCGCAGGTTGCGCCACAGCATCAGCGTCATGTCGACGGTGGCGAGCGGGCTCAGGGCCACCAGCACGGCGGCCTCCCCCGACCATTTGGCCACCCGCGCCTGGGCCAACTTGTCGCGCTCGCCGAGCACCAGCTGGCTGTAGAGGGTCAACACCTCCCGATCGTTGTGGCTCTCGTCGAGCTGGGCCAGCCAGGTTTGATACCCCTCGCGCCCCTTGTCGCCGCTGCGCTCGGCCAGCCCTTCGCAAAACCCCTGCCCCTGGCCGACCCCCTGATGAGCCAGCAGATCCTCGGCCCGCGAGCGCACATCCTGACGCCGCTTGAGGGCGCGCAGGCGCAGCCACTCACGTCCCACCACCCCGGCGGTGCCCGCCGCCACCAGCGCCGAAGCCGCCAGCCAGGCGCCGCCCCAGAGCGGGGTGGTGAGAAACTGCTCGTAGAGAAAGGCGCCGTACTGGCCCAGAGAGAGCAGGCCGACCGCCCCCAGCCCCCAGGCCAGCAGCCGATGACGGCGGCGCGGCTTGATGACGAGGGCGCTCTCCACCTCGGTGAGCTCTTCCAGCTCATCGAGGCGCTCGAAGCTCGCCTCCTCCAGTCGCTGGGCGGGTGCCGGCGCTCGCTGGTCGTCAGCTGTCGTCAAGGTGGGCTCCAGGATCACCTTGCCTTGCAGCGGCGGCTGCGCTTTTGTCTGATCGTTCATCGCTTCTCCTGAAAACCGTCTTCTGGGTGCGGCGCAGGCAACAAACCCGGGCCGCACGCCCTTATTCGAGGTGATCCCCGAGCAGAAACTCCAGCGCCGCATCGAGCCGGATATGGGGCAGCGCCTGATGGGCGCTCATGGGCAGCGGGCGAAAAGCCTGAAAATCAAAGCCTTGATTGTTCCACCACTGCGCAGGCGGGATATGGGATGGCACCTCGCCCGGAAACAGCAAGAGCGGCTCACCGCTCAGGCTGGTGCCACGGATGGCGGGGAACTCGCGGCCATCGGCCACCCCCTTGCCCACCTCGGTCGCCTTGATGGCGGCCAGCGCCAGACACTCGGTGGCAATCCCCTCAAAACGGGCCTGGCCGCGGCCGCTGCGCACCAGGTGCTGCAGCAGGGAGACCATGGGGCCGTGCTGCTCCGGGGTGACGTGATCGGCCTTGCTCGCCACGAACAACAGCTTGTCGATGCGCGGCGAGAAGAGCCGCCGCCACCAGTTGCTCTTGCCGTAGGCAAAGCTCTCCATGATGCGGGCGATGGCTTGCTGCATGTCGCCAAAGCTGGCCGCCCCGGCGTTGAGGGGCTGCAGACAGTCCACCAGCACGATCTGGCGATCGAAACCGGCGAAGTGCTGCTCATAAAAACCCTGCACCAGATGCTGCTTGTACTGCTCGAAGCGCTGTTTGAGGGTGGCGTAGAGAGTCCCCTCGGCGGGCTCGCCGGCAGGCATCTCCCACACCCAGGGCACAAACTGCAGCATGGGGGCACCGGCATACTCCCCCGGCAGCACGAAGCGACCGGGCTGGATCAGGTGCAGCCCCAGCTCACGCTTGCAGGCGTGCAGATAATCGGTGTAGCGCTCGGCGAGCTGGGCCACCGGCCGCTCCTCGAAGCCCTGCTCCGCCTGCCATGCGGGTGCCAGCCAGCCGGCGGCCAGGGTCTGCAGCTCGGGGCGGCGCAGCTGCTCGCGCACCTGCTCGCTCCACTGCTCGTAGCTCATCTCCAGCAGCGGCAAGTCGAGCAGCCACTCCCCGGGGTAATCCACCAGATCCACGTAGAGGGTGGAGATCTCCCCCAGGTGCTTGCGCAGCGGATGACGGGTGCGATAGCGGATTTCCAGGCGCACCTCGGCCACCCCGCGGGTCGGCTCGGGCCAGGCCGGCGGATCGCCAAACAGGGCGTCGAGGCCGCGCTCGTAGGCAAAGGTGGGAATGTGGGCATTTTGCTGGGGCACCCGGCGAGCGCCGAGGATGCGCCCCTGGCGCAGGGCATCCCACAGGGGCAGCCGGCCGTCGATGGCCGCGTGTTCCAGCTGGTTGACCAGCGCCGTGATGAAGGCGGTCTTGCCGCTGCGAGAGAGGCCGGTGACTGCCAGCCGGATGTGGCGATCCCGGACCCGGTTCACCACGTCGCTTGCCTTGTGCTGCAGGCGATTGAATTGCTGTTCCAGTTTATTGAGTATCAAGGCTTGTTCTGTTCTCCCGTAGCTGCCCGACGAAGCGGGTGGCAGGCAGCACCACCCTCGTCATGATCCCCGCCCGCCTCCCCTGCCATCAGAGGCAAGTCCAGGTCGGCGGGGCCATCGTACCGCTCAGGCCTTACAAGTTGCGAAACTCCCGCTGCAGGGTGAACTCCTTGGAGGTCACCAGCTTCTCGATGCGCTGCACCCTGGGCTCCAGCGCATCCAGCTCCTGGCCGATGCGGGCAAGGGCCTGATGAGGCGTGACGCCTGCCTGCCAGCTGCGCGCCTTCATCCGCACCTCGGCAAAGTCGGCATCCTCCTGGGCATAAAGGGTGACCGGCTTCTTGTCGAGCAGAAACCAGGCGGCGACGTAGGCGGTGAAGGTGATGAAACCGGCGAAGATGAGGCCACTGATGGCCAGCAACCGCACGATCCAGGTCTCCACCCCGAAGTACTCTGCCAGACCGGCACAGACCCCGGCTATCTTGCCGCGCTGGGGATCCCGGTACAGGTTGCGACCTTCACGACTGATGCTGCTCATACCTTGTTCCTCCAACCCGGGACTTCCGCATCCAGAATCGACTCCAGGGCACCGACCCGCTCCTGCATCTTCTCGGCACGCACCAGCAAACCCTGCAGCTGTTCACGCTCGCCATCGGCAAGACCGGCGCCAATGCGCCCCTTGGCACGGTAGTGCAGCACCAGCCAGATGGGGGCCACCACTACCATGAAGACCACCATGGGAACCATCAACACACCCAGCAGATCTTCCATCTGTTACTCTCCCTGTTTCGGCGTGGTGTCGCTCTGGCCCAGCTTCTGGCGCATGGCTTCCAGCTCTTTGCTTATTTGATCGTCGGCTTCCAGCTCGGCAAACTGTTGGGCCAGCGCCTTGTCGGACTGCCCCAGATCGGCGCGGGCCTCCATCTCGTCGATGCGGCGCTCCATGCGCTCGAACTTGCTCACCACCGCCTGGCTGTCGCCACGGGCAACCTGGCTCTGTACGTTGAGACGGCTGCTGGCCGCTTCGGTGCGAATGGCCATCGCCTTCTGGCGGGCACGGGCATCTTCCAGCTTGGCTTCCAGCTGACGGATCTCCTCCCCCAGCTTCTCGATGCCGCTGTCCACCGCCTGTTGCTCACGCAACAGGGAGTCGGCCAGCTCGGCCTGCTTCTTCTTCTCGATGAGCGCCGCGCGGGCCAGGTCTTCCCGCTCCTTGCTCAGGGCCAGCTCGGCCTTGCCCTGCCACTCGGCGACCCGCTCCTGATGGCGGGCGACCTGGCGGCCGATCTCTTTCTGGTTGGCGAGGAAGCGGGCCAGGTTGGAGCGCTCCTTCACCAGTTCGTCTTCCATCTCCTGGATGATCAGGCGCACCATCTTCTGGGGATCTTCTGCCTTGTCGAGCAGGGCCGTCAGGTTGGAATTGATGATGTCGGCCAGGCGGGAAAAAATACTCATGATTGTACTCCTGTGGTTGGCATACGTTGTTTCTCCATTGACAATGGCAACTTGTGTGCCAATCTGGAACAGAATTTAACTTGTTGATTTATATGGGGCTGCTCGATCACATTTCAAGAGGCACCACACAAGTAATGATTAGAATCACCAACTTTTGGTAAGATTGACCAGCTTTCACCGACTCACGGGGATGACTATGACCACGGCCACGGAAAGCCTGTTGGGGGAATCCAACGCATTTCTCGAGATCATTGAGCAGGCCTCCCGCCTGGCGCCGCTGCGCAAGCCCGTGCTGATCATCGGCGAACGGGGTACCGGCAAGGAGCTGATCGCCCACCGCCTACATTATCTCTCGGCGCGCTGGGATCAAAGCTTTGTCACCGTCAACTGCGCCACCCTGAGCGAGAGCCTGCTGGAGACCGAGCTGTTCGGCCACGAGGCGGGCTCCTTCACCGGCGCCGCCAAACGTCACCAGGGCCGCTTCGAGCGGGCCGATGGCGGCACCCTCTTCCTTGACGAGCTGGCCACCACCAGCGCCCGGGTGCAGGAGAAACTGCTGCGGGTCATCGAATACGGCGAGTTTGAACGGGTGGGCGGCGCCAAGGCGCTCAAGGTGGATGTGCGGCTGGTGTGCGCCACCAACGAGGATCTGCCGGCGCTGGCCGACAAGGGGCAATTTCGCCACGACCTGCTCGACCGGCTCGCCTTCGACGTCATCACCCTGCCCCCCCTGCGGGAGCGGCGCGACGATATTCTGATGCTGGCGGAACACTTTGCCCACGGCATGACCCGGGAGCTCGGCTATCCGCTGTTTGCCGGCTTCTCGCGCAAGGCGACCCAGCTGCTGCTGGACTACCCCTGGCCAGGCAACGTGCGGGAGCTGAAAAACGTGGTGGAGCGCAGCATCTACCGCCAGGGCAACCCCCAGTTGCCGCTGGCCGATCTGGTGCTCAATCCGTTCGATTCCCCCTGGCGACCCTTGGCTCGCACCGACACCGCCGCGGCGCAGCCAAGCGAGGCGCAACCGGCGCCCGTTGCGGCCACTGCCACCCTGCCGCTGGACCTCAAACAGGCGGTGGCGGGCTACGAGATTAATTTACTCAAGCAAGCGTTGCAGCAATCCCAGTATAATCAGCGCAAAGCCGCCCAACTGCTGGCCCTGAGCTATCACCAGTTCCGCGGAATGCTGCGCAAATACCAGCTGCTGGACAGTGACAACGATGCGGATTAATAACCCGGGCAGCCCGTGCCAGAGCGGCTTCCCCCCCTTGCCGGCCCCATCGCCGGCAACTTCGTATAAAAACATGGTTCGACAATGAGAATGCTCAAACCCCTGCTGCTTGGTGTGCTGGTGCTGCTCACCGGTTGTCACAAACAGGATGACGCGTCCAGAACGGGACTCATCTATTGTGCGGAAGGCTCGCCCCAGACCTTCAATCCCCAGGTCTCCAACTCGGGGGTGACCCTGGATGCCAGCTCGCGCCCGCTCTATGACCGCCTGCTGGAGGTGAACCCCAACACCCTGGCGCTCGAAGGCGGGCTCGCCACCCGCTGGCAGGTGAGCGAGGATGGCCTCTCCTATACCCTGACCCTGCGCCAGGGGGTGACCTTTCACCACACGCCCTGGTTCAACCCCTCCCGCCCCCTCAACGCCGACGACGTGGTGTTCACCTGGCAGCGGCTGCTCGACAAGCTGCACCCCTATCACGAAGTGTCCGGCGGCGAGTACCCCTACTTCTACAGTCTGGGGCTGGATCAGCTGATCAAGCGGGTCTACCGGAAGGGGGCCGATAACGTCGTGTTCGAGCTCAACCGGCCGGATGCCTCCTTCCTCGCCACCCTGGCCAGCGACTACGCCATCGTACTCTCCGCCGAGTATGCCGAGCAGTTGCAAAAGGCCGGCACCCCGGGGCTCATCGACAGCCGCCCGGTGGGCACAGGGCCGTTCAGCTTCAAGGAGTATCGCCACAACGAATACGTGCGCTACCTGCGCCACCCCGGTTACTGGGGCGGCGAGGCCAAGATTGAGCAGCTCATCTACGACATCACTCCCAAATCCTCCAAACGGCTGGCCAAGCTGCTGACCGGCGAGTGCGACGTGATGAGTACCCCCTCCGCCAGCCAGCTGTCGGTGATCGACAAGGATCCCGACCTCAGCTTGGCGGTGCAGTCCGGCATGAACGTCGCCTTCCTCGCCCTCAACACCCGCAAGGCACCGTTCAACAAGGTGCAGGTGCGCCAGGCCATCGCCAGCGCCATCAATATCGACAACCTGCTGCAGGCGGTCTATTTCGAGACGGGCCAGCCCGCCAACAGCCTGCTGCCGCCGCTCTCCTGGGGTTACAACCCCTCCCTGCCGATGCGCCAGCCGGATCTCAAGAGGGCGCGCCAGCTGCTCAAGGAGGCGGGACTGGCGCAAGGCTTCGAGATGCAGGTGCTGGTGCAGCCGGGCTCGCGCGCCTACAACCCGGATGCCCTCAAGACCGCCCAGCTGATGCGAAGCGATCTGGCCAAGATCGGCATCAAGCTCAAAATCGTGCAGCAGGAGTGGCCGGTCATCGAGGCCCGCCTCGCCCAGGGTCAGTACGACAGTCTGCTCAGCGGCTGGATCGCCGACAACGCAGACCCGGACAACTTCTTTCGCCAGCTGCTGAGCTGCGCCGCCGTCGAGCGCGGCAACAACTACAGCCGCTGGTGCAGCCCGGCGTTTGATCAGCTGCTGGACGACGCGGTGACCACGCCCCAGCTGGCGTTTCGGCTGCGCAACTACTATTACGCCCAGACCCTGCTCAACGAACAGATGCCGCTCATTCCGCTGGCCCATGCCCTGCGTACCCAGGTCAGCCGCAGCGACATTGAGGGGCTCTCCCTGATGCCCTTTGGCGGCACCGTCTTCAACCAGGCCTATCGGGAGTAAGCATGTTTCTCTATATCCTGCGTCGCATCAATCTGCTGCTCATCACCCTGCTGGCGCTGACCTTCGTCGCTTACCTGCTGGACGTGCGCCTCATCGGCCAGCAAGCCAGCTTCTGGAGCGGCTACCCCGACTTCCTGCGTCGCATTCTGGACGGGGATCTGGGGCTCTCCAGCGTCTCCGGCCTGCCGGTGCTGGACGAGATCCGCCACTATTTCCCCGCCACCCTGATCCTCTGCGGGGCGGCCTTCGCCATCTCGCTGCTGGTGGGCATCCCGCTCGGCACCCTGGCGGCCCTCTCCCAGGGCAAGCCGCTAGATCTCACCATCATGACCGCCGGCCTCATCGGTTACGCGGTGCCGGTGTTCTGGCTGGCGCTGCTGGTGGTGATGTTCTTCTCGCTGGAGCTGGGCTGGCTGCCCGCCTCGGGCCAGATAAGCCTGCTCTATGACGTGCCCTCCATCACCGGCATCGCCCTCATCGACGTCTTGATGAGCCACGAGCCCTGGCGCCAGGCCGCCCTGCACGACGCCCTGCGCCACCTGATCCTGCCCTCGCTGGTGCTGGCGGTGGTGCCCACCACCGAGGTGATCCGCCACGTGCGCAGCTCCCTCATCGACGTGATGAAGCAGAACTACATCAAGGCGGCGGCCAGCCGCGGCCTCTCCCGTCGCCAGATCGTCTGGCGCCACGGTCTCAAGAACGCCCTGCCGCCGGTGCTGCCACTGCTGGGCCTGCAGCTGGGCAGCGTGCTCACCTCCGCCATGATCACCGAGGTGGTGTTCGAGTGGCACGGCATCGGCCGCTGGCTCATCAACAGCATCGCCCTGCAGGACTACGCCGCCATCCGCGGCGCCACCCTGGTGGTGGCCAGCTTCGTCATCTTCATCAGCGTCAGCACCGAGCTGCTCACCACCATCATCTACCCGGCGCGGCGCAAAGAACTCTATGCAAAACAAGACTGAACGTGCTCATGGCATGACCCGGAGCCAGGAATCCTATGCAAGACAAGACTAGCCTCTACCCCGAGCTCAAGATCCTCTCGCCGCTGGAGCAGACCTGGGCCTCCTATCGCCGCAATCCGCTGGCGATGGCAGGGCTCTGGTGCTTCGTGATCCTGCTGCTGATCACCCTGCTCGGCCCGCTGGTGGTGCCCTACGGCATCGACGAGCAGCACAGCTCCCGCCTGCTGCTGGCCCCCTCCTGGGCCAACAGCGGCAACATCGACTACTTCCTCGGCACCGACGATCTGGGCCGCGACATCCTCTCCCGGCTGGTGGTGGGCGCGCGGCTCACCTTTGGCAACGCCCTGCTGGTGGTGGTGATTGCCATGGTGGTGGGCACCGCCATCGGCATCCTCGGCGGCATGAGCAAGGGGCTCAAGTCGAGCGTGCTGCACCACCTGCTCGATACCCTGCTCTCCATCCCCTCCCTGCTGCTGGCCATCATCATGGTGGCCATCCTGGGGCCGGGTCTGTTCAATACCCTGATCGCCATCACCCTGGCGCTGATCCCGCCCTTCATCCGGGCCACCTACAACGCGGTCCACACCGAGATGCAGAAGGAGTACATCATCGCCAGCCGGCTCGACGGCTCGCCCCCCTTGCGCATCATGCGCCTCGCCATTTTGCCGAACATCGTCGAGACCCTGGTGGCCCAGACCACCCGCACCCTGTCGGCGGCCATCCTCGACATTTCGGCGGTGGGCTTTCTCGGCCTCGGCGCCCAGTCACCGCAACCTGAGTGGGGCGCCATGCTGGCGGACTCCAGCGATCTCATCTATCTCGCCCCCTGGACCGTGACCCTGCCGGGCATGGCCATCCTGTTCAGCGTGCTGGTCACCAACCTGGTTGGTGAAGGCATTCGCGAAGCACTCAAAGAGGGGAACGACTGATGCAATGCTCTGTGCCCAAGATAGGCATGCTCACCCTTGTCCCCCGCCAATTCCTGTACGGCGTGCAGGTCAACCCATCGCTGGTTGGCGAGGGCATTCGCGAAGCACTCAAAGAGGGGAATGACTAATGCCGCTGCTCGACATACGCAACCTCACCATCGAGATCGACACCCCGCAGGGCAAGGTCAAGGCGGTGGACAAGGTGAGCCTGACCCTGGCCGAGGGGGAGATCCGCGGCCTGGTGGGGGAATCCGGCTCCGGCAAGAGCCTGGTGGCCAAGGTGATCGTCGGCATCCAGAAGGACAACTGGACGGTACGCGCCGACCGGATGCGCTTCAACGACATGGACCTGCTGACCATGGCCCCCCGCGAGCGGCGCCGCATCATGGGCCGCGAGATCGCCATGATCTTCCAGGACCCCATCAGCTGTCTCGACCCCTCCGAGGAGATCGGTACCCAGCTGGAAGAGGCGATCCCCACCGACTCGTTCGAGGGGCAGTTCTGGCAGCGCTTCCAGTGGCGCAAGAAGAAGGCCATCGCCTTGCTGCACCGGGTCGGCGTCAAGGATCACCGCAAGGTGATGCGGGCCTACCCTCACGAGCTGTCGGACGGCATGTGCCAGAAGGTGATGATCGCCATGGCCATCGCCAACCAGCCGCGCCTGCTGGTGGCGGACGAGCCCACCAGCGCCATGGAGTCCACCACCCATTCGCAGATCCTGCGGCTGCTGGACAAGATGAACAAGCTGGGCAACACCACCATCCTCATCATCAGCAACGACATCGCCGCCATCGCCAACCTGACCGACACCATCAACGTGATGTATTGCGGCCAGATGGTGGAGGTGGGCACCCGGGAGCAGATCCTTGAGACCCCGCACCACCCCTACACCGATGCGCTGCTCAAGTCGATCCCCGACTTTGACAAGCTGGTGCGCCACAAGTCGCGCCTCGAGACCCTGCCCGGCGTCATTCCGCCGCTGCAGCACCTGCCCATCGGTTGCCGGCTCGGCCCCCGCTGCCCCTACGCCCAGAAGCAGTGCGTGCAGACGCCGCTGATGAGCAAGATCAAGGGGCACCAGTTCAGCTGCCACTTCCCGCTGAACATGGAAGAGCCCAAGAAGTGACGTCAATTTCGTATCAGTGCGTGACAGCGAGCCCTGTCACCAAGGAGTCAGGACAGTGATCGAACCCTCTCTGCTGCAGGTCCGAGGCCTGTGCAAGACCTATCAGAACCGCACCGGCCTGTTTCGACGCCGGGCGGTGGAAGCCATCAAGCCGCTCTCCTTTGATCTCGAGGTGGGCCAGACCCTGGCCATCGTCGGCGAGGCCGGCTCCGGCAAGAGCACCCTGGCCCGCATTCTGGCGGGCATGATAGAGCCGAGCGGTGGCGAGATCGCCATCGAGGGGCAGCCGATGATCCACGGCGACTATCAGACCCGCTGCAAGCTGCTGCGGATGATCTTCCAGGACCCCAACTCATCCCTCAATCGCAAGATCCGGGTCGGCCAGATCCTGGAGACGCCGCTGCGCCTCAACACCGAGATGACCGAGGAGGAGCGCCGCGACAAGGTGATACAGACCCTGCGCATGGTGGGCATGCTGGCAGATCACGCCCTCTTCTACCCGCAGATGCTCTCCGCCGGCCAGCAGCAGCGGGTGGCGCTGGCGCGGGCGCTGATCCTCAACCCCAAGATAGTCGTGGCCGACGAGGCGCTCTCCACCCTGGATATCTCGGTGCGCTCCCAGATCATCAACCTGCTGCTGGAGATGCAGGAGACCATGGGGCTCAGCTATGTGCTGGTGGCCAACGATCTGGGGGTGGTGAGCCACATCAGCGACGAGGTGCTGGTGATGCACGAAGGGCGGGTGGTGGAGCGCGGCAAGACCCTCAAGGTGTTCGCCGATCCCCAGCACGAGGTGACCCGCCGCCTCATCCAGAACTACGACAACGAATACCGCCGCTGAGCCCTGCCCGGCGGCCTGCCACCGGCCCTTCCCCGCTGTTTCCGCTGCCCCGAAAATGAGACAAAAAAATCCCGGCTCAGGGGCCGGGAATTGCGCTCAAAAGTAAATGCGTCGCTCGTAGTAGGAACGCTGCAATGGTAGGCAGCCCCCTTCGCGTCAACAACTGTCAGATCTGACAGGAAGACCGCTATGGAACCTGAACTGCGGATCCGGCGAGCGGATCAGCTCCGCCTCCAGTTGGCCGAAGAAGGCCACCCGCTCGCTGATGTCCTCCCCCGCATATTGCTCGGCCAGCGCCAGATAATCCTGATAGTGGCGCGCCTCTGAGCGCAGCAGGGAGACGTAGAAGCGACCCAGCTCCTCGTCCAGATGGGGTGCCAGCTTGGCAAAACGCTCGCAGGAGCGCGCCTCTATGTAGGCGCCGATGATCAGCTTGTCGACTATGGTGGCGGGCTCGTGGGTGCGCACGTGCTGCATCAGGTTGCGCGCATAGCGGGAGGCGGTCACCGGGCCGTAGGGGATGTCGCGGGCGGCCATCAGCTCCAGCACCTGCTCGAAGTGGTGCAGCTCCTCCTGAATGAGCCGCACCATGGGAAACAGCAGCGGATTGCGAGAGAGCTCCTCGAACACGGTGCGATCGGTCTCTCCCATGGTCCGCTTGCCGAGGATCTCGGCCTTCTCCGGAATGGCGTCCAGCTCCCGATAGAACGCCAGCTTGGGCAGCAGATGTCGCTTGCCCTTGGGCAGGCAGTAGCGGCGCACCAGGCTGTGGGCGGTGAGCGCAGCCTTGTTTTCGCAGTTGGCGTGATCGATGAGCAGGGTCGGCAGCTGGGCAGGATCCCGCGCCATCTCGATCCACGCATCCGGGGTCTCGCAGTGCAAAAACTGGCGCACGGGGGCTAGCAGGTCATCCATCTGAACTCTCGTCTGGTCGGGTTGATATGGCGGCGCCCCATGCTAGCGGATCCCGCCGCCACTGCCCATAGCTGCGGCTACAAACGCTGCTTTTTCAAGCAGATGCAGGGCCCTTTTCGGCAAGCGGAAACAACAATGGGGGCCTTGGCCCCCATCTCGTTGCAACACCTCAGCGTGGAAAACGTTTAACTGCCTTCGTTAAAAATTTCCAGGTTGCTGGTGCCTTCCTGCCACTCGCGCACCGCCTTGTTGTCATCGCTGCGCATGGCGTTGAGGTGGTCGAGGTAGGACTGATCCACGTCGGAAGTGACGTAGTGGCCGTTGAACACCGAAGTCTCGAAGTGACGCAGCTCGGGGTTGATCTCCCGCACCGCCGCTTCCAGATCTTCCAGATCCTGGAAGATGAGGCCATCGGCACCAATCAGTTTGCACACCTCTTCCACTTCCCGGCCATGGGCGATCAGCTCGTTGGCGGTGGGCATGTCGATGCCGTAGACGTTGGGGAAGCGAATTTCCGGCGCCGCCGAGGCGAAGTAGACCTTGGCGGCCCCCGCTTCACGGGCCATCTGGATGATCTGCTCGGAGGTGGTGCCGCGCACTATGCTGTCGTCCACCAGCAACACCTTCTTGCCCTTGAACTCGGAGCTGATGGCGTTGAGCTTGCGACGCACCGACTTCTTGCGCTGGGTCTGGCCCGGCATGATGAAGGTACGGCCGATGTAGCGGTTCTTCACGAAGCCCTGACGGTACGGCAGATCCAGGGTGTGGGCGATTTCCAGCGCCACGTCGCAGGAGGTCTCGGGGATGGGGATGACCACGTCCACGTCGAGATCTTCCCACTCGCGGGCGATCTTCTGACCCAGCTTGCGACCCATGTTGAGGCGGGCGGCATAGACCGACACCTTGTCGATGCACGAATCAGGGCGAGCGAAGTAGACGTACTCGAAGATGCAGGAGCTCATCTGCGGGTTCTCCGCACACTGCTCGGAGAAGAGCTGGCCCTGCTCGGTGATGTAGATGGCCTCGCCCGGGGCGATGTCGCGCACCGTCTCGAAACCGATGGCATCGAGCGCCACGCTCTCGGAGGCGAGCATGTACTCCACCTGCCCCTGCTCGTCGACCCGGCGACCCAGGATCAGCGGGCGAATGCCGTTGGGATCGCGAAAGCCGATGAGGCCATGGCCAATCACCAGGGAGACCACCGCATAGGCACCGCGGATCTGCTGATGCACCTTGCGCACCGCAGAGAAGATGTCCTCCGGTTGCAGGGCCATCTTGTCGCAGCGATCCAGCTCGTGGGCCAGCACGTTCAGCAGCACTTCGGAATCCGAGGTGGTGTTGATGTGGCGGCGGGCCACCTTGAACTGCTGCTCCTTGAGCTCCTTGGCGTTGGTGAGGTTGCCGTTGTGGGCCAGCACCATGCCGTAGGGAGAGTTCACGTAAAAAGGCTGGGCTTCAGCGGCACTGGAGCTGCCTGCGGTGGGATATCTGACATGTCCTATGCCGATATGCCCTTTCAGGCGCTGCATGTGACGCACTTCAAACACGTCCTTCACCAGGCCGTTGGCCTTGCGTTGCCGGAAGTTTCCACTGTCAATGGTCACGATCCCGGCGGCATCCTGTCCCCTGTGCTGCAACACCGTCAAGGCGTCGTAGAGGGCCTGATTGACGGGGGTGGTGCCAACTATACCGACAATACCACACATGTCTTTGCTACCTCGAAGTCACTATACCTGTTTAAGAAAACTCGATGAGTTCAGCATGAACCCGAAGAACCACTGGATGACCGGCTTGAACTCGGGCACCAGCTTGGATGCCACCCACCAGTCGCTCTGGGAGAGGCTGGTGAAGGTATCCATGAAAAAAAGCAGGGCACTGACGATCAGTACCCCGCGAATTGCGCCAAAACAGATGCCGAGCACCCGGTCGGTGCCGGACAGCCCCGTCTTGTCTACCAGCAGGCCCACCACGTAGTTGACCACGCTGCCCAGGATCAGGGTCGCCACGAACAGGGCGGCGATGGCCAGGCCATTGCGCACCAAGGGATCGCTGAACGAGGTGAAATAGACGGCGAGATCGGGATAGAAATGGCTGGCGATGAAGAAGGCGACGAACCAGGTGACGAGAGACATGGCCTCCTTGACGAAGCCGCGCACCAGGCTGATGAGAGCAGAGAAACCGACGATGCCGATGATGGCGTAATCAATCCAGACCATAGAAAAAGATGTCCTGCGAAATTGCGGCGCAGTCTAACAAAAACGATTGCGCAATGCTTGATAAAATTGTGTTACATGTTCAAAGAGACGCCGGCAACGAAGATTTATTCACGATAAAAACGGTTGACCGGCGCCAGAATGCACAACGCCATGGCATGCCATGGCGTTGTCGTCTGCAATGAGCGCTTACCCGATGTGGGTCAGGCCGCCCATGTAGGATTGCAGCGCAGTCGGGATGGCGATGCGGCCATCTTCCTGCTGGTAGTTCTCCAGCACCGCCACCAGGGTGCGACCCACCGCCAGGCCAGAGCCGTTCAGGGTGTGCAGCAGCTGCGGCTTGCCATCGATGCGCACGCGAGCCTGCATGCGGCGCGCCTGGAAGTCGGTGCAGTTGGAGACGGAGGAGATCTCGCGATAGGTGTTCTGGGCCGGCAGCCACACTTCCAGATCGTAGGTCTTGGCAGCGCAGAAGCCCATGTCACCGGTGGAGAGTGCCATCACACGATACGGCAGCTCCAGCAGTTGCAGTACCTTCTCGGCGTGACCCACCATCTCTTCCAGCGCGTCCCAGGATTTTTCCGGGTGCACCAGCTGTACCATCTCGACCTTGTCGAACTGGTGCATGCGGATGAGACCGCGGGTGTCACGGCCGTAGGAGCCCGCTTCGGAGCGGAAGCAGGGGCTGTGGGCGGTCATCTTGATGGGCAGTTCCTGCTCGTCGAAGATCTCGTCGCGGGCCATGTTGGTGAGCGGCACTTCGGAGGTCGGGATCAGGGAGAACTTGCGTACCTTGCCCTCTTCTTCCCCTTCCCCTTCGATGCCGGTATTGAAGAGATCCTGAGAGAACTTGGGCAGCTGACCGGTGCCGTACAGGCTGTCCGGGTTGACCAGGTAGGGCACGTAGCACTCGGTGTAACCGTGCTGCAGGGTGTGCAGGTCCAGCATGAACTGGGCCAGGGCGCGGTGCAGGCGGGCGATCTGGCCCTTCATCACCACGAAACGGGAACCGGAGAGCTTGACGCCGTTCTTGAAGTCAACGCCCTTGGCCGCTTCACCCAGATCGATGTGATCGCGCACCTGGAAACTGAACTCGCGCGGGGTACCCCAGCGACGCACTTCCACGTTGTCGTTCTCGTCACGACCGACCGGAGTGGTGTCGCTCGGCAGGTTGGGGATGGCGTCGGCGATGGTCTTCAGCTCGGCCAGCAGGGCATCCAGCTCGACCTTGCTGGTCTCGAGCTCTTCGTTAATCTTGGTTACTTCAGCCTTGAGCGGGGCAACATCTTCGCCGCGACGGGCAGCCTCACCGATGGATTTGGAGCGGGCGTTGCGCTCGGCCTGCAGCTCCTGGGTACGGGACTGCAGATCCTTGCGTTTCTCTTCCAGAGCATTGACAGCCGCTACGTCCAGAGCGTAGCCACGTGTCGCCAGACGAGCGGCGGCATCGTCGATGTCGCTGCGCAGATATTTGGGATCCAGCATGGTTTACCTACTTTTTTAAAATGGGATCTGGGCCTGAGTCATCATGACGGGCTGGGAAACAGATCCGGAAGTTAACATCGGTTGGCACACCCCTGTCGTCTTTTTGCATCGGGCCAACAAGAGCAAGCCTTCGAAATCAAGAAGATGGCACCAGGCCAAGACAAGCGGGGTCAGAGGGGCAGTGTATCAGACCGCCCCCCCGCCCGAACAGGGACTATTGCGCCCGTTTTGCCCTGTTTTCCGGGGGATGACGACCTGGATCAAATCGGCTGACCAATTAACGTGCAATCGGCCCGAATTGGTCAGGCAGAGGCGCGGCCACTCCCCTGCCCCGACCGGTTATTTCTCCCGCTGACGCGGGCTCTGCTTGTCCAGTTCGTGCAGGTAGTCGAGCTTCTGGCCGATCTGCTTCTCAAGGCCGCGATCGGTGGGCTGATAGTACTGCTTGCCAGCCAGCTCAGGCGGGAAGTACTGCTCGCCGGCGGCATAGGCGCCCGGCTCGTCGTGGGCATAGCGATACTCGGCGCCGTAGCCCAGCTCGCTCATCAGCCTGGTCGGCGCGTTGCGCAGGTGCGGCGGCACCTCGAAGTCCGGCAGGTTCTTCGCATCATGAAGCGCCGCCTTCCAGGCGGTGTAGACCGCATTGCTCTTGGGGGCGCAGGCGAGGTAGACGATCGCCTGGGCGATGGCCCGCTCCCCTTCCGCCGGGCCGATGCGATGGAAGCAATCCCAGGCCGAGAGCGCCACCTGCATGGCACGGGGATCGGCGTTGCCCACATCCTCGGAGGCTATCGCCAGCAGCCGGCGCGCAATATAGAGCGGATCGCAACCGGCGCTCACCATGCGGGCATACCAGTAGAGCGCCGCATCCGGTGCCGAGCCGCGAATGGACTTGTGCACCGCCGAGATGAGGTCGTAGAAGTGATCGCCCCCCTTGTCGAAACGGGCCACGTGCTCCCCCACCACGGCGGCGAGCAATGTGCTGTCGATCACCCGCGCCCCGGCACTGTCGGTTTCCGCCATGTCGGCCAACAGCTCCAGATAGTTGAGGGACTTGCGCCCGTCCCCGTCCACGGCTTTCGCCAGCGCCTCCTTTACCCCGGGGGCGAAGGCGAGGCTCGGGTCGTTGAGGCCACGGGGGTCCTGCATCGCCTGATCGATCATGGCGAGGATATCCAGCTCCTCCAGCCGTTTGAGCAGATAGACCCGGGCCCGGGAGAGCAGCGCGTTGTTCAGTTCGAACGAGGGGTTCTCGGTGGTGGCGCCGATGAAGGTGATGGTGCCGTCTTCGATGTGGGGCAGGAACACATCCTGCTGGCTCTTGTTGAAGCGGTGCACCTCGTCCACGAAGAGGATGGTGCGCACCCCGCGCCAGCTGTTCTCCTTGGCCTTGTCGATGGCGGCGCGGATCTCCTTGATGCCGGAGGTCACCGCCGAGAGCCGCTCCACCTCGGCCTGACAGTAGTGGGCAACCAGTTCTGCCAGCGTGGTCTTGCCGGTGCCAGGTGGGCCCCACAGGATCATGGAGTGGCAGTGGCCCGCCAGGATAGCCTTGCGCAGGGGTTTGTCGGGCCCGAGGATATGTTGCTGACCTATGTACTGCTCGAGGGTTTGCGGCCGCATCCGGGCCGCCAGCGGACGAAAGTCCGACGAGAAATCCAGCGATAAATTGCTCATCTGCATTGACCGTCAGGAAGGGTGCAGGCCGCCGTTGCCGGGCGGCCTGCCAATAAAGCCAGCGCCTGCTTGCGCATCAGCGCTGATCGTCCAGTGCGACCCCCGCAGGCGTCTTGAAAACAAATTCGTTGCCCTTGAGCGCCGGCTTGCGGTTGAAGTTGCTCAGGGTGAACTCGCTCCACTGCCCCTGGGCCTCTTTCACGTCGAAGCGGTTGATGTTGTTCTGACGGTCGAAGGTGATGCGAAAGGAGGCGATCAACTCGTCCTGGTTGCGGCTGGTGACTGTGTAGACATCCCCCTGCTGGGTCACATCGTAGTTCTTCCAGAGCGCATCGTCGTTGCCGGCGATCAGCACGAAGGGGGTGTTGAGCACCGCATCCTTCATCTTGAGGGCAGTGACCTGCTCGACGAAGGGATCGTAGATCCAGACATCCTTGCCATCGGCCACGATCAGGCTCTCGTCCGGCGTGGTGGTATGCCAGTTGAAACGGTTGGGACGCTGCACCAGCAGGGTACCGCCGGCACGCTGCAGCTCCTTGCCCTTGCTGTCATAGACCACCTGGGCAAACTTGGCGGAGAAGAGACTCACCCCCGCCAGTTTCTGCTTGAGATCGCTGGCCGCATCGGCCCACGCCTGGCTGCTGGCCACCAGCAGCACAGTGCCCATCAAGAGTTGTTTTTTCATCACGCTTTTCATAACGGCTATCTCGATAAAAGGCCACGCCCGCAGGGGGCATGGCCAGGATGATAGAGGGGTGAGCCTTAGTCCCGCACCGGTGGCGGGGCCAGCACGTCGCGCTGACCATTGCCGCCCGGGGCGCTGACGATGCCCTGGTTTTCCATCTGTTCGATGAGACGGGCCGCCCGGTTGTAACCAATCTTGAACTTGCGCTGCACGCTGGAGGTGGAACCACGGCGCGACTCCACCACGAAGGCCACCGCCTCGTCGAACAGGGGGTCAAGCTCTTCGTCGTCACCACCGCCATATTCGCCGCTGCCGCCCTCGCCGCCCGACTCACCGGAGAGGATCTCCTCGATATAGTTCGGCTCGCCGCGCAGTTTCCAGTCCGCCACCACCTTGTGCACCTCGTGGTCATCGACGAAGGCGCCGTGCACCCGGGTCGGGTTGGAGGTACCGGCCGGCATGTAGAGCATGTCGCCCATGCCGAGCAGGGATTCGGCGCCACCCTGGTCGATGATGGTACGGGAGTCGATCTTGCTCGACACCTGGAACGAGATACGGGTCGGGATGTTGGCCTTGATGAGGCCGGTGATGACATCCACCGACGGACGCTGGGTCGCGAGGATGAGGTGGATACCGGCCGCCCGCGCCTTCTGGGCGATACGGGCGATAAGCTCTTCCACCTTCTTGCCGACGATCATCATCATGTCGGCAAACTCGTCCACCACTACCACGATATGGGGCAGTTTTTCCAGCTCAGGCGGCATCTGATCCATGGAGTCACCCGGGCGCCACAGCGGATCCAGCAGGGGGTCGCCCTCCTCGATGGCGGCCAGCACCTTGTCGTTGTAGCCCTTGAGGTTGCGCACCCCGACCGCCGACATCAGCTTGTAGCGACGCTCCATCTCGCCCACGCACCAGCGCAGGGCGTTGGCGGCGTCCTTCATGTCGGTCACCACCTCGGTCAGCAGA
This sequence comes from Aeromonas sp. FDAARGOS 1408, assembly GCF_019048665.1. Lineage (NCBI taxonomy): Bacteria > Pseudomonadati > Pseudomonadota > Gammaproteobacteria > Aeromonadales > Aeromonadaceae > Aeromonas > Aeromonas sp. FDAARGOS 1408. The sequence continues at coordinate 1,342,039 of NZ_CP077394.1, read as the reverse complement.
TGGGGGATCCCTTCGTAGACCGACAGCTCCAGCATCTTGGGGTCGATCATGATGAAGCGCAGATCGTCCGGCGTCGACTTGTAGAGCATGGAGATGATCATGGTGTTCACCCCCACCGACTTACCGGAACCTGTGGTACCGGCCACCAGCAGGTGGGGCATCTTGGCGAGGTTCACCACCACGGGTTCGCCGGCGATGTCCTGACCCAGCCCCATGGTGAGCGGGTTGCGGCTGCCCGAGAACGCCTCGCAGTCGAGGGTCTCGCGCAGGTAGACGGTCTGACGCACCCGGTTAGGCAGCTCGATCCCCACATAAGTCTTGCCCGGGATCACCTCCACCACCCGCACGCTGCTGGCCGACAGAGAACGGGCCAGATCGCGGGAGAGGTTGGTGATCTTGCTCGCCTTCATGCCGGGCGCCAGATCCAGCTCGAAACGGGTGATGACGGGACCCGGATAGACGCCTACCACCTTGGCCTGCACGTTGTAGTCGGCGAGTTTCGCCTCCACCAGCCGGCCCATGCGCTCCAGCTCGTCCTTGCTCATCATCTGGGTCTTGGCGGGCGGGCGGTCCAGCAGCTCGATGCTCGGCAAGGGGGGCAGCCCTGGTTGCAGGCGGCGCTTGGGCTTGCCAGGAGTTGGGGCAGCCGGTGCCGGCGCCTCCTCATCCCCTTCGGCCCAGGGCAAGTCGAGATCATCGTCCTCGTCATCGGCCGTCACCAGCGCGGGCTGACGACGGGCGCCGGCCGCGGCGGCTCGCTTGGTGCGGGTAACCGGCGCAGGCGCGTCATCATCGTCGTCGTCAAACTGCGGATCGAACTGGAAGGTATCCTCGTCGAGCTCGGGCAGCCACTCCTCGGACTTGGCCTTCTGGCCCTTGGCGGCCACCTTCTCCTTTGGGCGACGGGTCCAGCCGGTATGCGGCTCATCCTCCTCGTCGTCACCCAGCTCGATGGCACCTACGCCTCCCTCCAACAGGGGATCCGGCCCCTCGTAACGGGGCTGGCGCCAGCCACCGGTGAGCCAGCGGCCCAGGGTGGCAGGAAAGTGATAAACGGCGCTGACCGAGCCGGTGCAGACGGCACCGATCCGCTCGACGATGGTCAGCCAGGACCAGCCGGTAAACAGGGTGATGCCGGTGGCCACGAAGCAGAGCAACAACAGGTTGGCCCCGACGCCGCCAAACAGCGGCACCACGGCGGAGGAGATGACGTCCCCCACCAGGCCGCCGGCGGAGAAATTCTGCAGATCATTGAAGTTCATGCTGGCGATGGCGGACATGCCGAGCACGGTCAGGATGAAACCGACGATGCGCACCGACAGGGTAAGGTAGTCCACATCGAGCAGGCGGCTCGGGCGCCAGAACAGGCTCCAGCCAAGCAGCACAACCAGGGGGGGCACCAGGTAGGAGAAAGCCCCGAAGGTAAACATGGTGATATCGGCGAGCCAGGCCCCCGCGCTGCCGGCGAGGTTCTTAACCTCCCCTTGCCAGGAGGTCTGGGACCAACCGGGATCGGCGGGGTGGTAGGACAACAGGGCAAGCAAGAGATAGGCAGCCATCAGGGTGATGGCGATCAAGACGGCTTCGAAGATCCGTTGTGTACCTGATAAAGGAGTAAACAGCTTTTTATCGGCCAAACTCCGGCTCCTTTCTGAAAACATGTAATGCAGGGGGATAAGGGGGCCTAGTATCCCTGAAAAGCCCACCGGTTGTCAGCCAGTGCCCGATGTGCCGACCGTATTCACAACCGGCACGATAAGAAGAAACGAGCGGACCGGCCGCTCGTTTCTGAATGTCGTGACTTGTCGCAAGGCTGGCAAGCCACAGCATAACCCAACTCAACGGGTGCTGATCACCAGCCGACTGCTCTGTTTGACCTCTTCCATCACCACGTAGGTGCGGGTGTCGTTGACGCCGGGCAGACGTAGCAGGGTTTCCCCCAGCAGGCGGCGGTAGGCCGACATGTCGCTGACTCGGGTCTTGAGCAGATAGTCGAAATCGCCGGAGACCAGATGGCACTCCTGGATCTCTTCGAGCACCTGAACAGCCTTGTTGAACTGTTCAAATACATCCGGGGCACCGCGATTGAGGGTGATTTCCACGAATACCAGCAGAGACGCATCCAGATAATGAGGGTTCAGAATGGCGGCATATCCTTCGATATACCCTTGTCGCTCAAGGCGACGAACCCGTTCCAGACACGGTGTGGGACTCAGGCCAACACGTTTGGACAACTCAACGTTCGAAATTCTGCCATCCTTTTGCAGCTCATTCAGAATGTTGCGGTCAATCCTGTCCAAATCCTTTAGCCGACTCTTAGCTTCCATCATTTATTCCATCCTTTGGCTATTTTTTGGTAAGAATCACCAGTCATTTTATAATTATGGTCACAAATCCTGTCAATACCTGAATATGCTAGGCGCAAATGTTGCTGAAAATGAGCGCAACACAAAACACCAGTCGATAGTCGAGGGATAGCATGATTATCGGTGTACCTGAAGAAATAAAAAACCATGAATACCGCTTAGGCATGGTTCTGGCCAGTGTACGTTAACTAACAGCACGAAACCATACCGTTTTCGCCCAAAGCGGCGCAGGAAGCGGCAATGAGTTTGCCAATGCAGATTATCACGCTGCCACTGCTGCTATTTTGTCCTGTGTTGCCGAGCTTTTCGCCAGGGCAGAGTCACCACAACGATCAGCCAAGGCCGCCAAGCCGGCTGCCGCCCTCTCGTGTTTCCCTCCTTCTTATAGATGTACGTCCCGCCCACGGCGGGCCCCATTGCGCCAGAAGCTGTCAATCCTGGCGAGCTTGTCTCCATGTGAGCGGGGTCTGGTTCACTTGTGCCGGCAATCCAGTACGCATGAGCCCCACTCCTCTTGTTGTCGGCCGTGGGGCCACCAGGCATTGCTCGCCCGGGCCCATGACGACAGCCAGGGACAACCCGTGACAAGAGAGCGCTTCCCCTTCATGAAGGGCCTTGAGGCCGATTGATGCAATCGACGCACTGGCCTTTGACCCCATATCACGAATTACCTACAATCGCGCAAACTCATCACGTCTCGGAAATCACATCATGAGCCAAGTCACTCATAGCAAACTGCTGATCCTGGGCTCCGGCCCGGCTGGTTACACCGCGGCCGTCTACGCCGCCCGTGCCAACCTCAATCCGCTGCTCATCACCGGCATGCAGCAAGGCGGTCAGCTGACTACCACCACCGAAGTGGAGAACTGGCCCGGTGACCCCGAGGGTCTGACCGGTCCGGCCCTGATGGAGCGCATGAAAGAGCATGCGGAGAAGTTCGATACCCGCATCCTGTTCGATCACATCAATGAAGTGGAGCTGACCCAGCGTCCGTTCCGCCTCAAGGGCGACAACGGCGAATACACCTGTGATGCGCTGATCATCGCGACCGGCGCCTCCGCCAAGTACCTGGGCCTGCCTTCCGAAGAGGCCTTCAAGGGCCGCGGCGTCTCCGCCTGCGCCACCTGTGACGGCTTCTTCTATCGCAACCAGGAAGTGGCCGTGGTCGGCGGCGGCAACACCGCCGTGGAAGAGGCACTCTATCTGGCCAACATCGCCAAGAAGGTGCACCTGATCCATCGCCGCGACGAATTCCGCGCCGAGAAGATCCTGATCAAGCGCCTGCACGACAAGGTTGCCAGCGGCAACATCGTGCTGCACACCCACCAGACCCTGGACGAAGTGCTGGGTGACGACATGGGGGTGACCGGTGTGCGCCTGCGCAACACCCAGAACGATACCACCCAGGATCTGCCGCTGATGGGGGTCTTCATCGCCATCGGTCACCAGCCCAACACCCAGATCTTCGACGGCCAGCTGGAGATGCAGAACGGCTATCTGAAGGTACGTGGCGGCCTCGACGGCTTTGCCACCCAGACCAGCATCGAAGGGGTTTTTGCCGCCGGTGACGTGGCTGACCACACCTACCGTCAAGCCATCACCTCCGCCGGTACCGGCTGTATGGCCGCCCTCGATGCAGAGCGTTATCTGGACGCGCAATAAGCACAAGGGATATAAAAGGCATGCCGCAAGGCATGCCTTTTTGCTTTAAGGAGCCGGATGAAACAGAAAATATTGATTGTCGAGGATAGTCTGACTATTCGTCGCATGCTGATCCAGGCCATTGCCCAGCAAACCGGGCTGGAAATCGATGCGTTCGAAACCCTGGAAGGGGCCCGACACTGTCGGGGAGAAGAGTATGTGGTTGCCCTGGTGGATCTCACCTTGCCGGATGCCCCCAGCGGAGAAGCGGTCAAGGTATTGCTGGAGCGCGGCCTGCCGGTGGTGATCCTCACCGCCGACATCAGCGAGGAGAAACGAGAAGCCTGGCTTGAGGCCGGGGTGCTCGATTATGTGATGAAAGATTCACGTCACTCCCTGCAGTATGCCGTCAGCCTGGTCCATCGCCTCTACCTCAACCAGCGCATCGAAGTACTGGTGGTCGATGATTCCCGTACCTCCCGCCACCGCACCATGGCCCAGCTGCGCAAGCAACTGCTGCAGGTGCACGAGGCGAGCCACGCCCGTGAAGCGCTGGCCCAGCTCGAGCAGAACCCGGCCATCCGGCTGGTACTGGTCGACTACTATATGCCAGAAATTGACGGGATCAGCTTGGTACGCATGTTGCGCGAGCGCTACAGCAAGCAGCAGCTCGCCATCATAGGGATCTCGGTGTCGGACAAACGCGGCCTCTCCGCCCGCTACCTCAAACAGGGTGCCAACGACTTCCTCAACCAGCCGTTCGAGCCGGAAGAGCTGCAGTGCCGGGTCAGCCACAATCTGGAGGCGCTGGAACAGTTCAACAGCATCCAGGAGTCGGCCAATCGTGACTACCTGACCGGGCTCTACAACCGGCGCTACTGGTTCAACGAGGGTCAAAAATGGTTCGAGGAACACCAGCGCCAGGAGACGCCGCTTGCACTGTGCGTACTCGATGTGGATCACTTCAAGCAGGTCAACGATCACTGGGGTCACGCCATCGGCGATCAGCTGTTGTGTCACCTCACCCGTCTGCTCACCCAGTTCTTCCCCGATGCCATGATCGCCCGCTTTGGCGGCGAGGAGTTTGCCCTGATGGTGCCTCAATGCACCGTGCCCGTGCTGCTCAAGCGGCTGGAAGGGTTGCGCCAGCAGATGCGCCAGCAACCGCTGTCACGGGAAACGCCGCTGTTCGTTCGCGCCAGTTTCGGGGTGATCCAGGTCGGGCGCGTCTCCATGGACGAGGCATTGAGCGAAGCGGATCGCCTGCTCTATCAGGCCAAGAACACCGGTCGTGACAAGATAGTGTCTCAAGGCTCAGCGGCCTGATCGCACCATCCCGGATGCTCGTCGTGTAGTACCGCCCGACCGCAGCCCCTCCCCGGGCACACGTCGGGTCCCCCTCCTGTTACCTCCCCGTCATGTCACAGCCCTGCTCAGTAGGTCTTGTCGACCCGCACGCCATCGTCGAAATAGAGGATGCGCACCTTGTCGCCGTTCATGAATACCATGGCCGGATCGTAATCCTGAATGACGTTGACCAGCCCGTTCTGTTCATTGCGAATGAGCAGTTCCACCAGCTTGTTCTCCACCACTGTGCCGCCGGATTGATACTGCTGCGCCGCAGCGGCGCCCGCCAGAGCCCCGACAGCAGTGGCGATTTCCCGACCATGGCCGCCACCGAACTGGTTGCCAAGCAGACCACCCAGCACGGCGCCGCCCAAGGTTTTCCAGCCTGAACGCTCGGATTCCAGGATCTGACGCTGGGTGATGTTGCGCACCGTTTCGACCTGGCCAAACACCACCTGATTCACGGGCCTGGCGGTATTGCGCTCGTAGACCTGGGCCCAGGCGGGCGCAGTGACAAAGCAGAACAAGCTGGATACTATCAGGATAATGGCCTTCATCTATGAACCTCGTTGCCTTATGTCTCGCTATCTTACCCAATTGGATGATGAGCTGTGCTGGTTTCCCGACCCCGAGCACGCCCTGGATGAACCCAACGGCCTGCTGGCGATCGGTGGCGATCTCTCCCCCGCCCGTTTGCTGGCAGCTTACCACAAGGGGATCTTCCCGTGGAACGAACCCCACCAGCCGCTGCTGTGGTGGTCACCCGACCCCAGAGGCGTAGTGCAGCCGGCGCAACTGCACATCGGCCGCAGCCTGCGCAAATTTATCCGCCGTACCCCATTCGATATTTCCATCGATCGCGCCTTTAATGAGGTGATAGCGGCCTGCGCCGCCCCCCGTCGCAGTGCCAGTGGAACCTGGATAAGCACACCCATGATCGACGCCTATCGACAGCTGCACCGCCTTGGCCATGCCCACTCCATCGAGATCTGGCAGGATGACCGGCTGCAGGCCGGCCTCTACGGCCTCTCCCTCGGCCGGGTGTTCTGTGGCGAGTCCATGTTCAGTCGCATCGACAACGGCGCCAAGCTGGCCATGGTAGCCCTCTGCCAGCACTTTGCCCGGCATGACGGGGCCCTGATCGATTGCCAGATGCAGAACGACTTTCTGGCCACCATGGGAATAGAGGAGTGGCCGAGAAGCAAATTCCTGACGACGCTGACCCAGCTGAGTCGGCAACCACTGGCGGCCGGCTGCTGGCAGGCGGGGAGCATGACACTATGACCGAAGAAGTGATCCTCAAGGTAGGACTGACCCCCAAGCATCAGTGCAGCTATCTGGGTCATGAACAGGAACAGCTGTTGGTATTGATGGATCACAGCCTGCTCAACGCCAGCGGTTACGAGCGCCTGCTGACGGCCGGCTTCCGCCGCAGTGGCAACGACATCTATCGCCCCCACTGCCCGGCCTGCAATGCCTGCCAGTCACTGCGCATCCACAGCGAACGGTTCGTGCCCAGCCGCAGCCAGAAGCGGATCCGCCAGCTCAACCGGGATATCGAGCTGGTGCTGAGCTACGATGACAAGCCCGAATACTATCAGCTCTATGAGCGCTACATTCGCGAACGCCACCATGACGGCAGCATGTATCCCCCCAGCCGCACCCAGTACAAGGGGTTTCTCCATTGCGACTGGATGCCGCCCCTCTATCTGGAAATGCGCAAGGATAATCGACTGATCGGGGTCGCTACTACGGATCTGCTGCCCCATTCCCTCAGCGCCATGTACACCTTCTTCGACCCGGCCCATGCCGATCGCTCCCTCGGTACCTTTGCCATTCTGAGCCAGTTGGAACTGGCCAGGCGTACTGGCCGCAGCTGGCTGTATCTGGGCTACCTGGTGGAGGAGTGCCGCAAGATGAATTACAAGAGCCAGTACCTGCCTCATGAGCGCCTGATACAGGGAGAATGGAAAAATATCGACAGCAAGCCCGAGTAAACTTTACACATAGCCTTAAATCCGGCATGATCCAGCGGATTTTTGTTGTGGCTTATCAAGAGGATTCAATGGCTAAAGAAGACAGTATTGAGATGCAGGGCACTATTCTCGAAACCCTGCCCAATACCATGTTCCGTGTGGAACTGGAAAATGGTCACGTGGTTATCGCTCATATTTCCGGCAAGATGCGCAAAAACTACATCCGTATCCTGACTGGAGACAAAGTAACGGTAGCTCTGACTCCGTACGATCTCTCCAAGGGCCGTATTGTTTTCCGCTCTCGCTAAGCCAGGAATTCAGCAAAAAACCCCAACCTTTCGGTTGGGGTTTTTTGTGGTCTTTCAACTGTTCAATGCTTAGTGGGAAACGGCTTCAACATTGACCTGATAGTCAAAGCTGAGGCTGTCGTTTATCAACTCAACCTTCACAACCCCCCCATCGACCAGCGCCCCGAACAGGATCTCGTTGGCCAGGGGTTTCTTGAGGTGTTCCTGGATGACCCGCCCCATGGGTCTTGCCCCCATGGCCCTGTCATACCCTTTCTCGGCCAGCCAGTGGCGGACACCCTCGGACACTTCAAGGGATACCCCTTTCGCATCCAGCTGAACCTGCAACTCGACGATGAACTTGTCGACCACCTGATGGATGATCTGCATGTCCAGATGGTTGAACCAGATGATGTGATCAAGCCGGTTGCGAAACTCCGGACTGAACGTCTTGTTGATCACCGCCATGGCATCGTGGCTCATATCCTGCTGCTGGAAGCCGATGGACTTGCGCTGGGTCTCCTGCACCCCTGCGTTGGTGGTCATCACCAGGATCACATTGCGAAAATCCGCCTTGCGCCCGTTGTTGTCAGTCAGGGTGCCGTTGTCCATCACCTGCAGCAGCAGGTTGAACACGTCCGGATGCGCTTTTTCGATCTCGTCCAGCAGTACCACTGAGTGCGGATGCTTGAGGACAGAGTCGGTCAGCAAACCCCCCTGCTCGAACCCCACATAACCGGGAGGCGCCCCGATCAGACGAGAGACGGTGTGGCGCTCCATGTACTCGGACATATCAAAGCGCAGCACCTCCACGCCAAGCGCCTTGCCGAGCTGCTGGGTGACCTCGGTCTTGCCTACCCCGGTCGGGCCGGCAAACAGGAAGCAGCCCACAGGGCGACGCTCGTTGCCCAGCCCTGAGCGGGAGAGGCGAATGGAGTCTGTCAGCACCTCGATGGCCTTGTCCTGGCCAAAGACCACCATCTTGAGATTGCGTTCCAGGTTCTTCAGCACTTCCTTGTCGGAAGAGGAGACTGATTTCTCCGGGATGCGGGCAATCTTGGCGACAATGGTTTCGATCTCCTGCACATTGATCACTTTCTTGCGCTTGCTCACCGGCAGCAAGCGTTGACCCGCCCCGGCCTCGTCGATCACGTCGATCGCCTTGTCCGGCAGATGACGGTCATTGATGTACTTGGCGGAGAGCTCCACCGCGGCACGGATGGCCTTGACGGTGTAACGTACCCCGTGGTGCGCCTCATAGCGGCTCTTGAGACCCATCAGGATGCGGGTAGTGTCATCCACGCTGGGCTCAACAATGTCGATCTTCTGGAAGCGACGCGCCAGGGCGCGGTCTTTTTCAAAGATCTGGGAGTATTCCTGGTAGGTGGTAGAGCCGACGCAACGCAGCAAGCCATTGGAGAGCAGCGGCTTGATGAGGTTGGCCGCATCCAGCTGACCACCGGAGGCAGCCCCTGCCCCTATGATGGTGTGGATCTCGTCGATGAACAGGATCGCCCCTTCCTGGCGCTCGATCTGCTTGAGCAGCACCTTGAGGCGCTTCTCGAAGTCACCGCGATATTTGGTCCCCGCCAGCAGCGACCCCATATCCAGGGAGTAGATGGTACTGCCGGCAATCACCTCGGGCACATCACCCTTGACGATACGATAGGCCAGCCCTTCCGCGATGGCGGTCTTGCCCACCCCGGCTTCTCCCACCAGCAAGGGATTATTCTTGCGACGGCGGCAGAGCACCTGAATGGTACGGTTGAGCTCCTGATCGCGCCCGATGAGGGGATCGATACGCCCTTCCAGTACCAGCTGATTGAGGTTGGTGGCAAAGCTCTCAATCTGGGCAGCAGAGACCTCATCGTCAGACTCGACGTTGTTGCTGCTGTTGTCCGGTTTGCTGTCTTTGCGTACTCCATGGGAGAGGAAGTTGACCACATCCAGCCGGCTGACCTCGGCCTTTTTCAGGAAGTAGGCGGCCTGGGACTCCTGCTCGCTGAAGATGGCAACCAGCACGTTGGCTCCACTGACCTCGGTGTTGCCGGAGGACTGAACGTGAAACACGGCGCGCTGCAGCACCCGCTGGAAGCCCAGTGTGGGCTGGGTCTCGCGGTCTTCATCATCACGGGGAATAAGCGGGGTTGTTTGACTGATGAATGCGCTGATCTCTTTGCGCATCTGCTCCACGTCAGCACCACAAGAACTCAGCGCCTCATTGGCTGAGCTGTTATCCAGCAGGGCTAACAACAGGTGCTCGACGGTCATGAATTCGTGGCGCTCGTCACGGGCCAGTTTGAAAGCCTCGTTCAGCGTCTTTTCTAGATCTTTATTCAACATAGGCACCTCCCCTAGTACAGCAACAATGTGGTGTCGTCATCGCCATCAAGTCATCAGATTCAAGCCTTTTCCATGGTACAGAGCAGTGGATGTTCGTTGTTACGTGCATAGGTGTTGACCTGGACCACTTTGGTTTCGGCAATCTCGGCGGTGAATGTGCCACAGACTCCCTTACCACTATAATGCACGCTCAGCATCACCTGAGTGGCCTTGTCCAAATCCATACCAAAGAACTTTTGCAGCACCTCCACCACGAACTCCATCGGTGTGTAGTCGTCGTTGTTCAGAACGACCTTGTACATGGGTGGCGGTTGCAGCTTGGTTTTCTCTGCCTCTGCAATCTCTTCATTAGCAAAGAGTTCTTTCTGCTTGCTCATAGTCGCGCTTTGGTACCTCTAGATTACTACCGCCTAACACAAGATTGGTCAATAGACTTGTTAACCAGATCACATCAGTTGTTAACAACTCCTTGACTCGCTCAAAAGTTAGACTAGATTGGTTACTTGCTAATCGGCGCCCGTCTGCTATGGGCTATGTTACTAGTTATAAAGGGCTGGCGCAGGTTACTCAACGACTTCAAGGTAATCAATAAAAGGATGTAGATGTATGGCAACCGGAACAGTCAAGTGGTTTAACAACGCAAAAGGATTTGGGTTTATCTGTCCGGAAGGAGGTGGCGAGGATATTTTCGCCCACTACTCCACGATACAAATGGAAGGCTACAAGACGTTGAAAGCAGGTCAAGCAGTCAACTTCGAGCTGCAGCAGGGGCCGAAAGGCAATCATGCCTCTGTCATCGTGCCAAACGAAGCACAGAACATGTAAGAGTCGAACTGGATAAATAAAAAAACCGGCAACCTTGCGGCTTGCCGGTTTTTTTATTGCTGCGAGCCAGAGGAGAAGTGCATTCTCCTGGCGGGTCAGTCAGGCAAAGATCATTTTGCGTTGTCGTGATAGTCCTGACAGGCGCTCAGGGTGTTTTCCATCAGGCTGGCTACCGTCATGGGGCCTACTCCACCCGGTACGGGCGTGATGAAGGATGCGTGGTTGCGGGCAGTCTCAAACTCCACGTCACCGACCAAAGAGCCATCCGCCAACCGATTGATACCCACGTCGATCACCAGTGCCCCCGGCTTGACCCACTCACCCGGGATGAAATTGGGTTTGCCAACGGCGACCACCAGCAGGTCGGCACGGCGAACTTGCTCTTCCAGATCCTGGGTGAAACGGTGGCAGGTGGTAGTAGTACAACCGGCCAACAGCAGCTCCAGCGTCATCGGCCGGCCAACGATGTTGGACGCACCGACCACCACCGCATGCAAGCCGTGTGTCTTGACCCCGGTCGTTTCAATCAGCGTCATGATACCTTTGGGCGTGCAGGGGCGCAGTGCCGGAATTCGCTGTGCCAGCCGACCCACGTTGTAGGGGTGGAAACCATCCACATCCTTGTCGGGGCGAATACGCTCCAATACCTGAGTCGTATCGCAGTGAGCCGGCAAGGGGAGCTGCACCAGAATACCGTCAACGTCTGCGTCTTCATTCAGCTTATCGATCAGTGCCAACAACTCTTCCTGGCTTGCCGTCGCATCCAGATCGTAAGAGCGGGAGATAAAGCCCACCTCTTCACAGGCACGCCGCTTGCTGCCGACATAGACCTGAGAGGCAGGATCTACCCCGACCAGGATCACCGCCAGACCCGGCGCCCGTTTTCCTTGTGCCAACCGCTGTTGGACTTGCGCTGCAACCTGATTGCGAATCGTTTGCGCAACCTGTTTTCCATCAATGATTTTGGCAGACATCGTTCTTCACTCACCATGTGTTCAACTGCCGCGCATTGTCGCATTTTTTTGCCACGGGTGTTAGCGGCTCTCGCATGGAGGGCAATAAGTAGGCATTTGAATTCATTGGTGGAAAAATTCGTTGACGCTGGCTTTCCCGCTTGGGTATGATGCCGGCCCGTTGCCCAGTACAGCCGCTGTCGCTATGCTGGAGACGAGATTTTCGGTGATTAGCGCAGCCCGGTAGCGCATCTGGTTTGGGACCAGAGGGTCAAAGGTTCGAATCCTTTATCACCGACCAGGTTTTTCGACATGCCGCCAGGCTTGTCGAGGCAATGCGCCCTTAGCTCAGTCGGATAGAGCAACGGCCTTCTAAGCCGTGGGTCGCAGGTTCGAATCCTGCAGGGCGCGCCATTGATGATATGCATCTCCCCGATGCAAGCATTGATGGTTATCTTCAGTGGTGGCTGTAGCTCAGTTGGTAGAGTCCCGGATTGTGATTCCGGTTGTCGTGGGTTCGAGCCCCATCAGCCACCCCATTATCCCTTTCAGAAAACATTCAATCTTATCTATTTAAATCCAGTAGAAACAACCCTCTCTTATTGCGTCCTGATGGTTGCCTGCAAAATGTCTTTAAGGCATCCGTGTCGGTACGGGCGCTTTAGCTCAATGGTGAACATATTCACCTGTTCGAACACTTCAGCCGTAGCTTCAAAAGCACCACACTGCCTCGAGGAACTGGTGACGGACGGCCGACACCTTCTTCATTCGCATGCTCAAGGGAGTAGGCAAAGTGTATCCACAAACCGTGTTGGACTGCTTCAACCACCGCGCTACACCACCAGCAAGCTGACATTGACCTCGGCCCATGCGCTCAACGAAACGGTACTACCGTTCTTCGTGGCTCACGAGGCGCGGGTCTATACCACCTAGACAGCTATTTCGAACTCTGCACAACCAGCGCCCCACACTAGGGCAGAATAATGAAAAAACAGCCCTTTCTAGCGCATATTCAAGAAGGTTCTGAAATTGATGATGACAGAAGAGCATACTAAAGTAACGTAAACAAGACACCGGTTTTAGGCCGGTGTCAGGTGATAACTAGATCTGTACAGCTGAGTCGTTACAACACTAAACAAATAAGCTGATTGAAATAATGTTAGAATTATCTTGTCAGTACTTTAAATCACTCTGGTGAATTAATATTAAAGAAGAAACGTCCCAAAATATAAAAACAAAACGTCAGCTTTAGAATAATGCCTTACTATGATACTATTTATATAGTAAACATGTGACAACTTCGCGATTATTTTTATTTAAGATGCTCAATCAAAAATACACTTTCTCATCATGGCAGTTTCGTCACCATTATTTTCTAAAATAAAATCAGGCTGCTTATTCCAAATGTACAACTTTTTCTTTTTATCAAAAAATCCATACCAATTAACAACAAGAGATTTACCATTCACAGATAGTTTAGCAATCGGTTTCTCTAGAGAGATAGATGACCAGTTTATTTTTTCATTTCGTGACTCCAACACGTCAACAAAAAACAATTCCGAAGAACCATTTTTTAACTCCTTTAATCTTGCAGAAATTAACAGATTATTGTCATTTACATTAACTCTTACCCCTCCCCCATCAGATACTATTATATTGCCTCCGAATCCACCACAATTAACAGACCAATAACCAACATATGTTCCAATGTTAGCGTTAGCCGTACTAGAAGATACCGCTAGCAACATAAATACGATTCTACTGAACATCATTAAATAACTCCAAAAAGCCTGGCTTTATAAAAAGACTTGTTTTTCCTAAACGTTCTTCAGAAAGAAATTTTTCGTAGGAACTCAAGCATTCATCAATTTTTTTAATCGGTTGACCATGTCGACCAGGAGGAAGGCTCGCCCATTCATAACTGCAACTATCTTCAATAGCTTCCTTTATTTTATTATTTACTATCATGGACAGTGCATTTCCACGAACTTTTTCTTTCAAGAAAACTACACAAAGCAGATCCTGATATATTGGTGAAAAATCTTTTATTTTATATTTCTTGCGCCAAAATTCAGTCGATGGGTCATTCCATGTATAGCCCATAACTTGATAGGCGCCAGCTGCCGACGATATATATTCAACATTTGTTTTTTTATTCTTACGCGTTATTTTAATTTGTGGATGATCATTAAATGTTCTATTGTAGTCTTTTATAAAAGATTGGCCGCCAAACAGTCTTTCATAACCACTGTCGGTATCAGTCCCTTCACACATTCTAATCATTCTCATAAAGGCTCTAATTCTCAACTCAGCCTCCGAAGATAATGAAATGTTCATCAATAGCGAAAATGGATGAAAATGCCATACATTAGGCCCAGCAATCTTAACTTTACCAAGATTATCCATCCACCCTAATTCCTCCACCCGTTTAACCTCATGTTCAATTAAAGGCGGGAGAGCAGTGACTTTACAAAAAATACTTTTAAATCGCTCCATCATCACTTTTGATGCCGGAACCCACCACTCGCTGCTATGCTTCACCACCATCCCTTTAACTCGATCATAGTTCTCTATGCTATCGACAGCATTCTCCAACTTTTTAACTGTAAGATCATTATCTTTCAACTCTTTATCATCTGAAGCATGACGATACAGGTTCAGGAAAAATGGGGGGATCTTAGCCGGATCCAAGGCTCCATCACTATCAGAGCCATCAATCAGCGTGAAGCCTTTATCCTTCCACTCTTTACTACTAACTACTGCCTCTGCTCGTGGATCGTCACTAAATAACTCTATGTGGACCATATGCTTGCTAGACATTCCCCCTTCGGTAGAAGTTGGTGCTTCGTACAAACCAAGATAGCCAATGGTTTCGCCAGCACGAATTGGTACCGGGGTTGGCAATTCATACAGCTCGCCCAAGTGAGTCGGCTCCTGGTCCTTAATCTCAATATTCTCTTCTTCCACACATAACCAAACAAAACGACCAAGAGGCTGTACGACACAACGGGCCATACGTCGCGCTCTACCACGAACTTCCTGCCACTCGCATCTATGTGCATCAAAGCTGATCAGACTTCCGGCTGGGACACTAAAAACACTATCACCAGCCACATAATGTCCTGTTTTCCCTTTTTGAGCTTTGGGATCGGCACGACCAACCATATCTTCTTTCACACGAGCTTCTATTTTGTCATATACCCACATAGGCCTAACAATGTTGCCTATTTTTTCTATCGCACTCGGGTCTTGTGCCATCCAAAGGTTATCAATTCCTTTTGTGGCTAATACTTCTTTGCTACTAGCACCGTTACTCAGCACCTTGATACGAGCAAATTCGAACTCCCCTTGACCTGTTACATAACCACGTTGTGCAGTAACACCTTCGACAAGTTCGAATTCCTCTCCCGCTTTCAAGGTTAGTGCGGGAGGTTGGTAATCATGATTCGGTACACTATGACGCACCCGCCATCCCTTTTTTAACCGATAGCGGCTGTTTTTCGGCCATTTATCCCAAGGGCATAAATGCATATACAGAGTGTAATAAGTGAAACCTCCATCTTCTTCCTTCGTCCCCTTATCAGAAGTATTATCCCTTGGTGTGGTATCCTTAGCTCCGTCAGCTGGTTTATCTTGCTTGAACTTGTGACGAACCAAGCAAAAAGAATTGGAATAGCGATACTCTTGCCCTTTATATTTGCTAACCAAATAATCAGGCATCATTCGAAAGGCAACCACCTCACCATCGGCAATACATCTAACTGGATGGATATTTTTTACCCAAGGAGCTTTCTTATCACTAATATGAATACCGCCATGCCAAGTGTTAAGACCCAATAGATAGTTAGCCTCATTTCCTAAAAGAGACGCTAATGACTTGGCATCTTTAAACTCCTTCCCATCCGCCTGGGTAATAGGTAAGCAAGGAGATGTGGGAGGTATAATATCTATGAGCTTACTAATAGCGGCGTTTTTATTAACCCACCACTCTTGAGGGTTGACAATTTTTCCGGAGGAATCTTTTATCTGATAATGAATATGCATTGCATATTGGTTTTCTTTTTGCGGTCCTCTACCGCCCATTCTTCCAATCTGGGTAACTCCAGCTTTAACAGGCTCGCCCTCAGTTACATCTTGTGATAGCAAGTGGAGAATTTCATGACTAAAACCTTTATTATCCAGTATTTTTACTGTGCCAAATGAGCCACCTGAATATGAAACTTTACCATCAATCGGTGAAAAGGCCGCGGGATGTTGCATATTAATCCCTGTCTGCCCACCTATATAATTGAAATCAACGCCTTTATGCGGTCCTGATGCCCTCTTTTCACCAAAAGGGGCTGTAATATGTGGTTTTTTCCCATCGCGAGGAGGAAGTATCAAATTCATGGCGATATCAAAAGACATATATACCTCCACCTACATAGAATGATCAGTTATTTTTACGAGATACCAACACTTGTCTTTTTTGGAAAAAGACAACGACACTTGATAACCCGAATCACGCCCCTTGATAACAGCCTCTAAGTTATCCTTGTCAATTTTAATCTCTCTATCGCCATCAGCGCCTTTACTACTCACAACAGGAAAATCTGACAACTTAAAAAAACGAGATTCATTTACCTCTTTAATGTCACCATCCAGCTCTTGATAAAAAACAATATCAACAGGTTTTGCTGTGTATCTAGTTTGAACTTCGATTTCATTAATAAAAATTCGAGAAAAACCATCAAAACTGTCAGCAGGACAGGACTCTGCAATACATTGGGATGACATGAAGAGAAGGATAACTAGCTTAAAAAGCTGTGGGATTTTCATAGAATCTCCAAACTTAAAAATTCCAATGATTAATTTGAAAAAACATTTTAACTCTATCGCCCTGAAAAACTGACTTTTGCCAGAGTTTTCTCTTCTTTCAAGAGCGCCTCCATCGCCTTCTCGGTGGGGATGGTCTTGACCAGTTCGACCAGTTCGGGAGCCTTGACCACTTCTACTCCCTTGGGCACCACGGGAGCCTTCCCCCCCCAGCCAGAGCCTGAACCTGCGCTGCCGCCGGCATTGAGTTTGATGGCGGGGCCGACCAGCTTGATGCCGCTAGGATCCACTTTCACAAAGCTGCCGCCTCCCTTGAGGGTTATTTCAGAACCCGCCTCCAGCACCAGCTTGTCGCCCACCTTGATATGCACTTCCTGACCGGCTTCCACCAGCAGGGATTGCCCCAGCTTCTGGTGCAGGCTGGCATCCACCGTCAGCGAGTAGTCGGCTTTTATCTGGTCGCGCTTCTCCCCCTCCACCGTCAGGTGGTCATTGGCCTTGATGCGGGTCACCCGCTCATTGTCGATATCGGTGTGCTGGTCGTGCTTGATATGCCAAGCCGCGTCGTTCTCTATCAACACGTTCAGGTCTTTCTGACCGTGGATATAAATCTCTTCCTGCCCCGCCTGGTCTTCAAAGCGCAGTTCGTTGAAACCCTCACCCTGGTGGGTCTCGGTACGCAGCACGGTGCGGGTCTTGTTGGCCGGTAACTCATACGGCGGGCGGTTGGTGGCGTGGTAAGTTCGACCCGTCACGATGGGCTGGTCCGGGTCCCCTTCAAGGAAACTCACGATAACCTCGTGGCCGATGCGCGGGATGGCCATCATGCCATACTGACCGCCGGCCCAGCCCTGGGAGACTCGCACCCAGCAGGAGCTCTGGTCATTGGAGCTACCATATCTGTCCCACGGGAACTGCAGCTTCACCCGGCCGTGCTCGTCGCAGTAAATCTCCTCACCGTCGGGGCCCACCACCATGGCAATTTGCGGGCCATCCACCATGGGCTTGTGAGGGGCCTCCGGGCTGCCGATGCGCGCCCGCCAGGTGGTACTCGCTTTCACCACGCCAAATTCGTTGTGGTAGACGGTGGGGCCGCTCCCACCCTCCTCTTCCAGCGCCTGTGGCTGCAAACCGGTGTGCTGGATGCGCACGATTTGCCAGTCGGTGTTGAGGCTGCTATTGGGGTGTTCGGTGAGTGAGAAGCTCTGCCCCGGCTGCAAGGCCGCGCAGTTGGACTTAGCCTGGCCCGCCACTGCATCGTTGCGCAGCGCATCCAAGCGGTGCTGGGCAAACGCCTTGCCGCTCGGGTCCTCTTTGTAGCGACCCGGATAGTCGAAGTGCTGGTAGGTGTCGCGCTGGTGCGCAAGCTCCACCCCCACCTTCTTGTGGGAGAGGCCATAAGCCGGGGTCTTGAAGCTGTAGTCTTTGAGCTCCACATCCGAGGGTCGTACCGCCTCCCGGTAGTGGAACTGACGGACATAAGGGCCCTGTTCCGGCGAACGGTTGCCGAGGTTGAAGAAGAGCTCTGGGCCGGCAGTCAGGGCGGCTGCGTCATCGGCAAACACGATACGGTGCTTGCCCTGCTCGAATTCGTGGAAGTAAAACATCCCCTCTTCGGCGGCGAGGCGGTTCACGAAATCGAGGTCGGTTTCCCGATACTGAACGCAATATTCCCGCTTGGTATGCTCGTTTTTCAGGGCAAAGGCATAGTCGGTGATGCCGTGCTCTTGCAACAGGATGCTGAGGATTTCATCGGGCTTTTGCGCCTGAAAGATTCGGGAGTTCTGGCGAAGTGACAGCCGCCACAGGGCCGACTGCACCAGCAGCTGATAGCGGGTGCGGCGAAAGCCGCTGTCCCCTTGCGCGAAGTCACTCACCACCCCGCACACCCGGCGCTGCAGCTCGCCATTGTACCACACCAGCAGCTCGCACGGCTGGTCCAGAACGGCGCCAAAGTCGATGTCGGGCTGGGCACTCGCCAGCTCCAGGCGCAGGTTGAACGGCCGGTTCAGCGCTTCATCAAGCGCAAACTCGGCCACCACGAAGGTGCTCTCAGGCAGGGCCCCCACCTTGACGGTAAATTGTAATCCTGTGCTGTCTGCCATGAAGCGCTCCTTAACCTGCCTGTCCGCTGCCCGAACCAATCACCACGCCGCCGCAGCCGACGGCGGTACCGGTCACGGCGATGGGCTTGCCGTTGACCAGCACAGAGCCGACCCCGCCCGAGATGCTGCGCGGATGGGGTGGATTGTTGGGTTTGTCGTGGGGGGCCAGCGGATCACCCTGGCGGGCCACCGGCTTGCCATCGAGGAATACATCGGGGCTGGCGGCAATCACGGGGGATGGGTGGAAACCCTCGTGGTCGGTGCCGATGTCACCGAGCAATGCAATAGAAGGACACATCTGGATTCTCCGTGGGGCAACCATGGTGCAAGCGCAGCCTGGTGCAGAGACAGTTGAAGCGGCGACCCAGCAGCCTCCATGCCATGGCAAGGTCACCCATAATCACATTAAAAATCAGTCAATTACGATTCAAGCTCGTTGAGTCTGACAAATCTGCTGCAATCCATTGCGCAAGACAGGGCAAGTTTTCCGGCAAACCTTGCCTTGCCAGTCAAATTCACCATACCTTGCGCCACTCTTTGCTCAGACCAGCATTTTCAGCTACCAGAAGCGCCCTGTTGCAGCTGATAGAGGCGGATGTTGAGCGCTTTCAGATCATTTTCCAGGCTCTTGAGCTCGGCTGCCGTGATGGGCTCCTGAGAGGCTTTTCTCGCCTCCAGTTCATCCAGGCGCAGACTGAACGGGATGTTCTGCATCAGGTTCTTCTGCACTTCGTAGAGCTGGGATTTGAGGTAGGAGATGGTCACCGTCTTGCGCTGGCGCTCCAGCTCCAGCAGCTGATCAAGCAGCGCATCCACCCCGGCGCGGGCATCCAGATAGGTGGGCACGCTGATGACATCCCCCTGCTGGCTGCCAAGCTGCGTCTGCCACTGCTTGTCCAGCGCCTTGACCGCCAGCGAGTCGGGATAGAGCATCTGTAACGAGTTCCGCAGTCCCTCACCGTAGCGATACCAGTAGAGCGGCGACGTCTGCTCGAGCCGGGTCAACTGGTTCTGGTAGCGGGCTACCAGATCGCTCTCCATGTTCTGCAGAGTCTGCTCCCCCAGCACGATGCGCGCCTGGCGAATGTCGTCGTAGCTGAGGGCTCGGGGCAGCTCGGCGGCCGGCTGTACCAGGCGCTGGGCCGCCACGGTTTTCTCCTGCTGATGTTGCTGCCAGCCGAGCCACCCCATCACTGGCAGGGCGCAGCTGAGCAGGCCACAGCCAAACCAGAACCAGGCGGGACGCTGCCGGCGGTGCTGCTCAATCTTCAGCACGGTGGGCTTGACCTGCCCCTTCTCTCGCCCCACCAGAATGCTGCCCTGGGGCAGGTGCGGGGTCGATGCCGAGACCGTGCCGCCGTGCTCACTCTCCATGTCGGACTTGAAGAACACCATGGGCGGGATCTGCAGATCCTCCTTGAGGCCCGGCTCGTCGGAGACGATGACGATCTCGGTCTCATCGAACAGGTGGGTATACCCCTCGATGAAGTGCACCAGATTCTCGACCCGGGGAATGCGGCTCAGATCCGCGTTGTGCAGCTTCTCGCTGATGAGCTGCAGCGCCCGCTCGCAGCGATAGATCAGCCGCTTGTCCTCGTGGCTGATCTGGTACTGGCGAATGACGTCGCTGATGCGGGCGATGAACCAGTCGAGCATCTCGATGCGGGCCCGCTCCTGATGGACCGGCGGCCAGAAGCTCTCCCACTGGGTGACGATGAGGTTGGCGAGAAACTCGCACCCTTCGGTAAAACCGCTGAGCCCCTGCAGGCGCGAACGGGCCAGGGTGAAGTAGATGGCGGTCTGCAGATCCACCCCGTGTTTTTCGAAGATGAGGCTGGCGAGCTGATGGATCCGCTGCCAGTCCACCTCGGGGCGCGAAGCGTGGCTGAGCTTGTTGATCTCGGCCCGCAGCGCCTCGTACTCCGGCAACATCCTGGGGTCGCGCCCCACTTTCAGGGCCTGCTGACCTTGTTGATTCTGTGACATATGAACTTCCAACACAGGAAGGGGGCACAGCGTGCCCCCGACGCGATTAATAGAGGGATTCGGGCAGTCTGAACTGGCTGAACAGACCGCCGGTGAAGGGGTTTTGCGCGCTGTCGGTGTAGACGCGATAGGTCATGGCCCCCTGATCCACCGGGAAGCGCACATCGAAGGTGGCGTCATTGACCTGGGTCAGCTCCCCCTTGTCCATCAGGCGGAACATGGCCCAGGGGCCGACAAAGCCTTCGCTGCGCGGTGAACGCTCGCGGGCGGCCGGCACCAGGGTTATCTTGCTCTCGGCCCCGTCGCGCATGGTGTTGGGCCACACCAGCGGGATCTTGGTACGGCGGCCATGGGCGTATTCCAGCAACTGGCCATCCAGGTTCAGCACGCTGCGCCGCTTGTTGGCGGTGAGCTCGATGGGCTCGAGGGCAAACTGCACCTCCAGGTTGCCCTGCTGGCTGAAGAAGATCTGGCGGATACGGGCAGCACGGTCCAGCTGCTTGACCAGCTCGGCCTGGATGGGCGAGCTGAACTCGCCTTCCATCAGGCCGCTCTCCACCATGGGTTTGAGGTTGACCTGATAGAAGCTGTCCAGCGTCCCACCCGGCGCAAAGAAGCGCTCCATCTCGGAGAGGGGCACGTCCTTGTTCGAGCTCGGATCAAACGGATAACGACCGGCCAGCTGGCTGTTGAAGGGGACCAGCACCTTGTCCTGCCACTCCTGATTGAGAGAGGACATGGCCAGGTCGATCACCAGTCGCGAGCTCTGCTCGGAGAGCTGACCCACCCAGCGATCGAGCGGGGCCGGCAGGCTGCGGGCATATTGCTGCAGCGCGAACACCGGATCGGCGTACTTGTTGGTCATGCGCAGCTGCACCGCTTTCAAGGCGGACTGGCCCGGCTCGGTGGCGTTGACGATGAGCTCCAGGTAGTGCTGCAGCTCCACCAGCTTCTGGTTAACCTCCTGAATGAGCGGCCCCTGCTCACCACGTCCAGCCAATACTCCATTAGTGGCCATAAAGGGGCGACCGATGCGAGCGCTGATGGCCTGGGCCGGGTCCCCTTCCACATCGGAGATCTTGCGAATGCGGGTGTTGTCATCCAGCGAGGCCAGTACCCGCTGGAACGGCTGATCGTTGCCGGTGATGGCAGCGAGCACGTCCAGCGCCTGCTCCGGGCTCTCCAGGGTCTGCACGTCCAGATTGGTCAGCAGTTTTTGCCACTGGTTGACGTAATCGGTGACGTAACGGTCGTTGACCTGACGGGTGATCTCCTTGCGATCCGCCTCGCTCAGCTGGCTCAGCTTGCGCTGGCCCAGCACCCAGGCATCCATGGCGGTGAGATCGATGAGCGCCTTGTCTTGCTTGAGGAAGAAGTCGTTGAAACCGGGCCAGGTGAGCAGCCGCGGCACCTGGCCGGCGTTGTCGCTGCGCAGGGCAAACACGGTGTCGAAGGTGGGGCCCACCTCGTCACGCACATTGAGATCCGGCGGCAATACATCGCCCGCCTTCACCACCAGGTTCTGGTAGACCCGCTGATACATGGGCAGCTTGCCGAGCTCGCGCTGGGCACCGTAGACCGGCTCCTTGAAGGGCACGAAGGCGGTGATGGCGGCCTGATCCCGCTCTGCCCTGGCGCCATACCAGTTGGTGTGATCGAGGGCATAGTCCAGGTGCCCCATCAGCTGCTCCTGCACCGCCCCCTGCCCCGGAAAGGCCTTCTGCCAGCGGCTCGCCATGTACTGCGCCACCAGCTCCTTGTTGCGACCGGACGCATCGTCCAGCATCCGCATCACCCGCAGGATGGCAAGCTTCTCCTCGCTCCCCGCAGGTGCCTGGTTGAGATCCTCAAGCAACCCCTGCATCTGGGCCGGCAGAAAGCGCAGGCTCAGCAGTTGCAGGTAGGAGCCCTCCACATAAGGACCAATCTCGTCCCCCTGGTAGAGGCCGAGGTCGGCCACCAGTGGCATCCGCTCACGGTAGTTGCCAAAGGAGAGGGTCGCCTCACGAATGAGGTTGAGGCGCGGCAGCTGGCTCACCCCGAAGGCGTGGGCATCGGCCACCTCGTTGGTCTCCATGAAAGCCTGCGCCTTGGTCAGTACGTTGCGGCCCGCCTCCTCGTTGACCCGGTAGAAGTAGTGCCAGCCACCGATGAGGGCTGCCGAGAAGAGTGACAGGCAGCTGAGGCCGATGGCCATGCGGCGCCGGCGATAGAGGGTGTGCAGCCGGTTCTCGCCGGCCAGATGGGCCTCCGGGAAGATGATGGAGGAGAACAGCTGGCGCACGAAATAGGTGTTGGACTCCCCGCGCAGGGCCGAGTGGATGGGATCTGGCAGGTTGTAGCGGCGGGAGGCTGCCTGGGCAAACGCATCGAACGGCACCCCTTGCTGATAGACGGAGCTGACATAGACCCCGCGCACCAACAGCGGCTTGCTCTCCTCGATGGCCAGGGTCTCGGCCAGCAGGCTGGTCACGTAATCCTTGAGGCCCGCCAGCTGGCGCACGAACGAGAACAGCGCGTTGCGCTGGGCGGCATCGAGCCGGCTCAGCATCAGCTCGGGCAGATTCTGGTTGAGGTTGTCCACCCACTGATCCCAGAACAGGGCCAGATCCTGCTGCCAGTCGGCGCCCGGCTTGAAGGTCACCCCCAGCACGGCCTCGCGGGCCTCCTTGTCGAGCTGCTGGTAGATCACGTCAAAGCCGCGCAGCAGATCAAGCTTGGTGAAGGTGACATAGAGCGGCAACCGGGTATTCATGGTGGCCGACACCTCCTGCAGGCGCGAGCGCATCAGCTGGGCATAAGCCTTGCGCTCGGCCACGCTGGCGTGAGAGAGCCAGGCCAGATCCACGGTCAGCACCAGGCCGTTGAGGGGTTGGCGACGGCGGTGTTCATTGAGCCAGCCGAGCAGGTGCAGCCAGAGCCGCTCATGCTTGCGCGCCTGGGGATCCAGTTCGGCTTCGCTCTGGGAGAGCAGCACCCCGGCGGGATCCAGCATCACCGCCTGTTCCCCCAGCCAGCAATCCACCAGCTGATCCTGCGCCACGTCGCGCAGCTCGGTATCGAGTCTCGGGTTGAGCTTGTTGGCCGGGTTGGCGCGGTGAATGAGGCTGCTCTTGCCGCTGCCGGGCAGGCCCAGCACCAGATACCAGGGCATGGCGTAGAGCGCCCCCTTGCCCAGATGGGTA
Source organism: Aeromonas sp. FDAARGOS 1408 (assembly GCF_019048665.1). Lineage (NCBI taxonomy): Bacteria > Pseudomonadati > Pseudomonadota > Gammaproteobacteria > Aeromonadales > Aeromonadaceae > Aeromonas > Aeromonas sp. FDAARGOS 1408. Next base: position 1,318,210 of record NZ_CP077394.1, on the reverse strand, counting down.
TTCAGCGCCTGCAGCCAGCGATCGAGGAACAGCGCCTGCCTGTCGATGAGCCCCTTGACAGGATCCTGCTCCAGCACCACCTCGTGCTGACGCTCGGCCTTGAACTGCTGCATCTTGCGCCACACCCGCCAGGAGACTACCCCCAGCAGCAGCCAGAGCCAGAGCAGGGTGAACACCACCCGCCCCCACAGCGGCTCGAACGGCTTGGCGCCGCGCACCTCGAGACGCGGGCCCAGCCACCACACCAGGATGAGAGCCAGCACCCAGAGCACAGCACCGAGCAGGGGCCAAGAGGGTTTCAATTTCGGCAGCTGTTGCCGCAGAAAAGTAAAAATGGTTTTGAACATAAAATGTGATCCAACTCCGACTCAATGACTCATTTCGGCACTCATTTCGACAACGGCGCCGCCAGGCTCTCCAGGCGGTTGACCAGCCCGGGCTCCCAGTGCGACAACCCGAGGCGACTGGCCTCTTGCCACAAGTGTTGATAGTGCTGGCGCGCAAGCGCCTCCATGCCTTCCTGCGCCAACAGCTCCGCCTGCACCAGCAAGGCATGGAAGCGATCTCTTGGCTCTTTCAACTGCGTCATCCGCTCATCGAGCAGGGCGAGCGCCGCCGCGACCCCTTGCTCGCCGTGACGCTGGGCCACCTCCTCGGCCAGTCCCGCCTCGCCACTGCCGGCACTGCCGCCCTTGGCCGGTTGCAGCCAGCGGCTGCACTCGGGGGAGAGAAACGGCGAGCCGTCGCTAAAAGCGAGCTCCCGCAGGGCCGGCAGGCGCTGCAGGAAAGCGCCGAGCTCCTCGGCGATCGCCTGGGCCACCGCCCCGAAGCCGAGCTTCTGGGCCACCTCGGCCGAGAGCCTGTGCCCCTCGAACCAGTAGGGCGCCAGAGTCAGGCTCTGCTCGATGCGTTGCCAGAGCCCCTGTTCAGGGACGTTCATGGCGGCGCGATACTCGTCCACCATGTCCGCCGACATGGGCGCCAGCGGGGTTTTATTGCCCGCCCCGCTCATGGGAACCGCCGTGATCCCGGCCCAGACGGCGTGACGGCGCAGCCGATAGCCCACTGCCGCCTCCGGCTGGCGTTCGATCAGGAGCTCAGCCACCTTGAGCTGGGTCTGGCGCCAGGCGCGATCGTTGGAGCTGTCGACATCGATGCCGGCACTGCCGCCACCGCCGCTGAGTACCATGGCGCCGCTGGCACTCGGCCCAGCCGCTGTCGGGCTGCCCGCTGCCGCCGCGCCGCTGCTCTGAGACTGCCCAGCAGCATCAGCCTGCGCCTGCGCCACCTGCTGGCGCTGGGCCCGCTTCAGCCCCATCACCAACGGGTCGAGCAGCTCCCCCTTGTCGGGACACTGCGCCAGCCAGACCCGCTCCAACTGCTCGGCCTGGGCCAGCAACTGGGCCAGCTCGGCTGCCGAGGCGCTCTCGCAGATGCGCGGCAGGGCCCCTTCGAAGCGCTTGACGATTTGCACCATCAGCCGCTGTTTCTGGCTGGTATTGCCGGGCCAGGCCAGCAGCCAGTAGGCCTGGATCCAGGCCTCCAGCAGGCTGATCGCAGCCCCCAGCGGGGTCGCCTTGGCCGGGTGCTGCAGGCAGCGCAGCAGCTGGGCCAGCACCCGCATGTCCTTGGTGCGGCTCTCCAGCAAGCCGAGGCAAGCCTCGGCTACCGCATTGAGATCGACCTGGCTGTGAGCGAGGGATCCCAGCTTGACCAGCTCGGTTTCCACGTAGTCCCAGCGCGGCTCATCGGCCAGCACCGCGCCTCTTATCTGTTCATCCGGCAGGCTGGTGAGCAGGCGTGCACACCAGGGGTGTTGATAGCTCATCTTCCCCCCTACCAGCGGCACTGCTGACGCAGCGGTACCAGCGCCTCTTTCAGGCCGCTCAAGTCAACCCGCAAGAGGGCACCGTTGTCGGCCCGCACCTGCAGCTCGCGATGGCCCAGCCAGCGCTTGAGCTCTTCGATGGCGGGCAGACCGCGGCCATATTCCAGCAACAGACCCTGATCCCGAATAAACCAGCTCTGGGAGCCGGCACTCGGCTGACCATCCAGCGCGACCTGCACCTTCTCGCCGCTCCAGGGCTGATCCAGCCGCAGCCGGATATGGGTGATGCTGTCGACGCAGCCGATGGAGAGCGTCGCGCCGCGCAGCGCCGGACGGGTCAGGGTTTCACTGCCACGCGCCTCATCGCTTTGCAGGAGGAAGGGGGCGCTCGCTGGCGTGCGGGCCTGCTCCTGGGCCCAGATGGCCTGCCAGGCCGCCGATTTGGGGGAATCCCCTTCGGTGGCACTGACCGCTCCATTGCCGATGGCGTCGTAGCAGGCGAGCCGCACCAGCGGCGAGGGCTCCTGCCGGCAGGCTTGCCAGCGCGCCATGTCCAGCGGTGCCTCGGCCGCACTGGTGGCCAGCAGCAGAGGCAATAGGGCGATGACGCTCATCAGTTCACCTCCAGTTTCTGGCACTTGTGATCCAGGGTGCGCTTGGGTATGTTGAGACTCTCGGCCACCAGCATCCGGTTGCCGTGGAAGTGGCGCAGGCGCGCCTCGATGACGGAGGCCTCGTACTGCTGCATGGCCCGGCGCAGATCGCGGATGTGGTTGTAGTCGTCCATGTAGCCGGGCAACTCGACGCAGACCCGCTCGCGCAGCTCTGGCGGCAACGCCTCCAGCCCCACCTCCTCCCCGGAGCGGGTATGGGCACAGGCCACCTCCAGCAGGTTGCGCAGCTCGCGCACGTTGCCGGGGAAGTCATAGGTCTGCAGCTGTTTCAAGAACTTGCGCTGCAAGCCGGCGAGCGTCTTGCCATCCTGGGCGGCAAACTGGGCCATGAAGTGCTGACAGAGCAGCGGCACATCCTCGATATGCTCGCGCAGGGGGGCGATCAGCAGCAGGCACTGACAGAGACGGTGGTAGAGGTCGGCCCGAAACCGCCCCTCCTCCACATGACGGGTGAGCGGCTGATGGGTCGCGGCGATGAGGCGAAAATCGGAGTGATACTCCTGCTCGGCCCCGAGCGGCCGGTAACTGCGGGTTTCCAGCACCCGCAGCAGCTTGGCCTGCATGGCGGCGGGCATGTCGCCCACCTCGTCCAGAAACAGGGTACCGCCGTTGGCCTGGGCCACCAGCCCGGTCTTGTTGGCTAGGGCGCCGGAGAAGGCCCCCTTCTGGTAGCCGAACAGCTCGCTCTCGATGAGGTTCTCCGGGATGGCGGCGCAGTTGATGGCGACAAAGGGCTTGTTGGCGCGATCGGAGCACTGGTGCACCAGCCGTGCCACCACTTCCTTGCCGCTGCCGGTCTCGCCCTGGATCAGCACGGTCAGCTTGTGCTGGCCAGCCTGGTTTATCTGCTCGCGCAGCCCGCGGATCACCGCCGACTGGCCGACCAGCTGATCGCCGAGCAGCTTCTCGTGCTGACGCAGCCGCTCCCCCTCTCCCTTCATCTGGCGCAGGGAGTCGCGCAGTACTCCCTGATCCCGCCGGCTGCGACCGAGATCGCGAATGAGGGTGAGCTGGTTGCAAAAGACCTGGGAGAGCTGGGCCAGCTCGGGGCCGTCGGCCCAGGCCCGCAGCACCTCCCCCTCATCCATCAGGGCCAGCACGGCAAACGGCTTGCCGTTGCCATCCAGCAGCGGATAGGCGTGCAGGCCGCACTGCTGGCCAAGGTCGGCCAGCAGTGCGCGAAAACCGGCGTGCTCGATGCGAGCGCCGCCGTAGAGGGAGTCCCAGGTGCGGGACTGAGCTTTGTGCAGCACATAGGCAAGGGGGTGGGAAAAATCGTCCACCGCCAACCCCAGCGTCACTTCCTTCCCCCTGACCCAGCCTTTGCATTCGAGCTGACGGCCGCTTATATCCAGCATGCCGAGCAGCAGCCCCCTGGGCTGGAAGCTGGCATGGAGGGTCGAGCTCCACCAGTGACACAGATGCGGCTCATCGCGCTGGGCGGTGAGTGCCAGGGCAAATGCGAGGGCTTGCTCCATACTCAAGCCCCCACCTCGGCCACGAACTGGTGATCGGCCACGGAAAAGTGGACGCGCTTGATGGGTTCACCGGCCGAGAGGCGCTGCAGCAGTTGCAGGGAGACCGGCGGCAGCAGGGCTCCGTCGATGACGGATTCAAGCATACGCGCGCCGTTCTCGCTGCGATTGGCCCGCAGCAGGATCTCCTCGGCCACCTCGTCGTCCAGCACCACCTCGGCGCCGAAACGCTCCTTGAGCAGCTTGACCAGCCGGTTGAGCTTGCCGCCGACGATCTGCACTAGCGTGTCGTGACCGAGCGGCAGGTAGGGGATCACCTCCATCCGCGCCAACAGCGCCGGCTTGAAGAAGGCGGCGAGCTCCGGATAGAGGGCATCCAGCAGCATGTCTGGCTGCTCGGCGTGGTCGACGATGGTCTGGAAACCGAGGTTGGAAGTGAGGAAGAAGACCACGTTCTTGCAGTCGATGATGCGCCCTTCCCCGTCCGCCAGCTCGCCCTTGTCGAACGCCTGATAGAATAGGTTGAGCACGTCCGGGTGGGCCTTCTCTACCTCATCCAGCAGCACCACGGAATAGGGCTTCTGCCGAATGGCCTCGGTCAGCACGCCCCCCTCGCCAAAGCCGACGTAGCCGGGCGGCGAGCCGATGAGACGGGAGACAGTGTGCTTCTCCTGATACTCGGACATGTTGATGGTGGTCAGATACTGGCGACCACCAAACATCAGCTCGGCAATCTGCAGCACGGTTTCGGTCTTGCCGACCCCGCTCGGTCCCACCAGCAGGAAGGCCCCCAGCGGGCGGCCGGGACGACGCAGGTCGGCGCGAGCGGTCAGCAGATGCTTGTGCAGGTGGGCCACCGCCACATCCTGCCCCTTGATAAGCTCGCCGAGGTACTCCGGCAAGCGGGTCACCACGTCCAGCTCCCCTTGTGAGATGCGATTGAGGGGCACCCCGGTCCACTCGGCGATGACGGCAGCAATCTGGGTCTTGTCGACGTGAGCTGAGACCAGCACTTCTCCTTGCTGCAGCTCGGCCAGCTCGCGCTCGAGGGTGGCCAGCTGCTCGGCAGCGGCTTGCGGATCGAGCGGCGCATCGGCGAGATCCAGCGCCTCTCTGGCCAGCATCTCATCCTGCTGATCGGCCAGCAGCGCCGCGCGCAGCTCGACTATCTGGTGCACCAGCCCCTGCTGCTGCTGCCAGCGGGCCTCCTGCTCGGCCAGTTCTTCGCGGCAAGCCTGCTGGGCCCCCTGCAGTTCGGCCAGGCGATCTGCGTTGTCACCAAGACCGATCAGGCTCTGGCGCTCCAGCTGGCGGATCTCCAGCTCGCGCTGGCGCAGCGCGTTTTGCAGGTGGCTGACCGCGCGCGGCGGCGTGGTGAGGTTGATGGCCACCCGGGCACAGGCGGTGTCGAGCACGTCGATCGCCTTGTCCGGCAACTGACGGCCGGAGATGTAGCGGGCGGAGAGCTGGGCGGCGGCCTGCAGCGCCTCCTCGTCGATCAGCACCCCGTGGGCCTTCTCGTAGATGCTGCGCAGGCCGCGCAGGATCACGGTGGCCTCGTCGGCATCGGGCTCACCGACCTTCACCAGCTGGAAGCGGCGCGACAGGGCCGCGTCTTTTTCCACGTATTTCTTGTACTCGCCCCAGGTGGTGGCGGCGATGGTGCGCAGCTCGCCCCGGGCCAGCGCCGGCTTGATGAGGTTGGAGACATCCAGCCCACCCGCCTGGTTGCCGGCCCCAATCAGGGTGTGCGCCTCGTCAATGAAGAGGATGACTGGCTGCACGGCGTCCTTGACCTCCTGCATCACCCCCTTGAAGCGTTTCTCGAACTCTCCCTTGACCGAGGCGCCGGCCTGCATGGCACCGAGATCCAGCGTCATCAGCTCGACCCCGCGCAGCTTTTCGGGCACCTGACCCGCCACCATGCGCAGGGCCAGCCCCTCGATGAGGGCGCTCTTGCCGACACCGGCCTCCCCCACGACTATGGGGTTGTTCTTGCGACGACGGGAGAGGATGTCAATCATCAGGTCGATTTCGTGATCCCGGCAGAGCACGGGGTCCAGGCTGCCCTGGCGAGCCTGTTCGGTCACGTTGACGGTAAAGCGGGCCAGCAAGCTGGCATCGGCCGGCAGCGCGGCCTGGGCCGTCTTGCCGCCGGGGGCAGTGGTCACTTGCGTCTCGGCAGACTCCTTGACCCACTCGTCAAACTGCTGGCGCAGCAGCTCGCGATTGACCTTGGCAAGCAGGCGGGTCACCGAGCCCGGCAAATAGCGCTGCGGGGTCATCAGCAGCACCAGCAGCATGACGCCGCTGCGAAGCTGACCATGCTGCAACTCGGCGGAAGCGAGCAACCAGCTGTCTTGCAGCCACTCCACCAGCATGGGCGAAAAGGAGGGGTAACCCTGGCCATAACCGTTGTCAACCGGCGAGGGTTGCAGCAGGGTTTTCAGCTCTTCAACGTCGACCTCGGCCACCTTCAGGATCTGGCGCACGTCGCTCAGCGGGGTCTCCAGCATCTTGAGCAGCAGGTGCTCGATGCGGATCTCGGCCCCCTGATGATTGACACAGAGGGCCGCGGCCTCCTCCAGCATGTGACGGCAGATGGGGTTGAGTCTTTCCACCAGTACCGGTAGCTCTATACGAATCAAGGCGTGCTCTCCTTAGTATTTTATTTTAATAATTCGCCCAGTTGACGCAGTACGTCCTGGGTCTGGTTATTGAGTTGGTGGTGATAGAGGCCGAAGATCAGCGCCAGGATCAACGCCCCGCCCATGAACAGGCTGCGCAGGGAAACCTGCTTGCGCAGCTGATAGCGGGAGGCCTGCTGCCCCAGATCGAGGTGAAACACGCTGGGTGCCTCGCCACCAGCCTCGGGGGCCAACTGCTTGTGCAGCTGGCGCACGATGCGCTCGAACTCCTCCCGCCCCTGGCTCATCACCTTGTAGCGCCCCTCGAAGCCGAGGCAGAGGCACAGGTAGATGAACTCCAGGATGTCGCGATAGCGCTCGGGGTCTTCCTGCAGACGGGCCAGCAGCACGAACACCTTCTCGCCGCCCCAGGTCTCGTTGTGGAAGCGGGCCAGCAGGGAGTGCTGGGACCATTCGCTCTGGCTGCCCCAGTCGCGCCCCATCACGGCCTCATCGATGAAGGTGCAGAGGATGTAGCGAAACGACAGCACCACCCCGTTCTCGTAACCCTGGGCCATCAGCTCCTGTTCGATGGCCTGGATCTCGGTCACCACCCGCTGGTAGAGCTCGGGCACCTGGTCATAGCGCGACAGCAGGCGCACCCGCTGCACCAGCCCCAGCAAGGGGGTCACCGCGTCGATCATCGGGTTGATGCTCTGGCCGCGCAGGCGGAACCAGTAGTCCGAATCCATGTCCAGCTGTTCGGCGTGATCGAACAGCAGGTCGCTGAGTTGCTCGTTCTTGATAATGTCCGTGGTCATCTCTGCTTATTCCTTGGTGCGATCACTGGCTGCGAATGGCCCAGAGCTGCATGTCGAGCTCGGGGAAGTCGCCGGCGATGTGGAAGGCAAGGGTATTGCTGACCGCCAGCATCTGCCAGGCCGGGCTCTGCCGGTCGAGCTGGAAGTAGCTGTAACCGGCGTGATAGGGCAGCTGGCGCGGCGCCACCGGCAGCGGCAGCAGCGGGATGCCGGGCAGTTGCAGGCTGATGAGCTCGCGGATCTTGTCGCTGGAGGCCACCTTGGTCTGCTGCAGCAGCTGTTTGCGCAACTGCTCCTGCGGCATGCGGGCGCGCACCGCCAGCACGAAGTCGGCGCTTTTCATCAGCTCGCTCTCGTTGACCATGGCCACCATGATGCCGTACTGGTGTTTGCGCAGCTGGATGGAGACGGCGCGCGGCGACAGCACGGTACTGAGCGCTTGGCGCAGGGCCAGCATCACCGGCTCGAAGCTCACCTGCTGATCGTCGTGACGATAGGCCGGAAACTCCGGCGGTAGGCGGGACTCGTCAGTAAAGGTCATCAGCTCGCCGCAGAGCTGCACCAGCAACTCGTGCAGCCGCTCCGGGTGCAGGGTACCCAGGCGCGCCAGATGAGAGAGCTGGGGCTGGGCCCGGTTCAGGAGCTGCAACATCATGAACTCGGCCACATCGGCCACCCCCTGCTGGCCGGGCGCTGCGATGCGCTGGGAGAGGCTGCGCGCCCGCTCCGCCACCAAACCCGCCGACTCGCCGAGGAAGCGTTTGAGGGCCGGAATGGCCGACACGCTGATGCTGCAGGGCATGAAGTTGGGATCCAGGACCAGACCGCCATCGGGGCGTTTGTCCAGAATGCGGGCGATGGCCAGGGAGGCGTAGGCACTGCGATCTTCGCGCTCCAGCATCAGGCGCAGGCTGACCCGACCCACTTCGAGGGAGACCACGTCTCCCCCTTCGCTGTGCAGATCGCGCACATCGTGGCGATGGGCCTGCAGGCGGGTAGCGACCTGGCCGCCCTGCCCCACCTCGTTGACGCCGCTTACCGAGAGCGGCAGCGCCAGATAAACCTTCTGGTTGGCCACCGAGGCGTCGGTGATCTCCAGCGGGGTCGGCAGCATGTCGTCGTTGGGGATGTTGAACACGGTCCCGTCCGGCAGGATACCGGTGGCCCCGACCAGGGCGATGCGACCAAAGCCCAGGTAATCCTCGTTGATGGCGAGCGACTGCAAGCCGTAGAAATAGTCGGACAGCGCGCTCAGGCGAGCGTGCAGCGCGTAATCCGAATGCCTTTGTTGTTGCTGGAAGTGCTGGGGCTTGATGAAGAGCCCCTCACGCCAGATAACCCGATTTCGACTCGACATGGTTATTCTTCTTCTTTTTGCAGTTCCACTTCATCCAGGCGCAGGTGCACCAGGATTTGATAAGCCGCGCCCTTGCTCTTGATCTTGATGACCTTGCGCCACTCGGCGCTGTCCGGGTCGGCGTAGCGTGCGATCACGCCGATGTAACGGGTCTTCTCGTCGAGCTTGACGGGAGGCAGGTATTTGAACTGGCCCGGCAGCAGGGTGTAGTCCTGATGATCCAGGTAGTTCTTGCCAAGGGCCTTCTCGACATCTGCCGTCACCTGGTCGTAGTCGGTGGCGAGCAGCTTGGAATCCTCGGCCAGCAGCACCACCTGAAACTCGATGGGCGCCGCCTCCCCGCTCTCGTTGGGGTTGACGTCAGGCTCCGCCAGCAGGCTCAGCCCCAGGGTCGCCGGTTGACTGTCATTGCTACCCACCTGGATATCCGGGTTCATAGCGACGTCGGCCATCTTGCCCATGGTGGTACAGCCAGCCAGGGCCAGCAGAGCCGCCCCCAGCATCAGCGCACGTATCATCAAATCAGTCCCTGTTGCTGACGCACGGCCTGGTCATAGGCCTGGGCATACACCTGGTGGAACAGCTTGTCGAACCCCTGCTGGCGGGCGGAGGTGAGCTCGCGGTAGTAGTGTTGGTACATGTTCCAGGCCCAGCCTTCGTCGGCCGTGTCCGGTGCACCGCTGCGGCGGTATTGCTCGAACCGCCCCAGCAGGGCCTGCGGCGAAAACGCCTGCAGGATGCTGTCGAGGGCTGCGCCGATGGCCTGCTGGTTCGCCACGTGGTGGATGCGCACATTGTTCAGGCTCTCGGCCACCGCCGCCGGCGCACTCAGGTGGACCGGGCTCTTCTGCTCGGCAAACAGCACCGCCAGGGTCTCGTCATAGTCAAGGCCCAGGCGCAGCGGGTTGTCCTCGATGGGGCGCAGGTGCTTGTCCGCCAGCGCCGCCTGTTCGGTTTGCAACTGCAGCAACCCCTCCACCATGGCCCGCACCGTCTTGCCCATCTCTTCGAGCATGTCGTGGGCCTGCTGGGTGTCCTGCAGTTGCAAGGGCTGACCCAGGCCGCGCATCAGCGGGGTCAGGGCCACGTGATCGACGCCGTCCAGCGACAGCTGATAATCGGGGTGGTTCTCGATGCTGGGCATATCCAGAAATTCTTGGTTCATGGTGTTCTCGACAGCAGAAAAGGGGGCAAGGGGGGAAACGTCCACATCCGGCTGTGAACGCGGTGAAGCCTGCAGGCGACTATCCGCCAGCGGGCCATCCGTCGGCACGCCAGCTGTTGGCAAGCCATCCATCAACGAATTGGGGGTCCGGCGCTCCTGTTGCAGTGCCAGCAGGGGATCGGCCGCCAGGGTACGCGGATCATCGGTTCGGGCTGCAGGCTCATCACCGGTCAGCCACTCGTCGAGCTGCTCGGTGGCGCGATTGCCGAGCACCTGCTGCAGGCTCTGCTCCGGGGTGATGGCCCCCAGGTAGGTACGCAGCCGGAACGGGCCGACGATGAGCTCGTCCCCCTGCTCCAGATGCACTTTGCGGGCCCGCCCGATGGGTGAGGTGGCGCCATTGATATAGGTCTGGCCGCTCAGATCGCACAGGCAGAAGCGACCGTCGTTGAGCTCGATACGGGCGTGGGCGGGCAGCACGGCCCCCAACCTGTCCCGCAGCTGCCAGTCATCCTGCTCGGAGGCGCCCAGGGTCCCCCCCATCTCGTCGAAGCGGTACTGCACCTGCTGGCTGCCGTCGAGCTGTTCGCTGTTGAGCACCACCAGGGAAAGTTGCTGGTTAAAATCGTCCACGGTTACTCCTGCACTGATCTCTGTACTTAAATGTTCTGCGCAGCTTATTTCTGCACTTATTCCTGCACACAAATGGTCACGAACGGATCGCTCGGCGGCTGGCCGAGAAAGGTACTCCACCCCAGACGGGCACTCTGCTCTTCACCGAGTCTCAGTCCCCTCGCCTGCTCCTGACCGAAACCCAGCCGCAGATCCCAGGCCAGCTGATCGCGCAGGATGAAGGAGACGAAGGTCACCAGGGCGTGGAAGTGCTCCCCGTTCGGCAGAAACCCGAGAAACTGGCCAAAACTCAGGTTGTTGATCTTCAACAAGAACTTGCCGGCACAGTCGTTCACCTTGTCGCCGATGACAAAGTCATCCCCCAGGGTGGCGCAGGCACCGCCAAGGCGGTTTTGCTGATCCTGATGAATAGGCACCTTGCGCCACTGCCAGGCGCTCACCTCCACGTCCGCCAGATCGAAGCAGTGGGCCACCAGACCGGCCACCACCTCGGGGGAGCGGCTGGGGCTCGCCAGCATGCCCGCATAGGAGAGCATCTTGGCCCGGTTGACCGGCAGGCTCTGGCAGACCGCCTCGTTGCCAAGCCCTACCAGAGCAAACATCAGGCGGGAGAAGCCATCCTCGCCGTTGTCCTGAAACCGGACGTGGTAGCGATACTTGCGCCAGATCCGGTGCAGCAGGGTCAGCAGGCGGTGATGGAAGAAATCCAGGAACAGGCCGAGCTTCTGCTCCCCCTGGGCGTACTCCCATGCCAGCGAATCGAGGTAATAGCCAGGCATCGGTGACTGGCTGCCGTGCAGACCGAGAAAGGCCACCTCCAGCTCGTGGCGGCCCTGCCCGTCCCGGCCAATCTGCAACACGTCACTGGTAGGGAACCCCAGGGAGGCGGTCGCCTTGAAGCGGATGTTCTCGTCACCGGGCAGGTAGTCGAGCCCTCGCTCCTGATCGGCACCATCCAGCCGGTTGAGCAGCTCAACCAGCTGGAAGAAGTTGAAGCGGGGTGCGTCCTTGCCGGACGTCACATCAGGGAGTGCTGACCGATCTGGACTGGCCACTGATAGCGCTCCTTGTTGTCGAGATTGACCACCTCAAGCAGGTGGAAGGCGTTGACGCTGGCGTACAGCGAGAAGAAGTGGGCCAGCACGGTGCTGAACAGATAGAGCTCCCCTTCGCTGCCAAAGGCAGACTGGCGGATAGAGAGCACCGACTTGAGCCCCCGCACCGGCATGCCACGTACCAGCCGGTCCACCGGCTTGGTTTCGATCTCCTCGATCCCCGCCAGCCGCTTGCGCGAGGCCTGCTCTGCCTGCTTGTCGTGCAGCGCCGGAAAATCGTAGGTACGCAGCACCTGCACCAGGGCATCGCGGCGCAATAGGGAGACATAGTTGAGCGACAGGTTGGAAATCAGCGTCCAGTGCAGACTGCCGTCCAGCGCCGGGCGCAGCGGCCGGGTCGGCCGGATCAGGTTGCGGAAGGTGGCAAACGAGGGTGAGCTGCCGGTTGGCACGCAGACGCTGCCCACCTTGAGGCGGGCGGCGCGGGAGCGGTTGGTACAGGTGAGCGTCACCGAGATGGATTCATCCAGTTCGACCGTGGTGGTTTCATCCCCGCGCACGAACGAGAGGCTGTGCTCGAAACCATCCCCGCTCACCGCCTCCTTGACCCGCACCCGGTAGTAGAGCGCCAGCCGCTGCTTGGCCCGCTCAATCTGGTGCTGGAAGCTCTCGAACGGCTGATAGATGCGCGGCGTGCCGCGGGAGCGGCCGAGGTTCCCCTCGACCCAACCTTCCACCTGATCCACCGAGAAGATCTCGAAGCTGTCGGCATGGCGATAACTCGCCTTCAGGGGGTACTCCGCCTGACGGCCATTGAGATTGACCGGCTCGCTGTCGTGCTGGAACAGGTTGATGGCCGGCACGCAGTTGAGCATGAAGGAGTCGGGTCGGATCTTGAGCTCCGCCGGCAGCGGCCGGTCGAAGCAGAAGTGCACCTTGAATTCGCTCACCGGCAACGGCTGTTTGGGCCAGTCGCCACCGGCGAGTTCGAAGAAGAGGAAGCTTTCCGGGAAGCAGAAATACTCCTGCAGGATCCGGTAGCCGGAATAGACGTTGTTCGGATAGGGCAAGAGCGCATCACCGCGCTCGAAGCCGACCGGTTTGAGGGCCTTGGCCTCCTGACGAAAGCGCTTGCCGTCGATCTCGAGCTCGATATGGGAGAGCTGGTTGGAGAGCCAGAAGTAGAGCTCATAGGCGGTGTAGCTGTCGCCACCGAGGAAGAAGCGCAGCTTGTCCAGCTGCAACTCGCTGAGCGGCAGAGGGGCATGCAGGGCGATATCCAGCGAGATGGTGGAGAGATCGTTGCCGCTCTGGGCGGCAATATGACGGATATCGGCCGGATAGACCCAGGTATCGTGACAGGTCTGGAAATGGCAGGTCACCTCGTCCATGGGCAGGCTGTCGAGCTGGCAGCCTTGCCTGACCAGCGCCGGCTGGGCGATGGCCCCCGGAATGACCGAAAACTGCATGATGGTCATGCTGGGCACGGGACGCAGGTAGTTGGGCCAGAGCATGTTGAGCAGACCGTGGGTCAGCTCGGGAAACTCATCCTCAATCTTGGCGCGCAGGTTGCCCGTGAGGAAGGCGAATCCCTCCAGCAGGCGCTCCACGTCCGGATCGCTATTTTGCTCCGACAGAAAGCGGGTGAGCTCGGGATGGCTATCTGCAAATTCGCGCCCTTGCAGGCGCAAAAATGCCAGTTCATCCCTGAAGTAATGTTCCAGCGACATTGATCAGACCATGCGGTAGTGACGATGACTGTCCATATGGACGTTGAACGAGGTAACTTGCTCGATATGCTCCAGCCGCACGTGGGCCGTCACCTGAAACGACATCTCAAGCGGACTCGCCTGATGGTCGGGTGAACGGACATCCACATGCACGATCCGCGGTTCATAACGACGGATGCATTGCCGGATCGCCTCCCGGATCCGCCCCTTGATGTCGGCACTGCCCTGGGTGGCATCGTTGAAATCGATGACCCCGAGGTCAGGTGCGCTGCGACAATTGCCGGGACGGGTGTTGAGTACCTGTTCGAGCTGCCGTTTAACAGACGCGATCAGTTCCTCAGACTCCGTACGGGGGGAGGAGCCAAGCCCCTCCCCCCTGATGCGATCAAACAGACTGGCCGCATTTCCTCTATCCCAGGAAGAGAGATGCGGCATCGGGCCTTATTCCTTGTCCAGACGACCTACCAGAGAGAGCTCGAAGCTCGCCCCCATGTACTTGAAGTGCGGGCGCACCGACATGGCAACCTGATACCAGCCCGGCTCCCCTTCCACGTCCAGCACCTTGATCTGGGCGGCACGCAGCGGGCGGCGACTGCGCACCTCTGCCGGCGGGTTTTCCTGGTCTGCAACAAACTGCCGGATCCAGCTGTTCAGCTCACGCTCCAGATCCTGACGTTCCTTCCAGGAGCCGATCTGCTCGCGCTGCAGCACTTTGATGTAGTGCGCCAAGCGGTTGATGATGAACATGTAGGGCAGCTGGGTACCCAGCTTGTAGTTGGTTTCCGCCTCCCGGCCTTCCTTGGTATTCGGGAATACCTTGGGTTTTTGCACCGAGTTAGCGGAGAAGAAGGCGGCGTTGTCGCTGTCTTTGCGCATGGTCAGGGTGATGAAGCCCTCTTCCGACAGCTCGTATTCACGACGATCGGTGATGAGCACCTCGGTCGGTATCTTCGCCTGCAGCTGACCCATGGCTTCATAGACGTGTACCGGCAGATCGTGGATGGCACCACCACTCTGCGGGCCTATGATGTTCGGGCACCAGCGATACTTGGCGAAACTGTCGGTCAGGGAGGTGCCCATCAGATAGGCGGTGTTGCCCCACAGATAGTGGTCGTGATCCGAGCTGATATCTTCCTGATAGTTGAAGCCCTTGATGGGGTTCTCGGTCGGATCGTAGGGCAGACGTGCCAGGAAGCGCGGTGCGGTCAGCCCCAGATAGCGGGCATCTTCCGATTCACGCAACGCACGCCACTTGGTGTAGGCCGGACCTTCGAAGACTGACTTGAGATCCTTGATGGAGGGCAGATCGGTAAAGCTGTCGACCCCGAAGAAGGCGGGTGCGACGGAAGAGATGAAGGGGGCATGGGACATGGCCCCTACCGCGCTGACATACTGCATCAGCTTGATGTCGGGAGAGCTGTGGGTGAAGGCGTAATCACCGATCACGGCCCCCACCGGCTGGCCACCAAACTGGCCATATCCGCTGGAATAAACATGTTTGTAGAGACCGGACTGGGTGATTTCGGGTGAAAACTCGAAATCTTCCAGCAGCTCTTCCTTGGTGGCATGCAGCACCTGGATCTTGATGTTCTCGCGAAAATCGGTGCGATCCACCAAAAGCTTGAGGGAGCGCCAGGAGGACTCCATCTCCTGCAGCTCCTTGGCATGCAGGATCACGTCCATCTGCTTGCCGAGCTTCTTGTCGAGCTCGACAATCATGCTGTCCACCAAGGCCTTGTTGACCGGACTGCTGGCAGTGCCGCTATCCAGGATGTTGGCAATCAGGGCAGCTACTCCCTGCTTGGCGACACTGTAACCCTCATCCACCGGGGTGATGCGAGCCTGCGCCATGATTTCGTCCAGCAAGGACGAGGAGGCGGCACTCGCCCCCGCTTGAACCTGTTCTTCGACCAAAGACATGTTTTTTCCTTTTCTCGTCAATCAATCCAACCCGGCGATCACTCGGCAGGTTTAATCAAATCCAGCTCTTTGAGCAGTTGCTCACGCGCTTCATCACTGGACAACAGCTCCTGCAAACGATTGCGGAAGGCGGGGATATTGCCGAGCGGCCCCTTCAAGGCAACCAGGGCCTCACGCAGCTCCAGCAGCTTGCGCAGCTCGGGCACCTGCTGGGCCACGCTGTCAGGGGTGAAGTCTTCCAGAGACTGGATCTTGATCGAAACCGGCAACTCGTCCTGGCTGTTTTCCTCCAGGCGATTGGGAACGGAAAAATTCAGTTCCAGTGCAGATTCTTTCATGACGGAAGAGAAATTATTCTTGTCGATGGAGACGGTCTGACGCTCCTCGATGGGGGTGTCTTCGGTGCGTCCCTTCATGTTGCCGACCACCATCATGGTCAAGGGAAGTTCTACTTCTCCCTGTTGACCTCCGGTCGACGGTACATATTTGATATTAATACGTTCCTTGGGTGCAACAGTGGCCCCATCAATATTTTTTCCCATGCTCTAAATACCAAGTTGTGGGTCTATCCAGACCCAAAAGCTTATAGCCGGTGGTTTAGCCAACAACTGTCAAAAATGACAGTTGACGCTATTGCCGGTTGGCAAGAGACCAATCCACTGGCCAACAGATATGCGTTCGACCAAAAAGAGCAACAGCTCTAATTATCAAAAGCACAATACCCACTTGTTTATTCATAACAACCCGAAGTGCCTCTACTCTATCGTTAGAGGTCATATTGGCTTAAATGCCATTTATAATTAATGGTATATTTATAGATGAGCTACCGTCAATGAAATATCCGTGAAAAAGAAATTACAAAAATAAAAAACCAATTAAAACAACAGTTTAACTGCAACCACTTAAATCTTGAAAGGTGAGGATTGATATATTAACAAAAAACAAACCTATAACTTTCAACTGTTATCATACCCCATCACGCCAAACTCCAGCAGTTGTGCGTCAATTATTGACTGATTGAGTCAAGATAGTAATGCGCCAGGTTATGACGCTAGAAAGAAGAAAGGGATTGTTCATACATGAAAACATGATAAAGGTTGTTTTCATCTACGCGAATAACAGATAAGCAAGTTAATAAGAGTTCTGTTGTATCAACCTCACATGAAAAACGCTAACCCTCTAAAAAATAATACAATTGATCAGCCAGGCTGATCATAATTCTGACTAGATTGCTGTAAGAACCAATGCTGCGCCAATTTCTGTCCGACACTTTTCTCTTTTTCCGTCATGCCTTTCTCCAGCTCATCACGCGCTTTGGCTGACTCTTGATTACCCTCGGTTGCCGCCAACAGATACCATGCATAAGCATGCACTCTATTGCGTGGAGCTCCCAACCCCTGTTCACGCATGATCCCCATGCGATATTGGGCCAATCGGTGTCGGGCATTGGCCGCCAGCCGATACTGTTTGAGTGCTTGCGGGTAGTCTTCCTTGCCACCCAACCCGAGCCGCAGCATCTCGCCATAGGCGTAACGCGCATTGACATTGCCCTGTGCTGCCGCCAGTGCAAAATAGTGGCGAGCGGTCACCAGGTCCCCTTGCTCTTGCTGCCATTGAGCCAATGCAAACTGAGCCTGACTGAATCCCCCTTCTGCGGCACGCGTCAACCAATACTCTCGTTCTGCGGCACCACTCTGCTGCAAGCTCAATTGATATTCGGCCTCATGGGAGCCACTTCCTGCCGCCAGCTCCAGCCAATAGCGGCCAAGTGCAAGATCCTGGTGAACCTGTTTGCCGACCAGATAGGCCTGCCCCAGCCACAACTGGGCCGGTGCAGAGCCCGCATTGGCGGCTCGCAGATAAAGGCTGAATGCCTCTTCAGAAGGCGCCTTGCGGGCCAGCACCAACAAGGCATCCGGCTGTTGCTGCGCGGCTGCTTTCTCATACCAGTGCAAAGCAAGATCGGAGCGCTTGCTCACCCCTTTCCCTTGCTCATAGCGAGCACCAAGCTGATATTGAGCATCGCGATTACCCTGCTCCGCGGCCTTCTCCAGCCACTTGACGGCATCTTCATCGGCCCCAGCCTGACCTGCATACCACTGCCCCAGAACCAACTGGGCATTCGCATGATCGCGCTTGGCTGCCTGCTCGAACCAGTCGAGGCACTCACTGACCAGCTTGTCCTTGTGCCGTTGCCGGCAATCCTGACCCAACTGATAGCTGGCTTCGGCATTGCCCAACTTGGCTGATTTTTGCCACCATTGCGTGGCCAGCATAGGGTTCTTTGGTTCCCCCAACCCTGCCTGATACCAACTCCCTACTTGCAGGGCTGCCTTTCCCCGCAGTCCGGCATCAGCCGCCAACGGACCGACTTGATCGGCGGCCTGCTTCATCCAGCGCATCGCCTGCGGGTAATCGGGCTTGGCCACCAAACGATTGGCCAATTCATATTGGGCCTTGCCCTGCCCTTGTTGTGCGGCTTGCAAGAGTTCGGATTCCGTCTGTGACGTCGTGGTTGTACAAGCGGCCAGCCAATGGCTCGCCAGCACCAAGCATAATGTGCGGTATGTCATCATTGATATCTGCGACTAATTAAGATGGGAGGGAGAACTGCATACATGACATTTTCTAACTACTTTCTGTATTTACTATTTCACGTTGGCTCTGTTTCAATAAATACCGGTATAGGGCTTTTTCGGTTGATACAAGGCGCTATTGTTCGTTCACATGGTCCAGCTTGACCAGATGCAGACCCAGCTTGCGCCCCTCGTTTAACAGTTTATCGAGAACATCCGTTCGACAAATAAACCCTGTATATTGATCTGCATCTATATCCCAAAGCACGACTTCATATTCTCGCGCTTGCAGCCATAAGTCATAAAGCACCAACAGGCGCCAAACCGATGTATCCTCACCCGGTTCGGCGCAAATGAAGTGCTCCTTCAAGCCATGAATATCCGCCAATGCGTTGCCCTGCAACTCAACTTCCTCGACGTCTCGCCAGTCAATATTGAGACACACCCAATGCTCATCAGAGTTGAATTCAACAAGTGCTGACACAATGCCACCCTGTAGCTCATCGGTATGGGTATTCATCAGCGCGTTCAATCTGCCGACTCTGATCTCTTCAGGCAGAGGAGATAGTAAAATTGATAGGAGCCATTTCTTTCTTCGTCTTTCGACATAGACCATGGGAATCAACAGGGGTGACAAGATAATGACGGATAGGAGCAGAAATAGTTTTTTTATCGCCTTCACCTTTCTTTCCCGATTTTTTCATACAGAGCCAAAGGGGCCAAGCAATACCACGGCAGCACCAAAACGATGTTCGGTTCGCGATGTATCGATCACGCAGACAATGCATGATCGATACACTGCGGACTACTCCTGTACCCAGAACAACATGTCATCCTTGTTGACATGGGTTTGGGAAGGTAAGCTCTGCCCTTTGCGAAGCTGCCACTGCTCATCGGTCAGGTTGCAGCGCCAGTTGCCATCCTGCTCCACCACGGAACCCGGCATGGCAATAGGATGTTGGGCTACTCGCAATGCCTGCCATTTCTCTGCAATACCATTGGCTCTGGCATAATCGACCAGATCCTTGGGGTAATAGCGCATGTCTCGATAGCTGCTGTCATCCAGCTCATAAAGCAGGGTGACCAGCGCCGCTTCAAAAGCCCAATAGCCAAAGTAGATGGCATGCTTTGCCTTGTGCCTGTCGTGCCAATAGCACTCTTTACACCCCTTGTACCATCCTTTGAGATATTGCTTGATGCTCGCCTGACGCTCAACCTTGGTGGGATTCACACCATCTCCCTTGATGGCATCAAATAGCGGGCGGTACACCTCTGGAATATAGGATTCTGGACCTCGAGGGAAGCCAGGATAACCCAGGCGGGCCAACAGTACGCTCCACAACGGGTCGTCGTCCCCTTCCGGATTCTTACTGATATAACGCACCAACTCGGGCAATATCTCATCCTGGCCATAGAGGATGCTTAATGAGAGCATCCAGAGCAGATATTGATAAGCATCTTGCTCCCAGTAATAAAACTGTTCATCTGGAAACTCTTTTTTATGGCGTAAAAACTCTTTAGTGACGATGCCTAGCTGAGCAATAACCTCTTCATGAGAGACTCCGCCAGAATAAAGCAAGATCAGATGTTCAAGATTATCCATAAACATGCCCGCACTGGCACCAGAGCGAGTAGGCAATCCTGCTGGGTCACTCCAGCGTTCATGGTGAGGATCATTTATCCAACTCCACCACTCCTGGTCAAAATAGAGCGATTCTTTGTAGTCTTCTAGCTGAACCAAGAAGAAATCCTCAGATAATAGTGGATCTCGACGCTGCTCAATAAACGAACTCATTCTCTACTCCTACTTGACCGGGATAGTACCGATAGCATCGGCATTCTTATTCAACTTGGTGATCTGAATCACCTCACCAGACTCATCGACGATCATCAACCAAGATTCATATTTTTGTTTTCTGATATCCGCCAATAGCTTTTTATCTGCTATTTCATCCGGTAATCGCCTTTCTATCCACAAATTGCTCATCTGCTTGCCCGACCCCTTGGTCATCGACAACAACTGGGTGCTCTTGGTGCCATCCCCATCGATATACTCCCCCCCTGCCGTCCGAAACTTGGTCTCGGTCACCACGTAGGGAGGCGGAGGATTGGTGTTCTTGTAGATACCATCGATGCCCCGCCCTCTGGGCTTGTCATTCAGGCTACGTACCCGGCGATGTTCTGGCAACAGGTTCTCGAACTTGTGATTTGCCATCCAATTGTCGCTGATGATCTCGCCATAAATCCCTTTCTTCGAGCGGCTCAGGATCTTGAGCTCCACTTTGACCACATCATCCGGCAGCGGGTGGATAACGGTACCACCGGGCATGGCCTTGTAACCAGGGGCATGCTTGACCGCCTCTTTCTCCAACCCAGCGGCTATCTCATCGAGGGACTTGAGCACGGGCCCCATGGCGACAGGCAGCATCTGACCCGCCTGTGACTGCATCTGCAACACCAGACGCTGGGATTGCTCAAGCCAGATCCTGACTGAAGCAGGAGCCAATCCCTTTATCTTGCCGATCAAGCTGGTCAGCGACTTGACGGCATCGTTCAGATAACCCAGCAACACACTGACCGCAATCTGTCCCCTCAACCCACGGATCTGACCGGCAAATTCTTTTAGCACTTTGTCGAGGCGCGAGATACCCAGCACTTTCTTGACCTTGGGATCACTGAGAAACGTCAGCACGGGCGCCATTGCAGGTCTGATCGCCTTGGTGGCATCCCCACCCGCCTTGCGGACAAACAGGAAGATGATTTTCAACACCCCCTTGAGGGCTGAACCCAGCGACGGGATCAGCCCTATCAGGGTAAAGCTGAGGAAAACCCACTTATCCGGCTGCTTGGGATCACGGGAAATATCCCGGGCATTGGCAATCAGATCGCGACAATCCAGCACCTGGTCAACTACGGGAATTAGACCCAGCACCGCATTGGCGGCGATCTGTCCTGCGCTTTGATTGGGGTTGAAATCCCCCTGCAGGGCCTCCCAGATCCACTGCAGGCTGGAGGCAATCCCTTTTTTGACGGCCTCAGCACTTTGTTTGACATAGGCAGCCCCACCGGAAACAGCCTGATCCAGGTGGTCATAGAGCTGCTCAAACAGATCGTTACCGAACATATCAGCCCTCGTCGCTCAGACTGTCGAGATGGCCGGTGAGGGCCGAGATGGATTCACGGGGCAGATCGACAAAATTGTCCTGCAGGTCATAGGTCACTGAAGCGGTGCCAGCAGGCACATCCTCGAGCAGCGCCATGCCATCACCATCCAGCGTGCCTTCCCGCACCGACCCATCGCTCAATACGGCCTTGTAGGGAGTGCCCGCCAGCGGCATCAGCTCGGAGTCGAGGTGATAGAACTTCATCCAGCGCGTGTGAGGGCTATCCAACATACCCTCAATACTCTTGGGTACCTTGCCAGCCCAACCGGATCCAGAGCCTGCATTGCCACCC
This sequence comes from Aeromonas sp. FDAARGOS 1408, assembly GCF_019048665.1. NCBI lineage: Bacteria > Pseudomonadati > Pseudomonadota > Gammaproteobacteria > Aeromonadales > Aeromonadaceae > Aeromonas > Aeromonas sp. FDAARGOS 1408. The sequence goes on along the minus strand of NZ_CP077394.1, from coordinate 1,296,893 downwards.
GAGTTCATCTTGATGGTGGGCCCCACCAGGGTCACACCACCGCCATCGACCTTGATAAAGCAGCCGCCGACCTTGACGGTAATTTCAGAGCCGGCTTCCAGCACCACCTTGGCACCGGCCTTGACGTGCACCTCTTGCCCCGCCTGGGTTAGCCAGCTATCACCCAGTTTTTGGTGCATGGAGGCATCCACCGTCAGCGAATAGTCAGCCTTGATATGATCCCGCTTCTCTCCTTCAACGGTCAGATGATCGTTGCCAAGACTGGGCGGAGCCCCCTGCTCACCCGGCACCTTTCTGATACGAGTCACCCGCTCGTTGTCGATATCGGTGTGCTGGTCGTGCTTGATATGCCAGGCCGCGTCGTTCTCGATAAGCACGTTCAGATCTTTCTGACCGTGGATGTAAATCTCTTCCTGTCCGGCCTGGTCTTCAAAACGCAGCTCGTTAAAGCCCTCACCCTGGTGGGTCTCGGTGCGCAGCACGGTGCGGGTCTTGTTGGCAGGCAGCTCGTAGGGCGGGCGGTTGGTGGCGTGATAGGTGCGACCCGTCACGATGGGCTGGTCCGGGTCCCCCTCCAGGAATGAGACGATGACCTCGTGGCCGATGCGCGGGATGGCCATCATGCCGTACTGGCCGCCGGCCCAGCCCTGGCTCACCCGCACCCAGCAGGAGCTCTGGTCGTTGGAACTGCCGTAGCGGTCCCACGGGAATTGCAGTTTCACCCGGCCATGCTCGTCGCAGTAAATCTCCTCCCCATCGGGCCCCACCACCATGGCGATTTGCGGGCCATCCACAATGGGTTTGTGGGGGGCCTCCGGGCTGCCGATACGCGCCCGCCAAGTGGTGCTGGCTTTCACCACCCCGAATTCGTTGTGGTAGACAGTCGGGCCGCTGCCCCCCTCCTCTTCCAGCGCCTGCGGCTGCAAGCCGGTATGCTGGATACGCACGATTTGCCAGTCGGTGTTGAGGCTGCCGTTGGGGTGTTCGGTCAGCGAGAAGCTCTGCCCCGGCTGCAAGGCCGCGCAGTTGGACTTAGCCTGGCCCGCCACCGCATCGTTGCGCAGCGCATCCAAGCGGTGCTGGGCAAAGGCCTTGCCGCTGCCATCCTGCTTGTAGCGACCCGGGTAGTCGAAGTGCTGATAGGTATCGCGCTGGTGAGTCAGCTCAGCCCCCACTTTCTTGTGGGAGAGGCCATAAGCCGGGGTCTTGAAGCTGTAATCTTTGAGCTCCACATCCGAGGGGCGTACCGCCTCCCGGTAGTGGAACTGCCGCACATAGGGGCCCTGCTCGAGGGAACGGTTGCCGAGGTTGAAGAAGAGCTCGGGACCAGCGGTCAGGGCGGCTGCGTCATCGGCAAACACGATGCGGTGTTTGCCCGCTTCAAACTCGTGGAAGTAGAACATCCCCTCTTCAGCGGCGAGGCGGTTCACGAAATCGAGGTCGCTCTCCCGGTACTGGACACAGTATTCCCGCTTGGCGTGCTCGTTCTTGAGCGCAAAGGCGTAATCGGTGATGCCGTGTTCTTGCAAGAGGATACTGAGAATTTCATCGGGTTTCTGTGCCTGAAAGATGCGGGAGTTCTGGCGAAGCGACAGACGCCACAGCGCCGGCTGTACCATGAGCTGATAGCGGGTACGGCGAAAACCGCTGTCTCCTTGCGCAAAGTCACTGACCACCCCGCATACCCGGCGCTGCAGCTCGCCGTTGTACCACACCAGCAGCTCGCATGGCTGGTCCAGCACGGCGCCAAAGTCGATGTCGGGCTGGGCGCTTGCCAGCTCCAGGCGCAGGTTGAACGGCCGGTTGAGCGCTTCATCAAGCGCAAACTCGGCCACCACGAAGGTGTTTTCGGGCAGAGCCCCCACCTTGACGGTAAATTGTAATCCTGTGCTGTCTGCCATCGTTGCTCGCCCCTGAGATATCGTGCAGCCCCATCAGGCGGGGCACTTCAAGCCGTGTGAGAGATCCGCCTTCGCCCCGGTTTTTCTGACACCATGGCTACCGCACGCCCTTGACGGCGTGCGGCAAGACGTAAACTCGGATTTTTTCTTGTGCCCCCTCACCTCAGGCAAACGGGCAAAAGAAAAAACGCGTGTATTGAAACGGAGCGGGAAATGCCAGAAACGGCAAAAGGGCACCGCAAGCAGTGCCCTTTGACTGAGAATTACGCTTCGATCGGCGCGCGCCAGTCGTCCGCACCGGAGGTACCGGCAACGGTGTGCTCCCAATCGATCTTGCGATAGGCCATGGAGACCTGGATCAGCTGGGTGAAGTCAGACTTCGCCGGATCCTGGCAGTGTGGCATCTGGCAGTCGATGTCGACGATGGTGGCGTCGGTCAGCACGGTAGAGAAGAAGTGCTCCTGCTTGCCCTCGACGGAGGTGCGGTACCACTTCAGGGTCACTTTCGGCAGCATCTCGCCGGAAGCCAGCGCGTTGTACATCAGCGGCACGGCCTTGTTCAGCGCAACGGTGAATTTGAACGGCTTGTGGACACGCTGACCAGCAGGCTGACCGGATTGCGGATCGGTCGGTACGGTGACGACGTGCTGGAACTCTTGTACCAGCATCTCGTCTTCGTGGCCCTGCACGAAGATGTTGCCGACGGAATCGGAAGTGAAGGCACCGGCGGTGATGTTGCCCTGAGTTTTACCTTCGATGCTGATGTAACATGGAGTTGGCATGGAATTGCTCCTGATTGGTTGAACGGTAATGACACTCGACCGAATCCGTTAGCAGTGACCATGCCAGTTCATTTTATTGTTTTAAAACAATAGGTTGAATCAATTACCAATCAAGCCATCATCGCAATAACGCAACAAGTTGCGCATTCAATATATTCATCCAGACAAAGTTGCACATACAGAATAAGAAACTAAAAATCCCGCAATGCATTGCGCAAGTCAGAACTTATTTCAACCTGATGATCCGCACGGGGGTGATGGCAACTGAGCTGTACGTTGACAATAGGAAACATCGGGGGCCGGCTGCCCGTCGATACAACCTGGTTATGGATGATGGAGAAACTGTGAAGACAGCGGGAGGCGACAAGCTATCACGCAAAACAAAAAACCGACCATCGGATCGGTTTTAACATCTGAGGATGGGTCGGGATTGACTCGCGCCATCCCTGACGCTCGCCCTGCGGGCGGCCTCTGGCCGTCCAGGCGGGCTATCCTGCCCACCTGTCGAACCAGGGCCCGAACCGAGCCGCCCGTCACCGGATAAAACAAAAGGCCCCGTCTTGCGACGGGGCCTTTTGTTTTATTTGGCCGTGAGGGATGATTCGCCACTGCATGGCTCACCCCTTCCGGGCGGCCTGCGGCCGTTCATCGCAGCAAGCTGCTCTGCTCGAACCCGACGAGGGTTCTCACCCTCCCTCTTCGACATGAGCTGATAATTCTTCCCCAAAGCAAAAAAACCGACCATCAGGTCGGTTCTTTAAAATTTGGCGGTGAGGGAGGGATTCGAACCCTCGATACGTTGCCGTATACACACTTTCCAGGCGTGCTCCTTCAGCCACTCGGACACCTCACCAAATTTTTACTTCTTGAATTGGCTTTCGGAGCACGCTGCGCGTGCATCTTGCCGACTTCGTCGGTGGGCAGCCTCTCGGTCACCTCACCAAATTTTGGTCTGTTGTTTAACGTGCTCAGCCAGCACGATGTTCGCTGCGCTGTTGCGCTGGAACGGGGCGTAATTTAGGGGAAAGCCCCGCCGGCGTCAACGGCTTTTTGCATCAGACGAACCGTTCGCACATTTAACGCACAAATCAGTGCACAGACTCCGGCGCAACCTGGATTTCCGGCAGATTCAGGAAGCCCAACCGCTCGCATTCGGAGACAACTTCATGGGTCGCGGCTATGGTGCTTTCCACAAACAGCAGGAACTGCTCGACGCTGAGCCCCGCCTTGGTAAAGACGGTATGCCCCACCACCAGCCGCGGCAGGTTGTCATCGATGATGTCGAGGAACACTTTGAGCGACGGGTACTGCATGTTGAGGCGACCCAGCTCGGCCACCAGCGGCAGCAAGGCGGAGGGACGCACCTCCAGCTCGGATGAAAACAGCACCCCTTCCTCTTCAACGAAGATCCGGCTCTCCTGGATGCCCTCGACGGACTGCAGGGAGACGATGTGGATACCATGGCACTGATCACAGACATAGTGCTCGATACGAGCCTGCTGCAACCAACGCATTATCATTTCGGAGCTGGGGATATTCATCATTTCCACGACACAATTGGGATCAAGGGGCGCAGTCTAAACCAATTTTCCGGCAACCAAAAGCGCACTGGCCGGATAAGCACGGCCCTCGCTTCTTTTTGGCAAGCAGCCTGCATATACTCAGCCCATTCCAGCGCCACACTCGCCCCACAGGGGGCTAAATGACCATCCAAGAAAAGTACCGTCTGCATCTGAAATCCCTCTCGGATGAACTCTTGATCCTGCAAAAGCCCATCCGCATTCTGGATGCCATCAAGTGGCCCCGTCACCTGCAGGCCGACTTTCTGGCCAGCGGAGGGCGCACGCTGCCGGCCGTCGACAAGGCCTTCTATGATGGCCTTCCCCTCGGCTTCGATCCCCGCAACAAGTACCTGGAGCTCAAGGAGCTGCGGGACAGGATCCGGCGCCGGCTCGGTCCCCAGGATGAGCTTGGCCGCATCCTGCAGGAGACGGTGGATCAATACATGGTGGTCATCGAGATGCTGCGCCAGCGCGGGCAACCGGACTTTCTGCGCTACAGCCGGCTGCTCTACGGCTCGGCCGGCGATCACCTGCGCGGCGATCGCAAGACCCTCAAGGAGCTGGGGGCCAGGCTGTGCGACATCTTCTCCCTGCCCGGCGCCCGCCACCTGGTGCGCCCCTACCCCAAGGAGTTCGAGGGGGAAGCGGCGGTGGCCAGGTTGCAGAGCAAGCTGTCGAACTACTTCAGTGACGGCACAGTGCAGGTCAAGCTGAGCGATGGCATCGTCTCGGATGCCGCGGCCGGCGGCGATTACATCAAGCTCAACTCCCACGCCCGCTTCTCCGAGCTGGATCTGCAGGTGCTGGAGGTCCACGAGGGCTGGGTACACGTGGGCACCACCCTCAACGGGCGCCAGCAACCCTATGCCACCTGGCTCAGTGCCGGCTCGCCGCGCATCACCGCCTGCCAGGAGGGGCTGGCGGTACTGATAGAGACACTCACCTTCAGCTCCTTTCCGGACAGGGCCAAGCGCATCTCGGATCGGGTGATGGCCATCGACATGGCGGAGCGCGGCGCCGACTTCATCGAGGTGTTCCGCCATTTCGTCGATCAGGGTGCCAGCGAGCACGATGCCTACAAGATCACCCAGCGGGTCTTTCGCGGCGGCATGGTCGAGGGAGGCGCCTGCTTCACCAAGGATCTCTCCTATGTGAAAGGTTATGTGGAGACGGTCAACTTCATCCGCAGCGCCGTGCTGGAGGGAGTCCCCGAGATCCTGCCCATGCTGTTTGTCGGCAAGGTGACCCTGGACGACATCCCGGTGCTCTATCAACACTACCTGGAGGGGCTCATCAGTGCACCCCGTTATCTGCCCCCCATGTTTCGCGATCTCACCGGCCTCTACGTCTGGTTCGGCTTCGCCTCCGGCATGTCGCTGGTGGATATTGGCCGGGTGCAGCAGCACTTTCGCCAGCTGTTCCACCGCCTGCCGGTGGCCGATCCCATCATTGCCCCGGTCGATATCGAGATAGATTGACCCCTTAGAAACAAGCAAGGCGCCAGATTGGCGCCTTGCTTGTTCATGTTATCCCCATCAGCCGCGGGTTATTTGAAAGCCCGCCCTTCCAGGTAGTGCTTGCGGCACAGGGAGACATAGCGATCGTTGCCGCCGATCTCCACCTGCTCGCCATCTCGCATCACCTGGCCTGCTTCATTGACCCGGGAGTTCATGTGCGCCTTGTTGCCGCACCAGCAGATGCTTTTCAGCTCCTCGAATTTGTCGGCCAGGCAGAGCAGGTGATAGGAGCCGGGAAACAGCTCGCCGCGAAAATCGGTCTTGAGGCCGTAGGCGATCACCGGAATGTCCTGCTCGTCGACGATACGGGCCAGCTGATAGACCTGCTCCCTGGTCAGGAACTGGGCCTCATCGACGATAAACACATCGATACGCTTCTCGGCATGACGGGCTTTCACCATCTCGAACAGATCACAGCGCTCTCTGAACACTTCGACTTTCAGCTCCAGCCCCACCCGGGCACTGATCACCCCGACCCCGAAGCGGTCGTCGATGGCGGGTGTCATGGCCAAGGGATGCATGCCCCGCTCCAGATAATTAAAGTGCGCCTGAATGAGCTGGGTCGATTTGCCTGAATTCATGGTGGCAAACTTGTAGTGCAGTGAAGCCATGATACTGTTCCGAAACTGAATTTATGGGGCGCATGCTAACCAAAGCCCCCAACAAAACCAAGGGGCCTTGCGGCCCCTTGTACGTTTTAAGCAACAGCCAGGTCCGCCTGGGACCTTGCCTTGCGCAAATGGTAGCTGGAGAAGATGACGAACCAGAGGGCGCTGACGCTGAAGCCCGCCAGCACCGAGTGCATCAGCCCCATCACCAGATACCCGAGGGCGGCGCCAAAGGCGATGGCAAGGGCATAGGGCAGCTGGGTCATCACGTGATCGATGTGATGGCAGCCGGCACCGGTAGCCGACAGAATACTGGTGCTGGAGATGGGCGAGCTGTGATCCCCGAACACCGACCCCGCCAGCACGGCGGCCAGCATCGGCAACATCAGGGCCGCATCGCTGGCCGCCGCCATGTCACCCGCCAGCGGCAGCATGATGCCGAAGGTGCCCCAGCTGGTGCCGGTGGCAAACGCCATGGCACAGGAGAGCACGAACACCACGGCCGGCAACACTTCCACCGGCAGATTGCCGTTGGCCAGGGAAGCCAGGTACTTGCCGGTCTCCACATCGCGCACCACGGCGCCAATGGTCCAGGCAAACAGCAGGATGTTGATGGCCGGCAGCATGGCCATCACCCCTTGCGGCGCGGCCTTGAGCCAGTTCTTGGCACCGAGCTTCAGACGCATGGCCAGACCGATGGAGACCACCAGACTGCACAGGGCACCGTAGACCAGGGAGGAACCCACGTTGGTATTCTCGAACGAACCGAGCACGCTGAACGGCTCGCCATTGGCGGCCAGCACGGCGGCACCGGAGTCGATCATGAAGTAGACGGTGGCCGCGGTCAGGGTCAGGATCGGCAACACCATGTCGATCATGCCGCCGTTGCTCTCCTCCGGGCTCTCCATGTCCAGACCGATGGGGCGGCCTTTGGACTCATCCCACAGCTTGCCTTCCAGCGCCCACTGCTCGTGCTGGCGCATCGGACCGATATCGAGCTGAAACGCGATCACCACCAGCACCATGATGAGGGTAAACACCGCATAGAGGTTCATCGGGATCATCTCGACGAAGGCGGAGATGGGGCTCTGCCCGGTGATGCCGTGAGCCGTCATGATGCCGCCCACCAGGGCGATGATGTAGGCCCCCCAGGAGGAGATGGGCATCAGCACGCAGACCGGCGCCGCGGTGGAGTCCAGCAAGTAGGCCAGCTTGGCCCGGGAGATCTGGAAGCGGTCGGTGACCGGACGGCAGATGGCCCCCACCGACAGGCTGTGGAAGAAGTCGTCGATGAAGAAGGCAAACACCATCATGCCGGTGAGCGCCTTGGCCCCCTTGCGGGTCCTGGCGCGCTTGGCGGCCCACTCGGCAAACGCCCGGGTCGCGCCGGAGACGCTCATCAGGCTGATGAGGCCGCCCAGCAGCAGCATGAACAGCAGCATATTGATGTTGTCACGGTTGAGCGCCCCGTCGACCCAGAAGATCTTGAGCACTGTGTTCAGCATGTAATGCAGGGAGTCGAGGGGAGAAAACTGGTTCAGCAGCAGGCTGCCGGTAACGATACCGACGCCAAGCGACAGCAGCACACGGCGGGTGAGGATCGCCAGTGCGACGGCCAGCAGAGGGGGAATGATTGACCAACCGGAGTCGGCGTAGTGAACGATGTCCATGATCTCTTTGCACCTAAAGACAGCAGGTGGAGATCTACCGAGAGGATAAAGAAACAAAACCCATGGGGAGGTAATACTCCTCAGCCCCTTCAGGTAGCGCTCCATAGTGGATGACTATGGCAGTCCTGCACCTATTAGATGCAGAACCAGCAGCCCGGTATGATGGCCTGGCCACTTCGGCGCTGACTCCTTTCCTCGTGCATCACAGGCATCACCCTCCGCACAAGTAGTCATAGGCAGCGCGCCTCTACTTAAAGGTATTCGAGGCACATTTTATCGTGCCGACACGTTATAGCAAGTTTTTTGATTAAATCCCCAAGCAAGCAAGATCAAAAGGGCAAAGAGGTAGTCAAATGGTGCAAACATTATGATTTTGTCGCTATTTTCATCTACTTGGAACTCAGTCGAGTATGCCACTGGCCAATATTGCTGAATCGGGCCTGAATTCAATTGCATTACTTAATTCCAGGCATGAATTTATTAATTCGACTCGCTTGACTTAATCCCGAACGGCCGTATAAATTAGCCAAAATAACTATTTTTATTTAATTCACTCTTTTGCTCGCGTGGTGAACACTATGAACGAATTTTTGAAAGTACTGCTGAATATCCGTAGCCTGCGCGCTGCTTGCCGTGAGCTGACGCTGGAACAATTGGAAGAAGGCCTGGAAAAGCTCTCCGCAATTGTCGGCGAACGCCAGCAGGATGAAGCCGCCGAGCGTCAGGCTCGTGAAGAACATCAGCGCAAAATTAATGAATATGCCGAAATGCTGAAAGCTGCCGGTATTGATCCGGCTGAACTGGTTGGCACAGTCGCAGCCGAACCGGCCAAGGCGACCAAGAGCAAACGTGCCCCTCGCCCGGCCAAATATCGCTATATGGACAACGGCGTGGAAAAAACCTGGACCGGTCAGGGTCGCATGCCGTCCGTGATTGCCAAGGCGGTCGCCGAAGGTAAATCCGTCGAAGACTTTGCCATCTGATAAAACAGCATTGGCCCAATAAAAAACCTCGCCTTGCGAGGTTTTTTATTGCCTGCGGCCTGCCGTCAGCCCCGCTCTGCCGCCTTGACCCAGAGCACTTCGGGCGTCGCGGTACAGGCCAGCAGGTAGCGGGCTATGGTGAAGAACCAGTCACTCAGCCGGTTCATGTAGGGCAGAATGGCCGGGTTGAGCTGCTCGCTGCGGCCCAAAGTCAGTAGCAGACGCTCGCAGCGCCGGGTCAGGGTGCGCACCACATGGGCTTGCGCCGCCGCCCGGGAGCCGCTGGGCAGAATGAAATTGCGCAGCAGCGGCAAATTGGCGCTATAGGAATCGATCTGTTGTTCCAGCCGCAGGGTCCACTCGTTATTCACCTGCCAGATGGCGGCCTCCTGAGCGTCACTGGAAAATGCCAGCTCCCCGCCAAGATCGAACAATTCCTGTTGCAGCAATAACAGGTCTGCCAATAATCCGGTTTCCGCTGCGGGCACCTCGGCAATAAGAAGACCTATATGAGAATTTAATTCATCGATATAGCCGTAGGTTTCCACCCGCATATCGTCTTTGGCCAGTTGCACGCCATCGGCCAGCCGAGTCATGCCCTTGTCGCCCTGCCTCGTATATATTCTCATACCGACATCCTGTTAATAATGGGAACAATCATGGATTCAAGCCCGTTTAGCTTGATTTCATAGGCAAGCGCCAGCGTTTGACCAAGCGATCCGGCCGGGAAACCGGTGCGGGCCAGCCACACCAGATAAGGCTCCGGAATATCGATGATGCGGCGCCCCCGATATTTGCCGTACGGCATCTTGTTGGCCAGCGACAGCAAGACCCGCTCGTCGGACAACCATTCCATTTCAATCGATATCCAGATATTTGTGGGTCTGGATGGAGAGCCGCCAATTGCGGGCAATGCAGGTTGCCATGGCCAGCTGGGTCGCCCTGGGTTTCTGGCTGATGGGTTGCAGTGCAATCACCACGTCGTCGCGCAGACGAGCGGTGGCCAGCAGCGCATCCAGCTCCTCCACGTGGCGCTCGGTGGCCACCGGATGCTTGACCTCGTTGGCGCGCTCAAGGGCCGAGAGCAGCACCGGCAACCCACCCTTCATATTGATCTTGGGGGATACGGTGACCCAGGTCTGCTCATGGGTCTGGATCTCGCTGGTACCACTGGTTTCGATCTGCACCTGATAGCCTGCCGCAATGAGGGCGGTAGAGAGATCCTGCAGGTCATAGAGGCAGGGTTCGCCCCCGGTGATCACCACGTGACGCGCCTGATAGCCAAGTTGCTGAAAGCTGGCCAGGATCTGCGCCGTGCTCATCTTGCTCCAGCCATCGGATTCGTTGGAGCAGTCGAGCACCGCCTGCACGCCCACTTCACGAGCAGGATCGACCACCCAGGTATGACGGGTATCGCACCAGGGGCATCCCACCGGGCAACCCTGCAGGCGAACGAAAATGGCGGGCAGGCCGGTGAAGACCCCCTCCCCCTGGATGGTCTGGAATATCTCGTTGATTGGGTAATGCATCTTGGTCACGGCTGGTTGCAAAAGTCGCGGATTATACCCCAAGCATGGCCGAGACGCAGGCTCAGCATCCGCTTTTCTCACCGAGCCCGGTTTTTTGGTGCAGACGCGCCATCACGCCCACCTTGTCGGCCAGGTACTGCTGCAGGCCGCGGCTGCGCAGATCGCAGGCCGGACAGGCGCCGCAACCATCGCCGGCAATGCCGTTGTAGCAGGTGAGCGTCTGCTGGCGCACGGTATCGAGGTGGCCGTAGTGATCCGCCAGCGCCCAGGTCTCGGCCTTGTCGAGCCACATCAGCGGGGTCTCGAAACGAATGGCGCGATCCAGCCCCAGCGAGACGGCCTGATTGAGCGCCTTGACGAACTCGTCGCGGCAATCCGGGTAACCGGAGAAATCAGTCTCGCACACCCCGGTGATCACCGCCTCGGCGCCCACCTGATAGGCGTAGATGGCGGCCAGGGTCAAAAACAGGATGTTGCGGCCCGGCACGAAGGTATTGGGCAGGCCATTCTCCTGCAGCTCGAAGCTCACCGGGATCTCGTCCCGGGTCAGGGCCGAGATGGCAAGCTCCCCCAGCATGGTCACGTCCATCACCTTGTGGGCGGCGATGCCGAGCCGGCTGGCCAGACGGCGCGCCGTCTCGATCTCTTCACTATGGCGCTGGCCATAATCGAAGGTGATGGCATGCACCTCGTCATAACGAGACAAGGCCTGGACCAGGCAGGTGGTACTGTCCTGACCACCACTGAATACCACGACGGCTTTTTTCACGTATGTCACTCCTCTGGGCAGTTCAACTGCGTCGGCCCTGGGCAAAATCATGCCACTGCCGGTTCAAATGGGTAAAAAGGGTCATCAGCGGGGCGAAGCGATCGGGTGCGCCCTCCCACTGGGACAACAGATGGTAGCCCGCTTCCAGGGTCGAGAGCGCCTCAGGAAACGGCTTCTTGCGAATGGAATATTGCCCCGCGACGGCATCCAGCCCAATTCGCGGCAACTGCTGCAACTCGGGGTTGCTGTGCAGCATCCGGTAGGCCTTGCGCCAGGTGCCATCGAGCAGCAGAAAACAGACTCGGCGAGCCGGCTCAGCCGTCTCCCTCTCTCTCACCTCGGCAAGGGTGATGGCCTCCTCATCCGGCCACAGCAGATAACACTGCAGCGCGGGATCGGCCAACAAGGCCGCCAGCTCGGGGACGTCGGCCACCTGTTCACCCACATGCAGACGGGCCTGCGCCAGCGAGGCGGCCAAAAGGACGGCGGTTCCCTTGGGATGACCAACCTCCCCCGGATGCTGCAGGATGTGCAGGGGCGCATGGGGTGAAACCGGCCGAATATAATCGCACAGACAGGCTTTGAGGGCTCTGGTGCAACGTGTACAGTATCGACACTTGTTGTCGTCGGACTGTTTCATGTTGTCAGAAAAATCAGGATTGCTCTGGGTCATCACGCTTTCACTCGCCAGTTTGCTGCTCTTTTTCACCGTGCCGAATCACCAGCTCTCCTTCGATCGCACCCTGATAGCCCAGGGTGAAGGGTGGCGCATCATAACAGGCAATCTGGCCCACACCAATCTGTGGCACCTGTTGCTCAACCTGAGCGGGCTGTGCGTGCTCTACAGCCTGTTTCGTGAATACCTGACAGGCTGTCGCCTGCCGCTGCTGCTGCTGTTGCTGGGGAGCGCCGTCGGGCTCGGCATCTGGTGGTGGTGTCCGCAGACCCAGTGGTACATGGGGCTGTCGGGAGCGTTGCACGGCCTGTTCGTGTGGGGCGCGCTGCAGGATATCCGCTATCGCCGTCACTCCGGCTGGTTGATGCTGGCAGGGGTAGCGATCAAGCTTGGGGTGGATTTCTACAGTGCGGGGGAAAGTCCGGTGTCCGCCCTCATCGGGGCCAGGGTACACATTGAATCACATCTGATTGGTTCGGGCGCCGGCCTGTTGCTCGGCCTGCTGCCGGTCACCCTGCGCCCCCACGCCGTCAAGGAGTGAGCCAACACCGGATGCAATGCCGGCCCCATCGGGCCGGCATTCTTTTTATGAGCGGCTCGCAAGCTCCGCGTTGATGCCGGCCAGCATGGCGGCAGGATCGGCCGCCTGGGTGATGGGGCGACCAATCACCAGATAGTCGGCACCCGCCTCCACCGCCGCCAGCGGCGTCATGACCCGGCGCTGATCCCCGGCAGCCGAGCCGGTGGGGCGGATCCCCGGCGTCACCAGCTTGAACTCGTCACCGAGCAGCGCCTTGAGCTCACGCGCTTCGTTGGCGGAGCAGACCACCCCGTCCAACCCCGCGTCTTTGGTCAATTTGGCCAGCCGGATCACCTGCTCGGCCGGCGTCACATCAAGACCCAGCGGCGCCATGTCGGACTGCTCCATGCTGGTCAGCACGGTCACCCCGATGAGCAGCGGCGCCTTGTCGCCATAAGGCAGCAGCGCCTCCTTGGCGGCCCGCATCATCCGCTCGCCACCACTGGCGTGCACGTTCACCATCCAGACGCCGAGTTCGGCACTGGCGGCGACTGCCTTGGCGACGGTGTTGGGAATGTCGTGAAACTTCAGATCCAGAAAGACATCGAACCCCTTGGCAACCAGCTGACGCACGAACTGGGGGCCAAACAGGGTAAACATCTCCTTGCCTACCTTGAGACGGCACTGGGCCGGGGAGATACGTTCAATGAAGGCGAAGGCATCGGCCTCGTGCTGATAATCCAGCGCAACCAGTACTTTGGGATCTAGCATCTCACTTCCTATCGATGGTTATTCGCCGCCCGGAGCGAGTCCGGCCCGGCCTGAAAAAACCAGGCCACAGGGGCCTGGTTGATGACATTGTTGTGGCTCTTACTCCCCGTCCAGACCGCGGATCGGCTTGATGGCTCCCCACTGGCGGCAGGAGGGGCACTGCCAGAACAGGGAGTGGGTGGCAAACCCGCACTGCCGGCACTTGTGAGTGGATTTGATCTTGATCTGCTCGTCGACCAGCGCCTTGAGCATGGTCAGGCTCTCCTTGGCCTGCCCCTCTTCGGCACCACGCAACTGCAGCGCCATCAGGTGCTGGAAGCCGCGCAGAGACGGCGTGCGCCGCAGCTGGCGCAGCACCAGCTCGGAGGCTGCCTCGCGCCCGTTATGGCGCTCCACATAATCGGCCAGCCGCAAGGTGACCGGGAAGCCGGCCCGCGCCTCCTGGGCCTGGCCGAGCAGCTCGGGGATACGCGCCTCCTCGCCGCACAGTTCCAGGCTCTCGCACAGGGGTTCCAGCACTTCGCTCGCGAAATCGATGTCCTGGGTAAGCACTCGCTCAAACTCGCGGGCCGCCTGGCGCGGATCGCCCTCCCCCTTGGCCAGCCAGCCGAGGCCGAGCGAGGCACGCACACAGTTGCCATCGGCAGTCAGGGCCTTGCGAAAACGCAGCTGGGCCTGCTTGCGATTCTCTTCGCGCAGGGCCATGTCGGCCAGCTCGCACTGGTAATGGGCGATGGTGGGAGCCAGCTTCTTGCCCTGGAATTTTTGCAACCGCTCGCTCACCGCGATCGCCTTGTCCCAATCACGCAACTGCTGGTAGATGAGCTGCAACTGGGCCAGCGCCGTCTCCTCATACTCCCCGTCCTCGGTGAGCTCGAGCCACAGCTTCTCGGCCCGATCGAGCAGGCCGGCGGCCAGGAAGTCCCGTGCCAGCTCCTGCAGGGCGAGCTGACGCTGCTCCATGGTAAGCTGGCGGGTGATGAGGTTCTGGTGGATCTTGATGGCCCGGTCTACCTCACCCCGTTGACGGAACAGGTTGCCGAGGGAGAGGTGGGTTTCGATGGTCTCGCTGTCCACTTCCAGCAGCTGGATAAAGAGATCCACCGCCTTGTCGGATTCGTCGGACAGCAAATAATTGAGACCCGCCACGTACTGGCGGGAAAACTGGTTACTCTGTTTCTGGGTGTCCTGGCGAACACTCCTGCGCCCCATATACCAGCCGTAGCCGGCGGCAATGGGCAACAGCAGGAAAAGCAGTTCAAGCATCGAGGGACATTATTCCTTGGCAGCCGTTCGGGCCAGCTCCAATTCACGGGATTGACGGCGCATGGTGCGATTGAGGGTGCGGTTTTGCATCTTGAGGCGCAAGAACAGCAGACCGAAAACCAGCCAGCCCAGCAGGAAGCCACCACCAAAGAAGAATCCCAGCAACATGGAGAGCGAGAACTCTCCTTGGGCAATCAGATAATTGAACTGCACCAGCTGGCCATTTTGCGAACCGATGGCCAGCGTCAGGATAAACACCAGTACCAATGGAATGAGGGCCAAGATACGCTTCATAGGAGCTCCCTGTCAGTAGCTAATGAGAGGCTGATTATCCTTAAAATCACCGGCAGACTCTAGAGCGAATGGGAAAAGACTTGGCAAAACCGGACAATTGCCACAATAGAAACCGTAAAAACAAAAAAGGCATACCCAGGTATGCCATTTTCTGCATTATTCGATGATGTTCACGCGCTCGCGTAACTCTTTGCCGGGCTTGAAATGCGGAACATATTTCCCGGTCAATTCAACCTTGTCCCCGGTCTTGGGGTTGCGGCCCACACGGGGTGCACGATAGTGCAGTGAAAAACTTCCAAATCCGCGGATTTCAATCCGGTCGCCGTTTTGCAAAGTCGACGCCATTTGCTCAAGGATCTCCTTGATGGCGGCTTCGACATCTTTGGCCGGCATATGCATGCGGCTGGCAGCCAATTGTTCGATGAGATCTGATTTGGTCATAACGTTAAATCTCCTTCCCCGATCACATGCAATATTCATTACGCCAAGATAAAAAAGGGCGGCGTGACACGCCGCCCTTTTCTTGCATCAAGGATTATTCACCCTTGGCGGCTTTGAACGCTTCAGCCATGGCATTGCTGAACACAACTTCTTCTTGTTGGTTCAGGTTGTCGATGGCAACACGCTCGTCAGCCTCGTCCTTGGCGCGGACAGACAGGCTCACGGTGCGGTTCTTGCGATCAACGCCCATGAATTTAGCTTCAACTTCGTCACCAACAGACAGCACCAGAGTGGCGTCTTCTACGCGGTCACGAGCAGCGTCGGAGGCACGCAGGTAGCCTTCTACGCCGTCAGCCAGTTCGATCACGGCACCCTTGGCATCAACCTCGGTGACCTTACCCTTCACAATAGCACCTTTCTTGTTGTCAGACAGGTACTTATTGAACGGGTCTTCTTCGATCTGCTTGACGCCCAGGGAGATGCGCTCACGCTCCGGGTCAACTTGCAGAACAACGGCTTCGATTTCGTCGCCTTTCTTGAATTCACGAACTGCTTCTTCACCCTGGTTGTTCCAGGAGATGTCAGACAGGTGAACCAGGCCGTCGATACCGCCGTCCAGACCGATGAAGATACCGAAGTCAGTGATGGACTTGATCTTACCGGAAACACGGTCGCCCTTGGCGTGAGTTTCGGCAAACAGCTGCCACGGGTTGGATTTGCACTGCTTCAGACCCAGGGAGATACGACGACGCTCTTCGTCGATGTCCAGAACCATCACGTCAACCACGTCGCCAACGTTAACAACCTTGGACGGGTGGATGTTCTTGTTGGTCCAATCCATCTCGGATACGTGTACCAGGCCTTCAACGCCTTCTTCGATTTCAACGAAGCAGCCGTAGTCGGTCAGGTTGGTCACGCGGCCAGACAGACGGGTGGTCTCCGGGTAACGCTTGGCGATAGCAACCCAGGGATCTTCGCCCAGCTGCTTCAGACCCAGGGATACACGGGTACGCTCGCGGTCGAACTTCAGAACCTTGACTGCGATCTCGTCGCCAACGTTGACGATTTCGGAAGGATGCTTAACGCGCTTCCACGCCATGTCGGTGATGTGCAGCAGGCCGTCAACACCGCCCAGATCTACGAATGCACCGTAGTCGGTCAGGTTCTTGACGATACCCTTAACTTCTTGACCTTCTTGCAGGTTAGCCAGCAGGCTTTCGCGCTCGGAGGTGTTCTCGGTCTCGATCACGGCACGACGGGAAACAACAACGTTGTTGCGCTTCTGGTCCAGCTTGATGACTTTGAACTCGAGTTCTTTGTTTTCCAGGTGAGCGGTGTCACGGATCGGACGCACGTCAACCAGAGAACCCGGCAGGAAGGCACGGATGCCGTTCAGTTCAACGGTGAAACCACCCTTGACCTTGCCGTTGATGATACCGATAACGGTAGCTTGCTCTTCGTAAGCTTTTTCAAGCTGCAGCCAGGCTTCGTGGCGCTTGGCTTTTTCGCGGGACAGCTTGGTTTCGCCGAAACCATCTTCGATAGAGTCCAGAGCCACGTCAACGGAGTCGCCTACGTTGATTTCCAGCTCGCCCATGGCGTTCTTGAATTCTTCAGCCGGGATAGCGGACTCGGATTTCAGACCGGCGTCAACCAGTACGAAACCATTTTCGATAGCAACGACAGTACCCTTGACGATGGAACCTTGACGGGTTTCAACGGCATTCAGGGACTCTTCAAAGAGTTGAGCAAAAGATTCGATCATTGTTTATGTCACAAATGAAACATCCACTTGTCATCCAGCACAAGCGGGGTTGTTTTAAATAATCTGCGCCATCCATGGTGCAGACGACCGGATGTCAGCTTGCGCTGGCATCGCCGAGTTGTTGCTCCGCATAGGCGAGCACCGTTGCCAGCACTTCGTCTATGGACATGGCGGTTGAATCCACCACGAGAGCATCTTCTGCCGGTTTCAGGGGGGCAACAGCGCGATTTCTGTCGCGATCGTCACGCTCCCGAATCTCGGTTAAAAGACGCTCAAAGTTAACATCAAAGCCCTTATCTTGCAACTGCTTATAGCGGCGAGCCGCCCGTTCTTCGGCGCTGGCGTCGAGGAAAATCTTCACTTCCGCCTCGGGGAAAACCACTGTGCCCATGTCGCGGCCGTCGGCGATGAGGCCGGGGGCCTGGCGAAAAGCGCGCTGACGGCGCAGCAGGGCTTCGCGCACCCGCGGGAAGGCGGCAATCTTGCTCGCGGCATTGCCCACTTCCTCGGTACGAATGGTACGGGAAACATCCTCCCCTTCCAGCACGACCTTCACCTGCTCGGCATCGACCTGGAACTGCACGTCCAGATTGGCGGCCAGGGGAACCAGCGCGGCTTCGGAATCGAGCTCGACATCGTGATGCAAGGCCGCCAGGGCCAGCACCCGGTAGATGGCGCCGGAGTCGAGCAGGTGCCAACCCAGTTTTTCAGCCAGCAACTGGCACAGGGTGCCCTTGCCGGCACCACTTGGGCCATCAATTGTCATCACGGGGGCCATCTGCGGCATAACGTCTCTCCTGCACACTTGTTGCACACATCCCGGGAGGGATGGGGTAATGGGCGCCGATTATACCCAAATGTGCCGAGCCTGGCAGTCGCCAGCACACACAATTGCGCAAAACCGGTCGTAACTGTCCTCTTTGTGTACAACGGGGCAAGCCATTAAACAGTGCAAGGTTTTGTTCTTATGGTTGTTCCGGACAAGGCGCGCTAAACTGGCCGCCCTTTTTTAAGCAGCTGTAGTAAGGAGCAACCTATGAGCAGCGTTACCCTCGTGGCCAAATCCAAGTTGCCAACCCCCTGGGGCACCTTCACGCTGGTCGGCTTTCAGGAAACCGGCACCGGCAAGGATCACGCCGCGCTGGTGATGGGCGATATCACGGGTGATGAGCCGGTGCTGGGCCGAATTCACTCCGAATGCCTGACCGGCGATGCCCTGTTCAGTCTGCGTTGCGACTGCGGCTTCCAGCTGCAGGCCGCACTGGAAAACATCGCCAAGGCAGGCCGTGGCGTCTTGCTGTACGTGCGTCAGGAAGGACGCGGCATCGGTCTGCTCAACAAGATCCGGGCCTATCATCTGCAGGATCAGGGCGCCGACACCGTTGAAGCCAACGTGGCGCTCGGCTTTGCCGCCGACATGCGCGACTACACCATCTGCGCCGACATGCTCAAGCAGCTGGAGGTGAAATCCCTCAAGCTGATGACCAACAACCCGCGCAAGATGAAGGCGATGGAATCCTTCGGCATTCCGGTGGCGGAGCGGGTGCCCCTGCAGGAAGGGCGCAATCCCCACAACGAGTTCTACCTCTCGACCAAGGCCAGCAAGCTGGATCACATGTTCAAGAAGTGATCCCGCCTCGCCGCTCGTTGCCATGAAAAACGCCTCCCATCGGGAGGCGTTTTTTGTTGCTCTCGTATCGCCGCAGCGCTAGCGGATGGGCAGCTCAATATCGGCAAACATGGCATCCACGTCGTCGCTGGAGCGCAGGGCAATGGCACGCTCCACCACGTCCCGGGTCAGATGGGGGGCAAAGCGGGTCATGAAGTCATACATGTAGGTGCGCAGGAAGGAGCCCTTGCGAAAGCCGATCTTGGTGGTGCTGTGGGCAAACAGGTGGCTGGCATCGAGGGCCACCAGATCGGTATCGACCTGGGGATCCAGCGCCATGGTCGCCATCACGCCGATCCCCACCCCCAGCCGGACATAGGTCTTGATCACGTCGGCATCGGTGGCGGTGAAGACGATGTTGGGCTCGAAACCGGCCCGGTTGAAGGCAGTATCGAGCTCGGAACGGCCGGTAAAGCCGAACACATAGGTCACCAGCGGGAAGCGGGCGATGTCGGCGATGGAGAGCTTGCCGACCTGGGTCAACGGGTGGCCCTTGGGGACGATCACGCTGCGGTTCCAGTGATAGCAGGGCAGCATGATGAGATCTTCGTACAGGTGCAGCGCCTCGGTGGCGATGGCAAAGTCCGCCTGTCCCTTGACCACGGCTTCGCTGATCTGGGTCGGCGTGCCCTGATGCATGTGCAGGGAGACCTTGGGAAAGCGCTTGATGAAGCCTTTTATCACGTCAGGCAGTGCATAACGGGCCTGGGTGTGGGTCGTCGCGATATGGAGCGTGCCCTGTTCGGGGTGAGTGTGCTGACTCGCCACCGACTTGATGCTCTCCACCTTGCCCAGGATCTCGTTGGCAATCTTGATCACGTCCCGTCCAGCCGGAGTGATCTGGGTCAGGTGTTTGCCGCTGCGCTCGAAAATCTGGATCCCCAGCTCATCTTCCAGCATGCGCACCTGCTTGCTGATCCCTGGCTGAGAGGTATAGAGACTCTCTGCCGTTGCCGACACGTTCAGTCTGTGGTTGGCAACCTCAACGATATAACGCAATTGTTGGAGTTTCATGATGTTAGGCTCTAAAGGCGACTTGAACTAATACTAACAAACTTTTGACTGATAGCCTTTCCTTCTTGGCCATTTATGGCTGTGCCTGCGCCAGCAGAAAATCCCGCAAGGCCCGGTTGGCCATGGAGAGCGGATCCCCCCGCCGCCACGCCACACAGAGATCGAGAAAGATCGGGGGCGCGAACGGAATCCCGGTCAGGGCCGGCTCTTCGTCCAGCGCCATCCGCAAGAAGGTGGTCACCGCAAAGCCCTGCTTCACCACCGCCTTGAGCAGCGGGATGAGGTTGCTCTCAAAGGCGATGTCGGGCTCGCAGCCCAGCCCCTGAGCCAGCGCTTCCATGTGCTCGCGGTGATAGAAGCCACGGCGAAACATCGCCAGCTCCTGGCTGAAGAACTCGCTCAACGACACACTCCGGGCCTGACGCAGCGGATGCTCCTCCCCCACCACCATCAACATCTCTTCACGCAGCAGCTGGGCCCCTTCCAGCGCCGGCGGCAGATCGCTGG
Organism: Aeromonas sp. FDAARGOS 1408; assembly: GCF_019048665.1. Taxonomy (NCBI): domain Bacteria; kingdom Pseudomonadati; phylum Pseudomonadota; class Gammaproteobacteria; order Aeromonadales; family Aeromonadaceae; genus Aeromonas; species Aeromonas sp. FDAARGOS 1408. The sequence continues at coordinate 1,276,649 of NZ_CP077394.1, read as the reverse complement.
TGATGAGGATGGCGAGATCCAGCGAACCGTCCACCATCCGGCTCAACAGCTCGCGGGTACCCGCCTCCTCCACCCGGATCTTGAGGCCGGGGTAGCGGTGCTTGAAGGCCATCAGGATCGGCGGGAAGTAATAGGAGCCCATCATGTAGGGGATGCCGATGCGCACTTCTCCGCGCTCCAGTCCCTTGAGTTCGGCCATCTCGGCCTCGGCCTGGTGCATCTGGCGCAGCAGGCGCTCGGCATGGCGGCAGAGCACCTCCCCTTCCGGGGTGAGCCGCACGTTGCGATCCTGGCGGTCGAACAGGCGCAGATCGAGCTGTTGCTCCAGCTTGGCGATGGCCATGCTGATGGCGGGCTGCGCCACGTGCAACCCGTTGGCCGCCTTGGTAAAGGAGCCGGCATCCCGCACCGCCAGCAGATAGGTGAGCTGTTTGAGGTCCATATCAATTTGGTTTATCAGATGGATAACTTAAATATATTATATTTATGTTCTAGCGCGCACTAACCTGCAACAAAGCTGTCAGGACAATTGCATATGATCGAAGTCGGTAGTCGTGAATGGATCCGCGCCACCCTGGCCCTCAGCCTGGGCTCCTTCCTGGTGTTTCTCAATCTCTATCAGACCCACCCCCTGCTGCCGCTGCTGGCCGAGGTGTTTTCCGTCAGCTCGCTGTCGGCCGGCTGGGCTCTGGCTGGCTGCACCGCTGGGCTCGCCGTCTCGCTGCTCGTCTGCGCCCGGCTGGCGGATCGCTTCGGCCGGCGCCGGATCATGTTGTGGAGCCTGGCCGGCGCCATCCTGATCTCCCTGCTCATTAGCCTGGTCAGCCAGTTTGAACAGCTGTTGCTGCTGCGGATCCTGCAGGGTGTGCTGCTGGCGGGGCTACCCGCCACCGCCATCGCCTACATGGGGGAAGAGTTCAGCAAGCGGGCCCTGCTCTCCGCCGTCGGGGTCTACATCGCCGCCAACTCGCTGGGGGGCATCGCCGGTCGGGTGGTCGGCGGCCTGCTGGCCGGCTGGTTTGGCGACTGGCAACACACCTTTCTCGGCATCGGCCTCATCAGCCTGGCCCTGCTGCCCCTCGTCATCTGGTTGCTGCCGGCCCAGACCCGCTTCGTGCCCGTCATCGCCAAGCCGGGCCAGTTTCGCCAGGCCATCACCAGCCACCTCGGCAATCCGCTGCTGGTAGGGGCCTACCTCATCGGCGGCCTCAACTTCATGGTGTTTCTGAACCAATACAGCTACCTCACCTTCCTGCTGGCCAGCCCCCCCTTCTCCTTGCCGACCCAGTGGCTCGGCATGCTGTTTCTGACCTATCTGTCGGGGACGGTGGCCTCCTCCCTCAGCGGACGCTGCGCCCATCGCTGGGGGGCACAGCGTCTGCTGCTGGTCGGCATAGCCCTGATGGCGCTCGGCAGCGCCCTGCTGCTGTGCGGCTCGCTCGGGGCCATCCTGTCGGGTCTGCTCATCTCGAGTTTCGGCTTTTTTCTGGCCCACGCCTGTGCCAGCGCCTGGGTCGGCCAGCACGTGGAGCACAACCGGGCGCTCGCCTCATCGCTCTATCTGGTGGGTTACTATCTGGGGGCCAGTCTGGGTGGACTTTATCTGCACCCCTTCTGGGAGCAGGGAGGACTCGGGGGATTGGTGCTCGGCATCGAGCTGGTACTGGTCATCACGGCGGGATTGAGCCTCTGGCTCGGCCATTTGAAGGGACGCCCCGCCCGCCCCCGCATCTGTCATCCCTGACGCCATTCCTGATATCAGACGGGGCCAGTCAAGCGGCTCCGTTTCATCAAGCCTGGTCGTAGTAGCCGGCAGGCACCGGCACCACGGCGCCGCTCGCCAGCTCTTCCTCGATCACCTCGGCCAAGGTGCGCAGATGGAATTTGATCTGCCCAGAGGCCAGCATCACCGCCACATCGGGATTGCGTTCATCATTCAGGTTGCCGGTCTTGAAGGCCACCTCGGGATGGGCAGCCAGCAAGGCATCCAGCGAAGGCACCACCAGCTCGATATGTTCCAGCCCGGCCTGATGGCTGCGACCGGGTTTGGGCGCCGCCAGCTCGATGCAGGGCACGCTGCCGTGGGCATGGGGCACTGGTTGATGCAGGCGGTAGGTGGCGATGGGCCGTCCGCCGATCATCCCCTCCACCAGCAGGTCGCCATGGGTTGCCAGCAGCCCCTTCAGGGTCAGGTACTCCAGCAGGGTGGCGGCCCGATAGCAGAGGTGGTCGACCTCGATGGCGGCGGGATGGATGGCAAGTTCGTCCAGCTCGGTCAACAGCTGGCAAACAAATGGGGCCATCGGCCCCAGTGTGGTATCGAGTGGATGTGACATGATCACCATTTCTTCTTGGGTTGGAACAAGACGTCCAGTTCGTCCGCTTCTTTGTCCTTGATGTTTTGCAGCTCTTTTTCGCTGTGCTCTTGGAGATGGGCGTCGAGTCCGGCCAGTCCCTGCCGCATGTCCTCTTCCCGCGCCATCAGGTAGGGATCTTTATCCGCGACGCTGGCCAGGGCGGAGAGCCCCTTGGTGTAGAGCTGGCGACAGGTGCCGTATTGCCCCTGGATCTGGGCATCCATGGCCCGTTTCACCAGGTTGGCGATGTTGACCTTGAGCTGCATCAGCTCGAGGCGGCGATCCTCCTGGGCAAAGCCCTGCGGATCTATCTTGCCCTTGTTGTGCTCGACCCGCAGCACGGCCCGCATCTTCTTGACCAGCTGCAACATCTGGATGGCCTGACGATCCGATTCGGGGGTCTTGAAATGCCCCTCATCCTGGCTGCTGTAGTTCTCCTGCACGTTCTTGATCTGGGTCTGCACGTCGACAATGCGCTGCTTGATCTGGGCATTGGGCATCACCAGGGCGATGGCGCGATAGGCATCGAGGATCCGGTGCTGCAACAGCAGCACTATGTTCTTGGAGAAGGGCACCAGGTTGACGTTGAGCAGCATCTCTTCGGTTTCATCCACCACCGACTTGTAGCGGGCGATGGCGTGACGCTTGTCGGCCTCTGCCTTCTGCTTATATTGCTGCATCACGTTATAGGCGATGACCAGAAACAGGAGTGCGCCAATAGACAGCAATACCAAGGTTAAAATCATAGGAAGTCCAAACTCCTGTCCCAATTCAATTGCGTGATCCTACAACAGCTTACCTAGTTAAGGTAGTCCGCACCGCAAGGCTTGCCCCCGATTTATGCCGCAAGGTGGCCGTAAAAACGGGGGAAAACCGGGATCACACGGCGCTGGCAACACCGCCATTACCCCTTAGTATCGCCCATCGGGCTCATTACTTGAGGCTGAAGCCCCGGGATCGCAGGAAATCCTGCATGAAGGGCCGCGCCTCCTTGCCAAGAATGCCCCGGATCTGGCCGCTCCAGCTCTGCTGCTTGTTGTTGCTGCTGCGAGACTGGTAATAAGCCTGGATCTGCCGGTCATAGCTGGCAAGCAGCTCCCGATCCAGTTCGGCCTGATAGCGGTTTTCATGCACCACCAGAGCGCGGGGCAAGCGGGGTTTTTGCTCAGGCGCCTGAGCCGGATGGCCGAGACAGAGGCCGAACAGCGGGATCACCTGATGCGGCAAACCCACCGCCTCGCTCACCGCAGCCGGGTTGTTGCGGATCCCGCCGATATAGACACCGCCAAGCCCCATGGATTGGGCAGCCAGCAGGGCATTCTGGGCCATCAGGGCACCGTCGATGGCGCCGATCAACAGCTGTTCGACAAAGCCGGTCTGGGCATCCGGAACCACCTCGCAGTGGCGATGATAATCCGCGCAAAAGAGCAGGAACTCGGCAGCCTGGGCTACATAGGCTTGATGCCCCGCCAGTTCGGCAAGCTGGCTGCGCAGGGCCTTGTCGGTCACCCGGATGATGCTGTTGGCCTGCAGAAAGCTGGAGCTGGAGGCGGCCTGTGCCGCACTCAGGATCTGGTCGAGCTGGGCCTCGCTGATGGGGTCGGCGGTGAATTGACGAATGGAGCGATGGGCAAGAATAAGGTCGAGAGTCGGGTTCATGTTGCCTCCATATGAAGAAGCCCACACTCTACCCAAAAACAGCGAGGGGCCCAAGGCCCCCCGCGCTCGCGTCACAGCACGACCGGCTAACCGGCCAGCGGATAGTTGCCCGCCTTGCAGCTGACCACGAAGCCGCTCTCTTCCACCTGCGCCACCGACATCGGCTTGCTGAACAAGAATCCCTGAAACACGTGGCAGCCCTGGGTGCGCAGGGCGGCCAGTTCGTGTTCGTCCTCCACCCCTTCGGCCATGATGCCAAGGCCCAGGCTGGTGGCCATGGCGACGGTGGCCCGGATCACCGGCAGGTTGAGCCCCACCACGAAGGAGCGATCCAGCTTGATGGTGTCGATGGGCAGCCGGTTGAGATAGGCCAGCGACGAGTAGCCGGTGCCGAAATCGTCGATGGCAATCTTGATCCCCTGCTCGCTCAGGGCATCGAGGATCTCGATGCACCCCTTCATGTCCAGCATCAATACCGTCTCGGTCAGCTCCAGCGTGAGCAGGCCGGCATCCACGCCAAACTCCTTGAGCTGCTGGGCCACCAGCTCTGGCAGGGAGGACGAGAGCTGAAAGCCGGAGAGATTGACCGACACCGGCACGCTCACCCGCCACTTCTTCTGCCAGTGGGCCATCTGGGCCAGCGCCGTCGACAACACCCAGCCACCTATCTCGCGAATGAGCCCCATCTCTTCCGCCAACGGGATGAACTCCACCGGCGAGACATGGCCCAGTACGGGATTGTGCCAGCGCAGCAGCGCCTCGTACCCGAGCAACCTGCCTTTTGCCACATCCACCTGGGGCTGGTAGCAGAGGCTGAGCTCCCCCCGCCCGATGGCCTTGGCCAGGAACTGCTTCAGGGTCAGCTTGCGATGCAGGGTCTGCTGCATGCTGGGGGTGAAACGCTGCCAGCGCAGCCGCCCCATCTGCTTGGCCTGATACATGGCCATGTCGGCGCGGGTGATGAGGTTGTCGCCGTCGTCCGCATCATCCGGATAGATGGCGATGCCGATGCTGCCACCTATGGTCACCTCGGGCACCCCGCTCAGCTGCAACGGCTTGGTCATCTGGGAAAGCATGAGATCGGCCACCTCCTGCGCCCGATCGCTGGAGTGGCTGAGCGGCACCAGCGCGGTAAATTCGTCGCCACCGAGCCGGGCCAGCTCCACATCGCGCGGACAGATCTGCTTGAGCCGGCCTGCGACCCGCTCCAGCAGCCGGTCACCGGCCTTGTGGCCGTAGTTGTCGTTAACCAGCTTGAAGTTGTCCAGGTCCATGAACACCAGGGCGAAACGCCCGCCCAGCCCGCAATAGGCTTCCAGCGATTTCATCAAGCCATAGCGATTGAGCAGCCCGGTCAGCGAGTCGTGCCAGGCCAGGTGGCGATGCTCCAGCTCCTCCAGCTTGCGGTCGGTGATGTCACGCATGGTGAGCAGGATCTGGGCCCCCTGCTGGATGTGACGAAACTGGTACTGAAACCAGCGCATCCCCTTGAGGGTGCGGCACTCCCCCTCGGCCACCACTTCATCGAGCCGGGAGAGCTTCTGATAGAAGGCGTCGTCATTGCCGGAGAAAAGCTGGGAGAGATGATGTACCTCATCACCGAAGCACATCTCGAAGTGGTGATTGCCGCTCTCGAGCCGGCCCAGGTTGTCAAAAAGGCAAGCCAGGGTATCGCCAGTGGCGAGGGAGGACTCCTGATAGAGGGTGTCGGCATCGATGACTGCCTCGGTCATCATCATCAGCCGCCCCGCCAGCTGGATGCCGGAGAGGCGCAGATAAACCTGTTTTTTGACCCCCTTTGGGGAGAGGGTCCACCACTCGCTGTAGCTGCGCCCCTGCTGAAAGTCCCCGAGGTAGCGCTGCAACAGCAGATCGATGGCCTGTGCCATGTCGGCCGAGAAATCGCGCGACTGCAGTTCGTCCAGCGAGCTGGCTTCCCACACATTCAAGGCGGCGCGATTGGCCCAATAGATATGGTGATGCCGGATGTCATACACCCAGATTGGGGTATGCAACACATCCATCCCGTTCAATAACCGTTCGTCTAGCGTATTCATCTAATATGGTGATTCATGGTATGTGATCACTGGGAAACCCAGCGGCGGAGAGCCCTCCCGGGCAACCGATGCTGGTACAAAATCGGATCCAGCCCATAATGGAAACAAGCATGCGCAAGGGGCTGACTTCATATGAAAACGCTACATGTGAAACCCATGGTCAGGAAAAACGGACTCACGTTGGTATTGTTGGGCATCATAGTAAGCATTGCTATGATTTTTATACTTTTTTTACTCGGTGAACAACCACTAATCCCCCCGGTCTCCGGCCTGTTGGCGGGTCTGATGATGATCTTTATCGGCTCATTGAAGCTGGTCGAGCCCCATTTCAGCCTGTCGCTCTGTCACGATTGTCTGCAATATCACCACAAATACGGCGGTTGGATCCTGAAATGGAGAAATATTCAGCGAATCGACCAGCCACGCATTCATCTGGGCTGGGATCTCGTCCCCCTGCCCTACATAGGTTTGAAGATCAAAGATTACGACGATTTTTTGACATTGATCACACCCAGATTGGCAGTGCGTCTGCTGACCGAGCAGCGTGGCGTCCTGTTGCAGGCACTGCGCAGTGAGCAACCCGAATGCATCGGCGGGGGCTGCGGCGACCCTTTTCAGGGGGAAGGCTTGCTGGAAGAGAGTCACTTTCGCTCCCCCTCCGGTCAACGCTATGAGGGGGTGATCGCCATGCTGGCCAACCGCATGACACGGCTGCGTGATCTGCTCGGCTACGATCTGCTGGTGCCGGACAACAGCCTGGACCGGGATCCGGCCGAATTTGTCCGACTTTTGCACCAGTACCAGCGGGAGTCGAATCTAATCCAGATCAATTAAACGCCGAATTGAGCTTGCCAAGGCTGGCCGCACTTCTTAAGGTCACTGCCTTGTTACACCCAGAACACCGCTTATGAAGTACATCGAAGAGTTCTATCTGTTCGTCAAGGTGGTACAAGAGGGAGGCTTCTCCCACGCGGCCGCCGCACTGGGCATGCCCACCGGCACCATCAGTCGACGTATTTCTCAGCTGGAAGAGCAGCTCGGCTGCTCCTTGCTACACAGATCCACCCGCAAACTCCGCCTGACCGATGAAGGACTGCGCTACTACGAGCGCCTGTGCACCCCGCTCGGTGAAATCGAGCAGGCCACTGGCGAGATCCAGGGCAAAGAGGCCGACCTCAACGGCGTGATCCGCCTGGCGGCCCCCATCGCCCTCTCCAACACCATCCTGGTCGACATGCTGGCGGACTTTGGCCTGCGCTACCCCGAGGTGCAGTTCGACATAACCCAGACCAACGATCATCAACACCTGTTCGACAACGACCGGGATCTGGTGTTTTTCAACGGTGAGCTCCCCCAGTCCCTGCCCAATGCGCTCTGCCTAGGTCACATCGAATACGGCCTGTTTGCCTCCCCCCTCTATCTGGAGAAGATGGGCACCCCCTCCCATCCGGGCCAGCTGGAGGAGCATGCGCTCATCTACTGCTGGCCCCATCAGCACTGGCAACTGACCGACCGGGAGGAGCAAACGGTGCAGATCAAGCGGGCCGCCAGGCTCACCGTCAACCAGACCCAGGCCGCCGTTCGCGCGGCCAGACGGCACCTGGGGATCGTCAACGCCCCGCTCCACTACGTGCACCCCTTCCTGCAGGATGAGCAGCTGGTCGCGGTGCTGCCCGACTGGAAAACCGGCAACCGCCCCTTCTACATGTTGCGTTGCCAACCTCAGTTTGCCCCGTTGCGTGTTAAGATGTTCGCTGATTTTGTTGAAAAATACTCAGCGCGCTACCGGAGCCTGCAGTGGGACAACCAATTTTCACCGGCGAACAGCCTGTCTCATTGCATCTGACCGTTGGCGGGCCACACTTATAGCAATCCTCGTTGACCAGGCCGGCCTAACACTATGAATGTATTGATATGTGATGACTCAGGATTCGCCCGTAAACAGCTGGCCCGCGCCCTCCCCGCAGACTGGGACGTGACGCTCCACTACGCCGCCAACGGGCTGGAAGGGATAGAGCAGGTCCTGATGGGGCATGGGGATCTGATCTTTCTGGATCTGACCATGCCGGAGATGGACGGCTACGGCGTACTGGAGACTCTCAAGCGCGAAGGGCTGCGCAACAAGGTGATCGTGGTCTCCGGCGACATCCAGCCGGAAGCCTATCAGCGGGTGATGGGACTGGGGGCGCTCGACTTCATCAAGAAACCGGCCGCCCCGGAGACTCTCAGCGCCCTGTTGAAGCAGCATGATCTGTGGCAGGCCAAGGGTAGCGCCGTACCGGAAGCCGCCAGCCCCGCAGCTCAGGCGATGGTCGATGCCGGCAGCGTCGATACCGGCATCAAGATCAGCCCCGAAGTACGCGATGCCTATCAGGAGCTCGCCAATGTCTCCATGGGTCAGGCCGCCGACCTGCTGGCCCGCCTGCTCAACGCCTTCGTGGTGCTGCCCATCCCCAACGTCAACGTGCTGGAGGTATCCGAACTGCACATGGCCCTCTCGGCCGCCGCCGACTCGGACACCCTCTCCGCCGTCTGCCAGGGTTTCATCGGCGCGGGCATCGCCGGCGAGGCGCTGATCCTGTTTCACGACTCCAGCTTCAAGGATCTGGCCCGGCTGATGAACCATCAGGGCACACTCGATCGCAACGCCGAGCTGGAGCTCTTGATGGACACCGCCAACGTGCTGATCGGCGCCTTCCTGCGCGGCTACGCCAGCCAGCTCGATACCCCCTTCAGTCAGGGTCACCCCGTGGTGCTCGGCCAGCACAGACCCATCAACGAGCTCATCAACACTAACAAGAGTCGCTGGCGCCGCACGCTGGCCATCGAGATCAACTACCGGGTCCAGGATTATGCGGTGCAGTGCGATCTGCTGCTGCTGTTTACCGAAGATTCCATCGCCACCATGAACAACAAAATCATGCACATGCTCTAGGAGTGACCATGGAAATCCGTGAATTTCATTGGCTGATGAACATAGTCCAGAACCTGGACGTAGGGCTGGTCGTGCTCGACAAGGAGTACAGGGTGCAGGTGTGGAACGGCTTCATGGAGAGCCACAGCGGCCGGCTGGCCGGTGAGGTGCGCGATGGCGTGCTGTTCGACCTCTTCCCCGACGTGGATCGCGCCTGGTTCGAACGCAAAGCCAACATGGTGTTCAAGCTCAACAACCGCGCCTTCAGCACCTGGGAGCAGAAACCCTATCTGCTGCGCTTCTCCAACTACCGCCCCATCACGGGCTCAGCGCCCCACATGTTCCAGAACCTGACCCTGGTGCCGCTGGCCGACTTCGGCGGTCAGGTAACCCACATCGCCGTGATGATCTACGACGCCACCGACGAGGCCATGCTGATGAGCGGCCAGCGCCAGGCATGAAGACACTTTGCAGCACAATGAAAACAGGGCGCCTTGGCGCCCTGTTTTGTTGTGAGGCGCTCAGCGGGCCCCGAGGTACTCGGTGAAGGCGTCGATCACCTCGTCGATGTCGTCATCGGTGATCTGCAGATGGGTCACCAGCCGCATCTCGCCGTAACCGGAGAAGAGGATCCCCCGCTCCTTCATGAAGGCAAGCAGGGGACCGCTCTGCTCTTTTGCCAGCTGCAGGAAGACCATGTTGGTCTGCACCTGGACCAGATCCAGGGTGATGCCGGGCAAGGCAGCCAACCCCTCGGCCAGACGTCTGGCCCGGCGGTGATCGTCCGCCAGGCGGGCGACGTGCTGTTCGAGGGCAAACAGACCGGCCTGGGCCAGGATCCCCGCCTGACGCATGCCGCCCCCCAGCATCTTGCGCAGCCGTCTGGCGCGGGCAATGAAGGCGCGAGAGCCCACCAGCAGCGATCCCACCGGTGCCCCCAGCCCCTTGGAGAGGCAGATGGAGATGCTGTCAAAGGGAGCTGCCAGTTCGTGTACCCCGTGACCGCTCGCCACGGCGGCGTTGAACAGGCGCGCCCCGTCCAGATGCAGCTGCAGCCCACGTTCGTCGACGAACTCGCGCATCGCCTGCAGGTAGTGAAGCGGCAGCACCTTGCCATTGTGGGTGTTTTCGAGGCAGACCAGCCGGGTCTGCACAAAATGGGCATCGTCAGGGGCAATGGCCGCGGCCACATCGGCCACCGCCAGCGAACCGTCAGCCTGCATGGGCACCGCCTGCAGTGCGACCGAGCCCAGCACGGCGCTCCCCTGGGCTTCATAACGATAGATGTGGGCCCCTTGGCCCACGATGGCCCCCTCCCCGCGCTGACAGTGGCTCATCACCGCCAACAGGTTGGACATGGTGCCGGAGGGGACAAACAGCGCGGCCTCCTTGCCCAGCAGCTCGGCCCCGCGGGCCTCCAGTGCATTGACGCCGGGATCTTCCCCGTAGACATCATCCCCCACCTCGGCATGCAGCATGCTCTGGCGCATGGCATCCGTGGGCTGGGTGACCGTATCACTTCGTAAATCGATATAGCGCATGACATCCCTCCTGAAGCTGGAGCATGACGTTAGCCAGCCATGGCTGGCTTGGCAAGCGGACCGTTTCCGGAATGTGAAGCCGGTGACGGCTTACCAGGGTAGCGGCTGGCCCTGCAAGTCGAGGAAGCTGCCGGACTGGGCCGGCGACAACTGGTTGAGAAGATCAAGTAGACGCGGCGCCACAAGCGCCGGATCCTGCAGGGTCTCGGTCGCCAGCTCATGCAGGAAGGGTTGATTCATGGGGGTATCCATCAGCCCGGGATGGACGGTGATCACCCCGGCGGCGGGAAAGCGTTCGCGCCACTCATGGGCCAGCGTTTTCGCCCCCATGTTGAGCGCCGCCTTGCTCATCCGGTAGCTGTAACGGCTGCCCGTCTCGTTGGCGCCGAGGCTGCCGGCCAGATCGGAAAGAGAGCAAAGCCAGAGGCGGGCATCCGGCGTCATGCGCCGGCTCAGACAGGCGGCCAGAGCCAGGTGCGGCCAGGCATTGGCCAGCAGGCTGTCGCACAGCCACCTGGGGTTGACCTCCTCCACTCGCCGCTCCGGCATGAAGTTGATGTCGTGCAGCAGACCTATGGTGTTGATCACCACGCTCGGCAACGCCGCCGTGTCATAGAGGGTGAACAGGGCATCGAAGGAGAGGGCGTCCACCTCCTGCAGCGGGAAATAACAGGCGGGATCCACCCCTTTTGGCAGTTGCCGGCCAGCCAGCACCAGCTCCTCGCCGCGAGCGGACAGCTCATGTGCCAGTGCCGTGCCCAAGCCGCCGCTGCCCAAGATCAGATAACCCATCGCCCTCTCCCCGCTGCCCTCATCTGTTTAGAGGGTATCAGAATAATCCCCGGCCGTAGCCGGGCCATCCCCATCCGGGCTTATGCCTCATGCAGGTGCCTGCCAAATTCGCGGGCCCGCGCCAGGTCGAGAAACCCGTCAGCCTGCTTGTGGCTGCGCAAGAACTGGTAATAGGCGAGCAGGATCACCTGCGCGTCTGCTTCCGGCAGCGACAATCCGGGCTTCTGCTCCTGCAACAGGCTGCCGGCCGCCTCCAGGGCTTCCCGATCCACCACCTCCGCCTGCCGATAGAGGTAGCCACAGCCGGTGGCGAGCCACTCCAACGAGCAGTTGGCGGCCATGGCTATCTGGTTCGCCTTGCCAAGCCCGGGTTCAGCCCCCTTCAGATATTTGCGGATCAGGGCCTCGCTCAGCCCCACCTTGCGGGCAAAGGCGCTGACGCTGCCCGTTCCTATCAAGCTCTGCAAGCGTTCGGCAAAACCGTCCATGTCCTCTCCCTCAGAACCAAAGTTCGAATTAACAAAAGCCGCATTATTGCCTTGCCAACCAGAAGAGACCAAGATGCGGGCAGCATCTTTTTACCCTTATGAGCCAAGGAGCCTCCATGTCCGTATCTCGACTCCCCCTCCATCCCGAGGGCCCGACCTTCTCCCGTCTCATCATGGGCTACTGGCGCCTGATGGAGTGGCAGCTCTCCCCGAGCGCCCTGCTGGAACTGATGAAGTACCACCTGGATCTGGGGGTCACCACTATCGATCACGCAGACATCTATGGCGGCTACCAGTGCGAGCAGGCCTTCGGCGAGGCGCTGCGCCTTGACCCCTCCCTGCGCAACCGGATGGAGATCGTCAGCAAGTGCGGCATCGCCCTCACCGCCAAGCCGGAGCACGCGCTGAATCACTACAACACCGGCAAGGCGCACATCATCGCCAGCGCCGAGGCCTCCCTGCAAAAGCTCGGCACCGATCACCTGGATCTGCTGCTGATCCACCGCCCGGATCCCCTGATGGATGCCGACGAGGTGGCCGATGCCTTCATCACCCTCAAGCAGGCGGGCAAGATCAAGCATGCCGGCGTCTCCAACTTCACAGCCCGTCAGTTCGAGCTCCTGCAGTCACGCCTGCCCTTCCCGCTGGTGACCAACCAGCTGGAGATCTCGCCGCTCAATCAGAGCACCACCCTGGACGGCACCCTGGATCAGTGCCAGCAGCTGCGCATCAAGCCGATGGCCTGGTCCTGCCTCGGGGGGGGACGCCTGTTCCAGGCCCCCGAATATGCCCCGCTGCGCGCCGAGCTCGAGCAGATCCGCCATGAGGTGGGCGCCGAGCAGATCGAGCAGGTGGTCTATGCCTGGGTCATGATGCTGCCAAGCCAGCCGCTGCCGCTGATAGGCTCCGGCAAGCGGGAGCGGATCGCCGCCGCCGTGGCCTCCCAGTCCATCGTCCTCAGCCGTCAGCAGTGGTTCCGCATCCGCAAGGCGGCGCTTGGCTACGACGTGCCCTGATTTATCCGGCAAACGCCAGAAACAAAAACGGCATGGGGAAACCCATGCCGTTTTGCGTTATCGAGGCAGCTCAGCGATGACGCTGGGGGCGACCACGTGGTGCATCTGTCTTCGGTTTGGCCTGGTTGACCGTAATGGTACGGCCACCAATCTCGGTGCCATGCAAACCGGCGATGGCTTTTTCTGCCTCGCCATTGACAGGCATTTCAATGAAGCCAAACCCCTTGGACTGACCGGTATCGCGATCGATGATGATATCGACCTTGTCTACCTGCCCAAATTGGCTGAACACGCTTTTCAGTTCGTCGGCCGTCATCCGGTACGACAGATTACCTACGTAAATCTTCATGCCATCCACTCTCGATTCAAGGTGCCTTCTCTATCCAATCACCAACACAAAGGTAAGGGCACACCCCCCATGCCGGACCTGCCGGGACGTCGTGTCCGGGCACTTCCCCGCTCCGTTTACTCAACTCATTGATCTGTTGGGCGAACAGAGCGGACAAGATCAATTCGAGTCACTGGCAGTATCTGAGCTTTGGCAAAGATTGTCGAGAAAATAGTCAGATCATATGGGGAGCAGGGCGTCCAGCAGCCCCTGCAGCGTACGCCGGCCATGCCAGGCCCGCTTAAAGCCGAAACGATAGATGCCGGGCGCCACGGCGTGGGTTCCCTCGCGGCCGAGCCCCATCAGCGCGGTGGCGGCGGCCAGCTGTTCTTCATCGAGCGCCAGATCCAGGCTGAAGGCCAGCCACTGACCATCGTGGCCCACCTTGCGATCCCGCTCGACCCCGACCAATGCCGCCCTGGGCAGCGCCAGCGCCTGATCGTTGCTGCCATTGAGCAGATAGAGGTGGGTCTCATCCCAGGCCAGCTCCGCCAGCCGCCAGCGCTGCCAGCTGCGAGGCAGCACCATCATCAGCAGCACGATACCGCCGAACACCAGCCCGACCCAGGGCAGCAGCCCCATCTGCGGGTAACCCAGACCGATGGCGGCCAGCACGGTGAGCAGGCTCGCCAGCAGCAAGACCACCATCACCGGATAGAAACGGCGGGCGGGGGGCATCAGCCAGACCAGCCCCGTTTTGTTCACCAGCTCACTGACCTTCATTCATCTCTCCTTATTCATAGACGCTGGACGCGCCATTTTTGTCGCGCATTGTGCGCGAGCCGCCCCGCAGGATGCAACCCGTGCCGCCAGCTGGATGACGGCTTCGCCGCACTCTTGATATGATTCCCTCCATCTGAGTCCATTTGCACGCTTGTCGGGAGTCTCATGCTTGCCACCACCCTGCTCTTCATGGCCAGTGCCTTTCTTGCCGAACCTCACCCCCGCCAGGCCGAGGCCATTGGCGGCTACGCCGCCGGCTGCCTCAAGAACGGGGTGGCGCTGCCACTGAGCGGCCCCGGCTATCAGGTGATCCGTACCAAGCGACTGCGCTACTACGGCCACCCCGAGCTCATCGCCTACCTCACCACCCTGGCCAACCAGACTCGCATGGCCGGCATGCCGGATCTCTACATCGCCGATCTCGCCATGGCCCACGGCGGCCCGTTCACCTCCGGCCATCGCAGCCATCAGACCGGCCTCGATGCCGACATCTGGTTTCGCATGGCCAACCAGCCCATCTCCCGCTGGGAGCAGGATGCCCCCAAGGAGTGGGCGCTGATCGACGAACCCAGCTACCGGGTGCTGCCCGGACGCTTCGGCCCCCAGCAGCTCAATCTGCTGCGCCTGGCGGCCAGCAAGCCCGAGGTGGCCCGCATCTTCATCAACCCTGTGCTCAAGGCCGAGGTATGCAAACGGGCGGCCGATGAGCCCTGGGTCGGCAAGCTGCGTCCCTGGGTCGGCCACTTCAGCCACTTTCATGTGCGCCTGCGCTGCCCGGCCGACAGCCCGGATTGCCAACCCCAGGCCCCGATCCCGCCCGGCAACGGCTGCGGCGCCGAGCTGGCCTCCTGGCTCAAGGACAAGCCGCAGTTGTCCAAGGTTTCGATGGCTTATCACAAACCCAGGCTGCCCGCCCGTTGTGGCGGTTGACCACAAGCTGCTATGGTGAGCCGTTATCTGCAAAAAATATCAATGGAGAACAACAAGATGGGCACTTCACTCTGGCAACGGGCAACCCACGCCCTGTTGACCCTGACGCTGCTGCTGGGCCTGACCGGTTGCGGCATGAACAACATTCCCACCCTGGATGAGCAGGTCAAGGCGAGCTGGGGCCAGGTCGAGAACCAGTATCAGCGCCGTGCCGATCTGGTCCCCAATCTGGTGGCCACCGTCAAGGGCTACGCCAGCCACGAGCAGGAGACCCTCAAGGCGGTGACCGATGCCAGAGCCCGGGTCGGCAGCCTGCAGGTGAGCGATCCCGCCCAGCTCAAGGAGTTTGAAGCGGCCCAGAACCAGCTCTCCGGCGCCCTCTCCCGCTTGATGGTGGTGGTCGAACGCTATCCCGATCTCAAGGCCGATCAGCAGTTCCTCACCCTGCAGGCCCAGCTGGAAGGCACCGAGAACCGCATCTCGGTGGCCCGGCGCGACTACATAGAAGCGGTACGCCAGTTCAATACCGAGATCCGCACCTTCCCGGGCGTCATCTGGTCCAAGCTGCTCTACTCGGATCTTGAGGCCAAACCTACGTTCAGCGCCAAGCCCGGTGCCGATGAGGCGCCCAAGGTCAGCTTCCAATGAACCTCGTGATCCGTGCCCTGCTGCCCTGCCTGCTGCTGTGGACGGCGGTGGTGTCAGCCGCCCCCACCTTCCCCGCCCTGAGCGGACGGGTGGTGGACGAGGCCAACCTGATGTCCCGCAAGCAGGCCCACCAGCTCACCCAGCAGCTGGCGGCGTTCGAGAAGCGCAGCGGCATCCAGCTGGTGGTGGTCTCTATCGACACGCTGGCGGGTGACACCATCGAAGAGTACGGCTATCAGCTCGGCCGCCACTGGGGGATCGGTCAGAAAGGCAAAGACAACGGCGTACTGCTCTTGATCGCCCAGGATGAGCGCAAGGTGCGCATCGAAGTGGGCTATGGACTGGAAGGGGCCCTGCCCGACGCCATCGCCGCCAACATCATCCAGACCCGGATCCTGCCCGCGTTCAAGCGCGGCGACATGGTGGCCGGGGTGGTCGCCGGCAGCCAGGCGATCATGCAGGCGCTGGCGGGCGAGTACAAACCGGTAGACAACGCCAGCAAGGACAAGCTGGGCGGCCCCTGGCTGTTCATCCTGATGGTGATTGTGATGATCGTGCTGCACAACCTGCGTGGCGGTGGCGGCGGTGGTGGTCGAAGTGGCCGGCGCCGCGCCGCTTACCTCGCCGGTGGCTTCGGTGCCGGTCGCTCCGGCGGCGGCTTTGGTGGTGGCGGTGGTTTCAGCGGAGGGGGCGGCAGTTTTGGCGGCGGCGGTGCCTCCGGTGGTTGGTAACAGGGATTAAGAGACGACACATGATTTCGAAACAGTTCTTTCACACGTTGCAGGCCAGGGTCAAACAGGCGGAGCAGGCAACCGATGCCGAGCTGGTGACCGTGCTGGCCCCCGCCAGCGACGGCTATCGCTACATCCCCACCCTGTGGGCGGCCCTGCTGGCCATGCTGACACCCCTGCTGTTGTTCGAGCTCGGCTTCTGGCTCGGCTGGTACGAGATCCTGCTGGTGCAGTGGTCGGTCTGGCTGGTACTGAGCATCCTGTTCCACTGGACCCCCATCAAGATGTACCTGATCCCGAAACAAGTGCGCCAGCACAGGGCCGCCCTGATGGCACGCCTGCAGTTTGTCGAGCAAGGGCTGCACCGCACCCGGGATCGGCTCGGGGTGCTGATCTTCGTCTCGGTGGCCGAGCACTACGTGGAGATCCTGGTGGATGACGGCATCGCCCAGCACATCGATAACGCCCAGTGGCAGGAGATCATCGATGACTTCACCCGCCGGGTGCGCAACAAGGAGGTGGAACAGGGTTTCCTCGAGTGCATCGAGCGGACCAGCGCCATTCTGACCGACGCCTTCCCCGCCACCCGGGACCAGAACGAGCTGCCGGACAGCCTGATCATCCTCGACAAGCCCTGAACAGGATTAAAAAACCGGCATTCTGTTCAAGGGATAGACATTCGATAAAGATTATGAAAAATAAGGGGAAAAGTGGTTGACCCCGGCAGCCCTTTCCCCTAAATTACGCCCCGTTCCAGCGCAACGGCGCAACGAACGAGGTGCTGGCTGAGCACGTTAAACAACAGACCAAAATTTGGTGAGGTGTCCGAGTGGCTGAAGGAGCACGCCTGGAAAGTGTGTATACGGCAACGTATCGAGGGTTCGAATCCCTCCCTCACCGCCAAATTTTAAAGAACCGACCTGATGGTCGGTTTTTTTGCTTTGGGGAAGAATTATCAGCTCATGTCGAAGAGGGAGGGTGAGAACCCTCGCCGGGTTCGAGCAGAGCAGCTTGCTGCGATGAACGGCCGCAGGCCGCCCCGAAGGGGTGAGCCACGCAGTGGCGAATCATCCCTCCCTCACCGCCAAATTTAAAGAACCGACCTGATGGTCGGTTTTTTACTTTCAGACTCTGACGAAAGCGGCCCTCTCACCCAGCGTCGAGCAGGCCGGCAGCCTCTATCTATCCTCCAGGCAGTTCTGCTGGCAATGATCCACTCCATGGCGCACCGATCTCATCGTCCATTTGAACGGCCAACCTGATGGCTGATAGTGACGTTCCGCCACCAGCTAGCCTCTGCAGCCAAGCATCTCAAACGCAAGACCACAGCACCGCCAAATTCCCTCTGCTGGCAGCAACGTCCACCTTGGTGGCACACCCCTTTCCAGCCGGAAAAAACCTCTCCCAGGCGGCAGCTGACGCTGACGCGCGTTATTGCTCACCGATTGGATATCATTTTGAAAAACTGATACTTAAGTAGCTACACTAGCCATTATCAATCTTCAGGGATGCGTAATAAATGAGCTTAATCGGCCTGGTTCTGGCATTGATCGCCATTCTGGGCGGCAACATGATCGAAGGCGGCCACCCCAGCGCCCTGCTCGATCTGCCCGCCTTCCTCATCGTGATCGGCGGTACTGTTGGTGCCGCTCTGACCCAGTTCCCCTTCTCCGTCGTCGGCAGCACCCTCAAGCGTTTCAAGTGGTTGCTGACCCCTCTCAAACTCGACATGCAGGAGCAGGCCGAGTTGTTGGAGAACCTGGCGGGCAACGCCAGGCGCAGCGGCATGCTGGCCCTGGAAGGGATGATCGACGACATCAAGGATCCCTTCCTGCAAAAGGGGGTACAGATGATGGTCGACGGTTACGAGAAGACCAAGATCCACGAGGTGCTGGAAAACGAGATCGAGTTCGAGCAGGAAGATCTCGAGCAGACCGTCAAGTTCTATGAGGCCATGGGGGGTTATTGCCCGACCATGGGGATCGTGGGGGCGGTATTTGGCCTCATTCACGCCATGGGCCTGCTGGATGCCCCGGACAAGCTGGGGGGCGCCATTGCGGTGGCCTTCATCGCCACCATCTACGGGGTATCGGCCGCCAACCTCATCTTCCTGCCCTTCGGCAACCGCTACAAAGCCTTTGCCCACCAGATCCGCCACTACAAGGAGATGACCCTGACCGGCATCCTCTGCATCGTGGACGGCGAATCCCAACAACGTCTGCAAGTCACCCTCGAACCCTACTTAGGAGGCCATGGTGGCAAAAAAGAAAAAGGCTGAGGCGCCGGAGAACCACGAACGCTGGCTGGTCTCCTATGCCGACTTCATGACCCTGCTGTTCGCCCTGTTCGTGGTGCTCTACTCCTTCGCGATGGCCAAGCAGTCTGAAACCCGGGTGCTGATCCAGGGCTTCATCGAGTCGCTGGGTAAAATAGGCCTGATCTCCCCGCCTGCGGGTTCACCGGTCATGCAAGGGGGGACCGGCATTCTTGAGCCGGAATCCAAGACCACCCCGAGCAGCCCCGAGAAGGAGACGGTGCTGGAGAAAGATGCCCCCACGGCAGCTTCGGATCCCTTCAACGAGACCATAGGCGCCTCTGAGAAGCCGAGCGCGACGGAGTCCTGGCCTCACAAGACCCAGGAGCAGGAGTGGGTGCAGGTCACCAAGAAGAAGCTGGAGCAGCAGCTCAAGGCACAGATCGAATCCAAGGATCTGGAGGTAGAGCAGCTCGGCAGCCAGCTGGTGATCCGCATCGGTGAAAAGGCACTGTTCCCGGCCGATTCCGCCTTCCTGCAGCCCCAGTTCATTCCGCTGGTCAACAAGATCTCCGGTATTCTGGCGGATATCCCGGGCAAGGTGGTGGTCACAGGTCACACCGACAACACCCAGGCGCCGGTGGAGCTCTATCGCAGCAACTGGGAACTGTCGGTGCTGCGCTCGGCTTCCATCGTGCACACCCTGCTCACCAACCCCAAGCTCGATGCCTCCCGGATCATCGCCCAAGGGGTGGCCGATGCCCAGCCCCGCTATCCCAACGACACCCCGGAACACCGGCAGGCCAACCGTCGGGTCGAGATCACCCTCTCCCAGGGCAAGGCCGCCGAAGAGTCCCTCCCCGTCCTCAAACCCTGATCCAGCAGACCCCGCCCGGCGGGGTCTCGTTTTTCTCGATTAGTTTATTTTTCAAACTGCCCCACGATTTTCCCCCCATCACAAAGGCGAGTGAAAATGATTCTCAAATAGGAACATTGACCCCGCTTGCAAAATACGATTTTCCTCCCGCTGATTAATAATTAATCCCCTGAAATGACATGTAAATCAGTATCGAAGTGGCATAATACGTAACATCCTTGTTAAGTCTCGTGATTAATTTGGTTAGGGAAAACTCCTATGTTTGCTGATATTGCTGTCCAGCATTGGGCTTTTGCTGTCTATGTAGTTGGGGCCATCTGTATCTGCCTGATCATGATCGGCCTGGCAGCCCTGCTGGGAGGCCGCGCCTACGGCCGAGCCAAAAACAAGCCCTTCGAATCAGGCGTAGACTCCGTGGGCAATGCCCGTCTGCGCTTCTCCGCCAAGTTCTATCTGGTTGCCATGTTCTTCGTCATCTTCGACGTGGAAGCGCTCTATCTCTTTGCCTGGTCCGTCTCCGTTCGGGAGAGCGGCTGGGTCGGCTTCATCGAGGCCACCATCTTCATCTCCTTGCTGCTGGTAGGACTCATCTACCTGTGGCGCATCGGCGCCCTCGACTGGGCACCGAAAAAACGCGTCCTGACCGACAAGAAGCCAGACTGAATTACTGATTATCCCTTTGAGGTTGCACCATGAAGTACACCCTGACCCGGATTGACCCGGATGCGCCGGTTGAGCGCTACCCCCAGGAACAGCGCCAGATCGTCGAGGATCCCCTGGCTCAAGAGGCCTCACGCGGCATCATGATCGGGCGCCTCGAAGAGGTGCTGCAGGACACGGTCAACTGGGGCCGCAAGAACTCCCTCTGGCCCTACAACTTCGGCATCTCCTGCTGCTACGTAGAGATGTGTACCGCCTTCACCTCCCCTCACGACGTGGCCCGCTTCGGTGCCGAAGTCATTCGGGCCTCACCGCGCCAGGCCGATTTCATGGTGATCGCCGGCACCCCCTTCATCAAGATGGCCCCGGTCATCCAGCGCCTGTACGAACAGCTGCTCGAGCCCAAGTGGGTCATCTCCATGGGGGCCTGCGCCAACTCGGGCGGCATGTATGACATCTACTCGGTCGTTCAGGGCGTCGACAAGTTCCTGCCGGTCGACGTCTACATTCCGGGCTGTCCGCCCCGTCCCGAGGCATTCCTGCAGGCCTTGATGCTGCTGCAGGACTCCATCGGCAAGGAGCGCCGTCCGCTCTCCTGGGTGGTGGGCGATCAGGGCATCTATCGCCCCCAGATGCCTGCCGAGAAGGACCGCAAGCGTGGCGAGCGGATCAACGTCACCAACCTGCGCACGCCGGATGAGATCTGACCATGAAACTGACTCGAGAATTTCCCAGCAACTACGCCATGGCCCAGTGGCAACCGAGTGATCACAAAGACGCTCAGGTAGTCGGCGAGCTGTTTGCCCATTTCGGTGCCGAACGCTTCACCATCCAGAATACCCGCACCGGCGTGCCGGTGGTCTGGCTCTCCCGCGAGCTGCTGCTGGATGTGATGGGGTTCCTTAAAAAGCTCCCCTCCCCGTTCGTGATGCTGTTTGACTTGAGCGCCACCGACGAGCGGATGCGCAGCCATCGTCACGACCTGCCCGACAGCGACTTCACCGTCTTCTATCACCTCATTTCCATCGATCGCAACGCCGACCTGATGTTGAAGGTGCCGCTCAAGGAGGGGGATCTGACGCTGCCCACCGTCAGCCGCCACTTCCCCAACGCCAACTGGTATGAACGGGAAGTGTGGGATCTGATGGGCATCAACTTCGACGGTCACCCGCACCTGACCCGCATCATGATGCCCAAGAGCTGGCAGGGTCACCCGCTGCGCAAGGATTATCCGGCGCGGGCCACCGAATTTGATCCCTTCATGCTCGATGCCGCCAAGCAGGACATGGAGCAGGGCAACCTGATGTTCAAGCCGGAAGAGTGGGGCATGAGTCGCGGCAACGAGAACGAGGACTACATGTTCTTGAACCTGGGTCCCAACCACCCCTCCGCCCACGGCGCCTTCCGCCTGGTACTGCAGCTCGATGGCGAGGAGATCCGCGACTGCGTGCCCGATATCGGCTATCACCACCGCGGTGCCGAGAAGATGGGCGAGCGCCAGTCCTGGCACAGCTACATCCCCTACACCGACCGGGTCGAGTACCTGGGCGGGGTGATGAACAACCTGCCCTACGTGCTGGCGGTCGAGAAGCTGGCCGGCATCAAGGTGCCACAGCGGGTCGACATGATCCGGGTGATGCTGGCTGAGCTGTTCCGCATCCAGAGTCACCTGCTGTTCATCGGTACCTATATCCAGGACGTGGGCGCCATGACCCCGGTCTTCTTCACCTTCACCGACCGGCAGCGGATTTACACCATCATCGAAGCCATCACTGGCGCCCGCATGCACCCGGCCTGGTTCCGCATCGGCGGCGTGGCCCACGATCTGCCCGTCGGCTGGCAGCGACTGGTGCAGGACAACCTGCTGAGCTGGCTGCCCAAGCGGCTGATGGACTATGAGAAGGCCGCCATGCGCAACAGCATACTGCGTGGCCGCACCATCGGCGTCGCCGCCTACACCACCGAACAGGCGCTGGCCTGGGGCACCACGGGCGGTGGTCTGCGCGCCACCGGCCTCAACTTCGACGTGCGCAAGTGGCGCCCCTACTCCGGCTACGATCAGTTCGAATTCGAGGTACCGGTCGGTGCCAACGGCGATGCCTACGATCGCGCCTTGGTGCGCATCGAGGAGATGCGCCAGAGCATGCGCATCATAGAGCAGTGCATGAAGAACATGCCGGAGGGGCCGTTCAAGGCGGATCACCCGCTCACCACGCCGCCACCCAAAGAGCGCACCCTGCAGGACATCGAGACCCTGATCACCCACTTCCTGCAAGTGTCGTGGGGCCCGGTCATGCCGGCCGCCGAGTCCTTCCAGATGATCGAGGCGACCAAAGGGATCAACAGTTATTACCTGACCAGCGACGGCTCCACCATGAGCTACCGGACCCGGATCCGCACCCCGAGCTTTGCTCACCTGCAACAGATCCCCTCGGTGATCCGTGGCCAGATGGTGTCGGACCTCATCGTCTATCTGGGCAGTATCGATTTCGTTATGTCGGATGTGGACCGTTGAGTAACGGCTGTTACCAAGAACCGTTACACGACAACAAGAACAAGCCACAAAAGGTTATGCCATGAGCCAGCAATGTCAGTGCCAACACAATCCGTCCCCGCAGGGACAGAGTTCATGCCAGGGCAAGGGGAACGATTTCGTCCTGAGCCAGGCAGAACGCGATGCCATCGAGCATGAGAAACACCACTACGAAGATCCCCGCGCCGCCAGTATCGAAGCGCTCAAGATAGTGCAGCAGGCCCGCGGCTGGGTACCTGACGGTGCCATCCACGCCATCGCCGCCGAGCTCGGCATCCCCGCCAGCGACGTGGAGGGGGTCGCCACCTTCTACAGCCAGATCTTCCGCCAGCCGGTCGGTCGCCACATCATCCGCGTCTGCGACAGCATGGTCTGCTACATCAACGGCCACGAACAACTGCTGGCCGGCCTGAAAGAGGTGATGGACCTGGCCCCCGGCCAGACCTCCGCCGATGGCCGCTTCACCCTGCTGCCGGTCTGCTGCCTCGGCAACTGCGACAAGGGGCCGGCCCTGATGATCGACGACGACACCTATGGCGGGCTCGATCCCGTCAGCCTGCTCAAGACCTTGGAGGCTTACCCATGAGTCTGGCATCCCTTGGTACCGCCAACCGCATCGCCCGCGCGGCCGACACCCATCCCCTCACCTGGCGGCTGCGCGACGACGGCCAGCCGGTCTGGCTGGATGAATACCAGAGCAAGCAGGGTTACGATGCGGCCCGCAAGGCACTGAGCCAGATGAGCCCTGATGAAATCGTCGGCACCGTCAAGGATGCCGGCCTCAAGGGTCGCGGCGGCGCCGGCTTCTCCACCGGCGTGAAGTGGGGCCTGATGCCCAAAGACGAGAGCATGAACATCCGTTACCTGCTCTGCAACGCCGACGAGATGGAGCCGAACACCTACAAGGATCGGCTGTTGATGGAGCAGCTGCCCCACCTGCTGATAGAGGGGATGATCATCTCGGCCAAGGCCCTCAAGGCCTACCGTGGCTACATCTTCCTGCGCGGCGAGTACGTCGATGCCGCCACCAACCTGCGCCGGGCGGTAGAAGAGGCCAAGGCCGCCGGGCTGCTTGGCAAGAACATCCTGGGCTCGGGCTTTGACTTCGAGCTGTTCGTCCACACCGGCGCCGGCCGTTACATCTGCGGCGAAGAGACGGCGCTCATCAACTCCCTGGAAGGGCGCCGCGCCAACCCGCGCGCCAAACCCCCCTTCCCCGCCGTTTCCGGCGTCTGGGGCAAGCCCACCTGCGTCAACAACGTCGAGACCCTGTGCAACGTGCCCGCCATCATCGGCAACGGTGTGGCCTGGTATCAGGGGCTGGCACTGCCGGGTTCGGAAGATCACGGCACCAAGCTGATGGGCTTCTCCGGCAAGGTCAACAACCCCGGCCTGTGGGAGCTGCCGTTTGGCATCACCGCCCGCGAGCTGTTCGAGAACTACGCCGGCGGCATGAAGCCCGGCTATCGCCTGAAAGCCTGGCAACCGGGTGGAGCCGGTACCGGCTTCCTGCTGCCCGAGCACCTGGATGCCCAGATGTACGCCGGCGGCATCGGCAAGGTCGGCACCCGGATGGGCACGGGCCTTGCCATGGCGGTGGATGACAGCATCAACATGGTCTCCCTGCTGCGCAACATGGAAGAGTTCTTCGCCCGCGAGTCCTGCGGCTGGTGCACCCCCTGCCGCGACGGCCTGCCCTGGAGCGTCAAGCTGCTGCGCGCGCTGGAGCGGGGCGAGGGTCAGCCAGGGGATCTCGCCACCCTGGAGCAGCTGGTCAGCTTCCTCGGCCCGGGCAAGACCTTCTGTGCCCATGCCCCTGGCGCCATCGAACCGCTGGGCAGTGCGATGAAGTATTTCCGCTCCGAATTCGAGGCCGGCGTCAAGGCGCCGCAGGATAGTCACAAGCAGCTCAAGGGTATCCAGCCCAACCTGCTGGGCGAGCGCTGGTAAGGCGCCCAGTGCGCCCGCTGAACCGGCGCGAGCCACAGAATTTATCTCATTGAAGTCAGGGAAGTTGTATGGCCACCATTCATGTAGACGGTAAAGAGTTCGAGGTAGACGGGGCAGATAACCTGCTGCAAGCCTGTCTCTCCCTTGGGCTGGACGTCCCCTATTTTTGCTGGCACCCGGCGCTCGGTAGCGTCGGCGCCTGCCGCCAGTGTGCGGTGAAGCAGTATCAGAATGCCGACGACAAGCGCGGCCGCCTGGTCATGTCCTGCATGACTCCCTCCACCGATGGCACCTATATCTCCATCGAGGATGAAGAGGCGAAGGAGTTCCGCAAGACGGTGGTGGAGTGGCAGATGACCAACCACCCCCACGACTGCCCGGTGTGCGAAGAGGGTGGCGCCTGCCACCTGCAGGATATGACGGTGATGACCGGCCACAACAGCCGGCGCTACCGCTTCACCAAGCGCACCCACCAGAATCAGGATCTGGGTCCCTTCATCAACCACGAGATGAACCGCTGCATCGCCTGCTATCGCTGCGTCCGTTACTACAAGGACTACGCCGGCGGCGAGGATCTCGGGGTCTACGGTGCCCACGACAACGTCTACTTCGGCCGGGTCGAGGATGGCACCCTGGAGAGCGAGTTCTCCGGCAACCTGGTGGAGGTCTGCCCCACCGGCGTGTTCACCGACAAGACCCACTCCGAGCGCTACAACCGCAAATGGGACATGCAGTTCGCCCCCAGCATCTGCCAGGGGTGCTCGGTCGGCTGCAACATCAGCCCGGGTGAGCGTTATGGCGAGCTGCGCCGCATCGAGAACCGCTATCACGGCGCCCTGAACCACTACTTCCTGTGCGACCGCGGCCGCTTCGGCTACGGCCACGTCAATCTGACCGACCGCCCGCGCCAGCCCCTGCTGCAGGATGGCAATGACAGGCTGGCCATCACGGTGGATGGTGCCCTGAACCGGGCCGCCGATGCCCTGCGCACCGCCAGTGGCGTCATCGGCATCGGCTCGCCGCGGGCGTCGCTTGAGAGCAACTTCGCCCTGCGCGAACTGGTGGGTGCCGCCAACTTCTACAGCGGCGTCGAGCAAAGCGAATGGGAATGCCTGAAGAAGATGCTGCAGATCCTGCAGCACGGTGGTGTGCGCACCCCCAGCCTGCGTGACATGGAAGAGGCCGATGCCGTGCTGGTGCTCGGCGAGGATGTCACCCAGACCGCCGCCCGCATCGCCCTGGCCCTGCGTCAGGCAGTCAAGGGCAAGGGCCGTGAAATCGCCCGCAAGCTGAAGGTGGATCTGTGGCAGGTCGCCGCGGTGCAGACCCTGGCCCAGAACGAGCGCTACCCGCTGCTCATCACCAGTCTCGACACCACCCGGCTGGACGACGTGGCGAGCGGCACCCTGCACGCCCCCCACGCGGATCAGGCGCGCCTCGGCTTCGCCATCGCCCATCTGCTCGATGGCAGCGCCCCTGCCCTGACCGATCTCGCCCCCGAGCAACAAGCCCTGGCCGCCAGCTGGGCCGCGCTGCTCGGCAACGCCAAAAAGCCGCTCATCATCGCCGGCACCGGTGCCCGCAGCCAGGCGCTGCTTGAGGCGGCCAGCAACATCGCCCGCGCCCTCAAGGGCCGTGGCCAGGCCGTGGAGCTCGCCCTGGTCGCTCAGGAGACCAACAGCCTGGGGCTGGCCATGCTGGCCGGCAATGCCGCCCCGCTGGAAGCCGCCCTCGAGCGTATCGAAAGAGAAGAGAAGCTCGCGCTGGTGATGCTCGAGAACGATCTCTACCGCCGCGCACCGCGCAGCCGCGTCGATGCTGCCATCGACCGCCTGCAGCACCTGCTGGTGGTCGATCACCAGGACACCGGCACCGCCCAGAAGGCGAACCTGGTGCTGCCTGCCGCCAGCTTCGCCGAGGCAGACGGTACCCTCATCAACATGGAAGGCCGCGCCCAACGCTTCTTCCAGGTCTATGCCCCCGCCTTCTACGACGCCGATATCCAAGTGCGCGAGAGCTGGCGCTGGCTGGCTGCCCTGCAAGGGGCGCTGGATCGCAAACCGCTGCGCTGGAACAACTTCGACGAGGTGAGCAGTGCCTGCGCCGCCAGCGCTCCGCTGCTGACCGCCATGCGCGAGGCCGCGCCCAACGCGGGTCTGCGCATCCGCGGCATGAAGCTCGCCCGCGAGCCGCACCGCTACAGTGGCCGCACCTCCATGCTGGCGGATCAGAACGTGAGCGAACCCAGAGTCGCCCAGGATCCCGACTCCCCCTTCAACTTCTCCATGGAAGGCTACGCCGGTGCCCGCCAGCCGCTGCAACAGGTGCCATTCGCCTGGGCGCCGGGCTGGAACTCCCCGTCCGCCTGGAACAAGTTCCAGGACGAGGTGGGTGGCAACCTGCGCGCCGGGGATCCCGGTCGCCGTCTGCTGGAAGCGGGCGAGGAGAGCCTCGGCTGGTTCGACACCGTCCCCGCCCCGTTCAGTGCCAAAGAGGCGCTGCAGGTGGTGAGCTATGACCAGCTGTTTGGCGGCGAAGAGCTCTCTGCCAGAAGCCCGGTCATCCAGGCCCGCATGAGCGAGCCCGTGCTGGTGCTGAACCCGGCCGACGCCAACCGTCTCTCCCTCAGTGCCGGCAACCAGGTCGCCTTCTCCTGGGGTGGCCACCACTGGCGGCTGACCCTGCGACTGAGCGAGCATCTGGCTGCCGGTCTGGTTGGCCTGCCGCTTGGTGTCAGCGGTCTGCCGACCGCCCTGCACCAGCAATATCTCGCCAACCTGCAGGAGGCCATCGCATGAGCGACTCTCTGATCGATCTGTTGCTGGAAATCGGCAAGGCATTGATCGTGCTGGTGGGGATCGTGGGGGCCGGCGCCTTCATGAGCTTCATCGAGCGCCGTCTGCTGGCGCTGTGGCAGGATCGTTACGGCCCCAACCGGGTAGGCCCCTTCGGCCTGCTGCAGCTGGCGGCCGACATGATCAAGATGTTCTTCAAGGAGGACTGGATCCCGCCCTTTGCCGATCGCCGGATCTTCGTGCTGGCCCCCATCATCGCCTTTACCGCCTTCATTCTGGCGTTTGCGGTGGTGCCGATCACCCCCACCTGGGGCGTGGCGGATCTCAACGTGGGGCTGCTCTACATCCTGGCCATCGCGGGGCTGGCGGTCTATGCCGTGCTGTTCGCCGGCTGGTCGAGCAACAACAAGTACTCCCTGCTCGGCAGCCTGCGCGCCTCGGCCCAGACCCTCTCCTACGAGGTGTTCCTCGGCCTCTCCTTGATGGGCATCGTCATCCAGACCGGCAGCTTCAACCTGCGGGATATCGTGGAAGCGCAGGCAGGACTGTGGAACATCATCCCCCAGTTCCTGGGCTTCATCACCTTCCTGTTTGCCGGCGTCGCCGTCACCCACCGCCATCCGTTTGACCAGCCGGAAGCCGAGCAGGAGCTCGCCGACGGTTATCACATCGAGTATGCGGGCATGAAGTGGGGTCTGTTCTTCGTGGGCGAGTACATCGGCATCGTGCTGATCTCTTCGCTCATCGTGACCCTGTTCTTCGGTGGCTGGCACGGCCCCTGGCTGCCGCCTTTCATCTGGTTTGCCCTGAAGACCGCCTGCTTCATGGTGTTCTTCATCCTGCTGCGGGCCTCCCTGCCCCGCCCGCGCTTTGACCAGGTGATGTCGTTTGGCTGGAAAGTCTGCCTGCCGCTGACCCTGCTCAACATGCTGGTCACCGGCGCCGTGGTGCTGATGAATGCGCAGTGAGGCCCCGATGGACAGAAAAATTGTGATGCCGTTTGGCTGGAACGTCTGCTTGCCCGCCGCCCTGCATCCCGCTCGGGATGCAGCCGCTACGGGCTGTGGTGCTGATGAATGTGCAGTGAGGCACGACTATGAAAATTATTAACATCATCAAGGGTGTCGGCACCCAGTTACGCAGCCTGGGCATGGTGTTCTCCCATGCCTGGCGCCCCCGCGAGACCCTCAACTACCCGGAGCAGGCCGTCTATGCGGCGCCTCGCTATCGCGGCCGCATCGTGCTGACTCGCGACCCGGACGGCGACGAGCGCTGCGTGGCCTGCAACCTGTGTGCGGTGGCCTGCCCGGTCGGCTGCATCTCGCTGCAAAAATCCGAACGGGAAGATGGTCGCTGGTATCCGGAGTTCTTTCGCATCAATTTCTCCCGCTGCATCTTCTGCGGCCTGTGCGAAGAGGCCTGCCCCACCACCGCCATCCAGCTGACGCCGGATTTCGAGATGGGCGAGTACCGCCGCCAGGACCTGGTGTACGAGAAGGAGGATCTGCTGATCAGCGGGCCCGGCAAGTACCCGGACTACAACTTCTATCGCATGAGCGGGATGGCCATCGACGGCAAGCCGAAAGGGGATGCCGAGAACGAAGCCAAGCCCATCGATGTCAAGAGCCTGCTGCCCTGAGGAGTCAATCATGGAACTGGCATTCTATGCCGCGGCCCTGGTCGCCATTTACAGCACGCTGCGGGTGATCAGCACCAGCAATCCGATGCACGCGCTGCTCAATCTCATCATCTCCCTCATCGCCGTGGCCATGATCTTCTTCTGCCTGGGCGCCGCCTTCGCGGGCGCCCTGCAGGTGATCGTCTACGCAGGCGCCATCATGGTGCTGTTCGTGTTCGTGGTGATGATGCTGAACCTGGGCTCGGCCCAGGATCAGGAGAAGCACTGGCTCACTCCCACCACCTGGGTGGGCCCGGGCCTGCTTTCGCTCATTCTGCTGGGTTTTCTGGCCTACGGCATTCTCGGGGTCACCGGCGGTGAACTCGGTCTGACCGACGTCAGTGCCAAAGCGGTCGGCATCGCCCTGTTCGGTCCTTACGTGCTGGCGGTGGAGCTCGCCTCCATCCTGCTGCTGGCGGGTCTGGTCACCGCCTATCACCTTGGCCGCGAAGACAAGAGCGGCGAGGTACTCTCGGTGCCCCGCACCCCGGCCCGTCCATCACAAGAAGGAGGTCAGCAATGAATGGCATCCCCATGGAGCACGGACTGCTGCTCGCCGCCGTGCTGTTCTGCATCGGCCTGTGCGGCCTGCTGATCCGCCGCAACTTGCTGTTTATCCTCATGAGTATCGAGATCATGATGAACGCCTCGGCACTGGCATTCGTGGTGGCTGGCAGCCGCTGGGCCCAGGCCGATGGCCAGATCATGTACATACTGGTGATTTCTCTGGCGGCAGCGGAGGCCAGTATCGGCCTCGCCCTGTTACTGCTGCTCTATCGTCGTTACCACACCCTCAACGTGGACACTGTGAGCGAGATGCGCGGATGAGCCTCCTATACCTGACTTTTCTGTTTCCGCTGCTGGGATGGCTGGTGCTGGCCTTCTCCCTCGGTCGTTTCGGCGAGCGCACCTCGGCGCTCATCGGCGTCGGCAGCATAGGGTTGTCGGCCCTCACTACCCTGTGGGTCGGCATTGATTTTCTCAACACCATGCCGGCGGGCGGCGTCTATACCCAGACCCTGTGGCAGTGGATCTCGGTGGGCAGCTTCAGCCCCAGCTTCCGCCTGGCACTGGACGGCCTGTCGCTGACCATGCTGGGCGTGGTCACCGGGGTGGGCTTCTTCATCCACCTGTTCGCCTCCTGGTACATGCGTGGGGAAGAGGGCTATTCGCGCTTCTTCACCTACACCAACCTCTTCATCGCCAGCATGCTGTTCCTGGTGCTGGCCGATGACCTGCTGTTCGTGTATCTGGGCTGGGAAGGGGTAGGTCTGTGCAGCTACCTGCTGATCGGCTTCTACTACAAGGATCGCAACAACGGCGCCGCCGCCCTCAAGGCGTTCGTGGTGACCCGGGTCGGCGACGTCTTCCTCGCCATCGGCCTGTTCATCCTCTATCGCGAGCTCGGCACTCTCAACATCCATGAGCTGCTGGTGCGCGCCCCCACCCTGTTTGCCGAAGGCTCCCCCGCCCTGTCGCTGGCCTGCCTGATGCTGCTCGGCGGCGCCGTCGGCAAATCGGCCCAGCTGCCGCTGCAGACCTGGCTGGCGGATGCCATGGCGGGCCCGACCCCGGTCTCGGCACTGATCCACGCGGCCACCATGGTGACCGCCGGTGTCTATCTCATCGCCCGCACCCACGGTCTGTTCCTGCTGGCCCCCGAGATCCTGCATCTGGTGGCGCTGGTCGGGGCCATTACCCTGGTGCTGGCGGGCTTTGCGGCCCTGGTGCAAACCGACATCAAGCGGATCCTGGCCTACTCCACCATGAGCCAGATCGGCTACATGTTCCTGGCCCTCGGCGTTGGTGCCTGGGAAGGGGCCATCTTCCACCTGATGACCCACGCCTTCTTCAAGGCGCTGTTGTTCCTCTCCGCCGGTGCCGTGATCGTCGCCACCCACCACGAGCAGAACATCTTCAAGATGGGGGGCTTGCGCAAGAGCCTGCCGCTGGTCTATGCCTGCTTCCTGGTAGGGGGCTCGGCCTTGGCCGCGCTGCCGCTGGTGACCGCCGGTTTCTACAGTAAAGACGCCATCCTGTGGCAGGTGCAGGCCAGCGGCCAGAGCGCCCTGCTGTGGGCCGGTCTGGGTGGTGCCTTCCTCACCTCCCTCTACACCTTCCGCCTCATCTTCATCGCCTTCCACGGCGAGGCGAAGACCCAGGCTCATCCCGGCCACGGTCTGGCCCACCAGCTGCCGCTGCTGGTGCTGATGGTGCTCTCCACCGGCATCGGCGCCCTGATAGTGCCGCCGCTGGCGGGGGTACTGCCGACGGGTCCGGGGGATCACATCGAAGAGGGGCGCCACGCGTTGGAGATCACCTCCGCCGTCATCGCCATCGCCGGTATCGCCCTGGCCGCCTTCCTGTTCCTGGGCGAGCGCCGCCTGGCCAGCAGCATAGCCAACAGCGCGCCGGGCAAGTTGCTCAGCACCCTCTGGTTCAACGCCTGGGGCTTTGACTGGCTTTACGATCAGCTGTGGGTCAAACCGTATCTGCTGGCGACCCGGTTGCTCGGCAAGGATCCGCTGGACTGGATGATGAACCTGCCGGCCTGGCTGGCCCAGAGCGGCCACCAGCTGCTGGCCTGGACCGTTTCCGGCAAGTTGCGCTGGTATGCAGCCTCCATGGGGATGGGCGCCGCCCTGATCCTGGCCCTGCTGCTGCTAGGCTGATCCCGTGATGCAGCCCCTGAACTCGCAGCAAGCCCACGGGCCTGCACAGTGACTAGAACATAGACGAGAGCTGATATCGTGACCTTACTCTGGATCTTGTTAATACCCTTCATCGGCGGTCTGCTCTGTTGGCAGACCGAGCGATTCGGCGAGTACTTCGTACGCTGGGTCGCCCTGCTGTCGATGAGCGCCTGCCTGCTGCTCTCCTGCGCCATCTGGTGGAGCGGCGACTTCACCCTGGCAGCCCAGGGCGGCGTGCCCGTCTGGGCCGCCGAACTGCAACTGCCCTGGATCCCCCGCTTTGGCATCTCACTGCACCTGGCGGTGGATGGCTTGTCGCTGCTGATGGTGATCCTCACCTGCTTCATCGGCGTGCTGGCCATCCTCTGTTCCTGGAAGGAGATAGTGCAGCGCATCGGCTTCTTCCACCTCAACCTGCTGTGGATTTTGGGTGGCGTACTCGGCGTCTTCATGGCGCTGGACCTGTTCCTCTTCTTCTTCTTCTGGGAGATGATGCTGGTGCCCATGTACTTCCTGATTGCGCTGTGGGGCCACTCGGTCACCGACGGCAAATCCAGGATCAACGCCGCCACCAAGTTCTTCATCTACACCCAGGTCAGCGGCCTCATCATGCTGGTCGCCATCCTGGGCCTGGTGCTGACTCACCACGCCGCCACCGGCGTGTTCACCTTCAACTATCAGGACTTGTTGAACACCCCCATGAGCGAGGGTGTGCAGTGGCTGCTGATGCTGGGCTTCTTCATCGCCTTCGCGGTCAAGATGCCGCTGGTGCCGCTGCACGGCTGGCTGCCGGATGCCCACAGCCAGGCGCCGACCGCGGGTTCCGTGGACCTGGCGGGGATCCTGCTCAAAACCGCCGCCTACGGCCTGCTACGCTTCGCCCTGCCGCTGTTCCCCGAGGCATCCGCCGAATTTGCCCCCTACGCCATGGTGCTGGGCCTCATCGGCATCGTCTACGGCGCCATCGTGGCGTTCGCCCAGACCGACATCAAGCGGCTGGTGGCCTACACCAGCATCTCCCACATGGGCTTCGTGATGATCGCCATCTATTCGGGCAGCGAGCTGGCCCTGCAGGGCGCCGTGGTACAGATGATCGCCCACGGTCTCTCCGCCGCCGGCCTCTTCATCCTGTGCGGTCAGCTCTACGAGCGTCTGCACACCCGGGACCTGCGCCTGATGGGCGGGCTGTGGGGTCGTCTGCGCTACCTGCCCGGCGTGATGCTGTTCTTCTCGATCGCCTCTCTGGGGATGCCGGGCACCGGCAACTTCGTCGGCGAATTCCTGATCCTCATCGGCAGCTTCCAGGTTGCCCCCGTGCTCACCATCATCGCCACCTTCGGGCTGGTACTGGCTTCGGTCTACTCCCTCATCATGCTGCAGCGCGCCTGCTTCGGTACCCCCAAGGACGAGAGCGTGCTCAAGGGGCTCGACAGCCGCGAGCTGGTGATGATGATGACCATCGCCGGTCTTTTGGTGCTGCTCGGTGTCTATCCCCAACCGGTGCTCGACACCGCGGGCAACAGCCTGCTGAGCGTGCTGCACTGGTACGCCCTGCCCTTCGCAGGAGCATTGCAATGAGAGTGACCGCTGTTAAACCGCTGGCCCTGTTGCCTTCCTTGTCCCTTACAGGAGCACTGCAATGACCTTCACCGCTTCGCAACTGCTGGCCCTGCTGCCCCTGTTGCTGACAACCGGGGCCATGGTGGCCCTGATGCTGGCCATCGCCTGGAAACGGTGTGATGACACCGCCTTCGTGGTCACCATCGCCGGCCTCAACCTCGCGCTCTTCTCCCTGCCCATCGTGATGGCGCAAGGCGATCAGGGGGTCACCCCGCTGCTGCAGATCGATGGCTACGCCGTCTTCTACATGGGGCTGGTGCTCATCGGCGCCCTGGCCACCTGTACCTTCGGCCGCTCCTGGCTCAAGGGCTATCCGGACAACCGGGAAGAGTTCTACCTGCTGCTGCTGATCGCCACCGCCGGTGGCCTGGTGCTGGCCGGCTCCCGTCACCTCGCCTCCCTGTTCATCGGGATCGAGATGCTGACCCTACCGATGTTCGGTCTGGTGGGCTACGCCTATCGCGAGCGCCACTCGCTGGAGGCCAGCATCAAGTACATGGTGCTCTCCGCCGCCGCCACCGCCTTCCTGCTGTTCGGCATGGCGCTGCTCTATGCCCAGGCCGGCAGCCTGAGCTTCAGCGATCTGGGGCTGACCCTGGCCACCACCCCGGCTCACCACCCGCTGCTGATGGGCGGTCTGGGTCTGATGCTGGTCGGCTTTGCCTTCAAGCTCTCCCTGGCGCCGTTCCACCTCTGGACCCCGGACGTGTACGAAGGGGCGCCGGCCCCGGTGGCCACCTTCCTCGCCACCGTCAGCAAGATCGCGGTGTTCTGCGTGCTGCTGCGCTTCTACCTGGCGGTACCCGCCGCCGCGGATCCCATGATCCACTGGCTGCTGGCCGCCATGGCGGTGGTCTCCATCGTCATCGGCAACCTGCTGGCCCTGCTGCAGACCAACATCAAGCGGATGATGGGTTACTCCTCCATCTCCCACTTCGGCTACCTGCTGGCGGTGATCGTGGCGAGCCGTCTCGGCCAGATGCCGGTGGAAGCGGCCGGCGTCTATCTGCTGATGTATCTGTTCACCAGCTTGGGGGCCTTCGGCGTCATCAGCATGATGTCCAGCCCCTATCGCGGCAAGGATGCGGACTCCCTGCACAGCTACCGCGGCCTGTTCTGGCGTCGCCCCTACCTGACCGCCGTGCTGACCGTGATGATGCTCTCGCTGGCCGGTATCCCCATGACGCTCGGCTTCATCGGCAAGTTCTACCTCATCGGGGTGACCGTCGATGCCAAGCTGTGGTGGCTCTCCGGCGCCATCGTGCTCGGCAGTGCCCTGGGTCTCTACTACTACCTGCGGGTCATGGTCACCCTCTACCTGCGCGAGCCCGGCATGCAGCTGCGCGACGCCAAGGGGGACTGGGCCATCACCTCCGGTGGTCTGGTGGTGCTGCTCTCCGCCGCACTGGTGGTGGCACTGGGTCTCTATCCCCAGCCGGTCATCAGCCTGGTGCAGGGCTTCCAGAACGTGGTGCTGCGCTGATTTCACGCCACCCAAAAAAACCGGCCCAAGTGGCCGGTTTTTTTATCTGCCCAGAGCGGGATGTCCGCTCAGCTGTCTCAAATTTATCTGCCTTTATAACGGCTTATAAGCGCTTATCGGACACGACCGGGTATCCACCTCGCCCGCCTTGCTGATATATTGGCCATTGGCAGGAAAGGAGTTCCGAGGGATGATGCAGCCCGCTTTTCTTTCATTCGATACGCAGCCACTGGCCGATGCACTGCAGCCCTATCGCGGGGAGCGGCTCGATCTCTTGCTGGCCGAGCAGGATGCCGGGCACGTGGCCGAGTTGCAGCAGCAGTGCCGGCGGCTCGATATTCGGCTCAGCGGCGCACTCTTTCCCCGCCTCATCAGCCGCCACGGCTTTCATGAGCACGGTGCCTGGCTGCTGCCGCGCCCGGCTTCCCACGCCCCCCTGCTCATCCCGCTCGATCCCGCCGCCAGCACAGACCTGCAAGTCAGCACCCTTTGCGATGCGCTGCTCCCCCAGCTTGCGCAGTGGCCAGAAGCCGCAGGCGTACCGACCCTCTTTCTGACCTTTGATGCCATGATCCCCAACATCGCCTCCCTCCTCGAGGGGATCTATCTGCATCTCGCGGACAGGGTCAATTATGCCGGCGTCAATGCCGGCAGCGGCCAGTTCCGCCCCATGCCCTGCCTGTTCGACAACCACAGATTGCTGGCGCAGGCGGTCTGCTGCACCCTGCTGCCCCACCACAGCTACCCGCTGCTCGAGCACGGCTATCAGCTCACCGCCCAGCCCATGCTGGCCACCAGCAGCGAGGGCAACAAGATTGCCTTCATCGACTGGGAGCCGGCCTTCAGTCGCTACCAGTCCCTGGTCCAGCAACAGTTCCAACAGCGCCTGACGCCGGATCAGTTCTACCAGTACGGTGTCCACCTGCCGCTCGGGCTGCTGCGGGCCAACGGCGACGTCATCGTGCGCATCCCGGTCGCCGTCACCGACGAGGGGGCTCTGCTCTGCGTCGGGGAGGTGCCGGATCACAGCATCCTCACCCTGCTCAAGGCGCCGCAGAGCCCGACCGCCCACGCCATCGAGCTGGCCGAAAAGCTGAGCCGGCACGGCGCCCCCGAGCGCCTCGAGATCTACTACTGCGCCGGCCGTCAGCAGCACTTCGGCGAGCAGAGCACGCTGGAGCTGAAGACCCTCTTCAGCCACAGCGGTGCCCACGAGCTGGTGGGCGCCCTCTCCCTTGGCGAGATCGGCAGCCTGCGACCAGGGGAGTATCCGCTGTTTCACAACGGAGCCATTCTCTGCAACGGGGAGGGACGGCGATGAACAACGACCACGCCATGGCCATCGTCTGCGATCTTGCCCTCTGCATCGGTCGCGAGGTCACTCTGGACGCCCTGTTGACCAAGGTGCTGCAGCGTTTTCTGTTTCACTGT
Source organism: Aeromonas sp. FDAARGOS 1408 (assembly GCF_019048665.1). NCBI lineage: Bacteria > Pseudomonadati > Pseudomonadota > Gammaproteobacteria > Aeromonadales > Aeromonadaceae > Aeromonas > Aeromonas sp. FDAARGOS 1408. Next base: position 1,240,431 of record NZ_CP077394.1, on the reverse strand, counting down.
GCCTGCCCGGTCGGGCTGGTGCTGCAGCAGTTGCCACAGGGTGAGTACAAGATCATCAAGGCGATCGGGGATGAGCAGCTGGTCAGCCATCAGGGGGAGCCGCTCGCGCTGCCCCACTGGGTCGGCGACGGCGAGCAGTGCATCCTGCACGCCCCGCTGCCGCTGCCCGCTGCACGCCCCTACCCCTTTGCCTACCGGCTGCGGATCGAGGGGGGTTACCTGATGCTGCTGCTCTCCCCCAATGCGGAGCAGCAGGGGGAGCGGCTCTGTCACCTGTTCAGCCCCATCCTCGGCAACCTGGCCCGCGCCATCCAGCTGTGCCGGGACAGCGAGCAGCTGGCGCTGCGCCAGCAGGCGGAGCTGGTCGACATGCAGCGCTTCAACGAATCCCTGCTCAAGGCAATTCCCATTCCGGTGTTTTACAAGGATGTCGAGGGGCGTTTCATCAGCTGCAACCCGACCTTCACCCAGATCACCGGCATCAGCAAGGCCGAGCTGCAGGGCAAGCGGGTGGACGAGCTCCTGCCCCCGGAGATGGCCGACGAATACACCCAGCGCGACCTGGAAGTGCTGCGCAGCAGGCAGCCGCAATATTTCGAGCACACCCTGTTTGACCGGGAGGGCCGCCGCTATCAGGTGCTCAACTTCAAGGATCTCTTCTACGACCATCAGGGCGAGGTGGCCGGCATCATAGGCGCGCTGGTCGACATCACCCACATCAAGGAGAGCGAGCAGCAGCAACGTACCCTGCTGTTCCAGACCATAGCGGCGCTCTCCTCCGCCATCGCCCACAAGGATCCCAGCACCGCGGGCCACGAGCGGCGCGTGCACGATCTGGCGCTGGCCATCGGCCAGCATCTGCAACTCGCGCAGGATCGGCTGGATGGACTGGGCCTCGCCGCCATGGTGCACAACATCGGCCTGCTGCAGATCCCCGCGGAGATCCTCACCCGCCCCCGCGAATTGCGGGAGGTGGAGTTCGAGCTCATCAAGCTGCACCCGCAGGCGGGCTGTGAAATTCTGCAGCAGATAGACTTCCCCTGGCCCATCGCCACCATAGTGCAGCAGCACCATGAGAACATGGACGGCAGTGGCTATCCGCAGGGATTGCAGGGGGATGCCATCTGCCTGGAGGCGCGCATCATCCGGGTGGCCGACTCCCTGGCGGCCATGACCGCCCACCGTCCGTTTCGGCGGGCCCTCTCCTTCACCGATGCCTTCGCCGAGCTGACCCGCTATGCCGGTGTCCACTACGACGAACAGGTAGTCAGCGCCTGCTTCGCCGTCTGGCAGGCTGGCTACCGCTTCGCCCCCCTTTGACCGAGGCTGGATGACGATGAGTTCAAGACCCGCACCGCCCTTTACCCCGCTGTCCACGGCAGCCCTGCTTGGTCAGGTGATGGATCAGCTGCCCTACCGGGTGCTGCTCAAGGATACCCGCTCCCTCTTCATCGCCTGCAACCGGCTTCTGGCAGACGATCTCGCCCTCACCCCGGCCGAACTGGCCGGCAAGTGCGATGCCGACTTCTTCCCGGCCGAGCTGGCCCAGCGCTATCGGGACGACGATCTCAGGGTCATGGCCGGCGGCATCACCCAGCGCCACGAGGAGCCTTATCTCAAGGGAGGTGAGGCCCGCTGGCTCAGCACCACCAAGTTTCCCCTGCACGACGAGCTGGGCCAGGTGGTCGGCGTCGGGGTCTTCTTCGATGACATCACCGAGAAGAAGCAGCAGCAAGAACGGCTGCAACAGTACACCTGGACCCTGGAGGCCATCGGCCGCGCCCATCACGCCATGCTCAGACCGGACGACGAGCAGACGCTGCTGCAGGAGATCTGCGACGCCATCACCTTCGACGGCCGTTTCCCCCTCGTCACCGTGCTGCAGGAAAAACCTGACCAGCACACCCTGCAGGTGCTGGCGCAGGCGGGCAACGCAACCTGGTTTGCCAGCGACGAGTGGCTCACCCGGGATCCCGCCCTGCACCAGGCCATCAGCACAGAGATGCCGTGCAACGAGGCGCTCCCCTGCGAGCTGGTACATCATTCGGCCACCCTGCGCGCCCGCCTGCTGCTGCCGCTGCAGTGGCACACCGGCGGGCACGGCGGCCTGCTCATTCACAGCGAGCAGGCCCGCCCCTTCACCGACGAGGAGGTGCACCTCTTCAGCCAACTGGCGGACTACCTTGCCTATGGCCTGCAGGCCCGCAGCACCCAGCAGGCCTACCTCACCGCCCAGCGCGACAAGATGCTGCATGCCCGTCAGCTGGAGCTGGCGCTGGAAGATGCCCTCGGTGCCATTGCCGCCGTGCTGGAGCAGCGCGATCCCTATACCGCCGGCCACCAGAAGCACGTCGCCACCCTGGCGCTGGCCATCGGTCGCGAGCTGCAGCTCGATGAGAAGCGGTTGCGGGGACTCTATCTGGGGGCCATGGTGCACGACATCGGCAAGATCCAGGTGCCGGTCGACATCCTCACCAAGCCGGGGCGGCTCACGCCCCAGGAGTTCAACCTGGTCAAGGAGCACCCGGGCGCCGGTTATCAGGTGCTCAAGGACATCGCCCTGCCCTGGCCCATCGCCCAGATGATCCACCAGCACCACGAGTACATCGACGGCTCAGGCTACCCGGCCGGGCTCAAGGGCGAGCAGATCCTGCTGGAGGCCCGCATCCTCACGGTGGCCGACATAGTGGAGTCCATGTCCTCCGATCGCCCCTACCGCGCCGCCCTCGGCATTCCCCAGGCCAGGGCCCATATCATCCAGCTGCGCGGCACCCGGCTGGATGAAGCCGTCGTGGACGCCTGCCTGCGCATTCTCGATCGCGGTGACTTCATCCCCCACGAACTGGGTCACGGCCGCCCCTAGCGGGAACGTCGCCATAAAAAAAACCGGCCACAAGGGCCGGTTTTTGTTTGCGTCGCAGGCTTAGCCCAAACGAACCCGGGCATTGCGGAACATCCGCATCCAGGCGCCATCCTCGCCCCAGTTGTCCGGGTGCCAGGAGTTGGCCACGGTGCGGAACACCCGCTCCGGGTGCGGCATCATGATGGTGGCGCGACCATCCGTGGTGGTCACGGCGGTGATGCCGTTCGGCGAACCGTTCGGGTTGGCCGGGTACTGTTCGGTCACGTTACCGCGGTTGTCCACGAAACGCAGTCCCACCAGGCCGCTGGCTTGCAGCGCCGCCAGGTGAGCGGCATCGCGCACCTCCACTCGTCCTTCCCCGTGGGAGACGGCGATCGGCATCATGGAACCCGCCATGCCGGCGAAGAAGGCGGACGGGGAGTCCTGTACTTCCACCAGGCTGAAGCGGGCCTCGAAGCGCTCGGAGCGGTTGCGCACGAAGCGCGGCCAGAGATCGGCGCCCGGGATCAGCTCGCGCAGGTTGGACATCATCTGACAGCCGTTGCAGACACCCAAGGAGAGCGTATCGCCGCGCTCGAAGAAGCGCTGGAACTGCTCGCGGGCCCCCTCGTTGAACAGGATGGACTTGGCCCAGCCTTCGCCCGCCCCCAGCACGTCGCCGTAGGAGAAGCCACCGCAGGCCACCAGGGTCTGGAACTGCTCCAGCTTGATACGGCCTTCGAGGATATCGCTCATATGCACGTCGACGGCGGTGAAGCCGGCGCGGTCAAACGCCGCCGCCATCTCCACGTGGGAGTTGACCCCCTGCTCGCGCAGCACCGCCAGACGGGGGGAGACCCCGCGGGCAATGTAGGGTGCAGCCACGTCCTCGGCCGGGTTGTAGCTGAGCTTGGCCTGCAGGCCAGGATCGGCTGCGTCCTGACGGGCGGCATGCTCCTGATCCGCGCACTCGGGGTTGTCGCGCAGACGCTGCATCTGCCAGCTGGTCTCGCCCCAGATGGTTCGCAGGGCAGTGCGGCTGGCGCGATAGACCTCCTGACCTGCCCGCTGCAGAGTGATGAGATCCCCCTCGCGCACCGTGCCGAGCACGTGGGAGCAAGCCGCCAGACCGTGACCGGCCAGCAGGGTCATCACCGCCTCCTTGTCTTCACGACGCACCTGGATGACGGCCCCCAGCTCCTCGTTGAACAGGGCCGGCAGCAGGTCGCCACCGATGCGATCCAGTTGCAGGTCGAGGCCGCAGTGACCGGCGAAGGCCATCTCCACCAGGGTGACGAACAGGCCGCCGTCGGAGCGGTCGTGGTAGGCGATCAGCTTGCGATCGGCCACCAGTGCCTGAATGGCGTTGAAGAAGCCCTTGAGCTGGACCGGGTTGTCCAGGTCCGGCGCCTTGTCACCCAGCTGGCGATAGACCTGAGCCAGGGCGGAGGCGCCGAGGCGCTGCTTGCCGTTGCCAAGGTCGATGAGGATAAGGTCGGTTTCACCAAGATCGCTGCGCAGTTGCGGGGTGACGGTGTTGCGCACGTCCTCCACCCGGGCAAAGGCGGATATGAGCAGGGAGAGCGGCGAGGTGACGCTTTGCTCCTTGCCATCCTGCTGCCAGCGGGTCTTCATGGACATGGAGTCCTTGCCCACCGGGATGGTGATGCCAAGGGCCGGGCAGAGCTCCTCGCCCACCGCCTTGACCGCCTCGTAGAGACCGGCATCTTCGCCCGGGTGACCGGCTGCGGCCATCCAGTTGGCGGAGAGCTTGACCCGCTTGAGCGATCCGATGTGGGCCGGCGCCAGGTTGGTCAGGGCCTCGGCCACCGCCATACGGGCGGAAGCCGCATGAGAGAGCAGCGCCACCGGGGTGCGCTCGCCCATGGACATGGCTTCGCCATGGTAACTGTCGTAGGTGGCGGCGGTGACGGCGCAATCAGCCACCGGGATCTGCCAGGGGCCGACCATCTGGTCGCGGTTGACCAGACCGGTCACGCTGCGATCGCCGATGGTGATGAGGAAGGATTTCTCCGCCACGGTGGGCAGACGCAATACCCGCTCGGCGGCGTCGCCGAGGGTGATGCCATCCAGTTGCAGTGCCTTGCCCTGGGCGGGCAGGCTCGCTACGTCGCGGTGCATCTTGGGGGTCTTGCCCAGCAGCACGTCCAGCGGCAGATCGATGGGGTGGTTGTCAAAGTGCTGGTCGGATAGGGTCAGGTGTTTCTCTTCGGTGGCGCTGCCGATGACGGCATAAGGTGCACGCTCACGCTCGCACAGCGCCTTGAACAGCGACAGCTTCTCTTTGGCCACCGCCAGCACGTAACGCTCCTGGGATTCGTTGCACCAGATCTCGAGCGGGCTCATGCCCGGCTCGTCGTTCGGGATGGCACGCAAATCGAAGCGACCGCCGCGATCGCCGTCGCTCACCAGCTCCGGCATGGCGTTGGAGAGGCCACCGGCACCCACGTCGTGGATGAAGACGATGGGGTTGTCGTCCCCCAGTTGCCAGCAGCGGTCGATCACCTCCTGGCAACGACGCTCCATCTCGGGGTTGTCACGCTGCACCGAGGCAAAGTCGAGGTCCTCGGCCGACTGACCGGAGGCCATGGAGGATGCGGCGCCGCCGCCCAGACCGATGTTCATGGCCGGGCCACCCAACACGATGAGGGCCGCCCCTACCGGGATCTCCCCTTTCTGGACGTGCTCGCTGCGGATGTTGCCGATGCCGCCCGCCAGCATGATGGGTTTGTGGTAGCCGCGCACCTCGATGCCATTGTGGCTCGGCACCTCCTCTTCGAAGGTACGGAAGTAACCGAGAATGGCCGGACGGCCGAACTCGTTGTTGAAGGCGGCGCCGCCAAGCGGCCCCTCCTGCATGATGTCAAAGGCGCTGACGATGCGGCTCGGCTTGCCGAAATCCTGCTCCCAGGGCTGTTCGAAACCCGGGATGCGCAGGTTGGAGACGGAGAAGCCCACCAGGCCCGCCTTGGGCTTGGCGCCACGGCCTGTCGCACCCTCGTCGCGGATTTCGCCGCCGGAGCCGGTAGCAGCGCCCGGGAAGGGGGAGATGGCGGTTGGGTGGTTGTGGGTCTCCACCTTCATCAGGATGTCGACCTGCTCCTGATGATACTGGTATTCGCCGTTGGCGGGACTCGGGAAGAAGCGGCCACCCTGGCTCCCTTCCATCACGGCGGCGTTGTCTTTATAGGCAGACAGGACATGATCCGGCGTCTGCTCGAAGGTGTTCTTGATCATCTTGAACAGCGACTTGGGCTGCTGCTCACCGTCGATGGTCCAGTCGGCGTTGAAGATCTTGTGGCGGCAGTGCTCGGAGTTTGCCTGGGCAAACATGTAGAGCTCGATGTCGTTGGGATTGCGACCCAGCCGGGTGAAGTTCTCCACCAGGTAGTCGATTTCGTCGTCGGCCAGCGCCAGGCCCAGTGCCACGTTGGCCTCGGCCAGGGCGGCGCGACCACCACCCAGCACATCTACCTGGGTGAAGGGGCGCGGCTCCTGATGGGCAAACAGGGCGGCGGCCTCGTTCATCTCGCCAAACACCGTCTCCATCATGCGGTCGTGCAGCACGGCGGCCACGTCGGCGCGTTGGGCAGCGCTCAGCTCACCCTTGGCCTGCACGTAATAGGCGATGCCGCGCTCGAGCCGCTTGACCTGGGTCAGGCCGCAGTTGTGGGCGATGTCGGTTGCTTTGGAAGACCAGGGGGAGATAGTGCCGGGGCGGGGGGTAACGAGAAACAGCTGACCGCTGGGGGTGTGTTCGGGGATGGTCGGGCCGTAGCGCAGGAGCTGGCCCAAGGTCGCTCGCTCCGGGGGCGACAGCGGGCTCGAGAGCTCGGCGAAGTGCACAAATTCGGCATAGACATCCTCTATCTCTACTCCTCTCTCCTGTTTCATCTGCGCGAAGCGTTGCAGCAGTTTTTGGACACGAAACTCAGACAGTGCGGGGGCACCACGCAAGATATCCATATGACCTTTCTCACCAAGTGTTGAAGTGGGGGGGAATTGAGACGCGCGTATTATAGGGATCAGGCCGACGGCGGACAAACGTTTTTCTTGTTTTGCCAAGTGTGACTCGGTCCACACTCTCTGGTATAAAGGTGCCTCTTTTTTGACAAATGCCGATTTTTTCAACAAGGGTACTCACCTACTTGCGCTGCATTTTTCGACTGTTTATCGGGCTGATGTTGCTGCTGACCCTGGTCGGTTGCGACTTCTACACCCCCTCCAGCCAGCTGGAGCAGATCCGCCAGCGGGGCGAGATCCGGGTTGGCACCATCTACGGCCCCACCTCTTATTACCAGCGTGACGACACCGCCCAGGGGTTCGATTACGAGCTGGCGAGAAGCTATGCCGACTGGCTGGGGGTCAAGCTGACCATAGTGCCTGTCTACTCCACCGCCGAGCTGGTGGATCTGCTCAAGAAGGGCAAGCTCGATCTGGCCGCTGCCGCCATCGTCATCACCCCGGAGCGGCGCCAGCTGTTTCGCTTCGGCCCCGGCTTCTACCAGGTCTCGCCCAAGCTGGTCTATCGCAACGGCTCCCCCAAGCCCAAGGGCATCGGCGATCTCAAGGGCAACATAGTGGTGCCTGCCGGCTCCACCGGGGAGGATCTGCTCAAGGAGCTGGCCAAGCAGCACCCCAACCTCAAGTGGAGCACCAACCGGGACGCCGACGTGGAGGAGCTGCTCAAGCAGGTGGCCGACGGCAAGATTGACTACACGGTGGTGCAGGATACCGTGCTGGCCCGTACCCAGCGCTACTACCCCGAGCTCACCGAGGGGATGACGCTGGCCAAGAACCAGACCGTGGCCTGGGCCATGACCAAGCTGCCGGACGACAGCCTCTACGCCAGCATCATCGATTTCTTCGGCCAGCGCTTCATGGATGGCGCCATCGCCAAGCTCGACGAGAAGTATTTCGGCCACGTGCAGAACTTCGACTTCGTCGACACCCGCACCTTCCTGCAGCGGGCCAAGAGCCTGCTGCCCAAGTATCAGGATCTGTTCAAGACCCACGCCAAGCTGGTGGACTGGCGCCTGCTGGCCGCCATCAGCTATCAGGAGTCCCACTGGGATCCTGAGGCGCGCTCCTACACAGGGGTGCGCGGCATGATGATGCTGACCGAGCCCACCGCCAAGGCGATGGGGGTCAACAACCGGCTGCACCCGGAGGAGAGCATCAAGGGGGGCGCCCGTTATCTCGAGCAGATGATGGCGAAGGTGCCCGCCTCGGTGCCCGATGACGAGAAGGTGTGGTTTGCCCTCACAGCCTACAACATCGGCTACGGCCACATGATGGATGCCCGCCGCCTGACCAAGGATCTCGGCAAGAATCCGGACGCCTGGAGCGACGTGAAAGAGGTGCTGCCGCTGCTGCAGCAGTCACGCTGGCACCGCAAGGTGCGCTACGGCTATGCCCGCGGCGGCGAGGCGCGCAACTACGTCAACAACGTGCGCCAGTACTACCAGAGCCTGCTTTGGCTCGACAACGAGCAGCAGAAGGCCCATCGCCGCGAAGAGCTGGATGAGGATGACAGCAGCGAGCCGACCAGCGCCGAACGTCCCACCGTCATTGCCGAAGTGGTCAAGCAGATCACCCTGCGCTGATCCCTGTTGACAGGTTTGTTTTTCGGGTGGTTTCTCTGTTACCATCCGACCACACCGGAGCCTATCCGAATCTGTTTTTATCGCACTATTTCATCCACTTGCACTCGGATGACAGCACGTTCAGATAGGCTCCCATCATCACCCAAGGCCGGGATGGCCACCCCATGGGAGGAGACCAAGATGCGAGCTCGCAGAAGAACGACACTGGTCAAGAAGACAAGGTGCGGCTGGAGCCCCAGACGCAAGCTCAAGCTCAACGAGATCAAACGCAAGATATGGCGCCGAAACCGCTCCTTCACCTTGCTGATAGCAGAGCACACAGCATAAACCCGGCATTAGCCGGGTTTTTTATTGCCTCAATTTTCCGTCAGCGGGCTCACCTCGAAGAGCACTGCCCGCTTCGACACCAGGCTGTTGCAGTGGTTGCAGAAGTAATCCACCGCGCCGCAGGCCTTGAGCCGCTCCAGCTCCTGCCGGCAGGTCGGGCAGAGCGCCCGGATCTGGTAACGGGCCTGGCACTGACCACAGGTGGTCTCACGGCTGCGGCTGTCCAGCTCGCCCTGGCAGGCAGGGCAGACAAGTTGACTCATGGTTGGCTCCTTGCAAAGTGAATGTGCACTGGGCGGCCCCACTGCACATTCCCCTCCCCTTCAATAGACCACTAGAAAAACGGCTGCCGGTGAGGGCAGCCGCTGGACCTTATTTCTTGGCTTTGGCCTTGAGCAGGCGCTTGCGCTGGCGCTCCTGGCTCAGGGTCAGGGTGTTCTTCTTGCCCTCGAACGGGTTGACCGACTCCTGGAACTCGACCCGAACCGGCGTCCCCATGATTTTCAACGACTTGCGGAAGTAGTTGATGAGGTAGCGCTTGTAGGAGTCCGGCAGGTCGTTGAGCTGGTTGCCGTGGATCACGATGCGCGGCGGGTTGTAGCCACCGGCGTGGGCGTACTTCAGCTTGACCCGGCGACCGTTCACCATGGGCGGCTGGTGGTCTTCCTGCGCCATCTGCATGATGCGGGTCAGCATGGCGGTGCTGGTACGGCGGGTGGCAGACTGGTAGGCCTCCTGGATGGATTCGAACAGGTGGCCGACGCCGCTGCCGTGCAGGGCGGAGATGAAGTGCACGCGGGCGAAGTCGATGAAGCCCAGACGACGATCGAGCTCGTTCTTGACGTCCTCTTTCACCTTCTGATCCAGACCATCCCACTTGTTCACCACCAGTACCACGGAGCGGCCGGTGTTGAGCACGAAACCGAGGATGCTGAGATCCTGATCGGTGATGGTCTCCTGGGCGTCGATCACCAGCAGGCAGACGTTGGCATCTTCAATCGCCTTGAGGGTCTTGATGACGGAGAACTTCTCCACCGTCTCGTGCACCTTGCCGCGACGACGCACGCCGGCGGTGTCGATGATGACGTACTTCTGCTCGTCGCGCTCCATCGGGATGTAGACGGAGTCGCGGGTGGTGCCCGGCATGTCATAGACGATAACCCGATCTTCACCCAGCATGCGGTTGGTCAGGGTCGACTTGCCGACGTTGGGGCGACCGACGATGGCGAACTTGATGGGCAGGTCGGCGAACGGCGTCTCCTTGGTGTCCTCCTTGGTGTCGAGTTCACCGGCCGCCACCATGCGCAGCAGGGCCTCTTCGTCGAAGTCTTCCTCTTCTTCATCCAGCTCGGCTTCTTCGCCGGCGGCTTCGACCAGGGTCTCCAGATGGGGGGCCAGCGCCAGCTCCAGCAGGCTCAGTACGCCACGACCGTGGGCGGCCGCCATCTGGTAGACCTCGCCCAGGGCCAGACCGTAGAACTCGGAGACGGCGGAGTCACCGTCGATTCCGTCGGTCTTGTTGGCCACCAGAAACACCTTCTTGTGGGTCTTGCGCAGGTGCTCGGCGATGGCCTGATCCGCCGCGGTCAGACCGGCGCGGGCATCCACCATGAACAGCACCACATCGGCCTCTTCGATGGCCAGCAGGGACTGCTCGGCCATCTTCAGCTCGATCCCCTCTTCGGTGCCGTCGATACCACCGGTATCCACCACGATAAATTCCAGCTCGCCCAGCTTCGCCTGGCCATATTTGCGGTCCCGGGTCAGACCGGGGAAGTCGGCCACCAGGGCGTCCCGGGTACGGGTCAGGCGGTTAAACAGGGTGGATTTCCCCACGTTGGGGCGGCCCACCAGGGCTACTACAGGAGTCATAAAAGCCTCATTCTCAAGACGACAAAGGCTCCGGGTCCGAAGACCAGGAGCCGGATATTCACATTATCGGGCGATCAGGGACGCTTGACAGCGTACAGCTTGCCGCCACGGCTCTGCACATACAGGGTGTCACCGTCCACCAGGGGGGCGGCGTACAGACCACTGCTGTCGAGCTGCTGCATGGCCTTGATGGACCCGTCGGTCCGATCCAGCCAATACAGGTAACCTTCCACATCGCCGACCACCACATAGCCACCCATGATGACGGGGGCGGTCACGGTGCGGTTTTCCAGCTGGGTGTTGGACCACAGCTCGAGACCGTTGCGACGGTCGACCGCAAACAGATGGCTGCGGCTGTCGGTCAGCACGATGGCATTGCCGGTCACCGCCATGTCGCGGTAGCCGGAATACTTGCGCTTCCACACTTCATCGCCGCTCATCAGCTTGCGCGCCATCAACTGGCCATTATACGCGATGGCATAGAGCTCATCGCCGGCGATCAGCGGCGTGGCATCCACGTCCACCATGCGGTCGAGCTCGGTGGCGCCGCGCGGGTCGGCCACCTTGGACTGGCGCACCGGCTGGCCGTTGCTCAGCAGGGCGATGCCCACCTTGCCATCGGCGCGGCCGTACAGCACGGCACCGTTGGTGATGATGGGGGCACCGGCGCTGCGCAAGGTCAGCGGCGGCTGCTCTTCCGCCAGGGTCCACTGCAGCTTGCCCTCGTCGGTATCAAGCGCCACCAGGCGACCCGAGGTGGTCAGTACCACCACCCGGCCATCCTCGACGGCGGGGCTCGCCACCACTTCACCCGGTACCGTGGTCTGCCACAGCACTTCCCCATTCTCTTCGTTCAGGGCGTAGACCACCCCGTTCTCGGAGCCCAGGAACAGCTTGCCGTAGCGGGAGACCAGGCCACCGGAGAGGCGGGCGCTACGCTTGTCGGCGTTGATTGGCAGATCCGCCAGATCGACGCTCCACAGCTCCTTGCCGCTTTCGCGGTCAAAGGCGGTGACATCACCGTCGCGGGCCGCCGCATAGATGCGCTCCTCTTCCACCACCGGCTTGAGCTGGGAGTAGAAGTCACCGATGCCGTCACCCACCGAGGAGGACCAGGCGGTATCGGCCGTGAACGCGGACTCGACCTTGGGCAGCGGGGCCATGGGGTTGAGATCCTCTTCCGAACTGAACAGGGAGCAGCCCTGCAGGGCGAAGGAGACCGCAGCCCCCAACGCCACCATCTTGAACAGATTACGCATCCGGAGCCTCACCCGTGGTCACCGCTGGCAACGCCAGATCGTCCATCTTCAGCTTGAGCTCGGCGCTGCTCTGCAGACCGCCGGCATCGGCCGCCGCCTGATAGGCATCGCGAGCCTCTTCGCTCTTGCCCTGCTTTTGCAGGATGTCGCCGCGCACTTCGGCCACCTGGGCCTTGAAGGCGTCGTTGTTGATCTTGCCAAGCTGGGCCAGCGCTTCATCGGCCTTGCCCTGATCGTTCAGCACCCGGGCCAGACGCAGTGCGGCGATAGGACGAATGCTCTCGTCACCACTGGTAGCCACCTGGGTCAGCTGCTCGGCAGCCAGATCCAGCTTGTCCGCCTTGACCGCGGCCGCCGCCAGTTGCAGCGCCGCCAGCTCGGCGTAGGAGTCGCCCTTGTGGGCGCTGATGAAGCTTTGTGCCTGCTCGAAGCCGGCCGCGTCACCCTTGGCCAGCTGGGCGCTCATCTCGTTGTAAGCCTGGGAGGCGGCTTCCTGGGTGGTCTGCTGATGCTCGTTGTAGTAGCGCCAGCCAAAGAGTCCAACCAGACCGATAACAGTTCCTGCGATCACCGAGGTTCCGTTCTCTTTCCACCAGTTCTTGATGACCTCAACCTGTTGTTCTTCGGTGGTATAAACTTCCACAGCTTACTCTCCTTTCGCTGCCAGCAGGGCAATGGCGGCGTCGACCGTGACGGTCTGTTGCTCGGCCTGGCCACGCAGATATTTGATGGTGATCTCCCCGTTTTGCACCTCGGTCTCGCCAAGGATCAGGGCAATGGCCGCGCCGCTCTTGTCGGCACGCTTGAGTTGTTTCTTGAAGTTGCCGCCGCCGCAGTGGCTCATCAGGCGCAAATCAGGCAGGGCATCGCGCAGCCGCTCGGCCAGCTGGAAACCGGCCTGTTCAGTGCCCTCACCCACCATGCAGAGATAGACATCCACCGCCGGGCGGATGTCGGCATTGAGTTCGAGGGTTTCCAGCATCAGCACCAGACGCTCCATGCCCATGGCAAAGCCCACTGCCGGGGTCGGCTGACCGCCCAGCTGCTCCACCAGGCCGTCGTAGCGGCCACCAGCACAGACGGTGCCCTGAGCACCCAGGCTGTTGGTGACCCACTCGAACACGGTGAGGTTGTAGTAGTCAAGGCCGCGCACCAGACGCTCGTTCACCTCGTACTTGATGCCGGCAGACTCGAGCAGGCGCTTGAGCCCCTCGAAGTGGGCCAGGCTCTCTTCGCCCAGGTGATCAAACAGACGCGGCGCGCCCACCAGGATGGCCTGTACCTTCTCGTCCTTGGAGTCGAGCACCCGCAGCGGGTTGCTGTACATGCGGCGCTGGCTCTCTTCGTCCAGCTCGCTCTTGTACTGCTCCAGGTAGGCGACCAGCGCATCGCGGTAAGCGGCACGTTCGGCACTCTGACCGAGGGTGTTGAGCTGCAGGGTCACGTGTTCGCTGATGCCGAACAGACGCCACAGGCGGTGAGTCAGCATGATGAGCTCGGCATCGATGTCCGGCCCGTTGATGCCAAACAACTCGACCCCGAACTGGTGGAACTGGCGATAACGGCCCTTCTGGGGACGCTCGTGACGGAACATGGGGCCCATGTACCACATCCGGCGTTCCTGGTTGTAAAGCAGACCGTGCTCGATACCGGCACGCACGCAGCTGGCGGTCCCTTCCGGACGCAGGCTCAGGCTGTCGCCGTTGCGGTCTTCAAAGGTGTACATCTCTTTTTCGACCACGTCGGTCACTTCACCGATGGCGCGCTTGAACAGATGGGTCTGCTCGACAATCGGCATGCGCACTTCGCTGTAGCCATAGCTGGCCACGACCTGGCGCAGGATCTGTTCTACTTTCTGCCATACCGGGCTCTGCTCCGGCAGGCAATCATTCATACCGCGAATAGCTTGGATCTGTTTTGCCACGTTGATACTCGAGAAAAAGAGGTAAAATTTGGCCGCATTATAGGGATTTTCGACCCCGAGGTAAAATCAGGGTATTCCAATGCGGGATGTAAAATCAGCAACCTAAAGACAGGGCCACCCTGAGTGGCCCTTGGTTGCTCAACCCTCGTCCACCTGGATCTGGTTGGCCGGATCCAGCATGGCGGCCCGGGCGCGAATGCGGCGCTCCAGGGTCGGGATGAGATCCTTGTTGTCGAGCCGGTCGACCCGCTGGCCCGCTTCGTAGAAGGCGCTCTTGTTGGCCGCACCGGCGAGGCCCAGATCGGAGACCAGCGCCTCCCCCGGACCGTTAACCACGCAGCCGATGATGGAGACATCCATCGGAGTGATGATGTCTTCGAGCCGCTCTTCCAGCGCATTGACGGTGCCGATGACGTCGAACTCCTGGCGGGAGCAGGAGGGACAGGCGATGAAGTTGATGCCGCGGGAACGGATGCGCAGGGACTTGAGGATATCGAAGCCCACCTTGATCTCTTCCACCGGATCGGCCGCCAGCGAGATGCGCAGGGTGTCGCCGATGCCTTCGCTCAGCAGCATGCCCAGACCGATGGCAGACTTCACCGCGCCGGCGCGAAAACCGCCCGCTTCTGTGATGCCCAGGTGCAGCGGCTGCTCGATCTGCTTGGCCAGCAGGCGATAGGCGCCAACCGCCAGGAAGACGTCGGAAGCCTTGACGCTCACCTTGAAGTTGTCGAAGTTCAGGCGATCCAGATAATCCACATGGCGCATGGCTGATTCGAGCAGCGCCTCGGGGGTGGGTTCGCCATATTTTTCCTGGATGTCCCGTTCCAGCGAGCCGCCGTTGACGCCGATGCGGATCGGGATGTTGTAGTGGCGGGCGCAGTCGACCACGGCGCGCACCCGCTCCTCGTTGCCGATGTTGCCCGGGTTGATGCGCAGGCAATCGGCGCCGTATTCGGCCACTTTCAGGGCGATGCGGTAGTCGAAGTGGATGTCGGCCACGATGGGGATGCGGGTCTGCTGCTTGATGAGCTTGAACGCTTCCGCCGCCTCCATGGTGGGGACGGAGACCCGGACGATGTCGGCACCGACCCGCTCGATCCGCTGGATCTGCTCGACGGTGGCGGCCACGTCCGTGGTCTTGGTGTTGGTCATGGTCTGTACCGTGATGGGGGCATCGCCCCCGACCGGTACGTTGCCGACCATGATCTGCCTGGATTTACGACGAATGATGGGAGATTCGTGAGCGGACATGGCGGACAGATTACTCCTGCGGCAGTGAGAGGCGAGCAGTCCGGCCGTTGTTGTAACGGCTCATGTCGATGGACTTGCCCTTGTATTCGATATTGATGGCCATGGGCGCACCAATGATGAATTTGAGCGGCTCGGGTCCTTCCAGTACCAGTTCGTCATTGGCCTTCTTGAGGCCGCTGAACAGGGTCTTGCCATTGGCATCCTTGACGTCCAGCCAGCAGTCGGCGGTGAAGCTCATCTTGAGCTGGGGCACCTTGGCAGGCTCGCTCGCGGCGGTGTCGTCAGCCGGTTGCGTGGCGGCAGCGGCAGACGTCTCGGCAGTGGTGGTCGCCACGGCGCTGCTGGCATCCGCCGGCAGAGTGGTCGCAGCGGCATCGCTCACCACCGGGGTTACGGCAGCGTCTGCGGCGGCGGAAGCGGCAGGAGCCAGTACCGGCTCGGCAACATCGACGGCCGGAGTGGCGCTCGGCGTATTGGGGTTGCGGGCTGCGCCCATTTCGGTCGCGGCCAGGGCCTCGTCACCGGCGGAGCGACGCGCCGTGCTCTGCCACCACCAGACGACGGAGAGGGCGATCAGCACCAGGATCACCAGCCAGGTGACAACCTTGAGGCGGCTGTCGTTGGCCTGCTGACGGGAGCGACGAGAGAAGCTCTGCATGTCGATGTTGTCGGGCGGTGTCAGGCCCAGCTTGTCATAAGCGGCGAGGATGGTCTCTTCCGGAATACCGACCAGCTTGGCATAGGTACGCAGATAGCCGCGGATGAAGGTATGGGAGGTATGTTTGTCATACGTATCCGATTCAATCGCGGCAATCAGGGTCAGACGAAGGTGAATGCGGGACGCAACCTGTTCTCGCGTCCAGCCGAGCTGTTCACGGGCGTTGCGCAGCAGCTGGCCTGGGCCAACTGCCTGGGAGTCGTCTTGGAAATCGTGTGGCTGTTCAGTAGTCATTGGCTAAGTAACGCTTGGCTTGTTGCGAAGTGGGATATTGCCTTACCAGCTCAGTCCCGAATTGGTGAAGTAGTGCCGGTTTGTCCATGGCCTGCGCCAGCCGCAATCTCAACCAGAGACTGTTCTCGTTCTCGTCCGATACATCGGCAAAACGGGCGAGATAGGCCTGCACATCAGGCAGCTTGCCATCTTTCATGGAAAGCTCCGCCATGTCCAGCAATAACCTTGGATTGCGGGGATTATACCCCAAGGCCAAGCGATAGTACTCGCTTGCTTTATCATTTCTGCGATTTTGCGCGGCGCAAAGTGCCGCGTTTTCATAGGTATCGGCGATCTTGATGTAGTTCGGCTGGCTGACGGCCTGCAGGAAGGCTTTCTCAGCCTCGTCGAAACGACCGCGATTGCAAAGGAAGGCGCCATAGTTGTTCATCGCGTCAGCATTGGACGGATCCACGGCAAGGGCTTTCTGGTAACTGGCTTCGGCTGCCTTGTAATCTTGCACCTGCTGGTAGAAGTAGGCAAAACCGATGTAAACCTGAGGATTGGCGGCGTCGTACTGGAGGGCGCGATCAAGGTTGAACTTGGCCTGCTCGGCGTTGCCCTGCTGCAGATACTGGATGCCCAAATCCAGACGGGTCTGGGCTGCCGCCTTGAGGTCGGGACCGACCTCACGCTGGGTGGAATTCTGGCCAGCGTAAGTGGTCTCGGTAACACAGCCTGGCAGCGCACAGAGCGCTGCCACTACGATCAATGTACGTGTATCCATTCCCTGACTATACAATGGCTTAGCAAGTTAAACCATTTTGACGGAAATCCCATCCTGTTGCATCCGATTTTTCATGGTGCGCTTGGTGCGATCGATCACCTCCCCCACCAGCTGACCGCAGGCCGCATCGATGTCGTCACCACGGGTCTTGCGGACAATGACGGTGAAGCCGTACTCCATCAGAACCTTGGAGAAACGGTCAATGCGACTGTTGCTCGGCTTGCCGTAAGGGTTGCCCGGGAAGGGGTTGAACGGGATCAGGTTGATCTTGCTCGGGGTGTCCTTGAGCACCTTGGCCAGTTCGTGGGCATGCTGCATGTCGTCATTGATGTGATCGAGCAGCACATACTCCACCGTGACCCGGCCGCCGTTGGCGTTGGACTTGCCGAGGTAGCGACGCACACCGGCCAGGAAGGCTTCGATGTTGTACTTGTCGTTGATCGGCATGATCTCGGAGCGCAGTTTGTCGTTGGGAGCGTGCAGGGAGATGGCCAGCGCCACGTCGATCTGGTCGCCCAGCATGTCCAGCGCCGGCACCACGCCGGAGGTGGAGATGGTGACCCGGCGCTTGGAGATGCCGTAGCCGTAGTCATCCATCATCAGGCGCATGGCCGGCACCACGTTGGCGAGGTTGAGCAGCGGCTCGCCCATGCCCATCATCACCACGTTGGTGATGGGACGCTTGCCGCCGACGATCTTGGCGGCGCGCCACACCTGACCGATGATCTCGGAGACTTTCAGGTTGCGGTTGAAGCCCTGCTGGGCGGTGGAGCAGAACTTGCACTCCAGGGCGCAGCCCACCTGGGAGGAGACACACAGGGTCGCCCGATCGTCCTCGGGGATGTAGACGGTCTCCACCTCCTGGCCGCCGACCTGCAGCGCCCACTTGATGGTACCGTCGGAGGAGCGCTGTTCTCGGCTCACTTCCGGCGCCCGGATCTCGGCGATCTCCTTGAGACGCTCGCGCAGCACCTTGTTGACGTTGTTCATCTGATCGAAATCATCACAACCAAAGTGATAAATCCACTTCATTACCTGATCTGCCCGGAACGGCTTCTCGCCCAGTTCGACGAAGAAGGCACGCATGGCATCCCGATCGAGATCCAGCAGGTTGGTTTTTGTTTCGCTCATCAAGGGCCTCAGCTCACACACTTCATAAATTATCGGCTGACCTACGTCAGGGGGCGGCATTGTACAAATTATGGGTCCGGCTTTCCACCTGGAGAATAAGGGGATATTGACCGAATGACCAAAAAACAAAAGGGAGCCGAGGCTCCCTTGAGATTCTGCTGACGAAAATCAACCGCGCGGGCAGATCTCGGCGTCAGAGAAGAAGTAGGCGATTTCACGAGCGGCAGAGGCCGGCGCATCGGAGCCGTGCACGGCGTTGCGATCGATGCTCTCGGCGTAGCAGGCGCGCAGGGTGCCGGCCAGGGCCTCTTTCGGGTTGGTGGCGCCCATGATTTCACGGTGACGACGGATGGCTTCTTCGCCTTCCAGCACCTGGATCATGACGGGGCCGGAGGTCATGAAGCTGACCAGACCGTCATAGAAAGGCTTGCCCTGGTGCTCGGCGTAGAAACCGGCGGCTTGTTCGCTGCTCATGTGCAGCATCTTGGCGGCGATGACTTTCAGGCCAGCGCTCTCGAAACGGTTGTAGATGGCACCGATCAGGTTCTTGCTGACGGCGTCCGGCTTGATGATGGAGAAGGTACGTTCGATGGCCATTGAGATCTTTCCTTAACTACAGAGATTTATTGTTAGAATCCATGTTCGGCGGCGATTATACGTAAACAAAAACCGAAATAACACACAGAAAAGCAACTTTTTATTAAACAATTCCATCCCTAAAACAACATCACCACTCATCTTGGCCCAGGCCGGCAGGAAAAAATGTGCGCTTGCGCACGATCACCATGCTAACCCCCTGAAACATTGGCTATTGCCCATCTTCTGCAATATGGGAAAGGGCACCCGCAGGTGCCCTTGATGTGGTTCTCTCAGCGGGTTTCCGCCAGCAGGGTGTGGGCGATGGTGCGCATCCCCAGGGTATTGGCCCCCGGAGCCCACAGATTGTCGCCGTTGTCGCTGAAGCAGGCAGCGAGATCCACGTGCAACCAGCCTCGCCCTTCGTTGCCCACGAAGCGGGAGAGGAATCCGGCCGCATTGGAGGCGCCGCCCGGGCCACCGCCCGGCACGGGGCGGCTGTTGGCAGTGTCAGCATAGTGGGACGGACACTGCTGGCTGTGCCAGGGCTCCAGCGGCAGCGGCCAGGCAGGCTCCTGCTCGGCATCCGCATAGGCCATGGCGCGGCTCACCAGCCCCTTGTCGAGGCCAAACAGCGCATTGTAGCGTCCACCCAGCGCCATCACAGCCGCCCCGGTCAGGGTGGCGGCGTCGATGACCAGCGGCGCGCCGGATTCGCCGGCCAGTTGCAGACCGTCGGCCAGCACCAGGCGCCCCTCGGCGTCGGTGTTGACTATCTCCACCGTGGTACCGTTCTTGTAGGTGAGGATGTCACCCAGCTTGTAGGCGTGACCCGAGACCAGGTTCTCGGCGCAGCAGAGGATAAGCTTCACCCGCTTGTCGAGGCCGCGCAGGATGGCCAGCGCCAGCGCGCCGGTGACGATGGCGGCGCCCCCCATGTCGTGCTTCATGGTGAGCATGCCCTGGGAGGTCTTCATGGAGTAGCCGCCGGAGTCAAAGGTGATCCCCTTGCCCACCAGGGCCGCGGCCACCGGGGCCTTGGGATCCCGACCTGGATTGAAGTCCAGCTCCAGCATCACGGGCTCGCGCTCGCTGCCACGACCGACCTGGTAGAGACCGACCCAGCCCGCCTGTTGCAGCGCCTCCCCTTTGAGGATGCGATGGCTGATCTTGTCGGGGGCCAGCTCGGTGAGGAAGGCGGCAGCTTCGACCGCCAGCTCCAGCGGTCCCAGCTGCTCGGGGGTGGCATTGGTCATCTCTCGCACCCAGCGCCCGCACAGCCAGCGCGCTTCCAGCTCCTCCCTGTCCTCCTCGGACGAGGTGGCCCACTGCAGCGCCACTTCCGCCTTGGGTGTCTGCAGCCCCTGGGCAAAGGCCCATTGCTGCTCGCGCTCCCAGTGACCGGCCAGCACCACCTTCTGGATCCCCTGGCTGCACAGGCGCCGCGCCGCCTGCTGGATGTCCAGCAAGGGGGTGGCGGTCACCAGATGGATCACCATGCCATCGGCGCGGTGAGAGAGCAGCGCCCCCTCCCCCCACTCGGCCGGCGCAAATTCTCGGCTCAACCAGACGTTCATGCGCCCACCTCCTGCAACCAGCGGGCAATCGTGCGCAGACCGTGGCCCTTGGCACCGGTCGCCCACAGATCGTTACCCGATTTTTGATAGGAGGCGGCCAAGTCCAGGTGTACCCAGCCCTTGCCTTCATCACGCACGAAGCGCGACAAGAAGGCGGCTGCCGTGGTGGCGCCGGCGGTCCCTTCGGCGGATGCCACGTTGCCCAGCTCGGCAAAGGCAGAGGTGAGCTGGCCCGCGTGCCAGGGCTCCAGCGGCAGCGCCCAGGCCTGCTCGTTTTCGGCTTTGGCGGCCGCCAGCGCACGCACCTGCTCGACCTCATCAAGGGCGAACACGGCGTTGTAGTCGCGACCCAGCGCAGTCTTGGCGGCGCCGGTCAGGGTAGCGGCGTCGAGGATATAGGCTGCCCCGCTTTCGCTGGCGGCCAGCAGGCCATCGGCCAGCACCAGACGGCCTTCCGCGTCGGTGTTCTGGATCTCGACCGAGATGCCGTTGCGATAGGTGAGGATGTCGCCGAGCTTGAAGGCGTGGCCGGAGACCAGGTTCTCGGCGCAGCAGAGGATCAGCTTGACCCGTTTGTCGAGGCCGCGGCTGATGGCCAGCGCCAGCGCGCCGGTCACCATGGCGGCGCCACCCATGTCGGATTTCATCGGCAGCATGTTGTCGGAGGACTTCATGGAGTAGCCACCGGAATCGAAGGTGATCCCCTTGCCCACCAGGGCCGCCAGCACGGGAGCGTTGGCATCCCCGGTCGGGTTGTAGTCGAGCTCGAGCAGCACGGGCTCGCGCTCGCTGCCACGGCCCACCGACCAGATCCCGATGTGACCGGCCTCCTGCAGTGCCTCCCCGGCGGTAATGCGGGCGGTCACCTTGTCACCGGCGAGGCTGCGAATGAGCAGCAGGGCGGACTCCGCCAGGCTCATGGGATAGATCTCCTGCGGGCAGCCGTTGGTCACCTCGCGCACCCAGCGAGCCGCCTTGAGCAGGGCTTCCAGCTCACGAGCCTCCTGCGCTGACTGCTCACCAAAGTCGAGCTCGCGCACGCCCTTGGCAGCGTAAAAGCCCTGGGCGAAGGCGTAGCGACGCTCCCGATCCCAGCCCTCACCCACCAGCTTGACGCGCTTGATGCCGCTCGACTCGAGGCGTCTGGCCCCACGCTGGATGGCGCGCAGCGCCTCCTTCTCCTGGCCGCCGCGGCCCAGATGGAGATGGGCTTCGTCGCCGTTGAAACTGAGCAGGGCACCCTCGCCCCAGTGGGCAGCGGCAGCCTGGGAAGACAACCGTACGTTCATCATGTCAGCCATGTTCTCTTGCTTCCTTTTTATTGGCACTTTCATCAACGAATAGGGAGATCGCGGGCACAAAAAAGGCCGCGCCCTCAAGGGTCACGGCCTTCACCATATCATTACTGCACCACGAGATGCTGCACGCGCAATTCACTCATGTGTAATTAAGAGGTCATCAGTGGCGCTCAGACGCCAGATTCAGGGTGTACTTGGGCAGTTCCACCACCAGATCCTCGTCCGCCAGTCTGGCCTGGCAGCTGAGACGGGATTCAGGCTCCAGTCCCCACGCCTTGTCCAGCATGTCATCTTCCAGCTCGTCGCTCGGCTCGAGGGAGTCGAACCCTTCCCGCACCACACAGTGGCAGGTGGTGCAGGCGCAGGACTTCTCGCAGGCGTGCTCGATCTCGATGCCGTTGCGCAGCGCGATGTCCAGAATGGTTTCACCGGTCGCGCCTTCGAGGGCCGCGCCGTCCGGACAGAGCTCGGGATGGGGCAGAATAATCAGTTTTGGCATATTACACCTTGTTGACGTTTTGTCCGGTCAGCACCTTGCGGATGGAGGCATCCATCCGGCGGGCTGCAAATTCGCCACTGGCAGCGTCCGCCGCCTCGATGGCCTCTTTGATCTGGTTGGTGGTACCCGTGCTGCGCATGGTCAGCAGATGGGCGATGGCAGCATCCAGCTCGGCCCGCTCGGCGGCGCTCAACAGCGCTTCGCCATCGGCGGCCAGCGCGGCGTTGAGGCTCTCGACCACCCGGTCGGCCTCGACCTGCTGCTCCGCCAGCATGCGGGCGTCCATGTCCTGCTGGGCATTGGCGATGGAGGCGCTCAGCATGTTGAGGATGTCATCCTCACCCAATCCGTAGGAGGGCTTGACCTGGATCTCGGCCTGCACGCCGGAGGATTTCTCCATGGCGCTGACCGACAGCAGACCGTCCGCATCCACCTGGAAGGTGACGCGAATGTGGGCCGCCCCCGCCGCCATGGGCGGAATGCCGGTCAGGGTGAAGCGGGCCAAGGATCGGCAATCCGCCACCAGCTCGCGCTCGCCCTGCACCACGTGGATCGCCATCGCAGTCTGGCCATCCTTGAAGGTGGTGAACTCCTGAGCGCGGGCCACCGGAATGGTGGTGTTGCGCGGGATCACCTTCTCGGCGAGGCCCCCCATGGTTTCTAACCCTAAGGAGAGCGGAATGACGTCCAGCAGCAGCATCTCGGCATCGGGCTTGTTGCCCACCAGGATGTCGGCCTGGATGGCGGCACCGATGGCCACCACCTTGTCGGGGTCGATGCTGGTCAGTGGCGTACGTTGGAAGAACTCCCCCACCAGCTCGCGCACCAGCGGCACCCGGGTGGAGCCGCCGACCATCACCACTTCCAGCACATCTTCCTGTTCGAGACCCGCATCGCGCAGGGCGCGGCGACAGGCCAGCAGGGTGCGCTTGACCAGCGGCTGGATCAGCTGGTCAAACTGGCTGCGGGTGACGGTGCCCTGCCAGCCGGCAAAGGCGCAGGCAACGGCATCGGCATCGGTGAGACCGTGTTTGACGGCGGCGGCGGCGTCCAGCAACTCGCGCTGGGTACGGGCATCGAGCTGACCGGACAACCCGGCTTGCTCTTTCAGCCAGTCCGCCAGCAGGTGGTCGAAATCATCGCCACCGAGGGCCGAGTCGCCGCCAGTGGCCATCACCTCAAACACCCCGCGATGCAAACGCAGAATGGAGATGTCGAAGGTACCGCCACCCAGGTCATAGACGGCGATCACCCCTTCCTGACCGGAGTCGAGGCCATAGGCGATGGCGGCGGCGGTCGGTTCATTGAGCAGACGCAGCACGTGCAGACCGGCCAGTCTGGCCGCATCCTTGGTGCCCTGGCGCTGGGCGTCGTCGAAATAGGCGGGCACTGTGATCACCACGCCGTCGAGATCGCCACCCAGGGCGGCGGCGCCCCGCTCGGCCAGTTTTTTGAGGATCTCGGCCGAGACCTGCACCGGGTTGACCAACCCCTGACGGGTCTGCAGCTGCGGCATACCGTTGTCGGCCGCCACGAATTCGTAGGGCTGCTGGCGGGTATCGATGTCGGCCAGCGCCTTGCCCATCATCCGCTTGGCGGAGACGATGGTGTTGTGCGGGTCGAGGGCTGCCTCGCGCTTGGCATCGAAGCCGACCCGGATGGTATCGGCCTGGTAATGCACGACGGAGGGCAGCAGATCACGCCCCTGCTCGTCACAGAGGGTGTCGGCCTGACCGCTGCGCACGGCGGCGACCAGCGAGTTGGTGGTGCCAAGGTCGATGCCGACGGCACGCTTGTGCTGATGAGGTGCGGCGCTCTGGCCGGGCTCGGCGATTTGCAGTAATGCCATGGGTAATCAAACTTCCAGCGTTAAAGGATCAAGACTCGAACAGGGAGTCTTCGAATCGTTCCAGCTCCTCGAGGAGCTTGTCGACAAACTTGAGCTTGCGAACGCAGTCAGCGGCCTTCTGATCATCGCCGGTGGCGAGGCTCAGGGTCAGCTGCTGCATCAACTGCTGGTGATCATGCCTGATCTCCTGGCGAAAATCCTTGATGGCCCGCTCAGGGTCGGCTTCGCCTTTCAGATCGGCCAGCCGCTCGCGCCACTCCAGTTGCTGCATCAGGAAAGCGGGATCTTGCAGCGTCTGCTGCTCGCCGCGGATATCGGTACCACGCAGGGAGAGCAGGTACTCGGCTCGGCGCAGGGGCGCCTTGAGGGTAGTGAAGGCATCGTTGATCTGGGCGGCACGTTGCACCGCGACCAGCTGTTCCCGCTCGGGAGCCGTGGCAAAACGATCGGGATGGAACTGGGTTTGCAACTGACGGTAGGTATCCGCCAACTGACGGGTATCGAGCTCGAAGCCTTCCACCAGCCCAAACAGCTCGAAATGATTCATGCAGACCTCTTAGAACCTGATGCGACCGCCGTCCTGCTCGCCCTCGGCAAACGGGACGGCGTGGTTGAACTGGCCGTGGCCGGCCGGTTCAACACATGCGCAATCAGGTGTAGCAAACATCTCAGACACTGAAGCTTTCGCCGCAACCACACTCACCCTTGGCGTTGGGGTTGTTGAACTGGAAGCCCTCGTTGAGGCCCTCCTTGACGAAGTCCAGCTGGGTACCATCCAGGTGGATCAGGCTCTTGGCATCGACGATGATCTTGACGCCGTCCTGCTCGAATACCTGATCTTCATCCGCCAGCTCGTCGACAAATTCGAGCACGTAGGCAAGACCGGAACAGCCGGTGGTCTTGACGCCGAGGCGCAGGCCGATGCCCTTGCCCCGGTTGGCCAGAAAAGAAGAAACCCGTGCCGCTGCGGCATCTGTCATGGTAATGGCCATACTGCGCTCCTGACCTTAGAGACCTTTCTTCTGCTTGTAATCGGCGATGGCGGCCTTGATGGCATCCTCGGCCAGAATGGAGCAGTGGATCTTCACCGGCGGCAGCGCCAGCTCTTCGGCGATGTCGGTGTTCTTGATGCCGGCTGCTTCGTCCAGGGTCTTGCCCTTGACCCACTCGGTCACCAAGGAGCTGGAGGCGATGGCGGAGCCACAACCATAGGTCTTGAACTTGGCATCTTCGATGATGCCGTCGTCGCTGATCTTCAGCTGCAGCTTCATCACGTCACCACAGGCCGGCGCACCGACCATGCCGGTAGCGATGCTGGGATCGTTCTTGTCGAAGCCGCCTACGTTACGTGGGTTCTCGTAGTGGTCGATTACTTTTTCACTGTAAGCCATATCTAACTCCTGCTAATTCCGTTGTTCACCAAACACTTGCTCTCTTGGCAAGGATCAGTGATGAGCCCATTCGACCGTGTTCAGATCGACGCCGTCCTTGTACATCTCCCACAGGGGAGACATCTCGCGCAGACGACCGATGGAGTCACGGATAAGCTTGATTGCGTAATCAATCTCTTCTTCGGTGGTGAAGCGACCCATGCTGAAACGGATGGAGCTGTGCGCCAGCTCGTCGTTCAGGCCCAGGGCGCGCAGCACGTAGGAGGGCTCCAGGCTGGCCGAGGTACAGGCAGAACCGGAAGAGACCGCCAGATCCTTGAGCGCCATGATCAGGGATTCCCCTTCCACATAGGCGAAGCTGACGTTGAGGTTGCCCGGTACACGCTGTTCCAGGTCACCGTTGATGTAGACCTCTTCGATATCCTTGATGCCGTCCCACAGACGCTGACGCAGGGCCATGATGCGCTCACCCTCGCTCGCCATCTCTTCTTTGGCGATGCGGAAGGCTTCGCCCATGCCGACGATCTGGTGAGTCGGCAGGGTGCCGGAACGCATGCCGCGCTCGTGGCCGCCACCGTGCATCTGGGCTTCCAGGCGCACACGGGGCTTGCGACGCACGTAGAGGGCACCAATGCCTTTCGGGCCGTATACCTTGTGGGCGGACATGGAGAGCAGGTCAACCTTGAGCGCTTCCACGTCGACCGGGATCTTGCCCACGCTCTGTACCGCATCCACGTGCAGCAGGATCTTGCGGGAGCGGCACAGCTCGCCGATAGCGGCGATGTTCTGCACCACGCCGATCTCGTTGTTGACGTGCATGATGCTGACCAGAATGGTGTCATCGCGCAGGGCGCCTTCGATCTGCTCCAGAGTGAACAGGCCGTTGGGCATCGGTTCGAGGTAGGTTACCTCATAGCCTTCGCGCTCCAGCTGGCGGCAGGTATCCAGTACCGCCTTGTGCTCGGTCTTGGAGGTAACGATGTGCTTGCCCTTGCCGGCGTAGAAGTGGGCGACGCCCTTGATGGCCAGGTTGTTGGACTCGGTGGCGCCGGAGGTGAAGACGATCTCGCGCGGGTCGGCACCGATCAGCTCTGCCACTTGATTACGGGCCAGGTCGACCGCCTCTTCGGCTTGCCAGCCGAAACGGTGGGAACGGGAAGCTGGATTGCCGAACAGGCCATCCATGGTGAGACACTGCATCATTTTTTCTGCGACACGCGGGTCCACCGGACAGGTTGCCGAATAATCAAGGTAAATAGGCAGTTTCATGTTTTTCTCCGTTACAGCCTGGGTCATACATCGACTGGCTGTGGAAAGCACGTTTGTTTATAGTTGGACTTTCAAGCTCACATCGCCGCGTTCTGCCCGATCAACCAGGGACAACACGGTTTTCATCTGTTCGTCTTGCTTGCCGGCAATACGGCGCACATCCGCCTGATCAACCAGCTCGGCCAGGGTGATATCCCCCAGGAAGCTGGAGATCCGCTCGCTCAGGTCACGCCACAAGGAGTGAGTAAGACACTGGGTGCCGCCGTGGCAGCCGCCCTTGCCGAGGCACTTGGTGGCATCCACCGATTCATCCACCGCGGTGATCACCTGACCGACCGAGATGGCATTCGGGGCCAGACCGAGGCGATAGCCGCCACCGGGGCCACGCACGCTGCTTACCAGGCCATGCTTGCGCAGGCGGGCAAACAGTTGCTCCAGATAGGACAAGGAGATGCCCTGGCGCTCTGAAATATCAGCCAGGGGCACGGGCCCCTGCTCTGCATGCAACGCCACGTCGAGCATGGCAGTCACAGCGTAACGTCCTTTTGAGGTCAGTCTCATATGCCTTACCGTCTTGCGAACCAATCAATATGGGCATATGGTCACATACCCGACTAAATCAGTCAAGTATATGGTTGAGTAATTCAGTCGGGTTTAATCCTGCGGCCTGGGTTTTTGCACCGAGGTCAGAATGCCGCGCAGAATGTTGAGTTCCACCGCCTCCGGACGTGCCCGGTTGAACAGGCGACGCAACTTGTTCATCACCTGCCCCGGGTGGTCATCGGTGATGAAGCCGGTCTTGAGCAGCGTCTGTTCCAGATGCTGATAAAAACCTTCCAGTTGATCGGCACTGGGATACTCCACTGCCATCCCGCTGTCGCCTGCTTGCTCTTGCTGCTGCAGCCAGTGCATGCGCACCTCATAACAGAGGGTCTGCACCGCCATGGCCAGATTGAGGGAGCTGTACTCGGGATTGGCCGGGATGGCCACGTGGTAGTGGCACTTTTGCAGCTCGTCGTTGGTGAGGCCGGTACGTTCACGGCCAAACACCAGCGCCACCGGATGCTGCATACCTTCAGCCACCAACTTCTCGCCCGCTTCGCGGGGATCCAGCATGGGCCAGCTCAGGGTGCGGGAACGGGCACTGGTACCGATCACCAGGCCGCAATCGGCGATGGCTTCATCCAGCGTCGCCACGACACGGGCATTGGCCAGGATGTCGCTGGCACCGGCAGCCAATGCATTGGCATTGCCATCGGGCAGGGCTTGCGGATCAACCAGCACCATCTGACTCAAGCCCATGGTCTTCATGGCGCGTGCCGCAGACCCCATGTTGCCGGTGTGAGAGGTGTTTACCAACACGATACGAATCTGATCCAACATGCCCAGTCAATCTTCAGTCAAAAATGGCGCGCAATTGTAACATAGCCAATCGCTATTTTGGCACCGTAAATGGCGCTCCATTTCACAACTATCGCGCCGGTTTGTAGAACAAAGCGGCATGAGGCGGGCACAAGGGCGGGCTAAACTTGGAGGATGGGAAGGTGAAAGAGGGGAGACCACATGTGCCCGCGCTGGCTTTATGAGAAGCTGCCGGCCTGCTATCTGCTGGCAGCCATCGGTATCATCGCACTCAGCCACTCCCCGCTGCTCTGGCTGGCGGGGGGCCTGCTGTTTGTCGCTGGGGCCGCCAGCTGGATGATGCGCTCCAGCTATCGGCGCACCGATCTGGTCATCTTCCCAAACAAGGTCTGGCTGCAGCCGGAGTGGTTCTACGAGGCCCAACCTTTCCTCTGGCTGGTGCTGGGGCTGCTGCTGTCACGCCAGCAAGGCGCCGGTGCCCTGCTGGCGCTGCTGCCCTGCCTCTGGGCCCTGCGCTGCCTGTGGGCCCGCAACCACTATCGCCATCATGCCGAGGGGCTAGCCTCACAGCTGAGACGCCACCCCACCCGCCGGCGCAGAATGCGCCTCTTGCGCTGAGCTGGCCCTGGCCTGCTCGATAAAGCTGGCGAGATCCATCAGCGGATAGCGCACCAGGCTCGGCAACCCGTCCAGATCCAGGCTGTCCATCAGGTTTTTTACCTCCAGTCCCAGCTCAGTATTTCCTTCAATCTTCAGCTTGCGCTGGAAGAAGAGGGAGTCGGGGTCTTCCTTGCGACCGGCAATCAAGATGAGATCGTTGCTGCTGCCGCTGAAGCAGACATCGGCCTGTTCACA
This sequence comes from Aeromonas sp. FDAARGOS 1408, assembly GCF_019048665.1. Taxonomy (NCBI): domain Bacteria; kingdom Pseudomonadati; phylum Pseudomonadota; class Gammaproteobacteria; order Aeromonadales; family Aeromonadaceae; genus Aeromonas; species Aeromonas sp. FDAARGOS 1408. The sequence continues at coordinate 1,211,801 of NZ_CP077394.1, read as the reverse complement.
GTGACGGGCCACCACCAGCTTGCCCTCCTGCTCGCTGATGAACCAGCAGAGCTCGAGATCCGATACCTCGACCTTGAGCCACTTGCCGGCCAGAAATGCAAAGTCGCCATCGGCGATGGCCTCCTTGAAGACGCTGGCCAGCAGGCGCTCCATCAAATGCTGTTGCAGGGCAAAGGGCACCAGCTTGAGGGGATGGCGCAAGAAGCGGGGGGCCTGTTCGACCAGGCGATGTTGCAGTTGTTTGAACACGATGAACTCCCAGTTTTTTGCGCATTCAAACACAGGGTCAGCGCCATGATCCTGTTGGAAATCAAACTTGTGCCCACTTACCTCAAGAAGGGTAAAGCCACACAAAGCTGCCTCAGGTCAAAAAGTGGAAGGACGCCGGTGAATACAATCGGGCCACTTTTTTGCATTTTTGCCCTCTCGGAGCGTACCGATGGAATTACTCTGTCCGGCAGGCAGTCTGCCGGCACTGAAAACAGCCGTGGATAACGGGGCCGATGCCGTCTATATCGGCTTCAAGGATGACACCAACGCCCGCCATTTCGCCGGGCTCAACTTTACCGACAGCAAGCTGGAGAAAGCGGTCGACTACGTGCATCAACATGGCCGCAAGCTGCACATCGCCATCAACACCTTCGCCCACCCGGGCTCCGATGCCCGCTGGCAGCAGGCGGTGGACAAGGGCGCCGCACTGGGTGCCGATGCCCTGATCATCGCCGATCTCGCCGTGCTCGATTATGCCAGCCGCCGCTACCCGGATCTGGAGCTGCACGTCTCGGTGCAGGCCAGCGCCACCAACGCCGCCGCCATCCGCTTCTACCAGCAGCACTTCAACGTCGGACGAGTGGTACTGCCTCGCGTGCTCTCCATGCACCAGGTGAAACAGCTGGCCCGCGAGACCGACGTCGGCCTCGAAGTCTTCGCCTTCGGCAGCCTCTGCATCATGGCGGAGGGGCGCTGCTACCTCTCCTCCTACATGACCGGCGAGAGCCCCAACACCGTCGGTGCCTGTTCACCGGCCAAGTTCGTGCGCTGGGAGGAGACCCCAAGCGGCCTCGAGTCTCGCCTCAACGAAGTGCTCATCGACCGTTACGGCCCGGGGGAGAACGCCGGCTACCCAACCCTGTGCAAGGGGCGCTTCGAGGTAGACGGTCAGACCTACCACGCGCTGGAGGAGCCCACCAGCCTCAACACCCTGGGCCTGTTGCCCGAGCTGTTCCAGACCGGCATCCAGTCGGTCAAGATCGAGGGGCGCCAGCGCAGCCCCGCCTACGTGGAGCAGGTGACCCGGGTCTGGCGCGCCGCCATCGACGCCTATCAGGCCAACCCCGAAGCCTATCAGGTCAAGGCCGAGTGGGATGCCCAGCTCGCCCGCGTCTCCGAGGGGAGCCAGACCACCCTCGGTGCCTATCATCGCCAGTGGCAATAAGGAGCCCTGTTCATGAAATTCTCTCTCGGCCCCCTGCTCTTCTACTGGCCCAAGGCCGACACCCATGGCTTCTATCAGGCGGCCGCCCAAAGCCAGGCCGACATCGTCTATCTGGGGGAAACCGTCTGCAGCAAGCGCCGCGAACTGAAAGCGGATGACTGGATTGCCCTCGCCCGCCAGGTGGCCAGCTCGGGCAAGCAGGCGGTGCTCTCCACCCTGGCTCTCATCTCCGCCCCCTCCGAGCTCAAGGAGGTCAAACGGCTGGTCGACAACGGCGAGCTGATGATCGAGGCCAACGATCTGGGCGCGGTCCAGCTCGCCAGCGAGGCCGGGTTGCCGTTCGTCTGCGGTCCCGCCATCAACGCCTACAACGCCGACGTGCTGCGCATGCTGCTCAAACAGGGGATGCAGCGCTGGGTGATGCCGGTGGAGCTGTCGCGCGACTGGCTGGTGCAGCTCAATCAGGATCTCGGCCGCGCCCGCCAGCAGTTCGAGGTGGAGGTGTTCGCCTACGGCCACCTGCCGCTCGCCTATTCGGCGCGCTGCTTCACCGCCCGTTCACTCGATCGGCCCAAGGACAACTGTGAACTGGCCTGCATCGACTACCCCACCGGCCGGCTCGCCAGCAGTCGCGAGGGGCAGAAGGTGTTCAACCTCAACGGCATCCAGACCCAGTCCGGTTACTGCTACAACTTGGGCAACGATCTGGCCGGCATGGAGGGTTTGGTGGATGTGGTACGGCTCTCCCCCGAGGGGTTGGATACCCTGACGATGCTGGATCGCTTCAAGGCCAACGAACGGGGTCAGGCCCCCCTGCCCCTGCAGCAGGAGCGGGACTGCAACGGCTACTGGCGCCAAATCCCCGGCATGATGCTGGCGCAGTAATTGCGCCCTTACTGGCGGGCGGGCACGGTGGTCACTCTATGCAATGGCGCCGTAAAACCTGACACCCAAACAGCAAAAAGGCCTCGCTATGAGGCCTTTTCCATATCGTTCAAAGCGGTGACAGTCAGCAAGCTCAGGATGCCTGCTTGCTGCTCTTGCCCTGGGCACTCTGGGCGCCGGGCGGCAGGGGTTTGCGCGCCATCAGCTCCAGCTCGAGCAGGGCATATCTGTGCTCGATGAAGTCATACACGTTGTTGGCCAGCGCCAGCTTGAAGTAGCTGATGGCCTCCTTGCGATTGCCCCTGGCCAGCTCGAACTTGCCGAGGTAGAAGTAGGTTTCACACAGGCGCTCGGCGAGCTCCCGGTTGTCCTTCACCCCTTTCACCACGTTGCCCATCAACTGGGTAGCGTTGAGTTCGCCGGTATAGAGACGCACCAGATCCCAGTTCCAGGCGTCGTCGTCATACTTGTTGAGCCGCTCGCGCATCCGGCTCATGGCGGCCGGCGCATTGAGCTTCTGCTCGGCCAGATAGAGCCAGATCACCCGGTAGGGATCTTCCGGCTGCGCCTCGTAGAAGCGCTTCATATCGGCCGCAGCCAGCTCGGGGCGATTGCCGTAATAGAGCGCAATACCACGGTTCAGATAGGCATAGTCATAATCGGGAGCCAGCTCGAGGGCGGAATCAAATGCCTCGTAGGCCTCGTCATAATTCTGCTGTTGCACCAGATAGACGCCGATGAAGTTGTAGGCTTCGGCGAAATCCGGCTTCTCCCGCAGGGCACGGTTGAAATCCAGCCGCGCCAGAGAGCGCAAGCCTACCCGGTCAAACACGACAGCACGCTCATAAAACAGTTCGGCCCGTTGCTCGGTGGTCAATTCCATCTCACTGAGCATCTGCCCGAGTCGCGCCAACGCCAACTCGCTCTGGTAAGAGACCTGCAGGGGGGTCGCCAATACCAGTGAAGCGGGTTGCGGCTTGGGAACTTGAGGCGTTTGAACCTGACTGCTACTGCTGCAACCCCACATGGGGAGCAGCAACAGGATACCAAGGAGGTATCCAATCCCTTTCCTGACGTTCAATGAACACTCCGACGCTTACGCTTGACCCGGCATATGGTAAAGGTCAGCCGACACTTTGTCATGTGGCTGAGCCTCTCTCCCTCAAATAAATCAGGATTCGACAGGGTATCCGGCATCACACCAGCCCCGAAAGCCACCATCCACGCTGACCACCCGGCCATAGCCCATCTTCTGCAGGTTCTCCGCCACCAGAATGGAGCGAAAACCGCCACCACAATAGAGATAGAGCTCGGTGTCGGGATCCGGATAATGGGTCTCGATATCCCGCTCGATCACCCCGCGCCCGAGGTAGGTCGCGCCCGGCAGATGGCCCCTGGCCCACTCGCTCTCTTCCCGCACGTCGACCAGGTGAAAGGTGCGCCCCTCCTCCTGCCAGCGCTTGATCTGGTGCACGTCGGTCTCCTGCACATGGGGGCGAATGGCCTCTACCAGCGCCAGAAAACGGGGATTGTGTTGCATGGCTTGCTCCTTGCCTCTTGGCCAATGGCCGTGGGTGAAACCGTCATAATGACTCACCCGGATGATAAGAGAAAGGGCGCCTCGTGGCGCCCTTGTCATTTACGGCAGGATCTCTTGCTGATCCGCCCCCTCTTTCTCCACCTGGGTCGGCAGCATGTGCTCCCGCTTGACCCCGAAGAACATGGCGAACGAGCTCGCCACATAGATGGAGGAGTAGGTACCAAACGCCACACCGATCACCATGGCCACCGAGAAGCCGTGGATCAGTGGACCGCCCTTGAGCAGCAGCGCCACCACCACCACGAAGGTCAGGCCGGAGGTGATGATGGTCCGGCTCAGGGTCTCGGTCATGGAGAGATCCAGGATGTACTCGGTATCCCCCTTGCGCACCTTGCGAAAGTTCTCCCGCAGGCGGTCGAACACTACGATGGTGTCGTTCAAGGAGTAACCCACGAGCGTCATCAAGGCCGCCAGCACGGTCAGGTCGAACTCGTACTGGAAGTAGGCGAAGACGCCCAGGGTGATCACCACGTCGTGCACCAGGGAGAGGATGCCGCCCATGGCCAGACGCCATTCGAAGCGTACCGCCACGTAGATCAGGATACAGATGATGGAGGCCAGCATGGCCAGCGCACCGTCCGTCGCCAGCTCGTCACCCACGGAGGGGCCGACGAACTCCACGCGCTTGAGCACGGCGCCCTGATCGATCACCTTGGCGGCCGCCAGCACCTCGTTGCCCTGCTGCTCCACCTTGACCCCCTCTTTCGGGGTCAGGCGCACCAGCACGTCACGGCTGGAGCCGAAGTGTTGCAGGGTCGCCCCTTCAATCTTCTGCTCGTCCAGCACCTCGTGCATCTTCTCCAGGCTCACCGACTGCTGGAAGCCCACCTCGATGGTGGTGCCGCCGGTGAAGTCCAGACCCCAGTTCAGACCCCGATCGAACAGGAAGAACAGGGAGATCACCATCAGCAGGGTAGAGAAGACCACACCCGGCTTGGCAAAGCGCATGAAGGGGATGGGCTTTTCAAAATGTAGAATCTGAAACATGTCTCTTCCTTAGATCGGCAGCTTGTCGAGGCGCCGACCACCCCAGGCCAGGTTGATGATGGCGCGGGATACCGTGATGGCGGTAAACATGGACGCACTCAGACCAATCCCCAGCGTCAGGGCGAAGCCCTTGATGGCGCCGGTACCGATACCGAACAGGATCACACAGGTGATGAGCGAGGTGATGTTGGAGTCGGCGATGGTCGAGAATGCCCGATCAAAGCCCAGGTGGATCGCCTGCTGCACGCCGCGGCCGTTGCGGATCTCTTCACGAATGCGCTCGTAGATCAGCACGTTGGCGTCCACCGCCATGCCCAGCGTCAGCACGATACCGGCGATGCCCGGCAGGGTCATGGTGGCCCCCGGGATCATCGACATGATGCCGACGATCAGCACCAGGTTCATGGAGAGGGCAATGTTGGCCACCCAACCGAAGGCACGGTAGTAGATCCCCATGAACAGCACGATCACCAGCATGGCCCAGCCGATGGCTTCCATACCGCTGTCGATGTTCTGCTGACCCAGGCTCGGGCCAATGGTGCGCTCTTCCACGATCTGGATCGGGGCGATCAGCGCACCAGCACGCAGCAGCAGCGCCAGGTTGTGGGCTTCGTTGGCGTTGTCGATGCCGGTGATGCGGAACTGGCTGCCAAGGCGCGACTGGATGGTGGCGACGTTGATCACCTCCTCCTGCTTGCGGAACTTGCGCTTGCCGTCCGGACCCGGCTGACCGACCGGCTTGTATTCGATGAATACGGTGGCCATGCCCTTACCGACGTTGTCCTTGGTAAAGTTGGCCATCTTGTTGCCACCCTGGCCATCGAGCTTGATGTTGACCTGGGGACGGCTGTATTCGTCGAAACCGGACTGGGCACCCACGATGTGGTCACCGGTCAGGATGATGCGCTTTTGCAGCACCACCGGACGACCGTTGCGATCGTTGTAGACCTTGGAGCTCGGCGGTACGCGACCGTCGGCCGCAGCCTGGATGTCGGCGGTCTCATCGACCATGTGGAATTCCAGGGTCGCGGTCGCGCCCAGGATCTCCTTGGCACGGGCGGTGTCCTGGATACCAGGCAGTTCCACCACGATGCGCTCGGCACCCTGCTGTTGTACCAGCGGCTCGGCGACACCCAGTTCGTTCACCCGGTTGCGGATGATGGTGATGTTCTGCTCGAGGGCGTACTTCTTCACCTCCTTGACCTTGGCTTCACTTAAGGAGGCCAGCAGGACGAACTCGTCCCCCTTCTGCTCGGTGGTAAAGGTGAGATCCGGGTTCTGACGACGCAGGAAGGAGACCGCCTTGCTCTGGTCGGCTTCGTCGCGGAAGACCACCTGCACCTGATCACCGACCCGGCGCACGCCGGAGTAACGGATCTTCTGGGTACGCAGCTCGGAGCGGAAATCCTGCACCATCTGCTCCTGCTGCTTGGCCAGCGCTTCGGCCATGTCCACTTCCATCAGGAAGTGCACGCCGCCACGCAGGTCCAGACCCAGCTTGAGCGGGTTGGCACCGATGGCTTCGAGCCAGGCAGGGGTGGAAGGCGCCAGGTTGAGTGCGGTAATGAAGTTGTCACCCAGCTTGTTGGCGACCAGATCGCGCGCCTTGAGCTGCTCTTCGGTGTTCTTGAAACGAATCAGAATGAAGCCGTGTTCGAACGCCGCATGCTTGACCGGGATCTTCGCCTCGTCGAGGGTCGCTTTCACCAGGTCAAGGGTATCAAGCTTGACTTCGGCACCCCGGCTGGCAGAGATCTGCAAGGCCGGGTCTTCGCCGTAAAGATTGGGGGCTGCATATAGAAAACCGATGGCGATCACCACGATCACCATCAGGTATTTCCACAGCGGATAGCGATTTAACACGCTGTGCTCCTCGGGAGATTAGAGGGACTGGATAGAACCCTTGGGCAGAACGGCAGAGACGAAATCACGCTTGATGGTGACCTGGGTCTGATCGTTCAGGGACAGCACAATGTATTCGCTGTCGGCGGAAACCTTGGCGATCTTGCCGACCAGGCCGCCGGAAGTGAGCACTTCGTCACCCTTGGAGAGGGAACTCATCAGATTGCGGTGATCCTTGGCACGCTTGGCCTGGGGACGATAGATCATGAAGTAGAAGATGAGACCGAACACGGCCAGCATGATGATCATTTCCATGCCACCACCCTGTGCCGCCGGAGCCGCGCCTTCTGCATATGCCTTGGAGATAATGCTCATTTAACAACCTCTTATTGATGTAAATTTGATAACTAGCTTATAAATCGTTGTTATTTCACGTCATTTTCAGCTAACGGAGGCACGGGCTTCCCTTGCCGACGGTAAAACTCAGTTACAAAGTCGTCTAATTTACCCTGCTCGATCGCGTCCCGCAAACCCTGCATCACACGCTGGTAATAACGCAGGTTGTGAATGGTGTTCAGACGGGCACCGAGGATCTCGTTGCACTTGTCCAGATGGTACAGATAACTGCGGGTGTAGTTCTTGCAGGTGTAGCAGTCGCAGTCCGCATCCAGGGTGCTGGTGTCCTCGCGATACTTGGCGTTGCGGATCTTGACCACCCCGTCGGTGGTGAACAGGTGACCGTTGCGGGCGTTGCGGGTCGGCATCACGCAGTCGAACATGTCGATGCCGCGGCGCACCCCTTCCACCAGATCTTCCGGCTTGCCCACCCCCATCAGGTAGCGTGGCTTGTCGGCCGGAATTTTCGGGCAGACGTGCTCGAGGATGCGATGCATGTCTTCCTTGGGCTCACCCACCGCCAGACCACCGACCGCGTAACCGTCAAAGCCGATCTCCAAGAGACCTTCCAGCGACACATCCCGCAGATCTTCGTACACGGAGCCCTGGATGATGCCGAACAGGGCGTTCTTGTTGCCGAGCGCATCGAACTTGTCGCGCGAGCGCTTGCCCCAGCGCAGGGACATCTCCATCGACTTGCGCGCCTCTTCGTAAGTGGCCGGGTACGGCGTGCACTCGTCGAAGATCATCACGATGTCGGAGCCCAGATCGTACTGGATCTCCATGGACTTCTCGGGGTCGAGGAAGATCTTCTCGCCGTTGATGGGGTGACGGAAGTGCACCCCCGCCTCGGTGATCTTGCGGATGTGCCCCAGGCTGAACACCTGGAAACCGCCGGAGTCGGTCAGGATCGGGCCCTGCCAGTTCATGAAGTCATGCAGATCGCCGTGGGCGCGCATCACTTCCTGCCCCGGGCGCAGCCAGAGGTGGAAGGTGTTGCCAAGCAGGATCTGGGCGCCAGTTTCACGTACCTCTTCCGGGGTCATCCCCTTGACGGTGCCGTAGGTGCCAACCGGCATGAAGGCCGGGGTCTGCACGGTGCCGCGCTCGAATACCAGCTGACCGCGACGGGCACGGCCGTCGGTGGTTTTCAGTTCAAATTTCATTGCTACCTCGGTTTCAGTCAGAGAAACAGTCTGACAAATAGTAGGGCCGCACCGGCCCGGTACAAGAAGCCGGCCGGGATCCTGACGATCAGGTCCTGAACGGCTTCTGAAGGGCAGCCGCTTACGCCGCTGCCCGGCGACGGGTGACAAACATGGCGTCCCCGTAGCTGAAGAAACGATACTGCTCGGCCACGGCGGCCTGGTAGGCGGCCATCACGTTGTCATAGCCGGCAAAGGCGCTGACCAGCATGATCAGGGTCGACTCGGGCAGATGGAAGTTGGTGACCATGGCATCGACCACCTGGAACTGGTAACCCGGGAAGATGAAGATGTCGGTGTCGCTGAAAAACGGCGCCAGCGGCTTGCCCTGGGCCAGGGTCACCTTGGCCGCGCTCTCGAGCGAACGTACCGAGGTGGTCCCCACCGCAATCACCCGGCCGCCGCGGGCACGGGTCGCCGCGATGGCGTCCACCACCTCCTGCGGCACTTCGGCGTATTCCGAGTGCATGTGGTGATCTTCAATCTTGTCCACCCGTACCGGCTGGAAGGTGCCCGCCCCCACGTGCAGGGTGACGAAGGCCGTTTCCACGCCCTTGGCACGAATTTTCTCCAGCAGCGGCTCGTCGAAGTGCAGGCCGGCGGTCGGCGCCGCCACGGCGCCCGGCTTCTGGTTGTAGACGGTCTGGTAGCGCTCCTTGTCGGCATCCTCGTCGGGACGATCGATATAGGGGGGCAGCGGCATGTGGCCGATGGCTTCCAGGATCTCCAGCACCGGGCGCGGATCGAGGAAGTGGATCTCGAACAGGGCGTCGTGACGGGCGCGCATCTCGGCCTCGACGGGCACGCCGTCGGCACCGGCATCCAGGATCAGGCGGGTGCCTGGCTTGGGCGACTTGGATGAGCGCACGTGCGCCAGCACGCTGTGCTCGTCCAGGATGCGCTCCACCAGCACCTCCAGCTTGCCGCCGCTGGCCTTCTGGCCAAACATGCGCGCGGGGATGACCCGGGTGTTGTTGAACACCAGCAGATCACCGGGGTTGAGCTGGTCCAGCACATCGACAAATTGACCGTGGCGCAGGGCGCCGGTTTGACCGTCGAGCTGCAGCAGACGACTGGCGGTACGCTCCGCCATCGGATAGCGGGCAATCAGCTCGTCTGGCAGATCAAAATGAAAATCGGATACTTGCATCTTTCACCTCGGGGGAATCGGCGGCTAGTCTAGTTATCCCCCTCTTGCAAGGCAACCCAAAAGACCAAAAACCCAAGAGAGACAAGGGATAGCGAGCAATTATGTGAAGCAGGGCCAGTTAAGAAACCTTTAAGGTTTTGTATTGACCCTGATCATGTTTTGCCGAAGGGGGCTGGGCTAGGGTGAAAGCAGATACACAAGGAGGCCCACCATGATGACCCTATCCGAGATCATGACTGAACACCCCTTCACCCTGGGTCCGGAAAACAGCGTCAAACAGGCGATGGACCTGATGCAGCAGGAGCGGATCCGCCATATTCCCATCGTTGACGACCACCATCATCTGCTGGGCCTGGTCACCCTCTCCGATATCCTGGCCACCCGCGAATCCAAGCTGCTGCTGATCAATCCGGAGCGGGAGGCGGAGTTCACCGACAGCGTGCAGCTCGACGAGATCATGACCCGTCAGGTGGCGAGCGTGGATCCCCATGCCGGCATCAAGGAGGCGGCCCTCTATCTGCAGCGCCACAAATATGGCTGCCTGCCGGTACTCAAAGGGCACAAGCTGGTAGGCATAGTCACCGAGTCGGACTTCATTGCCGTGGCCATCAATCTGCTGGAGCTGATGGAAGAGCAGGATCCATCTGATGACTTTTGATCTACACATCATGTAATTAAATTACAATAAAAGCGTTTTCAGCCTGAATTATCGGCATAAATGGTGAAACACTTTCATTTTGACTGAAAAATTACACCATCAACTTGCTTTGTGATCTGCATCACACTATCATGACCCCCATGCAATAGTTGCCGAGGGGGAGACGAGGGATTGTGCACCCATCCTCTTCCTCTCATTTGTCTGCAAGTTTGCACACCCCGTAGTTAGTCTTTGCTGTAAAGCTTTTGTTTATATAGCCATTCCTTGTTTGATGACCCGGCCTTGTCCTTGCGACGACGCCGGGATTTTTTTATCCGCGTTTTACCCCTCCCCTTCACTTGGCACGCTCTCGCCGCCCGTTCGCTCACCCCCGACGCCCCTCTGCGCCACGACTTGACGGCCCTCTCCCCTTGAAAAGCCGAGGTCGCGCACAGATGTTGAATCTCGACAAGGAGTTATCTCTGCATGCGGGCGATATTCATGTTAGGTACAGCAGAGGTGGTTTATCTAATAAGTCGATTTAAGTGATTCAAAATTGCGGCTTTGACCGATTAGGAAAAGCCCCTATGATGACTCCATCGAAAGTTAAACGCCTCGTCTGGCACGACTCTTCACTACCGGACGGGCACATGTACATCACCAAGGAGCAAATACATGTCTACCTACATCAACACTGAAATCAAGCCGTTCAACGCCACCGCCTACCACAATGGCAAATTCGTTCAGGTGTCTGACGCTGACCTGAAAGGCAAGTGGTCCGTGGTCTTCTTCTACCCGGCTGATTTCACCTTCGTCTGCCCGACCGAGCTGGGCGACCTGGCCGACAACTACGCCGAATTCCAGAAGCTGGGCGTCGAGATCTACGCCGTCTCCACCGACACCCACTTCACCCACAAGGCCTGGCACGACACTTCTGACACCATCCAGAAGATCCAGTACCCGATGATCGGCGACCCCACCGGCACCATCACCCGCAACTTCGGCGTGATGATCGAAGAAGCTGGTCTGGCTGACCGCGGTACCTTCGTCATCGACCCGCAGGGCATCATCCAGATCGTTGAAATCAACGCTGGCGGCATCGGCCGTGACGCCCTGGAGCTGCTGCGCAAGGTCAAGGCTGCCCAGTACGTTGCCGCTCACCCGGGTGAAGTGTGCCCGGCCAAGTGGAAAGAAGGCGACGCCACCCTGGCCCCGTCCCTGGATCTGGTAGGCAAAATCTAAGCCTCCCCGCTCTGAAGACCGGCCCGTTCAAGGGCCGGTTTTGTTTACGGACCTCTGAAAAGGCGCCGGTCTGCTTTCTGGCCTGACAAAACGCCGACCCGCATTCAACAAGAAGGAATTCGACCATGTTAGATACCAACCTCAAACAACAACTCAACGGTTACTTGCAGTACATCGTCAATCCCATCGAGATCAGCGTGTCCGGCAACGACAGCGACAAATCCGCCGAACTGCTGGCATTGGCCAGCGAGATCGCCGAGATGTCCCCCAAAATTACCCAGACCTCTGGCACCAACGCCCGCAAGCCTTCCATGAGCGTCGCGCCGAAGGGCCAGGCCCCGCGCGTTCATTTTGCCGGCATCCCCATGGGTCATGAATTCACCTCCCTGGTGCTTGCCCTGCTGCAAAGCGGCGGTCACCCCTCCAAGGCCGATGCAGCCGTGCAGGAGCAGATCAAGAATCTGAAGGGCGAGTTCCACTTCGAGACCTATATTTCGCTCTCCTGCCACAACTGCCCGGACGTGGTGCAGGCGCTCAACCTGATGGCGACCCTGAACCCCGGCATCACCCACACCATGATCGACGGCGCCCTGTTCCAGGACGAGGTCAACGAGCGTCAGATCATGGCGGTACCGAACGTCTACCTGAACGGTCAGCCGTTCAGCCAGGGCCGCATTTCGCTGGAAGAGATCGTCGCCAAGCTCGACACCGGCGCCGCCGAACGCAAGGCGCAAGAGCTGAGCGAAAAGGCCCCCTACGACGTGCTGGTTGTCGGTGGTGGCCCGGCCGGTGCCGCAGCGGCCATCTATGCCGCTCGCAAAGGCATTCGCACCGCCATCGTCGCCGAGCGTTTCGGTGGCCAGGTGATGGACACCGTCGGCATCGAGAACTTCATCTCCGTGCCCTACACCGAAGGCCCCAAGCTGGCCGCCAGCCTGGAGCAGCACGTCAAGCAGTACGGCGTGGAAGTGATCACCGAGCAGCGCGCCGCCACCATCAGCCGTGATGGCTACGTCAACGTGGATCTCGCCTCTGGCGCCACCTTGAAGAGCCGCGCAGTGATCCTGGCGACCGGTGCCCGCTGGCGCGATCTGAACGTGCCGGGCGAGCTCGAGTACCGCACCAAGGGCGTGGCTTACTGTCCGCACTGTGACGGCCCCTTCTTCAAGGGCAAGCGGGTTGCGGTGATCGGTGGCGGCAACTCTGGCATCGAGGCGGCCATCGACTTGGCCGGCATCGTCGAGCACGTCACCGTGGTGGAGTTTGCCGACACCCTGCGTGCCGACGAAGTGCTGCAGAAGAAGGCCCGCTCCATGAGCAACATCGACATCATCATGAGCGCCCGCACCACAGAAGTGATCGGTGACGGCAGCAAGGTGGTGGGCATGGATTACGAAGATCGCACCACAGGCGAGATCAAGCACCTGGCGGTGGCCGGTATCTTCGTCCAGATCGGTCTGGTGCCGAACACCGAGTTCCTGAAAGGGAGCGAAGTGGCCCTGACCCGCTTTGGCGAGATCGAGATCGACACCAAGGGCGCCACCTCCCTGCCCGGTGTCTACGCCGCAGGGGACGCCACCACAGTGCCGTTCAAGCAGATCATCATCTCCATGGGCGCAGGGGCGACCGCCGCGCTGGGGGCGTTTGATTACCTCATTCGCAACCCGGCGCCAGAAGCCGCTGCGACCAAGGCCGATGCCGTGACCGCCTGATAGCGACCAGATGGACAAAAAGCCGACTCACAGAGTCGGCTTTTTTTATCGGTGCGAAAAGGCTCAGCCGGCTTTCGACGGTTGACCCTCATCCGGCTCGGGCGTGGCATAGCTGGCGGGCACCGCCTCCCCGTCCAGATCCGTTCTCGGCTCCAGCTCCGCCGTCATGGGGGTATTGGGCGGCACCGGGATGAAGACCTGGTGCTCGGCCAAGGGGATGGGTGCCCGCTGCCGCCTGCGCCAGCCGAGATAACCCGCCAGCAGCAGACCGCAGAGGGCAAAGTAGACGAACAGCCCCTCTGGCCCGAACTGCGCCATGACAAACGGTGCCAACAGCGGTCCGGTCATGGCCCCCAGACTGTAGGCGAGCAGCAACCCCTGATTGGCCCCCAGCACCTGATCCGGGCGCAGCTCGTCACAGGCGTGGCTGAGGCTCAGGGGATAGATGGAGAAGGCCATACCCCCCAGCAGGAACACCAGGCTCCCCTCGACGGGGCCGCGCCAGGCATCCGGCAGCAACACCATCAGGATCGCGAGCAGGGTCAGCACGGCGCAGAGCAGCAGGATCACCCCCCGCCTGTCGTAGCGATCCGACATCCGGCCGATGGGGTATTGCAGGCACATGCCCCCCAGGATCACCAGCGCCATCATCTCCGCCACCTGGGAGAGGGACGAGCCGCTGTTGGTGAAATAGAGCGGTAGCAGGCCATAGATGGCCCCCAGCACCAGACCGGAGGTAAAGCTGCTGCCCATCCCCGCCGGAGTGAGCCGCACCAGCTCCAAGACGCCGACCGGCTGGGGTGCCACCATGGCCGGGGTCGCCACTCGGGAGATAGCCAGCGGGATCACCGACAGGGTCGCCGCCATGGCGCACAGGGCGAACGGGGTCAGCACCATGGGATCCACCCACTTGAGCAGCAGCTGTCCCAGCGCCAGGGAGCCGTAGAGCAGGATCATGTAGAGAGACATCAGCCGGCCCCGGTTCGCCGGGGTGCTGGAGACCAGCATCCAGGACTCCAGCACCACGAACAGGCCGCCGGTGGCAAAGCCCCCCACCAGCCGCAGCGCCGCCCAGCTGAGCGGCTCCACCACCATGCCGTGCAGCAGAAACAGAAAGCAGAGCAGGGAGGCGTAGGCCGCATAGGCCCGGATATGGCCCACCCGGATGATGAGGCGGGCGTTGACGAAGGCCCCCAGCACCAGACCGCCGAAGTAGGCGGCCGAGACCAGGCCGATGGCCTGGGCCGATACCTGCTCGGCAGAGAGGCGCACCGTCAGCAGGGTGTTGAACATGCCGTGACCCAGAATGAAGATCACCAGACTGGTCAGGGGTGAGAGGAACCTTGCGAGTGTCATGGGGTCTCCCTGGTTGGCGCAATTGTGAGCAAAACAGTCATGGTACCGTTTGCTTCCCGCTCGCTTCAACCCCGCGGGATCAGTCAACTCATGACACGCAGGGCCCGCGCCGGACAACTAGAATGGGAATACAGTCCACTCACCCCAGCCCCAGCAAACAGGAACGCCTTCATGTCTGCGAGCCTATCCAAGTACCCGATCGCCCCCGAGTTCGAGATCCCGGACTCCCTGCGTCTCTCCTGGCAGAAGACCGTCAACCTGATGGCTGAGCTGTTTCACGTGCCGGCCGGGCTCATCATGCGGGTACACCCTCGCGAGATAGAAGTGTTCATCACCAGCCAGACGCCGGACAACTGCTATCCGGCCGGGGCCCGCGAACACCTCGACTCCGGCCTCTATTGCGAACGGGTCATGGATACCCGCCAGGAGCTCCTGGTGCCCAATGCCCTCAAGGATCCCGAATGGCAGCACAATCCGGACATCAAAGTCGGCATGATCTCCTATTGCGGTCTGCCGCTCTGCTGGCCCGATGGCAGACTCTTCGGCACCATCTGCGTGCTGAGCCGGGAGGAGAACGACTACGGCGGCCTCTACCGGCAACTGCTCCTGCAGTTTCGTGATTCGGTGCAGCAGGGCATGCACACCCTCTACGACAATATTCGTCTGCAGGAGACGCAAGAAGAGCTGGAGCAACACAAGTCGCAGTTGACCCACACCCTCGACAGTCTGAAAAAACCCAGGAGGATCTCATCCACACCGAAACCCTGGCGGCGCTGGGGGCCATGGTGGCCGGCATCTCCCATGAGCTGAACACCCCCATCGGCAACGCCCTGATCGCCACCACGGCCCTGCAGGAGCAAACCCGGCAGCTGGCCGCCCAGCTGGGGGCTCAGACTATCCGTCGCACCACGCTGGAGGAGTTTGTGCACGCCAGCCAGGAGATGAGCGAGCTGGCCCTGCAGGCCATCACCCAGTCGGCCAAGCTGATCAGCAGCTTCAAGCAGGTGGCCATCGAGCAGACCTCGGAGAGCCGGCGCAGCTTCGATCTCAGGCGCCTCATCGACGACAACCTGGCCAACCTCAAGGCCGGCCCCGGGTTTGATAAGGTCGTGCTACACAATCTCATCGACGAGGAGCTGCTCTGCGACAGCTACCCGGGCCCCCTCAGCCAGGTGCTGCTCAACCTGATCCACAACGCCCTCCTCCATGGCATCGGGGATCGCCAGGATGGACGCATCGAGATCCGGGCCCATCAGGACCAACAATCCATCCACCTGGAGGTGCTGGACAACGGTCGCGGCATGGCGCCCAACGTACTGGCCCACATCTTCGATCCCTTCTTTACCACCACCCTGGGCAAGGGGGGCTCCGGACTGGGGCTCTCCATCTGCCGTCGCATCGCCACCTCGGTGCTGGGTGGCGGCCTGACGGCTCGCTCGGCGCCGGGCAAAGGCAGCTGCTTTACCCTCTCCTTTCCCCGCATCGCCCCTGGCCGCGTCTGAGAGGCAGAACTCAGCCCCTCTCGCCGAGTGAATCGAGTTGCGATGCCGGCCAACACAAGGGCGGCGGTGAGGTCTATCCTTGCAGATGTCCACCAGTGAGGTAATCAAGATGAAACCAGCCCTGTTTCTGTTAACTCTGCTCTTTACCGGCAGTGTGCTCGCCTTTCACTGTCCCGCCGACATGAAGAAGATTGACGATGCCCTGGCCAAGTCCCCGCCGCTGAGCACCGAACAACTGGCACAGGTGAAGAAACTGCGGGCCGAAGGCGAAGCGCTGCACAATGCGGGCAAGCATCAGGAATCCGTCGATACCTTGGCCAAGGCGATGGCCATGTTGGGCCTGAACAAGGGTTAGCCCGGCGGCAACCCACTGGCAGCGAGCCGATTGCACTGCCCCCTTGCGGCCCCTCGTCCACGATGCGAGGGGCCGCTTTTATCTGACCCGGCTACACCCGACCGCTGTAGAGCAGGGTGTTGTAATTGAAGGCAATCACACCGTTGACGGCGTGGCGCTCAAATTCCCGGGCAATCAGCGCCGTCAACTCGGTATGGGTCTGCGAACCGGCCACTGGGGCATAAGAGGAGGAGTTGAGCCGCCCCAGCACCCCGTCGAGATCGAACCGCTGACGGTTGGCGAAGCGCTCGAGCCGGTAATCCCCCTCGAAGAAGGCGGCAAAATCCGCCTCCCCCAGGTTGCGATGATTGACCTCCTCATAGTCCCCCGAATAGGTGCGCAGCCCCGCCTCGTAGGCCTTGAGAAACGGGGTGTCGGTCAACCGGTCGTTCCAGATGAGGGCCACTCTGCCACCTGGCTTTAGCAGCCGCCGACACTCCTGCTTGAAGGCGGGACGATCGAACCAGTGAAACGCCTGGGCCACCGTGATGAGATCCACACAGCCATCCGGCAGACCGGTGACCTCGGCCCGACCGTCAGACCAGCCGACATTGGCAACCCCGGCCAGCAACTGCTGCGCCGCCTCGCGCATCTCCTGATTCGGCTCCACTGCCCAGACCCGCGCCACCCGGGGGGACAGCAGCGCCGTCAGGATACCGGTGCCCGCTCCTATGTCGGCCACCTGGCTGGCGGGCCCCATGGCCAGTTCATCGGCCAGGAAGTCCAGCATGGCCGGCGGGTAGCCGGGGCGGTATTTCACATAAGCCTCAACGCGAGCTGAAAATCGTTCGGTATTGTCCATTCCTCTCTCCTGCCATGTCGCCACCTGATGGCGCGGCTTGCCTTGCCAGCGCCCCATACCGATGTACCTCGTGGTCATCCGGTTGCCGCGGGCACAGACCCACGCGCCCCCCCTCCTTCTGAGCAGGCGGCACATCATCTATCTGACCAGATTGACCTGTCATGGCGCCGGAATAAAGAGGCCTCTCACCCTTTCCCTGTCACGCACTGTTCGACCGCGCAGGTCTGCTCGACGACATGAGATCGCCATCACACTCTGCACACGGCACAACTGACATTCAGGTTATTAGTCGGCGGTTAAGTAATAAGCTGGGGGCTTGCCGCGTCATTCTTCGCATGAGGCCCCCGGGCTCAACGGGCCGCCGTGTCATGAATGCTCAAGTCGTTCGGCCAACGAGGTTTTTTTCTGAGCCTACACGGAGCGAAAAGATGCAACTAGGGAAAATATCGGCGGCGGTGAGCATGATCCTCTCTGCCGGCGTCATGGCAAAAACGGATAAACCGAACATAGTGGTCATCTTCGGTGACGACATCGGCTGGCAGAACGTCAGCGCCTATGGCATGGGCACCATGGGTTACACCACCCCCAACATCGACCGGATCGCCAAGGAGGGGATCAAGTTCACCGATCACTACGCCCAGCCGAGTTCGACGGCGGGCCGCGCCGCCTTCCTGACCGGCCAGTACCCCATTCGTTCCGGCATGACGACGGTGGCCATGCCAGGTGGCGCCCTGGGCCTGAAGAAAGAGTCCCCGTCTCTGGCCGAAGTGCTCAAAGCCGTCGGCTACAAGACCGGCCAGTTCGGCAAGAACCACCTGGGGGATCACAACTTTGCCCTGCCGACCGTCCACGGCTTCGACGAATTCTTTGGCAACCTCTATCACCTCAATACCCAAGAAGAACACGAGCAACGGGATTACCAGAATTTTGCCAAGCAGTATTCAGGCTCGCTCGAGGCGTACAGCAAGAAGTTCGGTACCCGCGGCGTCCTGCACTGCTATGCCACCGAGACCGAAGACAAGACGGTTGACCCGCGTTTCGGCGAAGTCGGCAAACAGAAGTGCACCGATACCGGCCCGCTGGGTCAGGAGCGGATGAAGGAGTTCGACCGCGCCGAGATGATCCCGGCCGCCCTCAAGTTCATCGACGGCTCGATCAAGGAAGACAAGCCCTTCTTCACCTGGGTCAACACCAGCCGCATGCACCTCTATACCCGTCTCAACGACAAGTGGCGCTACGCAGCCGAGCAGTACACCAGCGAATACGACTACCATGGCAGCGGCATGATGCAGCACGACAGCGACATCGGCTATCTGCTCGACGAGCTGGAAAAACGGGGGCTGAAAGAGAACACCATCGTCATCTATACCACCGACAACGGTCCGGAACACTCCTCCTGGCCTTATGGCGCCACCACGCCGTTCCGCGGCGAGAAGATGACCACCTATGAGGGGGGCGTCCGGGTGCCCATGATGGCGCGCTGGCCGGCCCAGATCCCGGCGGGTGGCGTGCTCAACGGCATCCAGGGTCACCAGGATCTCTTCACCACCCTGGCGGCGGCAGCGGGTGTCCCCGACGTCAACAAGAAGATGATGGACGAGAAGAAGCAGTACATAGATGGCGTCAACAACCTCGCCTACTGGGAAGGCAAGAGCAAGGAGTCGGCTCGCAACTCCATCTTCTACTACTTCGAGGACAAGCTCTCGGCGGTGCGAGTCGGCCCCTGGAAGTTCCACTTCGCGGTGGCCGAAAACTACTATGACAACCTCACCCCGCTCTCCAAGCCCAAGCTCTACAACCTGAGAGCCGATCCGTTCGAGAGTTACGACTCCGTCGATGCCAACGGCCACTTGTTGCAGAAGATGTCCTGGATGCTGGCACCGGTCAGCGAGATGGTCGGCGAGCACGTCAACACCCTGGTCAAGTATCCGCCGGTTCAGGGGAGTACCACCTTCGACATGGCCAAGGTCATTCAGGAAGCCATGCAGAAAACTCAGCAGTAAACCACGCGGCGGAGGGTTATCCCTCCGCCACCTTCTTCATGCGGCAGAGCTGGGCACCTCGTCAGGCATCCACCCCGTATCGACCTCGCCCGCCGCCACCAGCAGAGTAACGATGAACAAGATCCGGACCCGTGACACGACGCACCTGGACGTCACCCCGCTCAAAACCGCCAGCCGTGACAGCAGCGGCGCCTATGCCCGCCGCTTCCACGTCATGGCCAAACCGGGGGGCTCCAAGTGCAACATTGATTGCCAATATTGCTTCTACCTGCACAAGGAAGATCTGCTCCATCAACCGAGACAACCCAGGATGGATGAAGATACGCTGGATACCTTCATCCGCAGCTACATAGAGGGGCAAGATGGCGACGAGATCGTCTTCTCCTGGCAGGGCGGTGAACCGACTCTGCTCGGCATCGACTACTTTCGCCAGATAGTAGCGCTACAGCAACAGCATTGCCCGCCCGGGGTCAGCATTCGCAACGACCTGCAGACCAACGGCATCCTGCTCAATGACGAGTGGTGCCGGTTTCTCAAGGAGCACGGCTTTCTGGTCGGTCTCTCCATCGATGGGCCCCGCGCACTGCACGACAAATACCGGGTGACCCGCAGCGGCAAACCCACCTTCGATCTGGTGATGGCGGCGGCCGCGCTGCTGCGCCAGCATCAGGTTCCCTTCAATGCCCTGACCGTCATCAACCGGCACAATGCGAAATATCCCCTCGAGGTGTATCGCTTTCTGACCCGGGAGCTGGGGGCCAGCTACATCCAGTTCACCCCCTGCGTCGAGGCCAGCGACTTCAAGCGCACGGCCCCGCAATTCTGGAACGACAGCATGCTGCCCCTGGTCGGCAGTGACCTGAGCAAACCCGGTCACCCCATGTCGATCGTCACGGACTGGTCGGTGGATCCCGATGACTGGGGCACCTTTCTGGCAACCGTGTTCGAGGAGTGGGTCAACAACGACCTGGGGCGCGTGCTGGTCAATCTGTTCGAAACCGCCGTGGCCCAGACCATGGGGTACCCCTCCCAGCTCTGCGTCACCGCCGAGTTTTGCGGCAAGGCCCTGGCCATCGAGCACGATGGCAGCGTCTTCTCCTGCGATCACTTCGTCTATCCGGAGTACCGGCTGGGGGATATCAAACAGCGCCCCTTGAGCCACATGGCCCTCTCCACCCGCCAGGAGGCCTTTGGCATGTCCAAGCGGGACAGCCTGCCCGAATATTGCCGCCAGTGCCCCTACCTGACGCTCTGCTGGGGCGAATGCCCCAAGAATCGTCTGGTCAGGGCCCCGGATGGCGAGCTTGGCCTGAACTACCTCTGCCCCGGGATCAAGCACTTCTTCGACTACGCCGCCCCCATACTGGCAGGCATAGCCCAGGTGTTGACGACGCAGCAGCAGGGCAGATAAGCCGGCAGGCCCTGGTTCCGGGTCTGCCAAATGCCCATAAAAAAATCCGAAACCCGCCAACGGGTTTCGGATTTTGACACCTTGATAGCTCTGCTCAGCCCTATTGCCCGACCAGGCCCTGCCGATGCAGGGCCTTTTTTACCAGGTCATTGTTTGCCAGGTCATGCTGAGCACCTGCGCTTACTTGGCGTAGTCCTCGGTCGGGATGCAGGAGCAGAACAGGTTGCGATCACCGTAGACGTCGTCGATGCGGTTGACCGACGGCCACAGCTTGGCGGCGCGCACAGCGTCTGACGGGAACACCGCCTCGGCGCGGCTGTAGCCACGATTCCACTCAGCGTCCATCACGTCATCCTGGGTATGGGGGGCATGCACCAGGGGGTTGTCGGTGAGGCTCCAGTGGCCGTCCTGCACCTTGGCGATCTCGGCACGAATGGCGGTCATCGCCTCCACGAAGCGGTCCAGCTCGCGCTTGGATTCCGACTCGGTCGGTTCGACCATCAGGGTGCCCGCTACCGGGAAGCTCATGGTCGGCGCGTGGAAGCCGTAGTCCATCAACCGCTTGGCCACATCCATCTCGCTGATGCCGGACGCTTCTTTGAGCGGGCGGATATCCAGGATGCACTCGTGAGCCACCCGACCGTTGCGCCCGGAGTAGAGCACGGGGAAGGATTCACCCAGCTTCTTGGCCAGGTAGTTGGCGTTGAGGATGGCCACCTGAGTGGATTTCTTCAGCCCCTCGTCCCCCAGCATGGCGATGTACATCCAGCTGATGGGCAGGATGCTGGCCGAGCCGAACGGTGCCGCCGACACGGCGCCGTTGTTGCGGCTCTCCTTGTCGGTCTTGACCACGGCGTGACCAGCCACGAACGGCGCCAGGTGTTTCTTCACGCCGATGGGGCCCATGCCCGGGCCGCCACCGCCATGAGGAATGGCGAAGGTCTTGTGCAGGTTGAGGTGGGACACGTCCGCCCCGATAAAGCCCGGTGCAGTGAGGCCCACCTGGGCGTTCATGTTGGCGCCGTCCAGATAGACCTGACCACCGTGCTGGTGAACGATGTCGCACACCTCCTTGATGGTCTCCTCGTACACCCCATGGGTGGAGGGGTAGGTCACCATCAGACAGGAGAGCTGATCCCCCGCCTCGGCGGCCTTGGCGCGCAGGTCGTCCAGATCCACGTTGCCCGATTTGTCACAGGCGGTGACGATGACCCGCAGGCCCGCCATCTGGGCGGAGGCCGGGTTGGTGCCGTGCGCAGACGCCGGGATCAGGCAGATGTCGCGATGCCCCTCGCCGCGGGACTCATGGTACTTCTTGATGGCCAAAAGGCCCGCGTATTCGCCCTGGGCGCCGGAGTTGGGCTGCATGCAGACCGCATCGTAACCGGTCACCTTCACCAGCCAGTTTTCGAGGTCGGCCAGCAGCAGCTGATAACCCTTGGCCTGGGCCAGCGGAGCGAACGGGTGCAGCTTGCCAAACTCGGGCCAGGTCACCGGGATCATCTCGGCGGTGGCATTGAGCTTCATGGTGCAGGAGCCGAGCGAGATCATGGCGTAGTTGAGGGCCAGATCTTTGGCTTCGAGACGGTGGATGTAGCGCAGCATCTCGGTCTCGGAGTGGTACTTGTTGAACACCTCGTGGGTCAGCACGGCGTCGGTGCGCAGCAGATCCTGCGGGATGGCGTGATGGGCCTGCGCCGCCTTGTCGAGGGCCTCGATGTCCAGACCGTGGCCTGTGCCCAGGAACAGCTCGAACAGCTCGGCCACATCGCCACGGGTAGTGGTTTCAGAGAGGGAGACACCCACCGCACCATCCAGATCGGCGCGCAGGTTGATGCCGAGCCCTTCGGCCTTGGCGATCAGCGCAGCCTTCTCGCCCGTCAGCACAGTCAGGGTATCGAACCAGCTGGCATGCTTGAGGGACACGCCCTTGGCCTTGAGGCCGAGCGCCAGAATGGTGGTCAGACGGTGCACGCGGGAGGCGATGGTTTTCAGCCCCACCGGGCCGTGGTAGACGGCGTAGAAGCTCGCCATGTTGGCCAGCAGCACCTGAGCGGTACAGATGTTGGAATTCGCCTTCTCGCGGCGGATGTGCTGCTCACGGGTCTGCATCGCCATGCGCAGGGCGGCCTTGCCGCGGGCATCTTTGGAGACGCCGATGATGCGACCCGGCATGGAGCGCTTGTAAGCATCGCGGGTGGCGAAGAAGGCGGCGTGGGGGCCACCGTAGCCCATGGGTACGCCGAAGCGCTGAGCCGAGCCCAGCACCACGTCGGCTCCCAGCTCGCCCGGGGATTTGAGCAGCAGGAGCGACAGGATGTCGGCGCTGACACAGGCCAGCCCTTTTTGGGCCTGCACCGCGGCGATAAGCGCCCGCAGATCTTTCACTTCCCCCGTGGTGGTGGGGTACTGGAACAGGGCACCGAACACCTCTTCGGCGCAGGCCTGCTCGGCCGGGCCGACTGCCACGTCAAAACCGAAGTGGACCGCCCGCTCCTTGACCACGTCGATCACCTGAGGGTGCACGTCGTCGGCCACGAAGAAGAGGTGGGATTTGGACTTGGCCATCCGCTTGGCCAACGCCATCGCCTCGGCGGCGGCGGTCGCCTCATCCAGCAGGGAGGCACTGGCCAGATCCATGCCGGTCAGGTCCAGGGTCAGCTGCTGGAAGTTGAGCAGGGCTTCGAGACGGCCCTGTGCCAGCTCCGGCTGGTACGGGGTGTAGGCGGTGTACCAGCCCGGATTTTCCAGCACGTTGCGCAGGATGACGTGGGGCACGTGGGTGTCGTGATAGCCCATGCCGATGTAGCTCTTGGCCACCTTGTTCTGGGCGGCATAGCCCTTGAGCTTGGCCAGCGCTTCCACTTCGGTCATGGAGGCACCGATGCCGAGCGGGCCCGGCCGGCGAATGGCGGCGGGGACGGTCTGCTCAATCAGATCGTCAAGGCTCTCGGCGCCCACCACGGCCAGCAGGGCTCGCAGATCTTCCTCACCCGGCCCGATGTGACGGCGGATGAAATCGGTTTTTTGCTCGAGTTCAAACAGTGACTGGGTCATTTCCCTATTCCTGATAAAAAGTCCTGATAACTAAGTGCCTGACAGCCGGCCTCGGCCGGCTTCACTCATGTTCGGGTGGCAGGGTGGCCCCTGCCGGCACCGGGTGTCGCTCATAGCGACAGGGGGTCGTCTTGTGGCTGCCCGGTTTGCCGCGGGCAAACCGGGACGGACGACTTCACCCTCACCGGCCGGCCTCCTGGCCGACGGGCATGCATACAAACGGGCCCTGCGCGATTGGCAGGGCCCGGGGGCATTACTCTTCGTCCACCACGTTCTGGTAGCCTTCGGCATCCAGCAGGTTGGCGAGCTCGCCCGCGTCGTCCAGCTTGATGCGGAACAGCCAGCCGGCACCGTAGGGGTCGGAGTTGACCAGCTCGGGGCTGCCTTCCAGCTCTTCGTTGACGGCCAGGATCTCGCCGCTCACCGGGCTGTAGATGTCAGAGGCGGCCTTGACCGACTCGGCCACGGCGCAGTCATCACCGGCACCGACCTGCTTGCCCACTTCCGGCAGATCGACGAACACCATGTCACCCAGCAGCTCCTGGGCGTGCTCGGTGATACCGACCACGGCCTCGCCGTTGGCTTCGACACGGATCCACTCGTGGGAGGTGGCATATTTCAGTTCGCTCGGGATATGGCTCATTTGTGCTTCCTTTATTCACTTGGATCACTTGTCCCCGGCGGGTTCGACAGGCGTTGCCGGGGCAAGGGGGTCTGGCGAAGGGCAGCCCCTTCGCCGCAATGGGGTCGTTACACCAGCTTCTGGCCGTTGCGCACGAAAGCCGGCTTGGTCACTTTCACGGTGACCAGCTTTTTGCGGATCTCCACCGAGGCCTGCTCGCCGATATCACGGGGCACCCGCGCCAGGGCAATACTGTAGCCCAGAGTGGGCGAGAAAGAGCCGGAGGTGATCACACCTTCCCGCTCTTCTCCACCGGCGGTGGTGAAGGTGACCGGCATGCCGCTGCGCAGCACGCCCTTCTCTTCCATCACCAGGCCCACCAGCTTGGGCTGGCTGCCGGCGGCTTTCTGGGCTTCCAGCGCGGCGCGGCCGATGAACTGGCGATCGCTCGGTTCCCAGGCGATGGTCCAGGCCATGTTGGCGGCCAGCGGAGAGACGGTTTCGTCCATGTCCTGGCCGTAGAGGTTCATGCCGGCCTCGAGGCGCAGGGTGTCACGAGCACCCAGGCCGCAAGGGGCCACGCCGTTGTCCAGCAGCGCCTGCCACAGATCGCACGCCTGCTCTTGCGGTACCACGATCTCGTAGCCGTCTTCACCGGTATAGCCGGTGGTGGCGATGAAAAGCTCGCCGGCCTGCACGCCGAAGAAGGGCTTCATGCCTTCCACGGCGGCATTTTGCTCGGCGCTGAACACCTTGGCCGCCTTGGCCTTGGCGTTGGGCCCCTGCACCGCGATCATGGCGAGCTCTGGGCGCTCGGTCACGGTCACCCCGAAGTCCTGGGCATGGTGGCGGATCCAGGCCAGATCCTTCTCGCGGGTGGCGGAGTTGACCACCAGGCGGTAGAAGGTCTCGCCAAGGTAATAGGTGATGAGGTCGTCGATGACGCCGCCTTCCGGGGTCAGCATGCCGCTGTAGAGGGCCTTGCCGAAGAGGGTGAGCTTGGCCACGTCGTTGGCCAGCAGGTGTTGCAGGAAGGCTTTGACCCGCTCGCCGGTCAAATCGACGATGGTCATGTGGGAGACGTCGAACATGCCGGCATCGGTGCGCACCTGATGGTGCTCTTCCAGCTGTGAGCCGTAGTTGATGGGCATTTCCCAACCGTGAAAGTCCACCATCTTGGCGCCGGCTTCCAGGTGCTTGGGATGCAGTACTGTAGTCTGGATCATCGCTGTGTTTCCTTAAGCGTTCGCGACAACACTCACGATCCGCCCCGCCCGGCCGCCCTCCGGCGGTTCACCGGGGTCGCAGCAAGAGCAGAGAGTGCCTGAGTCTGTGCTCGTTCCGGCCCGCAAGGCCGGAGTGATTCCTTGAACGCAGCGGATTATATGCCAAGCGGACGCGCATGCCGCTCAAAAAAAACTAATCCACCGCCAGTCAACAGACTCCAGACACTAAGGTAAAAACAGTGATAAAAACAGACCAAACTCGGTAATGACGATATTAAATTTCGATTTTTACCGTTTCGTCACAATTTGGAGAAAAACGTTTCGCCACCAGCCCAGATTAAAGGCTGATGCCCAAACCGGGTCATCAGCCTCCTCACATTAGTTTTGTTGTGAAAACACCCGGGTATTATTAGATTTTTTCACCCTTGGCCAGCGCGGGCAGCTCCCCCTCCAGCTCCATGGCGGCCCGGATCACCCTCTTACTTCGGCCGGGTCGGCAAATTGTTCCCCTTGGCCAAGGCCGGCAACTCACCCTCTAACCCCATGGCAGCCCGGATCATGCTTTGCTTGAGCGGCGTCAGCAGATCGAAGGCGCACAGGCCTGCCCCGCGCACCAGCTTCTTGAGCGGGTTGGCACCGGCAAACAGCCGCTTGAGCCCCTCCATCGCCGCCAGCATGCTGGCCGCCTCGCTCTTGCGCCAGCGCTCGTAGCCGCGCAGGTTGGCGAGCAGACCGATATCCTTGCCCGCCGCCTGATTGCGCAGGATCTGCTCAGCCAGGGCGGCGGCGTCCAGCAGCCCCAGGTTGACCCCCTGCCCCGCCAGCGGGTGTATGGTGTGAGCGGCATCCCCCACCAGCACCAGCCGCTCGCGAGCAAAGTCGCGGGCATAGCGGGCGGTGAGCGGGATGGCGCTGCGCGCCCCTTCCACCTGGCACAGGCCGAGGCGGCCGTCGAACGCGGTGGTGAGCTGGCGGTTGAACTGCTCGTCGTCACACTGACAGAGCGCCTCGGCACGAGCGGCCGGCAGCGACCAGACGATGGAGCAGAGATCCGGTTGCCACAGGGGCAGGAAGGCGAGCGGCCCCTCGGGGGTGAAGATCTGACGCGCCACCGCCTCGTGGGGCTCGGCACAACGTACCGTCGCCACCAGAGCGTGGTGGCCGTAATCCCAGCTGGTGAGCGGAATGTCGGCCTGCCGACGGACCCAGGAGTGGGCGCCATCGGCCGCCACCACCAGTTTGGCCGACAGCGCGCGGCCATCTTCCAGCAGCAGCAGGGAGCCCGCCTCGCCGCTTTGCAGGCTGCTCGCCCGGGCCGGGCTCAGCAGCTGGATGTTGTTGGCCCCTTTACTGTCATCGAGAATCGCCTCCAGCAGCGCCAGCTGGATGACCCGGTTCTCGACGATGTGGCCGAGCTCGGGCTGACGCAGGCTGGCGGCATCGAAGGCGATCCGGCCAAAGCTGTCCTGCTCCCACACCTCCATCTGCACGTAGGGCTGCAGGCGGCGGGCCTCAATGCCGCGCCAGGCCCCCACCTGCTGCAGGATGCGCTGGCTGGCCAGACTCAGGGCGCTGACCCGGTTGTCCGGCGCCTCGTCAAGCGCGGGGGCCGGCAACTGGCCCTCGACCACGGCCACCTTGAGCGCACTCCCCTTGAGCGCAGCGGCGAGCCCCAGGCCCACCATGCCGCCCCCCACAATCACCACATCCACGTTTTGCATCTGCATCGTTTTATATCCTTTCAGGGCTGATCGCCGGGATCAGCGAGGGGGCGCCCGAAGGCAGACCCCTTCAATACGCAAGCTGTGACCCGTCTCAGGGGCGGCACAGGTCGGCAACAAAGCCCAGGGTGCGGGAGGCCAGCGGCGCCTTGAGGCAGTCCAGCCGCCCCATCAGGGAGAGCGCCAGGTTGCGGCCCGCCACCAGCGGGTCGTGATCATTGGAGAAGAGCTGGGCCAGCGAGGAGGTAAGCCAGACCGTCTGCGCCTGATCCCCCTTGCGCTGCTGCCAGTAACCGTTTAGCACCTTGAAGCTGCCGATATCCTCCCCCGCCGCAAGGGCCTGACCGACGGCGCGGGTGAGCAGGTCCAGGTCGCGCATGCCGAGGTTGAAGCCCTGGCCGGCAATGGGGTGCAGCAGATGGGCAGCGTTGCCCACCAGCACAGTGCGCTGGGCCAGCGGGTAGTCAGCCACCGTCAGCACCAGCGGATAGACGTGGCGCTGGCCGGTTTGCAGGAAGCGACCGAGGCGCCAGCCGAAGGCCTTCTGCAGGCGGGCCAGAAAGGCGGCGTCATCGAGCGCCATCAAGGCCGGCGCCTCATCCCGCGCCACGCTCCAGACCAGGGAGGAGAGCCCCCCCTGCATCGGCAGCAGGGCCAGCGGCCCCCCTTGGGTGAAACGCTCGAATGCCTGACCGGCCGGATCCTCGGCCGTCTTGACGGTGGCGATGATGGCGCTCTGGCCGTAGTCGTGACGGCTCACCGCCAGCTTGCACTGCTGGCGCACGAAGGAGTTGCCGCCATCGGCCGCCACCAGCAGACGGGTCTGATAACGCTCGCCGTCCGCCAGGGTCAGGTTCACCCCCTCCGTCAGCGGCTCCACCCGTTCGAGCTGGGCCGGGCACAGCATGCGGATCTGCGGGCAGGCGGCGATCGCCTGTTGCAACTCGATGCCCGCCGCCGACAGCTCGATCACCTGGCCGAGGGCAGACAGGCCATACTCGGCGGCCGTCAATCCAGCCTGGCCGAAGTGGCCCCGATCCGACACATGAATGCGGGTGATGGGGCTGCAATGGGGGGCAAAACGGGGCCAGAGCCCGTGCCGGGTCAGCGCCTCGCAGGTACCAGCGGAGAGCGCGATGGCGCGGGCATCGAAGCCGGGGTGTGCATTGAGCTCGGGGGCGCTCGCCTCCAGCAGCAGGATCTGCAGGGGCTTGGGCCCTGGCAGGGCCGCGAGGGAGAGCGCCAGCACGGCGCCGCTCATTCCACCACCGACGATGGCCACATCGACGTGGTTCAGATCAGATTGAGACATGAGATCAGGGGAAAAGCTGAAAACGTGGGGTCATGCTAACACAAAGCGTGGGGTCGGGATGCGAAGCCACGGGCAAAAAAGCGCAGTCCCTGTCGTTACTTGCCTCATCACAGCCGGCCGGCGCGGGCAACATCCAAATGTAAAAAGAGCACCACCTGGCGCTCTTTTTCGGACTTGCTCGACTCAGTGCAGGGTCGGCGGGGTGCTCGGGGCATCCGGCCGCTTGCCAAACTCCTCGAACGCCATCATGACCCCGAGGCGCACGTGTTCGTAGAGCACCAGGAAGGAGGCTTCGTTCTCTTCATCTTCCTGATCGAACTCGGCGGAGACCTGGGTGATGCTGGCGATGTCCTGGATCATCTCCTGCAGCTCTTCGGAGGCCTTGGAGAGCTCCTGCTGCACCACGCCGAAACCAGCCAGAAAGGCCTGGGACCAGTCCACCAGCGAATCGATGCGCTCGTCGAGGGGCGCTTCGTCGCTTGGCAGCAGCAGCTCTACCCCTTTCTGAGCCATCAGGCTCTCGATCACCTCATGATAGAGATCGGTCATCACCTGGCGCACCGGGGCCGGCAGACCGAAACCGTCGTTGACCAGATCGTTGAAATGGGGCAGCCAGCTCTTGTCGTCCAGGGCCACACCACCGCACACCAGACCGCAGATCACGCCATGGGCCTCTACAGCCGTTGCCATCAGCTCGTGCTGTTCCATCAGGTCGGCCACGGCCGCGTATTTCAGGGGGTTCGTTTTGCTCATCGAAGATCCGCTCAAAGTTCAGGCAAATATGCAGAATTAATGGTCAGGATCCTAGCATTCTCCCCCTTCCAGAGCCAGCAAGGCCTTGAAACTTCTGCATCTGCGCTATATAGTCCCGCCCAGTTGTCCACGTGGATAAAGGCGGAATGACACTCCGCCGTATTGAGGAAGGCATGAGCACAGAGGCCGTAGAAATCGTCATTTTGGGACGTCCCTACAAGGTATCCTGTCCCCTGGGACAGCAGGATGCCCTGCGCCAGGCCGCCGACCAGCTGACTGATAAACTCATCGAGCTGCGTCAACGCTCCAAGGTCTCCAGCAATGAACAGCTGGCGGTGATGGCAGCACTCAATTTCTGCCATGAGCTCTGTCTTGAAAAAGACAAGAATCACCAATACTCTGAGACCATGGACAAGCGGATCAAGATGCTGCAACGCACCATCGAAGCGGCCTTGATCGAGCACGGACAATATGGCGAATCCAGCGACGAAGGCGTACAACCCTAACTCGCAACGTTTTTGAAATTCCCTGGGGTGTTTGTCAGCCGGTTCAAGTCCCCGAGCCGATATTCATACCAAACAGGGGATCTGCCTTCTGGCTATTGCGCATGCTCGGCACGACCGAGAAGCCTGCGGTCAGATCCGATCCCCGCCTTGAACCGACGGTTCAAGGGCCCAAACCGGCAACGGCATCTCCGGGGTACCAACAGCAAAAAGCCCGTCACCAGTGTGACGGGCTTTTTCTTTGCCTGCGCGGCAGTCCCCTCCCCCGCTTCCGTCACCCGGCATATCAGCCCCCAGCGGCGGCCCATAAAAAACCCGCCAACTCGGGCGGGTCTTTTCACATCATTAGGCTCACACGGCCATCTGCTCGTGGGGCGAACCGTGGTGGCGCAACCAGAGGAAGCTCAGCGCCACGATCAGCACCATCAGTGTCATGATGGCGCCCAGGGTCACCTGCCCCTCCATCGGGAAGCAGGCCGCCAGCAGGGTCACGATGCCGGCCCCCAGGTTCTGCATGCCACCGAGGATGGCACCGGCGGTGCCCGCCTGGCCCGGGAAGGGCTCGATGGCGCAGGAGGTGGCTGTCGGATAGAGGATACCGCTACCGATGAAGTAGACGGCAGCCCCACCCACCAGGGAAGCGGCACTCACTATCCCGAACAGACCGGGCAGCAGGATGATGAGTGACCCCAGCGCCAGGAAGGCGATGCCAAGGCGCATCAGCTTGCCCTGGCTCAGGCGAAAGCTCAGCTTGGCGGAGAGCCAGGCACCGAACAGATAGCCGGGCAGCGGCAGCACGAACAGCACGCTGACGGTACGGGCACTCAGCTTGAGCACGTCGCCCAGCAGCACGCCGGCGGCCGCTTCAAACACCGCCAGACCGGCGAAGGTCGCCATCAGGCAGAGCAGGTTGCCCTGAAAACGCGGGTTGCCGAGCACGTGGCGATAGGCGGCACCGACTCGCAGCGGCTGCTGACGGGCCTCCTCCGGCAAGGTTTCGACAAACCAGGCCAGTATGGCCAGGGTCGCCACGGCGCCAAAGCCGAACAGGAACCAGTAGCCCGCACGCCAGTTGAACAGCTCGGTCAGCCAGCCACCCAACACGGGGGCCAGCAACGGGGAGAAGATCACCCCCATGCTGACCAGGCTGTTGGCCCGGTTGAGCTCGGCGCCGGTGTAGCGGTCGCGCATCAGGGTACGGCTCATGGCGCCGCCGGCCCCGGTCCCCAGCCCCTGGATGAAGCTGCCCGCCAGCAGCGCCATGAAACTCGGGATCAGCTGGATGGTCAGGGTACCCACCAGGAACACCATCATGCCGATGATGATGATGGGGCGACGCCCGATGCGATCTGACAAGGGGCCGTAGACAAACTGGGAGAGGCCGTACGGGATCAGATAGCAGGCCATCACCGCCTGCAGCTGGCCGGAGGCCACGTTGAAGTCCCCCGCCATCATGGGAATGGAGGGCACGTAGAGGGTCTGGGTCATCTGGCCCACAGCGACCATCAGAATGGTCAGAAAAAACAGCGGATAAAAACTGTGCCGATACATATCTCAGTCCCGAAAAATCATCGAAAAGCTGCCCGCCTCTGGCAGAAAACCGCAGAGGGGATCCAACAAACAGGGTCAATCAAAGGTGAAAACTCAAGGCGGAGAACCCGCACCGGCCGGGAGCAGGACACTCCCATGGCTTGCCGTCATCTTAGTGATTCAGATCACGAAAAACGAACGAATCTTTATAATCAGCTTTCCTTAGTTTTTCTAATGTGACGGGGTTTTAGGCCCCGTCCACGATAAAAATCAACGCGTTACCATCTGCTGGGCCTGCTTGACCAGATCTTCCGGCTTCTCGTTGCGCGGCGGTATGGTGATCCCCTTCTGGCAGGCTGGCTTGTCAGCCATCCGGTCCATCCAGGCCTGCAGATGGGGCAGCCCCTCGATGGAGATACCGCTCCAGTCATAGATACGCACCCAGGGCCAGGTGGCGATGTCGGCGATGCTGTACTCGTCGGCCAGATACTCGTGCTGGGCCAGATGGCTGTCGAGCACCTCGAACAGGCGGCGTCCCTCCTTCTGATAGCGTTCGATGGCGGCCGGGATCTTCTCCGGGAAGTAGCGATAGAAGACGTTGGCCTGCCCCATCATGGGCCCGACCCCACCCATCTGGAACATCAGCCACTGAATGGCCTGGGAGCGGCGCTTGGGATCCGCCGGCAGCAGCTTGCCCGCCTTCTCGGCCAGATAGAGAAGAATGGCACCCGACTCGAACACCGCGAAGTCCCCGTTGTCCCGATCGACAATGGCCGGAATGCGGCCGTTGGGGTTGATGGCCAGAAACTCGGGTTTCTTCTGATCCAGCGCCGACAGATCGAGCGCAATGACACGGTAAGGCAAGCCCAGCTCTTCAAGGGCAATCGCCACCTTGAAGCCGTTCGGGGTGGCGGCGGTATAAAAATCGATCATCATGGACTCCTTGTGATTCACACATTGGCACAGGACGGATAGGGCCTCGCCCATGTCGGCCAGAGAAACGCTGCGGGATGGACAACATGGACATCCCCCGGCCTGAACATGACGAAGCGGCACAATACCGGTCAGTTATGACAAATATTGTGCCGCTTGAACAGCCCGGCGCAGGGAAGGAAGAGCCTAGTTGCACAGCCCCATGGGTTGACGCTGGCGCAGCAGAATGAGGCGGGAAAGCAGCGGGAAGTAGGACTCCAGCTTGTTCAGCAGCACCCGGCTGCAGGCGGGATCGGCAAGTTCAGACTCTTCCAGCACGATGCCGTTGGAGACAAAATAGAAGCGCGGGTCCCGCACATCCGGCCCCTGAATGGTGAGAGTACCGTCTCCCTTGCGCATCAGCAGCGGCAACACCGGCAACCCGAAGGTGTCGCTGTTGCGCTGCCAGGCAAACTCGGGCCAGGCCGCATTCCCATCCAGCAGCAGGATGGCCGCCTCTTCCTTGCCAGGTTGCCAGTGGGATGGCTGGGTAATGGTTAGCTCGTTGAAGTAGTCGCCGTATCCGGTCGAGTTCCGCAAGGCGGCCAGCAAACCCTGGGTGGAGGTTGCCGACGGTTTTTGACTCACTAATGACAAATTCACGATCCACGTCCCTATGCTCAAGGCAGCCTGTTATTCGGCTGCTGCCCATAAGACTAGACCAAAAAGAGCCTATATTGGAGCCGTCAGATCTGGCAGTCGCCAAGGCCGGAGCGATAACGTATAACAGTTGCCATTGTCGAAAAGACTGGTATGATACCGCGTCCTTTTATTCCCCCGTTCTTTAACATCCAGTGGTGAACCTATGCATCCGATGCTGAATATCGCCGTGCGCGCTGCGCGCAACGCCGGTCAAGTAGTAGTAAAAGCCTTTTCTCAACCCGAGAACATCGAGGTTATCCAGAAGGGCAGCAATGACTTCGTGACCAACGTTGACCGTGAAGCCGAAGCGGCCATCATTCACACCATCAAAAAATCTTACCCGGAACACAGCATCGTGGCTGAAGAGTCTGGTGAGATTGCCGGTACCAATCCGGACTACCAATGGATCATTGACCCACTGGATGGCACGACCAACCTGGTCAAAGGCATTCCGCACTTTGCCGTCTCCATCGCCCTGCGCGTCAAGGGCAAGACCGAACAAGCCGTGATCTACGATCCGATCCGTGACGAGCTGTTCACTGCCACCCGTGGCAGCGGCGCCCAGCTGAATGGCTACCGCATCCGTGTCGGCAAGGCCAAAGAGCTGGCCGGCACCATCCTGGCCACCGGTTTCCCGTTCAAGCAGAAGCACCACATCGAGCCGTACCTGAAGATGTTCCAGAGCATGTTCATCGAGTGTGCCGACATCCGTCGTGCCGGCTCCGCCGCGCTGGATCTGGCCTATGTGGCTGCCGGTCGCGTCGACGGTTTCTGGGAAATCGGCCTTAAGCCCTGGGACACCGCTGCCGGTGAGCTGCTGGCCAAAGAGGCCGGTGCCATCGTCACCGACTTCGTCGGTGGTCACAACTACGAGAACTCCGGCAACATCGTCGTGGCCAACCCGCGTGTCCTGAAAGAGATGCTGGGCAAGATCCGCGAAGAGCTGCCGGAATCCCTGGCCAAGTAAGCCAGCACTACCCGCACTCATCAAAACCCGGCTCAGGCCGGGTTTTTTTATGACCTTTTCATGACCATCAGCCCATCGACGCTGACAAGCAAATCCCTGCCAATGCGCATTGCCATCGCTCCTCTGCCCCTCATGGCCAGCGCTGTCCCGACTGGCGAGATCGTGAGCGTCACTGCCGCCTTGTGCGACGTCAATGCTCGATACCAACCGCAGGCCTAGAGTCGTGACCCATCCCTGTGCTCATGCCTTGAGATGAAGGAGCAACAAAAACAGTTAACCCGGCCGAAGCCGGGTTGACTGTTTGCCTGCAGCAACAGGCCATGACACGGCACCCTGTCTGGTGCCGATACAGCTATTACGCCAGGCGGAAGCGGCCTATGGTCTGACGCAGACCGGCAGCCAGCTGGCTCAGCTCCAGGCAGGCACGGGCGGTATGATCGGCCCCAACAGCGACCTCGTTGGAGGATTCGTTGATCCGCTCCACGTTGCGACCCAGCTCATCGGAGACCGCGTCCTGCTCGCCGCAAGCGCTGGCGATCTGAATAGCCATGTCGGCGATCTGGGCCACCGCTTCTTCAATCTGCTGGATGCCGTCGCTGGTCTGCTCGCTCTGCTCCACGCACTGGCGGATCATCTCGCAGCTCTGGCCGGTCACCTCTTTGGCCTGGTTGGCACGGGCCTGCAGGGTTTCGATGATGGCGACGATCTCGCCGGTGGACGCCTGGGTGCGACCCGCCAGGGTGCGCACCTCGTCGGCCACCACCGCAAAGCCGCGGCCCTGTTCGCCGGCACGGGCCGCCTCGATGGCGGCGTTGAGCGCCAGCAGGTTGGTCTGATCGGCGATGCCGCGGATCACGTCCACCACCACGTTGATCTGGGCGGATTCGCGCTCCAGCTCGGTGACCAGGGTACCGGCCTGCTCGATCTCCTCGGCAACCCGGGTGATGGCCATCAGCGAGCTCTGCACATCCTGATTGCCGCGGCGTGCCAGGGCATTGGCGGAGCTGGCCGATTCAGACGCCGTCTCGGTGTTGCCTGCCACATCGGCCACGGTGGCCTTCATCTGGGCCATGGCGGTGGCAACCAGCGAGATCTCCTGCTGCTGGCTCTGGATCCCCTGTGCCGACTGCTCGGAGACGGCGCTCACCTCTTCGATGGCGGCGCCCAGCTGGGTCACGGCCGCCACAACCTCTTCAATCAGACCGCGCAGGTTGTCCTGCATCTTGAGGGAGGCCTTGGCCAGCATGCCCAGCTCGTCACGACCGATGTGCTGGCGATCCAGCTGATGAGTCAGATCGCCGGCGGCGATGGCGTTGGCCTGGGCAACCACGGCCTGCAGCGGCAGGCAGATCTGGCGGGTCAGGAACCAGGTCATGGCCACCATGAACAGCAGCAGGCTACCGATGCTCACCATGGCAAAACTGGTCACCATGTTGACACTGTCAAGCAGGCTGCCGCGGTTCTCTTTGACGAAGCCGAGGTTCACTTCCACCAGGCCATTGACCGCCTGTTCCAGCTCGCCATAAATGGGGTTGGACTGGAACAGCTGCACCTTGGCCTGCTCCAGCTGGCCCTGTGCCAGCAGTTGATCCACCAGATTGACCGAGTTCAGGTAGCGTTGCCACGCCTGCTTGGCGCCGTTGAACACCTGACGCTCATGGGCGGCACCGACCGTGGCCTCATAACCCCGGAAGGCCTGCTCGACTTTCTGGACGTTGGCCTGGATGCGGCCGCGACGCGCCTGCAGATCGGTGGCGTCATCCACCATCAGCAGGGCAAACTGGGCGCGGCGCACGTAGGATACGTCGTAGAGCAGGTTCTCGACCGAGAGTACGCTCGGCAGGGTGGAATCGGTAAAATTCAACACGCGATCGCGCACGCCGCGCAGTTCGCTGGAGAGAAAAATACCGAATATCACGTTGACGGCGGCAATGACCGCAAAGACCACGGCAATCTTTTTGCCGATAGACAGATTTTTGTAAAACATGGTGGCTGGTGATCCTCGACTGCTGACAAGCAGGTGCACAGTGGCGATCACATCCGTATGAACTGGTAACCCGGGCTTTCCTGACGGGAGATGGGACGTTGCGAAAGACCAAGGGAAGGGTGGGTTTCGCGAGGGCGGCACTTTACCACAAACCTGCCTACTCCTTCACCAGCTTTCGCCGCAACAAAGCAAGTTGTTTTTCCATACAACCAGATCTTCGTCACAAATTATTCAAGACGACCAAATCATTTCAAATAGTTAGCCGATGAATGCAATCGATGTCCCGGCATGGACAAGTGAGGCCCGGCTCGCTGTAATGCAAGAGTCCCCGGATGGCGCCGCGCCATTCCTGCCGTCAAGCAAAAGAGGTGATCTTCATGGATAACGCGTCAGCCCTGCCCCTTTCCTCCTGGTCAGCCCAGCTGCGCGAGCAGCTGCGGGCACGCCCGGTGATCGCCATCGGCCTGTTCGTTGCTTTAGCGGCCGTCGTGCTGTTGCTGCTGCAAAGCCTGGTGATGCTGGCCGCCGGCGACATCAGCCCTGGCGTTCGCTACGGCCTTATCGGTGGCCTGGCCGGCTTTGCCGCCACCGCACTTGGCGCCCTGCCCGCCCTTTTTCTGCGCTCGGTTCCGCAACGGGTAGAAGACAGCATGCTGGGCTTTGCCGCCGGCATGATGCTGGCAGCCAGCGCCTTCTCCCTGCTGCTGCCGGGGCTCGAGGCGGCAGAGGGGATCACAGGCGACGGCTTTCTCGCCGCTGCCGTGGTGGTAGTCGGCATGACCCTCGGGGTACTCCTGATGCTAGGGCTCGATCAATTCACCCCCCATGAACACGACAAGACAGGCCCCTGCGGCCCCGGTCACGAGAGCTGCTCCCGGGTCTGGCTGTTCGTGTTTGCCATCGCCCTGCACAACCTGCCGGAGGGAATGGCCATCGGGGTGAGCTTCTCGCAGGGGGACATGTCGGTGGGCCTGCCGCTCACCACCGCCATCGCGTTGCAGGACATTCCGGAAGGGCTGGCGGTGGCACTCGCCATGTGCGCTGCCGGTTTTCGCCCCGGCATGGCCGTGCTGGTTGCCATCGGCAGCGGCCTGCTCGAACCGCTCGGGGCCCTGCTCGGCGTCAGTCTCTCCAGCGGGATGGCCATCGCCTATCCCATCGGCCTCGGGCTGGCCGCCGGCGCCATGCTGTTCGTGGTCTCCCACGAGGTGATCCCGGAAACGCACCGCAACGGCCACCAGACCCACGCCACCCTGGGCCTGATGGCTGGGTTTGCGCTGATGATGACTCTGGATACGGCACTTGGTTGATAAGGTTCTGATATATGGCGTAATGTTTCAGCACTAACGCCGCGACATCCGCAGGCAACGCCGCATTTTCCCACACATCGAGGGCCAGCATGACATGATATTCCGGGTGATGGTGCAGGGTTGTCTGCTGGCAGTCACTCACCGGGCCGTCAACGCCACCGAAATCTATCGCACGGCGGCGCAGCCCGAGTCCGCTCCCAAATACACCCAGATGGCGGATGGCTGCATCGGGGGGCTCTGCGTCGAACTGTTTCGATTGATGGAGCAACAGGAGCCTGCCCTGCGCATCGAGGGGGATCAGCACTTTATCCCCCTCAAGCGACTGGAAAAACGGGTGCGCTTTGGCCAGCTCGACTTCCTCTGCGGCGTGGGCGACAATCCGGTCCGCCGCAACCACTTCCTCTATCTGCAGCCCCCCATCTTCACCGTACGCTACCACCTGGTGGTGCGCAGCGACGACCCGATCGAGATCCGCCACTGGGACGACGTCAGGGCCCTGGGTAATGCGGGGATCATCCTCGTCAATCACGGCAGTGGCGCCATCGAACGGCTGCAGGCCATACAGGGGCTCATCATCGACAGCGGCGGGAGCAGCAGCGCCGCCAACTACGACAAGCTGCTGATGAAGCGCGGACGCTTCGTCTACTACCGCTCACCCGGTATCGAAGCCGATCTGCAGCGCCATCACCTGAGCGACCAGATCCGCATCCTCCCCACCGCCATGGAGACCATCCCCTTCTATATCCTGTTTTACCAGCGCACCTCCCCTGCCCGCCTGGCCCTGTTTACCAGCACCCTGCAACGGTTGGCGGACCGCGGCGAGCTGGCCAGATTGGCCGAGCGCTACCCTTGAGTGGACCTTCCCACCCGCCAGCATCGGAATGCTCGGCGCCATCGCCAACTTTTGTTATGATCCACAACAACTTATTCGGCCAACTGGCCATCAAGACGAGGTGAGTGATGAAAGTAGGTATTATCGGCGCCATGGAACAGGAAGTGGCCCTGCTGCGCAGCCAGATGAGCAACCCGACCACCCTGCAACTGGGCGGCTGCGAGTTCTATCAGGGCACCCTGGCAGGCAAGGAGGTGATCCTGACCCGCTCCGGCATCGGTAAAGTCGCCGCCAGCGTCGCCACCAGCCTGCTGCTGGAAAAATTCGCCCCCGACTGCGTCATCAACACCGGCTCTGCCGGCGGCTTTGCCCAGGACCTGCACATAGGTGACGTGGTGATCGCCAGCGAGATGCGCTTCCACGATGTCGACGTGACCGCCTTTGGCTACGAGATGGGCCAGATGGCGCAGCAGCCTGCCGCCTTCCCCTGCGACGAGAAGCTCATCGCCGTCGCCCAAGCCTGCATTGCCGAACAGGGCAAGCATCAGACCAAGGTCGGCCTCATCTGCA
The DNA here is from genome assembly GCF_019048665.1 of Aeromonas sp. FDAARGOS 1408. Taxonomy (NCBI): domain Bacteria; kingdom Pseudomonadati; phylum Pseudomonadota; class Gammaproteobacteria; order Aeromonadales; family Aeromonadaceae; genus Aeromonas; species Aeromonas sp. FDAARGOS 1408. The sequence continues at coordinate 1,173,238 of NZ_CP077394.1, read as the reverse complement.
CCGGCGATCAGTTCATGTGCAAGCCCGACGCCATCGCCAAGGCTCGCGCCGACTTCCCGCAGATGCTGGCGGTCGAGATGGAAGGGGCCGCCATCGGTCAGGTGTGCCACATGTTCAAGGTGCCCTATCTGGTGGTGCGTGCCATGTCCGACATCGCCGGCAAGGAACAGGTTGAATCCTTCGATGCCTTCATCGAGGTGGCCGGCAAGCACTCCGCCGAGGTGATCATCAAGATGCTCGGCAAGCTGTGATCACACTCAGCTCTCTGGAACAGATGGCCGCCACTCCGGCGGCCATTTTGCTCGGGGCCGCGCTGCTGGAGGCCATCGTGCCCTGGCCGGCCCACTATCGGCTCTCCGCCGTCGTGCCCCTGCTGACCCGGCTGGGTCACAAGGTGTGTCGCCCCGATGGCACCCCCGGTCAGCAACTGCAGGCCGGCCTGCTGGCCATGCTGATTGTCTGGCTGCCGTGCGCCGCCGGACTCTGGGCGGTGCGCAACCTCTCGCTCTCGGAGCCGCTGTTCGACCTGCTGTTTCTGCTGCTGATGCTGGAATCGCGCCCGTTGCGGGAACTGGCCCGTGCCACTCGCGCGCTGACAGACCAGGATACCTTGGTGGTGGCCCGGCTGCAGGCGGCCCCCTGGCTCAGACGAGATACCGGTAAACTCTCCCTGATGGGGCTTGCCAAGGCGGTCAGTGAAAGCTGCGCCCTGCGCCTGATAGGACAATGGGCCGGCCCGCTGCTGGGGTTCGCCCTGGCGGGTGTGCAGGGGGCCCTGATGTGGCGCCTCGCCCAGCTGATGAACCAGGGCTGGAGCCCGAAACTGCCAGCCTTTGCCCACTTTGGCCGGGCCGCCGCCGTGCTCTACCAGGCCCTGTGTACCCCTGCCATCTTGTTGTTGGCGCTGCCCTTGTGCCTGACCCAGCTGCGCAAGCTGGCCAGCCGGTTGCGTACAGCCATGCTCTGGCCCTACCCCGCCATGGGAATACTGCTGGCGCTGCTCTCCGGCTCGCTGGGCTGCAAGCTCGGTGGCCCCCGTTACTATCAGGGCAGCTTGTTCCGTTTTCCCGTGTTTGACGCCGCCGCCGAGCCGGATGCAGGTACGGCCCTGCGCCTGCTCAACCGTCTGCAACAAGCCGGTTGGGGCTGGCTGGCGCTGGCATTGCTGCTCACTGTGCTGGAGCAGCTGCATGGCTAGATGGCTCACCCTGCTCTGCCTGTTGTGCATGTCACCCGTCCTGCTGGCTGGCACGCCTGCACGCATCGTCAGCCTCACCCCCCACCTGACCGAACTGCTGTTTGCCATCGGCGCAGGGGATCGCATCGTGGCTACCGATGATGCCTCCGATTATCCGCCCGAGGTCAAGCGCCTGCCCCAGGTGGCCAACTACCGCAGCATCAATCTGGAAGCCCTGCTGGCCCAGAAACCCGACCTGATCGTCGCCTGGCGCTCCGCCCAATCCCGCATGCTGGCCCCAATCGAGCAGTTGGGGATCCCGGTGTTCTATTCAGAACCGACCGACTTTGCCTCCCTCGCCACCGAGATGCGGGCCTTGGGAAAAACATTGAGGGTGGAACAAACCGCCAATGCCGAGGCCGACGCCTATCTCGCCCGCCTGGCCGCCCTTGGCCAGCGCTACGGCAAACCCAAGCATATCAAGGTGTTCTACCAGCTCTGGTATCCACCGCTGACCAGCGTCAGCGGCAACGCCTGGCCCGCCCAGGCCATCGAGCTGTGCGGCGGGGAGAACCTGATGGCGGATGCCCGCACTCCTTATCCCCAGGTCAGCCTGGAGCAGGTGATCAAGGCCAATCCGGCGTTGATCCTGGCAGGGAGTCAAGACGCTGACGCCCTGCGCCACTGGCAACAGTGGCCCATGGTGGATGCCGTTCGCCACCAGCGTCTGCAACTCATCAACTCGGATGAGCTGCACCGTTTCACCCCGAGAGCACTCAATGCGGTGGAGCAGATATGTCAAGCAATCCAGACCTGCATGCAAACTCGCGATTCTTCCTGATAGCTAACTCTGATTAGGACATAACGATTTGCCGGCTTGAGACCCCTATCATTCACACTGTTTTGTGAAAAACAGTCAACATTATTCCAAAATGCGGGTATTCTTCTTGTTGGAATATAATGAATCTACTGTTTGTATGACTAGATGCCACAATAAAATGTTACTATTCACAGGCAGTACCAGCTCGTTTGGACAAACATTGGTCAAAACAGCACAGAAACTTTATAAACATAAACGGAAATAACCATTATTCAATCTCGTGACGAACTGAAGTCGCTCGAAGTAACGCGGAATCCCAACAACTCCTCAATGTATTTTATTGGTGATCTAAGAGATAATAGCCGGCTCACCAAGTCAATGTGTTGCATCTATTATGTGGTCCATGCAGTAGCTTTGCAACAGGTTACAGCTGCTGAATACAACCCAGCAGAGTGCATCAAAACCAATGTTCATATTGCTGAAAACTCATCTAGGACGCAAACCCAATCCATTCCTACGGCGCCACTGCCGGCATCCAATAAATCCTTCATGACAGCAAACTATATTACAATTATACATTATAATCCTACCAGTTTTGTCATAACCCACTATGGCGATATGGTCAGTTATAGTTGTTCTATCGCCCCATTATTTCAAAGAAGATGGGCTAGTGCGAAGATACTTTACCCACCATCAATTAGAAAAATGACCCGCGCCTATATCACCTTGCATCAAGGGATATACTTCATGTTGAATAATTCTGATCGCATGAAGGTGGAAGAATTTTTGTTCCAAAATTGCCATTGGTCCGTATCTCGGATCTTACCAGTGCTACGGCGCCAAACCTGTCACATAAGATCATCGATATTCATTCCGAGGAAAATTTCACCAAATAATGTTCCCAAATGGGGACCATTATTACGCGTTCGAGTTCGACGACTTCTTCGTGATTGGTCCGACCATCAACTTCAATAATTGTAACAATGTGGACTGTCCCCACCCTAGTAGACGATCCAGCCCTAGAGTTTTAGCATAAGAGGGGCGTATGGGCACTCCACGATTTACACCTGAATTTTAAATAAAAAGCCGTGCGTTAGATAACTGCTCTTGGTTATTCAATGAGTAGAAATCTATGACTTGCTGGAGATTTCTGCACACAGTTTTTATAAATGGCTGAGGGCCATCAAACCGGATAATAGTGAGTAGCATGCTCGAGACTTACTGGAAGAAAAGAGTGAGGTCCTGAGGCTATGGGTACAGTTAAAATGCACCAAAGAAAAGTGGAATATACTGAAAAGGTCGCTCAGAAATTTACAAGAGAGCCCGACTGAAGTATCGTTTTATTAGCGAGCACGCTCTGTATGGGGTGTCATGACAATGTGTCTGGTAATAAATGTCGCTTGGGCTTATTTTTATACATAGCAGCACCATTCGATGCTATTCACGTGTTCAAAACAACCTGCCCCCAGAAACACTCATTCGTGACCCACACACTTTAGGCCGCCGTGTATGGCTATCGCTAGATTGATGGCAACCTGAATGAGTACGGCAAAACCTGTGGTAAAAACGGGTGGGATAGCTTATGCAAATAAATCAGATCACAACGGTTTTCGGCTATAAATCGCCACGTAGGGTATCCCGTAGATCTTCCACCGCTGCACCTAATTGTATACAGCGATAAGTTATTTTTATATGGGTAAATCAGGTTTGGTTACCAATACCACCTATATCCGCACTTGATTTGGCTGGCTGTATCTGGCTATAGTTATAGATATTTTCACTTGTAAAATGGTGGTCTGGTGGATAAAACAGATCCTTTCACGCGAGTTCGCGTTGGGTGCACAGCTGATGGCCGAATGACAGCGTAAACCAGACAGCAAGGTCATCGTGCACTCTGGGGCCAGAGTAACTAATATGATAGTGACGACTAGCAGCCTTTCTGCCAGGCCAACAACCTAGCACCAATTATGAGCCGACGTGACAGCTGGACAATGCGGTAGCTGAATCGATCTTCAGTTTGCAGAAAAAAGATCGCATTAGAAATGCCGCTACCATACTGATAATATCTTAGATTACATTGAAATTTTCTTAACGGGGTTCTAAGGTACAACCACGTTAGTTGCTGTCAGCCGGGAGGCCTTTGAACAGGTCTCGTCGTGAGGATAGGATGTATCTACCGTTGTGAGGTAAACCCATCCTTATTCAGTACTATACTATTCTGAACAGCAACTTAGGTATCAAACCAGCAGATTATATGTCGTTAAAACTGTCAGTCATGCTTAAAAACATTCAAGCCTGTAAAATAATTATCATCGACATTTTCAAAAGCATTACAATATAGGTCGCAAGCCTCAACAAAAAAAGAATCTAATATTTTCAACGCCTGCTCAACCTTCTCCTTAAATAGGCTATCCTCAACCTCAATGATAATTAGCATTAGTGTAATAATATTGGCATAAAAATAATTCAATGAACCAATTAGCACTCTGTATATGTGTCTTTCTCTGGTACGCCCAATATAATACAAATAATCATGGTGTTTTTGCATCAATGATAATATATCATTGAAATCTCTAGATACATCATTCCAGTCCTTTCTGAACATATCCATCAAATCAATAAACAATGGTTTATTTAGTAGGATGTCAAAATCTAGATTGCTGGCATCAAACTTGATAAACCCACAATCAAAAATATTATCAACTATCTTCTTTTTATCTATTTTTCTTGAATGAAGGTTAAGCATTTCCGCATGAAGAGGAATTGCTCCATCAATATATATCCCATCGCTACAATTCATACACATAGTATTTTTAAATTCACTAATGAGTTGGGACATTCTGTATGCTGAAAGAGAAAACAACCTATTGGTATAGGCTACACCGCCAAAATTTGCAGGGGATAAAAATGCATCTTCTACATGTGATTTAATTTTACTTTCTTTTTTATCATTATAGTATAGACTTAATAGTGAGTGATGGGTTTCTATATTTTTATAGCCATTGTCAATACCAAACAAGTATACATTTTTAAACCCTAACAACAAGGCATAATTTAAACCTGAATTACCAACAAAAGGATTGGAATAATCTAGAGTATCATATTTCTGTTCTGATAAAGCCGATAAGTATGTATAAATAGGCTCATCTGCTTTAAAAGCTAAGCCTGTTTTTCTAAAAAACTTCTTACAATCTGGATGAATGACATCAACACTTAAGAAAGCCATCTCACGCAAGTAGTTTCGTGCATTCATTATGTCTAGAAAGTCAGCTGAACTTTTGGTTCTTTCAACTGCAACATATATATCAGCCTGAATTCCTTCTTTATAAAGTGCACTAACTGCAGAACCACATGCAATAATAATTACTTGATCTGATAGATTTTTAATAAAATTTATGTTTTTATCTAAAGAAGGTCCATTCCCAACAACAAAAGCTGGTATATCTTTCAAAAAAGACATATCTCTTTCTTTTTTTAAGAAAAAATCTTCATTTAATAGATGGATACGACTGTGAGCCAATGAATATATATTGTCATCGAAGAACCCCCACCCACTCCTGAGTAAGTGAAACTCCTTCTCAACCCTAGCAACCAATTTGTTTATTTTATCTGAATTGTAATGTGCGAACGAAAAATATGCTGATGACCAAAATGCGCCTTTACTACTCAGGGCATTAATCATATCTCCTACAAGGAGGTTCTCATCAACACCTAGGAATATATGCAAACTTATTGATTCCCTACTCATGAAATCAAGAAGAGCACTCCAGTCAAAACAAAAAAGAGAAGCATAAAATATATCTAAGTCAGGCTCAAAAGCAAAAAGATTTTTTATCTTAAACTTTTCATACAAATATCCAAGCTGATAACCAAGGCCTATACCATACATGACTACCATTGGTATATCAAAGCCAACAAACTTATTTAAAGTCATATCACAGCGTGTTATATCTGGTTTCAAATCAGCAATGGCATTGTTATATTTAATATGTATACGACCACCAACGAACCAGTCCTTTACAAAATTAACGCATTGTAACTTATTGTGTTGAAATATATATTTAACTTGTTCCTCAGCATCTTTAAATGGCTCATTACCATAGAGAGCCTTATTTTCTGATAACCAGAGAACATTTGGCTCTCCATTTTCAGTACAAAAAAATCGAAATGCACGTTCGGGTACATAATCTTTGAAAAAATTATATATATCTGGCATGTATTTTTCTAATGCCATCATATTCAGTTCATAACGAACTGGTAGTACATCGAGCATAGCAGCTTCCTGCTCTTTCTGGCGCTCGAGACGGGTTAACTCACTTTCTATTTCATTAATTTTTTTATTAAAATCCATCATAGATCACTAACCTAGATTCAGCTTGTAAAGATCAGATGCTCGACCTGCTTTTGAAATTTTCAACAAAGCAGCTTCAGTCTGGTTCTTAGTATTTTCTACTTGTTTATAGATAGATTGAAATTCTAACAATGCTTGCTGCTGCTCTATGTCAATCACAAGTTCTAATTTAGCATTCTGAAAAAAATCATTAAACATTTCTAGGTAACGATCAATTAACAACTCAGCTGCATTAACTTCCCCATTTTCCAATAAGGTCAGCAACTCTCGACCTACTGTCATTAATTCAGGGAAACGGTTATAGCTCATTTTGTCTACCAATATGTTGTTGAGCTAAAGCCTTTTCACGCATCTCGACAGGTATAGCATCCCAACCGCTTTTAATGGTCAGCATCAGGTTCATCACCTCGTCGATGGCGGCCATGTCCATGTCGCGACTGGCATCCATCATCCGTACCTTCATATAGTCATACAGAGCAAAAAGATCCTCTGGAACTTTACCATAAGAAAGATCCAGAGAGTCCTGTAAACCGTTGATGATGGCCATGGTCTTGGAGATGGACTGGGACTTGGCCTCGAAATCACGACGTTCGATGGCACCACGGGCCTGGGCAAGACGCTCGAGGCAACCCTGCATCAACAGCTGGATCACCCGGTAGGGATCTGCCACCGCCAGCTCGGACTGCAGATTCTGGGTGGTGTAAGCCTTGATATTTTTCCGATACATAAGAGGCACGGCTCCTGACTACGTATTAATTCGTTTTGGTATTGAGCAGATTCAGATAAGAGGCCGACTTGTTCATCTTAGCCAGCATACTGTCCAGGCTGCCATAACGGGCCCGCAAGGTCTCCTGATACTTGGTCAGCTGGGCGGTAATATCCGACTCCTTGCGGCTTACTTCGCGCAGATCGGTATTGAGCGAATCTTCCCGTTTGGCCAACAGGCCACCGGTCTTGGAGTAGGTTTCCAGCTGGCTGGCCAGCTTGCCTGCAACCCCATCCTTGCCGCCAAACACAGCAACCACCTGATCAAAGTTCTTGTCGATGGCCTCGCTGAACTTGGTATCGTCGATAGACAATACCCCCTTGTTATCCATCTTGATACCCATCTGGAAAATCGTTGAATAGGTTGAGGATTTTTGTGAGGGCTCGTTGATAGCACCGCCCATCATGTTGATCACTGCGCGTGTTGTCGCATCACCAGCCAGCGCTCCACCATCATTTTGGTTTTTTCCAGCCACGATAGAGCTACGTTTGCCCAACTCATTACTCTTCTTCACCAGCGCGTTGTAACCATCGACAAAGCTTTTGACCATATCTTTGATACCGGCCTTGTCAGTGCTAATGTCAACCTTGTTCGAGCTGTAGGTCTTGACCGGATTGCCACCTACATCGGTAGAGGTCGTGCTATCCGACTCTCTGAGCACGGTCAGTTTGAGCCCGACTATGGTGCCATCAAAGGTATTGGTCGCACTCGTCAGGGCGTTGCCATCTACCTTGATCTTGGCATCCTGAGCGCTCTGGCTTTGGGTCAACTTGGACACCAGGTTGTCGGTCAACTCGGTGGTGCTGCCGGTGATCTGCAGATCCTTGCCGTCGCCGCTGACCCCGGAGTCGATCATCAGCTTGGATTTACCATCTGAGGTATTCATGATGTTGACGCTCAGACCGAAGTTGTCTGCGTCATTGTTGATGCGCTTTCGGATGGATTGCAACGAATCGCCAGCTTTGACGTCGACATCGAACATTTTATCGCCAGCCTTGAACGTCAGTTTCCCGTCCTGGGTGATGAGGGGGGTCGTCGACGAGTCGAAGGTACCGTCAAATTTACTGGACTTCGCCAATTGTTCGACACTGATGTCATATTGACCGTTGGAGGCCCCCGCCTTGCTCTCCACCTTGAGCACGGGTTTGTCCTTGTCCTGGGTAATGTTGATGGATCGCTTGTTGAACGCATCATCCTTCGCCATGGCCTGCAGAGTGGTCACGAACGAGGCGATGGCAGACTTCAGCTGCCCCACACCGGAGAGAGTGATTTGAGTGTTGGTCTTCTTGGTGGTGATGGGCTGCATCAGTTGTGCCTTTTTGGCATCGACACTGGCAGCAATCACTGACTCCAAATCGAGTCCGGAGCCGGCACCGGCAGACGTAATGGTGGGCATACTCTCTCTCCTCTTAATTTTTTCGTATCAGATCTCGTTATCGAGCAGCAGCCCGACCCGCGAACCGCCGCCGGATACATCACCCTCACGCAGATCCTTGATCCGCTTGCTGATGGCCAGCAGCTCCTCACTCGGGATCTGCCGGATCATTGACTTGGTCTCGACGTCCATCACCTTGATGACCACCTGATCCAGATCATTCTCAACACTGAAATTGACAGTCCAACCTTGCAACTTGCTGAACTCCTGCAAGTTTTGGACCTCATTTTCAATATCGGCATTGGATACACCCTGTTTGGCGATTTTTTCACCACCCAGAGCATCCTGCTGTCTTTTCACATCCTGTTGTGCCATCACCCGCTGCTCTTCCGTCGTGCCAGATAGCACTTGAGCGGCCGATTGGCCGCTCTTGCTACTTGACTGAAGAGAAGAAGGAGTGACCGATGACGGGATCCCAATTTCATTGGCCATATCGTCGCTCCTTTTACTTTCTCATCACTGCTTTTCTGTTAGCCCAGCAGGGACAGAGCAGATTGCGGTCTTTGGTTGGCTTGCGCCAGGATGCTGGACGCTGCCTGTTGCAGAATGTTCTGCTTGGTCAGATTGGCTGTCTCGGTCGCAAAGTCTGCGTCACGGATACGAGAACGTGCAGCGCTCAGGTTCTCGGACACATTGGACTGGTTGCGAATGGTCGAATCAAACCTATTCTGAATCGCACCAAGCTCTGCCCTCTTTGAGTCCACAGCTTTAATCATGTAATCCAAGTTAGCCATTGATTTCTGTGCATTTAAGGCGCTTGTTATAGATTTAATATCAGTAAAAGACACATTGCCCGTAGTGGCTTTTGTCACTTTAAAAGCATCATTAGTCGTTGTGTCAGCAACCACTGTTGCTTTGCCTGTTGTCCCACCAGCGATGCCACTTAGAGTAAACGCAAATTTATCTAATCGAAATGAAATGGTTTGACCAGCATCAGCACCAACTTGAAACGTGCCTTTATATTTACCATCAAGTAAATTTTGACCGCCAAAAGTTGTATCTTTGGAGATACGATTTATCTCTGTATTTAATTGCTTATATTCAGCTTGTAATGCTACTCGATCATCCGAGTTGTTGGAGCTGTTAGCCGATTGTTGTGATAACGTACGCATACGTTGCAACATGTTGGTAATCTCATCCATTGCACCCTCTGCCGTTTGCGCAACAGAGATACCATCATTCGCGTTACGGTTACCCTGATCTAACCCGTTGACTTGTGAAGTCAAGCGGTTAGAGATCTGCAAACCAGCAGCATCGTCCTTGGCTGTATTGATACGCAGACCGGAAGCCAGTCTGGTATAGGACGTATCCAGGGACTTGTTGGTGTTCATCAAGTTACGCTGGGCGTTCAGTGATGAAGTATTCGTGTTGATATACATGGCCATAAAATATTCTCCCGAAGAACATGCGACTGCGGGTTGCGCCGCCAAAGCGGCGTCCCACCGTTAGAAGAACAGGTTGAACGAGCCTGATTCTTCTGGCGGGTGTCTGTTTGAACGAACAGGCCACCCGCAGTAGTGCAAACGTTGGATTCCGAACACCCCTCGATTGCTTCATCTTAGTTAGCGGCAACATTCACATAAGCTTTAGGAAAATTGTTGCCTAAAGCGGCAAGTTTTATCCGGCAAGCGGCAAGATGGTGGCAAGCCGTCCCCAGTGCTCGGGAGTGCGCCCTAACGCTGGTGCGAAGGAGATGAAATCAGAATGTTGGCACAGTTTGTGCTTTCTATGGTGGAGTGGCGTCAATTTGACGGCACAATAAAAAGAGGCCGGTAAACCGGCCTAAAACGAGCATACGCTCAGGAGAATATGACCAAGCGTGACAGAACTGAACAACTGGACAACACTTGGCATTGCATACTACATAAGTAGTAGAGAAGCATTTCTCTCACGATAGAACAGAGTGCGACCCGAACACCCCTTTGTTCCATCTCTTGACCAGGGCGGCCTGAACAACCGCCCTGTTTTCTTTTGTTAGCCTTGTAGTAAGGAAAGTGCAGACTGCGGCCGCTGGTTCGCCTGAGACAGTATGGTCGAGGCTGCCTGCTGCAAAATGTTCTGCTTGGTCAAGTTGGCAGTTTCAGTGGCAAAGTCAGCATCACGGATACGTGAGCGCGCAGCGCTGACATTCTCAGACACGTTAGCCTGATTACGAATGGTAGAATCAAAACGATTTTGTACTGCGCCCAAGTCAGCCCTTTTACTATCAACTGCTTTAATCATAAAGTCTAGGTTAGCCATTGATTTTTGTGCATTTAATGAGCTGGTAATTGACTTGATATCACTAAAATTTACATTCCCTGTAGTTGATTTAGTTACCTTGAAAGCATCACTAGTGGTCGTATCAGCAACTACTGTTGCTTTACCTGTAGTACCACCAGCAATTCCACTTAGCGAGAATGCGAATTTGTCTAGTCTAAAAGAAATAGTTTGCCCAGCATCCGCACCGACTTGAAAAGTGCCCTTGTACTTACCATCGAGTAAATTTTGACCACCAAACGTTGTGTCTTTTGCAATACGGTTAATTTCTGTATTCAGTTGTTTATACTCAGCCTGTAATGCCACTCGGTCATCCGAATTGTTGGAGCCATTGGCGGATTGCTGGGACAGGGTACGCATTCGTTGCAGCATAGAGGTGATTTCCTCCATGGCGCCTTCGGCGGTCTGGGCGACGGAGATACCGTCGTTGGCGTTGCGGTTGCCCTGATCCAGACCATTGATCTGGGAGGTCAAACGGTTGGAAATCTGCAGACCGGCGGCATCGTCTTTGGCGCTGTTGATGCGCAGACCGGATGCCAGACGGGTGTAGGATGTATCCAGAGATTTGTTGGTGTTCATCAGGTTACGCTGAGCGTTGAGCGATGAAACGTTCGTATTGATATAAAGACCCATGACTATTCTCCTAAGCTATTAAATTTACTATTTAATTTGCTCGAACTTTATTGTCTTTCCTGTTCGATGCTTCTTATTTAACGGCCTCTTTTTCGATGTCTTTAGCATTATTTTCAACGCTTCATCGCATTAACGCCGCTTACCCTATATATCGGCATGTTCCGGCTGAACTTGAGGAAAAAAGTGCCCTGTTTTGCTCATTGAATTCATCAGGCTTGCGACAACGGGCCGGGCGCAGGTCTATGTCCACCTCCCCTGCGACATGACGCCGCTCAGATGCATCGCGCTGGCTGGTGCCATTGCAGCCGAGAAAAACTGGGTCTGGCTCCCACTTCTTGCAGGCAGCCATTGGTCAGACGCCGCAATCCCCCCTAAAATCGCGGCCCCATCAACAATTGGACGTGAGTTGTTCTCCATGCAGACACTGGTTGAGCAGATTGTTTACATCAGCGACATGTTTGGTACTGCGGTATTCGCGTTTTCGGGCGTACTGGTGGCGGGCCGTCTCAGGATGGACGGTTTTGGTGTCATGGTGTTGGCGGCGGTCACCGCCATCGGCGGCGGCACCATCCGCGACATGATCCTGGGGGCCACCCCGGTCTTCTGGGTACGTGACCCCCTCTACATCTGGGTGGTGATCGCCACGGCACTGATCGGCATGTGGATGGTCAAGCTGCCCCGTCGCATGCCCTGGTACGTGTTGCCGGTCGCCGACGCCTTCGGGCTGGCGCTCTTTACCGTGATCGGGGCACAGAAAGCCCTCAACTTTGGTACATCGGGGCTGATCGCCGTATTGATGGGCACCATGACAGGGGTGGCCGGCGGCATGATCAGGGACGTGCTGGCCCGGGAGGTGCCCATGGTGCTGCAAAAGGAGATCTATGCCACCGCCTGCATCCTGGGGGGGATCCTCTATACCCTGGCGCTGGAGATAGACGTGGATCGGGTGACCGCCATGCTCATCTGCATGACGGCGGTGTTTGGTTTACGGGTGGCCGCCATCTACTGGCATCTGTCACTGCCTACCTTCTCGCTGCAGCGCAATTGACCTCACAACCGGCGTCAGGTCGCACTCCCGGCCCGGTTGCGTTGAACCAAGCAGGCTTTTCTGTTGTCATAGGATGCAGTGTTGTAAGCCGGAATCCCTCATGCAAAAACTTGGACTCATCGCATCACTGTTACTGATGAATGTGGCAACGGCGCAGGCTGAAGCCCAGGTACTGTTTGGTCGGCTCGCGTCCACCCCGGTGCAGCAGTTCAACCAGCAGATCCGTCAGGCAAGCACCGCCCAGCAGAGCTGGGTCAATGACTATCGTGAAGTGGCCCTGCGTTTCGTCGGCCACAGCGACATACCCAGTCGCATCCAGGCGCAGCAGCTGGACAACGATCTGGTGCTCTCGGTCGCCCTCGATGGCACCAAGAGCGACATGATCTACATCCTGACCCTGTTTCGCAGCAACAACCTGTGGCAGATGCGCCAGGCGGAAATGGGATGGCGCTGCCAGGGGCAGTCCACTTTTACCCCGGTCCCCTGCCCTTGAGCCTCAACCTGCAAGTGAAATAAAAAAATCCGGCACATTGGCCGGATTTTTTTATGCATGCGTGAGCGTCACCTTACGGACGGTACACCTTGATGTTGGCAAAGCCCTTCTCTTTCAGGTAGAGCGCCTGCAGCTTGCTCATCACGCCGCGATCGCAGTAGAGCAGGTAGGTCTTCTCTTTCGGCAGATCGCCAAAGGCGGTGGCCAGCTTGAAGAAGGGGATATGCATGACCTCACGCCCTTCCACCAGCAACGGCTTCTCGTCGTGCTCATCCATGGAGCGGATATCTAGGATCACCTCGTTGTCACCACTCTCGGCGGTGGTCTCCACTTCCTGCACCTCAGCGGCGGTCTCTTCGCCGATGCGACGAATGTCGAGGTAACGGGCCTCGGCCACCACCTTGTCCAGAATGGCGAAGTCGAAGTTGCCCTCTTCCTCTTCAATGCGGGCCAGATCGGCCTTCACGGTCGGCTTCTTGGAGATGACGCCGCAGTACTCCGGCATGGTCTCAGCGAACTCCAGGGTACCGATGCGGCGCGCTTCGCTGATGATGTCCGGCTTGTCCCAGGTGATGAGCGGGCGCAGGATCACCTTGTCGGTCACCCGGTCGATGACGTTCAGGTTGGTGAGGGTCTGGCTGGAGACCTGGCCCACGCACTCGCCGGTCACCAGCGCCGGGATCAGGAACTCGTCAGCCACCTTGGCGGCGGCACGCATCATCATCCGCTTGAGCACCACGCCCATCTGACCGTTGTCGATCTTCTCGAGGATCTCGGCTACCACAGGCTCGAAGTCCACCGCGGTGAAACGCACCCGATGGGAAGAACCGAAGCGGTTCCACAGGTGATAGGCCACCTGCTTGACGCCGATCTCATGAGCAGCCCCACCCAGATTGAAGAAGCAGTAGTGCACCCGGCAACCGCGCTTGATGAACTGGAAGGAGGCCACGCCCGAGTCAAAACCGCCGGAGATGAGACTCAGCACATCTTCCTGGGTGGCGATAGGCATGCCGCTCAGGCCCTGATGGATGGCGCTGACGATGAAGAGCTCTTCGCCGTCGATCTCGAGGTTGATCTTCACATCCGGATTCTTGAGACGCACGCCGTTGCTCACGCAGTGCTGGTTCAGGCCACCACCCACGTAACGCTCCACTTCGAGGGAGGAGAACTCGTGCTTGCCGTGGCGCTTGGCGCGCACACAGAAGGTCTTGCCCTCGAGCTGGTCACCCCACACGACTTTCACCTGCTCGAAGATGTCGTGCAGGTCGGTAAACTTGCTGGCTTGCACCTCGAGGAAGGCCTGAATGCCGGGAATGCAGGCCAGGGCTTCGATGGCCTGTTCACGGAACTGGTCATTGCGGGAGCTCACGATCAGCTTGTCCCAATCCATCCGCACCCGGGCATCGTCGTCGAAGCGGCGCAGGACATTGCGGATATTGCCCTGCAGGATCTTGATAAAGCGCTGTCGAACCGACTTGCTCTTGATGGTGATTTCCGGGAACAGTTTGATAATGAACTTCATGGTAATGACTCGGGTGACCTTGATTTAAGGGCGCGAATTATATCAGAACTTTGTGGCCAGCGCCTACTGGATGAGCGTTTGCTCACATTCCCCCACGCAATGTTTGCCGCAGCGAGGCAATCTTGCGTATATTCCCGAACCTGCGTCCCGGCAACATTCCTGACCACAGACCCATTCGATGAAGACCTACATCTACTACCCCGGCATGGAAGTGCGCGACGAGCTGTGGCTCAAGTTTGCCCTGCTCTATCTGGAGCGGCTCGCCTTCGTCTTCACCGTCAGTGAGAAGAGCGGCCTCACCGCCCTGCTGCAAACCCTCGAGCAGGAGACGGATCTGCTGGCCGAGCGGCCGGATGCCGCCTTCTTTGCCGCCATCACCCCCCAGATAGAGAGTCAGATTGCCGGCCTTATCGCCCCCGACTTCGTGCGTCACAAGGTGTTTGGCAACAAGGAGCTGATCGGGCGCTGGCGCACGCCGGCCAACCACGACTGTTTCTGCCCGGCCCAGGCGGGGCTGGAGCGGCTGCACGGCTTTTGCCTGACTCACGGTTTTGCCAGCCGGGAGGAGGGCGGGTTCAGGATGGCGCGCCGCTTTGCCAATCTGCTCTCCATGCGGCTCGCCCGCGAGTGGGCACTCGCCAATGAGGGGGCCCTCATCACCGATCACGACTATCTGGACCGGCTGCTCCACCTGCTCGAATCGCGCTATCACAACCGCGGTGGCCAGGATTGCTTCCATCTGGAGATCCCGCTGCAAGTGCCCACTCACTTGGCCGACATCCCGTTTGCAGAGCTGATCGCCCTGCGCAGTCGCAGCGGCTTTCGCCAGCAGCTGGCCGAGTTTAATCAGGCGCTCGATGCCCTGCTCGCCATGCTGGGCAGCGGCTACGCCGAGCCCGCCATGCTGACCCGCTTCGAGCAGGCGCAGCAGGGGCTCAACCAGTTGCTGGGGCCGCAGACCCAGAGTCTGCCGCTCACCACGCTCGTCAGTACTGGCTTACCGGCCATGGCGATGATCCATCGCCTCAAGGCGAGCCACCCGGACAGCAAGCTGGTGTTTCACTCCATCAAGAAGAGCCACTTCCACCAGCGCAAGAGTCAGCACTTCTTCACCCGGCTGGGGCAGGTCAAGCCCTGACGCCAAGACGGCCTGCCGGGGATCGACAATCCGCTGACGGCATCGGAGTCATCCCCCGATGTCGTCAATATTCTGACCCCCCAAAAACAGGCGCCTCCCCTCAGGAGGGATTTTCCAAGCGAAACTCGATGCGATCGCTGTTACCCGCCTCGTCCACCACCACCAGCTGATAGCGACCCGCCTCGCTCAGCACCTGATCCCCGTCCCAGCGCAGCCGCTGACCGTTGAGAAACCAGGCCGGTTTGCCGACGCCCCCCAGCACCTTGGGCTGCAGCCGATAGCGTTGGCTGCGAACAAGGTTGCCCTCTCCCAGCGCCAGGATGCGAATGGGAGCATGCAGCTCGGTGCTCTGCCCCTCCCCCGCACAGTGGCTTGCCAGCAGCACCTGGCGCCGCTCGCCAGGCCCCCGCCACGGCTCCAGCGACAATGGCCAGAGCGCCCGAAAACCGGATTGCGCCGCATCCTGACAGCGGCTCAGAGTGGGTTTTCCCTGAACGGTCAACGCAACCTGGCGCAGCGGCGAAGGCCAATCCATGGGATCCGGCAAGGTGGGGGGATCGCGCCCTTCCAGCAGCCAGGCGCTCTGGCGCTGCAGACAGGCCTCAGGCAGGGTCGCGCTCGCCTTGCGCCCCAGCGGCCAGCAAACTTCGGCCTCGCTCACCGTATTGGGTTGTGCCGGCAGGGGGCTGCTGTCAGCCAACCGCGAGTAGACCGAGAGCAGCAGCGGCACTGCCGCGCTCTGGCCGTAAAAACCGGGCATGGGGGTGCCGTCGGGGCGCCCCAACCAGACGCCTATGGTCCAGCGACCAGAAACCCCCATCGCCCAGCTGTCGCGATAGCCATAGCTGGTGCCGGTCTTCCAGGCCAGTCGGTTGACCCGGCCGGTCGCCTCGCTGGCAAAGGGCTGATCCGCCCGCCCCTGCACGCTCAATATCTGCCAGATGATCCAGGCTGCTCCCGGACTCAGCAAGGGGCGCGACACCGCCTGCTGCCCCGCCAGCCAGACCGGCATAGCTACCTGTCCCTCACGGGTCAGCGCACTGTAGAGCGCCACCAGCTGCTCGAGCCGAATGCCTGCCGCCCCCAGCGCAATGGCCGGATTGGGTTTGTCGGAGAGTGCCAGTCGCACCCCGGCGTTGTCGAGACGGCTGACCAGTTTGTCCGGCCCAAGCGCCTCCAGCACCTGTACCGCCGGCACGTTGAGGGATTGCTGCAGCGCTTGGGCCAGGGTCACCGGCCCCTGAAAGGCGCCGGAAAAGTTGGCGGGACGATAGTCAGATCCCAACCTTGGCGCATCGGAGAGCAGGGAGGCCGAGTGCACCAGCCCCTCATCCATGGCCAGACCGTAGATAAAGGGCTTCAGCGTAGAGCCGGGGGAGCGGATCGCCTGCACCATGTCCAGATAACCGTGGCGGCGCAAATTGCCATACTCGGCACTGCCCACATAGGCGCGCACCGCCATGGTTTTGTTATCTACCAACAGCAACGCCGCTGAGGTCTGCTCCGGGAAGCGACGGATATAGCTCGCCACCCGTCCCTCCAGCCAGCGCTGCAGATCCCCGTCTATGGTCGTGTGCACCAGCGCCCCGGCCTGATTGTCGGCGGCGAGGCGGGCAAAGAGCGGTGCCTCCATCGGCGTGAAGTGACCGCGGGCCAGCACCGGCTCGATGCGCCCCTCCAGCCACACCTCCTCGGGCCAGACGCCCTGCGCTACCAGCCGCTGCATCACTTTGTCGCGAGCCGCGCGAGCCCGTTCGGGGTGCCGGTCCGGCCGGTTGCGGCTGGGAGCCTGCGGCAGCACCGCCAACAGCGCAGCCTCGGCATAAGTCAGCTTGGCGGCGCTTTTGCCAAGGTAGGCAAAACTTGCCGCCTGCACCCCCTCCAGATTGCCGCCAAACGGCGCCCGGTTGAGGTAGACGGTGAGCAGGGTGCGCTTGTCGTAGTGCCACTCCAGCTGCAGCGCACGGGCCATCTGACGCAGCTTGCCGGGCACGCTCCTGTGATAGGGCTCGATAAGGCGGGCAACCTGCATGGTGAGGGTCGAACCGCCCGACACGGCTCGCCCGTAGCGCAGCCACTGCCAGACCCCGCGCACCATGGCCACCGGATTGACCCCGGGATGACGCCAGAAATGGCGATCCTCGTAGCCAAGCAACGCCTCGATATAGCGGGGGGAGACCTGCTCCAGGGTCACGGGGTAGCGCCACACCCCGCTGGTATCGGCAAAGGCGCGCAGCGGTCGCCCCTTCATGTCGAGCACCACCCGCGCGTAGGCCGGGTCGAGTGGCGGCGGCGGAAAAATACGATCCAGCGCCAGCAATGACAGGAGCAGTGCTACAACGCCCAGCCCAGAAAAGCGCAGCCAGCGCGGCAGACAGCCAAGCCAGCGCCCGCCAGCGCGGCCTAATTTCAGCCAGCCACGCTGCCAGAAAGTGAGCGGGCGAACCCGCTCAAGGGAGGGGTCGTTGCCCAGAGAGCGTCTGCGACCCATCAAGCGCCAGCTACTCAGAGATAGTTACCTCGTGGATGTCCTCACCCACGGCCCTGAGCTCGGGGCGGTACATATCCTCCACCTGGGTCGGCGGCACCTGATAGCGGCCCGGCGTCACCGCCCGCATCAGGTAGACCAATTGCTGGTTGCTTCCCTCGCTCAGATCCAGCGCCGCCGTGTAGCGGTCATCGCGAAACTCCTGATGCTTGAGATAGTCGTTCCACTCGCTCTGCCACGCCGGTTTCCCCTCGATGGAGAGCTCTTCGAGCTTGATGCTGTTGCCAAGGGCCGGGTTCTCCAGCTCGAAGCCAGCGGGCAGCATCTCCACCAGCAGGGCATCGGGCACCGCCGATTCACTGCTGACGTTGAGCCGCACCACCACCAGATCGCCGACCTTCACCTTGGCGGGATCAAACGGCTGACCATCGCTGTTGAACCAGCTGCGGGTCACGCTTATCCCCTGACTCAACCGGGTAGGAGCCTTCTCGGGGTAACCTACCAGAGTGCGCTGCACATAGAGGGAGCCCTTGCCCTCATTGGTGACGGTACTCGCCGCCAGTGCCTCGGGGGCACCCTGCTGCAACGGGGCCGAACCACTCAGGGATCCACTGCCAAGCGAGGAGCTCATCCTGGCCTGCCAGTCGACGGCCGGATCGAAGCGGGCGAGTCGCAGCAGGGCGAGCCGCTCCTGGGTGCTGAGCCACTGACGGTGAGCCAGGGTATCGGCCACCTTGGCACTGAGAGCGGGCCAGCGATCCGCAGCCAGCTTGTGCTGGCGCAGCAAGGAGAGCTCAAGGGCTTGGTCACGCAGCGGCGAGCCATAATCCCCGAGATAGTCGTCCCCGCGCTCGGTCGCCAATGCCCGGCTGAGGGCCTTGGCGGCGTTCTGCTCATCCCCCATGGCCGAGAGCGCCAGCGAGAGGTGCAAGAGCGGCAAACCTGAGCGGGCGTGATCGGCCTGCTGCTCCCAGATAAGGCGCAGGGTAGCGAGCGGCGCCTTGCCCACCCGAGCCAGCACATAGGCGCTGTAGGCCTGATAGGCCAACCGGCTGTGCTCGGGGGCACTGCTCCAGCGCTCGCCGTACTGGCTGTCGGTGAGATAGCTTTGCAGCCGGTTCAGCGCCTGATTGAGCATGGCCTCCGGCACTATATCGCCTGCCTCCTTGCGCGCCAGCAGGTAGTCGGCGGCATAGGCGGTGAGCCACTGCTCCTCGTCGGAGCGGCCATCCCACAGGCCAAAACCGCCGCTTGGCAGTTGCAACCGCTGCAGCCGCTGCAGCAGGGCGCGTTGCACATCCGCCTCATTCGCCGCTTTCTTGCCCGCTGCCGGTTTGCTCCAGGCGGCCCGCTCATCCGCCGTGGTCAGCAAGTAAGGCCAGGCCCGGGACAGGGTCTGCTCCAGACAGGCGTAGGGGTAGTCAGCCAGCGCCTGCCACTGGGTTGCCGGATCCCAGGGGGGAGTGCCGGAGAGGCTGAGCAGCCCCTGCAGATTGGCGGGATCCAGCCCGGCCAGCTCAGCTGGCGCAAAAGCCATCTCTTGGCCGGGGGCCAGCATCTGATAGCGCTGGCGAGTCTCGGCAGGCCAGGGGGAACGCAGCGGCAAAGTCCAGTCGCGGCTGATGGCAAAATCCTTGCCGCTGGCCGCCAACTGCAGGCTTGCCACGCCGCTCGCTCCGATCACGGTGAGCGGCAGGGTCAGCCACTGCTCCTCGCCATTTTTAAGGAAAAGGGTGCCGGGCAGCTCGCCGTGTGCCTTGAGCCCGCCATTGAGGGTCCAGACAAGGGAGAGGGTCTGATCCTCGCCGCTCATGTTGCGCAGCTGCACCAGCGCCCGGGTCTCATCCCCTCTGGCGCCAAAGCGCGGCCAGCCGATCTCGGCCACCAAGGGCGCTACTACCTTGACGGCGCGCTCGGCCTCCCCGACTTGCTGTTCGTTCCAGGCCAGCGCCATCAGCGCCAACTCGCCGTTGAAGTTGGGTAGATCGAGCGGGATCACCGCCTTGCCCTGCTCGTCAAAACTCACTTCGCCGCTCCACAGTGCGGCTATCTCGACCCGGCTCTCCAGCGCGCCACCCTTTTTCAGCGGCGCCCGATCGCCGCCGTAATTGAGGCGGGCCAGCTTGCCATCCTGCGGCGGGATCACCTGGCCGTAGTTGTCGAACAAATCTTGGGCGAAGCGCTTGCGACCAAAGAAGATCTCGAACGGGTCGAGCGGCTGGTAGTCGCTGATATTGAGCACGCCCCGATCCACTGCGGCCAGCACTACCCGTCCCTGACTGTTGGGGGTGGAGGTGGCGGTCACCTCCAGCCGGGTAAGCGGCACCGCTTTATCCGGCGCGCTCAGGGTGAGCGGCAGACGGCGCGCTTCCCGGTCCAGCGTGAGCGGCACCAGACCGACCGAGCGCAGGCTCTGCCCCTGCTGCTTGCCAGCCGGTTTGGAGGCGCTGTCTGGCGCGGCGATCTGGGCTGAAATGTGCAGATCGTGACGCTGCCATTCGGGGCTGACCGGGATCTCGAACTCGCCGCGGGCATCCTTGGCATCGCCATCGGCCCCCTTGAGCTCGATACGCTGCCACCAGCGCAGGCCGTCGCCATCCTCCACCAGCAACAACCCCTTGCCGGGGCGCGGCGCCACCAGGGTCACTTTGGCCTTGTCACCCGCCTGATAGGCGCGCTTGTCGAGGGTGATGGCAATCTTGTCAGGCCGCGCCTGCTCGCCACCGCCGCCCCAGGCGTAACTGCCGATCTCCACCCGCAGGCTCGATTGATGGCCCTGACTGTTCTCCACCTCCAACCGATACCAGCCCGCCGCCAGTTGCAGCGTGAGCGGGGTCGGCCCCTTGCCATTCAGCTGCAGGGTCTGCTCCTGCTCCAGATAGGGCTGGCTGTTGAACTCGTACTTCCACCCCTCGCCATCGGCATAGTGCCAGTAGTAGTCGCGGTACTCGTTGATGAGGCGCACTTTCACCGTCCCCGCCACCGGTTGGCCCTTGTCATCGAGGTTGAGGATCTGGAAGGGGAGCGGCTTGCCCCCCTCCACCCGATCTGCCACAAAATCGGCCTTGAGCGCCGGCCACTGGCTGTCCACGGGCCAGCCATACTGGGTGCGGCTGCGATTGACGGCGCGGCCACCGGGCTCGGAGAGCGACACCCGATAGGCCACCTCCAGCGGCCCGAGGGCGCGCACATTGTCGAGCTCATCAGCAAGCGAAAAAGTCCCCTGCCCCTGCGCATCGAGGGTGATGTTGAGGGGCTCGAGATCCTTGGCCTGCTCGGCGAGCAGCACGTCCCCGAGGGTGAACTCCTGCCACTGGGTAAAGGGCATGGTGGCGCGGCTTATCTTCACCTCCGCCTTGGCCTTGGTGGCGCTCGCTGGCGCACCGTAGAGATAGTCCCCTTGCAGCGGTAGGCTGAGGGCGGCGTCCAGACTCGTCACTTCGCCATCCGGCCCCTTGCCAAGCTGCAGTTTCAGCCGCTCCGGCAGAAACTCCTCCACCAGAAAAGGCCACTCGAAGCGGCTGCCGGCGGCGGTCTTGAGGTTGATGGTCCAGCGCCCGAGCGGGGCATCATCCGGCAATCGCAGACCGTAGTGGGCGGCGCCCAAATTGTCCGGTAACAGCCGTTTCTGTTCGAGCAGCTGACCGTCCGGCTGTTTCACCTCCAGCTCCACCGCCATGCCCGGCAGCAGCTGGCCATCCTGCCCCTTGAGCAGGATCTCGCTGTCGAGCCGCTCGCCGGGGCGATAAAGGTCGCGCCCGCTGAACAGATACAACTGCTGGGCCTGCCAGGGCTGGGTACCGAGATCGAAGGTGGAGAGATCGAGCGCTGCTCCGTCGAGGCGCAGCACCGCCAGATGGTTGCCCTGCTCGGCCAGCAGCAGGCGGGCCCCCTGCACCTGATCGAAGCGGCGATGACCCTGCGGATCGGTGGTTTGCACCTGCAGCCGGTTGCCCTTCTCGTCGAGCAGAGAGAGTTGCACATCCTTGAGCGGGTCGGCGCTGGCCAGGGAGCTCACGAACACCTCCAGCTGATCGCGATAACGGCGGGCACTGAGCCCCATGTCACTCACCGCGAAATAGGTGGTCTCCTTGCGCCAGTCGTAGTTGCCAAGAGGCGACATCACCGCAAAGTAGACGCCAGCCTCCGCCAGCTGCGGCTCCTTCACATTGATGAGGCGGGTCTCGCGCCGGTTGGCATCGAGTTCCAGGGCGTAGCGGCCGCTGAACACCCGCTTGGCCCGCTTGGTGATCTGCTCGAGCTCCCAGTTGCCCATGCCGGCACCGGGGCGATACTCGGCCAGGAAACGGGGCAGATACTCGGCATCGACCCGGAAGAAGTCGATATTGACCTCGTCCACGTTGACCGCGCTGATGGGCAGGCGCAGCTCGTCGCGCAGCGGCAATACCATGCCGCTGGCGGTAAACGAAGCCCCCGCCTCCAGCGGACGGGTCTTGAGGGTCCAACTCTGGGGGGATGGGCCCAGCCCCGCCTTGAGGCTCACCTCGTAACTTTTATCGGGCTGCACGTTCGGGAAGTAGAGGGTGCGGCCATCATCGGCGAGGATCCACTCCCCCTGCAGCTGCTTGCCTCCTTCATTGACCGATAGCCAGCTCTGCCAATTGGCCTTGGGCGCCAATTGGCCGGAGAAGACCAGCGCCAGCGCCGGGGCATCCCGATATTGGCGGGCATTGGCCTGCACGACTGAACTCGGCGCCCCTGCCTCCTGCTGGGCATCAGTTTGCGCGGTCGGCGTATTGGCGACAGGCTTGTCGGGGCCGCAGCCGCTCAGCAGCAGCGCCGTGAGCCCCGCCAGCAGCAGGGCCGGCCAGCGGCGCCCGGGAGCGGCCGTCTGTTGTGGTGAGGAACAAGAGAAGCGAGGGTGAGAGTCGACGCGGCGCATAAATGTCATCCCTGATTGGCTCGCTGCCAGTGCAGCGCAATAGCCAACAGGATAAGGGATCAGGCTCGCTTGACACAAAACTCATTGCGTTAAAACGCCGGCGGCCCCCCGCCAGATGCAACAGCGCCGACCCAGGGGTCGGCGCTGTTGCATCTGTGGCGGGTTACTCCATCACCGCCATCTGCCAGGTCTTGAAGCCGCCGGAGAGGTTCTTCACCTTGAAGCCGTGCTGGCTCAGCAGGCGACAGGCCACGTGGCCGCGCAAGCCCACCTGGCAGCTGATGAGCAGCTCTTTATCCTTGGGCAGTTCATGAAGGCGATTGCGCAGCTCATCAAGCGGAATGTGCATCGCCCCCGGAATGCGACCCAGCTTGTCGAGCTCGGGGCCATTGCGCACATCCAGCACCAGCTGATGGGGATGACGGGCCTCAACCTCGGCGGCATGACAGAGCAGGGTATCCCCCTTCAAATGGTTGCTGGCCACAAAGCCCACCATGTTGATCACGTCCTTGGCCGACCCGAAGGGCGGTGCATAGGTGAGCTCCAGATCCTGCAGATCGAACACGGTGAGACCGGCGCGCTGGGCCACCGCCAGCACATCGATGCGCTTGTCGACCCCGTCCTTGCCGATGGCCTGGGCGCCATAAATCTTGCCATCGGGGGCAAACAGCAGCTTGAGGCTGACCGGGTGGGCACCAGGGTAGTAACCGGCGTGGCTGCCCGGGTGGACATAGGCCTTCTCGAACGGCAGCCCCAGCTGCAGCAGCCGCTTCTCGTTCAGCCCGGTGCTGGCCACCGCCAGATCGAACAGCTTGCAGATGGCGGTGCCCTGGGTCTTCTTGTAGGTTTCGCTGCGCCCCAACATGTTGTCGGCGGCGATGCGCCCCTGCCGGTTGGCAGGCCCCGCCAGCGGGATCAGCACAGACTCGCCGGTGATGAAGTCGGTCTCCTCCACCGCATCCCCCACCGCATAGATGAAGGGATCTGAGGTGCGCATGGCGGCGTCCACCTTGATGCCGCCGCGGGGCCCCAGCTCCAGCCCCGCCTTGGCGGCGAGCAGGGTCTCTGACTTGACACCGATGGCTAGGATCAGCAGCCCGGTATCGAGCCGGGTGCCATCGCTCAGGGTCAGTCGCAGCCCGCCCCGTTGTTCAGTGGCCACGGCAGCGGTTTTTTCCGCTAGCACATCCAGACTCTCGATGGCGGAGAGGCCGGTGCGCAGGCGCAGGTCGATCCCCTCCTCCCGGATGCGGGCATGGAGCATATTGGCCATCTCCTTATCCACCGGCGCCATCACCTGGTCGGAAAGCTCCAGCAAAGTGACGTCCAGCTTGCGCTGGTGCAGCGCCTCCATCATCTCCAGCCCGATGAAGCCGCCCCCCACTACGGTGACGTGGCGCGGCTGATCGTGCGCCAGCGCCGCCAGAATGCGATCCATGTCGGGAATATTGCGCAGTGTGTACACACCCGGGCTGTCGATACCGGGGAAGGGAGGCCGGATGGGGGCCGCGCCAGGGCTAAGCAGCAGCACGTCGTAGGGTTCGCGCCGCTCTTCACCGGTCAGCAGGTTGCGCACCAGCAGGCTCTTGCCGGCCTTGTCTATCTCGATGACGTCGTGAAAGACCCGCACATCCACGTTGAAGCGGCGTTTGAAGCTTTGGGGGGTCTGCAACAGCAGGGCATCCCGGTTGGGGATGTCACCACCGATGTGATAAGGCAGCCCGCAGTTGGCGAAGCTGACGAACTCGCCCCGCTCGAACATCACAATTTCCGCCTCTTCGCTCAGACGGCGGGCTCTGGCGGCGGCAGACGCGCCCCCCGCTACCCCGCCTACAATCAGGATCCGTTTCATCAGCAAGACTCCAGTCAACGACAAATTGACACTAAATTAGTATCTTCTAATTTAGATTTCAATGAAATTTTGTTTGCACCAATTTTGCAGTATTCTTGCCACCCGACAGTCGTTCAACAGGATGTTATCAGTTCATGTCGTCAACCGCGCTCAGTCATCTCTCTTCTGCCAACCAGACACCGCTGTTCTTTCGTCTGGACGTGCGCAGCCAACGGCTGGTCGCGTTGACCGATGTGATGCAAACCCCGCTCTACTGGCTCGATGAGCCCAGAGGCCCCTGGCCGGCCCAGCTGCCGGATGCACTGCGCCTGCCCATCGAACAGGCCCTCAGCAACGGCCATGGCGGCAAGCTGGTACTGCGCTTTGCCGGCCAGCAGTGGCACATTGCCCTCTCCCACGAACAAGACGCCTTCTGGCTCATCTGCCTGCAGACCCTGCGCCAGGAGCCGGTGGCCGACCTGGCACTGCAACTGCCGCGCCTGAGCCAGATGGCGAGCCAGCAGCAGTTTGCCGCCATGCTGGAGGCCCTCAAGGAGAGCCTGGGGGCCGATCGCCTCATCCTCTGGCACTATCAGGCCAACGGCCCCCTCGGCAGCGAGCAGCTGACCCCGGTCTTTACCCTGGGGGCCGACGAGGTAGCAGCCATTCGCGGCGACAGTCGCTACATCCGCGCCCTGCGCACCCGCAAGTCCCTGAGCTTTTCGGAAGCCGCGCACCAGCCCATGCTGAGTCAGCACTACTATCTGGCCAATGCCGGGGTGAGCTCGCGTCTGGACGGTGCCTTGCTGGAGCAGGAAAAACTCATCGGCGTGCTGAGCCTCGAATACCTCAACGCCACCCCGCTGAGCGAAGAGATGCTGCAACTGGTGCGTCACAGCGCCCAGTTGCTCGGCCACTGGCAACCGGTGCAGGAGCCGGTCCAGCCCGCCGTGCTGACGCTGCCTGCCGAGCTCACCCTGCTGACCGGCATCGCTTACTGCCGCGCCCTGGTGCGCTGGGCCATGAGCGTCAGTGGCGCGCGCATCGGCTGGATCGGCGAGTACCAGCCACGCGGTCAGGATCTCTGGATGATCCCGCGCTGCGTGCTGGAAGGGGAAACCTTCTCGGTGCTCAAGCCCATCCAGATGGACCCGGGCCCGGGCCAGGAGCTGTTCCAGCACGGCCAGGCTGTCTATGTGGAAGACCTGCCCCTGCGCTATCCCCAGGCCAGCCAGCTGCTGGCACTCAATGCCCCCGTTTATGTCGGCATTCCGCTGCACGGCTCGCAGGGCGCCCCCATCGGCCAGCTCACCCTGCTGCTCGACACGCCACTGGCCGACCCCATGCCGCTGCTCGACGCCCTCAGCAGCCAGCACGAGCGGGCCGCCGTCGAGCTGCAACGATTGGCCGCCGACGATGCGCTGCGGCTGGCCGAGGTGGCCTTCAACACCCACGACGGTCTGCTGGTGATGGATCACAAGGGGATCATCCTCAAGGTCAACCGCTCCTTTGGTCGCATCACCGGCTTTGCCGACGATGAGATGATCGGACAGCATATCGTCCTGCTCAGACCCACCTACTATGGCGATCACCTGGCGCAGGATGTGCGCGAGGCGGTGGCGGCCCAGGAATTCTGGATGGGCGAAGAGCGCTGCCTGCACAAGGATGGCCACCTGTTCCCGGTCCGCTTGATGGTGAGCGGGGTGCAGGATGAGCACGGCGAGCTCAGCCACTATGTCTGCAGCTTCTACGACATCACCCAGGAAAAGGAGGCGGCGCGCCACATCGAGCAGCTCGCCTACTACGACGATCTGTGCGGCCTTTACAACCGCCGCAGCCTCAACGACATCATGCAGCGCACCCTGCAGGAGGCCAGCGGCCAGTGGGGCGCCCTGCTGCTGGTGGACCTGGACAACTTCAAGTCGATCAACGACTCCCTCGGCCATGCCTGCGGCGATCTGCTGCTGCAGGCGGTGGTGGAGCGCCTCAAGACCCTGCCCCAGGACAATCTGGTGCTGGCCCGCATCTCGGGGGACGAGTTCGCCCTGCTGTTCAGCGCCCTGGGCCAGGGTTATGTCACCGCCAAGATCCTGGCTGAGCACTTCGCCCGCGAGCTGATGGGGCTGTTTCGCATCCCGTTCGACATCGAAGATCACAAGCTGCACTGCAGCGCCTCGGTGGGGATCAGCCTCTTCTCCAGCGAGGACAAGGATCACCTGGTGCTGATGCAGCAGGCCGACACCGCCACCCACATGGCCAAGCGATCCGGCCAAGGCAACTATGTGTTCTTCAGCGAGGCCATGGCGGAGAAGGAGAAGAGCAAGCTGGCGCTCAACAACCAGCTGCGCGACGCCCTGCGCCACCACGAGCTGCAACTGCACTATCAGCCGCAATACCGGGTCGACAACGGCGCGCTCTCCGGCATAGAGGCGCTGCTGCGCTGGCAGCGCAGCGACGGCAGCATGGTGCCGCCGGCGGAGTTCATCCCCATCGCCGAGGAGACCAGCCTCATCCAGGACATCGGCTACTGGGTGATGAAGACCGCCTGCGCCCAGTACAGCTTCTGGCTCAACCGCGGGCTGGCCATTCCCCATCTGTCGGTCAACGTCAGCGCCCGCCAGTTCCACACCGCAGGCTTCGTGCAGCAGGTGGAATACATATTGCGCGATACCGGGGTGCCCCCCTCCCGCCTGCTGCTGGAGGTGACCGAATCCGTTGTGCTGGAGAACCGGCTGGAGAGCATCGCCAGGATGCGCCAGCTCAAGGAGCTCGGCATCCTGCTCTCCATCGATGATTTCGGCACCGGCTACTCGTCGCTCGCCTATCTGCGTGATCTGCCGGCGGACGAGGTGAAGCTCGACAGAAGCTTCATTCAGACCCTGGTGCACAGCGAGCAGGACAAGGCCATCGTCAAGGCGATCCTGGAACTGGCCAAGGTTTTTCGTTTTACCGTCACCGCCGAAGGGGTGGAGGACGAAGAGCAGCTCGCCATCCTCAAAGCCCTAGGCTGCCAGCATTATCAAGGCTTCCTGACCAGCAGGCCGCTCACCGTCAAAGCCCTCGAGAGCCTGCTGGGTGCCCCGGCTCTGGGCTAAACATGTAGGATTTATAGGGCTTTATGTAATAAAATAACGGCCTGCTCGAATCATTGGAGTCGTCTATGTCTGTCATTAATCGGATCCCTGCTGTCGAAGTCAGCGGCACCGCCGCTGAAACCAGTGTGACCACCGATACATCCGGGGTCATTGGCCGGATCCATTCCGTTGAAACCTGCGGCACCGTCGATGGCCCCGGAATACGCTTCATCGTGTTCATGCAGGGGTGCCTGATGCGCTGCAAGTACTGCCACAACCGCGACACCTGGGACACCCAGGGCGGCCGCGAGGTGACAGTGCCGGAGTTGATGAACGACATCACCAGCTATCGCCACTTCATGAATGCCTCGGGTGGCGGCGTCACCGCCTCCGGTGGCGAAGCCATGCTGCAGCAAAATTTCATCGCCGAACTGTTCGCCGCCTGCAAGGAGAAGGGCATCCACACCTGCCTCGATACCAACGGCTTCGTCCGCCACTACGACGAACAGCTCGACAAGGTGCTCGACAATACCGATCTGGTGCTGCTCGACATCAAGCAGATCAACGACGACAAGCACATTCCGCTGACCCACGTCAGCAACAAGTACACCCTGGAGTTTGCCCGCTACCTGGCCGCCAAGGGCAAGACCATGTGGATCCGCTACGTGGTAGTGCCGACCTGGTCGGACGATGACGAGAGCGCCGAAGGGCTCGGCCAGTTCATCGCCGAGCTGGGAGAGTGCGTCGAGAAGGTGGAGCTGCTGCCCTATCACGAACTCGGCAAGCACAAGTGGGACGTACTGGGCGATACCTATGATCTCACCGGGATCAAGCCCCCCAGCAAGGAGACCATGGACCGCGTCCAGGGCATCCTCGCCAAGTACCACAACAACGTCAAATACTGATAGCTCAGGGGCTGGCCGGGAAAACGCCGGCCCCTTTCACATCGGGCCTCGCCCACCTGCATGCCGTCACCGGACAAGGATCTGCCATGAGTGAAGGACAAGCCGCCGCCCTGCTGCTCTGGGTACTGCTGCTCACATTCAGCCTGCGTGGCACCATGCTGCGCACCCTCCACGACCATCCGCTCTACCAGCACCTCTGCCTTGGCGGCGCCATCGTGCTGGTGCCGCTCTGGACCCTGCGGGCCGGCCTGCACGAGGGACTGGAGGTGCACTTTCTCGGCCTTACCAGCCTCACCCTGCTGCTGGGCTGGCGTCTCGCCCTGCTCGCCCCCTGCCTCACCCTGCTGGTCCTCTCTTACTTCGGGGTCATCCCCCTGGCCGACATCGGCTGGCAGGCCCTCATCGGCGTGGCCCTGCCGGTCGCCACCACCTGGCTGTTGTTTCTGGCCAGCTGGGCCTGGCTGCCGCGCCACCTGTTCGTCTACCTGTTCGTGGTGGCCTTTCTTGGCGGCGCCCTATCCATCTCGGTCAAGGTGGTGGCCAGCGCCCTGCTGATGGGTCTGAGCGACACCTATCCCTGGTACACCATCAGCGCCGACTACCTCTCCATCTGGCCACTGCTGCTCTTCCCCGAAGCCCTGCTCAACGGCATGACCATGACCCTGCTCGCCATCTACCGCCCCCACTGGGTCAACACCTTCTTCGACCGGGAATACCTGGGCCGCTGAAGGACACGCAGCGACAAAAAAGCCCGCAAATTGCGGGCTTTTTTTATGGGCGTTACACGGTGCGGGGGCGCAGGTGGGCATGCCAGCGGGCTTCCCACTTCTTGAACAGCCAGACGATGACGAAGGTCAGCAGCATGTAGAGCAGGCCGGCAGTCAGGAACGCCTCGAACGGGCTGTAGTAGCGGGAGTTGATGATCCGCGCGGCACCGGTCAGATCGACGATGGTGATGATGCCCGCCACCGCCGAGCCCTGCAGCATGAAGATCACCTCGTTGCTATAGGCCGGCAGTGCCCGGCGAAACGAGTTGGGCAAAATGATGCGGGTGAGGGTCTGCCAGCGGGTCATGCCGAAGGCGTTGGCCGCCTCAATCTGCCCCTTGGGCATGTTGAGCACGGCACCACGCACGATTTCGGCGGTGTAGGCCCCGGTGTTCAGGGTGAAGGCCAGCAGGGCGCAGAACCAGGCTTCGGCAAACAGATCCCAGGCGACGCTGTTTTTCAGCCACTCCCACTGGGCGGCGCCGTAGTAGATGATGAACAGCTGCACCAAGAGCGGGGTGCCGCGAAAGAAGTAGATGTAGGCCCAGATCGGCCCCTTGATCAGCCAGTTGCGGCTGTTGCGCAGGATGCCGAGCGGCACCGCCAGCATCAGCCCGAGGATCAGGGAGGCGGCCACCAGCAGTACCGTGGTGTAGAGGCCCTGCCAGTAGGTGGGCCATTCGCTGAGAATGATTGAGAAATCCATGGCTTACCTCGTCTTTATCGCATAGTGACGCTCGGCCCATTTCAGTGCCGAGGTGGAGACCGCAGTGAAGATCAGGAAGATCAGGGCCACCGCCATGTAGAAGGTGAAGGGCAGCTGGGTCGAGCCCGCCGCCAGGGACGCTTTGCGCACCATGTCATCGAGCCCGATGATGGAGACCAGCGCCGTGGTTTTCAGCAAGACCAGCCAGTTGTTGCCAAAGCCCGGCAGGGCGTGGCGCATCATCTGGGGAAACAGGATGCGACGAAACACCTGGGTTGCCCGCATGCCGAAGGCGCGGGCCGCTTCCAGCTCGCCCTTGTCCACCGCCAGGATGGCGCCGCGGAAGGTCTCGGTCATGTAGGCGCCGAAGATGAAACCGATGGTGGCCACCCCGGCCGCAAACGGGCTGATGTCGATGTAATCGGGCAGCAGGGAGACCCACTCCTGGTTGGGGTTGCTCGCCAGCAGGTAGTTGTTGTAGGTCTCGTTGACCCAGGTACAGAGGTTGTTGATGAGCACCTGACCGCCGAAAAACAGCAGCATCATCAGCACCAGATCGGGAATGCCGCGGATTACTGTGGTGTAGGCGGTGGCAAAGCCGCGGGCCCACTTGTAGGGGGAGAGCTTGGCCAGCGCCCCCAGCATGCCGAGCACCAGCGCCAGCAGCAGGGAGGCCAGCGCCACCTCCAGGGTGACCCAGGCCCCCTCCAGCAGGGAGGTTTCGTATCCTTTCAAATCAAACATATGCAGTTCCATCGCAACTAAGCGGGCCCATCACTCCCTGGCGAGAGACGACGGGCCCGATGACTACAGACGAGGGTCAACCTGTCGCTATTGTGCGTGTCACGCCCTGGCTCCTGCCCCTGGCAGCTAGCCTTGGGAGTTACTCGCCGTAGACGTCGAAGTCGAAGTACTTGTCGTTGATCGCCTTGTACTTGCCGTTGGCACGCAGCGCCAGGATGGCGGCGTTGAATTTCTCTTTCAGATCCTTGTCGGCCTTGCGCACCGCGATGCCGGCGCCTTCACCAAACCACTTGGGATCGGTCAGTTTCGGGCCCACGAACTCGAACGCATCGCCGCCCTCTTTCTTGAGCAGACCGTCGCTGATGGCGGCGGAGTCGGCCAGTACGTAGTCGACGCGGCCGGATTTCAGGTCGAGATAGGCCTCATCGGCGGTGCCGTAGCGCTTGATGGTGGCGTTGGGGAAGTTGTCAGTAATAAAGGTGTCCATGGAGGTGGCACGCTGCACGGCCACTGTCTTGCCATCCATGAAGGCCTTCTCCAGTTTCACGTCAGTGCCTTTCTTGGCGGCGAAGCGGGCCGGAATGTGCTGGTACTTCTGGGTGAAGTCCACCTTCTTTTTGCGCTCTTCGGTGATGTCCATGGTGGCGATGATGGCGTCATATTTGCGCGACAGCAGCGCCGGAATGATGCCGTCCCAGTCCTGCTTGACCAGGGTGCACTTCACCTTCATCTCCTCGCACAGGGCGTTGGCGATGTCGATGTCAAAGCCTTTCACCTCGCCGCTCGGCTCGGTCCAGGAGAAGGGGGGGTAGGCACCTTCGACACCGATCCGCACCTCTTTCCACTCCTTGGCCATCAGGCTGCCGGAGGACAGGGCAGTAACCATGGCAGTCGCCAGCATCAGCTTGTTCATGTATCTCTCCTTGATAAAGTCATCGACTGTTGCAATTGCAGATTGTTGGGCTCAGCTCCGGCCATCAATAGATGGAGGAGATGAATTGCTTGAACCGTTCGGACTTGGGATGGGCGAAGATCTCCTTGGGATTGCCCTCCTCCTCCACGCGGCCCTGATGCAAAAACATTACCTTGTTCGACACATCGCGGGCAAACGACATCTCATGGGTCACCACCAGCATGGTGCGCCCCTCTTCGGCCAGCTCGCGCATCAGGCCGAGTACTTCGCCCACCAGCTCGGGGTCGAGCGCCGAGGTGGGTTCATCAAACAGCATCACCTCGGGTTCCACCGCCAGCGCCCGGGCGATGGCCGCCCGCTGCTGCTGGCCGCCGGAGAGGTGACCCGGGTAGTAGTCGCGCCGCTCCCACAATCCAACCCGGTTGAGCAGGTGTTCCGCCTTGGCAATGGCCTCGGCGCGGGGCACCTTGAGTACCTGGATCGGCACCTCGATGATGTTCTGCATGATGGTCATGTGCGACCAGAGGTTGAAGCTTTGAAACACCATGGCCAGCCGGCTGCGAATGCGCTCCACCTGCCGCATGTCTTCCGGCAGGCGTTCACCGGTGCGGTTGGTTTTCATGCGAATAAGCTCGCCATGGAGGGAAACCGTGCCGGAAGAGGGTGTTTCCAGCAGATTGATACAGCGAAGAAAGGTCGACTTCCCCGAGCCGGAGGAGCCGATAAGGGAGATCACATCCCCCTTGTGGGCGGTCATATCGATGCCCTTGAGCACTTCGTGGGTGCCGAAATACTTGTGCAGATCACGAACTTCCAGTGCGGCAACGTCGCTCATCCATTACAACCTTGTCTGTCCCTAGACGCCGCAGGGGCGTGACTCACGCCATCGCTTATTTAACAAAAAGTTAACCGATGGCAACCTTCAGCGAAAATATCACTCGGATAGTCAAAAAACAATACAGAACCGAGGTCTTTGGTGTTTTGTCTGTATTTTTATTGGCCAAACAGGTATTTTTCAGCACTTTGTCTGCATAAAATGCTAATCACCCCGGTTCGGTGACACCGCCTTTTTATACCCGCAGCGCACTACTGGCAAGAAAATTCCGCCCATCATGCCATAAGGCAGCTGGAGTGGCTTTATTCACCCTACCCGCCCTCGCATCCCATTGAAAAATCGCCGACTCGCGCCGTTTTGGGGTTGCACCAGGGTGGGTAGATGCCCAGAAACGGGGCCTCGTTTCATACCAGAAACATAACAAATCGATAAAAAAGTTCCGGATGAGGCAGGCAAACACACAAATATGTGACACAGGGCCAATAAGTGATGATAAGGTGTCATTTTTGTCAGTTTTTGTGATCGAGGCCCCGATGTTGCTCAATGTGTTGCTGATCCTGCTGCCGCTTGTGATCGGCTATCTGGTACCCCTCTCCTCCGCCCGTTTGATCAAGCTGGTCAATCAATCGTTGGGCAAGATGGTCTATCTCATCTTGTTCCTGATGGGGCTGGGGCTCGCCTACGTGGAGAACCTGGGCAGCAACCTGGCGGTGATCTTCAAGGTGGCCGGCGTCATGCTTGCCGCCATTACCCTGTGCAATCTGCTGGCCCTCTGGTGGCTGGACCGGCGCTCCCCCCCTACGCATGAAACCAGCGACGGCCAGATGCCGAGCAAGCTGCACCTGTTGTGGGAGTCGCTGCAGCTCTGCTTCGTGGTGCTGGGCGGCGTCTTGCTGGGGCTGCTGATGGACCTGCGCGCCCTGCCCATCGACAAGTGGAGCGAGTGGGCCCTGATGCTGCTGCTGTTTCTCATCGGGGTGCAGATGCGCAACTCCGGCATGCGGCTGCGCCAGATCCTGCTCAACCCCTGGGGCATGAAGATCGCCGCCACCGTCATCGTCAGCAGCTGGCTAGGCAGCCTGCTGGCCGCCCAGTTGCTCGGCATGCCGCTGGCCCACGGCCTGGCCCTCAGCTCCAGCTTCGGCTGGTATTCGCTCTCCGGCATCCTGGTGGCCGACAAGCTGGGGCCGGTGCTGGGCTCTGCCGCCTTCATCAACGATCTGGGGCGCGAGCTCATCGCCATCCTGATCATTCCGGTGCTGATGCGCCGTCACCCCTCCGCCGCCATCGGTTATGGCGGCGCCACCGCGCTCGACTTCACCCTGCCGGTGATCCAGAAATCCGGCGGCATCCAGGTGGTGCCGGTGGCCATCGTCTCCGGCTTTATCCTGAGCCTGCTCGGCCCCATCCTGATCCTGGGCTTCCTGGCCATCTGATCTCGACCCGCTGACTGGCCCACGGTCAACAACAAGCCCGGCACTGCTGCCGGGCTTGTTGTTTAAAAGAGGGGTGGCCTGACATCACAGATTCCCCATTAACTCCGATATTCAGCTGCGCCAGCGGCCGCCGCTCATCACCCGCTCGATGGTGAGCGTGTCGGGGTCGATCAGCAGCAGATCCGCATCCTGCCCCACCGCCAGCGTGCCCTTGGCCGCCAACCCCAACGCCCTGGCCGGATTGGCCGTCACCACCGCCAGCGCCACCTCCAGCGCGATCCCCTTGCTGCACGCTTCCACCAGCGCCTGCCACAAGCTGCCTATCTGGCCGCAGCGCAGCTCGATGAGACGCCCCTCGCCGTCGAAGCGCGGCAGGCTGGCGTTAGCGTCCGAGCTGAAGCTGATACGATCGGCAGGCACCCCGGCCGCCAGCAGCGCCACCAGGGCGTCGGCCGCCAGCAACTCACCATCGTCCAGCAGGTCCGGGAAGCTCGAGGTGGTGAGATCGACCCAGCCGCCGGCCTGGCCCCACTCGATGGCCTCGGCAAACAGCCAGGGATTGCGGTTGCAGTGGGTGGGGTAGAGCTGGCGCAGCGGGATGTCGGTGCCATCGCGCAAAGCCCGCAGCGGTGCCAGCGCCCCACGCCCGTCCCCCAGATGAAAGAAGCTCACCCCGTTCTTGCCGGCAAGCAGCCCGGCCACCCGCGCCTCGCTCACCAGACGGGCCAGCTCGTCGTGGGTCGGCGCGCTGGACCTGTGATCGCTGATGGCCACCTCCCCCACCCCCAGCACCTCGGGGATGAGCATGATGTCGGACTCCACCGTGCCGGTGAGGGTCTTGACCGGCAGATGGTAGGAGCCGGTATACATGAAGGCGCTCACCCCGGCGGCGCGAAACTCGCGCACCTTGCCGAGCACCTGGGCCGGGCTGCGCGTCAAGCTGTCGGTACCAAGTGCCGCCACCAGGGTAGTGACCCCGGCGCTCAACGCCTCCCTTGCCGAGAGCTCCGGCGTGCGAAAACCAAAGCCCCCCTCGCCGCCACCGCCGGTGATGTGGGCCAGCGGATCCACCAGTCCGGGCACCAGATAGCGGCCGCGAGCGTCCACCCGCGTCAGCGGCCAGTCGGCGGGGACAGACAATCCCTGCCCGAGCCAGGCGATGCGGCCATCGGCCACCAGCAGATCCTGGCGGCCAAGCGGGGTCGGACCATAGAGTTCGGCCCCTTCGATCAGGGTCAACATGCGGCATGCTCCTCGTGATGTTGATGTGCGCCGTCAAGCGGCAGCCATGCTGCACTCTACCCAGCCGACGGTCAGGGAGGGAAGCACTTCCTCACGGCCAGGCGGCCGTTTTCATAGGCAAGGGCCGCCGGATCCGCTAGGCTCAGCGGCAATCCCTTTGGCTGGTTCCCCCCTTCATGAACTATCTGGCTCATCTGCATCTGGCAGCCCATACCCACAGCTCCCTTACCGGCAACCTGCTGGGGGATTTCGTCAAGGGTGCCCTGCCCACTGGTCTCGCCGCACCGTTTGACGAGGGGATCTGGCTGCACCGCAAGATAGACGCCTTCACCGATGGCCACCCCGAGCACAGGGCGGCGGTGGCCTGCTTCGAGGCCCCCTGGCGCCGCTTTGGCGGGATCCTGGTGGACATGCTCTACGACCACTGGCTCAGCCTGCACTGGCCGCAGTTTCATGACGAGGCCCTGCCCCGCTTCCTGCAGCAGAGTTACCGGCGCCTGCTGGCAGATGCACACCAGCTGCCGGAGGGGCTACCCCTGCCCCTCAAGCGGATGGCGGAGCAGGACTGGATCGCCTCCTATCAGCGCAAAGAGGGGCTGGCGCAGGCCCTCAACGGCATAGGTCGCCGGCTGCGCCGCCCGCAGCCTCTGGGAGAAGCGCTCACGACCCTGGACGCGGCCCGCTGGCAGCAGTGCGAAGAGGGCTTTCTGCGCTTCTACCCCCAGCTGATGCAGTTCAGCG
This sequence comes from Aeromonas sp. FDAARGOS 1408, assembly GCF_019048665.1. Lineage (NCBI taxonomy): Bacteria > Pseudomonadati > Pseudomonadota > Gammaproteobacteria > Aeromonadales > Aeromonadaceae > Aeromonas > Aeromonas sp. FDAARGOS 1408. Next base: position 1,137,011 of record NZ_CP077394.1, on the reverse strand, counting down.
TGCAGCAGCTGGTCCACTATCGTGGCGGGGATGAACGGCCGCAACCATGAGTACCCCGCGAAATGACGGCAAACACACTCTCTTTCGCTCCCTGTATTTCACGGGAGCGTATCTCCGGTTGAGCTGGGGTCAGGAATATTTGCTTGGCAATGACCCTTGATGGAGAAGATTTCATTCATCGAATATATATTTTCATATATCGCTCTGGCTGCAAAAAAATCAACACCAATGAAGTCTCCACATAAATGGTGCCACACCAGTTCTGACTGACATTATTTTCATATAAAAACGCCTGTCGAATGCCTCTGCTATTATCCATGACCTCCAGAATAATAAAAAAGTCATTGACTAGCCAGCATTAATTATTACCCTCACGGTAATGGATATGCTTAATTTAAAACCCGCTGACATATTCATTGCGAGAATAATATTCTCGATATCTGTCAATTGTAAGATTTTACAATAGCGATTAAAACCTGGAGAATTATGATAATGGAGATCAGGCATTCAACATTATGGATGGCCGTCAGTGCCATGCTTCCATTGATGGCGCATGCAGCCACCCCGCTGGATATAGATGCTCGCTGGAAACAGGAAGCCGTCATTACCCACCCGGATCATGCGCGCTACCCAAATACGGCAGCGGCAATTCAACAACAGCGCAAAAATATTTTTGACTGGCGCACCCAACACCTGCAAGTTGGCATGTCTTCGATAAGCGGAGAAGATGAGCTGATGACCAGCCCATTCTATATCTGCGAAATAGAATCGCTCTACAATATTCCGGGTGGCGCAGCCATCACCTCGGATATCATGGGCCCGGGTAATCAGCTCCCTCCTGCCACAAGCTGCACCAGGCGGGTAGCCAGAACCATCGCAGATAAAATACCCGACATGGACCCAAATAGCGGTTGGGAGCTCCTCAAATTCAATCTTGGCTACAAGATGCAGCATTATGCCAATGCGAAGTCCGCCTGGTCTGCCGATGGGGATGATGCATTCTCGACCAACCAATACCCCTACCTCATTCTCTACAACCGGATGACGGCAAAACTGCGGGTGATGGGATATTTCCCCGGTTACACCATAGGCACCGGCGTTGCGGTGACGCTCTCCACCACTGGCAAATCCAAGCTCTTTGACAGCAACCAGAGCGCGGATGCCCGATTCTACTCCAGCAGCAAGACCGGCTTTGGCGCCATCAATAACGCGCAGGATGGTGGCTGGGGGGTGACCGACTTCCAGGTGAATCTGGATCCCTGTTCCGCCGGTTCAGATGAGATTGACTTGAACATCAAGATCAGTCCAAAAGCGATCGCCAATGTTGAACTGTATGGGCATGCCACCGGTATCTCGCAGAATATCACCGACGAGGGTATCGGCGATCCGGCGGCCTATCTGATGGACGTCTCGGGTAGCTTGAGCGACAACCTGGAACAGGCCGGCAATTATACCGTCAGCAATCTCTCCGACCTGCAGAATGTCTTCGGCGGCATCAACGACTCCGCCACTTCCAATGCCGTGGCCAGCGATGCCTTGGGTGCCGCAGGCGACTTTCTGGGCGGCATGATGGAGCTGGCCCCGGGGGGAAGCAGTGTAACGGCAGGCTTCAAGGCACTGGCCGGCACCCTGTCTGGCGTGGGATCCATCTTCGGAACACAGGCGGCGGCCGTGCCCGGCTACAGCCCAATCATTCCACAAATCTCCTTCTCGGAGGTGTATTTGCGGGGTGAAACGACCTCCTCAGATCCTGGCATCACGGTCAAACTGAAAATGCCGGGCAGTTTGTCCACCGCCTGGCAAGATTTTGGCGAAAATGGTGCCAGTGATATCTCGTTCCCGCTCTATGATGAGCCCATGGGCTTGTTCACCCTGTTGACCACCCCGAAGGTCCGTGTCGACAAGACCTATAGTGATCGCTCCAGCTCCCAGGGATACAAGCTGGTCACCACCTTCATCCCCTCCAACGTCGTGCTGGCAAGCAATGCCAAGTCGGGCTTGACCATGAGTGGCTGGAACACGACCGAGAATACCGGCGTCAATCTCACCGGGAGATTGAAGATCAAATATCTGGTCAGTGCTGATGTCACCCCGCAGTTCACCAACCTTCACGATATAGATGGCAATAATGACAGCTTCTCCTATGCCGCTATGTCTACCAATGGCAGCAGTTCCAAGCTGTATACGGTAGTCACCGATGATGTGCCCTTGATGTATTTGTACGACCGCTTGAACAGCAAGCGCCCGAGCATTTCATTCCAGGGGGGAAAAGGGGTTGTGGATAGCATCTCCCTGATCGTCACGGCGAAGAATAATTCCGCCACCCTCCATGACAACATATTGAATAAAGACATTGCCATGGTGAATAAAACGGACGCCGAGGGGAAATTCGTTCCCTATTATTTGACCATGAAAGAGTATCCCGCCACCTTGAGTTATACCAAGGACACGCTGGATCCGGATAGCGATGCCAAGCGCCTGATCAATTCAGGACAACTGAGCAATGTGACGCTGACTCCCAAGCAAGGTCTTGATATTCGTCTCGGTGCACCATCAAGTCAGGTCACCATAAAGAACTATTGCGCGGCAGAAGGGGAATATAACAAGCCCCATGAGGTCAGAAGCGATGGCACCTATGCCATCTATGCCGATGAAGACATGGCCTATTATACCTATGATCCCAAACAAATCAGTCAGTCTCAAAACAGCAACCTGACTCTCGGCGCCGATGGTGCTTACAATCCTGCCATGACCTGGGGATTTCTCTCATTCAACCTGGGTGAATATGTTGCCAAATATGGCAACAGAAAACCGAGCTCGGTTTCGTTGAGAATTGAGCAGTACGATCCCGGCACCGTATATATTTCCAGTTACTGGAGTTACTACTTCTTCAGCGCCAACGCCTCAACCTGGGCGATGCGACAAAACAGCTGGAAAGAGAGCCGGCCCAAGTTCAGCGATCAAATCACCTACTCCAGTGAACAGGTGGCCTGGATTGATGTCACTGACTTGTTCAATGCCGCCCTGGACAGGGCAAAAACGGGGAGTGGCGATACCTATGAACAGCCAAGATTGAGCTTCGCGCTCGATCCCGGTTATGCCAGTTACTACGATAAATATGTCTATACCTCGGAGGCAACCCCGGCCAAAGCGCCCCAGCTGACCATTCATTTCTAAGCCAACGGCAAGCGTAGCCAAGGCCACTTTGGCCATAAAAAAGTCCCTGCCTTGGCAGGGACTTTTCATTTGGATGCGCGCTCGCACTGTGGTCGCAGCGACAGCCCGTTTTCCCCTGCAAGCCAGGGTAGAAACCCAGCGGGTCAGCTGTCGGCATCCTTTTTCTTGCGAATGCTCAGCCCCAGCTCGCGGCCGCGCAGGCGGGCGTAATAGATGGTGCCGATGAAGGCGAGCACGGTGAACACCAGCTCCACCACCGCCAGCCACCGCTCCCCCTCATCCGTGGTGATCAGGGTCAGGGCGTGCAGGAAGTAGGGCATCAGCACGAAGTTGCCCCAGGCGTGGGTGTAGGGGTTGCCCTGCACAATCCCCTTGAGCGGGAACAGCAGCGGCACCGTCCAGATCACCGGCAACAGCCAGGGGTTGAGGTCGGGATGGGGCGAGAGCCACAGATGCCATAGCAGCACCCAGCCCAGCAGGCCAAAGAAGCCGACCAGAGTCAGCAGACGGGCGAAGCGGGTGCTCACTTGAGGATCTCCAGCACCTGCTCGGGCGGGCGGCCGATGCGGGCCTGGCCGTTCTTGATGACGATGGGGCGCTCGATGAGCTTGGGATACTGATGCATGGCGCGAATGAGGGCGTCACCGCTCACCTCGCCAAGACCCAGCTCCTTGTAGAGATCTTCCTTGGTGCGCATCAGCTGGCGCGGATCGCTGAATCCCAGCTGGCTCAGCAGGGTGCGGATCTCTTCCTCGCTCGGGGCCTGCTCCAGATAGAGCACCACAGCCGGGGCGATCCCGTGTTGTTCCAGCAAGGCCAGGGTTTCACGGCTCTTGGAGCAGCGCGGATTGTGGTAGATTTGGGTCTCGCTCATGATAACTCCCTGATTAATCGCAAGATGGGACAAGAAACGGCGCTATTGTAGGGGAAACTGATGGTCAGGGTAAGCGCGAGAGTGCAGGAATTGAAACGAATTTGTTGGCTGATTGTGGCCGGTCTGCTGACGGCCTGCAGCCCGGCGCCCCAGTTCACCGACAGCCAGCACCTGCCGGTGGCCCTGGCCGACTTTGCCGGCAAGCCGCTGTTGGTCAACTACTTCGCCCCCTGGTGCGCCCCTTGCCTGCGGGAGCTGCCGCTGCTGGAGGCGCTGGCGCGGGAGGGAGAGATCGCCGTGGTGATGGTCAACTATGACCCGACCACACCGGCCGAGCTTCGCAAACTGGCCGGGCAGTACCACATCAGGGTGCCGCTGCTCATCCCCCGCCAGGAGGAGAGCCTCCCCTTCCCTCGCCCCGCCGGGCTGCCCACCAGCTATCTGCTCGATGGCAAAGGGAACCTCCTGCAGACCCTGGAGGGGGAGCTCACCCCATCGCAGCTCGAGGCCCTCAGGGCCTCCGTCAAGCCGGCTGGCCACTGAACGCCTGACCCCTTGCCGCCGGCCGCTCTGTTTCCCCGCCCTTCCCCCTGTTGTTGCCCATCGGCAACCTGCATCAACGACAAGGGCGCACCCTGGTGCGCCCTTGTCGTGCGTGCGAGCCGCTGGCCCGTCAGCCCTTGAGGCTGTCGAGATCCTTCTTGGCCCGTTCCAGCTCGGTGATCCGTGCCTCCAGCCTTGCCAGAGTCAACTTGTCGTTGGTGGTGCCACGCGCCACGATCAGCTCGTCGATGGCCGCCTGGTAGTCACCGCGCAGGGAGAGCATCTCGGCGCGCGCCATGTGCAATTCGGTCATCCTGCCCGCCTTGCGATAGGCATCGGAGAGCAGGCTCCAGGCCAGGTTGTTCTCTTCGTGCTCGCGGGCATAGGGGTCGAGAATGGCGATGGACTTCTTGTAGTTGCCCCCTTCCAGGTAGGCGTTGCCGAGGTTCACCACCACCACCTCGTTGTCCGGCATGCGGGTGCGGAACTTCTCGAGCCGGGCGATGGCCTGGGCGCTGCGCCCCTTGGCCAAGTCGATGTCGGTGAGGGCGTCCACCACGAACAGATCTTCCGGGTGGCGGGTCGCCAGCTCCTGCATCAGGGCGTCGGCCTCATCGGTGCGCTTGAGCTGCAGCAGCGCCAGCGCCTTGCCGTAGATGGCCGCATCCTTGAGCGGGTAGTCCCCCTTCTGCAACCGGTTGTCGAAATAGGTGAGCAGGGCCTGCGGGCTCTCGGTGCCAAAACGCACCTGAATGCGCACCTTGGCCAGCCAGAAGTCGAGGCTCGGCGGCAGATTGCGACGGCCATAACTGCCCGCCCGGGCGCGCGCCTCGCTGATCCGGGTCTCCGGCAGCGGGTGAGTCAGCAGCATCTCAGGGGGCTTGCTGGCATATCGATACTCGGCCGCCAGTTTCTGGAAGAAGTTGGCCATGCCCATGGGATCGAAACCGGCGTCATACAGCGTTTTCATGCCGATCCGGTCCGCTTCGTATTCGTTGTCGCGGGTGTAGTTGATGGCCGACTGCATGGAGAGACCCAGCGTGGTCTGCAGCGCGGCGATCCCGGCGGTGGGGTTGATCACCGCCAGCGCAATGGAGCCCACCAGCCCGGCCAGAGTCATGGCGGAGCTGCTCGCCTGCGCTTCCATATAGCGGGCGATGTGGCGCTGGGTCACGTGGGTGATTTCGTGGGCCAGTACCGAGGCGAGCTCGCTCTCGCTGTCGGCATAGAGAAACAGACCGGTGTGCACCTTGACCCGCCCGCCGAGGAAGGCGGCCGCGTTGATGCTGGGGTCGTTGATGAGGAAGAAGGTGAACGGGAAACGCACCCCGTCGGCGTTGGAGAGCAGCCGCTGGCCCAGATCGTCGATGTACTGGCTCAACACGGGATCATCTATGATCGGCAAACCGGCCCGGGCAAAGCGCATGAAGGCGTTGCCGTAGCGCACCTCCTGCTCGATGGGCAGAGCGGCCACCCCGGCGGTGCCGATATCGGGAAGCTGGTTGCTGGCCTGGGCATGGAAAGTGGCGCCCATCAGGGAAGCCAGCAGGGGGAGCGATGCCATCAGGGGGGAAAAGCGTGCCACGTTATCTCTATCTCCAATCAGACCCTACCGGGACACCGGCAGAATACCCTTGCCCATCAAGGGCTACAAGCGTTGTTTCGTGCTCTCATCACGGCCATAATAGCCGCCATCACGCGCGATGGAGCCTCCATGGAATACCTCGACCTGACCCCCTGGCGTTGCCCCGAGCCGCTGATCCGGCTCAAGCTCTGGTTGCGCCAGGCCAAAACCGGTCAAGCCCTCGCCATCCGGCTGGCCGATGCCGGCTCCCGGCAGGACATTCCCGCCTATCTGCAGCGCCAGGGTCACCCCTTCACCTTGCAGGAAGCGCCGGACAATACCCTCTCTTTGCAGTTGGTGGTCGGGGCCAGGCACCACAGCCAGCCCCAGTAACGTAAAGGATGTCGCCATGTTAGAAGTCATCAAGCGCTGGTATCAGACCCGCTTCTCCGATCCCGATGCCGTCACCCTGTTTCTGCTGCTGGCGGCCTGTTTCGCCGTGCTCTGGCTGTTTGGCGATCTGCTGGCGCCACTGTTGGTCGCGCTGGTGATGGCCTACCTGCTGGAGTGGCCGGTGAGCCGGCTGCAGCGGGCCGGGCTCTCCCGCACCCTGGCTACCAGCCTTATCCTGCTGCTGTTCATCGCCCTCACCGCCATGGCGTTTCTCGGCCTCATCCCGACTCTGGCAAGCCAGGGGCTGAACCTGGCCAAGGAGTCCCCGGCCATGCTCTCCCATGCCCAGGACTATGTGCGCACCCTGCCGGAACAGTACCCCGAGCTGGTCGATGTCAGCCTGGTGGAGACCGTCATCGACAACATGCGACAGCGTATCCTGAGCGGGGGCGAGCAGCTGGTGACCGCCTCCCTCGGCTCCCTCATCAACGTGGTGGCCATCCTCATCTACGCCATCCTGGTGCCCTTGATGGTCTTCTTCATGCTCAAGGACAAAGAGATATTGATGGGGGGGCTGCGCCGCTTCCTGCCGCGCAACCGCACCCTGGTCAACCGGGTCTGGGTGGAGATGAACGAGCAGATCCTCAACTACATCCGCGGCAAGGTGATCGAGATCCTCATCGTTGGGGTGGCGACCTATATCCCATTCGCCCTGATGGGGCTGCGCTACTCGGCGCTGCTGGCGGTGGCGGTGGGCTTCTCGGTGCTGATCCCCTACATAGGCGCCGCCGCGGTGACGGTGCCGGTGGCCATGGTGGCCCTGTTCCAGTGGGGGCTGACCCCCGAGTTCACCTGGCTGATGGTGGCCTATCTGGTGATCCAGGCCCTCGACGGCAATCTGCTGGTACCTCTGCTCTTCTCCGAGGCGGTCAACCTGCATCCGGTGGCCATCATCGTTGCCGTGCTGGTGTTTGGCGGCCTGTGGGGCTTCTGGGGGGTCTTCTTCGCCATCCCCCTCGCCACCCTGGTCAAGGCGGTGCTCAATGCCTGGCCCAAGCGCGAAGAGCTGCCCGCCGTGCCCAAATAATGCGATAGTCGTGCCTGGCCATCGATGACAACGGAGTGTCCATGAAGATATTGCAAATGCTCACACGGACGGGGCTGGCTGCCCTGCTCCTGACCACCCTGCCGGCCCGGGCCGATCTCGATATCGGGGCGCTCAGCGCCTTCTCCAGCGACAGCCCCGACAGCCCCATCCCAAAAGGGTTGGTGCTGGGCGGGGCCGTCATCGGCGGTCAGGCCCGCTATCAGCACCAGGATGACACCCTGCTGCCGATCCCGGGTGCCCTCTACTTTGGCGACAACCTCATGTACCTGGGGGATCGGGCCCGCTACTACCTGAGCCGCAATGGCGGCCTCTCCACCTACGCCTTCGGCCGGATGCGCTTTGGCAATCTGGATCCGGACGATGATCCCTTCCTGCACGGCCTCGACAAGCGCAAGGGTGAGTTCGAAGCCGGGATCGGGGCCGATCTCATCACCCCCTATGCCCTCTGGAGCGTGCGGGCCACCAGCGACGTGACCGGCACCAGCAATGGCCAGGAGCTGATGCTGTGGGCCAACTTCCCCATCATCCGCGGCCCGCTGCTGCTGATGCCGGGGGCCGGCGTCATGCTGCGCAGCCACAACCTCGCCAACTACTACTTCGGCGGTGTCTCGCAAGATGAAGCGAGGGCGGACAGGCCGGCATGGAACACCGGCACCACCCTCTCCCCCATGGTCTCCCTCATCGGCAGCTATCGCTTCAACGCCAACTGGATCGGCGGCTTTGGCATCAACTACGAGCGCTATGACGGTGACATCGCGGACAGCCCCCTCGTCCAGCATCAGGGGGAACTCTATGCCGGGCTGGGGCTCGGCTATATCTGGTAACGCCCAGACCACACCCGCACCAAAGAGAAAAGGAGCCCATGGCTCCTTTTCTTGTTATCCGGCAGAGAACTCTGTCACAGGCAGGCCAGAAACTCGGCCAGCGCGTCGTTGACGAAGGCAGGGTTCTCCAGCGAGGCGATGTGGCCGGCCGCCGAGATCTCCTTGAACGGGCAGCCCAGCACCTCGGCCATCAGGTAGCCTTCCAGCACAGGGCGGGCCTTGTCCTGGCAACCCGTCATCACCAGCGCGGGCAGCCTCATTTCTTCCAGCCACTCGATGCGATCTTCGCGGGTCACGAAGCTGCGGCCCACCGCCACCATGGCGGCCACCTTGTCGGCCGGCCAGGCGGCGAGGCGCGTCTTGAAACCGCTCATCAGGGCGACATCCGGCTGGTCGGCAAAAAACAGCGGCGCCACCTGCTCGACGATGGGAGCCGGGATGGTGCCAAGCTGCTCGATCATGGCCAGCATGCCGAGGTAACGCTCGCAGGTGATCTGGGGCTCGAGGCCGACGAAGCTGTCCATCAGCACCAGTCCCTTGAGGCGCGCAGGCGCCATGCGCGCCAGCTCCACGCCCCACATGCCGCCGATGGAGAGACCCACCAGCACGAACTCGTCGATGCCGAGCGCATCGAGCAGGGCCAGGTGGTCGCGGGCCAGGGTCGCCAGGGTGCAGCCCCCCTCGGGCAGCGCATCGGAATCACCGTGGCCCCACAGTTCGGGCACGATGCAGCGGTACTGCCCCTTGAGGGCCTCCACCTGGGGCGCCCACATGGCGCTGTCCCACAGGTAGCTGTGACCAAACAGCACGACCGGGCCCTGCCCCTCGTCCAGATAGGCCATCTGGCGGCCCGCTATCTCCATAACTTGCTTCATGTTTTCTCCTGTTGCCAACAGCCGGTGATGAGACGGCAGTGCAAATCGCCATCACTGGCGTCATGTTTTTTCTATTGCCTGCCGGCGGCTCGTGAGGCGGCAGTGTAACACGACCCCCTTGGCAGTGACGCCCGCCTGGTGCAATCTGGAAAGGACTCAATAAGGAGACAATCATGCCGAAGGACAAGAGCAAGAAGCGCCCGCGCCTGGACAAGAAGACCTACGAGCACCACCTGGCCCATCTGCAGGAGGAGCTGGTCAAGCTGCAGGAGTGGGTCAAGCAGGAGGGGCTGAAGGTGGTGGTGCTGTTCGAGGGCCGCGACGCCGCCGGCAAGGGGGGCGTCATCAAGGCGATCACCGAGCCCCTCAACCCCCGGGTCTGCCGGGTCAGCGCCCTGCCAGCTCCCTCTGACCGGGAGCGCTCCCAGTGGTACTTTCAGCGCTACGTGACCCACCTGCCCGCCGCCGGCGAGATGGTGCTGTTCGACCGCTCCTGGTACAACCGGGCCGGGGTCGAGCGGGTGATGGGCTTTTGCAGCGACAACGAGTATCGCGAGTTTCTGCGCGCCTGCCCCGAGTTCGAGCGGATGCTGACTCGCTCAGGCATCACCCTCATCAAGTACTGGTTCTCGGTCAGCGATGAGGAGCAGGAGAAGCGCTTCAAGGAGCGGATCAACACCCCCATCAAACGCTGGAAGTTCAGCCCGATGGATCTGCAGTCCCGCTCGCGCTGGGTGGAGTACTCCCGCGCCAAGGACGACATGTTCACCTACACCGACACCGAGGATTGCCCCTGGTTCGTGGTGGAGGCAGACGACAAGCGCCGCGCCCGCCTCAACTGCATCTCTCACCTGCTGGGCAAGGTGCCCTACGAGGCGATCCACTACGAGCCCATCACCCTGCCCCCCATCAACACCGAGGGCTACGAGCGCCCGCCGCTCACCAGCCAGCACTTCGTGCCGGACATCACAGCCGCGCTCGAGGCCTGAGCCCTGCCACCTTGCCTGCCGTTCTCGCCAAACGGCAGGCAATAAAAAGCCGGTCTTGCGACCGGCAAAAAGGCATTGAATATAAAGAAAAGGAAACCTCGGCAGCCGCCCCTTGTCAGGTGCGGATGTATTTGGCCGTGCGCGGGAAGGCTTGCTCCTTGGCATCGAACAGGTAGCAGGCCTCGGCCGGGATCCCCACGCTGTAGGTCTGACCGGCCGCCACGTCCACGTCCGAGGTGGTCTTGACGGTGAAGTCGTGGCCTGCCACGTCCATGTAGACGAAGGATTCGGCCCCCAGGTGTTCAGCCACCAGCACCACCCCGCTCACGCGGCTGTCGGCATGGGCGTGATCGAGCGGCACCAGGTGCTCGGGACGAATGCCCAGCTCCACCTTGTCGCCAACCGCGCCGCGGCGGGCATCGACCCGCACCCGCACGCTGTCGCCCGTGGTCAGCTTGACCAGGCACTCCTGCTCGCCAATCTCCACCAGCTCGCCCGCCAGGAAGTTCATCTTGGGAGAGCCGATGAAGCCCGCCACGAACTTGTTGTCCGGGTTGTGGTAGAGCTCGAGCGGGGTGCCGAACTGTTCCAGGTTGGTGGTCGCGTCCGCCTTGAGCGGGCTCAGCACCACGATGCGGTTGGCCAGGGTCATGGCCTCCACCTGGTCGTGGGTCACGTAGATAATGGTGGAGTTGAGCTCCTTGTGCAGCTTGGCGATCTCGATGCGCATCTTGACCCGCAAGGCGGCGTCGAGGTTCGACAGCGGCTCGTCAAACAGGAACACCTGCGGCTGCTGGACGATGGAGCGACCGATGGCGACCCGCTGGCGCTGACCGCCGGAGAGCGCCTTGGGCTTGCGGTCCAGCAGCGGCTCGAGACCCAGGATCTCGGCGGCGCGCATCACCCGCTTGTGGATGTTCTCTTTGTCCATCTTCTTGAGCTTGAGGCCGAAGGCCATGTTCTCGTAGATGTTCATGTGCGGATAGAGGGCGTAGGACTGGAACACCATGCCCACGTTGCGCTCTACCGGCGGCACGTCGTTCATGTAGCGCCCGCCGATGGTCAGCTCGCCGCTGGTGATGTCTTCCAGACCGGCGATCATCCGCAGCAGGGTGGACTTGCCGCAACCGGACGGGCCGACGAAGACGATGAACTCCCCTTCCTTGATGGCCAGGTTGATATTGCGCAGGGTGTCCTTGTGGACAGCCGGGTCGTAATTTTTGCGAACGTTGTTGAGTACTACTTCAGCCATGTCGAGCTCCGCTCTTGAATCTTTGCAAATCGTGATGGCGGGGGGAGTCGGCTCCCCCGGCCATGAACCGTTAACCTTTCACGCCGCCGGCAGTGAGACCACCCACCAGCCAGCGCTGGGCGAGCAGGAAGACGACCGTGATGGGGAAGCCCGACAGCACGGCGGCCGCGGCGAAGTCACCCCACAGGTAGTTCTGCGGATAGAGGTACTGCTGGGCCCCGACCGCCAGGGTTAGGTTGTTCACATCCTGCAGCAGGATGGAGGCCATGGGCACCTCGGTGATGGAACCGATGAAGGCCAGGATGAACACCACCGCCAGGATGGGCACCGACAGCGGCAGCAGGATCAACCGGAACGCCTGCCACGGGGTGGCACCGTCGATGGCCGCCGCCTCTTCCAGGGAGGAGTCGATGGTCTCGAAGTAGCCCTTGATGGTCCAGACGTGCAGGGCGATGCCGCCCATGTAGGCCAGGATAAGGCCGCCGTGGGTGTTGAGACCCAGCCAGGGGATGTAGTCACCAATCTTGTTGAAGAGCGCATAGATGGCCACCAGTGCCAGCACCGCCGGGAACATCTGGAAAATCAGCATGCCCTGCAGGATGGTGGACTTGCCACGGAACCGCAGGCGGGCGAAGGCGTAGGCACAGGTGGTGGAGAGCACCACTATCATCAGGGCGGTGATGCCCGCGATCTTGATGGAGTTCCACAACCAGGTCAGCACCGGGAATGGCGGCGGCGTGATGCTGCCGTCGGCGTTGGTGATGGACATGCCCAGCGCCAGCTTCCAGTGATCCAGGGTTGGGTTGGAGGGGATGATCTCCCCTACCGCGAAGTTGCCGTTTCTAAACGAGATGGCGATGACCATGATCAGCGGGAAGATGATCAGTGCCAGGAAGCCCCACATCACCAGGTGGGTTGCCCACACCCGGTATTTGACTGATTTGGGTTGTACGATTGCCATGTTGAAGCCTCCTTACAGTTGCTTGTCGGCTTTGGACAATTTCAGGTTGAGCAAGGCCAGCGCACCCACGATGAGGAAGATGGCGGTGGCGATGGCACTGGCCAGACCGTAGTCCTGACCACCCGAGCCCTGGAACGCGATCCGGTAGGTGTAGCTCACCAGCAGGTCGGTGGTCCCGGCCGGGGTGCTGGCGCCAATGATGTCCGGCGCGCCGTTGGTCAACAACTGGATAAGCACAAAGTTGTTGAAGTTGAACGCGAACGAGGCAATCAACAGGGGCGTCAGCGGCTTCATCAGGAGCGGTACTGTGATCTTGAAGAAGTTCTGCACCGGACCGGCACCGTCCATGGCGGACGCCTCATAGAGATCTTCCGGAATGGCTTTGAGCAGGCCCATGCAGAGGATCATCATGTAGGGGTAGCCAAGCCAGGTGTTGACGATGAGGATCATCACCTTGGCCAGGAAGGGGTTGGTATACCAGTCAGGCTTGATGCCGAACGCCGCTTCCAGGAACAGGTTGATCTCGCCGAAGTTCTGGTTGAACAAACCCTTGAACACCAGGATGGAGATGAACGCCGGGATGGCATAGGGCAGGATCAACATGACCCGGTAGAAACCGCGCCCCTTGAGAGACTCCCACTGCACCAGACAGGCCAGCACCATGCCGATGGCCAGGGTGAAGCCCACCGAACAGGCGGAGAAGATCACGGTCCAGACGAAGATCTGCAGGAACGGCGCCTGGATACCCGGGTCGGTGACGATGCGGGCGAAGTTCTTCCAGCCCACGCTCACCACGAAACCGGGTGCCACGCTCTTGCCGACGAATTGGCCCTGCTCATCGACATATTGATAGAAGCCGGTGTCGCCGTTGGGCAGCATCAGCTCGCCGCTCTGGTTGTCACGCAGCAGATTGCTGTCTTTGATCACCACCCCGGACTTGAGCACGGCACCGTCCAGCAGACGGGTGTACTGCTGTTTCTGGGCGGCGAACTTGCGCAGGCTGCTCAGGGTCAGGTGGGTTCCGCCATCTGGCAGCACCAGATCGAGGGCGCTCAGGTGGGTGCGGTGGTCGACGATGGCCCGGATGGGCGCCACCTGATCCACGGCCTCACCGGCCAGGGGTTGCAGCTGAACAACTTGTACCTTGTCATGAACCCTGCCCTCGCGGACAGCCAGTTCACGGGCCTTGTTGTTCATCAGGGTAACGGGTTGACTGATAAAGGATTGGTCGTCCTGTTTCAGCAGCAGCTGAAACTGATTGTTCTCACCACCCAGGAGGGTGAAATCGAATTCACCGCCCGCCACCTTATAGGTTTTTTTCAGATGGTAATCCCGCGCCTGCTCGATGGAGAGCAGGTTGGATCCCGAATAGTTGGTGAAGGCGATGCCGATCGTGTAGGCAAGAGGGAAGATGATAAAAACAACCATGCCAGCCACACCGGGGAAGATATAGCGGTGGGCATAGGTCTTCTTGTTCATGAAGACATACAGACCGACGGAGACCACCACCAGATCAAGCAGAGCGAATACCCACTCACCGCTGGCGTACATCATCACGGCTGCATAACCGTTGAGGATGGCTACCAGGGCAGCAATGGTCCACTTAAGCCAGGTGTGCTTATCCTTCGGACCGGCATAGGATTCGATAGAAGGTACTACTTCCATGCCAATTAACCTTTATAACGCCAAGAGAGATTTGAGAGAGTGGGAGGCCGTTGCGGCCTCCCGGGTAGTACGTGCTTACTGAACGATACGCTTGGCAGCGGTATCCAGGGCTTCGTCAACGCTCTGACGGCCGGAGGTCACGTTCTTGAGGGCAGTTTCGAAGGAGGACCAGAAACGGCTCATTTCAGGCACGGACGGCATCGGCTCGCCATTCTGGGCGTTCACCATGGTGGCCTTGATGTGCGGATCCGCTTCCAGGGTCTTCTGGAAGGACTTCAGCGCCACGGCGCCCAGCGGCTTGTCGGCGTTGACCGGCGCCAGACCGGCGTCGGTCAGCAGGTAGTTTTCCAGGAACTCGATGGCCAGATCCTTGTTCGGGCTGGCGGCGTTGATGGTGGCACCCAGCACGCCGACGAAGGCCTTGGCCGGTTTACCCTTCAGGGTCGGCAGGGAGGCAACGCCGTACTTGATGCCGCTCTTGTCCAGGTTGCTCCAGGCCCAGGGACCGTTGATCATCATGGCCACTTCGCCCTTGTTGAACTTGGCGTCCATCACACCGTAGTCGATGCCTTTTTCCAGGTGACCGGACTTGATCATCTCGGAGATGTAGCCGACACCGGCCTTGGCACCCGCGTTGTTCACGCCGGTGTCTTTCACGTCATAACCGGTAGCGGTCTTCTTGAAGGCGTAGCCACCGTTGGCAGCCACCAGCGGGTAGCTGAAGTAGGGGGTGTCATAGGCCCACATGATGGCGCGCTTGCCGCTCTTCTTCAGGGTCTCGTCAATCTTGGCGATCTCTTCGAAGGTCTTCGGCGGCTCCGGCAGCAGATCCTTGTTGTAGATCAGGCTGACGGCTTCGACGGCAACCGGATAACCGTAGGTCTTGCCATCAACGGTCATGGCATCCCAGGCGAACTGTTCAAACTTGGCTTTGGTGGCGGCATTCGGGGTCACGGGGACCAGCAGACCGGCCTTGACCCACTCACCGTAACGGTCGTGAGCCCAGAAGAAGATGTCCGGGCCGTTGCCGGTGGCAGCGGCTTGCTGGAATTTCACTTCCACCTGATCAGGGTGAGCAACCGTCACCTTGATGCCGGTTTCGGCTTCAAATTTCTTACCTACTTCGGCCAGACCATTGTATCCCTTGTCACCGTTGATCCAGATGGTCAGTTGGCCTTCGTCAATGGCGGCAGTGGCAGAGCAAGCCACACCCAGAGTAGCCAGACCGATCAGGGATGACAGCAATTTCTTTTTCATGAGCCTTTCCTTGTATTAGTTCCGCGCTGCAAGAGCATTGTGTGCGAGATGAATATTATCCCAAGCCGTTACCGCCTCACATGACGCAACTCGCATTTTTGAAACGCAATTACGTATTTTCTTCCGGAAAGTTCTGAAAACATTTTCTTATTTCAGGGGGTTAACGCCATTTATTGGCATATTTATCGCCAAATTAAGAAATTAAATTACCAAAGAGAAATAAATAAACATGAATGAAAGGGTTTTCACCTCATTGAAAACCCTTTCACAGGGATTATTCTGTTTAATTTGTTAACAAATCACCGAGTTGGTTTCGCTGCCACCTACCCCGTTAAATAAAAAGACACCGCAGCAGGCTGCGGTGTCTTTTTGCCAAAAGTGGAAAGCAGATCACATTACGACTGGCGCAGCAACTGATCCTTGAGGTTGGGTGGCACCCCCTTGATGGTCAGGGTATCGGTCTGGGGATCGTAGAAAATCCGGCTGTTGAGCAGCTTCTGCTCGAAGCTCAACGTCAGCCCGCCACCGGAGCCGACGAACTTGGTCAGCCCGCGCAGGGTGGAGCGGTCCGCCGGGAAGCGCTCTTCCAGCTCGTACTCCTGACCGATGAAGCTGTAAAAATCGAGGTCGCCCTCCCCTGCTTCTTTTGACGAGAGCTCTGCCGACAGCTCCCTGATCTCGATCTCTTCACCGGCGCTGGCCTGCTCGGTGCAATATTTGAAGACCTGTTTCTTGTAGTCGTTGCGCTCGGCCGGCTCCAGCTGGCGGCTGTCGCAATAGTCGTCCACCGCCTGCAGCAACCCCTTGTTCTGGATCTTGGCATCCATCCCCTCGCGGGCCCCCAGCAGATCCATGAAAAAATCACCCAGCTTGCGACCGACCCGGCCCTTGCTGAAAGTGATGTAACGGCGCGAATCAGCCTGGGTTTTCCATTCGGTGAGATCGATGCGGGCCACCAGGTTCAATTTGCCGATATCCAGATACTGGATGTGGCGCAGTTCCAGCGCCTCGCTGACGGTGACGCTCTCCTTGCCCTCCAGCAGGGCGATCATCAGATAATCCACACCCACGTAGTTGTACTTGGCAAACAGCAGCACCCCCTGCTCGTCGAGGGCGTGCTCCACCAGCTGCTTGACCAGCAGCTGGGTCATCTCCACCGAGAAGGGAACGAATTCGAGCTGCTCGTCCAGCAGCTTTTCCAGCGCGATGCGAAACAGGGGAGAGGGCTGCTTGGGGGCCTCTTCCCCCTCTGCCAGCTCGGCGACGGCGGCCTCGGGGTCGGCGAAGAAGCCAAAGCCCTTGCCCCCCTTGCCGTTGTAAATGCGGTGCAGCTCCGCCATCAGCCCCTGTACCGCCTCATCGGCAGGCAGAAGCTGGCTGCGGGTGTCGGCGTGAGGTTGACCATCGCCGCCCTGGCGCAGGGAGTGAAGAATGATCTTGTCGATATCGAGACTCATGTCACAAAGCCATAGTGTTAGCCGAAAGGGTGAAGTATTATAAGGCGCTTTGAACCGAGATGAACCCAAGATTATGCCCATCGTATCAAAGTACAATAACGAGCAGTTTGACGCCCTGATGAACGACCTGATCACCGCCTTGGAGAAGCACAAGGCGCCGGTGGACCTCAGTCTGATGGTGCTCGGCAACCTGACCACCAACATCATCAATGGCATGGCCCCGGCCCAGCGTCAGGCGATCACCGAGAAATTCATCCAGGCGCTCACCGCCTCGGTCGATCATCGCCACGATGCTCATTGAGTCTCTTCGCATTCTTTGATGTTTTTCAAGCAGATGGATCACTATGGTCGAAACCGGCAACCCCTATCGTGATAATGTCTCTCGCCTGATCACCTGGGGGCATTGGTTCTCCTTCTTCAACATCATTCTGGCCATGCTGATCGCTACCCGTTATCTGGGGGCGATCAGCTGGCCGTCGACCACGCTCGGCGTGACCTATCTCATCATCAGCTGGATCGGTCACTTCTCGTTTCTGAGCTTTGTCACCTACCTGTTGACGATCTTCCCCCTGAGCTTCGTGCTGCCCAGGGAGAAACCATTGCGCTTCATCTCCGCCATCATCGCCACCCTGGCGCTGGTGCTGCTGCTTATCGACACCCAGGTGTTCCAGCTGTTCAAGTTCCACCTCAACGGTCAGGTGTGGCAGTTGCTGCTGGATCAGGCCCAGACCGAGGAGGGTTCGATCTGGAGCATCATCTTCGTGGCGGTGCCCACCATCTTCCTGGTGCAGCTGCTGCTGTCGGCCTATGTGTGGCGCAAGATCAACAAGCGCAAGCGCCGCCAGTACGGCAATCAGGTGGGGCTGGCCCTGCTGGTCTGCTTCATCCTGACCCACGTGGTCAACAGCTGGGCCGATGCCACCCTGTATCAGCCCATCACCATGCAGCGCGCCAACTTCCCGCTCTCCTACCCGATGACCGCCAAGAGCTTCCTCGCCAAGCACGGCTGGCTGGATCTGGATCAGTACGAGAAGAAGGCCGAGTCCCAGGATGGCGACAGTGCGAGCCGGCTGCGTTACCCGCTGCGCCCGCTCAGCGTCAACGCCCCGCTGACCCACAAGAACCTGCTGATCGTGGTGGTCGACTCCCTGCGGGCCGACATGCTCAACAACATCAACATGCCCAATCTGCAGCGCTATGCGGATCAGCACCTCAACTTTGCCAACCACATGAGTGGCGGCAACGATGACGCCATGGGGATGTTCAGCCTGTTCTACGGCCTGCCTGGTCACTACTACGACGACATTCGCAACGACAAGACCCCGCCGGTGCTGTTTGACGAGATGCTGCGCCAGGACTACCAGTTCGGCCTGTTCGGCGCGCTGGAAGATGCCCAGCAGTATCGCCAGAGCATCCTCTCCGGCCTGCGCAAACAGGTGTTCGTCTCCGAGCAAACCGACGATACCCAGCTTGTCGGCGACTGGCAGCAGTGGCTCGCCAAGCGCTCCCCTGACCGCCCCTGGTTCTCGCTGGTCTATCTGTCGAGCCCGGGCGACTACCAGCTGCCGGCCGGCATCAAGGGCCCCTTCCAGCCGGAGCTGACCAAGTTCAACCCGGCCACCGCCTATCAGGCCGAAAACCTGCAAAAGCTGGAAAATCGCTACAAGAACTCGGTCTTCTACACCGATCAGCTGCTGGAGCAGATGCTGACCCAATTGCAGCAGCAGGGCATTGGCGAGCAGACCATCGTCGTGGTCACCGCCAACCACGGCCAGGAGTTCAACGATACCCAGAGCAACAGCTGGGGCTATGGCACCAACTACTCGCCCTATCAGGTGCAGGTGCCCTTCGTGCTGGCCTGGCCGGGCAACGAGACCCTGCCGACGAGCCCGGTGAGCAGCCACCTGGATCTGGTGCCGACCCTGATGCAGGGGATGCTGGGGGTGCGCAACCCGCAGCGGGACTACAGCATAGGCCGCAACCTGTTTGACAACAGCCCGCGCAACTGGCTGCTGGCGGGGGATCAGCGCGACTTTGCCATCTATCAGGGCAACACCATCACCCACTTCAACAAGCAGGGTGACTTCGAGCTGCTGGAGCGCAACAGCTACCGTCCCATCAAACACGGCACCCCGGACATGGGGGTCATGATCCAGGTGATGAACGAGCTGAACCGCTTCTACCGCGCCCCCTGAGGCCCGTCCTGTATCCCTTGAAAACCCGCTCCTCGAGCGGGTTTTTTATTGCCGACATAACCTTGGCATGAGCTGCCAAACCCTCAGCCAACACCTTGCCACCCTCCCCTATTTCATCCCCCCGTCTGCCTGCCCTGCGTCCTGCAGGCGCAAACGTTGGCCCACTTTGCTACTGATGTCTTCATCAAAAAATGCAGCCTGATCAGGGTCATAAAAACAAAATGATAATGATTATCAATCATTGATCTGATTGAACCTCTCTGCAATAATCCGCAGCCTTCAGGCTTAAATAATAATTATTCTCAAAATGAAAACACTACTTCACTACTGGCCCATGCTGCTGTCCGGTACAGCGCTGGCCGCCGGCGACCCCGCAGGGATAGACACCTCCGGCACCACCCCGCCCAAGGCGCGCGAGACCATAATCGTCAAGGGTCAGCGGGTCGAGCAGAAACTGTCCGACATCTCGGGCTCCATCACCGTCATCACCGAAGAGGATCTGGAGCGCCAGATAGCCACCGAGCTCACCGACGTGTTCAAGAACGAACCCGGCGTCTCGGTGACCGGCTCGGCGGGTCGGCCGCAAAACATCAGCATCCGCGGCATCGGTGGCAACCGGGTACTGATCGTCAAGGACGGAGTCCGGGTCAGCGACGGCTTCGGTGCCGACGATCTCAACGACAAGGTGGGCCGCTTCAGCTTCGATCTCGATGACGTCAAGCAGATCGAGGTGGCCAAGGGAGCAGGCTCCGCCCTGCACGGCTCGGACGCCATCGGCGGCACCGTGGTCATCACCACCAAGCAGCCGGAAGATTACCTGCAGGGGCAGGATGCCTACCTCAGCAGCAAGGTGCTGCACGACGGCAGCAGCGACAAGCAGAAACTGAGCGCCACCGGCGCCGCCCGCTGGGGCGAGAGCGCCCACCTGCTGCGCCTCTCCGGCTGGCAGGGACACGAGACCGCCAACTACGACCAGAGCCGCATTCCGGCGGATCTCGATGGCCTGAGCGCCTCCACCAGCTCCAGCCTGACCCTCAATGAACGGCATCTGCTGCGCCTCGAGTTCGACTACTTCGAGGACAACGCCAAGCGGGATCAGGGGCCGCGCGAAATTCCCCAGCCCGACGGCAAGTGGCAGGTGCGCCAGTATCGCGAGAATGGCAGCCAGCGCTCCCAGGGCGGCAAGCTGAGCTGGGAGGCGCAGGATCTGGGCCACCCGCTGGCCGACCGCTTTACCTGGAACCTGCACGGCAACTATGCCAAGAACACCGCCAACAAGCGCAGCCTGCTGCAAAATGACGAGCTGAGCGGCTACCCCCGCTATCGCAGCGAGCGGGAGCTGGCCACCTTCACCGAGCACCTGCTCGGCAGCGAGCTGGATATCCGCCGTGACCTGGTCACCGGCGCCGTCGAGCACAAGCTGAGCTACGGCATCGAGCTGGCGCGCACCCGGCACGAGCGACCGGTGGAGAAGCTGATGCTGGAAGCCGGCATTCCCCAACCCACCCAGTCCGCCCCCTTCAGCAGCGCCCGCACCGATCGGGCCGGCATCTGGCTGGGGGATGTGGCGACCCTGGGCCAGTGGCAATTCACCCCGACCCTGCGCATGGATCAGCAGTGGCTGAGCCCGCAGGATGGCCGGGGCGAGAGCAACCACAGCTGGCACCTCTCCCCGAGTCTGGCCACCAGCTACCGCTTCAACGAGCAGTGGCGCAGCTGGCTGAGCTACGCCAACGGTTTCAGCGCCCCCTCCTACGACAAGGTGTACGGCAACATCCCCCACTACTTTGCCCTGCCGCCGTTCGAGATCATCGCCAACCCGGATCTCAAGGAGGAGACCAGCCACAGCTTCGAGTGGGGGGTGAGTGGCGAAGGGGACGAGTGGAGCATCAAGCCCGCCCTCTTCTACAACCGCTACTACAACTTCGTCGACTGGCGTCAGGTGGGCTTCCGCCTGCGGGACGGGGTCATGTTGCGTCAATATCGCAACGTCGCCAAGTCCGAGACCTGGGGCGCCGAAGTCGCCGCCAACTACTGGCTGACCCCGCAATGGGAGCTGGCCACCAAGCTGGGCTGGGTCGACGGCAAGACCAGCCAGGGCGAATCGCCGCGCAACCTCACTCCGCTCGAGGGCAACACCCGCCTCAGCTATCAGGCCAACGACTGGAGCCTGGGGCTGCAGGCCGACTACGCCGCCGCCATGAGCCGGGTGCCCAGCTGTGGCAACAGCCTGACCCAGCAGCAGGGCGAGTGCCTGAAAACCGCCGGCTGGCTCAGCTTCGCCCTGACCGCCGACTGGCAGATCACCGACGCTCTCAAGGCCAACCTCAAGCTCGACAACCTGCTCGACACCCGCTACACCCGCTATCAGGACGTCGCCGGGCTGGAAGCAGGCACGGATGCGGGCCTCTACACCCAGACGGGCCGCTCCCTGAGCGCCAGCCTGCGCTACACCTTCGTGGGGCTCTGATGCACGCACTCCTGATGCTGGCCAGCCTGCTGGCCACTCCGGCGCCCACCCAGCCTGCCGCCCTTGCAGCTGCCGGCGCCCCGAGCCAGGCCGTCGCCGCGTCGGCGCCGCTTATTCCTCACCGCCCGCTACCGATGCCGGGGGAGCGGGCCCGGCTCGATCCCTACGGCGGCTGGCGCGATGACAGCCGCCAGGATCCCGCCCTGCTGGCCCTGCTGGGCGAGCAGAACCGCTGGACCGAGCAGCAGCTCGCCGCTCAGCAGCCGCTGGAGCAGGCTCTGCAGGCAGAATGGCAGGCGCAAGCGCGCGGCGAGCCCATGCCGCAAGAGTGGTTGAGCGAGGCGGGCAGCCAGTGGCGGATGGAAGCCGACGGCAGCCTGTGGCAGCGCAGCGACGAGCAGGCTGAGCCCCGTCAACGGTTGGCGGCCCGTCAGCCGGCCAGCGGCTACTACGAGCTCGCCAGCTGGGCCCTGCACCCGAACGGGCGCTGGCTGGCCCTGGCCGAAGATCTGCAGGGCGATCGGGACTACCGCATCACCCTGCTCAATCTGGCCGACGGCCAGCCCCTGGCCACCCTGACGCACCGGGCCAGCGATCTGCTCTGGAGCCTGGACGGCAAGACCCTCTACACCATCGCCAACGAACCTCGCACCCTGCGCCCCTGGCAACTGTGGGCCTGGCGCGATGGCAAGGAGCAGCAGATCCACCAGGAGGCGGACCCTGCCTGGCTGCTCAGCCTCTATCGCACCACGGATCGACGCCACCTGCTGCTGCAGAGCAACAACCACGACAGCGCCGAGCAGTACCTGCTGGACGAGGGCAAACCTGCTCTGCTCAAGGCACGTCAGGCTGGCCTCGAGTACTACCTGGATACCCAGGGGGAGCGGGTGCTGCTCAAGAGCAACCGGGACGGTACCCTCGGCCTCTATCAGGTGGCCGACCTGAGCCAGGTGGCCAAGGGAGAGTGGCAGCCGCTCTGGTCCGGCGAGCAGAGGAGTCTTGAGAAGTGGCGCCTGTTTGCCGACTACACGGTGCTGCAGTATCGCCACAAAGGGGATGACTGGCTCGACGTGCTGGATGGCCGCGGCCGGCTCAGCCATCGTCTGCTGCTGACCGAGGGGGCCGGCACGGCCTGGATCCAGGGCGCTCACGACCCGGCCAGCGGGCAGATCCTGATCCGTCGCCAGGGCATGGCCGAGCCGCCGCACCAGCGCCTGCTCGATCTCGCCAGCGGCCGCTGGTTGCCGGATTCCCGGACCGCCCTCCCCTCCCCCTACCAGAGCGAGCGCCGCTGGGTGGTGGGCAAGGATGGCGTCAAGGTGCCGGTCTCCCTGGTGTGGCGCAAGGATATTCACACCCCCAAGGCCCTGCTGCTCTACGGCTATGGCGCCTACGGTACCCCCATGCGCCCCTACTACCAGCCGCAGGTGCTGAGTCTGCTGGATCGCGGCTTCGTCTACGCCATCGCCCACGTGCGCGGCGGCGGCATGCTGGGGGATGAGTGGTATCTGGCGGGGCGCGGTCGCCACAAACAGCAGAGCGTGGACGACTTCCTGACTGTGGCCGAGGCGCTGGCCCGGGATCCCGCCATCGACCCCGCCCGGCTGTTCGCCATGGGCGGCAGCGCCGGTGGCCTGCTGGTGGCGGCGGCCCTCAATCAGGCACCGACCCGCTTCGCCGGGGCCGTGCTGCAGGTGCCCTTCGTCGACCTCATCGGCACCATGAGCGATCCCGAACTGCCGCTTACCCGCCAGGAGTACGCCGAGTGGGGCAACCCGGCCATTGCCGCCGATTACGCCGCCATGCGCCGTCTGAGCCCTTACGACAACCTGCATGCGGCCCCCTATCCCCCCGTCTATGTGACGGCCGGGTTGCACGACAGTCAGGTGCCCTACTGGGAGCCACTCAAGTGGGTGGCCCGCCTGCGGGAACACAGCACGGGGCCGGGTCCCTATCTGCTCAGCACGGTCCTCGACGGCGGCCACCGTATAAGCCCGGGCAACGCGCGCCAGCAGGCGGCCCGCGAGTACGCCTTCCTGCTCACCCTGGCGGGTGCCGGCCGGTGATCCCTTTTCTCATTTTTGTGTTGGAGTAAACCATGAAACCCTCTTCCCTGGCCCTCTGGCTGGCGGCAACCCTGCTCTCCCAGCCGCTGCTGGCGGCCGAGCTGCAGTTTGTCGATGAACAACCGCTGACCACCACGCCAAAGCTCTGGCTAGAACAGCGCCTGGGTGTGAGCCTGGCTCCCGACTACGAGCGGGCCAGCCTGCTCGGCCATCACTACAGCTTCCGCCAGCTGGTCAACGGTCTGCCGGTAGCCACCATTCAGGCCGCCGTCAGCGTCGATTCGACCGGCAAGCCCTGGCGCATCTATCACAACAGCCGGCCGCTGGATAGCCGCGAACCCGGCTGCGATGCCGCCGGCAATCTGGATCCCCTGCTGGATCAACTGCGCGATGGCGGCAGCGAGATCGACCCCCTTGGTCCGGTCGAGGCCTGGTACTGGCGCGACGGCGACACCCTGGTGCCGGCCCTGCGCCAGCGGGTACGCGAGCATCAGGCAGGCAACGCCAAGGCCAGCCAGGTGCAGCTGTTCGCCAGCTGCGACGGCAGCCGCGAGCTCGGCCGCTGGATGGATGCGGCCACCACCCGGGCCAGCCGCACCGCCGACGCCGGCGACACCCAGCTGGAGGCTCGGGTATTCGATCCGGATCCCCGTACCCAGCTGCGCGACGCCGGTCTGGTGTGGCACGAATCCCTGCAACTGGCAGACGCCGCCTATCAGGACAAGGTACCGCTGCCGGTCACCCTGGCGGGCGGACGCTATCTGCTGAGCGGCCCCCACGCCCGGGTAGTGGATGCCATGGAGCCGGATACCGCCCCCTTCAGCGCCGACAGCCCGCTGGGGTTTCGCCTGACCCGCGATGATCGCGGCTTTGCCGACATCAACGCCTACTACCACCTGGATCTGGCCCAGCGTCACCTCAAGCGCCTCGGCTTTAGCGACCTCATTCCGGGGGCGCTCGACATCGACACCGAGGCCGGCTATCAGGACAACTCCCTCTACGATCCGTTCGAACGCCGGCTGGAGCTGGGTCGCAGCGGCGTGCCCGATGCCGAGGATCCCATGGTGATCTGGCACGAGTTCGGCCACGCGGTGCAGCATCACATAGTGCCGGATCTGGGGGACGAGGCGGACTGGGGCGCCATCGGCGAGGGCTTCAGCGACTACCTGGCCGCCAGCCACCGCCAGCGCAGCGAAGCCGGTCGCCAGTTCGAGCCCGCCATGGTGTTCAACTGGGATGCCCGCTTCACCGACCGTACCCCGCGTCAGCTGGACGATCTGCGCGCCCGCTACCACCCGGATTACAACTACCCGGCCCACCGCACCATCAACGGCAGCAATGGCGACCAGCTGTGGGGCACCCCGCTGTTCCAGGCGCTGCTGGCCGCGGTTGCCGAGCAGGGCGAAGGAGCGCGGGACGAGTTTGATCGCCTGATCATCGAGTCCCACTTCGGTCTTGGCCCGGCCATCCGCATGCCGCAGCTGGCCCGCATCACTGTGGATACAGCCGCCCGGCTCTACCCGGCGCGCCCCTATGCCAAGCTGCTGGAGCAGGCGTTCCGCCAGCACGGCCTGCTACAGGCACCGGTCAATGTGGGCCTGAGTGATGGCAGCGTCATCGAGCTGGGGCAGCGCCAGTCGGTGCAGCTGACCCTCACCAACCAGGGCAAGGCGCCGGTGACCCTCAATGAGCTGGCCCTCCAGCTGCCAAGCGGGCTGCAGGCCGATCCTTACAGCTGGCAACCGGCGACCCTCGCGGCGGGTGCCAGCATGACCACCACCCTGCGCCTGCTGGCCCAGAGCCCGCTCGCCTGTGGCGACGAGGTGGCGCTGCCGGTCAGCCTCGCCATGAGCGGCACCAGCCCGACCGAGCGCCAGTGGCAGCAGTCGCTGACCCTGCCCATCGGCGCCCCCATCGTCAGCCGCGCCAGCGGTCAGCCGCTCACCTTGAGCGATGCCATCAGCGACGAGGTGCGTGGCCTCAGCGAAACCAGCCTGCTGATAGAGAGCAGCGAGGCCAGGGTGAGCGATCGGCTGCAACTGAACCTGGATCTGCAGCACCCGGCGCTCGATGAGCTGGAGATCTGGCTCAACTCCCCCTCCGGCACCCGCATCCAGATCTGGGACAAGGGCTACAGCCCGCTGCCGCGCCTCAAGGGGGTCTTCCCCACCGAGCTGCTGCCCCTGCAGCCCTTCAGCGCGCTGGAAGGGGAGCCGCTGGCCGGTCGCTGGACCCTGGAGATAGTGGACAGCAAGCCCGGCAATCAGGGCCGCATCAACGGCTGGAGCATCAGCCAGCGGACCGGCGCCCAGTGCAGCAAGCCGGTCACCCCGCCCGATGACGGCATCATCCACTTCCAGGTGGACGACGGTAGCGGTGGCGGTACGACCAACCTGCTCTGGTTGCTGCCGCTGGCCCTCTGGCGCCGCCTGCGCCAGCGCACCTGAATCCACCCCATCCATATATAAGAAGAGGGGGCCAAGGCCCCCTCCCTAAGGACTAGAGATGACACCACATTACTCCCGCCTGGCCTGCCTGCTGGCCCCCCTGCTCACCGCCTGTGGCGGTGGTGGCTCGGACGAGGCGCCGCTGGCAGTCCCCGACTACAGCCTGACCGTGACCCTGCCCGAAGCCGGCACCCTGTGCGTCAACCTCAACCAGAATGCATCTTGTGATGCGGGGGAGCCCAGTGTCAGCGGCGCGGCCGGCACTCACCGGCTGAGCGGCAGCGCCCCGGCCCTGTTGACCAGCACCTTGCTGTTCTTGCCAAGCAACCCGGCCGCCCCCGTGCTGCTGCATCCCGCCGCCCGGCTCGATGATCAGCACCTGACCCCCAGCCCGCTCAGCACCCTGCTGCAATACCGCATCGCCGAGGGGCAGCCCCCGAGGCAAGCCCTCGGCGAGCTGCTCAGTGCGCTGGCGCCGCTGCAACCGGGCCAGGATCTGGCCGCCCTCTCCCGGTTGAGCGACTTCAACCTGGCGCTGGGCCAGCTGCTGCAGGCAGTCGTCGAGACCGACCTACAGGCCCAGGAGGGCTTCTCGACCGCCACCCTGCATATGCTGGTGTGGCCTGCCATCGGCAGCCTGCTGCCCGAGCTGGCCAGCCACTTTGCCCTGCACGGCGAACTGGCCAGCCAGCAGGCAGACGTCCGCGCCCGGCTGCTGCAACAGCACTCCCATCCACTGATCACCGGCAGTGGCGTCACCACCTACACGGACGGGGTTGACTACCTGCTCACCCAGGAACCCGCCGACCACCCGGGGCAGGAGGCCAGCCTCAACAAGGCGCCGCTGCGCTATCGCAAGCTCGACGGCAAGGGACAGCCGCTGGCCGATGACGCCCCCGCCTGGGAGTGCGTGGAGGATCTCAATACCGGCCTGGTCTGGGAAAAAAAGCTCGATGATCCCGCCAGTCCGCGGGATCTGCACCGCACCTTCGCCTGGGAGCTTGACGACTATCACCCCACCCAGCAGGAGCTGGACTACGCTTGCCCGGATGGCGAGGCCATCTGCACCACGGAGCAGTACCGCCAGTGGCTCAACGCCCAGCAGCTGTGCGGCATCACTCACTGGCGCATGCCCCACTCGCGCGAGCTGATGAGCCTGCAGCACTACGGCTCCCTCGCCCGCCAGGACGACCAGCCGGTGAGCATGGACGTGCGCTACTTCCCCGATGTCGGCACCACCAGCAAGGATTTCAGCGGCTACTACTGGAGCCAGACCCTGACCCCTTCGCGTCGGCTGGAGAGCGCCCCCATCAGCGCCATCGCCCACATCTTCCTTGGCGATGACGCCGGCACCGACTACGCCACCACAGTTCAAAACAGCGATGATGCCAACGGTCTGCAACTACGACTGGTGGCGGAGGTAACCCGATGAACCGCTTGATGTTGACCCTGCTGCTGACCCTTGGCAGCCCCCTCGCCCTGGCCACCGCCATCTGTGATGACAACATGCCCAGAACCAGTCCCACCGCCCGCTTCATCGACCGCGGCAACGGCACCGTCACGGATCGCTCCACCGGCCTGACCTGGATGCGCTGCCAGCTCGGCCAGACCTGGCGCAACCAGAGCTGCCAAGGCGAGCCGACCCGGCTTTACTGGCAGCAGGCCCTGCTGACCGCCGAGCGGATCCGTACCGAGCCGAGCCATGCGCTGTACAACTTCGGCGGCCACGGCGGCTGGCGCCTGCCTACCATCAAGGAGCTGGCCAGCGTGCTGGAGTCCGCCTGCTACAAACCGGCGCTCAACGAAACCATCTTCCCCCGCGCCATGGCCGGTGACGGCAAAGAGGTGAACGACGGTTACGTCTACCTCTGGTCCTCCACCCCGGTGCCGGCCAGCAAGGGGGTCGCCTATCTGGATATCACCAGCGGCGCCGTCGGCATGCGGGCCCCCGGCGCCTGGGCCAAGCAGGTGCTGCTGGTGCGCTGATGGAGTCGGGTGGCCAGGGGATCCCGATGAACACAGGATCCCGGCTGGCCACCCGCGTTTGCGGCCCGGCCTGTCGTTCGGCGGATCTGCGCCCTGTCAGAAAATAGCCAGAAGACGTCATTGTGTGCCGGATCTGCATCATTTTACGCAGTTTTTACGTAGCAGATCGCTGGCATGAAACGGGCAGAGCGGTTAGTCTAGCGGCGTTGAACCAACCCCATGAGGTACAGATGAAAACCGTATTGCGTTTTAGCCTGCTGGGCGCCTTGTTGCTGGGCGGCCATGCCTTCGCCGCCGAACCGAAAAAATTTGATATCAGCATGTTCCCGGCCGCCGAAGTGAACCAGGAACGTGTGGTGATCCGCCTGCCGGAAGTCGAAAACGAAGCCGACATGATGGTCGAGCTGCAGGTCGGCAAGAAAATGATGGTCGATTGCAATGTGCCGCGCTTTGCCGGCAACCTGGAACAGCACAGCGTCAAAGGCTGGGGCTACAACTACCTGATGCTCGGCAAGGTGTCCGATCCCATCAGCACCCTGATGGCCTGCCCGGATGGCCAGAAGAAAGAGACCTTCGTCCAGATCTACGGCCAGGGCTTCTTCGTGAACTACAACTCCAAGCTGCCGTTCGTGCTCTACGTACCGCAGGAGTATGAAGTGCGCTACCGTCTGTGGCGTGCCGATACCCTGGCTCAGCCAGCCATGATCGAGTGAGTCTCTACCGAGACCAAACCTCCCGCTTTGGTTCATGAATGACATCAAATAGAGCGCCGAATGGCGCTTTATTTGTAACAAACTGTGCTGTTTCCCACCCCGCCAACCTTTATAGAACCTGACATAACTCCGCTTTTTTTCTCACTTTTTTGCCCTTTTCAGCCGACCCGGGCCCATGGATCCGCGGCAAATCACTTTCGATGAAAGAGATTTATCAATATAGTGAAAAAATTGATTTTGCACTCTGCGACGGCCTGATGATACTTGCCCGCAAAGGTCAAACTAACCAGAAAAAGAGCACTATGAGCTTCGAATCAGACAAGCGTTTCAACGACTTCAAACATTTTCCCCGTGGCCTGCGTCGCAGTGGCGAATTCACTGTGGCCGAAGCGGACAGTCTGGAAAAATACGGTACCGCCATGCTGGCGCTCTATCAGGGCAACCTGGCCGCGCGCGATGACGTGGAAAGCGCCTTCATCGAGCAGGTCAAGTCCGGCGCCGCCGGCAACAACCCCCACGCCAAGGTGTGGTTCAAGTATCTGAAGGTGATCGGTCCCAAGCGCGTGCACCGTCTGTGCACCGTCGCTGGCGGTGCCAACGAGGAAGCGAGTGGCGGCGGTTTTGAAGGTGGCAGCGGTAGCGACGAGTCCATCGATTAATGGATACCGAACTGCTTCGGACCTTTATCGAGGTCAGCAAGACCCGGCACTTCGGCCGGGCTGCTGAAAATCTCTACCTGACCCAGTCGGCTGTGAGCTTTCGGATCCGCCAGCTCGAACAGCAACTCGGGGTCAGTCTGTTTGCCCGCCATCGCAACAACATCCGCCTGACCGCCTCCGGTGAGCGTCTGCTGCCCTACGCAGACGCCATCTTACATACCCTGGGCCGCGCCAAGCAGGATGTGGCCCTCTCCCCCGGTTTCAGCCAGCAGCTCGCCATCGGCGCCCCCGCGGTGTTCTGGGAGCTCGACTTCAATGACTGGCTCAACCATGTCTATGCCCTGGCCCCCGGTCTGGCGGTGCGGCTCGAGACCGCCTCCCGCGAGCACCTGTGCCGCCAGCTGCTGGAGCGCTCCCTCGATCTCGCCCTGCTCTCGGAGCCGACCAAGATCGACGAGATTGCCCTGCACCCCATCGGCGAGCTGGTGTTCGAGCTGGTGAGCCGGGATGGCGCGGCCAACGCCGACAGCCTGATGCAGATGCCGCACATTCATCTGGATTGGGGCACCAGCTTTGAGCCGCAACCCAGCCGGCTGCAGAGCCTGCAAAAGACCCCGGTGCTGCACTCGAGCTCCGCCAACATGGCGCTGCAGTTCGTGCTGGCCAACGGCGGCGCCGCCTACCTGCCAAGGCGCATGGTAAGCCCTTTCCTCGAGCAGGGGCGCCTGCACCTGGTGGAAGGCGCCCAGGCCTTGAGCCGTCCGCTCTACCTTGCCTACCTGGAAAAGTCCGATCGGCGGGAGCTGATCGATCAGCTGCTGACCCTGCCGCTGGGCTGGGATGGCGCCGATCTGCGCTTGCCACAGCCGGAATAGAGGTGGCGCAACGCGCGCTGGCATGCAAAAGCAAAAGGGGCCTGTCGGCCCCTTTTGCTTTTGGTCATCGTCAGCCGTGATGGCGACGATCGTTGGCCTGGGCCAGCAGGGTGCGACTCTCGCGCAGGAACTCGTCCGCCCGCTCGCCAAAGAAGCCCGAAACCTGGCTGAAGGCCTCGATGAAGCCCTCCCTGTCTCCCCGCTCCAGCAGCCCCAGCGCCTCACCGAAGTTCTGGTAGTAGCGGCGGATCATCGCCAGATTCTGCGGCGACGACAGTATGATGTCGGCGTAGAGGTGGGGATCCTGGGCGAACAGCCGTCCCACCATGGCCAGCTCCAGCCGGTAGATGGGGGAGCTCAACGCCAGCAGGCGGTCGAGGTTGGCCTGCTCGCGGGAGAGGTGCCAGCCGTAGGCGAAGGTGGCAAAGTGGCGCAGCGCCTGGATAAAGGTCATCGCCTCGTCGTGGGCCCTGGCCTCCACCTGCTGCAAACGCGCGCCCCAGATGGTCATCTGCTCCAGCAGCCACTGGCTGGCATCGTTGTCACGCCCCTGACAGCAGACGATCACCTGCTTGGCGAGGCTCGCCACGTCCGGCCCGAACATGGGATGCAGCCCCAGCACCGGCCCCTTGTGCACCGCCAGCATATGCTCGAGCGGTTCGCCCTTGACGCTGGTCACATCCACCAGCAGACAGTCCGCCGGCAAGTTGCCAAGCCGATCGATCACCTGGCAGGTGACGTCGATGGGCACCGCCACCATCACCAGCCCGGCCCCGTGCAGGATCTCGTCGGCGCGCGGCCAGTCGGCCTGACCCAGGGTCTCGACCCGGTAGCCCGAGAGGCTGAACAGGTTGCCGAACAGGCGACCGAGCTGACCCTGACCACCGATGATCACCACCTTGCCAAGGTCCGGCTTCATGCACTTGAAGTGGTGCTCCTTGTCGCTGGCGGACTCCAGGATATAGGACTCGCGCATCACCCGGCGCAACACGTCTTCAATGAGATCCCCCGGCACTCCCAGAGCCTCGGCCTCGGCGCGGCGGCGGGCCAGCATGCTCGCCTCCCGATCCGGTGCATAGATGGGCAGGCCGTGCCGGCTCTTCACTTCCCCCACTTCCCCCACCAGGGCGAGACGGGCGGCCAGCAGATCAATCAGCTGCTTGTCCACCGCATCGATTTTGTCCCTGAGGGCATTCAACTCTTCAGCCATATCCGGTCCCTGCGGCGCCGCCCGCAGCGACGCCCTGTGATTCAAGAGGCAACGAGGTGCCACCGCCTCGGCCGGTGACACCTCGATTGTTCAGTCAGTGCTGACAAGATACCACGGCTTATGCCTTGGTTCTGGCCAAAAGTGGCGCCGCCAGCTGGCTGTGGCAACGGGCCAGCAGTGCGTCCGTGGTCTCCCAGTCGATGCAGGCATCGGTGATGGAGACGCCGTAGCGCATCTCACACTTGGGCTGTTCGCTGGACTGGTTGCCCTCGAACAGGTTGGATTCGAGCATCACCCCTATGATGGAGCGGTTGCCCTCCTCAATCTGATGGATCACGTTGTCAGCCACCTTGGGCTGCAGGCGGTGATCCTTGCTGGAGTTGCCGTGGCTGCAATCCACCACCAGGCCGGGCAGCAGGCCTGCTTTCTCCAGCGCCTCTTCCGCCAGCGACACATTGACCGAATCGTAGTTCGGGTGCTTGCCGCCGCGCAGGATCACGTGACCATCCGGGTTGCCCTGGGTTTGCAGCAGCGCGACCTGGCCCTGCTGGTTGATCCCCATGAAGGCATGAGGGCTGGAGGCGGCCTGCAGCGCATTGATGGCGGTGCCCAGGTTGCCGTCGGTGCCATTCTTGAAGCCAACCGGCATGGAGAGGCCGGACGCCATCTCCCTGTGGGTCTGGGATTCGGTGGTACGGGCACCGATGGCCGACCAGGAGAAGAGCTCCGCCAGGTATTGCGGGCTGATGGGGTCGAGCGCCTCGGTGGCCAGCGGCAGCTCCAGCTCGGCCAGCCAGCAGAGCAACTCGCGGGCCCGGTGCAGCCCCAGCTCCACGTCGAAGGTACCGTCCAGGTTAGGGTCGTTGATAAAGCCCTTCCAGCCGACCGTGGTGCGCGGCTTTTCAAAGTAGACCCGCATGACAATGTAGAGAGTGTCCTGATAGGCGTCATGCAGCGCTTTGAGTCTGGTTGCGTACTCTTTGGCGGCGTCCATATCGTGGATGGAGCAGGGACCACAGATCACCAGCAGACGGTGATCACGACGGTGGATGATGTCGGCGATGGTATTGCGGGCCCCTTGCACGAATGCCAGCGCGCGATCGGAGATGGGCAGTTTCTCCTTGAGCTGGGCAGGCGTGATCATCACTTGTTCGGACTGGATATGGATGTTGTTGAGGGGGTCTCTTTGCATTTTCTCATTCTCTCTACTGTTTCAAGCCAACTGCGCCGACCGTTCATTTTTATTTACACAAGTCAGCGATTTGTTACGCAACCGCCCCCACCTTACCAATTAAAAACAAACAATCAAGTGAAACTAGCGGATTTATTCGCTAGCAGATGGATAAATGACCACAAAGGAGACCCTTTCGGCCAGAAAGTAGTGCTCGCCATATGCTCAAAACACCAAAATCGTAAATATATAATTACACCCTTACTGATTTCCCTTGCCAGCAGACATAAAAAAGCGGGGCACCTGGCCCCGCTTGCATTCCCGTGTTGCTCTTCTTTTATTATTTGCCGTGCGCCTTGATCACCTCGACCGCCTTGTCGGGGAAGTCGCTGAACACGCCATCCACATCGGCCTGATAGAGGAAGATGTTCAGCAGATCGGTGAAGTCTTTCGCGTAGGCCGGGATCTGGCCCTCATCCTGACGGAAAGTATAGGGATGCACCTTGAGGCCGGCCGCATGGGCCTCTTTCACCATGCCGGTGAAGGTCGGCTTGCCCAGGGTACCCGGCTCCGGCACTATCATCGGCTTCCAGGGGCCGATCCCCTCGGCGTAAGCGGCGATCTCCTTCATGGCGCCCGGCTTGAACATCCAGTCATAGTTGTAGGGGGTCGCCTTGCCCTTGGCGTCGTAGACCATGGTCTCGTTCCAGTCGGTCTCGGCCATCAGCTGCACCAGCTTCAAGTCCATCCCCATGGCAGGCATCAGCTCGCTGTTGATGCGCTTGAGCTCGTTGGTATCGAAACACTGCAGATAGACCTTGTCGTTCTTGCTGGTGTAGCCGTACTCCTTCAGCACCTTGAGCACCGCCTTGGAGATGTCCTTACCTTCGTGGCGGAACAGCCAGGGGGCCTTGATCTCCGGGTAGATGCCGATGTTCTTGCCGGTGCTCTTGTTGAGCCCCTGGATCATCTCGATCTCTTCCTGGAAGGTGTGGATCTTGAAGCTGGACTTCCACAGCGGGAAGCGGGCCGGATAGACGGGCACCTGCTTGCCGTCCACCAGCTGGAACGGCTCGGTCATGCGCAGGGAGCGCACCTCGTCCAGGGTGAAATCCACCACATAGTAGCGACCATCCGGGCGTGCCCGGCCGGGGAAGCGCTCGGCCACGTCCGTGATGCCATCGAGGAAGTGATCGTGCATCACCACCAGCTGGTCATCCTTGGTCATCACCAGATCCTGCTCCAGGTAATCGGCCCCCATGCCGTAGGCCAATGCCTTGGCCTCCAGGGTGTGCTCGGGCAGGTAACCAGAGGCGCCCCGGTGGGCGATCACGATTTTGCCTTCCTCGGCGGCCAGCGCGGGCAATGCCAGGGCAGCCCCCAGACCAAGGGCAATCAGGGAGCGAGTATGTTTTTTCATGCGCGGTGCTCTTTGTTATTGTTTATGGGATGTAGGTTATTGTTATAACAGAGGTTTATTGCAGTTTTACGGCGGGCGGCCGAGGCCGCCCGCAGGGGGTCAGCTCGCTTTTGGCAGGGCGTGGTGGTGTTCGCTCAGCCAGGCAGCCAGTTGCTGCTGCTCGGCGTCGGAGAGGCGCAGCCCCAGCTTGCTGCGGCGCCACAGGATGTCTTCCAGGGTGCAGGCCCACTCCCGCTCGATAAGGTAGCGCACCTCGGCTTCGTACAGACCGGCACCAAAGTGCTGACCACGGGGCTCCTTGAGCCAGAGGCGGGCATGGGCGCCATAGGCCTCGGCAATGCGCAGGGCGCTGCGATCATCGAGCCAGTCGAACTCCAGCGCAAAGGCGCGCGCCAGTTCGCGCACCGAGCAGTCGAACTCGCCACCGGGCAACCGGCTGTTGGCGGTCCAGTCATCCCCCATCTGGCTGAACCAGGGCTTGAGCTTGTTGCAGGCAGCCTGAGCCAGCTTGCGGTAGGTGGTGAGCTTGCCGCCGAACACCGACAAGAGCGGCGCGCCATCGGATTCGCCACTGAGCTCCAGCGTGTAGTCGCGGGTCACCGCCTGCGGCGAGTCGGACTCGTCATCGCACAGCGGGCGCACCCCGGCGTAGGTCCAGATCACGTCTTTGGGGGCGATCTGGCGGGTGAAGTGGGCGTTGACCACCTTGCACAGGTAGTTGATCTCGGCGTCGCTGATCTTGGCTTCGCGCGGGCTGCCCTTGTGCTCCACGTCAGTGGTGCCGATCAGCGAGTAGTCCTGCTGATAAGGGATGACGAAGACGATGCGGTTGTCCTCGTTTTGCAGGATGTAAGCCTCTTCGCGCTCATGGATGCGCGGCACTATCATGTGGCTGCCCTTGATGAGGCGAATGCCGCGTGGGGATTTCTCGTGCAGGCTCTCGTCATAGAAGGTCTTGACCCAGGGGCCGGCCGCATTGACCAGACCACGGCAGGTGACGTTGAACTGCTCGCCCCCTTCCCGCTCCAGAGTCAGGGTCCAGTGTTTGGAGCCGCGCACCGCCTTGACGCAGCGGGTGCGGGTCTGCACATCGGCCCCCTTGTCGCGCGCCATCATGGCGTTGAGCACCACCAGCCGGGCGTCGTCGACCCAGGCGTCCGAGTACTCGAACCCCTTGCTGATGCCGGCGGTGAGGCCATCCTGTGGCAGGAAGCGCACGCCGCAGCTGCCCTTGAGCTTGTCGCGCTTGGCCAGGTTGTCATAGAGGAACAGGCCGGCGCGGATCATCCAGGCCGGACGCAGGTGCGGGCGATGGGGCAAGCGAAAACGCATGGGGCGAGCGATGTGAGGGGCCATGCCGAGCAGCACTTCCCGCTCCGCCAGCGCCTCTTTCACCAGCCGGAATTCGTAGTGTTCGAGATAGCGCAGGCCGCCGTGGATCAGCTTGCTGGAGTTGGAGGAGGTGGCAGAGGCGAGATCGCGCGCCTCGAACAGGGCAACCTTCAGACCCCGCCCTGCCGCATCAGCCGCAATGCCTACCCCGTTGATGCCGCCGCCGACGACGACCAGATCATAATGTTCGCTCATGTTCACCTACTTTCTTATTTTGATCTTGCGAAACCGTCGCAATGTTTGATTTCGCTCATATTAGAGCATGAAAAAATGATAAACGAACATTTTATGGAGAAAATGTGATCGCGATTGTTTTGGCAATGCTAAAAATGCTGCCGGTCGGTGATAAAGCGGCAGGGCATGGGGAAAACGGGGGCGAGGCTGTGAGCGAGTTCGCGCTTTTTGGGGTGATCAGCGCGGCATCGGCAGTGGAATGAGGGCAAGCAGAAAGGCGGGAGGCTGAAAACGAAGCGGCCGCCCGATGGCGGCCTGATGCTGGAGCGGATTAACGGCGACTCAGCAGATGTGACACTCGATCTGATGCTGGGACATCAGCCGCATCAGCTTCTCCGGCGGCTCCTGATCGGTGAACAGGGCGTGGATCTGGCTGAGGTTGCCGAGGTTGACCATGGCGTTGCGGCCGAACTTGGTGTGGTCGGCGGCCAGGAACACCTGGCGGGAGTGGGCGATGATGGCCTGGGCGATCTTCACCTCGTGGTAGTCAAAATCGAGCAGTGAGCCGTCGCTGTCGATGCCAGAGATGCCGATGACGCCGTAGTCCATCCGAAACTGGCCGATGAAGTCGCGGGTCGCCTCCCCCACGATGCCGCCGTCCCGGTTGCGAATTTCGCCGCCGGCGATGATGACGGTGAAGTCATCCTTGGCGGTGAGGATGCTGGCCACGTTGAGGTTGTTGGTGACCACGCGCAGCTCGCGGTGATCGAGCAGGGCGCGGGCGATGGCTTCGGTGGTGGTGCCGATGTCGATGAACAGCGACGAGCCGTCGGGGATGTTGGCGGCCACTTCCCGGGCGATGCGCTCTTTCTCCTTGAGCTGCATCACCTTGCGGGCGCTGTAGGCGGTGTTGACGGTACTCGAATGCAGGGAGGCCCCGCCATGGTGGCGCCGGATCTTGTTCTGCTCGGCAAGATCGTTGAGATCCCGGCGAATGGTCTGGGGGCTGACGTCAAAATGGGTCACCAGATCCTCGGTCGAGACAAAGCCCTGCCGCGTCAGGACGTCCAGGATCTCCAGATGTCGTTGGGTTTGCTTCACGCTTGAACTCCGATGATGAGACGAAAAAAGGCCCCGGCAGATGCGGGGCCTTGGGCAGTTTACCTGATCCCTTTTCCAATCGATAAGGGCAGGATCACGTTTTATGCCTTATGAACAGCAGCCTTGGCGGCAATCGACTCGTTCTCATGCTTGAGGGTCATCGCCAGCAGCACGATGGAGAGCAAGCAGGAGGCAGTCAGCACCATGAAGCCGCCGTCCCAGCCGAAGTGGTCAACGGTGTAACCCAGCATGGCGTTGGCCGCAACCGCGCCACCCAGGTAACCGAACAGACCGGTGAAGCCCGCCGCGGTACCGGCCGCCTTCTTCGGTGCCAGCTCCAGGGCATAGAGGCCGATCAGCATGACGGGGCCGTAGATGAGGAAGCCGATGGCGACCAGGGCCATCATGTCGATGGTCGGGTTGCCGGCCGGGTTGAACCAGTAAACCAGCACGGAAATGGTCACCAGCACCATGAACAGGATACCGGCCGGAGCGCGGCGGCCCTGGAACATCTTGTCGGAGATCCAGCCGCACAGCAGGGTGCCCGGAATACCGGCCCACTCATAGAGGAAGTAGGCCCAGGAGGACTTGTCGACGCTGAAGTCCTTGGCCTCTTTCAGGTAGGTCGGCGCCCAGTCCAGCACACCGTAGCGAATGAGGTAGACGAAGGCGTTGGCGATCGCGATGTACCACAGCAGCTTGTTGTGCAGCACGTACTTCATGAAGATTTCCTTGGCGGAAAACTCCTGCTCGTGGCTCTCGTTGTAATCCTTCGGATAGTCGTTCTTGAACTCTTCGATGGGCGGCAGGCCCACCGACTGCGGGGTGTCACGCATCACGAAGAAGGCGATCACCGCGATGG
Organism: Aeromonas sp. FDAARGOS 1408; assembly: GCF_019048665.1. Lineage (NCBI taxonomy): Bacteria > Pseudomonadati > Pseudomonadota > Gammaproteobacteria > Aeromonadales > Aeromonadaceae > Aeromonas > Aeromonas sp. FDAARGOS 1408. The sequence continues at coordinate 1,099,331 of NZ_CP077394.1, read as the reverse complement.
CGGCAGCCGCAGCGGCCGGCACGTAGAAGGCACTGCGCCAGTCATTGAACCAGCCCATCCCCAGAATGAACAGCGGGCCTATCATGCCGCCACCCACATTGTGGGCCACGTTCCAGACCGAGACGATTTCGCCCCGCTCTTTTTGCGACCACCAGTGCACCATGGTGCGACCGCAGGGCGGCCAGCCCATGCCCTGTGCCCAGCCGTTCAGGAACAGCAGCACGAACATGATGGCGATGCTGGAGGTTGCCCAGTGCATGGTCCCCATCATGAACATGATACCGGCCGACAGCAGCAGACCGGCGGAGAGGAAGTAACGGGCGTTGGAACGGTCCGACACGTTCCCCATCAGGAACTTGGAGAGACCGTAGGCGATGGAGACGCCGGACAGGGCCAGGCCCAGATCACCGCGGGAGAAGCCCTGCTCGATGAGATAAGGCATCGCCAGGCTGAAGTTTTTCCGTACCAGGTAGTAACCGGCATAACCGAAGAAGATCCCGAAGAACACCTGCCAACGCATGCGTTTGTAGAAGGGGTCGACCTTGTCAGCCGGGAGCCTGTCTATGTGTGGTGCAGGCCTGAAGAGACTAAGCATGTTCTGCTTCCTTATTGTTGTTGTGGGCGGTTGAGGGTGCCCTGTCCATGCTGACCAATCAGAGGAGTCCCGATTCGAAAGCGAGCCTATTGTGCTCATATGTGAACATTTAATCTGTGATGTAGTCGGAAATATTGCAGTTTTATTACAAAAGAAAGTGTCAGATGAGTAATCACTCATCAGCCGCAATCCCTTGTGTAGCAAGGCTTATAGGTACCCACTAAGTGGTATAATCACGGTATCAACTTGCTTTCCGTCACATTTTCTTAGCAATGAGTGGGATCTTGTCCACATTTCCTGCGGGGAGGGAGTGGTGAATGGTCGATTTCGGTTTATTTTCTCTCTCGTCCGAGAACGAGCGTAAACGAGCATAACGTTTGCTCCAGCTCAAAAAACAAGAAGAAACGTTTTCGGGCGCAACAATGGGAATGAAAAACAACAAAACGGAACATCAAACCTACTCTGGGTGGATATAAGGAATAACGGTATGAGCATACAAAGACCCAATACCCTGCTTGGCGAGTGCATCGCCGAGTTTATCGGAACCGGCCTGCTGATCTTCTTCGGCGTCGGTTGCGTGGCCGCACTGGTGCTGGCCGGTGCCAACTTCGGGCAATGGGAAATCTCCATTACCTGGGGTCTGGGCGTCGCCATCGCCATCTATGTGACCGGCGGCATCTCAGGTGCCCACCTCAACCCGGCGGTCACCCTGGCGCTGATGACCTTCTGCGGGTTCGACAAGCGCAAGGTAGTGCCCTACATCATCGCCCAGGTGGCTGGCGCCTTCTGCTTCGCGGCGCTGGTCTACTTCCTCTATGGTAACCTTTTCAGCCAGTGGGAAGTGACCCACAACGTGGTACGCGGCAGCGTCGAGAGCCTCGGCACCGCCGGCATCTTCTCTACCTACCCGAATGCACTGCTCTCCAACATGCAGGCCTTCACCGTCGAGCTGGTGATCACCGCCGTGCTGATGCTGGGCATCATGGCACTGGGTGACAACAACAACGGCGCCCCCAAAGGCTTCGCCGCTGCCCTGCTGATCGGTATCCTGATCGCGGTGATCGGCGCCTCCCTTGGCCCGTTAACCGGTTTTGCCATGAACCCGGCTCGTGACTTCGGCCCCAAACTGTTCGCCTTCCTGGCCGGCTGGGGTGACGTGGCCCTGACCGGTGGTCGTGACAACCCCTACTTCTGGGTTCCCATCCTCGGCCCCATCGTCGGCGCCCAGATTGGTACCGCCCTCTATGTGAAAGTGTTGGCTCCCTGTGTGCCGGGCAACCGTGTTGCCGCCACCGAGCAAGCTGCCCAAACCGCCAAAGAAGAGGCCGCCGCCTAAGAGCGGCCCTCCCCAACGTGTAAAAACGTGGAAAATAAAAACGTGGAGAACATCATGTCTGCTGAAAAGAAATATGTCGTCGCTCTGGACCAGGGTACCACCTCCTCCCGTGCCATCGTGTTTGACCAGGACGCCAACATAGTCGGTACCTCCCAGCGCGAATTCACCCAGCACTACCCGAAAGCGGGCTGGGTGGAGCACGACCCGATGGAGATCTGGGCGACCCAGTCCTCCGTCTTCACCGAAGTGCTGGCCAAGACTGGCCTGCGCAGCGAAGAGATCGCCGCCATCGGCATCACCAACCAGCGTGAAACCACCGTCGTCTGGGAAAAGGCCACCGGCAAACCCATCTACAACGCCATCGTCTGGCAGTGCCGTCGTACCGCGGCCATCTGTGAAGAGCTCAAGGCCCGCGGCCTGGAAGAGTACGTGCGTGAAAACACCGGTCTGGTGCTGGATGCCTACTTCTCTGGCACCAAGGTGAAGTGGATCCTCGACAACGTCGAAGGGGCCCGCGAGAAGGCGATGAACGGCGAGCTGCTGTTCGGTACCATCGACACCTGGCTGGTGTGGAAGATGACCAACGGTGAAGTACACGTCACCGACCCGACCAACGCCTCCCGTACCATGCTCTACAACATCCGCGACCTGAAGTGGGATCAACGCATGCTGGACGAGCTGGGCATCCCTGCCTCCATGCTGCCGGAAGTGAAGCCCTCCTCCGAGGTGTATGGCTACACCACCCGTGGCGGCGGCTCCCGCATCCCCATCGCCGGTATCGCCGGTGACCAGCAGTCTGCCCTGTTCGGCCAGCTCTGCTTCGAGAAAGGGATGGCCAAGAACACCTATGGCACCGGCTGCTTCATGCTGATGAACACCGGTACCGAGCCGGTTCGCTCCAGCAACGGCCTGCTGACCACGGTCGCCATCGGCCCGAAAGGGGAAGTGAACTACGCGCTGGAAGGTGCGGTGTTTATGGGCGGCGCCACCATCCAGTGGCTGCGTGACGAGCTCAAGATCATTCACGATGCTCGCGACACCGACTACTTTGCCTCCAAAGTGGGCGACACCAACGGCGTCTACCTGGTACCGGCCTTCGTCGGTCTGGGCGCCCCCTACTGGGATCCGTATGCTCGCGGCACCATGGTCGGCCTGACCCGCGGCGCCAACCGCAACCACATCATCCGTGCCGCGCTGGAATCCATCGCCTACCAGAGCCGCGATGTGCTGGACGCCATGCAGCAGGACTCCGGCATCAAGCTGGCGGCCCTGAAGGTGGACGGTGGCGCGGTAGCCAACGACTTCCTGATGCAGTTCCAGGCCGACATGATGCACACCCCGGTAGTGCGTCCGACCCGGATCGAGACCACCGCCATGGGCGCCGCCTTCCTGGCCGGCCTCGCCGTCGGCTTCTGGAAGAGCTCGGAAGAGCTGGAAGACAAGTTCAGCGTGGACCGTGAGTTCATCCCGCAGATGGACCGCGACGATCGCGCCAAGCGCTACAACGGCTGGAAGAAGGCGGTGGAGCGTTCACGCCGCTGGGCCGAAGAGGAGTGATCGGGCAACCGATATCCTTGAAATAAAAACTGAAGGGGCCGACAGCAATGTCGGCCTCTTGTTTTATGGCCTGCCGCCCCCTGCCAGCCGCCCCTGCCTTGATGACGATTTCATGTCAGCCATTCTCAATTGAGCTATCTATCTATAATCATCTCTTGGGTCGCATATGCGACCTTATTTAATACAGGAGAGCGTTATGGAGCGGGCGATACACCTTGTTAGATTGCAATCACTCTGGTCGGGGCTCGGGATCCGCAGCCGGATCCTGCTCGGAGTAGCCATCCTGATGATCATTGCCATCAGCTGCATCACCCTGATCCTGGAGCAGATCTCCCACGACCAGGCACAGCAGCGGGTGGAGCGCTATGAGCTGCCAAGCAGCGTGGAGCGCATCGCCAACCAGCTGACCGCCGAGCTGACCCAGCACCTGACCGAGGCCGAGGCACTGGCCGGCAACAGCTTTGTCATCGACTGGCTTAGCCAGGAGATGCCCGCCGAGCAGTGGCCGGTCATGGAGCGCTATTTTCTGGCACTGCAGCAACGCATCGGGGGCAATGTGTTTATCGCGCCGCGCCAGAGCGCCACCCTGCTCAACTTCAGCAACGGCACCACGGCCCAGAAGAAACTGAGCGCATCGGATCCCAAAGACGAGTGGTTTTACGGCTTTCTGAAACGGGGCAAGCCCTACGAGCTGAACCTCGACATCTCCGACTTTGACAAGCGTGCCTCCCTCTATATCAATACCGCCGTCACGGCAGGGGGCAAGACTCTGGCGGTGGCCGGCACCTCCATCGACATGAGCGCACTGCGCAAACTCATCAGCAGCTACCGGATAGGCAAGAGCGGGCAGGTCTATCTGGCCGACATGGAGGGTCATATCGAGATCCACCCAGAGCAGGAGCTCAAAGAGGCTGCCCACCATCAGAGCGCCTTCCTCGACACCGTCAGGGCGCTGATCCCGGCAGCCAGAGAACAGGTCGCGGTCCAGGCCCTTACGCTTGGGAAAGAGACCTATCTGATCGCCGTGCGCTACATTCCGGCACTCAATCGCCTGCTGATAGGCGAGATCAATGCAGCCGAACTGGAGGAGGGGCGCAGCGAATCCCGCCGGCTCATCATCATGGTGTCGCTGGCTATCGGCGGGCTCGCCATGCTGGCCTCCGCCTGGCTCGCCCACTCCATCAGCCGCCCCATTCGCCAGGCCGCCGACGGCATGCACCACATCACCGCCGATCGGGATCTGGCAACCCGCCTGGACTTCTCGGATCAGTCGGAGCTGGGCCAGATGGCGCAGAGCTTCAACCGCTTGATCCAGAGCCTGAACCAGAGTTTCTCCCGCTTCCAGCAGTCAGGCAGCGCCCTCTCGGCCCAGTCCTCCCAATCCCTGCATCAGGCGCAGGCCCTGGCAGGAGAGGCCTGCCAGCAGGCCCAGAGCATCCAGGAGCTGAGCAGCGTGGTCGCCCTTATCGGCGACAATGCCGAGCAGATTGCAGGTCGCTCGGAGGGGGTCAACGAGGTGACCCACCGCATCGCCGATCACATGCTCGCCATCGAGCGGGACGTCAGTCAGAGCGCCCAGCAGCTCGACACCCTGCGCAGCAGCATCGGCAGCTCCTCCGCCCTGCTCGAAGAGGTGGTCAAGGACAGCAACAACATCACCCAGATCATGAACCTCATCCGTGACGTCTCGAACCAGACCAACCTGCTGGCGCTCAATGCCGCCATCGAGGCGGCGCGGGCGGGCGAGATGGGGCGCGGCTTTGCCGTAGTGGCCGACGAGGTGCGCCAGCTGGCGGTGCGCACCCAGACCGCCACCAAGGATGTGCAGGATCTCATCCTGCGTCTGCAGGAGGGTACCCGTCAGGCCAGCGGCTCCATGGCTGATTCCCGCACCCTGAGTGAAGAGAGCCATGACCGCATGCATCAGGCCAGGGCGGTGTTGATGGATGCCAGCCGCCAGATCAAGCAGACCGCCCTCGAGATAAACGAGATCAGTGCGCTGGCCCAGGCGCAGGATCAACAGATGGGACAAGCCAGAACAGCGCTGGACGAGCTGGCCATGGTGGCCGAGCATCAACGGGAACACGCAGAAGAGAGCAATGCCGCCAGTCGCGAGCTGTTCGAACTGGCCAAGGCGATAGACGAGCAGATCCGCCAATACCGGATCGGCTGAGCCGCCGTCGGTCAGACAAGACGCCACCCTGGGGTGGCGTTTTCATTTTGCGAACGATTCTGCATCACTCCCGAAACGGGAATGGCACGAACACACACAACTATTTGATAAGTAACACGAAAAACTTTGGAACGGCCATTGCTAGTCATCGTTGAGTCATATCAGACGCAACCCAGGGACATCGCCATGAAGCCGACCACCACTCACACCCCCGCCGCCCAAACCTGTGTCACCCACAAGGCGGCGCTGACCCCCCGTGAAGGCACCTTGCTGATGATGGTTGCCCAGTTGCTGGTGCTCACCTGCATCGTCCTGGCCGCCACCCTGGCTGAGCTCCCCTGGTATGGGACGCTGTTGCTGGCCGTGCCGCCTGCCATCGGTGGCGCTCTGCTCAGCCGGGTATGGGGCAGATTGCCCCGCTAAGCCCACCCCACCTTCCCAGGCAGACGGCCGCCCCTTGAGGCGGCCGTCTGCTTATCCGGTGCGGCCCCTGCCCCCTTCACCCGACCGCAGGATCACAGGGCATGGCTTCCCAGCTGCTCCTTGAGAAAATCGAGCCAGACCCGCAGCCGGATGTCGCGCTGGGCATCGGAGTAGAAGACCGCATTGATGGGGCGCGAGGCGCCGCTGTTGCTGCGGGCCAGCACCTCCACCAGAGCCCCGCTCGTCCGATCCGGCCCGGTCATGAAATCCGACAGACAGACGATCCCCTGCCCCCGCAGCGCCAGCTGGCGCAGAGTTTCACCGCTGCTGGCGCGCAGGGTCGGGGTGATGGGAAAGCGATCCCCCTGCTCCTGGCTCAGAAGCGGCCAGTGGTTGAGGTGATCGGGGTGCAAAAAGCCGAGCAGCTCGTGCCCGCTCAGCAGGTCCGCCGGCTGGCGCGGGGTGCCGTGCTCGCGCAAATAGTCGGGGGACGCCAGCAGCCGCAGCCGCGAGCGGCCCAGCGGCAGCGCCCGCAGGGAGGAGTCGGTCAGCTCGCCGATGCGAATGGCCATGTCCACCCGCCGCTCCATCAGGTTGATAAAGCCCTCGGAGCTGTGCAGTTGCAGCTCGATGGCGGGATAACGGCGGCGAAACTCGCCGATGATGGGCACAAGCCGGTGCAGGATGAAAGGAGTGGCGGCATCGACCCGCAATACCCCCTCCGGCTGCTCGCGGCGCATCAGCAGCAGCCCCTCCGCCTCGCTCATCTCGGTCAGGATCTTCACCGCCCGCTGATAGAACCAGCCCCCCTCCTCGGTCAGGCTGACCCGCCTGGTGGTGCGATTGAGCAGCACGGTGGCGAGCTTCTCTTCCAGCCGCTTGATGCCGCGGCTCACCACCGAATTGTCCATGCCGAGGTTCTCCGCCGCCTGGCGAAAGCTGCCCGCCTCCACCACCGCCACAAACAGGGTCAGTTCATCAGAATGGGTCTTCATTGCTGCAATCCAGACAAGAGTAATGGGCCTTTATAGGCGCAATGTCCTTGGGTTGGCAAGGGACCTCTGGCAGCCGTGCCGGTATTTCAGGGAGAAAAACCAGATATGCGCGCTATCCCTCAACCTGCTTAATCCGTAGAATGCCGCAAAAAAAGCACCATATGACGCCGCTGCGATATAAGGCAAATCAATGACATTTGAAGAACGGCTGGCCATCGCCCATCAGACTCTGGCTGACCAAGGCATCAAGGAATCCGACTACAACCCATGGGGGTTCAAGTTGCTGCGCAAACTCGGCTGCACCGTCAAGCCACCTTATTACGCGGGCTGGCTGGTCAATTTTCTTTATGCCAGCCTCAGTATCGCGCCGATCTGGGGTCTGATTATGTGGACGTTCGTTTGGCACCCAGAGGGAAGATCCTTCGTATCATCCTTGTTCAGCACAGCTCTATTCGCTGGTCTGTTTGGTCTCGTTACCTTAATCAGGCTCTGGCAAAGGCGCAGGCAGCTTGATTTGACCCCATGGGAACAGCTAGCACGCCAACCCATCCGTGAAAGCGCGGCAGGAAAAGGCTGAAACCCCGCCGCAAATTGGCACCAGATGTAATACAGGCTACAGATACGGACCCCCACCTTGCCCGATTTCGTCAAATTCATGATCAGTTTTTCAGTTAACTGCTTCATTCAAACCGCAATTTGTCTTGTGGTTCTCACCTACCGGCTGTTCCGCCACCATAATGGCAACTGGCGCAGCTATCGACGCAGCCGGGATCCTCTCCCTATCTTCATCTCCATTTTACTTGGCATGGTGGTCGCTAGAAGGCTTCATCCAGCCATCATGGCGGCCCTGGCGTGATGGGTAACCACAGCCTGAGATGGTCAGGCCGTCACGACAAGGAGATAACGTGACGGCACGCTCACATGCCACTCGGGGTTTGCCAGTAGAATGCGGCAAGCCGGCATCGTATGGCACCAAACACCTCAAGGAAAAACATCATGGAATTCGAACGTAGACTGGCGGCCGCCCACCGGGAGCTGGCAGAGAAAGGCGTGCAGACGCTCAACTACAACCCGCCGATCACCTGGCTGCTGCGAAAGGCGGGGTTCACCATCAGACCGCCCCACTACGAACGCTTTCTGGTCAATGTCCTTGCTCTGGGGATCCCCACTGGCGCTATCTGGGGGGTGTTGATGTGGTTCTTCGGCTGGCAAGATGAGGTAACGCCAGCATTCGCCCTGCGCCAGAGCCTGCTGTTTGGCATAGGGTTTGGTCTGCTGATGGCGACCTGGCTCTGGTTTCGGCGCAAGCAGCTCAAACTGACTCCTTGGGACGCTTTGCCCCACTCCACGATCCGCACGCAAAAACGCTGGCAACCGAAATAATCACCGACAAGGAGATCCTCATGATCAGGGCCCATGAAAAACTGAACTATGTGGAGTTTGCGGCCAGAGATCTTGCCGCCACCAAGGCCTTCTTTCAGGCCGCTTTCGGCTGGCAATTTGCCGATTATGGCCCCGATTATTGTGCCTTCGAGGGAGAAGGGCTGGATGGCGGCTTCTATCGCGCAGACCTCTGCAGCCAGAGCGCGCAAGGCGGCGCCCTGCTGGTGTTCTACAGCGCCGATATTGTCGCAACCCAGACCAAGGTGACCTGCGCTGGAGGCACCATAGTTCGCCCCCTGTTCGACTTTCCCGGTGGCCGCCGCTTTCACTTTGTCGAGCCCAGCGGCAATGAATTTGCGGTTTGGTCCGAGCCGGCCGATATCTGAGAAATAGATAGAGCAAAATTCATGCATAAAATTTTGATAAGCAATAATAGATGCGAGTTAATCTGTATTTATACACTTTCAACGGTTTCATATTATTTATTATCGTTTTTATAACTGAAGCCAGAAGATATGCCAACTAATATACCCCACCCTTACGACTTAAAAACTAATAGGTACAAGAATTGGACTATCTTACTAAGGCAGATATAATATTCTCAGACTTAGATGAAATTTACTTTCAGATTATGAACTCAAGGCGAAAGCCTAAACACTTCCGACACTTATTTGAACAGTATATAGTTAAAAGTCAGCAACTTACTGATGTGATGAGAAGGGAATTCAAAAATCTTACTGGTCGTTCATGGAGTGCCAGTGATTTTTTAGAATGGACACTATACACAAAGATATTGAAATCTTTACGTAATGCAGCTTTACACGGTGAGCCTATAATCTTTAACGAAGTTATTATCTCTATTTATCCAGCTGTCGAATTTTCGATTGATACTGAGCCTTTAGATGAAGAAGAGTTGACTCGAGGATTTAGAGTCTTTAAGGCTACTTGCTTCATTGACAACCCATTTGCTGAGGAATTCATTACGCCGCATCAATGCTATCAATTAAAATACAGGACTCACCCTAATGAGCGAAGTATGGAAAACTATGCCGTACCAATTAAAGAGTTTGTATCTTATCAAATACAGTGGCCGCTAAGTATTGAGGTTTTAAAAGGAAGTAGCATGTCTTGTCTGGATGCAGTAAAGCTCTTACTAAAAGCACATCCAACATTAAGGAAATATATAAAATTTTACAGAGAACAACTTCAAGTGAGATAGTTAGTTATATAACTCACTTCTTATCTTAAATTAATATTTAATATCGTTAATAATTTTAATTATTGATTGCTGCTCTTATCTCAATAGTGTTTTGCGACAGCGGCCCTGTTTCGGGCAAGTCTAGGTGGGCATACTGACCCTTCGTTTTTGCAAGGAGGTTCCGATGTCTTCCCCCGTGATTGTGATTGCCCAGCTTGAAGCCAAACCCGAATTCGCCGCCCAGTTTCGTGCCGCCCTGGACCCCTTGATCGCGGCCACCTTGCAGGAGGCTGGCTGCCTGCGCTACCAGTTGCATCAGGATCTGGACAATCCCCACAGCTGGATGCTCTACGAGGTGTGGGAGAGCGAAGCCGCCCTCAGCGCCCATCAGGGCCAACCCCATTTCACCGAATTTGTCACCACGGCCGAGCCCTGGTTTGCCGGCAGCACCATTCGCCGCTATCAACCGCTGGACGCCTGATGTGCCGCGCCGCTGAGCGCCCTTTTGCCACCTATTTGAGGAACAACATGATGAAGATGCCCAACCTGGGTCTTGGTACCTTTCGCCTGACCGGCCAACCCCTGCGCGACTCCCTGCTGCAGGGGCTCGAGCTTGGCTACCGCCATATCGATACCGCCCAGATCTACGCCAACGAGGCCGAAGTGGGCCAGCTGATGCGCGAGAGCGGCGTGCCCCGCCAGGATATCTACCTGACCACCAAGGTGTGGACCAGCGAGTTTGGCCCGGGCAAGGTGATCCCGAGCCTGGAGGTGAGCCTGGAAAAACTGGGCACCGACTATCTGGATCTGGCGCTGATCCACTGGCCATCCCCTAGGGATGAGGTGCCGATGGCGGTCTATCTGGAGCAGCTGGCCGAGGCCAAGGCCCGGGGTCTGACCCGGGAGATCGGGGTCTCCAACTTTACCGTGGCCCAGCTCAAACAGGCCATCGAGATCCTAGGGCCGGGCGCCATCGCCCACCAGCAGGTGGAGATCCATCCGCTGCTGCAAAACCGCAAGGTGGTGGAGTTCTGCAAGGATCACGGCATCGCCATCACCGCCTATATGCCGCTGGCCTATGGCAAGGTGCTCACCGAGCCGCTGCTGATGGAGATCGGCAAGCGCCACGGCGTCTCGGCGGCCCAGGTGTCGCTGGCCTGGCTGCTGGCCCAGGGCATGACGGTGATCCCGAGCTCCACCAAGCGGGAGAATCTGGCCGCCAACCTGGCTGCGCTGAAGGTCACCCTCACTGCCGACGAGCTGGCCACCATCGCCACCCTGGAGCGGGGCGAGCGCTGCGCCGACCCGGACTTTGCGCCAGATTGGGATTAAAGGGGAGTGGAGCCATGCCCTCTCGCTTAGGCGGCGGATAGCGGCAACCCGCACGAGCCTATTGCAGCCACGGGCTATCCCCTCTCCCTGTGGGAGAGGGTCAGGGTGAGGGCAAGCTCCTCTTTTTATGTCATCAGGCCTTCAACCAGATAGCCCCTCATCCCCAACCCTTCTCCCGCAAGGGGAGAAGGGAGCAAAGAAAACCAGACAACATCGACGAGAACCTGAGCGGGAGGCATGATGCCCCCCGCTTTTTTGTCTCCAACACAGCGCCACTGCCGCCCGTGCCGATCTCCCAGCGCCTTCCCTCAACCATTTGTTTCTTAACTCTTTCCTCTTAACTCTTTCCTCTTAACTCTTTCCTCTTTTCTCGTTGTCCTGGCTCGCTATGCACGGATTGCTGCCGTGCGCGTTGTCTCTACCCCCATCTCGTGCGCTACCAGTTGTACTTGCCGCGTTGCCTCAGCCACTCCAGCAACCCCATTTCACGGCGCATTGCTGCTGATTTGGCAAAAGTAATTTGATGTCGCCGTCATTTTTGCCAACAAACCACCTCGGCATACTGGCGCCACTCTCCCGTCGGGAGTCCCTATCCAAGGAGTTGTTATGCCACTGGCGTTGTTTGCCCTCACCTTAAGTGCCTTTGCGATCGGCACCACCGAATTCGTGATCGTGGGGCTCATCCCCACCATCGCCGAGCAGCTCAATGTCTCGCTCCCCTCGGCGGGCCTCTTGGTCAGCCTCTATGCCCTTGGGGTGGCCATCGGCGCCCCCGTGCTCACGGCGCTGACCGGCAAGGTACCGCGCAAGTGGCTGCTGGTAGGGCTGATGGCGCTCTTTACCGCCGGCAACCTGTTGGCCTGGCAGGCCCCCGGTTACGAGAGCCTGATCCTGGCCCGCATCCTGACCGGGCTGGCCCACGGGGTCTTCTTCTCGGTAGGCAGCACCATCGCCACCGGCCTAGTGGCCAAAGAGAAAGCGGCCAGCGCCATCGCCATCATGTTCAGCGGCCTCACCATCGCGCTGGTGACCGGCGTCCCGCTCGGCACCTGGATTGGTCAGGTCTTCGGCTGGCGAGACACCTTTCTGGTGGTGAGCCTGCTGGGGCTGGTCGCCATGGTGGGCAGCCTGCTGCTGATCCCCAATAACCTGCCCAAAGGAGCCGCCTCGACTATCCGCGAGCAGCTCTCGGTGCTCACCAAAAAGCCGCTGCTGCTGGTCTACGCCAAGACAGCGCTCGGTTACGGCGGCGCCTTCACCGCCTTTACCTTCCTCGCCCCCATCTTGCAGCAGGTGAGCGGCTTTAGCGCCGGCGCGGTGAGCCTCATTCTGCTGGTGTACGGAGTGTCGGTCGCCGTCGGCAATATCTGGGGCGGCAAGCTGGCCGATCGCATGGGCCCGCTGCCTGCGTTGAAGCTGCTGTTTGCCGGTCTCGCATTGGTGCTGCTGGTGCTCACCTTCACCGCGCCACACCCGGTGCTGGCGGTGCTCACCGTGCTGGTGTGGGGCGCTTTTGCCTTTGGTAACGTACCGGGCCTGCAGGTGCTGGTGGTGAAACAGGCCGAGCAGCACACGCCGAGGGCGGTGGATGTGGCCTCCGGCCTCAATATCGCCGCCTTCAACGTCGGCATCGCGCTGGGCTCCGTGGTCGGCGGCCTGGTGGTGGAGCACCTTGGCCTGATGCACACCCCCTGGATCGGCGCGCTGATCGTGCTGCTGGCCTACGGCCTCACCCATGTCAGCGAGCGGCAAGCCGCCCGGATGGCACAAGCCTGCCCCCAGTACTGAAACCGCAGGCCTTTGCTCTGCAAAATAAAAACGAGCGGCTGATGCCGCTCGTCTCGCTTTCACGCTCTGCTCATTCGTTTTTGTTATGCCGCTTGCGGCCCGGCCTTGCCCGTCACGGCGCGTGCCAGCCAGTAGTCGAGGCTGACGTAGCGCCCGCCGCCGTACACCAGCAGTACCAGCAGCATCACGAAGTAGGTGGCGGCAAACTCCATCCCGTTGTTGAGCATCACGGGATCCCCAAGCTCGGTGATGTAGTTGTAACGACCGGGGAAGTTGGCGGCCAGCCACTCGATAAAGCCGTTGAGGCGCAATGTCGCCTCCATGCTGCCGGTGGCGATGGCATCCCAGCCGTGCTTCCAGTGCACCATGGCGCTCGCCACGCTCATCAGGAAGATGGTCGGAATGGCCATGACCCGGGTAAAGAGACCAAGGGCGATGCAGATGCAGCCCAGCACCTCGGTGCCCGCCGCCAGAAAGGCGAGCAGGGTCGGGAACGGCAGGTTGAGCCCCCCTTCCGAGGCTGGTGCACCAAACCAGGCAACCGTGCCGGCAAACCCCACCACCTTGGAGTGGGCCCCCACATAGATGACCGGGATGAGGTAGAGGCGAATGGCCAGCAGGGCCAGAAAATCGAGCCGCTTGCACTGGGCTGCGGCCCGCTCGTACCAATGGATAAGGGTGTTGTTCATGGGATGTCTCCTTGGAAAGGGGGTTCCTGACGTTCAATGGATATGGGTTCTATGGATGGCGGTTGAGTAGCCAGCAGGCCGAGCCGGTGAAAATGGCGGGCCCACTCCAGCAGATCAAAACCGCTGCGATAGGGGTGCACCTGGGCGGCCAACCCGGCCACACTGACCCCTTGCTGCTGCCCAAGCAGCTGCAGCAGGGCCACATCGAATTCGCGCAGCGCCTGGCTGACCAGCTGATGGGCAGGGCAGCGAAACAGGGCGCAGAGCTCGGGAGCCTGACCGGCCGCCACCACCCGCCCCTGCTGGAACACAAATGGCAGCGTCAGCAACTGCAAGGTGGGGTTGAGCCAGAGCAGGCTGCCCATCTCCACCGCTTCCCCTGCGAGCGGGCGCGGCACCTGCGCGTCGTCAATCTCGACGCACAGGCAGGCCCACTCATACTCCAGCAGCGCCAGCCGCAGCCCGGGCCAGTTGAGCCGACCCGCCCCCTGGCCAAGCTGCACATGGCGCACCAGCTCGGTGGCAATCTGGTGAAAGGTGGGCTCGATCGCGCCATGGTGGGCGACGAAGCCATTCACCAGCACATCGCGCTCAGCCAGCGTCAGGTGGTTCAGGGTGAGCGCGAAGGTACTCTCCAGCACCGCCTCGACATTGGCCCGCACACTGCGCACATAGTGGGGGGCGAGTTCGGCTGCCGACTCTCGTATGCAACCGGCCAGCCACTCGGTCTGCTGCCACAGCCGGGGCGGGACCGCCGTGGCAGGCCATGCCGCTTGCTCTCGCCTAGTCATGACACACCTCCCGACCCGCAGGATGCGCCGTCGCCTCGCAGCAGGCCTGATGGACCCGGGCCAGTTCGGCCTCCAGCACGGGCAAGGGGGGCAGATGGTGATCCCGCTCCAGCAGCAGGGGGCGCAGGCCGTGGGTCTGCACCGTATAACGGGCCAGCGCCACCACCTCCTCGCAGACCGGACGACCATGGGTATCCAGCAGGGTGCCGTCCGCCTCTTCCAGATGGCCGGCGATATGGAAGTAGCGGATCGCCTGGCCCGGCAGCCCGGCAATCATCCGCTCAGGGCAGTAGCCGTGGTTGCGGCTGTTCACAAAAACGTTGTTGATGTCGAGCAGCAGCTCGCAGCCGCTGCGCGCCACCAGCTCGGTCAGAAACGCCTCCTCTGCCATCTCGTGCTCATAGCCGTGGTAGTAGGAGATGTTCTCCAGCACCAGCGGGCGGGCCAGCGCATCCTGTACCTGCCGGATCCGATCCGCCAGATAAGTGAGGTTCTCCCACTGGCGCGGCACCGGCAGCAGCTCGTAGAGATAGCCCCGGGCATCGCGGGAAAAGCTCAGGTGCTCGCTGTAGATGTCGATGGCAAACTCGTCGAGAAAAGCGCGGATATGGCCGAGCAGGGTCATATTGAGCGGCTGGCAATCGCCGAGGGAGAGGCTGAGCCCGTGGGCCACCAGTGGATAGCGCGCGGCGATCTGCTGCAGTTGCTCCCGCCTGGCGCCGCCAATGGCCATCCAGTTCTCCGGCGCCAGCTCGAGAAAGTCGATGCCGGGGCGGGCAGGCGCCACACAGAGCTGGGCCAGATGCTCCTGGCGCAGCCCCACGCCACGGCTGCTGGCGCTTATTGGCCGCATACCCCCTCCGTCATCTTGCTCTCCTGGCGCTGGGCCTCGCCGTTGCTCCCCTGCTCCGCCAGACCACACTTGCCATCGCGGGCGCGCACCAGCCGGCCCTGTGGATCGCTGTCGAGGGCCTGCTTCTCGAAGCGCTTCTCGGTGCCGCACTTGCCGGCCGCACACTTGCCGCCGTGCTGTTCGCTCGGCGCCGCCTTCACCGGCGCCTCGCTCGGGGTAGCCGCCAGCGCAAGCCCGGGGGTCAGCGCAATCAGGCCGGTCATGGCGATGGAGAGGCTCAGTTTGCAGGAGGTTTTGATGCTGCTTACGTTACTCATGGCTGGACTCCTTGACGGATGAAACGGGGTAACTGGAGAGATCGCGGGCGGCCACCACCTGGCCGTGGAACTGCTGCTTGACGATGGCCATCGCCTCCTTCTTGTGATTGAGACCGACCCCCATCCAGTGGTTCAGCACCAGCAGCTTGGGATTCACTTCGGCGGCAATGTTGGCGACCACCGAGGGCTTGGCATGGAGCGAGGCGGAGACGGGATCGGCGCCCTCGTGGATGGCGAGCGGCATCACCAGGATGTCGGCCCCCTTGGCAAACGGCACAAAGGCCGGATTGCTGCCGTTCTGATCCGCCGAGATGACGATGGTCCCCTCGGCGCTCTCGATGCGATAGGCCAAACAGGGCACGTCCCCGTGAGGGATGCCGAGCGCCGTGATGGTCAGGCCATCCTGCTGATAGACCTGTTGCGGCCGAGGTGTCTGGTAGGGCACATCGTGCACATTGATGGGGAAGAGACCATCGGTGCCATCCTTGAAGCCGCTGAGGTAGGCATAGGCCCCCTTGCTCGGGTTGAACAGGGCGTCAAAGTAGCCGCTCATGCTGGGGAAAGCCGAGCCGGCTTGCGGCCCCGCCAGATCGAGGGGATCGCTGCGCTTGAAGAAATAGGCCCCCTTGAGCAGCGCGGGCAGGTCGGTCACATGGTCGGTGTGAAAGTGGGTGATGCCAATGAAGTCGACCTCTTCGAGCTTGGCGCCCGCCTGGCCGAAGCGCAGATAGACGCCGCCACCGGCATCGATCAGGATGCGCGATTTGCCCTTCCACCAGATCACCTCGCTGGAGGAGGCGCGCAGATCGTCGGAGATGGGGCCGCCGCTGCCGAGCACCTGCAGGGTGAATGCCTTGTCCAGTGGCGTCAGTTGTACGGGCTCGGCCCAGGCCGGCGCGGTGGCGAGCGCGCAGCCGATGGCCAGCGTCACCGCTTTGATTGTCTGTTTCATAACGGATTACCTGTCGGTTGGATGACAAGAGAAAGGGGTCGGGGCGAGGCAGTGTCTGCCCTCCCCGACCGAGGGGGATCAGGGTTGAGAGCGGGGCTCATCCCGTTCATCGGCTGCCCAGCGTGCTTCCAGCCAGAGCAGGTTGCACAGGCCCAGCAGCAGGGCGAAACCCAGGCCCAAAATCCAGGTGAAGTACCACATAGCGGCTCCCTTGGGGTCAGTAGAGTTGATGGCTGTCGCGCTTGATGCCGGCACGATCCAGCTTGCCGCGCACCACCCGGTAGACCCAGCCGGTATAGCCGAGGTTGATGGGCATCAGCACCAGCACGATCCCGAACATGATGATCAGGGTCTTGAAGCTGGAGGTGCCGTCCCACAGGGTCAGGCTGCTGGCCGGATCCAGCGACGAGGGCAGCACGAAGGGGAACAGGGCGATGGCCACCGAGCAGAGCATGGCGGCGCAGGCCAGGCCGCTGGCCAGCAGCGCCAGTCGTCCCTTCTCCTGCCAGGCGGCGATGCCGCTGGCCAGCGGTGCCAGGGCGCCGATGAGGGGCACCAGCCACAGCAGCGGGTAGTCAAAGTAGTTGCCAAGCCAGCCGCAGGCGTGGGGGATCACCCCCTTCATCAACGGGCTGATGGCGGCATTGGGGTCAAAGGGCTGGCCCGCCAGGCCGGTCAGTTGATAACCCGGCAACCCCAACAGATGCCAGCCGGCCAGCAGATAGCAGAGGGTCACCAGCGGTGCCAGCAGGATGGCGAGGCCACGGGCCCGCAGTGCAGGGGTCCCCGTTACCTTGGCCTGCAGGAAGCTGGCGCCGTGCAGCAGCAGCAGGCTCACCCCGGTCGCCACCACGCTGGCAATCCAGCTCCAGTGGAAGTCGAAGGCCCCGTAGTGCAGGCGCAGTGCGCTGTCGAAGCGAAACGGCAGGCCCTGCATCACCAGCGCGATGGCGGCAGAGAGCACCAGGGTCGGCACCAGACCACCGGCCACCAGGGCGCGATCCCACCAGCGGCGCCAGAGGGGATCGGCCAGCTTGCTGCGATAGTCAAAGCCCACCGGGCGCAGGAAGAGGCCAAGCAGCAGCACTATCATGGGCACATAGAGCGCCGAGAAGGCGGCGGCGTAGACCAGCGGCCAGGCGGCGAACAGGGCGCCGGCGCCGGCGATGAGCCACACCTGGTTGCCCTCCCACACCGGCCCCACGCTGTTGATCACCAGTCGGCGGTCTTCATCCTCTTTCGAGACCACCGGCAACAGCATGGCGATACCGAGGTCGAAGCCATCCATCACGATGAAGCCGACCAGCATGAACAGCACCAGCCCCCACCAGATGAGTTTCAGGGTTTCATAATCCATCAGGCGATCCTCGCAAGTTCGGGTTGTTCACCGCTGTAGCGGCCGGTATGCAGCACGGCGGGCCCCTGGCGGATCACGCGGCGCAGCAGGAACAGCTCCACCACCAGCAGGCAGGAGTAAATGAGACAGATGGAGATCAGGCTGAACCAGAGCTGGCCCGGCTGCAGCAGCGACACCGAGGCCGACACCGGCAGCACGTCGCTGATGGTCCAGGGCTGGCGACCGAACTCGGCCACGAACCAGCCCGCCTCGATGGCAATCCAGGGCAGCGGAATGCTCCACAGCAGCGCCTTGAGCAGGCGGGGCGAGGCGAGCAGCCGGTTGCGGCAGAGCTGAACGAAACCCGCCACGAACAGCCCGAGCATCACGACCCCCAACCCGACCATGATCCGAAAGCCCCAGAACAGCGGCGCCACCTGCGGCACCGAGTCTTCCACCGCCCTGGCGATCTCGGCCTCACCGGCCTTGGCGATGTTGCTGGCATAGGGGGTGAGCAGCAGCCCGTAGCCGAGATCCTGGCCGTGCTTGTCGAACAGCGCACGGTTCTCGGCCGAGTCGTTGCCGGCGCGGATCTGCTCGAGCGCACCGGCGGCCACCATGCCGCTGCGAATGCGGGTCTCGTGCTGGGCCTTGAGATCCTTGATGCCGGTCACCGCCTCATCGAGGGAGCGGGTGGCGATGATGCCCATCAGATAGGGGATTTTGACCGCAGCGTGGGTGGTCTCGGCCCCCTGATCCGGGAAGCCGAACAGGGTGAAGGCGGCCGGCGCAGGTTCGGTCTCCCACTCCGCCTCGATAGCGGCCAGCTTGACCTTCTGCACCTCGCCGGTGCGATAACCCGACTCGTCACCCAGCACGATGACCGAGAGAATGGCGGCCAGCCCAAAGCCCGAGGCGATGGCAAAGGAGCGCAGGGCGAAGCGCACTTCCATGCGGCGCAGCAGATACCAGCTGCTCACCCCCATCACGAACAGGGAGGCGGCCACATAGCCCGCCGCCACCGTGTGCACGAACTTGACCTGGGCCACCGGGTTGAAGATCACCGCGGCCACGTCCACCAGCTCCATGCGCTGGGTCACCAGGTTGAACTCGGCGCCCACCGGGTTCTGCATCCAGCCGTTGCCGATCAGGATCCAGAGCGCGGAGAGGTTGGAACCGAGCGCCACCAGCATGGTCACCAGCAGATGCTGACCGCGGGAGAGCTTGTCCCAGCCGAAGAAGAAGAGTCCCACCAGGGTCGACTCGAGGAAGAAGGCCATCAACCCCTCCACCGCCAGCGGGGTGCCGAAAATGTCCCCCACATACTGGGAGTAGTAGGCCCAGTTGGTGCCGAACTGGAACTCCAGGGTGATGCCTGTGGTCACCCCCATCACGAAGTTGATGCCAAACAGCTTGCCCCAGAAACGGGTGATGTCCTTGTAGATCACCTTGCCGGTCATCACATAGGCCGACTCTGCGATCACCAGGATCCAGGACAGCCCCAGCGTGAGGGGCACAAACAGGAAGTGGAACATGGCCGTGGCGCCAAATTGCAGGCGCGACAGGCTGACCACGTCATCCGGATTGATCATGCGTCACTCTCTTTTGTTGTATTTACCTTGCACGTTTTGTGCGAGACAAGTACACCACGGAGCATGACACCTATAACAGATGCAGTTATATTGAATTACACCTATAACAGTTACTGCATCACATGTCCCTTTACCGTCAGCTGGCCGACCGCCTGCAACAGCAGATTGAAGCCGGGGTGTGGCAACCCGGCGAGCGCATTCCCTCCATCCGCCAGAGCTGCAAGACCCATGGTCTGAGCCCCATGACGGTGCTGCAGGCCTATCAGCTGCTGGAGAGCCAGGGGCGGATCCTCGCCCGCCCCCAGTCCGGCTACTACGTCAAGGCGGCGCCTTCCCGCCCTGCCGCCAGCCTGCCCCAGCAGGCGCACTACAGCGGCTCGGTGGACATCAACGATCTGGTGTTCGAGGTGTTGCAGGCGAGCAAGTCACGGGGGCTGGTGCCCCTTGGCATGTCGGTGGCCGACCCCACCCTGTTCCCTCATCCCCAGCTTGGCCGGGCGCTGGCCAGCTGCATGCGCCGGCTCGACCCCTTCAGCACGGTGGCAGACCTGCCCCCCGGCAACGAGGCGCTGCGCCGGGCCATCGCCCAGCGTTACGCCAGCGAGGGGCTGGCGGTGGATCCCCAGCAGATCATCATCACCACCGGCGCCATGGAGGCGCTCTCCCTCAGTCTGCAGGTGCTGACCGAGCCCGGTGACTGGGTAGTGGTGGAGTCCCCCACCTTCTATGGCGCCCTGCAGGCCATCGAGCGGCTCAAGCTCAATGCGGTGGAGATCCCGGTGATCCCGGGGGTGGGCATCGATCTCGCCCTGCTGGAGGAGGCCCTTGCCCAGCGCCCCATCAAGGCGTGCTGGCTGATGGGCAATGTTCAGCACCCGCTCGGTCACACCATGCCGGATGAGCACAAGCAGGCGCTGATGGCGCTGCTCAACCGACGCGGGGTGGCGCTGGTGGAGGACGACGTCTATGCCGAGGTCTATTTTGGTCGTGAGCGGCCAAGGCCCATCAAATATTGGGATACCAGTGGCGAGAGCCTGCTGTGCAGCTCCTTCTCAAAGTGCCTGGCACCGGGCTTTCGGGTCGGCTGGGTGGTGGCCGGTCGCCACGCCGAGCGGGTGCAGCGGCTGCAGCTGATGTCGACCCTCTCCACCAATGTGCCCAGCCAGCTGGCGCTGGCCGAGATGCTGCGCCAGGGCGGGGTGGATGCCCACTTTCGCCGGCTGCGCCACACCCTGGCCCAGCGCCAGCAGCAGATGCGGGCCGCCCTGCTGCGCCTGCTGCCGGGGGAAGTGAGCATCTCCTCCCCCGATGGCGGCTACTTTCTCTGGCTCGAGTTTGACCCGCGCTTCGACAGTCGCGCCCTGCACGCCCAGGCGCTGGCCAGCGGTTTCTCGCTGGCCCCCGGCGCCCTCTTCTCCAGCAAGGGGCTGCACAATCACTGCCTGCGGCTCAACAGCTCCCATCCCTGGAGCGAGCAGCTGGAGGCGGCCCTCACCCGGTTGGCCGAACTGATTCACCAACAGCTGGACACAGCTCCCGTCAAAGACCAAAAGGCCCCATGACGTGGCCTTTTTCTTGCGAAATTATCTGGT
Source organism: Aeromonas sp. FDAARGOS 1408 (assembly GCF_019048665.1). Lineage (NCBI taxonomy): Bacteria > Pseudomonadati > Pseudomonadota > Gammaproteobacteria > Aeromonadales > Aeromonadaceae > Aeromonas > Aeromonas sp. FDAARGOS 1408. The sequence goes on along the minus strand of NZ_CP077394.1, from coordinate 1,078,429 downwards.
TGAAACGGGCTTATCTGGCCATGGTCTGTGACAGCATCTTGAACCCCAACCTCTCGTAGAGCGCCTTGGCGCGCTCGTTGAATGCCATCACCTCCAGCCGCAACTGGCTGGCACCCTGCGCCTTGCCCCACTCATCGCAATGGGCGATCAGCGCCTTGCCGATCCCCCGGGAGCGGTGCCCCTCATCGACCACCAGGGTGCCGATACGGCAGATGGGCTCCTTGCTCAGAAACGGGATGGTCTCGTTGATGTCGATGCGGGCGGTCAGAAAGCCCACCACGGTCCCCTCCTGCTCGGCCACGCAAAACAGGCGCCCTTCGGCGGCGATGGCTGCCAGCAAAAAGGCCCGCTCCTCGGGGGATGGCGGGCAGAATACCTGCGGCGCCTGCGCGAAGTGGATCTCCCCTATCTGCCGGTTCAGCTCGAGGATGGCGTCGATGTCCTGCTCACGTGCCTTGCGTATTTCCAATGAATGCTCCTTGCCTCTGTGTCCTGACGATGATGTGTCCTGGCGATGAGACGGTCTCATCTGCTCCCTTTGACCTGGGTTCCATCATAGTGGCTGCCGAGCCAGACAAGCCAGACAAGCCAGACAAGAAGTGCCGCAGCAGCCTTTGGCAGGCATCTGAAAACAACAAGGCCCCGTCACGGGGCCTTATCGACAATCCATGTACTGAGCGGGGGTCAGGCGGGGGCATCCAGCTGGGCCACCTGGCGCTCAATGCTGCCTTTGAGGTTTTCATCGAGCTTGAGGGCGCGCGCCAGCTCGTCCAGATAACCGCGCTCCATGAAGTGATCCACGTCGATGGCAAGCAGGGAGGCGAGATAGACCTCGGTGGCCAGCTCCATGTCGGTCACCTCCCGCGCCAGGGCGTGGGGATCCAGGGGGCGGGCCAGTTCGGCATCTATCCAGCGGGCCGCATCGCTCTGGCCCTGCTCGGTCAGGTACTGCTGGATCTTCTGACGCTCGTCGGCGTCGATATGGCCGTCGGCCCGGGCCGCCGCCACCATGGCGCGCACCAGAAGCGCGGCTCTGGCATCCAGCGCATTGCCCTGCAGGGTATCGAGGGGCCGGGTCGGCTGCGCCGGGCTGCCCTGCTGTGCCTGCCAGTCCTGATAGAGCTTGTAGGCCAGCCCGCCGAGGGCCGCCGCGCCGCCCACCGCCGCCACCTTGCCGCCATATTTGCGCACCTTCTTGTTACCAAGCAGCAGGGCCATGGCACCGGCGGCGAGGCCCCCTTGCGCCATCCCCTTCATCTGCGCCTTGCGGCTGTCGCCACCTTCGTTGAGCCAGCCCTTGCCAGCTCCCATCAATTGCTCCAGCATTTGTTTCATGGGACCTCCTCGTTGGATGGTGAACCATGCTGAACCTGCCCCACTGAACTCAAGGTGAATGGATGCCGCTGCCCCGCCTGCTGTTGCTGACCCTGCTGACCCTGATGGCGTTCGCCGCCAACTCGGTGCTCTGCCGGCTCGCCCTGTTCGAAGAGCGGATGGATCCCGCCCTCTTCACCCTGCTGCGCCTGACCAGCGGCGCCCTGGTGCTGGTGCTGCTGTGCGGCGCGCGCCAAAAATCCCCCCGCCAGGGGGACTGGGGCGGCGCCCTGGCCCTCATCACCTATGGCGCGGCGTTCTCGTTCTCCTACCTCACCCTGACCGCGGGCACCGGCGCCCTGCTGCTGTTTGCCGCCGTCCAGCTCAGCATGCTGGCGCCGCCCCTGCTGCGCGGGGAGCCCCTGCCCCGCCGCCAGTGGCTCGGCCTGCTGCTCGCCATGGCGGGCCTGGTGGTGTTGCTGCTGCCCGGCCTCAGCGCGCCGGATCCGCTGGGGGCGGCCCTGATGATAGTGGCCGGCATCGCCTGGGCCGGTTATACCCTGCGGGCCTCGCGCTTTGCCGCCCCGGTCGCTGCCAACGCCGGCCACTTTCTGCGCGCAAGTCTGCCGGCGGCCCTGCTCTATCTGTTGCTCGGGCAGTTGCAGACCAGCCCCGCCGCCATCGGTTATGCCCTGGCCTCGGGGGCGCTGGCCTCCGGCCTTGGTTATGCACTCTGGTATCTGGTGCTGCCCCATCTTGGCCGCACCCTGGCCGCCAGCGTCCAGCTGCTGGTGCCTCTGCTCGCCGCCCTGGCCGGGCTCATCTGGTTGGATGAGTCCTGGTCACTGCGCTTGGTATTGTCGACCCTGGGCATCCTGGGGGGGATCGCCCTGGTCATTGCCGGACGCCCCCCTTCAGGAGAAAAATCATCATGAAGATGCTCGTACTGCTGCTCGGTTGTACCCTCTCTAGCCCCCTGCTGGCCGCAGTGGAGGACAGGGATGCCAAACAGGCCAAGCTGGATGCGGCCTGCCAGCAGGCCCAGCAACAGCTGGTCGAACAGGGCAAGCAACAGCGGATCGACGCCTGCATCAAGGCGGGCGGCAAGGCTGCCAAGTGCCAGCAGGAGTTCGCCAGCTTCGGCCAGCGCGAGGGCAACAAACGGCCCGATCTCAACAACCTGGCCCCCTGCCAGCAGGCAGACGCCTATCGCAAGAGCTACCGGCAATGACCCTCAATCAAGGAGACCCCATGACCCCACCCCGCGAGCTGACCCTGCAGTTTCTGGCCGAGCCCGCCGATGTGAATTTCGGCGGCAAGGTGCACGGCGGCATGGTGATGAAGTGGATCGATCAGGCGGGTTACGCCTGCGCCGCCGGCTGGTGTGGCGGCTATGCGGTGACCGTCTATGTGGGGGGGATCCGCTTTTTGCGCCCCATCCAGATAGGCCAGCTGGTGGAGGTGCACGCCCAGGTGATCCACACCGGCACCACCAGCATGCACCTGGCGGTGGATGTCTACAGCCGCCACCCGACCCAGCAGGAGCGCCACAAGACCACCCACTGCATCATCATCTTCGTGGCCATGGACGAACACGGCAAGCCGACCCCGGTGCCCCAGTGGCAACCGCAGAACGAGAGCGATCGGCAGTTGCAGCAGTACGCCCTCAAATTGATGGCCCTGCGCGAGCAGATCGACCAGGAGATGCGCCAGCACCTCTAGCCGGGTCGCCCGCAACCAGACAGGTCCCCATCCGGGTGCGGCCCTGTATAATGGCGTTTTCCCCGTTACGGAGTCTGTCATGTCATTGGAAACTGCCCCGCCCGAGGTCCAGCTCGCGGTGGATCTCATCGAACTGCTGGAGACCAACCGGATTGAGCCGGCCCTCGCCCTGGCGGCGCTGGCCATCGTCTCCGCGGACTATCAGCGCAAGCTCAACGAAGGCAAGGAGTGCTGAGCAAGGTTGCCTTGCCCACCCCATTTTGCCTAGGAGGTGTCATGACAGATCCCATCCGTTTTGAAACCGGCCGCCCCATGCAGCTTGCCGGCCTGCGCCGTCACCATGCCTTCGCCCACGCCGACTTCGGCGGCCAATGGCGCGATTTCAGCGCCCTGGGTCCGCTGCCGGGCCAGCTGGGTGAGCATGCCTACGGCGTCATCTGCGGCGTGACCGCCACCGAGTGCGAATACATGTGTGCGGTGGAGGTCGCCGCGCTGGAGGTGCTGCCCAAGACGCTGGGGCGGATGCGCATCGAGCCCCAGACCTATGCCGTCTTCCTGCACCGGGGGCATGTCTCGACCATGCCGCACACCTGGCAGCTGGCGTTGGAGTGGCTGGCGCAGTCCGCTTACCAGTCGGCCCACAAGCCAGACTTCGAGCGCTATGGCGCCGCCTTTGACCCGGACACCGGCAGCGGCGAGGTCGAACTCTGGCTCGCCGTGCTGCCGCGCCAGGCCATCGCCTGAACATACCGCGCTCTGCCCTGGTAAACCGGCCAGGTTTAACCCAGACGAGGGGCTGACTCGGCGCACGGGCGGTGCAAGGATATGGCTCCCCTACTGCCCGAGAGTTGTTATGGATAACCAGGAATGTCTCGACCAGGCTGGTCTCTGGAGCCGCTCCGCCCGCATCATGACGCTGGCCTGCCTCATCGTCTTCATGGCCCAGATGGCCACCACCGTTTACCTCCCCTCCCTGCCCGTGGTGATGACAGATCTCGCCATGACCCGGCAGGGGGCCGAGCTCTCCATCTCGTTGTTCGTCATCGGCGCCGCCCTGCCGGTGCTGTTCTGGGGCGCCGCCGCCGATCGCTACGGTCGCCGGTTGCCTCTCGCCCTGTCACTGCTGCTGTTTGTCGGCCTCAGCCTGCTGCTGGCCACCACCAGCCAGGGGCCGCTGCTCTTGATCCTGCGCACCCTGCAAGGGGTAGCAGCCGGCGGCGCGGCCATCATCGCCCGCATCCTGGTGCGGGATCACTGGCACGGCGATGAGCTGGCGCGCCGCCTCTCGGTGCTCTCCATCGCCTTTATCACCGCCCTTGGCGGCGGTCAGTGGATAGGCGGCCTCATCAGCCGCTATGCCCATTGGCAGCTGGGATTCGTGCTGATGGCCGGGGTCGGTGTGCTGGCGCTGCTCTTGATGAGCAGCCTGCCGCTGCAGGGGCCCAACCCGGCGGCGACGGGCGGCGGCATGTGGGCCCGTTACGCCAGCCTGCTGCGCCGCCCCGGCTTTTTCTGGCCGGCCTGCGCCGGTGGCATCGGCTTTGCCATCACGGTGACCCTGCAGGAGGTGAGCCCCTTCGTGCTGCAGCAGGGGTTTGCCCTCCAGGTCACCACCTTCGGCAGCCTGGGGTTGCTGATCGGTATCGCCTACTTCGCCGGCGCCATGACGGTCAACCGACGGGTCGCCAGGGTGGGAGGCCGCCAGCTGATGCGCCAGGGGGCCGCGCTCATACTGCTGGCGGCCGGCGGCATGCTGCTGCTCTGGGCTCTGGGCGCCCTGCAGGGCAGCGGTGGCTTGGTGGCCATGATGACCTGCTACTGCCTCATCATCTTCGGGCAGGCGGTGCTCTTTCCCAACAGCATGGCGCTGGCGGTGAGCGATGGCCGCGAGCACGGCGCCTACGCCATGGCTCTGTGCGGCTTCCTGCAGCAGGGGGTGGCCGGGGGGGCTGCCGCCGGCGCCACCCTGGTGAGCCATCACGGCGCCTGGGCTCCGCTCGTCTTCACCCTGGCGCTCATCACCCTGCTCATCGTGCGCACCAAGGTTAGCTAAGCAGGCCCCTGCCTGCGTCCCCTCACCGCTCAGCGGGCCCCATCACCCGATCACACAGGCTGATGAGGGCCTCGCAGAGGCGCGTGAGCGGCTCGCCGCGCTCCGCCCCCAGGTGCAGCGCCAGCTCCACCGCCGCCACCGCCGGCCAGTGGGTCAGCTCCTGCTGATCCGGCTGCAGCAAGCGCCGGGGCAGCAGGCTGACCCCGATCCCGGCGCTCACCGCCCCCTGCAAACTGGCCAGGCTGGCACTGACGTAGGCGATGCGCCAGCGCCGCCCCATCCCATCGAGCACCTCGGTCAGCTGCCGTCGATAGAGCCCTTCGCTCGGGAACACCGCCAGTGGCAGGGGATCCCGCTCGCTGGCGGGCCAGGCACGGCTGTCGACCCAGGCCAGCGGCTCGCGCCAGCAGGCGCACGGCGCCCCCTGTCCCCGCGCCTGTTTGACCAGCGCCAAGTCCAGCTCGCCGGCCTCGAAACGCTGCCAGATCTCGTGGCTGAGGCCGCTGTGCACCTCCAGCCGCACCTGCGGGTAATCGCGGGCAAAGGCCGCCAGCACAGGGGCGATGGCGCCGGCGGCAAAATCCTCCGGTACCCCCAGACTCAGCTGCAGGCTGGCCTCGGCCACCTGCTCCTCGGCCCGGGCCAGCAGGGCCAGGATGCTGCGGGCCAGCCCCAGCAGCTTCTCCCCCTCTGCCGTGGTCACCACCTGGCGACCGGAGCGATCCAGCAGCGGGCAGCCGAGCTGCTGTTCGAGCCGCCGCATCTGCTGGCTGATGGTGGACTGGGTGAGGTGCACCCGTTCACCGGCGCGGGTAAAACTGCCGCTGTCGACGATGGCGACAAAGCTGCGCAGCAAGAGGGGATCCAGCATGGTGACTCCATTTACAAAACCACTGGATATCATTCTATCATTTAATTTCCCCATGGCTGGCTTCCCCGCTAGGCTGGTCTCCTCCCCTTGCCTCGAGGATCCGTCATGCCCCACTCCCTTGCCGAACCCGCCGGCTCACGCCTGATCGCCTCGCTCACCACCAACCCCACTCATCAGGAGTGGCTGGAGCAGGCGTTGCAACTGGCCCTCCACAACCGCCGGCAGGGAGGCAGACCCTTTGCCGCCCTGCTGGTACAAGGCAACCAGCTGGTGACCAGCGCCGTCAACGGCATGCACCAGGATGGCGACCCCACCCGCCACGCCGAACTGGAAGCCCTGCGCCAGGCCAGCCAGGTCGGGCCGCTGGCGGGCGCCATCGTCTACGCCAGTGGTCACCCCTGCCCCATGTGCCTGAGCGCCCTGGTGATGAACGGCATCGCCGCCGTCTATTACGCCTTCGATAACGAGGATGCGGCCCCGTTCGGCTTTGACAGCACTGCCGCCTACCGCAAGCTGGGCCTGCCCCTCGCGCCGCCCCCCCTGCCGCTTATCAAGCTGCCGAGCCCGCTGGCCGCCGCCGAGCTCTATGGTGCGCAAAGTCATGCTTGAGGCCCGCATCGATACGCGCCAGCAGCAGGCCCTGCTGGTGCTGGTGATCCTGATCGGGCTCAACCTGCGGCCGTTTCTCACCGCCATCGGCCCTCTCAGCCGCGACATTGCCGAGGCGCTCGGGCTTGGCATGGACACCCTGGCCTGGCTGACCCTGCTGCCACTCTGGCTCATCGGTGGCGGCGTGCTGCTCACCCCGGCCCTGCGCAGTCGCAGCGGGCCGCGCCAGTTGCTGGGGGCGGCCCTGCTGCTGCTGGGAATGGGCAGCGCCATGCGCTTCGAGGCGGCCAGCGGCGCCCTGCTCATCGCCAGCGCCGCCCTCTGCGGGCTAGGCTCGGCCCTGGTGCAGGGGGTACTGCCCGGCCTCATCAAGCAGGCGTTCACGCAGAAGGTACCGCTGGTGATGGGCATCTTCTCGGCCTGCATGATGGGGGGCGGGGCGCTGGGTGCCAGCCTCACCCCGCAGCTCGCCGCCCGGCTCGACTGGTCCCAGGCGCTGGCGCTGTGGAGCCTGCCGGTGCTGCTGGCCATGGGCTGGCTCGGCTGGCGGGTACGGCTGCCCGCAGCGCCGGTGGCGGTCTCCGGCGGTGGCGAGCAGCGCCTCATCAGCCTGCCCCGCAGTTGGCTGCTGATAAGCTGCTTTGGCATCATCAACAGCGGTTACGGCATCGTCGTGGCCTGGCTGGCGCCGGCCTACATGGCACAGGGCTGGAGCCCCCAACAGGGAGGCGAGCTGGTGGCCTGGCTGGCACTGGCCCAGACCGTGAGCGGCCTCGGCCTGCCGCTGCTGGCCGCCCGCCGGCTCGACCGGCGCCCCTGGATGGGATTGGCCATCGCCATGCAGCTGGCCGGCTTTGGCGGCCTCTGGCTGGCGCCGACTGCCGCCCCCATCCTCTGGTGCATGCTGTGCGGCGCCGGGCTTGGCGGCAGCTTCTCCCTCATCATGGTCATCGCGCTGGATCACCTGCCGGATCCGCGCCGCGCCGGCACCCTCAGCGCCCTGATGCAGGGGTTCGGCTTCATGCTGGCGGCCACCGGCCCCTGGGTAGCGGCCCGCCTGCATCACCTGAGCGGTGACTTCGCCGCCGCCTGGCAGTGGCAGCTGGCCGGCCTGGTGTTGATGAGCCTGCTGGTGCTGCGCCTGGATCCGCGCCGCTACCCGCGTGCCATGAAGCTGGCCACAGCCTCTCCTGCTCCTGCCCCCATCAACTGATCTGTGCTTGCCTCCTCTTTCCCGAATGAGGAGGCAAGCTCACCCCCCTGCTATTCCTTCCCATCCTTTGCTCGCTTTCCGGTATCGGGCCAGCTGAGCAAACCATCAGCAAATCACTTCATATCCATTTGATTTGTAACACATTAAATCTTCCCATATGGAGGGTTGTGCTGCCATATGAGCCCATTAAGGTAAGGCACTCAGACGAGAATTAATCTCGTTTCGTCTGACAGGGAAGAGGCGGTATTCATCAGGGAGGAGAGCGCCACGCGCCAGTGGCTTTGCTATCACACAAAGGAAATCACATGCAGACAAACACAAAATGGGCTTCTCTACTCGGTGGCTTGGCCATGCTAGGCGGTGCCATCTCACCGGTCATGGCCGACGAGTCATTCAACCTGTGGCAGGAGTGCGCCACCCGCTGCACCCTGGATCTGGCCCAGGGGGTGCGCGCCAGCCAGCTCGATGTCGCCAGCCTGCTGGGTGACCAGGCGGGATCAGGGGTACTGCACTACTCCATGGTATTGGAAGAAGGTGGAGACAGCCTCAAGCTGGCCCTCGGCAATGCGCTGACCCTGCGCACGGATGGCACTACCATCACCCTGACCAGCGCCACCGCGGGCAAGGGCCCACGCACCTACAGCTATACCCGCCAGGGACGCGGCAACTGGTCGCTGCACTGGCTGGTTCCCGTCGGCGACGATGCCCCCGCCAGCATCAAGGTCTTCTTCCATGAGCTGGATGCAGGATCCGAGGTGAGCCATATCTCCCCCATCTACAGCATCGAAGTGAGCGACGACCTGCTGCGCACCATGGCCAGCAACTCGACACTCTTCGTCAGGCACGTGGAAAACAACGAGATCAATCGCAGTCTTACCCTCAGTGCGGCTGGGGTCGGCTTCGTGGCGGCGCCCACCCAGCACAGCCGTCAGAAGCGCTGGAGCGAGTGGCATACCGGCAAGGTGCTGTGCCTGCTGGATCCGCTGGATGCGGTCTACAACTACCTGTCGCAGCGTACCTGCAACCTGGGTGATACCTGGGAAGGCAAGGTCTACCGGGTATTGGCCGGGGCACCCGCCTCTCACGACACCCATATCGTGCCGACCGCCATCAGTCATCGTCTGCACTTTGCCAAGGGAGACGGTCTGGCGGCCCTCACCACTCATCAAGTTTGCGCCATCCCCCTTGAATCCCTGGCCAGAAGCCGTCAACCCAGAGGCTGGGAAGAGCTCAGCCAGTGCGGCTATCCGGTCCACAATCTCGTCACCCTCTATCTGCTGACCCGCCTGCCATGGTCCCAACTTGATACCGTGATCACCCAGGCGCTGGCCAATACCACGCCAGAGGATGGCTCAACGCCACGAGGGCAGCTGGCGCAAGCCATTCGGGAAAACCCGACCCAGGCACGGCTGGCCCTGAGCATGGCGGCCGCCCAGAGCGATGCCTTCAGCCACCAGCAGGCGGGCAATAGCCAAGAGCAGGCCGCCAGCGCTGACGTGGTCAATCTCACCTGCCCCGCCGCCGATCTCAACTGCCTGGCGCCAGCCGACAGCGCCGATGCCCTGCAGGAGCGGGACTATCCGAACGGTGCCAGCTTCCTGGGTGACGGGGACGAGGTCAGCTTCAGCACGGCCGGTACTCGCAACTGGTCGGTGACCCGCCTGGAGCAAGCCCATCGCCAGCTGCTGGCGCGCGGTTATCTCTTCGTCGGTTATCACGGCACCTTCCTCGAAGCTGCCCACAGCATAGTGTTTGAGGGGGTGCATGAACGGGATCAATCCTCCATTGCCCCCTGGCAAGGATTCTATGTCGCCGGCGATCCGGCCCTCGCCTACGGTTACGCTCAGGATCAGGAAGCGGATGCCCGTGGCCGCATCCGCAATGGCGTGCTGCTGCGGGTGTATGTGCCGCGCGCCGCACTGCCCCGCCTCTACGCGACCCAGCAGACATTGGCCGATCCCGGCGCCGTCGATGAGGTCGGCCGCTTGATCGGTCACCCCCTGCCGCTGCAGCTGGAGGCCATCACAGGACCGGAAGAGGAGGGCGGACGCCTGGAAACCATTCTGGGTTGGCGGTTGGCGGAGCAAGCGGTAGTGATCCCCTCCACCATACCGACCGATCCGCGCAATGTCGGCGGCGATCTGGATCCTGCCAGCGTGCCGCAGGAAGAGAGCGCCATCAGCACCCTGCCTGATTACACCACTCAGCCCCGCGAAGACCTCTGAATCGCGGTTCATAGATACAAAAACACCGGCCTGTAGCCGGTGTTTTTCACTGTCAACGCGGGGGAGTGAGAGGGCGCCTAGCGCCCCTTCTTCTGCCGCCCACCCTGACCGGCGCGCGGCTTGCCGGCGGCCGGTTTGGCCCCCTTGTTCGAGGCGCCTTTGCCTGCGCTCCCTTTTGCCAAGCCGCCTTTGCCCGTAGCACCCTTGCCTGCCGGGGTCCGTTTCTCGAACGCCTCCGGGCCAGGCACGTTGGGGCGACCGCCAATCTCGTGATCGTCGTCGCGCCGTGGCCTCTTGCCCGGTGCCGACTTGCCAGCTTGCGCGGTGGACGCCTTGGGTTTACCGCCCTGCCCGGCGGCAGCTTGGCCCCCTTTGGCCGGTTTCACCTCGGAGGAGGAGTCCTCAATCAGCTTGAACAGCTCGATCAGCTCGTCACCGTCGAGATCGCGCCACTCGCCCACCGGCAGCCCCTTGAGGCTGACGTTCATGATGCGGATACGCTCAAGCTTGGTCACCTCGAAGCCGAAGTGCTCGCACATGCGGCGGATCTGGCGGTTCAGCCCCTGCACCAGGGTGATGCGAAACACGAACGGCGCCTCTTTCTTCACCTTGCACTTCTTGGTGACGGTGCCGAGGATCGGCACCCCGGCCGCCATCCCTTTGATAAAGTCGTCGGTTACCGGCTTGTCGACGGTCACCAGATACTCTTTCTCGTGATCGTTGCCCGCCCGCAGGATCTTGTTGACCAGATCGCCGTGGTTGGTCAGGAAGATGAGCCCCTGGGAGTCCTTGTCGAGGCGGCCGATGGGAAAGATGCGGGTACTGTGGTTGACGAAGTCGACGATGTTGTCCTTCTCGCCCGCCTCTGTGGTGGAGACGATGCCCACCGGCTTGTTGAGGGCGATGAAGACCAGGCTGTCCGCCTCGCGCGGCTCGATCACCTGGCCGTTGACCTTCACCAGATCCCCGGCAAACACCTGATCCCCCACCCCGGCCCGTTTGCCGTTGATGAAGACACAGCCCTGCTCGATGAAGCGATCGGCCTCGCGACGCGAGCAGATGCCGCTCTCGCTGATGTATTTGTTCAGACGCATGGATTCATCAGCCAGCATGGGTCACCTGCCAGCGGCCCACGGCCTGCTCATGTCTCATCAGAGCGCGGGATGGCCGGCTCACCAGGTCAAAATTGTGCATATCACTCCATCTTTAAAACCGGCCTAGGTCGGCCTTGTCAGCAAAAAACGCCGGCACATTAGCACATTGCTCTGCCGCACACGCAGGATAGTTACACCCGCCCCCTCCCGCTTCCCGCAAAATGCGCGCCGCGTCACGCCAAAACGGCGCGCAATGCGTCTCCATATAAACGGCGCCGCAGGCGGCAAGTGCCGCCACAAAAGCGCCTTATCCCCACCAGGACAATGCCCAATGCCTCACCCCCTGGCGCCCCTCATCAACCTCATCCCGGCCTGCTGCCTGTACTTATCATCTTGTTTCCATTAGGCTTTAAGCCAGCTTTCGAGCTTTAGTACGGCTGCCGTGGACGCGGGGCCGCCCCTCTTTATATCAGTGCCAAGGACTCTGCCATGCTGGCTCGCACCCGCCGCCTCGTTCGCCGCCTTCTTCTCAGCCTGCTGGGCTTGCTGCTGCTCGGCTGGGCACTGATCGCCTACTTCGCCTGGCAGGCCGAACCGCTGCAACCCTGGCACACCCTGGTTCCGCCCGAGTTCAGCGCCGAGCAGCTCGATGGCAGCGACTGGCAGGCCTATCTGGCCCACGAACAGCAGCTGTTCGAGCTGGTGACCAGGGAGGTAGTCGCCAGAACGCCGCCGGAGCAGCAGCTCGACAGCAATCGCTACTATCAGGATGCCCCCATCAATCCGGCTCATTTTGAGACTGACTGGAACCGCTCCTATCTGCTGCGCCCGAGCGGCGAGGTGAAAGGGGTGGCGGTGTTCCTGCACGGTTTGACCGACTCCCCCTACAGCCTGCGCCACCTGGCCCAGCGCTACCGCGAGCAGGGCTTCATCGCCCTGGGGCTGCGCATTCCGGGCCACGGTACCGTGCCGGCCGGGCTGGTCGACATCGACTGGGAGACCTGGCTGGCCGCCACCCGGCTGGCGGTGCGCGAGGCCAGGGTACTGGCGCCAAGCCCGCTGCCACTGCATCTGGTGGGGTTTTCCAACGGCGGCGCACTGGCGGTGAAATATGCGCTCGATGCGGAAGGTGACAAGACAGGGGCACTGGCAAGGCCCGATCGGCTGGTACTTATCTCCCCCATGATAGGGGTGACCCGCTTTGCCCGCTTCGCCGGCCTCAAGGCGGTGCCCGCCCTGCTGCCCGCCTTTGCCAGCGCCGCCTGGCTCGACACCATGCCGGAGTTCAATCCCTTCAAGTACAACTCATTTCCGGTCAACGGCGCGCGCCAGTCCTACCGGCTGACCCACGCCATCCAGCAGCAGGTGCGTGAACAGGCCGCCAGCGGCGAGTTGGCGGCCTTCCCGCCCACCCTCACCTTCCAGTCGGTGATGGACTACACCGTCAGTACCCGCTCCATCATCGCCGATCTCTATCACTTCCTGCCTGCCAATGGCAGCGAGCTGGTACTGTTCGACATCAACCGCGGCACCCTGTTCGGCCCGCTGTTGAGCAGCGCCTCCGAGCTGGCGCTGAGCCACCTGCTGCCGCGCCCGCCGCTCTCCTACCGGCTGACGGTGGTGGGCAATCAGGCTCCCGCCAGCACCCGCACCCAGGCCAGCAGCTTGCCGGCCGGCGGTGGGCCTGAGCAGATCCAGCCCCTCGACATCGACTACCCCAGGGAGATCTACTCCCTCTCCCACGTGGCCCTGCCCTTCCCGATGGATGACCCCCTCTATGGCATGGCGCCACGGCCCGAACAGCGTGAGCAATACGGCATCAATTTGGGGGGGTTGGCCCTGCGCGGTGAGCGCGGGGTGCTGATCGTCAACCCCGGCGCCCTCACCCGCACCTCCTCCAACCCCTTCTACCCCTATTTGCAGCAGAAGGTGATAGAGACGCTGACAGCGCCTGCCCAACCGCCGGCCGGCAAGCAGCCAACCCCGGTCTGGGACAGCGAAGACGAGGCCGCCTATCAGGCGGAGCGGGAACAGTTTCTACAGGATGCGCAGGAGAGCGAGGCTCCCTTCTAGGGCCCTTGCCAGGGCCCGTTGAGGCTGTGCGTCAGTATGGTGCTGACGTAGGCCCCCTCAGTACTTGCTCAGGCAGGGCGGCATCCACCGGCCGTCACCCGATGCCAAGCGCCATCAGGGATAACGGCTGATCTCAATCAGGTTGTGATCCGGATCCAGGCAGTAGACCGACTCGATGGGGCCGCAGGCCCCGCTCTTGGTTACCGGCCCCTCCACTATCTCCACCCCGTGGCAATGGAGCTGGGCGATGACCTGTTCCAGCGGCCAGCGGGTGATGAGGCAGAGATCTCCCGAGCCCACCTGCGCCCGGTTGCGCGGCTCCTGCCCGAGCAGTTGCAGATTGATCTTCTGGTTGCCAAAGCGCAGGGCCCGGCGCCCCGCCCCAAAGGTAATGGCTTCCATGTTGAGCACCGAGCTGTAAAACGCGACGGCCCGCTCGATGTCACTGACCGTCAATACCAGATGGTCGATATGGCTGATCATGTCCCCTCCTGGCTGATGTGTGTCGATAGCGCTGGCCAGACAGACTGGCCTGTGGGCCCCCTAATCATACCCAATTGCCCACCTGGCAAATGTGCCGAATGGCGCAAAGATGGCCGAGCAGAGCCGCTAGCTGAGTGAAGGCGGCGGTGGCTTTCACTGTTGGGTACCACACGCCTGATCACGCTGGGCCAGCAGGGTTTCATCATCACTGTCCATCGCGGCCAGAATGGCCTGATTGCAGGCGCGCTCAGCCTGCCGGGCCGCATCCGGTTTGCTCTCGCGAATGTCGGCGATCATGGGGCGGTAGTTGACTGAAGCGGCACAGTACATAGCGCGATACTGGGGCTGCTGCGAGTGGCTGTCGTCCTGGCGGGACAACTGATCGCACAGCTTGCCAAATAGCGCCGCCGCCTTGACGGTGCATTGGCTGAAGCGCCGTGCATCCTGCTCGTAGCTGCGGCAGACGCTTTTCGGCTGCAGCTGCCAGAACTGGAAGGCAAAGGGGATTTGTTCCCCCTCATACTCCACCACCAGCGACTTGAGCTCAGTGCCATAAATATCCGATACCTGCTGCTGTACCAGATTGAGATAAGCCGAGAAAAGATAAGAAACCGGATCCATCACCACCTCCTTGTGGTTACCACTGCCGAGTTGTATCACGGAAAATCGGGGCAATTTTCAAACGAGTAACAGGCGACAACAGCTTACTGATTTGGTTGGAAAAAATGATACTCTTCTCGCCACCCTCATGTACAACGTTCAAGGCCAGTGTTCGATGCAACAATGTGGTATTTATGAACAACTCATTACTCAACTGCTGACATCTCGACTCGACCGCGAGCGCTTTTACGTAGGGGAACGCCAGCTTGAACCTGCCGAAGCGGCAGTCTGGTTATCGCGATTTCTGAGCCGGGTTTTGGAATATGCAGTGGGTTCGGTAACTGGAGAGGATCAGCTGCAACGGCAGATTGAGCTGGCTAACCAGTTATTACTTTGGCTAAAGGATCGCACACAAGATCCAGACTTTATTGGCGAGAACCTCATCGATAGTCAGGGAAAAATTCTGACGGCGCTCTACCAGTTGGATAACCCCATCTCTGCCAATTTAAAGCAATATGCCGAGGATATTTTCCCTCTGACCGGTCTAACGCAAAGTGAGCTGTTCTGCGGCAGCAATGCGGGTTTGTCGATGGAGTCGGAGATTAAACGGGAGATATTATCGGCAGATAGCATCTGTTGGCTGGTCTCATTTATCAAATGGGCAGGGATCCGTATTTTCCGTCATGAGCTGGAGGAGTTCACCCGTAGCGGCCGCCAATTAAAAGTAATTACTACCTCTTATATGGGTGCAACCGACGCCAAGGCAGTTGAATTTTTAGCCAGCCTCCCCAATACCGAAGTCAAACTCAGCTATAACACCCAGCGCGAGCGGTTGCATGCCAAAAGTTATCTATTTTGCCGAAATACCGGCTTTCATACCGGCTATATAGGTTCATCCAACCTCTCTCATTCTGCCCTCACCAGCGGCTTGGAGTGGAACCTAAAAATCACCTCGCAAGAGATCCCTCATATTATCGATAAATCCCTGAGTACCTTTGAAACCTATTGGGAGTCCGATGATTTTGAGCTGTTTGATGGTAAGCTCGAAAGCCGTACAAAATTGCAGCATGCGCTGCAAGAGGCCCGTGGCGATGGGGACAAAAATAGCCCTGCCTATTTCTTTGATATCGCGCCGTTTCCCCATCAACAGGAGATCCTTGAGCAATTGGCGATGGAGCGCACTTTACACCAGCGCTTTCGTAACTTGGTGGTGGCGGCCACCGGTACAGGGAAAACCCTGATCTCCGCTTTTGATTTTGCGCGTTTTCTGAAAACCAAACCCGACGCAAAGTTCCTGTTTGTCGCCCACAAAGAGGAGATCTTGCGCCAAGCATTAGCCTCGTACCGCGGTGTGCTCAAGCAATCCAATTTTGGCGAACTCTTGGTCGGCGGTGCCGTGCCTACTCACTACCGTCAACTATTTGCCTCGGTGCAATCATTGAATAACCAGCTGGCTAATTTACGTCTTAGCCCAGACTATTTCGATTACATCGTCATCGATGAGGTTCACCATATTGCTGCGGTCAGCTATCGTGGTCTGCTCGCCGCCTTTGAACCTCACATTCTGTTGGGATTAACCGCAACGCCAGAGCGCCATGATGGCAGCGATATTCTCGCTGATTTTTGTGGTGTCATCGCAGCGGAGATCCGATTGCCAGAGGCCATCAATCGTCGCCATCTCTGCCCGTTCCAATATTTTGGTATCGATGATGATACTGACTTGCGCCAAGTGACCTGGAAAAATGGTCGTTATGACATCACTGAGCTCACCAATATCTATACCCACAATCAGCAGCGGGTACAGAAGATAGTTCAGAGCCTCGATGAGATCGTCACCGATATTACCAAGATCAAAGCGCTGGCATTTTGTGTTAGCCGTGAACATGCCGATTTTATGTGCAAGGCATTTTTATTGAAGGGCATCAAGGCTGACATCCTCACCAGCGATAACCGAGACGAGCGGCATAGCAAACAACAGGAGTTGCGTACCGGCGTTATCAATATTCTCTGCGTGGTGGACATCTTCAACGAAGGTGTCGATATCCCGGAAGTCGATACCTTGCTGTTTTTACGACCAACGGAAAGCCTCACCATTTTCTTGCAGCAATTAGGGCGGGGCCTGCGGCTGGCGAGCGATAAAGAGTGCTGCACCGTGTTGGACTTTGTTGGGAATGCCCATGCGGAGTATGACTTTGCCCAGAAATTCCGGGCACTGGTGGGTAAAACCAATAAGGCGATCAGCCACGAGATCAAACAAGGCTTCCCTCACGCCCCCTTGGGCTGCCGCATCGAACTCTCAAAACAGACCCAAGAGTTAATTCTGAGCAATATCAAGAGGGCGACTCTCAATACCTCACGCCTCATGGGCCTGATCCGCCGTTTCTCACAGGATTGCAATTTACCGCTGACACTGGCGAATTTTTTGAAGTTCTACCCTCACATCAGCCTTGAGGAGATCTACAAACGCGGTAACTGGAGCGCCTTGGTCAGACAGGCCCGCAACCACACCGTTTCTGAAATGAGCGATGAGAAGCTATCTACCCTCTATACCCGGGCTATCAGAACCCGGCTATTGGGTTGTGATGCGCTCCATTACTTGAACTTCTTACAAACCTTGGTGGAAAGCGCCTTTACCTTAACGCCTGAGCACAATGAACGTATGGCCTTGATGTGCCATTACGACTTCTGGCAACAGAGCGGCCCCAACGCAGGCTTTAGCTCCTTGGCGCACAGCCTGAAACAACTCAATCAACCAGAGTTGAGGGCCGAGCTGGCAGATCTGTTGCCCATGCTGGTCAACCGGGTACAACACGAACAAAGCGCCATGCCAAACCTTCCGGGTAATCCGCTGCAACTGCATGCTCGCTATGCCAGAGAGCAGGTGCTGGTTGGCTTTGGCGCGACCACCTTCGCGCAGCAACCCACGGCTCGCGAAGGGGTGTATGTCATCGCAGAGCAAAATATCGAGTTGCTGTTCGTGACCTTGAACAAAGCGGAACAGCACTTCTCCCCCACTACCCGTTATCACGACTACGCCATCAACGAGTCGCTGTTTCATTGGCAGAGCCAAAACAGCGCTCGCCCAGAACGGGGTAAGGGGCTGAGTTACATAAACCACAGAGCAGAGGGTAAGCGCTTGTTTCTGTTCGTCCGCGAGCAGAGCAAAGATGAATTTGGCCGCACCCTTGGCTTTGTGAACTTTGGTGAGGTGGAGTACGTATCCCACACTGGCAGCCAACCGATGAACATTAAATGGCGTCTCAGTACCCCGATGCCGCCATTTATGTGGAAGGATGCAGCAAAATTGGCCGTTGGCTAAACGACTAAACAACAAACGGCTCGCCAATGGCAAGCCCTTTTGGTTGGGGTCAGCAGGGGATCCGCTCGATGCGGCCGCCGCTCAGTTTGAAGAAGGCATCCTGCGGCAGTTCCTGCAGCCAGGTGGTGGTGTAGTCCAAATCCGCATAGGCGCCGCGCAACATGGCGCCAAACAGCCCGTGAGAGACCACGATGGCGCGCTCGGCGATGTGCTCATCCTGCAGCCAGCTCAGCGCCCGCCCCTGAATGCTCTGAAAACTCTCCCCCGCGGGGGCCTGCAGGTACCAGTCTGGCTGCTCCAGATCGAGCTCGGGGTGGGCCGCCAGCAGCTCGGGCACCCGGCGGCTCTCCCACTCCCCCATCCCCAACTCCACCAGCCGCTCGTCCCAGACGATACGCGCTTGGTCCAAGCCAAGCTGCTGGCACACTCGCTCCGCGGTCTGGCGCGCCCGGCCGAGGGGGCTGGCGTAAATGGTCCAGTCGGCGGGCTCGGCCAGCAGCTTGGCCAGACGGGCCCCCATGGCGAGGGCTTGGGCTTCGCCCTTGGCGGTCAGTTCGGAGTTGCAGCGCCCCTGCAGTCGCAGTTCGGCGTTGTAACGGGTCTGGCCGTGGCGCAGCAGATAGAGGGTACGGGACATGGTTTCTCCAGCAGGTTCAACGAGATAACAAAAACAAGAGAGGCATGGTAGCAGATGTGCCGGGGCAGCCAAGGCACAGACGGGGGAAAGAAAAAAACAAAACGGGTCAATGGTGACCCGTTTATGCCGGCAGGCTCCGTGCTCAGCCCTTCTTGATCTCCCGCAGATAGCGGTAGATGGAGTGAACCGAGATGCCGAGCTGGCGAGCCGCTATCTGGGCGCTGTCCTTGAGCTCGAAGATGCCGAGCTCATGCAGCTGGTTGACCATGACCCGGGTCTTCTGGGATGGGGGCACCGCCTCGTTGCCGCGCACCTCGGCACTGACGGTGTCGATGGTGCTGTTGAGGGCCTCGTCGATGTTGCGGGCAAACACCTCAGGGGTGGCGTGACCATCGTGGCCATGCAGACACTCCGGCATCATGGTGCGCAGCACGGATTGCAGCGGGGCGTCCATGTCGGTGTTGATGCAGAGCAGACCGATGGCCTGCCCCTCGCCATTGCGAATGACGGTGGTGAGCGAGCGCAGCGTCTTGCCGGTGGCGCACTTGGTCATGTAGGGGCTGGAGATATCCTGCCCGCTCTTGAGTTTCATCATCGCCAGGTTGGTGATGGGGGCTCCGACGCTGCGCCCGGTGATATGGCCGTTGGCAATCTTGATGATCGACGGATTGCGCGCATCCAGGCTGTGCAGCAGCACCTCGGTGTGCTGACCATACATGGCGGCGATGCCGTCCACGATGATCTCCATCGCCTTGAGGATCTCGAAATCGGTCTGACTCAGCTCTTGCAGCTTCACATTGAAACCTTATAAAAGGGCCGCCGACCCGGGCAAGGGCGGCAGCCGACAGGGACACTCAGGCGGACATGATATCAATAATGGTGCTGTCTGTGGCAGACATGCCGTCTTTGACCATCTGGCCCACGTTGCGAATGGTCTGCTCCACGTTGCCCGCCACGATCCCCAGCCCCGATACCCCGTGGCTGTTGAGCGCCATCAGGAAGCCGCGCACCGCCGCCCCGGAGGAGGTGCTCACCTTCATGGCGCAGGAGGCCTTGGCGCCGTCGCACACCATGCCGGCGCTGTCGCTCAGCACGTTCTGGATGGCGTGGCAGGATTGCTCGAAACTGCCGCCCGCCAGATAGACCATGGCCATGGCCGCCGCCGCGCTGGTGACCGTGTTGCCACAAAAGGCCGACAGCGGCGGATAGTGAGACTTGATGTAGATGGCCCCCAGGTGGCTCATGATGAGGGCGCGGGCCAGCTGCTCTTCGCTGGCGCCAAAGCGCTCGGCGATGACCACCACCGGGATGGTGGCGGCGATGCCCTGGTTGCCGCTGCCAAAGTTGCTCATGGCCGGCAGGCTGGCGCCCCCCATGCGGGCATCGGAGGCCGCCGCGGTGCGCATCACGATGCGGTTCATCACGTCCTCGCCGATGAGACCGGCCTGGATGTTCTGCTGCATGGTGCGGCCGATCTCGAGGCCATAGGGGTTGTTCATCCCCTCGTCGGAGAGTTTGCCGTTGAGCTCGGAGGCCTGCAGGATAAAGCGGATCTGCTCGAACTCCACTTGGGTGGCGAACTCATGAATGGCGGCGATGCTGATGTCGACCCCGTCGCAGATGGCGCCGGTGGCGCCGCCCTGGCCCTGCTCGGCCGTGAAGGTCACTTCATCATTGCGGCGCTGCTCGACGATGCGGGTATGGCCGCCGCACAGGGTCACCTCGGCGCTGTGCTCGGTGCCCTCTGTATCAAGGCCTAACAAGCGGACCCGGCAATAGATGAACTCGGGGGCCGAGGTGCGGCTCACCTGCACCTGGCCTGCATCGATCAGCGCCTGCGCCTCTGCGACCTGGGCCGGCGTGATGGCGGCCAACACCTCCAGCCCGGCCTCGGCGTTGCCGCCGAGAGCACCGGCGGCAGCGGCAATGGCCAGCCCAATCTTGCCGGTGCCCGGCACATAGACCCCCATGGAGTTCTTGTAGAGGTTGTCCGACACCACCACCTCCAGCCGGACGGGCTTGCAGCCCAGTTGCCGGGCGGCGACGGCGGCGGCATAAGCGGCGGCGATGGGCTCGGTACAGCCCAGCGCCGGTTTGACAACCTGTTGAATAATCTGCAGATACTGCTGCCACGCTTGCTTCATCAGAACACCCTTTCTATCAACATTAACCAGCGATGTGAGCGATCGCTTCCACTTCAACCCTGACACCCATCGGCAGATCCTTCACGGCAAAGCAGCTGCGGGCCGGACAATCTTTCAGGAAATAGCGTTTATAAACCTCGTTGAACGCGGCAAAATCACTGATCTCGGCGAGATAGCAGGTGGTCTTGAGCACGGTACCCAGGTTGCCGCCAGCGGCTTCCAACACATGCTTGAGGTTCTCCAGCGCCTGACGGCTCTGGGCCTCGATGCCCCCTTCCACCACGCCGCCCTGCTGTTTGCACACCGGCAGCTGGCCAGAGGTAAAGATGAGGTCGCCATAGGCTGTGCCATGGCTGTAGGGACCGATGGCATCGGGTGCGGCATCCGCCACTATGATCTTTTTCATATCGCCACTCCTTAAAATGCAATTATTTTTGCAATCATTTGTAATCAACAGTCTTGTCTTGTTCAACATTATTTGCTCATTAATCATTTCATTCAACAAAAACCTGCAAAAACAGCGATAAATTCGGTAATAGTGCAAATGGAAAGCGTGATCAGCCTCCCTTTTTGGGTACAAGAGCGATAAAAGGCATTGTTTCGCAACTTTTCATTCAACTATATTTGCACTTGATTTTTACCCCTACAAAAACAAGGTATTTTATGGACGCGCACAGTACGACACTCACCCGGCCCGTGATGGGCACGCTGGAATGGAAAGAAGCGGTTCGTTTTGACAGCACCGACTGGGGCTGGGTCATCATGAGCATCGGCATGGCCATCGGGGCGGGGATCGTCTTCCTGCCGGTGCAGGTGGGACTGATGGGGCTGTGGGTGTTTCTGCTGTCGGCGGTGATCGGCTACCCGGCCATGTACATGTTCCAGCGCCTCTTCATCAATACCCTGGCCACCTCACCCGAGTGCAAGGACTACCCCAGCGTCATCAGTGGCTACCTCGGCAAGAACTGGGGCGTGCTGCTCGGCGCCCTCTACTTCGTGATGCTGGTGATCTGGGTATTCGTCTACTCCACCGCCATCACCAATGACAGCGCCTCCTTCCTGCAAAGCTTCGGGGTCACCCAGCAACTGCTCTCCGAGAATCCCTTCTACGGGCTGGTGCTGATCTGCGCCCTGGTGGCGCTGGCCTCGCGCGGCGAGAACCTGCTGTTCAAGATCTCCACCTTCATGGTGCTGACCAAGATCAGCGTGGTGGCAGTGCTCGGCCTGATGATGGTGGGCAAGTGGGATGCCGCCAACATCACCGCCATGCCGGCCAGCGGTGACTGGCTGAAGGATGCCATCGTCATGCTCCCCTTTACCCTCACCTCCATTCTCTTCATCCAGAGCCTGAGCCCCATGGTGATCTCCTACCGCTCGCGGGAAAAATCCCTGGAAGTGGCCCGCTTCAAGGCGATGCGCGCCATGAACATCGCCTTCGGCATCCTGTTCGTGGTGGTGTTCTTCTACGCCGTCTCCTTCACCCTGGCCATGGGCCACGAGCAGGCGGTCAAGGCCTCCGAGGAGAATATCTCGGCGCTGGCCATGGTGGCCCAGGGCATGCCGGGCCAGACCCTCAAGCTGCTCAGCCTCACCCTCAACATCTTCGCGGTGATGACCGCCTACTTCGGCGTCTATCTGGGCTTTCGTGAAGCCTGCCAGGGGCTGGCGATGAACCTGCTGCGCCGGGTGATGCCGGAAGATCGCATCAACAAAGGGCTGGTGGGCAAGGGGATCATGGTGTTCACCGTGCTGCTCTCCTGGGGAGCCATCGTGCTCAATGCCCCGGTGCTGAGCTTCACCTCCATCTGCAGCCCCATCTTCGGCATGGTGGGTTGCCTCATCCCGGCCTACCTGGTCTATCAGGTGCCAGCGCTGCACAAGTACAAGGGGGTCTCCCTCTACATCATCATCGTCACCGGTCTGCTGCTCTGCGTCTCGCCCTTCCTCGCCTTCAACTGATCTGCCGGCACCCTGTGTCATCGGCGGCGGGCCACCCTGAGGGTGGCCCGCCTGTTTGACCCATTCAGCCCCCTTCCTGAGTGAAAAAGCCAAGAGGATCACAACTTCCACCGCCCTTCCAACCGAGCCTCCCCGGCGAGGAGTAATATCCAGCCATCCCGCTACACGCCCCCCTCGGGGCCCGAGGCTTCATATGAAATGGATATTCATGCCCGCCATCCGGCTCGGCAATCAGCTCTCCTTCAAGTACAAGTTTTTGCTCTGGTCATGCCTGATGCTGCTGCCGCTGGCCTACAGCATGACCAACCTGCTGGGTCGGCTGCAGGACGACAATGCCCAGGCCCGCAAGGAGCTGGCCGGCGTAGTCAAGCTGGCGCCGCTGCCCGCCATCGAGCAGGCCCTGCTGAGCCATCGCAACCTGGTCACCCGGCACGGCTATGAGCAGAATCCGGTCGACGAAGAGGAGGTCAAGGCCGCAGCCCAAGCCGTCGATGCGAGCCTGGCCGCCTTTGCCGCCAGTGGACAGCAAAACCCCACCTTTGATGCCCTCGCCCAGGGCTGGGCCGGCCTGCAAAACGAGGCGCTCGGGCTCGAGGTGGATCAGAGCAACCTGCGCCACGACAAGCTGCTGACCGAGGTGCGCCACCTCTACAAGAGCATTACCGCCGCCAGCAGCCTGGTGCAGGATCCCGCGCTCGGCACCTACTACATGGTGGTGCTCGCCAGCGAGCGGCTGCCGCAGCTGCGCGACCTGCTGGCCCAGGTGCGGGACAGGGCCGCCACCATCGCCGACTTCGGCCTGTTTCAGGCGCAAGGGTATAGCGCGCTGCGCTTTCGCCTCGACCTCATCAACGCCACCCTGCAGGAGCTGGAGGCCGACCTGACCCTGCTCTACGAGATGGCGCCCACCTATCGCAGCGAGCTGGGCCAGCAGACCGACGCCCTGCTGCAGCAGGCCCATCAGGGGGTCGACACCCTGGAAAACAAGATGATGAAGGATCAGCAGGTGCAGCTCTCCAGCCAGGATGTGCTGGCGCTGGGGGATGGGCTGGATGCCGCCATCACGGCGCTGGCCGGTCAGGTACGCCAGCGGCTGGAGGCGGATCTACACCAGCGCATGGCCGCCAACCAGCGCCACTTCTGGTGGGTAACCGGGCCGCTGACCGCCATCCTGCTGGTCTATCTCTACCTGATGATCGGCGCCTATCTCTCCTTGCGCGCCACCGTGGGCCGGGTGCGGGAGATCGCCGCCCGGGTCAACGCCCAGGATCTCGGCCAGCAGATCGAAATCGTCGGCCAGGATGAGCTGGCCGCCATCAGCCGGGATTACAACGTGACCCTGCAGACCCTGCGCACCCTGATGCTGCGGGTGCGGGAGAACGGCGTCAACGTGGTGGAGAGCGCCACCGAAATCGAAGCGCGGACCTGCCGCTCCCAGGAGGTGATCGCCGATCAGCAAGGGGAGACCCACCAGGTGGCCACCGCCATCAAGGAGCTGGCCGCCACCTCCCACGACATGGCGGGCAACGCCCAGCAGGCCGCCCGCATGACCCAGGAGGCGCAGGCCGTGGTGAGTCAGGGCGAGGCAGTGGTCGAGCGAACCATCACCGCCATCGACCACATCAACCGCGAGGTGCTGCGCACCGCCGAGGCCATCGGCCAGCTGGAGCAGCAGTGCAGCCAGATTGGTGGCGTCATCGGGGTGATCCGCGGCATCGCCGAGCAGACCAACCTGCTGGCCCTCAACGCCGCCATCGAGGCGGCCCGCGCCGGCGAGCAGGGGCGCGGCTTCGCAGTGGTGGCCGACGAGGTGCGCTCGCTGGCCAGTCGCACCCAGGGGGCCACGGTCGAGATCCAGCAGATGATCGAGCAGCTGCAAACCGGCGCCCGCGCCTCGGTCAGCGCCATGTCCGCCGCCAGCCGCGAGGCGCAGGAGGGGGTCGGCCTCGCTCAGGAGGCCCAGCAGGCCTTTGGCGCCATCACCGAGCGGGTGGGCAGCATGGTCGACACCAACTCGGTCATTGCCAGCGCCATCGAGCAGCAGGGGGCCGTGGTCAACGAGATAGAGCGCAACGTGGTGCGCATCTCCGATGGCAGCGACGAGGCGCTGCAGGTAGCCAACGCGGCCCGCGACGCCGCCCGCCAGATCCACCAGCTCACCGAGCAGCTGCGTGCCATGGTGCAAAGCTTCGTGCTCTGAGCCGGCGCCCGTCACCCACGCCAGCCCCTTGCCGGGCTGGTTTTTTTTGCAAATTCAGGCGGCCGGGCCGCATTGTTTTTCTTGGCGAAAAAAGTATCGACTACCCATTGTGCTATGAGAAGAAAGCGGTGTAATCTGCAGCCACAACAAGATTCGAACGTTACCCTTTTGCCTGCCACAGGCCCGGGGATCAGTTCAACGCCCGAGAAACAGTTCGACGCCCGAGAAACAGTTCGACGAAAGTTCGGCGAGAGGAAGCTCGCATCACGACACAACCGTTCAGGCGAGGTATCGCAAATGGCGAAGTACCAGTTTTTCTCTATCCCGGCCTCCAACCGGCAGCAGTACACCTTTATTGACATGGCCTCCCCCACTTTCCTGCCCGAGAAAGAGGCGCTGCTGGCGCAGGGGTTCGAGGTGGAAGAGGATTTCATCGACGCGGCCAACCCGCGCGAGGCGGTGGAGAAGTATGGCTCCAACTTCCTCTACGTGGCCGATGAGCTAGGCAAGTCGGACGCCGGTTACGCCGCGGCCATCGCCGTGCAGGCGCTCGGCAAGACACTGCTGGGGCAGAAGCGGGGCAATTGAGTAAGTAGATGAAGCGCGGCCATCGGCAAGCTGCCGATGGCCGCAGCAATATGGTTCAACCGCAGGCGAGCTGGCGGAGCATCTCGATCAACTCCTCCTCGCTGCTGGGCTCATAAGCCAGCGTCATGCTCGGCGCCGCCCCTCCCATCAGCATGTAAACGTGCGTGCTGCAGTGGTCATAGTGATACCACTTACCGTCGATACAGACGTCGGTATAACATCTCGGGTCCCTTTCAAGTTCCATACATCCATCCTTCTGTTACCTACTACCCACATCCTTTTTCGACCGTAAAGTAACCAGAGCGTTACAAACTTGATGCAGATCAAGCCAGGTTGCCGACGCCACCATTTCTCGGTAAAAGAGCCCCGAAAGGCGCTTCTTCTGCCTCAGCGATGGTCATATGCTGCTCGTTAAGTTCTCAGTCAGCCACGCCCGCCACAATGTGAGCTGGGGCAGCGGATCCTGCGCAGCCCCTCAGGCGCCCTTCACCCCATGGCGGGGCCCGGCGACAGCCAGCGCCTGGCGCCACACGACCAGGCCCACAGAGGAGGCATAGATGAGCCACTCCCACATAGATCTGAACCTGTTTCGCATCTTCGATCGCGTCATGACCGAGAAGGGGGTATCGGCCGCGGCCACCAGCCTGGAGATGACCCCCGCCGCCATCAGTCAGGCCATTCGCAGGCTCAGCGACCTCATCGGCGAGCCCCTGTTTCGCCGCGATGGCCGCGGGATCATCCCCACCAGCCGTGCCCTCGCCCTGCACCGGGAGATCCGCACCGCCCTGCATACCATGGAGCGCTCCCTGCTGCTCAACCAGGCGTTCGATCCCCTCACCAGCCAGCGCATCTTTCGCATCGCCAGCCACCCGGACCTCGATCTCCTGCTGTTGCCGGCGCTGCTCGCCCATCTGGCCAGGGTGGCGCCCCACTGCCGGGTGGAGTCGGTGCCCGGCATGTTTGAAGAGCATCTGCGTCAGCAGGCGCTGCGCCTTCGCAACATCGACCTGGTACTGGCCAGCACAGCGCTGGAAGAGACCGGCTTTTGCAACGAATCCCTGCTGACCCTGGAGCTCAGGGTGGCCTGTCGCGCCGATCATCCGCGCATCGGGGAGAGCCTCGACTTCGAAACCTTCTTTGCCGAGGAGCACGTGGTCTGGGATGTGCGCCGCAAGGACGACTGGGTCATCCGCAGCCTCAGCGAGCAGGCCCTGCCTCCCCGCAAGATTGCCTACGAGAGCAACGCCCTGCTCACCGCCCTCTCCCTGGTCAGCCAGACCGAGTGGCTCTGCGTGGTCAGCCAGTGGCATGTCGCACAGGTGCGCGACACCCTGCGGCTCAAGGATTTTCCGCTGCCCTGGGCCTCCAGTTACTGTCCCGTCTACATCAGCTGGCACCAGGCGCAGGGCCGGGATCCCGCCCTCCAGTGGTTTATCCGCCAACTGCACCTCATCAGCGCCGGCGTCCCCCTCATTTAACCACCGCTTAACTGTCGTTTATTGCCGGCTGCCATGATTGTTGCGGCCGGCTTGACTACTCTGGTGCCGACCCCGTTGCCGTGCCCTCGGCGTAATGCCGCAACGCCCGAATAACAGAGCAACGCTGACCATGTTCATGGGACATGTCGTCAGGGGGCATCTCTCGCCCTACGTTTCACTCCGGGTCCGGATAGCGCCTGCCATGGCTGGCGCCATCTCGGCTACCCGTCACTCACCCTGTTTATTACTGGGAGGCATCAGAGTCTGACTACACTTGGTCCGGCCTGCCCACCACAATCTGGAGAAAACAGATGAAGCTCAAGTTCTCGACGCACACCATTGTCACCCTATGCCTCTGTGGCTCCCTGCTGTTGCAGCCGGCCTGGGCCATCATCAACCCCAAGCCGGCCAGCGAATTTACCATCCAGGCCAACCAGAATGTGCTGCACACCCTGCCATTCAACGACAAGCAGGATTTTGAGGACGCCCGGCGCGGCTTCATCGCCAAACCGGATACCCTCACCATCAAGGATGACAAGGGCAACGTAGTGTGGGATCTGGAGCAATACAAGACCTACATCGGCCTGGACAAGACGGCGCCGGATACCGTCAACCCGAGCCTGTGGCGCAATGCCCAGCTGAACATGGAGTACGGGCTGTTCAAGGTGACCGACAAGATTTACCAGATCCGCGGCTTCGATCTCTCCAACATCACCTTCATCCAGGGTGACAAGGGATGGATCGTCTTCGACCCGCTGATCTCGCCGCAGACCGCCAAGGCGGCCCTCGCCTTCATCAACCAGACCCTGGGCGAGCGGCCGGTCACTGCCGTGGTCTACAGCCACTCCCACGTGGATCACTACGGCGGGGCCGCCGGCCTGTTCACCTCGCCGGACGAGGTGAAAAAGAACGGGGTTCAGATCATCGCCCCCGAAGGGTTCACCGAGCATGCGGTCTCGGAAAACGTCATCGCCGGCAACGCCATGGCCCGCCGCGCCGTCTACATGTATGGCGCCCTGCTGCCGCGCAATGCCCAGGGAGGCGTGAATGGCGGCCTGGGGCAGACTACCTCCACCGGCGTGCCCTCCCTGCTGCTGCCGACCCGCTTCATCACCAAGAGTGGGGAAGAGG
Source organism: Aeromonas sp. FDAARGOS 1408 (assembly GCF_019048665.1). NCBI lineage: Bacteria > Pseudomonadati > Pseudomonadota > Gammaproteobacteria > Aeromonadales > Aeromonadaceae > Aeromonas > Aeromonas sp. FDAARGOS 1408. The sequence continues at coordinate 1,050,716 of NZ_CP077394.1, read as the reverse complement.
TCACCCTGGACGGCGTGCGGATGGTCTTCCAGATGACCCCGGGCACCGAAGCGCCGGCCGAGATGAACACCTGGTTCCCGGACAGCAAGGCACTCTGGATGGCCGAGAACACCACCAACACCATGCACAACATCCTCACCCTGCGCGGCGCCCAGGTGCGCGATGCGCTCAAGTGGTCCAGCTACCTCAACGAGACCATCGAGACCTGGGGCGACCAGGCCCAGGTCAAGTTCCAGAGCCACCACTGGCCGCGCTGGGGCAATGCCAGCATCGTCGACTACTTCAAGAAGCAGCGGGATCTCTACAAGTACATCCACGACCAGTCGGTGCGGCTGATGAACATGGGCTACACGGGTGAGGAGATCTCGGAGAAGATTGCCCTGCCCCCCGAGCTCAACGACTTCTGGCCGAACCGCGGTTACTACGGCACCCTGCGCCACAACAGCCGGGCCGTCTATCAGCGCTACATGGGCTGGTACTCCGGCAACCCCTCCGATCTGGACAACCTGCCACCCGAGATGGTCGGTCCCAAATACGTCGAGTTCATGGGCGGTGAACAGGCGCTGCTGAAAAAAGCCAAGGCGTCGTTCGACAAGGGGGAATATCGCTGGGTCGCGGAAGTGCTCAAGCATCTGGTGTTCGCCAACCCGAACAACCAGGAGGGCAAGCTGCTGCTGGCCGATGCGCTCGAGCAGCTGGGCTATCAGGCCGAGTCCGGCCCATGGCGCTCCGTCTATCTGCAGGGGGCCTATGAGCTGCGCAACGGCGTACCCACCGCCGGGGCGACCGTCACCGCCTCGCCGGACACCATTCGCGCCATGAGCCCCAGCATGCTGTTCGACTATCTGGCGGTGAGGATCAATCCGGAGAAAGCGGCCGGCAAGAAGATGGTCATCAACATGGACTTCACCGACATCGGGGAGCAACACACCCTGAGCCTGGAGAACGCCGTGCTCAACCACACCACCCACTATGCCGCCAAGCCGGATGTCACCCTCACCCTGAGCAAGCAGACCCTGGACGACATCCAGCTGGGCCAGGGCACGCTGGAGCAGAAGATCGCCAGCGGCGAGATCAAGGTTCAGGGAAACCAGCAGACCTTCAGCGACTTCGTCGGCCTGCTCGACAAGTTCAACTTCTGGTTCAACATAGTGACCCCATGATGCGACGCACCCTGCGCGTGTGCATGACCCTGCTCTGCCTCATCCCCGGGATGGGGCAGACCTGCGGTTATGACGCACTCTACCCCAATCCGTTTGAACAGAGCTGGCCCGGCGCACTCGACGTTGCCATGGCGACCGCGGCAGCGGTCAATGATGACAGGGTGGCCCGTCTCCCCACCCTCACCGGCGAGGCGGGGTTTACCCGCAGCCAGGCCTGGCTGCAGACCCTGAAGAGCCGCTTCCAGCAGGCCGGCGTCAGGGGCGGCGTCTCCATCCTGCTGGTCGATTCCGGGCTCTGGTCGAGGCTGCGGGGCAAGGAGTCACTGCTGCTCCAGCTCCATACTGCCGGCCCGCACCCCAAGGATCGGATGATGCTGCTAAGCGAGGCGGCCCTCGACGCCCTGCTGGCCGGCACCCTCACCATAGAGGAGGCGCTGCGGCTGGGGGTGGTTGCCATGCCGGGCGAAGATGGCCGGCAATTGCAGCACGACTTGCACCTGGCCCTGGGCTCATGACCGTTCAGACATGAAAAAAGGGAGGCATCTGCCTCCCTTTTCTTTGCTGCCATCGGGGCAACGAACCAGCGCAAGCGCTTATTCGTCTTCCAGGTAGGCGTAGCCTTGCAGACCCAGCTCCAGCTCTTCGAGCAGGGCCTTGCGGGCCGCGTCGTCCAGCGCCGGGTGTGAGACGATCCGCTGATAGTTCTCGCGAATGACGGACGGGTCGATGTTGACGTAACGCAGCAGCTGGTCGACGGTGTCGCCGCGCACCACGTTGCGGATGTCCATCTTGCCTTCCTCGTCCAGCCACACTTCTGCGCAGTGGGTGTCACCGAACAGGTTGTGCAGATCGCCGAGGATCTCCTGATAGGCGCCCACCAGGAAGAAGCCGACGTGGCACTCTTCGTGCTCGCCGTAGACCGGCATCGGCAGAGTGCTTTCCACACCCAGACCGTCGACGTAGTGCTCCACCTGACCATCGGAGTCGCAGGTGATGTCCATCAGGATGCCGCGGCGGGTGAGCGGACGCTCGAGGCCGGCCAGCGGCATCACCGGGAACACCTGACCGATACCCCAGGCATCCGGCAGGGACTGGAACAGGGAGAAGTTGGCAAAGCACTTGTCAGCCAGTTTCTCGGAGAGCTCGTCGGCCAGCGCACGGTGGTTGCGGTTGACCGGGTTGAGCATCTCTTTGAGCGCCAGACAGGTGTTCTGGTGCAGCATCTCGGCCCAGGCGCGTTGCTCTAGGTTGAGCAGACCCATGGTGTACTGGGTGTTGACGTCACCCAGATCTGCCACCGAGTCGTGGAAGATCTCCAGCAGGGAGGGATCTTCGCCGCGCAGGTCCAGCCAGCCTTTCCACATGTTCTGCAGAATGGTCGGTGCATCTTCGTCCGGCGCGCTGATGTCATTCATCTCCACCCCTTCGGCACCAATGATGTTGGTGACCAGCACGGCGTGGTGAGCGGTCAGGGCTCGGCCGGACTCGCTGATGATGGTCGGGTGCGGCAGGTCGAACTCGCGGCAGACATCGCCGATGCCCCACACCACGTTGTTGGCGTACTCGGAGAGGCTGTAGTTGGCGGAGCAGTGGCTCTGGGAACGGGTTCCCTCGTAGTCCACGCCCAGGCCGCCACCCACGTCAACCACTTCGATGTTGGCACCGAGGCGACGCAGTTCGGCGTAGAAACGGCCGCACTCGCGGATACCGCCCTGGATGTCGCGGATGTTGGCGATCTGGGAACCCAGGTGGAAGTGCAGCAGCTGCAGGCAGTCCAGCTTGCCCAGGCCACGCAGACGCTCGATCAGCGCCAGGATCTGGGAGGCGGACAGACCGAATTTGGACATGGAGCCGCCGCTCGATTCCCACATGCCGGAGCCGGTGGAAGCGAGCTTGGCACGCACCCCGATGTTGGGCTTGATGTTGAGGCGAGCTGACTCGTCCAGCACCATTTCCAGCTCGGAGGGCTTCTCCACCACGATGTAGACCTTGTGGCCCATCAGGTTGCCCAAGAGGGCGTGGCGGATATATTCGCGGTCTTTGTAACCGTTGCAGACGATCACCGAGCCTTGCTCATGGTGATGGGACAGCACGGCCAGCAGTTCCGGTTTGGAACCAGCTTCCAGGCCAAGCCGGGGCTTGTCGCTGTAGGACTGGCTGATGGTCTCGATGACGCGACGCTGCTGGTTTACCTTGATCGGGTAAACGCACAGGTAGTCCCCTTCATAGCCTGACTTCTCGATGGCCTGACCGAAGGCGTTGAACAGCGCATCGACCCGGCTCTTGAGGATGTCGGGGAAACGCAGCAGTACCGGAGTGGTCAGCCCGGATTGACGCAGTTGTTCGATGGCATCGGAGAGCACGATCTGTGCGTCAGGGCGTGACTTGTCGGGAGCGACGGTCACATGACCGGCGTCATTGATATTGAAAAAACCCGCACCCCAGTAGGGAACGTTGTAGACCTTCAAGGAGTCCTTGCTGGACCAGTTAGTCATGGGCTATGCCTCGCAAATGAGCGGCCGGTGGCCGCCTTCGTTACCCTCAATCACATCCAGACCATCGATGAGCAGGTGTGGCGCGCCGAAGCGGCCTGCGGGCGAGCAAGGCAAGAAGTCCGGCACCGGGCGTTGACGCCGCGGGTTGACCTGAACGTTCACCTGTCGCCACCTCCCTGGTTCATCGCGGCAAGCCTAGGCTGCCTGGTGGATCTTGGGGAAGTAACGAGTCTTGATGTGGGGCTGGTGGCTTTACATCAAGCTCAACGGTATGCGGTGCTGCAACCAGCGCCGCGGTACTTTGATGACAAACGACATCAGCCACGTCGTTCGTTCATCATTCGGCAGCCGTCACGACAGCAGGGGAGGGTTTCAAGGAAGAGATGCGAAGGCGTCAGCACGCAAGCGTGTTGATAGACGACAACAACCACAGCCAGCTCACCGCCAGTGACCACCCATGACAAGGGAAGATGATGAGCCGATGGCTCACTCGGTCAGCCGGAAAATGAGAGTCCGTTGTTCTCCCTGATACCGGAGCCTAACCGGTATTAAAGAAACCATACCCTAGCAGTGTCTGTCGTTTCTGCGTGCCTCGCCCTATAGGCGTATGATCCTGCGGGAGTCTGGCGGCCTCTGCCTGCTCAGGGTTGCCCTTGGATCGGCGCGGAGTGTACACACTTACCGCCAGCGGTGACAATAAAAAATAGTGTTCAAAAACAGCTTTTCATAAGGCGATCAAATCTTGCCGCCAGCGGGCCTGGCAAGCGGGGGAAGAAGTCCCGCCACGCGCCCTTTTTCACCCTGAAAATAACCCCGTCTGGCCCGTCCTCGCCCCTCCCCCGCCACCAAGGGCATTGACGGAAAAATGAGTCCCATCACAAACCGCTTAAAAATGCGGTTGATGGACCATTTTATGCTGTCATTGATATCAACAACCACAGCCTCAACCACCTTACACCTTTCCAACCCGATCTTCGCCAAAAAATGTGGCAAAAACTGAGCTGACGCAAAAAGCCCCGCCGCCAGATTGGCCACAATGACCCTCCACCACAGGTTTGAGGCTTGCCAATGGATACCTTGCTTGAGCGTTTTCTGCGTTACGTGACTTTTCATACCCGCTCCGATGCGACCAATCCCGTCTGTCCCAGCAGCGAGGGACAGCTGGTCTTCGCCCGCGCCCTCTGTGATGAAATGACGCAGATGGGGCTGAGCCGGGTCACCCTGGACGAGCACGGCTACCTCACCGCCTGCCTGCCGGGCAACCAGCCGGACGCGCCGGCCATCGGCCTCATCGCCCACATGGATACCGCCGACTACGAGGCTGAGCAGGTGGTGCCCCAGATCATCGAAAACTATCAGGGGGGGGACATCTGCCTGGGCAAGGGTGACGAGGTGCTGGCCATTCGCGACTACCGTTTCCTGAAGAACTACCTGGGCCAGGATCTCATCACCACCGACGGCACCACCCTGCTGGGGGCCGACGACAAGGCGGGCATCGCCGAGATCCTCACCGCCATCGACCACCTGCTGGCCCACCCCGAGATCCCCCGCGGCGATGTCTGGGTCGGCTTTACCCCGGACGAGGAGATAGGCCGCGGTGCCGACCGCTTCCCGCTGGACCGCTTCCCGGCCCGCTGGGCCTACACGGTGGACGGCGGCGAGCTCGGTGAGCTCGAGTACGAGAACTTCAACGCCGCCGGCGCCACCGTGCGCTTTATCGGCAACAACGTGCACCCCGGCACCGCCAAGGGCAGCATGATCAACAGCCAGACCCTGGCCGCCCGCTTCCACGCCGCCATGCCCGCCGAGCAGACCCCGGAGTGCACCGACGGCTATCAGGGCTTCTTCCACCTGGCCCAGATGAACGGCACAGTGGAGGAGACCTGCCTGCACTACATCATCCGCGACTTCGACGACGAGGGCTTCGCCGCCCGCAAGGCCCAGCTCAAGGAGCGGGTCGCCTCGTTGCAGCTGGAGGCCCCCAAAGCGCGCATCGAGCTCACCCTGACCGACAGCTATCGCAACATGCGCAGCCAGATCGAGCCGCACATGCACATAGTCCAGCTGGCCAAGGCCGCCATGCTGGCCGCCGACGTGGCGCCAAAGATAAAACCCATTCGCGGCGGTACCGACGGCGCCCGGCTCTCCTTCATGGGGCTGCCTTGTCCCAACCTGTTTACCGGTGGCCACAACTTCCACGGCAAGCACGAATTCATCCCGCTGCAATCCATGGAAAAAGCGGTCGCCACCCTGGTGGAGCTGGTGCGCCTGACTTCGTCCTGGCGCGACTAAACCGGCCATCGTCACCGCCATGATCAAAGCATGACCAAAGAGGGGAGCCGGTTAACCGGCTCCCCTCTTTGCCATCAAACTGTCATCCCGCTGCCATGGGGCGGGAACAAAAGGGCGTCATGCTAGGGCAACGACTCATCGGAGCCCAGCCCATGTTCAGTGTCGATGCCCTGTTACAACAACACCTGCCCCGCCTGTCGGCCAACGACCTGCTATGCCCCCTGCTCCGACAAGGGCTGCGCTGGCTGCTGCACGAGCAGGCGTTTCAACGCTTCGCCGCATGCCACCCCCATCTGCGCGGACTCGACTTCGTCGAGCAGGCGCTGACCGAGCTCGACTTCGACTACCGGGTGAGCGAGGCCCAGCTCGAGCACATTCCGGCCAGCGGCCGGGTCATCATAGTCGCCAACCACCCCATCGGCTCCCTCGACGGACTGGCCCTGCTGCGCCTGCTCGGCCGCATCCGGCCGGACGTCAAGATAGTGGCCAACCAGTTGCTGGCCCAGCTGACGCCGCTGCGCCCCCTGCTGCTGCCGGTGGACAACCTGGGGGGCAAGACAGACAGGCGCGCCATCCTGGCGATGGGGGAACACCTGGCGAGCGAAGGGGCCTTGGTGATCTTTCCCGCCGGCGAGGTGTCGCGCCTCGGCCCCAAGGGGGTCAAGGACGGCCCCTGGCAATCAGGCTTCATCAAGCTGGCCCAGCGCACCCGCACCCCGCTGGTGCCGATCCATCTGGACGGGCGCAACGGTCTCTCCTTCTATCTCGCCGCCTGGCTCAACAACGACTGGGCCGGGCTGTTGCTGGTCAAGCAGCTGTTTCGCCAGCAGGGCAAGCGCATCGCCATCACCATAGGTGCCCGCATCCCGGTGAGCGGGGTGCAGGAGCTGCCCGCCAAGAGCGCGGCCCGGCTGGTGCGCAGCCACCTCTACCGAGTCGGGCGTGGCAAGCGGGGCTTGCTGGCCACCGAAGCCCCCATCGCCTTGCCGGAGGAGCGCCGCCAGCTCAAGCAGGCCATCGAATCCTGCGAGGCCCTCGGCCACACCCCGGACGGTCAGGGGATCTATCTCTACCGACGCCACGAGCTGAGTCACTCGGTGATCCTGCGCGAGCTGGGGCGCCTGCGGGAGATCGCCTTTCGGGCGGTAGGGGAAGGCTCCGGCAGACGGCGGGATCTCGACGCCTTCGACGATGACTATCACCACCTGATTCTCTGGGATCCGGCCCGGCTCGAGATCATCGGCGCCTACCGTTTCGCGCCGGTGGCCGAGCTGCTGGCCAGCAAGGGGCTCGAAGGCCTCTACAGCCACACCCTGTTCGGCTTTGAAGAGAAATTGCTGCCCAGGCTGGAGCTTGCCATCGAGCTTGGCCGCAGCTTCATCCAGCCAGCCTACTGGGGCAAGCGGGGGCTCGATTACCTCTGGTTTGGCATCGGCGCCTATCTGGCCCGCTATCCCGACTATCGCTACCTGTTTGGCCCGGTGTCGCTCTCCGGCAGCCTGCCGGCGGCGGCCAAGGATCTGCTGGTGAGCTTCTACCGCCAGCACTTTGCCCCCGAACTGGCGCTCGCTCCCTCGCGCCGCCCCTACCCCGCCACACCGCCGCTATTTGCAGGCACGGATTATGGCGCCGATATCAAGGAGCTCAAGGCTCGCCTCGACAACCTGGGCTGCGCCATCCCCACCCTCTACAAGCAGTACTCCGAGCTGTGTGAGCCGGGCGGCGTGCAGTTCATGGATTTCGGTATCGACCCCGACTTCAACCACTGCATCGACGGCCTGGTGTGGGTGGATGTGAGCCGCCTCAAGCCCCACAAGCGGGCCCGCTATATCGGCCTCCCCGCCGAAGATAAGCCGGGCACAGCTGCCGACCGTTAAGCGGACGCCACAACGAGAGAGGGAGGCCTGCGCCTCCCTCTCTTTGTCATTGATGCTGCGGTTTACTCGGCGGCCGGCTTGCGATCGGCATGACCCAGGTCGCGCTCGGGGGCAATGAGATCGCGTACCCGTTGCTTGATCTCCTTGGCCTCGGGGAAGCCCTCGTCCGCCACTCGATCCCACACCAGCACCCCGTCCACCAGGATGCGAAACTCCCCCTTGCTGGCCGGCACCAGCGCCACCTCCCCCAGCTCGCTGTCGAAGGTGGAGAGCAGCTCCTGGGCCAGCCAGGCGGCGCGCAGCATCCAGCGGCAGAGGGTGCAGTAACGGATCTCGATGCGGGGTTTGGGGGTGGGCAAGGTCGTCTCGCTCATGTGGTCACTCCATCAATGGCGGCAAGAAAAAAGAGGCTCACTGGGTGACCCCGTGGAAGTCGGCCAGCCAGTGGCTGGCAATGGTGCGCATGGTCGACTGCGGCAGGTCGAACAGGCCGGGGGCCAGCGGCTGCAACGCCAGCTGACGCACCCCTTCGATGATCTCCGCCAGCACCAGATAAACATATTCGCCGATGACGGCGCCGTGGACGAAGTTGACCGCCTCGCCCCGGTTGAGCAGGAAGATGGTGCTGCCGTCGGGACGAGTCAGTGCCAGCACGTGGGGGCACACCTCCTCGCTCGGCCAAGGCAGCTGGGAGAGACAGAACGCAAACTCGTCGTCCGCCGAGGTGACCGAGGCGACCATGGTACCGGGGCGCAGCCGCTGCAGATCCGCCAGGTCCAGCGCGCCGTTGCCGGTGGAGCAGATCACCAGCTCGGCCCGGCTGAGGGCCTCGGCCTTGCCCACCAGCTTGAAGCCATGGGAGAGCGCCTCCACCTGGCGCAGCACGTCGGTCTCCACCAGCTCCAGATGCAGGTTGCGGCACCTGAGCTCGCGAGCGATGCTGCGCCCCACCTTGCCGTAGCCGAACAGGGCGGCCTGGCAGACATTGAAGGTGCGGTTGAGGGTGCGGGCCAGGGATTCGGCGGAGTAGACCACGCTCAGGCCGATCTGGATATCCTCGGCCTGCTTGAGAGGGCTGCGCGCCACCGAGATGACCGGGGTGGACAGCACCTCCTGCTCGTAGCGTTGATGGCCGTTCTCGGTCATCTCCACCACCCCGAGGAAACGGGGGCCGAAATACTCGCTGAGGGTGGCCTGGGTTCTGGCGAAATAGCCGCCGATATCGAGAATGATGAGCCGTTCATGGGGCGCCACCAGCGGGGCTATGTGCTCTATCACCCCCTGCGGGGTATTGGTCCACTGGCGGTTGAGGGGCAGCACCGGATAGTGCTGCTGGGCCCAGGTCAGGGTCGGTCCGTGAACTGACTTGGGTTTGGGCAGGATGGCGCCGATCCGCCCGATCTGATCGAGGGCCTGGATAAACTGGGGACGATCGGGAAGCAGATGGGTAACCAGCAGGATGCAGAGACCGTCGAGACGTCCCTGCTCGGTGAAATGGCGAAAAAACAGATGCTCAGATCCTTGACTGCGCAACTGTGGCCTCCTTAGCGCGCCGCAAACAAGCAGGCAAACAGAACCCGGTCAGACCGGGTTCTGTGTGTGTCCAGATAATTGAAAATCCTTTTTATCTGAAACCACTATGGGGCTCAATCTTTATCTGTACAGACTATGACGAAGTCGGCAACTTTTGGGTTAATTGCCTGTTTTTTATGCTAAAAATCAGTAAAGAGAGGCCTCTGGCCACACCTTCCACAGACTCAGACCCGCCCCGACGCCCGCCAGCAGGATCAACAGGGCCCAGCGCAGGAACCAGGGTTTGTTGCGCAGTGCCCACTCCAGCAGCGGCAGCAGCCAGACCGGCAGCAACACCAGCAGCGGCACCTCCACGTATTGCCAGGCGAGCATCTGCATGAAGGCCAGCGCCAATGCGAGCGCCGCGGGCGCCACCTGGCTGCCGGCAAAGGCCCCGAGCAGGGCACGGAAACCGGCGAAGGCCGCCAGCGCACCGGCCAGCTGGGCAATCAGCAGGCTGCCGTCGATGCCGATCACCAGTGCCAGCCAGATGAAGCCGAGGGCAAAGCCGAGCCCCTCGCGGCTGTCACCGCGCAGTCCGGTCCATCCCAGCCAGCCAATGGCGGGCAACAGCGCCAGCCAGATGGCGGGTTCGCTTGCCAGCACCGAGGCCAGCCCCTGCCACCACACAAGTGCCCCGAGCGCGGCAAACAGCGCAAGCGCGGCCCGCTGGTCGGCCAGCTGCGCCGCCAGGGCAGGTACCAACAGGGTGAGTGGCAGCCATTGCCACGCCTTGACCGGCAGCCCGTAGGCACCGCCCAGCAGGCAGCCCACCAGCCAGAGCGCCAGGGCGCCCCACAGATACCCCAGCCGCGGCCAGCGCCACGACAGCAAAGCGGCCCCCAAAGGAGCCGCCAGGGTTTGAAGCAGGAGTGCCGCGCCCATTACTTGCGCACACCTTCGACAAACAGTGCGATGGTCATCTCGTCCGGAATGTTCGGCACCATGTAGTTCACGCCAAAGTCGCTGCGCTTGATGGTGGTGGTGGCGTTGAAGCCGCTGCGGTAGCCACCCCAGGGATCCTTGCCTTCACCGATGTGGACCAGATCGAAGGCCACTTCCTTGGACACGCCGTGCAGGGTCAGGGTGCCTTTCAGCACGCCCTTATCCTTGGTGCCCTCATAGCCGGAGCTGACGAAAGTCATCTTGGGATACTGCTTCACGTCCAGGAAATCGGGGCTGCGCAGGTGTTTGTCGCGTGGCTCGTGGTTGGAGTCCACGCTGGCGGCATCGATCTCGAAGCTCGCCTTGGCCGCTGCCGGGTTGGCATCGTCCATGCTGAAGGTGCCGCTGAAGGTGTTGAAACGACCCACCAGCTCGGAGAAGCCGAGGTGTCCCACCTTGAATTGCACCGTGGTATGCGCCGCATCGACGTCGTAATCGGCTGCCATCAGGGGCGCCGCCATAAACAGGCAGGAGGCCAGCAGGGCCTTGGTCATCTTCATCCGTTCGTTCCTTCATATTGGGGGTTCACAACAACAGCCAAGATGCTAACCTCCATACCGGACATAGATAATCAGCGATTTATTAAAATAATTATCAACTGAGAGTGAAAGATGGACCAGATTGCCGCCATGCGCACCTTCATCAAGGTGGTGGAGTGTCAGAGTTTTACCAAGGCCGCCAACCAGCTCGGCATCTCGGTCGCCATGACCTCCAAGCTGATGCAGCAGCTGGAGGAGTCGCTCTCCACCCGGCTGCTGTCGCGCACCACCCGCCAGGTCAACCCCACCGAGGCGGGCCAGTTCTACTACCAGCGCTCCCAGGCGCTGCTGGCGGAGCTCGAAGAGACCCACAGCCAGCTGACCCGCAACAACCAGCAGCCCCAGGGCACCCTCAAGCTGTCGGTGCCGATGGATTTTGGCTACCTGCATCTCTCCCCCGCCCTGCCGCTGTTTCGCGAACGCTACCCGGATCTGAAGCTGGAGATAGAGTACAGCGACCGGCGGGTGGCGCTGGTGGAAGAGGGGTTCGATCTGGCGCTGCGCATCGGCAATCTGCCGGACTCCTCCCTGGTGGCCAAGCCGCTGGCCATGATGCGGCTGGAGGTGTGCGCCAGCCCGGGCTACCTGGCCCGTCGGGGCACGCCGAACAGCCCGGAGGATCTCAAGCAGCACGACTGCCTGCTCTATACCCTGACCCAGCCGGACTGGGTATTCAAACGGGATGGCGAGCAGCTGAGCGTGCGCCCGCAGGGGCCGCTGCGGGCCAACAACGGGGTGGCCCTGACCCGGGCGGCCTGCGACGATCAGGGCATCATCTTGCAGCCCACCTTCATCGTTGGCGATGCGCTGCGCTCCGGCGCCCTGGTGTCACTGCTGCCGGAGTGGGAGAAGGGGCAGGTGGGGCTCTATGCCCTCTATCCGCATCGCCGCTTCGTCTCGGCCAAGGTGCGCTGTTTCATCGAGTTCGTGCAGGAGCGCTATCTCGCCCCCCACTACTGGGATCGCAAGGCTTAACACCTTTGCGGCGGTGACGGGATGGCTATGGTGCGGCGGTATCGGCAGGCAGCGGCAACTCGGCCACCAGCAGCACGTCGCGCAGGTTCAGCTGCCAGCGTGGCAGGCGCTGGCGCAGGGTCGCCAGCTGCTCATCGCCGAGGGCATAGGGCAGAGTGATGTGCAGGCAGTGGCAATCGAGCATGCCGGCCAGCTGCAGAGTCAGGATGAGGTTGGCCTCGTCGGTCTTGTGCTTGTTGATGCGTTTGGCCAGCTCGTGGCGAAAGTGGGTCTCCGGATCCTGGGTCATCGCCTGCCAGCCGTAGCCAAACAGCGGAATGAAGGCGCTGACGATGCCAAGGGCGGTGAGTGGCTGCTTGGGCGGGTGATAGAGGGCGTTGAGATCCAGCTCGATGGGCGTTAGATGCAGCTCACGATTGCCGGACAAAATATTATTACTCATTGGATAACCCTCTTGATTCCACTAGACTTCGCCGCATATTTGACCTGACATGCCAACGAGGTGCTGATGCTAAGCGATATCGAGATCTCCCGCCAGTCCCCCCGTCTCTCCATTCACGCGCTGGCCGAGCGCCTCGCCATCCCTTCGCACCAGCTGAGCCCATACGGCCACTACAAGGGCAAACTCAGCCTCGACCTGCTCAAGTCGCTCCCCAAACCGGCGGGCAAGCTGGTGTTGGTGAGCGCCATCACCCCCACCCCGCTTGGCGAGGGCAAGACGGTGACCACCCTGGGCCTCTCCATGGGACTCAACCACATCGGCCAGCCCAGCATCGCCACCATCCGCCAGCCGAGCCTCGGGCCCGTATTCGGGGTCAAGGGGGGCGCCGCCGGTGGTGGTCACGCCCAGGTGGTGCCGATGGAGGAGATGAACCTGCACCTCACCGGTGACTTTCACGCCCTCACCGCCGCCCACAATCTGGCGGCGGCGGCCCTCGATGCCCGCCTGTTCCATGAGCGCAAACTCGGTGACCAGTTCAGCGCCAGAACCGGCCTGCCTCGGCTCGATATCGATGCAGACAACATCCTCTGGCCGCGCACCCTCGACATGAACGACCGCGCCCTGCGCCACCTCACCATCGGCCAAGGGGGCACCGCCGACGGCGTCGAGCGCAGCGATCGCTTCGTCATCACCGCCGCCTCCGAGCTGATGGCCATTCTGGCGCTGGCGAGCGATCTGAACGATCTGCGTGCGCGCATCGGTCGCATCCAGCTGGCCCGCGACCTGCACGGCAACCCCATCACCGCCGAGCAGCTGGAAGTGGCGGGCGCCATGACGGTGCTGCTGAAAGACGCCCTGCAGCCGACCCTGATGCAGACCACCGAGCAAACCCCGGTGCTGGTGCACGCCGGCCCCTTTGCCAACATCGCCCACGGCAACTCCTCGGTGATCGCCGATCGCATGGCCCTCGGCCTCACCGACTACGTGGTGACCGAGGCGGGCTTTGGCTCCGACATGGGGCTGGAGAAGTTCTTCAACATCAAGAGCCGCCAATCCGGCCTGACCCCGGCCTGCGTGGTGCTGGTGGCGACGGTGCGCGGCCTCAAGGCCAACAGCGGCCTGCTCGACATCCGCCCGGGCCAGCCGCTGCCCGAAAGCCTGCTGGGTGAGGATCTGCCAACCCTGACGCAAGGTTGTGCAAACCTCGGCTGGCACATCGCCAATGCCCGCCGTTACGGGGTGCCGGTGGTGGTCGCCATCAACCGCTTCCCCACCGACAGCGAGGCGGAGCTGGCCTTGCTGGCCCGCGAGGCGCTGCAAGCCGGCGCCTCTGGCTGCGCCATCTCCCACGCCTTTACCCAGGGCGGGGGCGGGGCCGACGAGCTGGCCCGGGCCGTGGTGGCCGCCTGTGAGCAACCGGGCCAGGTCAAGCTGCTCTACCCCGACGAGGCGAGTCTGGACGCCAAACTGGCCACTTTGGTGGAGTGCGGCTATGGCGGGCGCGGCGTGCGACTCTCGGACAAGGCGCGCCGCCAGCTGGCGCAGCTCTCTGCCGAGGGATGGGGCCACTTGCCGGTCTGCGTGGCCAAGACGCCGCTCTCCATCAGCCATGATCCGGCCCTCAAGGGGGTACCGACCGACTTCGAGGTGCCCATCGAGGAGGTGAAGCTCTGCGCCGGCGCCGGCTTCGTCTATGCCCTGGCGGGCCCCATCATGACCATGCCGGGCCTTGGCAGCCTGCCGGCCTACCGTCATATCGATATCGACGAGCACGGCGATATCATCGGGTTGAGCTGATATCGGCTTTGATGCCTGACCAGCAGCCCCCTGCAAACGCCAGAAACGACAAGGCCCCGCCAATTGGCGGGGCCTTCTGTTATCTGCGACCAAGGGTCAGCCTCAGAGGGTGAAGCGCTGGGTCATATGGTGCAGCGTATTGGCCAGTTTGCTCAGCTCGACACAGGCCTGGGCGGTCTGCTGGGCCCCCAGGGCATTCTCGTCCGCCGCATTGTGGATGTTGACTATGCTGCGATTGAGCTCCTCGGTCACCGCATTCTGCTCCTCGGTAGCGGTGGCGATCAGGGTGTTCATGTCGGTGATCTGGGTGACGGCACCGTTGATGGTGTCGATGCTGTTGCCCGCTTCCCGCGCCAGCCCCACGCTCTCCTGCATCTGCTGACGGCTCAGTTGCATGGCGCTGCCCGCCTCGGCGGTGCGCTCCTGCAGCACCTCGATCATCTTGCTGATCTCAGCGGTGGAGTTCTGGGTGCGCTGGGCCAGGGAGCGCACTTCATCGGCCACGACCGCAAAGCCGCGCCCCTGTTCACCGGCGCGCGCCGCCTCGATGGCCGCATTGAGGGCCAGCAGATTGGTCTGCTCGGCGATGCCGCGAATAACGTCAAGCACCATGCTGATGTTGGTGCTGTCCTGCTCCAGCTGCTGCACCACGGCGCCCGCCTGCTCAATCTTGACCGACACCTCCTCGATGCTGCTGATGGCGTTGCGCACCACCTGGTTGCCCTGGGTCGAGGTGCGGGAGGCATCCTTGGCGGCGCTCATGGCGTCCGTGGTGTTGCGGGCTACCTCGTTGACGGTGGACTGCATCTCGTTCATGGCGGTGGCGACCTGGGAGACCTCGCTCTGCTGGCGGGCCATGCCGGTGGCGGACTGCTCGGAGATGGCACTCACCTCCTCCACCGCGCTGCTGAGCTGGCTCACGGAGCCGGCGATCTCACTCACCAGATCAGCAAGCGAACCCTGCATGCGGTCGATGGCGGCGCCGAGCTGACCCAGCTCGTCACGCTTGAAGCGATTGCCGCGGATCCACTCCTGCAACTCGCTCTTGCCCAGATCACCGCTCGCGATGCGCTGGGCCTGGCGGGCCAGCATCACCAGCGGATCGCGGATCTGGCGAGTAAGCACGGTGGAAAGCGCCCCCGCCAGCAGCAGACCCAGTACCAGCGCCACTATGATGCTCAGCTTGGCGCTGTCAAACGCAGCCACCACCTGGGCACGGGAGCCCACTGAGTAGCCGTGGTTGATGCGGATCAGATCCCCCACCGACTTGGCCAGGTTGGTGTAGAGGGTGATCCCCTCGCTCATGAACAGCTGCTGGGCCTCGGCCAGCTGGCCGCCATCCTGCATCTGCCGGATGCGCTGGTGCAGGGCCACGTACTTGTCCCAGTCCTGCTTGACGATGTCGAAGGTGCGCCGCTCTTCCACGTCCTCCGCCCAGATGGTGGCATCGTGCGCCTTGACCTGCCGGGCGACCTCTTGCAGGGTCTGCTCGCCAAGGTCGCGATAGTGGGCTTTCTGCTGCGGGTCGGCCGCCACCAGAAACACATCCAGTTCATAGCGGCGCAGGGTATTGATGGTCTCGCCCAGGGTGCTGGTGCGCACCACGGCGGGCAAAATGCTGTCGGTAAAGCCGATGGCGGCCCGGTTCATGTTGCCAAACTGCAGCAGCGAGAAGCCGCCGATAAAGGCCATCATCAGGCCGAGCATGGCAAAACCCGCGGTGAGTTTCTTGCCGATGGTCATGGTACTGGTATTCATGGCATGTCCTGGATATGAGTGAACAGATAACGCTCGTCTGAACCGTACGCATACGGCCCGCTGTCACCGCCTCCATGGCGGCTCATCCAGCCTTGATGAATATATGTCCTTGCATGAACGAGGCGACATTTTTTATAAGATGCCCGGCTGAGCGCAGGTCTCTTATCGACAGACCCACCCGGCCAAGAGAGCAGCCAAAGCTTGGCACCTTGAAGACTTGAACGTACTCCCGAAAGATGCGCACAAGCCATAACGGGATATATCGACCGGAGGGGTCCATCCCTTGAGGAAAATTGTCGGTGCGACCATCCGGCAGCCAGCGGGCCGTCAGGGGCAGTGAAAAAAGAGGGGAAAGCGAGGAGACATGCCGCAGTGGCGACACATCTCCTGGCAGATCAGCCTTTCAGACCGGCCAGAAACTCGGCACGGGTATCGGGCTGGGTCTTGAAGACGCCACCCAAGGAGGTGGTGGTGGTGTAGGAGGTGGAGTCCATCACGCCGCGGGCCTTCACGCAGAAGTGGGTCGCCTTGATGCTGATGGCCACATCCTTGGTGCCGAGCAGGGTCTGCAGCGCCAGCAGGATCTGCTGGGTCAGGCGCTCCTGTACCTGGGGGCGGCGGGCAAAGAACTGCACGATGCGGTTGATCTTGGAGAGCCCGATCACCTTGCCGCGGGGGATATAGGCCACGTGTGCCAGCCCGTCGATGGTGACGAAGTGGTGCTCGCAGGTGCTGGTGAGGCTGATGTCCCGCACCATGATCATCTCGTCCACCTTCATCTTGTTCTCGATCACCGTCACCTTGGGGAAGGTGGCGTAATCGAGGCCGGAGAAGATTTCGTTCACGTACATCTTGGCAATGCGGTGCGGTGTCTCTGCCAGACTGTCATCGGCCAGATCCAGCCCCAGCGTCTCCATGATGGCGCGCATGTGGCCCTCGATCTTCTCCCGCTTCTGCTGGCCGTCCAGGGTATTGGCCACCAGAGGTGTTTCGAGGCCCTCGGCCTCGAGGGCTGCCCTGACCAACAGGGCTTCCCGACTTAAGCTCGTCATCTTGTTCCTCTCCCACGCTCAGGGACTGTGATGGCCGCCTCGCTATGACGGCACTCGGTTGTGGCGCAATAGTAGACGGCGATTATTGTCATAATTCAAGCTAACTCAAGCCCGTTCCCTGACTTTATGCCAATCTGGCGGCTTTTACTTCGCCGGCGCTACCCATACGGGGGGAGGCGCGCTGCCCGGTCGCTGCCTATCTGTACAGCCAAACGGTTTTATCCTGCTGCAACCTGCCCATCGGCATGGATTTTTGGGATAATCCGCCCTTCACACCCCCTCCATCACACAATGAGGTCATGACATGGGATTTGATACCAGCGGATTACTCCCCCTGAGCGACGCCCTGCAGGGCATGCTGGCACAGCTTGACGGCTGTTGCGACAGCGAACAGTTGCCCTTGCCGCAGGCCCTTGGCCGGGTACTCGCCGCGGATATCGCCTCCCCCCTCAGCGTGCCCCCGTTCGACAACTCCGCCATGGACGGTTATGCGGTGCGGCTGGCTGATCTCGCCAACGGTGCCCCCCTCATCATGGCGGGCAAGGCCTTTGCCGGTCAGCCCTACCAGGGCGAGTGGCCCGCCGGCCACTGCGTGCGCATCATGACCGGCGCCCCGGTGCCGGCCGGGACGGATGCGGTGGTGATGCAGGAAGAAACGCAGGCCGACGGCGACAGGATCACCTTTCTGACCACCCCGGTGCCCGACCAGAACATTCGCCGCCGCGGCGAAGACATCCGCGAGGGCGCCAGCGTGCTCGGCGCCGGTACTCGCCTCACCGCCCGGGAGATGCCGCTGCTGGCTTCCCTCGGCATTGCCACCGTGCCGGTGCGCCGGCCGCTGAAAGTGGCCATCTTCAGTACCGGCGATGAGCTCAAGCCGGTCGGCTCCCCGCTTGCCCACGGCGACATCTACGACTCCAACCGCTACGGCGTGCGGGCCATGCTGGATCGCATGGGCTGCGATTGCCTCGACCTTGGCATCATCCCGGACGATCCGGTCCAGCTGCGCGCCGCCTTCCTGAAAGCCGACCGCGAGGCCGACGCCCTCATCACCACAGGCGGCGTCTCGGTGGGGGAAGCGGACTTCACCAAACAGTTGCTGGAGGAGCTCGGCGAAATCGGCTTCTGGAAGCTGGCCATCAAGCCGGGCAAGCCGTTTGCCTTCGGTCGCCTGCCCCACGCCTGGTTCTTCGGCCTGCCGGGCAACCCGGTCTCGGCCATGGTCACCTTCGATCAGCTGGTGCAACCGGCGCTGGCCAAGCTGGCGGGTCAGCGTTTCGAGCGCCCGCTGCAACTGCAAGCCATGGCCGCAGAGCCGCTCAAGAAGGCGCCGGGCCGGCTCGACTTCCAGCGCGGCATCCTGACTCAGGGGCCCAACGGCCTGGAAGTGCGCAGCACCGGCTCGCAGGACTCCGCCGTGTTCAGCTCCCTGTCGCGGGCCAACTGCTACATCGTCCTTGAGCGCGAGCGGGGCCGGGTCGCCACAGGGGAAACCGTCACCGTCGAACCGTTCGGGGGATTGCTGCTGTGAGCGAGATCCTGAGCGACGCCGAGCTCTTGCGCTACAACCGCCAGATCATCCTCAAATCCTTCGACTTCGAGGGGCAGGAGGCGCTCAAGCAGGCTCACGTGCTGGTGATCGGCGCTGGCGGCCTCGGCTGCGCCGCCAGCCAGTATCTGGCGGTGGCCGGGGTCGGCCGGCTCACCCTGGTCGATTTCGACAAGGTGGAGCTCTCCAACCTGCAGCGCCAGGTGCTGCACACCGATGAGCGCATCGGCCACGACAAGGTGGACTCCGCCGCCCGCTCCCTGCGCGCCCTCAACCCCTGGCTTGAGGTGGAAACCCACGCCGCCGTGGCCGACGAGGCGCTGCTCGATGCCCTGTTGCCACGCCACCAGCTGGTATTGGATTGCACCGACAACCTAACCATTCGCAACCTGCTCAACCAAAAGGCCTGCCAGCACGGCGTTCCGCTGGTCAGCGGCGCCGCCATCCGGCTGGAGGGCCAGATCTGCAGCTTCACCTGGCAGCAGAATGAGCCCTGCTACGCCTGCCTCAGCGCCCTGTTTGGCGAGCAGGCCCTCACCTGCGTCGAGGCGGGGGTGCTGGCTCCGGTGGTGGGACTGGTGGGCAGCCTGCAGGCGCTCGAAGCCATCAAGCTGCTGGCTGGCATGGGCAGGAGCTACAGCGGCCGCCTGCTGATGATCGACGGCCTGGGCGGCACCTTTCGCGAGATGAAACTGCCCAAGCGCCCCGACTGCCCGATCTGCTCGCACGGGTGAATCACCTCAACGAGCCTTTACGCCAACAAAAAAGCCGACCCCTGGGTCGGCTTTTTTATCCATCTTTGCTGTCTACCTACCTCAATGGGTTGAGAGGATCCGCTGCAACAGATGATTGAAGCCGGAGGGATCTTCCGCCGGCCAGGCGTGGTGGCCATTGGGCGTGTGGATGGTGGCGTTGGGCAGAGAGGCGAACTGCTCCACCCGTTTGGCGAGCGGCAGATAGTCGTGGCTGGTGGAGATGATGGCCACCGGCTGCCAGATGTTGCCGAGCCGGGCGCGCACCGACCAGCCGGGCAGCGCCTCCAGCAGCGCCTTGTAGGTTTTCTTCTTGTTGCGCACGAAACGCAGCCGGAAGGTGTGACGCACCTGGGCAAGGTCGGGGCCGGGAAAGAGCTCGCGACCGAGCCACCAGGCGAGCGGCCGCAGGCCGAACCAGCGCAGCCACTTGAGCCGCTGGGCAAAGCGCTCCTGCTCTTTTGGCGTTTCCAACAGAAATTCGCTGAAGCCGTTGACCAGCACCAGCCCCTGCACCTTGTGCGGCAGTTGCAGCGCCAGCTCCAGCGCCACCATGGCCCCCAATGACAATCCCACCACCCAGGCGGGCTCAGGCTGTTCGTCGAGCCAGTTCACCACGTCCGCCGCCAGGGTCGCCACATCGAACGGCCCCTCCTGCATGCTCTGGCCGTGACCGCGCAGATCCAGCGCCACCACCCGGTAGTGCTCGGAAAAACGTTCGATCTGTGCCTGCCAGTCGAGGCTGGAGGAGCCCAGCCCGTGCAGCAGCAACAGCAAGGGGCCCTCCCCCGCGCTGCGCAGGGCAAGACCGTTGGATTTCATCACCTGATTGCGGCGCATCAGTTCATTGCCTCTCGACTCATCCGCTGAACCATCCTGATTTTCTGCCTCTTCTGCAACCTGCTCAACCTTCGCTGACCAGGCTCACCGCCTTGATGTAGGCGTAGATCTGCTGGTTCGGGGCGAGCGCCAGCCGTCTGGCGGAGCGGCTGGTGATCCGGGCCAGCAGTATCTGCTGACCCAGCGCCAACTGCAACAGGGTCTGACCGGGGCGCACTTCGCGTTCGGCCAACAATCGGGTGGTGAGACAGTTGGAGAGGCTGGAGTGTTCGATGGGGGCGGTGGCAATCACCACGTCCCGCCCGGCCACCTTGATCTGCAGGGGGCCACCATCGTCCGGCACCTGGGTCATGGTGACCCGCAACTGCTGCTCGCCGAGCTGCAGGGTCGCCATCTGCTCCTCTTCATCGTAGTGAGAGAGGCTCGCCGCCAGCATCACCCCGGCGTCGTCGCGACTGGCGAGCGACAGATCGGTGCGGGCAAAGATCTCGCTCGGCCTCCCTTGCGCCTCCACCCGGCCATCCGCCAGCAGCACCAGCTGATCGCAGAGCAGGCTCACCTCCTCCATGGCGTGGCTGACGAAGATCATCGGAATGCCGCTCTCCTGCTGCAAACCCTTGAGCACGTGGGCCTGATGAATGCGGCTGCGTCTGTCCAACGCAGAGAAAGGTTCATCGAGCAGCAGCAGATCGGGCTCGGCCAACAGGGCCCGGGCCAGTGCCACCCGCTGGCGCTGGCCGCCGGAGAGGCCGTGAGCCGGCTGGGGCAGCAGTTCAGCAAAACCGAGCCGGGTCGCCAGCGCCTCGGGTTGCCAGCGCCCTCGCCCCTTGCGGGCCGCCAGTTGCAGGTTGCCGAGCACGCTCAGATGGGGGAAGAGGCGCGAATCCTGAAACACCAGGCCGATGCGGCGCGCCTCGGGCAGCAGATCGCTCAGCGCCCTGCCCTGCCAGTTCAACGTGTCACCCGGCGCACGGTCCAACCCGGCGATGATGCGCAGCAGGCTGCTCTTGCCGCAACCGGAGGGGCCGAACAGACCGAGGATCCCCCCAAGCTCCAGGGCCAGTTCACAATCGAGGCTAAAGGCGCCGAACGCCCGCCTTGCCTTGAGTTGCAGCGGTTTCGCCTTGCCGGTGTCGTTCATCCGAACAGCCTCCGTTGCCGGCGCTGCAGCACCCCGTACACCAGCACCAGCATCACCAGCGAGAAGCCCATCAGGCCGCCCGCCAGCAGGTGGGCGTTTTGATAGTCCATCGTCTCCACGTGATCAAACAGGGCGATGGAGAGCACCTGGGTCTCACCCGGGATGTTGCCGCCAATCATCAGCACCACCCCGAACTCCCCCAGGGTGTGGGCAAAACCGAGCGCCGCCGCCATCACGAAGCTGGGCAGCGTCATCGGCAAGATGATGTGAAAGAAGCGCTCCAGCGGCCCGAGCCCCAGGGTCGCGGCGGCCTCCAGCTCCTTGTTGCCCATGTTGACGAAGGCGGAGGTGAGCGGCTGCACCACGAAAGGGAGCGAGTAGAGGATGGAGGCGAGCAGCAGGCCAGTAAAACTGAAGGCGAGCGGCGCCCCGAAGGTGTCACGCCACCAGGCGCCCAGGCCATAGGAGGGGGAGAAGGCCAGTAGCAGATAGAAGCCGAGTACCGTCGGCGGCAGCACCAGCGGCAGCGCCACCAGGGCCTCCACCACGGGTCTGAGCCTGTGCTGGCTGCGCGACAGCCACCAGGCCAACGGCGGCGAGAGCAGCAGCAGGATGGCGGTGGTGCTGGCTGCCAGCCTCAGGGTGAGCCAGACCGCCAGCAGATCCCCTTCACTCATCGGACGCACTCCCAACGCCAGAACCAGACACAGCGATTGAGCCGCATTCCCAGATGAATTCAGGCAACGGCATGGTGTGCATCCTTATCGCAAGAGTGGGCCGGCCACTCATCAGGCAGGTGTGTTGTTGCGCCATCAGTGGGGCAGCGCATAACCCGCCGCCTTGATCTCTGCCTGACCCGGCCCCTTGAGCCAGGCCACCAGCGCCTCGACCGCCTCCCCTTTCTTCAATACCAGCCCCTGCTGTTCGATGGGCGGATAGAAGTCGGCCGGCACGGCCCAGGCTTCGCCGGTCTTGCCCGCCTCCACCAGGTTGGCCCAGGCGACGAAGCCCAGCTCGGCGTTGCCGGTGTCGACGAACTGCCAGGTCTGGCCGATGTTGGTGCCGGTCAGCAGGCGGTACTGCTTGGGATCGATCTTGAGATGATCGAGGGTCGCCATGGCGGCGGTGCCGTAGGGAGCGGTCTTCGGGTTGGCGATGGCGAGGTTGCCCTTCCAGTTGCGCAGGGTTGCCTCGTCAGGAGCCGGCCCCCCCTTCTGCCACAGACCCAGCTGGCCGATGGCGTAGGTGAAACGCTCGCTGCCCTTGCCCTCCTGTTCCAGCTTCTGCGGGGTTTTCACGTCGGCGGAGAGGAAGAGGTCGAACGGGGCGCCATGGCTTATCTGGGTGTAGAGCACCCCGGTCGCGGCAGAGGAGATGGCCAGGGTATGGCCGGTCTTGGCGGTGAACGCCTTGCCGATGCGCTCTATGGTGCCTTTGAAGTTGGCGGCCACGGCCACCTTGACCTCGTCGGCCTGCACGGCACCTGCCTGCAGCGCACTGGCACAGACCCCGGCGATCACAACGGATAACAGCGGTTTCATTCCTTTACCTCCTGAGTGGGGCCGCTTCTATCGCTCCCCAGCCAAGGGGGCGGCCCCGAAAACAGGGGCCGCGGCTCCCGATGAGCCAGCCCCCTTGAACAGGTCAAGCTTGCCAGCGGGCGGCGGCAGTGTTGTCGCTCTCCTTGGCCTCGACCCAGCGTTGTAATCCTTCGGCGGTCAGCTCTTTTTTCCAGAACGGCGCCCGGGTTTTCAAGAAATCCATGATGAAGTGGCAGGCCTCGAAGGCGGCCTCGCGGTGGGCACTGCTCACCACCACCAGCACGATCTGATCGCCGAGCAGCAGCTCGCCGATGCGGTGGATCAGGGTGCACTCCTGCAGGGGCCAGCGGCTGCGGGCCTCGGCCACTATGTCCGTCAGCGCCTTCTCGGTCATGCCGGGGTAGTGCTCGAGGGCCAGCCCCTTCACGTGCTCCCCCTGATTGAAGTCGCGCACCTTGCCGACAAAGCTGACCACGGCACCGGTGTCCTGCCGGGCGGCGAGACGGGCATATTCGTCAGCCAGCGAGAAGTCTTCCCGCTGCACCAGAATGCGATCGATCATGGTTGCCTCGCTCATCATCAACCTCCGGTCACCGGCGGGAAAAAGGCGACCTCATCGCCATCATGAAGGGGCGTATCCAGCGGCACCAGGGTCTGGTTGACCGCCACCAGCAGTTTGCCCGCTTCCAGCGCCAGCGCCCACTTGTCGCCGCGCTCGCACAAGGCGGCGCGAAGCGCCTCGGCACTGGCATAGTCACAGGGCAGGCTCAGCTCGTCGCAGGCCACCAGCTCTCTGACTTGCGCAAAAAAGAGTACCTTGATCATGCGTTTTCTCCTGCACCGGCATTCAACTGGAAGTGACCGGACTTGCCGCCCTTTTTCTCCACCAGACGAACCTGTTCGATCACCATGTCCTTTTGCACCGCCTTGCACATGTCGTAGATGGTCAGCGCCGCCACCGACGCTGCGGTCAGCGCTTCCATTTCCACCCCCGTCTTGCCCGAGAGCTTGCAGAGGGTGCGAATATGGACCCTATTTTGCGCCGCCTGGGGTTCTATCTCTACCTCCACCCGGGTCAATGCCAGCGGATGGCAGAGGGGAATGAGATCCGAGGTCTTCTTGGCCGCCATGATGCCGGCGATGCGGGCGGTGGCGAACACGTCCCCCTTGTGGTGCTGACCGCTCAGGATCAGGGCCAGGGTGTCGGGAGCCATGGCGACAAACGCCTCGGCGCGGGCTTCACGCTCGGTCACCTGCTTGTCGGTCACATCCACCATGTGGGCTTCGCCGCTCTGGTTGAGATGGGTCAGGCCGGGCTGAGGCTGCTTGGATTCGGTCGGGTTCATCAGAGGCCCTCAAAGATGGGAGACGAAGTTGCACGGCTTGGTGCGGGCATCGAGCTGATCGCGGACAAGTTTCTCCCACCCCAGCTGGCAGGCACCGGTAGAGCCCGGCAGGCAGCAGATCAGGGTGCGATTGGCGAGACCCGCCAGCGCGCGGCTCTGCATGGCGGCGCCCTTGATGTCGGCGAAGGATAGCTGGCGAAACAGTTCGCCAAAACCCTGTACTGTGCGCTCGAACAATACCCCGACCGCCTCGGGCACCCGGTTCTGTTCGTTGAAGCCGGTGCCGCCGTTGATGAGCACCACCTGCACTCCCTCATCGGCGATCCAGTCGCTCACCTGGGCGCGAATACGAAACAGATTGTCGGGGCAGAGCGCCCGGTCGGCCAGCTGATGGCCCGATTCAGCGAGGGCGGAAACCAGATAGTCGCCCGAGCTGTCATCGGCAGCGGTGCGGCTGTCGGAGACCGTCAGCACGGCGATCTTGAGGGGAATGAATGCGTTGTGTTTCTGTCCCATGGGCAGCTCCTGATGGCAAAGGACCGTGAGCAAAGAGAAGAAGAAAAGCGGCCAGGATCCCGGCTGACAGCGCTCGCTGGTGGCACGGTTCATACCCGCCCGGGCTGAACCTTTGACCTTGCTGTCATGCGCTGCGACTCACGGCGGGCCGATTCTATCAAAACTCGCACCAGAGGGGGGATTTAAAGGAGGCACAGTGGTGCTTTTGCCCTGGCCAGGCGAAATATGAACGAGGCCGGGTGAACCCGGCCTCGTTGCCGGTGCAGGCTTAGAAGCCCTTCACCCCTGTCATGTCGGGCAGCTGATGAGCAATGCCCTTGTGGCAGTCGATACAGGTGCTCTCGCCGCTGGCGAGGCTGGTGGAGTGCATCTGGGCACCCCGCTTGCCTTGCAGGGAGAAGTCCATGTACTCGAAGTTGTGGCAGTTGCGACACTCCCTCGAATCCGTGTCCTTCATCCGCTTCCACTCCCGCTCGGCCATCTCACGCCGGTGCGACTCGAACTTCTCGCGGGTGTCCACCTTGCCGGTGATCATGCCCCACAACTCCTTGGAGGCCTGCACCTTGCGGATGATCTTGTAGGTCCACTCGTGCGGCACGTGGCAATCCGGGCAGCTGGCCCGCACGCCGGAACGGTTGGCATAGTGGATGGTGTCGCGGTACTCCACGAACACGTTGTCCTTCATCTCGTGGCAGCTGGTGCAGAACTTTTCGGTGTTGGAGGCTTCCATGGCGGTGTTGAAACCGCCCCAGAAGATCACCCCGCCGAAGAAGCCCATCAGCAGCAGTACCCAGAGGGCTGCCTTCGAGGGGGACTTGAAGGTGGTCCACAGACGCTGGATAAAGCCGGGTAATTTCATCTATGGGTTCCTCAGTTCAAGGCTTCAACTGGTTTAAACGTATTTTCCACCAGCGGCTTGGCATCCGCTTGCGGCACGTGGCACTGCAGGCAGAAGTAGCGGCGGGGGGACACTTCTCCCAATGTCATGCCGTCACGGGTCTCGAAGTGAGTCGGGCTGATCTTGGGGGCCTTCATGGCGCTGGCGTTCTTGAAGCTATGACAGGCCAGGCACTTGTTGACCTTGTTGTCCACTTCATAGTTGCGGGTGTCGTGGGGGATCAGCGGGGGCTGATGCATGTACTGGCGATCGTAGAGATCACCATCCTTGCGAAAGTTCTTCATCGGGGCCGCATCGGCATCCGTCACCAGATCCGTGCTCCCCCGTTCCGACTTGATGCCCCCCGTGCTGTTGGTGATCTCGGGGACTGCCGCCATCAAGGAACCTGCCATCAGACAGGCCAGCATTGCTCCAATCAGCTTCTTCATTATTTGTTCTCCGACGTTTTCTCTGCCTTGACGGCAAAACCTACAGTGATTTCAAAAACTTGCTCCGCGCAGACATCGATGCAACGGCCGCAGTTGGTACACTCCTGAGCCGCAATCAAGGGCCCGTGACCACGCTTGGCACCGTGAACGGGGCCGCGCAGGATGGGGCGTTCCGGGCAGACCGCATAACAATCCATGCAGTTGCTGCACCGCTCGCGCCCCTTGGCAGAAATCTTGATAAACCCGACCCGGTTGACCAGGGCATAGAAGGCCCCCACCGGACAGAGGTGACCGCACCAGCCCCGCTCCACCACGAAGAGGTCGAACAGGAACAGCACCGCCAGCAAGGCCCAGCCCGCCCCCATGCCAAACAGCAGACCCCGCAGGGTGAGCGACACCGGGTTGACCAGCTCCCACACCAGCACACCGGTGATGGCCGGCGCCACCAGCACCATGGCCAGCAGCCAGTAGCGGGTGGCGCGGTTGAACTGACCGTTGCCCTTGAGACCTAGCCTTCCCCTGAGCCAGGCGGCGGCATCCGTGACCAGGTTGACCGGACAGACCCAGGAGCAGAACACCCGCCCCCCGACCAGCCAGTAACCCGCGAGCACCAGCCCGGCCCCCAGCCAGAGGGTGGGGATGGGCCAATGGCCCGCCGCCACCGACTGCAGCAGGGTCAGCGGATCCGTGAGCGGCACCGTCTCCAGCAACAGCGAGCTGGAGAGGTTGCCCTCGAGGATCCAGCTGCCCGCCAGCGGTCCCAGCAGGAACAACCCCAGCACACCGAACTGGCTGAGCCGGCGCAACAGCAGGAAGCGGTGTGACCGCCACCAACCGAGCCTGGCCGTGGCTTCGGCTCCCGGATAACGACTCATAGCCCCTCCGGTTTGCGGGTAGGCAGAGTGAGCCTGTCGCCGATGAGCGACTTGCCCGCCTTCGCCTTCTCTTCCCAGCCGAGCCGGTAGTGGTGGCCCAGTTCCCCCTTGGCGAGCTGACGAGGCACCACCTTGATGGCTGCCTCCTCCAGCACGCAGGCGTGCTCGCACTTGCCGCAGCCGGTGCAGACATCGCTGTGCACCGTGGGCAGGAACATGGCGTGCTTGCCGGTGCGCTGGTTGTGCTGCAGCTCCAGGGTGATCGCCTTGTCAATCAGCGGGCAGACCCGGTAGCAGACGTCGCAGCGCAGCCCCAGGTAGTTAAGGCAGGTCTCGTGATCGATGAGCACCGCCACCCCCATCCGCGCCTGATCGATGTCGGTCATGGCCTGATCCAGCGCCCCGCTCGGGCAGGCCGCCACGCAGGGGATGTCGTCACACATCTCGCACGGCACGGCGCGCGCCTTGAAGTAAGGAGTGCCGGTGGTCACGGGTTCAAACAACCGGGCGAGCTTGAGGGTGTCGTAGGGGCAGGCCTCGACGCAGAGCCCGCAGCGCACGCAGACGCCGAGGAATTCGGCTTCGTCGAGGGCGGCAGGCGGACGCAGCGCCTGGGCAGGCACCGCCTGCACCTGCTGGCGCGCCATGCCGCCAAGCCCCACGCCAAGCAGGCCCACGCCGCAGGCCCCCTTGGCCATGTCGGCCAGAAACTGGCGCCGACTACGACTCATCTCGCGCTCCCCGCCTTATGCCTTGACGACCTTGACGGCGCACTTCTTGTAATCCGTCTCTTTGGAGAGCGGATCGGTGGCGTCCAGGGTCAGCTTGTTGACCAGCTGGCTCGCATCGAAGAAGGGCATGAACACCAGTCCCTTGGGCGGACGGTTGCGACCGCGGGTCTCGACCCGGGTTTTCACCTCGCCACGGCGGGAGGAGACGATCACCTCTTCACCACGGCGCACGCCGCGAGCCTTGGCATCTTCCGGGTGCATGAACAGTACCGCATCCGGGAAGGCGCGATAGAGCTCGGGGACCCGGCGGGTCATGGTGCCGGTGTGCCAGTGCTCCAGCACGCGACCGGTGGAGAGCCACATGTCGTACTCTTTGTCCGGTGCCTCGGCGGCCGGCTCATAGGGCAGCGCGAAGATCACCGCCTTGCCGTCGGGCTTGCCGTAGAAGCGCACCCCCTCGCCCGCTTTCACGTAAGGGTCGAACCCTTCGCGATAGCGCCACAGGGTCTCTTTGCCATCCACCACAGGCCAGCGCAGGCCACGGGCTTCGTGATACTGATCGAACGGCGCCAGATCGTGGCCATGGCCGCGACCGAAGGTGGCGTACTCTTCGAACAGCCCCTTCTGGACGTAGAAACCAAAGTGCTCGGCCTCGTCGTTCAGCGCCCCCTTGCTCTGCTCTTTCGGGAACTGGTTGACCTGGCCGTTGGCATAGAGCACGTCGAACAGGGTCTTGCCCTTCACTTCCGGCATCTTGGCGATGAGCTCCGCCGGCCACACCTCTTCCACCTTGAAGCGCTTGGAGAACTCCATCAGCTGCCACAGGTCGGACTTGGCCCCTTCCGGTGCCTTCACCTGCTGGTGCCAGAACTGGGTGCGACGCTCGGCGTTGCCGTAGGCCCCCTCTTTCTCCACCCACATGGCGGTCGGCAGGATGAGGTCCGCCGCCTGGGCGGTCACGGTTGGATAAGGGTCGGACACCACGATGAAGTTGGCCGGGTTGCGATAACCAGGCAGCCCCTCTTCGTTCATGTTCGGGCCGGCCTGCATGTTGTTGTTGCACATCACCCAGTAGGCGTTGAGCTTGCCGTCCTTGAGCATGCGGTTTTGCAGCACGGCGTGGTAGCCCACCTGCTCCGGAATGGTGCCTTCCGGCAGCTTCCAGATCTTCTCGGCGATGGCGCGGTGCTTGGGTTCGGTCACCACCATGTCGGCCGGCAAGCGGTGGGCGAAGGTACCCACTTCACGGGCGGTACCGCAGGCGGAGGGCTGACCGGTCAGGGAGAAGGGACCGGAACCCGGCTGGGAGATCTTGCCTGTCAGCAGGTGGATGTTGTAGCAGAGGTTGTTGGCCCAGACGCCGCGGGTGTGCTGGTTGAACCCCATGGTCCAGTAGGAGACCACCTTCTTGCTCGGATCGGCATAGAGCTGGGCCAGCTTCTCGAGCTTGTCCTTGGAGACGCCGGAGAGCTTGGAGACAGACTCCAGATCGTAATCCGCCACGAACTTGGCGAAGTCGTCGAAGCTCATCGGGGTGGAATCGCCGTTGTCCGGATTCTTGGCCTTCTGCTGCAGCGGGTTGGTGGGACGCAGGCCGTAGCCGATGTCCGTGGTGCCCTTGCGGAACTGGGTGTGCTTGTTGACGAACTCCCAGTTCACCTTGTCATTCTGGATGATGTAGTTGGCGATGTAGTTGAGGATCGCCAAGTCGGTCTGCGGGGTGAACACCATGCCGTTGTCCGCCAGCTCGAAGCTGCGATGCTCGAAGGTGGAGAGCACGTGTACCTGCACGTCCTGGTGGGACAGGCGGCGATCGGAGATGCGCGACCAGAGAATGGGGTGCATCTCGGCCATGTTGGAGCCCCACAGCACGAAGGCGTCGGCCTGCTCGATGTCGTCGTAGCAGCCCATTGGTTCATCCATGCCGAAGGTACGCATGAAGCCCACTACCGCGGACGCCATGCAGTGACGGGCATTGGGATCCAGGTTGTTGGTACGCAGACCGGCCTTCATCAGCTTGGCGGCGGCATAGCCTTCCCACACGGTCCACTGGCCGGAGCCGAACATGCCGACGGCGGTCGGGCCCTTCTCTTTCAGGGTGGCCTTGAACTTCTCGGCCATGATGTCGAAGGCCTGATCCCAGCTGATGGGGGCGAAGTTGCCGTTCTTGTCGAACTTGCCATTGGTCATGCGCAGCATGGGCTGGGTCAGCCTGTCCTGGCCATACATGATCTTGGACAGGAAGTAACCCTTGATGCAGTTAAGACCGCGGTTGACCGGTGCATCGGGATCGCCCTGGGTCGCCACGACGCGCCCATCCTGGGAACCCACCAGCACGGAACAGCCGGTACCGCAGAAACGGCACGGCGCCTTGTCCCAGGTGATGGCAGTCTTGTCGGTACTGGTGATCAGATTGGCCGCCAGCGTGGGGGCACTGACACCAGCCACGGCAGCGGCTGCCGCCACCGCGTTGGCCTTCATAAAGTCGCGTCGACTCAGCTTCATGGCATATCCTCACATTGCTTATCGCGTAAGTTGTCGAGTGTATCGAACTGGTTTTGGCTCAGGGCGGCGAACTAGAACCCTGGCGTCGTTTTTCTGTGCATCCATGGCGGCCATCATGATGAGTCACGCAGGCTCGACCTTATGGCGCTACTCCTTGTACTGGGCATCGAGCTCATCGAACTGGTGGTAAATCAGGGCGGCAGAGAGCACGCCCGGCATCGCATTGATGGCATCGATGGCCGTCATGATGGGCCGCTGGCTCGGGCCTTCCAGGGTCACCACCAGCTTGCCCTCGTCACTGACGGCATGGATCTCGGCCCCCTCGAGGGCCGCGATCTGATCTGCGAGCCGATGACGCAAGGAGGGCTGGGTCAGCACCACCAGGCTCGATACATGGAACTCTTGTTTCATTGTGGCTCCTGCTTCACACACATCCTGCTTCATCTGGACTCCTCGCTGGCGGGGGCACCCACCCGGATGCTGCCGACCGGACAATCCTTCACACAGGCACCGCAACCGGTGCAGGCTGCGGCCTCGATGCTGGGGGTCGGCACCCGGCCCAGCACGGGGGAGAAATGGATTGCCCGGGGCTCGCAGCTGTCCTGGCAACGCTGGCAGAACACCTGACCCTGAGCCAGACAGCTGGCTTCAATATGGGCGATGTATTGCCAGGGCGCCTCCGTGGTCGGACGAAATATCGGCACTTTGCAAGCGGCGACACATTCCCCGCAGAAGGTGCACTCGCCGCGCAGAAAATCCACGGTCGGGAAACCGCCATCGCCCTTGACCAGGATCTGCTCCGGGCAGGCCGTGAGACAGTCACCGCAGCGGGTGCAGTCGGCGGCAAAGTCGGACCAGGCGACGGACCAGGGCAGTTGTACCCGAGGTTCATTCGATGTCAGACGACCCCGAAACAGACTGCGACGCGACAGGTTGACCCCATCCGACATAACGGCTCCTTGTTGCTGGTGATGGCGCACGAGTGAGTCCTATGACAGGTATTTTCAATACCTATTATAAGAGTGGGTGTATATTGCGGCCCTGACAAGTTCAGGGATATACCACCAGGGAGATAAACAGGGGGGATTCTTGCGCTGGATCAAACCCTTGGCGCAGGAAAGAACAACGGGGGAAAGACAAAATACCCCCATTTGAGGATTGCTTATTAATCGATGGCTATTTTTTCGAGCGAGGTCGCTCAGCCACCGATGGAGGCCAGATGCGGGGTCATGCCGGCATTGCCTTCGTGCAGCCTGTGGGTCGCAGCCTTGCCGGCAAGGGCGCTGCGGATCCGCTGCTGCAATTCATCCTGCTGGCCGTCATCCGTCAACAGATCGCGAAGCTCCACCCCGTGATCGCCGAACAGGCAGAGGTGCAGCTTGCCGAGGGAAGAGACTCGCAGCCGGTTGCAACCGGCACAGAAATCCTTGCTGTAGGGCATGATGAGCCCGACCCCACCCATCGACTCCGGATGCATGAATACCTGGGCGGGGCCATCGTCGTCGCCACGCAGCTGCTGCAACCAACCGGCATCGAGCAGACGCTGTTTGATGAGCGCCCCGCTGGCGTGGTGATCGCGAAACAGGGTATCCATCTCGCCGGTCTGCATCAGCTCGATGAAACGCAGCTCGATGGGTTGGTGCCGGATCCAGGCCAGGAAGGCATCCAGCTGGTGGTCGTTGAGACCCTTAAGCAGTACGGCATTGATCTTGACCGACTTGAAGCCGGCGGCCAGCGCCGCTTCGATCCCCTCCATCACCTCCGCCAGCTTGTTCTCGCCGGTGATCTGGTGAAACTGACGCGGATCCAGGCTGTCGACGCTGACGTTGAGGGCGGTCAGGCCCGCATCGAACCACTCTTTGGCCCGCTCTTTCAAACGATACCCATTGGTGGTCATGGCCACCTTCTCGATGCCGGGGGTATTGGCCACCGTCTCTATGATGGCGGTGAAGTCCCGGCGCAGGGAGGGTTCCCCGCCGGTCAGACGCACCTTGCGGGAGCCCATGGCGGCAAAGCCACCGACGACGCGGCGGATCTCTTCGAGAGAGAGAAAGGGCTGGCGCCCCGCCTTGCCACCGGCCGGTGGCCGATAGCCATCCGGCAAACAGTAGGTACAGCGAAAATTGCACACGTCGGTGACCGACAGGCGCAAATAGTAAAAACGACGGGAAAAACCATCTTGCAGTGGCGACATAAACACCTTTCCAAATACGGGAGGCCAGGGCATTTCTTTCCTGACCCTTACAGCTCGAACATCGGCTGACGGCGGTTTCCCCCTATCATGAGGACTTAGGCAAAACCGCTCGGAGTTCATCTAGTTTTTCGATGCTAGCACAAGTTGGAGTACACTCCCATGCTACTTTGTGGGGTTATTGTCTGCAGTGAAGGAAGAGAGCCGGCATGGGAAAGTGGTTCAAAGTACATTCGGTCAGCAGCGCCATCGGACGCTCCATGGTGCTCATCCTGTTCATGGCGAGCCTGATCGCCGTGGTGGCCATGGTGACCCTGTTCTATTCGGTGCCCGATGCCAAGGCGATCAACCTCTCCGGCTCCCTGCGGATGCAGGCCTACCGGATGGCCTACGAGATTGAGCAGGGCCAGCAGGTGCTGAGCCGGCTCGATCAGTTCGAGCAGACCCTGCACGCCGCCGAGCTGCAGGAGACCCAGCGCTGGATCACGCCAGCCTCCCTGCGTCGCACCTACGGCGAGGTGCTGCAGCAGTGGCAGGTGATGCGCGAGCACATCGAGAATGCCACCCCGCGGCGCTATACGGATAACACAGAGCAGTTCGTCGCCGCCATCGATGACTTCGTCAACCAGATGCAGTATCACGTGGAGTTCAAGGTGCGCATGCTGGCGCTGGCCGAGGGGCTCGGGCTGCTCTCCATCATCACCATCGCCTGGTTCACGGTGCGCTTTACCCGCCAGCAGGTGGTGGCCCCGCTCAACCAGCTGGTCTATTGCGCCCGCCAGATCCAGCGCCAGGAGTTCGATCTGACCCTGCCCCCCCGCTGCGAAAACGAACTGGGGGAGCTGTCGGGGGCCTTCGTCACCATGGCCGATGAGCTTGGCAAGCTCTACCGGGAGCTGGAGAGCAAGGTGGAAGAGAAGACTGCCAAGCTGCAACAGGCCAACGACACCCTCTCCTTTCTCTACAGCACAGCCCAGAAGCTGCACGCGGCGCCGCTGAGCCGGCGCACCCTGCTCAAGCTGCTGGAGCGAGCGGCGGCCCACCAGCACATCGACTACATCCGGCTGACCCGTTTCGAGCACAATGCCATGCCGGACTACATCACCGGCCGCAAGGGTTGGCCAGGCGATCTGGAGGCGGTGGTCAGCTTCTATCTGCAGATGGACGAGCAGGAGTATGGCCGGCTCGACGTCATCAGCAGCCACCCCATCGACGAGCGGCTGATGAAGAACTTCTCCATGTTGCTGGCTCAGGTGCTGCACAAGGATCAGACCCTGCTGCAACACCAGCGCCTGCTGCTGATGGAAGAGCGGGCCGTCATCGCCCGCGAGTTGCACGACTCCCTGGCCCAGGCGCTCTCCTATCTCAAGATCCAGGCCACCCTGCTCAAGCGCTCGTTTGCCAAGGGGGATACCGCCAAGGCCGAAGCCGCCATGCAGCAGATCGATGAGGGGCTTGGCAGCGCCTACACCCAGCTGCGCGAGCTGCTCGGCACCTTCCGCCTCAGCATTGGTGACGCCAATCTCGGCGAAGCCATCAAGGTGATGCTGGAGCAACTCAAGCCGCAGACCCAGGCCGATATCAGGCTCCATTACGGTCTGGCCGATACCGACCTCGAAGCGGGTCAGCACATTCACATTTTGCAGCTGATCCGTGAGGCAGTCCTCAATGCCATCAAACATGCCAGCGCACAAGTGATTGATGTTAGCTGTGAGACCCTCGCCGATGGTAACATCCAGGTTCAGATTTCAGATGATGGTGTCGGAATAGGGATCGCAAGCTCGGCGGTCAACCACTACGGCCTGAGCATCATGAACGAGCGTGCCAACAAGCTGCATGGCCTGCTGACCATCAGCGAAAGGCCGCCCAGAGGCACCTGCGTACATCTGACCTTTCCCACCAGCCTAACAAGAGACGCCTGATGGACGAGATGAAATATAGTGTTCTGGTCGTGGATGACCATCCCCTCATGCGCAAAGGGATTGTGCAACTGCTGGCACTGGAAGAAAACATCGAGGTCGTCGGTGAAGCTTCCAATGGTACCGACGCCGTCGCCATGGCCAAGGAGTCTGAACCGGACCTGATCCTGCTCGACCTCAACATGAAAGGTCTCTCGGGCCTGGACACCCTCAAGGCGCTGCGCGCCGAGGAGGTGACCTCCCGGGTGGTGATCCTGACCGTCTCCGATGCCCGTCAGGATGTGGTGGCCCTGCTCAAGGCCGGTGCCGATGGCTACCTGCTCAAGGACACCGAGCCCGATATGCTGCTGGCCCAGCTGGCAGACGTGATGACCGGCAAGCAGATCCTGAGCGAACCGCTGCGCCCCTACCTCGAGAACATCTACGAGCTGGATCACCTGCAGCAGAAGCTGGAGAGCTTAACGCGTCGCGAAATGCAAATCCTGCGTGAAATTGCAAAGGGCCTCTCCAACAAACAGGTCGCCTCCGTGCTCCATATTTCCGAAGGCACGGTCAAAGTTCACGTCAAGAGCCTGCTCAAGAAACTAGAGGCGCAAAGCCGCGTGGAAGCGGCTGTCATGTACCTGGAGCAGCGCAACTAAGCCCCCTTTTTACCCAGCCAAAGCCACCGTCCGGTGGCTTTTTTCATCCTCTGGCACAGTCGCTGCATTGTCCTGTTCAGTAACAACTGAATGGAGGATGGAACATGAAACTTCAACCTTTGGCACTGTTCCCCTTGCCTTCCCACATCCTGCCTGGTGGCAAGCTTCCTCTGCGTTTGTTTGAGCCGCGCCACCTGCAGATGCTCAAAGAGTCATTCATCAATGACCAGGGGTTTGGCATCGTGATGGAAGAGGCAACCACCTCGGGCAAGTCGGGTCGGATCCTGCCGGTCGGCACCCGGGTCAAAGTCACCGACTTTTACACCCTGAATGACGGCCTGCTCGGTGTCACCGTGCTCGGCATGGAAAGATTCTGCATCCACGAGATGGAGACTGACGAGCTGGGTCTGCGCCGCGCCAAGGTCGAGGCCCTGCCCAACTGGCCGAGCACCCACTCCAATTTCAGCGACAAGCCGCTGGTCACCCGGTTGCAGGAAGTGTTCGAACAATATCCGGAGCTCGACGAGCTCTATCCGGACAAGCGGTTTGACGATGCAGCCTGGCTCTGCCAACGCTGGCTCGAGATCCTGCCGATGCCGATCTATGAGAAGCAGATGTTGATTGCCAAACAAAATAGCGAAGCGGCTCGTCAATTCTTGCGCCGTCTGATCGCACAGTGAGTCAATTCGGGCTTTGCAAAATGCAAATATTCCGATAATGAAAATGTCAATTTCGCATTTTGCAAATTGCAGGACGCAATAAAAACCGATAATCGCGCTGCAAGCCCTGTAAAACCGGTTCTGAAAAGTTGGCACGACTTTTTCATATAGAATCGTACAACCCGATTTATCCCGTGCTCTCTTCAGTATTTGCTGAAGAATTGGTCAACCACCCAGGTTGACCATTTTTTTTAGCTGCGATCCGGTGATGCGGGATGAAAATGACGTTGCAGGCACTCTCGCAACCGCATCAGACTGATGGGCTTGGCCAGAAAATCATCCATACCCTGTGCCAGGCACCGGGCTCTGTCTTCCGCCATGGCGTTGGCCGTCAGCGCCACTATGGGCATGCGGTAACCCAGCTCCCGCAAGCGGCGGGTCGCCTCCAGTCCATCCATCTGCGGCATTCGCATGTCCATCAGAATGAGATCCGGCTGTTGCTGGGCGACCTGCGCCAGCGCCTCCAGTCCGTTGGCGGCCACTCTGACCCGGCTCACCAGCTTTTGCAGCATGAGCGAGACCACCAGCTGATTGACCGGGCTGTCCTCCACCACCAGCACATCCAGAGCCTGAATGGGCTGCTGATCCGGCTCGGGTCGGCTGCTGCACTCGCATGGCAGCGCCATGCCCGGCAAATCGAACCAGAAACAGCTGCCCTCGCCGGGGGCACTGCGCAGATGGATGCTGCCCCCCATCAATTCCACCAGTCGCTTGCTGATGGCCAACCCCAGTCCGGTGCCGGAGAAGCGGCGGGTGGCCGAGCTGTCCACCTGGGAAAAGGGCTCAAACAGCAGCGCCTGATCCTCGGCCGAGATGCCGATCCCGGTGTCGGTCACCGTCACCCGCAACTGCTGATCATGCCACTCCAGCTGCAACAACACCCGACCCGTGCTGGTGAATTTCACCGCGTTGCCAAGCAGGTTGCTGATCACCTGGGAGAGGCGCACCGGATCCCCTTGCAACTGGGCCGGCACGGCCTCATCGACCTGCCAGCGCAGATCGATGCCCTTGGCGACAGCCCGCGCCAGCAACGGCTCGATGAGGGACTGGCAGAGCTGGGCCGGCTGCAGCGTCTCGCAGTGAAACTCCAGGGTGTGAGACTCAATCTTCGAAAAATCGAGTACGTCGTCGATGATGGTCTGCAGCAGGCGCGCCGCATGGGTGGCATGGCCAAGCAGCGTCTGCTGCTGGGGTTCGAGCTGGGCGTGTTGCAGCAGATCAAGCATGCCCAGCACCGCGTTCATGGGGGAGCGGATCTCATGGGTCATCATGGCCAGAAACTGCGACTTGGCACGGTTGGCTGCTTCCGCTTCGTCCCGCGCCCTGGCCAGCTCCTGCTCACGGCGGATCTGGTTGCCCACATCCCGCGCCGTGCCGCGATAGCCGATGAAAACACCGGCCCCGTCGAAACAGGGTTCGGCGTTGATCTCCATCCAGCGCGGCCCCCGCGCCAGGCTGACCTGCACCCGCACCGCCCGTACCGGCAGGTGCAGGCCGATGAGCCGGCGGTACTTGCCCCATTCGGGATCCCGCCTATCATAGGCGTAGTCGTAGAGACTCTGGCCAGTCTGATGCACCAGCATCTCTTCCTGCTGGCCAGGGGCCGAGACGTAGCTCAGCCTGTGCTCGGTATCCGTCTCCCAGAACCAGTCGGAAGCCATGCCGGCAAAGCTGCGAAAACGCTGCTCACCCGCCTGCAACGCCAGGGTCTTGAGTTCAACCTGCTCCTGCAAGCGGGCCCGATAAGCGATGTTGACCAGTGCCTGGGAGATGAGCGGCCGGCAGCGCTGCATGGCTGCCTTGCTCTTGAGATCGAAGGTGCCCATCAGGGAGTGGCGGCAGATGAGCACGCCGGAGAAACCGGGGGCCCGCAGCCCCGTCATCATGACGCTGGCCCAACCCGTCACATCGGCCAGCGGCGCCAGCTCGGGCAACTGGGTCGGGTCATAGATGACCAGGGTCTCCCCCTCGATGGCCCGGGAGAAGATAGGAGTCAGCTGCCAGGGGCGGCCCACTTCCCCCTCCTGGGTGCTGAGGTGGGTCAGCCCCCCCTCGCCCTCCCAGGCCACCACATCCGCGTGTTCGAAGCCGATGAAGGGTTTCAGCACCTGGATGAGGCTGTCCAGCACCTGCTCCAGCGTCTGGGCATCGGCCAGGGTGGCCACCCCGCACAGCAGGGTTTGCGACTCCTGCCGGTATTTGGCCTCGCGCTCCCGACAGCGCACCAGCTCCACCAGGGTGGTCTGCAGCTTGTCGCCAAGGGCTTCCAGTTCCGTATTACCAATCATCTTGTTTCCAGCGCAGTGTCAGCTGTCGAGAAAGATCACACTCGATATCATCAGGTTGCCGTGTGCCAGCTCACCGTGTGGCAGACGTCCCTGCTCACCGAAGGTGAACGGGGTGATGAAGGGGATGTCCCCCAGCCGGGTATGAAATTGATCGACAAATTGGCATAAGCTATCACCAAGAGCCAAGCGGCAACCAGCACAAAAGATCACGAGGGCACCAAACGGCTGCATCTCGGTGGCCATGCCGTACTCTGGCTCGATGCGGGTCGCATTCAGACAGCGCTGCAACAGGCCCTCCTGGCTGCTGTACATCAGCAGCAACCGCTCCCCGACCTGAGTATCGGTAAAGAGGCGCAATCCGCCACCTTCTGTCACGGCTTCGGGGTGGGAGAGCTTGTAATAGGGCATGTCATCCAGGGTGCCAACCTGCCTCGCCAGCGGAGACAAGGTGGTTTCTCGCAGGATGGGCCCCACCGGCCAGGGCGTCGTGCGTCCAGTCCAGCGGGCATAGACGGTGGCGGCCGGTTCATCGTCAATGGTGAGGATCTCACGTCCTGCCAACGCCGTGATGATGCCGCGCTGTTCGGTGGGGACATAGCCGGAGTGGAACTGGAACGCCAGCTGGCAATCGGGATAGAGCACCGCCAGCACCACCCCCTCGCGAGTACTGCCCTCGTCCCAGCACAACTGCCACTCCTCGCTCACGCTGTTGTCGGCGGCGGAGCCGCCGACCACCGGCACCGTTGTGCCCAGTTCGGCTTCGATGCTCTCCAGCATCGCCTCCTCCTGGCCCGGGCTTGCATGCAACAAGATGAGTTGCGGCAACTCGCCGGGGCGCCCCCCGTCAGCAATGGCGCTGCGCAGCAGCTGGCGCACATCGACGGCAGCCCCCGCCTGACCCGCCACACCGTAGGCGCCCTTGTCATCGTAGATGGCCGCAACCGCCACCCCTCGCCCTTGGCGGGCATGGTGGCCGGTCTGGGTCATGACCCCGCCGCAGGAGCTGCAACCGATCAGCCGAGACGACGGGAACTGCTGTTTGAAATGATGACGCAGTTCCTCGGCATCATGAGCCTGAGTAAAATAGACCAACAACAGCGAAGGGGAATCGGGTGATTGAGCGAGCAGCCGCTCACTGATCTGTCGGGCAGCCAGCAGGGAGGTCTCTTCAAGAGAGTGAGCCGTCAGAAAGTTCAACACCATCTCCTAGTTGTGCATGATGCTGGGGGTAAGCAAAAATCATACCTTAATCAAACAATTATCCCGTTTCATCGACTAGAATGCTCTCAATCGAGACCAAGCACAGGACAGCCGCATGTGGCAAAAGAACATCAATGATTTTGACCGGGTCGTCGCCATCGGTGGCGGCCATGGCATGGGCCGCGTGCTCTCGTCCCTCTCGTTCCTGGGATCGCGCCTGACCGGCATCGTCACCACCACGGATGATGGCGGCTCCACCGGACGACTGCGCAAGAGCCAGGAGTGTATCGCCTGGGGTGATCTGCGCAACTGTTTGAATCAACTGGTCACCGATCCCAGCATCGGCAGCCTGCTGTTCGAGTATCGCTTCGCCGGTCGTGGTGAACTGGCCGGCCACAACCTCGGCAACCTGATGCTGCTGGCACTCGACAACCTCTGCGTACGCCCTCTTGATGCTATCAAGCTCATCAGCGACATGCTGAAAATAGAGTCACAATTGTTACCCATGTCTGAATTTCCCACCGACCTGTGTGCCCACACCGTCTGTGGCAACCAGATCCTTGGGGAAGTATCCATCGATCAGCTCGATACCCCGCCGCTCTCACTCAGCCTGAGCCCCGAGGTTCCGGCCACCCGCGAGGCGGTACAGGCGCTGGAGCAGGCCGACATGATCATTCTGGGGCCCGGCAGTTTTCTCACCTCCATCATGCCCCCGCTGCTGCTGGCGGAGGTGGCGCAGGCCATCAACGAGAGCAACGCCATGCTGGTGTTCATCTGCAATCTGGTGGCGGAGAATGGCCCGGCTGGCCAGCTCAGCCTGCTCGATCAGTGGCGCTGGCTGGAATCACGGGTCGGTACGGGACGGCTCGACGCCATCCTGGCTCCTGCAGGAGAGTACCAACCTGAACTGGCTAGCAGGTTGATCCAGGCCGATCTGGGTGAAGCCGCGCTGCCCCATCGCCATGATCGCCTGAAACTGAAACTGGCCCTGGACAGGGTGATCCAACAACTGGTCAATCAACGTTAGCGGGCAGGTGGAGTCTGGCAAGTCCGGCGCCCATGCGCCGGCTGCCCGGGCTCAATGGTAGTTGGCAAGGTGGGAGAGCACCTGGGGCAAGGATTGTTCAAGCTCGTTGAGCAGACGGGCGACCTCGGCCCCATCCGCTTGTTTGCAGGCGAGCTCCAGCGCCATCACCTGCTGATAGCTGACTTGAGCACCGTAACTGCCGCAAGAAGACTTCATGCTGTGGGCAAGCCGGGCCAGGGCCGTCCAGTCCTGCCGCTCATAGAGCGGGCGTAGTTGAGTGAGCTGCTCGCCCACCTCCTCGATAAACACCGAGATCACCACCGGCATCATCTCCTGGCCGATATCTTCCGCCAATTGTCGCAATACCTTCTGATCCAGCCACTCCATTTCATCATCCTCCCGTGGTATTCAAACAGACCATACTATAGATGCCCGGCATGGTACCGTCACGTCTGCTTCCCTGCCAACAATTAGACCCGCACGGGGCATAGGATGAAAAACGTGATCGAGCTCGCCTAACCAGACAATAGATGGCCGGATTGCAACATAATGGTTGCCAATAAATTAACAATTAAATAACAATGACAGCCGTGAGAATGATGCGACTCAGCAACACCTCTCTCATCCCTTTTGCCTGTATGGCTGCTGCGAAGAACCAGGGTAGGATTCTACCCTGGTATTTTTTTACATTGAGATCAGGGTGTTATCACTTCTGATCGGCAGACACCCGCTCACCCAGCCGAAACAGGTTGAACTCGCCAGGCGCCATCCTGACCCAGTCTTCATTGCCGGTCAGCGGCCGCGTGGCAATCAGGGTCACCACATCGTTCGGGGTCGTCTCGCTCTGAAAATCGATGGCGACATCCTCATCCAGCAGACGTGCCTCCCCGAATGGAGCTCGCCGGGTCAACCAGTAGAGGTTGTTGCTGCAATAGGTCATCACGAACTCCCCATCCGACAGCAGCATGTTGAATACCCCGAGGCTGCGCAGCTCGTCGCACAGGGTCGCCAGATAGCGGAACATAGCGGGGAAATTGGCAGGGCGCCTGGGGTATTTCTGCTCCAGCCGCTCGAGCAACCAGCAGAAAGCGTGCTCGCTGTCGGTATCCCCCACCGGCCTGTGTCGCCCGGTGGCCAGCTTCTTGTAGCCGGTCAACTGGCCGTTGTGGGCAAAGGTCCAGTAACGACCCCACAGTTCGCGGGTAAAGGGGTGGGTATTTTCCAGCGACACACAGCCACGGTTGGCCTGGCGGATATGACTGACCACGGCGCGGCTCTTGATGGGCAGCGCCTGCACCAGCCTGGCGATGGGGGACTGGGCGCTGGGTTCGGGATCCTTGAAGGTACGAAAGCCCTTTCCTTCATAGAAGGTAATGCCCCAGCCATCCTTGTGGGGTCCCGTCTTGCCGCCGCGCAGCATCAGGCCGGTGAAGCTGAAGCAGATATCGGTCGGCACATTGGCACTCATGCCGAGCAGTTCGCACATAGGCTGCGGGCTCCTTGCTTACTTGATCGTCGCACGTTCAAGGGGTCGCCCGGCGGGGATTCAGAACTCTGCCGGCCGACCTCTTGCACCGGATCACGCTGGCCGGAACATAAACCCGCAGGATTCAGCGGTTCCGGCGCGGGATCACATCCTTACTTGGCCATCTCTTTTTCGACCAGCTGGATCAGGATGTGGATCACCTTGATGTGCACTTCCTGAATGCGGTCGGCATAGCCGAAGTGCGGCACCCGGATCTCCACATCGGCCAGACCGGCCATCTTGCCGCCATCCTTGCCGGTCAGCGCTATCACCTTCATGCCCTTGGCACGAGCCGCCTCGATGGCCTTCAGGATATTGCCGGAGTTGCCGCTGGTGGAGATGCCAAGCAGCACGTCGCCGCGACGGCCGACCGCTTCCACATAGCGAGAGAAGACGTAGTCGTAGCCAAAGTCGTTGGAAACGCAGGAGAGGTGGCTGGGATCGGAGATGGCGATGCCGGCGTAGCCGGGGCGGTTCTCGCGATAACGACCGGTCAGCTCTTCGGCAAAATGCATGGCGTCACAGTGGGAGCCACCGTTGCCACAGGAGAGTACCTTGCCTTCCTGCTTGAAGGAGTCAGCGAGCAGCTTGGCGGCCGCTTCGATGTTCTTCAGATTTTGCTCATCTGCCAGGAACGCCTGGAGCACGCCGGCAGCTTCGGTCAATTCATTGCGGATCAGTTCTTGGTACATGATGTCTCTTCCAAAATATGGGCGGCGCCATTGTCGCACAAGCCAATCCCGGAGTCGCCCCCCGCCCGTCAAGATGGCGCCGACACTACGTTATGCCGATCACAGAGCCAAGGTAACAAGCTTGTAAACAGCTTGATAAGTTTGTGCGTATGAATTACAACAGAGGCCACATCCAACAGGTCAGACCTCTGGATCAGTTAACCCCCAGTTCACCCAATTTCGGCAACTCATGCAAGGAGCGAAAAATGACGACGACCCTCACTCTGCTCGGAGTGATCCTGGTGATCGGCGCCATGGCTTATCGCCGGGCGTCTCTGTTCACCTCCACGCTTGCCACGGCGGCAGCCCTGATTGCCGGCACCCTCTATGGCCACGTTCCCCTGCTGGTCTGGGTACTGTTTGCGGTGATCGCCATACCTCTCAATCTGGTGGATTTTCGTCGCAATCAACTGACCAAGCCGCTGTTCAAACTCTACAAATCCATCATGCCGGAGATGTCCCGCACCGAGAAAGAGGCCATTGAGGCGGGCACCACCTGGTGGGAAGCCGACCTGTTTGCTGGCAACCCGGACTGGAAAAAGCTGCACGCCATCCCGGTCAGCACCCTCTCTGCCGAAGAGCAGGCCTTTCTGGACGGCCCGGTGGAAGAGGTGTGCCGCATGGTCAACGACTGGGAAGTGACCCATGAGCGGGCCGACCTCTCCCCCGAGGTGTGGCAATACCTGAAGGACAACAAGTTCTTCGCCATGATCATCAAGAAGAAGTACGGTGGCCTGGAGTTCTCCGCCTACGCCCAGTCCTGCGTGCTGCAAAAGCTGTGCGGCGCCAGCGCCGTACTCGCCTCCACCGTCGGCGTGCCCAACTCGCTGGGCCCGGGCGAACTGCTGCAACACTATGGCACCGATGAGCAGAAGGATTACTACCTGCCACGTCTGGCGGTCGGCAAAGAGATCCCCTGCTTCGCCCTCACCAGCCCGGAAGCGGGCTCTGACGCAGGCTCCATCCCCGACTTCGGTATCGTCTGCAAGGGCGAGTGGGAAGGAAAAGAAGTACTCGGCATGCGCCTGACCTGGAACAAGCGCTACATCACGCTTGCCCCCATCGCCACCGTACTGGGCCTCGCCTTCAAGTTGCGTGACCCCGAGCACTTGCTGGGTGACGAGGAAGAGCTCGGCATCACTTGCGCCCTCATTCCGACCCACATCAAGGGTGTCGAGATCGGCCGTCGCCACTTCCCGCTCAACGTACCGTTCCAGAACGGCCCGACCCGCGGCAAGGACGTGTTCGTCCCCCTCGATTTCATTATCGGCGGCCCGGCCATGGCCGGTCAGGGCTGGCGCATGCTGGTCGAATGCCTGTCGGTCGGACGCGGCATCACCCTGCCCTCCAACAGCACCGGCGGCGTCAAGATGCTGGCCCTGGCGAGCGGCGCCT
The DNA here is from genome assembly GCF_019048665.1 of Aeromonas sp. FDAARGOS 1408. Classification (NCBI taxonomy): domain Bacteria; kingdom Pseudomonadati; phylum Pseudomonadota; class Gammaproteobacteria; order Aeromonadales; family Aeromonadaceae; genus Aeromonas; species Aeromonas sp. FDAARGOS 1408. The sequence continues at coordinate 1,007,051 of NZ_CP077394.1, read as the reverse complement.
ACAGCCGCATCCGCCGTCAGTTCAAGCTGCCCATCGGCAAGATGGAAGGCATTGAAGAACCGCTGGCCCGCATCGGCGGCAACGCCTACATCATGGGCGCCGCCGCCAAACTGACCGTAACCGGTATCGATTTGGGCGAGAAACCCTCGGTCATCTCCGCCATCGTCAAGTACCACCTCACCGATCGTGCCCAGAAGTGCATCATCGATGCCATGGACATCCACGGCGGCAAGGCCATCTGCATGGGGCCCAACAACTACCTGGCCCGTGGCTATCAGGGCGCACCCATCGCCGTCACGGTGGAAGGGGCCAATATCCTGACCCGCAGCATGATCATCTACGGTCAGGGCGCAATCCGCTGCCACCCCTACGTGCTGCCCGAAATGCTGGCGGCCAGCCACCCGGATCAGGAGCAGGCCCTCAAGGACTTCGACAAGGCGATATTCAGCCACGTCGGCTTTGCCATCAGTAACCTGGTGCGCAGCTTCTGGCTGGGTTTGAGCGGTGCCCGCTTCGCCGCCGCGCCGTTCAAGGATCAGACCAAGGGCTACTACCAGCAGCTCTCCCGCCTCTCTGCCAACCTGGCGTTCTTGTCGGACATGGCGATGGGCACTCTGGGCGGCGAGCTCAAGCGTAAAGAGCGGGTCTCCGCCCGCCTCGGCGACGTGCTGAGTCAGCTCTATCTGGCCTCCAGCGCCCTCAAGCGCTATCAGGACGAGGGTCGCCAGCACGCAGATCTGCCGCTCTTGCACTGGGCGCTGCAGGATGCCCTATTCAAGGCACAGGAGGCGATCGACGAGCTGCTGCGCAACTTCCCGAACCGCTGGATTGGGTTGGCTCTGCGCGTCATCGTGCTGCCACTGGGGCGCGACCTGAAACGTCCGAGCGACAAGCTGGACAACCAGGTAGCCCGCCTGCTGCAAACCCCGAGCGAAACCCGCAGTCGACTGGCCCAGGGTCAGTATCTCACCCGCGAAGAGGGCAACCCCTTCGGTCTGCTGGAGCAAGCGCTGGACGACGTGCTCTCTGCCGAGCCGCTGTTTGAGAAAGTATGCAAGGCTGACGGCATAAAGCGTCCGTTTATGCAGCTGGACAAGGTGGCGGAAGCCGGCCTGACGCTGGGGGTACTCAACCAGACCGAAGCGGACCTGTTGCGCCGCGCCGAAGAGAGCCGTCTGCGCACCATCAACGTCGATGATTTTGATCCCATCGAGCTGGTCGCCAACAAGGCCCTGTTCGAGCCATCGGCCTATCACAGAGCCGCCTGAACGCCCTATAGATAGTCAAACGCCTCCCAAGTGGAGGCGTTTTTTATGGGGCAGGATCAGGATGACGACAAAGAGATTTCACAGATCAAATTTTATTTCCCAATAAGTTTCCTATCCTTAGTGAAGCAGTTAATGTAAGCACAGGATCCCAAACAGGATTGCATGATGGATGACCAAATCCTGATTATTGACGATGACGATCTGCCCCTTCTCGACGACCAGCAGGCTGGATGGAAGGTGATGATTGTGGACGATGAGCCCGAAGTGCATCGCATCACCAAGATCACCCTGAGCAAGTTTGAATTCGATAATAGACCCATTGAATTTTTGCATGCTTATTCAGCCGCTCAGGCCAAGGAGCTGCTCGCCAAGACCCCGGACGTGGCCTTGCTGCTGCTGGACGTGGTCATGGAGGTCGATCACGCCGGTCTCGATGTGGTCAAATTCGTGCGCGAGGATCTGCAAAACAAGATGGTGCGCATCGTGCTGCGTACCGGTCAACCGGGCCAGGCCCCGGAAGATGACGTGGTCAGCAACTACGACATCAACGACTACAAGGACAAGACCGAGCTCACCTCCCAGAAGCTGCGCACCCTGCTGCGAGCCAGCCTGCGCTCCTATCGCGACATCCGTACTCTCGAGAGCAACCGCCAGGGGCTGGAAAAGGTCATCGAGGCCTCCAAGGGGATCTTCGAGAAGCGGGCACTGCGGCAGTTTGTCGAAGGGGCCCAGGAGCAGCTCAGTGCCCTGCTCAATCTGGAAGATTCACATATCTATGATGTGAAGCAGTATGCCTACGAGGTACGGGATCAGATCCTGGAACCTCTGCTGCCGGGCCATCCGTCGCTGCGTCTGGCCGACGCTCCCGTCATCCTGCGTCAGGCCATGAACAATCGCGCCAACGTCTATGACGGCAACCAGATGGTGCTCTACTGCCAGAATCCACGCCATCATCTGCTGTTTCACATCGAGACCACTCGCCAGCTCAGCCAGATGGATACGGGCCTGCTCAGCCTGTTCACCGAAAACATCATAGTGGCGCTGGAGAACATCCGACTCAACGAGGTCATCGCCGACAACCAGCGCGAGATCATCTACCGCATTGGCGAACTGGTGGAGACCCGCTCCAAGGAGTCCGGCCTGCACGTCAAGCGGGTCGCCCTCTATACCGAGCTGTTCTGCCAGTTGCTGGGCATGAGCGAGGAGCAGAGCGAGCTCATCAAGCGCGCCTCTCCGCTGCACGACATCGGCAAGGTGGGCATTCCGGATGCCATCCTGCACAAACCGGGCAAGCTGACCCCGGAGGAGTGGGAGATCATGAAGACCCACGCCCAGCTGGGGCAGGACATGCTCTCCGGCAGCGATCTGGCGCTGTTCCAGATTGGTGCCACCATCGCCGGCAACCACCACGAAAAGTGGAACGGCAGCGGCTATCCCCGTGGCCTCAAGGGCGATGCCATTCCGCTGGAAGGGCGGGTGGTGGCGCTGGCCGACGTGTTCGATGCACTCGGCTCGGATCGCTGCTACAAGAAGGCCTGGCCGCTGGACAAGGTACTGGCGCTGATCCAGGAGGAGAAAGGCCAGCACTTCGACCCCCAGCTGGTGGAGCTGATGCTGGCCAACCTCGATAAATTCCTCGAGATCCGCGAACAGCACAAGGATATCTACGTCGGGGAACATTGAGCTGGATGGGTTGTTCAACCACCCCAATAATCTGCCCATATAGAAAAAGCCGCCCTGACAGGCGGCTTTTTACTGCTTCCAGCATTCCCCTCGCCTACTGTTCGGGCAGGTTGAGATCCAGCTTGGCCTCCGGCTTGGCGCTCTCGCTCTCGGCTTTTTGCGATGCCATGGCTTTTTTCAGCGCCCGCCGCTTTTGCAGCACGATGAAGCCCACGCCGCCGAGCAGGAGCAGCAATAATATGCCAGCGCCACCCAGCAGCCAGACCAGCCAGCCGCCGCTCTCCTTTTCCTCGAATTTGACCTGGCTCGGAATTGCCGCCGAGGCTTCTGACGCGGCAGAGGCGGCCGATGGCGGCGTTGCCAGCACCGGGAAGATATTGAAGGATTTGACTGGCAGGCTCACCTGAATTTCGCGGCCCAGCCGGGTTGTGCCAAACAGGGTGGCCGTCACCTCATATTGGCCGACTTCCTTGATGGCAGAGAGATCCACCTCCACCTTGGGTTCGGTGGCCACCGCATTGAACGGCATGCTGGTCCCGACCGCGCTGGTCGCCTTGCCCTGGATCACCACGGAAGCGGGATCCAGTTCATCCACGTCGATCAGGAAGGAGAGCTTGGCCCCGAACTCCTGAGAGGGAGGCGCGAGGGAGTAACTGACAGGTAGCGGATAGATCAGCACATCCTGATAGCGGGCACGGGAGAAGACCTGATTGCCCGTGCTGTACATGGCCCGGTATTTCCCGGCAGGCACATCCAGCACCGCCTCGGCGGTCATGATGCCGTCGCCTGGTACCTCGTCGAGCCCCTTGCCATCGTCACGATAGTGACCGAGCACCTCATCGACCACCGGCTCCCCTTCCGGCTTGGCGTCATTGAAACGCTGCAGCCGTACCGTCATGCCGAGATCGGACAGGTAATAACCATCCTTGGGTGGCGCGTCGTCGATCAGCAGCCAGGATTTGAGCTTGACCTTCTCCCCCTGATAAAGCTGGGTCGGCAACAGATCGGTTTCCAGCTTGATGTTCGACAGCAGGCGCACCCGGTTGTCGGGGTCCACCTCGCCGATGGCCTGCCAGGGGCCCGGCATAGGGTTGCGGATGGTGATGAGATCCTGATCCTTGAGCGCCAGCCAGCCCACATCAGGCGGCGTCACCTTGCTCACATAGAGCTTGCTGCCATCGGGCCGCACCAGGATCACCGACGGAGTGCCCGGCTTGCGCGTCACGATGAAGGTGATCTCCTTCGCCCCGTAATCGATGCGGAAGCGATTATCGAGCAGGGGGATGTCGGAGGGGGCAAATACCTCGTTGGCCCCAGCCGTCAGCGAGGCCAGCAGCAGCAGGCCGCCCCATAGCTTGCTCATTGCCGCCACAGGCAGGCTCCTCCCTTCTTCTGCACCAGATCCAGCCGCGCCTCGTGTACCGCCTCAACCTCGGCACTGGCCCGGATCACCTTGAGCGGCGGACGGTTGCTCTCCAGCCGCCGGATACTGGTGTCCTGGTTGCTTTCATTCTCATTGCTCTCGGTGGCTAGGTTCAGTTTGGTCTGGCCACCCGTCATCAACAGGTAGACGTCTGCCAGGATCTCCGCATCGAGCAAGGCCCCGTGCAGGGTACGGTGCGAGTTGTCGATACCGTAGCGATCGCACAGCACGTCCAGGTTGTTGCGCTTGCCCGGGAACAGGTCCCGCGCCATCGCCAGGGTATCCGTGATGCCGCAGATGTCGGCGGTCTTGAAGTTGAGGCCGAGCTTGCTGAACTCATAGTCCATGAAGCTCACGTCAAACGGTGCGTTGTGAGCAATCAGCTCGGCGCCGCGGATAAACTCGATGAACTCGTCGGCAATCTGGCTGAACGACGGCTTGTCACGCAAAAACTCGTCGGTGATGCCGTGCACCTGGATGGCTTCCGGGTCCACCAGCCGGTCCGGCTTGATGTAGACGTGGAAGTGGTTCCCGGTCAGCTTGCGGTTGATCACCTCCACACAGCCGATCTCGATGATCCGGTGTCCCAGATAGACGGGGCCACCGGCCGTGTTCATACCAGTGGTTTCAGTATCCAGAATGATCTGGCGATTCAGTTGGGGTGTGCTCATGATCCAATCTATGTCAAACTTCGGCTTTACCCGCTAGTTTACCCCAAGCCTCATGTTAAAACAGATTGATTTGTATACGGATGGTTCCTGCCTCGGCAACCCGGGCCCGGGTGGTTATGGTGCCGTCATGGTCTACGGCAAGCATCGCAAGGAGATCGCCGCCGGCTTTCGCCTCACTACCAACAACAGGATGGAGCTGATGGCCGCCATCATGGGGCTGCGCACCCTGAACGAGCCCTGCCAGGTGCGCCTCACCACCGACAGCCAGTATGTGCGCCAGGGGATCACCCAGTGGATCATCGGCTGGAAGAAGAAGGGATGGATGACCGCCAACCGTCAACCGGTCAAGAACGTCGATCTCTGGAAAGCGCTGGATGCGGAAGTCAGTCGCCACCAGATCGAGTGGCTCTGGGTCAAGGGGCACTCCGGACACCCGGAGAACGAGCGCTGCGATGAGCTGGCCCGCGAGGCCGCCAGCGGCAAACAGCTGGCCGAAGATACCGGCTATCAACCCTGACCGCCTTCCCCTCTGACGCATGAGTCTGACCGGCGGCTGACGACTAGCCGCCCTGGCGCGCCATCCCCGGCGTGGCGATGGAACCCGGCAGACGCCAGCGACGGCGCACCGGTGTCAGGGGGAAGCGCCGTTTGCGCGCCGCTATCACGTAGACAGACGCAAACGGCCGACAGTAATCCCGCCCCACACTCTCCCGCCACCAGCCGATCCGGCTCTGCCTGCCCATGAATGAATAGCCGAAGCGCTCGTCAAACATCACCTCGCAGCCAAGCAGCTGCAACCAGTCGGTGACCCGTGCCGGGGTGAACATGCGGGCGGACCAGGGCAGATGTTGACGCAGGAAAGGCAGGCAGTGGCCGATGCCCACCAGACTGAGCGGATTGTAGCCGCTGACGATGAGCCAGCCATCGTCGGTCAGTACCCGCTCCGCCTCCCGCAGCACCTGGTGCGGGTCGGGTGAAAAATCGAGACAGTGGGCCAGCAGGCAGGCATCCACGCTGCCGGTGCGTACCGGCAGGGCCAGCGGATCCCCCTTGAGATCCAGCAGGCGGCCGCCAGGGGCGACCCCTATCTGGTGGCGAATGGAGGAGCAACCGCAGGAGAGCTCGGCGCTCAACGCGCCGACCTTCAGCAGATGATAACCAAACAGATGCGGGCACCAGCTGTCGAGTCGCTCCTGGATCTCGGCCGCTACCCAGTCCCCCATGGGCAGTGCCGACCAGCTGGTCGGGATCTCGATTTGTTGTTCGGTACGTGCCACCTGCATAATAGGGCTCAACTTGGGGTTCGAACGCCATCCAGTTATATAAGATACCCTCCATAAAGAGAAGCAGACTCATGTATCCAGTGATCACAGTTCCAGCCTTTAACGACAACTACATCTGGTTGATCCGACACGAAAATCACTGCCTGGTCGTCGATCCGGGCGAGGCCGCTCCCGTGCTGGAACGGCTGGCCGTGCTGGAGCTGCAACTGGATGCCATCCTGCTCACCCACCACCATCACGACCATGTGGGCGGCGTGGGCGAGTTGCTGGAACATTTTCCCCATGCCCGCCTCTATGGCCCCAAGCTTGACCCCATGCCGGCGCACCACGGCCAGTGGCTCGATGACGGGGATCAGATCAACTGGCACGGCCTGAGCCTCGAGGTGATCCACGTGCCCGGCCACACCCACGGCCACATCGCCTACCACGGTCACGGCATGCTGTTTTGTGGCGACACCCTCTTCAGTGCCGGCTGCGGCCGCCTGTTCGAAGGGACCCCGGCCCAGATGTTCGGATCGTTGCAGCGCCTCACCGCCCTGCCCGATGACACCCTCATTTATTGTGCCCACGAGTACACCCTCTCCAACCTGCGCTTCGCCCACGCTGTCGAGCCCGACAACCAGGCGATCCAGCAACAGATCGGGCTGATCAGCAAGCTGCGCCAGCAGGGCCTGCCGAGTCTCCCCTCACGGCTGGGGGATGAGAAGCGCTTCAATGTTTTTCTGCGTTGCGAACTGGATTCTGTGAAATTTTCTGCTGAGAAACACGCTCTGAAATGCGTGGAAAATCCGGTAGATACCTTCACGATCCTGCGCCAATGGAAGGATGTTTTTTGAACAAACCTTGATCAGGGGGCCATTGCCCCTTATGATGCGAGCTGTTTTTCCCAAAGATGACCTGAGCGAGATGAAGGTACGAACGGCCTTATTGGCGGCGCTGTTTCTCAGCGGCTGCCAAAACCTGAGCCATCAGGATGACCGGGCGCTAACGGCAATCGAGCCGATCAAGTCCCCCCAAGTCAATAAAAAAGCGTATAAAAAACATTCTGCGCGCTTCCTGTTCGGTGACGAACAGATCGACGAACTGGATGACACCGATAACCTGTGGGTGCGTATCAGCGATGATATGCAGTTTGATCCGCAGGAGAACGACCGTGTCCGCCAGCAGCGTGATTGGTTGTTGCGCAATGATAAGCATCTGGCGACCATTGCCAGCCGGGCTGAGCCCTACCTGTATCTGATGGTAGAGGAAATCGAACGGCGTGAGCTGCCAATGGAGCTTATTACCATTCCCATGATCGAGAGCATGTTCGATCCCCACGCCCGTTCCCGCAGCAATGCGGTGGGTCTGTGGCAGTTCGTTCCTGCGACCGGCAAGAACTTCGGCCTGCGCCACGACAACTGGTACGACGGCCGCCGCGATGTACTGGCCTCCACCAATGCCGCGCTGGATTATCTGGAGTACCTGAACCGTTTCTTCGACGGCGACTGGCTGCAGACGCTGGCCGCCTACAATGCCGGTGAAGGACGGGTGCGCAACGCCATCATCCGCAATCAGAAGGCTGGCCGGCCGACCGACTACTGGTCGCTCGATCTGCCTCGCGAGACCCGGATGTACGTGCCCAAGATCCTGGCCATGGCTGACATGATCCGCAATGCGGACAAGTACAATGTCACCCTGCCGGTGCTGGCCAACAAACCGCAACTGCGGGTGGTCAACACGGGAGGTCAGATCGACCTGAACGTGGCAGCCCAGCTGGCGGGCCTGCGCCCGGCCCAGCTGAAAGAGGTCAATCCGGCGCTGACCCGCTGGTCGACCTCGCCCAAGGGCCCCTATCGCCTGCTGGTACCGGTTGAATATGCCGATACCCTGGAGCTGGCCCTGGCCGACCTGCCGCAGAGCGAGCGCATCCGCACCCGCTCCTATCAGGTGACCAGTGGCGACACCCTCTCCCGCATCGCCCAGAATCACGGGGTGAGCGTGCAGCAGATCAAGCTGGCCAACAACCTGCGCAGCAACAACCTGCGCCGTGGTCAGACCCTGATGATCCCGACCAGCGGCAGCAAACCGGTGGTCAGCCAGAGCGTCCAGAGCAAGCCACAGCAGCTCGCCAGCCGTGGCAGCGGCAAGATCCAGTACAAGGTACGGGCCGGCGACAATCTGTGGAGCATCAGCCAGGCACACGGGGTGACCCATGACGAGCTGGCCAAGTGGAACGGTCTCAACGCCAAATCGGCCCTGAAACCGGGCATGAAGCTGGTGGTCTGGCCCAAGCAGGGCAAGGGTGGCAACAAGTCCATGGTCTATCAGGTGCGCCGCGGCGATTCCCTCTCCTCCATCGCAGCCCGCTTTCAGGTCGCCGTGATGGATGTGATGCGCTGGAATCAGCTGGGCAAGAGCGATTACCTCAAACCGGGTCAGGAGCTGACCCTGTTCGTGAAGAACAACAGCTGATCGTTCATCACTTCATAAAAAAATACCCCGCCTGATGCGGGGTATTTTTTTATCTGGAGCAGGGCTCAGGGGGTGATGGCCTGGGCCGCAAAACGGGCCACGATGGGATTGTGATCCGAGGCATCGGTCGCCGGGCTGCTCACTTCCACCAGATCCAGATTGCGGTAGTAGAGGTGATCGAGCGGCCGGCCGAAGGCGGTCCGGCGCAGATCCGGCATCGGGATCGCCTCCTGCAGCCCCAGATCGCTTACCAGCCGCTTCAGCCAGAACTCCCGCTTGTCGCTCCAGGTATTGAAATCCCCGGCCAGAATGACGGGCCCCTGGTGACGATGGATGAGGGCGGTCAGATCGTTGATCTGCTCGCGAAAGGTCGCCATCCCCAGCTCGAAGTTGACCGCATGCAGGTTGACCACCAGCACGCCGTCAGGATCTCCCTGCAACGGGTAGAGGCTGACCAGACCGGATTTGGGGATGCGCAGCAGCGGCTCGGGCGAGCGCACGCCGCACACGAACGCCTGCGGCGTCTTGGCCACCGTCATCACGCCGAAGGAGACGCCGCCCTGAGTAAAGGCTTGCAATTGTTGCCACTGGAAATCACCGGCCTTGAGCCACGCCAGCATCTCGGGGCGGGTCGCCGACTCCTGCAACAGCACCAGATCCTGGGCCTTGGCATACTCGTCCAGTCCCTCGCGCCAGTTTTTGCGCTGACCCTTGTAGAGATTCCAGACGGTAATGCCAAACTCGCGGGGCAAGGCGGTGGAGGCCAGCGCCACCAGCGGCGGCTTCTGGCAGCTGGCGCCGGGGATGATGCCCTGCGCCGTGACCAGGTGATCCTGATCCGGCACCTCGAAACAGCCGACCAGTCCCAACGTCAGCAGCGACGTACCCAGAATGCGATAACTATTTTTCATTGGCTAACAACCACCTGCCTCTGCATTGTGTCATGACCATCCCAAACGTCATCGCTGCCGACTAGGCTCATAACTCGTGTCCGGCCCGGCTCATCCAGAAGGAATTCAACGATGGCGAGACAGCACCAGTACCGCGTGACGTTTTATGATCAACAAGGAAATTGTCATCAAGTGGAGCTTTCCACCGTCTATCAGATCAGACGGGATCCCCAGTGCGATCTCTGCCTGTTCGACACCCAGCAGTGCGTCGGCTCGGAAGAGATGCTGGAACGCATGATACGGCAAAAAACCGGGTTTGAGCAGGAAATATCCATCATCAATGCCCGGCTTATCTGACCCGGATCAGACCGGTACCGGGCGGGATTTTCCCTGTTCGTCGATGGCGACATAGGTGAAGATCCCCTCGGTGACGCAGTAGCGCTGGGCTTCGTTTTCACGCAGTACCGGCTTGACCCACACCTCCAGTTTCAGCCGCATGGAACTGCGACCAATCTTCAGGCAGCGCCCGTAGCAGCACACCACGTCTCCCACCTTGACCGGGCTGTGAAAGGTCATGCCCTCGACGGATACGGTACAAATACGTCCTTTTGCCAGCTCCTTGGCCATGATGCCCCCACCTATATCCATCTGGGACATGATCCAGCCCCCGAAGATATCGCCATTGGGGTTGGTATCGGCTGGCATTGCCAGGGTTCTCAACAACAGTTCCCCATCGGGGTGACGTCTTGTATCTACCATCATTACCGCTCTCTCTATATGGATGGCGGCATGATAGGGGGCGAGCTCCCCCTTGGCAAACCTCAATTGCCCGTCAAACGGCAGGCCCGACCAAGGAGCGGAGCCGCCTGTGCCCCACCGCCATACTCACACATAGCACCGGGTAGTATGCTCAGTGCCCCCGAGCTGCCAGCTCGGCAAACCAGTGCGCCGGATCGGGCCAGCGGTAGACAAACCCGCGCTGCTCGCAGATGCGCAGCCCCTCGACGGGAGCAAACCGGCCGACCGGCTCGATGAAGATCGGGGCCGGCAGGCCCAGCTGGCGCGCGGCAAAGGGATAGAACTGCTCCCGGCGCGGGTGCACTGGCGCACTCAGGTTGTAGGCATCCCCATCCTTGCCCTGTTTCAGCAGCAGCAGGCAGGCGGCCACCACATCATCCAGATGCACCAGGTTCACCGCCTGGCCGCCCCCCTCCAGGGTCTTGCCCGCCAGGAAACGGCCGGGATGGCGCTCTGGCCCGTAGAGCCCGGCCGGGCGCAGCACCATGGAGCATGCAATGCCGGCCCCCATCGCCGCCTGCTCGGCGGCCAGCATCCGCATTCCGCGCTCGTGGGCAGGCATGGGGTGTTCATCCTCCCCCTGCCCCGGCGCCCAGACCGAGGTGGCGCTCACGAACAGCAACCGCTGCACGCCGGCCCCCTTAGCCAATTCAGCCACCCGCGCGATGGCGGTCGGATAATCCTCGACCTTGCTCGGCGGCACGCAGATCACCAGCTCGCGGCAGCGAAACGGCAGGACCGCCAGCCCGGAGCCCAGTTGCAGCGGCCAGGCCTTCACCCCCTCTGCTGTCAGCTGCGCGGCTTTTTCGGCCGAGCTGACCGTCACCGCCACCTGGCGGCCCTCGGCCTGCAGCGCCCGGGCCAGCGGCAGTCCCAGCCAGCCTGCCCCCACGATCCCGGTCTGGTATTCACGCTCTGTTGTCATGACAAAATCCTGGCAAAAAAAAACGGCCATCCATGATGACCGTCGAAAGTAACGAAGGAAATAGCTGGATTAACCAGTTACCTCCCACAGCGGGAAAATCGGGAGCGTAGGCTCCTAATTCGTGGGGCCTATGCTAGTGGCAGGCAGTCCAAAAAGCTTTGAAGCGGATCACAGTTGAAAAGGATTTCTGAAAACGCTTTCAATTTTTCTGCAAAATTCGGGAGCGACATTGGCCCGTTCAGGGCCAATGTCGACCACTCAGGCGACGGATTCCCGTCTCACCAACTCGGCCTCGAACTTGAGCTCCAGCCCCTCGGCCGGCTTGTGATCCAGCAGGCTCAGCGCCAGCTCGGCGGCCCGGCCGCCCATCTCCTCGATGGGGTAACGCACCGTGGTGAGCTTGGGATAGATGTAGCGGGCATAGGGAATGTCATCGAAGCCCACCACCGAAATCTGCTGCGGGATCTTGTAACCGCGCTCCAGCAGGCAAGAGATGGCCCCCGCCACCATGGCGTCGTTGAAGCCGAGCACGGCGGTAAACTCAACCCCCCGATCCAGCAGCTCGCCCATCGCCACGTAGCCACCGTTCTCGTCGGCAAAGGCGCGGCCGATGAGGGCAGGATCAAGAGCGATGCCGGCCCGCTGCAGGGCGTGGTGATACCCGGCCATCCGTTGCTGGCCATCGACGAACTCTTCATCGTCCGAGGTGACGAAGGCAATCTTGCGATGACCTGCATCCAGCAAGTGCTGGCAGGCGGTGGTGATGCCGGCCTGGTTGTCCAGCCAGACGCAGCGATCTTCGGCGCCCGGCACCTGGCGGTTGATGAAGACCACTGGGGTGCTACCCGCCACCAGCTCGCTCAGCTCCTCGTCGGGCAACGCCTTGCTGTGCAGGATCAGCGCATCGCACTGGCGCTGCAGCAGCGCCTGGATGGCGTGACGCTCGCGCACCTCGTCGTGATTGCCGGACATGACGATGGTGAACTTGTCCGCCTTGTCCACCACGCTCTCGATGCCGCGCATCATCTGGGCGAAGAAGGGGCCACCACACAGATCCCCCACCAGCACGCCGATGCAGTTGGAGCGCTTGCTGACCAGCGCCTGAGCAAAACTGTTGGGACGAAAATTCAGTTCCTTCATGGCCGCCAATACGGCCTCACGCTTTTCTGGTGCCACCTGCGCCGTGTTGTTGATGACTCGCGACACAGTTGAAATGGACACATTAGCCAACCGGGAAACGTCTTTAATCGTTGCCACTATCAATTCCTTTGTTGGGGAAGCCTGTCTGTGTTGAACGGGCGATTATAACGAACCTGCCAGACCAAGAGAGGGCGCCCGATCACCTGGCAGGTTTCCTTTTGTAACAAAACCTTATGGGATAATAACCATTTTGGGGAAGGAATGGGAATCCGGCTGCCGCCAGGGCGGCAGCCGTCTCAATAAGCGTGACTCAGCTCGCGCTCGGACATGAAGCGCAGTGGCTGCTGCAGCTTGTGCTGATAGATGAGGTCGAACGACAGCACGTTCTGCACATAGTTGCGCGTCTCCTTGTAGGGAATGCTCTCGACCCAGACATCCATCGGCTTGTCCGCACTCTGATCGCGCCAGCGTTTGACCCGGCCGGGGCCGGCGTTGTAGGCCGCCGCCGCCAGGATCCGGTTGCCGTCATACACATCCAGCAGCCGCTTGAGATAGGCGCTGCCAAGGCGGATGTTCATGGCGGGATCAAACAGCTGCTGCTCGTTGCGATAGGGCACCCCCAGCTTGCTGGCCGTCTCCTTGGCGGTAGTCGGCATCAGCTGCATCAGCCCTCTCGCCCCCACCGGCGACTGCGCCAGCGGGTAGAGGGCGCTCTCCTGGCGGGAGATGGCGTAGAGCAGACTGGTGTTCATGGTTCGCTCCTGCGCCATCTGGGAGAAGGTGTGCTTGAGCGGCAGCGGGAAGCGCAAGTCGAGGGCATCCCAGGCCTCGGCCCGGATGCTGGCCAGAATGGCCAACTCGTGCCAGCCCTGATTGAGGGCGATGTGACCAAACTCGAGGCGCTGGGCCACCGGGTTGCGATCCATGTTGTGGATCCACTCCGCCCGCGCCGCCGTGATCTCGTTCATGTCGAGCAACTCGCGCACCCGCAGCAGGAAGGGCCAGCGGCGACTGGCGGTGCGCCAGTCCGGCACCTTGTGCGCCACGCTCTGGTTCTTCATCCGATAGGGCACGCCGGTGCGCTGCGCCGCCATGAAGCCGTAGAAGCCGCGCAGATTGGCGGTCTCCAGATAGAGATCCCGCGCCGGCTTCTGCTGGCCCTGCACTTCCAGCGAGCGCGCCAGCCAGTAGCGCCAGCGATCTTCCTTCTGCAGGCCCATGGGCATGCGCTTGACCCAACCGGAGAGCCCTTTCCAGTCCTGCTCCCAGATAGCGAGCCTAGCCCGCAGCTCCAGCAGATCCGGGTCGGCCTGGCGCACTACCGTTGCATCCAGCCAGCTGCGCTGGGCGGTGGAGCGATCCAGCAGCAGCCGTCTGGCCACCGCCCGTTCCACCGGTTTGAGCTCGGCCGCGCTCAGTGCAAAACGCGAGCGCAGATAGCCGAGCTGCCCCAACACCGCCTCCGGCTGCTGGTTGGCATAGCGGGCCAGTCCCAGCAGCAGCAACTTCCGGGAAGGGGCTGCGTTAGTGAAATAGGTCGTGTTCATCGCCTTGGCGGGCTGCTCGAACAGGGTGATCATCTGATCCCCATAGGCCTTCATGCCGCTACCGAGCTGGGCGCCGAGGTGGCGGATGAGATTAGGGTTCTCCGCCTCGAAGGCCAAGGTCATGCGGGTCCAGATCTTCTCCTGGGTGCGCAAGCCCGCCTGCTGCCAGAGCTGGAACAGGGGATCGCAGGCATCGGGACGGGACTGCCCGCTCAGCCAGAGCTTGCCCGCCTCCTGCAGCGCCTGGCTCTGCTGACCGGTGTAGTAGCGCGCCTGATAGTGCATGCAGAGCAGATCGGTGGAGTTCGGCTTGGCCGGGTAGAAGCGCAGGAACTGGGACCACTGCTGGCTCTGGGCCAGATAGGTGAGGTAGCTGCGCTCCAGCCGGTTGGACTGGGGGGTATCGCCGTGCTCGCGGATGAAGCGGGTCACGTCGCCATAGTCCGCGGCCCCGGGCCGGAAGGCCAGCTGGTAGTAGTCGAGATAGGGCAGCAGCGGATAATGGGTCAAACGGGCACGAATTTGCTGAAAACGGGCCTGATCGTCGGCCCGCACCGCGTCATAAGCCTGGCGATAGAGAGATTGTTCCAGGGTCTGCGCCGCCACCTGCGTCAGCAGCCCCGGCACGCACAGCGCCGATAAAATGATTCCCTGCACGGCTTTCACGAGAGACGTCTCCATTGAGAGGCAATGCCACCGCCCGTTGGCGGTGGTGTCATATTCCCTCATTCTACCCGTTAACCTCGGGGGCTACAGCTCGCCGGCGAGACTATTTTTACTCGCCGCTGGCGAGGCTTTCACTGCGGGCGAGGCGCCGCACGTAGCGCTCCAGGTAGGTCACCGGCAGTGGCTTGGAGGCCAGGTAGCCCTGGTAGAAGTGGCAGCCCTGGGCCTGCAGAAACTCCAGCTGCTGGCGCGACTCCACCCCCTCCGCCGTCACGTTGAATCCCATGTGACGCGCCATGGCGATCACCGCCTCGACGATGGCCATGTTGTCGCCATCGCGTGGTATGTCCTGGATGAAGGAGCGGTCGATCTTGAGCTCGTCCGCCGGCAGCCGCTTGAGGTAGCTCAGGGAGGAGTAACCGGCGCCAAAATCGTCGATGGCAAAGCTGATGCCGAGCGCCTTGAGCTCGCTCATCTTGCTGATGGTGTCTTCTGCGTGGCCCAGCACCACGGATTCGGTGATCTCCAGATTCAGGCTGGCGGGATCCATGCCGGTGGAGGCCAGCACGTCGTGGATCCGGTCGACAAAATCGGCGGCGTGAAACTGCTTGGCACTGACGTTGACCGACAGCTGCGGGATGTGGATGCCATTCTCCTCCCAGCGTACGTACTGGGCGCAGGCCTCGTACAGTACCCAGTTGCCGATGTCGACGATAAGGTCCGTCTCCTCGGCGATGGGGATGAACTCGGCAGGCGACACCAGCGCCCGACCGGGCGGCTGCCAGCGGATCAGCGCCTCGACGCCGATGATGTCTCCCCCCTCCACCATGTGCTGGGGCTGGTAGTAGAGGGTCAGCTCCTGCTGGTTGAGGGCGCTGCGCAGCTCGTTGTGGATGAGCAGCCGGCGATCCGCCTGCAGCTGCATGGAGGCGTCGAAGAAGCGCCGGGTCTTGCGACCGGCCGACTTGGCCTGATACATGGCGGTGTCCGCCTGCTTGAGCAGATCGTCCACCCCCTGCTCCCGGCCGGGGAAGAGGGTGATGCCGACGCTGGCGCCGATGTGCAGCACCTGACCGGCGTGGTTGTAGGGGGCTGCAATCTCGCTGATGAGCCGCTCTGCGATAAGGTCGGCCTGCATCTCCGCCTGGGGGGGACTGGCCGAGAGGGAGGGCAGCAACAGTACGAACTCGTCGCCACCAAGGCGCGCCAGACAATCCCCCTGGCGTACCAGCCGCTTGAGCCGGCTGGCCACCTCCTTGAGCAGCCAGTCGCCGGTGGCGTGGCCGAGGGAGTCGTTGATGGTCTTGAAGTGGTCGAGATCGATGAACAGCAGGGCGCCGATCAGATAGTCGCGGCTCGCCTCGCCAAAGGCGTGGGCCAGGGTCTCGTGCAGTTGGCGGCGGTTGGGCAGGCCGGTCAACTCGTCGTAGTAGGCGAGATCCTGAATGCGGCGCTCCGCCTCCTTGCGCTCGGAAATATCCTCGAAGCAGATGACGAAGTGGCTGATCGCCCCCCTGTCATCCTGCACCGGGGTGACGATTTCCCACTGAGGATAGGGATAGCCATCCGCGTGCAGGCGCTGGGTCTCCCCCTGCCAGCGGCTCAGGCTGCCGAGCTCGTAGCCAAGCCCCCCCAGCCCGCACCAGAGATCGTTTCCAAGGTGCAAACCGATCACCCGCTGGCTGTCAAAGCCGGTGATCTGGCTGAAGGCGTGGTTGACCCGCAGGATCTTGAAGTCGGGGTCGGTGATGATGATCCCTTCGTGGGTTTCGAAGGCCACCGCCGAGAGGCGCAGCTGGGCATCGCTCTGCAGCCGCTCCAGCTCCGCCACCATGCGCATGGAGAAGGTGGTCAGCACCGAGCCCAGATTGGGGATCGCGCTCTGATCGGAGAAGAGCAGCGCCAGGTGCCCCAGCAGCTGGCCGTTGCGATCGCACAGGGGCAGGCCGTAGTAGCCCTGCCCTGCCTTGAAGCCGGCGCAGTGCAGATGCTCGGCGGTGAGCGGCAGAATGCAGGTCTCGCCGCGCTGATAGACCTGCTGGCACGGCATGCCCGCCAGCTCGTACTCCTTGAGGTCGATGCCGTGACAGGCCAGCACCTTGAGCCGCTCGCTGCCGGTGCGCTCCGCCAGCCAGACCGCATCCGCCACCAGAATGTGGGCAAGCTGGCTGACCAGGGTATTGAAGAAATCGAGCCCGGTACGGGCGGAGAGCGCCTGGGCCAGCTGGGTCAGCAGAGGGTCTTGCAGCAGTGGCAGTTGCTGGGAGAGATCGGCAGGCAACTGGGTGCTGCGGGTGGTGTCGAGCGGCGCAATCCAGCCACAGCACATCTGCTGGGCCGGTACGTACTGGCCGCTCCAGAGCACGTGACGCACCTCGCCGTTCTCGTCGCCGAGGTGGCCGATGAACTGGGCCGGTTGCTGGGAGTGATAGAGTCTGGCGAGAAAGTCGGCAAAGCCGGCCTCGTCATCTGCCGCCAGTTGCCCGAACCAGGGGTGAGGCCCCTCCCCTTGCCAGAGCTGGTAGGAGGCATGATCGGACAGGCTCCACTGGGCATGTTGCCGATCATAAAACCACATCATCTGAGTGGCTTGCTGTTTCATGTACTACTCCAACACCACAACAACCACGTTCAAGTCCCTGACGACTCGATAGCGCCCACATTCTCAGCGCGCACGTCGGCAAGGGCGGTGCGGGGGGAAGTGCGAAAGATGCGAGACTAAGCGGTGAAAACCGGACATGAGGTCGACATGCGGCGCTGCCACGAAGGGACAGAAACGATCCAAGTTTCCCCATACTGCCTGCCTGTTTCGTCGAGCTCAAGTGCTTTTTGGTGCAGAACGGGAAAAGATCACAATTTCCCCCTCCCCTTCGCAGCAAGACGCCATTTAGTGATGCAGATCACATTTTAATGTTCAGCCATGAGTAATCTGAAGGTGAAGACACAAGCAATACGACCCGAAGGGGGCCAATATGAAAATCGAAATTACCAGCAAAATCATCGAGATCACCCCGGCTATCCGCGAGCGCATTGAATCCCGCTTTGACAAGCTCGAACGTCTTCAGGTGCCTCTTATCACACCCCATGTGATTGTCTCCAAAGAGCGTCTGATGTTTATCGTTGAAGCCACTGCTGGCATCCCCAACGGCAAACTGTTTGCCCAGGCAGAACATGAGGACTTGTACGCCGCCATCACCGAACTGGGGCAAAAACTGGAGCGTCAGATCAACCGCCACACCGAGAAACCCATCGCCCGTCGCGCCGCTGCGGCCGGCAAGGAAGTCCCGCTGCCGGACGAAGCCGACGCCTGATCCAAGGCACGACACATCCATCACACAAAAGGCGGGGTCTCCCCGCCTTTTTGCTGCCTGACGCCTTGGGCACACCCTCAGCTGAGCCAGTGCAGGCCGGCATCCACCCCCTCCTTGAGCGCATCTAGCACGGGCAGCATCAGCAAGGGATCCTCGCGTCTGGGCTGATCCGCCAGCTTGCCTCGCCAGCGTTCGCGCCCAAGCGGCGAGAGGTTGTCATAGACGGCGGGCTCCAGCGCAGGCGGGGTACCGAGCAGCGGCGGCGAACGCAGCGCCAGCCAGAGCCGCACATCCACCATGGAGCCCCCCTGCTGCAGCCGTTCGTTGAGCACGCTTGCCTCGGCATCATCCTCGCTCCCCTGCAATGGGGTAGCCGCTGGCAGCTCAAAGCGGCTGCGCCAGACCCGACTCTCTGCCTTTGCTGGCTGCCTGGGATCAAACCAGGGCTGCTCTTCCACCGCATCGGTCAGCAGGGCCAGATGCAGACGAAAGTCCGCCCTGTCTCCGTGCTGGAGATCCTGGTTGAGACGTTGCCCGAGCTGGGCTTCGTCCACCAGCCATTGCTCACGAACGGCGCTGGGTAGCATGGGATAACTCTTGGAAACGGTGGTTTCATCCTTTATCGGCCGTAAATCCGATCCTTTGAGCAGGAAAAATCCCGCCGAGGGGTTCACAACCGCAGAAGATCTGTTAGTATGCGCCTCGCACTTGTGGAGGGGTTCCCGAGTGGCCAAAGGGATCAGACTGTAAATCTGACGGCTCTGCCTTCGAAGGTTCGAATCCTTCTCCCTCCACCATTTCAAGTGCCGTCACGCCCCAGGTTGTGATGCAAAATCAGCAATGCCCCGTGGAGGGGTTCCCGAGCGGCCAAAGGGATCAGACTGTAAATCTGACGGCTCTGCCTTCGAAGGTTCGAATCCTTCTCCCTCCACCATCTATTCAAGAAAACCCGGCCTCGCGCCGGGTTTTCGCTTTTCAGCGTCCCACCACATTCATCGGCACCTTCAACGCCCCCATAAAAACGGGAGGCCTGCGCCTCCCGTTTTTGTCTCTTGCCGCCCGTTACAGGGTGAAGCGATAGAAGATATCCACCGCCTGGGCCACCCCGCTCATGGCCTGCAGATAGAGCCTTGGCATCAGTTCGTAGCGCAGCTTGAACTCGGCGATGGGGCTGAACACCCCGACCCCGTACTGGAACTGCAGTCCAGGCAGCAGGTAGGCCGACAGGGTCACCTGGGTGTTCTCACCACTGCCGGCGGTGTCGAGGGCCACGTCGCTCATGCCGAGGGATTCCCCCAGACTGGAGACCACGCCGTTGGCCTGGCTGACTGCGCCCGCCACCAGCAGGCCGTTGAAACCGCCATCCTCGCCGCTGGTCTGCAGCCCCTTGCCGCGCAGCAAGTAGGAGAGCTGCTCGGACTGGGCCATCTGCGGCTCCGAGTAGACGGTGATCTTGGGCTTGCTGGCCGGCCCGGTCACCCGCACCCCCACCGTCACCTTGTCCTCTATGGTATCGGGATCCCGATACGCCTCTATGTTGAGGTAGGGCTGATCGAGGGGGCCGGAGAAGAGGATGCGGCCATCCTTGATGATGAGGTTCTGGCCATAGGCCTTGAAGCGCCCATCGTTGAGCACCAGCTGACCATTGCCCGCCAGCGGCCGCGAGGGATCCTGGCGAATGTTGATGCTGCCCCCCACCTTGGTCTTGAGTCCCATCGCCTCCAGCCGCACGTCATCACCCAGCCGGATGGCCAGCTTGATCTCCATCGGCAGCGGCGCGGCCTTGGGCACCGGCGGCAGATCGTCGTAGACCACGGTCACGTCATCCGACACCGCCACCGCGCTCTCGGGCAGACTCTTGACCAGGATCCGCGCCCAGGGGATATCCACCTGGCCGGTGATCCGGGTCTCCTCTCCCAGCGAGATGGCGATGTCCGGGGAGACCCGCACCCGGCCCATGCCAGGATACTGGGCCTCCAGCTCCTTGCCTTCGATGGTGAGGCTACCGGTAACTGGCAGCTGCGCCCAGCTCAGCCAGCCCCCCAGCGCCAGCGGGCCCTTGCCCACCAGCATGGTGCCGTCCAGCTCGGCCCGGTTGCCTTCAATCTTGAGGCGGGTCACCAGCTTGGAGAGGGTCACCATGTCGGAGTGGGTCTGTACTTCCCCATCCAGCAGATTGAGCTGACCAAACAGCAGCGGCGAGGCCAGAGTGCCATCGAAGCGGGCATCGGCCGAGATGACCCCTTGCAGTGAGCGCACCTCGGGTATGAGCGGGGCGAAGGTGGTCAGCTTGAGGTCGTCAAACTTGAGCTGGCCGGAGAGATTGCCGCGACCGGATGGCTCCCGGATATAGAGCTTGGTATCGATGTTGCCGATCTGCCCGGAGGCAAAGTCGAGCCGGATGGCCGCCTGCTGGCGCTCGAAGTCCACCCCGAGCTCGAGGCGCTGATAGTCGGTCTTGAGTTCGTCGGCCACGAAGGTGCCCGGCGTGGTGCGCACGGTGGCGTGCAGGGTCGGCTGATTGCCGCGCCAGCTGGCCCGCCCGTCGGCGGAGAGCACCGCCTGCCAGCGGAAGTTGTCCGGCAGCCAGGGCCGCAGGCGCTTGAGGTCGAACTGGTTGAGGGCAAACTCCAGGCTGCCCTGCTGGGCCGATACCTGACTGCCCTTGACGCAGAGGCTGGCCCCTTGGGAGCCGAGGCAGAGATCCCCCATGGTCAGCCGCTGCCGCGGCAGATCCACATCCAGATCCCAGGGTGCGCTCAGCTCCCAGCGCCGCAGCGGCGTCTTCAACTTGAGCTCGCCGAGGGCGCCGCGCCAGCGATCCCCGCGCAGGCCGCCGCTCAGCTTGAGGTTGGCCGCCACCGGGTCGCCCTTCATGGTGAGCGACAGGGCGTGCTGGTTGAGATCGCCGCTCAGGTTGAGCGCCAGCTGGCTGAGGCTGGTCGTCCCCTGCACCAGGCTGGCCACCGTCAGGGCCACCTCCCCTGCCGGCTTGTCGCCGACCAGGGCATTGCCCTTGATGGCGATCCCCTTCAGATCGGTGCCGGCATAATAGAGGCGGCTGGCGGCCAGATCTGTGGTAACCCGCGGCGCCTGCTGATTGCCGGTCAGCCGCACCTGCCCCTTGATGTCCCCCTTGAGCCCGGGGTAGAGCCCGGCCAAGTTGGGGGCGTCGAGATCCGCATCCAGCTTCCACGCCTGCTGGCTCAGGCTGCCCTTGGCCTGCAGCTGGTTGGGGCCGCTTTGCAGCGCCAGCGCCGGGATGGTCCACTCCATCTTGTCGTTGCCGCTCGCGCTGCCCTTGATGGCCAGCGGATACTGGTTGAGCTTGCCGTCCACCTTCAGCTCGGGCAGTTGCAGTTGCCAGTGACCTGCCTCATCGAGCTCGAAGCGGCTGACAATCTTGCCCGCCAGCGCCCCCTTGAGATCGGGCACCAGCTCGGCCGGGTTGATCCCCTTGAACTCCGTGGTGCCCTGCCAGCGTACCCCCTTGTCCCAAGCGAGCTTGCCGTCCAGCTTGAGCTCCCCCTTGAGGGCGTTGAGCAGCAGGTTTATCTGGTTCAGCTGCGTCAGATCCCCCTTGCCGGTCAGCGCCAGCTTGAAGGGGGGCACGTCCGTGCCCTTGCCGGCGGTATTCAAGGCAAACTGGTAGCCGGAGAGCTTGCCCTTGGCGCTCAGCGTACCCTTCTCCAGCCGGTAGCTGGGCTCGTCTTTGGCAGGCTTGTGCAGCGGCCAGCCCAGGCTCTTCCACTCCAGCCCCGCATCAAACGGCAAGTCGGGGTCGAGGGCAGCCAGAGAGCCCTTGAGGTTGGCGGCTACCGGCCCCTTGGCCTGCAGCGCCAGTGCTAGCTTGCCCACCGAACCGCCGAGGGTCAGGCTGGCCTGTTGCCCCTGCAGTTCGCCATCCAGCAGCCCCTTGCGGGCCTTGGCATCCAGGGTCAGGGCGAGCGGGTAATCCTCTTTGAGCTGGATCTTGCCCTTGAGCGCCAGATCCGCCATGGCGTGGCGCAAGGAGAGCTCGCGCAGCGCGATGTCGCTCCCCTCGGCGCTGGCCGACAGCAGCAGCTTGTCGAGCCCTTCAATCAATTCACCTTGCTGATAGCGAAACGCCGTGACCTGCAAGCCTTCCAGCTGGATGGGGAAAGGCAGCCGGATGGCGGGCAGCGCGATAGGCTCCGCCGGCTTGGGCGGTTGCGCCTTGCCCGCATTTGCCGCTTTGTTCCCGTTGCCGGCAGCCTTGGCCACGTTTTGCGGGTTGGGGGCCGCCTTGACGCCAGCCGGTTTGGCAGTCTCGGCCAGGGTCACCTTGAGGCCGTCCAGCACCGGCCCCTGCACGATCAGCCCCTTGCGGCTGAGGGTGGCGCCGATGTCGAGGGACTTGAGGCTCACTCCCACCCCAGGCACTGTCACATCGAGATCCGCCACCGTCAGACTGTCGACCTGGATTTTCAGCGGCAGCGGGTGCCAGACGAAGGGTTCCGACGGCTCTTCCGGGGCCGGCTCCGAGTCGGCCACCTTGACCACCGGGTGGGTAACGTTAAGGGATTTGATCCAGAGCTTGCCCTGCAGCAGCTTGCCCAGATCCCAGTCCAGCACGGCGCGATCCACCGTGACGTCCACCAGCTCGTCCTGCCAGCCGACCCCTTCCAGGGTCCAGCCGTAGCCGAGCTGGCCCGCCACCAGCTCCCCCTTGAGGGAGGGAAGAGCAGCCCTAGCCTGCTGCCACAGCCACTTGTTGCCCTGATGGGTGAAGCCCAGCAGGCTGACGCCGATGAGCAGCAGGAAGATGAGCCCCATCAGCCACAGAAAGATACGTTTTACCCAGATCACAATGCAGACCCCCGCGAAAGATGCAGCCGCAGCGGCCGGTCAGAAGAACATAAGAGAAGAGAGGTGGAGCAGGGCCGGATCATAGTTCAGGCCCCAGCGCGAAGTGGAGCCGCAGCGGCTTCTCATCTTCGGAAATGCCCACCGCCAGATCGAGCCTGACCTGGCCGATGGGGGTCACCCAGCGCACACCGACCCCGGTGCCTATCTTCCAGGCCTCACTGTAGTCGACCGTGGCGGTACCGCTGTCGACGAACAGGGCTCCCAGCCACTTGTCGCTGAAGCGGTAGTTGTACTCGGCGCTGGCGACGCTCACGTAGCGGCCCCCCAGCAGCTTGCCGTCGCTGCCCCGCGGCGAGATGGTCTCGTAGCCGTAGCCCCGCACCGTCTGGTCACCACCGGTAAAGAAGCGCAGGGAGGGCGGCACCAGCGAGAAGCTGTCCCCTATGATGGCCCCCTGTTCGGCCCGCAGCAGGAAGCGGTGATCCTCCCCCAGGGTGCGCAGCCACTTGCTGCGCCCCCACACCCGCACAAAGCTGATGTCGGAGCCCCAGTAGGGGTCGGAGAACTCCAGGGTGAGCTGCTGGCGATCGCCCCAGTCGGGCACCAGACCGCCGCGCACCCGCAGCCGCGACCAGGAGACGCCGGGGATCAACAGCAAGCTGTTGCCCTCGTCAGCACCCTGGGTATAGACCTCGTTTTCCAGCCGGATGAACACGTCCCGGTCCCAGCTCTCCGGCCGCCGCTTCCAGCGGTGCACGCTGAAGGTGGTCAGATCGGAGCGGGTATCGTTGTTGTCCTTGTACTGATAGCCGGCCTGCAGCGAGTAGTAGTCCCGCAGCGGGTTGCCCACCGGGATCTGATAGTCGAAGCTGAGCTCCGCCTCGGGCTGGGATACCTTGGCGGTGGCGTTGAGCCGGTGGCCGTAGCGGTTGACCCAGGGCTTCTCCCAGGTGGCACTCATGCGCGGCCCCACGTCGGTGGCATAGCCGATACCCGTTTCAATCTCGTGATCGACCCGGTTGGAGAGAGTCACCTGCACCGGCACCCGGTTATGCTCGGCCTGGCTGATGAGGGGCTTGATGTCCACCTGCTTGAACAGCTTGGTGGAGGAGACATCCTGCGACATCTCCGCCAGCCGGATCGCCAGATAGGGGTCGCCGCTCTTGATGTTGATGAGGGGACGGATGAGGCGCAGCGCCTCCGGCGTTGCGTCGTAGCGGATCTCGCCGAAGTGGTAACGCGGGCCGGAGCGAAACAGGATGTAGATCTCGGCGGTGCCCTGATCCGGGAACACCTTGACCTGGCTCTTGCTGATCTTGGCGTCGAAGTAGCCGCGGGCCAGCCCCAGGCTGCCCAGATCCGCCTTGATGGATTCGTATTTGCCGTGGTTGAGGGGATCCCCCTCTTTCAGGGGCAGCTTGTCCAACAGCTCGCTGTAGAGCTCGTCGCTGCCGGCATCCCCTTCCAGCAGGATGTCGAGGCGGGAGATCATGACCGGCTTGCCGGGATCCACCTCAATGATCACTTTAGAGGGGGTTTTCTTGTCCCGGCTCAGGGTGATCTTGGGCTGGTAGTAGCCATAGACCTGCAGCGCCTTTTGCACGCTCTCGGTGATCTTGGGGCGGGCCGGACGGTACTGGCGCTCCTGATAGACCGGCAGAGCATTGAGGTAGGCCTCGACGTTGTCCTTGTTCTCCCCTTTCAATCCCTTGATCTGATAGGTGAGTTTGGCCGCCATGGCGGGCGTGACGAACAGCAGCAGACAGAGGCTCAGTCCCAGCGCGCGAAGCCCACGACGAAAAGCCCGTGCGGGCGGTGAGATCCCTGCAGGCAGGGGCGGATTGCATCCTGTCAAACGTCAATTTCCCCGAAGAACATGATTAAAATAATGCGATATTCAGAACGAATATGAGGCTCACTCGATCGCAAGCGCGCCTCATCCTAGCATATCCCCGGCTCGACATCAGAGCGGGTTGACCGCGAATTTCGCCATATTATTGAAGCCTTTGCCCGCGCGGGCCGCCCATTTTTCAGGCATTCCCCCGCAGACTTATGCCACTATGGGCCCAAAAGGGCAATCCATGACCCTCAGGGCCTGGCCAGATGGCCCCTGCCGGCCAATCCGGCCCGACGGCGCAATCTCCCCGATTTCCCGATGGGCGCGACACCAACTGTCGGCAACGGGTCAAGATAGCAGCGACGCCCCCTCCCCAAGCGGCACAGCCAGGCCCCTGGCCGACACTGGGCCGGTACTCGGCCATCTCACTCCCCCCTCCGCGGGACTGCGGATTTTATCTTGCCGGATCAAACAGTTGCCGTCACACAATCAAAGCCTCGTTCAACCCAATCGATTTATCCCGCTGCCCCCCTGCTCACTTCTCGCCCACACTGGAGCCATTGGATCAGACCCCTGCCCCACCAGAGGAGACACAGCATGCACGCACGCAGCGAACAGATGGCGGACTACATCGCCGATAGACTCGAATTCATCACCTTTCTCGCCTGTTGCAGCGCCCTGCTGGCCCTGCTGACCGGCATGAACGGCCAGCAGGCGCTGGCCTTCACCGCGCTAAACCTGCCGTTCGGGCTCGCCATCCTGCTGGGCATGGCCATGCTGGCACCGCTGCCGACCCACTGGCGCCTGCCGGGCATCACCCTGTTGCTGGCAGGCAGCGCCCTGGCGACCCTGCAACTGGGGGGCAACTGGCTCAATCCGCTGGCCATCTGGAGCCTGCATGCCCTGCTCGGGCTGGAGATCCTCTGGCAGGCGCGGCCCAGAACCCGGCTCGGAGCCCGCGCCCGCGGCTGATATGCCGATGACGGCTGACGCGCGGCAGGAATTGGAGTACTCTTTGCGCCCCCAATTTGCCCGCTACCGAGGAGCACCCCGATGAAAAAAGCCTGTGCCCAGCACATCCTGGTCAAGACCGAGAAAGAGTGTCTGGAGATCAAGGAGAAGATTGCCAAGGGAGCCGACTTCGGCCAGATGGCCAAGCGCTTCTCTACCTGCCCCTCCGGCAAGCGCTTCGGCGATCTGGGGGAGTTTTCGAAGGGCGACATGGTCAAGTCGTTTGACGATGCCGTGTTCAAGGGCGAGCTGCTGACCGTGCTCGGCCCGGTGCGCACCAAGTTCGGCTTTCACCTTATCAAGGTGCTCTACCGCAACTGAGTTCAGGACCCGGTTCAGGGTTCTGGATTCAGCTCCACCGGCCAGCCGCCGCAGCGGCGGGCATAGAAGCCGAAACGCCAGGGGTGGCGCGCCGCCCAGTCCTCCATCTCCGGCGCCGGGGTGAACCGGCTCTGCGGCCAGAGCGCTACCCGGCTCGGCCGCCCGTGCAGGGCCTGCCAGCGTGTCAGGCTCACCTGGGCCAAACGCCACTGATAGTCATCCTTCGGCAGCAGGGCCGGCGCAAATGCCAGCCCCCGGTTGCAATACTGGCCGTCGCCATCGCCCCCATCCACCAGCAGCCAGAAGACGTTGAGCAGATCCCCATACCCCACCTTGACCGGGTCATAATCGATGCGCACCGCCTGGCGCCGCGGTGGCACTTCCCGCCAGCTCGACCCCGTTGCCACCCGCTGACTCACATAGCCCGGCTCCACCCGGCTGACCCCGGGCAGGGTCTCGTAGACGGCCTCGGCGCGCCACATGTCCCCCGCCGCCAGCACGGCGCTGTCCGCCCACAGCGGAACACTTGGGAAAAGCAGCAGGATTGAGATAAATTTACTAACGTTATCAGTCAATTAAGTTTATCCTTCTGGGCACTTGTTCATCATAACCAGGGGATCCCCGTTATGCCCAGTTATTTGTGGTGGCCACTGCTGGCCTGGTTGCTGCCGCTCGCCGGCGCCCTCGGCAGCCGTGTTCACCTCTGGCCCTGGTGGCTGGGATTCGCCCTCTGCCTGCTCGGGGCCCTCGTCTCCCTCGTCTTGCTGGCTCGTCTGCCCTGGTGTCGCAGCCGCTGCGCCAACGGCTGGGGCGCCGTCCCCCTGCTGTTGCCCCTGGCCTTCGTGGTGCAGGCGCTGCGCACGCCGCTGGTCAACGACGTGAGCACGGATCCCAGCAACCCGCCCCAGCTGCGCTGGGCAGCCGAACTCAGAACGGCGCAGGATCTGCCCATTAATCCGGCCCCCTTGAAAGCATTTGAGGGGAAACCCGGTCCTCTCTTTACCAGCGCCCCCCCGGCCGAGGTGATCACCGAGGCCCACGCCCTGATGGAGCAGCTCGGCTGGCAAGTGCGACCAAGCCCACAAGGGCTCGAGGCGGTGGTCACCACCGGCTGGTTCGGTTTTCAGGATGACGTGGCGCTGCGGGTCTTTGCCGGACCCAGCGAAACCCGCATCGACATGCGCTCCGCCTCCCGCCAGGGACGCAGCGACCTGGGCACCAACCGGGCCCGTATAGAGGAATTTCTGATCCGCCTCAACGAGCGGCTGGGTCAGGCCTACAAACCCAATTTGAAGCAATAAGAAGGTCATCCATGCGCGTCGAGGTGAAGCCCGATCGGGAATATGCCTGGTTCATCCGCCCCTTTTTCTGGTTGCAAAAACGCAACTACGGCCAGGTGCTCATTCCGGGCAAGTGCTGGGGCCGCTCGCCGCGCCTGTTTGCCGCCGTCGCCACCCTCTATGGCGTCATCAACCGCAAGCGCTCCCCCATCGACCCAGTGCTGCGCTCCCTTGTGACGGTGCGGGTATCCCAGCTCAACTGGTGCCGCTTTTGCGTCGACATCAACGCCATGACACTGATCAAACGGGCGGGCTCCAGCGAGAAGGTGGAGGCGCTCGCCAACTGGCGCGAAAGCCCGCTGTTCGATGAGCGTGAGCGGGCCGTGCTCGACTACACAGAGGCGATGACGGGGCTCGATGGGGTCAGCGATGAGCAGGCTGCCCGCCTCAAGCCCTGGTTCGACGACGATGCCATGGTGGAGCTGACCGGCCTCATCGCCTTCCAGAACATGTCGGCCAAGTTCAACGCCGCCCTCGATATCGCCCCGCAGGGCTTCTGCCAGCTGCCGGTCCAGCCCGAGCGTCCGGCCCAACCGGATAACAAGGACGCCTGATGAGCGGCTCCCGCCTGCTGCTGGTGCTGGTGATGGGCTGCCTCATCGGCGCCTTTTTCGCCTTCGACCTTGGCCACTACCTGAGCCTGCCCCAGCTGCAGGCCCGTCAGGCCGAGCTGGCCGCCCTGGTCGACCGCCATTTCGTCAGCGCCGCCCTGCTGTTTGTCGCCGTCTATGTGGTGAGCACCGCCCTCTCCCTGCCCGGCGCCAGCCTGCTCACCCTGGCCGGCAGCGCCGTGTTCGGCGTTGTCTGGGGGCTGCTGCTGGTCTCCTTTGCCAGCAGCATTGGCGCGACCCTGGCCTTTCTCAGTGCCCGCTTTCTGCTGCGCGACTGGGTCGAGCGGCGCTTTGGCGACAAGCTGGCCAGCTTGCAGGCCGACATGAAGAAGGAAGGGGTGCTTTATCTGCTGAGCCTGCGCCTCATCCCTATCTTCCCCTTCTTTCTGGTCAACCTGCTGATGGGGCTCACTCCCATCAGAGTCAGCACCTACTACTGGGTGAGCCAGCTCGGCATGCTGCCTGGCACCTTCGTCTACGTGCTGGCGGGCAGCGAGCTCGCCAACCTCACCAGCACCGGCAATATCCTCTCCCCCGGCCTGATGGTGGCGCTGACCCTGCTCGGCCTGATGCCGATGCTGCTCAAGGGCCTGCAGCGGCGCCTCGCCCTGCATCGGCTGCACGCCCCCTACCGCAAGCCAACACACTATGACTACAACCTGCTGGTGATTGGTGCCGGGGCCGGCGGTCTGGTGACCAGCTATATCGCTGCGGCGGTGAAGGCCAAGGTAGCGCTCATCGAGAAACACAAGATGGGGGGCGATTGCCTCAACAGCGGCTGCGTCCCCTCCAAGGCGCTGATCCGAAGCGCCCGCTTTGCCGCCGAGCAGCGCCGGGCCAGTGAACTGGGCTTTGACCCAAGCCAGACCAACGCCGATTTCGCCGCCGTGATGGAGCGGGTCGCCCGTGTCATCAAGGAGGTTGAACCCCACGACTCCATCGAGCGCTATCAGGGGCTGGGAGTCGAGTGCATCGAAGGGGAGGCAAGGCTTGTCTCCCCCTGGGAGGTGGAGGTGAACGGCCAACGCCTTGCCAGCCGCCATATCGTGCTCGCCACCGGTGCCCGGCCGCTGGTGCCCACGCTGCCGGGGCTGGATCAGGTGCCTTACCTCACCTCCGACACCCTCTGGCAGCTGCGCACTGCGCCGCGCCAGCTGCTGGTGCTGGGCGGCGGCCCCATCGGCTGCGAGCTGGCCCAGAGTTTTGCCCTGCTTGGGGTGCCCGTTACCTTGGTGGAACTCTCGGATCAGCTGCTGCCCCGCGAAGAGCGTGAGGTGGCAGAGCTGCTGGCGGCTCAGCTGGCCCGCGATGGCGTGCGGGTGCTCACCGGCTGGCGCGCCGAGCGAGCCGACTATCTGCCCGCAGCTGCGGGGGATCTCCCCATCCGGCTGCAACTGCGCCGAGGCGAAGAAATGCAGGTGGTGGAAGGGGATCAACTGCTGCTGGCGCTAGGCCGGGTCGCCAACGTCAACGGCTTCGGGCTCGAAGAACTGGGAGTAGAGCTGACCCCGCGCGGCACGGTGGCGGTCGATGGTTTCCTCGCCACCAACTTCCCCAGCATTCTGGCGGTGGGGGACGTAGCGGGCCCTTACCAGCTCACCCATGCCGCCGCCCATCAGGGCTGGTATGCCGCAATCAATGCCCTGTTCAGCCCGTTCAAGCGCTTTCGGGCCGACTATCGGATCATGCCGGCGGCCATCTACACCACCCCAGAAATCGCCCGGGTCGGCCTCAACCAGAAAGAGGCCAGGGCGCAGGGCATCCCCTTCGAGCTGACCCGCTTCGCGCTGGCCGAGCTGGACAGGGCCATCGCCGACGGCGAGCGCCAAGGCTTTATCGAGGTACTCACCGTGCCCGGCAAGGATCAGATCCTGGGGGCCACCATAGTGGGCACTCACGCTGGCGAGCGGATCGCCGAATTCGTGCTCGCCATGCGCCACCGACTGGGGCTTGGCAAGATCCTCGCCACCATCCACGCCTACCCCACCCTGATGGAGGGGAACAAGTATCTGGCGGGCGAGTGGCGACGGGCCCGTCAGCCCGCCACCCTGCTGGCGCTGCTGACCCGTTATCACCGCTGGCGCCGCGGCGCCTGACCCAACTCCAGGTAACCCAGATGCGACACTCATTGCCCTCGTTCAAACAGCTGTTGCGCGCCCTGCCCCTGCTGGCAGGCAGCCTCCTCTTCACCCAGGCCTACGCCGCCGACAACCCGCAGTGGCAGCAAACTCTCGAGGAGGCCAAGGGGCAGACCGTCTACTTCAACGCCTGGGGCGGCAGCCCGGAGATCAACGCCTATCTGGTGTGGGCCGGCCAGGAGCTGGCGCGCGAATACCAGGTCAAGCTGGTGCAGGTGAAGATGGATGACATAGCCCAGAGCGTCAGCCAGTTGCTGGCCAACAAGCAGGCGGGCAAGCAAGCTGGCGGCCCCATCGACCTGCTCTGGGTCAACGGCGAAAACTTCAAGGCGCTCAAGGAGCAGGGGCTGCTCGGCGCCCCCTTTACCCGTGAGCTGCCCAACATGGCGCTGGTCGACGGCACCCTGCCGGTGAGTGAGGACTTCACCGTGCCGGTGGAGGGGCTGGAGGCTCCCTGGGGCATCGGCCAGCTCAACCTGATGGTCAACAGCGAAGAGGTCAAACAGCTGCCCACCTCGGCGGCGGCCCTGCTTGCCTGGACCAAGGCCCACCCCGGCCGCTTCACCTATCCCAAACCGCCCCAGTTCCACGGTTCCAGCTTCCTCAAGCAGATCCTGCTGGAGCTGACACCGGCCCCCGCCCCCCTCTATAGGGAGGCGACCGAGAGCGATTTTGCCAGGATCACGGCCCCGCTCTGGGCCTGGCTGGATGAGCTGCACCCGACACTCTGGCGCAAAGGCAAGCTGTTCCCCACCAGCGCCGCCGAGACCCGCCAGCTGCTCGATGACGGCGAGCTGGCCATGGCCATCAGCTTCAACCCGCAAGAGGCGCAGAGCGCGGTACAAAATGGCACCCTGCCCCCCAGCGTGATGGCGGTGGCCATGGCGAAAGGGGCGCTCACCAACAGCCACTTCCTCGCCATCCCCTTCAACGCCAACGCCCGCGCCGGCGCCAAGGTGGTGGCCAACTTCCTGCTGAGCCCCGCCGCCCAGGCGCGCAAGGCCGAACCCGCCTTCTGGGGCGATCCCAGCGTGCTGCGGGCCGATGCCCTGCCCGCCACCCAGCAACCGGTGCCGGCTCTGCGCTTCAAGGCGGTGGCCGAACCTCACCCCAGCTGGCAGCTCAGGCTCGAAGCCGCCTGGGCCGAGCGCTACGGTCACTGATGAGCCGGTTCGGCCGCTCTTTGCTTGATTGGCGCCCCCTGTTCGCCGCCGGGTGCGCCCTGGTTTTTGGCCTCCCGCTGCTGGCGGGGGGCTGGCAACTGCTGGCCGAGGGGCTGAGCCATGCCCACCTGCAGCGGCTGCTGGCGCAGCCGGGCCTCTGGCACTCGGCGCTGCTGAGCCTGTGGATTGGCGCCGCCTCGACCCTGGTCAGCCTGCTGCTGACCGCCCTGCTATTGGCCCACAGCGACAGCCGGGCCGTCGGCTGGCTGCGCCGGCTGCTCTCACCCTTGCTGGCACTGCCCCACGTCGCCTTTGCCATCGGCTTTGCCTTTCTGCTCGCCCCCTCCGGCTGGCTGCTGCGCCTGCTCTCGCCGACCCTCACCGGGTTCGAGCTGCCCCCCGACTGGCAGACCCTGCGCGATCCCGCCGGGCTCGGGCTCATTCTCGCCCTGACCCTCAAGGAGACTCCCTTCCTGCTGCTGATGGCGCTCGGTGCGCAAGACCCCGCCAGTGTGGCGCGCCAGCAGTGGCTGGGGGCGAGCCTCGGCTTCAGCGCCCCCCAGATCTGGTGGCGCCTGCTGCTGCCGGCGCTGTGGCCCGCCCTGCGCCTGCCCCTCTATGCAGTCGCCGCCTACGGAGTGGCGGTGGTGGATCTGGCCCAGCTGCTCGGGCCCGATGCCCCCGCTCCGCTGGCTGTGCGCCTGTGGCTCTGGTATCAGGACCCGGATCTGGTCTGGCGCGGCGCCACCGCCAGCGGCGCCCTGCTGCTGCTCGCCATCACGGCGCTGCTGCTGGCCCTGTTGCGGCTACTGGAGCTGGCCCATCGAATCTTTGGCAAACCCGGCTGGCTCAATGGCAGACGATCAGCCCCAAGCTCTTTTGGCCGCACCCTTGCCACCGGCAGTGTGATGGCCCTGATCGTCCTCAATCTGGCGGTGCTGGGGGCGCTGCTGCTCTGGTCGCTGGCCCGGCGCTGGCCCTTTCCCGCCCTCTGGCCGAGCCAGTGGAGCGGCCGCTATTGGCTCGAACTGCTGCCGACCCTGTCGTCGCTGCTGACCACCAGCATACTGCTGGCGCTGGCAAGCGGGGCGATATCGCTGATGATGGCGGTGCTGAGCCTAGAGGTGCAGGCGGGCCGCCGCCCCTGGCCGCTCTGGCTTATCTGCCTGCCGCTGTTGCTGCCGCAGGCCAGCCTGCTGTTCGGCATTCGCCTCGGGGTGGACTGGTTCAGCCTCGGGTGGGGGGGCGATGGCATCGGCTGGGGCTGGGTGCTCTGGAGCCAGCTGCTGTTTGTCTTTCCCTATGTCTATTTGTGCCTGCAGGGCCCCTATCGCCAGTTCGACCCGCGGATCACCCAGAGCGCCCTGCTGCTTGGGGCAACCCCGTGGCGAGCCTGGTGGCAGGTGAAAGGGCCGCTGCTGGCGCGTCCGCTGTTGTTTGCCTTCGGCGTCGGAGCCGCTGTGAGTCTGGCCCAATACCTGCCGACCCTGCTGTTTGGCGCCGGCCGGGTGGTCACCATCACCACCGAGGCGGTGGCCATCGGCAGCGGCCTCAACCGGCGGCTGGCGGGGCTCTACGGCCTCTTGCAACTGCAGCTGCCGCTCCTTATCTATCTGCTGGCGCTCTGGCTGCCGGCCCGACTCAACCCGGCGCTCAAGGGGGGTAGCTCACGATGAACTCTCATGATGGAAACAGCCATATGCTGAGCACCACGCCCCTTCGCCTCTATCTGGAGGAAAACCTGCTACTCTCGCTGCCCGCCCTGCAGGTGGCGCCCGGCGAGGTGTTGACCCTGATGGGGCCCAGTGGCTGTGGCAAGAGCTCGCTGTTGGCGGCTCTGGCGGGGGTATTGCCCGCAAGCGGCCCCATCCGGCTGGAGGGGGACGTGACCCTCGGCGAGCGCCGACTCACCCAGCTGCCGCCCCAGGCGCGGCGCATCGGCATGCTGTTTCAGGATGATCTGCTGTTCGAGCACCTGACGGTGGCGGAAAACCTGATGTTCGGCATGCCAGCCAGCCTGAAGGGGCACGGGGCACGGCGGGAAAAGGCGGTGGCCGCGCTGGCGCAGGTGAATCTGACAAATCAAGCGGACAAGCTGCCGGGGGCGCTCTCCGGCGGCCAGAAGGCCCGCGTCAGCCTGCTGCGGGCGCTGCTGGCCGAGCCCGAGGCATTGTTGTTGGACGAGCCCTTCTCCCGCCTCGACAAGCCGCTGCGGGCCGCCTTTCGCGAACTGGTGTTCGCGCAGATCAAGGCGCTGGCCATCCCCGCCATGCAGGTGACCCACGACGAAGATGACGCGCCGGGCACCATACTCCAGCTCACCGAATCCCGTTTTTGACCGAGGAGTGCACCTTGTTTGACCGCCACCTGATCCCCGTTATCCGCAGCCCCCTCACCCGGCTCGCCAGACCGCTCTGCCGCGCCGGGATCAGCGCCAACCAGATAAGCCTCACCGGCTTTACCATCGGCATGCTGGCGTTGCCGTTGCTGGCTTTTGGCTGCTATCAATGGGCGCTGGCGGCCATCCTGCTCAACCGGCTGCTGGACGGACTCGACGGCGCCGTGGCGCGGGAGACCGGCATCACCGACTGCGGCGGCTTTCTCGACATCACGCTCGATTTCATCTTCTACGCCGCCGTGGTGCTGGGCTTTGCCCTCGCCGCCCCCGCCAATGCGCTGCCCGCCGCCACCCTGCTGTTTGCCTTCATGGGCACCGGCTCGAGCTTTCTGGCGTTTGCCATCATGGCGGGCAAGCGGGGCATCGACAATCCGGTCTACCACCACAAGTCTCTCTACTATCTGGGCGGCCTCACCGAGGGGAGCGAGACCATCGCTCTGTTCGTGCTGATGTGCCTGTGGCCCGCCGCCTTCGCCCCGCTCGCCTACGGCTTTGCCCTGCTCTGCGCCATCACCACCCTGACCCGGCTTTGGAGCGGTTACCACACCCTGCGTTGAGGCGGGACGGCGGGAGGGGGCCGCTACGGAACACTTGCGCATGGACGACAATGTTTTACCATGGCGACACTCTTTTTCAGGCTCATGAGAACCTTATGCGTCGCCTTGTCTCCGTGCTCACCCTCTCCCTGTTTCCCATGCTCTATGGCTGCAGCAGCACGCCGGCTGCCAAGCCCGTGGTCAAGCCCCAGCCCAACAGCGCCTTCATCAACCAGACGCCGCCGAGCAAACCCTTCTACGGGCAGGTTAGCCAGCCGGGAGTCAGCAAGGGGGACTTCGCCAATCGCGCCAACGTGGACAACTTCGTGCAGCGGATGGTGCAAAAGCACGGCTTCGACGGCGCCGAGCTGCACCGGGTGCTGGCCCAGGCCGAGCGCTACGACTGGATCATCCGCCTGATGGATGCCCAGGCCCCCACCACCACGCCGCCCACCGGTCCGACCGGCGCCTGGAATCGCTACCGTGCCAAGTTCATCACCCCGGACAACGTACAGAACGGCGTCAGCTTCTGGCGTGAGTACGAGAACGAGCTCAACCGTGCCCAGCAGGTCTATGGGGTGCCGCCGGAGATCATCGTCGGCATCATCGGCGTGGAGACCCGCTGGGGCCGGGTGATGGGCAAGACCCGCATCCTGGATGCGCTGGCGACCCTGGCGTTCGACTACCCGCGCCGGGCCGAGTTCTTCACCAGCGAGCTGGAATCCTTCCTGGTGATGACCCGCGACGAGGGGATGGATCCCACCGAACCCAAGGGCTCCTACGCCGGCGCCATGGGCTACGGCCAGTTCATGCCCTCCAGCTTCCAGCGCTACGCGGTGGACTTCAACGGCAACGGCCACACCAACCTGTGGGATCCGGTGGATGCCATCGGCAGCGTGGCCAACTACTTCAAGGCCCACGGCTGGGAGAAGGGACAGCCGGTGGCGGTGCGCGGTCAGGGCCAGCTACCCGGCTACGAGCACGGCTTCCAGACCCGCTACCCGGTCGCCTCCCTGCGCCGCGCCGGGCTGACCCCCACCAGCACCCTCGGCAACCACAGCGAGGCGAGCCTGCTGCGCCTGGATGTGGGCACCGGCTATCAGTACTGGTACGGCCTGCCCAACTTCTACACCATCACCCGCTACAACCACAGCACCCACTACGCCATGGCGGTCTGGCAGCTGGGGCTGGCGGTCAAGGATGCCCGCGGCGGCTACTGATCCGGCCGGATAAAAAAGGCGGCCCTCGGGGCCGCCTCGCCAATCATCCACACTGCGCCTTCGGGCGCAGTGTGCGTTTACAGCGCCCCCGCCTTCGCCAGACGATCCAGCTCGGCAAGCAGGGCGGCCGGCTCCACCCGACGGGTGTAATCGGCGTTGATGAAGTGGTAGAGCACGGTGCGGTCCTGGCCGATGATGTAGCTGGCCGGCACCGGCAGAGTAAAGCTCTCGTCGCCGTTGCTCGCCGGGATGTCGATGCCAAAGCCGGCATCGATGGGCCTGAGCGCCTCCGGCAGCTCGAACACCAGTCCCAGCGCTGCCGAGACCCGGTTGCCCTCATCGCTCAGCACTGTGATCGCCAGCCCGTTGGCGGTGAGGGTATCCTGCGCCGAACTGGGGGTTTCCGGCGTCATGCCGATGAGGTTCACGCCGCGCTCGCGCAGCGCCGGCAACACGGCGTTGAGCGCCTGCATCTCCATGTTGCAGTAGGGACACCAGCCACCGCGATAGACGTTGAGCAGCACAGGCCCCTCAGCCAGATAGTGGGAGAGCGGGCGCACCACCCCGTGCTGATCCGGCAGGGCGAAGTCGGGCATCCGCTCTCCGCGTCCCAGCGCAGCCTGCTCCAGCCCGCTTGCCTGCAGGCTGCGGGTCGCCTCCTCCATCAGGGCCAGCACCGGGGCCGGTACCTGGCGCTGCTTCTGCTCATCGTACGCTTTGATTTTTTGCTCGAGTGTGTGCATCATGACCATCCTTTTTGTAGTGGTCGCTACAATATCAGGCGGACCAAGCTCCATGGTCAAGTTGTTTTTTAGCGATCACTCCAAAATAACGTTTCACAAGGCAGGAATCGAGATGGCAAGACCCGCATCATTTGACAGAGAACAGGTACTGGAAATCGCCCTCAACGCCTTCTGGGATACCGGCTTCAGCAACACCGGCATTGCCGCGCTGGTCGAACGGATGGGACTCAAGCCCAGCAGCCTGTACGGCGCCTTCAGCTCAAAGGAGGGGTTGTTCATGGAGGTGCTGCAGCGTTATTCGGCGCAGAGCCTGGCGCAGATCGAGCAGATCCTGGGTTCAGCTGCCTCCCCCCTGGCGGGCGTGCAGGCCCTGCTCGATGCAGTGGCCCGGGATGCCATCGCCAGCGAGGCGCACCGTGGCTGCCTGCTGGTCAACACCTTGCTGGAGATCGGCCGCCACCACCCGCTCATTCAGGAGACCGTCAGCAGCCACCTCGCCGAGGTCGAGCTGCGGGTCAGTGCAGCCCTGCGCCAGGCGCAGGCGGCAGGGGAGCTGGCCGCCGGGCGCGACGTCGACGCCACCGCCGCCTTGCTGATGACCATGGTGTGGGGATTGCGCGTGCTGGGCCGCACCCATCCGCCCGCCGCCAAGGTGAACGCCGTGCTGGCCCAGATGCAGGCCATCTTGTCTGCGGACGCGTGACGACCGCTCACCAGGCTCTGGGGGTCACTCGTTTTCCAGCAGCCAGCGCTTGAGCAGGGCGGCCAGCTGCTCCTGCTCGGCCAGGCTCAATGGCGCCAGCAGGCGCCGCTCATTGGCCACGTGTCGCTCCACCGCCCGGTCAACCAATTCTCGACCCGCCTCGGTCAGACAGACCAGCAAGCTGCGCCGATCGCTCGGGGCGGCTTGGCGTTCGATCAAGCCCCGCTCTGCCAGTTTGTCGAGGCGGGCGGTCATGGCCCCCGAGCTCAACATGGCGGATTGATAGAGCACGGTCGGGGTGAGCGGTTCGCCGGCCCGGCGCAAGGTCGCCAGAATGTCGAAGTCGCTGCCGAGCAGGCCGCACTCCTTGAGCTCCTCGCTCACTTCCCGTCCGGCGATCGCCGCCATTCGCGCCACCCGTCCCAGCACGCCCATGGGAGAGCAGTCGAGATCCGGTCGCTGCCGGGCCCACTGGGCCAGCAGCAGGTCTACATGATCTGATTCCATCTTCGGCCACTTATCTTTTTATCGAGATACTTGATGGTAAACCAATTAGAGGCTAATTTATCTTTACTTAAAGATACTTCATAAAGAGACAAATACATGCCCATGCTGATCGCCCTGCTGGCCCCCCTGCTCTGGGGCAGCACCTATGCCGTCGTCAGCCTCTACCTGACCGACTACTCCCCCTACTGGGTGGCGGTATGGCGGGCGTTGCCAGCCGGCCTGCTCCTGTTGCTGGTGCACCCGCGCCTGCCCCCCCTGTCCTGGGGCAAGCAGAGCCTGCTGGCGTTTTGCAACATCGCCGCCTTCTTCGCCCTGCTGTTCGTGGCCGCCTTCCGACTGCCCGGGGCCGTGGCGGGCACCTTGGGTGCCACTCTGCCGCTGATCCTGATGTTGCTGGCCTGGTTGCAGGATGG
The DNA here is from genome assembly GCF_019048665.1 of Aeromonas sp. FDAARGOS 1408. NCBI lineage: Bacteria > Pseudomonadati > Pseudomonadota > Gammaproteobacteria > Aeromonadales > Aeromonadaceae > Aeromonas > Aeromonas sp. FDAARGOS 1408. The sequence continues at coordinate 969,221 of NZ_CP077394.1, read as the reverse complement.
CGTCAGGCCATCCCTGAAATGGCTGTTGCTGGGCCTGATGGGACTGGGCGGGGTCTTGCTGCTGCTCAACCCTTCCGCCAATCTGGATCCTGTCGGCGTGACCTGCGCCCTGCTGGCCACCCTGCTCATCGGCCAGTCCAGCCGCTGGATGCGCCACTGGCCGGTCAGCGATCTGCTGGCACTGACCGCCTGGCAACTGCTGCTGGGCGGCCTGATGCTGATCCCGCTCGCCTGGTGGCTGGCCGGCCCCATGCCGCTGCCACAGCCGGCAAGCGCCCCTGGTCTGCTCTGGCTGATCCTGCTCAATACGGCGCTGGCCTACTGGGCCTGGCTGTGGGGGCTCAAGCGCCACGGCCCGGAGGTGATGGGCATGCTGGCCCTCACCAACCCCATGGTGGCGGTCTCCTGCGGCGTGCTGATGGTGGGCGAGACGCTGGATGCTCGCCAATGGCTCGGCATCGGGGTGATCCTGCTATCCCTGTTCCTGATGAAGCTGCCTGCCCGCCCCTTCTTCAAGCGCTGGCAGGCCCGCCGGGCGTGCACCGACCAGTGCGGCAAGCCGTGAGCACGACCCATCCAGCTCAAGCGCAATAAAAAAGAGGAGCCATCAAGGCTCCTCTTTCACATTCCGCAGGGGGATGAGTCGAACTCAGACCCCGGCCTTGGCCAGTGCGGCGGAGACGATCTGCTGGGCTTCCTGCTGGATGAGGTCCAGGTGCGCCTCGCCCTTGAAGCTCTCCATGTAGATCTTGTAGATGGACTCGGTACCGGAGGGGCGCGCCGCGAACCAGCCGTTCTCGGTCACCACCTTGAGGCCGCCGATGGCGGCATCGTTGCCCGGCGCCTTGGTCAGCTTGGCGACGATGGGCTCGCCGGCCAGGGTGGAGGCTTCCACCAACGCCGGATCCAGCTTGGAGAGCACCGCCTTCTGGGCGCTGTTGGCCGGGGCGTCGATACGGCGATAGCTGGAGCGACCGAACTTGGCTTCCAGCGCATCGTAGTGAGCCTGCGGATCCTTGCCGGTCACCGCCAGAATTTCCGCTGCCAGCAGCGCCAGGATGAAGCCATCCTTGTCAGTGGTCCAGACGGTGCCGTCTTTGCGCAGGAAAGAGGCGCCCGCGCTCTCCTCGCCACCAAAACCGAACTCGCCGCTGTAGAGGCCATCCACGAACCACTTGAAGCCGACCGGCACCTCTTTGAGGGTGCGGCCAATCTCGCCGGCCACCCGGTCGATCATGGACGAGGAGACCAGCGTCTTGCCGACGGCCGCATCGGCAGACCAGCCGGTGCGATGGGTAAACAGATACTGGATCGCCACCGCCAGATAGTGGTTCGGGTTCATCAGGCCGGACTTGGTAACGATGCCGTGGCGGTCGTAGTCGGGGTCGTTGCCAAGGGCGATGTCGAACTTGTCCTTGAGGGCGATCAGGCTGGCCATGGCGAACGGGCTGGAGCAGTCCATCCGGATCTTGCCGTCTTTATCCAGGGTCATGAAGGAGAAGGTCGGGTCGACCTTGTAGTTCACCACCTCAATGTTCAGACCATAGGTTTTGGCGATGACGTCCCAGTAGGCGACGCCGGAGCCGCCCAGCGGATCGACACCGATCTTGATGCCAGCCTGCTTGATGGCCTCCATGTCCAGCACGTTCTTCAGATCATCCACATAGGGGGTGACATAGTCGTGCTCCACCACGAACGGGCTCTTGAGGGCCTCGGCGAACGGCATCCGTTTCACCCCGGCCAGACCCGCTTCCAGAATGGCGTTGGCGCGATCCTCCACCCACTTGGTGATCTCCCCTTCCGCGGGGCCGCCGTGGGGCGGGTTGTATTTGAAGCCACCGTCTTCCGGCGGGTTGTGGGACGGGGTGATCACCACGCCGTCGGCACGGGCGGCGGGCTTGCCAGCATTGTGGCGCAGGATGGCGTGAGAGATGACCGGGGTCGGGGTAAAGCCGAGGCCGGCCTGAATGCGGGTTTCGACGCCGTTGGCGGCCAACACTTCGACTGCGCTGGCAAAGGCAGATTCAGAGAGAGCGTGGGTATCCATGCCGACAAACAGCGGGCCCGTGATGCCGGCCTGCTGGCGATACTCCACCAGCGCCTGGGTCACCGCCAGGATGTGGGATTCGGTGAAGGCATTGTGCAGAGCGCTGCCGCGGTGGCCGGAGGTGCCGAAGGCAACCCGCTGCTCGGGGCGGCTCATGTCCGGCTTGTTGAGGTAGTAGGCGCTGACCAGACGGGGAATGTTGGTCAGGTCGCTCAAACGGGCCGGCTGACCGGCGTGGGAATGCTGTGCCATGGCGTTGTCCTTGCTTGATGGCGGCCTTGCCCGGCAAGGCCTGAGTCTGATGAACCGTTAGATTGCGCCGCACACCCGGGCGATCACCTCGTCGCCATATCCCATGCTGGCCATCAGCTGGGCCACCATGTTCTGTTTGCGACTGGTGTTGGTGTTGGTGATCACCCAGAACGGGGTTTGTGGCACCTGCTTGGGCTTGGTGGTGCTGCCGCTGGCGCGCAGGGCATCGGGATCCCGCGAGAAATAGACGCGCTTGCGCCCCTTGATTTCGGTGGCCTGGGTAAACCCGACCGGATCATCCCGGTAGAGGGTACTGAGCACCTGCATGAAGCGGTTGATGGACTTCTCTTCTTTTTGCAGCTCGCCGGAATCGAGCAGCGTTTCCAGCCCCATGGCGTCGGCCACGGTGGGCGACGGAGCCGCCGTCACCTCTGCTGCGACCGGCGAGGCCTGGCGGGCGGGCTGTTCCAGCAGGCGGCGCAGGATATCGGAGGCACTCTCACCGATGTGCCGGGTCTGGCTGGCGATATAGAAGTAGAGATCGTCATCAAGCTCGATGGTTTTCATAGGGATGCGCTGGACTCGTCGAAATTCGGATGCGGCGATTATACATAGGCAAACCCGGCAGCCCAAGCAAGGGGCGGACAGATGTGCATGAATCTCATCGAGAATACGGCATAATAGCGGCCCAAGTGTGTGATCCGTCGCACTGATAGCCGATCTGGCTGGCTTTTTTTAGGAAAAAAAACCACATTTTTTTGCTCCGTGATGAGTGAAATCCTTTTCTTTCCAGTGCGTTAAATCATGGCGAGCAACGTACTCACGACCGACAAGGTGTCATTTTGCAACAAAACCCATTATTGAACTTCAAGGAGCAGGGCCAGGGCCAACCCGTCGTGCTGATCCACGGGCTGTTCGGCAGCCTGGACAACCTGGGCCTGCTGGCACGCCCGCTGAGCGAACAATACCGGGTCATCAGCGTCGATCTGCGCAACCACGGCGCCTCCTTTCACTCCGACGAGATGAGCTACCCGACCCAGGCCGCCGACCTGCTCGCCCTGTTCGATCAGCTGGGGCTTGAACAGGTGGCGCTCGTGGGCCACTCCATGGGGGGCAAGGTGGCCATGCAGGTTGCCAAGCAGGCGCCGACCCGCGTCGCCAGGCTGGTAGTGGCCGACATAGCGCCGGTCGCCTACCCTCACGCCCGCCACCAGAACGTGTTTGCCGGCCTCAATGCCACGCTCGAACAGGCTCCGCAAAGCCGCGGCGAGGCGGAAGCCATCCTGGCCGAGCATGTCGAGATCGCCGGCGTGCGCCAGTTCCTGCTCAAGTCCTTCGCCAAGGGGGAGTCGGGTTGGGGCTGGCGTTTCAACGTGCCGGCCCTTGAGCGCAACTACGCCAACATCATGGGCTGGCCCGATCCACAGAGCCGTTTCGAGGGGCCTGCGCTCTTCATCAAGGGGGGCGATTCCGACTACATGCTGCCCGCGCATACCGAGACGGTTATGGCCCAATTTCCCGCTGCCAAGGCCCGGGTCATCGCCGGCACCGGTCACTGGCTGCACGCGGAAAAGCCGGTTTTGTTCAACAAACTGGTTGTGGATTTCCTGTCGACAGGCGGTTAACAGTTTCAAATCCTTTGTGATATAGTGCGCCCGTCATAAGGAGTGTGCGCAATCCATGCTAAGTGAACATATCGACCTGATCGAGAGTCTGGGCCTGAAGTTATTCTTTGTGGCCATTTTCGTATTGATTGGCCTGGCCATTCAGGACGTGCTCAAACGCGGCAATGTGCCCCGTTTCGGCCGATTCATCGTCTGGTTGGTACTCTTCCTGGGTTGTGCAGGTTTTGTCGCCAAGGGGCTGATCGAACTGGGCTGGGAAGGCTCAGGCATCGGCTAACTTATTTCCATCTGTGATGTATGGCCAAACAGCAAACTGATCGAACAACACTGGATCTGTTCGCAAACGAGAAGCGCCCCGGCAGGCCAAAGACCAACCCACTCCCCCGCGAGACCCAGCTCAAGATCAACAAGCGCAACCAGCTCAAGCGCGATCGAGAGAACGGCCTGAAGCGGGTAGAGTTAAAGGTGGAGGCCGAATTGCTGGAGCGCCTGAATCAACTTGCGTTACAACAGAACGTCAGCCGAGCCGAGCTGATCCAATCTATCCTGAAGCAACAGATTGAGTCTGCACATGCAGCAGGCATCGCAATCTGACCGTTAAGCATTAACACCAGATACGGGTAACTAAACACTATGGCTAGTGTAGGTCTGTTTTTCGGCAGCGATACCGGTAATACCGAAGCTGTCGCCAAGATGATCCAGAAAGAACTGGGCAAACAACTGATTGAAGTCCGTGACATTGCCAAGAGCAGCAAGGCCGACATCGACAGCTTCGATCTGCTGATGTTCGGTATCCCGACTTGGTACTATGGCGAAGCCCAGGCCGACTGGGACGACTTCTTCCCCGAGCTGGAAGAGATCGACTTCACCAACAAGCTGGTCGCCATCTTCGGATGCGGCGATCAGGAAGATTATGCCGAGTACTTCCTCGACGCCATGGGCACCCTGCGTGACATCGTCGAAGCCAAAGGCGCCATCGTCATCGGCCACTGGCCGACCGCCGGTTACGAGTTCGAAGCCTCCAAGGCGCTGGTGGACGACAAGCACTTCGTGGGTCTGGGCATCGACGAAGATCGCCAACCCGAGATGACTGCCGAGCGCGTCAAGGGCTGGTGCAAACAGCTGCATGAAGAGATGTGCCTGGCCGAGCTGGAGTGATCCACGCTTGCCAGCACCTCTGACAACAAGGGCCCCGCGGGGCCCTTGTTGTTTTCTGGTCATGCGCTCTCGCCGCCCCTGTGCTCGGGCTTGGCCCGCACATAGAGGGTGCGCTTGACCTGGGCCACCAGCTCGCCCTGGCCATCCTGTACCGTCACCTCGAACTCGGGAAAGTGCTTGTCTCCCCCTTCGGTCGCCGCGACTATGGCGGCCAGCTTGCCGTCGGTCAGGTTGAATTCGGCCACCAGCTTGCCCTTGCCCGGCTTGATGTAGTTGATGCTGCCCGCCTTGTCCCAGACGTAATAGCGGTTCTTGAAATAACCCATCAGCATCAGCGGATAGATGGGATCGGTCATCGCAAACATGCTGCCGCCAAACTGGGTGCGGTTGGCGTTCTTGTTCCACCAGCGGGACTTGAGGGTGACCCGGCAGAAGCGAAAATCATCGCTCAATGTCTCTATCTTGATGCCCGCGCCCCAGAAGGGGGGCCAGGCGTTGAGGGCGCAGCGCACCCAGGCCGCGTTGTCAAAAAGCCAATCCATGGATCTCATCCGACCAGAGTGAAGAAGGTTACATTTTATCAACATTCGGCGGGTGAGCAAGCCGCCGTCACAATCCGCACAATTCGTGGATAGGCGGTCGATCGCGCTAAAGCCCTTGAATTACTGGGTTTATTTTTAGGTGAGCTACGACCTATAATGACAGGCCAAGCGAGTTCGTGGTTGCCATTACAGCGGCAGTCAATCAGAATAACCACACCTTCGAGAATGCGAATAAATAGAAATGGCAGACAACAACCAAGCGTTAAAAAAGGCCGGGCTCAAGATCACCTTGCCCCGCGTCAAGATCCTGGAAATCCTGCAACAGCCGGACTGCCAGCACACCAGTGCGGAAGATCTGTACAAACGACTGATCGACCAGGGTGAAGAGATTGGTCTCGCTACCGTCTACCGCGTTCTCAACCAGTTTGATGATGCCGGTATCGTCACCCGTCACCACTTCGAAGGGGGCAAGTCGGTGTTCGAGCTGGCCACCCAGGAACACCACGACCACCTGGTCTGCCTCGACTGCGGCAAGGTGATCGAGTTCTCCGACGAGGTGATCGAGCAGCGCCAGACCGAGATCGCCAAGAAGCACAACATCCGTCTGACCAATCACAGCCTCTATCTCTATGGCCACTGCGCCGCCGGCGACTGCAAGCACGACGATTGATTGGCAGAACCCGCGCAATAAAAAAGCCAGCATGATGCTGGCTTTTTTGTGCCCATATTCCGGACAAGAAAGGGCAGGGTCTCCCCTGCCCTCCTTCATCAGGCCTCGGCCTTGCCCCACACGTCGCGCAGGGCCACGGTGCGGTTGAACACCAGGTGTTCCGGGCTGGAGAGCTTGTTGTCGGCGCAGAAATACCCTTCACGCTCGAACTGGTAAGCCTGCTCCGGCTTGGCATCCTTGAGGGAAGCTTCCACGCGGGCACCCTCGATGATCACCAGGGATTCCGGGTTCAGGGCCGCTTCGAAGTCCTCTTCGGCACCCGGGTTCGGCACCTTGAACAGGCGGTCGTAGAGGCGCACTTCGGCCGGCAGGGAGTGAGTGGCGCTGACCCAGTGGATCACCCCTTTCACCTTGCGGCCATCGGCCGGGTCCTTGCCCAGGGTCTCGGGATCGTAAGAGCAATAGATGCAGGTGACCTTGCCGTCCGCATCCTTCTCGACCCGCTCGGCCTTGATGACATAGGCATTGCGCAGGCGCACTTCCTTGCCCAGCACCAGTCGCTTGAACTGCTTGTTGGCTTCTTCTTTGAAGTCCGCTTCATCGATGAGGATCTCGCGGGTGAAGGGAAGCGTGCGGGTACCCATCTCGGCATTGCTCGGGTGCGCCGGTGCAGTCAGCACCTCATCGGCGGCCAGGTTCTCGATGACCACCTTCACCGGATGCAGCACGGCCATGGCACGCGGGGCATTCTCGTTGAGATCTTCGCGGATGCAGGCTTCCAGCATGCTCATCTCGACGATGTTGTCCTGCTTGGTGACGCCGATGCGCTTGCAGAACTCGCGGATGGAGGCCGGGGTGTAGCCGCGGCGGCGCAGGCCGGAGACGGTCAGCATACGCGGATCGTCCCAACCGTCCACGTGCTTCTCGGTCACCAGCAGGTTCAGCTTGCGCTTGGACATGACGGTGTACTCGAGGTTCAGACGAGAGAACTCGTACTGGCGCGGGTGGCAATCGATGGTGATGTTGTCCAGCACCCAGTCGTACAGGCGACGGTTGTCCTGGAACTCCAGCGTACAGATGGAGTGGGTAATCCCTTCCAGGGCGTCCGAGATGCAGTGAGTGAAGTCATACATGGGGTAGATGCACCACTTGTCACCGGTCTGGTGGTGGTGGGCAAACTTGATGCGATAGATGACGGGGTCACGCATCACCATGAAAGGGGAAGCCATGTCGATCTTGGCGCGCAGGCAGGCGGTGCCTTCGGCAAACTCGCCGTTCTTCATCTTCTCGAACAGGGCCAGGTTTTCTTCCACGCTGCGATCGCGGAACGGGCTGTTCTTGCCCGGCGCGGTCAGAGTACCGCGGTATTCACGCATCTGCTCGGCAGAGAGCTCGTCCACGTAGGCCAGCCCCTTCTCGATGAGCTCGATGGCATAGCCGTGCAGCTTGTCGAAATAGTCGGAGGAGTAGCAGATCTCGCCGTTCCACTGGAAGCCGAGCCACTGCACGTCCTGCTTGATGGACTCAACGTACTCGATATCTTCCTTCACCGGGTTGGTGTCGTCGAAGCGCAGGTTGCACTGGCCCTGGTAGTCGCGGGCGATGCCGAAGTTCAGGCAGATGGACTTGGCGTGACCGATATGGAGATAACCGTTCGGCTCGGGCGGAAAACGGGTATGCACACTGGAGTGCTTACCGCTGGCCAGATCTTCATCAATGATCTGACGAATAAAGTTAGTTGGGCTGTTCGCCTGACTCATGGCTCACCTCAAAAATGCGTCACTGGCGGAAGTTGTGCCGGCTGGCACCCTCAACCCCCCGCCGTCAAGCCGGATATGATCCCTCATTACGCGCCCTGTCTCAACCTGAATTTGCCCGTTTCGGGGTACTGGCGCCGCAAAACGCCCCGCACTGGTGGCCGGTTTGACTGACTGGCGAAAAAAAGACCCCGCACGAGGCGGGGTTCAAGGTGATGAAAAACAAAAACAGACAATACACACACAACAAAGGCTCACACGCACAGTCAACCTTTCCCAAGCCCGATGGCCATCGCCCTTGGGAAAGGCGGGTCTTGCGACCCACCTTGCGTTATGGACTGAGGGCTATCAGTTCAGCTCGGTGACGCGGCTGGTGCGCTTGCCGTCGAAGCTGGTGGTACGCAGGTAGACCTTGCCGTTGACGCTCGGCTTGGCGGCAGCGTCGTAGGCGCTCCAGCTCTTGCCATCCAGGCTGTACTGGATGGGCAGACCCGGCAGATCAACGTTCGCTTCCAGCACGCCGTTCACCACCTTGGCGCCCGGTACGGAGAGGCGGTATTCCACCCCGGCCTGATCCAGTTTCGGCAGCACGCGCTGACCCAGCACGTTGGCAAACTGGTTCCACTCCTTGTTCAGGGTGGCCTTGTTGACGAACTTGGTGGTGCCGGAGAACTCGCGGTTCTTCACGTAGTCCAGCTCGAAGCCACCCTTGTGCCAGGCGCGCTCGGCCATGGAGAAGATGCGCGGGTAGACCATGTACTCGTATTGCGCGTCGGTACGCACGGTTTCACTCCACTGCTGACCGGAGATCCCCTTGAACTTGACCGGATCCTGGTCACCCTTGGCCACGAAGGCGTTGCCGTCGCGGTCAACCGAGGTCTCGGCGTTCTGCGGCAGGTTTTCCGGGGCGAAGGCGAACACCTTGCGGGTGTCGTTGAAGCGGGTGGCCCAGTAGTAGCCGCGCTCGGCCGGGTGTACCTCGTTCGGGAAGTCGAAGTAGAGGTAATCCGGGTTGGAGAGCACCACGTCATAGCCCTTGTGCGCCCACTTCATCGCTTCGTTGAAGCCACCCCAGTAGAGGGTTTCCCAGAAGTTGACCCGGGTCTTGTCGGTGGCGAACACGCTGGCGTCAGTGGCGTACTTGAGACCATCTTCCCACGCCTGCAGGGTGGAGAAGCCGTGGCCCTTGACCATCTCGCTCACTTCCTTGGCGAAGTAGACCGGCAGCTCGGCCACGTCCTTGATCTTGCCCTCATCCACCATCTTCTGGCACATGGGGGACTTGCCGAACGGCTTGTCCTGCTTGCTGGAGTCGACGTTGCCCTTCCAGGCCACCAGATCTTCTTTCTTGGTGACGGCCGGGTCCTGGTAACCACCGCCCTGCATGATGTTCTTCGCCTCGTCACCACCGTAGTGCCAGGCGGTCAGCGGTTGACCGGCGGCCTGGTGCATCTGGGCCACTTCGTCCATCACCTTGGCCACAAAGGTGGCGGCGCCCGGCTGGCAGGGGTTGATGAAAGACATCTTGTCGTAGAACTGCACCGAGGTGACGTTGGAGGTATCGGCCGGGTCGGTCAGACGGAACTGGTTGGCCTCGGCCTCTTTACCTTCAGCCATTAGACGCTTGTAACGCGCCTCCATGGAGACCACGGCGGCACGGGCGTGGGCCGGCATGTTGATCTCGGGGATCACGGTCACGCCGCGGGCCTTGGCATAGCGCACCAGGTCGATGTAGTCGGCCTTGCTGTAGAAACCGGAACCCTGGTTGTCGCTGGTCGGGCCGGAGCCCAGCTGCGGCATCAGGCACTTGGTTTCGGACTCGTCATGGCAACGCTGGCTGCCGACGTCGGTCAGCTCCGGCAGGCCCGGGATCTCCAGACGCCAGCCTTCATCGTTGGTCAGCCCCAGGTGCAGCACGTTGAGCTTCATGGCGGACATCTGATCCACCAGCTTCTTCAGGGTCTCGGGGCTTCTGAAGTGACGGGCCACGTCGGTCTGCATGCCGCGGTATTCAAAGCGCGGGGCATCCTCGACGGTCATCTGGCTGACCAGCTTGTCGTTGACTCCCAAGAGGGAGATCAGGGACTGGGCACCCCAGAAGGCGCCTTCGATGTCGTGCCCCTGAATGACGGTACCCTTCTTGCCGATGGTCATGTCGTAGCCTTCAGCCTGCTTGAGCTTGCTGCCGAGCTTGATGGTCACTGGGTAGCCGGTGTCGGAGAGGGTAACACCCAGCTTGGTCAGTTGAGCCTTCAGGGCTTCGGCGCGATCGCTCGGCAGGTCGAGGGCATTGAGCTTGATGGTGGAGAAGTCGACCTGCGGGCCGGCCTTGACCACCTGCTTCATCGGGGTCGGCAGGATCTGGTTGTCGACCTTGCCAGCCGGCAGCAAGGTGCTGGTCTGGTTGGCGGCGAAACGGGTTTCGCTGTTCATCAGGATGTTGTTGTCATCCTTGGTCCGCTTCCAGCCATCGGCCGGCATCGGCTTCTCGTAGGTGGTGGCATCGTCGATGTTGCTCATGCTGGCCAGCACTTTCGGCTCGGCCCCTTCGCTGGCGACATACCAGTTCGGCATGATGTCAGATTCGAACAGTACCCAGTACTCCACCACCAGCGGCACTTCGACCGTGGCATCCTTGGCAAAGCCCTGGAACTTCTCGGTCGGCGTCAAACGATAGAGGTCGCCGGTCAGATGGGTGATAGTGAACTGGTCGTTGTCTACCCGCTGGATGCGACGGATGGAGGAGACATAGATGTTCCAGTCTTTGGAGGTGACGTCAGCACCGGTGTTGGTCAGGTGCAGCTTGGCAACGCCGCAGCTCGCCCACTCGGAGCCCAGCGCCTGACAGTCGAGGCCGGCGCCGGCACCGTCGTTGGTGACGACTTCGTACTTGACGACGAGGTTGCTGGCGAGGGCGTCGACCACGGCTTGCTTGGCGGCATCGGCTGCAAGTGCCGGACCGGCGAAAACGGTAGACATGGCAATGGCTAACAGAGAATGTTTCAAGTTCATAACTGCTGCTCTCATTTGAAGTAAAGGTTGGATTTTCTTGGCTTTTTTTATATGGGGCCCCGAGGCGGGGCCCTTAGTTATGTCAACAATGGACTTAGACTTGAGGCGAGCTTGGCGCCCGATTAACGCAGGGCCTTCATCTCACCGGCGATGATTTCGGCCAATGGGCCCAGAATCACCTGCAGGTTCTGCTCACCGAGCTTGACCACACCGGCCGCGCCCAGGGCTTTGAGCTTGCGCTCGTCAACGATGCTGCGATCTTTCAGGGTCAGACGCAGACGGGTGATGCAGGCATCGATGGTCACCAGGTTCTCCTGGCCGCCCAGCACTTCCAGGTATTGCTTGGCCAGCTCGGTGCGGTCGGTGGTTTGAGCCTGTGCCGGTACCGCTTCGTCATCTTCACGACCCGGGGTTTTCAGGTTGAACTTGGCGATCACTGCGCGGAAGACCACGTAGTAGAGACCGAAGAACACCAGACCCTGCGGGATCAGCATGTACCAGTGGGTCGCCAGCGGGTTACGTGACTGGATAAACATGTCGACAAAACCAGCACTGAAGCCGAAGCCAGAAATCCAGTGCATGGAGGCGGCGATGAACACGGAGATACCGGTCAGGAACGCGTGGATGACGTACAGTACCGGCGCCACGAACATGAAGGAGAACTCGAGCGGCTCGGTCACCCCGGTGAAGAAGGAGGCAAAGGCGGCGGCGATCATGATGGACGCAACCTTGTCCTTGTTCTCTTTCTTGGCGGAGTGGTAGATGGCCAGTGCGGCGCCCGGCAGACCGAACATCATGATGGGGAAGAAGCCGGCCTGATACATGCCGGTCACACCCACGACCGCCTTGCCGGCGTCAATGGAGGATTGACCGCCCAGGAAGTTCGGGATGTCGTTGATGCCGGCCACGTCGAACCAGAACACGGAGTTCAGGGCGTGGTGCAGACCAATCGGGATCAGCAGACGGTTGAAGAAGGCGTAGATACCGGCGCCGGTGGAGCCCAGGTTGACGATGGATTCACCAAAGCTCACCAGACCACCGTAAATGACCGGCCAGACGGCCATCAGGACGAAGGAGACCACGATCATCACCACGGAGGTCACGATCGGCACCAGACGACGACCGGAGAAGAAGGCCAGCGCCTTGTGCAGTTCCACACCACTGAAGCGGTTGTAGAGCTCGGCCGCGATCACACCGGTCAAGATACCGATGAACTGGTTCTCAATCTTGCCAAACGCAGCAGGCACCTGGTCCAGCGGGATCTGCTGGATTTGGGATACCGCGCCCGGGCTCAGCAAGGTGGTCACCACCAGGAAACCGACCAGACCGGCCAGCGCGGCGGAACCGTCTTTGTCTTTGGACATGCCATAGGCAACACCCACGGCAAACAGGATGGCCATCTTGTCGATGATGGCCGCACCCGCCTTGATCAGGAAGGCGGCCAGCGCGCTGTCACCACCCCAACCATTCGGGTCAATCCAGTAGCCAACCCCCATCAGGATCGCGGCGGCAGGCAATACCGCTACCGGCACCATCAGGGCCCGGCCGATCTTTTGCAAATAACCGAGAATGTTCACGGTTCCTCTCCTTAGTTAATGTTTTTCTAGAAATTAAGTGCTTATCACGTTTGACGCATAAGCCATCAAGGCTTGATTGGCAGTCTAGGGCTTTTATTTCGCTGCGCAAATTAATAAACCTGTAATCGTGATCATTATCACCCAAACGAGATAAAGGTGGCGGATAGATGTGGCTTAGTTCGCAATCTTTATTTACGCTATAAAACAACTTAAATCCGTCCCGCTCTTCTTGCCGCCGACATCCCGGCCGCAACCCGTACAGAGGTATCTACAATGCGCCTGATCCCGTTGAAATCTGCCAGCCAAGTGGGGCTGTGGTCCGCCCGTTACATCGTTGACCGTATCAATGCGTTCAAACCCACTGCCGATCGCCCCTTCGTACTGGGCCTGCCCACTGGCGGCACTCCGCTCAACACCTACAAGCGCCTGATTGAGCTGCATAAAGCCGGTGAGGTGAGCTTCCAGAACGTGGTCACCTTCAACATGGACGAGTACGTCGGCCTGCCGGAAGACCACCCCGAGAGCTACCACAGCTTCATGCACAACAACTTCTTCAGCCACATCGACATTCGCCCCGAGAACATCAACATCCTCAACGGCAACGCGCCGGATCTGGTGGCCGAGTGCAAGCGTTACGAAGAGAAAATCAAGTCCTACGGCAAGATCCACCTGTTCATGGGTGGCGTCGGCAACGACGGCCACATCGCATTCAACGAGCCGGCCTCTTCCCTGGCCTCCCGCACCCGGGTCAAGACCCTGACCGAAGACACCCGCATCGCCAACTCCCGCTTCTTTGGCGGCGACATGGAGCAGGTGCCCAAGCTGGCGCTGACCGTGGGCGTCGGCACCTTGATGGATGCCGAGGAGATCATGATCCTGGTGACCGGTCACGGCAAGGCGCAGGCCCTGCAGGCCGCGGTGGAAGGCAGCGTCAACCACATGTGGACCATCTCCACCCTGCAACTGCATCCGAAGGGAATGATGGTGTGTGACGAGCCCTCCACCATGGAGCTCAAGGTCAAGACGGTACGCTACTTCCAGCAGCTCGAAGCCGCCAACATCGGCCGTCTGTAAGGAGTCACCATGTACGCATTGACCAACTGCACCCTCTACACCGGCAGCTGCGTGCTGACCGGTTACGGGGTGGTGATCGAGGGCGACCAGATTGTCGCCATCTCCCATCAGGCCGAACTGCCAGCCGGCATCGAACAGATTGACCTCAAGGGTGCCAACCTCAGCCCCGGCTTCATCGACGTGCAGCTCAACGGCTGCGGCGGCGTCATGTTCAACGGCCACATCACCACCCAGACCCTGGCGACCATGCAGGCCGCCAATCTGAAATCCGGTACCACCAGCTTCCTGCCGACCCTGATCACCAGTCCGGATGCGGACATGAAGCAGGCCGTCGCCGTCACCCGCGACTACATGGCGGCGCACCCCAACGAAGTCCTTGGCGTGCACCTGGAAGGGCCCTACACCAACCTCAAGCGCAAGGGGATCCACCCGGCCGAGCAGATCCGCCAGCCCGCCGACGAGATGATCGACTTCTTCTGCACCAACGCGGATGCCATCGCCAAGATCACTCTGGCGCCGGAGCGCAACAAGCCGGAGCACATCCGTCGTCTGGTGGAGGCCGGCATTCTGGTCTCCGCCGGCCACACCGCCGCCAATTACGATCAGGCCATGGCCGGGTTCGACAGCGGCATTCGCTTCGCGACCCACCTCTACAACGCCATGACCCCGACCCTGAACGGCCGCGAGCCGGGCGTGGTGGGTGCCATCTATGATCGCAAGGATGTCTACGCCGGCGTCATCGTCGACGGCCATCACGTGCACTGGGCCAACGTGCGTCTCGCGCACAAGATGCTGGGGGAACGGCTGGTGCTGGTCACCGACGCGACCGCGCCGGCAGGGGCACCGGAAGGCTTTGAGAAGTTTGATTTTTGTGGCGCAACCGTCTATTTCCGCGATGGTCAGTGCGTCGACGAGAATGGTACACTCGGCGGCTCTGCCCTCACCATGATTGAGGGGGTGGAGAATCTGGTCAAACAGGTCGGATTACCGCTCGATGAAGCACTGAGAATGGCCACCCTTTACCCTGCACGCGCCATTGGATGGGACTCACGTCTCGGTAGTATCCAGGTCGGAAAAATAGCCAACCTGACTGTCTTTGATCAGGCCTTCACGGTCTGCGGGACCGTGGTTAACGGACACTACACAACACAGTGACACTATGACTGGCGGACAAATAGCAAACGTAGATCTTATCAAGCAGGTCAACAGTGCAGCCGTGTATCGGCTCATCGACCTGCAGGGGCCCATCTCGCGGGTCAAAATTGCCGAGTTGAGTCAGCTGGCCCCGGCCAGCGTGACCAAGATCACCCGGCAACTGATCGAGCATGGCCTGATCAAGGAGACCTCGCCGCAAGCCTCCACCGGTGGACGGCGCGCCATCTCCCTGACCACCATCAAGCATCGCTTCCAGTTTGTGTCCGCCAAGCTGGGTCGCGGCTACCTGCAGCTGAGTCTCTATGATCTCGACGGCAAGGAGCTCGACCAGCATGTCACCCAGGTGACCGAGATCGAGCAACAACCGGTGGTAGACATGCTGCTGCGGGAGATCGGTGCCTTCATCGACTCCCAGCAGGATCGCAGCCGAAACCTCATCAGCATAGCGCTGACCATGCCGGGCCTGGTCAATCCGGAATCGGGCATGGTCATCTACACCCCCAAGTACCAGATCCGCAATCTGGCGCTGGCCAAGCTGTTGGAAAACCACTTCAACCTGCCCTGCTACGTGGGTAACGACACCCGCTCGCTGGCACTGGCCGAACACTTCTTCGGCGAGTCCCGCGACTGCATGGACTCCATTCTGGTGAGCGTCCACCAGGGGGCAGGCTCGGGCATCATCACCAAGGGCAAGGTGTTCCTCGGTCAGAACCGCAACGTCGGCGAGATCGGTCACATCCAGGTCGAACCGCTCGGCAAGCGCTGTCACTGCGGCAACTTCGGCTGCCTGGAGACCATCGCCTCCAACGAGGCCATCGTCGACAAGGTGAAGGAGCTTATCAGCCGCGGCCACCTGAGCTCGCTGCAGGAGAAGCACATCACCATCCAGGAGGTGTGCAAGGCGGCCATGGCCGGTGACGAGCTGGCCCGCAGCGTGATCGAGAACGTGGGTGAACATCTGGGGCGGGCGGTGGCCATCACGGTCAACCTGTTCAACCCGCAGAAGGTGTTGATCGCCGGCGAAATCACCGCCGCCGAAGAGATCCTGTTCCCGGCCATCCGCCGCTGCGTGGAGCACCAGTCCCTGCCAAGCTTCCATCGCGGCCTGCCCATCGTGAAGGCACGCTTCCAGAATCAACCCACCGTCGGTGGTTTCGCGCTGGTGAAGCGGGCCCTGCTGGAGGGAGACCTGCTGCAGATCATCATGGAGCAGAAGTAGGGCCGAGGCCTTGCGAAACAACAACGGCAGCCAGTGGCTGCCGTTTTTATTGATAGATTCTTCGAGCGTAGGTTCGATTAGCCGCATAGCGGCGTAATCGGACGCGGTGACTCACCCCGCCCGGCACGGCTTGAACAGATCCAGCGCGCCGTTGTAGACCTGGGTCTGCACATCCATGATCCCCAGCATGGAGTGGAACAAGTTGTCGTGGGAGAAGCGCTTGCCGGCCGCCTCCTGCTGCAGACAATCCAGATCCAGCTTGCGGTCCGCCTGCAACTGGGGGGAGAACCAGGTCATCAGCGGCACCCGGGTCTGATCGTCCGGCGCGAACTTGTAGGGGGTGCCGTGCAGGTAGAGCCCCATGGCCCCGAGGGATTCGCCGTGATCCGACAGATAGACCAGCCCCACGTTGTAATCCTTCTCCAGCGTCTTGAGCTTGTCGATGAGACGGGCCACCACCTTGTCGGTGTAGCGGATGGTGTTGTCGTAGGTGTTGACCAGCTCTTCATTAGTGCAGTTTTCGATGTCGCTGCGCGGGCAGTCTGGCACGAAGGTCCGTTCACTGGCGGGATAGCGGCGATAGTAGGTCGGGCCGTGGCTGCCCATCAGGTGGAAGGCCACCAGCTTGTTGCCCTTCATCTGCGCGATCTGCCGATCCAGCCCCTCCAGCATCACCTCATCGTAGCAGGAACCCTTCTGGCAGTACTGGGGAAAATCCTTGGCCTCGATCTCGATGGTGGGCACGTTCTTGCACACCCCCTTGCAGCCGCCGTCGTTCTCCTTCCACAGCACGGAGACGCCGGCGTGCTGCAGCACATCCAGCATGCCGTCACGGGACTGGGCCAGGGTGTCGTCATAGCCGCGTCGCGTCAGGTTGGAGAACATGCAGGGCACCGAGACCGCGGTGGCGGTGCCGCAGGAGCGCACGTTGCGAAACGAGACCATGCCCGACTCCCTCGCGGTGAAGCTGTTGGTAGCCTTGCCGTAACCGTTGAGGGAGTAGTTCTGGCTGCGCGCCGTCTCCCCCACCACCAGGAACATCAGGGTCGGCTTGCTGCCCTGCCCCACCACCCTGGCGTCCGTGCCCAGCTGCTGATACGGGATCGGGGTGGCGAACAGGATGTCGGTGGCGTAGCGATAGAGGCCGTGTACGTAGTTGGCGGGCACTATCTCCTTGCCGAGGGACTTGTTGTTGCGCCCGACCGAGGCGTAATCCTGGTAATAGAGGGAGGCCACCCCCACCAGAAACAGCAAGGAGAGGGCGATGGAGCCGAGCCGCAGGCCCAGCCCCTTGTACCAGGGACGGGGATAGTCAATCTTCACCCACAGCAGGGCCAAGGCCGGCAGCAGGCCGGTCAGCGCGAACCAGAGCAACACGGAACCATTGAGGTAGGAGGCCGCCTCCCCGCTGTTGGTCTCGACGATGTTCTGCACCATGCTCACGTCGAAGATGACGCCGTATTTCAGCATGGCGTAGCTGACCACGGATCCCATCAGGATCAGCAGCACAAAGAAGGGCTTGAGCAGATAGCGAAAGGTAAAGGGCAGGAACACCGCGTTGAGCGCGGCCAGCAGCACGAAGGGGATCGAGACGACGAAGCCCGCCTTGACGTGTTCCAGCTTGGTAAGAATGGTGTAGAAGTGGAGGAAAATGGGCCAGTTGAAGAGCAGTGCAAACAGCAGCACCAACAACAGATTCACCTTCATCACACCCAAGGTGATACGCATAACGATACTCCGACAAACCAGACAAGACAGGGGGCTTGGCAACAGCCCCTCTTTGGATCTTCCGCGCCGGCGCCCTCTTCCCGAGGTGCAGACCGGCCGTAGGCGCGAGGGCCCCGGGACGCAGGCAGGGTAGAAAACCAAACTTAAGGGAGAATTAAGGCGGGGCCTGTTCTGGCCGAAGGGCGGGTCGATGCGGGTTATACGGATGAAAAAAAACGGCAGCCGAGGCTGCCGTTTCGAGGAATATTGCCGATCTGATTACAGGGTGGCGGCAACTTCGTCGGAGATGGAACCGTTGTGGTACACCTCCTGCACGTCGTCCAGATCTTCCAGCATGTCGATGAGGCGCATCAGCTTGGGCGCGGTCTCGGCATCCAGCTCCGCTTCGGTGGAAGGGATCATGGTCACTTCGGCGCTCTCGGGCTTGAAGCCGGCGGCTTCCAGACCGTCCAGCACGGTGCCGAAGTCGTTCGGGGTGGTGTACACCTCGATGGTGCCATCTTCTTCGGTCACCACGTCGTCGGCACCCGCTTCCAGGGCGGCGTCCATCAGGGCATCTTCATCGGCGCCCACGAAGGTCAGTACACCCTTCTTGGTGAACAGGTAGGCCACGGAGCCATCGGTACCCAGGTTGCCGCCGCACTTGCTGAAGGCGTGACGCACTTCGGCCACGGTGCGGTTGCGGTTGTCGGTCAGGCACTCCACCATGACGGCGGAGCCGGCCGGGCCGTAACCTTCGTAGACGATGGTTTCGAGCTGCTCGCCGTCACCACCGCCGGCCCCACGGGCGATGGCACGGTTGATGGTGTCACGGGTCATGTTGCTGGTCAGGGCCGCCGCCACCGCCGCACGCAGGCGCGGGTTGTTGGCCGGGTCGGCATCACCGAGACGCGCGGAGGTGGTGATTTCGCGGATCAGCTTGGTGAAGATCTTGCCGCGCTTGGCGTCTTGCGCCGCCTTGCGGTGTTTGATGTTGGCCCATTTACTGTGACCTGCCATAGGGACTCTCCGTTATAGTTTGAAATTTCAGTAACACAGGTTGCGACTACCCGGGGAAACGGGAAAGGCCGCATTGCTGCGGCCCTGGTTGCCGATAAAGGCTTATTCGTCACCCTTGACGGTGGTCGCAATCGCCAGCTCGCCCAGCTGGGTCGGGTTGGCAAAACTGGGGGCGTCGGTCATCAGACAGGCGGCCGCCGTGGTTTTCGGGAAGGCAATCACGTCCCGAATGTTCTCGGTACCGGTCAGCAGCATGCTGAGGCGGTCCAGACCGAACGCCAAGCCGGCGTGCGGCGGGGTACCGTATTTGAGGGCATCCAGCAGGAAGCCGAACTTCAGGCGCTGCTCGGCCGGGGTGATCCCCAGGATGTCGAACACGGTGGACTGCATCTCGCTGTTGTGGATACGGACAGAACCGCCACCCACTTCGTAACCGTTGATCACCATGTCGTAGGCGTTGGCGTAAGCGCCTACCGGGTTGGCCTTCAGCTGCTCCGGGCTCAGGCCGCTCGGCGCGGTGAAGGGGTGGTGCATGGCGGCCAGACCGCCTTCGCCATCTTCCTCGAACATCGGGAAGTCGATGACCCACAGCGGCTTCCAGCTGTTCTCCAGCAGGCCCAGATCGCGGCCCACTTTCAGACGCAGGGCGCCCATGGCATCGCACACCACTTTCTTGGAGTCGGCGCCGAAGAAGATGATGTCGCCGTCGGCTGCGCCGGTGCGGGTCAGGATCTCGCGCACGATGGCGTCGGAGAGGAACTTGGCCACCGGGGACTGTACCCCTTCGATGCCGTTGGCCGCTTCGTTGACCTTCATCCAGGCCAGGCCCTTGGCACCATAGATGCCGACGAACTTGGTGTACTCGTCGATCTGCTTGCGAGAGAGCTCGGCGCCGCCCGGTACTTTCAGGGCTGCCACGC
Source organism: Aeromonas sp. FDAARGOS 1408 (assembly GCF_019048665.1). Taxonomy (NCBI): domain Bacteria; kingdom Pseudomonadati; phylum Pseudomonadota; class Gammaproteobacteria; order Aeromonadales; family Aeromonadaceae; genus Aeromonas; species Aeromonas sp. FDAARGOS 1408. Next base: position 949,486 of record NZ_CP077394.1, on the reverse strand, counting down.
GGCCTTTCGGATCGTTGGCGGGGCCGGCGAACACGGCGAACTCGACCGCGGTCAGCAGATCAGCCACATCCACCAGCTCCATCGGCAGACGCAGGTCCGGCTTGTCGGAGCCGTAGCGACGCATGGCTTCGTCGAAGGTCATGATCGGGAAGTCGCCCAGATCCACGTTCAGGATGTGCAGCCACAGTTTACGGATCATCTCTTCCATGATTTCACGCACTTGCGGTGCGGTCATGAAGGAGGTCTCCACGTCGATCTGGGTGAATTCCGGCTGGCGGTCGGCACGCAGGTCTTCGTCACGGAAGCACTTGACGATCTGGTAGTAACGGTCGAAGCCGGACATCATCAGCAGCTGCTTGAACAGCTGGGGGGACTGCGGCAGAGCGTAGAACTTGCCCTTGTGCACGCGGCTCGGCACCAGATAGTCACGGGCCCCTTCCGGGGTGGCTTTGGTCAACATCGGGGTCTCGATGTCGAGGAAGCCGTGTTCGTCCATGAAGCGGCGCACGAAGGCACTGGCCTTGGCACGGGTCTTCAGGTATTTGGCCATCTCGGGGCGACGCAGATCCAGGTAGCGATACTTGAGGCTCACCTCTTCGCTGTTGACCTGGTTGAAGTCCAGCGGCAGCGGCTCGGCACGGTTGATGATGGTGAGCTCGTGGGCGAACACCTCGATGGCGCCGGTGGCCATGTCGCTGTTGCGCTGGGAGTCGGGACGGGTGCGCACCACGCCGGAGACCTGAATGCAGAACTCGCCGCGCAGTTCGGAGGCCAGGGCGAAGGCGTCCGGTTTGTCCGGATCGAAGAACACCTGGACGATGCCCTCGCGGTCACGCATGTCGATAAAGATGAGGCCGCCCAGATCGCGACGACGATGGACCCAACCGCACAATGTAATGGTCTGCCCTGCATGGGCCTCATTGACCTGTCCGCAATAGATAGAGCGCATGGACTTCTTCCTTCGAAATTGTAGAGAGACGGTTAACCTGGGTCGCCGGGCACGACTGGCAAGCACCGTCTGTCTCACAGCTGGCCAGATCCTGCTTCTTGCCCGGTTTGAAATCTGTCTCGTACCGTCCGACCGCCGGGATCGGACACCTGCCGCCGATATCGGCTCGACCAGAGGCGGCTGGCAAGCGGCCGGGTTGTCGGGCGGAGGGCATCGGCAAGCGATTGTTGTTTGGCCGCATCATGGCCGCTGCCGTCGTCACAATATGCGTACAGCGGCGTGAGTCACAACAAATTGGCAAACAAAAGGGCTGGCATTATAGAGGAAAACCCCCATTTGGGTAAAATGGCCAGCAGCCTCCTTTGCCCTGTTTTTTACATCCCGGGGCAAAAAAAGGGGAAAATCGAGACAAACCCGCAGACAGGATCCCTCATGAGCCTCTTTTTGGGCCTGCCACAATGGTCGCACCCGGCCTGGCCCGGTCACTTGCTGGGGGTGGGCGCCAAGCCCGCCGAGCACCTCGCCCACTATGCCCGGGTCTTCAACACGGTGGAAGGCAATACCACCTTCTACGCCTCGCCGACCCCCGACACGGTCCGGCGCTGGGCCGACGCGGTGCCATCGGACTTTCGTTTCAGCTTCAAGTTTCCGCAAACCATCAGTCACCAGAGCGATCTGGTGAGCGCCGACAAGCAGGTGAGCGACTTTATCCGCCTGCTGACCCCTCTGCATGACAAGCTGGGGCTGCTCAAGCTGCAGCTGCCCGCCCGCTTCGGACCCGACGGTCTTCCTCGCCTGGCGGCCTTCTTCGAACGGCTGCCGACACAATTTAACTATGCCCTCGAGGTGCGCCACCCCGATTTCTTCACCAAGGGCGAGGCGGAGCGGCAGTTGAACCGGCTGCTGATGGAGAGAGGTATCAACCGCATCATGCTCGACAGCCGGCCGCTCTTCTCGGTGCCCGCCACCTCGGCGGCCATGATCGATGCCCAGGGCAAGAAACCGAGGCTGCCGGTGCACCTGCTGGCCACCGCCGATGCCCCCGTGGTGCGGCTCATCGGCCTGCCACATCCCGAGGACAACCACCCCTTCCTGCCAGGCTGGCTCCCTCACTGGCGTCAGTGGTTGGCGGAGGGAAAAGATCTCTACCTCTTTATACATACTGCCGACAACGCCCAGGCCCCCGAACTGGCCCGTCAGGTGGCCCGCCTGCTGGGGCAGGAGATGGCCCCCTGGCCGGGGGAAAACGATCGCGCGCGCCAGGGCGTGCTGCCCTTTTGAGCGGCGCTTTCGCCGCCCCCGCTTCGGCGCGAAAAAAAGCCGTTTTTTTCTGTTCTGACGGGGCTTGGCGTCAAGACAAACGGCCGCCTTTCCTCTACACTAGCGCCCCATGCAAGGACCCGGTCTGCCCGCCCATCGCACTTGATTGCAGGCGAGCATCCGGCTCCGGTAACAGGGCCCCGACGCCCCTTGACGACAACCGCTTGTCGCCCAGGGCGCAGCCCATCAAAAGGACCAGGATGATGGTCCATTGCGAACGGAAGCGGCCCGATGGATCTCAAGGCCCGCCACCCCGTTCGTGAACCGGTGACGACACGACCCGGACGGGTGTCACCCAACGATTCAATTGAACAAAACAGTCGGTTCGCGCACCGGCTGTCAGGTTGCGCCAGCATGCACGATCAGATTTTTGCCGCCCCCATCGCCCGATTGGGGGATTTTTGCTTTGACGAACAGGTCGTCGATGTCTTTCCCGACATGATCCAGCGCTCGGTGCCGGGTTACAGCAACATCATCTCCGCCATCGGCATGATGGCCGCCCGCTACGCCCAGCCCGAGAGCCGACTCTACGATCTCGGCTGCTCCCTGGGTGCCGCCACCCAGGCGATGCGTCGCCATGTTGCCCAGCCCGGCTGCCGCATCACGGCAGTGGATCTCTCCCACCCCATGATAGAGCGGGCCCGCGCCCACCTCTCAGGCTTCAAGTCCGAGGTGCCGGTGGAGCTCATCGAGGCGGACATCTGCGACATCGAGATTGAGAACGCCTCCGTGGTGGTGCTCAACTTCACCCTGCAGTTCGTCGCGCCCGAGAAACGGACTTCCCTCATCCAGCGCATCTTTGACGGCCTGCGCCCGGGCGGGATCCTGATCCTGAGCGAGAAGTTTCGCTTCGAGGACGAGCAGGTCAACGAGCTGCTCATCGACCTGCACCTCGACTTCAAGCGCGCCAACGGTTACAGCGAGCTGGAGATCAGCCAGAAACGCACCGCCCTTGAGAACGTGATGCGCACCGACAGCCTGCCGGTGCATCAGGCCCGCCTGCGGGAGGCCGGCTTCGCCCATCAGGATCTCTGGTTCCAGTGCTTCAACTTCGGCTCCATGATCGCCATCAAATCCAGCGAGCCTGCCCAGCCATGATCGACTTTGCCAACTTCTATCAGCTGATCGCCAAGAACCGGCTGAGCCACTGGCTGCACACCCTGCCCGCCCAGCTGCACGCCTGGCAACACGACAACCAGCACGGCGATCTGCCGCGCTGGAACCGCGCCCTCAACAAGCTGCCGCAGGTAGCCCCCGGCCACGTCGAGCTGACCAGCCGGGTCGAAATCGGCTCGGCCGAGAGCCTCGGCGAAGGGGAGCGCAAGAAGGTGGAGAGCCTGCTGCGCCACTTCATGCCCTGGCGCAAGGGCCCGTTCACGGTGCACGGCATCCACATCGACACCGAGTGGCGCTCCGACTGGAAGTGGGATCGGGTGCTGCCCCACATCAGCCCGCTTGCCGGCCGTTACGTGCTGGACGTGGGCTGCGGCAGCGGCTATCACCTCTGGCGCATGGTGGGCGAAGGGGCCAAGCTGGCGGTCGGCATCGATCCGAGCCCGCTGTTCTTGTGCCAGTTCGAGGCCATTCGCCACTTCGCGGGCAACGACCAGCGCGCCCACCTGCTGCCGCTCGGCATTCAGGAGCTGCCGGAGCTGCGGGCGTTCGACACCGTCTTCTCCATGGGGGTGCTCTATCACCGCAAATCCCCCATCGAGCACATCGAGCAGCTGCGCAACCAGCTCAAGGACGACGGCGAGCTGGTGCTGGAGACCCTGGTGATCGACGGCGGCGTCAACGACGTGCTGATGCCCACCGATCGCTACGGCAAGATGCGCAACGTCTGGTTCATTCCCTCCAGCGCGGCGCTCAAGCTGTGGGTCGAGCGCTGCGGGTTCACCGATGTGCGGATAGTCGACGAGAATATGACCAGCACGGACGAACAGCGTCGTACCGACTGGATGATTAATGAATCCCTGAGTGATTATCTGGATCCAGCCAATCCAGCACTCACGGTAGAAGGACACCCGGCACCCAAACGTGCCGTACTGATTGCCAGAAAGGCCAAAGACTAGCCGATGGCCGCGGTGGAAGTTACACTGACCCAATTCCAGGAAGCACAGTTAAATGAATGACATGAAAAGCAAATTAAAAGGAATGACCCTGCTCTCCCTGCTCAGTCTCGGCGGGTGTGTCACGATGGAAAAAGCGCCCCCGGTACCTACCCTGACGCTGGCCGAGCTTCGCAACGAGATCAATCTGAGCGAGCAGCGCCTGCAAACATCCATGGAACAGCAACAGAAGCAGTATGTGCAGCAACAGCACCTGCTGGTTCAGCTCAACACTGATGTCAACAACATGAAAGAGTCCGTGAACAAAGTCGGCAGCAAGCTGGAACACCTGCCGCCCGAGCCGCCCAAACCCATGGCGATCCCGACCGAGAAGTGCCAGGCCCCGAGCCAGGGTCACACCGTCGACGGCAAGCTGCTGGTCGGCGAGGCGGAGTGGATCTGGGTTGACGCGGCCAACGACGCCTTCCAGGCGCGGGTCGATACCGGTGCCACCACCTCCTCCATCAGCGCCCAGGACATCACCATCTTCGAGCGCAACGGCAAGAACTGGGTGCGCTTCTTCCTGAGCCATCAGGAGATGGACGACAAGATCCAGATTGAAGCGCCGCTGGTGCGCCACGTGCGGGTGCGTCAGGCCTCCGCCGACGATCTCGACCGCCGCCCTGTGGTACGCCTCGCCGTACGTATCGGCGACATGACCGAGAAGGCCGAATTTACCCTGAAAGATCGCAGCGACATGGCCTTCCCCGTGCTGCTGGGTCGTGAATTCCTCAAAGACATCGCCGTGGTTGATGTGGCCCGCGAATATATCCAACCAAAACCCAAGCTCAAGGATGTGAAATAATCCATGGTTTCCCGTAAGCCGTTCTATTTGCTGGTTGCCCTGCTGTACATTGTCGGCCTGGGGATGACGTTCTATCACCACATCGCGCTGGACGTACCGCTCACGCCGGGTGAAAAACGCCAGATCTGGTCCATCGAAGCCAAGCTGGAGTTCGAGGCCACCGGCGAGCCGGTGATCGCCTCCCTGGCCATTCCGGGCACCCAGCCCGGTTTCACCCTGATGAACGAGAACGCCGCGAGCCCGGGTTACGGCCTCTCCTTCGTCGAGAAGGATGGCGATGCCCGTGCCGAGTGGTCGATCCGCACCGCCTCCGGCCGTCAAGAGCTCTACTACCGCGTCGACATGATGGCCGATGCCCACGCCAAGCCGGCTGCCAACCCGCAGCCGCCGGCCATCGAGAAGCAGATCGAGAGCGAGCCCTACGCCACCGCCATGCAGCAGATCCTGGAGCGTGCCCAGGAGCGTTCCGCCGACGGCTACACCCTGACTCGCGAGATCATCAAGGAGATCGAGAAGCAGGAGCAGAACGCCGAGCTGCTGAAAAAGCACAAGAGTCGTGCCAACCTGATCGCCGAGCTGCTCAACAACGCCGACGTACCGGCCCGTGTCGTCCATGCCCTGAGCCTGGAAGACGGTCGCCGTCGTCAGGAGCTGGTGGATTACCTGCAGGTGTTCAACAGCCCGACCGACTACAAGCTGTTCAACCCGCAAACCGGTGAACAGGGTCGCCCGGCCAACCTGCTGCTGTGGGAGTACAACTCCGGTGCCCTGCTGGACGTGACCGGTGGCCACAACTCCAAGGTGAGCTTCTCGATGATCGCGCAGGAGCAACCGGTGAGCGTGGCGCTGGCCCAGAAGTTTGAAAAATCGGAGATGATGAACTTCTCCATCCACAGCCTGCCGCTGGAAGAGCAGACCCTGTTCAAGGGCCTGCTGCTGATCCCCATCGGCGTGCTGATGGTGGTGTTCCTGCGGGTCATCGTCGGCATCAAGACCTCGGGTACCTTCATGCCGGTGCTGATCGCGGTCGCCTTCATCCAGACCCAGCTGATCACCGGTCTGGTGGGCTTCCTGCTCATCGTCGGCACGGGTCTGGTGATCCGTTCCTACCTGTCGCGGCTCAACCTGCTGCTGGTGGCGCGGATATCGGCCATCATCATCATGGTGATCTCGATGATCGGCATCTTCTCGGCGTTTGCCTTCAAGCTGGGGCTGACCGACGGCATGAAGATCACCTTCTTCCCGATGATCATCCTCTCCTGGACCATCGAGCGGATGTCCATCCTGTGGGAAGAAGAGGGCCCGAAAGAGGTGTTCCGCCAGGGCGGCGGCTCCCTGCTGGTGGCCATCATCGCCTACCTGGCCATGGACAACGAACTGATCCGCCACCTCACCTTCAACTTCCTCGGTCTGCAGCTGGTGCTGATGGCGACCGTGCTGTTGATGGGTAACTACACCGGCTACAAGCTGAGCGAGCTCAAGCGCTTCAAGCCGCTGGTGGACGAGATGCGCTCCGGTGCCACCCCGGGTAAGGACAAGTAACAGATGTGGTTCTGGGAAAAGTACACCACCCCGTGGAGCCTGTCTCAGTCAGGCATCCTCGGCATGAACAAGCGCAACCACTCCTACATCAGCCGCTACAATCCGCGCAGCCTCTATCCGCTGGTGGATGACAAGCTGCAGACCAAGCGCATCGCGCTGGATGCGGGGGTGACGGTGCCGGAACTGATCGGCACCATCCGTGCCCAGCACGACGTGAGCCGCATCACCGAGCTGGTGAAGGATTGGCCGGGCTTCTGCATCAAGCCGGCGCGCGGCTCCGGCGGCAAGGGGATCCTGGTGATCCTGCGCCAGGAGGACGGCCTCTTCTACAAGCCGAACGGCAGCGCCAGCAACGGCCAGGATCTGGAGCGTCATGTCTCCAACATCCTGGCGGGGCTCTACTCATTGGGTGGCAAGCCTGACGTGGCGCTGGTGGAAGGGCTCATCAACTTCGATGACGTGTTCGACGGCTACTCGTTTGAAGGGGTCCCCGATGCCCGGGTGATCATCTTCAAGGGCTTCCCGGTGATGGCCATGATGCGCCTCTCCACCGCCGCCTCCGACGGCAAGGCGAACCTGCACCAGGGCGCCGTGGGGGTGGGTCTGTGCCTGCGCACCGGCCGCGCGCTGCGGGCAGTGCAGTTTGGCAATCCGCTGCGTCACCATCCGGATACCGGCCTCGATCTGTACGATCTCAAGGTGCCCCACTGGGACACCCTGCTGACCCTGGCGGCCTCCTGCTACGAGATGTCGGGCCTCGGCTACATCGGGACCGACATGGTGCTGGACAAGTTCCGCGGCCCCATGCTGCTGGAGCTCAACGCCCGTCCGGGCCTCGCCATCCAGATCGCCAACGGCCGCGGCCTGGTGCCCAACCTCAAGACCATCGAGAAGCTGGGTCAGGTGAAGATGAACGTGGAGCAGCGGGTCAACTTCGCCAAGGATCACTTCGGTATCTTTGACGAGTAGTCCGGAGCTGGATGACAAAAGCGCGCCAAAGGGCGCGCTTTTTTATGCCTGCCGTTTATCGGCAATCTGCCGGCAACAACAATCCTGCTGAGCTATGCATGGTTACTGAGCCGTGGTTACTAAATAATGTTACCAAGCCAGACCGCCAAATAGCGGCCATAAAAAACCGATGCCAGGGCATCGGTTTTTCACTATCCGGTGTACCGACCCGATTACAGGGAAGCGGCGTTCTCGGACAGGTACTTGGCAACGCCGTCCGGAGAGGCGGTCATGCCCTTTTTGCCTTTCTCCCACTGAGCCGGGCACACTTCGCCGTGCTCTTCGTGGAACTGCAGAGCGTCGACCATGCGCAGCATCTCGTCGATGTTGCGGCCCAGCGGCAGATCGTTGACAACCTGGTGACGAACGACACCGTTCTTGTCGATCAGGAAGGAGCCACGGAATGCCACGCCGGCTTCCGGGTGTTCGACGTCATAGGCTTTGCAGATTTCGTGCTTGATGTCGGCAACCAGCGGGTACTTGACCGGGCCGATGCCGCCGTCTTCGATCTTGGTGTTGCGCCAGGCGTTGTGGGAGAACTCGGAATCGATGGAAACACCGATCACTTCCACGCCACGCTTGTTGAACTCTTCCAGACGGTGATCGAAGGCAATCAGCTCGGACGGGCAGACGAAGGTGAAATCGAGCGGATAGAAGAACAGGACGGCTGCCTTGCCCTTGATGTGGGATGCCAGGTTGAAGGAGTCAACGATCTGGCCATTGCCCAGAACGGCAGCAGCGGTGAAATCGGGTGCGGGACGGCCTACCAATACCATATTCAATTCCTCTTTATGTGAAGTGAACAATCCTGTCAGGATTGGGCTACCTAGAGCCAAGTCCGTCTAATTAAAGCGACAAACTATAACCCCGATGGTAGATTAGTTAAATCAAATTAAATAGATAGCATTAATCGGGTTTTCCTATGCAACGTTGGCCCAGCCTGAAACAGCTGCAATATCTGGTCGCTCTCGACGAGCACAAGAACTTCAACCGCGCCGCCAAGGCCTGTCATGTCAGCCAGTCGACCCTGAGTACCGGGATCCAGACCCTGGAGGACATGATGAACCTGCAACTGGTGGAGCGGGACCACAAGAGCTTCATTATGACCCCGGTCGGCATGGAAATCGTCGAGCGGGCTCGCAATTTGCTCTCCGATGCGCGGGATCTGATGGAGCTCGGCCAGCATCAGGGGGGCGTCATGCACGGCACCGTGCGCCTCGGCTGCATTCCCACCATAGCCCCCTTCCTGCTCAGCAAGCTGCTGCAAGAGTGCGGCAAGACCTATCCTGAGCTGGAATTGTTGCTGCGTGAAGACACCACCACCAACCTGCTCAAGCAGCTGGAGCAGGGTCAGCTCGACCTGCTGATCCTGGCGCTGCCGGTAGAGATCGGCGGCTTTCACTGCAAGACGGTCGGCCAGGATCCCTTCCACATGGTGATGCCCGCCAGCATGGCGGCCAGCCTGCACACCCCGTTCGACTACAAGGAGCTGCCCAACCAGAGCATCTTCCTGCTGGAGCGGGAGCACTGCCTCACCGAACACGCGGTGAGCGCCTGCCGGCTGCGGGACAAGAGCAAGATCAACCCGTTTGCCGCCACCAGCCTGCACACCCTGGTGCAGATGGTCGGCGCCGGGCTCGGCACCACCTTCCTGCCGCAGATGGCCATCGATGCGGGCATCCTCGACAACACGGATCTGGTGGCCATCCCGCTGCCGGGGGAGCACCCCTACCGCGAGATCGGGCTGGTGTGGCGCCCCAGCACCACCCGGGTGCAGACCTTCTACAAGCTGGCGGAGCTGCTCGCCCCGCTCATCGACAACAAGGGCTGAAGCTCACTCCCATAAACAACGCCGGCACATGCCGGCGTTGTTGTCATGGGCGCAAGGCCCTGCTCTGTCAGTGGCTGGCCGGTGGCCCGAAGATGCGGGTGTAGGAGGTCAGGGTCCGTACGCTCACATTCTGCGGATTGCCGTTCTCGTCGTAGAGCCCCAGCGCCCCGCTCTGCTTGTCGTGACCCAGCAACTGGTGGGCACTCAGGTTGCTGAGTGCATCGCTGTCCGCTTGCCACTCCCAGCGCTGGCCCAGGCTCAGGCTGCAGCTCTGCAACTGGCCGAGGTTGTTGCCATCCAGGCAGCGGCGGGTATCCTGCGCACTGACATAACGGCCGTACTGGTCATAGATGAAGGACTGGGCGGCCGAGGTCTCGTCACAGGTCACCGCGCTCAAACCGTGGTTGGCATCCGCACTCAGGCAGCGGTTGTCAAAGCCCCCCAGCTGCAGGTTGACCGGGCGACCGCCGGTAAACACCGGGTGGTTCCAATCCACCTTGAAGCTGGTGGAGGCCGTCACCCGTCTGCGCTTGTCGGTATCCTCGAAGCCCTGGAAGGAGACATGGGCCCCCACCACGTAGTAGTGCTTGTAGATGCCGGTGTAGATGGGGCGGATGTTGACCGAGGAGTCGATCTTGAACTCGGTGCTGCCCGTCTCGTCCGGCGCTGCCTTGTAGATGACGTCCAGATTCGGCACGAACCCCTTGTAGCTGAGCGGCTGGATGCGGTTGTGATCCACGTCGTAGCCCATGCCCCAGACAGTGGCCGTCTTGGAGGAGAGCAGGGACTCCGCGGTCGCGTATTGATCGCGCACCCAGCTGAAACTCACCTTCTGGGCGCTCGGCGCCGAGCGTTCGACCCGGTAATCCTGGGTGTTGTAGGCGAGCTGGCGCTGCTGGCTGAACTTGGCCGAGGCCTCCAGCTTGGCCTTGGGCCCATCCTTGTTCACCTCGACCCCGCCGGTGACCCCCACCTCGAAGCCCGAGATCTCGCGATGCTCATACTTGCTGTTGAGGTTGGTCGGCAGGCTCTTGAGCACCGCCGCCTTGGTGTTGGACGCCTCTATGCTGAAGCGGTAATCCTGGGCGATGGCATCGGTGGCATAGTCGCGGGCCCAGCCGTCCAGCAGCAGGTAGTCCGCGATGTTCTCGCTCCAGCTGAGATCCTCGTTGAGCTGGATACCGGCACCGGCCGACTCTTCGTCCAGCGAGATCCGCACTATTTTGGCATCCGGCGTGGCGGAACCGGTGTTGCCAAATTGCAGGGAGCGCTCCAGGTTGACCCGGTAGACCAGCGAGATGTTCGGCGAATCGCAGAACAACCGATCACCCCGGCTCCAGGTGCGCGAGCGCGGGAAGGTGCACTCGGCATCGCTGATCTTGCGGTTGACGTTGAGATAGAAGGCCACGTGGGGCAGACCGGCCTCGGCGGCAGGCGGCTGGGTCAGCGAGCGCCTGTGGCGCTTGCCCTGCCCTTCCAGGCTGTCGACCCGCTCCATCACCTGATAGAAGGCCGGGTCATCGACGCCCCCCAGCGGGGTGAACAGCAACTCCCCCTTGTAGCCGGACACCAGTACCCAGTCGGCATCAAAAGAGATGCCGGCCAGCTGCTCCATGGCCTTTCTGGCCTGCTGCCGCTCGGCCTTGTCGGTGACGGCGCTGAAATCGATGAACAGGCGCTCGCCCCGTTCCAGCACCCGCTCGCGCAGCTGATCCCGGGTCATCAGCGACGTCGCCCCCTGCCCCTTCAGCCAGACGTCGGCATTGAGGTAAATCAGCCCCTGTTCGGATTGCAGACTGGCCAGCATGGCGGTGCCCTGGTCGGTGCGCTCGCCAATATCTTCGGCCTGCACGCTGCCTGCCAACAAGGCCAGCGCGAGCAGACTGAGAGCGGGAGCTTGCGTGATGAATTTGCGTGGTTTTTTGTTTTTCATTGTTATCTCCTTGTCGAATCACGCCAAGCTATTTAAACAGCGAACAAATATGGCATAACCATATTATTCACGGTTATATTTCGGGGCGTTATTCTGCTTGTCTGTCATGACATTCATTATTTTCGCCGTGAATTAACAGCGGGTGGCGAAGGTATTTATGGTTGACAGAACAAGGATCGCGAGGCGATCTAAGGTGGACGATTCGGCATGCGCCGATGCTATTACACGGGAGTCGCGACCTAATGGCGATCTTCCCTCAAGGCCGCCTGACTGCGCCTTGAACCTCGCATGGTACCCATTGGCTTTAACGTCGCGCTCATCGGCCTGAACGATGGCACAACAGCCAGATGCCGCAGGCATCCTGGTGCGAGGGAACACTCACTGCTATGGACCGGATATCATGGGGCGGCCCTCCTCTGTCTGGTGATATTGTCAGCCAACGCCAGTCATTGACCGAATATTATTATGTGAACCAGTTGCGGGAATATACCCAGAGATATCTTGTTTTTTGCCGTCATATTGGCGGTGAAAATGGCGGGGTCCCTTGCCATTTATTTCATGGCGTCATCATAACGAATTAGCCCTGAGACAGAACGTGACACAGATCACGGGGTGACGTCAACAAGGTTAATTATCATTTCATTGTCAGGCTGATTGGAATAACTACTTTAATATTGAAATGCTCATTCAAGATAATCAGAAAATATTATTCAAATGAATACAAACAATATTATAAGCCTCTCCATTTGCGCCTCTTTTGAGGTAGCAACAGGTGGTTTCTTGCAAGCAAGGCTATGTTCGAGCCCCAAACCCCGTTTATGATGGAGACGTTGTCGTCTCGAAGGAGCCCCCATGGATTGCAAGTTGCTGCTGCCCCTGCTGGCCCTGTTGCTGGCTGCCTGTTCCAGCACGCCCGAGCCTGCCCCACCGCGCCAGCAGAGCAGCGCCTTTGAAGGCTTTTATCAGCAGTGGCGCGGCGTCCCCTATCGCATGGGCGGCTCGGATCGGGCCGGTCTCGACTGCTCCGCCTTCACCCAGCTCGCCTACCAGCAGGTGATGGGTTTCAATCTGCCGAGGACCACCGAATCCCAGGCCAACCTGGGCCGACCGGTCGATCGCTACCGGCTGCAGCACGGCGATCTGGTTTTCTTCAAGACCGGCTGGCAGCAATACCACGTCGGCGTCTACACCGGCGGCGGGGAGTTCATCCACGCCTCCACCAGCAAGGGGGTGATCCGCTCACGCCTCGACAACGTCTACTGGAACAGCCGCTACTGGCAGGCGCGCCGCCTCACCCAGTGACAGCAACGACAGAACAGGGCCCACGACGGGCCCTGTTGTTGATCCAGTGGATGGCTCAGTGCTTGCGATGCCAGCGCGGCGAGGTGGCCCGCTCCCCCCAGGGGGTGACGCAAGGCAGCAGCGCCCCCTCGATCACTTTGTCGCTGCCGGCCAACGCTTCCGCAATCTTCTCGTGCAGCACCCGCAGCAGACGCCCCTCCTGTTCGGCCAGGGAGTGACCCGCGGCAAAAAATTCGCGCTGATGCTGCAGCGCCAGCTTCTGGGCAAACTCATAGGTGTTGAAGCAATCCGGCATCCGCTCGACCACATCCTCGAGGCGGGCCAACAAGCTGTTCAGTTCCCTGGTCATCGTGCTCTCTCCTTGTCGATTGATAGCCAAAACTACCCCTTATTGGATAATTCACCAACCCTGGATCCACGAAAATGTGGTAGCCAGCACAGTCGCCGGGTGAGTCACCCGCGCACCATGCCAAACCAGAGCACCGAACTTTACATTTGATTAACACGCAGCTAGATTTAGACCGACCAATCAGTCGGTCTATTTATCAGCGGGGTATGCCATGGAAGCGATGCAGTTGCAGGAGGCCGCCGACAAGTTGTCGCTCCCGGCCAGACTGACCAAACTCAGAGAGGCCTGTCAGCAAAATCCCATGCCGAGCCTGAGCGAGCGCAGAGCCCACCTCAGCCAGCTCAAGCGCGCCCTGATAGCCCACAAGCAACCGCTGTGCGACGCCCTGGCCAAAGACTATGGCCAGCGCAGCGACTACGACAGCATGATTGCCGACATTCTCCCCTGCGTCATGCAGATCAACTACACCCAGAAACGGATCAAGCGCTGGATGCGCCCGCACCGCCGCCACACCGGCCTGCTGCTGGCGCCGGCCCGGGTGGAGGTGTTCTATCAGCCGCTCGGGGTGGTCGGCATCATAGTGCCCTGGAACTTCCCGGTGATGCTGAGCCTCGGCCCCCTCATCAGCGCCATCGCCGCCGGCAACCGCGCCATGCTGAAGCTCTCCGAATTCACCCCCCACACCAACCGGGTGCTGCGCGAGCTGCTGGACGGCGTCTTCGACGAGCGCGAGGTAATGGTGATAGAAGGCGACGCCCAGGTGGCGGCCGCCTTCAGCGCCCTGCCCTTCGATCACCTGCTGTTTACCGGTTCCACCGCGGTGGGCCGGCTGGTGATGGCCGCGGCGGCCCCCCAGCTCACCCCGCTCACCCTGGAGCTCGGCGGCAAGAGCCCCTGCCTCATCGCCCCCGACATGCCGCTGGCGCTGGCGGTGGAGCGGATGATCTTCGGCAAGAGCCTCAACGCCGGCCAGATCTGCGTCGCCCCCGACTATGTGCTGCTGCCGCGCGGTCAGGAGCAGGCCTTTGTCGAAGCCTATCGCGATCACTTCGCCCATCTCTATCCCCAGGGGCTGGCCAGTGCGGATTACGGCTCCATCATCAACGGCCGCCAATACGAGCGGCTCACCGGCTGGCTGGCCGAGGCGGAGCGGGCTGGCGCCCAGATCCACCCCTGTGGCAGCCCGGCCCGCGACGATGGCGCCCATCGTCTGCTGCCCCATCTGCTGACCGAGGTGCCGAACCACTGCCAGCTGATGCAGCAGGAGATCTTCGGCCCGCTGCTGCCGATCGTGCCCTATGACTCGCTGGACGAGGCGCTCGCCTACATAGCCGCCCGGCCCCGCCCACTCGCCTTCTACCTGATGAGCCTGGATCCCGCCCTGCAGCAAAAGGTGATCCGGGAGACCCACTCCGGCGGCATGGCCATCAACGACAGCCTGTTCCAGGTGGCGGCCGACGACGTGCCCTTCGGCGGCATCGGTGCCTCCGGCATGGGCCACTACCACGGCCACGAGGGGTTTCTCACCTTCTCCAAGGCCAAGACCGTGCTGAGCCGGGGGCGCTTCAGCACCGGCACCATGGTGCACCCTCCCTATCGGCGCTGGCACCAGCGGCTGATGATGGCCCTGTTCTTACGTTGACGAGATGAATATGAATACGCCCGTGACCGACAAGCGTCGCCAGATCCTGGATGCTGCCCTTGCCCTATGCGCCGAAGATGGTTTGCAGGGGGCCGCTACCGCCCGCATCGCCAAGGCGGCGGGGGTGGCCAATGGCACCCTGTTTCACCACTTTCCCAGCAAGGAGGTGCTGATCCAGAGCCTCTATCAGGACATCAAGCTGCGCCTCGGCGCCGCCATTACTGAGGCTGACGCCACCTTGCCCCTCAAGGAGCAGGCGCATCACTACTGGAGCCAGGCGATGGCCTGGATGCAGGCCCACCCCCACGAGCTCAAGTTCGTGCTGGGTTTCTTCCACTCCCCCCTGCTGGCTCGCCCGCTGCGCAGCCAGATCCTGAGCGACACCCTGCGCTTTTTACCCCGCCTGCTGGCCCAGGGCCAGGCCAGCGGCGACTTGATGCAAGCCCCACCGGCCCTGATGCTGGAGGTGTGCCAGGGCCAGTTCCTGGCCTGCGCCTCCCTGTTTGTCGACCAACCTGAACTGGGACGGGACGCTCACTGGCAAGCCAGTGCCTTCGCCCTGTTCTGGTCCGCCATCTCGGGAGCTCACGCGTATGCACAACCGACACCTTGATACCCTGGCGGCGCTGGGCCGCCGTCTCTGGATAACCAGCCTGCTCTGGATCATCGGCCGCACCCTGTGCCGCGCCGCCCGGGTCGACGAGGCGGTGCGCCGGGAGCTGGCCCCTCTGCCGGACGGGCTCACCATCCGGCTAGAGGTGGGCGGCATGGCCCAGGGCTTGACCATTCACAAGGCTGACGGCCGCTGGCAGAGCGGTCCTGCCCCCGATACCGGCGCTCTGCACCCGCTGCGGGTCCGTTTCAAGCATCCCGCCATCGCCTTTCGCGCCCTCAGCTTTCGGCTCGGGGTCAATCAGGCGTTCAGCGAGAACCGCCTGCTGGTGGAGGGAGATCTCACCGTCGCCATGCACCTGGTGCGCGCGCTGGAGCAGCTGCAGGCGCTGATCCTGCCGGCCTTCATCGCCCGCCCCTTGCTGCGCCACTATCCGGACCCGAGCCACAAGCTGAGCCGGGCCTGCCATATCTACCTGGGTCTGTTGACCGGCTGAACGAGAGGATGAGCCTATGAGTCGCTATTACGATTTTTTCTGTCCGGTCAAACTGATCGCAGGGGAGCAGGCGCTGGAGCAACTGGCTGGCGAGCTGGCGGGATTGGGGGCGCGCCGGCCGCTGCTGCTCACCGACAAGGGGGTCAGCAGCACCGGGCTGGCTACCTTGCTGGCCGGGGTGCTGGCCGAGGGTGAGCTGCCGGTAGCCGCCATCTGGGACGAGATCCCGGCCGACTCCTCCACCGCCGTGGTGGAGCGGATCGCGGCCCGTCACCGGGAGCTTGGCTGTGACAGCCTGGTGGCGCTGGGGGGCGGCTCCGTCATCGACACCGCCAAGGCGGTCAACATCCTCGCTTCCATGGGAGGGGAGCGGCTGCTCGATTACGCCGGCGCCGGCTGCCTGACCCGGCCGCTGCAGCCGCTGGCGGTGGTGCCCACCACGGCGGGCACCGGCTCGGAAGTGACCCTGGTGGCGGTGATCAAGGACGAGGCGAGCGGGCGCAAGGTGCCCTTTACCTCCCCCTTCCTGCTGCCCCAGCTGGCGGTACTGGACCCGCGCCTCACCCAGGGGTTGCCGCTCAACATCACCGCCGCCACCGCCATGGATGCCATGACCCACGCCATCGAGGCCTTCATCGGCACGGCCAAGAACCCGGTCAGCGACGCCCTGGCCCTGATGGCGGTAGAGAAGATCGCCAACGCCCTGCCCCAGGTACTCAGCAACCCGCAGGACAAGCAGCTGCGGCTGCAGCTGGCGGAGGGCTCCACCCTGGCGGGCATGGCCTTCTCCAACTCCATGGTGGGACTGGTGCACGCCCTCGGTCACAGCCTGGGGGCCCGCTGCCACCTGCCCCACGGCCTGTGCATGAACCTCTTCCTGCCCACCGTGCTCGACTACAACCGGCCGGGCATAGACCCCGAACTGGCTCGCCTGCTGCTGCCGCTGGTGGGGGCCGAGCGCTTTGCCGCGACCCCGGCCGCCGTGCGGCCCCAGGCCGCCATCGAGGCGCTGCAGGCGCTGCGCAATACCTTGTGGGAGACGGTGAAGCTGCCGCGCACCCTGCGGGAGGCGGGTCTCACCGACAAGGCGCTGCTGCCCGAGATCCGCGATCTCGCCATCAACGACGGCGCCCTGCTCTACAACCGCAAGGATGCCGACCGGGCCCAGCTGCTGGCCCTGCTGGAGCAGGCCTGGGAGTGATCAGGCAGGCGGTCCCGCCTCGCGGGGCCACCTGTTACCAGCGGATGGTGGCGCCGGCGCCGTAGTTGCCGCTATCTTCGGGCGTCTTCTCGCGCCAGATGGACTCCTTGTTGCGGCGCACTGCCTCTTCCCGCTCCTGCTTGCGCTCCCAGACGGGTTTCACCTCGTCCTGCGGCCGCTCCTGTTTCTGCCCCTTGTGATCGGTCACCGAGCACTGCTTGTCGCCACACTGATAGGCATAGGGTTCGACGGTGCAGCCTGCCGTGGCCAGACAGAGGCCAAGCAGAGAAACACGAAGAGAGGAAGGCAAGATCATGGGACGCTCCTGTTTGCAGCGGTCAACAAAAGAGGCCGAGTGTCAAACAGGAGGCAAATGGAATCAAGCCTGCCAGCAGGCTTGATTGTTACAAGCGGTACACAGTGCGATGTATCAGCAAGCTATTGATACATATCATGTTAATCAGCACGCCGACCTGGGCTCTCACCCCTGCTCGTCGCTGAACACCCCGGTGGAGAGGTAGCGATCCCCCCGATCGCAGATGATGGCCACCACCACCCCCTGTCTGATCTCTGCCGCCACCCGCAGGGCGCCAGCCACGGCGCCGCCCGAGCTGACTCCGCAGCAAATCCCCTCCTCCCGCGCCAGCCGGCGCATCATGGCGAGGGACTCGTCGAGCGTGACGTCCAGCACCCGGTCGACCCGGGCGGGTTCGAAAATGGCGGGCAGGTAGGCCACCGGCCAGCGCCGGATGCCGGGGATCTGGCTCTCCTCGGCCGGTTGCAGGCCGATCACCTGCACTGCCGGGTTCTGCTCCTTGAGGTAGCGGGAGACCCCCATGATGGTGCCCGTGGTGCCCATGGCCGAGACGAAGTGAGTGACCGCCCCCTCGCTCTGGCGCCAGATCTCGGGGCCGGTGGAGAGGTAATGGGCATCCGGGTTGGCCGGGTTGTTGAACTGATCGAGCACCAGCCCCTCACCCCGCGCCTGCATCGCCAGAGCGAGGTCGCGCGCGGCCTCCATGCCCCCCTCCACCAGTACCAGCTCGGCGCCGTAGGCCTGCATGGCATCGCGCCGCTCCTGGCTCATGATATTTGGCATGATGAGTCGCATCTGGTAGCCCCGCGCCGCCGCCACCATGGCCAGCGCGATGCCGGTGTTGCCGGAGGTGGCCTCGATGAGTCGGGCCCCAGGCGCTAAGTGACCGCTCGCCTCCGCACACTTGATGAGGTTCAGCGCCGGCCTGTCCTTGACCGAGCCGGCCGGGTTGTTGCCCTCCAGCTTGACCAGCAGGGTGACATCGGGGTGGGGATTGATGCGACGCAGCGCCAGCAGGGGGGTATTGCCGATCAACTCTTCCAGCGTGGCAAAAGCCATAATGGGATCCATCCTTCGTGAACTGTTCTATACCTTGGCTAGCGGGTATGTACCCGGCCGGGCTCGCAGTGTAAGCGACCCCGAACAGTTGGCAAAGGGGCGCCGACATGGTCAGATAACCCCATCCCCCGTACCGAGGAGCAAGCATGAGCGAGATCATTCATCAGGCCAACCAGCAGCAATTCATCTGTGTGGTGGATGGCAAGGAGTCCAGGCTGCGTTACCGGCGGCTCGATGCCAAGACCATCGACGCCTACAGCACCTTCGTCCCGCCCGAGCTCAGGGTACAGGGGATCGCCGATCAGCTGGCTCGCACCTTCTACGACTGGACCCAGGCGGAAGGGCTCACCATAGTACCGAGCTGCAGCTACATCGACGTCTGGTTGCGCCGCAATGCCGGCTGACCCCCAGACGCGTCACCACACGCAAGCGTTCAACCTTCGCCCGGGCGCCCGGGAAGCCGACCTGCAGGAACAAACCGAAGCCCTGCTGCGGGCCGATGCCCAGCGCATGGATTGCCTGCGGGCAGCCCGTGAACTGGCACTGCCCGACTGGGCGCTGGGGGCCGGTTTTATCCGCAACCTCATCTGGGATCACCTGCACCACAAATCGGCGCCGACCGCCCTCAACGACATCGATCTTATCTATCTGGACAGTGCTGATCCGACTGGATTGAAGGAGACCGATCACGAAACCTGGCTTGCCGTCAGGATGCCGGGCCAGCAGTGGGAGGTGCGCAACCAAGCCCGCATGCATCTGCGCCAGCGGGTGGCTCCGTTTACCAGCTCGCTGTCGGCCCTCAGCCACTGGGTGGAGGTGCCCACCTGCATCGGGGTCCGGCTGCTGGCAGACGACTCATTCGAATGGCTGGCCCCCTACGGCTTTGCCCCCAACTGGTCCCTGCAGGTGGATCCCAACCCGCGCTGCCGCCAGGAGAGCCGGGTCTTTACCGAGCGGGTCAAGGCCAAGAAGTGGCAACGGCTGTGGCCTGACCTGGTGGTGAACTGGCCATAACCTGATTGCAATGTTTCGATAACCTTGGGCACACTAAGGAAAAGCTGTTTGTAACTCAATGGGTTAAATAATGCGCGACTTCTTCTCACTCGAACGCTGGCTACCGGGCCTCGCCGCCCTGCTGCAATACCAGCGGGCCTGGCTGATGCCGGATATGCGCGCTGGATTGTCGGTGGCCGCGGTGGCCCTGCCCGTGGCCATCGCCTATGCGGAGCTGGCCGGGGTGGGGCCGCTGGTCGGCCTCTACTCCTGCATCCTGCCCATGCTGGTGTACGCCCTGTTCGGTACCTCCCGCCAGCTCATCGTCGGCCCGGACGCCGCCACCTGCGCGGTGATCGCCGCCGTGGTGACCCCGCTCGCCGCCGGGGATGCCACCCGCCACTGGCAGCTGGTGATGACCATGACCGCCATGACTGGCTTCTGGTGCCTCATCGCCAGCCGCTTCAAGCTGGGGGTGCTGGCTGACTTTCTCTCCCGCCCGATCCTGATGGGGCTGCTCAACGGGGTGGCCATCACCATCATGGTGGGCCAGCTCTCCAAGATCTTCGGCTTCACCTTCAGCGAGCGCTACCTCATCGAGCGGATCGCCGGCGGTGCCAGCTACATCACCCAGACCCATCTACCCACCCTGGCCATGAGCCTGACCGCCCTGCTCACCCTGCTGCTGGCCAAGCGCTTCAAGCCGGCCTGGCCCTCCTCCATGGTGGCCATGGTGGTGACGGCGGGACTGGTGTGGGCGCTCGATCTCGGCCGGTTCGGCATCGCCACCCTGGGCGCCATCGGCTCGGGCCTGCCCGCCTTCCAGATGCCGGAGTTTCCCCCCGGCCTGATGCGGGAGCTGGTGCTGCCGGCGCTCAACCTGGCCATGGTGAGCTTCGTCTCCATGATGCTGACCGCCCGCAGCTTCGCCGCCAAGAACGGCTACGAAATAGATGCGGACAAGGAGTTCCGGGCGCTGGGCATGGCCAACCTGGCGGCGGCGGCCTCCCAGGGCTTTGCCATCAGCGGGGCCGATTCGCGCACCGCGGTCAACGACGCCAACGGCGGCAAGAGCCAGCTGGTCTCCATCATCGCCGCCGCCGTCATCGCCCTGGTCACCTTCTACCTGACGGCGCCGCTGCAATATATCCCCACCGCCGCCCTTGGGGTGGTGCTGGTGATGGCCTCCTTGTCCCTCACCGACTTTCGCGGCCTGTGGGCCCTGCGCAACTCCGATCGTTCCGCCTTCTGGCTGGCGCTCATCACCTTTGTCAGCGTGCTGGCCATGGGGGTCATTCCGGGCATCACCCTCGCGGTGCTGCTGGGGCTGTTCCAGTTCCTGCGCAACGTGATGCGCCCCACCGACCAGTTGCTCGGCATGGACGACGAAGGGGTGGTGCGCACCCTGGGGGACAACGAGCAGGCCAAGGCCATTCCCGGCATCCTGGTCTATCGCTTCAACTCGCCGCTCACCTACTTCAACGCCCCCTACTTCAAGCGGCGGGTGCTGGCGCTGCTGGTGCAGGATCCCCACAGCCCCAAATGCCTGGTGGTGGACGCGGTGGCCTGCTTCACCCACCAGGACATCAGCGTGATGAGCATGCTGGGTGAACTGCACCGCGACTTGAAACGGCGCGGCATCCACATGGTGATGGCCGGCCGCCACGGCCAGATGAGCCTGTGGCTCAAGCAGGCCGGGATCCGGGTCGGCGACGAGGGGATCATCCTCTGCCCCGACATGTATCAGGCGCTGCGCATGACCCGCTGCTACCGCGAGCCGGTGTTCAAGGATGACGAGGTGGTGGAGAGCACCACCGAGGCCATCCTGTCGCGCTGGCCCCAGGATGAGGCCCTGCCCGACTCGGCGCGCCTCACCCTGCCAAGCGAACAGGAGGCGGGCGCCACCCCTGCTTGACCAAGCTCGGCCCAGCCCCTGCGGCAGGGCCGCGTCTCTTGCTCCCCTGCTTGGCCACCGCCACGATTGCGCCTCGCACCCGCTTGGTGTTAAATGCCCGTCCAGATGGCGCCGACGAGGGCCATCCCCAGTATTTGGACACCCCATGCAAACTCAATCCCACGCAGGTCCGGGCTCCCTCTTCGCCCTGACCTGGCCCCTGTTTATTGATCTCGCCCTGCACTTTCTGACCGGGGCCCTCAACACCTTCATGGTGGGTCACGTCTCCTATCAGGGGGTGGCGGCGCTCGCGGTCGGCAACCAGGTGTTCGATCTCGCCATCACCCTGTTCAGCTTTGTCAGCATCGGCACCAGCGTGGTGATCACCCAGTATCTGGGGGCCGGCGACAAAGAGAAGGCCCGTGTCGTCATCCACACCGCCATCGGTTTCAACCTGCTGGTGGGGCTGGTGGCCGCCGTCGGCGTCATCGCCGGCGCCAGTACCATGCTGGCGCTGATGAACCTGCCCGCCAACCTGATGAGCGATGCCACCCTCTACCTGCAGATCATCGGCCTGTGCCTGCTGCCGGAAGCGGCGGCCCTCTGCCTGGCCGCCACCCTGCGTGCCCACGGCCACACCCGTCAGGCCATGTACGTGACCCTGACCGTCAACCTCATCACCTTCGTCGGCAACCTGCTGCTGCTCTACGGCTGGTTCGGCCTGCCCCAGCTCGGGGTGGCCGGGGTCGCCATCAGCACGGTGGCGGGTCGCATCGTCGGGGTGGTGCTGCTGGTGTGGCTGGTGGCGCGCAAGACCGGCATCCACCTGAAACTGCCGGAGATCGTCAAACCCAGCCGGCTGATGCTGGGCAAAGTGCTGCACATCGGCCTGCCGGCCGCCGGCGAGAACCTCTCCTGGATGCTGCAGTTCATGGTGGTGACCGCCTTCGTCGGCCTGCTCGGCGACAAGGCGCTGGCGACCCAGTCCTACTTCTTCCAGATCTGCCTGTTCATCCTGCTGTTCGGCCTCTCCATCGGCCTTGGCAACGAGATCATCATCGGCCATCTGGCGGGGGCCCGCCGCTTTGAGCAGGCCTACACCCAGCTGATGAAGAGCCTGAAGCTGGGGCTCGTCGTCACCGCGCTCATCGCTCTCGCCGCCGCCCTCAACGGCCGCACCATCATCAGCCTGTTCACCGATGACACCGACATCATCACCCAGGTGGCGCAGCTGTTCTTGATAAGCCTCATTCTGGAACCCGGCCGCACCTTCAACCTTGTGGTGATCAACGCCCTGCGCGCCACCGGTGACGCCCGTTTCCCGCTCTACATGGCGCTGCTCTCCATGTGGGGAATTGCCGTTCCACTGGCCTATTTCCTTGGTATCATGCAGGGTTATGGACTGGTCGGTATCTGGTTGGCGCTCGCCTGCGACGAGTGGGTGCGCGGTCTGGCCATGTTCTGGCGCTGGCGCAGTCGTCGCTGGCAAAACAAAATTCTTGTTGAAACATAAGCGGAATCACAATGAAGAAGATAGGACTCTTGTTGGCGGCCATCCTGCTCAGCCCGCTCGCCATGGCACAAACCGCCCCCGCCGCCCCCAAGGCGCAGGCGGCCCAGACCTGGTACGTGGCCCCCATCGCCATCGATGAAACCAGCGAGGCCCAGAAGGCGCTGACCAAGGACTTCATGACCCAGATGATCAAGACCATCAAGATCAACGAGTACCAGACCGGCAAGGCGGTGGGCAAGACCAAGTCGCCCAAGTGGCTGATCCGCACCAAGCTGATGCCGGCCAGCAGCGAACCCCTGGTCGGCAAGAAGCACCCGCAGGGCCTCACCTACGGCAAGGGCATCCCCACCCAGGAGATCGTCGGCGAGCTCATCATGAACGGCACCCTGGTGGCCCATGTGGGTCAGGGCTGGCGCGAGCCCATCGTCCCGGGTACCCCGGTGGCCGAGAAGATCACCATCGCCAACTATCAGTACGCCATCGGCAACGAAGCCAAGGCCGCGGATCTGGAAGAACTGGCGGCGCAGATCGGCTTCGAGGTGGGCAAGGTGATCGCCCGCGATGGCAAGCCGCTGCCCGAGAAGAAAAAGAAAAAAGAGTAAACGCGACACCTGTTACCAAGAAGGGGCCCTGTGCCCCTTTTTGCTGCCCGCCCGGCGGCCCCAGGCTGTCATCCGGCAGTCACAATTGTGATCCATCCGGCACTTTTCAGACTCTCCGCTTACCGATAAAAGCCTTATCAGCTTGTGATTCAAACAGTTAAAAATCGCCCGTCGCATGCAGCAAATCATTGGTCCCGAATTGGAGCCGGATCACATTTATCTCGCAGGGGACGCGGTAGTTTGGTCTTGCAGGCACAATCAAACGAAACCAAGGAGGCCGCATTACATGTTCCCAGAGTACAGAGAGCTCATCTCGAAACTGAAGAGCAGTGATGTCCATTTCCAAAAGAAGTTTGACTTGCATAACGACCTGGATGTGGAGATTAGAAAGTTGGAGAAACATCACGCCAGCGACTACAGCGCCGAGGTGAAGGATCTGAAAAAACAGAAACTCAAACTGAAAGAGGAGATCTACGACATCCTCAAACAACATCCACAATAGACGCCTCGACGAATACCTGGATAAGCAACTTATCCTGCCAGCCCGGCCCGACGCCGGGCTTTTTGTTGGCCGCTCATCAGGAGGCGACGGCCGCTTGCCCCCCCTGACGTCGAAACTCGCTCGGCGTCTGGCCGGTGTGGCGGCGAAAAGCACTGTTGAAGGTGGACTTGCTGTTGAACCCGGCCCGGTAACAGACAGAGGCCACCGTCTCGTCGCTCTCCTGCAACAGTCGCTTGGCCTCCGCCACCCGATATCGGTTCAGCCAGTCGTAGAAGTTGCCCCCCGAGCAGGCGTTGATGGCGCTGGATGCCTGATGAAGGCTCAGACCGCACTCCTCGGCCAGCTTGCCAAGGGAGAGGGCGGGATCCCGATAGGCACCGCGCCCGAGCTGGCGCTCCAGCGCCTCGAACAGGGGGCGCAGGCCCTCATGCCGAACCGGTTCCGATGCGGCATCATTGGTGCGCTCGCGCACGCCCCCCTCCGGCACCCCTCCCTGTTGGGGCAGCCTGGCATGGGCCAGCACTTGCAGCAGCAGATAGGCGGTGACCGGAGCCTGCAGATAGACGGTAGAGAGCGGCCAGCCGAGCCAGCTCAAGGCGATGCGCACCAACAACAGCAAGGCCACCAGCAGTTGCAGCCCCTGCAACTGAGCGATCCAGGCCCGCAGCGCCGGCTTGCGGCTGGCCACTCCCAGGCGCCGCTGTTGCCACCAGTAGGCCAGCCCCAGCAGGGCGATGCAGGCCAGATAGCGGTTACCATAGAGGGTCACACCGGGCCACAGCGAATCCCCCTGCTTGCCAAGCAGGATCCAGCTCACCTTGTCGGCCCCCGGCAACAACCAGTAGGGCAACGCCAGAGCGGCAACCAGCAGCAGGGGCAAGCCGTGCACCAGCCGCTCACGCCAGCCACCGAGCACCGACTCCCCCTGCAGAGCCCTGATGTAGCCATAGAGGCAGAACGGCAACATCACCACCAAGGGGTCAGCCAGCTTGAGCAGATGGGGCCAATGGTGAAACCACTGCTGCTGGTGGTAGAGATACTCCAGCGCCTGCAAGCCGCTCAGGCTGAGCAGGGCCAGCAGATAACCGGCGGCGGCATCCCGCCGCATGCGCCGCAGCCAGCCGAGCGTGGCCAGCAGCAACATGCCGGTCAGGCTCAGACTGAGCACGGCGGCCACTTCTTCCCACTGCATATGCGTCCTCCTGCAGGTACGCCTCCATCGAGACGTACCTGTTTACCCTTGTTTTTATTATGTTTTCCAACCATTGACCGGTTCCATCCAGCGAGGCGACAGGGGCGGAAGGGCTGCGCTTAAATACCTTCGCCTGCGGCTGAAAAGCAACAGAACAATAACAAGTCAGGACCACAGAAGGAACCAGGATGAAAACCCATTTTCCCCTCCCCCTGCTCGGCTGCCTCGTACTGGCCGGCTGCCAGGAGAACAGCAGCGAGCCGGATCCCGCTCGCCACTACGACGTCACCCTTACCTACACGGAGCAGGGTGTTCCCCACATCAAGGCGAACGACTACACCAGCCTGGGCTTCGGGGCCGGCTATGCCCATGCCGAGGAGAACCTCTGCACCCTGAGCGAGCAGATCATGAAGCTGCGAGGAGAGAAATCCCGCTGGCTGGGCGCGGGGGAGCAGCAGCGCAACTTGCTCTCCGACGTGGGTTATCGCGCCCTCGACCTGCCTGCCCAGGCCGCGGCCCTGTATGGCAAGCTGGCGCCGGATGCCCGTGACCTTGTCGAAGGCTATGTGGCGGGGTTCAACCACTCACTTGCCGGCCGCGCCGGCCCGGCGGACTACCCCTCCCCCTGCCGCGGGGCCGAGTGGGTCGAACCCATCACCCCGGTCCAGTTGCTGGCCTATCACCTGGATCTTGCCCAGCTGGCCAGCGGCCGCAGCTTTATCAGCGCCATGGCCAGCGCCCAGCCCCCCGCCACTGCCGGTGCACAGGGACGTGCCGCCCTGCCCGCCCCGGCGCTGGATCCCGTCTCGCTGCTCACCTCGGAGGGGATCGGCAGCAACGGCTGGGCGCTGGGGGCGGATCGCAGCAGCAACGCCAACAGCCTGCTGCTCGGCAATCCCCACTTTCCCTGGGATGGCGAGCTCAGATTCTATGAACAGCACCTGCAGATCCCGGGCAAACTCAATGTGACCGGTGCCACCATGATGGGCTTTCCCGCCATCCTGATCGGCTTCAACGAGCAGCTGGGCTGGACCCACACCGTCTCCCAGTCCAAGCGCTTCACCCTCTATCAGCTCACCCTGGATCCCGCCAATCCGCTGCGTTATCGCTACGGCGACCAGTGGCGGGAGATGAGCCAGAAAGAGATCACCGTGCAGGTCCGCCAGGCCGATGGCAGCCTGCAGCCCCATGTCCAGACCCTCTATGCCAGCCACTTCGGCCCCATGGTCAACCTAGCTTCCCTCTCGCCCAGCCTGGGCTGGACCAGCAGCAGCGCCGTCAGCCTCCGCGATGCCAACGCCGGCAACTACAAGATGCTGGAACAGTGGCTGGCCATGGCCAGGGCCCAAAGCACCCCGGCCTTCTTCGAGGCGCTGGCCGAGCATCAGGGGGTGCCCTGGGTCAATACCCTGCTGATCGACAAGACGGGCCAGGCCAGCTATGTGGATGCCACCCAGGTACCCCGCCTCGGCGCCAAGGCAGAGGCCTGGTGGCGAGCCGCCTCCCAGACACCGCAACTGGCCCCCATCTGGCTGGATGGCGAGGGCAGCGTGCTGCTGCCGGGCAACGACCCCGATTTCGAGTGGGTCGACAGCGGCCAGACCCGGGCTCCCGGCCTTGTTCCCCTCAGCCAGGCCCCCCGCCTGAGTCGCAGCGACTACGTCTACAACGCCAACAGCAGCCACTGGCTGACCAACCTGGCGGCCCCGCTGGAGGGATACTCCATTCTCTACGGGCCGGAGCAGACGGTGCGCAGCCCGCGTACCCGCTACAACGCCCAGCTCATCAGCACGCCCGATGCAATGGGACTGACCGGGGCTGATCGCCGCTTTACCCTGCAGACACTGCAAGGTGTGGTGACCCACAACGGCTCCCTGTTTGCCCGCGAGCTCAGAGATCCCCTACTGGCCCGTTGTCAGGCCCATCCGTTGATCCAGCTGACCAGCGGCCCGCTGGACTTGACGCCGAGCTGCAACGCGCTCGCCAACTGGGATGGCGGATATCAGCTTGAAAGCCGGGGGGCTCACCTGATGCGCGAATGGTTGACGGCGTTTCGCACCAGCGGCCACAGAGACATCAAGGATGCCCTGTTTGCCATCCCCTTCTATCCGGCCCATGGCGCCACCACGCCGAGCGGGCTGGCCCCCTGGAGCGGCGCGCCGGATGAAGACCCGGCCCTGCTGGCGCTGGCCCAGGTCCAGCAACGGTTGCAGGCGGCCGGTATCGCGCCGGATGCCGAACTCGGCGCACTGCAATTCGTGCAAAAAGCGGCCGGGCTGACCCCCATCGCGCTGCCTGGAGGCAACTCCTTCGAGGGGTTGTTCAACATGGTGCAGACCAACCTGCCTTCGCGCAGCAGCTCGGATCTCGCCAACATAGTGACCGGCAAGGCCGTGGCAGGCACCACGCTGCGCAGCCTGGATGACGACGGTGACGGCCAGCCCGAGCTGCGTTATCGCGCCAACTACGGCTCCAGCTTCGTGCTGGCCCTGCAGTTCGATGACGCCGGCCCCAAGGCGGAGCGCTTCCTGAGCTACGGCCAGTCCCATGACCCCGAGAGCCCGCACTTCACCGATCAGACCGAGCAGTTCGCCCGTCAGCAGTGGCAGCCCATGCGCTTCACCGAGCAGGAGATAGCGGCCCACCAGGAGCGCACCCTGCACCTCAAGGTGCTGCGTACCACCAGCCCCTGAGTCAACCCTCTCTATCCAGCCATAAAAAAGCGGGCCAATGGCCCGCTTCGTCATACCTGTTTCGCCCCATCATCACACCGGCGGATGGAACTGGCTGGCCTCGCGGGTGGCCATCTCCTCGTAGGTGGCCCACTTCTGCCACGCCACTTGTTGCGCCACCTGCATCAGCCGCTCGGCCTCCTCCGGATGGCTCTGGGCCAGCACCCGATAACGGGTCTCCTCCTGCCGGTATTCAGCAAGCGGAATGGAGGGGCGCAGGCTGTCGAGGCTGAAGGGGTTCTGTCCCGCACTGCGCAATACCGGGTTGTAGCGCATCAGCGGCCAGTGGCCGGAGGCCACGGCGCGTTTTTGCTGGGTCAGGCCGAACTCCATGTCGATGCCGTGGGCAATGCAGTGGCTGTAGGCGATGATGAGCGACGGGCCTGGGTAGGCCTCCGCTTCACGCAAGGCTTGCAGCGCCTGCTGAGGATTGGCACCAAAGGCGATGCGGGCAACATAGACGTTGCCGTAGGAGATGGCCTGCAGCGCCACATCCTTCTTGGCCAGCGTCTTGCCCCCCGCCGCGAACTTGGCGACGGCACCGAGCGGGGTCGATTTCGACATCTGGCCGCCAGTGTTGGAGTAGACCTCGGTATCCATCACCAGCACGTTCACATCGCGTCCGGAAGCGAGCACATGATCGAGCCCCGATGAGCCGATGTCATAGGCCCAGCCATCGCCGCCGATGATCCAGACCGAACGACGCACCAGCTGATCGATAAGCGAGAGCAGCTCGCGGGCCTTGCCGGACTTCACCTCTTCCAGCCGCTCGCGCACTTGTGCCACCCGGGTGCGCTGGGCGCGGATCTCCGACTCCAGCCGCTGCGGTGCGCTAATCAGGGTATCGACCAGCTCTGCGCCCAGCTCCCCTTTCATCGCTTTGAGGGCCGCCACCGCCTGACCGTGATGCTGATCGGCAGTGAGGCGAAAACCAAAGCCGAACTCGGCATTGTCCTCGAACAATGAGTTGGACCAGGCCGGCCCCTTCCCTTCACCGTTCTTGGCCCACGGCGTGGTCGGCAGGTTGCCGCCGTAGATGGAGGAGCAACCGGTGGCGTTGGCCACCAGCATGCGGTCACCAAACAGCTGGGTCAGCAGTTTGAGGTAAGGGGTCTCGCCACAGCCGGCGCAGGCGCCGGAGAACTCGAACAGGGGTTCGAGGAACTGGGCACCGCGCACCGTGGAGAAATCCACCCGCTCGCGAGCAGGCCACGGCAGGCTCTCGAACCAGCGCAGCGCCTGTTTCTGGCCAGCCAGATGGGGCGCCTTGTCCATCATGGCGATGGCACGCTCGCCCTCATGGCTCTCATCTTCTCCAGCCCGCACCGGACAGGCCTGCACGCACTGGCCGCAGCCTGTGCAATCCTCCGGATAGAGCTGCAGGGTGTAGCGGCTGTCGGGGAAGCCCCTGGCGGTGACGGGCACCGACTGGGCGGCCTCGGGGGCGGTTGCCAGCCAGTCCTGATGGTAGAACTTGGCCCGCAGCGCCGCGTGGGGGCAGACGAAGACGCAGTTGCCGCACTGGATGCAGATATCGGAGTGCCAGATGGGGATCTCGCGGGCGATATCCCGCTTCTCGAAGCGGCTGGTAGCGGTGGGGTAAGTGCCATCCACCGGCAGCATGGAGACGGGGATCAAATCGCCGCGCCCCGCCAGCATCTCGCCAGTGACGCGCTGGACAAACTCGCTGCCCCCCGGCGCCAGCGGCAAGGGGTAGTCGCTCGCCACCTCCTCACCGGCTGGAATGGCCACCTGATGGAGGTGGGCCAGGGTATCGTCCACCGCCGCGAAGTTGCGCTCGACTACCTCGGGCCCCTTGCGGGCATAGCTCTTCTCGATGCTCTTCTTGATAAGCGCGATCGCCTCGTCCCGCGACAAGATGCCGGCCAGGGCGAAGAAGCAGGTCTGCATGATGGTGTTGATGCGATTGCCCATGCCGTTTTGCTCGGCCACCCGATCGCCGTCGATGCAATAGAGCCGGATATTGAGGGCCCGGATGCGGGCGCGCAGCCGCTCGGGCAGCTCGGCCCAGACCCGGTCGGGCTCATAGGGGGCGTTGATCAGCAGGGTCGCCCCCTCGGCGGCGTGCTCCAGCAAGTCTACCGATTCGACAAAGCCCCACTGGTGACAGCCGATAAAACTCGCCTGTTCGATAAGCCAGGGGGCGTCGATGGGCTCGGGACCAAAGCGCAGGTGGGAGACGGTGCGCGAGCCCGACTTCTTGGAGTCGTAGACGAAGTAGCCCTGAGCGTGGAACCCCTCCAGCTCGCCGATGATCTTGATGCTGTTCTTGTTGGCACCGACCGTGCCGTCGGCGCCGAGGCCGAAGAAGAGCGCCCGCACCCGGCTAGGGGGCTCCAGATCGCCGATGGGGTGCCAGGCCAGACTGAGGCCCGAGACGTCGTCCACTATGCCCACGGTAAAGCGCGGGCGCGGCGCGTCGGAGGAGAGCTCCTCAAACACGGCCGCGCACATGGCGGGGGTGAACTCCTTGGAAGAGAGGCCATAGCGACCGCCGCTCAGCCAGGGCAGGCGCTTGATAAGGCCGCGCTGCAAACCGTCGATCAGCGCGCTCTGCACATCCAGCAGCAGGGGCTCGCCGCCAGCGCCCGGCTCCTTGGTGCGATCCAGCACCGCCATGCGCCGCACGCTCCTGGGCAGGGCATCGAGCAGTGCCTGCACCGGGAAGGGGCGATAGAGGCGCACCACCAGCGCTCCGGTCTTGCGATCCTGCCGGTTGAGCCAATCCACCGTAGTGCGGGCGGTGGCCGCCCCCGAGCCCATCAACACGATGACGTCGGTGGCATCCGGGGCGCCGTGATACTCCACCAGCCGGTAGTGGCGGCCGGTCAGCTCGCCGAGGCTCTCCATGCACTGTTGCACCCGTGCTGGCACCGCCTCGTAGAAGGGGTTGACGCTCTCGCGGGACTGAAAATAGGTGTCCGGGTTCTGGGCGGTGCCGCGCATCATCGGGTGATCCGGGTTGAGGGCCCGGGCGCGGTGGGCGCGCACCCAGTCGTTGTCGATCAGCGCCCGAATTTCATCCTTGTGCAGGGCGACTATCTTGTTCACCTCGTGGGAGGTACGGAACCCGTCGAAGAAGTGGATAAAGGGCACCCGGCACTGCAGGGTGACGCTGTGGGCGACCAAGGCCAGGTCCTGCGCCTCCTGCACCGAGCCGGAGGCGAGCATGGCAAAACCGGTGCTGCGCGCCGCCATCACGTCCTGATGGTCGCCAAAAATCGACAGCCCCTGCGCCGCCAAGGATCGGGCCGCCACATGGAACACCGCCGAGGTCAATTCGCCTGCGATCTTGTACATGTTGGGCAGCATCAGCATCAGCCCCTGGCTGGCGGTGAAAGTGGTGGCGAGCGCCCCCGCCTGCAGGGCGCCGTGCACCGTGCCGGCCGCCCCCCCTTCGCTCTGCATCTCCACGACTGTGGGGATGTTGCCCCACAGGTTGGTCTGCCCCTCCGCGGCCCAGGCGTCGGCCAGTTCGGCCATGGTCGAGCTCGGGGTGATGGGGTAGATGGCACACACTTCGCTCAGCTGATACGCCACCCGGGCCGCGGCTTCGTTGCCGTCGACCATGATCAATTCATGTTTCATTGGGACTCCTCCGGTTGGCGCAACTCGATGGCATGGCAGGGACACTGGTCATGGCAGGCACCGCAACCGGTGCAGAGTTCGGCATCCACC
Organism: Aeromonas sp. FDAARGOS 1408; assembly: GCF_019048665.1. Classification (NCBI taxonomy): domain Bacteria; kingdom Pseudomonadati; phylum Pseudomonadota; class Gammaproteobacteria; order Aeromonadales; family Aeromonadaceae; genus Aeromonas; species Aeromonas sp. FDAARGOS 1408. Next base: position 917,885 of record NZ_CP077394.1, on the reverse strand, counting down.
TGATACCCCAGACCCGGCCCCAGCTTGGCGATGGCCTGCTCGGGGCAGCTGCCATAACAGCCGTCGCACTCGAAGCAGTTGCCGCAGGAGTAGCAGCGCGCCGCCTCGTAGCGGGCCGCCGTCTCGTCCAGTCCGCCGATGATCTCGCCAAAGTCGTCCCGCGCCGAGGGCGGTTTGACCGGCTGGCTGCTGGCGGGAGCATGGGTCTGGAACCAGAGCTGCAACTGCTCGGGCCCCACCAGCGGGTAGGAGAGCGGTTTGTGGTAGAGGCGACCACGCAGCCAGGCATCCATATGGCGCGCCGCCTTCTTGCCGTGGCCGGTGGCGATGGTGACGGTGCGCTCGGAGGGCACCATGTCACCGCCGGCAAACAGACCCGGCACATCCGTCATCAGGTTCTCGCCAACCTGCACCACCCCCTCCTTGTTGACCCGCACGCCTGGGATGCTCTCCAGCACGCTCAAGTCCACCTCCTGACCGAGCGCCAGAATGAGGGAGTCCGCTTCGAGGGTTTCAAACTGGCCGGTGGGCACCGGCTTGCCCTCTGTATCCAGCGCCATCACCTCCACTTCGATATTGGTGCTGTCGAGCTGGCGGATGGTGCGCAGCCAGTTGATCTTGATCCCCTCCTCCTCGGCCTCGTCGGCTTCGAAGGCGTGGGCCGGCATATGATCCCGGTCGCGGCGGTAGATGATCATCGCCTCCTCGACACCGAGGCGGCGGGCGGTGCGGGCCGCGTCCATGGCGGTGTTGCCGCCACCGTAGATGGCCACCCGTCGTCCCAGTTTGGGTGGCGGCAAGCCTTTCTCCTCCGCCAGGCTCGCCTGCTCGAGGAAGCTCACCGCATCGAGGATCTTGCCCGCCTCCCGGGCCGGAATGTCGACCCGCTTGGCCAGATGGGCGCCGATAGCCATGAAGACGGCGTCAAAGCCCCCCTCGTCGCGCGCCTTGAGCACGTCTTCCACCTTGTGGTTGAGGGTCAGCGTCACCCCGGCGGCAACGATGCGGGCCACCTCCCTGTCCAGCACCTCGCGGGGCAGGCGGTAGGCGGGAATGCCAAAGCGCAGCATGCCGCCGGCAAGCGGCCCTGCCTCGCGGATCTCCACCTGATGGCCGAGCCGGTTGAGGTGCCAGGCACAAGAGAGGCCGGAGGGGCCGGCACCGATCACCAGCACCCTCTTGCCGCTGGCAGGCGCGGGGGCTGCAGGTTGCCAGCCCCTGGCCAGCGCTTCGTCGCCGAGAAAGCGTTCGATGGCGTGAATGGAGACGGCATCATCCACCTGGGCCCGGTTGCAGGCGCTTTCGCAGGGGTGATAGCAGACCCGCCCGTGGACCGCAGGCAGGGGATTTTCTTCGATGAGAGTCTGCCAGGCCGCCTCGAAGCGGCCCGCTTCAGCCAGGGCAAGCCAGGCCTGGATGTTCTCGCCAGCCGGGCAGGCATGATTGCAGGGTGGCAGGGCCGGCCGCCAAACGGGTAGCCGAGTACGGACCGGGCCTGTTCCCGTTTTCTGGGAAAGATCCGGCTGTGGGGTCATATCCAGTTGTTTGCTCATACATTGCTTTCTTCTTTTTGGGTGACAGGCCCCATCCGAATGCACTTGATACCGTTTAACCGAAGCGGACGGTGGCCGGAGAGGGAAGAAGCGAAAGCGTCAGAAACTGGAAGCTGACTCGATAATGGACTGATTTTTGTACTGAATGACGGATCAGGATCAAAAAATGTTGCACTTTATGAGGTATGGAGTGCACAACGTGACCCGTGTAACATCTTGCCCGTCTGCAGGAACTCCGCTCGGGCTCACGCCTCGCAAGCGACGCAGCACCGTCGGCGACCCCGAGTGAGCGCCATCCCTGCAACCATTGCTGCACGGAACGGGGCTCGCCCGCTTCTCTCCTGCACTGAAACCGCCACCGCACAAGGACCCGGCCATGCCAACACTCGCCAGCATTCATCTCTACCCCATCAAGTCGACGGCAGGCATGCCACTGACCCGCGCCCTGGTCACCGAAGAGGGACTGCAGGGGGATCGCCGCTACATGGTGGTCAAACCGGACGGCAGCTTCATCACGGCACGCACCCATCCCCAGTTGCAGCAGGTGGTGGCCACCCCCATCGAGGGCGGCCTGCAGCTGCGCTATCCGGGCTTCGAGCCGCTCACCCTGCGAGAGACCGAGTTCAGCCGCGCGCCCCGGGCCACTGGCGTCTGGAAAGACAGCTTCAACGCCCTGCACACCCACGCCCAGGCCGATGCGTGGCTGAGCAAGGTGGCGGGGGAGCCGGTGCAGCTGCTCTGGCTCGGTGAAGAGTCCGCCCGCTTTCGGGAGAAGACCGGCACCCGGGTCAGCTTTGCCGACGGTTACCCCCTGCTGCTGATAAGCCAGGCGTCTTTGGAAGATCTCAACCTGAGATCCGACGCGCTGCACCAGATGAGCCAGTTTCGCACCAACCTGGTGGCGAGCGGCACCCTCCCCTTCGAGGAGGACGGCTGGAAGCGGATCCGCATCGGCGAGGTGGAGTTCTTGGTCGCCAAGCCCTGCAGCCGCTGCATCATGACCACGGTGGAGCCGGGCACGGATCGCTTCAATGCCCTGAAAGAGCCGCTGGCCACCCTCACCCGCTACCGGCGCGGCGAGGATGGCGAGGTCTACTTCGGTCAGAACCTGGTGGCCCTCAACGAGGGCTGGATTGAGGCGGGCAGCGAGATCGAGGTGCTGGAGCGCGCCCGCGCCCCTGTCTACCCCAACGCGGCCCCGAAAAAAAGGGAGCTGGTGTGCGTGGCCCGCGAGCCGCTGGCGCGGGATCTGGAGACCTTCTGGTTCGAGGCGGCCGATGGCGAGCCCCTGCCCGACTACCTGCCGGGCCAGCACCTGCCCATCAGCCTGGACATTGGCCTGGGTCTGCGGCGCGAGCGCCTGCTGCGCCGCTATACCCTGAGCTCCACCCCGGAGCAGCCGGAGCGTTACAGCATCAGCGTCAAGAAGGTGGGGGGCGGCCGCATCTCCCACTGGCTGCACCAGCAGTTGCAACCGGGTGACCGTCTGCTGGCCACCAACCCCGCCGGCGAATTTCATCTGGGCCGGGATCGCAATCTCTTGCTGCTCTCGGCCGGCTCGGGGGTCACTCCCATGCTCTCCATTGCCCGCACCTTAGGCTTGCGCGGTGAACTCGGCGACGTGCACTTCATGCACCTGTGCCGCAGCGAGGCGGACATTCCCGCCGCCGCCGAGCTGCACACCCTGGCGCAGCAGGGGATGACCCTCACCCTGATCCTGAGCCAGCCTGATACGCACTGGCAGGGGCTCAAGGGGCGGCTGGACGATGTTCACCTCAAACAGATCAAAGGGTTGCAACAGCGGGAAGTGTTTATCTGCGGTCCCCATGGCTTTATGGCCGATGCAGCCACCAGACTGGCCGCCCTTGGCGTGCCGGCCGGGCGGATCCGTCAGGAGAGCTTTGGCGGCGCCATCCTCTCCCTCTCCCGCCCCCATCAGGCGGTGCAGCTGCGCATCGGCGAGCAGGCGTTTGCCGGCAACAATCAGGGCACCGTGCTGGATCAGGCCCACAAGCAGGGGGTGGAGCTGCCCTGGAGCTGCCGCGCCGGCATCTGCGGCAGCTGCAAGCAGACCCTGGTCTCGGGTGAAGTGGATCACCCGGATGCCCCGGCCATCACCGCCGCCGAGCGGGCCGCGGGCAAGATCCTCACCTGCTGCGCCGTCCCCCTCACCGACATCGTCATCAAATAAGGTGATCGAGACACAATAATACAGCCGGCCGGGAGCATGCTCCCGACCGCGCTTTTCCCCTCCTTTGCCTTCGCGCCTCCTTTCTCGCACCTTTTCGCCGACCCGCCGCAGCCTTGGCGAAGAGCGCTCCTATACTCACTGCAACAACAATAAAACCCCACAGAAGTACCGGCCTTCGCCGCGTGACAAAGGGGGTTATCGGTGAGAATAAGGACGCTCAAACCATGGAACAGAACAGACCCGCCTTTCAGCTCAATCTGCTGCTCTCAGTCATCACCCTGATCCTGCTGTCGCTGGTGTTTTTCGCCTACAGCTGGTCGGGAAAACAGATGGAACAGAGCTATCAGCAACGTTACCAATCCTATCTGCTGGCCGATGAACTGCGGCAATCCTCCGACGATCTGACCCGCCTCGGCCGCACCTACGTGATCACCAAGGATCCCGCCTACGAACAGCAGTACATGCGGATCCTGGCCATTCGCAACGGGGAACAGAACCGGCCGCAGGGCTACAACCGCATCTATTGGGACTTCGTCGCCGCCAACGGCCAGAACCCGCGCCCGGACAGCCAGGTGCGCCGCGGCCTCATCGATCTGATGAAGGATGCCGGCTTCACCGAGGGCGAGCTGGCCAAGCTCAACGAAGCCAAGAACAACTCGGATGCCCTGGTCAACACCGAGGTGGCCGCCTTCAAGCTGGTGCAGCAGACCGATGGCGATCTGGCCGCCAACCAGCAGAAGGCCATCGCCATGATGCATGACAAGGCCTATCACCAGAACAAGGGACGCATCATGTCCCCCATCGACGACTTCTACGTCATGATGGAGACCCGCACCCAGCAGGCGGTGGATGACGCCACCAGCCAGTCCGCCATGCTGCGCTACCTGTTCATCGCGCTCGGCCTGGTGTTGATGTTCTTCCTCTGGCGCACCTACAAGGCGCTGATCGATCTGGTCGGCACCTCGGTCGATCAACTCAGAAGCGATCTCAACCACCTGGCCGAGGGGGACTTCTCCCAGCCGATCAAGGTGCCTGCCGGTGCCAAGGAGAGCCTGATCGGCCTGCTCGCCACCATGCAAAGCACCCTCAAGGGGATCATCGCCCAGGTCTCCCACTCGAGCGAAGAGCTCTCAGGCTCGGCCGACAGCATCGCCCAGATAGCGGAGCAGACCGCCCAGTTCGCCACCTCCCAGCAGACCAGTACCCAGACCATGGCGGCCGCCATCGAGGAGCTGGTGGTGAGCATCAGCCACCTCTCGGACAACGCCACCCACGCCGACGAGCTCAGCAAGATCTCCGCCAACACCCTGGAAGAGGGCTCCGGGGTCATCAAGCAGACCCTCGACAGCATCCAGAGCATCTCGGACACCGTCTCCAACGCCGCCAGCAGCATCGCGGACCTAAACAGCCACACCCAGCAGATCTCGGAGATCATCGAGGTGATCCGCGGCATCGCCGATCAGACCAACCTGCTGGCCCTCAACGCCGCCATCGAGGCGGCCCGGGCCGGCGAGCAGGGACGCGGCTTTGCGGTGGTGGCCGACGAGGTGCGCAACCTCGCCAGCCGCTCGGCTGCCTCCACCCAGCAGATCACCGGCATGATCGGTAAAATTCAAAGTGGAGCGGACGCCTCCATCCGCAGCATGGAGAACACGGTCAACAACGTCTCCCGCGGGGTGAGCCTGGCCAGCCAGACCGGCGCGGCCATCGCCAGCATCCAGGATCACGCCTCCAACCTGACCGGCCTGATGGGGGAGATCAGCCACACCCTGCGCGAGCAGTCCACCGCCGCCAACGAGGTGGTCTCCACCGTCGGCAACATCACCTCCCTCTCCGAGCAGTCGGGGGATGCCGCCCGCCACGTCTCGCAGGAGGCGGCCAAGCTCAAGCAGCTGTCACGGCTGCTGCGCCAGGAGATGGCCCACTTCAAGCTGTAGCGCAAAGCGCACAAAGCAAAACGGCTGCCCGAGGGCAGCCGTTTTCATTGGCGCTTTCGCTTAACCGCGCAGGGCGGCGATGCGCTGCTCGATGGGCGGGTGGCTCATGAACAGCTCGCTCATGGAGCGCTTGCCGTTGATGCCGAACGCCATCATGGAGCCTTCCAGCTGCGGCTCGGCACCGCGGGAGAGGCGTTCGAGGGCGGCGATCATCTTGTCGCGGCCAGCCAGTTTGGCAGCGCCGGCGTCGGCGCGGAATTCGCGCTGACGGCTGAACCACATGACGATGATGGAGGCCAGCACGCCGAACACCATCTCCAGCACGAACACGGTGATCATGTAGGCAAAACCGCCGGTGCTGCTGCTCTCTTCCTCGTTGTTGGAGCTGAAGAAGTTGCTGATGACGCCGGCCACGATACGGGCGAAGAACATTACGAAGGTGTTCACCACCCCCTGGATCAGGGTCAGGGTCACCATGTCGCCGTTGGCCACGTGGCTCACCTCGTGGGCCAGCACTGCTTCCGCCTCGTCACGACTCATGCTGTAGAGCAGACCGGACGACACGGCGACGAGCGAGTCGTCACGGCGGGCGCCGGTGGCGAAGGCGTTCATCTCGGGGGAGTCGTAGATCCCCACTTCCGGCATCTTGATGCCCGCTTCACGGGCCTGACGGGCCACGGTACTCACCAGCCAGTGCTCGGTCTCGTTACGGGGTTGCTCGATGACCTGGACGCCATAGCTGCGCTTGGCCATCCACTTGGACATCAGCAAGGAGATAAAGGAACCCCCAAAACCGAACACGGCACAGAACACCAACAGACCGGAAATGCTGGACTTGTTGATCCCCAGAACCGAGAACAGGATATTGAGTACCACCCCCAGCACCAGCATGACGGCCAGGTTGGTCACCAGGAATAGCATAATTCGCTTCATATTGACTCCTTGTGAGATATGGATGCGTGGCCCGTCACCAGTTCGCTGCCGGCCGGGCCACACCTGTCACGCATAATAGACAGTTTCTATGAATGTTCGCTGAATGTCGGATTCAGAGCAGGGGCGAAATGTCGAGTCGCCCGCGCAGATCAGCCTCGAGCGGATTGTTTACAAAGGGTATTTCACCCAAAAACGGGGCCGGCAGCAAGCCCCGCAGGGTGTCCAGATTCTCCTGATAGTGGCTCATGGAGCCGTGCAGCCGGTTGATGACCCAGCCCGCCACCGGCAAGTTGTTGTTGCGAATGGCGGCGAAGGTGAGCAGGGCATGGTTGAGACAGCCCAGTTTGGCCCCCACCACCATGATCACCGGCATGTTCTCCTGCTTGACCCAGTCCGACAGCAGGTGCTTGCGATCGAGTGGCAGGAACCAGCCCCCCGCCCCCTCTACCACCACCAGCTCGGCCCCCGCCTGTTCAATCTGGCGCAGCCCGTCCGACAACCCCTTCAGGGTGATGGCGTCGCGCGCTTCGCTGGCGGCGATATGGGGCGCGATGGGCGGCTCGTAGGCGTAGGGGTTGACCAGATCGTAGGGCAGCGGCAGGCTCGCCGCCTCCTGCAACAGCACCGCATCCAGATTGCGCAGTCCCTCCGGGGTGCGGGCACAGCCGGCGGAAACGGGCTTGTAACCGGCGCAGCGGATGCCGTGCGCGGCGAACTCCAGCAGCAGGGTGCGGGCGACCAGCGTCTTGCCCACATCGGTATCGGTGCCGGTGACGAAGAAGGATTTGACCATGATGACTCCTCAATACGGTGCGGGTGCCCAGGCTCGATACGGCGGGGCACCCGCAGCTCAATTCTCTCGGCCTAGATCGCCGGTTAACGGCGGATCAGCTGGCCGAGGCAAACCTGATAACTGGCGGCCAGCAGACCGTCCGGCTGACGATGGGCCTCATAGGCCTGGCTCAGACGCAACAAGCGCTGACGGCTGCCAAGGCCGGTATGGCGATCGTCATTGACCTGGCTGGCGCCGATCCCCTTGAGATCGCGCAGCAAGCCGTTGAGCTCGGGGTAGCCGAGCGACCAGGTCAGGCTCTCCAACGTCGGGGCGGCAAAACCGCCGGCGGCGATGGCATGCTGCAATTGTGGCAGGCTGAGGAAGCGATTGACATGATCACACTCGTCAACCGTGCGCCAGGCCTCACGCAGTTGCCAGAGCGACTCGGCCAAGAGGGTCGAGAACAGCAGCCGACCGCCGGGTTTGAGCACCCGGTGCAGCTCGGCAAAGGCCTGGGCCGGCCGCTCGCACCACTGCAAGGCCAGGCTGGAGAAGACCCAGTCAAACGTCTCGTCGGCAAAGGGCAATTGCTCGGCATCGCCGCACAGCAGGCGGGCGCCGCTGCCACGCAGGGCCGCCTGGGCCAGCATGCCGGGGGCGAGATCCAGCCCGGTCAGCTCGCTGCAACGCCCGGCCAGAGCCGGCAGAAAGAAACCGGTGCCGCAGCCGAGATCCAGCCCGCTCACCGTCAGCTCAAGGCCAACCTGCCTGTCCGGCATGCGCTCCAGCAGCGCCAGCCCCACCTCCTGCTGGAAGCGGGCGTGGGCGTCGTAGTGACGGGCGGCCGCGCCGAAACGGCGGGCAAGCTGGGCCTTGTCGACCGCCTGAAAACGCTCATGCAGCATGGGCGCCTCCTCTCTCGTCGGTGGCCTGGCAGGGACCGAGGGCATCGAGCAGCCGATCCACGTCCTCAGCGCGGTGAGCCGCGCTCAGGGTGATGCGAAGGCGCGCCGTGCCGACCGGTACAGTGGGCGGGCGGATGGCACTCACCCAGACGCCGCGCCCCCGCAACCGCTCGGCCAGTTGCAGGGCAGCACTGCTTTCCCCCACCAGCAGCGGCTGGATGGGGGTATTGCTGGCACCCAGCTGCCAGCCCAGCGCCTGCGCCCCTTGTCGGAAACGGGTGATGAGTTCACCAAGCTGGGCGCGGGCCTCGTCAGCAGCACGCACCAGCGCGATGCTCTGGCGCACGGCGCAGGCCTGGGCCGCCGGCATATGGGTGCTGTAGACGTAGTGGCGGGCGAAGTTGACCAGATACGCCACCAGCTCGCGACTGCCGCCCACAAAGGCGCCGGCCACCCCGAGCGCCTTGCCAAAGGTGCCCATCTGGATGTGCACGCTAGCCGGGTTCACCCCCTGGGCCGCCAGGGTGCCGCGCCCTTGCGGCCCCAGCACGCCGAGGCCGTGGGCATCGTCGATCATCAGCCAGTTGCCGCTCCGGGCGGCCAGTTGGCTAAGCTCGCGCCAGGGGCCCTGATCCCCGTCCATGCTGAACACCCCCTCCGAGACGATGAGCCCCCGGTTTGGCTCAAGCTGCCGCTCAAGGGCCGCCATGTCGTTGTGGCCGAAGCGCTTCATCTTGCAGGGCAGCTGACTACCCATCTCCTGCAGGGAGGCGTGGTTGAGCCTGTCCTGCCACAGTAGATGTTCCTTGCCGAGCAAGGCTTTCAGCACCGCCTGATTGGCCGAGAAGCCGCAGTTGAACAGCAGCACCGCCTCCAGCCCGAGCCACTCGGCCAGCGTCTCTTCCAGCTGTTGGTGGGCCCGGCTGTAACCGGTCACCAGCGGCGAGGCGCCGGCGCCCGCACCATAGCGGTCAATCCCCTCCTGGAAGGCGCTTTTGATGGCGGGGTGATCGGCCAGCCCCAGATAGTCGTTGGCGGAAAAGTTGAGGTAATCGCCCCCCCCAACCTTGAGGCGCCCGCCACTCGCCCCGTCGGTGGCGACGCGACTGCGCAGCAGGCCCGCCTGCTCGCGCTCGGCCAGCGCTGCGCTCAACCCGAAGGGGCCCGTGACTGCGGGGCCCGTCATGACCGCGCGGCCCCGGCACGGGGGCGGGTGGCGTCATAAAACATCTCGGTGGGCTCGCTCTGGCGGCTCACCTCGGCCAACAATTCCTCTTCTTGAACCTGATCCGGCTTCTGGGCCCGCTGGGCGGGGCGAATGCCGAGGCGCTTGAACAGCTGCATGTCGCTGTTCTCGTCCGGATTGGGGGTGGTCAGCAGCTTGCAGCCGTAGAAGATGGAGTTGGCCCCCGCCATAAAGCACATGGCCTGCATCTGCTCGTTCATCTTCTCCCGCCCGGCGGAGAGGCGTACGTGGGAGGCCGGCATCATGATGCGTGCCACGGCGATGGTGCGGATAAATTCGAACGGGTCCAGGTTCTCCTGGTTCTCCAGCGGCGTTCCCTTCACCTTGACCAGCATGTTGATGGGCACGCTCTCCGGGTGGCGCGGCAGGTTGGCCAGCACCATCAAGAGGCCCGCCCGATCCTTCGCCTGCTCGCCCATGCCGACGATGCCGCCGGAGCAGACCTTCATGCCAGCGCCGCGCACATGCTCCAGGGTATCGAGCCGGTCCTGATAGGTGCGGGTGGTGATGATGTCGCCGTAGAACTCCGGCGAGGTGTCGAGGTTGTGGTTGTAGTAGTCAAGGCCGGCGGCGCCGAGGCGCGCCGCCTGATCGGCGGTGAGCATCCCAAGCGTCATGCAGGTCTCCATGCCGAGCCCGCGCACCTCCTCGATCATCCGCAGGATATAGGGCATGTCCTTCTCTTTGGGGTTGCGCCAGGCCGCCCCCATGCAGAAGCGGGACGAGCCGTTGGCCTTGGCTTCGCGGGCCCGCTCCAGCACCTTCTCCACCTCCATCAGCCGCTCGGCCTCAAGGCCGGTGTGATAACGGGCGCTCTGGGGACAGTACTTGCAATCCTCCGGGCAGGCACCGGTCTTGATGGAGAGCAGGGTGCTCACCTGCACCTCGTTCGGATCGAAATGGGTACGGTGCACAGTCTGGGCCTGGAACAGCAGATCGTTGAATGGCAGGGCAAACAGGGCCTGAACCTCGGCGAGGGTCCAGTCGTGACGAAGGGCGTGACCGCCCGCGGTGAGAGCATTCATACATGGCTTCCGGTTGTTATTGGTGGGATCCTGCGCCGCCTTGCTTGCAAGACCTCTTTGCAAAAGGTCCTTGCAAGAGAGAAGCGCAAAACCCGCCACCTGGCCCGGGCGAACAGAGATGCGCGCAGGGCCAAGTGGCTGAAATTGTTGGCTAGTGTAGAGAGCGCGCGTAGACTGTCAACACCGACCAGATCAAACTAATTGACAACAGAACAACAAATGACCAACCAAGAATTCGATTTGCACCATGTGTGGCACCCCTATACCTCTCTCACCCATCCCCTGCCCTGCTATGAAGTGGCCAGTGCCAAGGGGGTGACCCTCACCCTCAACGATGGCCGCGAGCTGGTGGATGGCATGAGCTCCTGGTGGGCCTGTGTGCACGGCTATCAGGTGCCGGAACTGGACGCGGCCGCCACCGCCCAGCTCGGCAAGATGTCCCACGTGATGTTTGGCGGCCTGACCCATGCCCCGGCGGTGGAGCTCTGTCGCAAGCTGGTGGAGATCACCCCGGCTGGGCTGGATCGGGTGTTTCTGGCGGATTCAGGCTCGGTGGCGGTGGAGGTAGCGCTCAAGATGGCCCAGCAGTACTGGCACGCCAAGGGGACGCCTCGCGCCAAGTTCGTTGCCCTGCGCGGTGGCTATCACGGCGACACCTTCGGCGCCATGAGCGTGTGCGACCCGGATGGCGGCATGCACGAGCTCTACCAGGGCTTCCTGCCCGAGCACCATTTCGTGGAAGCCCCCAGCTGCCGTTTCCACGCCGAGTGGGACGAGCGTTGCGTGGTGGAGCTGGCCACCCTGATGGCGGACCATCACGAGGAGATCGCCGCCATCGTGCTCGAACCCATAGTCCAGGGCGCCGGTGGCATGCGCTTCTATCACCCCCGCTACCTGCAGTGGGTGCGCGCCCTGTGCGACGAGTTCGGCGTGCTCTTGATTGCCGACGAGATAGCCACCGGCTTTGGCCGCACCGGCCAGCTGTTTGCCTGCGACTGGGCCGGCATCAGCCCCGACATCATGTGTCTGGGCAAGGCGCTCACCGGCGGCTATCTGACGCTGTCGGCCACGCTCACTACCGAGCATGTGGCTCGCACCGTGTGTGATGGGAAGGCTGGCGTCTTCATGCATGGGCCGACCTTTATGGGCAATCCGCTGGCCTGCGCCGTGGCCAACGCCTCCATCGAACTGCTGCTGGCCTCGCCTTGGGCTGAGCGGGTGCGCGCCATCGAGCATCAGCTGCGCACCGAGCTGGTGGAACTGACCCTGCATCCGGCGGTGGCCGACGTGCGGGTGCTCGGCGCCATCGGGGTGGTGGAGATGAAGGAGCGGGTGGACGTGGCGCGTATCCAGCGCAAGTTTGTGGAGCTCGGGGCCTGGATCCGCCCGTTTGGCAAGCTCATCTACCTGATGCCCCCCTTCGTCATCGGCCCGGCACAGTTGACCGTGCTGACCGGCGCCATCACCGCCGCCATCCACAGCGGCGAGTTCTGAGCCAACAGCGCAGACCCTGCCTGTCAGGCAGGGTCTTTTGAATCTTTTTCATCAGAATGTGAGCAAGACACCAGACCCGGGCAGCCAAGACGCGTAGACTGCGCGGGTTTTACCCAACAGATGTACCGTTCCCATGCGCCTCTCCATTGCTGCCAAAATCAACTTCTTCCTGCTGTTCATCTTCTCCATGGTGCTGGTGTTTTCCGCGGCCTATCAGGCGGTGCGCGAGCGCGATCTCATCCTGACCCTCATCAAGGAGCAGAGCCGCGAGCAGACCGAAGCCTATTTCGATGGCCTCAACATGCTGATGCTGACCGGCAAGATGGAAGCCCGCGATACCCTGCGCGACAAGTTCCTCGAGCACGCTCACGTGGAGGATGCCCGCATCGTGCGCAGCGAGGCGGTGAGCAAGCAGTACGGGGCAGGCCGCGAGCACGAACAGTCCAAGGACAGGTTCGACGAGCTGGCACTGGCGGGTAAAGGGAGCCTGGAGGTGGTACACGACGGCATGCACAGCAAGCTGGTGGTGACCCGCCCACTGCTGGCCAAGAAGGATTTTCGCGGCACCGATTGCACCAGCTGCCACCAGGTGCCGGAGAATACCGTGCTGGGAGCGGTGCGCTTTGATTACTCCCTCGACACCCTGTTTACCCGGGTCGAGCAGAACATTCTCACCTCGGCCCTGAGCCTCACCGTCATCTTCGGGCTGGGGCTGCTGCTCACCCTCTGGGTCATCCGTACTTGGATCGTCCGCCCCCTCAACCAGCTGACCCGCTCCATGGAGGAGGCCACCGATCTGCACGACTTCGGCCACCGGCTGGAAGGGGATGAGGGGGACGAGATTGGTCGGGTGGCGCTCGCCTACAACCAGATGCTCGACAGCGTGGAACGCCAGCTCGGCAAGCGCTCCGCTGGCGAGCAGCCGCGGGCGGGGCAAGCGCCCTCCAGCCGCGACCCCTCCGGGCCGGCAGACTAGCCCAGGTAGTAGAACAGCAGGCTGGCGACGAGGATCAGCAGCAAGATAGCCAGGTGCACCCGCCCCGTGTCCTCCCGCCGCCGGCAGCGCCAACGCTCTGCCAGCAGCACCGCCAGGGTCAGCAGGCAGCATCCCCAGAGCCCGTGCAGCAGCCAGGGGGTGAGCTGGGGATCCCAGCTCTGGCGCACCTTGATCCCGCCATAGACCAGAAAACCGTAGGCCACCTCTGGCCGGGCGAAGTGGTAGAGGGAGAGCAGCACGATAAAGCCGCCCCAGCAGAGGATCACCAGCCCCCGCAACACCCGTGTCAGCCCGTCCGGCCCCCGTCGCCGCTCTTTCACGTCCATCCCCCGTTCCGCTGGCCCGCCAATGAAGCGATTGGCGCCGAAATCCCCCCCAGAGTCCGACATTTTTGCTTGTTTATCAAACCTGCGCGGGTAAGATGAACGGCTTAGTCTGCCATGGTGGGCCATCTGTGCCCGGGCCAGACCCCTAGTGTTGCAAATAGCGCTGCAAGAACAAGCTGGAGACAATATTTCGATGACGCACGCATCCGTAGTAGATGTGCTGGCCGGTAAGTATTCGGTCGGCACCACCCTGACAGTGAAAGGGTGGATCCGGACCCGCCGTGATTCCAAGGCGGGGATCTCATTTTTGGCCGTTTCCGATGGCTCCTGTTTCCATCCGGTACAGGCCGTCGTCCCCAATACCCTGGCCAATTACGAGAATGAAGTGCAGCGTCTGACCACAGCTTGCTCCGTCGAAGTGACCGGCACCGTGGTCGAGTCCCAGGGCAGCGGCCAGGCGTTCGAACTGCAGGCCACCGAGGTCAAGGTGGTGGGCTGGGTCGAAGATCCGGACACCTACCCCATGTCCGCCAAGCGCCACAGCATCGAGTACCTGCGCGAGCAGGGCCACCTGCGTGCCCGCACCAACATCGTCGGCGCCGTGACCCGAGTGCGCAACTGCCTCTCCCAGGCCATTCACCGCTTCTTCCACGAACAGGGCTACCTCTGGATCGCGGCCCCGCTCATCACCGCCTCCGACACCGAAGGGGCCGGCGAGATGTTCCGCGTCTCCACCCTGGATCTGGAAAACCTGCCGCGCACCCCGCAAGGCAAGGTGGACTACGACAAGGACTTCTTCGGCAAGGAGACCTTCCTGACCGTATCCGGCCAGCTGAACGTCGAGACCTACGCCTGCGCCCTGTCCAAGGTCTACACCTTCGGGCCGACCTTCCGCGCCGAAAACTCCAACACCAGCCGCCACCTGGCCGAGTTCTGGATGGTGGAGCCGGAAGTGGCCTTCGCCGATCTGGAAGACAACGCCGCGCTGGCCGAAGCCATGCTGAAGTACGTCTTCAACGCCGTGCTGAGCGAGCGCCGCGACGATCTGGAGTTCTTCGCCCAGCACGTGGACAAGGACGCCATCGGCCGTCTGGAGCGTTTCGTTGCCTCCGATTTCGCCCAGATTGACTACACAGACGCCATCGAAGTGCTGAAGAACTGCGGCAAGAGCTTCGAGTTCCCGGTCTCCTGGGGTATCGATCTCTCTTCCGAGCACGAGCGTTACCTGGCCGAAGAGCACTTCAAGTCACCGGTAGTAGTGAAGAACTACCCGAAAGACATCAAGGCCTTCTACATGCGCCTCAACGACGATGGCAAGACCGTTGCCGCCATGGACGTACTGGCCCCGGGCATCGGCGAGATCATCGGCGGCTCCCAGCGTGAAGAGCGTCTCGAGGTGCTGGATGCCCGTCTGGCCGAGATGGGCCTGAACAAGGAAGACTACTGGTGGTACCGCGACCTGCGCCGCTACGGCACCGTGCCGCACTCCGGTTTCGGTCTGGGCTTCGAGCGTCTGGTGGTCTACGTGACCGGCATGGGCAACGTGCGCGACGTGATCCCCTTCCCGCGTACCCCACGCACCGCCGAGTTCTGATTACGGGACTTTGCCGACAAAGCCGACCTCAGGGTCGGCTTTTTGTTGCCCGCCCCCCTGCCACCGGCTTGCCTTGGCCACAATTAATCACTTTTTTTGCAACAAACCACTCCCCTCGCCTTTTTATCCTGCTACCCTGCCCGCCTTCAAGCTCCATACGATGCCGCCTGTTACCCCTAAAATAACAAAAGGGTTAATACGTGGTTTTTATGGCGTTAAATCAAAAAGCGATGAGTTATTGAAGTACCTCAAATTTTTGCCCCCTTGTGGCAGGCAGAATAACCACTAACCCTTTAGGGCTAAATAAAAAACAGACAATCCCGGTCCATGCGCCCAACACAGCACTTACATGGATTAAATAACGCGAGGTAATGGAATGATCTTGATGGAGTTTTTGGTGGTACTCGGCTGCTTGCTGCTGGGTACCCGGTTTGGCGGCATGGGGCTGGGTCTCATCAGCGGCATCGGTCTGTTCCTGCTGACCTTCGTGTTCGGTCTGGTACCGGGCGAACCGCCGGTGCAGGTGATGCTGACCATACTGGCGGTGATCGGTTGTGCCGCCACCCTGCAGACCGCCGGCGGTCTCAACCTGATGATGCAGGTGGCCGAGCGTCTGCTGCGCCGTCACCCCCAATACATCACCATACTGGCCCCGCTCACCACCTGGACCCTCACCTTCCTGTGCGGTACCGGCCACGTGGTCTACACCATGTTCCCCATCATCGCCGACATCGCGCTGCAGAAGAACATCCGTCCCGAACGCCCGATGGCGGTGGCCTCCGTCGCCTCCCAGATGGCCATCTGCGCCTCGCCGGTATCGGTGGCCGTGGTCTCCATGGTCTCCATTCTGGCGGCCGGTCACGGCATCGGTCAGGCCTACGGTCTGCTCGACATCCTGATGATCGCCATCCCCTCCTCCCTGACCGGCGTCATCGTCGCGGCCCTCTGGAGCCTGCGCCGCGGCAAGGATCTGGACAAGGACGAGGAGTTCCAGGCCAAGATCCAGGATCCGGAGCAGCGCGCCTTTATCTACGGCGGCGGTGAAACCCTGCTCAATACCAAGTTCCCGAAAGAGGCCTACTGGTCTACCTGGATCTTCTTCGCCGCCATCGCTGCCGTGGTACTGCTGGGGGCCAACGAAGGTCTGCGTCCGGTTTTCACCATCAAGGACAAAACCGGCCCGCTCTCCATGAACCTGGTGATCCAGATGATGATGCTGATCGCCGGCGCCATCATACTGATGCGCTGCAAGGTCAAGCCGGGCGAGATCGCCAACGGCGCCGTCTTCAAGGCGGGCATGGTCGCCATCTTCTCCGTGTTCGGGGTCGCCTGGATGAGCGAAACCTTCTTCCAGGCACACATGCCGCTGCTCAAAGAGACCCTGGCCCACGTGGTACAGGCCCAGCCCTGGACCTACGCCCTGGTGCTGTTCCTCATCTCCAAGCTGGTAAACAGCCAGGCCGCGGCGCTGACCGCCATCGCCCCCATGGGGCTGGCGCTGGGGGTCGAACCCAAGCTGCTGATCGCCTTCCTGCCGGCGAGCTACGGCTACTTCGTGCTGCCAACCTACCCAAGCGATCTGGCCTGCATCGGTTTCGACCGTTCCGGCACCACCCGCATCGGCAAGTTCATCATCAACCACAGCTTCATCATTCCGGGGCTGATCGGGGTGGTGACCTCCTGCTCGCTGGGCTTTATCCTGACCAGCATCCTGCTCTGACGGAATCGCACCGCGCAATCCGTTCCACAGGCCCCCGCTCGGGGGCCTGTGCTTTTCACCCACCTTCCCGCTTTGCCAACCGCCCGCACTCTGGGTAGCATGACCCCTCTTTTTCTTGCGGAATCTCCCCCATGTCTCGCGTCATCGTGCTCTGGAGCGGCGGCAAGGATGCCATGCAGGCGCTCTGCCATGCCCGCGAAGCGGGTCATCAGGTAGTGGCACTGGCGACCTTTGCCCCCCCTTCACCCCGCTTTCTCGCCCATCCCCTGTCGCAAGTGCGTCGACAGGCGGCGGCCCTCGGACTGCCCCATCGGCTGGTCACCATAGAAGCGCCGTTCGATCTCGGTTATGAGCGGGCGCTGACCAAGCTCAAGGATGAGTGGCAACTGGATGGGGTCGTCACCGGCGATATCGACAGCGTGGCCGGCGCGCCGAACTGGATCCGCGAGCGTTGCCGCCCGCTTGGCCTCACCGTCCACACCCCGCTCTGGCAGCAACCCCGCGAGGCGCTGCTGGCGGATCTGCTGGCTCGCGGCATCGTCGCCCACCTCTCCTGCGTCGATACCGATGTGCTGACCCCCGAGTGGGTGGGGCGGGTGCTGGACCAGGGAGCCCTCGACGAGCTGCAGCAGCTGGCTTCAGCCCGGGGCTTCGATGCCTGCGGCGAGCAGGGTGAGTACCACACCATGGTGACCGACGGCCCGGGCTTTGCGGCGCCGCTGGTGCTGGGGCGCTGGCAGGTCGCCCGTCAGGAGCATCTTGCCTATCTGCTGGAGAGTGAGGAGTAGCGCGCAGATCCGTTCGACCGGTCTGCACCGGCACAACAGATAAAAAACGGGAGGCGATGGCCTCCCGTTTTGCTCTTCATGCTGCCTATCTGGCCAGCTTACCCAACACCCGCTGCAACAGGCGAATGCGCGGCTCGATGCTCTCCAGCAGCAGGAACTCCGCCTCCGAGTGGAAGCCGCCCCCCATGGGGCCGAAGCCATCCAGCGACGGCACCCCGGCCGCAGCGGTGAAGTTGGCATCCGAGCCACCACCGGCCTCCAGCCAGTTGAAGGAGATCCCCTCCTCTTTCGCTGCCGCCTCCACCAGCGCCATCAACGCCTCGGTGTCACCGCATGGGCGCATCGCCGGCTTGAAGCTCTGACGATCCACCTCGACCCGGCAACCGGCGAGGAAGGGGTTGTTGGCCATGAAGGTGAGCCGCTCGTGCACCGCCGCCGCTTCGTCATTGCTCCAGAAGCGCAGATCCACGATCGCCTCGGCAAAGTCCGGCACCACGTTGACGCCGGTGCCCCCCTGCACCACCCCCACGTTCATGGTGGTGCCGGTGTCGAGGTTGACCTGCTGGTTGATGGCGAGCACCCAATGAGCGAGCTCTGTGATGGCGGAGATCCCCTCACTCAGCGCCGAGCCGGCGTGGGAGGCCTTGCCGTGGAAGGCAATGCGGTACTTGGCATTGCCCTTGCGGGCGCTGATGAGATCCCCGTTCGGGCGGGCCGCCTCGGCCACCAGCACGCAGCCGCTCTGTCTGGCCTTCTCCACCAGCCACTCTTTGGACCAGGGGGAGCCTATCTCCTCGTCACAGTTGCAGCAGACCAGCACCTTGAGCTTGGCCAGCACGGCCGGGTCCATCCCTTTGAGGGCATACCAGGTGGAGAGCAGGCCGCTCTTCATGTCCGACACGCCAGGGCCAAAGGCCTGATTGCCTTCCACTTTCAGCGGGCGCTTGGCCGCCGTGCCCTCGGGGAAGACGGTGTCCATGTGGCCCACCAGCATCACGTCGTAATGGCTGGCGCCGGGGGCATTGGTTGCCTCGAGGCAGGGGCCGCACTCGGCGGCAAACTGGTGGCGAGTCACCTGCCAGCCGATGGCCTCATATTTCTCGGTCATGATGTCGGCCACCGTCGCCACCCCGGCCGGGGTGCGGGTGCCGCAATCGAGGTTGATGAGGGGGGCCAGATCCGCCAGGTAGGCGTCCAGAGAAAAAGCGTTGCGAGAGTCTGTCATTGTCATCTCCTGGGACGGGAGGGCACGCCTCCCGTCCGACAGCCGAGTGAAAGGGGCGAACGACCCGTGCCGTCCGCCACCCGCTTACATAAACAGCAGATAGTTGAGGGTCAATGCCGTCACCAGCGCCCCCGCCATGGGCACGCAGGTGCGCTTGACCACCACGAAGGGGGAGACCTTGGCGATGCCCGCACAGGCGATCAGCACAGCCGCGATGGGGGAGACGGTGCGGCCGATGCTGGAGGCGAGCTGCATCGGCAGCAGCATGGTCACCGCCGGCACCCCAAACTTGGCCGCCACCGCGGGGGCCAGGGTCGAGAAGCTCAAGAAAGCCGCGTTGCCCGAGCCCATGATGACCGCCGCCACCATGATGAGGCCCACCATCACCAGGGTCATCAGGCCGCTGCCGATGCCGGCATTGCTGGCAGAGTGCAGCAGGGTATCGATGGCACCGATGGCCTTGAGGGATTCGGCAAACAGCTCGGCACAGACGATGAGCGCCACCACGGGGCCGAATACCTTGCCCATGCCGTCGAGGAAGCTGGAGAGCCCGGCAAAGGCGCTGCGCACCGAGCGGGTACGCAGCAGCTCGCACAGCATGCCGATAAAGACCGACAGCAGCATGGCCACCTCCACGCTCATCTTGATGTCGCTCACCAGCAGCTTGGAGAAGGTCATCATCAGCACGAAGGGGATGATGGGCAGCAGGCAGTACCAGGTCGGTGCGGGCACCTCGTCTGCCCCTTTCTCGTCCAGCTCGGCGTGCTCGCCGCGATGCTGGGCCGGATCCCAGCCATCCTGGCGGTCACAGTGCCGCTGCCAGAAGAAGTGCAGCACCATGGTCACCAGCAACATGGGGGCCACCAGCCAGATCTGGTAGTCGACGAAATAGCTGGTGGGATCCATGCCAGACTGGCCGGCGGAGAAGATGGCATTGGTCTGGGTCGGGCCAATCTCGAACGCCTGGGAGGTGGCGATGACGCCGCAGGCGGAGGCCGGGCTGATGCCGAGGTTGCGCATCACTGGATACATGGTGACCATCAGCAGCAGGCCAAGGCCGGTGGCGGAGGTGACGAACAGGGAGACGAACACCGCCACCAGGTAGCAGATGGCCAGCATCAGGTAGCTGGACTGGATGCCCGCCACCGGTTTGACCGCCACTCGCACCAGCGCCTGGGAGGCACCGATATGGGACATGTAGGTGGCAAAGCCGGCCACCGCCATGATGGTGAGGCCGAGCCCCGCCGCCCGGTAGGAGAAGATCCCCTTGAACACCTCGAACAGGTCGAACAGGGCGAAGCCGGTGCTCTTGTCGGCGGGCAGAATGGGGTGCAATCCCAGCCAGTAGGCGACAGTGAAGATGGCCATGCCGGCCAGTGCCAGCACCGCCTGCGGGTTGTAATCCTTGATGATGCCGTAGACCACGGCCAGCAGTACGAGCAAGACTAAGACGAGTTCCAAATATTCACTCCTGATAAAGTTATCGAGGAGCGAAATCTAGTGGTCCGACCGCGCTTTCCCATTGATCCCTGTCAAGAAAGATGGCTTGACCGCACTTAGATAAAATAAAATGCTACACACTTAACAAAAAACGGTCTTTTAAACTAAAGGCAAACCTTTAGAATCCCTTTGCCACGCGTTCTGGCGAATAACCTCAGGCTTTTTTGCTTTGGATCAACGTCAGGGGCCAGTGAACTGGCCAAGATGCGCAACGACACACAGAGACCGTTTCGCGCCGGAGAGAGTTATGACAGACCGAGCCACCGCAGGCATGACGACCTGCGACTACAAGCTATGGGACATCCTCGTCGAGTCTGCAAAGGAACGCACCACCATTCGTTACTCCAAGCTGGCCAGGCAGGCCGGGCTGGAGAATTGCCAGGATGAGTTGCGCACCTTGTTGCAACGCATCCGTATGTACTGCACCGAGCACCAGTTGCCGATCCTCTCCGCCATCGTGGTGGACGATGTGGGCAAATATACCGGCCTCTCCTCCAGTCTGCCGGAC
This sequence comes from Aeromonas sp. FDAARGOS 1408, assembly GCF_019048665.1. NCBI lineage: Bacteria > Pseudomonadati > Pseudomonadota > Gammaproteobacteria > Aeromonadales > Aeromonadaceae > Aeromonas > Aeromonas sp. FDAARGOS 1408. The sequence goes on along the minus strand of NZ_CP077394.1, from coordinate 897,168 downwards.
GCCCCCTGGGAGCGGGCCAAGGTGTTTGACTACCAGTGGCCGGTTGCGCCCTGAGTGCTCAGCCCCTCACCATAACGCGCCCACCGGCGCGTTTTGTACTTCTTCGGGCCCCTTTTTCCTGAACCGCAGGCAAAAAAAACCCGCCGAGACGGCGGGTACTAAGCAAGCAACGCTCTGGATGACCAGAGTAAAGAGTTCAGGCTGTCGAATCTTGCCACCTCCGGCACCACGCGAAAGAGGTAACAGGACAACATGGGTTTGCATAAATCGCTGATTTACCCAAGCTTCATGCTGACCATCGACGGGAAATGAGACTAAAGTGAAGGCCCTGCTTAAGGAAATGATTTATTAGTATTCCATTATGCACAGAATGAATTTACGAGGCGTCGACCTCAACCTGCTGGTGGTGCTCAAGGCACTGCTGGAGGAGCGCAACACCACCAAGGCCGCCGAACGGCTCGCCATGAGCCAGCCGGCCGTCAGCCGGGCACTGGCCCGTTTGCGTCTGCTCTATGACGATCCCCTGCTGATCCGCACTCCCCAGGGCATGGAACCGACCGCTCGGGCGGAGGCCTTGCTGCTGCCGCTGCGGGAGATCCTGCGCGACATCGAGCAGACCTTCAGCCCGCCCGAGCAGCTCGACCCCGCCCAGTTCGAGGGGGTGCTGCGCATCGGGGCCCACACCTATGTGGAGTACGTGATGATGCCGAGCCTGCTGGCCCGGCTGCAGCAGCAGGCGCCCAACCTGCGCATCCACATGGTGCCGCTCAATGCGGACTACGAGAGCCAGCTCGACGAAGGGGTCATCAGCATGGTGATCAGCAAACAGGACGAGGTGCCCGGCCGTTTTCGCCGCATCCCGCTGTTCGAAGACAAGCTGATCTGCGCCGCCCACCGCAGCCACCCGCTGCAGGGCCAGGTGCTGTGTATCGAATCCTTCGCCCAGGCTCAGCACCTGCTGGTCGCCCCGCGCGGCAGCGAAGGGGGCATCGTCGATGATCTGCTGGCCGCCCACGGCATGACCCGGCACACCCCCTTGATCGTGCAGAGCTTTCTGGCCGCCCCCTTCATCCTGCCGTGCGCGCCTCTGCTGCTCACCTCCCCTGCCCGGGTGCTGCGTCCGCTGATGCCGCTGCTGGATCTGGTGGAGTACGAGACCCGCTTCGCCCTGCCCACCTTCGAGGTGAGCCTCATTCGCCATCGTCGCGACGACAACAACGCCATGCTCAACTGGTTCGAATCCGAACTGCACCTCTGGTGTCGCACCCAGAGCGAACTCTGATACCCGCCGGCGCGTCCTGCGCCGGGTACTTTTCCCCTCTTCCCAGGCCCGACCAGCGCCTCGCCTCACCTCCCCCATGCGCATCGGCGTTGCCTTGGGATCGCCACAATGCCAGAATCGGGCCTCTTCTTGATTTCCCGTTTCAGGACTCAAGTTTCGGCTTTCCGGGCCCATGCCCGCAGACAAAGGACTCCCCATGGCCACCACCCTCTATGGCATCAAGAACTGCGACACCATCAAGAAAGCCCGCAAGTGGCTGGAGCAGGCCGGCATCGACTACCGCTTTCACGACCACAGGGCCGACGGCCTGAACCCGGCCGACCTCGACCGCTGGCTGGACCAGCTCGGCTGGGAGGCGCTGCTCAACAGCCGCGGCACCACCTTTCGCGCCCTGCCGGACGAAGCCAAGCAGGGGCTCGACACCGCCAAGGCGCGCGCCCTCTTGCTGGAGCACCCGGCCATGATCAAGCGCCCGCTGCTGGACCAAGACGGCGAGCTGACCCTGGGCTTCAAGGCCGATCACTACCAATCCCTCTTCTCTCGTTAAGGAAAAACGATGTCGGATGTCATCGCACTGGCCAAGGATCTGATCCGCCGCCCCTCCGTTACCCCGCTGGATGAAGGGTGCCAGACCCTGATGGCGGAGCGCCTCGCCAAGCTCGGCTTCGTCATCGAGCCCATGGTGTTCGAAGACACCACCAACCTCTGGGCCCGCCGCGGCAGCGAGGGGCCGCTGTTCTGCTTCGCCGGCCACACCGACGTGGTGCCCGCCGGCCCGCTGGACAAATGGCACACCCCGCCGTTCGAGCCGACCATCCAGGATGGCGTGCTGTACGGGCGCGGCGCCGCCGACATGAAGGGCTCGCTGGCAGCCATGGTGGTGGCGGTCGAGCGCTTCGTGGCCGAGCATCCGGATCACACTGGGTCGATTGCCTTCCTCATCACCTCCGACGAGGAGGGGCCCTTCATCAACGGTACCACCCGGGTGATCGACACCCTGGAGGCCCGTAACGAGAAGATCCGCTGGTGCATCGTCGGCGAGCCCTCCTCTACCGCCGTGGTGGGGGACGTGGTGAAGAACGGCCGGCGCGGCTCCATCACCGGCGATCTGCTGGTGCGCGGGGTGCAGGGCCACGTCGCCTATCCCCATCTGGCGGACAACCCGATCCACAAGGCGGCCCCGGCGCTGGCCGAGCTCGCCGCCATCGAATGGGATCAGGGCAACGCCTACTTCCCTCCCACCAGCTTCCAGATCGCCAACATCCAGGCGGGCACCGGCGCCTCCAACGTCATTCCCGGCGAACTGCACGTCCAGTTCAACTTCCGCTTCAGCACCGAGCTCACCGATGCCGCGATCCGCGAGCGGGTCGAAGCCCTGCTCGAGCGGCACGGTCTGGATTACCAGATCAAGTGGACCCTCTCCGGCCAGCCCTTCCTCACCGACACCGGCAAGCTGCTGGCGGCGGCGGTCTCTGCCATCGAGGCGGTGAACGGCCAGCAGCCGGCCCTGCTCACCACGGGGGGAACATCCGATGGACGCTTTATCGCCCCCACCGGGGCGGAAGTCATTGAGCTGGGCCCGGTCAACGCCACCATTCACAAGGTGAACGAGTGCGTGAAGGCGGACGATCTGGATCTGCTGGCTGACATGTACCAAGGGGTGCTCGAGAGGTTGCTGGCATGACCCAGGATCAACTGCTGGGCCAGAATGAGGATCACCTCATCCTGGTGGGGCAAGGCCCGCACCGGCTGACGGCCGCCACCGCGGCGGCCTTCAACGACATGCAGGTGGCCGCCGCCCACGCCGGCTTCAACCTGCAGCCCGCCTCCAGCTGGCGGGGCTTCGAGCGCCAGCTCGCCATCTGGAACGGCAAGTGGCGCGGCGAGCGGCCGCTGCTCGATGCCCATAGCCAGCCCATCGACGCCCTGCACCTGAGTGACGAGGAGCGGCTGCACGCCATCCTGCACTGGAGCGCCCTGCCCGGCACCAGCCGTCACCACTGGGGCACCGACCTCGACATCTACGACCCGGACTGTCTGCCCGCCGGCACCAAACTGGCGCTGGAGCCCTGGGAGTATGAAGAGGGAGGCTGGTTTGCCGACTTGAGCGAATGGCTGGAGGATCGCATGAACGACTTCGGCTTCTTCCTGCCTTATGCCAAGCCGGCCGATGCCGGCAGCGGCGTCGCCTACGAGCCCTGGCACCTCAGCTTTGCGCCTGAGTCCCGCGAGCAGCGGCTCGACCCGGCGGCGCTGGCACTTTGCCTGCAACAGGCGGATATTGAAGGCAAGGCGACCATATTGGCCAACCTCGACGAGATCCTGGCCCGCTATGTCACCCTGGCCACCGACGAAAGGAGTAGCACATGAACCTCTGGCTCTGGATAGGCTTGCCCCTGCTCTTCCTGCTCGGCCTGTTTCTCAACGCCATCAAGGACATGAAGCGGCTGGAGAAAGAGCTGCCCCGCTACAAGGACAAGATCCGGGAAGTGAAGGACGACGAGGACGACTGACGACCTCCGTCAGCAGGGGCCCGGCGTGGGCCCCTGCCGTTTGCTGCCCGCTGCGGCGCCCGCCTCTCCCTCAAGTGTCCGTTTTGTGAACATCATCACGTTGCCGACCTCTCTGATCACCCCGCTGACCCCCTTTTGATGGCCAGAACCCTTCGCAGCAATCGCACTGAAAATGTAAAAAACTGCAAATAAATGCACAATTAAGCCACACGGAGCCGGTCAAACTGCATATAATGTGCCTGATTTGCATTTTGACAGAAGGAGTTCGCCATTGGATGCCGTCACCATCAACAGTTTCTTCCTCGTCGCGGCCTTGTTGGTGGGTGCCAGTGTCCTGTTGAGCGCGCTCTCCTCCCGTCTCGGTATCCCCATCCTGGTGATCTTCCTCGCCGTCGGCATGCTGGCCGGTGAGGACGGCCCCGGCGGCATCCACTTCGCCGACTACTCCATCGCCTACCTGGTGGGCAACCTGGCGCTTGCCATCATCTTGCTGGACGGCGGCATGCGTACTCGGGTCTCCTCGTTTCGGGTCGCGCTCTGGCCCGCGCTGTCGCTCGCCACGGTCGGGGTGGCCATCACCACCGGTCTGACGGGCCTCGCCGCCGCCTGGCTGTTTGACCTCAACCTGCTGCAGGGGATGCTGATCGGCGCCATCGTCGGCTCCACCGATGCGGCGGCGGTCTTCTCCCTGCTCGGCGGGCGCAGCCTCAACGAGCGGGTCAGCGCCACCCTGGAGATAGAGTCCGGCAGCAACGATCCCATGGCGGTGTTTCTTACCGTCACCCTGATCGAGGTGCTGGCCACCGCTCAGCAGGGGCTGGATGGCGGCTTTCTGCTGCTGCAACTGCTCAAGCAGTTCGGGCTGGGAGCCGGCATCGGCCTTGGCGCCGGCTGGCTGCTGTGGAAGCTCATCAACAGCGCCCGGCTGGCCCCCGGCCTCTACCCGCTGCTGACCGTCAGCGGCGGCCTGCTCATCTTCGCCCTCACCACGGCGGTAGGCGGCAGCGGCATCCTGGCCATCTACCTCACCGGCCTCTTGCTCGGCAACCTCTCCCTGCGCAGCCGCAGCACCACCTTGTCGGTGCTGGACGGCCTGACCTGGCTCAGCCAGATAGGCATGTTCCTGGTGCTGGGGCTGCTCGCCTCCCCCCACAAGCTGCTGCCCATCGCCCTGCCGGCGCTGGCGCTGGCCATGTGGATGATCCTGTTCGCCCGCCCCATCTCGGTCTGGATCGGCCTGCTGCCGTTCAAGAACTTTGCCCCCCGCGAGCGCTGGTTCATCTCCTGGGTCGGCCTGCGCGGCGCGGTGCCGATCATTCTGGCGGTGTTCCCCATGATGGCGGGGTTGCCCAACGCCCAGCTCTACTTCAATGTCGCCTTCTTCGTGGTGCTGGTCTCGCTGATCCTGCAGGGCAGCTCGCTGCCGCTGGCCTCCCGCCTCGCCCGGGTCGAAGTGCCGGCACCCCCCTCGCCCATCAACCGCTCCGGGCTCGAGATCGATCTCGACAGCCAGTGGGAGACCTTCGTCTATCGCCTGAGCGACGAGAAGTGGTGCATCGGCTCGCCGCTGCGGGATCTGCGCATGCCCAAGGGCACCCGCATCTGCGCCCTGTTCCGCGAGCAGGAGCTGCTGCACCCCTCGGGCAGTACCTGTCTGCAATCGGACGACATCCTCTGCGTCATCGGCCACGAGCGCGACCTGCCGGCCCTCGGCCAGCTGTTCAGCCAGGCGCCGGAGCAGGATCTGGGCCCGCGCTTCTTCGGCGACTTCCTGCTGGAGGCGGCCGCCAAGCTGGTGGATCTGGCACCGCTGTACGGGCTGGATGTGAGCGAGGTGGCGGATCAGACCCTTGGCCATTTTATTGCACAACAGTTGGGCGATAATCTGGTGGTCGGCGACCACGTCGAATGGCAGGGGCTGATCTGGACCGTGGCCGAAATGGAAGAGGGTGAACCCCGCAAGATAGGGGTGCGTTTTCTGGAAGAAGATCCGGTCTGATCGCCGTCTGCCTCGTCCTCTGCGAGAAGGGAGTTATCTATGCCTTACCAAACCCTGTTGTCCGGCCTGCAACCCCCTTCGCCCAACCTGGGGGTGATCGAGGGCTTCTTTGGCAAGGGCTGGAGCTGGGAAGCCCGCGCCCGCTACGCCCAGTGGCTGCCCCGCCACGGTTACGGCTTCTATCTCTATGCCCCGAAAGAGGATGGCTATCTGCGCAAGCACTGGGCCAAGCCCTGGCCTGCCGCCCAGCTCGAGGCGCTGCGCCAGCTCGCCCGCCAGTGCCGCGACAACGGTCTCGCCTTCGGGGTGGGGCTGAGCCCCATGGGCGCTCACCACGACTATGCCCGCCAGCGACCGGCCCTGCTGGAGAAGGTGCGGCTCATCGAGGAGGAGCTCAAGCCCGACATCCTGGCGATCCTGTTTGACGACATGAAGGGGGATACCCCGGATCTCGCCCACTGGCAGCTCACCATCACCCACGACATAGCGGCCCATACCGGTGCCGGCCGGCTGCTGTTCTGCCCCAGCTACTACAGCACGGATCCTGTACTGGAGAAGGTGTTCGGCGCCATGCCCCCCCACTATCTGCAGGATCTGGGGCAGGGGCTGGATCGGCGCATCGACATCTTCTGGACCGGCCCCAAGGTCTGCTCCAGCGAGTACCCGGCGGCCCACCTGCGCCAGACGGCCGAGTGGCTGCACCGCAAGCCGTTCCTGTGGGACAACTACCCGGTCAACGATGGCAGCAAGGCCAGCAGCTTCCTGCACCTGCGCGCCTTCGAAAACCGCCCGGCGGAGTTGGCGGATCTCGTGAGCGGCCATGCGGTCAACCCCATGAAGCAGGCGGCGCTGTCGGCCCTGCCGCTGGCCACCCTGCCCATGAGCTACCGGCTCGGCAAGCAGTACGACCCGGACAAGGCGCTGCACGCCTCCCTCAACGCCACCTGCGGCCCGCAGATCTCCGCCATGATCCAGGCTGACCTGCCGCTGTTTCAGGATATAGGGCTGGCCCAGCTGACCCCTGAGCAGGTGACTCACCTCAAGGCCCGCTATCTGCCGTTTCGCGACCAATCCTGCGTCGACGAGATCCTGCGCTGGCTGGATGGCGAGTACGTGTTCGACCCGGATTGTCTCACCGACTGATCCCACAGCCACAGGAGGCAGCATGGACGCGTCCCTGATTTACCAGAACCTGGCGGTGATCGCCGCCTTCCTGCTCATCTACAGCCTGATCGCCGGGCGCTTTGAATCCCGCCTCATCAACGGCCCCCTGCTGTTCTTGCTGATGGGCTGGCTGCTGGGGCCGGGCGGCATCGAGCTGCTCTCCCTCTCCATCGACAGCGACGGCATCAAACTGCTGGCGGAGCTGACCCTGGTCATAGTGCTGTTCAGCGATGCGGCCAACACCAACTGGCAGGTGCTGCTGGCCAACCGCAGCCTGCCCATCCGGCTGCTGCTGATCGGCCTGCCGCTCACCCTGCTGGCCGGCACCCTGTTCGGCCGCTGGATCTACCCGGACCTGCCGCTGCTGGAGCTGGCCATCCTCTCCACCATACTCGCCCCCACCGATGCGGCGCTCGGCAAGGCGGTGGTGAGCAACCCGGCGGTGCCCGCCCCCATTCGCGAGGGGCTCAACCAGGAGAGCGGCCTCAACGACGGCATCTGCGTGCCCGTGCTGCTCCTGCTGCTCGCCCTCATCGCCCCCACCGAGCAGCACAGCGGCACCGGCCTGCTGGCCATCACCCTGCTGCTGGAGGAGATCGGCATCGGCCTGCTGGTGGCCTGGGGGCTCACCACCTTCACCCTGCGCCTGCTCAAGACCTCCTACCTCAACGGCTGGCAGCTGCCGCTCTGGCGCCAGCTCACCATGCCGGGGCTGGCCCTGCTCTGCTTCGCGCTGGCCCAGACCCTGGGGGGCAGCGGCTTCATCGCCGCCTTCGTCGGCGGCCTGCTGATGGGCCGCAAACTGGGGGAGCACAAGCACGCCTACCTGGACAGCTGCGAGGGTTACGGGGATCTGCTCTCTGTGGTGATCTGGATGGTGTTCGGCGCCACCCTGATGCCCATGCTGGCAGAGCTGCTGCACTGGCAGTACTGGCTCTATGCCGCCGCCAGCCTCACCCTGCTGCGCATGGTGCCGGTCTGGCTGAGCCTGCTCGGCACCGGCCTCAAGCTTGAACTCAAGCTCTTCATCGGCTGGTTCGGGCCGCGGGGGCTGGCCAGCATCGTCTTTGCGGTGATGGTGCTGCAAAATGAGCCGGCCCTCCTCGGCCAGCGCCCCATCATCGCCACCGTGCTCTGCACCATCATACTGAGCGTCATCCTGCACGGTCTCACCGCCAATCCCTGGGTCGCTCGCTTCAAACCCCGTTGAGGGGCGCCGCCAACAAAAAGCCCCGGGCACTGTCCGGGGCTTCTCTTTTGTCAGACACAAGGCGTGCCCATCTCGGCCAGGGCCCCTCCCTAGGAGCTCGCGTCCTCGGCCTGCGGCCGATAGACCAGGATCCCCGGCTTGTTCTGCACGTACTCCAGGAAGGGGGAGTCCACCACCTGCATCTTGCTCGAGAGAGAAGAAGCATTGCGCAGCACGGGGCCGTTCTCGCCGCGGATGAAGATGCCGGTGTGGGTAACGTCGAGCCCGGCCAGATCGGTGTAGATGCCGATGTAGTCCCCCTCTTCCAGCAGACTCAGGGTGTTCTCGTCGATGCTGGCGGACGGAATGTAGGTGATGTCCCGCGCCGTCACCCCCAGCCCCGGAATGTAGTGGCCGCCGTCGGCCTTCTGGTTGAGCAGCTTGGCGGTGGTCACCGCGGCGCCGCCCACCAGATGAGTCACGTCGCTCACCTTGTTGTCACCATGCACCCAGTCGGAGAAGAAGTGCTTTCTGGTCAGATAGTTGACCTCACCATTCACGTAACGAGTGTGCATCAGGTTCTCGATGAAGTGATGCACACTCGTTGCGCGACGCAGCGACTCGACGTAGTCCAGATAGGTGAAGCAATCGAGCCCGCCAAAATCCACCACCAGCTTCTCCTGCACCTCGTTCGACCCCACCAGCCGGTTGGCCACATAGGGATTGCCCAGAAACAGGCTGGAGAAGGTCTTGATCGTCTGACCCGGCGCCCCCTGCTGGCGGGCAAACAGCTCGATAAGTTGCGGCTCCTTGATGTTGTAGAAATCGAGGTTCCTCTCTTTGCCGGCAGCCGCCGCGCCGGCAAACAGGAGCAATGCAATACTGGTCAGCCTCATCATCCTTAAATTTCCTTGCTCGAAATGTTAATAAACGGACCCTGTGCACCCTCTCGCAGGCGCAAGAGAATGCCATTCGAGACTGACGGCATCCCGGCCGTTTGCAAACCGGATAAATGTAAGCAAATGTGGCCAACCGCCCGCCAGCATACGAAAAAGCCCCGCATGGCGGGGCTTCTCGGCAGTAACAGACCAGCTGGCAAGTGCGGTATCAACCCAGCGCCAGCCAGACCCCGACAAACAGCATGAGAGAGCCGGCGATCCGGTTCATCAGGGTGACGTTGCCGCTCTTGGCGAGGAAGTGGCGCAGGGTGCGACCGCCGCTCGCGTAGAGCAGCAGGCAGGAGAACTCGATGAGCAGGATCAGGGCCACCAGGGCGCTGATCTGGGGGGTCATCGGCTTGGCCGCATTGATGAAAGGGGGCAGCAGGGAGACCATGAAGGCCCACCCCTTGGGGTTGGCGATGGCGGTGACGAAGCCCTGCATGGCCAGCGCCAGTGGCCGGGTCTCCTGGGCGGCCGACAGATCCGCCGGGATCGCCAGCTTGCCCTTGGCCTGCCACATCTGGATGCCTAGCCAGATGAGATAGGCGCCGCCCACGTACTTGAAGGCGGCAAACAGCGCCGGGTAGTTGAGCATGACGGCCGCCACCCCGATCACCGACAGCACAGAGACCAGGCCAACCCCGATGAGCTCGCCCCACATCATGTGCAGGGTGCGGCGCACCCCCAGACTCATGCCGAGGGTCATCGCCAGGGTCATGCACATGCCGGGGGTCACAGAGACAAAAAAGAACGTGGGAATAAACAGCGCCAAAATGGCAGGATCGATCCAGTCGGACACACAACACCTCCATGGTAACAGACCGACGATCTTGCCTATCACACTCATTTAACACAAGAAAAAACCTTTTCAAATAGCCGGTTTTGCACCTTAAAAACCTGTGACAAGCTTTGTCGCGCCTGTGTAAGATGCCGCCTTGTTTCTCTTTTGGGTCAGGATCTTTCATGTCATTGAATAATCTCTCTATCCGTCTGCAAGTACTCATCCCTCTCCTGCTCGCCAGCCTGTTGATGATCCTGATGATCGGGATCGGCAAACAGGACATCGACCGCGCCATCAACGACATGAACGAGACCACCGCCAGCGTGACCCGTCACAAAGACGACATCGCCACCCTGATCCACGCCACCTACCGGCTGCGCACCAACGCCATCTACGGCCTCTATGACCCCGCCCGCTTTGCCCAGCTGCCCAGCGAGCTCTCCGCCGCCGAGCAGGAGATAGGTGCCATCCTGGCCAGACTGGCCATCGCCGGCGCCGAGCAGGACAACAGCCGGGTCGCGGCCGCCCTGCAGGCCTACCTCGGCCACACCCGCAGCAACATGCTGCCGCTGCTGGCCGCCAAGCACCAGGGTGGCGGCGATCCTGCCGCCTATGAGCAGGCCCGCCTGCGCTTTCGCGATCTGGGGGAGGATCTCATCAAGCAGATCGATGCCATGTCCGCCCACGTCAACCAGCTGATCCTGGCTGAAATTGCCGAGGAGCAGGCTCACTACCACGCCACCCTGCTGCGTACCCTGCTGCTGATGGCAGCCAGTCTGGCCGCTGCCCTGTTTGGTGGCTGGTGGCTCTCCGGCCGCATCGTGCGTCCCATCGGTCAGCTGCAGCAGGTGATGCGCGCGGTGGCCCAGGGCCGCTTCAACGTGCGTGCCGTCAGCGATGGCAACAACGAGCTGAGCCAGCTGGCCGCCGACATCAACCAGACCCTGACCCAGCTTGGCAACACCATCCAGACCCTGACCGGCATCAGTGGCAACGTGGCCTCCGCCGCCACCGAACTCGCCGCCGTGATGACCCAGGCAGAGGTCAATGCCCAGCAGCAGCGCGGTGAGACCGAACAGGTGGCCTCCGCCGTCACCGAGCTGGCCAGCACCGCCGACAACGTCAACCACAACGCCGCCCTGGCCGACGAGCTGGCGCGCGATGCCAACCAGCGGGTCGAAGAGGGGCTGGCGCTGTTTGCCGAGAGCATCCAGGCCAACAGCCGCATGGCCAACAGTCTGGAGAGCGCCGCCTCCGTGGTGGCCAGCCTCAAGTCCCAGTCCGAGCAGATCGGCAAGGTAATCGAGGTCATCCAGGGGATTTCCGAGCAGACCAACCTGCTGGCCCTCAACGCCGCCATCGAGGCCGCCCGCGCCGGTGAAACCGGTCGCGGCTTTGCGGTGGTGGCCGACGAGGTGCGCATGCTGGCGGCCCGCACCCAGGACTCCACCAAGGAGATCCAGGCCATCATCGAGCAGCTGCAGAGCCAGTCTCTCTCCGCCAACAGCGGCGTGCAGGATACCCTGGCCATCCTGGCCCACAACCAGCAGCTCTCCGGCCAGGTGCAGGATCTGCTGGGCGGCATCACGGAGGCGGTCAACCAGATCAACGGCGCCAACGCCCAGGTGGCTACCGCCGCCGAGGAGCAGTCCTGCGTCACCGCCGACATCAACCGCAACATCACCAACATCCACGAGATCGTGAACCAGAACGCGGCCGGTATCAGCCAGAGTGCCGCCGCCAGTCACGAACTGTCACAGCTCGCCGAGCAGCAGCGCAAGCAGCTGTCCCAGTTCCAGCTGTGACGCCAACCCGCTGACCAGACAGAGAGGCCCCGCACGCGGGGCCTCTCTGTTAATGACGCTGACGACTTGTTATTGTTTTAAACGCTATTTTTTATGATCAGGCTTCATTGGGGGCTGGGCTACCTCACCAAATATGGGTATGGTAGAGGCACGTCACTCCCCCTCATGCGAGATCATCATGAAGCTGTCCTTCAAGAAACCGGCCTTCATCGGCCTCGGGCTCATCGCCCTCGTCACCGCCATCTGGCTCGACTACTACCTGCCGGAACACACCATCGCCACCATCACAGGGGTGGAGGTGAAACGCACCGACAAGGATGGCCCCATCAGCCAGAAGAACCCGGCCGACGGCCCCACCACCGACGTTTACTACATCTATACCGAGCGTCCCGGCGAGAAGATCCGCGTGTTCCGCAACGAAGACACCGAGTGGGGCTGGCCCTTCTACTTCAAGTTCAACGCCGCCGACGTGCAGGCCAAGGCCAAGTCGATGGAGTTCGAAAAACGGCTGGCCATCATCACCTCCTACGGCTGGCGCATCAACATGTTCTCCATGTTCCCCAACGTCACCAAGATTGAGAGCACCGAGCCCGACGCTTCCACCTGGAGCTTCTTCCGCTGGTTCTGGTTCGGCATCTGGGCCCTGGTGATGGGCAAGGCTGCCATCGCCACCTGGCGCTACTTCGATCGTCTCGAGGACGAGATATGAGTGAGCCGAGCAAGACGCGCACCAGCTTCTATCGGCGGCTCTACGTGGCCTGGCTGATCAGCCAGGGCACGGATACGGTGCCGGCCATCATGGAGGCGACCGGTATGCCGCGCCGCACCGCGCAGGATACGCTCAGCGCCCTGGCCGAGCTGGACATCAGCTGCGGCTTCGAGCAGACCGAGGGGGCTCGCCATCTGCAGGGGCACTACCGCATCAGTGACTGGGGGCCCATCAACCCGGCCTGGATAAAAGCCCAGCTGCCGGTTATCAAGGAGACGCTGGGTTACCCCTGAAACCACAGACTTGATCGTCTGTGACTGGGACCAATCCGCCAGATAAAAAGAGGGCCAGCCGACAAGGCTGGCCCTCTTTTTATCTCTGCCAAGGCGTCGGCCTTGTTTCTACTCGGGGAAAGGCTCCTCCGGCAGCGACTCCTGGCTCTCGCCCCGGGTGCAGTCGATGATGGAGCGCTTGGGGTTGTTGGGATCGCGCAGCAACAGGGGGGCCAACCCCTCGTCATGCTTCTGCTCGTCGGAAAACTCGCTGCCGTAGGCGTTGTGGGTCAGCCGGCGCGCGTTGGCGATGGGGGTATCCACGAACAGGGCGTGCACCTCGAAGGTGGAGGCCGGAATGAGAAAACCACTGATGGGCAGGCCGTGCAACTCCTGGCGGGTCTTGTACCAGGCGAAGCCGTCCGCCACCTTGTAGGGGGTGTAGTGGTTGAGCTGCGGGTGCGCCGGCTTGCCGGTCTCGCTGTCGAGATAGAGATCATCCAGCTCGCAGGTCGCCAGCCCCTGCCACATCGACTCGAACGGCGTGGCACACCCCGTCAGTTGCAACCCGGCCAACAGTGCCAGCCCTGTCTTCCACATCGCTTCGCCCCTTCTTGCAAGAGTGGAACTGCGTTCAGTCAAAGGCCCGCAGCCGCGTGACCAGCAGATCGATAAAGCCCGCCCGATCCAGCCCCAGCAGCACCAGCGCATTGGCCGGCTTACCGGTCAGACCGTAGCGATCCACCACCGTCATGCCGCTAGTATGGGTGCCGCCTGTCTCGATATCGACCCGGCACTCGACCCCGTGGAACAGCGCGGGAGCCAGCAACCAGGCAATGGTACAGGGGTCGTGCAGCGGCGCGCCAGCAAATCCCCACTTGGGATCCCGGTGGTAGATCATGAAAAAGTCGAGCAGCCCGGCCACGCACTGGGCCACCGGATTGGTGATGGCGCGTACCCGTTCGATGTCCTCGTCCATCACCTGCGCCTCGTGGGTCACGTCCAGCCCGCACATGGTGATGGGGAGCCCCGACTTGAACACCATGTCGGCCGCCTCCGGGTCCACATAAATATTGAACTCCGCCGCCGGGGTCCAGTTGCCGGCTCCCGCCGCACCGCCCATCAGCACGATGCGGGCGATCTTCTGCTTGAGCTCGGGGTGGGCCGCCAGCAGCAGGGCGATGTTGGTGAGCGGGCCGGTTGGCACCAGGGTCACGGGCTCAGGGCTCTCGCGCAGGCACTTGGCCATCAGCTCCAGGGCGGTCATGGCCACGGGGGCAAAGGCGGGAGCCGGCAGTTTGGGGCCATCGAGCCCCGATTCGCCATGGACGTTGTCGGCGATGATAAGCTCGCGGGCCAGCGGCTTGGGAGCCCCCGCCGCCACAGGAATGTCGTCACGCCCCAGCAGGGTCAGGATGCGCAGGGCGTTGTTGAGGGTCTTGTCCGGCGTCTGGTTGCCGGCGCTGGTGGTGACCGCCAGCACCTTGAGCTCGGGGCTGGCCAGCGCCAGGATGAGGGCGATGGCATCATCGTGGCCGGGATCGCAATCGAGAATAACGGGCAACGCCATGGACAGGCTCCTTACAACATGACAGGGAGCCATACCTTAGCAAGCCGCGGCTGCATTAACTCTGGAAGGGGTCACAAAATGGCCCCTTTCCCGCCTTATCAAGCAGTTAGCCACAAAACGAGGGCCGCTTCTGCAGTTATTCGCCGCGCCCCGCCGGTTCGGGTATGATCCCCCTCCCTTTTCAGACCGTGCGCCCCATGTCCGCCATCATCGACACCTTCATCGCCCCGCCCTGTGCGGCCGCCATCGAGATCCTGTTTGAGGATGAACACCTATTGCTCATCAACAAGCCGAGCGGCCTGCTGAGCCTGTCGGGCAAGAACCCGCAGAACCTCGACTCGGTGCACCACCGGCTGGTGCAAGATTATCCCGGTTGCGCCCTGGTCCATCGCCTCGATTTTGGCACCTCGGGGATCATGCTGGTGGCCAGGAACAAGGCCATCAACGCCCTGCTCTGCCGCCAGTTCAGCCAGCGCACGGTGAGCAAGGCTTACAGCGCCCTGCTGTGCGGCCATCTGGCCGAAGACGCGGGGGTGATCGATGCCCCCATCGCCAAGGATCCGGCGCTGTTTCCGCTGATGAGCATCTGCGCCGTCAGCGGCAAGCCCGCCCGCTCCCGCTATCAGGTGATGACGCGCCTGATCTGCCAGGTACAGGGCGACACTGTGCCGCTGACCTCGGTGCGGCTGGTGCCGGAGACCGGCCGCACCCATCAGCTGCGCATCCACAGCCAGCAGCTGGGCCACCCCATCCTGGGCTGCGATCTCTATGGCGGTCTGCTGCCGCCCGGCTGCGAGCAGGCGCCGCGGCTGATGCTGCACGCCAGTGAACTCGACTTTGCTCACCCGATCAGTGGCGAGCCGATGCAGATCCGCTGTGAGGCGCCCTTTGAGCAGGCGCTGGCGGCCATGACGGGGCAACAGGGGTAACGCAGAAAAGAGGGGAAAAGGAGAAGGGGAAAAGCGGTAAACGGCGGATAAAGATAGGGGCCGTGCTTTCGCAACGGCCCCCACCCCCCACTCGGTACTCTTTGTTACAAAGAGGGCTATCAGATCAGTTTGCGGGCGGCGCCCAGCACGATCTTGATGGCATCAGATTCGGTCTTCGCCATGGTCTCGGCGTTCGGGATCTCTTGCTGGGTACGGTTCACGATGACACCGGCCACCATGCCGGCGCGCAGGCCCTGGCTGGAGCACATGGTCAGCAGCGTCGCGGACTCCATTTCGAAGTTCAGCACGCCCATGGATTGCCACTCTTTCATGGAACCCTGGAAGCGTTGTACCACGCGGCCGGAGAAGGTGTCGTAGCGCTCCTGACCCGGGTAGAAGGTGTCAGAAGAGGCGGTGACGCCCACGTGCAACTTGGAACCCAGCTCCTTGGCGGTGTTGACCAGCGCAGTGGTGCAGTCGAAGTCGGCCACGGCCGGGAACTCCATCGGCGCGAAGTGCAGGCTGGCACCGTCGAGGCGCACGGAGCCGGTGGTGACGATCACGTCGCCCACGTTCAGGTGCGGCTGGATGGCGCCGGTGGTGCCGATGCGCAGGAAGGTACGGATGCCCAGCTGAGCCAGCTCTTCCACCGCGATGGAGGTGGACGGGCCGCCGATACCGGTGGAGCAGATGATCACGGCCTTGCCGTCCATCTCGCCACGCCAGGTAGTGAATTCACGATGGCTGGCCAGGTGCACCGGGTTATCCAACAGTTCTGCGATGCGCTTCACGCGCTCGGGGTCACCGGGAACGATCGCCAGGGTGGCGCCTTGCAGATCCGCTTTTTTCAAACCCAAGTGAAATACATCAGACATAGTGGACTCCTGGTTGCTCCCCACCAGCATGGTCAGGGGCAAGTTAAGGTGATTCTTTATGGTACTTTCAAGCCTTCACTCCCCTCGTCGGGGAGGCGCCAACTATGGTCGAAAGCGCTTTCCAATTCCTTGAAGCATCTCACACTTCCTTGCATTGACAGCCACAAATTCGGCGCAAAACGTTTGCTAACTTGATGAATTAATTGAAAAACGTTTTTCTGCTCGCGAACAGGCTAGCGCGCTTGTCAATCCCTGTCGCGGCCCATGTTTCCGGTACGTGATCGAGTCCATAAAGTTGCAAAGCAGATACTATTGACCCCTTTTCATCCCCCCTGACGGTGCTATGTTGGCGCCCGTATACCACTTAATGGCTAATCATACGGAGTCCATCATGGCGACATTCAAGTTCTACATTCCCGCAATCAACCTGATGGGGGCAGGCTGCCTGCAAGAGGCGGCAGCTGATATCAAGGGTTATGGCCATCGCAAGGCGCTGATCGTCACCGACAAGATCCTCAATCAGATTGGCGTGGTCGCCAAAGTGGCCGGCCTGTTGACAGAACATGGCATTGAAAGCGCAGTTTTCGACGAGACCAAACCCAACCCGACCATGACCAACGTGGAAGCGGGCCTGGCCATGCTCAAGGCCAATGGCTGCGACTGTGTCATCTCGCTGGGGGGGGGCTCGCCCCACGACTGCGCCAAGGGCATCGCCCTGGTGGCTGCCAACGGTGGCAGCATCAAGGATTACGAAGGGGTGGATCGCTCCGCCAAGCCGCAGCTGCCGCTCATCGCCATCAACACCACCGCCGGCACCGCCTCCGAGATGACTCGCTTTTGCATCATCACCGACGAGGCCCGCCACGTGAAGATGGCCATCGTCGACAAACACGTCACCCCGCTGATGTCGGTCAACGACCCCGAGCTGATGCTGGCGAAACCCGCCGGCCTCACCGCCGCCACCGGCATGGATGCGCTGACCCACGCCATCGAGGCCTATGTCTCCACCATCGCCACTCCGGTGACCGATGCCAGCGCCATCATGGCCATCCAGCTCATCGCCAAACACCTGCGCACCGCCGTCAACCACGGCGACGATCTGCACGCCCGCGAGCAGATGGCCTATGCCCAGTTCCTGGCCGGCATGGCCTTCAACAACGCAAGCCTGGGTTACGTGCACGCCATGGCCCACCAGCTGGGCGGCTTCTACGACCTGCCGCACGGGGTGTGCAACGCCGTGCTGCTGCCCCACGTACAGGCCTACAACGCCCAGGTGTGCGCCGCTCGCCTGAAGGACGTGGCCCGTCACATGGGGGTGGATGTGAGCGCCATGACCGATGAGCAGGGGGCTGCCGCTGCCATTGCCGCCATCCAGCAGCTGGCCCGCGACGTCAAGATCCCGGCCGGGCTGGAGCAGCTCGGCGTCAAGGCGGACGACTTCAACGTGCTGGCCGAGAACGCCCTGAAAGACGCCTGTGGCTTCACCAACCCGAAACAGGCGAGCCACGACGAGATCGTCGCCATCTTCCGCGCCGCCATGTAAGGGGCGCAATGGGCAGAAAGGGTCGCATGGCGGCCCTTTTTATTGGCTGATGGATCAATGGCTTTTTACTTCCGTAGAGGGAGCCGGTATGATTTGCCGAGCTTAAAAAGACTTGAATGGATGATCTGAACTCGATATGCGGATGAAACACCTGATTGCCGCGGCCCTGACCGCCCTCACCCTGTCCGGTTGCAGCCTGGTCTATCGCATCGATATTCCCCAGGGTAACTATGTGGAACAAAAACAGGTCGACAAACTGCGCCAGGGCATGACCCGCGAGCAGGTCGAGTTCGTGCTGGGCTCTGCCATGCTGCGCGATGGCTTTGACCCGAACACCTGGTACTACCTCTATGAATTCCAGCCGGGGCGCGGCGAAAAAGAGCGCAAGGAGCTGACCCTGACCTTTGCCAATGACAGATTGGCCACGGTCACCGGCGACTTCCCGCTGCCAGCGGCCTTCCATACCCCGCTCTGATCCCATCCACAAAACCGGCCTCGCGCCGGTTTTGTTTTATTGCCGCCGGCCACCCATTACCCCCTTGCAGAGGGCAGCCCCTCGCCCAATACTGGCCTCGATTCAATCACACAGGGAGAGCAGCATGAGCAGGATCCTGATCGCCGGAGCCAGCGGCCTCATCGGCCGCGAGCTGGTGCGACAACTGCCCGCGGAGCATGAACTGACCCTGCTCTGCCGCAAGCCAGGAGAGCAGCAGCCCGCCCACCACTGGCTGCCGGTCAATTTCGATATGCTGGCCGAGGTGAATCTGCCCGAGCTGGTGGATCTCGCCTTCTGCTGCCTTGGCACCACCCGCAAGGAAGCGGGCTCCGCCGAGGCCTTTCGCCGGGTCGATCTCGACTATGTGCTGGCCTTTGCCGAGCTGGCCCGCCGCCACGGCTGCCAGCGGCTGGTGGTGGTCTCTAGCCTGGGGGCCAACCCGCACTCCCCCGCCCTCTATCCCCGTACCAAGGGGGAGATGGAGCAGGCCCTGCTGGCCCAGCCCTGGCAGCGGCTAGCCATCGTGCGCCCCGCCATGTTGCTGGGGGATCGCCAGCCGCCGCGCCGCTCGGAGCAGTTTTTCCAGGCCATCTACCCCTTGCTGAAGCCACTGCTGGTAGGCAGGTTGCGCCGCTGGCGCGCCATCAAGGCCAGCCAGGTGGCCCGCGCCATGATAACCCTCTCCTGCCAGCCCGCCGGCTGCGAAGTGGTCGAGAACGAGTGGCTGCTCCAGCTGTAACGAAGCGCCCCGCTTGGCGGGATGACGGGATCAAAAAAGGCGCCAAGGCGCCTTTTTTAGATGCGGTGTCGAGCCAGAGGCTCTCAGTCTGACTGTTTGCGATTGGCATTGGGCCGGCCGCCGGTCACCACGTCGGCACGCCCCTCCTCCTTGGCCTTTTCCGCGCGCTTCTTGCGCATCTCCTTGGGATCGGCGATGAGCGGGCGGTAGATCTCGATGCGATCGCCATCTTGCAGCAACTCGGAACCCTTGACTGGTCGACTGTAGATGCCGAACTTGTTGACCGCCAGATCGATCTCGGGATGCTTGCTCATGATGCCGGACTGCTCGATGGCGGCCTGCACCGTCGTGGCCGGCGCCACCCGCAGCCGCAGCACTGTCTGCTGCTGAGGCAGGGCATAGACCACTTCGATATTGAGTTGATCAGGCACCGTACACCACCTTGGCGCGGTTGGAGAAGGCCAGCACCATGGAGCTCACCAGGTCGCGGAAGATCTGGCCAAACGCCAGCTCGATGAGTTTGGAGGTGAACTCGAAGTCGAGATCGA
Source organism: Aeromonas sp. FDAARGOS 1408 (assembly GCF_019048665.1). Lineage (NCBI taxonomy): Bacteria > Pseudomonadati > Pseudomonadota > Gammaproteobacteria > Aeromonadales > Aeromonadaceae > Aeromonas > Aeromonas sp. FDAARGOS 1408. The sequence goes on along the minus strand of NZ_CP077394.1, from coordinate 877,813 downwards.
ACTCCACCTTGCAGGCATCCACGTCCAGCGGGGTGAAGGTCCACCAGCCCGCCAGCTTGCTGAAGGGCCCCTCCACCAGCTCCATCTTGATCTGCCGGTTGGCCTCGAGCTGGTTGCGGGTGGTAAAGGTCTTGGCAATCCCGGCCTTGGCCACATCGACCGACGCCGTCATATAGTCATCGCCGGTCTCGTGGACACGGCTGCCGACACAACCGGGCAGGAACTCCGGATAGGCGTGAACATCATTGACCAGCCTGAACATCTGTTCTGCGCTGAACATCACCAGGGCACTGCGAGTAATACGGGGCATGGCTTTTCCTCATCCAATCGCCGCGATTTTATCACCATGTTTGCGCTTTTGGAGGTAAAACCTCGGTCAAACTGCTCATAAAGCCATCAGTTGACCCGCTGCGCGTTTTACAGCCGCCCTTGCCCACGTATAATGCCCTCCTCCCAGTCATTGCCGGAAATCGCCCGTCATGAGCAAAAAAAACAGTAAAAACAAAGCCGGGTCCAACACCATTGCACTCAACAGAACCGCGCGTCACGAATACTTCATCGAAGAGAAGATCGAAGCGGGTCTGTCCCTGCAAGGGTGGGAAGTCAAATCCCTGCGGGCGGGCAAGGCCAACATCAGCGAAGCCTATGTCATCTTCCGCGATGGCGAGGCCTACCTGTTCGGCTCCAGCTTCCTGCCACTGCAGGCTGCCTCCAGCCACGTGGTGTGCGACCCGACCCGGACCCGCAAACTGCTGCTGAGCCGTCGTGAACTCGACAAGCTCGAAAGTCTGATCGCCCGTCAGGGCTATACAATCGTGCCGCTCGCCCTCTACTGGAAACAGTGCTGGGTCAAGGTCGAAATCGGCCTGGTGAAGGGCAAGAAAGAGCACGACAAGCGCGAAGACACCAAGGCCCGCGAATGGGATCGGGAAAAAGCCCGCATCATGAAGAACAAGAACCGCGGCTAATCCGCTTGATGCTGCAAGGTCCGGGCTCCTGCCCGGACTTTTTCTTTTCCGGCCCGCCGCTTACCCGCTCCCGCCAGGCGTGCGCACAATAAATCGGCAAACGGAGCAGCTCCCTGCGGGAATGACCATCAACGCCTTGCCATGGCAGGATTTTTGCGTACAATCCCTCTTAACAACTTGGGGCTGATTCTGGATTCGACAAGATTCACGAAACCCAAGGTGCATGCCGAGGTGCGGTAGGCCTCGTTAATAAACCGCAAAAAAATAGTCGCAAACGACGAAAACTACGCACTGGCAGCTTAATAACCTGCGCAGAGCCCTTCTACCCTAGCTTGCCTGTGTCCTAGGGAATCGGAAGGTCATCCTTCACAGGATCGTGTGGAAGTCCTGCTCGGGGCGGAAGCATTAAAACCAATCGAGCTAGTTAATTCGTGGCGTGTCTCTCCGCAGCGGGTTGGCGAATGTAAAGAGTGACTAAGCATGTAGTGCCAAGGATGTAGTAATTTTGGACGGGGGTTCAAATCCCCCCAGCTCCACCAAACGTTTGGAAAGGGCCACCTCGCAAGAGGTGGCCCTTTTTATATCCGGCATCCTGACGCTTAAAAAGATTCACGCCTCACCAAGAAGGCATGGAAATATCCAACCCAGGCACAGTAACGTCAACAAACTCGTCAATGCCCCGCCACAACCGAGCCTGCTCGCGAACGGCCTGCTGATAGGCCCAGGTCACAATAGCGGTAGAACGTTCGGCATCAACCCCCACCAAAAGCCCGAGCTCGTCGGTGAGGAGTGTTCCATGCATCACAATATTCTGCTCATACCAGGCATCCCTATGCTCTGGCGCTGCGAGGAAGTCTCGCTTGCTGCGATTGCAGTTGGCATGTGCCAGCACGAAGTTGTGACCCAGATCGAGAGGATAACGGCGCCAGGGGATGAAGTGATCCACCTCGCCAGCCCCCTGTATCGCCTTGCGGCAGTAAAAGCAGGTTCCCCCCTGCAACTCTCTCAGTACTTTCCCCACTCGTCCCAGCCCCTGCCGGCGTGAACCAAAGAGAAAATCTTCCAGCCCCACACTGGGGCCAATCAGCCCCTGATTGCCCTTTATATCGCAGATAAGTTGCAACCAATGTTGTCGGGAGAGGGAAACCACCAGATCGTAAAAGCGATGAAGACAGTAGAGAATACCGGGGTTCAGGCAAATGTGATCCGCCCCCTTGCGATGAGGATAGAGGTGGCACACCTCCTGACCTCCCAGGATCTGCAAACGCCATAACGGGCCTTCAATCAGGATACGCCGCACTCGGGCAAGGAGAGGCCGCCAGGCAGAATGGTCCCGCAAAGCGGTCACCGAACTCACCCCCTCTTCACGCAGCCGAGACAACTCCGTCAGCATGATTGCCTGACGCCCGCTGCTCTGCTTGAGCAAGGCAGCACTTTCTTCCGTTGCCGAGTAAGGTAGAGAGTGCTGCCAGTAGAGCTCAACAAACTTGGCTGCAAGCTCATCCAGCGTGATGGTACGGGCCGCTGCCAGTTCATGGTTATCGGCATTGCGCCCGATGGCGATATCTGCAATCCCGTGCAGCAAGGCACACTTGTAAGTAGCCACAAAATCGCCTTCGGTGAAAATGCGTTGCAGATAAGCGATAAAGGCAAGTTGTTGCTCAGGGGAGGCGTGCATGTGTTCCCCCCAGGATCAGGCTCTGCCAACTTAGCTCACCACGAGCCATGACATCCTGTTGTAGGGCCGAGGCGTGGAGGATCGTCAGCCCCTCCTTCCATGCCAGACATTCAACTTCCTCAAGGCTCACCGGGAACATAGCCCGCTCCCGCATCTCCTGCTCTGATACGGAGAAGCGAAGACTCAACACCAGATAACCCTGTGGCGAGAGCAGCTCACCAAGACGAGCCAAGGCCAGCGGGCGATCCGCCAAAGACAAATGCATCCAGACCGCACTGAGCAGGATCAGATCAAAAGGGCCGATTACATGAGAGAGTGCTGGCATGGAATCATTAACCCACGTCACCGCTAGCGTGCGAGTATAGCGTTGACCCAACGCACTGAAGGCGTGACAAGGCTCGACCGCCACCACATGGTGGCCAGGGTTCAGGCCACCCAAAAAAGCTGCATCCCGTCCACTGCCCGCCCCTACGTCAAGCAGTCTGCGTGGGGCCACCATCAGCCAAGGTTCCAGCAATGTGAGCCAGTCACCATGAACGGCACGGGCCGGGAGCTGCTGATAACGGGCTGCCAGTTCGTGGGCATGGTACTGGTAGTAAGCGAGAGACACGATGCGTTCCAATCGGGAAAGGAAGAAAAATAATCTCACAGGATCAGTGAGTTGGCCATGACTAGTACAACACTTTCCAAACATGAACGATTAAGGGACAGAGGCATTTACAAAACCGGGAGTCCGCCAAAAGAACCGCAGCCAGGGGCTCCAAATGATGGCACCGTTCAATATTTCGGGTAATATTCATCCAACTCACTGATCTCTTGGCACTTATTATCGCAATGAGAGGTCAACGCCAGATGGAGATGGCTATTGATGAACCCCCTTGTTGTCGTCACCCCGTTTGGGGATGACAAGATTCTCTCCTTTGATCTTGAACTGACCCGAGATGAAAAACTGCGTCACTTAGGGGCGCTCCTGGCGGAACGTGAGCTCAATCTCAAAGGGCCGCAAGAGCTCTCCATCAAGGCACTCAATGCACTGGCACAAGACGCAGACCTGATCCTTGGCCACAACATTCTCGATTTTGATCTCCCTTGGCTGGCCAAACAGGCTGTACGTCCACAACTGCTTCTCGATAAGCCGGTCATCGATACCCTCTATCTATCGCCTCTCGCTTTTCCCAAGAATCCCTATCATCGCCTGGTGAAGGATTACAAGCTGGTACGAGATACCCTTAACGATCCGGTCGCCGATGCAAGGCTCGCGTTGCAGATCTTCTCCGAACAGTTGGCAGCCTTGCAGAACTTGCCTCTACCCCAGTTGCAGCTCTATCAATATCTTTTTAGTCAAGGCGTCACGGCGCAGTTCAATACTCAGGGACTCTCCCTGGTGTTTGCCCGGTTAACGGGTAGACCTCTAGTCAGGGTCTCCGAACTGCCCACCCTAATTAAGAGCATTGCTCATGAGAAGGCATGCCCGAATCAACTTAGCCGGGTAATTGGCGATGCCCTGCACCAACCCATGCTGCTGTTGCCTTTGGCCTATGCCTGCGCCTGGTTGCCGGTTTCCGGCGGTAACTCAGTGTTGCCCCCCTGGATTTGGCGCCGTTTCCCTCAAACGGCAGAGATCATCAACACAGTTCGTGAACACCATTGTGGCCAAGCTGACTGCAGCTACTGCCAGGAAAACCACGATGCACGCGGTCATCTGCAGCGTATCTTTGAACTCGATGATTTCCGTAATCTGCCTAACGGAGAGCCACTGCAGAAAACCCTGGTCGAAGAGGCGATGGCAGGCACGCCCTTGCTTGGGATCCTGCCTACCAGCGGTGGCAAATCGCTCTGCTACCAACTCCCTGCCCTGGTCCGCAATCAGCGTAGTGGCGCCCTCACTATCGTCATCTCGCCGCTGCAGGCACTGATGAAGGATCAGGTGGACAATCTTAAATTCAAGGCCGGCATCGAAGGGGTGGCCGCCATCTCCGGTCTGCTCACCCTGCCCGAACGCGGTGCGATCCTAGAGCAGATCCGCATGGGGGACATTGCGCTTCTCTACATCTCCCCGGAGCAGCTTCGCAACCGTACCGTAAAACAGGCCATACGGCAGCGTCAGGTCGGTGGCTGGGTGTTTGACGAGGCGCACTGCTTGTCGAAATGGGGCCATGATTTTCGACCCGACTATCTCTACTGCGCCAAGGCGATCGCCGCCATTGCCACTGAGCAACAGGTTCAGGTTCCCCCCGTCTTTTGCTACACCGCCACGGCCAAGCTGGATGTGATTCAAGATATCTGCGATCAGTTTCTCGATAAGCAGACCCGACCACTACTCAGACTCGAAGGTGGGGTGGAGCGCACCAACCTCGAGTACCAGGTGATCGAATGTCCCGGGCTTAATAAACAGGGCCATATTCTCAATCTGCTCGAGCAGTTCTTCGGTGAGGGCAGGCCTGGCTCCTGCGTTATCTATTGCGCAACCAAACGCAGCGTCGATGAGCTAGCCGACTTTCTTGGCCAGCAACAGTCCCTCACTGTCGCCCGTTTTTATGCCCGCATGGACAGCGCCCAAAAGAAGGAGACCCTGGAGCAATTCATCAATGGCGAGATCCGGGTCATCTGTGCAACCAATGCCTTTGGCATGGGGATCGACAAAGACGATGTACGATTGGTCATCCACGCTGACATTCCCGGCTCCCTCGAAAACTATCTGCAAGAGGCGGGTCGAGCAGGCCGCGACACGCATCAGGCGCACTGTGTTCTGCTGTTTGATGAGCAGGATATAGAGAAGCAGTTCCGACTCGAGGCCATGAGTGAAGTCAGCCTGCGCGACATCAAACAGATACTGCGCGGGATACGAGTGAGAGCCAACAAGGGAAACCGGCAGGAGAACCCGGCACCGCTGGTTGCGACCAGCGCCGAACTCATCAATCAGCCCGAAGTAGAGACCAGCTTCGCCGCCGACGACAACAATGCCGACACCAAGGTCAAGACGGCTATCGCCTGGCTCGAGCGAGCCGGATATCTGGAACGCAGCGACAATATCACCCAGGTGTTTCAGGGCCGTCCCCTGTTTACCTCCACCGAAGAGGCCATGAAACGGGTTGATACCCTGAAACTTGCCCCCAAGGCTAAAGCCATCTGGCAAGCCGTTATTCAAGCGCTCATCAATGCAGATGACGACGATGGACTCAGTGCCGACACCATTGCCGAAGAGGCGGGCCAGTACATGGTAGATCAGGGAAGCGGAGTGCAAGCCAGTGAAGTGATGCGCGTGCTCACTCAAATGGCGGATGTGGGATTGCTCTCGCAAGGCATGCTGCTCACCGCCTGGATCCGCCCCAAGGGGAAAGACAACGCCCGGGTACTTTGTGGCCAGGTACACAGCATTGAAAAGGCGATGTTCGCAACCCTGCGGGAACAATTGCCTGCCCCCGAGCCCAACATCGGTCACCCCCTCAACATGCGACTCCTCAACCAGGCCATCAAGGAGCAGGGCCATGAGCAATGTAACCCTGGTTTGCTACGTAACCTGTTGACCAGTTGGTCCCAAGATGGCCGCTCGGGTGGAGAGAAAGGTGCAATTGATGTGAGATACCTCTCCCGGGACCACTACCAGATAACATTCAACCGCACCTGGTCCCAAATCGAGCAAACCATCGATCAGCGCCATGCCGTTACCGGGGCAGCGCTCGACTTTCTCTACACCCAGTTAGCCAGCAGTGAAGAGAGTGTCCAACGTCAGGTCATGATCTCGTTCGCCCTAGAACAGTTAATCAAATATCTGCGCGAAGATATGGATGTGGCCCAACTGATGGGCAAGCGGGAGGCAAGCAGCCAACAGGAGTGGCTACTCAAGGGGTCTGAGCGAGCACTGCTCTATCTGCACGAGCAGCATGCCATTGTGCTACAAAATGGCCTCGCCGTTTTCCGCACGGCCATGACATTGACTCTGACGGCGGAGCGCCAGCAACAGTACAACAAGGCAGACTATCAACCCCTCGAACATCACTATCGCCAGAAGGTTATTCAGATCCATGTGATGAACGAATATGCCCGCATTGGTCTTGAGCACTTCAAGAAAGCCAGGGATCTGGTGACCGACTACTTCTCCATGGAAGCTGACAAGTTCCTCGGCCACTACTTCAAGGGAAGAGGCAAGGTGTTAGAGCTGGCGACCAGTGAACACTCCTGGAAGCGTATCGTGGAAGAACTGCACAACCGACCACAAGAGCAAATAGTTCAAGCCCCGCCCGAGCAAAACTTGCTGGTACTGGCAGGGCCAGGTTCGGGCAAGAGCAAGGTGATCATTCACCGCTGCGCCTACTTACTGCGGATCAAACAGGTCGACCCGGCCAAGATCATGCTGCTTTGTTACAACCACAACGCGGCCATGTCCTTGCGCCGCCGCCTGGTCGAACTGCTGGGACGCGATGGTGCCAGGGTCTCGGTCTTCACCTTCCATGGCCTGGCCATGAGCCTTACAGGCAATGCAGTGCAGAACCGCACCTCGGACGATATCAACTTCACCGCCATCATCGATGACGCCATCAAGCTCTTGCGGGGAGAGCAGAGTCAGCTCGGCCTCGAGCTCGAAGAGCAGCGGGAGCGCCTGCTAGGGGGACTGCAATTTTTGCTCGTCGACGAGTATCAGGACATAGATGAACAGCAGTACCAACTTATCGCAGCACTGGTAGGCAAGAGTGAGGAAGATGAAGAGGCCCGCCTGCATCTGATGGCCGTGGGGGATGATGACCAATCGATCTACGCCTTTCGTGAGGCAAATGTCAGCTTTATTCGCCGCTTTGAGCAAGACTACAACGCCCAAACTCACTTTCTGACCTGGAACTACCGCTCCACCGCCCACATCATCAACACCTCAAACCGCTTGATTGAGCACAATCAGGATCGCATGAAGCGCAGGCACCCCATCGAGATCGACGACCGGCGCAAGATTGAGGTAGCCGGGGGGCTCTGGGAGGGACTGGAGACCGCACAAGGCCGCGTCATCATCCAGCAGTGTCAGGATGCGGCCCAGCAAGCCGCTGAAGTGGTGAGACATATTGCGCTCATCCGTGAGAAGGATCCCACCTGCCCTTTGGAGTCTATTGTCGTGTTGGCCCGTAACGGGCTGGAGAAAGACGAGCTAGCCTGGGTTCGCTCGGCACTGGCAGATGCCGACATTCCCTGCCGCTTCACCCTGGATAAAGAGAATGGTTTCCCCGTGCATCGCTGCCGTGAGATCTTACGCTACCAAGGTTGGCTACAACAGCAAGGCCATACCTTGCTAACGGCCGACCAACTTGCAGCCCCCCTCCCCCCGCTTGCCCAAGCCAACCGCTGGGAGGCGCTACTGCACAGTCTGATTGCTCAGTGGCAAGCCAGCCAGGGGGAGCATGCTCTTTCGGCCCACCACTTTCTGATGTTCCTCTACGAATATCTGAGCGAGCAAAGACGCCAGATCCGCTTCGGCAAGGGAGTGCTGCTCAGTACCGTGCATGGGGTCAAGGGGGAAGAGTATCGCCATGTGCTGCTACTCGACGGTGGCTGGCAACGCGCGACAGAGCTATCGGCCGGTAACCTGGAAGAGGAGCGTCGCCTCTTCTATGTGGGGATGACCCGCGCCATCGACAGGCTAGTTCTCATGGCTCGCCAGGATCAACGTAACCCCCATATTCCACTGATCGCCCCCCACTGCTTCACGCAGATTCCCAGCGCAACAAGACCGAACAGACAACGCCGCTTTGCCATGATGGGCATGTCGCAACTGGTATTGGGGTATGCAGGGCGCAGCAACGGGACCCACCGTATCCACCGGCTCCTCAGTCAGCTAAAGGTTGGCGATTCAGTGCGCATTGCCCCCGATAAAAACAACAAGCTTCACGTCTATCACCAGAGTCACGAGATAGCCCGCCTCTCACAGCAAGGAGAAGAGACCTGGCGGTTCGATATGAATACCATCCGCGAAGCCAGGGTGATCGCCCTGGTGGAGCGGTGCAAAGAGCAGGAGAAAGAGGAGTTTCAACCCCATATCCGCAGCGAGCGCTGGGAGATCCCCATCATAGAACTGGAGCTGTAACATCTGCGCACAGTACGGCCAAACGGAGACCAACGGCAGTTTTCAACAGATGGCCCATCAAGAGCCATATCTGTATTCATTTTGCAGATCGCAAGGTACTGCCAGCATGGCATAAATTACGGCCGCGACGGCTGTCTGGAGACAGACGGTCGCCTCCCTCTCGGCCATCAAGAAGCGGGCCCGGGCCTTTCTCAAGCAGCAGGGGGCGGATCCCGCAGCACTGGCAGAGGGGCGTGTCGGCACAGCCCAGCTGCTGGCACGCTATCAGCAGGGGGATCCCATGATCCGGGCCATGGTGGACGAAGGAGCCCGTGCCATTGGCCTGAGCCTCTACAACTTCCTCAACATCCTCAACACCAACCGCATCTGGCTCTATGGCCGCAGCTGCGGTTTTGGCGAGGAGTGGCTGCAGACCATCATCCACCAGACCGGTGCCAACCCGTTCGACTGCAGCGATGCCGTCAACGCCACCCACATCCGTTTTGGCCAGCTCAGCCGCGCCCAGCAGGTGATGGGGATTGGCTATCTCTATGTGGAAAGTGCTCTGGCACAGCCTCGCTAGCCTGTTTGCGCAAGGGCTGACTCAGACCCCTGCCTGCTGGCAGGCCCAGTCGATGAAGGCTTGCGCCTTGGGGTTCTGACAATTGGGCAGGGTGGCGATGTAGTAGCGCTGGGCGCAGCGCACCGCCATGTCCGGGAAGGGGGCCACCAGCTCGCGCCGTGCCAGCCGCTGGCTCACCAGGTTCTGGCGTCCCATGGCGATCCCGGCGTGGTTCATGGCAGCGATGATGGCGAGATCGGAGCGATCAAACCCCATGCTGACCCTGCATGCCGAAAGCGAAACGCCGGACTGTTCGGCCCAACCGGACCACTCGTCATCGTTGGAATCCTGGCTCCAGGCTTGCCGATCGTGCAGCAGGCGGCAGTGCGCTAGGTTGGCCGGGTTGCCGAGCAGGCCGTGCTGTTCGGCATACTTAGGGCTGCACACCGGCACCATGTACTCGTCCATCAGCGGGTGGATGGCGAGCCGCGCAGGCGTCTTGTCATCGAAGCAGAGGGCGAGATCGATGCCGTAGCCATGCAGGTTGATGTTCTCGTTGCCGGTCATGACGTTGAGCTCGATCTGGGGATGCTGACGGGCGAAATCCGCCAGTCGCGGCACCAGCCAGCACTGAGCAATGGAGGGGCGTGAGAAGACGGTCAGGGGGCCCGACAGCTCCTGATGGCGGATCTCCAGGATCTCCTGGTTGATGAACTCCAGCGATGAGGTGAGTGCCCAGAACACCCGTTGCCCGTCTGCCGTCAGCGCCACCTTGCGGTGAAAGCGCTGGAACAGCTTGAAGCCAAGATCCTCCTCCAGCGCGCTAATCCTGTGGCTCACCGCACTCGGGCTGAGCGCCAGCTCGTCAGCCGCCAGCGCAAAGGAGCCGTGTCTGGCTGCCGCCTCGAAGGTGTGCAGCCTGGCCAGTTGATAGCCGTTGAGCAACTTGCTTCCCGCGATACGGCTTCTCGCCACCTGGTGATCCTGCTTATACATGACGCCCCCATTGCCCCCTTCAACACATGCGCCGATGATACCGAAAAAGCGTCCCCTTGCATCAGCTCACACCACCCAATATCACCATCAGGTCAACAATGTGATGAATGCAGCACCCTTGCATCAATCCAGCTCATCCAAGACGCTCATTTCATCATTTGTCACGGCCACCTCATTGGCATTGAATAACGCCAGCCTTATTCCCATGCCGGGGTGCGCCATGAGCGCCTCAACAGGGCTCGGCGCCCCCGGCCGACAGCCATCATGGACCCCATGGCTCTGTGCCAGCTCTGCCATCGTGGGCGCAACCCTGCTGGCACCTGCATGCCCGAATTCAATGACGAAGCCGAGAACACCATGAAAAACATCGACGTATCACACCTCACCCAGCAGTTTCCGCTGCTGCAATCCCTGATCGCGCTGGAACCGGTCAGCTGGTTCAACCCCAGGGCCACCCCCCTGGTGGAAGGTCTGCCCTATGTGGGGCTGGATGGCCACAACGTGGCGGAAGCCTCCGCCCGGCTGGCCCGCTTCGCCCCCTACCTGTGTGAAGCCTTCCCCGAGACCCGCGCCAGCAAGGGCATTCTGGAGTCCGAGATCGCAACCATTCCCGCGATGCAGGCCACTCTCAACCAGCGTTACGGCGTTGAGGTCGCCGGTCGATTGCTGCTCAAAAAAGACAGCCACCTGCCCATCTCCGGCTCCATCAAGGCACGCGGCGGTATCTACGAGGTGCTGACCCATGCCGAGCAGTTGGCCATCAAGGCCGGTCTGCTCTGCGAAGAGGACGACTATCGCAAGCTGTTCACGGACGAGTTCCGCCACTTCTTCAGCCAGTACAGCATCGCGGTCGGCTCCACTGGCAACCTTGGCATGTCCATCGGCATCATGAGCGCCCGCCTCGGCTTTCGCGTCACCGTCCATATGTCCGCCGATGCGCGGGAGTGGAAGAAGCGCAAGTTGCGCGAACATGGCGCCATCGTGGTGGAATACGCCGAGGATTACGGGGTGGCGGTGGAGCAGGGCCGCAAGGAGGCCGAACGCGACCCCAACTGTTTCTTTATCGACGACGAGAACTCCCGCACCCTGTTTCTCGGCTATGCGGTGGCCGGTGAGCGGGTGAAAAAGCAGTTTGATGACATGGGGATTGTGGTGGACGCCGACCATCCGCTGTTTGTCTACCTGCCTTGCGGTGTCGGTGGCGGCCCCGGCGGGGTGGCCTTTGGCCTCAAGCTCGCGTTTGGGGACAACGTTCACTGCCTGTTTGCCGAACCAACCCACTCCCCCTGCATGCTGCTCGGGGTGTACACCGGCTTGCACGATGCCATTGCGGTGCAAGACCTTGGCATCGACAACCTCACCGCTGCCGACGGCCTCGCGGTGGGGCGCGCCTCCGGTTTCGTCGGCCGCGCCATGGAGCGGCTGCTGGCAGGCTTCTACACCCTGAGCGATCAGGAGATGTACGACCTGCTGGGACTCTTGGCCCGCGATGAGCAGATCAAGCTGGAACCTTCTGCGCTGGCTGGCATGGCAGGCCCGTGGCGCGTCGCGGCTGACCTTGAGTGGCAGGCCGGTCAGGGGCTGGATGTCGCCAAGATGGCCAGCGCCACCCACCTGGTGTGGGCCACCGGCGGCGGTATGGTGCCCGCCGAGGAGATGGAAAAGTACCTGGCCAGCGCCCGCTTCTGATCTTTTTTTCAGCCATAAACCCCGCCAGACTGGCGGGTTTTTCTCGTGTGAGATCAGCAAGATGGCGTGCATGTTCGGGTGCATATAAAGTGGACGGCCAGACAGCTGGACACCCTGAATTGCTGACAATCCCCCCAAGCTGGTTATTTTGTGATACGATAGTGACCGTTTTTTGACATCTGCACCCACGTTGGCGCCCTGTTCGGGCGAGATCGCGACCTAATCCGTTGATCACAACCATCAAAGGCATGCAGAAAAACCGTGGCCTGAAGGCCCCGTCCGGCACAAAGCCTGGCGGCGGTCAGCAAGACACACGAGATAAGGAGATCGGGCAATGAAACAATATCAAAGCTGGCTGGGACAATATCTGATGAGTCGCCGCGATGGGGACCACGCCATGGCATCCGAACTCGCCAGCTCCATCTGCGAGTTCTGGCAGACCCAGGGGGATGAGGCCGAGCAGGACAAATGGCAGCAGATCTACCAGCACCATCTGGAACGAACCACCTAATCATCCGAATCCTTGCCTTGCAGCCCCAAACTGCAAGGCTCTCTTTTATCCAGCCCCTTCTTCCCCTCGCCTCCTTTGTGCTCTCGCCATGACAGCGCAGATCTGCCTGCCTGCTTCATATCGTTGCCCGCATCCTTTCAACAGGTTACCGGGCAGGGCCGCCTGCCATGTGCAATTTGGCGTCACATCGGCACGTTCGCGCCTTGCCCCTGCCCCTCCCCTTTGTTAGAGTCGCGCGCCGCGCGGCCACCGCGCCCATAACGACAACGCGCGCCCAGAGCGCCAGCAACGAGCGAGAACAATCCATGCGTGAGCGCATCAGACAAGAGTGGTTTGGCAACGTCAGGGGGGATCTGCTGTCGGGCACGGTCGTGGCCCTGGCCCTGATCCCCGAGGCCATCGCCTTCTCCATCATCGCCGGCGTCGATCCCAAGGTGGGGCTCTACGCCTCCTTCTGCATCGCCGTCATCATCGCCTTCACCGGCGGCCGCCCGGCCATGATCTCCGCCGCCACCGGCGCCATGGCCCTGCTGATGGTGACCCTGGTGCGCGAGCACGGCCTGCAATACCTGATGGCCGCCACCCTGCTCACCGGCCTGCTGCAGATCCTGGCCGGCTACCTGCGCCTCGGCGCCCTGATGCGCTTCGTCTCGCGCTCGGTGGTGACCGGCTTTGTCAACGCCCTGGCCATCCTCATCTTCATGGCCCAGTTGCCGGAGCTGACCAACGTCAGCTGGCAGGTCTACGCCATGACCGCAGCCGGGCTTGGCATCATCTACCTGTTCCCGCGCCTGCCGCGCATCGGCACTTTGCTCCCCTCGCCGCTGCTGTGCATCGTGCTGCTCACCGCGGTGAGCGTCGGCCTCGGCCTCGAGGTGCGCACGGTCGGCGACATGGGCGCCCTGCCGGACACCCTGCCGGTCTTCATGTGGCCCGACGTACCCCTCAATCTCGAGACCCTGGCCATCATCTTCCCCTACTCCGCCGCCCTAGCCGTGGTGGGACTGCTCGAATCCCTGATGACCGCCGCCATCGTCGACGAGATGACCGGTACCCGCAGCGATCGCCACCGCGAGTGCAAGGGGCAGGGGCTGGCCAACATCGCCGCCGGCCTGATGGGCGGCATGGCGGGCTGCGCCATGATCGGCCAGTCGGTCATCAACGTGAAATCCGGTGGCCGCGGCCGTCTCTCCACCCTGGTGGCGGGGGCCCTGCTCATCGTCATGGTGGTGTTCCTGGACGAGTGGATCCGCCAGATCCCCATGGCCGCCCTGGTGGCGGTGATGATCATGGTATCCATCGGCACCTTCTCCTGGGGCTCGGTGCTGCGCATGCACAAGACGCCGCTGGCCACCAACCTGGTGATGCTGAGCACGGTGGCCGTGGTGGTGGTGACCCACAACCTGGCCCTCGGGGTGCTGACCGGGGTGCTGCTGGCCTGCCTCTTCTTCGCCCACAAGGTGGCGCGTACCCTGTTGGTGCACAGCGACAGCGAGCGCCACGGCGCCACCCGCACCTACCGGGTACACGGCCAGGTCTTCTTCGCCAGCACCGAGCAGTTCTGCGCCGGCTTTGACACCGGCGAATCCCTTGAGCGGGTGGTGATCGACTTAAGTGACGCCCACTTCTGGGATCTCAGCGCCGCCGAGGCCCTGACCACGGTGCGCCGCCGCTTCGAGGCTGCCGGCACCGAAGTGCAGCTGACAGGCGTGAGCGACGCCAGCGCAGCCCTGCTCGGCCGCTTTGCCCCGGCGACCTGACCGAACGCCGCTTTGGCGCCAGGCGCCCATAAAAAAGGCCAGCCCCCTGGGGCTGGCCTTTTGCATCTCTACAGACTTACATCTGGTCGACCATGTCCTGGGCGAACTGGGAGCAGGAGCGCAGGGTGGCACCTTCCATCAGACGCTCGAAGTCATAGGTGACAGTCTTGTTGCGGATCGCCGCTTCCATCCCCTTGATGATGAGGTCGGCCGCCTCAACCCAGCCCATGTGGCGCAGCATCATCTCGGCGGAGAGGATGAGGGAGCCCGGGTTGACCTTGTCCTGACCTGCGTATTTCGGTGCGGTGCCGTGGGTTGCTTCGAACAGGGCCACGCCGTCGCCTATGTTGGCGCCCGGTGCGATGCCGATGCCGCCCACCTGGGCCGCCAGCGCGTCGGAGATGTAGTCGCCGTTCAAGTTCATGCAGGCGATCACGTCATACTCGGCCGGGCGCAGCAGGATCTGTTGCAGGAAGGCATCGGCGATGACGTCCTTGACCACGATGGTCTTGCCGGTTTTCGGGTTCTTGAAGGAGCACCAGGGGCCGCCGTCGATGAGCTGGGCATCGTACTCTTTCTGGGCCAGGGCGTAGCCCCAATCCTTGAAGGCACCTTCGGTGAACTTCATGATGTTGCCCTTGTGCACCAGGGTCACGGAGTCGCGATCGTTGTCGATGGCATACTCGATGGCGGCACGGACCAGACGCTCGGTACCGGCCTTGGACATGGGCTTGATGCCGATGCCGCAGGTCTCGGGGAAGCGAATTTTCTTCACGCCCATCTCGTTTTGCAGGAAGGCGATCACCTTCTTGGCTTCGTCGCTGTCGGCTTTCCACTCGATGCCGGCGTAGATGTCTTCGGCGTTCTCGCGGAAGATCACCATGTCGGTCAGATCCGGGCGCTTGACCGGGCTCGGGGTGCCCTCGTAGTAACGGACCGGGCGCAGGCAGATGTAGAGATCCAGCTCCTGACGCAGGGCCACGTTGAGGGAGCGAATACCGCCACCGACCGGGGTGGTCAGCGGGCCCTTGATGGCCACGCAGTATTCACGAATGAAATCCAGGGTTTCGGCCGGCAGCCAGGCACCTTCGCCATAGACATGAGTCGATTTCTCGCCGGTGTAGATCTCCATCCAGGCGATCTTGCGCTCGCCTTTGTAGGCTTTCTCGACCGCGGCATTCACCACATTCAACATGGCCGGGGTCACGTCCACGCCGATGCCATCCCCTTCGATAAACGGAATGATCGGATGGTTGGGAACCTGCAGCTTGCCGTTGGCATCGACTGTGATTTTCTGGCCCTGGGTCGGGATAACTACTTTGCTTTCCATCGGCATCTCCTAACTTCCGTTTGTTATCAATCTGTAAGTTGCGCGCGGCCATCTTAAGCCCATCCATTGGCAGAATCAAATGGCGAGCACGCATGTCAGACCATAGTCGCGCACTGGATCACAATGCGTCCATTCAGCCGGTTCCGGATCCGAAGCAGCCCCGCCAGCGCCTGAGCTGGGCAGGCTCCGGCGGCATCCCTGCTTATCCCGCCAGCCCCTCGGCCTGCCCCTGCGGCTGGCTGAGCGCCCGGTACTGGGAGGGGGTCAAGCCGGTCTTTTGCTTGAACACCCGGCAAAAATAGTTCACATCGCTGTAACCACAGCGGCTGGCCACCTCTTCGAGGCGAAAGCGGTATTTCTTGAGCATGAACTTGGCCCGATCGATGCGCACCCAGCTGATGTAATCGGCCAGGCGCATGTGCCCCTGCTCGCGAAACAGGTGCGACAGGTGGCTGGCCGAGACGTTGAAGCGATGGGCGATCGAATCCCGGCTGATGGGGCGGTGAAAGTTCTCCTGGATATAGATGCAGATCCCGTGAAACAGCTCGGCCCCCCGCGGCCGCTCGAAGGTGGACTCGGCCAGCAGCTGGCGCACGCTGGTGAGCAGCGCCTGCAGCAGGTGATTGTCGGTGGGGGAGCGCGCGGGATCCTCGGTCAGCACGTTCAGTGCCGCCAGTATGTGTTCGTTCACATGGCCGGCCCGGGCCATGATGCTGTGCTTTTGCACGTCAAAGAAATCGGGGTCTTCCCGCCGCTTGCTCACCAGACTGAAACCCAGCTGACGCTTGCCGAACAGCAGGCTCAGCACCGAGCAGTCGGTGGTCCAGAGCGGCTTGTTCCAGCCGTTGGGGGGGATATAGAGCGCCTGCCCCGGGGCGATGCAGATCTCCTGGCAGCCCTGCTCCCTGTCCCAAATCTGGTTGCGGTACTCGCCGCTGAACACCAGCTCGAGGCGGGGAAAGTTGACCTGATAGCTGAAACCGGGCGGCACCCCCTGATCCTGGGCAAACCAGATCTGGTCGAAGGGGGCCTGCTCGTGGAGGGCGCCATCGAGCAACTGGCTGAAGACAAGAGACATGCTGATCCTGATCAAGAGAGAGGCAAGCGGTTGCGGTGCCCGCGACCGCCCATGTTATAGTCCGGTCCACGGCAGCAATGCCACCCTTTTCTGCACCCGATTTTCTGCACACCAAATGAGGCATCCCTTATGAGCAGTCGCGATCTGCCCTCTTTTTTGTCAATGCAAAATCCGATTCAAGGCTACGACTGGGGCAGCTATGACGCCCTCACCACCCTGTTCGGCATCCCCAATCCGGCGGGCAAACCCCAGGCCGAGCTGTGGATGGGTGCCCACCCCAACGGCTGCTCCGAGGTAGTGCTGGCCGGGCAGACGCAAAAGCTCTCGACCCTGATAGAGAGCGCCCCCGCCGCCGTACTGGGTGAAGCCACCCAGACCCGTTTTGGCAGCCTGCCGTTCCTGTTCAAGGTGCTGTGCGCCGAGAAGGCTCTCTCCATTCAGGTGCACCCGAGCAAGGCGCAGGCCGAAGCAGGCTTTGCCAAAGAAGAGGCCGCCGGCATCTCGCCCAAGGCCGCCAATCGCAACTACAAGGATCCCAACCACAAGCCCGAGCTGGTGTTTGCCCTCACCCCCTATCAGGCGATGAACGGTTTTCGCGCCATCCCGGCCATCCTGGCGCTGTTCGAGCGGGTCAAGCTGCCTGCCCTTGCCGAGCTGGTTGCCGCCCTCGCCGCCAGCCAGAATGAAGCGGGCCTGCAGCACTTCTTCCACCAGCTGCTGGTGCTGGAAGGGGCGCGCAAGGAGGAGGCTCTGGCGGGCCTGCTGGCCTTTGCCGCCAAGCATCAGGATGAAGAGACCTTTGCGCTGATCACCAGCCTGGCCGCCCAGTACCCGGGGGATGTGGGGCTGTTCTCGCCGCTCTTGCTCAACGTGGTGACCCTGCAGCCCGGTCAGGCGATGTATCTGGACGCCTGTACCCCGCACGCCTATGTGCGCGGCACTGGCCTCGAGATCATGGCCAACTCCGACAACGTGCTGCGCGCCGGACTCACTCCCAAGTACATAGACGTGGCCGAGCTGTTGGCCTGCACCCGCTGCCTGCCCAAGCCGGACGACCAGATCCTGCTTGCCCCCCGCCTGGAAGGGGCGGTGCAGCACTTCGAGGTGCCGGTGCCGGACTTCACCTTCAGCGTCTACCCGGCGGGCGAGCACCAGCTCAACACCGCCAGCGCCGAGATCCTGTTTGCCATCGATGAGGCCGTGATCCTCAAGCGCGGTGACGACACCCTGCGTCTCGAGAAGGGTCAATCCGCCTTCATCCCGGCCGCCACCGGCCGCTACCAGCTGCTGGCCGAAGGCCGGGTCGCCCGCGCCGGCAACCGCTGCTAAGCCGGTTCAAATCGAGCCATGACAACAAGGGCCATCCAGGATGGCCCTTGTTGTTGGCAGTGACCGCCACTGTCCACTTCCGCCTTTGCCGACTAATTTCTTGATGTGCGGCATAAAATCATCAGATCCTGCTGTCGCCCTCTGCCGGGTTGGCTATCATGCCCGTCTGGCTATCACACGCCTTGATACCCGCCGGAGCAGCACTGCCAGCCGGCCCCAGTTCAGGAAGAACATCATGAAAGGCTACTGTGGACTATCCGTTTTACTGCTGGCGCTGCTGGGCGGCCCGGTGCACGCCGCCTGCGACAAGGGGGTGGCGCTCAGGCTGGCCAAGGCGTTCTGGAGCGAGCACAAGGATTTCTATTACGCCGATCCGGCGCCGCTCAAGGCGCTGCTCACCCCCGACTTCTTTGCCGTGCTGAGCAGCGAGGCCGAGTGCAACGCCGACGGCGAGGTGTGTGCCATCGATGCCGACCCCTGGATCAACGCCCAAGATGGCGAGGTGAGCGAGCCCGTCAGCTTCACCCTGGCCAAGGAGCAAGAGCAAGGGGTAACGGTCAGGATGCACTATCTGTTCGCCCTCTCCGACGCCCAGAAAGAGCCGCAGACCGTCAGCCTCCACTTTCAGAAGAGCGGCGACAACCGCTGCTACCTGATGGATGACTTCATCCCCCCTGGCGATGGCTCCCTCAAGCAGCGCCTGCGCCAGTGGCAGAACCACAACGCCATCGAGTTGCAATAAAAAACCCCCGCCATACAGGCGGGGGTTTTGCATTCAGCCGGGCCACACGCATCAGCGCCGGGCCCATGGCGAGGTCACTCCTCTACTGCCTCCGACTGAGGCTCTTCAGCACGGATCTGCTGCAGCTCTTCGACCCTGGCCTGCCATTTGTCGTGGGCCTGTTTGCGCTCCTGTTGCTTGAACTCTTCGCGCATGGTGTCGATATTTTGGGCCAAATTTTCCATCAGGATGTCTCCTTACATCTGGGTGAACATGACAAGTAAAACGGGTTGACGGCACACTCCGCATCAAGGGCGTTGGCCTGTCGGTTCATCAAGTTTGACTTCCGGTTTGCCAAAACTGTCCAACTAAATAAACGATTGGATATGCACAAAGCAATCTAAAAAATGATTAAACGCCTCTCGTAAAACCGTCTAAAGGCGCTCAACAGACTCACTTCCCGCTCCTGTGCATGAGATGTAAACCATTAAATATCAGTATCTTAAAGTGATCTCGTAGCGAGTTCACACGCCCTTTTCAAGGCGCCGATTATGCACTAATTTTTCACGCCCCGTGTTTTCGTCCCTTGCAGCCCCGCCACCATAAGCGCCGCCCAGAGCCAGGCAGCCGCTTTTGCCGAGCGGCTCACAGTTTTGCTGACCACGGGAGCACACAAATCTCCATCCTTCAGCCCACAAAGAGCAGACCACCCAACCGCCGACTGGTGATGAATTGCCCCCACACCAAGAATAATCATCTGTTTTTAAAGCTTTTTTTGTTCATCACCCGCGGTCTTTACTAACCGAACAAAATGCGAGCAGGGTCACAGGCAGGCGCCATCAACACAAAAATCCAGTAAAGGGCACATATGTCCGATTTCGGCCGAGGCACTTGGGAGAAACAATAGGCAGGTCAACCAGTTACACCACCGTTTTCAACAGGACCCGTTCCATTCGGACGGCACCAGCCAGGAGAGAACCATGCTCACCACCCTGATAGATGAAGGATTGATCTGCCTCGATCTTGCGGCCCACGACAAGCAGGCGCTGTTTGTCGAGCTGGCCGAGAGGCTCAAGGCCAGCGGCAAGATAGCCAGTCAGGATCAGTTTGTGCGCGACCTCTGGGCGCGAGAGGCGCTCGACAACACCGGCTTCGAGCAGGGGGTCGCCCTGCCCCACGCCAAGAGCGAGGCGGTGCGAGAGCCCGCCATCGTGGTCGGCATCAGCCGCCAGGGCATCGACTACGGCGCCGAAGATGGCGAGCCCTCCAAGCTGTTCTTCATGATTGCCTCCCCGGCGGGCGGCGCCAACCACCATATCGAGGTGCTGGCCGAGCTCTCCACCAAGCTGCTGGAACCCGGTTTCATCGCCAGCATGCAGGCGGCCACCAGCCGCGCCGAGGTGCTCGCCTTGCTGGCCGCATCAGGGCCGTCCGCAGCCCCTGCCGCCCCCCGGGCGCAACCCGCCCAGCCGGCGGAGCCGCAGGAGCGCGGCATCAAGGCCCAGCTCAACACCCTCAAACAGCATTTGCTGTTCGGCACCTCCCACATGATCCCCTTCATCGTCGCGGGGGGCGTCTTGCTGTCGCTGTCGGTGATGATCAGCGGCAAGGGCGCCGTGCCCGAGGCGGGCGTGCTCAAGGACATGGCCGACATGGGAATTGCCGGGCTCACCCTGTTTACCGCCGTGCTGGGCGGCTACATCGCCTACTCCATGGCGGACAAACCGGGCCTGGCCCCCGGCATGATCGGCTCCTGGATTGCAGTGCAGCAGTTTCATACCGGTTTTCTCGGCGCCATCCTGGTGGGCTTTATCGCCGGTCTCATCGTCAACCAGCTCAAACGCATCAAGCTGCCGGATTCCATGAGTTCGCTCGGCTCCATCTTCATCTATCCGCTCATCGGTACCTTCCTGGTGTGCGGCATCGTGATGTGGGTGATAGGTGCGCCCATCGCCGCCATGATGGAAGGGATGAACCACTGGCTCTCCAGCATGGCGGGCTCCGGCAAGGTGATGCTGGGGGCCATCCTGGGTGGCATGACCGCCTTTGACATGGGCGGCCCCATCAACAAGGTGGCCACCCTGTTCGCCCAGACCCAGGTCAACACCCAGCCCTGGCTGATGGGCGGGGTCGGCATCGCTATCTGCGTGCCGCCGCTCGGCATGGCGCTGGCCACCCTGCTCTCCCCCAAGCGCTACAAGAAAGAGGAGCGTGAAGCGGGCAAGGCGGCCGCCATCATGGGTATGATCGGCATCAGCGAGGGGGCCATTCCGTTTGCCGCCGCCGACCCGGTGCGGGTCATCCCGGCCATCGTCGCAGGCGGCATCGTCGGCAACATCACCGGCTTTCTGATGCACAGCATCAACCACGCCCCCTGGGGCGGCTGGATCGTGCTGCCGGTGGTGGAGGGCAAGATGGGCTATATCCTGGGCACCCTGCTCGGCGCCCTCACCACGGCCCTTATCGTCAACCTGCTGAAAAAGCCGGTCAGTGACACCGAAGAGAGCAACGAGCGCCTGGAGGAGTACCAGATCATCGAGGCGGAAGGGGAAGCCGAGGTGCTGGCCATCACCGCCTGCCCCTCCGGCGTGGCCCACACCTTCCTGGCCGCCAAGAGCCTGCAAAAGGCAGCCGCCAAGGCCGGCATCAAGCTCAAAGTGGAAACCCAGGGCGCCAACGGCATCATCAACCGCATCAGCGCCAAGGACGTGGCCAACGCCCGCTGCGTCATCCTGGCCCACGACGTGGCCATCAAGAACAAGGAGCGCTTCGCCCATATCGAGGTCATCGATGTGAAGACCCGGGAGGCCATCCACAACCCGGAGGGGCTGCTGGCCCGCACCCGGCCGGAACGCCAGGTGGCCTGATAACGGACTTGAGAGCACCTGCGACAGAAGGGGCCGAGGGCCCCTTCTTTTATCACGGCATCAGGCAGCAAGCCCTTCGTCAGCCGCCCGAACGGGGATGGCGACCTCACCCACAGGATCGATAAGATAGGAGCCATATTGTGCCTTCGCCTGCCAGCCGGCCTGGCGACCACATATGGACAGAGCCTTGCACAGATGGATCTGACGGACGTACGGCTCACCCTGCCCGAGTGCCTCGCCCGCCATCCCGAATAAACGCCAGTTGCTGTACCTGCGGTTCGCACAAGGTTCGGTTTCGAAGCCGCGCTATTCTCTGACAGATTCATATATCAACTAGATGAGTGAAGGGACGCCCAGTGAGTAATCGAACAGCCGCTGCCCGTTGGCGCTGGCTTCGCCAACATATAAAAACATTGCGCAATTCTGAGCTGGAACCCGAAGAAAAGGGGACAACTTGGCGCTTTGCGGGATTAGTCGTGGCGGCCATTCCTGCCCTGACAGCAGCAACCTATCTCCTGGGGATGGCCTATCACTATGGCTATACCTTGGCGTTTAACCTCGACTATGCCGAATTTTCTCCACCGGCGGATTATCTGCTGGCCCTTAGCCTTCTCACGACTCTCAATATGCTCAAGCCCTGGATGTGGCCTGTATTGGGTAGCATGCTCACGATTTTTTCAGTGGCGATCACCCTACTCATCTGCGCTCGCTGGCGAATTCATCTCACATGGCTGTGGCAAAGCTCAATGTTCTATCGTTGGCTGATCAAAAGAGCGAAAAAGATTGGGCGCTACCCAGCCCCCTCTCTTTTCAGAGCATTTGTTTGGATGGGGAATAGCTATGACAAATTTGCCTTCTTGTTGTTATCCGTATTGATCCCCGTCATGGGTGCGCTCTGGTTCTTTGTGAAAGGTGTCGAAGAGGCACAAACACAGATCTCCCGCCTCGAACAAGGCAAGTGGCCGCAGACAGAGGCCCATAGTCAGTCTCCCCTGCTGGGGGATGAGCCTCATATTCGCATCGCCTGCAACACTTCCCACTGCGCCTATCGCCTCAAGGGGGGTGATACCCTGATCCTGCGCTTTGATCAGATAGAAGAGACCCGCTATCGGCCTGACAAGGCCGCCTCGAAATAGTAACCGCCGCCCTAGGGCGGCGGTGCTCTATCTGGCCAGCAGCTCTTGTAGTGCGCTTATCAGGGCATCGAGTCCTTTATCTACTTTTGAGCGCGGGCAGCCGACATTGAGGCGAAGATAGCCTTTGCCTTCGGGGCCATAGGTGTCACCGCGCATGATGGCGACCCGGTATTTCTCCACCAGCAAGCGTTGCAGCGCATCCATCCGCTCGGTGGCGTCGATGCCGAGGCCACTCAAGTCAATCCAGGCGAGATAGGTCCCCTCGGGCACCCGATAGTCGATGGCGGGAAAAGCAGCGTTGAGCCGCGCCGCCACCTGGGTCAGGTTGCCGTGCAGATAGGCTTTCAGGGCATCGAGCCACTCATCCCCCTCCCGATAGGCGCTGATATGGGCCAGCACTCCGAGAATGGGCGGCGATGAGAGGCCATGGGCCGCCTTGAGCCGCTGCAGATAGGCGGCCCGCGCCTCGGCGTTGGCGATAAAGGCGTAGGCACTACCAAGGGCCGGAATATTGAAGGATTTCGAACCCGAACTCACCAGTGCCCAGTTGTCATCCGGCGCCACCTCGCTCCACGGCAAGTAAGGGGCAAAGCTCATATCCATATGGATGTCGTCCGAGATGACCTTGACCTCGTGACGCTGGCAGATGTCGGCCATCCGGCCCAGTTCATCCCGCGTCCAGACCCGGCCGGTGGGGTTGTGGGGGCTGCACAGCAGCAAAATCCGGCAATCGGGGCGGGCCACCTGACGCTCGAAGCAGGCCCAGTCGATCTGGTAACTCCCCTCTGCTTTTTTAATCGGGCAAGGCAGCAGCACCCTGTCGTTGGCGGCCAGCATATTGCCGAAGGCGTCGTAGGCGGGGGTATGCACCAGCACGCCTTCGCCGGGCGCTGACCAGAGGCTCACCAGCTGGGCGATCACATAGATGACCGAGGGGCCGTAGACCAGGCTCTCGGGGTCGAGGCGAGAGCCGTAGCGGTGCGCAAACCAGTCGCTCACCGCCCCCTTGAAGTCGTCGTGATTCCAGCGACTGTAGCCAAAGACCCCGTGATCAAGGCGCCTGGCCAGGGTCTGGCGAATGCAGGGGGCAGTCTCGAAGTCCATGTCGGAGATGGTAAAGGGGAGCAAGTCGGCATGGCCAAAGCGGTCGGCCACATAGTCCCACTGGGTGCAGTAGGTGCCGTGGCGATCGACGACGCGATCAAAATCAAAGGATTCGGTAGTGGGCATCTCTTTCTCACCAGTAAAACAGCAATGAACAAGGGGGCATGGCGCCCCCGACGTACGTTAACAGAGAGCCAACTCAGGCCCCCATCAGGCTCTGCAGCTGGTTTTTCACCAGATGGACCTGGGGCCCGATCACCACCTGCAGGTTGTGCTCGTCGAGCTTGATCACCCCGATGGCGCCGTTCGCCTTCAATACCTTGTCATCGACCCGGCTCATGTCCTGCACCGACATCCGCAGGCGGGTGATGCAGTTATCGAGCGCCAGAATGTTGCCGGCGCCGCCCAACGCATTGAGGATCACCTCGCCGTTGTAGCCGCTGTTGCCTGCCTTCTTGCCTGCGGGTTGAGCCGCCTCGCTGGTCTCGATTTCACGGCCGGGGGTTTTCAGGTTGAAGCGCACGATGGCGAAGCGGAACACGCTGTAGTAGATGGCAAACCAGATAGCAGCAGCGACCGGCACCAGATACCACTTGGTGGCGGTACCTTGCAGCACGCCGAACACCAGAAAATCGATGAGGTTGCCGTCGGTGTTACCGATGGTGACGCCAAGCAGCCCCATGGTCATAAAGCCGAGCCCGGTCAGGATGGCGTGAATGACATAGAGCACGGGCGCCACGAACAGGAACAGGAACTCCAGCGGCTCGGTGATGCCGCCGATGACGCAGGCCACCACGCCGGAGACCAGCAGCGCCTTGATCTTGCCGCGATTTTCCGGGCGGGCGCAGTGATACATGGCGAGCGCCGCCCCCGGCAGGCCGCCGAGGAAGGCCGGCATCTTGCCCTGGGAGAGGAAGGAGGTGGCCGACACCGAGAACTGGGTGGTGTCGGCGCAGGAGAGCTCGGCATAGAAGATGTTGAGCGCGCCACTCACCTCGTTGCCGCACACCAGTTGGGAGCCGCCCGCCTCGGTAAAGCGAATGAGCGCCACCAGGATGTGGTGCAGACCGAGCGGCAGCAGCAGACGCTCGCCGGTACCGAACAGGAAGGGGCCGAAGGGACCGGCGTGGGAGATGAGCGCCCCTATACCGTTGATGCCAGCGGCGAACCAGGGCCAGACCAGGGGCACCACCAGACCGACCACCCCCAGCACGATGGCGGTGATGATGGGTACGAAGCGGGCGCCGCCGAAGAAGGCGAGCGCATCGGGCATCTTGTAGGTGTAGAAGCGGGCGTGCAGTTTGGCGACGATCACCCCGACGATGATGGCCCCCAGAATGCCGGTGTCGATGGAGCTGATGCCGAGGATGGCTTTCACCCCATAGGCCTTCTCCGCCGCTGCGTCACCGATGACGTTGGCCACGGTCAGGTAGAAGTTGATGGAGAGGTTGAGCGCCGCATAGCCGACGAAACCGGCAAAGGCCGCCACCCCCTTCTCTTCGCGCGCCAGCCCGAGCGGAATGGCCACCGCGAACATCACCGGCAGGTAGATAAAGGCCACCAGCCCCACCTTGGTCATCCAGAGGAACAGCAGTTGCAGCACGGTATTGTCGAGGAAGGGCATGCTCTGCTTGACCGCATCGCTGGTGAGCGAGCTGCCGACACCGAGCAGAATGCCCGAGAAGGCCAGCAGGGCGACCGGCAACATAAAGGTCTTGCCGAGGCTCTGCAGGAACTCCCAGATCGTAGATTTGGCGGGGGACTTGGCCATGTGTCAGATCCTTGTGAGGTGAGGGTCATTCGATACGACTGCCCGGCACCGCTCCTGACGGATGACAACGGCGAGTCGCATCTGGTTTTGTTGGATGATAAAACGTTTTATCAGCTCAAAAGTGCCGACAGGATCACAGAATATAAGTGCTACCAGGGAAGCGCTTGCAAAACTGTGAGCCGGATCTGCCCGATGGTGATGTAACGTTTCACTTAAGCATATGAGCAGGTATGCTGGGGCCTCGCTCTCAACTTTCCGTCGCCCGTTCGCCCTATGTCGCCCAAATCCCTCTCTGCCAAAGCCACCAAGATCACCGATGTCGCCCAGTGGGCGGGGGTGTCGGTCACTACCGTCTCCATGGTGCTCAACGGCAAGGGGCGCATCTCACCGGCCACCGCCGAGCGGGTGCAGCAGGCGATCAGGGCGCTCGACTATGTGCCCAACAGCGCCGCCGCCAACCTGCGCAGCCAACAATCCAACCTGGTGGGGCTGATCCTGCGCGACATCACCGACCCCTTCTACACCGAGGTGACCGCCGGGGTGAGCGAGGTGCTGGAGCAGCAGGGCTATCTGCTGTTTCTGACCCAGTGCGGCCACAGCCCCGAGCGGCTGCAACAGAGCATCCAGTCCCTGTCACGCCAGGGGGTGGCGGGCATCATCTTCAACCCGGTGCGCGGCGCGGCCGCCAAGCCGCTGGAGCACCTGCTCGACTCGGCGCTACCGCTGGTGTGCGCCGCCCGCTCCTACTATCGGGACGACGTGGACTTTATCGGCCCGGACAACACCCACGCCGCCCAGCAGGCCACCACCTACCTTATCGAACAGGGTCACCGCCATATCGCCTACGTCGGCGGGCGGGCCGACTCCCTCACCCGCGCCGAGCGGATCGGCGGCTACTGCGCCAGCCTGCTGCAATACTGCCTGCCCTTCAAACCCGAGTGGGTACTGGAGTGTGAACGCACCCAGCGTAGCGCCGCCGACACCATCGCCCAGCTGCTGCACCAGCACCCCAAGGTGACCGCCGTGCTCTGCCACTACCCCGAGGTGGCCCTCGGTGGCATCTACGGCATCGAGGCGAGCGGACGCAGCGTGGGCAAGGACAACTACATCGGCCAGCAGGTGGCCCTGCTCGGCTTTGACGACGTGGCGGAGGCCGAGCTCACCTCCCCCGCCCTCACCTTCGTCAGCTCGCCGGCGCGAGAGATAGGCCGCCAGGCCGCCCTGCGCCTGCTGACCCGGATGCAGCAACCCGAGCTCGCCCCCACTCGCCATATCATCACCCCCAGCTTGCAGAAACGGGCGTCGGCTTGAGTTGGCAAGGCAGGTCCATCTGCAGCAGACCGAATTTGCCATATCATCACCGCTCACCAGCAAACCACAGAAACGGGCATCGGCCTGAGTTGGCAAGGCTGGCAGATTCACGAGCCGCTACCTCTTCACTTTTCCTGCACCTTGATCCAGCGTCGATAGCGGGCGTTGCCAAGCAGGGTCTGCCACTGCTGGCAGGCCAGCGCCAGGGCGGGCGCGATCTTGGGGCGGCTCGGCTGGCCGCGCCCCAGCCGCCGCAACTGGTATTTCACCATCGCCATATAACCTACCGAGGCCAGCACCTTGTTGCGCCAGGGGATGGGCCTGAGCTCGGCACTTGCCGCCTGCTCATGGTGCCATCTGGCGGGCAGATCCGGGGCGATGGCCAGCGCAGTGGCCATGCCGGCGACCGCCACCCCGCTGCCAAGCACCTGCTCCACCACCGGATAGCGGCGAATTCCCCCGGTCACCATCACGGGCATATGGGCAACGGAGACGATCTCCCGAGCGAACTCCAGAAAATAGGCCTCCCGCGCCAGAGTCCGACCATCGCGGGCCTGGCCGTGCATGGCGGGCGCCTCGTAACTGCCGCCGGAGAGCTCCACCAGATCTACCCCAAGCGGGTTGAGCATCTCCACCACCGCCTTTGCATCCTCGGTGCTGAAGCCGCCACGCTGAAAGTCGGCGGAGTTGAGCTTGACCGATAGTGAAAAGCGCTCCCCCGCCTGCTGACGGATCCCTTCTACTATCTCCAGCAGCAAGCGGGCTCGATTCTCAAGGCCACCGCCCCAACGATCACTGCGCTGGTTGGTGAGCGGCGAGAGGAACTGGCTCAGCAGATAGCCGTGCGCGGCGTGGATCTGCACCCCGTCAAAACCGACACGCTGTGCCAGCAGCGCCGTGTTGATGAAGCGCGCCTTCACCTCGGCAATGTCGGCCTCGCTCATGGCTCTGGGCGGGGCGAACTGCCTCGAGAAACTGCCGAGCGCCATGGGCACGGCGGAAGGGGCCAGGGTGGGCTGCCCCAGCGCCGCCGGCATCTGGCGACCGGGGTGGTTGATCTGCATCCAGATCTGGGCGCCCCCGCTCTTGGCCGCCTCGGCCCAGGCACTGAAACGCTCGGCCAGCTCTGGGGAAAGATCGTGGGAATCGAGTACCACGCCCCCCGGCCCCGTCATGGCGTGGCCGTCCACCATCACATTGCCGGTGATGAGCAGGCCGGCGCCACCCTCTGCCCAAGTACGATAAAGCTGGCTCAGCGCCTCTGAGGGGGCATGGTCACGGTCGGCCATGTTCTCTTCCATGGCCGCCTTGGCGAGGCGGTTGATAAGCTGGCTGCCATTGGGCAGGGTCAGGGGAGTAAATGGGTTCATGGCGATCTCCTCGGTAATGAGGACCCCACCATAAGTTTGAAGCTGACTTGAAGGTCAAGCCCCTTTATCGGGATGCCGTAGCGATGGGAGAAATGCTATCCACCCGCACAGTCCCTGCTCAGTGCCGTTGACATTCAAGCTGGCTTTAATCTTAGAATCCCCCTGATCCCGCCCTTCGTCCATGACAGTGGGCAGACCCGCCAACCCGCAGCCCAGGAGGCAAGATGAAGATCGGTGAACTGGCCAAACAGACCGGCATGGCGGCCTCGGCCATCCGCTTCTACGAAGCCAGAGGCCTGCTCAGCAAGGTACGGCGGGGTGCCAATGGCTATCGCGACTACCCGCCCGAGACGGTACCCTTGCTGACCATCATCGGCCAGGCGCAACAGGCGGGCTTCTCCCTCGACGAGATCAAGCAGTTGGTGCCCGCAGATATCAGTTCTTGGCAACACGCCCCGCTACTGGCGGCGCTCGAGGCCAAGGTGAGCGACATAGAAGCGCTGGAGGCAAAACTTGCCCACAGCAAGCAGCAATTGCAGGCCCTGATCCGGCTGGTGGAGTCCAAACCCGACGAGATGCCGTGTGAAGAGAGCGCCGCCCGGGTATTGGCCAGCATGGGTATTCCCTCCCCCGAGGGCATCGCAGCCAAGCCCGCTACGCGCCCCAAAAAGTGATCCCGCTTGCAACCAGCACACGCCCCCAGCATGGGGGATTGAGAGCCAACTGAAGAAGACTATGATGGGCGCGCCATCCATAACAGGTCATCATCATGACAACAGAGCGCACCGCCCAACCCCAAAGCGAGCCACCAAGCGAAGTCCATCGCTGTGACAAATGCCGGGAGCGCACCCGCCATATCGTGGTGCTGGTCGCCCGCGATCACACTCAGGACATCATGCCCAAGGATCCGCGCAAAGCCTTCTGGCAAGCCTTTACTTCCAGCAGCATCACCAACTGGGCGTTTGGCGAAACGCTGGCTTACCAGGCCACCCATGTAAAGCACCTGATCTGCGAGCGCTGCGGCGAGAAGTTTCTGGAGTATTGAGGCCCAGAGGACGGCGCGCCCCGGACCGTCAGAGCGAGATAAAAGCGAGATAAAGATGACGTTTGTCGAGATGGACCCCAACCAACTGCCGCTGGCACTGCTGCTGGAGGCAGATCCCGCAGAGCAGCGCATTGCCGCCTATCTGCCCGACGCCTGGGGCTTTGCCGCCCTGGCGGGCAACGAGGTAGTGGGCGCCTGCGTGGCGGGTCTGGTGGGGGAGCAAACGGCCGAGATCTTCAATATCGCCGTAGCCCCCAAACGCCAGCAGCAAGGCATCGGATCCAGCCTGCTGCGCCTCGTACTGACCAGCCTGGCCGGGAAAGGGGTATGCCGCGTCGAGCTCGGTACCGGCAGCTTCGGCCACCAGCTCACTTATTACCAGCGCCACGGCTTTCGCGTCGATGCCGTCATTAAGGATCACTTCCTTATCCACTATCCGGAGCCCCTGATGGAGCACGGCATCCAGCACAAGGATATGCTGCGGCTCTACCTTGAACTGGGCTAGGCTATCCCCACCCTCAGCAGCCTGTAGCGCCCTGGGGATAAATGGTGGGGGGATCAATTCAGCGTCGCCACACCTCATCGAAAGCAACGAAAGCCATATCGATCGCCATGACACCGATAAAGGGATTAACGCAGGATGCAGACAAGAAAAGCCAGCCCAGATGAACTGAATGCCATCTTCTGGATGGGCTTTGATGCTTGGGGCGAAGGACTGCCACCGACTGAATATCTGGCGAGCTGCCACGCCAGTCAAAAATACCGCTCCGGTGTGTGGTATGTCCTGATTGTGGGCAATCAGCCTGTCTCTTCCCTTATCGTCTATCGGGGCCGATTTGGCCTTGGCCAGGGTTGTTTTGGCATAGGTTCACTGGCAACGACACCTGCGATGAGGGGGCAAGGATTTGGCGCCCATCTGCTGCGTGGGGTGACAGGCATGCTGCTGGATAGTCCCGATGCCGTCGCCACCTTCCTCCATGCAGATATCGACCATCACTTCTACGAGAGGCTGGGGTATAGGCGCATTCCGGGGGGTGATTGCATGTATTTCTCTCATAGGCGGCCACGCTATGTCGGCAAACCACCAACCTACTTTTAATCCACTCTCAGCCACCATCCACATGGCTCACGACGTTTCTCCACCTTGTCACCCCTCCCCTTCCCCTGATGACCACCATTTATGTGCGTTGGCTCACATCCAGAAGCCTCTCATCACCTCACAAATTTCTAGCAATGTAGCTCCCCTAGCCCAGATGAGGGTAGGCTCCATGGCAGCTGCACATCGGCACGAATAATTTTAAATTATTGATTTTTAATTACAAAAAATCAGATCATGATTCAATTAAGACCCATTTTGTCAGCTGGTCTGCTGTGCGATCGGGGTCACACTCGAGGTGATGTCGCACAAAAATCCAGTATTTCGCAGTTTTGTCCGATAGGTGCGCTGCCCTGCGGGCGGGATAATAGTGGGGTCACTTTTGTCTGCATGTCCTGGGCGCTAGCCCAGGAAAAGATGCCAACAGGCTCCGGCCAGGAGCAGGGAGAACGCCATGATCACCACCCTTATCAACGAGCAGCTGATCGCGCTCGATTTAAAGGCCACGCGCAAGGAGGAGGTCTTCACCGAGATGACCCGTCTGCTCGCGGCGCAAGGCAAGGTCAGCGACGAGCAGCAGTTCATCAAGGACCTGTGGGCCCGGGAAGAGCTGGACAACACCGGCTTTGAAGAGGGCGTTGCCCTGCCCCACGCCAAGAGTGCGGCAGTGAGCACCCCGGCAGTGGCCATCGGTATCAGCCGCGCCGGTATCGACTACGGCGCCGAGGATGGCAAGCCCTCCCGGCTGTTTTTCATGATTGCCTCCCCGGCTGGCGGCGCCAACCACCATATCGAGGTGCTGGCCGAGCTATCCGCCAAGCTGATTGAAGAGGGCTTCATCGATGCCCTGCTGGCAGCCAAGACGCCTACCGATGCGCTGGCACTGCTGCTCGAGAAGAAAGAAGAAACAGTTCCGGCACCCGCCGCCGACAAGGGGCTGATCATCGGTGTCACCGGCTGCCCGGCCGGCATCGCCCACACCTATCTGGCGGCGGAGTCCCTGGAGCGCGCCGCCAAGGAGCTGGGCTTTGAGGTGAAGGTGGAGACCAACGGCTCCATCGGAGTCAAGAACAGCCCGACTGCGGCCGAGATCGCCCGTGCCAGCGCCATCGTGGTGGCCTGCGACAAGCAGGTGGACATGGCCCGCTTCAACGGCAAGCCGCTCATCAAAACCGGCGTGAAGGCTCCCATCAAGGATGGCAAGGGCCTCATCGAGCAGGCGCTGAAGGCCCCCGCCTATGTGGCAGACAAGGATGATAGAAAAGGTGAAGAGAAGAGCGCAGGCGGCAGCTCGGATCTCTACCGTTATCTGATGAACGGCGTATCCCACATGATCCCGTTTGTGGTCACCGGGGGTCTGCTGATCGCCCTGGCTCTGGCCATCGGCGGCGATCCGACCCCGAGCGGCATGCAGATCCCGGCAGGGAGCATGTGGAACCAGA
Source organism: Aeromonas sp. FDAARGOS 1408 (assembly GCF_019048665.1). Taxonomy (NCBI): domain Bacteria; kingdom Pseudomonadati; phylum Pseudomonadota; class Gammaproteobacteria; order Aeromonadales; family Aeromonadaceae; genus Aeromonas; species Aeromonas sp. FDAARGOS 1408. Next base: position 846,003 of record NZ_CP077394.1, on the reverse strand, counting down.
TCCTCAACGTGGGCGTCGCCGCCTTCACCCTGATGATCCCCATTCTGGCGGGCTACATTGCCTACGCCATCGGTGACAGACCCGCGCTGGCACCGGGCTTTATCGGCGGCTGGATCGCCAACAACGGCAGCTTCTACGGCGCCGATGCCGGTACCGGCTTTATCGGTGCCATCATCGCAGGCCTCCTGGTCGGTTATCTGGTGCGCTGGATTGCGACCCGCCACTACCACAAGATGGTGCAGCCGCTGGTGCCGATCCTGATCGCCCCCATCGTCGGGTCGCTCTTTATCGCTGCGGTCTTCATCTTCATCATCGGTGCCCCCATCGCCGACATGATGACGGGTCTGAACGCCATGCTGCTCTCCATGAGCGGTGGCAGCCTGGTGCTGCTGGGGATCGTGCTGGGGGGCATGGCCGGCTTTGACATGGGTGGCCCGGTCAACAAGGTGGCCTTCCTGTTCTCGGTGGGCATGATCGCCTCCGGCCAGACCCAGTTCATGGGTGCCATGGCCTGCGCCATTCCGGCCGCCCCCCTTGGCATGTCGCTGGCCACCGTGCTCGGTCGCAAGCTCGGCATCTTCGATGCCACCGAAATTGAGGCGGGCAAGGCTGCTGGCGCCATGGGCCTGGTGGGGATCTCCGAAGGTGCGATTCCGTTTGCCGCCCGTGATCCGCTCGCCGTCATTCCGGCCAACGTGCTGGGCAGCATGACCGCCGCTGTGATGGCCTTCCTGTTTGGTATCACCAACAGCGTTGCCCACGGTGGCCCCATCGTGGCCCTGCTTGGCGCAGTCAACAAGCCGCTACTGGCCCTGCTCTGCATGATCTGCGGTGCCATCGTCACCGGCGTGGTGGCAGTTGCCCTGAAAAAGCTGCGGGTCAAGAAGAGTGACGAGGTGACCCTGGCCAAGGCCGCCTGATCCCCGTCCAACCAAGCAGCCCCCTTGCGGGACGGATGACAAACCGGACGAGGCCACCTGCGGGTGGCCTCCTCTTTTGTCGGGTTCGAGAGAGCCCGCTCACCTCTGCTTTACGACGTAGGCTTGTGATCCTCTTCACGCTTCGCGGCCGGATCTCGCCAAACTAGGAAATTTTCCTACCCCCCCTAGGGATGGCTCTCACGCCATTTGCAGCGCGCCTCATTAAAGTCACGCTACCTGATGTGGTTACCCGACCCGCGCCATGGCGCAAGGGACGGGCATGGGTTCAATCGACAGGGACTCGCCGCGCACCGCGCCCGCTTCCTGTTGTTCTTTCCGTGGCGTGACCTCCAACTCCAATCAAAAAGGGTGGAACGCGGCGGAAACAGCGTCTATCTCGCAGAGGATGAACGAAGATGTTTAAACTGCTCGAACAGGTCCGGGTCCCCACCCTGAACCTGCCGGTCGAAGCCCGGCGCAAGCTCTGGTTCAAACCGTTTATGCAATCCTATCTGGTTGTGTTCATCGGTTACCTGACCATGTATCTGATCCGCAAGAACTTCAACATTGCGCAGAACGACATGATCCAGGAGTACGGTCTCTCCATGACCGAGCTCGGCATGATCGGCCTTGGCTTCTCCATCACCTACGGGGTGGGCAAGACCATCGTCTCCTACTATGCCGACGGCAAGAACACCAAGCAGTTCCTACCGCTGATGCTGATCCTCTCCTCCCTCTGCATGCTGGGCTTCAGTGCCAGCATGGGCGGTACCGGTTTCAGCCTCTACCTGATGATCTTCTTCTACGCGGCCAGCGGTTTCTTCCAGAGCTGCGGCGGCTCCTGCAGCTACTCCACCATCACCAAGTGGACACCCCGCAACAAGCGCGGCACCTACCTCGGCATGTGGAACCTCTCCCACAACGTGGGCGGCGCCGGTGCGGCCGGTGTGGCGCTGTTCGGTGCCAACTACCTGTTCGATGGCAACGTGCTCGGCATGTTCATCTTCCCCTCCATCATCGCGCTGATCGTGGGCTTCATCGGCCTGCGCTTTGGTAGCGATTCGCCGGAGGCCTATGGCCTGGGCAAGGTGGAAGAGCTGTTTGACGAAGTGGCGAGCGAAGAAGACGTTGCCACCGAAGAGCAGAAGTTGACCAAGTGGCAGATCTTCGTGAAGTACGTGCTGCTCAACAAGGTGATCTGGCTGCTCTGCTTTGCCAACATCTTCCTCTACGTGGTGCGCATCGGTATCGACCAGTGGTCTACCGTCTACGCCCACCAGGAGCTCGGCTTCTCCAAAGACGTAGCCATTCAGGGCTTTACCTTCTTCGAAGTGGGCGCCCTGGTCGGCACCCTGATGTGGGGCTACCTCTCGGATCTGGCCAACGGTCGCCGTGGTCTGGTGGCCTGCGTGGCGCTGGCGCTGATCATCGCCACCCTGGGGCTCTACCAGCACGCTACCACCCAGTTCATGTTCCTGGGCTCCCTGTTCCTGCTGGGCTTCCTGGTGTTCGGTCCGCAGCTGCTGATCGGCGTGGCCGCCGTGGGCTTCGTACCCAAGCAGGGGATCAGCGTGGCCGATGGCGTCAAGGGCACCTTCGCCTACCTCATCGGTGACAGCTTCGCCAAGCTGGGTCTGGGCATGATTGCCGACGGCACCCCCATCTTCGGCCTGACCGGCTGGAGCGGCACCTTCGCCGCGCTGGACATGGCCGCCGCCGCCTGTCTGGTGCTGATGGCCTGCGTCGCGGTCGCCGAAGAGCGCAAGATCCGCCGCATCAAACGTGAGCTGAAAGCTGCCACTTTGGCGACCCAGTCCGTCTGAACCAGCGCGAGCTGAAAGCTGCCACTCTGGCGACCCAGTCCGCCTGAGCCCCGGATTACTGGGCACTGATTGCCCGGTCTTAAGGTTTCACTCCGTAGTGTGTATTCGGCCCGCCCTCTGGCGGGCCGTTTTTTTATCCCCTCTTTTCCCCACTTGTCCCTTTTGGGGCCGCAAAACGCTCACCCCTTGCCTATCCCTTCAACAGAGCGCAGTCGGGATCCCATTTTTGCCTCCACCCCTTTGGCAAGGCCGCCCCTTGGCGCTATCTTGTTGCCCCACCCGAATTTGCCGTGAGAGCCCATGAAGATCCTCGCCGTCACCGCCTGCCCCACCGGCATCGCTCACACCTATATGGCCGCCGAGGCGCTGCAAAAAGCCGCCGACAAGCTGGGGCTCAAGATCAAGGTCGAAACCCAGGGAGCCATGGGGCTGGAGAACATCCTCACCGCCCGCGACATCGCCGGCGCCGATCTGGTGCTGATCGCCTCCGATATCGAGATTGAGCAAAAAGATCGCTTCCTCGGCTGCCCTATCCACCAGGTGGCGCTGGAGGCGGTGCTGCTCGATGCGGTGGCCGTGCTCAAGACCGCCGCCCCCGGCGTCTAATGCTGATCCGCGAGATCTCCTTTCACTGCCGGCTGGGGCTCACCATCACCCAGGCCAAGCAGTTGAGCCGGCTGGCCGGGCTGTTCAAGTCCCATATCCAGTTCATCAACGTCACCCGCCGCCAGGCGGTGGAGGCGACCAACCAGCTCTCCCTGCTCACCCTGGCCACCCAGCCCGGTGATCTCTGTCTGCTGCTGATCGAGGGGCTGGATGCCGAGCTCGCCCACATGGCCTTTACCTGCTGGTGCGTGGAACTGGGCCAGCCGCTGGGGCGCCCGGGCAGCGCCGCCCTGGCCGAGCAGCGCCTCGGCCAGGCACTGCCCGACTATTGCTTCACCCTGGCCCAGCTCGGCCATGCCACGGCCCCCCTCGACAAGGCCCAGGCACTGGCGGTGCTGGTGGATCTGCTGCCCGCTGCGCTGATAAGCGACAGACCCATGCTGGAGCAGGCCATCGCCGCGCGCGAGCAGTTGGCCGCTACCATCATTCGGCCCGGCCTCGCCATGCCCCACGTCATCTGCCCCGCCATGGGCCGACCTGCGCTCTCGCTGCTCAGCAGCAGCGAACCCATCGAGTGGGGCTCCGCGCTCGGGCCGGTGCAGACCCTGATTTTGCTGGCGGTGCCCGCCGGTCTGGCCCCCGAGCTGTTGCGCCCCCTCACCCGGCTGGCCCGCGCACTGATAGACGAGCAGGTGGGGACCGCGCTGCTGCACGCCGGCTCCGCCTCCGCCCGTCAGGCCATCGTCATCGACGGCCTGCTCGGCTGAGCCGCTGGCCTCCCGTCCCCGTCGTTCATGCCCGTGACAGCCCCCTGTGGTACACTCGCCCTTCCTCTGTTTTTGGTATGCATGCGATGAAATCAGCCCGTCCCCGTCTCTCCCTCTCCGCCCGCCCTGACACCGAGCACAAGGCCAAAGGGCCCGCCACGACGCGCCCATCCCAGCGCCGGGAGGCGCAGCACGCCATGAGAGACAAGGAGGGCGAGCGCAAACCGGCACCGGCGCCTGCCGATCGCAAGCTGCTGCTGTTGAACAAGCCCTACATGGTGCTCTGTCAGTTCACCGACGAGGCGGGCCGCGAGACCCTCAAGGATTACATCACCGAACCTGGCATCTATGCCGCGGGCCGGCTAGACCGTGACAGCGAGGGGCTCTTGCTGCTCACCAACGATGGCAAGCTGCAGGCGCGCCTCACCCAGCCGGGGGAGAAGACCCCCAAGACCTACTGGGTACAGGTGGAAGGCGTGCCGAGCGAGGAGAAACTGGCCGCCCTGCGCGCCGGGGTAGAGCTCAACGACGGCATGACCCTGCCCGCCGGGGCGCGCATCATGGATGAACCGGCTGTGTGGCCACGCAATCCCCCCATTCGCGAGCGCAGGGAGATCCCCACCTGCTGGCTGGAGATCAAGATTGTCGAGGGGCGCAACCGCCAGGTGCGGCGGATGACCGCCCATATCGGTCACCCCACCTTGCGCCTTGTCCGCTACGCCATCGGGGAGTGGACCCTCGATGGTCTGGCGCCGGGGGAGAGCCGCACCCTGCCCGCTCCCGAGCTGGCAGCGGCACCGCGGCAATCGGCTGTGCACGGCAAGCCGCGCACATCCGCCAGGCCACAGGGGGCCGGCAGCAACGGCAAGGCCCGGCCGGCCCGTCACGCTCAACACCAGGAACAACGCCAGAATCGGAACAGCCGCGAAGCGAGCCCCCGCCCGGCCAATCGCAGCGGCGGCCGAGGCACCGCGCGCCGTCCGGCCCGCAGCAAGCCATCGGAATAACACGAGTAAGCCATTTGGCCAGCGTGCCGCAACATAGATGGCGCAACCTGATCGAGTGCCACAGCAAGGCACGGTACACAAGACAAGGAGTCCCAATGAGCGATCATCCCCCCCTGCCCGCCCGCCTTACCGTGGCCGCCCTGGTGCACTGGCAGGGCCGCTTCCTGCTGGTGGAAGAGGAGATAAAAGGCCAGCGCCGCTTCAACCAGCCCGCCGGCCACGTGGAGCCTGGGGAAGATCTCGTCCAGGCCGCCTGCCGCGAGCTGAAAGAGGAGACGGGGCTCACCGCCGCCCCCACCGCCTGGCTCGGGGTCTATCTCTACAAGCCGGCGGACAGCGAGGCCACCTTTGTGCGCATCGCCGTCATCTTCGACCTTGAAAAGGCGCCGGGCCAGCACCATCCAGAGGATCCCGACGGCGACGTGCTGGCCTGCCACTGGCTCACCCTGGAGGAGATTGCCGAGTGCAAACCGGCCCTGAGAAGCCCCTTGGTGTGGCAGTGCATTCAGGACTATCTGGCCGGCACCCGCTTGCCGCTGTCGGCCCTCAAGGCCTTCATTTAAGAGCCGTTGGAAGCTCTTTTTGACGCGATTGGGCCGAGACAAGAAAAACGATTTCCTGCTGCCGGGTTCCTGATGGGAACGGCGGCATGGATATGTGACCGGGGGCGCGAAATTCTGGTAGAATACGCCCCGTTTAAACGAACTGGTAACTTCGACTAATGACAGACAACAGCCAAATCAAGGTGATCGTCGGCATGTCCGGCGGCGTGGATTCTTCCGTCTCGGCCTACCTGCTCCAGCAGCAGGGCTATCAGGTCGAAGGCTTGTTCATGAAGAACTGGGAAGAAGACGACACGGACGAGTACTGCTCTGCCGCCCAGGATTTGGCTGATGCCAAGGCCGTCTGCGACAAGCTGGGGATGAAACTCCACACCATCAACTTCGCCGCCGAGTACTGGGACAATGTGTTCGAGCACTTCCTCGAAGAGTACAAGGCCGGCCGTACGCCGAACCCGGATATCCTGTGCAACAAGGAGATCAAGTTCAAGGCGTTCCTGGAGTTTGCCGCCGAGGAGCTGGGTGCCACCTACATCGCCACCGGCCACTATGTGCGCCGTGACGACAACACAGGCCGCCCGCGCCTGCTGCGCGGCCTCGATACCAACAAGGATCAGAGCTACTTCCTCTACACCCTGAGCGAAGCTCAGGTGGGTCAGAGCCTGTTCCCGGTCGGGGATCTCGAGAAGCCGGAGGTGCGCCGCATCGCCGAGCAGCTCGATCTCATCACCGCCAAGAAGAAAGACTCCACCGGCATCTGCTTCATCGGTGAGCGCAAATTCAAGGACTTCCTAGCCAAGTTCCTGCCCGCCCAGCCCGGCCCCATCGAAACCGTGGACGGCAAGGTGATCGGCGAGCACCAGGGGCTGATGTATCACACCCTGGGCCAGCGCAAGGGGCTTGGCATCGGCGGGCGCAAAGATGCCACCGAAGAGGCCTGGTACGTGGTCGACAAAGAGGTCGAGCGCAACACCCTGATAGTGGCGCAGGGCGAGCATCCCCGCCTCTACTCCGATGGCCTGATCGCGAGCCAGCTGCACTGGGTGGATCGCACCCCCATTCGCGAACCGCGCCGTTGCACCGTCAAGACCCGCTATCGGCAGGAAGATATCCCCTGCCTGATCCAGCCCATCGACGATGAGACCATCCGGGTCATCTTCGACGAGAAACAGGCTGCGGTGACCCCGGGTCAATCTGCCGTCTTCTACGACGGGGAAGTGTGTCTGGGCGGCGGCATTATAGAGCAGCGTTTCAGCCATCCGGTGTAAGGGCTGGACGCTCACAAGCGTCCGCGCTCTACTCCCTTCTCCCCTCGCGGGGAGAAGGGACAAAGAAAAAACAGCACAAGGCAGTGATACATGATTGGCAACTTCCTGGCCGGATCATGGCATCGGCCGGTGAATGAACAGAACAGGGCTGTGAAGATATGAGCGACAAATTCCAAGACAGAACCATGGCCTTTGCCGGCATCTGCCAGGCCGCCTACCTGGTGCAGAAGGTGGCCCGCGACGGCACCTGTGACGAGGCCTCCCTGCGCGAGAGCCTCTCCAGCATCCTGGTCACCGACCCCAAGCAGCCGCTGGACGTGTTCGGCAACCACCTGGCCATTCGCGACGGCTACCGCGCCCTGGTCGAGCAGCTGGGCGCCGACGGCAGCCAGAAGAATGCCGAGCTGACCCGCTACGTGGTGAGCCTGATTGCGCTGGAGCGCAAGCTGGCCAAGCGCAAGGACATCCTCAACATGCTGGGTGAGCGGATCGGCCAGATCGGCCGCCAGCAACAGCACTTCGATCTGCTGGACGAGCAGATCCTGGCCAACATGGCGAGCATCTACAGCGATCTCATCAGCCCGATCGGCCCCCGAATTCAGGTGGCGGGCACCCCGCTATTCCTGCAGCAGCCGCTGGTGCAGCACAAGGTGCGCGCCCTGCTGCTGGCCGGCATCCGGGCCTGCGTGCTGTGGCGCCAGCTCGGCGGAAGCCGTACCCAGATCATCTTCGCCCGCAAGAAGATGGTGGAACTGGCCAAGCGTTACTAATCATTGGCTCGCGCAAAGGCAGAGGGAGAACAAGGTGAACAGCCGCACATCAGCCTTGATAGCCCCCGGCCCGCGCGCGAGTGGATACGAATCCCCCACACCAATCATCAGGAGTTCACCCCATGGAGCTGTCCGCGCTGACTGCTGTTTCCCCGATTGACGGTCGTTATGGCGACAAGGCCGATGCCCTGCGCCCTATCTTCTCCGAATTCGGTCTGCTGCGTTTTCGCGTCGAAGTCGAGGTGCGCTGGTTGCAAAAACTGGCCAGCCACGCCGGGATCCCGGAAGTCCCTGCCCTGAGCGCGGCCGCCAGTGCCCTGCTCGACGGTATCGTCAGCAACTTCAACGAGAGCGACGCCGCCCGCATCAAACAGATCGAGCGCACCACCAACCATGATGTGAAAGCGGTGGAGTACTTCCTCAAAGAAAAAGTCGAAGTGAACCCTGAGCTGGCCGCCGTCAGCGAGTTCATTCACTTCGCCTGCACCTCCGAAGACATCAACAACAACTCCCACGGCCTGATGCTGAAGACCGCCCGCGAGGAGGTCATCAAGCCCTACTGCGAGAAGCTGATTGCCGAGATCAAGCGTCTGGCCGCCGAGTACCGCGACATGCCGCTGCTGTCGCGCACCCACGGTCAGCCGGCGACCCCGAGCACCATGGGCAAGGAGATGGCCAACGTCGCCTACCGTCTGGAGCGCCAGCTCAAGCAGATCATGGCGGTGGAGATCTTGGGCAAGATCAACGGCGCCGTGGGCAACTACAACGCCCACATCAGCGCCTATCCGGAAGTGGACTGGCACCAGTTCTCCGAGGAGTTCGTCACTTCTCTGGGCCTGACCTGGAACCCCTACACCACCCAGATCGAGCCGCACGACTACATCGCCGAGCTGTTCGACGCCATGGCGCGCTTCAACACCATCCTGATCGACTTCGATCGCGACGTGTGGGGCTACATCTCCCTGGGCCACTTCAAGCAGCGCACCATCGCCGGTGAAATCGGCTCCTCCACCATGCCGCACAAGGTCAACCCCATCGACTTCGAAAACTCCGAAGGCAATCTGGGCCTGGCCAACGCCGTGTTCCAGCACCTGGCGAGCAAACTGCCCATCTCCCGCTGGCAGCGTGACCTGACCGACTCGACCGTGCTGCGCAACCTGGGTGTGGCAGTGGGCTATTCGCTTATCGCCTATCAGGCGACCCTGAAGGGCATCTCCAAGCTGGAAGCCAACGCCGATGCCATGGCCGCCGATCTGGATGCCAACTGGGAAGTACTGGCCGAGCCGATCCAGACCGTGATGCGCCGCTACGGCATCGAGAAGCCCTACGAGAAGCTCAAAGAGCTGACCCGTGGCCGCCGCGTGGACGCCGAAGGGATGCGTACCTTTATCGACACCCTGGAGTTGCCGGAAGCGGTCAAGGTTGAGCTGAAGAAGCTAACCCCGGCCAACTACATCGGCGACGCCCAGCGTCTGGTTGATCTGCTGAAGTAAATACCAAAAGAAGAAAGGCTAAAAGCCTTTCTTCTTTTATTTTATGAGAAAGTATTATGATTCTTCACCATTATACTAGCGGTACTGGTTTACTTGGCATTATTAATTCTTCTTCCATATGGTCTACCAACATTCACTTTATGAATGATAGTCAAGAATTTATACATGGTCTTGATATGGCAAGGTCGGAAATTATTTCTCTGCGTCAATCATCTACTAGCCTCAGAGAAATTAGCACATATGACAATATAATCAGTACGATTGACAACGCCTCTCAGCTATCAGTTTATGTTGCTTGTTTTTCAGAAAAAGGGGACTCTTTAAGTCAATGGCGTGGATATTGCCCCAGTGGTTTTGGATATAACATTGGTTTTAATAAAAGCCTTCTATGTGAATGTGCATCACTGCAGGGGTTTTATTTGAAAAAATGCATTTACAATCCACAGGAAAAGAAAAAGACTATACAGAATTGGGGGGGGCGTGTTGCATCCTCAATAAAAGAAAACATCGATAATATTGATGAGTTAATAAAGCAATTATTTTTGATAGCTCCATTTTTTAAACATGAGTCTTTCATAGAAGAGAGTGAGTGGCGTTTAATCTCATTTATTAACCTTGATGATATTAGGATTAACCTTCGACCAGGAAAATCAACTCTCATACCTTACGTCCCCTTGGACTTAAAGCTTAATGAAAAAAACGAACTAATTTGGAACATTTGTATAGGTCCAACACCTAATATAGACCTAGCATTTAGAGCGTTACCAACCTTATTTAATAAGTTAAATATTGTAAACGGTATTATACATACTCAAATACCATATCGAGACTGGTGAACATGTACGAATTAAATCTGGATATCGCTCACTTCCTCGAGCACTACTGGCAGAAGCGCCCGCTCCTCATCAAGGGCGGTTTCACCGACTTTCAGGATCCCATCAGCCCGGACGAGCTGGCGGGTCTGGCCATGGAAGAGGTGATTGAATCGCGCCTGGTGACCCGCTTCAACAACAAGTGGGAAGCTGCCCACGGCCCCTTCGAATCCTACGATCACCTGGGCGAAGAGAACTGGACCGTGCTGGTGCAGGCCTGCAACCACTGGGCCCCCGAGGTCAACGAGCTGGCGCTGCCGTTCCAGTTCATCCCGGGCTGGCGTTTTGACGATGTGATGGTGAGCTTCTCCACCCCTCACGGTGGCGTCGGCCCCCACATCGACAACTACGACGTCTTCATCACCCAGGGTCAGGGCAAGCGCCACTGGCGGGTCGGCGATGCCACACCGCTCAATGAGTTTGCCGCCCACGCCGCCCTGCTGCACTGTGAGCCGTTCGAGGCGATCATCGACGTCATCATGGAGCCGGGCGACATCCTCTACATTCCGCCTGGATTCCCCCACGAGGGCTACGCCATCGAGCCCTCCCTGAACTTCTCGGTGGGTTTTCGCGCGCCGGATGCCAAGGCGCTTATCTCCTCCTTTGCCGATCACCTGATCGACAACGAGGTGCGCACCGAGCGTTACGGCGATGCCGATCTCAAGCCCCGTGCCCGCCACGGCGAGATCCAGCCCCATGAGCTGCACCGCCTGCGCGAGCTGATGCAGCAGGCACTCGATGACGAGACCCTGTTCAAGGAGTGGTTCGGCACCATGATCTCCGAGGCCAAGCACGATCTGGACGTGAGTCCCATGGAGCCGGACTACAGCGCCGAGGAAGTGGCCGACCTGCTGACCCAGGGCGAGCCCGCCATCAAGGTGCCGGGCCTGCGCTCTGTCTGGTTCAGTGGCGAAAGCCAGACCTGCTACATCGACGGCGAAGCCTGGACCCTGCCAAGCGAAGATGCGGCAGCCATTTCGCTCTTGTGCGACAAGGACATGGTCACCCAGGCCGACATGGTGGAACTGGCCGATCAGGCCGGCTTCCTGCAACTGCTGACCCGGCTGGTCAACCGCGGCTACTGGTTCTTCAACTGATCCCCCTGCGGTGACAGAAGGCGCCCTCGGGCGCCTTTTCTATCTCTGCTGCCCGACCCCACCGTCTCTGCTGCCGACCAGGCTACCCCGGCGGCGAGTTTCACTTCTTGCCTTGTCCACAACATGCTTTCGAAGCTGAACCCACTCTTGACGGCACACCTGATGATGCTTTTTTGCGCAAGTGAAAGCTCGTATCATGCGGCCATTGCTCAAGCAGCCAGGTTTAGCAGAGAGGTATCCCATGCAGATCAGCACTCGTCCCATGCCGTTGCCCGGTTATGGCAACACCTATCCCAAGCTGACCCCGGAGCAGCTCAACCAGGGCCGCGACAAGGCGCTGGACAAGAGAGATGAATACGTGGCGACGCAGGAGGAGAAAGAGACCACCCGCCGCACTCTGGCCGTCTCCTACACAGAGCAGCAGCAGGACAAGGCCGCCGTGGATCGCTATCTGCAAGCCAGTGGGCAGGAGAGCGATGATAAAAGCGTCCCGACGGCTGTCGATCTCTACCGGATGGAAGAACGCCACCAGCAGCAACAGCAGCTCGGCGACTACCTGCAATACCGGCAGAGCCCCCTTGGCAAACAACTGGCGGGCATGACGGGGGCCGAGGATCGCAAGGGCAACCTGCTCGATACCCGCGCCTGAGCAAGCCCTGTGCACGCAAGGGGATGACATAAAAAAAGCCCTCGCTGAGGGCTTTTTTTATGGGTCAGGATGCCGTCTCTTCCGGCAACTCGTCAAACAGCGGGTGGTAGAGCACCTCCCCCTGCACGCCAGCCAGACCGCCCTCCTGCAGCTCCATCGCCATGAAGCAGTCGGCGGGCACTTCATAGATGCAGTGCAGGCCGAACTCGCTGGCGGGACGAAAACCGAAGCGGCTGTAATAGGTCGGGTCACCAAGTACCACCACCGCCTTCCAGTCCATCTCCAGCGCCGTATCCAGCCCCTCGCGCACCAGATCCGAGCCGATCCCCTGCCCCTGCCAATCCGGGTGGACCGCCACGGGCGCGAGACCAAGCCAGGGCCCCTCCACCCCGTTAATGGTGATCGGGCTCAGCATCAGGTGCCCCATGAACTCGTACTCCTCCTCCTCGACCATGGTCACCACGGCGGCGCCGCATTCGCGCAGGCGGTTGACCAGTTCGGCCTCGTCGGTACGGCCAAAGGCGGCACTCACCAGGTCATAGACCGGCAGCATGTCGCCAGGGCGCTCGGTTCTCAGCATACAGCGTTACTCCTCGTACAGCAGAGCGGGCATTATTCCACAAACTGCCCGCCGCCCTGAGCATCTTTGTCCAGAAATGGGAGGGTGGACTCAGGAAAACGATCCGCCACCTGCGCCAGCAACTCATGCAGATCGGCCGGTTGCAGGCGGGTGATGGCGGTTCGATAGGCGTTGAACAGCAGCGGTTCGGCCCGTGCCAGCCAGGCCAGGGTGTCGTCGGCATCCCGATGCCAGCGACCGGCCAGCTCATCGAGCAGAGCGGGCAAGGCCACCAGCAAGTCGAGCAGATGATAGCGATGGGTGAGCGGCGCAGCGGCCAGCAGGGCGAGTCTGGACTCCTCCCTTGCGAGCCAGCGCAGACGCTGGCGCCGCTCCGCCCGGGTCAGCAACACAGGTCCCTGGCGCTGCAGGCTGGCCAGCTGCAGCAGGTAGTCCAGCCCCTGCTCCTCGGCGTCTTTCAGCAGCAGGCCGCGCAGCAGATGGAGCTGCTCCGGCTCGGCCTGCGCCAGCGCATCCTGGTCGTAGTATTCCACCGCCAGCGGCCCGTCAGTATCCAGGGAGCGTAGCGGCGCGGCGGCGAGCTCGGCCCCTTCTTCCCCATCCCGATTCGTCATGAACAGCGCCAGCCTCTGCGGCGCCCCCTCCCCGACCTGTGTCAGCAGGATGGCCGCCACCACCCGCGCGTCGGCCAGCAGGGGGGCCAGCTGCCGTTCGACCGGCGCCGCCAGCGTCAGGCTTCGTGCCAGCTGCCAGTAGCTCACCTCGCTCTGGTTCTGGCTCAAGCGCTGGCCACTCAATGCCCGTCGGCCGCAATAGCGCATGCCCAGCTTGGCCATCACCCGGCCGGAGGCATGGTTGTCCGGCATGTGGCGGGCGGTGAGCACCGGCAGCTGCAGCCGGTCGAACGCAAAGGCCTTCACCAGCCGGGCGGCCCGGGTCGCCAGCCCGCGGTTTTGCCAGGGCACGCCCACCCACCAGGCCAGCTCGCCGTTCCAGTGCAGCGAGATCACCCCCACCAGCGGCGCATGGCCCTCGCCTGCCGGCAGGGTCAGCGCCCAGCTCCAGCCCAATCCGAGCGCCGCCTTGCGCCAGCAGCCGGCCAGCCAGTCGCTAGCCGCCTCCGGCGGATAGGGGTGGGGAATGTTGAGGGTGTAGCGGGCGAGCGCCGCATCGCTGCAATAGCGCACCACCTCGGCTTCATCGCACGCCAGCAGGGGGCGCAGCTGCAGGGCGGGTTCCGACCGGGAGGGAGGCTCGGCCAGCACGGGCACCGTCAGGCGGCGGGCCAGCAGGCGGTTGAGCACGGCGCCCAGATCGTCCTGCGCCGTCAGCGTCAGATCGGCGCCCTGTGGCCCCAGGGTAAGCAGCCCCTCCTCTCGCGCCAGCGTCAGCAGGGAAGCCGAGCCGCTGATGAGGATCTGCCGGCTCGGATCAACGGCCTGCTGGCCGGGCAGATCGCCGTCCAGCCAGGCCGCCAGCAGTGCACTGGCCGAACGCACGCCATCGGGCGGACAACAGGACCAGAGTCCGCCGGTATCGCTCGGCAAACGCTCATCGACCTTGCTCTGCAGCAACTGCCAGCCATGGCCCTGCCGCTGCCAGGCCTGCAACACCGGTGTCCAGTGGGGCTGCCACAGGGCGCGCTCGATCAGCAGTTCCATCAGCCGGCCTGACAGGCTGCAGGCAGGCTCAGGTGGCGAGGATGTGCCTCGATTCGGGCAATCCAGGCCCGGATGGCGGGCCAGCCCTGCAGCGAGAAGATACCCTCCTCCGCCACATGGGTGTAGGCGTACAGCGCGATGTCGGCGATGGTCGGCGCCTCGCCACACAGGTAGGAGCTCTGCTTGAGCCGCTGCTCCAGCACCGACAACGCCTTCTCGCCGCCGGCCTTGAGCCCGTCGAGGCGCGCCTCCTGGGACTCCGGTCGCCCCAGATAGTGAACGATGAAACGGGCTACCGCGATATAGGGCTCATGACTGTACTGCTCGAAGAACAGCCACTTGAGCACCTCGGCCTGCTGACGCGGCTCGGCCGGCCACAGGGACGACCCCTGCGCCAGGTAGAAGAGAATGGCATTGGACTCCGCCAGGGTGTCGCCCTGGGCCAGCTCCAGCACCGGGATCTTGCCGTTGGGGTTCAGGGCCAGAAAATCGGGGGTGCGGGTCTCCCCCACCAACACATCCACCGGCACCCAGTCGAGGGGCAGCTCAAGCCAGCGGGCCAGCAGCCAGGGCTTGTAGCAGTTGCCGGACTTCAGATCGCCATACAGACGCATACAGACTCCTTGTCAGCAGCAAAAGGCTAGCGGGGCACTCAGGGCGCCAGCCGCTCGATGTGCCACCCTTCCCCTTCGCGGGTGTAGTAGAAGCGGTCGTGCAGGCGATGCTCGCCCCCCTGCCAGAACTCGACCGTGTCGATGCGCACCCGGAAACCGCCCCAGAAGCTCGGCAGCGGCACCTCGCCATTGGCAAACTTCTGCTTGAGCTCGAGGAACTTGGCCTCCAGCACGCCGCGCGCCGAGATGCGGGTCGACTGTTTGGAGACCCAGGCGGCGATCTGGCTGTCTTTGGGGCGGCTGTGGAAATACTTCATCACCTCGAAGGTGCTCATCTTCTCCACCCGGCCGGTCACGTGCACCTGTCTGTCCAGGGTGTGCCAAGGAAACAGCAGGCTGATGCGGGGGTTGCCCTCCAGCTGGTGTGCCTTGCGGCTGCCCATGTTGGTGTAGAACACCATGCCTTCGGCGTCGTAGTGCTTGAGCAGCACGGTGCGCTGCCAGGGCTGGCCGTCGGCATCCACTGTGCCCACCACCATGGCGGTGGGGTCGGTCAGCCTGGCTTCGCACGCCTGGGCTAGCCACTTCTCGAACAGGGCGAGGGGCTCGGCCGGCAGATCGGCCCTGTGCAGTCCACCCCGGGTGTATTCACGGCGCAGATCGGCTACATCCATCATCTTGATTTTCCTTCTCTCTTTGCCGCCAATGCGGCCATGCGTGCAGGCATTGTGCGACGAGCACGCCATGGGTACAAGCCTTGTGACCGGCAAATGACAGCCGTAAAAAAGAGGGAGGCTCGCGCCTCCCCCTGTTGACCTTGACGGCCCTCTGTCACTGCCAATCCGTCGCCGGTCGTGGCGGGCAGTGCGCCAGCATGCGCCGGTTGTAGTCGGCCGCGTAGGCCGCCAGTTTGGCCTGGGCCTCCTGCTGGCCTGGCTTGATCACATCCCCCAGCCCCTCCAGATAGCGCACGCCGCAGCGGGCCTTGGCCGAAGCCTGCTCTGCCGGCGCTATGCCGGGCGCCACCTCGCCTCGCCCGGCCCGCACGATCAGCCGGTAATCCTGCTTGGCCAGGCTGGCGCTGACCGCCTGCTCCAGGGTATCGGCGTCAGCCTGACAGCCGCCGAGCAGGGACGCCAACACCAGCCAGGCCGCCCTCATCCGCGCCTCCGCTGCCAGCCCAGCAGGGCCAGCGCCAGGGTCCAGAGACCGAGGGCGCCACCACCGCCACCGCCCGAGCTGCCGCCGCTTTGGACGACCGGCAGCTTGGCCGGGCTGATGGCGAAGAAGATGTTGTCGCTGCAGGCCACCTTCAGACGGGCGTCGCTGGCCAGATCCGCCGGCAGGGTCACGGTAGCCGAGCCGCTGTTGGGCTGGCTGACCGCCAGGCTGCTCCAGCTGGTTCCCTCGTTCTGGGTCAGGAGCAGGTCCACCTTGCTGCAGCTGATCGGTGCCAGGTTGGTGCCGGCCACATCCCAGCTGACCGCCTGACTTGCCCCCGGCGTCAACGACACCCCAAGCGGCGCAGTCAGCCGGAAGGCGCTGCCGGTATTGACCACCTGTACCTTCATGTCGTCGCTGGCGACACCGCCCTTGCCGTCACGCACCGTCAGCCGGAAGTTGAGATCCCGGTTGGTGGTGGGCCAGGCCTCGCCCTTGGCGAGCGTGCCCGAGAGCAGGGAGGGCAGGCTCGGCAGGATCCGCTCCGGTGAGCTGGTGGGGGAGACAAAGCGAAACAGCGGCCGGCTGCCGTCGTCCACCATGGTGGCCAGGCTGCTCGACTCCGTGCCCAGATCGATCTGCTCCCAGGTGTAGGTCAGGGGATCACCGTCCAGATCGGCGCCGGCCCCCTTGAGCACGAACGGCGTGTTGGCCGGAATGATGCGGCTGGCCCCGGCCGCCGCCTGGGGCGCGTTGTTGACAAGATCGATGGAGGTGCCACAGGCCGGCACGGTCGCCATGTGCGCCCGCATCTGCTCGATGGACTTGCTGTGGAAATAGGGGTCGCCGTGGGGCTGGATGTTCTCCTCCCCGCAGATGCCGGCATAGGCCATGATGGAGGTACCGCTGCCCGGCTCCCAGGCCTGCTCTGGCGTCCGGTTGTCGCCGCCACAGCTGTTGGTGGTGCCGTTGAAGGTGTGATCGGCGCCGAACTGGTGGCCGATCTCGTGGGCCACATAGTCGATAAAGAAGGCATCCCCCACCGGGGTGGCGGAACCTGTCATGCCGGCCGACTTGTCAGCCATACAGAGCACGCCGAGGCCAGCCAGACCGCCACCTCCGGTATTGACCACATGGCCAATGTCGAACGGTCCCAGCGGCGTGCTGGGCAGGGTCTGGGCATTGGCCTGCACCACGCTGTTGATATCGACGTCGGCGTCACTATTGGTGAAGGGATCGCTGCCCGGATCGGTAAAGATGATGTTGTCGTTGCCACTGGCCAACTGGAACTCGGCCCCCACGTCGCGCTGGTACACCTCGTTGACCCGGTTGAGCAGGGTGGCGATGGCCGCGGTGGCCAGCACCTTGGAGCCGCCATGGAACTGGGTGTACTCCCCCGCCGCCGAGATGGCGATGACGTAGCGCTTGCGCACGTTGCCATCCACCTGCACCTTGTGCGCCAGCGCCTTGCTGGCATCGCTGCCGATAACCTTGTCCGCTTCCTCCGCCAACCTGCTGTAGGCGTCTTGCTGGTAATAGACGGCATACCCTTCGGCATTGCTGAGGGGATCGACGAACACCGTCTTGCCCTGATGGGTGAACATGGCGTGGAAACCCAGCGGCCCCAGATCAAAGCGCCCCGTCTCTACCGGCGCCGCCGTATTGTGACCCTTGAAGGTCTTGATTTCGGGGAATTTGGCCGCCTGATCGGCCGGTAGCAGATCATAGGCCTGCAGGGTGAAGGTCACTTCTCCCCCGTCGGGCAGCGGCAGGGTCAGCGAACGCGCCCCGGCTTGCAGTCCGGCAAAATAATCGATGGGCACCTTGGCCACCCGAAACTGATTGGCCCGCACTTCATAACCGTCGGCGGCGGTGGCGCGCGCCGCGACCGTATCCCACTCTTTGGCCGCAAGGCCACCCGAACTCATCAAGCTGGCAACCACCAGCGTCAAAGGAGAAAATTTCATCAACTGCATCTTTTTAGTCCTTTTAAAATGCACTCACCTGAACTGCAACCGGCATCATTCGCCTGCTGGTCCGATTAGTCCAGCAGCATCCACCCTATCTTCCCCGAATGGGGAGTGTTGCACCAACCCTGTCTAGCCCCTATCATTGCGCGGATTTATCAGTTTTTGAGCCGCGTCACCATGGCGACGGTTCGTCTTTTTCTGACCAAGGTTAATCTCATGCTCAAATCCCCACTGTTGCCCCGTCTCGGGGACCTGGTCGTTGCCATTGTTGACGATGTGCTGGGCCAGGGTCTCACCCTGGATCGCGCCTATGCCCGTCACTTCTCCGGCATCGAACTCAAACCGCAAGAACAGGCAAGGATTGCCCTGGTCACCGGCGATCTGCTGCGTCGCCTCAGCCTCTACTGCGCCCTGACCGGTATTCAGGTCCGCCAGGCCGAGAAGCACGTCTGGCCGCTGCTGCACAGCTGGCACGCTTTCCACAAGATAGCTCAACCCAACCACCCGACCCTGGATCGCTTCAATGAAGAGGCGTTTCGTCGCCGTCTGACCGAAGCCAAGAAAAACCCGGTGCTGATGGATGGCTGCCCGACCTGGCTGGAAAAGCTCGGCAGCGAGCAGCTGGGCGATGCCTGGCCGGCCGAGCGTGCCGCCCTGACCGCCATGCCCAAGCGTTACCTGCGGGTCAACACCCTCAAGTGCACCCGTGACGAGCTGCAGGCCGCGCTGGCCAAAGAGCAGGTCACCACGGTGCCGGTAGAAGGGGTCGAGAGCGCCCTGGAAGTGACCTCGGATGCCGCCCTGTTTCGCACCAACGCCTTTGCCGACGGCTGGTTCGAGCAGCAGGATGCCGGCTCCCAGCACATCGCGGCGGCGCTCGACGTAGCCCCCGGCATGCGGGTGATCGACGCCTGTGCCGGTGCCGGCGGCAAGACCCTGCATCTGGCCGCCATGATGAAGGGCAAGGGCCGCCTGCTGGCGATGGACGTGGAAGAGTGGAAGCTGGAGAACCTCAAGCAACGCGCCCGCCGCGCCGGTGCCCACAACGTGGAGACCCGGGTCATCACCAGCAGCAAGACCGTCAAGCGCCTCAAAGAGAGCGCGGATCGCCTGCTGCTGGACGTGCCCTGCTCCGGCCTTGGCGTACTCAAGCGCAATCCGGATGCCAAGTGGCGCGATACCGCCGAGCGGCTGCCGGTGCTGGTAGCCCTGCAGGAAGAGATCCTGCAGCGCTACAGCCAGATGGTGAAAGTGGGTGGCATGCTGGTCTACGCCACCTGCTCCATCCTGCCCGAGGAGAACCGCCAGCAGGTGGACAAGTTCCTCGCCGCCAACGACAACTTCCGCCTGCTCGGTGATCACACCGTGAGCCCGGCGGCCACCGGTTTCGACGGTTTCTATCTGGCGCGCATCGAGCGCATCGCCTGATACCGTCTTGCAGCATAAGAAAAGGGGAGCCGATGGCTCCCCTTTTTGCATGATGCGATAGCGGCCTTATTCGGCGGCAACGTCATCCTGCTTGTGTTTGGCGGCAGTTTCCTTGATCAGGGTCTGCAGTTCGCCAGCCTGGAACATCTCGATCATGATGTCGCAGCCGCCGACCAGCTCGCCCTCGACCCACAGCTGCGGGAAGGTGGGCCAGTTGGCAAACTTCGGCAACTCGGCGCGGATGTCCGGGTTTTGCAGGATGTCGACGTAAGCAAACGGCTCGCCACAGGACATCAGGGCCTGGGAGGCCTGGGCAGAGAAACCGCAGCTGGGTAGCTTGGGGGAGCCCTTCATGTACAGGATGATGGGGTTTTCAGCCAGCTGCTGTTTGATCTTTTCAATAGTTTCCATAGGTGCCTCACTAGAGCGATTTCGGCGGCCATTCTACTGCAATCCCGGCAGACCACAAACTGGCAAACCGCGGCAACAGCAAGAAGTGACGAATCAATACGCCGCAGCTTGATCCGGATCATGGCGAGAATCAAGAGTTGTTAGGCCATCTTTGATGCTGGTACAATCGATGGGCTTTGGGCCAACTGGCCCCATCACTTCAAGAACAATTCTTTTCAAAATAGAAAAGAGTACGCAATGTCTTGCAACCGTCGCCTTCGCACGGCCAGCCAATGGAGAGTAGAAAATGGCATTCGAACTTCCCGCTCTGCCCTATGCAATCAATGCTCTGGAACCGCACATCTCCCAGGAAACTCTGGAATACCACCACGGCAAGCACCACAACACCTACGTGGTCAACCTGAACAACCTGGTGCCGGGTACCGAGTTTGAAGGCAAGTCTCTGGAAGAGATCATCAAGACCTCCACTGGTGGCATCTTCAACAACGCCGCCCAGATCTGGAACCACACCTTCTACTGGCACTGCCTCTCCCCGAACGGCGGTGGCGAGCCCACTGGCGCCCTGGCCGATGCCATCACCAAGGCGTTCGGCTCCTTCGCCGAGTTCAAGGATGCGTTCACCAAGTCTGCCATCGGCAACTTCGGCTCCAGCTGGACCTGGCTGGTGAAAAAGGCTGACGGCTCCCTGGCCATCGTCAACACCTCCAACGCCGGTTGCCCGCTGACCGAAGCCGGTACCACCCCGCTGCTGACCGTCGACCTGTGGGAGCACGCCTACTACATCGACTTCCGCAACCTGCGTCCGAAGTACATGGAAACCTTCTGGGCCCTGGTCAACTGGGAATTCGTGGCCAAGAACCTGGCTGCCTGATAGCGCCACACTCTTGCCAAAACGCCCCGCTCTTGCGGGGCGTTTTTTATGGCGCAAGGGGCGGCCAGCGCAGCAAAAAGGCGCCCGCAGGCGCCTTTGTCATTCGAGCCGGGATGCACAGGCATCACTGGTCGATCTCGTCCAGATAGTCATCCAGATTGCTGTCGTCTTGCTTCTCCTGCTGCTCTTGCTTGAGCTCGGTCTGACGACCGGTCACCTTGTTCTGGTTGTACTGCAGATAGAAGTCCTTGGTCAGGGCGTAAGGATCGAGCGCGTTGTCGATGATCCGCTCCTGATCGATCAGCTTGGAACGGGTACCCAGACCATCTAGCGCCCAGTGCACCACTTTCAACGGGAAAGTCAGCAAGGCATAAGGGAAATACAACGTATCCACGGTATCCCCCACCAGCTTGCGTGTGGTTGTCGGGCCGTAGACAGGGACCATCAAGTAGGCGCCATCCCCGATATCGGCCCGACCCAGCACGGTATCAAGCTCCAGCTTGTTGCGCTCGAGGCCCGCATGCTTGGCCACGTCGAAGATCCCCAGCAGACCCACAGTGGTGTTGAGGGTGAAGCGGCCCAGGTTGGTACCCGCCCCCTTCAAGTCGCCGGTCAGCAGGTGGTTGACCATGCTGCTCGGTTCGTTGAAGTTCTCCACCAGATTCTCGATGCCATCCTTCATTCCCTGCGGAACGTAGCGGGCGTAGCCGTGCACCACAGGGCGAGCCACGTAGGGCTCCAGCACATCGTAGTTGACGGCCCACATGGCCCGGTTGGCACCCTGAAACGGGTCACGGCTGTCACTGGCCGTGCTGGTCGCTTCGGGCCGGCTCGGCGTCTCCTTGAGGTCAAGGCTCTCGGGGCCCGGCTTGGGCGGGCCGCCAGCACAGCCACCCAGCAACAAGGCCACCGTCAATGCCCCTACACGCACATGCATATGGAAGTCCTAGCTTTTTATTGTGATTAATCTGAATTATAGGCAGCCCGGCCCCATCGAGGGCCGGGCCAGAGGCGTATTAGAGGGCGTGATCGATGCGGATGTCAATCGGCGCTGAAGGAATTGAGCCGGTGGCGACCGGGACCGAGGCCCCTTCGAACGCCCCTTCCTTGTTCATGACGTTGCCGCCACGGGAGAGGCGCGCCTTGAACTGCAGCTCGGGATAGGCGGCCAGCTTGTTGCCCTCCATCATGGCATCGCCGTCACCCAGCGACAGCGTCAGCGGGAAGTGCGGGCCCGGGATGCGTTTGACCGCGATGGGCATGGGAGGCCCGTTGGGGATCACCGCAAACACGAACAGATGGGCATCTTCCGGCAGTGCAATGCCATCGGCCAGCGTCACCTTGAGCGGGAACTCGCCGGCCTTCACCTCCAGCACCTGGGCGGAAGCGGTGCTCTGTCCGCTCGCCTCTGCCGGCACGACCGCACTGGCCATGCCGCGTTTCTTCAACTGCTGCTCGGCATAGTCGATGGAGCGCTCCACCATGGTGTAGCGGGTCGAGCCCTTCTCCATCAGCGGCAGCATCTCGCGCCAGCGTTGCAGGGCGGTCTTGAAGTCCTCTTTTTGCAGGGCCATGAAGGCGTAGACGGAGCGCGCCTCTATATTGGCCGGATCCTGGGCGATGGCTCCCCGCAGCAGCTGATCGGCCTGCGCGTCATCCCCTGTCATCATCAGCGCTTGGGCATAGGGCACCGCCACCATCCCCTTCTGTGGTGCCAACCCGTAGGCCCGCTCCAGTGCCTCGCGGGCCATATCGGGATCATTGCCATCCAGCGACAGTCGGCCCAGCAGCAGCCAGCCGCGGTAATCGTTCGGTTCCTCTTTCAGGCGGGTACGCAGGGCCAGGGTGAAGTCCAGCAGATCCTGCTCGGTGACCTCGGCATTGCGCTCCACCAGGATGCGGTTGCTGAGCTCGCCCAACCGGCTGCTGGCGTCCTGCCAGCGGCTGACCTCCTGCCAGGCGCCCAGCTTGTAGTAGAGCCCCAGGCTCACCACCAGCAGCACCAGCACACCCGGGATCCAGATCAGACTCTTGCCGCCGCGAGCGGTCTGCTCCACGTCGGGGATGTCATCCAGCAGGCTGCGCTGCAACTCGATCAGGGTGTCCTGCTCTTCCGCCAGCACCCCCTGTTCGCGCTCTTCACCGATCTCCAGCAGACGCTGACGATAGAGTTGTTTGTTGAGGGCCGAGCGGCTGATGCTCTGCCGGCCCTCTCCCCGCCACAGGGGCAACACCAGTGCCAGGCTCACCAGCACCAGCAGGGCCGCGATCACTATCCAAAATGCGGTCATTGTTTCTCTTCCTCTTTGAGCAGGGCAGCCAGACGACGCTGCTCCTCCGCGCTCAGGGCGCTATCCGCCGGCGTAGCTGCCGCGGGACGACGGCGACTGCGCACCACCACCAGGACTATGCCCACCACGATCACCAGCAGCGGCCCCAGCCAGAGGATCAGGGTGGAGGCCATCAGCGGCGGGTTGTACAGGATGAAGTTGCCGTAGCGGGCCACCATGTAGTCCACCACCTCCTGCTTCTCCTTGCCCTCGCGCACCATCTGGTAGGTCTTGTCACGCAGGTCCTTGGCCAGGCCCGCATTGGAGTCGGCGATGTCCTGGTTCTGGCACTTGGGGCAGCGCAGCTCCTTGGTCAGTTCACGAAAGGTCTGCTCCTGAGCGTCGTTGTCGAAGGTGTAGACATCGATGGCGGCCAGCGCCTGGCCCGCCCCGCCCAGTCCCGCCAGCAGCAGCAGGGATGCAATTAAGATTCTCATCGGGTTCTCCCTCACTTCATGGCGTCATAGATGGGTTTGAGGGTCGATGCCCACACCTCGGGGTTGACGTCACCCACGTGGCGATAGCGGATGATGCCCTGACTGTCGATGAAGAAGGTCTCCGGCGCGCCGTAAACCCCCAGATCCAGCCCCAGCATGCCGTCGGGATCATACAGATTGATCTGATAGGGATTGCCGAGCTCCGCCAGCCAGTTGATGGCCTTGGCCCGCTCATCCTTGTAGTTCATGCCGACGATGTAGATCCCCTGCCCCGCCAGTTGCTTGAGGTAGGTGTGCTCCCCGTAGCAGGTCGGGCACCAGGTGGCCCAGACGTTGAGCAGCATGGGGCGTCCCTTGAGGATGCTCCTGTCATGCTGCTTATTGAGGTCATAGATATCCTGCAGGGTGAACACGGGCACCTCCTTGCCCACCATCACGGATTCGAGCTTGGTGGGATCGGAGTAGAGCCCCTTGAACAGAAACACGGCCCCCAGCAGAAAGACGATGAAGGGGATCAGAAACAACCAGGTCTTCTTGCTCATGCCTTGGCCTCCTCTTCACGACGACCGAAACGGTAGCGCTTGTCCAGCATCGCCAGCACGCCGCCAATGGCCATGAAGACGCCGCCGAACCAGATCCAGCGCACGAAGGGTTTGTAGTAGATCCGCACCGCCCAGGCGCCGTTGTCGAGCTGCTCGCCAAGGGCCGCATAGAGGTCACGGGTAAAGCCGGCATCGATGGCCGCCTCGGTCATCGGCATCCGGGTCACCTTGTACATGCGCTTCTCCGGCTTGAGCAGGGCCACCTGCTTGCCATCCTTGTGCACTTCCAGCACGCCCTTGAAACCGTCGTAGTTGGGGCCGTTCTTCTCCTTGATACCGGTGAAGACGAACTCATAATCGGCAAAATGAACCCGATCGCCGGCCTGCATGCGCAAGTCCTTCTCGATGCTGTAGTTCTGGGTGCAGGCGATGCCGATGATGCTCACAGCAAGACCCACGTGGCCCAGGATCATGGCCCAATGGCTGTTGCCAAGGCGCCGTACACCGACGGCAAAACTGTGTTTGTGGGTGGCACGCGCCCAGGTTTCCTGCACGCTGGTGACGATGATCCAGGCGCCAAGCCCGATACCGAGCGCAGCCCAGGGCTTGAACTCCTCGGCCAGCAGCAGCGGCAGCAGGATGGCGGCGGCCAGGCTCAGCAGGAGCGCCAGGACTACCTTGCCCTTGAGCTCGCCTAGATCCTGACGACGCCAGCGAAACAGCGGGCCTACCCCCAGCAACAGAGCAAACGGGATGATCAGCCAGCTGTAGATGTGGTTGAAGAAGGGAGTACCGATGGAGATGCTGCCAAGCCCCAGCTCCTTGTGCACCAGCGGCAGCAAGGTGCCGAGCAGCACGGTCAGCAGGCCCGCCACCAGCATGATGTTGTTGCCAAGCAGCAGGGTTTCGCGGCTCCACAGCTCGTGCTTGCCATGACTTCTCACCTGGGAGCCCTTGAAGGCGAACAGCAGCAAGGATGAACCAATTACCGCCAGCAAGAAGCCCAGAATGAACAGGCCGCGGGTCGGGTCGGAGGCAAACGCATGCACCGAGACCAGCACGCCGGAGCGCACCAGGAAGGTACCCAGCAGGCTCAGGGAGAAGGCCGAAAGCGCCAGCAGCACGGTCCAGGCCTTGAAGGTGGCGCGTTTTTCACTGACTGCCAGCGAGTGCAGCAGGGCGGTGCCGGCCAGCCAGGGCATGAAGGAGGCGTTTTCCACCGGATCCCAGAACCACCAGCCGCCCCAGCCGAGCTCGTAATAGGCCCACCAGGAGCCAAGCACTATACCCAGCGTCAGGAAGACCCAGGCGGCCATGGTCCAGGGACGGGACCAGCGCGCCCAGGTGGCATCGAGCCGGCCGGTCATCAGGGACGCGATGGCGAAAGCAAACGCCACCGAGAAGCCCACATAGCCCATGTAGAGCATGGGTGGGTGGAAGATGAGACCCGGGTCCTGCAGCAGCGGGTTGAGATCGCGCCCATCCACCGGGAAATAGGGCAAGGTGCGGGTGAAGGGGTCGGAGGTAAACAGCACGAAGGCGGTGAAACCGACCGAGATGAGGCCGAGCACCCCGAGCACCCGCGCCACCGCGTCGAGCGGCAGGCGGCGGCTGAACATGGCGACCGCCGCGGTCCAGCCCCCCAGCGTCAGCACCCACAGCAGCAGGGAGCCCTCATGAGCCCCCCATACCGCGGAGATGCGATAGGCCAGCGGCAGCAGGCTGTTGGAGTTGGTGGCCACGTACTGCACGGTGAAGTCGTTGTCGATGAAGGCCCAGGTCAGGCAGAGGAACGACAGCAGCAACAGCAAAAACTGGGCATAGGCCAGCGGACGAGCCGCCGACATCATGCCAAGGCGCCCCCATTTGGCCCCGAGCAGCGGATAGCTGCCCAGCAGCAGCGCGGTGGCAAATGCCAGGATCAGCGAGAACTGTCCTAATTCCGGGATCATTGCTTGCTCCCCTTCAACTGCGCGTCGGTATATTCCGGCTTGAAGTGCATGCCGTTGGTGGCATCGGCCACTTCCGGCGGCATGTAGTTCTCATCGTGCTTGGCCAGCACCTCGAAGGCGGCGACCGTGGTGGCATCCTTGAGGGTGCCCTGGGCGACGATGCCCTGCCCCTCGCGGAACAGATCCGGCAGGATGCCGTCAAACTCGACGGTCACCAGATGCCCGCCATTGTCCACCAGCTTGAAGGCCACCTTGAGACTCTGGGGATCCCGCTGCACCGAGCCCGGCACCACCAGCCCCCCGATGCGCAGGCGCTGCCCCTCTTCCGGCTTGATCTTGTCCGGCCCCTTGCCCTCCACCAGCTCGCTCGGGGTATAGAAGAGATCGATGTTCTGGCTGAGGGCATAGAGCACCAGGCCGATCACGGCGGCGAGGCCGGCACTGATCGCCAGGATGATGGTGAGGCGTTTTTTGCGTCTCGGGTTCATAGGGTGTTCTCCATCTGCTGGGCCGCCTTGCGACGAGCCTCGCGCGCCTGCTTGCTGCGCAATTCGCCGAGCAGGCTGCGGGTTTTCATACGGGTGGAAATGACGATGCCGACCAGGCAGAGTAGGGTCAGACCGAAGGAGAGCCAGACGTAGAAGGCGTAACCGCCCATCGCCAGAAAGTCACTGAATGAGGCAAAGTGCATGCTTACTTCTCCTGCTCGGCTATCTCTTTGACCCAGGGGCGGTGCCACTCCCGCATCAAGAGCTCGTTTCGAAAACGCATCAGGGAGAGGGCCCCGAGGAAGGCGGCAAAGGCCAGGATCATGATGAGCAGCGGCCACAGCATCTCGGGGGAGATGGAGGGCTTGTCAAACTTGGTGATGGTGGCGCCCTGATGCAGGGTGTTCCACCACTCCACCGAGTAGTGAATGATGGGCAGGTTGATCACCCCCACCAGTGCCAGGATGCCGGCGGCCCGGCCAGCCAGCACCTTGTCGCTGAAGGCGTTGTAGAGGGCGATGACCCCCAGGTAGAGGAACAGCAGGATCAGCTCCGAGGTGAGCCGCGCATCCCACACCCACCAGGTGCCCCACATGGGTTTGCCCCAGGCGGCGCCAGTAAACAGCGCGATGAAGGTAAACACGGCACCGACCGGCGCGATGGCGGCCACCGTCATGTCGGCCATCCGCAGCTGCCACACCAGACCGATGAAGGCCGCGACCGCCATGGTGGAGTAGGCCCCCATGGAGAGAATGGCGGCGGGAACATGGATGTAGATGATCCGGAAGGAGTCACCCTGCTGGTAATCGGCAGGGGCGAACGCCAACCCCCAAAGGGTGCCGATGATGAATGCCAGCAGGCTGGTCACGGCAAACCAGGGCAGCAAGGTCCCTGCCAGCTGGTAAGCGCGCTCGGGTTTAGCGTAAGGGTGCAACCATTTCCACATAGCTCACAAAACCTTTCTGTTATTAATATCGTGGCGAGGCCTACCTTACTCACTGCCGGAAAACATCACATCCCCCGAAAGCAATAAGCAGCCATCCTCTTGATCTATCTCAATTATATTTTTTATAACGGCCCTTCCATGGCCACTTTTTCAGACGCTTTCATCAATTCACGCTGACCCGCAGCGCCGCCGAGACCGCCAACGGGGTCAGGGTGAGCGCACCGGCCAGCATAGCCCCCAGAATCGCCAGCTGCCCCGAATAGGGCAGTCCCATCCCCGCCGCATCGATGGCGGAGGTGGCAAAAATCAGTACCGGAATATAGAGCGGCAGGATCAGCAGACTGAGCAACACTCCCCCTTTGCGCAGACCCACGGTGAGGGCCACCCCGATCGCCCCGAGCAGGCTCAACACAGGTGTGCCCAGCGCCAGGGTGGCGACCACAGCCAGATAGGTGTTCATGTCCAGCGACAGCAGGATGGCGAGCAGCGGGGAGATAAGCAACAGCGGCAGGCCGGTCAGCAACCAGTGAGCGATCACTTTGGCCAGCGCTAGCAAGCCCAGCGGATGGGGCATCAACATCATCTGCTCCAGCGCGCCATCGCCGAAGTCGTCGCGAAACAGCCGCTCCAGGGAGAGCATGGCCGCCAGCAGGGCCGCCACCCAGATGATGCCGGGGGCAATGCGGGCCAGCAGCTTGGGCTCGGGGCCAATCCCCAGCGGAAACAGGGTGATGACGATGAGGAAAAACCAGAGCGGGTTGAGGATGTCGGAGCGCTGGCGCAGGGCCATCAGCAGCTCACGGTGGATCAGGTGCATTACGGCGCGCAACATCAGAACTACTCCTGCAGCAAGGGCGTGAGAGAGAGGGTCTTCAGCCGTCCCTGCATCAGGGTCATGTCCTGATGGGTGGTGAGGATCACCATGCCCCCCCGCTCGGCATGGGTCAGGAACAGCCGCTCCAGCACCTTCACCCCCTGCTTGTCGATGGCGGTGAACGGCTCGTCCAGGATCCAGAGTGCCGGCTGGTCACTCAGCCACAGACGGGCCAACGCGACGCGGCGCTGCTGACCGGCGGAGAGCTGACCGGTGGGGTTGTCTTCAAAGCCGGCCAGACCGACCTGGGCCAGCACCCGCCACAGGTCCACGCTGGTATCGGCCGCATGGTGCAGTTTCTGGTAGAAGGCGAGGTTTTCGAGCGGTGTCAGGGCAGCCTTGACACCTGGCTGATGACCGAGATAGAGCAGATTGGCGTGATATTCGTCGCGGCAATGGCGAATATTCTCGCCATTCCAGCACACTTCACCGGCAAAAGGCTGAGACAGGCCAGTCAGCAAGCGCAGCAGGCTGGTCTTGCCCACGCCGTTGGGACCTTCAATTTGCACCAGATCACCGGGAGCCACCGCAAAGGAGAGATGTTCAAACAGAGTGCGATCTTCACGCACGCAGCTCAGGTTGTGAATTTGAAGCAGCATGAGGATGTAATCAGTGAAAAGAAGCGGCCTGCATATTAACACAGTATCGGGAAGCGTCTTTTCAAAGATGCCAATTATCAGCAGGATTTGTGGGGGAGATCCCGCCTTGGAGAGCCGCAAAGCGGGGCGGGAAAATCAGGAAGGCAGATGCCTTCCCGATCGATCATGAGCGGCCTTTTCGCAATGAAATCAACAATTCAGCCTCGGCCTTTGGCAATTCACACTCGTTCATGACCTCGTCGAGGTCGGCACCGAGCTCCACCATCTTGGCGGCCCGGCTGTACAGGCGGCGTTCCGGATCCTGCAGGGTAAGCTCCTGCTGGCGGTCATTGACCTGCTGCATGGCCCCTTCGACGGATTGCAGACGCTGGCCCATGCCGATGGCTCCGGTATGCAGCTCCATCATCTGCTTGCGCAGACTCTCGAGCTGACCCTGCAGCAGCTCCACCCTGGCCTCGGACTCTCGCTGGCCACGTCGGCTGCCTAACACCCCGTACAGGGCCAGCGCCAACGCCAGCAAGGACACCCCCAAGGCGGCAATTTCAATCATCAACACATCATCTTCCTATCAGAGGGAACCGATATCTTCCCACTCTTCATCGGAGAGCAGCTTGTTCAGATCGACCAGGATCAGCAGCTGGCCATCGCGATTGCTGACCCCCTGAATGAACTTGGCGCTCTCTTCGGTACCCACGGCCGGGGCCGCATCGATCTCGGATGAACGCAGATAGACCACCTCGGCCACGCTGTCGACCATGATGCCGATCACCTGCTTCTCCGCCTCGATGATGACGATGCGCGAGTTTTCACTCACATCGCCAGAAGGCAGGCCGAAGCGGGAACGGGTGTCGATGACGGTCACCACGTTGCCGCGCAGGTTGATGATGCCCAGCACGTATTCGGGGGCACCCGGCACAGGGGCGATCTCGGTGTAGCGCAGCACCTCCTGCACCTGCATCACGTTGATGCCGTAGGTTTCATTTTCCAGCTGGAAGGTGACCCATTGCAGCACTTCGTCTTCGGCCAGATTCTGTGCAATATTGCGCTTTTCTGTCATGTTTTTATTCCTTTTATGAAAACGTCTACTGGTAAAACTAGCAATAAAACAGCCCGAGTGCAGAAGTTATCAGCGACCTTCTATGTTGACCCCGCGCTCCAGTAACAGGAGCAATTCCTTCACGTGCAGCAGGGCACACATCTTCTCCTTGACCATGCCGGCCAGCCAGGGACGTTTGCCCTCCTGATGGCGCCATTTGACCTGATCACGGTGCAATAACTCGGTTCCCTTCAGATGATGGCAGGCCAGTCCCCAGGGGGATTCACCCAACATGATCAGATACTTGTAGTCATCTATTTCCAGATGCTGGCCCGGCATGACCCACTGCGCCGTGTCCACCACGTTCATCTTCTGCTCGCGGGACGTCATGATCCCCTTGTACCAGCCGGGCTGGCCAAAGAGGGATGACACCTCCCCCAGCTGATGAATACCGCCAAGCTCGGTCAACGGCACGGCAAAGGTGACGCCGGCCACTTCAAAGAACAGGGCCTGAAACTCCTTGCCGGTATCGATGTTTTCCCAGGTGGAGGGGGCTACCTCCTCCTGTGGCGCCAGCGCCACCTCGGTCTCCGTCACCACCAGAGTCGCGGGATCCGCCGCCACCGGCTCGGGCATCTCCTCGGGCCAAACCGGCTCAACCGGCAGCAAGGCATCTTCGGCCTCGATCTGCAGCGGTTCAGTGACCACCTCTTCATGGCTCAGGGCGTCGATTTCATATTGTACCTGACCGACCTGGGCCAGCAGTTCACTCAACTGTTCCAGCCGCTGATCCGCCTCCAGATAGGGCTGGGCCACTTTCTCGGCAACCGGCTGGGGCTTGCGCTGCAACTGGATGACGGGCACGGAATCAGGCTCGTCGGCATCCAGCAGCAGGGCATCTTCCAGCAGCAGGGAGTGGAAGTAGTCATCCATGGCCCGAACTTGGGTGGTATCTCTCATGATGTCACCTCATGAGCACGCTGGCGCTCTTGCGCATCAAGATAGTTGAGCAGCGTCTCATAGGCGTAGGTGCCGCGGCTGCTCGGCGAATAGATGGAGGGGGGAATGTGAAGCAAACTGGCATCCCGAAACTTGGTATCTATGGGTATGACGGCATTCCAGACCGCGCTCCCGTGCTGCTCCTTGATGGACTGCAGGGTCATCAGCGAGGCGCGGGTTCGCTTGTCAAACATGGTGGGAATGACGGTATAGCGGAACTTCTCCCGCTTGGAGCGCTGCATGATTTCAAACGTCTTCATCATCCGCTCCAACCCCTTGAGCGCCAGGAACTCGGTCTGCACCGGCACCAGGATCCGGTCACAGGCCGCCAGCGCATTCACCATCATGACCCCCAGCACGGGCGGGCAGTCGATCAGCACATAGTCGTATTGATCCTGGATGCGCAGCAGTGCCCGCTTGAGCACCAGCCCCATCCCTTCCCGATTGCCCATCACCCGATCCAGCGTGGCCAAGGTAATGGAAGCGGGCAGCAGGTGGATGTTCTCAAACTTGGTACGCAGCGTCAGTTTATTGACGAGCTCCGCCGTGGGCTTGACCGCCTGGAACAGCTCATAGAGGGTGCCATCCAGCCGATCGGAGTCAAAGTCGAGATATGAGGTCAGGGAAGCATGAGGGTCGGTGTCGATCAACAGCACCCGCTGACCACGCTGAGCCAGAATACCGGCCAACGAGACCACCGTGGTGGTTTTACCGACCCCACCTTTTTGGTTGGCAACCGTCCAAACAATCACTGTATCAATCCTGCCTCGTTGTTATGCGTATGCCACCACCTGGCAGCGAGATCACCTTGACCTCTCCTGCCTCGACTGCCTGCTGCACTGCCGGGACCGGCGCCTCCGTCACTGGCTGAACGGGAGGAGTCGGCGTCGGAGGTGGTACCCAGGCGAACTTGGAGATAGCGACCACCACCTTGCGATTCTGTAAACGCCCCTGCTCGGTACTGTTGTCCGAGAAGGGAGAGAACTCCCCGAACGCCTCGTAGGCAAGTCGCTGCGGGGCTATCCCCTTGGCGATCAGGGCAGTGAGTACGGCCTCCGCCCTTGCTGCCGACAACGTCCAGTTGGAGCGAAAAATTTCATTATTTATCTGCTGGTTATCCGTGTAACCCCGCACTCTCACATAGTTATCGACCGGTTTCAGGATACTTGAAAGAGTATTGAGTACCGGATCTGCATTGGAGCTCATAAACGCACTGCCACTGCCAAACAGCAGGCCGGAACTCAGCTCCACCGTCAGCCAGTTGTCATCCTGCGTCAACTTGACAACCCCGGCATCCACCAGAGACCCCATGTTCTCCTGCAGTTGCGAATCTATCTTCGCAAGAGTCATACCATCTTGCAGAATGGGAACACCAGAAATAGGAGCCTGCGAGGGTGAACGGGCCTTGGCACTCTCCAGCACAGAGGTTGCGGCGGACACTTCATTGTTCAGCAACGACTTTCCCTGCCCCTCCAGCAAGCCATCGCTGCGGGGCTGCATCACATGGAATGCCTGGGTCATGCCGTCGATGACGGCGCGATACTTGTCCTTGTTGACCAGTGCCACCGAGTAGAGCACCACGAACAGGGCGAAGATCAGCGTCATGTAGTCGGCGTAGGAAACCAGCCAGCGGTCGAGGTGTTCCCGACCTTGCAGATGCAAACGATAGCGCTTGCGCATGGCTACTCTCCCTTCAGATAAGCCTTCAACCGCCGTTCAACCTGGGGGCCATTCTCGCCATGGGCGATGGCCATCAGGCCTTCCAGCGTCATCTCCTGAAACAGGGCGTAATGATAGTGAAAAGCGCGCAGGCGATTGGCGATCGGCAGGTAGAGCAGGTTGGCAAAGCCGACACCGTAAATGGTGGCAACGAAGGCGACGGCAATGCCGGCACCGAGAGCGGCGGGCTCCTCCAGATGAAACATCGCCTGGATCAGCCCGATGACGGCACCTATGATGCCGATGGTCGGACTGTATCCCCCCATGGCCTCGAAGACCCTGGCAGAGTGCTCGTTGCGCTCCTGCTCGATATCGATATCCGCTTCCAGCAACATGCGAATGTCGTCTACCGAAACCCCGTCCACTATCATGGTGAGGCCATGACGGGTAAATTCGTCACTCTCCTGCTCGGCCTGATTCTCCAGCGCCAGCAACCCTTGCTGGCGTGCAAAGATAGCCCAGGATTGCAATCTCTCGGCCTGAGCGACCAGATCCCAGTCCGGCGGCAGCACCATCCAGCGGGTCTGCCTGAGCGCTTCCAGCAGGAACTTGCGCGGCGTCTGCAAAATGACCGCCCCCCAGGTTCCCCCCACCACGATGACAAACGCGGGTCCATCGAGCAGGGTCAACAGGTTGCCGCCATGCCACAATTGGGCAATGGCAATGGCTCCCAGTGCCAGGATCAGGCCAAACATGCCCATCGTTAGCGGCCCAGCTCAACCAGGATACGTTGTGCGACCCGATCCAGCGGCAGCGATTCAGTGGCAATACCGGCTTTGGCAACCGCCTGCGGCATGCCATAAACCACGCAGGACGCTTCATCCTGCGCCCAGATGGTGGAGCCCTGCTCCTTGAGCAGGCGCGCGCCATCCCGACCGTCCGCTCCCATCCCGGTCAACACGATAGCAAGCACCTTATCGGCATAGGTCTTGGCGGCAGAGGCGAAGGTAATGTCGACACACGGCTTGTAGTTGACCTTGTCATTACCATCGACAATGCGGATGCGGGCACCGGCACCACGGCCTTCCAGCAGCATCTGTTTGCCACCGGGGGCCAGGTAGGCGTGACCGGGCTTGAGCACATCCCCATCTTCCGCTTCCTTGACACCTATCTGGCACAAGCCATTGAGACGTGCGGCAAAGGCCGCGGTGAAGGTCGCCGGCATGTGCTGGATAAGCAGGATCGGATGCGGGAAATCGCCGGGCAGCTTGGTCAACACATTCTGTAGGGCGACCGGGCCGCCGGTAGAAGTACCAATGGCCACCAGCTGATAACTCTTGCCGCTGCGCTTGAATGCGGCCACCGGAGCAGCACGCTGCGGCTCTGCCTGACGTTCTGCCGGACGTGGCGCATTCAGAGGTGTCCTGGCCACAGGCTCGGGCGCCTTCGGGCGTGCCGGCGCAGACATCAGGAAGCGCTTGCGTGAAATCTCCTTGACCCGCTGCTGCAGCAAACGGACGGCTTCATCCTTGTCACGGGCAATGTCTTCGAATTTCTTGGGCAGAAAGTCGAGCGCCCCTGCATCGAGCGCATCGAGCGTGGCTTTGGCCCCTTCATGGGTCAAAGAAGAGAACATCAGGATCGGCGTGGGGCACTTGGCCATGATCTCACGCACGGCACTGATGCCATCCATCACCGGCATCTCTATGTCCATGGTGATCACGTCAGGACGCAACTGCTGTGCCTTTTCTACCGCTTCCCGCCCATTTTGGGCCGTGTCGATGACCGTCAGCATGGGATCCTGAGTGATGATCTCGCTGACCCGACGACGGAAGAAGCTTGAATCGTCGACAACTAATACCTTGATTGCCATTGTTATTCTTCTAACTCCTTGAGCCTGGGGTATCAATGTCTACGGGCGTACGCCTTGAGCAGACTCGGCACATCCAGAATGAGCGCAATACCGCCATCGCTGGTGATGGTTGCCCCGGCCATGCCGGGAGTCCCCTGCAGCAGGCTGTCCAGCGGCTTGATCACCACCTCTTCCTGGCCGATCAGATTGTCCACGACAAAACCGATCTGCTGGGTACCAATCTGGACAATCACCACGTGGCCCGTATCCTGACGCGATTTTCGGTTTTTGCCTCTGACCAGCCAGTTGTGCAGATAGAACAATGGGATGGCCTTCTCGCGCACTATGATGGTGAGCTGTCCATCCACCATGTTGGCCTTTTTCAGATCCAGATGGAAAATCTCGTTCACACAGCCCAGCGGTAGCGCGAACGTCTGTTCGCCCACTTCCACCATCAGGGTCGGCAGGATCGCCAGGGTCAGCGGCACCTTGATCTCGAGACGGGTGCCCTTGCCCCAGGTCGAATCGATATGCACCGAGCCATTCAGGCTGACGATGCTGGTCTTCACCACATCCATCCCGACGCCACGGCCGGAGATATCGGAGATCTCTGACTTGGTCGAGAAGCCGGGAGCAAAGATCAGGTTGTAGGCATCGTTGTCGCTCATGCGTGCCGCAGTATCGGCATCCAGCACACCGCGGCTGATGGCGATGGACTTGAGCTTCTCGGGATCCATCCCAGCACCATCATCCTCGATGCAGAGCAGGATATGATCGCCCTGCTGGGACGCGCTCAGGGTAATGGTACCTTGCCGTGGCTTGCCCGCCTTCTCGCGGACATCCGGCATCTCGACGCCGTGGTCGCAAGAGTTGCGCACCAGGTGAACCAGCGGGTCGGCAAGCGCCTCCACCAGGTTCTTGTCGAGATCGGTCTCTTCACCCACCATCACCAGCTCAATCTCTTTCTTGAGAGTTCGGGCAAGATCCCGCACCACCCGTGGGAAGCGACCAAATACTTTCTTGATAGGCTGCATGCGGGTCTTCATCACCGCGCCTTGCAGATCCGCCGTCACCACATCCAGGTTGGCAACGGCTTTTGACATGTCTTCATCGTTGCTGGCGATGCCGAGGCTCACCAGACGGTTTCGTACCAGCACCAGCTCACCCACCATGTTCATGATGACATCCAGCGTCTTGGTATCCACCCGTACCGTAGTGTCGCTTTGCACCGCACTGTCGGCGGGCGCTGGCGCAGCCTGCTTCGATGGCGCCGGGGCAGGAGCCGGTTTTGCCGCTGCCGGCGCGGCGGCTGGCTTGGCCGCAGCAGGTGCAGGAGCAGGTTTGGCTGCCGGCACCGGAGTAACCGGTGCTGCCGGTGCTGGAGTCTGGGGCGCCGCCGGGGCAGACATGCTGCTCTGCGGACTCTGACCGCGACCGTGCAGTTCATCCAGCAGGCGTTCGAACTCATCGTCATCGATCAGCTCGTCCACCTCTTTCTGTACCGACTTCAGCGGGTTGACTTCGGGAGCACCACCGTGCTGACCCTGACCATGGAGCTGGTCAAGCAAGGCTTCAAATTCGTCATCCGTGATGTCGCCGGAACTCGGCGCGGCAGGGCTGGCCGCTGCGGTAGGTGCTCCACCGACGCCATGCAACTCGTCAAGCAGGCGTTCAAACTCATCGGCCGAGATCTCATCGATGGAACCACCGCCGCTGACCACGGAGGCCTCCGGCACGGCCGCAGGCTCCGGCTCGGCAATCACAGCCACCTCTTCAACCACGGGAGCGGCAGCCTCCACCGGCGCACTGTTGCCTGCAGAAGCAGTCAACAGCTGCTCTTCCCCTTCGGGTTTGCAGAGCTCGTGCAGATCATGAAGGATTTCGGCGGACGCAGGGCTAGGCGGTTCGCGATTCTGCACCTGGGCGAACATCACATTGATGGCATCCAGGGCCTGCAGGATCACGTCCATCAACTCGGCGGTCACGGTCCGCTTGCCGTTGCGCAAGATGTCGAACACGTTCTCGGCACCGTGGCAGACGTCCACCAGTTCGGTCAGCGAGAGAAAACCGGCGCCGCCCTTGACGGTATGGAAGCCGCGAAATATGGCATTCAACAGATTCTTGTCATCGGGTCGCTTTTCCAAGTCGACCAGTTGTTCAGACAACTGTTCCAATATTTCGGATGCTTCGACCAAAAAGTCTTGCAGTATGTCTTCATCAACTTCGAAGGCCATGCGTCACTCCATTAAAATCCCAGGCTAGACAGCAGATCGTCCACATCATCCTGACCATTGACCACATCGGAACGAGTCTCAGGGTTCATGATGGGGCCTTCGGCTTCAATCCCGCTTACAGGAAGGCTGCGAGAAGAATGCTCGGCAGATGCCTCACCAAACATAGTCAGCATTTCTATTAATTTAGTTTCAACTTCCTGGACCAACTTGATGACCTTGCGGATCATTTGGCCGGTCAAATCCTGAAAATCTTGCGCCATCAGGATTTCTGTCAGCAGTTGCCGTAATTTATCGGCATCAGATTCAGAAGCCTTAATAAAATCATCCAGTTGGTGACACAAAGACTTGAATTGCCCAACACTCATGTCTCTGCTCATCAGGGCATTCCAGTTGGGCAGAACGAGTTGAATGTTGTCATTTAACCGATCGGCAATGGGCAGACTGGCTTCCACCGCATCCATGGTGCGATTGGCAGCCTTGTCCGTCATGTCGATGACATAGCTGAGGCGCTCCCGCGCATCGGGAATTTCATGGGTGGCCAGATCGGGGATCCTGGGATCTAGCCGAAAATCTTGTAGGGAATCATGCAGTTGTCGGGTCAACTGACCCACTTTGTCAAACAGGGCCGCCGCATTGGGTGCACACGCATCGGCGATGAGAGTGTCGGCCTGTTCGAATTCACCTTGCTCAAGATGGGCAACAAGCATCCTTGCCTGATCGAGCGAAATCATTGCACTCGTTTTGGCCTTCATCCCTGCTGCTCCTTAGCCGATTCGTTCAAAGATTTTGTCGAGTTTCTCTTTGAGCGTTGCAGCAGTGAAAGGCTTGACGATATAACCATTGACGCCTGCCTGGGCGGCTTCAATGATCTGCTCGCGCTTGGCTTCGGCAGTCACCATCAGTACCGGCAGGTGTTTGAGCTTGTCATCGACGCGAATAGCCTTGAGCAGGTCGATGCCTTGCATGCCTGGCATGTTCCAGTCGGTCACGACAAATTGAAAATCGCCATTTTTCAACATTGGCAAGGCCGTGTTGCCATCGTCTGCTTCGTGGGTGTTGTTGAATCCCAGGTCACGCAGCAAGTTCTTGATAATCCGGCGCATCGTTGAAAAATCGTCAACAATGAGGATTTTCATGTTCTTGTCCAAAATTCCCTCCTAAATAGCCGCCAGAGCGGCTCACTTACATGATGCAGATCGCAGGTTTTGTTTTGCGGATTATGCCTTAGAGTTTTGTTTCAGTGTAGCCAGTACAAACACTTATACATGCCAATCTCTTAAACGCGCGCGTAATCTGTGCATCGCCTGACTGTGTATCTGGCTCACGCGAGACTCGCTGACGTTCAATACCTCGCCTATTTCACGCAAGTTCAGTTCTTCATCGTAGTAAAGGGAAAGCACCAGCGCTTCCCGTTCCGGCAGACGGGCAATGTGTTCGGCCAGCGCCCCCTGGAAACGTTCGGCCGCCAGTTCATCAAAGCCGTTGCTGCCCGGCTCGTCATCGGGGTGACCGATGACATCCTCGCTGACACCAAGATCCTCGATGCCGATGATCTTGCCGCAGGACACATCCTGCAGCATGGTGTGATACTCGGCGAGGCTGACCCCCATCTGGGCGGCCACTTCGGTGTCGCGAGCATCACGACCGTGGGTTTGTTCAACATTTTCGATGGCTTCGGCTATGGTGCGGCTGTTGCGGTGAACCGAGCGCGGCACCCAGTCACCGCGCCGGATCTCGTCCAGCATGGATCCGCGGATGCGGATCCCGGCGTAGGTTTCAAAACTGGCCCCCTTGCTGCCATCAAAATTGCGGGAGGCTTCGAGCAACCCAATCATACCTGCCTGGATCAGGTCATCCAGCAAGACACTGCTTGGCAGGCGAGCCAACAAATGCTGGGCGATCCGCTTCACCAGCGGAGCATGGCGCTCGACCAGCACGTAGGAATCCTGATGACGCAAGTACGCTTGGGCTT
The DNA here is from genome assembly GCF_019048665.1 of Aeromonas sp. FDAARGOS 1408. NCBI lineage: Bacteria > Pseudomonadati > Pseudomonadota > Gammaproteobacteria > Aeromonadales > Aeromonadaceae > Aeromonas > Aeromonas sp. FDAARGOS 1408. The sequence goes on along the minus strand of NZ_CP077394.1, from coordinate 807,555 downwards.
TATTCACGGGAACCTTCCTGTGCTATGACCGGCTTTTGCAGCAAATTTTCCAGGAAAAATTCGAGATGACCGCCGGGTTGGTTAGGAATGGGCCAGCTTGCCGCCTTGTTGGCCAGCGCTCTGAATGCCAGTGCGGCCGGAGACTTGGGGAAGGCTTCGACAATCAGCTTCTGCTTGCGCACGGCAGCCCGCAGATTGGTGTCATAAGGCACGCAGGCAACCAGCTCCAGTGAGGTATCCAGGAAGCGGTCGGTCACCCGGGTCAGCTTGGCGTAGAGCTCCTGCCCTTCGCGCAAGGAGCGCACCATGTTGGCCACCACCTTGAAGCGAAACACCCCGTGCTCCTTGGAGAGGATCTTGATGAGGGCGTAGGCATCCGTGATGGAGGTCGGTTCATCGCAGACCACCACCATGATGTCCTGGGCAGCACGGGTGAAACTCAGCACCATGTCAGAGATGCCTGCCGCGGTATCCACCAGCAGGATGTCGACCTGGGTCTTCATCTCGCTGAAGGCGCGGATAAGCTCGGCGTGTTGCACCGGCGAGAGCTCGACCATGGACTGGGTGCCCGAGGTCGCCGGCACTATCATCATGCCGTAAGGGCCTTCGACTATGATGTCGTCGATGGTGCATTCGCCCGCCAATACATGGGAGAGGTTGCGATGCACCCGCAGCCCCAGCATGACGTCCACGTTGGCGAGGCCAAGGTCGGCGTCCAGCACCATCACCCGTTTGCCTTGTGCGGCCATGGCTCCCGCCACGTTCAGGGTTACGTTGGTCTTGCCGACGCCCCCCTTGCCACCAGACACGGCGATCACTTTTACTCGATTGTTTTGACGCATTTTGCGCAGACCACTCGCCTGATCCATATACATGTTACTCATAAAACTCCGAATCTTCGGCCTCGCCAAAGCCTGTGCCCCAGAAATAGGGTTCTTCTGTTTCCCGCTCCAGCGAGCCCATGGCAGCTCCGACGAGCTGCGCCGCATTGGCGACCTGAATATCTTCCGGAACCCTTTGTCCATCAGTGATATAGCTGATGGGCAACGCATTCTGGATACACACGTTAATCACTTCGCCCAGATTCAGACTCTCATCTAATTTGGTAAGTATGCAGCCGCTCAATGGAATACGCCGGAAATGGTCCACCGCTTCCTGCATCACCCGACGCTGGGAAGTGGCAGACATCACCAGGTAGCTGCGGATGCGCACCTTGGCATTCTTGACCAGGGTATCGAGCTGCTCGGTCAGCCGGATATCCCGCTGCCCGACCCCCGCCGTGTCGATCAGCACCAGCCGGCGGTGGCGGAACTGATAGAGGGCATTGGCCAGCTCTTCGGCATCACGCACCTGGCGCACCGGGCAGCCCATGATGCGACCATAGGTCTGCAGCTGTTCATGGGCCCCGATCCGGTAGTTGTCGGTGGTGATGAGGGCCACCTGCTCGGCACCGTACTTCATGGCAAACCGCGCCGCCAGTTTGGCGATGGTGGTGGTCTTGCCCACCCCGGTCGGCCCGAGCAGAGCAACCGCTCCGCCCTGGCGCAGAATCTCGTCTTCGCTGATCTTGAGCTGGGCCGTCAGCACCTCGGCCAGCTGGGCCATGGCCTGATGGATCGGCATATCCTCGGGGATCATGCCGGCCAGCTGATCGGCGAAGGCATCGTCGAAGCCCATCTTCTTGAGCTCCTTGATAAGCAGGGCACGCATCGGCTCGCGGCGCTCCACCTCCTGCCACATCAGGCCGGAGATCTGGTGCTCCAGCAGCTTGCGGATGCTGGCCATCTCCTTGCGCATCCCTTCCATCTCCTGATCCCGCTGAGGGGATTGGGGAGCACGACCGGGCGCGGCAGCCCTCGCCTTCGGCTTGGCCGGTTCGGGAGCATTTCCCCACTGTCCCTGTTCGGCCAGAGTGCGGGGAGCACCGCTGGCGGCGGCAGGCGCAACGCCGTTGAGCCCCTGGCCGGCCGGGTTCAGTTTTTGCTGGCGGGCCAGCAGGGCGGCCAGGGTATCGGCATAGTGTTCATTCTGCTCTTTGGCCGGGCTCGGCGCGGAGCGCGTCATCTGCCGGCCGGCAGACGAGATATTGACGCTCTCATCGTTCAACTGACGGCGAACCGGCGCGTCCTTGGGTCCCGGCACCTGGGACTGATAATCGACAGCGGCGACTATCTCCACCCCACCGGTGACCTTCTTGTTGGACATGATGACGGCATCGGGCCCGAGAGTCTCCTTGACCTCGGCCAGAGCCGTTCGCATGTCCTTGGCAAAAAACCGCTTAATCTTCACCCGTCATCTCCGCTAACTAGTTCTGTCCTACCGCACTGACGATGCGGATTTGCTTGTCATCAGGCACTTCCTGATAAGACAGAACGCGCAATCCAGGAATGGCATTCTTGACAAATTTCGCTAGGGTATTGCGCAGTATCCCTGATGTCAGAAGCACGGCCGGCTGGCCTTCCAGTTCTTGTCGTTGTGTGGCTTCCACCAGCGAGCGCTGCATCCGCTCCGCCAGTCCCGGCTCGATGCCAGCGCCATCACCACCCCCTGCCTGCAGGGATTGATGCAATATGCGTTCCAATTCCGGTGCCAAGGTGATCACCGGCAGTTCGGGATCCGGTCCGGCAATCTCCTGCACGATCAGGCGCCGCAGGGCGATACGGCAGGCGGCCGTCAGCACTTCCGGATCCTGGCTGCGCGGGGCATATTCCACCAGGGTCTGCAGGATAGTGCGCATATCGCGGATTGGCACGCCTTCATTGAGCAAATTCTGCAATACCTTTACCAGGTTACCCATGGAGATGACCTCAGGAACCAGCCCTTCCACCAGCTTGTTCTGATGCTTCCCTATCATGTCGAGCAGTTGCTGCACTTCATCGTGACCCAGCAGCAGGGCGGCATGGTTGGAGAGGATCTGGCTGAGGTGAGTGGCCACCACGGTCGCGGTATCCACCACGGTATAACCCAGGGTCTGCGCCTGGGAGACCTGCTCCTTGGCAACCCAGACCGCCTCCAGCCCGAAGGCCGGGTCCCGGGTGGCAATCCCCTGGATCTGGCCGAACACCTGACCCGGATTGATGGCCATTTCCTTATCATGATAAACATTGGCCTCGCCGGTACTGACCCCCATCAAGGTGATGCGATACTGGTTCGGGGCGAGATCCAGGTTGTCACGGATATGCACCGCAGGCACCAGAAAACCCAGCTCCTGGGAGAGCTTCTTGCGCACCCCCTTGATCCGGTTGAGCAGCTCGCCGCCCTGATTGCGATCCACCAGCGGGATGAGCTGATAACCCACCTCCAGTCCGATGATGTCCACCGGCATCACGTCGTCCCAGCTCAAGTCTTTCTGCTCGTGAGGCTGCTCTGCGTTCGCCGGCATCAGCTCGCCCTTGGCGGCCTTGGCGGCCAGTTGTTTCTCGCGGCGCAGCAGCCACCAGGCACCGGCGGCGGCGACGCCACCCAGGCTCAGAAACGCCAGATGGGGCATGCCGGGCACGCTGCCCATCATCAGCAGGATACCGGCCGAGATGATGAGGGCTCTGGGGTTGTCGAACAGTTGACCCAACACCGCGGTACCCATGTCCTGATCGGTATTCTGACGGGTGACGATGATGGCGGCGGCGATGGAGAGCAGCAGCGACGGGATCTGGGCGACCAGACCGTCACCTATCGCCAGCAGGGTGTAGATCTGGGCCGCTTCGCCGAAGCTCAGCTGATGTTGCACCATGCCGATGATGAAGCCGCCCAGGATGTTGATGAAGAGGATCATGATCCCCGCCACCGCATCCCCTTTCACGAATTTCGAGGCACCGTCCATGGAGCCGTAGAAGTCGGCTTCCTGAGTCACGTCCTGACGACGCTTCTTGGCCTCTTCCTGATTGATGAGGCCGGCGTTCAGATCCGCGTCGATGGCCATCTGTTTGCCGGGCATGGCATCCAGGGTGAAGCGTGCACTCACCTCGGAGATCCGGCCCGCACCCTTGGTGACCACCACGAAGTTGATGATCATCAGGATCATGAAGACGATGATGCCGACCGTGTAGTTGCCGCCGATCACCACGTTGCCGAAGGCCTCGATCACGTGGCCAGCCGCCGCACTGCCGTTGTGGCCTTCCAGCAGCACCACCCGGGTGGAGGCGACGTTGAGGGCGAGACGTAGCAGGGTGGCTATCAGCAACACGGTCGGAAAGGCGGCAAATTCCAGCGGCCGGCGGGTATAGACCGCCACCAGCAGCACCACGATGGAGAGGGCGATGTTGAAGGAGAAGAGGATATCCAGCATCAGTGGCGGGATGGGCAGCACCACCATACCAAGGGAGGCCAGTACCAGCAGCGGCGTCCCCACGCCCTTGGTCAACAGCCACTTGTACTCTTTGATACGGCCCAATGATGCCTGGAGTTTCATCGTTTTTCTCAATCTCAAACCGCTGATGCCAGATTAAAGCAAACATCAAGCCAATAATGCAACGCATTGAAATACAATGCTTTTATTTTGACTGTGTCAGAAGTTTGTCATTTGCGAAATTCGGGCGGGATGGGCAGATCCTTGGCCAGCGGGTTGGGGCGACGACCACGGCCACGGCGGAACTTCCTGAGCTGATAGACATAGGCCAGCACCTGAGCCACGGCGGCAAATAGCCCCTCCGGGATCTCGTGGCCAATCTCGGTAGCGTGGTAGATGGCGCGGGTCAGCGCCGGAGAGGGCATCACAGGGATCTCGTACTCTCGGGCTATCTCCCTGATCTTCATCGCGATTTCATCGGTACCCTTGGCTACCACCTTGGGCGCGCTACCGGGCTTGGCGGAATCGTACTTGAGCGCCACCGAGTAGTGGGTCGGGTTGATGATCACCACGTCCGCCTTGGGCACGTCCCCCATCATGCGGCGCATCGCCATCTCCATCTGCAGGCGACGGATCCGCCCTTTCACCTCGGGTTTACCCTCGCTGTCCTTGAACTCGTCCTTGACCTCCTGCTTGGTCATCTTGAGCTGGCGCATGTGGTTCCACTGCTGGAACGGCACGTCGATGGCGACGATGGGAATAAGGGCGCAGCAGAGGATGATCAGCATCCACAGCAGCAGATCCAGCGCGTCTATGATGCCGCCCGGGTAGCCCTCGAGGGAGAGGTTGAGCAGGTGGTTGAACTGGCTGGAGAGCATCCACCAGGCGAACAGGGTGATGAACACCACCTTGGCGATGGACTTGATCAGCTCGACCAGGGACTGCACCCCGAACATCCGCTTGATGCCGTTGAGGGGGCTCAGCTTGCTCCACTTGGGCAGCATGGCCTCGGAGGAGAAGTTCATCCCCCCCATTAGCACGTTGCCGACGAAGGCCGCAATGGCCACCAGCATGAACAGCAGACCAAGAGGCTGCAGCAGTTCGCGCAGCAGGGCCGGCAGCATGGTCATCATGGCGTTGGGATCGAACGCCTGCTCCCTGTCCAGGGTAAAGCCCATGGTGAGCACTTTGACCATGGCGCCGGCCAGGCTCTCCTTGACCATCAGCAGGCCGAATACGGCCGCCAGCAGGACGCTGGCGGTGCCCAGCTCCTTGGATCGTGCAATCTGCCCTTTTTCCCGGGCTTGTTGCAGTCGTTTGCCCGTGGGTTGTTCGGTACGTTCCTGATCAGTATCAGCCATGCTGACCCCCGCACAGGTTGAGTGGGCGAGCCGAAACGCCCGCCCGCTCGCCGCCGTTCAGCAGAGCGAATGCAAGGCCGCAGGCCAGCGCGGCCTGCGGCAGATAACGGCGCCCCACTGCCATCTTACTGGCCCCCCAGACACTGGGTGCCGATGAGGGTGCAACTGGTCTCCTGCACCCGCTCCCACATGCTGTCGAAATGGCCAAGGAAGCCGCCGATGGTGAGCCAGAGGATCAGCAGGCCCGACATCATGCTGACCGCAAAACCGATGCTGAAGATGTTGAGCTGGGGGGCGGCGCGGGTCATGACGCCGAAGGCAAAGTTGATGAGCAGCAGGGCGACGATGGCGGAGAGCGCCATCACCAGCGAGGCCTGATACATGACCCCGAGAAAACCGATCAGATCGCGGATGGAGGGCAGGCTGAGGCCGCTGTCAGACACCGGCAGGGTCTCGAAGCTCAACACCACCATGCGCAGCATGATGAGGTGGCCATCCACCGCCAGAAACACCAGGGTCGCCAGCATCAGATAGAACTGACCCACCACAGGGGCCGACTGGCCGTTCATGGGATCCACCAGAGTAGCGAACCCCAGGCTGGTCTGCATGGCGATGATCTGGCCGGCCATCACGAAGCTTTCCATCAGAAACTGGGTCATGAGGCCGAGGGCGATGCCGATGAGCAGCTGCTGCCCCAGCACCAGAAAACTGCCGACGGAGAAGAGCTCAATCCTGGGCATGGCGGGCAAGAGAGGGGCGATCATCAGGGTCAGCGCCAGCGCCAGGCTGATGCGAATGCGGGCCGGGGTCAGCCGGCTGCCGAATACTGCCATCACCATCAGCAGCCCACTCACTCGCGCCAACGGCCAGACGATGGAAGACAACCACTCCATGATGAGAGCGGTTGTATAGGTCATGCGGGCACCTTGCCGGCCTGCGGCAGCGGCAGGCGCACGGCCTGGCTACTCATCCCACCACCTCGGGAATTTGACTCACCATCAGCATGAAGAAGTCCATCAGACTCTGCAGGCCCCAGTGCGCCCCCGCCCCCAGCGCAAACAGGGTGACGATGAGACGGGGCAGAAAGCTCAGGGTCTGTTCGTTGATGGAGGTGGCGGCCTGGAAGATGGCCACCAGCAGACCGACGCAGAGGCTCGGCAGGATCACGGCACACACCATGATGGTGACCAGCCAGAGCGCCTCGCGAAAGACGTCGATAAAGGTTTCAGGACTCATGCCATTCGCTCCTTGCGTCGTTCGCCCTTAACCACCGGCACCCAGACCAAAACTGTTGGCCAGGGATCCCAGAATGAGGTTCCAACCATCCACCATGACGAACAGCATCAGCTTGAACGGCAGCGACACCAGCATCGGCGACAACATCATCATCCCCATCGCCATCAGGATACTGGCCACCACCAGGTCTATCACCAGGAAGGGCAGAAACAGCATGAAGCCTATCTGGAAGGCGGTCTTGAGCTCGCTGGTGACAAACGCCGGGATAAGCACCCGCAGCGGCACGTCGGCGGGCTTGTCCACCTGCACGTTCGCTATCTCCATGAAGGTGTTGAGATCCTTGATCCGGGTCTGGGCCAGCATGAACTGGTGGATGGGCAGCTCGGCCCGCTCCAGCGCCTCCTTGGCCTGAATGGTCTCGGCCAGATAGGGTTGCAGCGCCTCGTTGTTGATGCGATCCAGCACCGGCGACATGATGAAGAACGACATGAACAGGGCGATGCCGATCAACACCTGGTTGGAGGGGCTCTGCTGCAGGCCGATGGCCTGACGCAGGATGCCGAGCACTATGATAATGCGGGTGAAGGAGGTCATCATGATGACCATGGCCGGCAGGAAGGAGAGCGCCGTCATCAGCGCCAGCACCTGCAGGGTCAGGCTGTATTCCTGGCTGCCGTCCGCCATGGTCTTGATGGTGACCGCCGACATGCCGTCCTGGGCCAGCGCCAGCGGCGAGCAGAGGATCAGGAGGGATAACAGGCCGACCAGCAGCCGACCGTGCGGCCGTGAGCCGTTAGCTTTTTTCATGCTTGCCCATCAATTTGCCAAGCTGCTGGGAAAACGCCTGGGGCTGGCTCTCGTCCAGCGGCTCTTCCAGGCGATAGAGAAAGTTGACCTGCTGCGGCGTCACCCCGAGCAGCAGTTGCTGCTCGCCCACCTTGACCACCAGCAGCTTCTCCTTGTAGCCCACCGGCAGGCTGGCGATGACGCGCATCTGGCCGCCGCCCATGGCGGTGGCAATCTTGCTTTTCTTGAGCAGGAAACCGAGCACCAGGATGAGGCCAATCACCATCAGACTGGAGAGCAGCCAGGAGGTGAGGCTGGGCGGATTGGCGCCCGCACCGGGTTCGGCCAGTGCGGGGAGGGAGAGCAGCCACAGCGACAAGAGACGGATCATTTGAGTTTCTTGATCCTTTCAATCTGACTGATGACGTCAGTCAGTCGAATACCGAACTTGTCGTTCACCACCACCACCTCGCCGTGGGCGATCAGGGTGCCGTTGACCAGCACGTCCAGCGGCTCGCCCGCCACCCGATCCAGCTCCACCACCGAGCCCTGGTTGAGCTGCAGCAGGTTGCGGATGCTGATCTGGCTGCGGCCAACCTCCATGGCGATGGTGACCGGGATATCCAGAATGGTATCCAGCTTGCGCCGCTCCTCGGCACTGATGGGGGCATCGTCCTTGAGCTCCTCGAGAGGAGCGGGCTTGGCTTCGGCAGTCACCTGCTCTTCCAGCGCGGCAGCCCAGGCATCCGCCATCAGATCCTCTTCCTCAGTTCCGCTCATCTTGAATTCCTTATGCTGTTTTCGTGACGGTCTGCCCAGGCAGGCCGTCGTTTATTGCTGTTGGTCTCCGATGCTGCGCTCGAGCTCTTCCAGCTCGGCCTCGCCATCGATGCGTACGCCGCCCCGGGTCACCAGATGCATCTCTGTCTTGACCCCTTCCGGGCGTTTGAGTTTGTCGGTGATCTTGAGCGCCACATTGTCCTTGGTGCGGCCCATCTTGGCGTGGAAGGTGGGCAAGTCCTCCACGAACACCAGCAGGTTCTCCGGCATCTCCACCGGGATGATGTCGCCAGGCTGCAGCTCCATCAGCTCGCGCAGGGTGAGCTCGGTCTCCAGCAACTTGGCCCGCAGCTCCACCTTGACGTCCATGATCTCGTCGCGCAGCGCCTTGCTCCAGCGCACGTCGGTGTCGCCCTTGTCGCTCTGCACGCCGGCATCCAGCAGCTCGCGGATGGGCTCCAGCATGGAGTAGGGCATGGCCACGTGGAAGTCGCCACCGCCGCCGTCCAGCTCGATGTGGAACGAACTCACCACGATCACCTCGGTGGGGCTGACGATGTTGGCCATGGCCGGGTTCACCTCGGAGTCGAGGTACTCGAAGCCCACGTCCATCACCGGCGCCCAGGCATCCTTGTAGTCCTCGAACACCAGCTTGAGCAGCATCTGGATGATGCGTCGCTCGGTGGGGGTGAACTCGCGCCCCTCGATCTTGGCGTGGTAGCGGCCGTCACCACCGAAGAAGTTCTCCACCAGGATGAAGACCAGCCGCGCCTCCATGGTGATGAGCGCCGTCCCCTTGAGGGGGCGGAAACGTACCATGTTGAGACTGGTCGGCACGAACAGGGTGTGGACGTATTCGCCGAATTTCAGCATCTGCACGCCGTTGATGGAGACCTCGGCGGTGCGGCGCATCATGTTGAACAAGCTGATCCGCATGTGGCGGGCGAAACGCTCGTTCACCAGCTCCAGGGTCGGCATGCGACCACGGACGATGCGGTCCTGGGAAGAGAAATCAAACTGGGCGACACCGGGATCCCCCGCCGCGCCTATCTCCTCCTCTTCGACATCATCGACCCCGTGCAAGAGGGCATCAATTTCGTCCTGACTTAACAGATCGCTCACGCTTCACCCTTATTGCATGACAAAGCCGGTAAACAGCACTTGTTCGATAACGGGGGAAGAGACCAGGTCATTGAGCACCCGACGGCACTCTTCCAGTGAATCCTTGCGCAGCTTCTCCTTGCCCTCGAAGGTCATCAGCTGCTCGCTGGTGGCCGCACTGAAGACCCGCAGCAGGGTGCCTTCGATGAGGGGGATATTCTGCTTGGCCAGCGTTTCGTCGGCGGTACCGCGAACCATCAGCTGGATCTTGATCTGCACCAGCCGGTCGCGCTGACCGCCGGAGACGTTGAACACGAAGGGGCGCGGCATGCCCACGTAGAGCGAGGGCTGAGGCGCCGCCTCCTTGGGTTTGGCATCCTTGCCCTCCCCCGCAGCTTCCGCCGCCGGCTTGTCACCGCCGGCCAGCATGAACCAGGCACCGGCGCCACCACCGCCCAGCACAATCACGGCCAGGGCGATAATCATGATCAGCTTCTTTTTCTTGCCTGCCGCCGGATCTTTCAGCGTCAGTTCGTTATCGTCTGCCATCCCTTGTCCACCCTAGTCTCAAACTTGTTCGATATCATAAACTTACTCGGGCTGGCATCAAGCATAGAAATCAATTCCGCGGTCGTTTGTCGATTCCCTCGACAAACTCATGCCGGCGCCCGTGACCTCTGCCTCAGTTTGGCCTGTTTCGGCAAAAGATCCGCTGCCTTTTTGTCCCTGCTGGCCCTGACCGGAGAAGCCAGACTGCCCCTGTGACTGCTGTTGCGGCTGTTGCTGCACCTGGGTCTGGCCAAGCTGGATGCCCTGCCCTGCCAGCATATCACGCAGCCGGGGCATGGCCTGCTCCAGCATTTCCCGGGTCTGGCCGTGCTGGACCACGAAGTGCACGTTGGCCTGGTTGGATGAGTCTATCTGGATCTGGATCTTCATCTTGCCAAGCCCGAGCGGGTCGAGCTGGATCTCCGCCTGCTGCAGCTTGTCCGCCAGCATCAGGTTCACCTTCTGGTGCAGCTGGGCCGGCGCCTCCGGGTCGGCCAGCTTGAGGTGGGGCAGATTGGCGGGATCCCGCCGCGCGGCCAGCTCGGCGGTGGCAGGCCGGTTGTCATGACCGACCGCCTGGGGCTGGCTGTTCTGTTGTACCTGCTGGCTGTGGCTGCTCTCCGGGGTGGCGGTCGTCTCACTGCTACCCTGGCTGGTGCCGCGAGCCAGCTCTGCAGCCTTCTGTTTCAGGTCAACCTTGACCTCGCTTCTGCCTCTGGCGCTGTCGCTGCGCTCGGTGGCTTCCATCTGCTTGAGTCCGGCCGACAGGCTGGCCAGGGAGGCTTGCGGGCCCTGAGGCTCACTGCTGGCCAGCACCTGCTGCGGCGCCACCAGCACGGGTTCGCTCGGGGGAGCGGCCGGTGCCTGAGTGCTGCCGGCTGCAGGCGCTGGCTGGCTCTCCGTCTTGGCCGCCGTTGCGGGTCTGGAGTGGCCATCTCCCTCGGCAACGCTCTGCGGCGGCGCCTTTTCAGAGGTCAGGTTCGCCTCGCCATCGGCCCGGCTCATCCCCTCGGCAAACGCCCTAGCTGCGCCCGGCTGAGCGGCCACTGTGCTGTGGGTGGTCTGCAGCGGGGAAGGCTTGGCAGGCTCATCCTTGCCGGCCATGGGCGGCACCACAGGCTTGGCCCCCTTGTCGGCGCCCTCCACCTGGATTTGGACGTTCTCCTTATCCTGTCCGCTTACCGCGGCAGCGGCTGGCACCTTGCTTTGCAAGGCCGCCCGCTCGGCGGCGGAGAGCTCACTTTTACTCCCCTTGGTATCTTTACCATTTTTATCGGCATGTTGGTCGGCATTGGCGCCACCGGCGCCGTTCTCCTTACCACTGCCCTCTTTCCCGGCTTCCTGCAACTGAGCCGTCAGGGCGGCGTCATCTGTCATGACGGCATCCGGCTGCGTGTCTTTCGCATCAACCGGCACACTGGTTTCGCCCGTGAGCAAGCTGGCAGCCTGACGGGCCAGCGCGGCGGCAGCAGTCGTCGTCCCCTGCTTGTCACCGCTGCCGGCGAGCGGCTGGGTGAGGGTGGCCGATGCCTCGGCCGACGCAGCCTGCGCGTCATCCGGCGGCAACATCTTGCCGTCCGTCTCGACTATTGGGGTGCTGGCGACCAGAGTGATGGCCGCCGGGGCGACCAGGGAGGTGTCCTGTTTGAGGGCATCCTGCAGACGCTGCAGGAAGTCGTTGGGGGCGAGGGCGGGGTCGGGATCGCTCCCCTTCTGTGGCTTGTCGTCGGCACCAGCGGCCTCTTCAGCTTCATTCGCCAAAGATTTGGCAGCCTCGCCCTTGGCGTTCTGCAGTGGCTTGTCGCTCTCCACGGCACCGGCCCGCTCCTGCCCAGTACCGGGCCGCGACGTGGCCTTGCCAGCAGCGTTGGCAACATGGCCATCGGCTTTGGCATTGCCCTTGCCGGCCTGCTGCACCCGGCTCATCACCTCGGAAAAGCCACCCTTGCCGTCGCTCTGCAGGGCTCCTTCGCTACCATCCTGACTCGCCGTCAGCACCGCACTCTTGTCGGCAGCGGCGGCTGTCGGTGCGGCGGAAGAATTGGTTAACAGTGTCTGCATCATGGTGAAGATTCCTGACGGCATTCGGCTTCGGGTTTCTCCTCAGCTCCCCGCAGGGAGTGAGGCGCACACGGGATGGCAAGAAGAAAGCAAGTTACAGGCCAGAATGGTGGAAACGGCGCAGCGTGGCGTACTCATCCAGCATCTTCTGCTCCTGGCGCTGGGCTTTAAGCTGCTCGCGCCCCGCCTGCTTGGCCAGCAGCAGCTCCACCGCCTTGCGCCGCTGCTGGGCGGCCAGCCACTCTTCACGGCGCAGCTCCAGCGCCTGGCGTACCTGCAGCACCCCTTCGTACTGCTGGGTCGCCGCCTGCTCGAGCTTGTTGATGAAGGCGTGATACTGGCTGTTCTGCTGGGCACCGATCCCCTGCAGGCCACGGTCGGTCCACTGCTGGTGGTAGATCTGGCGGTACTGGTTGAGCGCATCCTGCTGCTCTAGGAAGATTTTCAGATCCTGCTGGGCCTTGGCCAGCGCCAGCGCGGCCTGCTGCTCGGCCTCCACCAGCCGCTCCGACAACATCATCAAGCCTTTACTCATGGTCACGCCTCCCCTTCATCTTCTCGTCAACGCATCAGCGGCATGGCCACCAGCTGCAGGGCCTGCAGGCCGGCATCGTAGTGAATGACCTCGCGCATTCCCTGCTGCAAGAACTGATCCAGATAGGGTTTCTGGATGATGGCCCGGTCGATGCGGGGATCGGAGCCCTGGCTGTAGGCACCGATGGTGATGAGATCCCGGTTCTGCTGGTAGAGGGAGTAGAACTGCTTGAGGGTGCGCGCCAGCTCCATGTGCTCCGGCGAGGTCACCATGGGCATGACCCGGCTGATGGACTTCTCGATGTCGATGGCCGGGTAGTGGCCGGAGTCGGCCAGCTCGCGCGACAGCACTATGTGACCATCGAGGATGGCCCGCGCCGCGTCGGCGATGGGATCCTGCAGATCGTCCCCTTCCGTCAGCACGGTGAAAAACGCCGTGATCGAGCCCTGGCCGTCGCTGCCGTTGCCGGCCCGCTCCACCAGCGCCGGCAATTTGGCGAACACCGAGGGCGGATACCCCTTGGTGGCCGGCGGCTCGCCCACCGCCAGGGCGATTTCGCGCTGGGCCTGAGCGTAACGGGTGAGCGAATCCATCAGCAGCAGCACGTTGAGCCCCTGATCGCGGAAGTACTCGGCGATGGCCAGCGCCGTTTCACACCCCTTGAGCCGCATCAGCGGCGAGGCATCGGCCGGCGCCGCCACCACCACGGCGCGCTCGCGCCCCTCCTCCCCCAGGATCTCCTCGATGAACTCCTTCACCTCGCGGCCCCGTTCACCGATGAGCCCCACCACCACCACGTCGGCCACCGAGCCGCGGGTCATCATGCCGAGCAGCACGGATTTGCCGACGCCGGAGCCGGCAAACAGCCCCATCCGCTGGCCCTGCCCCACGGTCAGCACGGCGTTGATGGCGCGCACCCCCACGTCCATCGGCTGATGGATCGGGCGGCGAGAGAGCGGGTTGATGCGGTGCTGGGCAAACTGCACCGTCTGGGAAGAGAGGATGGGACCGAGCCCATCCAGCGGCTGGCCGATGCCGTCGATGACCCGGCCCAGCAGGTTCATGCCGACAGGAATGCCGTGCTCCTCGGTGATGGGCACCACCCGGGCGCCGGGAATGACCCCCTTGAGCTGTTCGCTCGGCATCAGAAACAGGCGATCGCCGGAGAAGCCGACCACTTCGGCCTCAAGCGAACCGTCCTGGGTATCGATGCGACAGAGTGCCCCGATGGCGGCGCGACAGCCGATGGCCTCCAGGGTCAAGCCCACCACCCGGGTGAGCTTGCCGGCCACCGGGGGTTTGGGGGCGATATCGCGTACCCGATACCCCTGCAACCGATTGAGTAACGAGCCGCTCATCCGGCCTCCTGAAAGCTGGTGTTGAATGCGTTGAAAAATAGGCAGGGCAAGCAGGCAAGGCCGCTAGCCGCGGCCATCCTGGCCGGCATTGTCCCGCAGAAAGTTGCGCAGCAGCTGGTCGATGCGCCCGGAGAGGGTCAGATCAATGCTGGAGAGCTCGGTGGCCAGTTGCAGATCGCCAGGGGAGAGGGTGGGATCGCTTTGCAGTCGCCAGTGGCGCTTGGCACACTCCTCGGCGCCAAATGCCTGCTCGACCCGGGCCAGATCGTCCGGATGCAGCATCAGGGTGACCCCCAGCTCGGCGGCGGGCAGCAGCGCCAGCCCCTGCTTGAGCGCTTCGAGCAGCAGCCTGGGCGAGGTCTCGGCTTCGTGACGGATGAGGGCGCGGGCCAGTTGCATCACCAGCGCGATGAGCTGCTGCTCCACCGCGCTGTCCAGCTCCTTGAGCGGGTTGGCGAGGCGATCGATCAGCCCCTGCCAGTGGTTCATCTGCTGCTCCACCAGCTCGCGGCCGAGGGCCAGCCCCTCCTCCTTGCCCTGCTCCAGTCCGGCGGCATGGCCCTGCTGCAAGCCTTCCAGCTTGCCCTCCTCGAGCCCCTTGGCGTAACCGGCCTCACGCCCCTCGGCCATCCCCTCTTCCCAGGCAGCCTGGCGAATGGCTTCCAGCTCCTCGGCGGTGATGCTGGGGGCCGGCTCCTCGGCCGGCTCTTCGACCGGCACCTCTTCCTCCTGCCGATACCAGTCCGGGGTCAATCCGAGGGCATTGGTTTCGACCTCGGCCTCGACCTCCATCTCCGGCCAGCCCCAGGTCTGAACCTGGCTCTCGTCCCCGTCGGGTCTGACATAGCCGCGCAGTTTATTGTTGTTCATCTGGTTGCCACACTCCTCGTCATCACGCTACCGGGAGTGCTATGCACGTCGATGCGAGCGCTCATCAGAGGAACTCCTCGCCGCCACCGGCACCCAGCATGATCTCGCCGGCATCCGCCAGACGGCGGGCGATGGAGAGGATCTCCTTCTGGGCGGCTTCCACTTCGGAGACCCGGATCGGCCCCATGGCCTCCAGATCGTCTGCCAGCATCTCGGCGGCCCGCTTGGACATGTTCTTGAAAATCTTCTCGCGCATCTGGTCGTCGGAGCCCTTGAGGGCCCGCTGCAGCAGATCGCCAGGCACTTCCCGCAGCATGGTCTGGATGCCGCGATCGTCCACGTCGATGAGGTTTTCGAACACGAACATCAAGTCCTGGATCTGCTGGCTCATCTCCTCGTCCGACTCGCGGATGGAGTCCATCAGCTGACCCTCGATGTTGGTGTCGAGGTAGTTCATGATGTTGGCCGCCGCCTTCAGGCCGCCCATCTTGGCTGCCTGGGCACCCGCCGCACCGGCGAACTGTTTCTCCATGATGTCGTTGAGCTCTTGCAGCGCCGCCGGTTGCACCTCTTCCAGGTTGGCGATGCGCATCACCAGATCCAGGCGCACCTGCTCCGGGAACTGGCTCAGGATCTCGGCGGACTGCTCCGGCTCCAGATAAGAGAGGACGATGGTCTGGATCTGCGGGTGTTCGTTCTGGATGATGCTGGCCACCTGGCGGGCATCCATCCACTTGAGGGAATCGAGGCCGCGGGCACCGGACCCCAGGATGATCTGATCCACCAGGTTGCTGGCCTTGTCTTCGCCAAGAGCGGCCACCAGGGCCTTGCGCACGAAGTCTTCGCTGCCGATACCGATGTTGGTGTACTTCTGGATGTCGTCGATGAATTGACGGTGAACCGCCGCCACCCGGTCGTGACTGAAATCCGACATGGAGGCCATCGACATGCCGAGCCGCTGCACCTGCTTGGGCTCGAGATGGCGGAAGATCTGGGCGGCGTCCTCTTCGTTGAGGCTCAGCATCAATACCGCCGCCATCTCCATGCCGCTCATCTGATCCAGGATCTGGCGCTGACTGTCGGTGATGTCATTGCCGGTGACCTGTGTCTTGTTTTCGTCAGCCATCTTTGTTCGCTACCCATTCTTTAATGACCTGTGCGGCCAGATCCGGTTCGTTCGCCACCAGGGCACGTACCGCCTTGAGCAAGTCTTCGTCACGGTGCAGATCCGGCAGTTTCAGATGGCCGTCACGTACCCCGAACACCGGCTCGGCTTCGGCCTGAGCCGCCAGCAGACTGAGCTCGTCATCCCCACCCAGCACGGTGTGGTTGTCGAAATCCAGTTCCCCTTCCGGCTTGGCATCCGGATAGAGCAGGCGCTTGAGCATGGGGCGCACCACGGTGACGATCAGCACTATGATGACCAGCACGGAGGCAGCGATGCGCACCGCGCGCCAGAACCAGGGCTGCTCGTAGAGCGGCGCCTCGGCCACGTTTTCAAGCTCGGGCCGGTTGAACGGGATGGCAACCACCTCCAGAGTATCACCACGGGTCACATCAAAGCCAAGGCCGCCGCTCAGCAGACGACGCAGGGTATCGAGTTCGGCCTGGGTGCGCGGCTCGCGGCTCACCTTGCCATCGGCGGCAGTGGCCGACTTGTAGTCCACCGCCACCGAGACGGTCATGCGGCGAATGCCACCCATCTGGCGCCGGATATGGCTGACGGTGGTATCCAGTTCGAAGTTGCGGGTCGCCTCCTTGCGGGAGCGGCCGGAGCTGGAGGCGGTGGTCTCGGCGTTGGGGCCGGTCGCCTGCTGCGGAATGTTGGAGGCAGCGGGCGGCTGGTTGGAGAGCGCGCCGGGCACGCCACCGTTGCTGCCATTGGCGCTGTTCTCTTCCATGGTCATTTCGGAGCGCACCGCCGGCAGGTCCGGGTTGTAGGTCTTGCGGGTCTGCTCCTGCTGGGAGAAGTCGAGGGAGAGGTCGACCTCCGCCGTATAATTGTCGGCGCCGAGCACCGGGATCAGGATGGCGTCAATTTTTTGTTTGTATTCCAGCTCCTGCTTCTGCTGCATCGCAAACTCCTTGCGAGTCTGGGCAGAGACGGGATCCTGGGAGCCGGAGTTGAGCAGGCGGCCATTCTGGTCGGTCACGGTGACGCGGGTCGGCTCCAGACCGTGCACGGCGGAGGCCACCATGTCGACGATGGAGTCCACTTCCCCCTGACCGAGGGCATTGCCCTTGAGGCTCAGCACCACGGTGGCGCTGGGCTTGCGTTCGTTGCGGGCAAACACGTTGTCTTTCGGAATGGCCAGCAGCACCTGGGCCTTGGCCACGTTCTGGAACTGTTCGATGGCGCTGGCCAGCTGGCGCTCGCGGCTCAGCTTGAGGCGTTCGCTCTCCATCCGCTGGCTGACCCCGAAGCTGGAGTCCTTGAGCAGGATGTCTTCCCCGTCGGTGCTGGCGTCAGTGGCGTTGGCCAGACCGGCACGGGTCAGCGCCAGCCGGATGTTGGAGAAGTTTTCGGCATTGACCAGCACGCTCTTGCCATCCACCTGATAGGGGATCTTCTGCTGATCGAGGAAGTCGAGGGTCTTGACCAGCTCCTGGGTGGTGTAGGTGCCAAGAGGACGCATGTCCGGCTCCTTGCCCCACAACAGGATGAAAACGGCGATGGCCAGACAGATGGCCAGCCCCAGGATCAGGGTGATCTGGCGCAGCACGTCCGTGTTGGAGAGGAAGCCGAGTGCCGAACTCTTCTGCTCATTCTCATCGAGGGCGGCGGTGCCCTCATCGTTCATCAGCAGTTCGCCGTTTTGATCAGTAGCCACGATTTATGTCCTTATTGCTGACATGTTCATGATGCTCAGTCGCCATGGGCCTGAGTTACACCGGCATGTTCATGATGGTCTTGTAGGCATCGACCATCTTGTTGCGCACCTGCACCGTCGCCTCGAAGGCGATGGAGGATTTTTGTCCGGCGATCATCACTTCGGACAGGTCGACCGAGTTGTCGCCCATGTCGAAACGGGTGCGCAGATCGTTGGCGGCCCCTTGCAGCTCGTTGACGTTGCCTAGGGCCTGCTGCAGCAGTTGACCAAAATCGGAGCTGACCTGACGGCCAGGCTGGGTGAGCGGCGTGGCGCCGGCTTCCACCTTGAGGGCCTGCATCTCTTGCATCAGGCTGCTTGCACTGATTTCCATATTTCATCCCCAGACAAATCATTGACACTGACAGGCTCCAAGCAATAAGAGTGCCAATTAGGGAGAAGTACCCTCGAAGCTGGGATTCTTGTGGTCACCAGATGATGAGCCGGCCCCTCAGGGGCGCGGCACGGCCCCCTCCCCCAGCAGCAGCCTCAGATAGCTCAGGTGGAGATCGTAGTGCTCCCCGGCGGGCAGCTTGACCAGTACCTCGTCATGCAGGTAGCCCGCGCGGCTCGCCGCCAGCTCGGGGGGAACCAGTCCTACCGCCACCAGCCTGGCGACGATGGCCTGCGCCAGAGCCATGGTCGCCTCGTCGGCACGCCCCCAGCCGAAGTGGCCCTGGTATGCCGACCCCTCGGCGCCGGGCTCGAGGGGGGAGACCAGATCCCCGCTGACCCAGAAGGCCGTGGGGATCCCCTCCTGCAGGCGCAGATAGATGCTCTGCTTGTCCCACTCCCGACGCAGGGCTCCATCTGCCCCGTCCTGTGCTGATGCTTGTGTCATGCCACTCTCCTTGTCTTGCTGACGAACCTGGCTGCGCCCATAAAAAAGAGGGCCTAAGGCCCTCTTTTTACTGTAATTCGCACCAATTAAACAGACGGCAATCCGCGCCGTGTGAAGAAAAACTGGCGAGGGCGAAGCCTCTGCTCAATCAGCGGGTCAGATCCTTGTCCACCCAGTACTTGGAGCCAGAGATATTGGCGTCCAGCAGCAGTCCCTTCTCGCCGATCTGGTAGATGGCCATGCCGCCGTTGTACTTGGCGGTCAACTCGGCGCTCTCCTTGCCCGCCACGGCACCCACCTCGGAGGTGGCTTCCCAGCCCTGGCTGACGAAGGCATCGAACCTGGCCTTGTCCTCAAACAGGATCACCTGCTGATAGAACTTGCCGCCCAGCCCGGCCGCCAGCCCGGCACCGAACATCTTCATGTAGGTGTGCTTGCCGGTGGCACGGTTGACGGCCACCCCAGCCCCCTGGTTGGTGTGCAGCATCAGGGAGAACTTGCGCGAGTCGAACACCGCATAGCCGTATGCCTTGTCAAACAACAGCTTGGCCGAGGGCTGTTCGTTGAACAGCCGCACCAGGGCGGTGTCGGCCATGGTATTGAGGGCAAGGCGCGCCTCGTCCGCCGTCTTGGGCTCCAGCATCTCGTCGAGCTTCTTGTCGGCCACCGCCAGCCACTCCTTGCCGGTGGCCACGCTCTTGTCGGTCCAGGCGCCGGCGGTATTGAACGCCTCCGAGCCCCACTGGGAAACCGAGGCCCAGGTCGCCTTGGAGAAATCGGTGACGCTCTGCCACGCCTCCTTGCTGGTGTCGCTCACCGCGTTGCCAAGCTCGGTCGCGGCCGCCTTCACCTTGGCCCAGTCGGCCAGACCAGGGGCCGAGGTCAGCGCCAGTGCCGTGGCTATCACCAGGAATCGAATCTTCATGCTGTTTCCCCCGCTGTGATGAGTCGAGGGTCACAGTAGCAGATCCGGCGCCCACCCGGTAAGTGCATCTGCACCGTCCGGGTCAGCCGGTGACGCTCGGCCCCGCTCCCTGTCAACGCAGCCGCTTGCCGTGCTCGTCCACCACCTGCTCGCCATCTTCCTTGGCGAAGGCCCCTTTTTGCTGATCGGGCAATATATCGAGCACCAACTCCGACGGGCGGCACAGTCGGGTGCCAAGGGGGGTGACCACTATGGGACGGTTGATGAGGATGGGGTGGGCCAGCATGGCGTCGATCAGTGCGTCATCGCTGAAGCGATCTTCCGCCAGCCCGAGCGCCTCATAGGGAGGCACGTTCTTGCGCAGCAGCTCGCGCACCGGCATCCCCATGGCGGCGATCAGCGCCACCAGCTCATCGCGTGAGGGGGGCGTCTCCAGATAGTGGATGACGGTCGGCTCGACGCCGCTGTTGCGAATAAGCTCGAGGGTGTTACGGGAGGTGCCGCACTCTGGATTGTGATAGATGGTGATTGCACTCATTGGCATGTCTCTCATGGCTTAAGTGAATAAAAACATTGGATAAAAAGGGTTAGCGGCCATCTGTTAACGGCTTAGCCCCGCTTCGTACCAGGGTTTGCTGGCGTTGACGATGCGCACCACCAGCAGCATGACCGGCACCTCGATCAGCACCCCGACCACGGTGGCGAGCGCCGCGCCGGAGTGAAAGCCGAACAGGCTGATAGCAGCGGCCACCGCCAGCTCGAAGAAGTTGGAGGCACCGATGAGGGCGGAGGGACAGGCCACCGAGTGCTTCTCCCCCACCTTGCGGTTGAGCCAGTAGGCCAATCCTGAGTTGAACAGCACCTGGATCAGGATCGGCACCGCCAACAGGGCGATGACCAGCGGCTGCTCAATGATGGCGTTGCCCTGAAAGGCGAACAGCAGCACCAGGGTGAGCAACAGGGCCGCCACCGACCAGGGCTGGATGCGGGTCATGACGCTGTCAAAATGGGCCTGCCCCTTTTGCAACAAGGCCTTGCGCAGCAGTTGGGCGATGATGACGGGGATGACGATATAGAGCACCACAGAGGTGAGCAGGGTATCCCAGGGCACCACTATGCTGGAGACCCCGAGCAGCAGCGCCACCAGCGGAGCGAAGGCAAACACCATGATGAGATCGTTCACCGCCACCTGCGACAGGGTGAAGTAGGGATCGCCGTTGGTGAGGCGACTCCAGACAAACACCATGGCGGTGCAGGGGGCGGCCGCCAGCAGGATCAGCCCCGCCACATAGCTGTCGAGCTGATCCGCCGGCAGCCAGTCGGCAAACAGCACCCGGATGAAGAGCCAGCCGAGGAAGGCCATGGAGAAGGGCTTGACCAGCCAGTTGATGAAGAGGGTGACCCCAATCCCCTTGAGGTGCCCCTTCACCTGATGCAGGGCACCGAAGTCGATCTTGAGCAGCATGGGGATGATCATCACCCAGATAAGCAGTCCCACCGGCAGGTTGACCCTGGCCACCTCCATGGCGCCGATGGCCTTGAAGAGTTCCGGCAGGCCCTGCCCTAGCCCAATCCCCACCAGAATGCAGAGGGCCACCCAGGCGGTGAGGTAACGTTCAAAAAAGCCAATCGCCGGTTGGCTCTTGGCATCACAGGTTGCAGACATGAGGGCTCCCGATGCGGTCATCCCGCATCTCTTTCGTTAACGACAAATATCCATCCGCCCCGACCACGCGGCCGGGGCCCTTGTTCAGTGATGCTGACTGTTCAGTGGTGCTGGCAGAGGCGGCGCAGGGCATCCGCCCCCACCGGCTCCTCGGCAAGCAGCGGCACCACGGCGTAGCGGCTGGCATGCTGCCGCTCGACCGCCTCGACATGGGGCAACTGGCGCTCGGCCCGCAGTTGCAGCAGCGGCGAGCTGACCGCGGCTTGCTGCAGACTGTGGTTGATGAGCCAGGCCCAGGGCTCGATGCCGGCACGGCGCAGATCGGCCTGCAGATTGGCTGCCTCCTGCACCGGGGTGGGCTCGGGCAGGGTGACGATCAGCACCTTGGTCTGCTTGGGGTCCTGCAGCTGCATCATGGGGGTGGTGAAGTGCAGCCCCTTGCTTCCCATCTGACGGGCGATCTCCCTGTGGTAGGCGCCGGTGGCATCGAGCAGCAGCAGGGTGTGGCCGGTGGGGGCGGTATCCATCACCACGAAGCGCTTGCCCGCCTCGCGGATGATGCGCGAGAAGGCCTGAAACACGGCGATCTCCTCGGTACAGGGGGAGCGCAAGTCCTCCTCCAGCAGCGCTCTCCCCTGCTCGTCCAGTGCATCCCCCTTGCTGGCCAGCACCTGGGCGCGGTAGCGCTCGGTCTCGGCGCGGGGGTCGATGCGGCTCACCTCGAGATGGGGCAGGTTGCCTGCCAGCGTCTCGCCGAGGTGCGCGGCCGGATCCGAGGTGGTGAGGTGCACCGGCAGGCCGCGGCTTGCCAGCTCCACCGCCACGGCGGCCGCCAGGGTGGTTTTACCCACCCCGCCCTTGCCCATCAGCATGATAAGGCCGTGACCGTCGGCGGCCAGCTCGTCAACCAGCGAACTCAACTCGGGCTGGACTGGCAGATGGGCTGACGTTGCCAGTGGTGCCTGCTCACCAGCATCCTGTGGTTGCAGCAGCTGGCGCAAACTGTCGAGCCCCACCAGGTTGGTGGCCAGCAGCGGCACCTGATCCCGAGCCAGCCCCTTTATTCCCTGCGGCATGTCGGCAAGGGCCTGCTGCTCACGCCGCCAGATGGCCTGCGCCAGCGTGTCACCGGCGATAGCGTCTGCGGGGAAGAGGCCATTGATCACCAGCTGCTGGTTTGCCAGGCCGATGGCCGCCAGCTCCTCGTGGGTGCGGGCCACTTCCCGCAGGGTGGAGTGCTGGGCGCGCGCCACCAGCACCAGCCGGGTGCGCACGCCGTCGGCCAGCGCCGCGACGGCCTCGGCATACTGGCTGCGCTGTTTCTCCAGCCCCGCCAGCGGGCCGAGGCAGGAGGCATCCCCCTTGCCCTGCGCCAGAAATTCGCTCCAGGCCCCCGGCAGTTGCAGCAGGCGGATGGTGTGGCCGGTGGGGGCGGTGTCGAAGAGGATATGGTCGTACTCCGAGCGCAGCGCCGGGTCGGTGAGCAGGGCGGTAAACTCGTCAAAGGCGGCGATCTCGGTGGTGCAGGCGCCGGAGAGCTGCTCCTCTATGCTGCGCACCACGCGCTCGGGCAGCTTGCCGCGCACCGGCCCGACAATCCGCTCCCGATAGGCCTTGGCCGCCGCCGGGGGATCTATCTCCAGCGCCGACAAACCGGGCACAGCGGCGATGGCGGTAATGCGATTACCGATGTCGGTGGCAAACACCTGCCCCACGTTGGAGGCGGGATCCGTGCTCACCAGCAGCACCCGCTTGCCGGCGTCACAGAGGGCCACCGCACTGGCGCAGGCCAGCGAGGTCTTGCCCACCCCGCCCTTGCCGGTGAAGAAGATAAACGGCGGCGGATTGGTCAGAAAGTGATACATAGCCTCTCCCGTTACGACATGGTTTGGAATATCAATGTCTTAGCAGCAACCGCTGCCAGGACGGCAGGCCGCTTTCACTATGCCCTTGATGGTGGCCTGCGGCGCGGGCAGCCCGGCATAGCGGGCCAGCTCGCCGCGGCTCGGATAACGGCCGGTCAGCACCACCTGACCCTCCACCAGCACCAGCGGCAACCCCTCCTCCCCGGCGTGGGTGAGAAAGGCGCTGACCGCAGGTGTTTCGGCAAACTGCAGCGGCTGCTGGGCCAGATTGAAACGCTCGATGGCAACGCCCTGCTCCCTGGCCCAGGCCAGATCGGCGGCAAAGGTGACCAGCGCCTGATCGACCTCGGTGCCGCAGACGCCGCTGGCACAGCAGAGGGCGGGGTCGAAAATCTGAATGACTGACATGGCATTACTCCTTGTGGCAGCAGGGCTGCGCAGGCAGCACATGGGATGAGCAAGTGGACTCGGCGCGCATCATGCCGCACGCCTCCGGATGGCCGGCGCAACACTCCTCGGTGAGATAGCCGATAAGGTCCAGCATCAAGGGGATATTGGCGCGGTAGCGCAGGAAGCGCCCCTCCTGCTCCACCGACAAGAGGCCGGCATTGAGCATCGCCTTGAGATGAAACGACAGAGTGTTGGGGGCGATGTCGAGCTCGCCGGCCAGCTCGCCCGCGACCCGCCCATCCAGTCCCGCCTTGACCAGCAGCCGCCACACATCGAGCCGGATCCCGGATGCCAGCGATTCAAAGACCTTGGTGGCCGTCTCTTTGTTCATGTTTGTCTCTCGTTGGATGCGCCTTTATTTCAACTATACAAGAATCATTGAAATGATCAAGTTGCCGCCAGCTCTGCTCGTGAAGCCGCAACCTCCCTCTCAACAAGATCATGCCTTTCAATTACATTTTTCTTTAATTTGCATATGCCATTTATGCGGCGTATATGTGGCATATGCAAATTAGGAGGCGTTATGCCGAGACCAAAAATAGCCCGCCGTATCTGTGGTCGCCCCGCCAACAGTTGCTTCAAGCCCAATGGGGTCCCCATGCATGAACTGGAGCAGGTGGCCCTCGCCGCCGATGAGTTTGAGGCGCTGCGCCTGGTGGATCTGGAGGGCATGCAGCAACAGGAGGCCGCCCGACTCATGGGCGTTTCTCGCCAGACCTTGGCCAATACCCTCAAGCGCGCCCGCTACAAGGTGGTGGAGTGCCTGAGCTTAGGTAAGGCCCTGTTGATGCAACCCGACGTCCCGCAACCCGGTGGAGAAACCGCGCAATGAACCAGAACGTGAATACAGCAGCAGCCGTGCCAGGCAACCATGCCATCCTGTTGAGCCGGGGCCGGCCATCCGCCCACGTCAGCCGGGCTGAGCAACTGCAGATTGTCAGTCCAGCCGGCGAGGTGCTCGCGACCATGTCCAACCCGGCCAACGGCGAGGGTTGCCGTGGCAAACAGGCCCTGCTGGCGACGCTACAGGCCCATGCCGTCACTCAGGTGCTGGTGCGAAACATCGGTGAGCACATGCTGGGCCGACTGCTCGATGCCGGGATATCGGTATGGCAGTACCGCTCGGCGCACCTTGATCTGTCTGGTGTCCACCTTCAGCCGCTGACCGACGCCAGCCAGGGCAGTCCGTCACGCCGCAAGGCCAGCAAGGCCGGGAGTCTTATCAAGGGGATCCAGCCATCCTGCAACGGCCGCAAGGGGAAACAGATCGGTAGGGAAAGTGGTTGTCACCAGGCGGAGCAGTGCGGCTGCAATCATCAACAGGGGGACAAACCATGTCACACCTGCTGCTGAGCATGCTGGCCGCCTTCCCATTGATCCTGGCCATGAGCGCCCTGCTCTGGTGGCGCCAAACCCGGCTAGCGGCAGAGCGCCAGGGCACTAGCGACCGGCCTTGTGGCTGCGCAAGCACTTGCTCTGAGCATCTCTATCAAATTGCAGAGCCCGCCCCCAGGCATTCACCCCGGTAAGCAAGCCAACCCTAGCACCGAGAGCGTGAACGAGAGGTCAGGTTATGGCCGGATCCCGATACTGCTGATGGATGGCGCGAAACGCCTCCTTGCTGCGCAGCGCAGCCGCGACGCAGACAGGGTCGAACTGGCTGCCAGCATGGGTTTCGAGGTAGGCAAAGGCCGTTTCGAACGGCCAGGCCTGCTTGTAGGGACGCTCGCTGGTGAGCGCGTCGAACACATCCGCCACCGTGACGATGCGGGCCTCCAGCGGGATCGCCTGCCCTGCCAGCCCCTCCGGGTAGCCCTGGCCGTCGAAACGCTCATGATGGTAGGCAATGATGTTCTTGAGCATGTCGGTGTGATGGATGCCGTCCAGCCCAAACTCCTTGATCATCAGGGCGATCATCTCCCGTCCCTTGAGCGGGTGGATCTTCATCACTGCGTACTCCTCCGGGGTCAGCTTGCCCGGTTTGAGCAGGATGGCGTCCGGCACCGCAATCTTGCCGATGTCGTGCAGCTCGGAGAAGAGATGAATAAACTCCACCTCCTCGTCATTGAGGGGGTAATGGGCTGCCACCTCGCGGGCGATGAGCCGCGAATAGCCCGACATGCGGTGCAGATGGTTGGCGGTCTCCTCGTCCCGGTAGCGGCTGAACTCCCGCGCCGTGGTCAGCGCCCCGTTCAGGGTCTGGATGGAGAAAAACTCAACGGCGATGATGGCTGCCAGGATCTGGGCATAGGCCGCCAGCTCACCGCGAATGGCCGCATCGAAATAGCCGGGCTCCCTGGCATCGCAAAACAGAAAACCGAACAGCCGGCTGTTGAACAGCAGCGGCTCGGTGTAACTCGACTCATAACCGGCCGCCAGCAGCTTGCGGCTGTGCTCGGCGGGGGACCCCTGCAGCGAGCCCAGGGTATCGAGCACCCTGGGTTGCTGGCGCTCGGCCAGATAGCGCAGGGAGGGCACCTCGCTCAGCTTCACCTCGTACTGCAACAGCGGCGAGCCCCCCTCCGTGCTGTGGGCAAAGGTCTTGAGCTTGTCCGTCTGCTGGTCATAGATGGCGACCGCAACCCGGCTCAACTTGTCAAACCGCTGCCTGAGCGTGGCGTGCACGTTCTGCACTTTTTCGCCAAATGAACTCTCCATCCCGCACGTCCTTCTGCTATTCCTGCAGGGAGTATAGTGACCCCTGTTTTTACTCTCCTGCCAAATTGACTCAAGCGTCAGCAACAGAGATCACAACCCCGCTGGCCGGCCGGCAAGGCCTGTTGCCACCATGGTTTTCTCCTTTGACGGCCCATTGTGGCCCGGGCAAAGAGATTGTTCGCTTCCGACGTGCCGGCTGTATAGTTTTTGGTTAGCCATTCCGGTAAAATCCGCGCCCTAAAACTAGAGCCACCTAAGAGTGATTGAGCGATGTCCAACACAAAACAGGCCCCCAAAGTAGGATTCGTCTCCTTGGGTTGCCCTAAGCATTAAAAGATTACAATCCAAAAGCCACCCCCGCCTGACGGCTCAATGTCTCGACTTGACCCCTCAAGTGCAACCCCACCTTTATATTAGGCATTGCTAATTAACAGGCACCGTATACCCCAAATAATTTGTTCAAGTGATTTTGAAATATCGTGGAGGTAAAACCTCCGTGCCTATAGCACCATTTTATAGGTATCAAAAAACGAATGTTAAATGATACTAGCAAAGTACCTGTCTATCTGGTATCAACAAAATAGCTTGAACAATTGATGATACCATTACATAATGATACCAGATTAGTTGATACCAAGGTTGAGGGATATTATGGGAAGAGTGTTTGGGTATGGTCGTGTCAGTACAGTAGAGCAGACAAGCGAGAACCAACTGTTGGCGATACGCAATGCTGGTTATGAGGTTCAAGATAGCCGTTGGTTGTCTGAGGTGGTATCGGGCAGCGTTAGTGCAATGGAGCGCCCTATGTTCTCTAATCTCGTTCTGAACAAGCTGGAAGCTGGGGACACGGTGGTTGTGTTGAAGCTGGATAGATTGGGCAGGGATAACATAGACGTACAGAACACTGTCAGTATGTTGTGTGAGAAGGGTGTCAAGTTGGTTTGTTTGGATCTTCCAGTCAGTAACTTGTCAAGCCCAGAAGGCAAGCTAATGCTGCAATTGATGGGCGCTTTTGCAGAATTTGAAAGGAATAGGATTAGAGAAAGAACAGTCGAGGGATTAGTAAGGGCCAAGGCGGAAGGTAAGAAGCTGGGGAGACCAGAGGCAACAGAGACAACAGAGCAGGTGCAGAAGTGTAAAGACGAGGGACTAAGCCAGAGCGAAACAGCTAAGGCGTTGAATGTTGGGATTGCTACCGTTAAACGTCACTGGAACAAAACTATTTAAAACAGTGACTTAAAAATTTATGAATATTCAGAGGGCTGCCGTTATGGTGGCCCTTTTTGTTTTCTCACTGTCAATAAATGCAATGTAACCGTCTGATTTTACTATTATTTATAACGATAAAAATTCACAACCATACATGGCGCAAGCCAGTATTTATGCGGGCTGGTGGCCCATGCCGATATTGAAAACAATTTTTATTTCATGCCCCCCTCCGGATTGAAGAGGGGGTTTTGTTAGGCAATTTAAAAAACTGATGATTAGTATTTAACCATTAATTAATTCATCAACTTTTTAAGTGCATCAAGTTTATCTATGATTTCAAAAGAATTACTGGGTATAACCAGTGCTAACAAGTCATCAATTATAATATTAGCCTCATTTGTTTTATTGTTAATATCTTTACATATTAAGAATATATTATCCTTGTGCTCTTTCTTCACATCACTTGTGGACATCTGTTGTAATATATATTCAAGTTGTTCAACTCTTTTCATTTCAGTATTTACTCCTAAATTATAATCTTTAGCAGATCATTATGAAAACACGCAAACCCAGTCATATCAAGGCTTACAGACCGATTTCACCTCTCTTAGCGTATACTTTGATAAGGTAAGTGCCCATGTTTTTCGCGCTTACCTTATCACACAAACAACCAAAATTCTAATGAGTAGCCTATTAGAAGGGATATTCTTCCAGTTCAAAATCTGGGGAAATGAAACTTTCATGAACGCTGGTTCTCCAGCTATTCAACTTTGCAACAGGCAAAGTGTTTACATAACCTTGTAATTTCGATGGGACATTGGGTACGGGATTATCACTATACCTTTCAAGGACATTACACAAAGAGATTGTCATCAGTGCAAGCTCCTTATGTGCATGTAGAATAGCGGCACGATAACACGCCTCTAATAATGTTTTGGCCCTTGTAAAATCGCTACAGTAAATGTTAGGTATACTTGTCCCCCAACTTACCGCATCGGATAACCAAGATAATATTTCTATGGTCTCGTGCAGACTAGCTTCAGGGAACAAACGTGACTGTCTGTCAATCTCACGCTGTAACACACTCAGAAGGCTTACAGAGCCATCTCCCTTATAGGATGTAGAAACGTAACCCATACTATCCAAAAGTAATTTAAAATCACTCTGGGAAAGTTTGGCTAGATAGCTTTCTGTAAAGGTAGTGTCCCGCTTCATCACCCACTTGATTTGCTTATATCTCATTGTCTCAGAGGGTTTTCTTTGTTCAACCAGATTTAGCAATTCAGATTGGTAGTGTATCTTTAGTTTCTTAAATGCTTCTGATTTATCTTTGCAGGATAATTCTGGTTTTAACGTTTCAAGTGGAATAGAGACACCAAAAGGAAGGATGCCATTTTTAAAACTTCGATTTAACGTAGCAGGCCAAATCCCAAGATTATTAGGGTGAAGTGTCCCCATTTGTCCACCAGCACCAACAACAGGAATGTAATGAGATATATCTAATTTTAATTCATTCTCCATGTTAAACTGGAGGCGTTGTTTACATGCATAGAGATCATAAAGGTTAACAAAATCAACGCCATCGAGAATCTGTACCGTCTGTGCCCGTTCGCATTGAGAGAGTACAAATAACATAAACCCAGTATTTAGTAATTTGTTTATTTTTGCATCTGGAGAAGTTGCGCGGACTATGCGGGACTGACCGCCACGATTGAAGGTTTGACGGCAAGAGTCACTACAAAATTTTGCAGTTGAACGCTGAGGACTAAAAAATTTTTTACAATGTTTACATTTTTTATTCTTGTTTTTCTTTGTTGTCATAGTGGCCCTCGAATCTGGACAATATCTGCACCAGTTCATGGGCTGGCACGTTGGTTATAAGTTTTCTTAGAAAGCTCTGCGCACTCTTACCAGTCTGACTCATACACTCCTGTAAAGTTGTATCAGCTTGGCGACCGAGTTCAATTGTAATTCGCATCGTTTACCCCTAATTTAAATTAAAATAATTGGCAACCATGAACAATATAATATCTGGCTGCCAAAAACAAGATATTTATCAAGAGAGCAAGAAAGATTTGAGTCTGTTTGCCATCTCATCTTGTTCCTTTTTCAATGCTGCTGCTGCTTTGGCTTCTGCTTCCTCTGCTGCGCTTGCCATCAAGATCTGCACTTCTTTATCAATGGCTGCAAGGCGTTGCTGTTCAAACTCACTAATCAATTCTTGGCGCTTTTGCTCCATATTCTCTTGAATCACATTATCCGGCAACATCAGAGTTACTTGATTGTTCGCTACACCAAAATAACAGGAATGCGGTGCAGTCCCCACGAAGCGGTAGCCTTTGAGAATTAGTTCCTGCATCTCTTGCAGAACAAGAAAGGCATGAGTATTTTGTACCGCATGTGTATGGATAGGCAGAGATTCATACCCATCAAGATTACGGGTCACATATTCGTCTTGTTCTGATTGGTTAAACTTATATTTCTCTTTAATTTTAGTTAGCATTGATTCTAATTTTTTGTCCATGTGGAAATCCTCTTGTTAAATTCAAAAATGGTAATGAGTAATAAAAATAAAATGTCGAATGGGACGCCACAAAACTGGAGCATCCTTATAAACATGTATGCCAGCAAAATTATTCTGGTAAATAATGGTATTCAGGGGATCCGTGACGCCACGTTTTCTTAATTAGAAGGTGAGATTCAAAGCGGTCGAGAAGTGCAGTTAAATTAGGGTGATTAATGTTGCCCATTCTTTCATGAATGTCACGGCGTGAGACAATGGGGCCGTCATCAATCAAAATCTGAAGGAGTTTAAGTTGGGGTTGTGTGCAGCGCAAGCCGTGAGATTTCAAAATAATTTTTAGCTTTGTGAGCTCGTGTTTAGCATTGGCCATCGAACCTCTTATAGGTATGGATTAAATAATAAAATGGGGCACCAAAGGAACCCCAGTAAATTACAAGAATGTTGTAAAACTATCTATGTAACTATTATACATATTAACATATTTTCATAAAATTTTCAATAGTTGCAACTGTTATTTTTAATATATTTTTTACTTTCGTGCTTTCAGTTCTTTATTTAAAACTGGTGTGAAACGTGACAATACCGGTTGCATTTTTAACCACAGCCTTTCCTCTAACTCATTGATTTTAAATGTTAAATCACCAAGTTTATATAATGTTGCCGGATCTATACTGTCGCGGACAATTTCTATTTCCTTATGGTCTTCTTGTTCTGTCAGGTCAAGCGTATAGGTAAATTTCGGTTGTGCCTCATTTGATGGCGGCAAGGTCGTATCTCCACTATAAACCACGAAACTATCATCCTGTGATTCAAAGGCTATC
The DNA here is from genome assembly GCF_019048665.1 of Aeromonas sp. FDAARGOS 1408. Classification (NCBI taxonomy): domain Bacteria; kingdom Pseudomonadati; phylum Pseudomonadota; class Gammaproteobacteria; order Aeromonadales; family Aeromonadaceae; genus Aeromonas; species Aeromonas sp. FDAARGOS 1408. Next base: position 776,804 of record NZ_CP077394.1, on the reverse strand, counting down.
ATGTAAGTCTTGTCGTTCCGTTTGTCTAAATAGACATTGGAAAATAGATTTCTAATCGTCTCGCGCAATTCTTGGCGCTTCGGGTGCTTAATATCATTGATAATTTGTTCTGTTAGATTATCAAATAAAAAATCGACAATTTGTTCGACCGTCTGTTCTCTACTGTTTTTCAGGGCGGCGATTTCATTTACTTTATTCAATTCAAGCGTAACTGTTTCTCTCTGGGATTGAAGGGCGCGCAAGGATGCAATAGTAGAATCAAGGTTGATTCCTGCACCAATGACTTTTTCATAATTTGAAATTTGATTGTTAATGTTTGATAATGCTTCATTTAATTCTGTAATTTTATGTTGGTATTGGTCAACGTTAGACATTCCCTTTAGTTTTAAATCGATGAACGATTTTAGCAATGGGAACACCAGCAACCTTTCTGCAATCGTGCCGTCCATGCTCCACGGCACACAACCTTTCTGTGATTTGCCTGTCTCACATACATAGCGAATTTTATTTCGGTGAGTAAAGAAACTCATAGGGCCACGGCATTTGGCACACCGTAAGATATTCAAGCCGGATAATAAGGATATTGTGTTATACCGTTTATTGCACGTTATCTTATTGTTTTCTTTAATACTTTTTAGTTTTATGAAATCTGACTCAGATATTAAAGGGGGATAATAGTTGTGTAATGTATACGTTTTGTTTTGAATGGTTATGACACGCTGACCAAACAATGCGGGGTTGTCTCGCATCTTTCTAAGTGCGGTAATACTCCAGCCTTCGGCCCTAATGGTGCCATGCTTGTTTTTATATTTTAGTGCTGGTGGGCATTCGTAGTGGTCATTTAGATAGCTACAAACACGGTACGAGCCCCAACCTTGTAGGAACAGTTCTATTGATTTCTTAGCTGCTGGCGCGTAGATGGCATGTAGCCTAACTGTTTCGTATTGTGAGCCACTATCATCAATCCAAAATGGATGCTTACCAGCGGCTTTAATGTTGACTGGTAACCCCGCATTGTGACGGTCTATTAGTGTCAAAACGTTCTTATTTGTGCGGTCTGATTTAGTCTTGGATTCTTCGTGTGCCCGACTAAACAGGAGGATAGATAACATCAAATCCGTTGGATTCGTGTTTACAGTTTCGGTGGTGTAGATCCGGCCATCAATTCCTGTGACAATGGTTAAGCCAAGACGCAACAATTTTAAAAATAATTCTTGAGAGTTTGTGATAGCTTGGCGGGATATTCTATCGAGGTTCTCAACGTACAACCACGAATCCGAAGGGATAGCGCCATCCTCAACGGCTGCAATGAATGAACCTAAAGCGCCCTGTGACGCATTTGCGCCACGGTATGCACTGACACCACTATCTAAGACTTCAATGAAGTTTAAACCGTGTTCTAATGCGAACTGACGGGCTTGTGATGCCTGTCGGGCATGGCTGGTGCCCTGTCCCTGCTTCTCTGAACTCCAACGAATATAACTGTATAAATTTTGGCCTTTGTGGTTTTGTACCATTCCTGTAAAATCCCGCGCCTTATAGACATGATGCAATGTGAGCTCTCCCCTAATGACTAACACAAAACAAGCACCGAAAGTAGGCTTTGTTTCTTTAGGTTGCCCCAAAAACCTGGTCGATTCCGAGCGCATCCTGACCCAGCTGCGTACCGAAGGGTACGACGTGGTGCCCAGCTATGACGATGCGGAGCTGGTGGTGGTCAACACCTGCGGCTTCATCGACAGCGCGGTGCAGGAGTCTCTGGAAGCCATCGGCGAGGCCCTGGCCGAAAACGGCAAGGTGATCGTCACCGGCTGCCTTGGCGCCAAAGAGAACCAGATCCGCGAGATCCACCCCAAGGTGCTCGAGATCACCGGTCCCCACGCCTATGAAGAGGTGTTGGGCCACGTCCACAAATACGTGGAAAAGCCGACCCACAACCCCTTCACCAGCCTGGTGCCGGCCCAGGGCGTCAAGCTGACCCCCCGTCACTACGCCTATCTGAAGATTTCCGAAGGCTGCAACCACCGCTGCACCTTCTGCATCATCCCCTCCATGCGCGGGGACCTGGTGAGCCGCCCCATCGGCGAGGTACTGGCCGAGGCCAAGCGCCTGAAAGAGGCCGGCGTGAAGGAGATCCTGGTGATCTCCCAGGACACCTCCGCCTACGGCGTCGACGTCAAGCACCGCACCGGCTTCTACGACGGCATGCCGGTCAAGACCAGCATGGTGGCCCTGTGCGAAGAGCTGGCCAAGCTCGGCATGTGGGTGCGCCTGCACTATGTCTACCCGTACCCGCACGTGGATGACGTCATCCCGCTGATGCGAGACGGCAAGGTACTGCCCTACCTGGACATCCCGCTGCAGCACGCCAGCCCGCGCATCCTGAAACTGATGAAGCGCCCCGGCACCGTCGAGCGCACCCTGGAACGCATCCAGAAGTGGCGCGAGATCTGCCCCGAGATCACCCTGCGCTCCACCTTCATCGTCGGCTTCCCCGGCGAGACCGAAGAAGAGTTCCAGATGCTGCTGGACTTCATCGACAAGGCAGAGCTGGATCGGGTCGGCTGCTTCAAATACAGCCCGGTCGAGGGCGCCAAGGCCAACGAGCTGCCGGATCCGATACCGGCCGAGGTGCAGGAAGAGCGCTTCCAGCGCTTCATGGAGCTGCAACAGCAGGTCTCCATCCGCAAGCTGGCCCGCAAGGTGGGCAAAGAGATGCTGGTGCTGATCGACGAGGTGGACGAAGAGGGAGCCACCGGCCGCTCCGCCGCCGATGCCCCCGAGATCGACGGCCTGGTCTACCTGAATGGTGAAACCGGCCTCAAGCCCGGCGACATGGTCAAGGTCCGCATCGACGAAGCGGACGAGTACGACCTGTGGGCCAGTCTCATCGACTGATCCCCGATAAGCGCCAATAAAAAGCCAGTCAGCTCCTGACTGGCTTTTTTGTTGGTGCCTGCGCCGCCCCCGTTTCGGATGCGACAGGCATAAAAAAACCTGCTCCGAAGAGCAGGTTTTTACCTTACGGGAGGGAAATCAGGTTGCTCAGGCAACCCGCCCCTTGCCCTGGATCACATCACCCCAGGCCGACTGCACCAGGCTGTTGGCCTGGCTGTCGAGCCGGTTGAGCAGGCCCATGTCGCCCGCTTCGGGGGCGAAGCTGCTCATGGCCTGGATCAGGTTGTCCACCGCCTGATGGGAGAGCGCGCTGTAGCTGCGCTCGCCGTCAGCCTGCTGCTCGCCAAGCCCTATCACCAGCTGGGCCCGGTTGTCGGCGAAGTAGTTGCTGAAGGTGGCACTGCCCAGCTGCTCGAACTTGCCCTGCTCGCTGGTGCCGTCGGCACGACGGTTGACCAGCAGTTGCAGATCGTAGCCACTGCGCTTGAACCAGAGATCCCGCCAGCTGACATCGTTGAAGACGATGAAGTCCTCCTTGCCGATGTCCTGCACCAGGTTCTCTATCACGGCGCCACTGAACACGAAGCTGTCGACGCCGGTACCACCGCTGAACTGGTTCTGGTAACCGCCCAGCACCAGCAGGTCATCGCCGGCACCGCCATCGAGCTGGCTGAACTTGGCGACCTGGTCGGCGATCAAGCGATCCCGGCCGTCACCGCCCCGGATGGTGGCGTGATAGCCCATCAGCTTGACCTGGTTGTTGCCATGCTCGGCCAGCAAGCGGTTGTGATTGCCGAACACCATGGCAAAGTCATCGCCCTCGCCGAGCCGGATCTGGTTGTGATGACCTATGGTCACCGTGAAGTCCTGATCCGCGCCGGCATCGATCTGGTTGTAGTTGCCGGAGGTCACCAGATAATCCTGGCCTGCGCCCCCTTCCACTATGCCCTCTTCACCGAAGATGAAGGCCTGATCGTTGCCCTCGCCCATGAAGGCGCGGTTGACACGGCCGGCCAGCACGGCGACGTCGTCACCCTGCCCGCCGAACATCATGTTCTCCCGCCCCATCATGATCCCGGTGTCCTGACCGGCGCCGCCGGTGAAGATGTTGGAGGTGCCGGTGGCGTAGAAGACATCGTCCCCGCGACCACCCCAGAAGTTGTTGTTGTCGCCGAGGTAGGCCCCCAGATCCTTGCCGTCTCCCCCCCAGTTGAAGTTGTAGTTGCCAAGGGAGACATGCATGTCGCCATCTCCCTGCAGATGGCCGCTGTTGCGCAGGAAGTCGAAGGTCTGCTCCTTCATGTTGAGCAGATCGGCCGTCAGGTTCTGCTTGAGGTTCTTGGCCAGCGCCACCACCTCCGCCTGCTTGTCCCGGTTGAACAGGGTGGCAAACAGGTTGGGCAGGCTCAGGGCGTTGAAGCCGAAGGCCCGCTCCTCGGTGGCGGCTGGCAGCGCCGCCGGCTTGGCGTCGTTCCCCTGCTGCACCGTCACGGTCCCTGACTTGGCCTCTTCGGGCGCCTCGTCCTGCAGGCCGTGGGTACGGGCAAAGCTGCTGAGGGCATCTTCCCCCAGATCCAGCCCGGCCTTGAGCTGATCGAGCCATTTGGCCGGATCGGTCAGGCTCTTGAGCTGATCGCCGCCAAACTCGGCGATGACCCCCAGCATCTCCTGCAACAGGGCCGTCGCATCGATGGCCGCCCCATCACGGGCCACCAGCTGGCCACGGGCGTTGTAATCCACGCCGAAGATGTCCGCCAGCGTGGTATCGGCCCCCACCCCTGCCAGACGACCCAGCAACCGGTTCTGCAGCTGGCGCGGCAGATCGGTCGGGGTGAAGGTAAAGGTGGTCTTGGCCTGCCCGCTGGCGGTGAACTCCTGGGTCATCAACCCGAACAGGGAGCCCAGGTTGGTGTCCAGGATCGCCTGGATGTTGTCACCGAACACGAAGTTCCAGTTGCCCGTGGTGACCTGGATATCGGCCCCCTGACCGGCAACGGCAAAGTTGAAGACCAGCTTCTCGTTGGCCTGGCGCAACTTGCCCGCCCGGTCCAGAGGGCCCTGCGCACCCTGGCCACCGCCGGAAATGCGCTTGTTGAACTCCTTGTTGAGGGTCGCTTCCAGGTCGCTCTTGAGCCCGCGACTGCTGCGCTCGTTGCCGCTGTCCAGGGTGGTGAGCGAGCCGTATTCGACGCTGCTGGTCTGATCCAGACCGGCCATGTCGGCCACGAACTTGTTGGCGCCGGCCAGGGTCCACTGATCCCACTGGCTGGCAACCCAATCCGGTTTGGCACCGTCACCGGCGATCTGCTGCAGGGCACGGGCAATACGGGCGGCCCCGTCAAATGGATTGACCAGCGGCGGAGTGGGGATGGATTTCTCCAGCATCACGATGAGATCGTTGCTGCGCCCCAGGTTGAAGCTGACGTTGCGTTGCCCAACGAACAGCTGGGCCCCTTCCAGCGCCCGGTAGCCGGCGATGTCGACGCTGTGTTTGCTGTCGCCATCCCCGATATGCACCATGACGTTGTTGTCGCCGAAGGCCAGCGACTTCATGCCGCCCGTGCCTACCTTGACCCCCAGGTTGGTGGTCCCCCAGTTGAGGGCGGTGAACTCGCCATCCCCCACGTTGACCTGAACGTTGCCGGAGTAGCTGACCGCACTGCTGGTCTGGCTCGATGCCGTCTCCGGCTGGCGCTGTTTCTCGGGTGCGACGAAGGTCTCGTCGTTGTCGGCGATGGCGCCCCGGGCACGGCTTTCGCCCTCGCTCTGGCCCACTTTCGCCAGGTCGATGTCCCCTTCAGCCACGCCGCCGCGCACCCGCTCGTTGTACACCACGGGTTCGCCGGCGTCGTTGAGGGTCAACACCACCTTGTTGGCGGCAACCTTGCGGGCCCAGACATCCGCCTCACCACGGGTGTGCTTGCGACCCCCCTGGTCCACCGCCACCTCGCTGCTGCGAGCCGACACCTGGGTACGGATCCCCTCGTTATCCAGCGCCTGGATGAAGCGACGGGCAAAGCCGGCCTGCAGGTCGTCGCTCACCAGGGAGCAACCCACCAGGCTGACGTGACTCGGTTTGGTGGCCACGCCGGCCTCTTGTTGCAGACGATCGCCCAGGCGGCGCAGGCGTCCGGCCAGCTCGTCGGCACTGTAGCCACTGAGGCGGCTGTTGTTCTGTCCATCCTCATCGCGGCCATGGCCGACCACCTGCCAGCGGATATTGCCGGCCAGCTGAGCCGGATCGCCATAGATCACCCGATAGTTGCCATCTGCATCCAGCTGCACCACCACGCTGTGGTCGGGGTGTTTGCCGGCCAGGCTGGCCGCGGCCTTGGCAGCCACAGGATCATCTTCGGTCTGGATGATGATCTGGCTGGTGAAGCGGGTCTCGCCCCCTTCGCTGCCCGGCGTCACCTCAGGTTGCTGCCACTGGTTGACCCGCTGGTTGCGAACCGGCTGGTCTTCGCCATCCAGCGCCGCCACCGGCGTCCACTTCCTGCCGACATCGGCGTACTCGACCCGCTGACTGACATCGTCCGCCTGCAGGTGGAAGCGATTGTCCGCATCCACCTTCAGGGCCGGCAGCCCCAGACGATGGGTAATGCCGGGTACGAAACCTTCGATCCCCTTGTGGGACGCCAGGTGGGCACTGCCGTAGATGGCGACGAACTTCTCGCCGGCCGGCAACTTGCCCAATACCTCGACGGCGACGTTGTTGGCCGCCCCGGCCCGGTACATCAGGCCGTGCTCGGTGCCGGCGATGGCGGGTCTGGCGGTGCTGCCATCGTCCAGCGCCACGATCCGCATTCCCCGCTCCCGGGCCCGCTCGAACAGGGAGGGCTCCAGATGCTTGTTCTTGAGCATGCTCGTCAGCTCGGGAGACATCTCTCCCCCCGCCAGATAACGGTCGATCAGCGGCTGAGCCAGCTCACTGCGCAGGTGTTCCAGAGCGATGACAGTCACCCCCTGGGTCTTGAGCGCATCCATCTGCTCGTTGACGAACCGCAGACCGTTGACGTCGCTACCGTGGGTTTCGCCGATCAGCAGACCGTTGCGGTTATCCAGCAGGCGCGACAGCTGTCCGGCCAGCGTGCTCTCCCCGTCCAGCTGGTTGTTCAGCGTCCGCAGGGCATCGCCACCATAGCGGGCATCCCAGGCCGCCACATCGGTCTGCTTGCTGCTGTGATAGATGTTCTCGACCTGTGCGATACGGCGGGACTCCTGCTCGCCGAGGTAACGGCGGTCACCGAACTTGTCCAGCATGATCAGCTCGGCGGAGAGCTCAGATCCGGGGGCTGCCTGCTTGGCGGCCTCCTTGATGAAGTAGACCGCCATCTGGGCGGACTGCTCCCCCGTCATGTCCTGCAGCTCCTGGTAGGAGTAACCCAGATGAAGCACCTTGCGGGTGTCGTCCAGTACGGCACGGCTCAGCAGTCCCTCCCCCTGGGCTTCGCTCAGCCACTTCTTCAGATTGTCATGCTGTTCGCCGAGGACGACGTGGAATCTGGCCTCAAACGGCAGATCCGCCGGCACGACCCCCTGGTATCCGGCCTTGGCCGCCAGATAGGGGTCTTGCGCCGCCCAGCGCAGCACCATCTGGGTGAGACCCGGATGCTGGCCCTGCGCCTCTTCGGCGGCCTTGCCGATGACAATTGCAGCCAGGTCCGGGCGGGTCTTGGCCAGCGCCGTCACCTCGGCCTGCAACGAGGCCAGCTCGCCGCGATAGAGATTGCCGTGAAGCTGACTCTGCAGCTTGCTCAGCGCCGGGTTTCTGCCGGAACCTTCGTGCTTGACCAGGTAGTCGTCGATCAGATTGTTCAACCGCAATGCGGCTTCTACCTTGGCCTGTCCGCTGGCACCGTGCAGCGTGGCGAGCTGATCCAGGATCTGCTGATAAGACTCGCCAATGGGCTTGGCAAAGACCTGGGCAGCTTTTTTCAGCTCATCCGGGCTGTAGACGTCGGCAAACAGCCTGGCTGTGCGCTCCGTCACTCCCGTTTTGCCCGGCAGCTCCGCCATCGGACTCTCGTCAAATACCGGCAACTGCAGGATCTCCTGCAGGGTGACCTTGTTGGCCAGATCCTTGGATGGCTTGAAGCGGGCGAGCTCGGCGCCGTTCATCTCGCTGACCCTGAAGAACAGCGGCTTGCCATCCGGCCCCGGCTTGAGGTGGTAGCCATTGGCCATGTCCAGCCCCTCTTTGCCGAAGAAGCGGGTCATGTAACGACTGAACTTCTCGGCGGAGGAGAATTCGACGATGCCGGCATTGGGATCGTAGAAGCCGTAGATCCGGCCAGACTCTCCCTGCTTGGCCCAGGCCGCCATGGCGTGGCCCGGCGCATCCAGCTCCAGCAACACGGGGGCATCGCTGCCCTTGGCAGTCAGCTTGGTGAGCACGGTATCGAGCGAGATGGCACTCTTGCCCTCCCACTTCTCCTTGACGATGTCGTACTTGATGCTGCGCAGGCTGTCGTAGTTGTAGGCGGCCGGCGTGTTGGTGTGGATCTCCGCCAGGCTGCCCACCAGCTTGCGGGCGTTGTCCAGCTCGGTAGCCGAGTAGCGATCCGGGTTGTTGATCACCGCCGCTGCGGAGTAGAGCTTCTCCATCATGCGCCGCGCCAGATCGGGTTGCCCCTCGCTCTCCAGCTGCTTGGCGACCAGCACCAGCTTGGAGAGGGGATCGCAGCGCCCGCCGAAGCCGTCATCCGCCAGATTGAGCAGCAACAGCTGGGGAGCCAGATGCTCTCTGGCATATGGATCCGTGCCACCTTGCGAGGCCACGTCGCGGAACAGACGGTTGGACTGCTCAATCCTGGGTTTGATGGTGCTCTTGAGCGCCCGGTTTTCGATCTCCCAGGCCAGCGCGCCCTGTTGCTGTGGCGTCAGGGTCGGCTGGACGAACAGGTCCACCAGCTGGGTCATGCTCATGTCGGACTGGAAGCCCTCGACCACCTTGCCGGCCAGCCCTTGCTGATATCCGGCCAGGAAGGCCTTGGTGGTACGGATGTCTCTGGTCGCCCCGTTGCTGCCCACCTGCGGGGTGAGCGCCTCCTGGTAGCGCTTGAGATCGCGTCTGATGGCCTCGATGCCCTTGAGAGGCGCCTCAATGTCTGCAGTCGGCGGCGTGCGGTTGAACAAGTCACCCACGATCTGCTCGGCGTACTGGCCCATCAGGCGGTTGCTGGCCAGATGGCCATAGAAGGTCTGCTCACCGCTGACCTGATAACCGGCCACGGCCAGCTTGGCCCGCAGTTTTTCCCCTTCGCTGCCGAGCCCTTCGTTGTCGGTCAGCAGCATGATGGGCGTGCTCTTGGGCAGGCCGTCGAGGTTTTTCTCCACCGAGAAACGACCGTTGATCGCCTTGGCGATCGCCCCCACCAGACCGCCCGGGTTGGGCAGCTCGTGGGCCTTGATCGCCTTGCTCATGCTGGGCATGGGGCGATCGAGCAGCAGCCCGCCCACCGGCTTGCCCTGCTCGGCGGCATAACGGGCCAGATCGGCGGCGATGGGGCCGCCCATGGAGTAGCCATGGATCAGGATCTTGCCAGGGGCCACCCCGCGCTCTTCCACCAGATAGCGGAACATGGTGCGGGCATCCTGGTAGACCCCCTGCTCGCTGGGACCGCCATCGCTGGCCCCATAGCCGCGCAGGTTGACCGCCAGCATGTCGATGCCCTGCTTCTGGTAGTGGCTGCGAACCGCATCGGCCTGCTCCTCGGCGGAGGAGCCCGAACCGTGCAGGAACAGCACCACCTCGGGCTTGCCATCCTGCGGCGTCCCTGGCTGCTCGGCCCCCTTGTGCAGGTAACCGGATAGACGGCCGGCATCCCCTTGCAGGGTCACCTGCTCGGCCTCGCCCTGGCTCACCGCATGGTCGAGCAGTTGGCGGGTGATGTCGCCCACCTGGCGCCGCTCATCGCGGGTGCCGTAGAGGTTGTCGTTGAGGAAGCGGGTCAGCGGGTTGAGCGGCTGCTTGTCCAGCGGGGCCGTATCGGCATCCGCCGCGCCCGGGCTCTGATCCCCCGGCTTGTGGCCACCCAGGGCCTGCAGTCCGTTTGCATCCTCCGCTTGATGCTCGGCGGTGAGCTGGCTCCATGCCTCGGCATGGTTGGCCATCACCCACTCGGCCTTGTGGTTGGCAGAGGCCACCTTCTTGGCATTCTTGACCGGCGGCAGCCCCTGGCGCTCCCGATAGGCCTGATACCAGCTGTCGAAGTCCGCGCTCTGCTCGACCAGGTTGTTGACCGCCGCCACTATGGTGCGGCGACTGACCGGGTCGAACTGGTCGAGGGTCTTCACCTCCACCCTGGCGGTCGACTCCGACTTCGGCACAAACTGGCTCAGCTCGTTCGGCACCTGACGGAATTCGAACAGGATGGCAGGCTCGGGGTACTTGCCATCCCCCGTGGTGGCATTGTTGATGCCATGCCCGGCCACCTCGCCACCAAACTTGAAGTAGTCATAGATGTTCTGTGCCAGCGCCGGTGAATAGGCCGACTTCAGGGTCGCCAGGATCTGCTCGGACACCAGCTTGCGGTCATGGGCACTGAGCAGCGCCAACATGGCCACCGGCTTGGTTCTTGGCAAGATTTCCCAGGCATTCTTCACCTTGGGATCGGTCAACCCCTGGGCGTTGGGCGTGATCCCCTCGGCCAGCGGATCCCAGTCATTGATGTGAATGCCGTATTCCCGGGCCAGATCGGCCGTCTTGCCGTAAATGGAGGTGAGGTAGGCAAACACATTCTGTGCGGTGGCCGCATCCTCCCACTGCACATTGGCCGTGTTGGACAGCAACAGCTCCTTCAGCTCGGGGTGATACCAGGGAGCGGACTCCAGCAGCCGGATCTCCTGGGACGAGCCGGTACCAAACGCCTTGGCACTGACCGCCACGGTCGCCTGCTGGCCGCTCGGCGTCATGCCGATGGTCTGCCCCTGACCGTCACGGGCGGCGCCATTGCCGGCGGCGATCACGTGGTTGGCATTGGAGATGACCAGGGTGAAGCGACCATCCTCGCTCACCAGATCAGAGAGCCTGGTATGGTTGGTCTGGCTGATGTGCTGGGTGAACTCTCTGGCAAGCCAGAGCATGGCCTCCTTGCGCGCTTCCACCGCCTGCTGGTCCTGCATCTCGCTTGGGTAGGTCACCAGCTCGATGGTATGGGTCTGCCACTGGTTGATCCCTTTGACATCGCTTATTCCGGCGGGATTGGTGTACCCCCCCTGGTTCATGTCCTTGGTCAGCATGAACAGCGGATTGCCTGCCGCGTCGTGCACGTAGCCAAACTTCTGTGCCGAGTTCTTCGGCAACGCCACCACCAGCCCAGTCAGCTCGTTCTCGATGCCGATGGAGGAACCGTTGAAGTGGCTGCTGAACTCAGGCACGGCCTTGCTGCCCGTGCGGGGGCCATGCAGGCCGGTGAGATCCACGGCAGCCGTGGCCAGTACCTCATGCTGCTGCACCGGCTTGGTCGCCGTGGCTGTCGCCTGCGCCTCCTCCTGCACCAGGCTCGGTGTTGGGGTTGGGGTTGGCGTTGGAGTCGGGGCCACCGGCGGTGTCGCCGGTTGACGGATCCCGGCATTGATCTGCAGGCGGTTGACCGCCGCCAGCGCCCCGTCGAGGGCGGACTGCTCCTGCTCGCTCAGCCCGGTGGCAGTGTCGATGGCCGAGGGTTGGACCTCATCAGGAGCCGACACGGTGCCGACGGCGGGCACATCCAGCTCGCCGGCCTGCGGCAGGGGCTGTGCGGTGGCCGAGGGCTGGCCGGGCTGGGCACCCTGGCGGTTCGGCTTGTCGCCGCTCTGCTTGAGGCTCGCCGCATTCTGCTTGGCCTGGTTGGCCTGCAAACCGGCCTGGCTGGCCGCCTGCTCGCCGGCGAGCTGCGCCTGGCTGGCACTCGCTTCGCCCTGCTGCTGGCGCGATGCAGCCTCTCCCTGGCGAGCCAGCGCGTCGAGACGGCGCTGTTCGGCCTGGGCGGCCCGCTGCTGGCCAGCCGCCTCGGCGTCACCTTGCAGCTGTTCGCTGCGCTGCTGACCCGTCTTGGACTTGGCCAGCGCGCTATCGACCTGCTGGTGCTGCGCCTCATGGCGGAGCCTGGCATCTTCGATCGCCGTGCCGGCCGTGCTGCCGGCATCGTCCAGATCTTCCTGAACCGTGCTCAGCAGGTGGTCGGCAAAGCCGGTGCGCCAATGCTGGCCGGACGGCTCGCTCGCCGCGTCAGGGGATCTGACCTGGTCAAACTGGCGGGCCAGCGTATCGAGCTGCGCCGTCATGTCGCGGGCTTCCGCCTCGATGGCGGCACGCTGCTGCTGGCCATTCTCCGCCAGCTTCTGCTGGTCGGTAGCCTCCAGCTGGGACTGGCTCCCGGCGATGGCGGCCAGCTGCTGCGCCTTCTCCTGCTCGAGCCGCTGTTTGTCGGCATCGGCACTCGCCTGATCGCCTCTCGCCCGGGCGGCGTTGTCGTCTTGTGCCAGCTGGGCGCTGACCTGGCCTATCTCGGCCTTGCCGGCGACGGTGGCCACCACATTGTCGAGCAGGTAGCCAAGGCCGTTGTTCTCACCGGTACCGCGGAACGCCAGGGTATTGGCACCCTCTCTGGCCGTCAGCGTCAGCGCCTTGCTCTGCCAGCTGCTGGCGTCCCCTTCGCTGGCAAACACCCGCTCGCCATTCCACAGCACCTCGATGCCGTGTTGCAGGGAAATATTGGCCCGACGGGCAAAATCAAATGTCAGGTTGACGGTCTCGCCCGCCTTGAGGCCGGCAAGATCCTGGGAAATCTGGGTATTGCGGTCAGTCGACAGTTCGCTGACCCGGGCACCGTGCCCGTCGGTCGCCAGCCCGTAAGTGGCGGCGGAAAAATCGGCCTCGATGCCGGCGCCGGCATGTTGCCAGCCGTGCGCACCCTGTTCGAAATCGCCGTTGACGATGAGGTTCTCGCCCCCTCGGGCCAGCCCCTGCTCATCGAGCTGCAGCGCCTTGTCCATGGCCTGCTCGTCGCGCTCGCCGGCCTGGCTCACCTTGCCGGTCAGACTGCCGGCCAGGGAGGATTTCACCTCGCTTATCTCGTCCAGACCAAAGCCGCTCAGTCCCTGCACCTCACCCAGGCTGGCCGCTTGCGGGGTCTTGATCGGGCCATGTTCATCGCCCTGCACCAGATAGTTGATGGCCTGGTTGCCCGCGCTGCCGAGCAGGGTCTGCTTGATGTTGTCAAACAGGGTGCCGAGCTTGTTGCTGCTGGTATTGCTGCTGGCGACAGCCAGGCTGTAGAAGTCGCCGTTGCCGATCTTGATCGCCACGTTGTGGCGGGCATAGGCGGCCGTGATGTCCAGCCCGTCGCCGATCTGGACATTGGCATTGCCCTTGCCCTTCATGACAGCAACGTTGAGGCCGTTCCCCACCTTGGTGTTGAGGTTGTAATCACCCCAGGCCAGGTTGACGGTGGTGCCATCACCTACCTTGACGTTGTTGTTGAACTTGCCGTAGGCGGCCGTCACGCTCAGACCGTCCCCGACCGTGGTGGTCTGGTTGACCTCCCCCTTGGCGAGGGTGACCTGGATGCCGTCCCCCACCCGGGTGACGATGTTGGCCTTGCCAAGCAGCGCCTGATAGCCTTCGCCATCCCCGACCTGGGTCACTATGTTCGCATCGCCCTTGGCCAGCACGACCTGACGACCATCCCCCACCTTGGTGATGACGTTGGCCTTGCCCCAGGCGCCGGTGTAGCCATCGCCGTTGCCGACCTGGGTGACCAGGTTGGCCTCCCCTTGCAGCACGGCCACTTCACGGCCATCCCCCACCTTGGTCAGCACGTTGGCGCGGCCCTTGGCGAAGCTGTAGCGATCGCCGTTGCCGACCTGGGTCAGCAGGTTGACGTCGCCCCAGGCGCCCTGCACCACCAGCCCGTCACCCACCTTGGTGATGAGGTTGGCGCGCCCCTTGGCCAGGCCTATGGTGCTGCCGGCCCCGACGTGGGTCATCACGTTGCCCACTTCGGAGATGAGCAGGCCCACCGTGGTGCCGTCACCTATCTTGGTCAGCAGGTTGCCCTTGCCCCACAGCACGCCGGCGGTGGTGCCATTGCCCACATGGGTCAGCACGTTGGCATCGGCCTTGGCGATGGCGCCGAGGAAGTCATCCCCCACCTTGGTGATGATGTTGGCCTTGCCCAGCGCCAGCACGCCGGTCAGACCGCTGCCGACATGGGTCACTATGTTGGCCTTGCCGAACAGGGCTGCCAGCGTGGTGCCGTTGCCCACCTTGGTCATCACGTTCAGCTCGCCGGCAAACAGCCCCAGGCTGGTGCCGTTGCCAATGTGGCTGTAGACGTTGGCCTTGCCGATCATCAGCGCGGCCGTCAGGCCATCCCCCACCTTGGTGAACAGGTTGGCCTGCCCCAGCATGGCGGCGAAGGTCTCGCCAGCACCGACGTGGGTGAAAACGTTGGCATTGCCCACCATGGCGGCCAGCGTCATGCCGTTGCCCACCTTGGTCGCCAGGTTGCCCTGGGCCAGCATCAGCGCCACGGTCAGGCCGTCACCGATATGGGTGAAGACGTTGGCCTTGGCCACCATCAGCGCCAGTGCATTGCCATCGCCCACCTTGGTGAAGACGTTGGCCACCCCGCCCATCAGGGCCCAGGCATCGCCTTGGCCTATCTGGGTAAACAGGTTGCCGGCGCCGATCATGGCGGCAATGGCCGTGCCGTCGCCCACCTTGGTAAACAGGTTGCCGGCGGCCCCCATCACACCCAGAGTGTCGCCGTTGCCGACATGGGTCAGCACGTTGGCGCCCCCCAGCATCACGGTGGAGAGATCGCCATCGCCGACCCGGGTCAGCACGTTGGCAGCCCCCAGCAGCAGCGCCTGGGTATCCCCCTGACCAATCTGGGTCAGCACGTTGGCGCCGCCCCCCAGAATGGCCTGTACCTTGCCGTTGCCCTTCTTGGTCAGCACGTTGGCGCCCCCCAGCAGCACGGCGCGGGTATCGGCAGCCTCGTCCCCCTGGGTGACGTGAGTCAACACGTTGGCCCCGCCCAGCAGTCCGGCCGTCAGCTGACCCGCGCCGAACTTGGTCAGCACGTTGGCACCGCCCACCGACAGGGCATCGAGCCGGCCGTTGCCGACCTGGGTCAGCAGGTTGAAACCGCCCCCCGCCAGCCACAGCCCCTGGCCATCGCCCAGCTGGGTATGGGTGTTGTAACCGCCCAGCATGACCACCTGGCTGTCGCCACGGCCCTGCTGCACCGAGATGTTGCCATAGGCCAGCAGACGGGCCAGGTACTCGCCATCCCCGCTGCGCACCAGCACGTTGGCCGCACCGGCGGCATAGACATCCATCCGGCCCTGGGCCCCCTGGTGGACCAGCACGTTGGCAAGGCCCGCCCCACGGAACACCAGGTCGCCACGCTGACCGCGCTTGATCAGCACGTTGGCCGCACCGGCACCGTTGAAGTGGATGTTGCCCTCGGTCACGTCGGACTCGATGACGTTGCCGCCACCGGCGCCGTCAAAGAAGATGTCACCCTTGCTCTTGCCGCCACTTTGCTGACGGGGCAGCAGCAGCTGGCTGGAGAACTCGCGGGTGGCCGGCAGTCGATCCGACACGGCCGTGACGGTGTCGAGCTGGTAGTGTACCTCGCTCAGGGAGTAGCCCCCCGTCCCCATGGCGGTGAAGCCGGTATGCTCCGAGATGACCTGATCGGCCAGCCCCGCCAGGTGGTTGCCCTCCTTGTACCAGGCCTTGGCGAGGTACTTGAGCGCCCCGGTCTCCCGGTCGTTGGCCAGCTCCACCACCACTATCTTGGTGTAGGGGCCAAGCTGCTTGGCAAACACATAGGTGTTGGCCTGCACCCGGGATTTCAGCGCGCTCACGTCGACCTTGGTGCCATCCTCAAAAATGGCGTAACCGCTCATCTTGGCGCTGGAGAGCGTCACGTCGGCCGCCGCCACGTTCACGCCGCCACCGTAGTTGATCCAGCTGTTTTCGGTCAGATCCGCCTCTACCGCCTCCAGCTTGATGCGCTGGCGCCGCTCGAACACCAGATCGCTCAGCCGATAGGCGCCGTCGGTTTGCGTCGAGATGAAGCCGTTGTGCTCGTCGATCTGACGACCGGCCAGCCCGTCGAGCTGGTTCCCCTCCTTGTACCAGGAGGTGGCGTGATAGCGCAGGGCTCCACTCGCGCCATCGTTGGAGAGCTCTACCCGGTTGATCTTGGTGTACATGCCATCGAAGAAGGCAAACAGGTAGGTATTGGGCTGCAGGCTGGACTTGATGGCCGTGACGGCCTGGGACTGGTTGATCCAGCTGCCGCCCATGGTGGCGGTAGTCAGCGCGATCTCGTCGGCACGGGCGCCGGCGAAGGGGGAGCTGTCGCTGTCCGCGCCCTTGCGGGAGAGATGGTTGTAACCCCCCGCCCCCTTGAAGTGGATGTTGCCCTCAGCCACGTCCGACAGCAGCCGGTTGTAACCGCCGGCCCCGTTGAAGTGGATGTCGCCGCGGGTCTGCAGGTACTCGTCCTGCTCGTTGCGCAGCCGAGACAGCTCGTTCCAGCCGCCGGCTCCGTTGAAGCTAATATCTCCCTCGCGCCCCTTGCGGAACACCTTGTTGTAGGCACCGGCCCCGTTCAGGGTGATGTTGCCGGACTCCACCAGGGAGCTGATGATGTTGGCCGCACCGGCCCCCGAGAAGTGGATGTTGCCCTGCGAGCCCTGATACTGGCTGTGCCAGGTGCGGTCCAGCTTGTTGGCCGCCCCGGCGCCGCTGTAGCTCAGATCGCCGCGGTCGGTCTGGTGCCAGAGCTTGTTGTAGCCGCCGGCCCCCTCGAAGCTGACGTTGCCGCTGATCCCCTTGCGGGTCAGGAAGTTGGCCAGCGCCGCCCCCTGATAGCGGATGTCGCCGTCGCGCCCCTGGTGATCGATGTTGGTCGCCCCGCTGGCACCGGCAAAGTGAACGTTGCCGGACTGGGACTTGCTGATGTCGGCGTAACCCGCCGCCCCCTTGACGGTCAGGTTGCCGGAGTCGTCAACCACCTTGAGATAGGCGGCACCGCCATAGACGCTGTCGTTGCCCGTACCGGTATAGACGGTCGCACCGATGGATCCGACCCGGATGGTGTCGTCACCACCATAGGCACGGATGACGCCACCAAAGCCATAGGCATCGATATCATTGTTTCCGTCATCTGCCGTGTAATTACCGGTAAAGAAGTACTCAATACTTCTCCATACACTCTTTCCCATGTATTAACTCATTATGATTAAATGGAAAACCACTGCACCCTGCGAACACATTGACCATGCTCGGCATGAACATGACCACGCACGGTGCAGACCCGCTGCCCTTTCCATGGCAAGAATATCCGGCGACGCAGATCGCTCACCACGGCGCGGGCATGTCCGTATGGCGCTATCATCTCCGGAATAAAAATATGGTCGCCGGATTGCCAATCCTCACGGATCAGCTCGCGCTCGGCGGCCAGCAAGGTGTTACGAATGGATAAAGAGACAAACGCCCAGTTACAAAATGCAACCGGGCGTCCGTGTGAGTCTTCATAATAGCAGAACTGGTTCAACTCAAATGCTGGCAATATACGTTGCTGCCACTCGGCGACGGAATAACGCCGATGGAGAGAGGAGTGCTGACTGAGCAGCATGACTCCTCCCAACATATGTTGTTTTTGTTGCCAGTTCGGTTCCGTTGGTTGCAATACCAAGTGCATTGACTCCCCAAACAGGAAATTTATTTCTTCTTGCGCGGTGCAGCCTGTGCTGTGGCGGCAGGAGCGCTTTCCTGCGCATCGGCAGGGGCGGCCGGGATCAGGCCTGCGGCAATCAGCTTGTCGAACTCGGCGGCCATGCGCGGATCTTCAAGCATGTTTTTTATCATTGAAACCATATACATAAAGCCAGCAGCCGGCATGTGAACCGTCTGTTTCAGCGCCAGCTCACTGTCACTTTCCGCCATGACGCCCTGCGCCATCTTGAGCGGATCCTGGCCGACGAAATAGAGGGAAAAAATACCCTTGTTGTAGTTGACGCTGGATACTGTCTGTACAAACTGCTCTGTCATATAAATTCCATTATCAATAAATATAAGGTAAAACAAAAAACAAAAATCCCGCCAAAGATAAATCAACATGGCGCTAACATCTCATTTTTCGCTATATTTACCATATTTGAAAATATTATCCGGTTCAATTAAACAATGATTCAAAAATAGAGTAATTACGTCAAAATAAATATCAATGAACTCATTAAGGTTAATTGAGGCACACCTCCTGGGAACACGTCAGGATATATGGACTCAATAATTTATTATGGAGTTTGTCAGTGTATATAAAATTTGACAGGGAATTATCGGCTCGTTAGTATGCGCGCCCTGCCTGCAACAGGTCACCTTGCCCCATATAAACAGGAGGGGTTTAAACGCGGCAACGGGGTATATTATGACTGCGCATGACGAGTCTGTTTTGGCATGCTTGAAGATTATTACCGGATTATTGGGCTGTCCCCCTAAAGATATAGATATCACGCCAGACGAACCCTTTGATATTATTATCGGTAGGCTGCAGCAGCAGACCGACAGCCGGATCCGCCAACGTCAGATTGCTCCCCGCAAACTCGCCAAACAGACGCTCCCCCTGGTGCTGCTCAGTGACAGCGGCGCCCCCTTCGTGCTGGCCCAGCGCCAGGGGGAACAGGCCCTGATCCTGGACCCCGCCGTCGGCAACCCGCAGGTCATCGGCCAGCAGGAGTTGCTGGCTCGCTGGAACGGGCGTGTCTATGAAGTGCGCAGGCAACAGAGCCGCTTTGACATCCGCTGGTTCATTCCCGCCTTCCTGCAGCAGAAGCGGCTGCTGGGGGAGATACTGCTCTTTTCACTGGTCTTGCAGCTCCTGGCGCTGATCTCCCCGCTCTTTTTTCAGGTCGTCATGGACAAGGTGCTGGTGCATCAGGCCTGGTCGACGCTGGACGTGCTGGTGTTCGGGCTGCTGATCACCGCCCTGGTGGAGGTCTGCCTGCGCGGATTGCGGGAATATCAGTACGCCCACACCGCCAACCGGATCGACATCCAGCTCGGCCTGCGCATGGTGCAGCACCTGTTTGCCCTGCCTCTGCTCTATTTCAAGAGCCGCCAGGTGGGCGCCATCGTGACCCGGGTGCAGGAGCTCAACACCATCCGCGAGTTCCTGACCGGCACCATGTTTACCCTGACGGTGGACGTGCTGTTCATGTTCGTCTTCCTGGCGGTCATGGCCAGCCTCTCCGGCATGCTGACTCTGGTGATCCTGCTCTCCATCCCCGCCTATGTGCTGATCGCCTGGTGGATCACGCCGCGCATGCAGCATGCGGTCGAACTGCAGTTCGGCCACGCCGCCGCCAATACCGCCTTCTTGAACGAGACGGTCGCCGGCGCCGAGACCCTCAAGAGCCTGGCGCTGGAGCCACGCTTCGTGCGGCGCTGGGATGAGCAGACCAGCCAGATGGTGACCGCCGGTTACCGGGTGCAGCAGCTCAACAACGCCTCCCAGCACGGCGTCATGTGGCTGCAAAAACTGGTGAGCGCCGGCGTGCTCTGGCTCGGTGCGAGCGAGGTGATCAGCCTGCAGCTCACCATAGGCCAACTCATCGCCTTCAACATGATGGCCGGCCACGTGGCCCAGCCCCTGTCACGGCTGGTGGAGCTGTGGGGCCAGTTCATCCAGACCCGGATCGCAGTGGACAAATTGGGTGACATGCTCAACCTGCCCCCCGAGCATCAGCGTGACGGCGCGGGTCAGGTCAGTGCCGGCGCCATTCAACTGGAGCGGGTGCGCTTTCGCTATCAGCCGGACGCCCCCCTCATCATCGATGATCTCTCCCTGACCATAGCGCCCGGTGAAACGCTGGGGGTGGTCGGCGGCTCAGGCTCGGGCAAGAGCACCCTGGCCAGGTTGCTGCTGCGCCTCTATCAGCCCGAGCAGGGCGAGATCTTCATCGACGGCCAGCCCATCCGCCAGCTCCCCCTCCACCACCTGCGCCAGCAGATGGGGGTGGTGCTGCAGGAGAACCACCTGTTCAACAAGTCGGTACGGGACAATATCGCCCAGTCGGTGCCCCATGCCAGCCTGGACCAGATCATCCGGGCCGCCACCTTGGCCGGCGCCCACGACTTCATTCTGCGGCTGCCCCTTGGCTATGACACAGTGCTGGCGGAGGGGGGCAGCTCGCTCTCCGGCGGCCAGCGCCAGCGCCTCGCCATCGCCCGCACTCTGCTGGCCGACCCCAGGATCCTCATCTTCGACGAGGCCACCAGCGCCCTCGACGATGAGTCGCAGGCCCTGATCCAGCGCAACATGCGCCAGATCGCCTGCGGCCGCACCGTCATCACCATTGCCCACCGTCTCTCCACCGTGCGCCAGTGCGACCGCATCATAGTCCTGCAACGCGGCAAGATAGTGGAGCAGGGTGACCATGCCAGCCTGCTGGCGCGAGGAGAGCACTACGCCCGGCTGTGGCGGCTGCAGCAGGACTTGCACGAGGAGACCCCATGAATCTGCGTACCTGGCTGGCCCGCTTTCGCCAACCCCGTCCACCCCGGCAGGCGGATACCCACTACGGCTTTCTGCCGGCCCACCTGGCGCTGGCCGAGACGCCCCCCTCTCCCTTTGCCCGCATCACGGCGCTGACCCTCAGTGCCGGCGTGCTGCTGACCCTGCTGTGGGCCTGCTGGGGCGAGCTCGACATCCAGGCCACCGCCAGCGGCCGCCTGCTGGTGCTTGGCCGCAGCCAGCTGATCCAGTCCTACGAGCAGGCCAGGGTGGTGACCATCCACGTGGAAGACGGTCAGGTGGTGGCCGCCGATGCGCCGCTGCTGACCCTCAATACGCTAGGGGTCAGCCAGGATCTGAGCCGCTTGCGACAGCAGCAGGCCTTCCAGTACCAGACGCTGATCCGCTACCAGGCGCTCTACCGGGAGCAGACACCCGACCAGCATCCGGACTATGCCAGGCTCACCCCGGAGCAGCAGCAGGCACTGGTAGAGAACTACCAGAGCGAGCTGCACGAATTTCACAGTACCCTCAGCAACCTGCAGGCCGAACTCGGGGTCAACCAGGCCAACCAGGCCGCCAGGCGGGGTGACATGGCCTCCCTCACTACCCTGCTGGCCAACATCCGGCCCCGCCTGCAGGCCCGTCAGACCCTGAGCCAGTCCCAGGCCATCTCCCGGGTGGAGTATCTGGAGCAGGAAAAAGAGCTGCTGGAGACCCAGCGCCAGCTCGCCCAGCAGCGGGCGGAGCTGGAGGTGCTGCAATCCCAGCAGCAGAGCCTGCAGGAGCGGCTGGCCGGCTTCAAGGCACAGAAGCAGCGGGAGTGGATCGAGAAGCGCCAGCAGGCCAGGCTGCAGCTCACCACCATCGAGCAGGAGCTCGCCAAGCTGCGCGAGCGGGAGCACCTGGAGGTGATCCGCGCCCCCGTGGCCGGCACGGTGCAGCAGCTGGCCATTCACACCCAGGGCGCCGTGGTGCAGCCGGCCCAGCAGTTGCTGGTGATCGTACCCAACGAGGGGGTACAGCTCGCCGAGGTGAAGATCCTCAACAAGGACATCGGCTTCGTGCACGAGGGGCAGGCGGTGAGCATCAAGGTGGACGCCTTCCCCTACACCCGCTACGGCACCATAGATGGCGAGCTGGTGAGCGTGTCGCGCGACGCCACCGCCGATGAGCAGCTGGGGCTGGTCTTTGCCGCCAGGGTCAAGCTGAGCCAGGGCGAGATGCTGATCGACAACCAGCCCGTCAGGCTCACTCCGGGCATGTCGGTGGTGGCGGAGATCAAGACCGACCGGCGCCGGGTCATCGACTACCTGCTGAGCCCCATTCGCGAGTATCAGGCCGAGGCGCTGCGGGAGCGATGAAGATGGATCAGACCCACGCCGCCGACCGCGCTCCCGTCGCCAATGGCGCCCTCGCCGCCCTCACCCACGCGGCCCATCAACTGATGCTGACCGCCGATGCCGATCAGCTGGCCCACGCCCTGGGTTGCGATCTGGCACCACCCGACCTAACGGTGCGGGAAGCCGCCGCCCACCTTGGCCTGCGCAGCGCCCTGTCACAGGGGCCTGGCTGCCCGCTCGCGGCGCTGCCACTGCCGGCCTTGCTCAAGCGGGACGGCCGCTGGTACACCATCACCGCCATCACGCCAGCGGGCTGGCAGCTGTTTGATCCCGCCAGCGGCACCAGCAGCCTGCAGCCGCTGCCGAGCCAAGCCGAGGCGGCGCAGTGGCACTTTCTGTTGCTGGCCCAGCAGGATCTCACCCCGGCCGAGGTCAAGTTCGGGCTGAGCTGGTTCAGCCCGGCGGTGCTGCGCCAGCAGAAACAGCTGCGGGACGTCTTCTGCTTCGCCATTCTGCTGCAGCTCATCGCCCTCGCCAGCCCGCTGCTGTTCGAGAACATCATCGACAAGGTGCTGGTGGGACGCAGCCTCGGCAGCCTGCACGTGCTGGCTCTGGCCATGGTGGCACTGGCCTGCGCCGAGCCGCTCTACGGCTTTCTGCGCGGCCAGGTGTTCGGCCATCTGGCCAACCAGGTCAATGCCGAGCTCTCCGGCAAGCTCTATCGCCATCTGGTCGGACTGCCCATCGGCTACTTCAAGACCCGCCAGACCGGCCAGATCATCGCCCGGGTCAAGGAGATGGCCCAGATCCGCCAATTCCTCACCGGCTCGACCCTGATGCTGGTGCTGGATCTGCTGTTCATTCTGCTGTTCGTCGGGGTCATGTTTCACTATGCCCCGCGCCTGACCGCCTGCGTGCTGGGCTCGCTGCTGATCTACTTCCTGCTCTGGTTGCTAATTGGCCCCCTGGTGCGCAAGAAGGTCGAGGCGGAGTATCAGGCGGATGCCGATGCCACCAGCTTCCTGACCGAGGCGGTCACTGGCATCGAAACCATCAAGACCACGGCCACCGAACGCCGCTTCTACCAGGAGTGGCAACGCCTGCTGGCGCGTCAGCTCAGGCGTGGCTTTCAGGCCAAGAAGGTGGGACTGGCAGCCGGCCAGGGCATCGACCTGGTACAAAAGCTCACCGCCGCCCTGCTGCTCTGGCTTGGGGTCGGCGAGGTACTGAACGGTCGCATGAGCCCGGGGGAGCTGGTCGCCTTCAACATGCTGGCCGGCCACGTCACCCAGCCGGTGCTGCGCCTTGCCCAGGTGTGGCAGGATTTTCAGCACACCCTGATCGCCCTGCGCCGGGTCGGCGACATCCTCGACGAGGCGCCGGAGCATGGCAACCACGGGCTCGCCTCCGTGCCAGCCCTTCAGGGCGCCATCGAGTTTCGCCACATCCGCTTTCGTTACCAGCCGGATGCCCCCGAGGTGCTGGCCAACCTCTCCTTCGCCATCGAGCCGGGGCAGTTTATCGGCATCACGGGCCCGTCCGGCTGCGGCAAGAGCACCCTCACCCGCTTGCTGCAACGGCTCTATGTGCCCCAGCATGGTCAGGTACTGGTGGACAACATGGATCTCGCCATCGCCGATCCCGTCTCCCTGCGCCGCAACATGAGCGTGGTGCTGCAGGAGAGCGTGCTCTTCTCCGGCACCATCGCCGACAACATCCGCATCTGCCGCCCCGATGCCACTCAGGCCGAGCTGGAGCAGGCGGCGCAGCTGGCCGGCGCCCTCACCTTCATTCGCGAGCTGCCCCAAGGCTTCGAGCAACAGGTGGGAGAGAAGGGGGCCCGCCTGTCGGGCGGGCAGCGCCAGCGCATCGCCCTGGCCCGTGCCCTGCTGGTCAACCCCAGGATCCTGCTGCTCGACGAGGCCACCTCGGCCCTCGACTATGAGTCGGAAGCGGCCATCATGGCCAACATGGCGGCGATCCGCCGCGGCCGCACCCTCATCAGCATCGCCCATCGCCTCAATACCCTGCGCGAGGCGGACCGCATCCTGGTGATGGAGGCGGGGCAGATAGTGGAGTCGGGCAGCCACCATGAACTGCTGGCTCGCGAGGGGCTCTATGCCAGGCTGTGGCGCCAGCAGACCTCTGATGACGAGCTCCCGGCCATGGCCCGCACCGGCTAATGACTGGGTTGTAAATAATGGCGGGCTGATTCAGTCCCGATACAGGCGGGGCTGTTAGGATCCGGATTGACTCTCCCCGTCATAAGCCCTCTAATTGACAGCCTGGATCCCCATGATCGCGCACCTTATGAAAATTTTGTTGGTCGAAGACGACAAGCTGCTCAATCACCACCTCACCACCCTGCTGACCGAAGCCCAGAATCAGGTGCACAGCACCGAGAGCGCCCAGGTGGCCCTGCATTACGCCGCCGACTACCCCATCGACGTGGCCATCATCGATCTGGGCCTGCCGGACATGGACGGTCTGCAGCTCATCCGCCAGCTGCGCGAGCAGCAGATCCCCTTCCCCATCATCGTATTGACCGCGCGTGGCAACTGGCAGGACAAGGTGGAGGGGCTGGAAGCGGGGGCGGACGACTACCTGGTCAAGCCGTTCCAGAAGGACGAGCTGCTGGCCCGCCTCAACGCCCTGGTGCGCCGCAGCGCCGGCTTCATCTCTCCCAGGGTCAAGGCTGGCGACTACGAGCTGGATCTCTCCCGCAAGGAGCTGACCATCGCCGGAACACCGGTGGTGCTCACCAGCTTTGAGTACCTGATCCTCGAATACCTGATGCGCAACGCCCGCCAGGTAGTCTCCAAGCAGCAACTGCTGGATCAGCTCTACGGCGACGGCGAGGGGGACCCCAACACCATCGAGGTAATGGTGAGCCGGCTGCGCAAGAAGCTGGATCCGGAGGGGCTCATCCAGCCCATCTCCACCATCCGCCGCCAGGGCTACATCTTCAATCTGTCGTGCAGCTGATGGGCTTTCGTCTGCCGCGCCCCATGCGCTTCATCCGCCGCTCGCTGCACATCAAGCTGATGCTGAGCGCCATGCTGGTCATCGCGCTCATCATGTCCTTCTCGGTCTACATCCTCTATCTGGGCCACACCGATGAGCAGGCCCAGAAGGCCAGCACCCGCATGCAAGAGAACCTCTCCAAGCTGTTCTCCTCCAAGATGCCGGACGCCCAGGCCAGCACGGATCTGGGCCGGCTCACACCGGATGCCATCGACCCCAACCTGGACACTCTTATCTGCCGGGCCGACGGCCAGCTGAGCTGGTCCAGCCTGCACATGCCGGAGGTGATCCAGGTCAAGGACTCCATCTGCGACGATCTGATGAAGTACCTGGGCGGGCTGGATCAGGACTACTTCTTCAAGCGCCTCACCATCAAGAACGGTGAGAGCTACTTCATCTACAGCCTGCGCTTCTTGCGCAACCACGGTGACGGCCCCACCACCTATTACGTGGTGATGGTCGATTCCGCCAAGCGCTACCTGCTGCAGACCCGCGACTACCTCTACCAGTGCATCCGCCAGGCCCTGCTCGCCTACGCCCTGCTCGGCGCCCTGCTGCTGCTCACCAGCTTCTGGAGCCTGGGCTCCCTGCGCACCATGGCGCGCCAGATCGACGAGATCCGGGCCGGCAAGCGGGAGGCGCTCTCCAACGACTATGAGCGGGAGCTGACGCCGCTGACCGAGTCGGTCAACCAGCTGCTGGAGAACGAGCGCCAGCAGACCCAGCGCTACCAGCATGCCCTCAACGACCTGGCCCACAGCCTGAAAACCCGGCTGGCGCTGATCCAGATGACGGCGCAGGAGGTCAAGCTGGGGCGCGACATTCACGACAACATCAATGAGCAGATCCTGACCATGGATCAGATCATCCAGTACCAGCTGCGCCGCGCCGTCACCGGCCGCAAGCGGCTCGCCAGCAAGGGGACCGAGCCGGTGCCCCTCATCGAGAAGCTGCTGGCCAGCCTCGCCAAGGTCTATCGCCACAAGAAGCTGCAGACCCGCTTCAAGTTCGACGACGACGTCTTCTTCGCCGGCGAACAGGGGGACCTGATGGAGCTGATGGGCAACCTGCTCGACAACGCCTTCAAGTTCGCCATCAGCGAGATCAAGGTGACGGTGAGCCGCCGGCTCGACCGGTTGCGGATCGAGATCGAGGACGACGGCCCCGGCATCGACCCGGGCAAGTCGCAGCAGATCTTCCAGCGCGGGGTGCGCGCCGACAGCTCCCCCGGTCAGGGGATCGGGCTGGCGGTGGTCACCGAAATCGTGCACAGCTACGGCGGCCAGATCATGGTGGACGAGTCCCCGCTCGGCGGCGCCCGCTTCACCCTCGACCTGCCCTGAGCCCATTCCTGTTCACCCAGTGCGCCTGCCAACCGGCAGGCGCACTGCATTGTGGCCCCGCCACCTCACACAGACCCGGCTGCCGCCATCGCCAGCAAAACAGGCCGGCAGTAAACGGCGGGCATAAAAAAACCGGCCACAAGGGCCGGTGAAACAGTTCAGGCTTGTCAGGTGACAAACGCACCCAGCGGATGAAGAGAAGTCCCAATTCCTTATGGCGCCCTCTCTTCTTGAGTACGTAGGGACACTCTACGCCATGGTCACTGAATCAAGGCTGAACCATGGCCATTGCGTCACCCGCCCTGTCGTTGCTTACAACTTGATGCCCAGCGACTGGCGCAGATAGGCGCCGGCACCGAGCAGGCCCGGCCCTTCATGGGTGATGAGGAAGACCGGGATATCCTTGAGATAGGATTTGAAACGTCCCTTGTCTTCGAAGGCCACCCGAAAGCCCGAGCTGATGAAAAACTCCTGGAAGCGCGGCACTATGCCACCGGCGATGTAGACGCCGCCGAAGGTGCCCATGTTGAGCGCCAGGTTGCCGGCAAAACGGCCCATCAGCACGCAGAACAGGCTCAAGGTGCGACGGCAGTCCAGGCACTCGCCCGCCAGCGCGCGCTCGGTGATGTCCTTGGGTTCGAACGCCTGCGGCTCGCGGCCATCGGACTTCACCAGACCGCGGTAGATGTTGACGAGGCCGGGGCCGGAGAGCAGCCGCTCGGCCGAGACGTGGCCCAGCTCGGCGCGCATCACCTGCAGCACCGCATCCTCCTCTTCGCTGTTGGCGGCAAAGTCCACGTGACCGCCCTCGCCCGGCAGGCTCAGCCACTGCTCACCCGCCTGCACCAGGTGGGCGACGCCAAGGCCGGTGCCGGCCCCGTAGATGGCGATGGGCTTGCCGGCCACGGGGGCCGAGCCACCCAGCTGGATGCGATCGCTCTCCCCCAGCACGGGCACCGCCATGGAGACGGCGGTAAAATCGTTGATCACCTGCAGCCGGGTCAGCCCCAGATTGGCCTGCATCTCGCTGATGGAGAACTCCCAGCTGTGGTTGGTCATGGCGACCCAGTCGCCGTTGATGGGGCAGGCGATGGCGATGCAGGCTTCGCCCACCTGCACCTTGTGCTCATCCAGATAGAGGCGAACCACGGCTTCGAGAGTGGGATGGGCCAGCCCGGAATAGGTCTTGGCCCGGGAAATGGTGCCGGTTGCCAGCTCGCACAGGGCCAACCGGGCATTGGTGCCGCCTACGTCGCCGACCAGCGCATGGGTATGCTGCATAAAACAACTCCTTCGTTACTGGGGTCGGGGCGGCCGTTACCGTCCCGCACTTATTATTTGGTGCCAATTCTACCCGAGCCCCTCCCCTTGCGGCGCGTTTGATGGGTGCAACTGTGCGCCCGCTCACAGTGTTGTTGCTTTGCAACATTTGTAAGCGCTTTCACGGAATGACTGGAAGTTTGTAACCAAAACAACGAAATAATTAGACATGAGTCATACTTTGCAGGGCCGAGATTAGTTTCGATAAGAGCTTGTCTTGTATAGTCATCAAGTTGATTGGAAACCTGCTTAGCCATGAATTTAGTGCAAAGACACTGAAGCTAAATTACAAAAACGCCTGGTGGTGATGATGAATACCCTTGATAAAATTACTAATAATTTGGAAAGTTTCAGTAAATCAGAGCGTAAAGTCGCCGAGGTCATCCTGGCCTCCCCACAGACGGCCATCCACTCCAGTATCGCCACCCTCGCCAAGATGGCTGACGTCAGTGAACCGACCGTCAACCGTTTCTGTCGCCGGCTCGATACCAAGGGCTTTCCCGATTTCAAACTGCATCTGGCCCAGAGCCTGGCCAACGGCACACCCTATGTGAACCGCCACGTGGAGGCAGAAGACGGGCCCGATACCTATACCGCCAAGATCTTCGAATCCACCATGGCCTGCCTCGATGCCGCCAAGAACAGCCTGGACATCTCGGCCATCAATCGCTGCGTCGACATCCTGACCCAATCCAAGAAGATCAGCTTCTTCGGCCTTGGGGCCTCCTCCGCCGTCGCCCGCGATGCACAGAACAAGTTCTTCCGCTTCAACATCCCGGTGGTGAGCTTCGACGACATCGTCATGATGCGCATGAGCTGCATCAACAGCAGCGAAGGGGACGTGGTGGTGCTCATCTCCCACACCGGCCGCACCAAGGCGCTGGTGGAGATTGCCGCGCTGGCCCGTGAAAACGACGCCACCGTCATCGGCATGACCGCCAAGGACTCCCCGCTGGCGCGCGAGTGCAACCTGGTGCTCTCCATGGACGTGCCGGAAGACACCGATGTCTACATGCCGATGGCTTCGCGCATCGCCCAGCTCGCCCTGGTGGACGTGCTGGCGACCGGTTTCACCCTGCGCCGCGGCATGAAATTTCGCGAAAACCTGAAAAAAGTCAAAGAAGGTTTGCGCGAATCCCGCTTTGATACACCCCACTCTTCGTGAACAACGGGGGCCCCGGCCCCCGGCTGTCTCTGCCACCTTCCTTGGTGTAGTATTGTAATTTAGTAACAAAAGCCACCCAGATGGCTTGCAAGCGGGTGCAATGGGTCATGCGCTTGACGGGGCAGTATCTCAAGTCATATCAACTTCAAAACTGGAGTCTTTCATGCCAAGACGTACAAAGATTGTAACCACACTCGGTCCGGCCACCGATCGCGAAGGGATCCTCGAGGGGATCATCCGTGCCGGTGCCGACATGGTGCGGATGAACTTCTCCCACGGCACTGCTGAAGACCACATCCTGCGCGCCAACCAGGTGCGTGATATCGCCGCCAAGCTGGGCCGTCACGTCGCCATCATGGGCGACCTGCAGGGCCCCAAGATCCGCGTTTCCACCTTCAAGGACGGCAAGATCTATCTGGCCATCGGCGACAAATTCATCCTCGACGCCGCCCTCGGCAAGGGTGAAGGCTGCCAGGAGCAGGTCGGCATCGACTACAAGAGCCTGCCCAATGACGTGGTGCCCGGCGACATCCTGCTGCTGGACGACGGCCGCGTGCAACTGAAAGTGGAGCAGGTCGAAGGCACCCGCATCCACACCACGGTCACCGTGGCCGGTCCGCTCTCCAACAACAAGGGCATCAACAAGAAGGGTGGCGGCCTCTCCGCCCCAGCCCTGACCGAGAAGGACAAGGAAGACATCAAGACCGCCGCCCGCATGAACGTGGACTACCTGGCCGTCTCCTTCCCCCGTTGCGGCGATGACCTGCGCTACGCCCGCGAGCTGGCCCGCGAAGCCGGCTCCAACGCCAAGATCGTGGCCAAGGTCGAGCGCGCCGAGACTGTCGCCACCGACGAGGCGATGGAAGACATCATCCTCGGCTCCGATGCCGTCATGGTGGCCCGTGGTGACCTTGGCGTCGAAATCGGCGATCCCGAGCTGGTCGGCGTGCAGAAGAAGCTCATTCGCCACTCCCGCCGCCTGAACCGGGTGGTCATCACCGCGACCCAGATGATGGAGTCGATGATCAATGCGCCGCTGCCGACCCGTGCCGAAGTGATGGACGTGGCCAACGCCGTGCTGGACGGGACCGATGCGGTGATGCTCTCCGCCGAGACCGCCGCCGGCCAGTTCCCCATCGAGACCGTCACCTCCATGGCCAGCGTCTGCGTCGGTGCCGAAAAGCACCCGAGCCTGAACGTCTCCAACCACCGCATGAGCTACACCTTCACTTCGGTGGAAGAGGCCGTCGCCATGTCCACCATGTATGCAGCCAACCACCTGGAAGGGGTCAAGGCGATCGTGGCGCTGACCGAATCGGGCACCACCCCGCTGCTGATGTCCCGCATCAGCTCCGGCCTGCCGATCTTCGCCCTGTCACCGCACAACAAGACCCTGGCCTGGACCAACCTCTACCGCGGCGTCACCCCTGTGCTGTTCGACGGCGACGAGACCAAGCCGGTCTACGAAGTGTGCCGCGATGCGCTGGACGTGCTCAAGGCCAAGGGGCTGCTGCAAAGCGGCGACATGGTGTTGCTGACCCACGGCGACAAGATGGAAACCGTCGGCAGTACCAACACCTGCAAGGTGATGATGGTCGAGTAATCGCCCCTCCAGCCTGCAACAAAAACGGCTCCCGCGGGAGCCGTTTTTCATGGTGACCAAGCTGGATCAGCCGCGAAACAGCTCCACCTTATCGCCATCCTGCAGGCTGCCGGCGCCGCGCACCACCACCCTGTCCCCCTGCTTGAGCGCCCCGCTCACTGCCACCTGCCGGCTGTCGCCGAACAGCACGGTCACCGGCACCCGGTTTACCTTGAGCACCTCGCCGTGCTGCTCCACCTGATAGACCACGCTCCCCTCGGTGTTGAGCACCAGGGCATCGCGCGGCAGCAACATGGTCTGCTGCTCCGCCAGCGGCAACGCCACCCGCACCGGCGAGCCGATGATGAAGCGCCCCCCCTCCGGCTTGAGGCGCAGTTCGATGAGGCGCGACTTGGGATCGGCGCTCGCCGCCCGCTGGTAATAGACCCCGTGGCCGCTGAGCTGATCCCCTTCCACCCGCAGCCGGGTCTGGGGCGCCAGCTGACCGGCCCAGACGATGGGGGCCTGCAGGCGGATGTCGGGTTGATCGGGGTTGACCAGCTCCAGCGCCTGCTCGCCGGCATCCACATGCTCCCCCGGCTGGATAAAGTGGTTGTTCACCACCCCGTCGAACGGCGCGAAGATGTGGCTTCTGCGCAGCTGCTCCTCAATCTGGCGCACCTGCACCCGCGCCAGCCGCTCGGCCAGTTCAGCCTGCTCCACGTCGTAGCGCGCCTTGTCGTACTGGCTCTGGGAGGCGCTCTTCTGGCGGTGCAGGGTCGCCAGCCGGCCAAACTCGGCGCGGGCAAAGCGCACGTTGCTCTCCCACTTGGCCTGCTCGGCCTGGGCCTGCTCCAGCGAGAGCCGCAGCGCCGCGCTGTCGAGGCGCAGCAGCTCATCCCCCTTGCTGACCCGGCTGCCGAACTCGGCGATCCACTCCACCCGGCCGCTCACCTCGGCGCTGAGCGCCGCCTGCTGGCGGCTCGCCACCGTGCCGCTGACCCAGATGCTGGCCGCAGCCTCCCCCCGGGTCACGTCCGCCAGGGTCACCATCTTGCCCTGTGCCAGCGCGGGGAACACGCCCCCCGCCAGCAGCGCCGCGCCCACAACCATCCTTGTAAAAACTCGTGTCATCGTTGAGCTCCTTGCTCAGGCCCGCTGCCGAATGGCCTGCGGCACGTCGACCCGCTCACCCAGCCGCAGGAAGGCGGGCAGCAGGACCAGGGTAAACAGGGTGCTGCAACTCATGCCGCCAACGATGACGGTGGCCAGCCCCCGGTAGATTTCGCTGCCCTCGCTCGGGCTCAGCATCAGCGGCAGCATGCCGAAGATGCTGGTGAGGCTGGTCATGGCGATGGGCCGCATCCGGCTTTGCAGGGCATCGGCCACCGCCAGCTGGCGGCTCATCCCCTCCCGCTCCGCCGTGCGGGTCTGGTGCACCAGCAGGATGGCGTTGTTGACCACCAGCCCCAGCAAAATGACGAAGCCGATGATGGTCAGCAGATCCATCGGCAACGGCACCAGCAGGCCGCTCAGGTGCAGCGCCAGCACGCCGCCGACGGTGGCAAGCGGCAGGGTCAGCAGCACCAGCACGGCATCCTTGAGGGAGGCAAAGACCCCCCACAACAGGATCAGCAGGATCATCACCGCAAACAGGAAGATGGCCCCCAGGTTGCCCAGCGCCTGCTGCAGGCTGTCGGCATTGCCGGAGACCCGCAGCTCGCCACCGGCGGGCAGCAGTGGCCGGATGGCGGCAAAGCTTTTGCTCTGCAGGGTATCGAGCACCTGCTCCATGCTCATCCCCGCCGGGGGAGAGATCTGCAGGCTGATGCTGCGCCGCCCGTCAGCCCGAAAGATGCTGGCCGGCCCCATGTCGTGCTCCACCCGCAGCAGCTCGCCGAGCGGCACGATGCGCCCGGAAGGGGTCGCCAGGGGCACCGCCTTGAGTTCATCCGGGTTGGCCGAGGTCTGCCCCATCAGCATGATGTCGAGCCGCTCCTCCCCGTCGAAATACTCGCCAACCCGCAGCCCGTCGCCGAAGGTCTGGATGATGGCGGGCATGGGGGTGCGATCCCAGCCCACCTCGGCGAGGCGCCGGTCCTGCGGCACCAACCGCAGCTCGGGGGCGGTGAAATCGAGATCCGGCTGCGGCCTCACCTGGGCCCCCGGCAGATCCTGCTTGACGATGGCCATGGCGGCCCGCGCCGCCCGATAGAGCTCAACCAGATCACCTCCCTGCAGCAACAGGGAGATACCGTTCTCGCTGTCAAAGCCGCCGAACAGCGACCCCTGACCGCCAAACACCTGGGTGTCGGGGATGCCCACCAGCAACTGCTTCATCAGCAGCTGCTCCAGCACCTTGATCTGGTCCTCCTCTTTCGGCCGCACCCCGATCTGGGCGCCGCCCGGGTAGCGCAATATGTAGTAGTTCTTGAGGGCCGGCTCCTGCTCCCCCTTCATATAGGGATCCAGCCTGGCGATGAGCGTGTCGATCACCTCCTCGCGCTGGGCCTTGAGGTTGAAGCCCGGGGTGAAGTTCATCCAGACATCCACCGCGTCACGCTTCACGTCCGGCAGGTAGTCCATCTTCGGCAGCAGGGCCCAGGTCGCCAGCGCCGGCAGGCTCATCATCAGGGTGATGACGGTCCAGCGCCGGCGGGGCGTCGCAGTCCAGCGGATCACGTGGCGGGTGGTACCCTGCCACAGCGCCTCATAGGGGTCAGTCAGCCGCTCGCGCCCCATCCAGCGCGCCGCCACCGCCGGCAGCACGGTCACCGCCACCAGCATGGAGACGGTGACGGCGCAGGCGATGGTCAGCGCAAGGTCTGCAAACAGCTGCCCCTCCACGTCGTTGAGCAGCAGCACCGGCAGGAAGATGGCGACCGTGGTCAGGGTGGAGGCCACCAGCGCGGTCCACACCCGACTGGTGCCGTCCAGCGCCGCCTCCGCCTTGCTCAGATCCCCCCGCTCGTGGCGCCGGTAGATGCTCTCCAGCACCACGATGGCGGCATCGAGCACCATACCGACCGCAAAGGCGATGCCCGCCAGCGAGATGACGTTGAGGGTGCGTCCCAGCACCTTGAGCAGACAGAAGGTGAGCATGATGCTGATGGGGATGGCGATCGCGATCATCAGGGTCGCCCTGAGCCGGCGCAGAAAGACCCAGAGGATGGCGCAGGAGAGCAGCACGCCGAGCCCCAGGTTGGCGGTCACCATGCTCACCGCCCGGTTGATATAGAGAGAGGCGTCGAACGACTGCTCCATGTGCAGGCCGACCGGCTCCAGCACCTCGCGGTTGAGCTCGCCCACCTTGAGCTTGATCGCCTCCAGCGCCGCCAGGGCGTTGGCCCCGCTCTCCTTGAAGATCTGGGCGGCGATGGCGGTGTTGCCATTTTGAATGCGCAGCACCGGATTCTCCTCCCGGGCCAGCTGGATCTCCGCCACGTCCCGCAGATAGATGGGCAGGCCGTCGCGCCAGTCCACCACCTTG
The DNA here is from genome assembly GCF_019048665.1 of Aeromonas sp. FDAARGOS 1408. Classification (NCBI taxonomy): domain Bacteria; kingdom Pseudomonadati; phylum Pseudomonadota; class Gammaproteobacteria; order Aeromonadales; family Aeromonadaceae; genus Aeromonas; species Aeromonas sp. FDAARGOS 1408. The sequence goes on along the minus strand of NZ_CP077394.1, from coordinate 743,114 downwards.
TCTCCCAGGGTCGCCACGTCGTAGCGGCCGGCAAAGCGCAGCTTGTACTCCCAGCGGCCGATGTCGAGGGTGCCGGCGGAGACGTCCCAGCCGGTGCTGGCCCGGCTGGCCAGCACCGGGATCTCCACCCCCAGCTCGGCGGCGCGGTAGGGGTCGAAGCGGATCTGGATCTGGCGCTCGTTGATCCCCTGGATGTCGACCGTCGACACCCCGGGGATCCGCTCCAGCTCGGGTTTTATCCGCGCCTCGATCAGCGCCTGGTGATCGTCGATCGGCCCCTTGGCGCCGGGCAGCTGCTGGATGAAGAAAAAGGTGAGGGTGTCGTTGCTGCTGTAGTTGTTGACGTAGGGACCGCCAATCTTGTCCGGCAGGCCGGAGACCCGGTTCAGGCGGGAGATGACGTCAAGCTGGGCCCGCTGCATGTCGGTGCCGAGGGCAAACTCCAGATCGATCTCGGTGAAGCCGGGGAAGCTGTTGCTGGTGAGGTTCTTGAGCCCCTGCACCCCCTGCATCTCCTGCTCGATGGGGTCGGTTATCTCCGACTCCATCTCCTGGGGTGAGGCCGAGCGCCAGTCCACCGAGATGTTGAGGTGCGGGCGATCTATGTCGGGAAACAGCTGGATCGGCAGCCCCCGGATGCTGAGCAGGCCCAGCAGAAAAATCAGCACGATCGAGACCGCCACCCAGATGGGACGTTCGATCGCCGTTTTGGCGAGATTCATTCACTCTTCCTGAGTTTGTTGTTGTCGGCCATTCCGCTGGCCTTGCTTCCTGCCCCAAGGGTGGGGGGCCATTGCATTAAACTGGAATTAATCGAGGTTGTAAATGCATGGTTAACAAACAAAAAAACCGGCCATATCGGCCGGTTTCAGATTCAGGAGCGAGTGCCCTCTCAGGCGGCGTGCACCACCGGATTTTGCTGGGATAACCCCTCCAGCTCGCCCGGGGCAAAGTTGTCCACCTGGATGGCTTCGTAGCGCAGGGCATCGGCGGCCAGCAGCTTGTCCGCCTCGTCCTTGCTCAGGATGGATTGAGACAGGGCAGCGGCAACCAGCTCCGGCAGGGCCAATTTGCGGGGCAGCTTGCCCTCTTTCTGGGCCTGCACCAGTTTCTTCTCGTAAGGCTGCACCGAGACCATGGCCTGGAAGGCACGCTCCATCAGGCCGACCGGATCCGCCTCGTCCTTGCCCACATAGCAGAGCGCGGTCAGACGGTCGCGGAACTCACCCGGCTTCATCATGGCCAGGCAGATGGCGTGGCAGCGATCGTCGGCCGGCATCTTGTAACCCACGCCGAACGGGAACACCACCCGCTTGAGCACGGCGCCCACCACCTTGTTCGGGAAGTTCTGGAAGAAGCCCTCGAACGCCTTGCCAATCAGGTAGAGGTTGCGCTCCACCGCATACTGCACGAACGGCAGATCGGAGACCATGCGGCCCTGATCCTCGTAGTGCTTGAGGGTGGCAGAGGCCAGGTAGAGGTGGCTCAGCACGTCACCCAGACGGGCGGAGATCATCTCCTTGCGCTTGAGATCGCCACCCAGCATCAGCATGGAGACGTCGGCGCACAGGGCCAGCCCTTTACTCATGCGAGAGAGCTGCTTGTAGTAGCGGGCGGTTTCACCGGCCACCGGGGCACTGTTGAACTGGCCCAGAGTCAGCCCCTGGAACAGGGAACCGAAGAAGTTGCCGGCGCCAAAGGCGATGTGCTTCATCAGCAGGGCGTCAAACTTCTCGAGACCGCGCTCCACGTCGGTATCGGCCGCCGCTTCCAGCTCGGCGAACACGTACGGGTGGCAGCGGGTAGCCCCCTGCCCGAAGATCATCAGGTTGCGGGTCAGGATGTTGGCCCCTTCCACCGTGATGGCCACCGGAATGCCCATGTAGGCGTAGCCGGTGTAGTTTTTCGGGCCCAGCTGGATGGCTCGGCCGGCGTGGATGTCCATGGAGTCATCCATGATCTGGCGCGCCATCTCGGTCATGTGGTACTTGGAAATCGCGGTGACGATGGCCGGTGCCTGACCGAGATCTAGGGAGCCGGCGGTCATGCGACGGGCCCCTTCCAGCTGATAGGTGAGGCCGCCGATGCGGGCCAGCGCTTCCTGCACCCCTTCAAACTTGCCGATGGACATGCCGAACTGTTTGCGCACGTAGGAGTAGGCGCCGACGGTGCGGCTCGCCATGTGACCACAGGCGGTGCCAAGGGCAGGCAGCGAAATGCCGCGACCGGCGGAGAGGCACTCCACCAGCATGCGCCAGCCGCGACCGGCGTAATCCGGGCCGCCGATGATCCAGTCGAGCGGGATGAATACATCCTTGCCGAAGGTCGGGCCGTTCAGGAACGCCAGACCCATGGGGTAGTGGCGATCGCCTACGCGCACGCCCGGGTGGCTGGTAGGGATGAGCGCGCAGGTGATGCCCAGCTCTTCCTTGTCACCCAGCAGTTTTTCCGGGTCATAGAGTTTGAACGCCAGCCCCAGCACGGTGGCGCGCGGCGCCAGAGTGATGTAGCGCTTGTTCCAGTTGAGGCGAATACCCAGCACCTCTTCACCCTTGTGCATCCCCTTGCAGACGATCCCCTTGTCCGGGATGGCGCCGGCATCGGAGCCCGCTTCCGGCCCGGTCAGGGCGAAGCAGGGCACTTCCTTGCCGTTGGCCAGCCCCGGCAGCCAGAAGTCTTTCTGGGCCTGGGTGCCGTAGTGCATCAGCAGCTCGCCCGGGCCGAGGGAGTTCGGCACCATGACGGTGACTGCCACGCTCAGGCTCTTGGTGGCAATGCGGGTGACTATGGTGGAGTTGGCGATCGCGGAGAATTCGCGGCCGCCGTAGGATTTCGGGATGATCAGGGAGAAGAAGCCTTCCTTCTTCAGATAGTCCCAGACCGGTTCCGGCAGGTCTTTGGTTTCGTTGACGATCTTGAAGTCGTCGACCATGGCGAGCAGGGTCTCGACCTGGTTGTCGATGAAGGCCTGCTCCTCGGCGGTCAGCTCGGCCTTGCCGTAGCCGTGCAGTTTTTTCCAGTCGGGGTTGCCGCGAAACAGCTCCCCATCCCACCAGACGGAGCCGGCTTCCATGGCCTCCCGCTCGGTGGCAGACAAGGGCGGCAGTATCTTCTTGAAGATGCCGAACACCGGGCGGGTGACCACCTTTTTACGGATGGAGGGCACGCCGAGCACGACGGCTATCGCCAGCACCAGCAGGATAAGCAATGTGATCATACTCAAGTTCCTTCTATTTCACTGTTTCCGTTGATTTATTGTTGGTTGTTACACGGCCAGGGAGAGCCTGGTCGACTCCACGGGCGCCCCGACACCGGACGCCAGATAAGGAATGACGTTGCGTACCAGCCCCTCCACATCGAGCTGCTGGCCGAAATCGGCCTGGGCGATGTCGCGCAGCGCATCGGCCGAAGCCATGGTGAACACGACAGTGCCCAGGGTGAAGTGCAGCCGCCAGAACAGATCCGCCGGCGACAACTCAGGGTTGGCCTTGGAGATGGCCTGGGTGATCCGCTGCAAAATGGGGCCGTAATGGGCGGTGATGAAGCGGCGCAGGTGGCCCTGGCTGTCGATGTAGCCGCGTCCCAGCAGCTGCATGAAGATGGCCGGACCGTTGGTGCGCACCGCTACCAGCTTCATCAGCGGGTCGACGAAGCTCTCGAACACCTGCAGCAGGGTCAGCTGCTCCTGCGTCATCAGGGTATGGAGGCGTGCATCCAGCTCGGGCATGAACAGACTCAGATAGCGATCGAGCACCGCCTGGATCAGCTCCTTCTTGGAGCCGAAGTGGTAGTTCACCGAGGCCAGGTTGACATCCGCCTCGCTGGTGATCAGACGCAAAGAGGTATCGGCGAACCCCCGTTCGGCAAACAACACCTCGGCGGCATCGAGAATGCGGTTTTTGGTATCGATTTTACTCACAGGACACCTCACTTAAACGAATGTTTAAAAAGTACGTTTCACAACCTTTTGTGTCAAGAGAATGTGAACATGTGTTAGTGAAATGTTTTTCGTGAAAATGGGGAACAAGGCGGGAACTTCACGGACAAATCGGACTCTATATCTATGCCACTGCAATTAAACATTAAGTCTCGCCCAACCTGCTCCATGCTAGTTGGGCATTTTTTTACCCTGCTTTTACCCTGCTGCTATCCAGCACGCTGGCAAACGGGCAAAAAAAACCGTCGCAGGGCGCGACGGCGGGGAAATGAGGTTGCACCATCCTGATCCAACCCATCGATGCGAGTTCAGGCTTTCATCGATGCACCCATCATGGCTGCCAAGCGTGTTCAAACTTTGTCAACCTGCCCTCAATTTGTGACAAAGTATGACAAGCCACCACATGGTCTAGACCCGCCGCCTTTGCTATGCTGGCCCCTCACGCCAGAGGGGAAGATAAGATGAAGTACACGGTCGATACCCACACCCACACCGTCGCCAGCACCCACGCCTACAGCACCATTCACGACTACCTGCCCATCGCCAGGGCAAAGGGGATCAAGCTGTTCGCCACCACGGATCATGGCCCCGATATGGCGGATGCCCCCCACTTCTGGCACTTCGTCAATCTGCACGTGTTGCCACGGGTGGTCGACGGGGTCGGCATCCTGCGCGGCATCGAAGCCAACATCAAGAACATCGATGGCGAGATCGACTTCCCCGAGCGCTACGAGTCTCGGCTCGACATGATCATGGCGGGCTTTCACGAGCCAGTGTTCCCCCCCTGCGATCAGGCCACCCACACCCAGGCCATGATCAACGCCATCAAGAGCGGCCGGGTCGACATGATAAGCCACCCCGGCAATCCCGCCTTCCCCATCGATATCCAGGCCGTGGTCAAGGCAGCGGCAGAGTATCGGGTGGCGCTGGAGCTCAACAACTCCTCCTTCAGCCACTCCCGCCCGGGTAGTGAAGGCAACTGCCGCGCCATCGTCGAGGCGGCGCGGGACATGGGTGCCTACCTCACCTTCGGCTCCGACTCCCACGTGGCCTTCAGCCTCGGGGATTTCGAGCACTGCCACCGGCTGGTGACCGAGGCCGGCTTCCCAGAAGAGCGGATCCTGGCTCGCTCCCCCCGCGCCCTGCTCGATTTTCTCGAAAGCCGCGGCCGGGCCCATATTCCGGAGTTCGCCGACCTCTGACATTGGCCGTAACTCCATGAGCTCACTCATAAAACCGAGTGCAGCTCATTGACTTGCCCCCGGGTTTTCAGGAATCTAGTGGCACGCCGGTATAGCTCAGTTGGTAGAGCAGCGCATTCGTAATGCGAAGGTCGCGGGTTCGACTCCTGTTACCGGCACCAGATAAAACAAAGGGTTAGCTTCTTGGTGAAGCTAGCCCTTTGTGCTTTTTAGCGTATTTGCCCAACACCATGCCCAACACTTCACAGTGTATAGGCTGCCCATGACGGGCGGCTAACTTGTCTTGTACGCATAGAGAGGACACCAGAGGAAAATGAAAGAATCGAGGGGGAGATAGGATAGGTCTGTTCGATTACGGGGGAAAATTGCATGGAGGGGAGCAGGGGGTAGGGGGGTCTTCTTATATATGCAATGAGGCTTGAAAAAATCTCACAGAAAATATGACAAATGGCCCCCTCTGCAAGAGTCAATACAACCCCATGAGCATACTGGCTATAGGGGATAGTAATCAGATGGGGGCTGCATGTCTTGAGAGGCGTGAGGGGTAAAGTACCTCTCCTCTATCACCGGATTACTTCATCTTTCACGGCTTCATAGTAGGAATAGTGGGAGTGTCGAGCGCATAAGGGGCAAGAAATCCGCTCCTCTTGCCAATCTCTCTTCTGAATGAGCGTTACGCCCTTACAAGCTGGACACCGATGGTTGATATTCAGCGCCCTTAGTTCTTCTTGGCGTTCACTGTCAACATTCAGAAAGGCCAAATCAAGCGCCCCTTGTAGCGAACGAGTATCGGTATAGACACCATCACACAAAGCCATATCAAAGCCTTTAAGTTTGGGTGGCGTAATACGGTAAGTGTTCTTGTTACGCTCAATGACAACGCCCTTGTAAGAGAATCTAGTAATTTCTGATTTGTATTCATGAAAGCGGACAGGCTTATCAGCCTGCCCTCCGAACTTGTAATTTGCAGCCTTTGGCGTCTTGATGAGGGACATTAACCACCTCTAAGTTTCTTGAAGAAGTCAGCAGCATCTTGGCTGTTGGTGAGTGGGCTAGGCTTGTAACCAGCTTTCACACGTCTAGCACGGTCCCATTGATTCCATTGCTTGGTTGTCCAATTGGGATTAGCTAATTCATCCCCTGTAAACTCCGTTTGTTGAATAGGATCTGAGAAACCATGTTTACGCATGGCGTCAGTCTTAAGAGAGCGCATGTATTCAATGTGCTCTTTAGACCCTGCACCAATACCAAGAGCTTTCATGCTCTTACTGACTTTAGAGACGTCGCCTTGAGCCTCTTGAATGATGGCTGCAAGCTGGTCATCACTGATTGATTCATCTTGAAACAGGTCTTTGATTTGTTCGTGCATATTTAGTTTCTCCGAAAGGAATTGGGCGCCCAGGTGAAAGGGGCGTCAATGTCATAGTTCTTGAATTTTGAATAATCGCGGTAGTGGTCATAGTGGGTTACAGGAACCCGTTTGCGTGTGTTAAGAAAACACCACATAGTAGAGTCCTACTTTGCTAAAAATGGCTGTTTTAAGCCTTGATATACAAGGGCTAGAGAGGAAGTGACACAGGGGGGAGGTACTGCCCTACAGGGTAGGGTGAGTGGCACTAATAAGCTCGTTACGCAATCGGTGATAGGTACGTTTAGAGATGCCGTATTTGGTATGTAATACGGAATGAGAACAACCTAGCTTGATTTCTTGCTCTAACTCGGGGGTACGCTGGTAACGCATCCCTTTCGATTTATTCAATTGCTCTTGCTTGGTGAGCAAGGATTCATCGATTGCCTCTGAGAGAGCGTAGGTATCAGTGACTAGCATTCGGCTGTAAAGGCTGGTCGGCCTGATGCCTGCAATAATCTTGATGATACCATTTGCGCTTTGGCGCTCTACGCATACCGCCCTATCTTGTTGGTTGTAATAGACATGATAAAGGTTCATACAGTAACAACCTCCTCGCCAACTACAACCGTGACGCCTTGGGACGAGACGGTATTGCTAATCTCTCGCATAGCCAAGCTTATGTATTTTTCTGGGAGCTCTTTGTAACTCACCGCGTTTTCTAAGCCCCCCGCTAGGAGAATTAATTCACCTGCTCGCTCTCGTTCTACAGCACAACAGCGACTATATTGATCGAGGTGCGCTATTATTGTTCTTTGCATTCTTGTTCTTCTGCTCCCACTGTAGAAAGCCCTAAGTTATTTAGCAGGGTGCGTACACTCTCACGAGTGAAGGGCTTACCTCGTTGGGTTAGATAACCCTTCACATTAAGAGCTGAGGCAAGGGAGACATACCCGAAACCAAACGCCAATAGCTCTTCGACTGGTTCACGCAACTTATCGAAGTACGTCGCGTTAGCAGCAGCTCTAGCTAGCATAAATTGGTCATGAGTTGAGTTGTATCGTTGCATTGTCGTTACCTATTGGATTATAAAAATTGAAATCATGTGGGTTAAATAGACTACAAGGGGATATAAAAATAGGATTTTACCAATCATCTAGATCATCCTCCCAAGCATCCCCTTTAGCTTCAGGCTCTGCCGATACTGGCGTCAGCTTGTCTGGGTTAAGGATTAAAATTCGGGTCTTCTTGTTAGCGCCAGCATCGTATTTTGTAATACGTTGTAGGTATCCACGCTCTTCAAGATTGGAAATGGAATTGCGTACAGACCGATCACACAAGCTAGTTAAGGCTACTAACTGAGCGTTTGTAGGCCATGCACGTAAATCACCGTCACGTAGGGGGTTGATAAAGGATGAGAGGGTTAGGAGCAAGTGCTTGTCATTGCTTGACAGGTCAGATAGGTTTGCCCTACACAGGGCTGTTGTTATTTCCAGTTGAGTTTTCATCACGTTTGTCGCGATCCTTTTCCTTGATAGCCAAATCCTTTAGGATTAGGTCTACGATGTAGCGAGTTGCCTTTACACCTTCTGGTAAATGCTTGGCCAGCTCATTGGCGCAAAAGGCAGGTATCTTGACCCGAAGGCCATTCTCTTGAGAATACATACTCATACCTCTATCTTTATTTGGAACGGGCAAGAGCCCACTTACTGGCGTAAGCAGGCTACATTTTAAATAGCTTGTATATACTTATACTGTTAGTTGTATGTTTTCTTGGACAAATATTTTCATGGATGTTTGTTAAGTGTGTGTGCTCTCTAGGTAAGGGATATGCCTACTCTCCAATTAGGAGTAGCTCTAGGATATGGCTGGAGTGAAGGGCTACAAGAAGAGGAGATGATACCATTTGTAATGAGGGCGCATTCTCTAGGTGCAAGAGGGGGGGCACTATTTGCCAGGGGGGGTGGCACTATTTGCCCAATAACATATAATATAACAAATAAATTAAGTAATTATTATGCGGCACGTAGTGCCACCCTCTTGTGCCGAAGGCGTTATAGAGGATTACTGGAGATATGTGCCTCAGGCCTGCAGGGCCAAGCTAAAGAAGACGCCTAAAGGAAAGAGAGAAAAGACAAACCCCTTCCCCTGTCCTTGTAGCCCTTGGCTACTAGCTACTTACTGTGTGGATTTCTTCCATTTTTTTTTGGCGTATCTTTTACTCTTTGCCGAAGGCGTTGGTCTGCTCACTTATGCTATATAGTGTCACTAGGCGTAGCCTAGGGATTCTACACGTAAGCCTCTCAACCTCGTTAGGGACGATTCTAGACGCCTTCCTGTATGTTTATCTAATCAGCGTTACTTTCTTCAATTACACACAACCGTCCTTTAGTTTGGATCAAAATGTGTCTGGGTTTACCACTATCCAATATTCCCCAGACACCGACCAATTCGATTCTATCACCATAAACCTTGATGTCCCTCCCTTCAAAGCTAACGTGCCCTCCTTGTGATTCACACATAACTTTTCCCTTTTCAAAGTTTGGATAGAACTTGAATAGGAATGGCCCTGCCACTAAGGTCAGTAACACTACAATGATCGCTATGAAGGAAGCCTTTCTATAGAAATCCATACAATCCCTACACTAATGTAAAACTAGCTTTGGCGGTTCCCTTGTGCCATCACTGTCAAGATACTCTTCATATTCGGCCATAAAGACAGAGAGGTTTTGGTTGAATCTGCGCAGGTCGTACCCCCGTAATTCAATACCACCTAGTAGTGACTGTGCGATACTTAACGCATGCGTATCTGTACTGATCTGATCAATCAAGAATCCCTGTTTTGCTAGATGTTGGTGCATCCAATTGATATCACCAGCGCTCTTATACAAACACCAATGGAAGAAAAATATTAGTGCGCCACATTCATAGATGAAGCGGAAAGGATCAGTTGCACTCCCCTCCGTTTTTGCAATCATCAGCCCTAGTTCGTTACCACACTCAGGCCCAAGATCCCCCATCATACGTGATACCAATGATGGGTTAACCCCTAGAGTACGTGACAATATGTCCACTGCCTTTCTTACTGTTTTTGCTTCGGTGAATAGTTGAGAAATGAGCTTGAACATTTTCTTAAGTACTCCATGTGCATTGCTGACGGTTTTGTGAGCTACGCTAGCACGCTATTATTGCAAAGAGCTATTGTCACCCTTCTATCGAGTAACACCATTAGGGCTCACATTACTATTCATCGTCACTAAAGCAATGCCTTTGGATTCAGGAAAATAACCCACGTCCCTCAACGTTGAGAGATACAACGTTGTCAGGCTTGGTTTGCTCTGTTTGCGTAACAGTTTGAATAAAACCTCCCCAGCGTAGAAACAGGGCACGTAACTTCTCGGCCATGCCGCCGACTTGATAGGTGCGTATCAACCTGTCTTTGGGAACATGGTTGAGCATCAGCTCGATCAAGCGCTCGGGAGCATCCAGATACTCAGCGGCTCCTGTAGCTACGCTTCGGCGCAAGTCGTGAGGACTAAACGGCACAAGCTCGGCAAGGTATTTCATTCGGACACGTTCTAGCGCACGGGTAACAGCATCTCCTGTAATCGGGTGTCCTGGCTTGCTGGTTGATTCAAATACATAGGGGCCATTGGATAGGGGCTTTTGCGCCTCTATGATTTCCAGTGCCAAGGGGCAGAGAGTGACAACGTGGGCGCGTCCGTTCTTAGTCTCGGGGATTGTCCAGCGGTCGCCGTTAATCTGCTCCCAGCGCATCCCTACAGCCTCAGAACGGCGCACAGCGGTTAGGCAAATCATACGTAAGCAGTTAGCCACCCCAAGCGACAAGACCACGTTAGACGCTATTCCACGTCCACCAGCAGACACAGAACCGCCCCCACTGGTTGCCTGTTCAAGTGCTGCCCATAGCTGGCGTAATTCATCCTTGGTTAACCAGCGTTCACGGGGTGGGGGCATAGACGCCCCAAACATCGCGGGCTTGAGTAGGCGAGCAGGGTTGATTTCGATGTGACCTTGTAACACAGCATGATCAAGGCACTGATTCAGGATGATAAGCCCCTTGCGTGCCCCTTCGGTTGTTTCTACTTGGCGGAAGTGTTCATAGAGCACAGCACGGGAGAGATCACACACTCTGATATTGCCTATGGCTGATTCAATATGTCGCGTATACGTCCCCTCGTAATCCCGTTGGGTGCGGGAACCTATCGGCTTTGACTTGGCTCGCATTGCCATCCAGTCACGGTAAACTTCACCGAGGGTAGGCATCTGAATATTTTTAGCCTTGGCTTGCTTGGCTACCTTGCGCGGATCAATTCCTTGTTTAACCAAGGCGACGGCTTCGGCGTGTACTGTTCTAGCCTTAGCGAGTGTCATCGCTGGATAAAGCCCGATCTGATAGTCAAACTGCTTACCGTTTAGTCTTGCCCGATAGTTGAATCGTTTGAGGCCATCAGGGCGCACTTCAATGTGAAGTCCCCCTCCGTGCTTTGAATAGACGGTGAAGCGACTAACCGCCTTTCCTTCCTCGGTTGTTAACGCCGAAATCTCCCGATCTTGTGTTATCGGTTTCCGTTGCTGCCTGTCTGCCATGATGCCCCCTGTAATGCCCAACTCTATGCCCAACATATTACATGATATAGGGCGAGTGTTGGTGATACAATAAAGCACGCCAAGACATAGCTAACACACTGATTTTAATTGATTTAATTGTGTTTCCCGGAGTGACATCAGACAGAGTAAAAATGCCACAATCTGGATTCGTAATGCGAAGGTCGCGTGTTCGACTCCTGTTACCGGCACCAGAGCTGAAAAACAACAACGCCGCATAGCTTATGCGGCGTTGTTGTTTATAGGATGTCCAGGCTCTGCTGCATGGGGCTGGCCGGCTTGAACCGGCTAGCCTGCAAACCTCTCGGCTCATAGCAGCAACAGATTGTCCTGCCGATTGGAGGTTGTCACCAGCACCGGGATGGACTTGGAGGTCGGGGTAAACGAGCCCGCCCCTATGCTGTCGATGGGCACCAGCGGGTTGGTTTCCGGATAGTAGGCCGCGATGTTGCCACGCGGGATCTCGTAGATCACCACCACAAAACCGGTCACGCAGCGCTCGCGCCCGTCGTTGCAGATGGCCGCCATGTCGACCCTGTCCCCTTCGGCAAAGCCAAGCTGGCGGGCATCCGCCTCATTCATGAACACCACGTTGCGCTGGCCCTTGATGCCGCGATAGCGATCATCCATGCCATAGATAGTGGTGTTGTACTGATCGTGAGAGCGCAGGCTCTGCAGCAGCAACACCGGCTGATCGCTCATCTGCTCGGCATGACGGGTACACTCCGGCAACACAGAGTGCGGCAGGGTGCTGGCACGAAACTCGGCCTGGCCGCTGGCGGTGTTCCACACCAGCTTGGCGGCGGAGTTATCCAGATGAAAACCGCACGGCTGCTGGATGCGGGCATTAAAATCGGCAAAACCGGCGATGGTCTGCTCTATGAGATCGCGGATGCGTGCATAGTCATCACGCAGGGTCAGCCAGTCGACCCGCTCGTTGCCCACGGTGGCATGAGCCATCCGCGCTACTATGTCGGTCTCGGAGAGGCAGAGCGGCGACACCGGCTCGGCCGCACCGGTCGAGGCGTGCACCATGCTGAAGGTGTCCTCCACCGTGATCTTCTGGTTGCCAGTGCGCTGGATGTCGAGCTCGGTGCGACCGAGGCAGGGCAGGATCAGCGCCGCCTTGCCCACCTGCAGATGGCTGCGGTTGAGCTTGGTGCTGATCTGCACGTTGAGCTCGGCCTTTTTCATCGCCCCGTAGGTGAAGCCGGTATCGGGCGCCGCTGCCGCCAGGTTGCCACCCAGGCAGATGAGTACCTTGCTCTTGCCCTCGTCCAGCGCCTTGAGCGCCTCGTAAACGTTGTGACCTGCGGCCCGCGGCAGACTCACCTGCAGGTGACGCTCGAGCCGGTCGATGAAGGCGGCGGTGGGCTTTTCGTTGATCCCCATGGTGCGATTGCCCTGCACGTTGCTGTGGCCTCGAACCGGACAGAGCCCCGCGCCCGGCTTGCCAATCTGGCCGCGCATCAGGTGCAGGTTGACGATTTCGCGGACGGTGTCGACCGAGTGCAGATGCTGGGTCACCCCCATGGCCCAGCAACTGATGATGCGCTGGCTGGCGGCAAAGACCCGGGCTGCCTGTACGATCTCGGCGCGACTCAGGCCGGACTGCTGCTCGATCGCCGCCCAGTCGGTGGCACGCACCTGCACCTCGTACTCGGCAAAGTGGCGGGTGTGGCGAGCGATGAAGTCGCGATCCACCGCCTCTGGCGCCTCTTCCAGGATGTACTTGGCCATGCCGCGGATGGCGGCCATGTCGCCACCCAGTTTCGGCGTCAGGTATTGGTGGCTGATGGTGGTGGCCGCCGGGGTCAGCAGCTCCAGCGGGCTCTGCGGGCTGGCGAAGCGCTCCAGCGCCACCTCTTTCAAGTTGTTGAAGCTGACGATCTTGCAGCCGCCACGTGCCGCCTGGCGCAGGGCATTCATCATGCGCGGGTGGTTGGTACCCGGATTCTGGCCATAGACGAACACCGCATCGGCCTGGTCGAAGTCATCCAGCACCACAGTCCCCTTGCCGATGCCGACCGACTGGATCAGCGCTACCCCGCTCGCCTCATGGCACATGTTGGAGCAGTCGGGGAAGTTGTTGGTACCAAACAGGCGGCCAAACAGCTGATAAAGATAAGAAGCTTCGTTGCTGGCACGCCCCGAGGTGTAAAACTCCACCTCGTCCGGGCTATTCAGCCCCTTGAGGGTGTCGGCAATCAGGGCGAAGGCGTCGTCCCAGCTTACCGGCTCGTAGTGATCGGTCGCTGGGTTGTAGCGCATCGGCTCGGTCAACCGCCCCTGATACTCGAGCCAGTAGTCGCTCTGGGTCGCCAGCTGGCGCACCGAGTGGGCGGCGAAAAACTCGGCCCCCACCGTCTTGCCGGTGGATTCCCAGGCCACCGCCTTGGCGCCGTTCTCGCAGAACTGGAAAGTGCCGTGGTCGTTGTCACCCCAGGCGCAGCCCGGGCAGTCGAAGCCGTCGGTCTGGTTGACCCGCAACAGGTTCTTGATGTTCTGACGGGTCTTCTGGCTGCGCAGCACCTGTTTCATGGTGGATTGCAGGGACGAAAAACCGCCGGCTTTGGCGGGCTTTTCAATATGACTCATGGCACTCTCCGATGGGATCCGCCGGGCGATAGCTCGAATAGCTGACCGGGGCATCAAACTTGGGAATATGAACGACGTTGAGGTTGTATTTGAGGGCCAGCCTGACCGCCAGCTGGCTGGGTGATGCCAGACAGATGAGGTGACGTGCACCGAAACGGGCGGCTTTTTGCACCAGCTCGCTGCCGCAGCGGCTGGTCACCACCAAAGTGTCGCACGCACTGTGCCGGCGCAGCAGCAGGCCAATCAGCTTGTCGAGGGCATTGTGGCGCCCGATATCTTCCCGGCAGTGCAGGATCCGCCCCTCGGCATCCAGCGCCAGCGCCGCATGCAGGGCGCCGTGCTGCTGACCCTTGAGCTGCCACTGGGCGATCTGCGCACGCAGCCCCGCCAGCAAGGCCCCATCCAGCGGCGGCGTCAGCGGCAATACCGGCAGTGCGGGCAGCGCCTGCTCCACCGCCGCCACGCCGCAGATGCCGCAACCGGTCGCCCCGGTCAGCCGGCGCTTGTGCTGGGTCAGGGCGGCCAGGGAGCGGTTGGCGATGGTGATGTCCAGCACCACCCCCTGCTCGGCCGGCGCGATCTGGATGTCGTGGACCTCGTGGTTGTGCCGGATGATCCCCTCGCCAAACAGAAAGCCGACGGCAAAGTCGTCGAGATCGTCCGGGGTCGCCATCATCACCGCATGGTTGATGCCATTGATGTTGATGGCGACGGCTACCTCCTCCACCAGATGATCCAGTGCGGGCGAGGCAGGCAAATTGACGGGGATGTCGACGGGCGTGTAGGCAGGCATGCAGGTTGGCCTAAAAATGCAAACTGCATTCAAGTTTAGAGAGGCGGCAGACGCAAAACCAATGAAATAAATCTATATGGCAATAGAGTTGTTCTATTGACGGCGTTTTTTCAATTGATTAATTTTTAGGTTCATCCTCACCTCCCGAATGATCATGAACATCAAGCAGCTGCACTATTTCCACGAACTGGCCAAACACCAGCATTTTGCCAGAGCGGCCAAGGCCTGCCACATCACCCAGCCGACCCTCTCAGCCAGCATCACGGCACTGGAGAAGAACCTCGGCACCGATCTGGTGGTGCGTACCAGCCAGTTCGTCGCCCTCACCGAAGCGGGCGAGCTGGTGCGCCAGTATGCCGAGCGGATGCTGCTGGAGCAGGAGGCGCTCAAGCAGGAGCTGGCGCTGTTTCATGGCGAGCTCTCCGGCACCCTGCGCATCGGCATAGTGCCCCAGTCCAATGTCGACATCATGCCGCTCATCGCCCGCTGCAAGCAGCGCTACCCCGACATCGTCATTCGTCTCTCGGTGCTCAGCAACGAAGCCCTGCTGTCACAGCTGGAGCTGCACCAGTGCGACATCGGACTGGGATTTGACGAACCGCTCACCGGCGCCGCCAGACAGAGCTTCCATCTCTATCCCCAGGGGCACAACCAGATGGCGGTGCTGATGAACCGCGACGAGGCGGGTCAGCGCCTCCCCGGTGACGAGCTGACCCTGACGGCACTGCAGCAGCGGCCGCTGGTACTGCCCAGCCGCACCATGCAGTTTCGCAAGTATCTGGACCGCGCCGCCGAGCGGGCCGGCATCCTGCTTGACGTGGTGCTGGAAACCGACTCCCTGTTTCACCTGGTGAGCGCCGTGCGCCACCGACTGGGCTGGGCCATCGTCAGTGCCGGCCTCGCCCGATCCGCCAGCAAGCTCTCGGATCTGGTCTGCCTGCCGCTGGCGCCGCAACGCGACATCGGCCACACCGCCTTCATCACCCGCCAGCACAGCATCACCCCCGCCATGCGCGCCTTCCTCGAGCTGGTGAGGGAGAGTGAGCAAACCAGCACACAGGGCTGAGCAGTGGCGAACGCAAACTCCGCTGGATTGATCCACCTTTGTCTATTTCAGCCAGCTGACATGACTCGAGTACAAAGCCAGAATCTTGGCAACGATGAGAAGATGAGAAGCAAGCCGCGCTAAGCTGTACCAGTCGAGCGAATGGAGAGGGAGCCCTGAGCAGGCACCTCGTTTGGTCAAGGTAATACAGCAGTTTCAGCAAGCGTTGGCGCAAGACGTGCTGACCCGACTGCCACTGTGGGACCAAGTTCCTTGGGGAGAGATGCGATGAATCTCGCCATCACCCTAACGCTGACAAGCTCACTATCGAGCTCAACCGCCCAGATAGCCCAACGTATCTCTGAAGACATGGCACACCTGCATCACCGTCTGGGTGATGGGGTAAGTGATGAACTGGGCATCAGCATCAGTCACCTGGTCGAACAGTTTGCGCTGCTGGCAGCGGCCTACCGTTCAAACACCAATGATTGAGTTCAACGATAGCTTTAGCCAGGCCGCCGTAGCGGAAGCCATGTGTACCCATCCAGCTCTCTCCAAGCTCATCTGTCAACAGTTGATAATGCCGGGATTTGCCTATGCCCACGATGTGGAGAGGCGACGAATTGGCGGGCCACTGATAGCCCCCAACCCGGTGCTGCACAAGACCACGCTCTTTGTCAGTCCACGGGATATGCGTGAACATCTGCCGCGAGAGATTAACTTCGCCCGCTTTCGCTGTGTCTGTAATGCAGCGGGTTAGCCGGTTGGCGAGTGGCAACGGGTAATGGTCGGGGCCTACGTCAACCATGGTACCAATGACAAGCCGCATTGGAGCTGCCATACATGACCATGACAACGCCCAATGCATCACCAATGGCGCCAGAGGCTGCTATTACCGTGCTCCGAGCCCATATCGAGGAGTTCATTGCGCTGAAGCTGACCCAAGAGTTTGATACGCAGTTGGCCAGTCTGGTGCGTTCCGGCGTGCTGGACCTGGATAAATGGGATGGCGCAAATCTGGTTCTTCCCCGCACCATGACCACTGCGCTACTGGAGGCTGCTACCGAGCGGGTGATTTGGCATAGCCACCGCCGTAGCTATCAACGAGACATCATCCGTCTCAAGCAATCGCTGTAGACAATCATCCCCACAACGTCATGTAGTTCCTCACATCTAGGGTGTTGGGAAGCCCAACCATGCATGACTTGCGTGATTACAAGACTTTGATCCCTCGGCAGATAACCGCTGCCATCGGCCAGCAACCACAACACCACATCGAGCAATAACCCACCAGACACCACAAACCATATTGGTCGACTTGCTTAGCGATAACTAGGCCAGAGCCCAAACGCTCAAGTTGCTATGTGGAGCCAAAATGTAGGGCCATCCTGCCCCAGCCCGTGGACAATTATGCTTTAACCCATTAGTACACTCATTAAGCTATGGGATATGACGAAAACCTAGTCCAATGGGACAAAATTGACTATTTAAACAACAAGGTATATTTCAGGACAACTGAGAATTGAACGATATAGGCCATGAGAGAAGGAACATTGTTCCTCCACTTTTAGCGGATTGGCAAACCACACTGCCACCGTGGGCCTCGACAATGGCCTTGACCACGGCCAGTCCGAGCCCGCTGCCGCCGCTCTTGCGCGAACGTGACGGATCCCCCCGGCGAAATGCCTCGAAGATATGGGCGGCGACCTCCTTGCTGATGCCGGGCCCCTCGTCTTCCACGCTCAGGATGCACTGGGCGCCCGAGCGATGCAGGCGCACGGTCAGCAGGCCCGGCACCCCATGCTTCTGGGCATTCTCCAGCAGCGCCATCAGAGCCTGACGGATGCGAAGTGCATCGCAACAAACAAGGAGTTCGGCATCGAGCTCCCGCTTCAGCGTGAAACCGCTCGCGGCCAGGGGGGTGGCAAAGGCGTCAAGCACCACACTTAGCTCATCGGCCAGCCTGACCTCTGTCCGTTGCAGCTCCAGGTGGCCGCTGTCGTTGAGACTGAGCACCCGCAAGTCTTCGATCAGGTGGGTCAATCCCTCCACCTGACGCAGCAGCCCTTCAAAGAGCGCACGCTCTGGCGGAAATACCCCTTCGGCCAGCCCCTGCAAGCGGCCGCGCAAGATGGTCACCGGGGTGCGCAATTCGTGGGCGATGGCGGCATTCCAGAACTCCCGCTCGCGGGTCATGCTCTGCAGCCGTTCGGCCATGGTGTTGAAGTCCCGCACCAGTTGCGCCGTCTCCCCAATTGCCTGTTCATCCAGCGGCACGCGCGCATCGAGTTTGCCCTCTGCCACCTCGCGCAGGCTGTTCGCCACCGAATTGAGCGGGGTCAGGATGCGCCGAGAGAGGCGAACCGCCACGTACAGCGCCATCCCCAATGCAATCAGAATGGTCGAGCCTATCCAGAGCATCTCGACCCTGGAGGGTATCCAGCTCTCGGAGATGCTGCCAGGCACATAGGTCACGGCAATGGCGTAGAACACATAGGTGCCGATCACCGCGAGGGAGATGATGCCAAGCGCCATCAGCCCCAGGGAGCGGATGATCTGCCTGCGCAGGCCGGGGGCCGATGTCATGCATCGCCCCCGAAGCGATAGCCTACGCCCCAGACACTGGCGGGCACCCCCTGGATGCCGTGTGCCTCCAGCTTCTTGCGCAGCTTGCTGATGTGGCTGTCCACCGTGCGCTCCTGGGTATCCCCCTCGGGCAAGCAGTTGGTCAGCAGTTCGGCGCGGCTGAACACCCGTTTCGGCGCCCGCATCAGGGAGGCGAGCAACTTGAACTCGGTCAGGGTCAGATCCAGCACCAGTTGCCCCTCATCGCGGCAAAGGCTGGCCTCGTGGCTCTCCAGATCGATCTGGAAGGGGCCGACCCGCAACACCCGGGCCGTGGCCTGTTTTGCTGCCTGGCTGCGTCTGAGCACCGCCTGTACCCGGGCCACCACTTCAGCCGGATTGAAGGGTTTGACCACATAGTCATCCGCCCCCATGCGCAGCCCCATCAGCTTGTCGAGGTCCTGATCCAGGGCGGTCAGCATGATCACCGGCGTGTCGCCACGGGCCCGGATCTCGCTGAGCACCTGCCAGCCGTCGAGCTGCGGCATCTGCACATCCAGCAGCAGGAGATCGGGTTTGCATGTCTGGTGCATGGCCAGGGCTACGCGGCCATCGGCGGCATGCAAAGTGCGCAATCCGTGGCGTTGCAGGTAAGCGGCGAGGATCTCGGCGATCTCGGCTTCATCCTCTGCAATCAGTACCAGTGACTGGGCCGCCGGGCTGGCGGAGGCTGGAAGATACGACATGGTCGGCCTCGAAAATGGTGGGTTTGAACTTTATCACCGCCTCCATGGATTCTCCACAAAGCCTCGAATCATTCGCAATAGCCCCTCTCCATAATGCCCGCTCGATGTGCTCTCGCGGCAACACCATGCCGGGGAGACGGTTTAACGAGGTGAGTATGATGTTTGTCAGACAGCGGTATGCGGGCGCTCTGCTTGCCGTCATTGCCGTATTCGGGTTGGCAGGTTGCGATGGGGCGCCGCAAGCGCAAGACGCGCCAGCCCTTCCTCAGGTGTCGGTGATGACGCTGGCAGGGCAGGAGCTGGTCATCAGCGAGGATCTGCCCGCCCGGGTGGCCGCGGTGCGCAGCGCCGAAATTCGCGCCCAGATAAGCGGCATTGTGCAGCGCCGCCTGTTCGAGCAGGGCGCCGAAATCGGCGCAGGCACCGTGTTGTTCCAGATAAACCCGGCCCCCTTCAAGGCGGATGTCGACAGCGCCGCCGCCGCATTGCAGCGGGCCGAGGCCGTGCTGGCCCGTGCCCGCATCCAGATTGACCGCCTGGTGCCGCTGCTGCGCACCGAGGCCATCAGCCGCCAGACCTATGACGACGCCGTCTCCCAGCGGGATCAGGCTGCCGCCGACGTGGCTCAGGCCAGGGCGACCCTGGCCCGGCACCAGCTGAACCTGCAATTTGCCAGCGTGGAGGCTCCCATCGCCGGGCGCATCGATCAGGCGCTGGTGAGCGAAGGAGCCCTGGTGTCACCCACCGATACCACCCCCATGGCCAGGATCCAGCAGATCGATCAGGTCTACGTCGATGTGCGCCAACCTGCCTCGGTACTGGAAGCCCTGCGCCAGCAGGCAGGGTCGACGGCGCCTGAACTGACGGTGGAGATCCTCGGCAGCAATGGCAAGCCGCTCGGCATGCAGGGGCACATCCTCTTCTCCGGCATCGAGGTGGATGCCGGTACCGGTGACGTACTGCTGCGGGTGCTGGTGGACAACCCGGAGCGGCGCCTGTTGCCCGGCCTCTACGTGCAGGCGCGCATTCCCCGGGCTCACTATGCCAACGCCCTGAGCGTGCCTCAGCAGGCGGTGGTGCGTACATCGGGCCAGACCAGCGTGTGGGTGGTGGATGACCAGGGGCAGGCACAGCAAATAGCTGTCACAACCGGTGAGCTGGTGGCGCGCCAGTACCGCATCGTATCCGGGCTCAGCGCCGGACAACGGGTGGTGATCGAGGGGATCGACCGCCTGACCCCGGGGGCGCAAGTCATTGCCCATCCCTGGCAGCCCCTTGTTGCCGGCCAGTAAGCCGGCACCCACACCCGCTGAATCGGAGACGTTTTCATGCCGCAGTTTTTCATTCATCGCCCGGTGTTTGCCTGGGTGATAGCCCTCTTCATCGTGCTGGCGGGGGTCATCGCCATTCCCAAGTTGCCCATCTCCCGCTATCCCTCGGTGGCGCCGGTGTCGGTGACCCTCTATGCCACCTATCCGGGCGCCACGCCACAGACCCTGAACGATGCGGTGGTGAGCCTTATCGAGCGCGAGCTGTCGGGAGTCAAGAACCTGCTCTACTTCGAGTCGTCGGTGGACACCTCGGGCAGCGCGCAGATCACCGCCACCTTCAAGCCGGGCACCGACCCCGAGCTGGCCCAGATGGACGTGCAAAATCGCATCAAGGCGGTCGAGCCTCGCTTGCCACAGGCGGTGCGGCAAAACGGCCTGCAGGTGGAGTCCGCCTCGTCCGGCTTTCTGATGATGGTCGGCATGACTTCACCGGATGGCCGCTTCGATGAAATAGCGCTGAACGACTACATGGCGCGCAATATCGTCCAGGAGCTGCGCCGCATCGAGGGCGTGGGACGGGTGCAGCTGTTCGGCGCAGAGCAGGCCATGCGAATCTGGGTGGATCCGGGTAAGCTCGCCGCCTACGGGCTGACCATCAGCGAGGTAGCGCAGGCCATCGAGCAGCAGAACGTGCAGATAGCGCCTGGGCGCCTCGGCGACGAACCCGCCCTGCCGGGGCAGCGCCTGACGGTCCCCCTCACGGTAGAGGGGCAACTGACGACCCCAGAGGCGTTCGCCGCCATCGTGCTGCGGGCCGGTGGCGATGGCGCCAAGCTGGTGCTGGGCGATGTCGCCCGGGTCGAGCTGGGGGCGCAATCCTACGCCTTTGCCAACCGCGAGAACGGCGTGGCCGCCACCAGCGCCGCCATCCAGCTCTCCCCGGGTGCCAACGCCGTGCGCACCGCCGATGCGGTGCGCACCCGTCTCGCCCAGCTCGCCCCCACCCTGCCGGTGGGCATGGCCTACTCGATCCCGTTCGACTCGGCCCCCTTCGTCAAGGTCTCCATCGACAAGGTGATCCACACCCTGCTGGAAGCCATGGTGCTGGTGTTCCTGGTGATGTTCCTCTTCCTGCAGAACCTGCGCTACACCCTGATCCCGGCCATCGTCGCACCCATAGCCCTGCTCGGCACTTTCGCGGTGATGCTGCTCGCCGGCTTTTCCATCAACTCCCTGACCATGTTCGGCATGGTGCTGGCCATCGGCATCATAGTCGACGACGCCATCGTGGTGGTGGAGAACGTCGAGCGCCTGATGGCCACCCAGGGGCTCTCGCCCCGTGAGGCGACATCGCGAGCCATGAAGGAGATCACCGGGGCGGTGATCGGCATCACCCTGGTGCTCACGGCGGTGTTCATCCCCATGGCGTTCGGCAGCGGCTCAGTGGGGGTCATCTACCAGCAGTTCACCCTGTCGATGGCGGTCTCGATCCTGATTTCCGCCTTCCTCGCCCTGACCCTGACGCCGGCGCTCTGCGCCACCTTGCTGCGCCCGGTCAGCCAGAGCCATCATGAGAAGCGCGGCTTCTTCGGTGCCTTCAACCGGGGCGTCGAGCGACTCACGACGAGCTACGGCGTTCGGGTCACCCGCCTGGTCGGGCGCAGCGGACGCATGATGGCGGCCTTCCTTGCCCTCTGTGCCGTGCTGGCCATCGCCGCCGCCCAGCTACCCTCCTCTTTCCTGCCGGACGAGGATCAGGGCTACTTCATGACCTCCATCCAGCTGCCGACCGGCGCCACCAGCGAGCGCACCCTGGCCGTCATCAAGGAGTTCGAGGCCCATGTGGCTTCTCGCAAGGCGCTCGACACCAACCTGGTGGTGCAGGGCTTCAGCTTCTCCGGCGCCGGCCCCAATGCGGCCATGGCCTTCACCATGCTCAAAGACTGGGACCAGCGTCATGGTGCCACGGCAGCCGAAGAGGCAGAACTGGCACAGGCCGCCATGGCCAACAGCAATGAAGGCACAGTGATGAGCCTGCTGCCGCCCGCCATCGACGAACTGGGCACCTCTTCGGGTTTCACGCTCTTCCTGCAGGACAGGGCCAACCAGGGGGAAGCCGCGCTGCTGGCCGCCCAGGCGCAGCTGCTGGCACTGGCCGCCCAAAGCGAGGTGGTGAGCGATGTCTATCCGGACAGCCTGCCCCCCGGCGAGAGCATTCACCTCGAGATCAACCGGCAGAAGGCCGAGGCCATGGGACTCTCGTTCACCAGCGTGAGCAGCACCCTGTCGGCGGCGATGGGGTCGCTCTACATCAACGACTTCCCCAACGGCGGGCACATGCAGCAGGTCATTCTGCAGGCCGATGCCAAGGCGCGCATGCAGCTCGATGACGTGCTCAGCCTGCGGGTGCGCAATGCCAGCGGCGGCATGGTGCCCCTGCGGGAGGTGGTGACGCCAATCTGGCGCCAGTCGCCGCAACAGATGATGCGCTTCGAGGGCTTCCCTGCCGTGCGCCTCTCCGGGAGCGCCGCCCCCGGGGTTTCCAGCGGCGCTGCAATGGCGGAAATGGAGCGTCTGGTGGCACAACTGCCGCCAGGATTTGCCCTGGCCTGGACGGGGCAGTCGCTGCAGGAGCGCCAGTCGGCGGCCCAGGCCCCCATGCTGATGCTGCTCTCGGCGCTGGTGGTCTTCCTGGTGCTGGCCGCGCTCTACGAGAGTTGGTCCATCCCGCTCTCCGTGATGCTGGTGATCCCTCTGGGCCTGCTCGGTGCCGTGGCGGCAGTGATGCTGCGCGGCATGCCCAACGACGTCTTCTTCAAGGTGGGCATGATCACCATCATCGGGCTGTCGGCCAAGAACGCCATCCTCATCGTGGAGTTTGCGCGCCAGTTGCACACCGAGGGTCGCACGCTGCTTGATGCCGCGGTGACCGCCGCACGCCTGCGTCTGCGCCCCATCTTGATGACGTCGCTCGCCTTCACCCTCGGCGTGGTGCCGCTGATGCTCGCCAGCGGTGCCAGTGCGGAGACCCAGCATGCCATCGGCACCGGCGTGTTCGGCGGCATGATCAGCGGCACCCTGCTGGCCATCTTCTTCGTGCCAGTCTTCTTTGTCTTCATCATCGGGGCGCAGGAGCGCCTGCAGGTCTGGCTGGCCCGGCGTGCTCAGCAATGGGGAGAGCAATAATGGCCAGGCTTTGCCCCCTGAGCCTGTTGTGCGGCCTGAACGAGGGCCGCCAGACAGCTCTGGTTGAGGTCTGCGTTGCCAGCCCTCATTCACCCACCATTACGGAGGAGCCACGCCATGTTTTCTGACACTCAACGCCGCTGGCTGATCCTCCTGGCCTTCTTGCCGGTAGTCATCGACATGACCATATTGCACATTGCCGTACCTTCGCTGACCCAGGCCCTCGGTGCATCCGCTACCGAGGTACTGTGGATCATCGACATCTATCCGCTGCTGATGCCGGGACTGCTGGTGGCCATGGGCACTCTGGCGGATCGTATCGGCAACCGGCGTGTGCTGCTCACCGACCGGGCTTGCCATCTTCGGGATGGCTTCCCTGTTGGCCACCTTTGCGCCGACGCCAGACATGCTCACCAATGCACAGGGGCTGCTGGCCCTGGTGGGCGCGATGATCATGCCCTGCGTGCTGGGCACCATACGTCGCACCTTCCAAGAGGAAAATGAGCGTGCCATTGCGCTGGGCCAGTGGGAAACAGTTAGGGTTGCGGGACGGTCCTCGGGCCGTTGATCGGCGGAGTGCGGCTGGCCCACTACTGACGGGGATCGACCTTTTTTATCTATGTCCCGGTCATGCTGTTGGTCGCGCCGCTGGTATTCATCCTATTGCCGCCAATCGAACGGACGACGTCGGGTAGATGGGGATTGGGCCAGGCGCTGCTGCTTATCCTCGGCGCCCTGACGGGGGTCGAGCTGACCCTGGCGCAGGCGCTGCAATACGTGCTGGGCAACACGCCACTACAAGCCGGCATGTTCATCATCCCCATCATGGCCGCAGCCGCCGTGGGCGGCCCGAACGCAGGTTACCTCTTCAACCTCTGTAGCCTGCGCACCGTCGCCAGCTCATCGCTGGCAATCTCTGCGGCCGCACTCTGCTATCTGACCTAGGTGGACTTTCACCATCCCAATGTCAGGATGCCAGCAACGCTGGCCCTGCTGGGACTCTGTCTCAGCATCGGTCTGACGGCTTCCTCCATTGCCAACATGGACGCAATGGAGGCGGACAGAGGTGCAGGGAGGCAACAGTCTATGAACCAGGGGCGGGGTTCGGGAGCACCTTCTAATGGCGTACTATAAAAATCACAAAATGAAAAAGCCCAACCTGTCAGACAGGTTGGGCCTTGAAGATGGCGGAGAGACAGGGATTCGAACCCTGGGTGGCATTGCTGCCACAATTGATTTCGAGTCAATCCCGTTCGGCCACTCCGGCATCTCTCCACGGTGCTTCATTGTTACCGGAGCCGCCTCTGGAAATCAACTTGAATCTCTTTAAAGATCAAACAACTGCACACAAAACCAGCAGATAAGTACACACCAGGCAAACGGGCGTCCGAGCCTGTCGCTCCCGGTACTGGTACCCAATCCAGGGCGATCAGCCCCCTGCATTGCGTCCCGTGCATTCGATGGCGCTGAACCGCCATCCCCCTCCAGTCAGCGTTCCTCTGCTCATTGCAGATGACTTGGCTTTGCATTAAAAACAGGCAAGACAGGGTCAACATGACGGATTGCCGTGCAGGGACCCGGCTGCAGCCCTTGTCGGCCAGGCTGGCAATCGGCGCGCATTTGACTGACAATTTCCCCCTTTTTCCCAGGAGGTCGCGGCGCGGCCTCTCATCCAATCAGACAGGAAGTACATGTTCATCGCACGAACCCTCTCATTGCTGGCACTGACCGCCAGCCTGCTGACGGCTCCGGCCTTGGCTACCACCTATCCACTGCCCCCGGCAGGCAGCCGCCTGATCGGCGAGCTGGAGGACTACATAGTCCAGCCAGATGAACATCTCGAGCTCATCGGCAAGCACACCCAGATTGGTTTTTTGGCGCTGCTGGAAGCCAATCCGGGAGTCGACCCCTATTTGCCCAAGCCGGGCACCCGGCTGACCCTGCCGACCCAGATGCTGCTGCCGGACGTGCCCCGCGAAGGCATAGTGATCAATCTGCCGGAGCTGCGCCTCTACTATTTCCCCAAGGGCAAGAACGAGGTGATGGTGCTGCCCATCGGCATCGGTGACATAGGGCGGGAGACTCCCGAAATGACCACCACCATCATTGCCAAGAACCCCAATCCAACCTGGGTGCCCGGCCCCATGGTGCGCAAATCCTGGCTGGAACAAAAAGGGATCACCCTGCCGGCGGTCGTGCCACCAGGCCCCGACAACCCCCTCGGCAAGTTCGCCATGCGCCTTGGCTATGGCAAGCGGGACTATCTCATTCACGGCACCAACAAGGATTTCGGCGTTGGCCTGCGGGTCAGTGCCGGCTGCATTCGACTGCGTCCTGACGACATCGAGGCCCTGTTCAAGATTGTCCCCGTCGGCACTCAGGTGCGGGTGATCAACCAGCCGGTCAAGACCGCCATCGAGCCCGATGGCCGCCACTGGCTGGAGGTTCACTCTCCCCTCTCTCGCACCGAGCTGGAGCTGAAACAGGGCGCCCCGCTGATCCTCTCCGCCGAGGCGCAGGCCTTCATCGCCAAACCAGAAGTCGACGGGGACAAGGCTGCCAGCGCGCTCAACAGCAAGAACGGCATTCCCCGTCCCGTCAGCGGCTGATAGCCAACCATGTTCACGAGGATCTTCATGAGCTACCGCGTTTTTTGCCTGCTTGCCCTGCTGCTGAGCCCGGCGGCTCTGGCCGACATCCTCTGGATGGACAACGGTGACCGGCTGACCGGCACCATAGAGGAGATAGGTGACGAGGAGGTGCGCATCGCGCTCCCTTATAGCGAGCCCGTCACGGTCAAACGCGAGGCGGTCAAGCGCTGGCGCATCGAGAAGCAGGACAAGCCGAAACCGACCGTCAAGAGCGGCATTACCCTGCTCGCCCTGACGCCGGATGATCAGAAGGCCTGGCTGTGGAGTGGCAGCGGCGATCTGAACGTCAAGCTCAAGCACAACGACAAGAAGACCAACAACGTCAACCTGAAGGCATCCACCGAGGTGGCCAACCTCGACTGGCGTTATACGCTGGACGGGGAGTACATCTACGAGACCGCCAACAACGTCACCAACAGCCATGAGTACCGGCTCCAACCCATGTTGGACTTTTTCTTCGACCAAAACTGGTTTCTGCGCTCAGCCGTCGACTTCGAATATCGCATGCTGGAAGCCGACTACATGAGCCTTGCCTACTCCTCTGGCCCTGGCTACCGGTTCTGGAACGACAAGCGGCGGCGACTGGAGCTGATCGGCCAGGCCGGGCTGGAGCGCTCATACACCAGACCGGATGACCTCAACACCCTCTTCATCATCAGCCTGTTCAACGACAGGATCATCAACTATCCCCTGCTGGGCCTTGGCTGGGACTATCGTCAACCCGTCGACCTCTGGTCGGAGAAGCTGGAGTTGTTCAGCAAGGGCGGCTACAAGCGCTATCTGGACCAGCCCTCGCCCTACATCACCCGGGAGCAGACAGTGCAAGGCAACCTGGGAGTACGCTACTACTTCAACGATCACCTGCGCCTCTCCTGGTCGAGCGAGCTCGACT
Source organism: Aeromonas sp. FDAARGOS 1408 (assembly GCF_019048665.1). Taxonomy (NCBI): domain Bacteria; kingdom Pseudomonadati; phylum Pseudomonadota; class Gammaproteobacteria; order Aeromonadales; family Aeromonadaceae; genus Aeromonas; species Aeromonas sp. FDAARGOS 1408. The sequence continues at coordinate 716,251 of NZ_CP077394.1, read as the reverse complement.
GGCAAGACTATCGCATCCACTTGCCGGGCTTCGAGCTCAAAAGCAGCAAGGAGTGGCGCCACCTGCTCACTCTGGGAGCCAGTTTCTGAGCCAGACCGATCACAGATGACCCAGCAGCCACAAAAAAAATCAGGCCCACCTAGGTGGGCCTGATTTTTGGCAAGACTGGGGGTGAGCCGCGGCCTAGAAGTAGAGTCGGGTGACAGACTCGATGACGCAGCCGGGGCGGCGTACCCCCTCGATCTCCACCTTGATCTCCTTGAGCAGCTCCAACCCGCCCTTGATCGGGGTAACCCGAGCCAGCTTGGTGCGCGCGCGGATGTTGCTGTCCACCTTGATGGGGTACGGGAAACGAACCTGATCCAGACCGAAGTTCACCACCATACGGGCGGTCGGAAACTCCGGATTGGCCTCGTCCACCGAGCCGGTCAGCTGCGGCAGCAGGGCCAGAGTCAGGAAGCCGTGAGCGATGGTGGTCTTGAACGGCGATTCGGCGGCGGCACGCTCGGGGTTGGTGTGGATCCACTGATGATCCCCAGTCACGGCGGCAAACTGATCGATCATCTGCTGGCTGACATGCAGCCATTCGCCCACGTGGGTCTCTTCACCGATGCGCGCCTGCAAGGTGGCAAACAGGGTCGCCGCCTCACCGTCGAGTTCGATGATCGACTCTTGCGGTGGCACGGGCTGGCCGTTGACGGCCTGGGCCGCACCCTGCTGCTGCAGCATGGACTGGTTGTCGCCCTGCAAATCCAGCACTCGCCCCAGCAGAGGGTGGAGGTGTGCCTTTTGCTGAAACTCACGCCAGTAGTCGCGGATAGCCGGGGAGAGCCAATCCTTGAGCTCAAAGGGGTGCTGCGCCAGAATTTCGCGCTTGCGCTTCAGAAAATCGACAACTTTCATGTACCGATCCCTATTCGATTCAAAGCCTGTAAAGAGGTCTAACCAGTCCTATTTTATTAAAGTTACAGCTGAAAGTGCAAAAAAATCTCGGCGTACAGCTGTACCAAGGCAAAAATCACTACAGGATAGCTACATAACAGCATGATGAACCAACGAAGAAAACGATTGCCTGTTTTTTATCCGATCATGTTGGCATTGAGATGAAAAAGGCCCGTCACGGGCCTGTGTGGAGATCAGCGCGCTGCTGACCACCACTCGCGGCACCCTGCCTCATCGAAGAAGGTCCAGGCCAGCACCCGGCTCACCTTGTTGCCCTGCGCCATCTCGAGCACCCGCACCTGACGAGCACCGACCCGGGTCAGCGCCTTCTTCGCCGCCGGCAGATTATCCTTTTTCGATACCAGCGAGCTGAACCAGAGGCACTGTTCGGCAAAGGCCCGGCTCTGGTTGATCATCGCGGCCAGAAAGGCGGCCTCTCCCCCTTCGCACCAGAGCTCGGCCTTCTGGCCGCCGAAGTTGAGCACCGGCTTGTCCTTGACCTCCTTGCCCAGATTGCGCAGCTTGCGCTCAGTCCCCTTGCTCGCCTCCGCCAGCGACGCGTGAAAGGGAGGGTTGCAGAGGGTCAGCGCGAAACGCTCGCGCGGCGCCACTATGCCCTGAAAGATGTCGCCGGCCCTGCACTGCAGGCGACACTCGATCTGGCTGCCCAACCCGTTGCTGTTGGCCAGCAGAGAGGCGGCCTTGACCGACACCGGGTCGATGTCGGAGCCGACGAAGCGCCAGCCATATTCGCGGGCGCCCAGCAGGGGGTAGATACAGTTCGCCCCCACCCCAACATCCAGCACCCGCACGCCCTTGCCGGTCGGCACCTTGCCCGCGCTCTCGGCCAGCAAGTCAGCCACTCTGTGCAGATAGTCCACACGCCCAGGAATGGGCGGACAAAGGTAGCCAGCCGGCAGATCCCAGTGCTGGATACCGTAATGCAGTGCCAGCAGGGCCTTGTTCAGCGCCTTGACGGCGGCGGGGTCGGCAAAGTCGATGGTGCTGGCGCCGTAGGGATTGACGAAGACGAAGGGCTGCAGCTCGGGAGTACGCAGGCAGAGCGCGGCAAAGTCGTAGGGAGCCTGGTGGCGATTGCGCGGGTGCAATCCGGATTTATGGTCTGAACGGGTCTTCATGCTGGGCCTGCCGGGGAAAAAACGGGCCCACACTATAGTGATTCGGCCCCCGAAAGTCTAAATCGCAGCCATAAAAAACCGGGCTGCGGGAGCCCGGTTCAAGTGAGGTTGGAAAAACAGTCCGTACTGCGAGCCGTTTGTCCAGCCTGACTCAGATGTCGATCCGGCGTGCCTGCCAGAACTTGCTGCGCCAATAAGAGCTGTCGAGCTTGGAGCGGGTTACCCCGGCCCGAGTGGAGGCGTGGATGAACTCGCCATTGCCCACATAAATGCCGACGTGGTTGAGGCGGCGATTGATTTTGAAGAAGACCAGATCCCCTTCGACCAGATCCTGCTTGGAGACTCGGGTGCCTTCATGGACCTGGGAGCGGGTATCGCGGGGAAGTTCGATGCCGACGGCGTTGCGGAACACTTCACGGGCAAAAGCGGAACAATCGATGCCACGCTGGCTGCTGCCTCCCATGCGGTAAGGTACGCCGCGCCACTCTTTGTATACAGTCAGGATTTCGTTTACATCTGGGGTTTGTGAAGCTTCCGGTTCAATTACGGGTTCCATCATGGAAACTTCGATCTTGCTCGCAACCTCGGGCTGGGGTGCCGAGGCACAACCCACCATTCCGAGCGCGACCAGCAGTAGCATCAGGTGGCGCAATCCTTTATCCCCGCAAAATAGTAAAACTTGTTAAAATACGGCCCGAACGGGCAATTTATAAGGCAACAGCACCCGACTATATCCAAGAATTCTATCGAGGCAAGCGAAAATCCCTATCGACCTCACATTTCGGCAAGGAAATGCATTATTTTTCCTGATTAATGTGATCGTGGCCAAACAATATACAATCTCGAAAGAAGCCGTCCTGACCGGATTAAACTGACTTTTATCGCTGTTTCGCCGCTCTTTTAAAGTGAAAAATTATGATCTCTGTGGATCTCTATTTGTTAAAACCGGCAAAGGTCGACGCCGAGCAGCTGACTCTGCTGCAAACCCTGCTCTCCCCCGCCGAACGGCAGGCATGGCAGGCGATTGGCCAGCCGTTGCGCCGCCAGGAGTACCTGCTCAGCCGCGGGCTGCTGCGACGGCTGCTGGCCGAGCGGCTGCAGTGCAACCCCGATGCACTGCAATTTGCCAGCAACCCGCACGGTAAACCTGTGCTGAGCGACGAACGCTGGCAGTTCAACCTCAGTCACAGCGGGGATTGGCTGGTGATCGCCCTCTGCGCCGCCGGCCCGCTCGGGGTCGACATCGAGATGGGTCAGCGCCGCCGCCAGACTCTGCCACTGGCGCGCCGCTTTTATGCACGCAGTGAATATGAGTGGCTGCTCGCCCTGCCCGAAGCGGAGCAAGAGTCGGCCTTCTATCGGCTCTGGTCGCGCAAGGAGGCGGTGCTGAAAGCCCACGGCGCCGGCATCGCCGCCGGCCTCGACAAGGTGCGCTTCGTGCCTGAGGAAGAGTGGCGGCTCGACAACCAGCTCGATGAACAGGATTACCGGGTGCAGGATTGGGCCATCGGCCAGGGCTGGCTCAGCCTGGCCGCGCCGACCCTGGCCGTCAACGGCTGGCTGCTCGATGGCAGCTTGAATTCTGTGCCCATCAACCCCATGTTAACTCACACCATTTTCCAAGAGTCAGCCTCATGATCGTCGACATCAATCCCCAGAATTTCCAAGCCGCCCTGATCGATGCTTCCATGAAAAAGCCGATCGTCATCTATTTCCACGCCCCCCAGATGCCGGAGTGTCAGGCCATGACCCCGCAGGTGGAGGCGCTGGTCGGCCCGGCCAATCCCCAGGTGACCCTGGCCAAGGTCGACATGAACGATCCGCAGCTGCAACCGCTGGCCGGTCAGCTCGGTCTGCGCGCCCTGCCGGCGCTGGTGCTGTTCCATCAGGGCCGCCCTGACGAGCAGGCCATTCTGGAAGGCCCGCAGGACGAGGCCACCCTGCGCGGCTATTTCGCCGCCTTCGCCCCCAAGGAGGAGGAGCTGCTGCTCGAACAGGGGCAACAGGCACTGGCGGACGGCCAGACGAGCGTGGCCTATGGCCACTTCGGCAAGGCCCATCAGCTGGCACCGGATCGCCACGACATCAGTCTGTGGTTGACCCAGGCGGCACTCGATCTCAATCTGCTTGATGAGGCTCAGGAGCTGCTCGGCAAGATCCCGATGATCGCCCAGGATGACCACTACCAGACGCTTGTCTCCCGTCTGGCGCTGGCCCAACAGGCCGCGGACAGCCCGGAGCTGCGGGCGCTGGAAGCCCGCCACCAGCAGGAGCCTGACAACTTTGCCCTGGCCCAGGAGCTGGCGGTGCAATACAGCCAGGCCGGCCGCCAGGAAGAAGCGCTGGCGCTGTTGTTCACCATCCTCAAGCGGGATCTCGCCTTCGGCGATGCCAAGAAGACCTATCTCGACATCCTGACCACCATGGGATCCAACCCGGCGGCACAGGGTTACCGTCGCAAGCTCTACAGCCTGCTCTACTGACTTGAAAGGAAGATGAGCAACGGGGTGATGCCGAGCGATCGGCATTGCCTTGTCAGGCGGGGATCAGCGAGGAAAATGCGGGAATTTGATGAATTTCAGGCAAAAAAAAATGGCGCATAACTGCGCCATTTTTTTCGCATGGATTACTTCTTGTAGGAAGTAGCCATGTTGTCGATGCGCTGGTTAGCACGCATAGCTTCTTGCTTGGCTTCTGCAACATCAGCAGCGATCTTGGACTGATCAGCACGAACAGCGCTAACATCTTGAGCCAGTTGGTCAACTTTGTTAGACAGATTCTGAACGGAAGTTTCCAGTTCGCTGGTGTTTGCACAACCGCCCAGCAGAGCGGACAGACCAACAACACCTACCAACAACATTTTTTTCATTTTAAAAGCTCCCTTTAACTCGCCAGACGTTTAGCAAGCGGCGTGATTATGGCACAAAAAAATCATAGTTTGGATAGGCCCCATCACAGATAAATGCATTAAAACCCTCATTTTTTTTTAAACGTACACTTTTTGTGCAAAGTTCAGTCAAAAATAAGGGTCACTGGATGAGGTTCGCACAAAGCGTAACCAAATTTTGTGCTTATTACAATTTCGTATGAGGCTCAGGCTGAACGTTCTGACAGCAACTGACGATACTGCACCAGATCCTCGATGGTCAGCACCGGCATGTCATGGCGGCGGCCAAATGCCACCAGATCCGGCAAGCGGGCCATGGAGCCATCTTCCTTGGTCAATTCGCACAACACACCGAAGGGTTTGAGCCCGGCAAGCTGCATCAGATCGACCGTGGCTTCGGTATGGCCGCGGCGGGTCAACACCCCGCCAGTGCGGGCCCGCAGCGGGAAGACGTGGCCCGGGCGATGCAGGTCGGAGGGTCTGGCACCGTCGGCGATGGCGGCCCGGATGGTAGTGATGCGATCGGCCGCCGAGACGCCGGTGGTCACCCCCTGCGCCGCCTCGATGGTCACGGTGAAGGCGGTCTGATAGTGGCTGGAGTTGGCCTCCACCATCATCGGCAGTTCGAGCTGGCGTACCCGCTCATCGGTCAGGCAGAGGCAGACGATGCCGGAGCACTCGCGGATCATCATGGCCATCTGTTCATTGGTCATGGATTCGGCTGCGAAGATGAGATCCCCTTCGTTCTCCCGATCTTCATCGTCGGCCACCAGCACGCCGCGGCCGGCACGCAGAGCTGCCAGCGCCGCTTCGACACGGGCAATGGGATCACCAAATTCACTGAGAAGAGACTGATTCATGGTAAGACTCCTAAACAAGACAAGGACCAGAATCAGGGCATGGAAAGGCAGACAGAGATAGGCATGCGGCGGCCGGCCCGCGGGGGGCTTGCCTGCAATAGTCTGTCTTATCCTCTTTCATCCGGACTGTGACCGTCGGCTCCGGCATCTCACCGGATCTGCTGACCCCGTCCCGGCTGAAAACCGGGTCGGGCGCTCGCGGGCTCCCCGAGTCAGATCGGGATACCGCCGGTGGGGAATTTCACCCCGCCCTGAGAATAAGCGCAGACAGCCTAAAGAAAAACGGTGCCGGATACCAGCACAAAACCCATCAAGGATGAATAGCATGCCTGCTCCGGGGCACGGATCGCCCGGATGCACGGCGCGCTGTCCTTTCTGATTTTGTTTGTGGCATAGTGCCAGAAAAAACGCGCGGCCTGCGCAGACTCAGGCGCCAACAACACCAACGGAATCATGACAGAGATGGAAAAGAAAATACTGCTGACGGACTGCCCGGACGCCAAGGGCCTCATCGCCAAGATCACCAACATCTGCTACAAGCACCAGCTCAACATCAACAAGAACGACGAGTTCGTGGATCACGAAAACGGCCGCTTCTTCATGCGCACCGAGCTGGAAGGGCGCTTCAACGACGAGACCCTGCTGGCCGACCTCGATGATGCCCTGCCCGCCGGTGCCCAGCGCCGGCTGGTCAAGGCCGGCAAGAAGCGCATCGTCATCCTGGTGACCAAGGAGACCCACTGCCTCGGCGACATCCTGATGAAAAACTACGCCGGTGCGCTGGACATGGACATAGTGGCGGTGATCGGCAACTACGACACCCTTGCCGAGCTGACCGGCAAGTTCGACATTCCGTTCCACACCGTCAGCCACGAGGATCTGAGCCGCACCGAGCACGAAGAGCAGGTGCGCGCCATCATCGACGGCTACCAGCCCGACTACGTGGTGCTGGCCAAGTACATGCGGGTGCTGACCCCGAGTTTCGTCGAGGCCTATCCACGCAAGATTATCAACATCCACCACTCCTTCCTGCCTGCCTTCATCGGTGCCCGCCCCTATCGTCAGGCCTTCGATCGCGGGGTCAAGCTGATCGGCGCCACCGCCCACTTCGTCACCGACGACCTGGATGAGGGCCCCATCGTCGAGCAGGACGTGATCCACGTCGATCACACCTTCAGTGCCGACGACATGGCCAAGGCCGGCCGCGACGTGGAGAAGTCCGTGCTGAGCCGGGCGCTCGAGCTGGTGCTGAACGAGCGGGTGTTCGTCTACGGCAACAAGACGGTGGTGTTCAAGTAACTCCAGCCACCGAAAACGACAAAGGCTCCCGCGGGAGCCTTTGTTCCATATGCACTGACGCGACGTCAATCAGAGCGACAGATCGTTGATGGTCATGGCGCCCTTGTCGAGCTTGATCTCGGCCGTCAGCTGCTCCTTGTCCGCCTTGAGATACCCCATGGCCGCGAACTGGTCCAGCATGGGTGCCAGTTGCGGCACCGCCTTGCCCAGCTTGCCGCTCAGGTTGGCGTGCAGCAGGCCGGAGAGGGCGTGCATCCCCTCTTCGCTGTTGAACAGCTGCTCGAGCGAGGTGCTTGCCAGCTTGATATCTCCCTTCATGGCCACCGGCTCGCCGTTGAGATGGGAGCTCAAGTCCACCAGCTCCAGCGTGGCACCACGCTTGAGCATCTTGTCCAGCGCCTGCTGAATAGCCTCCTCTTCCACGCCCTGGCCGCTGGAGGCCTGCAGCGCCTGATAGCCTTCCAGATCCAGCCCCTTCAGATTGAGGGCCAGCTTGCTCTGGGTCAGCGCCAGGTTGTCCGCCTCGTTCTCCAGATTGAGGGTATCCACCTTCATCTGGTAGCTGCTGGAGAGGGTCTGGGCATCATCCCCAGCCAGCTGGGTCTCGGAGGTCAGCCCCTGCAGGGAGAACTTGACGTTGTCCGGCAGCTGTACCGACAGCGCGGAGAGGGTCATGTCGCTGCGGGGAGAGAGCCAGATGCCGCGGATCTCGGCCATGTCGGCGCTGCCCTTGAGCTCGGCCAGCACCATGTCCATCTTGTTCTGCTCTTCGTGCAGGGTCATCCCCTGCCAGTGGAAGGTGAGGTGGCCATTGCCTTCCAGATCACCGTGATAGTCACCCTTCATCGGCAGGAAGCTGAACTCGTCGAGCCCCTGCTTGACCTTGAACTCGTTGGCCCAGAAGCGGCTGCTGTTGCTGGAAGTCCACAGGCTGCTAACCGACTCGATGCCAAACTGCCACTGTTCCATCTTGAAGGCGTTGAACACGGGCGCCAGCGAACCTTGCCTGGTGTCGAGCAGCATGTTGCTCTTGATGTAGAGCGGCAGGATGCGGCTGTCGACGATGAACTGCACCTCGACCGGCTCGCTCCCCTCCAGCTGACCATCCAGGCTGGCCAGGGTCTGCGGGGTGATCACCATCTTCAGTACGCCGTCACGGGTGAACAGGTTGCTCGAACCCGGCTGCCAGCTCAACTCGATGCCGCTCTCCTGCTTCACCTTGGCGATCTGCTCGGCCATGATACGGTCGAACGCATTGCCCGTGTACCAGCAGGCACCCAGCCCACCCACCACCAAGGCCGCCGTGACGGCCAGCGCTACTCGCTTCTTCATCTTTATTCCGTTCTCCAGGGAGTGATTGCCGCACTCTACGGGGCAAGTTCGGGGGGAGGCAAGCGCAATTCGGCGCCGGCCACAATTAAGTGATGTCATAACAAGGGGCTGAACAGATAGAACATGTTCTCCATGGCCTTCTTGTACCAGGGGCGTGCCCGCCACTTGGCCAGCGACATGGGCGTCGCCTCCACCATGTAGCCCTGCACCAGCTGGGTCATCTCGGCGACGAACACCGGATTGTCGATGAGCAGGGTCACCTCGAAGTTGAGCCAGAGGCTGCGCCGATCCAGGTTGACCGTCCCCACCAGGGCAAAATCGTCATCCACCAGCACGCTCTTGGTGTGCAGCAGGCCGGCGTCGTAGCGGTAGATCTCCACCCCCGCCTCCAGCAGCTCTTCCATGAAGGCATTGCAGGCGTAATTAGCCATGATGGAGTCGTTGCGCGCCGGCAACACCAGCTGCACCTGCACGCCGCGGGCCGCCGCCGAGGAGAGCGCCGCCGCCAGCGGATCGTCCGGCACGAAGTAGGGGGTGGTCAGCACCAGATGGTGGCGGGCCTGGTAGATGGCCAGCAGCAGGCTCTGCTGGATGCAGTCGCCGCCGACGAAGGGGCCGGACGGGATGAGCTGGGCCCGGTAGTTGCTCTGGGGCCAGGCCTCCGGCTCGTGCTGCAGGCTGTCGAGCAGCCGCTCGCCGGTCTCCATCTCCCAGTCCCAGACGAAGATGGACCACATCAGCGGCACCATGGGGCCCTGTACCCGGATCATGATGTCGACCCATTGGCCGACCCCGGCGTTCTGCTTGAAGAAGCGGGGATCCACCATGTTCATGGAGCCGGTGTAACCGACCCTGTCGTCGATCACCACCAGCTTGCGGTGCATCCGCAAATCCTGACGCTGGAACGGGATGCGCCAGGCCCCGACCGGCAGCACCTCCACCAGCTTGACCCCCGCCTTGCGCAGCTTCTTCGGCCAGGGCGAGCGCAAGAAGGTCTTGCTGCCCATGGAATCGAGCAGCAAGCGACAATCCACGCCGCGCGCCGCCACTTCCATCAAGGCTTCACACACCTCGTCGGTGTCGCCGCCCGGGTGCCAGATATAGAACTCCAGGTAGCAGGACTGGGAGGATTGGCGGATGTCGCGCACTATCTCGCGTAGGATGGCTTCCGGCTTGCTGAGCAGCGTCATCCGGTTGCCGGAGAGCATGGGCATGGCCAGCCGTCCCTGGATCAGATCGTGCAGCGGCTGGGCCTTCTCCCCCACCTCGCAGCAGTGCTGAGGGAAGAGCCGGGCCAGCTGGCGGATCCAGATGGCATAAGGGCGGTACATGGCCTGGGCCCGCTCGGCGCGCCGCCGGCCGAGGCGAATTTCGCCAAACAGCACGTAGAAGCCGACCCCGGCAAACGGGATGGCATAGATGAGGGCGAGCCAGGCCAGCGAGACCCCGATGGGGCGCCGCTTCATCACCACCCGCAATGAGACCCCCGCCACGATCACGGTGTGAAACAGCAGCAGCAACCAGCCCAGGAACTGGGAAAACAGCAGTTGGATGTCGTGCTCCAGACCGTTGATCACGAGAACTCCTTTTACACAGGGGTGAAAGCGGTGGGCAGATCCCACGAAAGCAGGATGGTATGCTGTAAGACACACCCATTCAATCAGGTCGTTAGCATGATCCTGTCATCTATGCTGCTCAGTCTGGCCATGCTAGGTCAAGGCTCATATGACATCAATGAGCAACAGATAAACCAGTACCTGCAATCCCAGGTGCAAGTGAACAAACAGCTGGAGCTGCCCGGCATCATCAAGGCCCATGTGCAGCTCGAGCAGAGCGACGTGCAGATCGGGCGTCAGAGCCCGGACACCGCCCGGGTCTACGGCAAGGGCAAGCTCAAGATCGCCCTGCCGGACAACACCGAATACGACGCCCGGCTGAACATGGCCTACGAGGCGAGGCCGCGTTACGACAAGGCGCAGAGCGCCCTGTTCCTCGACAACATGAAGTTGATTGAATACAAGCTGGAGCCTGAGGCGGCGCAGCAGAAGTTCGGCTTCATGCTCGGCATGCTGCTGCAGAGCATGGAGAAGCGGCTGGAGACCCAACCGGTCTACCGGCTCGATGCCAAGGATCCGAATCAGGCCTGGCTGAAGGAGAATCTGCTGGGGCTGGAGCTGTCACCGGGCAAGATCCACCTGCTGACCAAGCCCCAGTAAGGGATCAGTTGTAGACGGGGGCCTTGGCCTGGCGCACCAGCAGCTCGATCTGGTAACCCTGTTCGCGCTGCTGGTCATAAAGGGAGAAGAGCGGCCCCTCCAGCTCGTGCAGGGACAGGTCGGCGAAGCCGGCCTTGAGGTAGAAGGGCTTTTCGAACGGCAAGGCCTGGCAGATCACCGGCTTGTCCAGCAGATCGCTGCAAGCGTGTTGCAACAGGCGAGAACCCAGCCCCAGCGACTGGTAGTGGGGCAGCAGGCGAAAGCCGCAGAGGTGATAGTAATCCTGTTCGTCGCGCAGGCGCACGGCCCCCACCAGCCAGTGGGCGTCGCGTACCACGAAGATCCGCTCGGCCAGATCCGGCACATAGTGGGAGAAAGTGGTTTCGTAGTAGTCCCTGATCAGGGAGAGATCCGCATCGCAGTACTCTTCGAACGTGAGTTCCATCGCCCGTTTGCCTATCACACTCGTTTCATCCTTGGCCATCCGGCCAGATCCTCGCACAGAAGTTGTTGGTCGAAGAGATCCGACCAGCATGAAGATATCACGGCTTTTAGTAACAAAAAAGCCAATAACCACACCAAGTTGCATACTTTTTAACATGCTGCCGGCGCGGCGGCAAACCGCAATCCTAGCACGGCAAACCCGAGGCAGACACTGTTTGTCCCTTCTCTTGGCCCTTTACGGCAGCCCGCCATTTGATGACCCGCAACCTACTGATTTGGCTCTACAAACAGATCGCGTAAACATTTATTAACAAATCATTCTCGTCATCTCCCCGCACAAAAAGCCCCATTCGAATAGCAACTTTACCGTTTCGCCCTATGGTGAAACCTTGGCATAGCATCGCGCTGTTGTTGCCTGCGTGGGGTCACCCCCACACCGACACCTCACCACTTTGCCAAGGAGCTATCATGTCCAGACCGATCCCCTCCCTGTTGCTGCTAGCCTTGCTGCCCGCCGCCGGCTGGGCCGGCGACATCCATGTCCCGCTTGCCCCCTATCACTTCACGGCGCAGCAGCTTGCCACCGGCCAAGCCCCGGCACTCCCCCTGGATGAGGCCCACTTCGTGTTCGGCGAGGCGGCCATGGCGTTCGATCTGCACGATTTCCTGCTGCAACAGGCGCCTCACCTGCTGCCCAAGGAGGAGGTGATCCTGCACTGGAGCGGCATCACCAGCCTCAACCCCCAGCTGCTGCTGGCCCTGATGGAGACGAGCAGCCAGCTCATCTCGGCCCCCTCCGAACAGGCCATGGCGGCGCCATTCGCCAAGCTGGTGAAGGCCAGGGGCTTTGACAATCAGCTGGAGCTGATGGCGCGCCAGCTCTCCGAGCGCTTCTATCAGGCCCGCGCCCAACAGCAGCTCACCCCGCGCCGCACCCCTGCCCTGGCGCCGCAAGCCGCGCACCAGGCCGCCCTCGCCAGCCTGCTGAGCGCGCCAGTGCAGCAGCAGCTTGGTGAGCAGTGGCAGACCCTGTTCGGCCAGGACGCCATGACTTCCCCCGGGGGCGGCGCGGCCGCGCCCGCGGCACCGCTGGCTGGCGGCCAGTTCCAGCTGCCCTGGCGCCAGGGCTACAGCTGGAAGGCCAACGGCGCCCACTCCCATACCGGCTCCGGCTACCCCTACTCCTCCATCGACGTCTCCTACGACTGGCCGGGCTGGGGCGGTGCCACCTACACGGTCACCGCCGCCAACAGCGGCACCGTCACCGTCTTCTCCCGCTGCCAGGTGCGAGTCACCGCCCCCAACGGCTGGGCCACCAACTACTACCACATGAGCGGGATCTCGGTGCGCAGCGGCGACTACGTGGCCGCCGACACCCCCATCGGCACCTATGCCAGCAACCGCAACGAGGCCCTGTGCGAGGGCGGCTCCTCCACCGGCCCACACCTGCACTTCTCCCTGCTCTACAACGGAGTGTTCCAGTCCCTGCAGGGACAGAAGCTGAGCAGCTATGCCGTCAACGTCGGCGCCAGCAACTACGACGACAACTGCAACCGCTTCTGGCTCTACAACCAGCGCAATGGCCAGCGCTACTGTGCCTGGCAGCCGCTCTACAACAACGGGGTCGACTGAGTTGCAATACCACCCGCTAAGTGATTGAAAAATCAGTAATGATGGGATCTGTGCGGTTTTTTGCAAGCCGTCACAGATCCGCACAGTCCGCTTTGAAAGTGCTCACAAAATCACCGTCAGGCGATTGCCGGCCAGCCAGGCTGGTGTGAGGCTCTGGGTGCCCATCAGGGCACCCAATAAAAGGACTGACAATAATGAAACACACAGCGGGAATCTGGGCGATCGCAGGCATGCTGATCGCTCCTTTGGCACACGCCGACGTCATACTGCACGCCTTCAACTGGAAATACAGTGAAGTCACCGCCAAGGCCGATCTCATCAAGGCTGCCGGCTACAAACAGGTGCTCATCTCGCCGCCCCTCAAGTCATCGGGCAACGAGTGGTGGGCACGCTACCAACCCCAGGATCTGCGCCTCATCGATACCCCCCTTGGCAACAAGCAGGATCTCGAGCAGCTGATCGCCGCCATGCAGGCTCGGGGCATCGCCGTCTACGCGGACGTGGTGCTCAACCACATGGCCAACGAGAGCTGGAAGCGCAGCGATCTCAACTACCCCGGCAGCGAACTGCTGCAAAGCTATGCCGCCAACCCCGGCTACTTCGAGCGGCAGAAGCTGTTTGGCGATCTGGGCCAGAACTTCCTGGCCGGCCAGGACTTCCATCCGGAAGGGTGCATCAGCGACTGGAACGATCCGGGCAACGTGCAGTTCTGGCGGCTGTGCGGCGGTGCCGGCGACAAGGGTCTGCCGGATCTCGACCCTAACAACTGGGTGGTGAGCCAGCAGCAGGCCTACCTCAAGGCGCTCAAGGGGATGGGCATCAAGGGCTTTCGGGTCGATGCAGTCAAGCACATGAGCGATTACCAGATCAATGCCGTGTTCACCCCGGAGATAAAGCAGGGGATGCACGTGTTCGGCGAGGTGATCACCACCGGCGGTGCCGGCAGCAACGACTACGAGCGCTTCCTCAAGCCCTATCTCGACAGCAGCGGTCAGGGTGCCTATGACTTCCCGCTGTTCGCCTCCCTGCGCGGGGCGCTCGGCTATGGTGGCAGCATGAACCTGCTGGCGGATCCCGGTGCCTATGGCCAGGCCCTGCCGGGCAGCCGGGCGGTCACCTTCGCCATCACCCACGACATTCCCACCAACGACGGCTTTCGCTACCAGATCCTGAACCCGACCGACGAGAAGCTGGCCTACGCCTACCTGCTTGGTCGCGATGGCGGCTCGCCGCTGGTCTATTCGGATCACGGCGAGACCCAGGCCAAGGACGGGCTGCGCTGGCAGGACTACTACCTGCGCAGCGACATCAAGGGGATGATCCGCTTCCACAACGCGGTGCAGGGCCAGCCCATGCAGCTGGTCGGCAGCGGCGACTGTTTCGTGCTGTTCAAGCGCGGCAAGCAGGGGCTGGTCGGCATCAACAAGTGCGACTACGAGCAGGAGTACTGGCTCGATACCGCCAAGTTCGAGATGACCTGGTATCGCAACTATCGGGACGTGCTCGACCAGAGCGCTGTGGTCAACGTGCAGAGCCAGTGGGTCCGGGTCGCCATTCCCGCCCGCAGTGCCCGCCTCTGGCTGCAGGAGTAAACCGGCAACTGCCGTGCGAGGCTGCCACCAGGCGGCCTCGCTTTTTTATTGCGCACACAAAATGGTGAACCGCGGCCACACCTCGGCCTGCGCGGGCTTGTTCTGCCCGCGCCGTGATGCTTTACTCAACAAGGCTAACGAGGCTGAAGGAGCAAGCCGTTGAAAGCATGGATGTTGATGGGATTGATCCCGCTGTTCTCCCCGCCCGGCTGGAGCCAGACACCCGCCCCGGCCGAGGTGGTGATCCTCACTGCCGAGCCGCCGGCCCCGCCCCCCGCGACGGCCCCCGTCACCCTGCACACCCCGGGGGTGCTGCCGCCACCCGAGCCGGCCAGCCCTCCGCTGCCGCCCGGCACCCGCCAGATCCAGGTCTACAAATCGGTGCAGAAAAATGGCGTGGTGCGCTACTCCGACATGATGCCGGAACAGGGTCACTACGAGCTGCTGCTGTTCAACGACTGCTACGCCTGCGACCCCGACTCCAAGGTCAACTGGCACACCACCGGCCTGTTTCTCTATGACTACGCCAGCACCATCCAGGCGGCAGCCAAGGCCTATCAGGTGGAGCCGGCCCTCATCCGGGCGCTGATCCACGCCGAATCCGCCTTCAACCCCCTCGCCGTGTCCCGCAAGGGGGCCATGGGGCTGACCCAGCTGATGCCCGCCACGGCGCGGGAGCTGGGGGTGGGCAACGCCATGCTGGCGGAGCAGAACATCTTCGGCGGGGTGAAGTACCTGGCGGGGCTGCTCAAGCAGTATGGCGGCAACGTGGCGCTGGCCACCGCGGCCTACAACGCCGGTGCCGGCGCGGTGCAAAAGCATGGGGGCATACCCCCTTACGCAGAAACCCGCGCCTATGTGGAGCGGGTGCAGCTGCTGCGCCAGCGCTACAAGGACATGTTGAGCGCCAAGGGGTTGTAAGCCCTTGGTAAGCCACAAACAAGGTGGCACACCCTCCCATATGGCCGAAACCCGCACCTATGCCTATGTGTGGAGCGGGTGCAGCTGCTGCGCCAGCGCTACAAAGACATGCTGAGCGCCAAGGGGTTGTAGCCCCTCCCCTCTTGCCGACGACCAAGCAACTTTGCGGGCCCTTGCGGCCCGTTTTCGTACCCGCCAGAAACGAAAAAACACGCCCGGGGGCGTGTCGATACCACACTTTGCTGCCCTGACGGATCAGGCTTTGGTCGCGATCGCGCGATAGGCCAATGCACCCAGAATGGCACCGACGATGGGCGCAACCCAAAACAGCCACAGCTGGCTCAGTGCCCAGCCCCCCACGAAGAAGGCCACACCCGTGCTGCGCGCCGGGTTGACCGAGGTATTGGTCACCGGAATGCTGATGAGGTGAATGAGGGTCAGGCACAGGCCGATGGCGATGGGGGCAAACCCGGCCGGGGCCCGGCTGTCGGTGGCGCCCATGATGACGAACAGGAAGAAAGCTGTCATCACCACTTCGCACACCAGCGCCGCCAGCATGCTGTAGCCGCCCGGAGAGTGCTCGCCATAGCCGTTGGAGGCAAAGCCCGCCGCCAGGTCAAAACCGGCCTGACCGCTGGCAATCACATAGAGCACCGCCGCTGCAGCAATCCCGCCCAGCACCTGAGCGACCATGTAGGGCAGCACGCCGGAGGCCGGAAAACGACCGCCGGCCCACAGGCCAATGGTCACGGCTGGGTTCAGGTGACAGCCCGAGATATGGCCGATGGCGTAAGCCATGGTCAGCACGGTCAGACCGAAGGCCAGCGCCACGCCGAGCAGGCCGATGCCGACGTTCGGAAAGGCGGCGGCCAGCACGGCGCTGCCGCAGCCCCCCAGCACCAGCCAGAAGGTGCCCATGAATTCAGCTGCAAAAGGTTTCACTTCTCGACTCTCCCAATGATGGATGAAGCGGGAGCCCAGGGCTCACCGGGCCGCACCACGCGGCCGGCGCATATTATGGGAGTCAGGATCGGGCATGCGAAGGGAGGGGGGCACGGCCATAAGACGTGATATGCATCACAAGCCGTTGATTAACTGAGAGGATTGTCGTTAGCGACCGATCAGGCAGCCCTTCTCGGTGGAGAGGAGGTGCGACAGAAAGTGACCCTTTTGAGGCTTCTGCCGACAGCCACCGCTGCCAGAGGAAGCAACCCGCCGATATATGGCCGGTTGCCCGATAGTGCCGCTATCACAGTGGCATGCGCGGCTCAGCGGTAGCGACCGCGCACCGATCCCGTGCTGCGTCCGGCCATCTTGATCAGGATCTGGCGGGTATGGAAGTGGCAGAGCGCCACCCCGAGGGCATCCGCCGCATCCGCCTGGGGGGTGGCCGAGAGCTTGAGCAGGTGGGTCACCATATGCTGCACCTGCTCCTTGGCGGCGCCGCCGGTGCCCACCACCGCCTGCTTGATCTGGGTGGCCGAGTATTCGCTCACCGGCAGCAGGGCATTGACCGCCGCCACGATGGCGCTGCCGCGAGCCTGACCCAGCTTCAAAGCCGAATCGGCATTGCGCGCCATAAAGACCCGCTCGATGGCGAACTCGTCCGGCTTGAACTGGGTGATGATCTCGCTCACCCCGTCATAGACCTGCTTGAGGCGCGACGGCAGTTCTCCCAGGTCGGTGCGGATGCAGCCCGAGCCCAGGTACTCCGCCTTGCCCGCCACGATGCGAATGACCCCGTAACCGGTGATCCGGGAGCCCGGATCTATCCCCAAAATAATGCTCATAGACTCGCTGCTGATCTGAAGGCTGTTTCTGCTCGCCAAGATAGCAAACAAGCCAGCGCTTGGCTCGCCCGGCAGGTGCCCTCCCCTGCCGACTGCGCAGGGATGCGCCATCTCATACAGTGGTCCGGCGATTTTTTCGCCCGCCCCTCCTGTCCATGGCCCGAGCAAACCGGCGCGGCGCTCACCCTCACTCCCCCGCCAGGGCCACCAGTTGCTCTGCCAGCCGGTGGCTGTGCAGGTAGCTCTCTATCAGCGCCCCGTCGGCCCGCCCCGCCTCAATCTGCTGATACCAGTGGGCCAGCATGGCGGCAAAGCCCCGGCTCGCCAGCACCGACTGCCAGTCGTCGGGGGCCAGGGTCTGCACGGTTTTATCGCGGGCCAGGGTGCCCCGGGTGCAGTTCTCGATATGCAGGGAGAGGTTGTCGCCATAGGCGTCGATACGCTCCTCGGTAATGCCAGCGCTGCGATTCATGCTGCCGCTCACCGCCACCTGCCCGCTCTGCCAGGCCACGCTCACCCCGGCCAGCAACTCGGGTTGGCGGGTACAGCGCCGCAGCACCGCATGCAGATCCCCATCAGGTGCGCCGCCGTAGTAACAGAGGCTGTCGAGCACATGAATAAAGTCGTCGAACAGAAATGCGCGCGGGGCCCCCGCCAGGGCGTGGCGGTGCTTTTGCCAGTTGAGCTCGGTGAGTGGCTGGCCGCGGGCTTCACTCATGGCGGGCAGATAGCGGCGGTTGAAGCCCACAAACAGCGGGCAGTTCTTGGCGATGGCGATATTGGCGAGGCTCTCTACCCCGGCAAGAGTGTCGCAGAGCGGCTTGTCGACAAAGGTGGGGATGCCGGCGCGCAGGCACTGGGCGGCCAGTTCCAGGTGCACCGCGGTGGCGGCGTGGATCATCACCGCATCCGGGCGGCTTGCCAGCAAGTCGCCCAGCTCGGTGAAGCACTCTGCAATTCGGTACTGGCGGGCCAGCTTATCCAATACCGCCGAATTGCGGGTACAGAGCAGCGGGGTGACTCGCTCGTCGCTGGCCAGCAGCGGCAGATAGGCTTTCTGGGCGATATCACCAAGACCTACGAGGGCAATGCGCATGACAACTCCTTGTTTTATCAGGCACGCGTGGGCAGGGTCAGCGCTGACGAACGCCTGCGCCAACCGGTCAATGCAAACTGGCGGACAGAGTAGCACTCCCCTCCTCTCCCCTCCATCGGCGGCGCCAAAAGCAGCAGGGGCGACCCGCCGGTTGCCCCTGTTTCTGCATCTGTTGCTTGCATTACACGCCGGATCGGCCTGCGAGGATCAGCCCCGTGACAGCCCTTTGAGGGACTGGCAGTCGTAGTAGGTGACCCGCGGCTTGTCGTTGTAGTTAAGGTCGATCACTCCGAACAGCATTTTACGGGCGGGAATATAGACGTGGACATAGTTGGCCTGCTTCTCGTCGGCCACCTTGACGCTCTCCTGGTTGTTGTTCAGATAGGAGTTGAGCAGTCCTGCGCTGCTATAGCGCTCCAGCAGGTTCATCGGGAGCTCTTCGTTGTGCTTGAGGGTGCACAAGTTCTCCGGCTTGGGCGGGAACTGGCCCACCACCACTTTGCGCCCTTGCGGGCTTGTCTTGTCAACAGAGGTCATGCTGCCGGCACAGGCCGTCAGCGCCAGCGCGGGCAACAACAGAAACAGTTTTTTCATGGGGTCTGAACTCACAGATGGCGGGCCATCCCGGCCCGGTTTTGCCGCGGTGTTGACCGCGACGCTCGCCGCCGCCATCACCGCTGTCGCTTTTTTGATATCTCTCGCCGAGCAGGCTCGTGTCGCGAGTGGCGCGCATCTTCACACCCAGCCCCTCGTTATTCAATCACTATTCAATCAACAGGGCGGGAAGTGTGTAACCAGATATTTCAGGGCATCTGGTCGCCCTTTTGCCACCTCTCCTGCCCCGCGAAACTGGCGGCAGTGCTGGCTTCGGACGAGTGTCTTTGGCTCCCCCAGCCTTCAGCGACCCCCGAAGATGATGGCCTTATGGTCAGCCCTATGTAACTGATTGATCACCTTATGTTTCACCAGCTGGAGCGAGAGCGGATCATAGGCTGGCAGGCCCATGGAGCACGGCTGACCGCGTACTGGCAGCAACCGGCCTGCTGTCGATACCGCCGCAGAACAGGTTTCATATCGGTCTCTTCTTGGCTACCATGCCCACCTTTCAAGGAGCAGATGAGGGCAAGGAACCGATGAACAACGAGACGCTGCAATCCCTTTTTCATTACAAGCGCTGGGCCGATGACGAACTGCTGGCGGCCCTCGCCACCCTGGATGCCACGCAATATGGCGAGGCTCACCACACGGCCCTGCGCATCTTCAACCATATCCATGTGGTCGATACCATCTTCAAGGCCAACCTGCTGGGGGAACGGCACGGTTTTACCGCCACCAATACCCCCGAGACGCCGACCCTGGCGGCGCTGCACGGCGCGGTCACGGCACTGGATAACTGGCTGGTGGAGTATGTGACGACCCTGAGCCCGCAGGCGTGCAACACCCAGATCCGGTTTCAGTTCACGGATGGCGACCAGGGGCAGATGAGCCGCGCCGAGATGCTGCTGCACCTGGTGACCCACGGCGGCTATCACAGGGGGGCGATCGGGCGCATTCTGGTGCAGTGCGGCATCACGCCGCCGCGCGATACCCTGACCACCTTTTTGCATCGCAGCGAACTCGGGCGACGGGGCGATGCAGCCCTGGCAGATGACAAGGCCCGCCCATGAAACGCGCCTGTCTGCGGCTCACGCCGCTGCTGCTGATCTGGCTGCTAAGCGGCTGCGCCGCCGCCCTCGATCACTACTCGGGGCGCTTTCGCAATACTCTGGTATCGGGGGAGACCCGCACGACCATTCGCGCCGAACTGGGCGAGCCCCAGCTCTGCCAGCAGGCCACCTTTCTGACCGAGGATAAGGTGCAGGGCTGCGATCGCTTTACCGTGCTCGGCAAGATCCACAAGCGTGGTGACGGCAATGGCCAGGCCACGGCGAGCGCCGTGACAATGGGGCTGGGGGAGCTGATCCTAGTGCCCATGACGGTGGCCAGCGTGGCGGCGGACTACACCGAGCAGCACACCATTACCGTCTATTACGATCGGGATGATCACTATCTCTTTCACACCCTGCTCAATGCCAAGGGGCAGGAAGTGTGGCAGTAGGCACACCGGCCAGTGGACCTTCTCTGGCCGGCGCCTTTTCCTGACGAGGGAGGCCTTATTGACAGCGCAGCGCCGGTTTGTCTTCCAGCAGCCAGGCTATCCAGCGCCGCCGCGAGTTCAGCACAAACCCTTCGTCTGCCGCGATCCCGCTGACGATATAGCCGTCGGCCGCCGGGTCAGCGGCCTCGCGGGAGAAGATGAAGTCGCTGCTGTTCACCCGTTCACCCTTGCGGAGCGCCGCATCAAGCCGCGGCGTCATGACGATGATGGCCAGCCCCGCGGCGGAGTCGATGCCAAGGCCGCTGCTCGCCACCTTGCCGACCGCCACCGGCACCCGGATGGCGCAGTGGCGCCCCTCGGCATCCGTGGTGGTATAGGTTCCCTCCCCCACCCGCCCCTGCAGCCACAGCAGCTCGCCACGGGTCAGGCTGTCGACCTGCAGCAGGCCCAGCGCCCCCTTGGGAAAATCGTGGGGATTGTCGACGGCGGCCACTGCCAGCGAGCAGCACAACATAAACAGCCAGAGTGCGTGTCTCATGCCGATGCCTCCTTGCCAACATGGGTTGCCCCGCTTTGCTGCGCCAGCAAATAGATAAGCAGCAAGGGCCCCACGGCCGGCACCAGAAAGACCCAGCCCCACCAACCGGAGCGGCCGGTGTCGTGCAAACGACGCACGATAAGCGCAATCAGGGGCACGCTGCTTACCAGGCCGTAGCTCAGATCCAGCCAGCCCAGATTGGCAAGCAGCACGTCCAGCCAGATGCAGATCAGGGTGACCAGCAGATGGCCCAACATGAACCACCCACATTCGGCCCGGGTGGCACGACCCGAAAAATCCAGGGCGCGTTGCCACCCCAGCCAGTAGAAAGAGAACATGAATACCTGCCTTTTATGGTGATTGGGAGCCCTTATCATGGGGAGCAAAGCGCTCCCCGGCGTCCTCAAACCGGTTTCAGGTCGTCCTCGAACCGCGCCTGCGCCATCATGGGCTTCATTCGCCTGACCCAAGCCGTTATGCTGGCATGCCGCCGCCGGTCAACGGCCTCTCTTTGCACACGGGATTCATGATGCTGGCCATACCCATACCCTTTATCGTCTCCTTGCTGCTGGCACTGCTGGCCGCCGTGCTGCTGACGCGCCTTGGCCGTGCGGCCAGAACGACCGCCCTCTTTTTGCTGCTGTGCGCTATCACCACCGGCGTGGTGGGGCTGCGCTGGACCTTCGATCTGGCGCTGCTCACTCTCGCGCAGCCGATCCTCGCCTCACTTATTCCGGTGGCCGCCTGGCATATCTTCAGCCGGGCCAAGGCGCCAGGGACCCGCTTCTCCTGGCTGCACGGCGTCGGCCCCGCGCTGGTTGCCCTCGGCATGCTGACCCACAACTGGTTGCCACTGCCATTGGATGGCCTGCTGACCGCCATCTATCTCTGCTACGGCATCGCACTGGTGCGTTTTTCCGATAAGACACAGTTGCTGCTTTATGTCTCGTTCAATGAGTGGGAGGGGGTCAGACGGGCGGAACATATCGCGGGCTGGATGCTGTTGTTTTCGGCGGCCATCGATGCCGCCGTCTCCCTCGACTTCACCTTCAATCAAGGCCAGCTGGCGCCCTATATCCTGTCGCTGGGTCACCTGATGCTGGTGCCCATGCTGGCGGCGGCCGTGGTGATGGTGGGGGTCACTACCCCTGACGCAGAAGAGGAGGAGATGCCCGCCTCCGTTCCCGAGCCTGCTGAGAAAGCGCCGCTGCTGAGCGACGATCGTGCCCGGGAGATAGTGGCCCTGTTGGATAACCTGATGAAGGAGAAAGCTTGCTATCTGGATCCTGAGCTGACCCTGGCCCGTCTCTCACGCAAACTGGGCATTCCCGCCAAGCAGATCTCCAGTGCCGTCAATCTGGTGCGCCAGCAGAGCATCCCCAGGGTCATCAACGAATATCGGATTGCCCATGCCAGGCAAGCCCTGCTGAACACGGATGAGAGCATCACCCAGATCTTGATGAACGCCGGTTTTCAGACCAAATCCAATTTCAATCGCGAATTTCAGCGCATCACCGGCCTGACTCCCAGCCAGTTCAGAGCAAGGCGCGACCTGTCGGCCGCCTCCTGAATCAATCGCCTGCTCTCGTTTGCTCCCGGCGATCCAGCCACTTGCCTATCCTTGCCCCCAGCTCGGAGCAGACCAGCGCCGTCACGGCGGCCCAGAGCATCTGGTTGCCATCAAAACCCGCCTGCTTTTCAAACAGGAAGGGCATCAGCAGGTTGAAGCCGATAATCCCGAGCAGCAATCCAAGGCCGCTGCCTACCTTCTCCCTGCGGGATCGCGTTTTTATTGCCATCTATTGCTCCTGCTGGAATGAGATAAAGGGGCACCGCTCACCCCTGCCGATATCCCCGGCAAGATAACAAAGCCTCCCCTGATGAGGACAGACATCTTTTGGGGAAATGAAAATAGCCACATATGCCCTTTCAAATCCATTTGCTGATCCAGTTCAAAAAACGATGAGAATCTGATGGTTACATCATTTTAAAACTCGCCCAAGCAGTTTCGTTTGGCTTACCATAGCCATCCAGAACCTATTGAACTGCGATGGGTTGCTGCCAGCGCGGGTCAAGGAAGCATATTGGAAGCTGTAATCCACGGGCGGTAGCGTGAGATTTGATGCTGTTACGCTTCACATAGAAAGCGTGTGAGCCCCAGATTTCCTTGTTACGCCGCGCACAGAAAGGTGGGAGCCCAGATCCACCCTTGATTTTACGGATATTTAAAATGAATAGTGAAAAACATGACGTATATAAAGTTTTTACACCCACAACTCCTGCCAGGCTAACATTTGTTGAGCGAGAAAAGGTTAATTCAAAACTAGTTAATGCCCTGCGTACTCCTGGTAAACAAGTGGTCGTTTATGGGCACTCAGGGTCTGGAAAAACTACTTTATTAGTCAACAAACTACATCAGTTGTATGAAAACCATTTAACATCAAGGTGCATGAAGAGCGTAACGTTTGACATGCTTGTATTAGATGCTTTCGATCAACTAGCTCCTTTTTATATTTCAGAAAAATCAGATAAAGCAACTACCTCCATTAACGCTCAAATTTCTAGCGAATACTTAAGTATAAAAGGCCAATTGGCATATACAAATAGCAATGAAGCACAAAATAAACAAATCCGAGCAATACCCCCTCAATTAACTCCACAGGCATTGGGACGTTTTATGGGGGCATCTGGCTGTTGTTGGGTTCTTGAGGATTTCCATAAAATAGATGAAAAGGAAAGATCTCATTTATCACAAATAATGAAAGTTTTCATGGATATGGCAGATCAATATCCCACTTTAAAAATAATTGCTCTCGGTGCAGTGGATACAGCAAGACAGATTGTAGAATATGATGCAGAGATGGGAAATAGAGTTGCTGAGATTCATGTTCCATTAATGGATGAAGATGAAATAAATGACATTATTTCCAGAGGCACTGAACTATTGAGAATTGTTATGGCTGAAAGCCTAGCAAAAGGAATAAGTTCATATTCTAACGGTATGGCATCTGTGTGCCATCATTTATGTTTAAATATCTGCACGTCACAGGAGATATATGATACGAGAGATACTCTTGTGAACGTTGAGGAACAGTCATTACAGTCTGCACTCCAGATGTACTTAGAAGAAAGTTCTGACACTCTTAAAAAAGCATTTGATAATGTTTTCAAACAAAAAAGAACAAAAAAATATGACAATGCAAAACTAATTATAAAGGCTCTATCTGAATTACATCAAGATGGTGCTCTTCGAGGAGAAATATATGAGCAAATCAAGAAGAACGAAAATGATTATCCACAAGGAAATCTTAGTAGATTTTTAAAAAGACTCTGTGATGAAAATGAACCACCTATTATTCGCTATGACGCTGATAGTAATAAATATGCATTCAGAGATCCAGTTTATAGAGTTTTTGCCTTAGTTTATTTTAAAAGCAACAGCCCCAAAAAGTTCAATAGAAGTACAAGTGTAGAGTCTATTACCAATAGTCTAACTGATATTCAGCAGATAATTTCAGAAATGACTCGCTCATTAAAATTAACGTTGAGTGTTAAGAATCCAAAATAATAAGTTCGCTTGTATACATGTGGTTATTTATCTGGTGCTAGCCCAAGTAATTATCTACCTAGCATAGTTATTTTTATGATACCCTGTATGTCAAAATAAAAAAGGCGACCATCTGGTCACCTTTTTTATTTCTATCGAGCTCCAACCAGCAAACTCACCGTGCTGGCCGCTTGGTGCCATTCCTTTTAGCATCAGGTCTTGCGTCCCCGACTTGGCAGGGCCTGTGCAGGTCTGTGCCTAGGGGTTTATGCTAAGTATACTTTTCCCCAGCTTTAAAAAGACGTGAACTATAGATTCACCAAGCAGTAGCGGGACATAAAGGTTCAAATCAATTTTTCTCATCTTTATTACTGCACTTACAATATAACATCCATACGAAGCCTCTTTGTGGCGACTGATTACAAACTGATTAGTAAAGCAATCCACTGTAAAATTGTAATCAATGGATGATCACATGCTTCAACTCTACCGATTTAGGTAGATACCAGTATCAAAAAAAATAAATTTTATTTAGCCTATAGCAATGCTCTAAAAAGGATATAACATGCGATACATACCATTACTCTTTTTATCTATTATTTTCCCTGCCCATGCCATTACATATATTGAACTTGAAGGTAACGTTACAAATATCGTTGATAAAACACCTGAGCAATCATTCTATAAAAAATTTTCGGATGGTAGAGCACACTATGTCATTGAGGTAAACAAAGATAAAAATGGTTGGTGGCTTTCCAATGGAGAAGTTCGTTACCCAAAAAACCTCAAAAATGAGCGCCATTACGAAGCTACATATGTATGTGGAAATGCGTTGAACAAAGGTTACTTCAATAATGAATACAGAACTGTCATGGATGATTTTTATTCATCCGGACGAGTCAAAATGCATGTTGGGAAAAGTCTTGAGATAGAGTTAAAAAATATAAATCTAGATAGAATAAAAGTTGATACACAAGCCACGGGTATCGAGTTGCACGATGACTCAAGCATATCTCGCTCATCTGTTTACTCAGACCTAGTCGTTACAAAAATCAGTGATGAAAACCCTTGTGAGTGAGCATTATTAATAAATTAACAGAGACGATTATCTTAAATAAAAAAGGCGACCATTTGGTCGCCTTTTTTATTTCTATCGCTTTCCAATCAGGAAAACTCACCGAGCTGGTCGCTTGGCTGCCCCGCCTTTGGCGGCTGACTTGCCACCCTGAGTGACGGGTTTAGCACCTGGCTTGGCTGAACCCGCGCGGGTCGGGACCTTGCCCTTGTGGGCGGGTTTGCCAGCCGGTTTACCCTGAGCGGCGCCCTGCCCAGCACCCTGTGCGGAAGACTTGCCGTTACCCGAACCTTTCTGGAGCTGAGACCCCACCGGTTTGCCATTGCCCGCCTTGCCGCCGTTTCTGCTGGCCGCCGGGGCATTGGCTGCGCCAGCCTCGCTGCGGGCGGCCTTGTTAGCCCCATTGCTGCGCTGATGCGTGATGGCGAGTCAGGGCGGGCGAGGCCCTTGTTGCGGCTGCGTTCGACTTTGTGGGCTCTTGCAGTGGAGCTTATACATGTCGCGGTGGCGTTACCCAGATCAGAGATGACACCGGTAGAGCCCGGCATCTTGTCGCGGATCTCTTCGATCTCGTTGAAAATTGACTCTTCCGAGCGGCTCTGGATGATGCACTCTCGTGTTCAGCAAAAATGATGAATGTTCCAGATTTTATTCCAGAGCACTTCCGACAGAGTGGCATGATATTTACCAAAAAATTACGTTTAACAAACTGATCCAGAGAACCCGTATGTAACATCTTTTCCACCAAGATCAGCTACTGCTCACTCTTGGCTTAATTTCATGACAACGCCATCAACTCCGTCTGCGAGAAATACATTCTCCACATAAAGAAGTTCCCCTTTCTTTCTCACGTTATGGCCATTCAGCCTGGATGGAAGGATCATCTGTACACCTGCTGACGTCTCATCCATAATACTTTCACCTCGGCTGGGTGAAATGCGCAAGCTTATCCAGATAGCAATAAACCTATACAGTAAATGCATCAGGCAAGCAGGTAATAATGGACCCGTTATCCGACATCGTTTCAAGATTAAAAATAAGCAGCCAGAAAATCGTCACGTTTGACATGGCCGCTAACACCAATGCACAATTTCCAGATTACTCTGGGATGAAAATATATATCGCCAAGAGCGGATCTTTTTTCATCAAAATGGCGGGGAGTGAAAACAGTTATGCCCTTGAGAAAGGGGATATATTGATATTGTCAAGCGGCCGAGAATTCAGCATCTTTGATAACCCCAACGCCCCCACTATCGATATAAGAAAAATTCACGTAATGAAAGACAGATCTTCCTGCTTCAGCAACGGTGGGTGCGATTTTTCATTCGTGGGTTGCCGCTTCGAATTTCAGTTCAACGATACCTTCCGCTTTATCAGCAGTTTGCCAGACCCCATCGTGATCAAAACGCAGCGGGAGGAAAATGCCGGCATAAAGGATTTCTTGAACAACCTCTCATCAGAGATCGAAAAGCCCGGCCCGGGCAGTGCGCTCATCACCGAGCATCTCCTGCAGATCATTTTGACCCAGGCACTACGCGTGCTGCTCTCTTCCGGCGCACTTGGCCACGGCGAAGGCTGGTTTTACGCCATGGCGGACAAACATATCAGCCTGGCGCTGACCAGCATACACGATCAGCCTGGCAGGAGATGGCGCCTGGACGAACTCGCCAGCATTGCCGGCATGTCACGCACCGCCTTTACCAGCAAGTTCAGAAAGCTGGCCGGCTACAGCGTCAACGAATACATCCGCATCTGGCGTTTTAGCCTGGCCATCGAGCGCATGGTCGCCAATAAAGAAAAAATATCCCAGATCGCCTTTGACCTGGGATATGAATCGGAAAGTGCCTTCAGCACCGCGTTCAAGAAATGTATGGGTACCTCGCCAAAACGTTATATCGGCAACCATACCTCCTGACGCGACCCAAAGAGGCACGTCCCTGTGCCCGTATTATCCTTGCTCTGCAAACCAGGCTGCGGGCAGCTCCGTTTGCAGCGTGATGGTTTTTATTTGCGTGTAGGCATTGAGCGTTTCTTTGCAAAATTCGCGGCCAATCCCGCTGTTCTTGTAACCGCCAAACGCTGTGCCATCGCTAATGTTCGAGTAGCGGTTAATCCATACGGACCCAGCCTCCAGCCTGTCTGCGGTCTCCATGGCGTTTTTCAGACTGCGAGTGTAGATCCCCGACGCCAGACCATATTCGCTGTCGTTCGCCTGGGTGATCATCTCGTCGTAGTCTGACCATTTGATCAGCGTCAGCACCGGCCCGAAGATCTCTTCCTGACAAATGCGCATGTCATTTTTCGCGGCGAAAATCGTCGGCTCAATGAAGTAGCCGTGCTCGCAGCCGGTCACTACACGGCGTTTGCCGCCAGTAAGCAGGGTTGCCCCCTCCTCAAGACCGGTTTGTATATAAGCCAGCACCCGCTCGCCCTGCTTTTCAGAAACCAGACAGCTGATCCGGGACTGTTCGGCCAGCGGTGAACCGATGCGCACCCGTTCAAAAGATGCCACCAACCTGGTGCTGAAACAGTCGTAAATATCCGCGTGGACGAACAGCCGGGTACCCGCCAGGCAAGACTGGCCGTTATTGTGAATGGCGGCAAACGTCACGTTATCCACCACCGCATCCATGTCCTCGATATCCGGGAACACAATGTTGGGGCTCTTGCCACCCAACTCCAACGTGACGGGCACCAGCCGCTCCGCTGCGGCCTTTGCAACGAGCTTGCCCACCTCAGTGCTGCCGGTGAACGAGAGTTTGCGCACCTTCCGGTTGCCGGTGAGCGCCGCCCCTGCCACGTGCCCCAGACCGGTAATGATGTTGACGACACCGGCAGGGAAAATGTTGGCGATCATCTTGCCCAGCTCCAGCATAGAGAGAGAGGCGTTTTCATCGGCCTTCAGTACCACTGTGTTACCGGTCACCAGTGCCGGAGCCAACTTGAATGCCGCCATGATCGCCGGCGCATTCCAGGGGATAATCTGCCCGCAGACGCCAAGCGGTTCGCGTTTAGCCAGACTGTAGCCGTCCGCGATGCTTCTGCCGCTGTCTTCGTGACCCATGACTACCGCGGCGAAATAGCGATAATGTCTGACCGCTGTTTGATAATCACGACGCACTTCGCTGATGCAGCGGCCCACATCCAGCGCATCGATTTGCGCCATTCTTTCCAGGTCGTTTTCCAACACATCCGCCAGTTGCAGCACCAGGCTCGCACGGACCTGTTGTCCTAACGCTTTCCAGGCGGGAAAAGCCGCTTCCGCTGCCAGGACGGCACGCTCGACATCCCGTTCATTGCAGTAGTGCAACTCTGCCAGGATCTCCCCGGTCGAGGGGGAAGTGACAGGATGAATATCTACGCCATCCAGCTCGAATATGCCGTTAATCAGTGGCCCGTAGGCTTTATCTAAAGTCATCTCTGCTCCATTCATTGCAAAATTAATGTAAACCGCCGCCGACGATCAGACTCTCGCCGGTCACCCAGCTCGCC
This sequence comes from Aeromonas sp. FDAARGOS 1408, assembly GCF_019048665.1. Classification (NCBI taxonomy): domain Bacteria; kingdom Pseudomonadati; phylum Pseudomonadota; class Gammaproteobacteria; order Aeromonadales; family Aeromonadaceae; genus Aeromonas; species Aeromonas sp. FDAARGOS 1408. The sequence goes on along the minus strand of NZ_CP077394.1, from coordinate 687,351 downwards.
TCATCCGAGGCGAGATAAGCGACTGCCGGTGCAATATCTTCCGGTGTGCCGATGCGTCCTAGCGGGGTAATGGATTCAATATGTGTCTTAAAAGCGGCGTCGAAAAAACCGCTTTCATGCACGCCTTCCGTGATAACTAAGCCTGGATTGACGGCATTGACCCGGATCTTGCGTCCACCAAGCTCATTGGCCAGCGTCTTGGTGATCGCATCCACGGCGGCCTTTGACGCGGTATAAACCAGTGAATTGGCCGGCGTAAAAGAGGTCACGCTGGAACTGATATTGACGATGCTGCCGCCCGATTCAGGCATGGCGGCGACCGCCGCCTTGCAGCAATAGATCAACCCTTTGACATTTATATTGAAGTGCCTTTCATATTCAGCGTCGCTGAATGCTGCCAGGTTATTGGTTGCATAGACCCCGGCGTTATTGACCAGAACGTCTATTCGCCCGTACAACTTGACGATATTTTGAATCAGCTCATTTACTTCGGCTTCAATGCCAATATTGGCTTGCAGCGGAAAAGCAATGCCACCCTGCTCATTTATTTCTTTCACCAGCCGATTGGCATCCTCACGCCCACGGGAATAGTTAATGAACACCACGGCCCCCTCCGCTGCCAGACGTCTGGCAATGGCTGCGCCAATCCCTTTTGAACTGCCCGTCACCAGAGCAACTTTATCTTCAAAAAGTTTCATTAGTCATTCTCCTCAGTGTCAGTGAAACACAGCAGGAGATTACTGGTATTTCTCACCGCACTGCATAGCGGTGCGGACATAAAACTTTATCGATCGAACAACCTTGCCAGAAAATTAACTGAAGACATTAGAGTAAGCGCGTAGCCAAAATGGTACAGGCCAAGCACAAGATGATGCCACCAAAGCATTTATTAATATAAATTCCGATGCTCGGATGTTGCTTTATACTCAATGCTATTTTTCCGGCCAGAAAGACCAAGGGGACTTCAATAAGAAACATAATGGCGATGAGTGCCATGCCTAATATCAGCATCTGTATGCCCGGACTGCCCGCCTCCACCCGAATAAATTGAGGAATAAAGGCCAGCATAAAAATAATGGCCTTCGGATTAAGCAAGTTAGTCAGCAATCCTTGCGAATAAAGTCTTTTTCGACTTTTCCACTCTCGATGGTTGTCCAGGCCAATCACATTTGCCTGGGTCAAAATACCAAACCCTACCCACATGATGTACAAGGCACCACCGATGACAAACAACTCATAGAGTAGCGGTGAAGAGGCGATCAATGCCGTCACACCGGCAATCGCAAGACCGATATGACATATCACCCCGGTGACAGCCCCCAATACGGTGATCAGCCCCGCTTTCGTTCCCTGGCTGACGGCATTGGACAATGCGCAAAGCATATCGGCACCAGGGATTAACGTTAATACGGCGGCCGAAAGGGCAAATAAACCCAGCGTGGATAATTCGATGACCATGGTTTTCTCGCTTCGTTAAAAAGGCGCATTATCGGCCTCTGTCATTCGGCGAGATAGAATGATATTGCTCAAATGCACCGGTCGCGATAGCCGCGCGGGGTCACGCCATAAGTCGACTTGAACGCCCTGCCCAAGTGCGACTGATCGGCAAACCCGCAGGCAATGGCAATTTCGGCAAGGTCACCGCCTTTGGATAACAGCCCCTTAGCCTGCAGCAAACGGAGCTGCCGCTGATAGCGGTTCGGCGACAAACCGAACGTTGCCGAGAATTGGCGGCAAAGGTGAAACTTGGACAGACCGGCGGCCTGCGCCAGTTTATCCAGACGTACCTCCCGGGTCTGGTTGTCGTGCAGGTACTCTTTCGCCCTGTGCAACCCCGGCGCAATGCTGGCGTCGAGCCGTGGCGCTCGCTGCGGGGAACATAGTTGGAGCAGATCCGCCACACAATGGCTCCATACCACGTCCCGATCAAAATGAGTTGAGTGTGCAGCGGTCAATACCGTTGCGGCCTCATGCAACCGGCTCGCTAAAAGCACATGTTCGACCTGTTTTCCCTGCACTATCGGCGGCAAAGGCATCTCCATGTTATCCGCCGCGCCAAGCAACATCTCATGGCTGGGATAAAACATGAAGTAATGGCACCCCTCTTCGCCCAGCACAGTCCCGGCATGCATCTGCCCCGGCGCTATGATGCTGATTTCCCCACGGCTGATGATGCCGTCGTCATCGCCTTTGGCACTGTTGTTATTGGCGCCGCGCAGAACCACACCTATCGACCAGGTATCATGCCAATGCACATCAAATCGATGATCCGAGAAGTCCGCGACAAGCAGCTCAAGCCCGCCCAATGCGTCAAAACGATGCATAAATGCTGAATTTCCCATTGCCTTTACCCGTTCACTGACTGCCAACGCTGGCCAAAATAACACACAACGTACGGCGTGAAAGCTCTTCATCCTCCATTGAAGCAACTGTCGTTGTGCGCTGGAATTATGGAATTGCAACGAGGTGTACCGTTTTATTATCCGGTGTGAAGCCGTATGACTACTCCCTCCTGAGATAGGTTGTCAGACGAACACCACTTCCATATGCATTGGCAATAAAAAGGCGACCAACTGGTCGCCTTTTTATTTCTATCGCTTTGCTAATCAGCAAATATCACCGCGCCGGTCGCTTGGCACCATTACCTTTGGCCGCAGACTTGCCGCCTTGAGTGGCAGGTTTGGCGCCCGGCTTGACTGAGCCTGCGCGGGTCGGGGCCTTGCCCTTGTGAGCCGGTTTGCTCTTACCAGCACTCTGGCCTGCGCCTTGTGCGGCGGGTTTGCCGTTCCCTTTACCCAACTTGAGCTCGGAGCCCACCGGTTTGCCATTGCCCGCCTTGCCGCCATTTCTGCTGGCTGCCGGGGCATTGCCTGCACCGGCCTCGCTGCGGGCAGCCTTGTTGCCCGCCCCGTTGCTGCGCTGATGGGTGATGGCACTGTGGCGGGTCAACGCGGGCTTGAGGCCCTTGCTGCGGCTGCGTTCTGCCTTGGCTTCGCCACGGCCTTCCGGCGGCACCAGGCAGTCGGGACCGTTACCGATCAGGTGGCCCTTGCCCATCTCCAGCAGGGCTTCGCGGATCATCGGCCAGCCGGCCGGATCGTGATAGCGCAGCAGCGCCTTGTGCAGGCGACGGCGACGCTCCCCTTTCACCACGAACACGTCCCCGCCCTGGCGGCTCACCTTGTTGAGCGGGTTTTTCTCGGTGTAATACATGGTGGTGGCGTTCGCGAGCGGCGACGGGTAGAAGTTCTGCACCTGATCGAGCTTGAAGCGGTTGGACTTGATCCAGAGCGCCATGTTCACCATGTCTTCATCCGTGGTGCCCGGGTGGGCGGAGATGAAGTAGGGGATCAGGTACTGCTGCTTGCCCGCCTCTTTGGAGTACTTGTCGAACAGCTCCTTGAAGCTGTAATAGCTGCCCATGCCCGGCTTCATCATCTTGGAGAGCGGGCCCTCCTCGGTGTGTTCCGGCGCGATCTTGAGGTAGCCGCCGACGTGGTACTTGGCCAGCTCCTTGATGTAGCGCGGATCTTCCACCGCGATGTCGTAACGCACCCCGGAGGCGATCAGGATCTTCTTGATGCCCTTGAGGTCGCGCGCCTTGCGATAGAGGTTGATGGTCGGGCTGTGGTCGGTGTCCATGTGCGGGCAGATGGTCGGCCAGACGCAGGAGGCGCGCCGACAGGTCTGCTCTGCCTTGGGGCTCTTGCAGCGGAGCTTGTACATGTTGGCAGTGGGGCCGCCCAGATCCGAGATGACGCCGGTAAAGCCCGGCACCTTGTCGCGGATCTCTTCGATTTCTTTGAGGATCGACTCTTCCGAGCGGCTCTGGATGATGCGCCCCTCGTGCTCGGTGATGGAGCAGAAGGAGCAGCCACCGAAGCAACCGCGCATGATGTTGACCGAGGTCTTGATCATGTCGTAGGCCGGGATCTTCTCGTTGCCATAGGCCGGATGCGGCACCCGCTGGTACGGCAGGCCGAACACCCCGTCCATCTCGTCGGTTTCGAGCGGGAAGGCAGGCGGGTTGACCCAGATGATGCGATCGCCGTGGGCCTGGGAGAGGGCGCGGGCGCAGCCCGGGTTGGTCTCGTGGTGCAGGATCCGCGACGCATGGGCGTAGAGCACCTTGTCTTCCTTCACCCGCTCGAACGCCGGCAGCTTGACGTAGGTCAGCTCCCAGGGTTTTTGCTTAGGCGGCTGCACCAGGATGGGCTTGGCCTCCTGCTCCACCGGCGCTGTGCCCTCGTCGTCGCTGCAGGGTGCCCCTTCCATATAGGGGTTGGGGATGGGATCGATGCGGCCAATCTGGTCGAGCTTGCTCGAATCCACCCCGCGCCAACCCGGCAGCGGCTCCTTGCGGATCACCGCGGTGCCGCGAATGTCCTGCATGGTGTCGATGGTCTCACCGCCTGCGATGCGGTGAGCCACCTCGATCAGCGGCCGCTCGGCGTTGCCGTAGATGAGGATGTCGGCCTTGGCGTCGATGAGGATCGAGCGGCGGATGGTCTCGGACCAGTAGTCGTAATGGGCGATGCGGCGCAGGGATGCCTCGATGCCGCCGATGACCACGGGGACCTCTTTATAGGCCTCCTTGCAGCGCTGGGTATAGACCAGGGTGGCGCGATCCGGCCGCTTGCCGCCCACATCCCCCGGGGTGTAGGCGTCGTCGTGGCGCAGCTTCTTGTCGGCGGTGTAGCGGTTGATCATGGAGTCCATATTGCCCGCGGTCACCCCGTAGAAGAGGTTCGGCTTGCCCAGGCGCATGAAGTCATCCTTCGATGACCAGTCCGGCTGGGCGATGATGCCGACCCGAAAACCCTGGGATTCGAGCATGCGGCCAATGACCGCCATGCCGAAGCTCGGGTGATCCACGTAGGCGTCGCCTGTCACCAGCACGATGTCGCAGCTGTCCCAGCCGAGCTTGTCCATCTCCGCGCGGGACATGGGCAGGAAGGGCGCCGTGCCGTAGCACTCGGCCCAGTAACGGGGATAGGAGAAGAGGTTGGTAACCGGCTGCATTTTGACCACCTGGAACAATTCGGGTCGCGCATTATACCGGCAGAGCAAGGCGGGGGCGACGGCTTTTTACCCCTACGATAGATGCGGAAAAGGCGAGCCAGCAGGGCTCGCCTGAAAAGTGCAGGTTAATGGTCGGCTCAGGCCAGGGCGCGGGCCAGCACGATACGGTTGTAGTGACGCTGCAGCAGCTGATAACCCCCCAGCAGGCACCAGACCAGGGCGGGCGCCAGGAACACCGGGTGGGTGGCCAGGCGTAGCATCAGCAGGCCCAGCAGGATCAGCGCAAACGGTCGGCTCTCGTAGAGCCACAGCGGCCAGCCCTGCTTTCGCACCAGCCGGTGCTTGTCTGGGCGGCGATAGGCGCCGCGCCGAAACCAGGCCAGCGAACCGGCCAGATAGAGTGCCAACCCGGCCAGCAACAGCCCCGGCTGATCGGCAATCCCCAACAAAAGCAAACCGCTGCCCATGTAGGCAAAGGGCAGCGGCTCATAAATGGCTGATGGCAACATGACTCACCTCGAGTATCAAACTGGCTACATATTAACCCGCAGCCATTTGCTTGCCAGCCTCTGCCCCTATATGGGGGGCCGCATCAGGCGGCCGGTTTGTCCTGCTGCGAGGCGCCCTCGCTGGCGGCCAGCGCCTCGTCCACCTGTTGATCCCGCGCGCCGGTCATGCCGGCCCGCTTGGCCAGCAGATGGTAGATGGCGGGCACCAGCAGCAGGGTCACCAGGGTCGCGAGAGACAAGCCGAAGAAGACCACGGTCCCCACCGACATCCGGCTCTCGTAGCCGGCCCCCATGGAGAGCATCAGCGGCACAGCCCCTATGATGGCGGTGAGCGAGGTCATCAGAATGGGGCGCAAGCGGCGCACCGAGCCTGCGACGATCGCCTCGTCAAACCCTTCGCCACGCTGGCGCAGCTGGTTGATGAACTCGACGATCAGGATGCCGTTCTTGGTCACCATGCCGATCAGCATGATCATGCCGATCTGGCTGTAGATGCTCATCTCCTGCCCCGTCAGCCAGAGGCCGAGCAGGCCGCCGAAGATGCCGAGTGGCACTGTCACCATCACCACCGCCGGGGTCAGCATGCTCTCGAACTGGGCCACCAGCACCAGATAGACCACCAGCAGGGCCAGAGCGAACACCATCACCATCTCGCCCTGGTTGTCGCGATAGTCCTTGGACTCGCCGGCATAATCCACCGTCATGCCGTTTGGCAGGTTGGCATTGGCCCAGCCGTCCAGGTAATCCAGCGCCTCGCCCAGGGTGTGGCCCGGCGCCAGATCCGCCGTCAGGGTCACCGCCTTCTGGCGCTGGTAGTGGTTGAGGCGCTGCGGGCTCGCCACCTGCTTGACGGTGGCCAGGGTCGAGAGGGTCACCATCTCGCCGTTGGCCGCCTTGAGGTAGATGCGGCTCAAGTCGGAGACGCCGTTGAAGTCGCGCTGGTTGGCACGCAGATAGACGTCGTACTCCTCCCCTCTGTCCACATAGGTGGTCTGGCTGATGCCGCCGAGCAGGGCCTGCAGGGAGCTCGCGACGGTGGAGACCGGGATGCCGAGCTGGTTGGCCCGATCCCGCTCTATGGTCACCTGCAGCTCCGGGGTCTTCTCGGCGTAGTCGAGATCCGGCGTCTCCATCAGACCGCTCTGGGCTGCCGCCTCTTTCAGAGCCAGCCCCTGCTGATAGAGCTCGGCATAATCGGAGCCCTGCAGCACGAACTGCACCGCCGCGGTGGAGCCACCGCGAAAGCCCGGCGGGAAAGTGCGGATCATCACGTCCGGAATACCGGCCAGCCGCCCGCTCAGGGACTTGGCAAACTCGGTGGCGGTCTCATCCCGCTCGGCCCAGTCGGTGAGCTGGATGATGGCCATGCCGGTCTGATCGCCGCCGCGGCCGAAGGCCGGGGTGCTGAAGCTCATGGCCTGCACCACCCCCTTGCCAAGCAGTGGCATGATGGCCGCCTCCACCTGCTGCATGTTGCGCTTCATCCGCTCGATGCTGGTGCCCTCGGCCCCCTTGACGAACACGTAGAGCACGCCCCGATCCTCGGTCGGGGTCAGGCTGGTGGGCAGCTGGGCAAACAGGGCGCCGATGCCGCCCAGGCAGAGCACCAGCACCAGCGGGGTCCAGCGCGAGTGGCGCAGCACGGCGCCGAGCAGAGTGCGATAGTGCTTCTCCACCCAGCCGAGGCCACGATCGAGCGCCGCCGTCAGCCGGTTGGGTCTATCCACCGAGCGCATCAGCCAGGAGCCCATGGCCGGGGTCAAGGTGAGCGCGATCAGCGACGAGAAGAGCACCGCCAGGGATAGCAGGATGGCGAACTCGGTAAAGAGCCGGCCCACCATGCCATCCATGAAAGCGATGGGCACGAACACCATCACCAGTACGGCGGTGGTGGCAATGACCGCAAAGCCCACCTCGCGGGTACCGTGCCAGGCCGCCAGCAGGGGCGGCTCGCCGCGCTGCAGATGGTGGTGAATGTTCTCCACCACCACGATGGCATCATCCACTACTAGACCGATGGCAAGAATGAGCGCCAACAGGGTGATGAGGTTGATGGAAAAGCCCAGATACCAGGCGCCGATAAAGGCGGAGATGAGGGAGACCGGCACCGTGATGGCCGGAATGAGGGTGGTACGCCCCTGCCCCAGGAACAGGTAGAGCACGGCCACTACCAGCACGGCGCAGATGGCCAGGGTCTCGTACACCTCGTCGATGGCCTGCTTGATGAAGATGGTGGAGTCGTAGTCGACCTCCAGCGTTGCCCCCTCCGGCAGGAATCGCTGCATCTCGGCCATCTTCTTCTCGACCCCCTGCGCCACCGCCAGCGGGTTGGCGGTGGACTGGGCTACGATGCCTATCCCCAAGCTCTCGCGGCCGTTGCGCTGGTAGGCGCTGTCTTCGTTCTTGGCACCCACCTCCACATCGGCGATGTCAGCCAGATAGATGCTCTGGCCGTTGGCGGCGGTGCGCACCTGCAGCGCCTGGAAATCGGCGGCGGTGTGATAGAGCCGGGCAATCTGTACCGCCATGGTCATACTGTTGTTGCGGATCTCCCCCCCCGGCAGCTCGATGTTCTCGCGCTTGAGGGCGTCCTGCACGTCCGCCACCGTGACGCCGCGCGCCGCCATGTCGGCCGGGCGCAGTCGCACATACATCACCTGGGTCAGATCGCCGGAGAGGGACACCTCGCTCACCCCGTCCACCAAACTCAGGGGATCCACCAATACCCGGTTGGCATAATCGGTCATGGCGGTGCGGTCCATCTGGGTGCTGCTGAAGTTGAGCCAGACCGCCACGTCGCCGTTGCCGTTGTCCTTGGTGACCAGGGGTTCATCCACTTCGTCCGGCAGCTTGGGACGGGCGCGGGAGATGGCGTCGCGCACATCGGAGATCCCCTCCACCATGTTCCAGCCGAGCTTGAACTCCACCGTGATGACAGAGCGTCCCTTGCGGGTCACCGAGTTGATGTTCTTGATGCCGCTGATGCCGGAGAGCTGATCCTCGATGGGCTTGGTGACCTGGCTCTCCATGACGGCGGGGGCGGCCCCCTCGTACATGGTGGTGATGGAGACGGACGGGGTCTGCACGTCCGGCATCTCCCGCACCGTCAGCTTGGAAAACGCCACCAGACCGAACACGGTGAGCAGCGCGCTCAGCACCACCGCCACCAGCGGGCGGCGCACGGAAATATCGGAGAGCCACATCAGCCTTTGACCTCCGCCAGATCGTGCACGCTGACGCCGTCACGCAGGTTGACCAGCCCCTCGACCACGATGCGATCGCCCACCTTGAGCCCTTCGGTCACCCACACCTCTTCGCCATGGGTATCCCCCAGCACCACCGGCACCCGCTTGACCTTGCCATTGGGTTCGAGACGATAGACGAAGCGCTGCTCGCCGGCATACTCCACCGACTGGGCGGGGATCAGGGTCATCTTCTGCGGCGGCAGGGAGAGCTCGACGTTGAGCAGCATGCCGGGGCGCAGCTGGCCGTCAGGATTGGGGATGATCACCCGCGCCTTGATGTTCTGGGTATCATTGGAGACGCGGCTGTCCAGCGTCTCCAGCACGCCGCGAAAAGATTGATCCGGCCAGGCCGAACTGGTCGCAGTCACCGCCATGCCGGGGCGCAGCAGCGAGAGGTAGCGCTCGGGCACCGCCAGATCGAGCCGCAGCTTGGCCAGCTCGTCCAGGTGGAGCAGGGTATCGCCGCTGTTGACCAGGGCCCCTTCGCTCAGATCGATGAGGCTGACCGAACCGTCGAACGGCGCCAGCAGGGTGCGCAGGGAAAGCTCGTACTTGGCGGCATCGGCGCGGGCCTGAGCCTGGGCGACCGTGGCCTCCTGCCCCTCCAGCTCGGAGGTGGTGATGGCGCCGCGCGCCACCAGCCGGCGCATGTCCCGCAGCTTGCGGGTCTCGTCGCGCACGCTGGCGCTCTGCTCGGCCAGCTCGGCCTGCTGCTTGCCGGCGTCGAGGGCGATCAGCACGTCCCCCTGCTTGACCTGCTGGCCGGAGCGCACCGCTATCTTGACGATGCGGCCGGTTACCTCGGGGCTGATCACCACGGAGCGGTTGGCGGCCAGCTTGCTCACCAGCTTGATGGAGGGTTCTGCCAGGCTCTGGCTGACCGTCTGCGCCCGGATGTTGACCTGACGTGGCTGGGGTTTGCCGGCAGGGGCAGAGTGGCGGTAATACCAGCCGGCGGAAATCAGCAGAGAGAGGCAGGCAAGCACCAGCCAAGTACGCATTTTCATCAAGCAATCCATGAAATTAAGAGAAAAGAGGGCACTTCATCAATGATGGTCACCATGTTACCCCCTGACTATGCCGTGACTATGTATAAATGTGACAAAACGTAACAGAAACGGCGATATTTGATTGAAATAGCAGTAGCAGAAGACGGGCTTCACGATTGTGCCCTAAACTGATGCTCCGAACCTGTCCGGATCCCGCCTAACGCCTATGCCAGAACCCAGACCCCATTTTGTTACCTATCGCCTGCAATGGCTGCTCTGCGCCTTCGTCGCCCTGCTGCTTGCCATCACTCTCAAGCTGACCCTGACCCAGGTCACCGACCATTATCAGAGCGACACCCTCAGCACCGCCTCCCGCCTGAAATCCCAGTTTCAACAGATGGAAACCTTTCTCGAGGCCATGCGCGGTCAGGCAGAAGAGCGGCTGCGCAGCAACCCGCAATCCGCCCTCACTCTCCAGCTCTACGGCGCCCTGCGGGAGAATGGCGACCAGGGTTTTGCGCTGGATCGGGTGCCCGCCGACCTGCCCAAGGGGCTGAGCGGCAACCTGACCGGGCTGGGATCACTGCCAGCCCCCGGCAGCGAGCGGGCCGCCAGACTGCACCTGGCACTGAGCCTCTCCCCCCTGCTCTCCACCGCCAGCAAGCTGCTGGGGGACAAGGTCGGCTGGATCTACTTCACCGGGGTCGATAACTTCCTCTACCTCTACCCCTGGGTTCCCTCCAGCCAGTTCCATTTTCAGCGCAGCATCTATCTCAAGTCCTACTGGCAGGACGCCTTGAAACAGAAAGAGAAGAGCCTGCGCGCCACTGTCTCGCGCCCCTACGAGGACTTTGCCGGGGCGGGGCAGATGATCACCCTGTCACAGCCCATCGTGAAGGATCAGGTGCTGGTGGGGGTCATCAGCATCGACGTGCTGCTCTCCCGGCTGGAACAGCTGCTGCGAGAGTCCACCCCCGAGATGGGCACCCTGTTTCTGGTCAACCAGCATCAACAGATCCTGGCCAGCAGCGTGAAGGAGGCAGGTCTGCGCCCAAAGCCGATGGCGACGCAGGCTGGCTATCGCTGGCACCAGGGAGCGTTTCAGTTCCAGCACGCCATTCCTGACACCGAGCTAATCCTGCTCCATCGCGTTCCCCTGCCTTCCCTGCTGTGGGCCCTGCTCAGTCAGTCCGCACCAACCCTGATCGCCCTCTTCTTTATGGCCTGGGCCGTGCTCGCCAACCTCAAGTCCCGCCGCCTGAACCGGCAGCTGGACTACCTCTCCAACCACGACGCCCTGACCGGCGCCTTCAACCGCCATTACTTCGACGAGTTCGAGCGCCGCCATCAACAGCGCAGGGGCAGCGTCGGGGTGATCATGTTCGACTGCGATCACTTCAAGCAGGTCAACGACCGCTTTGGCCACGAGGTGGGCGATCAGGTACTGATCCAGCTGGTGCGCCTGTGCCAGCAACAGCTGCGGCGGGAAGATGCCCTGATCCGCTGGGGCGGCGAGGAGTTTCTGCTGCTGGCGGCCAAAGGGGGCGAACCACTCGACCAGCTGGCCGAGCGGTTGCGCCAGCACATCGCCAGTCACCCCTGGCAGGAGCTGGCGCCAGCGCTGGCTGTCACCATCAGCCTCGGCTATCACCACGGCAGCGCCGAGACGCCGCTGCAGGAGGTCATCAGGCGGGCCGACGTGGCGCTCTACCAGGCCAAGGCCAACGGGCGCAATCGCAGTGAACCCTGGCAGGATGACGGCGCCGGCAACTGCGGGTAAGCTGATCCCCTCACTCATGTTCGGAGAGACAAAGTGGCACGAAAACCCCGTGTGGGACTGGCTCTTGGCAGCGGCGCGGCCCGTGGATGGGCACATATCGGCATCATACGGGCGCTGGAGCGGCTCGGTGTCAAACCGGATCTGGTGGCGGGATGCTCCATCGGCAGCTTTGTCGGCGCCGCCTATGCCGCCGGTGAACTGGACAAGCTGGAGAGCTGGGTACGCGGCTTCAGCCGCTTGCAGGTGGTCAGCCTGCTCGATCCGGCCCTCTCCGGCGGCCTGTTTCGCGGTGAAAAGGTGTTCGGCATCGCCGCCAACCACTTAGGGGATCCCGCCATCGAGAGCCTGCAGCTCCCCTTCGCCTGTGTCGCCACCGAGCTCGACACCGGTCGCGAGATCTGGCTGCAGCAGGGGCCGCTGCGCCAGTGCGTGCGCGCCTCCTGCGGCATGCCCGGCATCCTGACCCCGACCCGGGTCGACGATCGCTGGCTGGTGGACGGCGCCGTGGTCAACCCGGTGCCCATCTCGCTGGCCCGCGCCATGGGGGCCGAGGTGGTGATCGCCGTCAACCTCAACGCCGACATGCACCAACCCTGGACCGATGAACCGGACGAACCCAGTGGCGGCAACCGCTTCAGCCAGTGGTTCAACCGGGGCGACAGCCCCAACACACCCGGCATGTGGAGCGTGATGACCGGCTCCATCAACATCATGCAGGAGCGCATCACCCGGGCACGGATGGCTGGCGACCCGCCCGAGATCCAGCTCTGCCCGCGCCTTGGCAGCTTCTCCATCATGGATTTCCACCGCGCCAGCGATGCCATCAACGAAGGCGAAGCCTGCGTCGAGCGCAACGCCGATCAGCTCAAGGAAGAGTTATCCCGCTTAGGCCTCATCTAGCACGGTTCACCGGATCCGCATCACCAATAAAAAGAGCGCCTTGCGGCGCTCTTTTACTGTGGAAACGGCTGGTCTAGAACAGCCCCAATCCCTTGAGCATCACGATCAGGATCAACAGCGGCGACACGTAACGGATGATGAAGAACAGCGGCTTGAGGATGGCCAACTCCAGCTCGCCACCGTTGGTCAGCGCCTCCTTCATCCGCTCGAAACCCCACACCCAGCCCACGAACAGGCAGAGGAAGATGCCGCCAAGGGGCATCAATACGTTGGAGGAGACGAAATCGAACAGGTCGAAGAAGGTCTTGCCGGCGATCTGTACCTCCGCCAGCGAACTGTTGGAGAGCGCGCAGGTGGAGCCCACCGCCCCCAGCACCAGCAGGTTGAGCAGGGTTGCCTTGGGGCGGCTCATGTGGAATCGTTCGGAGACCACCGAGACCGGCACTTCCAGGATGGAGAGCATGGCACCGGTGGCGGCGATGGCGGAGAGCACGAAGAACAGCACCATGAACAGATGACCAAACGGAATGCTGGCAAACACCGCCGGAATGGTGATGAACAGCAGGGAGGGGCCGGCGGTGGGCTCAAAGCCGAAGGCGAATACCGCCGGGAAGATGGCGATGCCGGCCAGCATGGAGACGAACAGATCGGCGCACATCACCCGGAAGGTGGTCAGCGGGATATTCTGATCATCCCGAAAGTAGCTGCCATAGGTCATCATGCAGCCCATGCCGATGGAGAGTTTGAAGAAGGCGAGCCCCATAGCGGTCAGCACCACCCCGGCGGTGATCTTGGAGAGATCCGGCGAGAACAGAAAGTGCAGCCCCTGGCTGGCACCGGGCAGGGTCAGGCTGCGGATGCCGATGACCAGCAGCAGGATGAAGAGCACCGGCATCAGCTTCTTGGTGACCGCCTCGATCCCCTTGGAGACCCCCATCAGCAGGATGCCGCCCATCAGGATCAGCACCAGCCACTGCCAGAGCAGGCTCTGCAGCGGGTCGCTTATCAGCGCCCCGAAGGCCGCTCCGGTCACCTTGGGATCAGTCGACAGGATGGAGCCGTCAACGGCCTTGAAGATGTAGGCAAAGACCCAGGCCGCCACTTCGGAGTAGAAGGACATGATAAGGAAGGCTGCCAGCACCCCCATCAGGGCGATCAACCACCAGGGCTGCCCCTTGGGGGCCAGCTTGCTGAGGGTGGTGACGGCGTCGGACTTGCCTCTGCGGCCCAGCATGATCTCCGAGATCATCACCGGCAGGCCGACCAGCAGGGTGGCGATGACATAGACCAGCAGGAAACCGGCACCGCCGTTTTCGCCCGTCAGGTAGGGAAACTTCCAGATATTTCCCAGCCCGACGGCTGAGCCCAGGGTGGCGGCAAGGACGCCGAATTTGCTGGTAAAGCCATCTCTGGCCTTGGGAGTGATTTGACTCATGCTTGTCTCACTGTGCGCATCATGCGAGGGGTACTGCTAATTTTAGCGGTCGGAATTTTCTGAGGATTGATTCGGCTTGCCAAGGTATTTTCGTGAAAAGCCTTGGTGAGAGCACAATTAGCCAAATTTAATTAAATTAATTGGATATATGATGGATAAAAAATGCCGCCTCGAGGGCGGCATTTTTGTCAGGGCTCAATCATCTCAAGCCTTGGCAATATCGTCCGGGCCGATCTGGCCAATCTCGGCGACTTTCTTGTCAGCCAGCAGCCAGAGGGTGAACTTGTGCAGTTCCGGGTGGTGAGCCAGGGCCACCAGGAAGGCGCCACCAACTTCACGATAACCCAGCTCATAGTTCTTCAGGGTGGTCGGGGGAACGCCCAGCAGATCAGCAAACTTGGGACGGCTCAGGCCGACTGCTTCACGGATCTGACGGATCTTCTTACCAACAGTTACGATATTTGAATTCATATTGTTCCATACTCCGTACGGCGGATTGACTCCACCTTTATTTTTCGCGACGACTCGTAGTCAAGTGTATCAGTTTTGAACGGACTCGTTATGGTCGAGTCTCTATCTTTAATCAGCGTCTTTCGACGACAACCCTTGCAAACATCGGGGATGGTAATCGCTCAACCGCCTCAGGTAAACAGTCTCGAAAAGAAACCTTTATTGTTGCCACAGGAATTACTCGTATAATCCGCGGGCTATCCCTTAAGAGTAAGAACCCATGGCACTTCCCGGCATAATCTCCTGTTTACACCCGGTATCCTCCCCCGCAGAACTCAGTCGCCAATTGCAGCAGGGCCAGCAGACACGCGCCGAAGCCTTCTGGTTGCCCGCCGCCCTGCACGATCAGGCGGCAGCAGTTTTGGCTGCGCTGGATGACAAGAGCAGCCTGTTTCTCGACCAGCCCGTTGCCGGACTTTCCCTGCGCAGCCACGATGGTGTCATGCAGGAAGCGGGAACCCTGCTGCTTGGCAATGGCCAGCAGCTGACACTGGCCAGCACAAGAGGGGATGGCGGTCTGGTCCCGACCAGCGCGCTTGCCGAGATGGCCGACTGGCTCGAGGCGGGCCACCGCCACTTTTGCTGTTCAGCTGCAGTACAGCCTGTGGCCCGGGCCATCCTCAATATCTGGCCCCTGGATCCCTACCTGGCCCGGCATTTTTTGGTCAGTTTTACACCCTTACTGTGCGAAGCAACCGAGGCCGATTATCTGGCGGTGTTCCAGGCGAGGGAATCTCCCGCCATGGCGCAATCTGACTGGGTTCAGGCCTATATGAAACTCGAAAAGAGACTGCACAGATCCTATTTGGATCACTAATTAATCTGGATAAACAGCCAGTTACCCACACGACACAATCTGCCATATGGATTATGTGTGAGCTTGATCATGTTTTGAATTAGGCATAGAGTGCGCCACGTCATCGGAATGACACCGGCTGTTCGTGAAGGGGTGAACCATTGTTTTTGCAATGTCCCCCGCTCGCTAGTGCACCAGGAATGCGTGCCTCCCGGAAGGAACCGGGATCCCTGCCAGACTCAACGCTGTTGTTCGGCAGAGCCTGCAGCTTACATAAATTAAAAAGTGCGAAGCACGTGAACAACGTGCCATCTCAACGAGGATTTTTTTATGATGAAAATGGCTCCTTCCCTGATCGCCATCGCCATGGCTGCCATGGGTGCAACTGCCGCTCACGCCGCTGACGACATCTACTTCGGTGCCGGTGCCGGTGCTGCCCACTTCAACGGTCTGAACAAGATCGGTGGTGGCGGTTACGCTGGTACTGAAGACGCTGCTGCTGCCAACGCCTTCGTCGGTTACAACTTCACCGAAAACTTCGGTACCGAATTCGGCTACCAGTACGCTGGCCGCGGCAACACCGACGGTCTGCGTTACGAGAACCAGGGTGCCACCCTGTCCGGTATCGCTCGTCTGCCGCTGGGCGGCGACTTCTCTGCTTTCGCTGAAGGCGGCGCCTACTGGGCTCACACCGACGGTCTGGGCACCAGCGACACCAAAGTATCCCCGCTGGCTGGCCTGGGCGTGACCTACAAGGTCAACGACGCGCTGGATCTGCAAGCTCGCTACCGCTACATGTGGGACGTGGCCGACCTGCACGCAGGCGACGCCCCGGACGACGTACGCTACAAGTCCAACCAGAGCGTTGCGACCCTGGAAGCCGTATACCACCCGTTCCGTACTTCCTACGTAGCTCCGGCTCCGGCTCCGGTTGTTGAAGAAGCCCCGGCCCCGGCTCCGCAGGTAGTTGAGAAGAACTTCGCCCTGAACTCCGACGTGCTGTTCGCCTTCGGCAAAGACAGCCTGAAGCCGGAAGGCGTTGCTGCCCTGAACGCTCTGTACCAGCAGATCGTTGAGTTCCAGCCGAAAGATGGCAACGCTGTTGTCGTTGGTTACACCGACCGTATCGGTTCCGACGCCTACAACCAGAAGCTGTCTGAAGCCCGTGCCCGCACCGTTGCCAACTTCCTGGTCAGCAAGGGTATGGCTGCCAGCAAGGTTGCCATCGAAGGCCGCGGCGAAGCCAACCCGGTTACCGGCACCAAGTGCAACGGCGTGAAAGCCAAAGCTCAGCTGATCTCCTGCCTGGCTCCGGACCGTCGCGTAGAAGTTCGCGTATCTGGCGTACAAGAAGTTCAGAAGTAATCTGACTTAGTTCAGATAATGCGAAAAGGGGATGCCACGGCATCCCCTTTTGTTTGCCCGCCGCCTGTTTTTGAGCAAAAACACAGCAACCAGCGTCACTTCCTGTCAAATCGTTTCCCCCGGCTTCCTTCTCCATAATCACCGCAGCGCCGCGCCAGTGCTGGATATCTGTACAGAAACTTGATCCGTGCGAGTCAAAAGAATACAGTAAACCCGCTTGTAAGGTATTGGATGAACTATTAAAAGTGCATTCGGCCCGGTTAGTTGTCCATGAAGCCAAGGCTTCGTGAGTATCCAGGAACCATCTCTTTTTTCATTCAGACCAACCGTGGTTCACCATGGAGGTCGCAGTGAGACTGTCATCTGCGGCCGGTATAACTGAAAGAGTGCGCAGTACGCCCTAGCACGGCAAACTCAACGAGGATAAAACGATGAAAATGAAAATGGCACCCACCCTGATTGCTCTGGCCATCGCAGCCATGGGCACCACCACAGCTCAAGCCTCCAACGACTGGTACACAGGTATGGGCGCAGGTTGGGCTTATGGTCACGATCTGGACGACTTCGGCAAAGACGCAGACAAGGACGCCACCGCGCTCTCCCTGTTCGGCGGCTACAACTTCAACGAGAACTTCGGCGCCGAGCTGGGTTACCTCTATGCCGGCAAAGGCGGCGTTGACGGCGTTGACTTCAAGACCCAGGGCGCGACCCTGTCCGGTCTGGCCCGTCTGCCGCTCGGCGACATCTTCTCCGTGTTTGCAGAAGGCGGTGCCTACTTCAACCACGTCAACGGCAACGGCAGCAGCGACAACGGCACAGCCCCGCTGGCCGGTCTGGGCGTGACCGCCAAGCTCTCCGACCTGCTCGATCTGCAAGCCCGCTACCGCTACATGTGGAACCTGGGTGACGAGCAGAAGACCTGGGAAACCGACATGAGCGTGGCCACCCTGGAGCTGGTGATGCACCCGAACCGCACCACCTATGTGGCCCCTGTGCCCGCCCCGGCACCCGAGCCCGTTCCTGAGCCGGTGATGGTCGACAAGAACTTCTCTCTGAGCTCGGACGTGCTGTTTGCCTTCGGCAAATCCACTCTGAAGCCGGAAGGTGTGGCCGCCCTGAACACCCTGTATCAGCAGATCGTCGACGTACAACCCAAAGATGGCAGCGCCGTGGTCGTCGGTTACACCGACCGCATCGGCTCCGAAGCCTACAACCTGAAGCTGTCCGAAGCCCGTGCCCGCACCGTGGCCGACTTCCTGGTCGGCAAGGGTCTGCCGGCTGGCAAGGTCTCCATCGAGGGTCAAGGCAAGGCCAACCCGGTCACCGGTACCCAGTGCAACGGCATCAAGGCCAAGGCTCAGCTGATCTCCTGCCTGGCGCCGGATCGTCGCGTTGAAGTGCGCGTCACCGGTGTACAGCAAGTTCAACAGTAAGTCGTCAGCCCGCTGACCATGAAGGAGGCCATCAGGCCTCCTTTTTATTCCCCTCGCCAGGCCCGCCATCCTAGTCCGCTTTTGTGCGCATTTCTGTGCACATTTCCTGCCAACCTGCCCCGTCAGCTGGTTAAACGCTCTGCATCACCTATAAATAGTGGTGGTTGTACTCAACAGGGCTTGCGCCCTACTACACCAGCATCGACGAGGATACGCGATGAACATAAAAGTAAAACCGGTTTGGATTGCATTGGCATTGGCGGCCACGGGTGCCCAGGCGGCGCCGGACAACGACTGGTACGCCGGGGTGGGTGGCGGCTGGGCCATCGCTCACGATCTGGGTGACTTTGGCAAGGATGCGAGCAAGGACGCCACCGCGCTCTCCCTGTTCGGCGGCTACAACTTCACCGAGAACCTGGGGGGTGAGCTGGGTTACCTGTCGACCGGCAACTGGGATGTGCAGGGCAATGACTTCAGCAGCCAGGGCGCCACCCTGTCGGTGATTGGGCGGCTGCCGCTGGGGGATATCTTCTCGGTGTTCGCCGAGGGGGGCGGTTACCTCTACCACGTCAAGTCCGTCAACGGCGGTGACAACAACCTGGCTCCGCTGGCCGGTCTCGGCCTCACCGCCAAGCTGCACGACTGGGTCGACATCCAGGCCCGCTACCGCTATCTGGTCCGGGTCGGCGACGATCCTGACAACGACAAGGTGGGCAGCGGTACCCAGCGCTGGGTCAGCGACATCAGCACCGCCACCCTGGAGCTGGTGATCCACCCCAACCGCAGCAAACCGGTAGAGCCGGCCCCAGCGCCCATGGTCGTTCCCCCGCCACCGCCCGCCCCCGAGCCGGTAGACCAGACCTTCAACCTGAGCTCGGACGTGCTGTTTGCGTTCGGCAAGGCGGATCTCAAGCCGGAGGGGATGCAGGCACTCGACTCGCTCTACCAGCAGATCGTCGACGTCCAGCCCAAGGATGGCAGCGCCGTGGTGATGGGCTACACCGACCGCATAGGCACGGATGCCAACAACCAGAGGCTGTCGGAGGCCCGCGCCAGCACGGTCGCCAACTTCCTGATCGGCAAGGGGCTGCCCGCCGACAAGGTGAGCATCCAGGGCAATGGCGAGAGCAATCCGGTCACCGGCAGCCAGTGTGATGCCATCAAGGCCAAAGCTGCCCTCATCGACTGCCTGGCCCCGGATCGCCGGGTGGAAGTGCGGGTCACCGGTACCCAGGGAAGCGCCGCGCCGGAGATGCCAGCAGAGCAGTGAACCCGGCCGAGCAGAGGGCCGGACGTGTGACCAGGTGCAGATGACAGCGCGCCGGCCAGCAAGCCCGCCACGCCATGCACAAAAAAGGGATGCCGAGGCATCCCTTTTGCTTTGCTCCTTTGCGCAGGATCAGAAGGAGGTACGGCGATAGCGGCGGTACTCTGGGCGCCAGAAGTTCGCCTCGATGGCCTGATCGATCACCTCGTCCGGGGTCTGCACCGCCTTGCCCTGCAGCATGGCGGTCTTGGCCACCATCTTGGCGATGTAGCGGGAAACCTCATGAATGTCCGCCAGATCCGGCAGCAAGGAGCCCTCTTCCCCTTTCACCAGCGGTGAACACTCCGCCAGCGCGCGGCTGGCCGACATCAGCATGGCGTCGGTCACCCGGGTGGCGCCGGCGGCGATCACGCCAAGGCCAATCCCCGGGAAGATGAAGGAGTTGTTGCACTGGGCGATGACGTAGCGCTTGCCCTTGTACTCCACCGGTGCAAACGGGCTGCCGGTGGCCACCAGCGCCTGACCGTCAGTCCAGCGGATGAGGTCGGCCGGGGTGGCTTCCACCCGGGAGGTAGGGTTGGAGAGCGGGAAGATGATGGGGCGGGCACAGTGCTTGTGCATGGTCTTGACCACCTCTTCGGTGAACAGCCCCGGCTGGCCGGAGACCCCGATCAGGATGTCAGGGCGACCGTGCTCCATCACCTCCAGCAGGGAGATGTTGTCCCCCACCGGCCAGTCGGCGATGCGCTCCACCGGCTGGGAGAGACGGCGCTGGAAGTCGAGCTGGTTGGGGATCTTGTCGGTGATGAGGCCGAATCTGTCCACCATGAAGACCCGGCTGCGCGCCTGGGCATCGGTCAGCCCCTCGGCTTTCATCTGCGCCACTATCTGCTCGGCAATGCCGCAACCGGCGCTGCCCGCGCCGAGGAAGGCGACCCGCTTCTCGGAGAGCTTGGCGCCGGAGGCCTTGCAGGCGGCGATGAGGCTGCCGAGGGTCACGGCGGCGGTGCCCTGAATGTCATCGTTGAAGCAGCAGAGCTCGTTCTTGTAGCGATTGAGCAGCGGCATGGCGTTGTTCTGGGCGAAGTCCTCGAACTGCAGCAGGATGTCGGGCCAGCGGCGCTTGACCGCCTGAATGAAGGCGTCGACGAACTCGGCATACTCTTCACCCGAGATGCGCGGATTGCGCCAGCCCATGTAGAAGGGGTCATTCAGCAACTGCTGGTTGTTGGTGCCCACGTCCAGCACCACTGGCAGGCAATAAGCTGGCGAGATGCCGCCACAGGCGGTGTAGAGCGACAGCTTGCCGATGGGAATGCCCATGCCGCCGATGCCCTGATCGCCGAGGCCCAGGATCCGCTCACCGTCGGTGACCACGATCACCTTGACGTTCTGCTTGGTGGCGTTCTGCAGCATGTCATCGATCCTGTCCTTGTCCGGATAGGAGATGAACAGGCCGCGGGCGCGGCGATAGATGTTGGAGAACTCCTCGCACGCCTTGCCGACGGTCGGGGTGTAGATGACCGGCAGCATCTCGGTCAGGTGGTTGGTCAGCAGCCGGTAGAAGAGCGTCTCGTTGGTGTCCTGGATGTTGCGCAGGTAGATGTGCTTGTCCATGTCGTTGCCAAACGCCATGAACTGACGGTAGGCCCGCTCGGCCTGCTCTTCGATGGTCTCGATATTCTGGGGCAGCAGGCCTTCGAGGTTGAAGTTGCTGCGCTCTTCGCTGGTGAAGGCGCTGCCCTTGTTGAGCAGCGGGGTCTCCAGCAGGGCCGGACCGGCATAGGGAATGTAGAGGGGACGTTTCTGGTTATTATCTTCAAACATGGATCGGGTACCTAAACGATGGCCTGGACGAAGGAGTCCGCCGATCCTATGGGCTTGCGCCGTTAATTTCAAAGAGTTTGCACATCCGTTGCAAAAGGTTTGCGACCCAGGCGACGAAAGGCGCCAGGGGTCAGACCAGTGAGACGGCGAAAGCGGTTGGCAAAGTTGGCGCCGTCGCTGTAACCGACCCGGCCGGCCAGCTCGCCCAGCGGCCAGTTGGTATAGAGCAGCAGCTGGCGCGCCTTGTGCATACGAAGCTCGGTGAGCCAGGCCATGGGGCTCATGCCGAACACCTGCCGGCAGAGCCGGTGCAGGTGGGGCACCGAGCAGGCCATCTGGTCGGCCAGCAAGGCCACGCTCCAGGGCTCGTCGAGGCGTGCCTCCACCCGTCGAAACAACGCCTGCAACCGGAGCTCGGGGGTGCCTCGCACCTCCCCCTGCAGGGTGCGTTCCAAGAGCGCCAGCAGCAGGCTCAGCAGCTGGGGCTGCAGCGGTGAACGTACACCCTCCCCTTGCATCAGGCTGAGCAGATGGTAGAGCGGCTCCCCCTCCTCCCCCTGCCAGATGCGGTGACCGAGCCGGTGCAGGTGTTGCCAGCGCGGCACGTCATCCAGCAGGATCCAGCTGGTGCGCCACTGCGCCCCCACCAACTTGAGGCCGCCCGGTACTGCCGCTGGCAAGAAGATGAGCGAACCGGCCGGGATGGGCTGCTCGCCGTCATCGGTGAGCAGAGCCCCCCCCTCGTCGTGGCTCACCATCAGGATGTGAAACTCAGGCCGGTTGCGGCGGATCAGATAGTGATCGCGGATGCGCGAGAGCCCGGTCAGGAAGATGCCCGCCTCACCGAGCAGTGGCAGCCCTTCGCGCCCCAGCATCCGCTCCTCGCAGGACGGGGCGATTTCCAGACACTCGCTGACAAACGGCATAGCACCTCAACAGGATAGTTTTGCACAAGAAAGCCGAGAGAGGCTCACAGTGAAGCCACCCGCTACTCCCCCTATCATACCCATGACAAACCTTGCTTTTTATCTACCCGGTTAACATAAATGAATTATTGGCAAGCGATTTTAAAACAAACCACCGATCGCGAGTTCATGACCCGATTGTGGCGGCTGGCCCTGCCGGTCTCGCTGCAATCCATGATGTTCTCCCTGCTCGGTCTCATCGACATCATGATGGTGAGCCAGCTTGGCACCACGGCTGTGGCGGCGGTCGGCTTGGGTAACCGGGTCTTCTTCTTCAATCTGCTGGTGATAGCGGGACTCTCGGGCGGGGTCTCGGTGTTGGCGGCACAATATTACGGTCGCGGCGAGATGGCCGGGGTGCGCCGCTCGCTGGCGCTGGCGCTGGTGGGGGCCCTGGCGGTGAGCCTGCCGTTTGCCCTCGTCTACCTGCTCTCACCTGGCAGCGTGCTCGGCTTTGCCAGCCAGGAGCCCGCGCTGCGCGAACTGGCGGACGAGTTTTTGATGATCACCGGCGCCACCATCCTCTGCACCGCCGTGGTGGTGCCGCTGGAGTCGGCGCTGCGCTCGGTCGGCAATGCCGCCGCCCCGACGCGCATCGGCATCATCGCCATCATTGCCAACGTCATCCTCAACTACGCCCTCATCTTCGGTCATTTCGGCTTCGAGGCGATGGGGGTGGCCGGCTCGGCCTGGGGCACCACGATTTCGCGGCTGCTGCAGACTGCGCTGCTGCTGTGCTATGTGTGGCGCATCGAACCCCGCCTGATCCCGCGTAAGCAAGACTGGCTGGCCGCCTTCAAGCGCAAGGAGGTGGTGCGCTTCACCCTGATCGCCCTGCCACTCTTGTTCCATGACGGGCTCTGGGCCTTCGGCATGCTGCTCTACGGCTTTCTTTACGCCCACCTTGGCACCGACTCGCTGGCCATCATGACCACCCTCGGCACCCTCGAGAGCATCCTCATCTCCCTCTTCTTCGGGCTGGCGGTGGCCTGCTCCACCCTGCTCGGCCACCGGCTCGGGGCGGAAGAGTACGAGGTTGCCTGGCAACACTCCCAGCTCTTCCTGCTGCTCGCCCCCATCGGTGCCTTGCTGGTGGGGATCGCGGTCTGGCTACTGCAGACCCACCTACTGCAATGGGTCGGCAACCTGCCGGGCGAGCTGATGACGGAGGCCGGTCAGGTGCTCGCCATCCTGTGTCTGGGCATGCTGCTCAAGGTGTTCAACATGGTGGGTATCGTCGGGGTATTGCGCTCGGGCGGGGATGTGAACTACAGCATCTTCATCGACATTGTCGGCATGTGGTGCATCGGCCTGCCGCTCGCCTGGGGAGCGGTCAACCTGCTCGGCTGGCCCCTCTCCTGGGTGGTAGCGGTGATCCTGCTGGAGGAGCTCAGCAAGATGCTGCTGGTGCAGCGCCGCATCCGTCAGCGCCGCTGGCTGCGCAATCTGGTGCTGGGATAAGGGAAGAGAGCAAAGCGGGAAAATGCGGGGTCATATCAATGACAGAAAATCCCGCTTTGCAGTATGCTGGCCCCCTCTTCAATCAGAGGCAGGGCCGACCCTTATGCCCCCTGCCCAGTAGTCGTTTAAGGAGACGAGCATGCAACCACAAAAAGAGCTGATCACCGAGACTGCCCTGCTGGAGATGGCCAACAAGATCATCAAGGAACACGAAGACTTCATCCACGGCATGCGCGCCGACTCGGTGGAGCAGAAGGGGGAGATCCTGGTGTTCAAGGGGGAGTTCTTCCTGGCCGAAGATGGCACCCCGACCGGCAAGACCATGGCGGTGTTCAACATGTTCAAGCTGCTGGCCCAGCAGCTCTCCGGCAAGTACCAGCTGGGCTGAGCCCGCCCAACCCCGCTCAAGCAAGATGCCGCCCTCAGGCGGCATCTGTCTGTATGGCGGCAGGCTGTGCCGGCTTGCCGCCCAGCTCCCCCACCACGCAGTTGCGCCCGGC
The DNA here is from genome assembly GCF_019048665.1 of Aeromonas sp. FDAARGOS 1408. Classification (NCBI taxonomy): domain Bacteria; kingdom Pseudomonadati; phylum Pseudomonadota; class Gammaproteobacteria; order Aeromonadales; family Aeromonadaceae; genus Aeromonas; species Aeromonas sp. FDAARGOS 1408. The sequence continues at coordinate 663,347 of NZ_CP077394.1, read as the reverse complement.
CATCTTGGCCATGTAGAGACACTCGTCGGCCCGGTTGAGCAGATCCTCCACCCCCTCGCCACGCAGGGCCAGAGTCAGGCCTATGCTCACCGTCACCTCCAGCAGCTCATCGGAGGTGGGGCTTTTCACCAGCCGCGCCTCCACCGCCACCCGCAGCCGCTCGGCCACCCGTTTGGCCTGGGCCAGCTCGGCGCAGTTGGGCAGCAGGATGGCAAACTCCTCGCCGCCGTAGCGGCCCAGTACCATGCCGGGCTCCAGCTGCTCCGCCAGGGTCGCCGCCACCTCCTTGAGCACCGCATCCCCCGCCAGATGGCCGAAGGTGTCGTTGATGCGCTTGAAGCGATCCAGATCCAGCAACAGCACCGCAAACGGCACCTGCTTGCGCACCATGTTCATCCTCGCCTTCTCCAGCTGCTTCATCAGCAGGCGGCGGTTCATCATGCCGGTCAGCTCGTCGGTGGTGGACTCCCGGTAGAGCTGCAGCAGCATGTTGAGCTGGCCGCACTGCACCCAGCTGCTGGCCAGGGCGAACAGCCCCAGCAGCCAAATCTGGTTGAGGGTCTGCACGCTCCAGAGCGGCTGCCCCACCAGCAGCCAGTTGCCGGCCAGCATGGTGACCAGAATGCCCCCCGCCAGCTGCAGGCCGAGGGAGAGCGGAATGGGGAAGATGGCGAACAGGCTGATGAGCAGGTAGGGGAAGGCCATGTAGCCCGCCTGCAGCTCCTGATCAGCGCCGAAGCTGTGCAGGCAGATGAGGGAGAAGAGCATCATCACCGCCATCAGGTAGCCGAGCGCCAGCTTCATGCGTTCGCGTCTGAAGTGGATGAGGTAGGAGAAGGGGATGAGGGGGGAGAGGGCGAGCAGGCAGAAGATTCGGGCCTGAAACAGTTCATCGAACTGGGCGGCGGGCAAGGTCAGCCAGTCCACCACCGCCCAGGCGGGCAGGCCCACCATCAACAGACAGGTGAGCAGCCGAAGACGCACCGTCATAAAGCCCATGCGGGTCAGGGTAAAATCTTCGGAGTGGGCACGGGCACTCCAGAACTCCGACAGCTTCAGCATCCAGAGCCTCCAAATCGCAACAGAGGCCTCATTCTACGCCGTGCGGCGGCAAAATCCTATGCAACCCGGGCCATTTACGGGCGAGCGCCGTCACACAAACCGGCGGATCATAATCGCCGCGCGCAAACGTTTCAACCCATCGAAAAATAAACCCGTTTCCAGCCGAATTAGCGCTGGTCAGCCCGTTCTCAATCACTAAAATAGCGCCCAATTTTCTCCCCCCTCCCCCACACATTCGAGGTATTTATGGAACAGGCTGCCGCCGTACGCGCAACCCGAGAGGCCCATCCACCCAGACGAGCCCACAGCGAACTGGTCTACGGCATAGAGGATGTCCCGCCCCTGCCCCAGACCCTGTTCGCCGCCCTGCAGCATATGCTCGCCATGTTTGTCGCCATCATCACTCCTCCTCTCATCATCGCCAACGCCCTCGGCCTCCCTGCCGCCGACACCCGTTATATCGTCTCCATGTCGCTGGTCATGTCCGGCATCGCCTCCTTCATCCAGACCCGCCGCTTCGGCCCCCTCGGTTCCGGCCTGCTCTCGGTGCAGGGCACCAGCTTCAACTTCCTCGGCCCCATCATCGCCTCCGGCCTCGCCCTCAAACAGGCGGCCATGCCCACCGAGGATCTGCTGGGCACCCTGTTCGGCACCATGCTGGCGGCCGCCCTCACCATCGTGGTGATGAGCCGCTTCCTGCACCTGGTCAAACGGATCATCACCCCGCTGGTGACCGGCATCGTGGTGCTGCTCATCGGCCTGACCCTCATCAAGGTGGGCCTCATCAGCATGGGGGGCGGCTACGGCGCCCTGGCGGACGGCAGCTTCGCCAGCCACACCAACCTCTTCCTCTCCCTGCTGGTGCTCGGCCTCATCGTGCTGCTGCAGCGCAGCCGCAACCCCTGGCTGCGCCTCTCCGCCATCATGATCGCCATGCTGGTGGGCTATGCGGTGGCGCTGCTGCTGGGCAAGGTCAACGCCCCCACCTTCGACGGCCCGCTGCTGATGGTGCCTGTTCCGCTCCACTACGGGCTCGGCTTTGACTGGCAGCTGTTCGTGCCGCTCGCCATCATCTTCGTGGTGACGGCGCTCGAGGCCATCGGCGACATGACCGCCACCTCCGACATCTCCGGCGAGCCGCTGGAAGGGCCCGTCTACATGGAACGGATCAAGGGCGGCGTGCTGGCCGATGGCGCCAACTCCATGCTGGCGGCAGTATTCTCCACCTTCCCCATGTCCACCTTCGCCCAGAACAATGGCGTCATCCAGCTGACCGGGGTGGCCAGCCGCCACGTCGGTCTCTTCATCGCCGCCATGCTGGCCCTGCTCGGCCTGTTCCCGGCGGTGGCGAGTCTGGTGCAGCAGATCCCCGAACCCGTGCTGGGCGGCGCCACCATCGTCATGTTCGGCACCATCGCCGCCGCCGGGGTGCGCATCATCTCCCGCGAGGAGCTGGACCGCCGCGCCCTGATGATCCTGGCGGTATCGCTGGCGATGGGCCTCGGGGTGGCCCAGGTGCCGGAAGTGCTGCAGCACCTGCCGGATCTGGCCAAGAGCGTGCTCTCCTACGGCGTCGCCACCGGCGGCCTCACCGCCATCATCATGAATCTGCTGCTGCCCAAGCGCGCCGCCGCACAGGCCTGACACTCCGCCATCCTTGCACCAAAGCCCCGCTATGCGGGGCTTTACCTTGCCAGCCGCCACGGGTAGTGTGCTGGGCAGCCTCTGCTCAGGATGCCTTTCATGCCCTATACCCTGCTTCCCTCCCTGCCCAGCAACCACACCCCGGATCAGATCCTGACCGAGGAGCAGCGCTGGCTGCGGGAGTGCGCCCATGACCACCTGCCCCGCGCTCACCTCTGGCAGGCCCCCCAATGCCTCATCGTCACCCGCAAGGACACCCGCCTGCCCCGCTACCAGGCCGCCTGCGAGCAGCTCGCCGCCGAGGGCTGGCCCGTGCATGTGCGCGACAGCGGCGGCACCGCCGTGCCCCACGGCGCCGGCATCCTCAATCTGTCGCTCATGCTGCCTCGCACCACCACGGATCTCGCTCACTACTACCGGCTGCTGGGGGCACCGCTGCTCGCCCTGCTGGGGGAGTACGGTCTCGAGGGCAGCTATGACTTCGTGCCCGGCTCGTTTTGCGACGGCCAGTACAATCTGGTGATCGGGGGGCGCAAGGTGACCGGCACCGCCCAGCGCTGGCTGGCGCCGGGTCAGGATCACCACGGAGCCGTACTGGCTCAGGCCATGCTGCTGGTGGCAGGCGATGTGGACGAAGGCACCCGGATGGCGAGCCGCTTCTACGAGCTGGCGGGTGGCGAGCTGCGCTTTCTGCCGGGTACCTCCACCACCATCGCGCAAGCCATCGATTGGCAAGGGCGCGAGGGCGAGCTGGTAGAGAGGGTGAAAGCCCGGCTCACCGCGCTGCTGAGCAAGGATTGATCACAAGCCCTGCAGCCGGGTACAGCAGCCTGCTCCCCTCATAAAAGCGCCCATAAAAAAAGCCACGACCCGGGTCGTGGCTTTTCGTTTGAATGCAGTGTCGTGGCATCAGGCCGTCTGCGGCTCGGGCTCGGACTCCGTATCGCTGTCCCGGCTGAAGTAGGCGCGGGTCTCGGCAATCACCACGTGGCGCAGGCCGATAAGGCCGATGAGGTTGGGCACCGCCATCAGGCCGTTGACGATGTCGGCCAAGAGCCAAATCATGTCCAGATGCAGGAAGGCGCCGCACGCCACCAGCACCAGGTAGACCAGGCGGTAGGGCTTGATCGCCTTCACCCCGAACAGGTACTCGGTGCAGCGCTCGCCGTAGTAGTTCCAGCCAAGGATGGTGGTGAAGGCAAAAAACAGCAGGCCGATGCTCACCAGATACTGGCCGACATGGGCATCCAGCCCCTGGGCAAAGGCCAGACTGGTCATGGCCGCGCCGCTCGCATCGCCGCTCCACACCCCGGTCACCACCAGGGTCAGGCCGGTCATGGTGCAGATGATGATGGTGTCGATGAAGGTGCCGGTCATGGAGACCAGCCCCTGCTCCACGCAGGAATCGGTCTTGGCCGCCGCCGCCGCGATGGGGGCAGAACCCAGTCCCGACTCGTTGGAGAAGACGCCCCGCGCCACCCCGGACTGGATCGCCAGCATGATGCTGGCGCCGACGAAGCCACCGGTGGCCGCATGGCCGGTGAAGGCGCTCTGCAGCACCAGCGCCACTGCATCCGGCAGGGCGGCGGTGTTGCTCACCAGCACGCCGAGGCAGGCGACGATATAAAAGATGGCCATGAAGGGCACCACCTTGCTCGACACGCTGGAGATGGACTTGATCCCCCCCAGGGTCACCAGTGCCACGATCAGGGTCAGCAGCACGGCGGTCACTTCCCGGGGCACCGAGAAGGAGAGGCTCATGGCGTCACTGATGGCATTGACCTGGGGGAAGGTGCCGATACCGAAGAAGGCGACGCCGATGCCGAACAGGGCGAACAGCTTGGCCAGCACCTTTGAGCCGAGCCCCTTCTCCAGATAGTACATGGGGCCGCCCGCCATCTGGCCGTTGGCATCCTGCTGGCGATATTTCACAGCCAGCAGGCACTCGGCGTACTTGGTGGCCATGCCGAACAGGGCGGCCATCCACATCCAGAACAGGGCGCCCGGGCCGCCCAGCTTGATGGCGGTGGCGACCCCGACGATGTTGCCGGTGCCTATGGTGGCGGAGAGGGCGGTACAGAGCGCGCCGAAGCTGGAGACATCCCCCTGCTTGCCCTGACCCTGATCGCGGCCAAAGACCAGTCGCAGGGCGAGCGGCAAACGCACGACCTGAAGCAGACCCAGACGCAGAGTGAGGTAGACGCCGGTCCCGACCAGCAGGATCAGCAGGGGTGGCCCCCAGATAAAGCTATCGATGGCGGCGAGCGCCGATTGAATTGATGACATGCATCCTCCTTAAGAAACAGAAATTAAGGAGGAGAAGGATGATCTTCCCATAGGTGTCGCGATCCCCAGAGGCGATCGGATGCGGGCAAAAAACGTGTTCACACTCTTGCTGTGAGGCTGTGATCAAGGCTCATGCGCTGCTCGAAAGCCTCATGTATTTACATACACTCCGGTTCCTGCGCTGCTCTTTACCTTGCTGACGACCTCTCGTTACAGACCGTGAACAGTTTCAAGCTCAGGTACAACCATCCCATCCCCTCTGTCCTTTTGCCTGAGAGTTTCCGGCTCCAGATTGCGATGCAATCACGGTGCCTTGCTCCTTCGGCGCCCGATTCAACGGGTCTCTCCAGAGTATCGTCCAGTAGCAGTCCACACCGGTTGCCCGGTACCTGAAAGATTCACTTCTTCGGTGGATGGTTGCCCATCGCTCTCCTGCTACCTTCATCCGAACTAGTTTGGATTAGGAAGCGGGCATGGTAATCCAAAAAGTGTGAGCTGTCTCCCACTCGCGCCCACTCGTCGCCGATTTTTTTCGATCCCGGCCAGGCTGAGGCCGAATGTTATTTGTTCGTTAACTATCAATACGTTAGACAAGGTTGCCTGCACAGCCTGCCGCTCGCTGGTCGAAACATGGGCCATATCAAGATGGTCTTTCGTCTCGACCAGAAAAACTTGCCGACATATCCAATCAAAATGGTTGCACACAAACGCAATAAGCCGATAATCCCGCGCATAACTAAGCACTTCGCAAGGAAGTTATGCAATGTGCCTGGTTGGTCCCACCGGACCGCTCGCCTGAGCCGGCCGTCGCCGGTTCAATCGCATATGGCTTGGGCATATCACGCCCCCTAAGGATGACCAAAAGAGAATGAACGAGACCCTGGTTGCACAAGATTACCGTCAGCTGGTTGAACAATTCGGCTCCCCCCTGCTGCTGCTCGACAAGGCAGCCGTCCGCAAACAGTATCGGGCCCTGGCCGCCGCCCTGCCCGATGTACGATTGCACTATGCACTCAAACCCCTGCCCCACGAGGCAGTGGTCTCTGTCTTGAAGGAAGAGGGGGCCTGTTTCGATCTGGCCACCAATGGCGAAGTAGATCTGGTGCGCAGTCAGGGTGTCCGCCCGGGGCGCTGCATTCATACCCATCCCATCAAGCGCGACAGCGATATCCGCTATGCGCTGGAGTACGGCTGCACCGTATTCGTCTACGACAACCCACTGGAGCTGGAGAAGTTCCTGCCCTACAAGGACGAGGTGAAACTGCTGCTGCGGGTCAGCTTCCCCAATCCCGAGACCAAGGTCGATCTCTCCAAGAAGTTCGGTTGCACTCCGGAGCAGGCGCTGCCGCTGCTGCAGCTGGCCCATGCCAAGGGGATCAAGGTGATGGGGCTGTCGTTCCACGTCGGCTCCCAGGTGCCCCATGCCCGTCGACACGTGCAGGCCATCGACGCCTGCCGCGAGATCATGGAGCAGGCCTGGGAGCTCGGCCTCAAGCCCTGGGTGCTGGACATCGGCGGCGGCTTCCCGGTGGATTATGAGGGCGGCGAGTTCGACATCGACGGCTTCTGCGCGCCGATCCGCGAGGCGCTGGCCAAGCTGCCGGCCACGGTACAGAAGATTGCCGAGCCGGGCCGCTTCATCAGCGCGCCGGCCATGACCTCGGTATCCAGCGTGATGGGCAAGGCCCATCGCGGCGACAAGATCTGGTACTACCTGGATGACGGTCTCTACGGCAGCTACAACGGCCAGCTCTATGACCACGTCACCTACCCGGTGAGCACCCCGCTGGCCCGCGGCGAGCTGCACAACTCTGTGCTCTCAGGCCCGACCTGCGACAGCGTGGACGTGATCCGCGACGGCATCATGCTGCCTGATCTGGCCATCGGCGAGCTGGTGGTGGGCCGGGTGATGGGGGCCTACACCTGGGCATCGGCCTCCACCTTCAACTTCTTCCCCAAGGCGAACATCCTCATTCTGGACAGCAGCCAGAAAGGGCAGAAGATGGTTGCCGTGGCCTGACAGGCCTGCGCCAAAAACAGAAGGGGGAAGCCGATGCTTCCCCCTTCTTGCTATGGTCTGGCGAATCGTCAGATAAACTGGCTGGTCAGCAGCCAGCCGGTGTAGGCGACGAAGCAGGCGAGCAGCACGCCCCCCTCCAGCCGGTTGATGCGCCCCTGTCCCTTGCGGCCCAGGCACATCACCAGCAGCAACAGGGTCAACCCCATCATCAGGCTCCAGTCGCGGGAGAGCACTTCAGGTGCCACGTCCAGCGGGTGAATGCCGGCCGCGATCCCGACCACCGCCAGGGTGTTGAACAGGTTGGAGCCGAGCACGTTGCCAAGAGCCAGATCATGCTCGTTCTTGCGAATGGCGATAAGCGAAGAGGCCAGCTCCGGCAGCGAGGTGCCGATGGCGACGATGGTGAGACCAATCACCAGATCGCTGATGCCAAAGCCCTGGGCTATGGTCACCGCCCCCCACACCAGCAGGCGGGAAGCACCGATGAGCAGCACCAGCCCGACCACCAGCCAGAACAGGGCCAGCTTGAGGGACATGCCCTCGCTGTCGATGCTCTCCTCGGTCTCCGCATCCAGCGCATCCCCCTTGCCGCGCATGCCGGCCCAGATGGACCAGCCCATCAGCGCCAGGAACACCACGCCGAGGATGGCGGCGTCCGTGCGATCCAGGCGACCATCCAGCAACAGGGCGCCGGAGAGCAGGGTGATGCCGAGCAGGATGGGGATCTCCTTGCGCACCACCTGGGAGGCTACGGCGATGGGGCTGATCAGGGCCGTCAAGCCGAGAATAAGGGCGATATTGGTGATGTTGGAGCCATAGGCATTGCCGAGCGCGAGCCCGGGATTGCCCTGGGAAGCCGCCAGCGCGGAGACCACCATTTCAGGGGCCGAGGTACCAAAACCGATGATCACCATGCCGATGAGCAGCGGCGGCATACCGGCATAACGGGCGGTGGCGGCGGCACCGTCCACGAACTTGTCGGCACTCCAGACCAGCAACGCCAGTCCGGCAATCAGGGCAACAAAAGCCAGGGTCATATTTTTCTATCTCATCCACGGCAAACACGAGAGCCAGGCAACTTGCCTGGCTCCATCCAAACGCGGCAACAGTGTAGCGGGCCGCCTTGCTATTTCAAGATGAAATCAAACGGCGATTAATCTTTCACAGCGCCGCCAGCAGACTCTCGGCATCCGACACCTCGAACTTGCCAGGCGCCTCCACGAACAGCCGCTCCACCACGCCGTCATTGGCGATGAGGGCAAAGCGCTGGGCGCGCACGCCGCCAAAGGCGCCGGTCTCCTTGGCCAGCCCCAGGGCCCGGGTCCAGCTGCCGTCACCGTCCGCCAACATGGTGATGGCAGCGGCGTTCTGGGCATCCTGCCACGCCTTCATCACGAAGGCGTCGTTGACCGACAGGCAGCAGATGGCATCCACCCCTTTGGCCTTGAATCGATCGGCCAGCACCACGTATCCCGGCAGATGGGCGTTGGAACAGGTGGGGGTAAAGGCGCCGGGCACCGCAAACAGCACCACCCGCTTGCCGGCAAACAGGCTGTGGGTATCCCGCTGCTGTTTCCCCTCTGGGGTGATGAAGGTGAATTCGCCCGCAGGCAGGGTCTGACCCGTCGCAATCATTGTGCTCATCCTTAAGTGGAGGGAAGGAGCCCCAGTCTACCCCACTACCGAGCTGTGACACAGGCCCCCCTTTACCGGGATCATTTGAACTAACCTTGAGCAGGATCAGCCGACCAAGGAGGCTTCATGCAGCACTATTACGATGGACTGGAAATTCGCCCCTCCCCCCTGCGCGAGCAGCAGCAGCTGGATCAGCTCAACCACCTGCTTGCCCATGTCGGCCAGTATTGTACCGGTTACTCCAGCGCCTACCGCCAGCGCCGCCTGCAGGATCTGGGGGAGTTGGCCAGCCTGCCCCTGCTCAATGCCGGCGAGCTGTTCGCCGCCCAGCAGGCCCACCCGCCCTTTGCCGGCCTCACCGGCCGCCCCGCCAGCCAGGCGCTGCGGGTGTTTGCCTGCCCCGGCCAGCTGGCCATTCCCGAATATGCCGGGGCCGACTGGTGGGGGGCGGCGCGGGCCCTGTTCGCCGCCGGTTTCAAGGCCGGGGAGGTGCTGCTCAACGGCCACGACTACCACATCAGCCCCACCGCCTTCATCTTCGACAACGGTGCCCGCCAGCTGGGGAGCCCGGTGGTGCCCTGCGGCCCCCACGATACCCGCCGCCAGCTGGAGGCGTTGCAGCGCTTTGAGCCGACCGGCTTCGTCGGACCGCTGGCGGTGCTGCTGGACCTGCTGGAGGCGGCAGAGCGGGCCGAGGTACCGAGCGACAGCCTGCGCTGCGCCCTGCTGTGCGAATCGTCCCACCCCGACACCCGGCCGCTGCAGGCGGTGCACGGCATCCGCGCGCTCAACTGCCTGCTGCTGCAGGATGCGGGGGTGATCGCCTACGAGAGCCAGCCCGGCCAGGGGTTCATCGTCAACGAGAACTGTCTGGTCGAAATCATCGATCTGGCCAGCGGTGAGCCGGTCATCGGCGACACCGTCGGCCAGCTGGTGGTGACCCGGCTCGATCTGGAGTACCCGCTGCTGCGCCTGGTGACCGAGTGGCAGGGCCACTGGCTCGCCGGTGCCAGCCCCTGCGGGCGCACCAACCGGCGGCTCAGGCTGGTATGAGGTTCCATCCATCCAGAAACAGAACGGGCAGCCACTGGCTGCCCGTTCTGCATGCAACGCTGCTCAGCGCCGCGCCTGCCAGGTGGCGATGGCGAGCAAAGAGTCGGGGGTGAATTCAGCAGCCCGCGCGGCTATCTCCGCCTGGCTCATCCAGTACACCTCGCTCACCTCTTCGGCTTGCAGCCGCAGCGGCCCCTGATAGTGGCAGCTGTAGAGGCCACCCCAGACCCGGTAGCCCTCCCCTTCGGCATAGAAGGTGCCAAAGCCCTGCAGCGGCACCCCTTCGATGCCCAGCTCCTCGGCCAGTTCGCGGCGGGCGGAGGGTTCCATCTGTTCGCCCGTGGTGACCACACCGCCGGCGCAGGCGTCCAGCATGCCAGGGCAGAAATCCTTGCAGAGGGTACGCCGCTGCACCAGGATCCGGTCAGCCTCGTCGAGCACCAGGATATAGCTGGCGCGGTGGCAGAGGTTCTCTCGCCGCACCTTGGCCCGCTCGGCCACGCCGATCACCCGGTTCTCTCCATCCACCACATCCACCCACTCCACACGCAGACCCTTCTGATTCATCCAAGTGACCGCAGTATATCGGGGTAACGGCTTGTCATGGCAGCTTTTTTCAATTGCGTCCCGGCCAGCCGCCGACGGCAAACCGGATTCATACAAACCTCCATAAATTGTCACATCCGTGTCACCTGGCGAGGCCATAGTGTGCCCTGTCCACGCAACAGGTGTTTTGTGATGAAGGTGTTCAAGAACTTGTCTCCCCGCCAGATTGCCCGCTACATCAAGAGCTTCCATCACGGCAGCTTCATGGTGGAGACCCACGGGCGGTTCGAGTTCAGCGGCGGCGAGATCAATCTGGAGAGCCTGACCTGCCGTCAGACCCTGAGTCTGGCCCGGCAGATCAATCTGGAGGTTCGCGGCCTGCGCCACACCACCCTGCTGTTGGGGTAACTTCCATAGTCCTTTCTGTTTTGTAGTCTGCGTCCATGCTTTTACTACTTGCCCGCCGCTCACCAGAGTGCGGGCTTTTTTATGGACGACATCCTCCATGAGGCTCAATGTTGCAGGATCTGGGAGAGGAACAGCTTGGTCCGATCCGACTGAGGGTTGTCGAAAAACTGATCCGGCACGTTCTCCTCGATGATCTGTCCCCGGTCCATGAAGATCACCCGGTCCGCCACCTGCTTGGCAAACCCCATCTCGTGGGTGACGCAGAGCATGGTCATCCCCTCGTGGGCCAGCTCCACCATGACGTCCAGCACCTCGCGCACCATCTCGGGATCCAGCGCCGAGGTGGGTTCGTCAAACAGCATCACCTGGGGGTTCATGCACAGACTGCGGGCGATGGCGACCCGTTGCTGCTGGCCGCCGGAGAGCTGACCCGGATACTTCAGGGCCTGCTCCGGGATCCGCACCCGACGCAGGAAGTTCATGGCGATCTCTTCGGCCTCCCTGCGCGGCAGCTGCTTGACCCAGATGGGGGCCAGGCAGCAGTTCTCCAACACGGTCAGGTGGGGGAAGAGGTTGAAGTGCTGGAACACCATGCCCACCTCCCGGCGCACCGCCTCGATGTTCTTGAGATCCGAGGTCAGGGCCGTGCCCTTGACCAGGATGTCCCCGCTCTGGTGCTCTTCCAGCCGGTTGATGCAGCGGATCATGGTGGACTTGCCTGAGCCAGATGGCCCGCAGATGACGATCTTCTCCCCTCTGCCCACCTGCAGGTTGATGTTGCGCAGCACGTGAAACTCACCGTACCACTTGTTGACTGCTTTCAGTTCGACGACAGCGTCCGTTTTCATCTCGAAACTACTCCTAATGCTTGTGGCCCGTGTTGAGTTTGCGCTCCAGATAGATGGAGTAGCGGGACATGCCAAAACAGAACATCCAGAAGATCATGGCGATAAAGACATACGCCTCGGTGGAATAACCCAGCCAGGCCGGATCCGCCAGCGCCACCTTGGAGATGGCCAGCAGATCGAACAGCCCGATGATCAGCACCAGGCTGGTGTCCTTGAACAGGGAGATAAAGGTGTTCACCAGCGAGGGGATGGTGATCTTGAGGGCCTGCGGCATGATGATGAGCCCCATCACCTTCCAGTAGGAGAGCCCCAGGGCCTCCCCCGCCTCGTATTGCCCCTTGGGGATCGCCTGCAGCCCGCCTCTCACCACCTCGGCCACATAGGCCGCCTGGAACAGTATGATGCCGATGAGCGCCCGCAGCAGCTTGTCGAGCTCCACTTCGGTACTCATGAACAGCGGCAGCATGACTGACGCCATGAAGAGCACTGTGATGAGCGGCACCGCCCGCCAGAACTCGATGTAGACGGTGCAGAGGCTGGCGATGACCGGCATGTGGGAGCGACGCCCCAGCGCCAGCAGGATGCCGAACGGCAGCGCAACCACTATGCCCACCACCGCCAGCACCAGGGTCAGCATCAGCCCACCCCAGCGGTTCGTCTCCACCACCTCCAGCCCAGCCCCGCCATGGATGAGGAAGAAGGCGATGACAGGGAATACCAGCAGGGTGAACAGCGCCAGCAACCCCTTGCGCGGGGTCTTGGGCCAGATGAGCAGGGCCAGCAACACCGCCAGGCCGGCGAAGGTCAGGTTGATGCGCCAGTACTGATCGGCCGGGTAGAAGCCATAGAGGTACTGCCCCAGCCGGCTCTCGATGAAGATCCAGCAGGCGCCGCCCTGGCCGCAGGCCTCGCGGCTGCTCCCCTGCCAGGTGGCGGAGAACAGCGCCCAGTCCAGGGCAGACCAGATCAGCGGCAGCAGCAGATAAGCCAGCACCAGGGTCAGCAGGCCGTTCCACCAGTTGGGAAACAGATTCTGCCTGAGCCAGGCGACCAGGCCCCGGCGATGGCTGGGAGGCGGCAGAGCCTCCTGCAATTCGTTCACAAACATGACTACTCCCTAGCGCTCAACCAGCGTCATTCTGCGGTTGTAGATGTTCATCAGCAGCGAGGTGGTGATACTGATGACGAGATAGACCCCCATGGTCATGGCGATGACCTCGATGGCCTGCCCGGTCTGGTTGAGAGTCGTCCCCATGAACACTGACACCAGATCCGGATAGCCGATGGCCGTGGCCAGCGAGGAGTTCTTGGTGAGGTTCAGATACTGGCTGGTCAAGGGAGGGATGATGACCCGCATCGCCTGGGGAATGATCACCAGCCGCAGCGTCTTGGCGGGTGAGAGCCCGAGGGCGGAGGCGGCCTCCGTCTGCCCCTTGCTGATGGCCAGAATGCCGGAGCGCACTATCTCCGCGATGAAGGCCGCCGTGTAGATGGTCAGCGCCAGCAAGAGGGCTGCGAGCTCGGGCAAGACCGTCAGCCCGCCCCGGAAGTTGAACCCCTGCAGGGCCGGCACGCTCCAGCTGAGCGGGCTGCCCGCCAGCAAGAAGGCAGCGGCCGGGAGCAGAATGACCAGGGCGGCCACGCTGCGCCAAAACGGGAATATCCTGCCGGTCAGGGCCTGGCGACGCCGGGCCCAGCGGCTCAGCCCCCAGCTCAACACCACGGCGATCAGCAGGGCTCCGAGCACGTAACTGAATCCCTCTTCGAACACGGGCTTGGGCAGATAGAAGCCCCGCACGTTGAGGAAGGCGAGCCCCCCCAGATCCACGCTCTGGCGCGGAGATGGCAGGGTGCGCAGCACCGAGAAGTACCAGAAGAAGATCTGCAGCAGCAGCGGGATATTGCGAAACGTCTCTATGTAGACGGTCGCTATCTTGGCCACCAGCCAGTTGCGTGACAGGCGCGCCACCCCGAGCATGAAACCGAGCAGGGTGGCAAACAGGATACCGAGTACGGAGACCAGCAGGGTATTGAGCAGCCCCACCAGAAAGGTACGGCCGAAGGTATAGGTCTCGTCATAGGGGATCAGGCTCTGCAGGATGCCGAAGCCCGCCGTGTTGCCCAGAAAATCGAAGCCTGTGGTGATGCCACGGGTGGCCAGATTGGTCAGGGCATTGTGGATGATGTAGAACAGGAAGCCGACCACGACCGCGATGGCCAGGCACTGGAAGATCAATGCCCGCACCTTGGCGTCATACCACCAGCGGCCCTGTTCCTTCCTATGGTTTGATGCGTGTAACGCCATGAGGATGACTCCGACAAAGCCAGGGGAAATGGGGGGCCTCGGCCCCCCGATGGTTGTCGACTCAGCGGATGGGCGGCGCGTACATCAGGCCACCCTTGTTCCAGAGCGCATTGATGCCGCGCTCGATCTTGAGGGGGGAGCCGGCACCGACGTTGCGATCGAAGGATTCGCCATAGTTGCCGACCTGCTTGACGATGTTGTAGGCCCACTTGTCATCCAGCCCGAGCACCGACCCCTTGGGCTCTTCCAGCCCCAGCAGACGACGGATATCCGGGTTGGTGGACTTGAGCATCTCGTCCACGTTGGCACTGGTGACCCCGGCCTCCTCGGCGTTGAGCATGGCGTTGAGACTCCAGCGCACCACCTTGAACCACTGATCGTCACCCTGGCGCACGGCAGGCCCCAGCGGCTCCTTGGAGATCACCTCAGGCAGCACCATGGCCTCTGCCGGCTTGCTGAGCTTGATCTTGAGGGCATAGAGCTGGGATTGATCCGAGGTCAGCACATCGCAGCGGCCCGCCTCGAACCCCTTGACGGTCTGATCCGAGGTGTCGAACACCACAGGGGTATATTTCATGCCGCCATTGGCGCGGAAATAGTCCGCCAGGTTGAGCTCTGTGGTGGTGCCGGACTGGATGCAGACGGCGGCACCGTCGAGCTCCTTGGCGCTCTTCACCCCGAGGGACTGCTTGATCAGAAAGCCCTGGCCATCGTAGTAATTCACCCCGGCAAAGGTCAGGCCCAGCGACCCGTCCCGGGTCAGGGTCCAGGTGGTGTTGCGCGACAGCAGATCCACCTCGCCGGATTGCAGGGCGGTGAAACGCTCCTTGGCGGTGAGGGAGACATACTTCACCTTGCCGGCATCCCCCAGCACGGCCGCGGCCACGGCGCGGCACACGTCCACGTCCAGACCGGTCCAGGTGCCCTTGGCATCCGGATTGGAGAAACCAGGCAGGCCGTCACCCACCCCGCACTGCACGAATCCCTTCTTCTTGACGGCATCCAGGGTGCCGTCGGCCCATGCATTGGCTGCCACCAGCGACAGCACCATCACCATACCTGCCTTGTGTATCTGCTTCATCTCACGCTTCCCTGTGGTTTGATTCAAATAGGCACCAGAACCTGGTAAGATGCCTTCGTTTCCCTGCTTTTTCACAGCTTATCGAGCGGCTCAAAAACCTGTCAATCGGTGCAAGCCGGCCCAACCTTGGTGCAGCAGCACAAAATAGGTCAACGGGCCGATATGCACTCTTAGAATTAAAAATAGACCCTTATTCGCAAAATGGCCTACGGTTCCAAGCCCCCGATAATGTGAGGATTATTTTTCGCAAAAAATCGGACGCACCGGATTGGGGCAGAAAAACGCGCTGACAACGCATTTATCGGGCGCGTTTTGCCAACAACAGGGCCCGTTATTGGGGGGCATGAACCAATACCGGGCAACCGGAAGAGAGGGATGAAAGGTGGGTACGGGGGCGTAAACGCCGGAAAGAGACCGGAGCCACACCACCGCACTCGGCGCGCAGCATCCGGTCGGCAGGATCAATTGCCGCGCGGGCCGTTCTCGATGTCGGTGACCACCCCGTTGCGCACGGTGACGAAACGCATGAACTCGTTCTTGCCGAAGTTGTAGGTCCAGCGCTCCCCATACTTCACCTGCACCAGGTTGCCGAACTGGTTCTCCTCGTTGCGGGTCAGCTCCTCGCGCAACATGGGCTCGCCGCACTTGATCAGCATCTCGGCGGTGCTGTCCCCTTCGGTGATCAGCGCATTCTTGCAGCGCATGGCGCCGGCACTGGCCGGCAGACTCAGCAGCAGGGCCAGCAGGGTTCCACCAACCAGCGGCAGTGACTTCATCAATAGCTTCATCTGTGACTCCATTTGAACAGGGCGCTGCCCAGGGTGATGCAGCAGAGCGTAAACAGCAGGACCCAGCCCAGTGGCGCCGCCACCTCGGCCCAGCCTGCCCCTTCCAGCATGACGGCGCGGGCCGCCGCGATGATCTGGCTGAGCGGCAGCCAGGCCGCCAGCTGCTGCAGCCAAGCGGGAGCCCCTTCCAGCGAGAACCAGACGCCGGAGAGGAACATCATCGGCATACTGATGACGTTGAGCAGCCCGCTCGCCAGCTCCTCGTTCTGGATGCGGGCCGCCACCAGCAGGCCGAGGGAGGCCATGGACGCCCCACCCAGCAGGGCGATCAACAGCAGCAGCCAGCCCGAGCCCAGCAGCGGCACCCCGAGCAGAAAGTAGGCCACCAGAAACACCAGCAGGCTCACCACCAGGGTGATCAGGATGCGCGACAGCAGCTGGGCGCAGAGAAACTCCGCGGCTGAGAGTGGGGTGGCCCCAAGCCGCTTGAGCACCCCGTTCTTGCGGTAACGGACGATGACGAAGCCCACCCCGAACAGGCCGGAGAACATCAGATTCATGCCGATCACCCCGGGCAGCAGCCAGTCGCCATAGCGAATGGCGCGCCCGCTCAGGGTCTCCCGCACCAGCTGCGCCGGCACGGCCTGGCGCAGCAGATACTCGGCCATGGCGCCCTGGGGGGCATCCGGGTTGATCCAGTAACGGCCCGTGCCGGGCGAGAGCAGCAGATCCAGCTGGTGGTGGCGCACCTTGAGCCGGCCCTTCTCCTCCTCGTCATAGGGGATGATCTTGAGCAGCGGCACGGCGCGCAGCGGGGCATAGGCCGCAGGCAGCTCCCCCACCACGCCCATCTGCACCAGCGGCTTGGGTGGGCCGGAGAAGATGAGGGTGAACCCCAGTACCAGCAGCAGCGGAAAGGCCAGGTTCCAGATCAGCGCGGCCCGATCCCGCACGAACTCCAGGTTGCGGGCATAGAAGAGCGCCCCGATGCGCTTGAGTGATCCCGTCATCTGGTGCTCCTTGGGCTGGCAGGCTGGAGCGGCATGCCGGCAGGCGCCGCTGCGGGGTGCCACGGGGTAGCTTTCATGCGCCGCTCCGCAGGCTGTGGCCGGTCAGGTTCAGGAAGAGATCCTCCAGGTTGGGGGAGCGCACCTGCATGCCGGTCAGCGGCACGCCCAGGCTCAGCAGCCGTGGTAGCAAGTCCGCCACGTCGGGGCAGCTCAGCTCCACCTGCTCGCCCAGCGGGCGCAGGGGGTAGCCGAGACTGGCGAGGGCCGGGTGAGCCGCCAGGCGCACCAGCACACCCTCAAAGTGCTGGGCTAGCAGGGCGACCGGGGTATCCAGGCTGAGCAGATGGCCGTGATCGACGATGGCAATCTGATCGCACAGCTGCTGGGCCTCGTCCATGTAGTGGGTGGTAAGCACCACCGTCTTGCCCTGCGCCTTGATCGCCTCGATGCGCTGCCAGAAGTGGTGGCGGGCCTGGGGATCGAGACCCGTGGTGGGCTCGTCCAGAAACAGCAGTTCGGGGTCGCCGAGCAGCGCCAAGGCCAGCAGCAGCCGTTGCCGCTGACCGCCAGAGAGCTTGCGACTGTCCCGATCGATGAATTCCCCCAAGGCGCACAGTTCGATGAGCTGGGCCTGGGGCAAGGGAGCCGGGTAGAGGCTGGCAAACAGCCGCAGGGTATCGCGCACCGTCAGGAAATCCTGCAGCGCCGTGTGCTGGAACTGGATGCCGATGCGGGAGCGATAGTCGGGGCCGCGGGGGGCTCCGTGGAACAGGATCTGGCCGCTGTCCGGGGTGAGGATCCCCTCCAGCAGTTCGATGGTGGTGGTCTTGCCCGCCCCGTTCGGGCCGAGCAGGCCGAAACAGCTGCCGGCAGGAATGGCAAAGCTGAGCCCGTCCACCGCCTTGACGCCGGGGAAGTGCTTGACGAGATCGACGACTTCGATGATGGCAGCCATGGGCGCTCTCCCAGCAGGAGCCATGACTATATCCAAAAGCGCAGGCGCTGCACATGCCCCGCCGTGCGCGGCGCAAAAAAACAGACGGCGACCCTAGGGTCGCCGTCTGTATCAATCAAGCCAGCCGGATCACAGGATGTCCAGCAGCTCCACTTCGAATACCAGGGCGGAGTACGGCGGGATGGAACCGGCACCGCGTGCGCCGTAGGCCAGATCCTGCGGAATGTAGAGCTTCCACTTGGAGCCAACCGGCATCAGTTGCAGCGCTTCTACCCAGCCGGCGATCACGCCAGTTACCGGGAATTCAGCAGGCTGGCCGCGGGCGACGGAGCTGTCGAACACACCACCGTGGGTGAAGGTACCGTGGTAGTGCACACGGACGGACTGACCGGCTACCGGTACGGCACCGTTGCCTTCCACCAGCACTTCGTACTGCAGACCGGACTCGGTGGTCTTCACTTCGGCGCGCTTGGCGTTGTCGGCCAGGAAAGCTTCGCCTTCGGCGGCGGCAGCCTTGGCAACGGCTTCCTGCTCTTCCTGCATGCGGGCGGTGATGACCTGGAAGGCATCGTTGATATCGTCACGGCTGACCGCGAACTCCAGACCATTCAGGGCATCTGCCAGACCTTGCTGCAGGGCCGGGATATCCAGACCGGCGAAGGCTTGCTGCGCCAGTTGATCACCCATGTTGCGGCCGATGCCATAGCTGGCCTTCTGTTCGATAGAGTCGTATTGGGACATTGAGAAGTTGCTCCGGGTCCTGAGGGTAAAAGAGACGGGATAATATCAGACTTTTGCGCCGGGTGCTGCCGGCCCGTCCCCGGTTTTGCCCCCAGGTGGGAGGTACCTCACATCAACCCCCCTCATCCCCGCCCCTTCTCCCGCCAGGGGAGAAGGGAGCAAAACAGAGCACCGTCGGTGATATTGACCCGACCGTCGTCCGAGGTGCCCATGTTGACGCCCATGACGAGACTCCATGCCGCCGCGCGGCCCGTATCAGCCCCTGTCCAGCAGAGCCCGTACCGCTGCAACTTTGGCGCCGTCGGTGATATTGACCCGGCCGTCGTCCGAGGTGCCCATGTTGACGCCATGGGGCACCATGCCGCCGCGCCAGCCCATGCCGGACATGTGCACTTCGTTCACCCCGGTAAACTCGATGATGGTACGCACGTTGTCGGCATTGACCCCGGCACCCGGCATCAGACTGGCGCGCCCCGCCAGCGCCTGCTGCATCGCCTGCAGGGTCTCGAGCCCCGCCAGCGCAGTCGGTGCATGGCCCGAGCTCAGAATGCGCTCGCAGCCGGCGGCAACTATGGTCTCCAAGTCGAGGCGCCAGTCAGAGGAGAGGTCGATGGCGCGGTGGAAGGTGACGCCAAGGGGCCCCGCCGCCTCCACCAGCTGGCCGAGTCTGGCGGCTGGCACCCGTCCCTCCTCGTCCAGCAGACCGACCACCACCCCTTGCAGGCCGGCGGCACGAGCGGCGGCGATATCCTGCAGCATCATCTCGAACTCCCCTTCGCCAAAGCAGAAATCGCCGGCCCGGGGCCGGATCATGGCGTAGACGGGAATGATGGCATGGCGCGCCGCCAGCTGCATGAAGCCATAGGAGGGGGTCAGACCGCCCAGCCCCAGCGCAGAGCAGAGCTCGATGCGATCGGCACCGGCCGCCTGGGCGGTAAACAGGGATTCCAGGTTGTCGATACAGATTTCAAGAGAGGTCATGATGGACTCCTTTATTGGGGAGATCAGACCCCGGATCTGATCTCATAAATTGAGCAAGGCGGCCCCGCGCACCCCACCGGCGCCGCCGAAGCGGGCCTCGCGGATCTCGGGCAGGGCGACCCCGGGCAGCAGGTGACCGGGCAGGCGCAGCGGCAACTGCTCATAGAGCGCGGGCAGGCCGCTCAGGCCGCCCCCCAGCACCACCACGTCGGGGTCGACCACCGAGATGGCGGTGGCAAGCCCGGCGGCCATGATTTCGAGCCAGCAGTCGACCGTGGCCACCGCATGGGGCTCGTGCGCCTCGAAGCGCCCCACTATCTGGTGGCCGCTGGCACGCTGGCCGTGGAAGTGGTGATAGAGCCGCTCCAGCCCGGTGCCAGAGGCATAGGTTTCAAAACAGACCAGACGGCCGCAGCCGCAACGGGGACGAGGCAGATCGGGGTACTTCATCAGCATGGTGGCCGGCAGCGGGTAGTGGCCTATCTCCCCCGCCAGCCAGTTGCGGCCCTGGATCAGCTTGCCCGCCAGATAGACGGCGCCGCCGATGCCGGTGCCTATGGTGACGCCGAGGGAGCTGTCGGCCCCCGCCGCCGCCCCCTGATGTACCTCGGACCAGAGGAAGCAGTTGGCATCGTTGTCCACCTTGACCGGTCTGCCCAGCAGCTCGGCCAGATCGGCGCCCAGGTGGCGACCATTGATGGAGGGCAGATTGGCCGCCACTATGCTGTGGTTGTGCCGGTTGAGAATGCCGGGAAAGCCGATGCCCACCGCACCGCGGGTGCCAAAACGGGCATCCGCCTGCTCGACCCGCTCGCGAATGAGCTGCTGCAGCCCCTGATAGTCATTGCCGGGAGTGCTCATGCGCTCCTCGTGGCAGAGATTCAAGGCGCCGTCATAGACGGCAAACGCTATCTTGGTGCCACCAATATCAAAGCCGTAATACATGCCACACTCCCTTGTCGGTGAGCCGCCTCACCTCAGCCTGTCCAGAGGGGGACATTGTATTAATTCGCAAAAAAAATAAAGTGACCGAGGGCGAAAAACGGGAGAGAGATCAAAGCAAACGAAACATTTGTCGCTGCAGGCAGGGCTGGCCGAGGCTCATCAGGGTGCGCTCCTGACCATCGAAGACGAAGCCGCGGCGCAGATAAAACCCCTCACCTATGTGGTTGCCATCGAGCAGCCACAATCTGACGCCTTCACAGCCGGCCCGCCGCATCTGCATCGCCACCGCCTGCCACAGCCGCTTGCCGTGGCCTTGGCGCCAGTGGTCTGGATGCAGGTAAAAGGCGCGGATCCAGGCGGTGGGGTATTCCCCCGCCAGCTCCGGCTGCCAGTAGAGCAGACCGATGACCACCTCGTCCTGACACAGCAGCATGGGCCTTGGGCCCGCTTCTGCCAGCCGGCGCTGCCAGATCTGCAGGTGCTCGGTGACCGCCAGCTGGGCCAGCATGTCGGTACCGAGCACGCCGCCATATGCGGCGAGCCAGCTGGCCCGCTGCATCACCGTCATGGCGGCGGCGTCATCGGGCCGCGCCATGCGCAGGCTTATGCCTTGCATTGGGGCACCAGTCCGGAGGCGCGGGCCTGCTGATAGAGCGGCACGGCCTCAGCCTGCTGGGCCTGCAGCTCGGCGATCCGGCTCTCGTTGCTGGGGTGGGTGGAGAGCAGCTGGGGCGGCGCATTGCCGCCCGCGGCCGCGCTCATGTTTTGCCAGAGCGGGATCGCTTCGGCGGGGTTGAAACCGGCGCGGGCCATCAGATCCAGCCCCAGCCGGTCCGCCTCGCTCTCCTGCTCGCGACCATAAGGCAGCATGACGCCGACCTCGACCCCGAGTCCCAGCGCTGCCATGGTGGCACCTCGGTATTCGCTGCTGCCCATGGCGATGTCGGCCGCCGCCAGCCCAAGGCCGGTCAGCTGACTGCGGGAGAGCCGCTCGTTGGAGTGTTGGGCCAGCACGTGGGTCAGCTCGTGGCCGATGACGGTGGCGAGCTGATCCTGATTCTTGGCCACCTTGAGCAGGCCGCTGTAGACCCCGATCTTGCCGCCGGGCAGGGCGAAGGCGTTCACCTGCTTGGAGTCAAACACCACCACTTCCCAGTTGGTGATGCCGTAGCTGGCGGGCACCTGGGCGGTCACCGCCTTGGCGACGCAGGAGACATAGGCGTTCACTCTGGCGTCCTTGCTCACCTTCTCCTGCTTCTTCATCTGCTCGAAGGAGTCGGCCCCCAGCTTGCTCATCTGCTGGGGCGAGAAGAGCAGCATCTGGCTGCGACCGGTGGGAGACTGGGCACAGCTGGCGAGCAGGGTCGTACAGAGTGCCGCCAGGCCAAGCTTGAACAAGGGAGATGTCATGGAGGTGTCCTTCACCATAAAGATGCCCTATTTTCGGAAATGCGGGCGTCCGGTGCAAGTCGACAAATCACCCGGTCCGGCGAAAGCGGTCACAGCCGGCCCCAAAAAGAAAACGGGCCCCGCGGGGCCCGTCTGGCAGAGGAAACCGGCTTACATGATGCCCAGTTTCTTCAGGTCGGCTTCGACCACCTTGGCCGGTACCGGTACGTAGCCATCTTTGGCGACGATGTTCTGGCCCGCCTTGGAGAGCACCATCTTCAGGAACTCTTGCTCCATCGGGGAGAGCGGCTTGTTCGGGTGCTTGTTCACGTAGACGTACAGGAAGCGCGACAGCGGATACTTGCCGGTGATGGCGTTGTCGGAGGTCGCTTCGATGAAGGTCTTGCCATCCTTGGAGAGCGGTACTGCGCGCACGCCGGAGGTGACGTAACCGATGCCGGAGTAGCCGATGCCGTTCAGGGAGGAGGAGACCGACTGCACCACGGAGGCGGAGCCCGGCTGCTCGTTCACGCCGCTCTTGAAGTCGCCGTTGCACAGGGCGTGTTCTTTGAAGTAGCCGTAAGTACCGGAGACGGAGTTGCGACCGAACAGTTGCAGATCCTTGCCAGACCAGGAGCCGTCCAGACCCAGGTCGGCCCACTTGGTGGCCGCCTTGGCTTCACCGCACTTGAGGGTGCTGGAGAAGATGGCATCCAGTTGCTGCATGGACAGGCCCTTGATGGGGTTGTCCTTGTTGACGAACACCGCCAGGGCATCGACCGCGACGCGGATGGCGGTCGGCTTGTAGCCGTAGCGCTTCTCGAACGCCTCTTCCTCGCCGGACTTCATGGCGCGGCTCATGGGGCCAAACTGGGCGACACCTTCGGTCAACGCGGTCGGCGCGGTAGAGGAACCGGCGGCCTGGATCTGCACGTTGACGTTGGGGTACATGCGCTTAAATTCTTCGGCCCACAGGGTCATCATGTTGGCCAGGGTATCCGAGCCGACAGAGGACAGGTTGCCCGAGATGCCGCTGGTCGGAGTGTAATCCGGCAGATTTTTATCCACACCGGCAGCCAGGGCGCTGACGGAAAACAGGGTTGCTGCGGTGAATCCGATTACACCAGCCAGTTTGTTGAGTTTCATCCAATCTCTCCAAGGTTGCAGAACGCAGTCCATCAAAACACGGGTTAACTTGGCTCAGTGCCGATCATCCGACCGGGGCGCTGAGTGTCATTCCCTGCCCTCTTTGGCCCAACTCCGGGGCGGTGGAAGGCAGTCATCAATCTGAGGCCGAAACGTGGTGGCATCCCGAGTGGGGCGATCGGCCGGTCGCGTTTCATTCTCTCCCTGCGCCGCACTGGCACAGGTCCGTTCTCAAGACGGCGCCAGTATCTGACCTGGCAGTGACAAATTTATGGATTTAATGTGACACTTTAATGACATGACGAGGCTTTTGACCAAATGAAAAAAGGGCCGCCATCGCCGCCCTCTTTTCATTGCTAACCCATTGCTTGAAAAGCTTATTTCAACACTACCATGCGAGCGGGGATGAGGAAGCTGAAACGGCTGCCAAGGCCGACCCGACTCTCGATGTCGAGCTGGCAGTCGTGGTGACTCAGGGCATGCTTGACGATGGCAAGGCCGAGCCCGGAGCCGCCGGTGTGGCGCGAGCGCGCCTTGTCGACCCGATAGAAACGCTCGGTGAGCCGCGCCAGGTGCTCGGGCGGGATCCCCTCTCCCTCGTCCTGCACCGCAAACAGCGCCATCGTCCCCTGCTTGCGCCACTCCACCGTGATCTTGCGCCCCGCCGGGGTGTAGTGGATGGCGTTGTAGACCAGGTTGGAGACGGCGCTGCGCAGTTGATCCTGATCGCCGCGCACCAGCAGATTGGGCTGCACCATGAACTCGATCTGGTGGGCCCGCTCGCCGGAGAGCGCCCGCGCCTCCTGCTCCAACAGCCCCAGCATGGCGGGCATGTCCACCAGATGGGAGAGATCCACGGTGGGCGCCGCTTCGATGCGCGACAGGGTGAGCAGCTGATTGACCAGGTTGTCCATGCGGATGGTCTGCTCCATCATCACCCTGTGCGCCTTGGCCCACATGGCGGGGGGCGGCGGCTCCTCGGTCATCTCCAGATATCCCTTGAGCACGGTGAGCGGGGTGCGCAGCTCGTGGGAGACGTTGGAGACGAAATGCTTGCGGGTCTTCTCCAGGCTGCGCAGCCGGGTCACGTCCCGCACCACCAGCATGGCCTGATCCTCGGCGTAGGGCATGATGCGAAACTCGAGAAACTTCTCCTCGTTGATGGGCGAGGTCATCTCGAACGGTTCGTCATACTCTCCCTTGCCGAGGTAGGCGCCAAAGGCGGGATTGCGAATCAGGTTGCCGATGTGCTGACCGGCATCTTCCGGCCAGCGAAAGCCGAGCAGCTGCTCCGCCAGCCGGTTGCACCAGAGGATGCTGCCGTCGGTGCGAAACACCACGGCCGCATCGGGCAGTGCCTCGGCCCCTTCCCGAAAGCGGCGGATCAGACCCGCCAGCTCGCGGCGGCGGGCCCGGTGGCGCTGCTGCAGCTTGTAGATGCCGTTGAAGATGTACTCCCAGCTGCCGCTGCCGTTGGGAGGCACCAGGCTGCGATCGTGCCACAGCCAGTCTGACAGCCGCTTCTGGAAACGGTAGTGCCAGCCCAGGTGCATGACGGTAGCCAGCAACAGACACAGGGCCAGGCTCTCCGTCAGCCAGCCGACCAAGACGAAGGGCGCATAGAAGAATGCCATTCGCCACAACTGGCGCCGCCAGGCGTATGGTTGCAACATAAGTGCCTCTTAGAGACGGGTTGAGAAGCGATAGCCCGCGCCGCGCACCGTCTGGATCAAGCGATCATGCCCCGTCTCCTCAATGGCCTTGCGCAGGCGACGGATATGCACATCCACGGTTCTGTCCTCGACGTACACATTGGTACCCCAGACGTTGTTGAGCAGCTGCTCGCGGCTGTAGACCCGCTCCGGGTGGGTCATGAAGAAGTGCAGCAGCTTGAATTCGGTCGGCCCCATGTCGAGGGCCTTCTCCTCGGCGCTGACCCGGTGGGAGACAGGGTCCAGCTTGAGCCCCTGCACCTCGATCACCTCGTCCACCGAGGTGGGAGAGACGCGACGCATCACCGCATGCAGGCGGGCGGTCAGCTCCTTGGGGGAGAACGGCTTGGTGATGTAGTCATCGGCCCCCGCCTCCAGCCCGCGCACCTTGTCCTCTTCCTCGCCGCGAGCGGTCAGCATCACCACCGGGATCTGGCGGGTCACCTCATCCTGCTTGAGCTGCTTGATGAACTGGATGCCGCTGCCGCCTGGCATCATCCAGTCCAGCACGATGAGTTCGGGGTAGGGTTCGCGCACCTTCGCCAATCCGTCGGCAAAATCTTCAGCTTCTACTGTTTCATATCCCTTCTGCTCGAGCACGAAGCAGAGCATTTCGCGGATCGGTGCTTCGTCCTCGACCACCAGAATTCGCTTAGCCATATCCCTTCTCTCTCCTCTGTGAAGATGGGTGCGCCAATTATTAGAACTTTCTGTGACACTTTTATGACTTTATGACAGGCGGGATGATAAACGTTTTCAGATTCAGTTGGCAGCAGTGAGTTGCAGCAGATCCCAGCGATTGCCACTGATGTCCTCGAATACCACCACGGTGCCGTAAGGCTCGGTGCGCGGCTGTTCACAAAAATGGACACCGTACGCCTGCATGCGCTGGTAGTCGCCCCAGAAGTCGTCAGTCTCGAGGAACAGGAAGACCCGGCCGCCCCCCTGCTGGCCGATAGCGGCCCGCTGCTCCGGGGTGGCCGCCCGCGCCAGCAACAGGGCGGAACCGGGGGCACCCTTGGGGGCAACCCGCACCCAGCGCTTGCCCGGTTTGCCCGGCTCGTCGAGGGGGGTGTCTTCCAGCAGCTCGAACCCCAGTCCCTGGGTAAAGAAGGTGATGGCCTGCTCGTAATCGGCCACCAGCAGGGCCAGGGCGCCAATGTGTTGTGCCATGGGAAGTACCTCAACAGATGAATGGACGGGGCGCATCATAACGGGGGACGGCCCCGGGCTCCAGCACCGGGGCAGATGAGATGGCAGAGGATGGAAAAGGGGAGCATGGCGCCGGGCAGGCACGATCTCCCCGCCTGATAAGGCCGGTTCAGCCCTGCCCGAGCCAGTCGCGCAGCACGCTATCCCTGTCCCCATCGAGCGCCGGCGAGGCGCGCCCATAGCACACCGGAGTGGCCGACAGATGGAGCGGGTTGGCCAGGGTGGGCAAGGATTGTTCGCCGCGCTGCACCTGCTGCACCCAGCCGCGCACCGCCCCTTGCTCGAGGGCAAACAGCGCATCCAGAGCGAGGATGGGACCGCCCGGCACCCCGGCCGCCTCCAGGATGGCATTCCACTCGGCGCTGCTGCGCGCCAGCAGCCGCTCGGCAATCAGGGCGTTGAGCCGGTGACGCTGGCGCACCCGGGCGGCGTTGGTGGCAAAGTCGGGGTCCTGCGCCCACCCGGGTTCCCCCAGCAGGGCCGCCAGGGCGGCAAACTGGCCATCGTTGCCCACCGCGAGGATCAGATGGCCATCCCGGGTGGGATAGACGTCGTAGGGGACGATATTGGGGTGACCGTTGCCAAGGCGTCCGGGCGCCTGACCGGTGGCGAGATAATTCATCGCCTGATTGGCCAGCACCGCCACCGACACGTCGAGCAGGGCGAGATCGATCTGCTGCCCCTCCCCGGTTCGCTCCCGATGGCGCAAGGCCGCCTGGATGCCGATGGTAGCGTAGAGGCCGGTGAGGATGTCGACGAGCGCCACCCCCACCTTGACAGGCCCGCCGCCGGGCACCCCATCGGGTTGACCCGTAATGCTCATCAATCCACCCAGCCCCTGGATCAGCAGATCGTAACCAGGTCGCTGGGCCCAGGGGCCGTCCTGGCCAAAGCCGGTGATGGAGCAGTAGATGAGCGCCGGCCGGCGGGCCTTGAGGCTAGGGTAATCGAGGCCAAAGCGCGCCAGTCCCCCCACCTTGAAGTTCTCGATCACCACGTCGGCACAGTCCACCAAGGCCAGCAGGGTGTCTCTGTCGCGAGCTAGATCCAGGGCGATGGAGCGTTTGCCCCGGTTGGCCGCGTGAAAGTAGGCCGCCTCCCCCGCCACCAGCTCGGGCGGGCCCCAGTGGCGGGTGTCGTCACCGCGCCCCGGGGCCTCCACTTTCACCACATCGGCGCCGAGATCGGCAAGCAGCTGGCTGGCCCAGGGGCCGGCCAGCACACGGCTGAGATCCAGCACGCGCACGCCGGCAAGGGGCCCCATCACTCAAACGCCTGCAGGTCGGTCTGGGCCCGCCCCAGGATCAGGGCATGGATGTCGTGGGTTCCCTCGTAGGTGTTGACCGCCTCCAGGTTCATCACGTGGCGAATGACGTGAAACTCGTCGCTGATGCCGTTGCCGCCGTGCATGTCGCGGGCGACGCGGGCGATCTCCAGCGCCTTGCCACAACTGTTGCGCTTGATGAGCGACACCAGCTCCACCGGGCAGCGCCCCTCGTCCATCAGGCGCCCGGCCTGCAGACAGCCCTGCAGGCCGAGGGCAATCTCGGTCTGCATGTTGGCCAGCTTGAGCTGAAACAGCTGGGTGGCGGCGAGCGGGCGGCCGAACTGCTGGCGATCCAGCCCGTACTGGCGGGCGGCGTGCCAGCAGAACTCGGCGGCGCCGAGCGCCCCCCAGGCGATGCCGTAGCGCGCCTTGTTGAGGCAGCCGAACGGCCCCTTGAGGCCGCTCACCCCGGCCAGCCGGTTGGCCTCCGGCACGAAGACCCGCTCCATCACGATCTCGCCGGTGATGGAGGCGCGCAGGGAGAACTTGCCCTCGATCTTGGGGGCAGAGAGCCCGGTCATCCCCTTCTCCAGCACGAAGCCGGTGATCTCGCCATCCAGCTTGGCCCACATCACGAACAGATCGGCGATGGGGGAATTGGTGATCCACATCTTGTTGCCGGTCAGCAGATAGCCGCCCTCGACCCGCTCGGCCCGGCTCTTCATGGAACCCGGGTCGGAGCCCGCGTCCGGTTCGGTGAGGCCGAAGCAGCCTACCAGCTCGCCCCGGGCCAGCCCCGGCAGCCAGCGCTGGCGCTGGGCCTCGTCGCCATAGGCGTGGATCGGGTGCATCACCAGGGACGACTGCACGCTCATGGCCGAACGGTAGCCGCTGTCGACCCGCTCCACCTCCCGGGCGATGAGACCGTAGGCCACGTGATTGACCCCGGCGCAGCCGTACTGCTCCGGCAGGGTGGCGCCGAGCAACCCCAGCTCCCCCAGCTCGTTCATGATGGTGCGGTCAAACTGCTCGCGGCGGTTCGCCTCCAGCACCCGCGGCATCAGCCGCGCCTGGCAGTAGTCGCGGGCGGCGTCGCGGATGAGCCGCTCCTCTTCGCCGAGCTGGCCATCGAGAAAGAAGGGGTCTTGCCAATCAAATCGGGTACGCGTCATAAGGCACTCCATGCCATGCAAAAGAATCATCAAAGGGTCTCTTGTGGACCCATCTTAACTACGAAAAACTTAGGTCACAAACCCCTCAGCCAGCCTCTCGCAGCGCCCGATAGAGGGTGGTGCGGCTGATGCCGAGCCGGCGCGCCGCCTCGCTCACGTTGCCGCCGCACTCTGTCAGGGTCTGCTGCACCCGTTGCCGGTTCTGCTCGCGCAATGTGCTGCCCGCCAGCGCAGGGGGGACGACCGGCGCCACAGCCACAGTCGGCAGATGCAGGTGGGCTGGCTCAATCCAGCCCTGCCCTTCCGCCAACACGCAAGCCACCTCCAGCGCCTGCTTGAGCTGGCGCACGTTGCCGGGCTGCGGGTGGGCCAGCAAGTGGCGCTCGGCCTCATCGGTCAGGTGCAGGGCAGGATCCATCTCGGCCAGTAGCCGCCGGACCAGTGCCTGCCGCTCGGAGGCCGGCCAGTCGCGCAGCGGCGCCAGTTGCTGGCGCCAGCCGCAGATGCGGTAGTAGAGATCCTCGCGAAAGGTGCCGGCCGCCACCATGGCCGCCAGATCCCGGTGGCTGGCGCTGACCAGCCAGAAATCCACCGCTTCGGGCTTGTGGCTGCCAACCGGGGTGACGACGCGCTCCTGCAATACCCGCAGCAAGCGGGTCTGGGCCAAGAGCGGCAGTTCGCCGATCTCGTCCAGCATCAGGATGCCGCCGTGGGCGGCGCGCAGATACCCCTGGCTGCCCTGACTGCGGGCGCCGCTGAAGGCCCCGCCGACATAGCCGAACAGCTCGGCTTCCACCAGCTCCGCCGGCAGGGCGCCGCAGTTGACGCACACCAGGGGTTGCGCCCGCCGGCTCGACTGCCCGTGCAGTTCGCGCACCAGATGCTCCTTGCCGCTGCCGGTCTCCCCCTCGATGAGCAGGGAGATGCCGCGCTCCAGCATCTTGAGCGGCACCTGCCGGACATGCGAGCCGCCGGCAGCGGCCGGCAGGCCGGGTAGGGTCGCCACGGGATGAACCTCCGGCACCAGCCGCAAGCCGCGCCTATCCCGCAGCAGTTGCTTGCCGTCGAAAGGGTGCTGGCCGAGCCAGAGCCGGCCGGCCCGGTTGGCCCCCAGCAGTTCGCCCTCCTCCCCCAGCAGCAGGCGGGCAGACCAGAGACTCTGGGGCTCGAGATCCACCAGCCAGCCCGGCTGGCACGCCAGCAGCGCATTTTCCAGGGTCATGGCCAGCAGCCGCACCGTGCCCAGCATGTCGCCGCCGTGGTGGGCCGCATCGGTGGAGATGTCGAGCACGCCGATCACTTGCCCGTCCGGCCCGAGCAGCGGGCAGGCGCTGCAGCTGAGAAAGCTGTGCTGGGCGAAGAAGTGCTGATTGCCGAGCACCTGTACCTCGCTCTGCTCGGCCAGCGCCGTGCCGATGGCATTGGTGCCCTTGCTCGCCTCCCCCCAGCGGGCGCCGCTGCGCAAAAAGACCCGCTCGGCGTGGCGGGCGAAGCCGTCGTCACCGCTGGCGGCCAGGATGGCGCCCTCGCCATCGCACAGCAGCAACCGACAGGGGCGCCCCGCCAGCAGCTGGTCAAACAGCGGCAGCACGAAGCGCCGGAAGCTGGCGATCAGCACCCTGTGCTGCTCCTGGCGGGCCGACAGCTCCCCCTGGGGCAGCAAGTCCAGCTCGGCGCTCTGCTGACGACTCAGCCCCTGGTGCAGGCAGCGCTGCCAGGAGCGCTGGATTGGGCTGGCACTAGATTGAGGGAACTCGCTCATCACACCTCCTGTTCACAAACGGCACGACTGTCGCGACCACTGTCCAGAAACGGCACACTTGTATCGCCACCGCCGCGGTCATTGGTTAACCAAGATACGCTGCCGCACCCCGTTTGATAACGTTTTTGTAACTTTTAGAGCGCTGGTCAGACCCTCTGGCACGTCCCTTGCGATACACAGCAGCAACCGGGCTGCTCGCCAGCCCGGTCAGGACCACACACATAAGGATGATGAGATGATTTATACCGCTCCCGGTCAGGCAGGTGCCCTGGTCAGCTTCAAGTCCCGTTACGACAACTTCATCGGTGGCGACTGGGTGGCGCCGCGCGCCGGCCGCTACTTTGAAAACATCTCGCCGGTGGATGGCCGCGTGTTCTGCGAGGTGGCCCGCTCCGACGCCGCCGACATCGAGCTGGCGCTGGACGCCGCTCACAAGGCGTTCGCCAGCTGGAGCAAGACCAGCGTCACCGAACGCAGCAACCTGCTGCTGCGCATCGCCGATCGCATCGAGCAGAACATCGAGGTGCTCGCCATCGCCGAGACCTGGGAGAACGGCAAGGCGGTGCGCGAGACCCTGGCCGCCGACCTGCCACTGGTGGTGGATCACTTCCGCTACTTCGCCGGCTGCATCCGTGCCCAGGAGGGCTCGGCCGCCGAGCTGGATCAGAACACCGTCAGCTACCACTTCAAGGAGCCCATCGGGGTGGTCGGCCAGATCATCCCGTGGAACTTCCCGCTGCTGATGGCGGCCTGGAAGCTGGCCCCGGTGCTGGCGGCCGGCTGCTGCAGCGTGCTCAAGCCCGCCGAGCAGACCCCGGTCACCATCATGCTGATGATGGATCTCATCAAGGACATACTGCCCCCCGGCGTGGTCAACGTGGTCAACGGCTTCGGCGCCGAGGCGGGCCAGGCGCTGGCCACCAGCAACCGGATCCAGAAGCTGGCGTTTACCGGCTCCACCGAGGTGGGGGCCCACATCCTGCGCTGCGCCGCCGACAAGCTCATTCCCTCCACCGTGGAGCTGGGTGGCAAGTCCCCCAACATCTACTTCGCCGACGTGATGCAGCACGAGAGCAGCTACATCGACAAGGCGGTGGAAGGGATGCTGATGACCTTCTTCAACCAGGGCGAGGTGTGCACCTGCCCCTCCCGCGCCCTGGTACAGGAGAGCATCTATGACGACTTCATGGACAGAGTGCTGGCCCGCGCCCGCACCATAGTGCAGGGCAACCCCCTCGACACCACCACCCAGGTCGGCGCCCAGGCGTCCCGCGAGCAGTTCGACAAGATCCTGAGCTACATGGAGATCGGCCGCGGCGAAGGGGCAAAAATGCTGATCGGCGGCGGCCCGGCCAAGGTGAGCGGGCTGGAGGGGGGCTTCTACATCCAGCCCACCATCTTCCACGGCCAGAACAAGATGCGGGTGTTCCAGGAGGAGATCTTCGGGCCGGCGCTCGGGGTCACCACCTTCAAGGACGAGGCGGATGCGCTGGCCATTGCCAACGACACCCAGTACGGCCTGGGGGCGGGCCTGTGGACCCGCGACAGCAACCTGGCCTGGCGCATGGGGCGCGGCATCCAGGCCGGCCGGGTCTGGGTCAACTGCTACCACGCCTACCCGGCCCACGCGGCCTTCGGTGGCTACAAGAAGTCAGGG
This sequence comes from Aeromonas sp. FDAARGOS 1408, assembly GCF_019048665.1. NCBI lineage: Bacteria > Pseudomonadati > Pseudomonadota > Gammaproteobacteria > Aeromonadales > Aeromonadaceae > Aeromonas > Aeromonas sp. FDAARGOS 1408. The sequence continues at coordinate 631,722 of NZ_CP077394.1, read as the reverse complement.
ATCGGTCGCGAGACCCACAAGATGATGCTGGACCACTACCAGAACACCAAGAACCTGCTGGTGAGCCACGACATCAACCCGCTCGGCTTCTTCTAAGCCCATCCCGTGATCGACAAGGGCGCCTGCGGGCGCCCTTTTCATTGCTGGTGCGGTCGCGGTCAGAGCTGTGCCTGCCCGGCGCCGATCCCCAGCTGTTGACGATAGCGCTGGGGGGCACAGCCCTGTTCGCGCTGGAACATGGCGATAAAGGCCGAGGTGGAGGTGTAACCGAGCCGCCAGGCGATCTCCTGCACCGGCATCTCGCCCCGCAGCCAGTCCAGCGCCTTCACCAGCCGCAGCCGGGTGCGCCACTGGCCGAGGCTCATGCCAAGCTCCTTCTGGCAGCGCCGCGCCAGGGTGCGCTCGGTGGTGTGCAGCACCTTGGCCCACTGGGCCAGGGTGCGGTTGTCCTCCGGCGCCGCCTGTAGCGCCGCCAGCAGGGGGGCGAGCAGGCGATCCCGGCTCTGGGGCAGGTAGCTTGGCTGGCAACGGGTGCGAGCCAGCTTCTCGATGAAGAGTTCACCCTGGCGGGCATCCCACTCGTCCTCCATGTGGCCGATCCGGCGCTGGGTGAAATCCTCCAGCAGGGCCCGCAGCAAGGGGGTAAGCGCCAGCAGCTGAGGTTCCCGTGGCAGGCGCGGCGCCAGCGCGTGGCTCACGTAGATGGAGGTGTAGTCCAGGGTCTGCTCGTTGAAGGCGGTGTGGGGCTGATCCGCCGGCACCCAGATGAGGTAGTCTGGCGGCGCCACCAACCGCTGCCCCCCGACCTCCACCACCATGACCCCGAGACTGATGAGGCTGAGCTGGCCCCAGGGGTGGGCATGCTCGGCGCAGGCGTTGCCCCCCTGGATCTGGCTGTAGCGAAAATAGAGGGGATTGGGGGCGGCCAGCAGGCGATCCTGCTCGGCCAGGGTGAGGGTGCCCATGCAGATTGTCCCAAAGCGGTTATGACATGTCTTATTTACGCTACTTGCATCGTTCAAGACAAGGCTAGACTCTCTCCATCATACCAAGGAGTGCCTATGCCCTTTCTCTTCCCCCTGCTCGCCATCCTGATCTGGGCCGCCAATACCGTGGTCTCCAAGGCCGCCGCCGGCGTGCTGGATCCTGCCGCCATCTCGTTTTACCGCTGGGTGATCGCCGCCCTGGCGCTGACCCCCTTCTGCCTGCCGCACCTGTGGCGCCGCCGGCGCGATCTCCGCCCCTGGCTCGGCAAGCTGCTGGTGCTCTCCCTGCTTGGCATGGTGCTCTACCAGTGCCTCGCCTACTACGCCGCCCACAGCACCTCGGCCACCAACATGGGGGTCATCGGCTCCCTGCTGCCGCTGCTCACCTTGCTGATCGGGGCCTGCTGCTTTGGCCAGAAGCCGGGCAAGCAGGCGCTGCTCGGCATGAGCATCTCGCTGTTCGGGGTGCTCTGGCTGCTCGGTCAGGGCAACCCTCAGGCACTGCTGCACAGCGGCATCAACCCAGGCGACGGCATGATGCTGCTGGGGGCGGCCAGCTATGCCCTCTATGGCCTCTTGATCCGCCGCTGGCAACTGCCGTTCGGCCCCTGGCTCAACCTCTATCTGCAGATCCTGCTGGCGGTGCTGCTACTCATTCCGCTGGCCCTCTCCGCCGACTCCCTGGCCATTCCCGCCCAGGGCTGGAGCATGGTGCTGTTCGCCGGGCTCGCCTCCTCCATCTTCGCCGCCTACTGCTGGATGCGCGGCCTCGCCAGTCTGGGGGCGGAGCGCACCTCGGTCTTCATGAACCTGATGCCCCTGTGCACGGCCCTCATCGCCGTCGTCAGCCTGGGGGAGCCCATCCACGGCTATCACCTGCTGGGAGGCGGCCTCATCCTGAGCGGGGTCATGCTCTCCCAGTTCAAGCCAAGAGCCCGCCGCGTCCTGCTGGAAGAGGCCTGAGCGGCCCGTCGTACCGATTTTCGTGCCGACGTATAGACCTGAAAAAGGGAGCTTCGGCTCCCTTTTTGCTGGTATGGGTCTGCGTGCGGCAAGCGGCTCAGCTACCCCGCCGCCAGTGGTAGCGGCGCTCGGGCCGGCCGCGCTGGCCGTAGTTGAGATCCACGTCCACCCTGTCCTCCGACTCCAGATACTCCAGATAGCGGCGCGCCGTGGTGCGGCTCAAGGACAAGCGCAGCGCCACCGTATCGGTGGAGAAGGCGCTGTCAGGCTCACCCGCCAGCAACTCCAGCACCTGGCGCAGGGTGATGGCGTCGATCCCCTTGGGGGTGTCGCGCACGTCGCGCCCCTGGGGCCTCACCTTGCCCATCAGCCGGTCCAGATCGCTCTGCTCGAGGGAGCCGCGCTCGCAGATGCGCCGATGCAGGGTGAGGATCTCGTCCAGGCTCTGCTGGATGCGAAACAGCCGCAGCGGCTTGATGATGTAATCCTGCACCCCCTGATTGAGGGCCTGCTGGATGGTCTCCACGTCGCAGGAGGCGGTCACCATGATGACGTAGGCTTCGCGGTTGTGGCTGCGCAGCCGGTTCACCCACTCCAGGCCGGAGCCGTCGGGCAGCGAGATGTCCACCAGCAGCAGCTGCGGCTGGGCCGCGCGCATCATGAGATCGGCCTGGGTCAGGCTTTCGGCCCGACCCAGCAGGGAAAATCCGGGGGTGGAGGAGACCAGCTCGGCCAGAATGGATCCTATCCGTTCGTCATCCTCGATCACCAGCGTGAAAATGGGCTCCATAGATCACACCAATTGGTTTTTATTCAAGTAGATACCGAACAGAGTCGTCTGTTCGGCGGTGCGGCGCCATTCTATCACACCCCCTCGCCTGGCCACCGTCTCCTTGACCAGGAACAGACCGACACCGTGATCGCCAGTCTGGCGACTGATGCCGTAATCAAACAGATGGTCCGCCAGCGCCTCGTCCACCCCCTCGCCGCTGTCCTCCACCTCGATCACCAGCCGGCGCCCGAAGTCGTTGAGGGAGATGAGCACCCGCGGCGGGCACTGCTTGCGCCGGGCCCAGGCGGCGCGAATGCCGTTGTCCAGCAGGTTGCCGATGAGGGTGATGAGATCCGCCGACACCGCCGCCGGGTACTCCCCCAGCGCCGAATCGGGATCCAGCACCAGCTCCACCCCAAGCTCGCGGGCCCGGCTGAACTTGCCGAGGATGAGCCCGGCCACCGGCTTGTCCTCGATGGCCCGCAGCAGATCGTGCAGCATGGTCTGGCACGCCTCGCTCTCCTGCTGGATGAGCTCCACCGCCTGATCCACGTGGCCCAGCTGCAGCAAGCCGGAGAGGCTGCTGAGCTTGTTGGCGAACTCGTGGGTCTGCATCCGCAGCATCTCGGCATACTGGCGCAGGTGGGTCACCTGCATGCCGAGGCTGCCGGTCACCTCGGGGCGGCTGAAGATCAGCAGCCGACCGGGGATCTTGCCCTCCACCGCCTGCCAGCGCCCGACGAACGACTCGCCGTGCACGGTGAAACCGAGCTCGGTCTCGACCTGGGTCAGGGCGGGGGCGAGCGGCGGCGACAGTTCCGAGAGCGGCTGGCCGAGCAGGGCGTGGCGGCCGGTGCCGGGCAGGCGCAGCTGGTAAAACGCGGCGCTGTTGAGCATGCGGATGTGGCCGCGGGAGTCGAGGGCGATCACCCCCTCCGAGATGTGCTCCAGCACCAGCTCCTGCAGTACGAAGCGATTGACTATGGTCTCCGGCTCCAGATCCAGCAGGGTACGCCGCAGCCGATGCTGGACCCAGAGCGCCAGCAGCAGACCGCAGCCCAGCACGGCGCCGATGGCGCTGATGAGCAGGGCGATCCGATCCAGGTAGATGCTCTCCACCGTCTGCATCAGATAACCCACCACCACGGCACCGATGGCGCGCCCGTCAGGCCCGATCACCGGAGCGAAGCAGCGGATGGCCGGCCCCAGGGTACCCACGTCCTTGGAGCAGTAGCTGCTGCGCTCGTTGAGGGAGGGCCAGATATCCTCGCCGCGAAACAGGCCACCCACCAGCTCCGGAGAGGGGTGGCTCAGCCGGCGGGCATGCTCGTCGGTCACCACCATGTAGGCGGCATCGGTGCGGCTGCAGATCCCCTGCACATAGTCGCGCAGGCCCGGATCGCTCCCCCACTGCAGCGCCTGCACCACCCGGTTGTCCCCCGCCAGCACCCGCGCCAGATCCCCCCCCTTCTCCTCCAGATTGCTCTCCAGCAAATGGCGGATAAAGAGCGCCAGCAGGCTGCCCAGGATGACGATCAGGAGCAGTGACAGGCCCAGGGAGAGGGTGACCAGTTGGTGACGCAGTTTCATCGATTAGCCTTGCAACATCAGGACGCGGACCAATAGTGCGGGCGCCACCAGGTCTGGTCAATCAAAGGTGCGGGATCACCGGCAAAATCGGCCAGCCCCTCGGCACGGGCACAGAGTGCCACCGCCCTCGCCACGGCGCGGGCCACCTCCCCCACCTGCTCGATGGGGGGCAGCAGCCGCCCCTCGGCCAGCGGATAGGCGCCCACCGCCTGCACCGCAGCCCGCAGCATGCCGTCGCTGATGCGCCGCGCCTTGACCGCGCAGGCCCCCAGACCAATGCCCGGGAACACATAGACGTTGTTGCACTGGGAGACCACCCGCGCCGCGCCGTCCACCTCCACCGGCGGGAAGGGGCTGCCGGTGGCGAGCAGGGCCCGCCCGCCGGTAGCCTGCCACACCTGGGCCGGGGTCGCCTCGGCACTGCGGGTGGGGTTGGAGAGCGGCAGGATCACCGGCCGCTCGCACACCTCCCCCATGGCGGTCAGCACCGCCTCGTCGAACAGGCCGCCCTGACCGCTCACCCCGATCAGCACCCAGGGGCGCAGCCGCTCGATAAGCGCTGGCAGGGAATTGCACGCCTCCCCCGCCGGGCGGGCAAACGGCTGCTGGGCCGGGGTGAGCCCGGCCCGGTCCAGGCAGACCAGACCGTCCTGATCGAACAGCTGCACTCGCTCCGGGCTGCCCGCCAGCTGGGCCAGCATGGCGGCGATACCGCAGCCGGCCGAGCCCGCGCCGACGATCAGCACCGGGGTATCCGCCAGCGCGCTGCCCGCCTGCTGCAAGCCCGCCAGCACGCAGGCCGACGCCACCGCCGCCGTGCCCTGGATGTCGTCGTTGAACATGCAAAGCTCGTCGCGGTAGCGGGCCAGGAGGTTCGCGGCATGCTTGCCGGCGAAGTCCTCGAACTGCAGCACTACCTGGGGCCAGCGTTTGCGAATGGCGGCCACCACCTTGTCCATGAACTGGTAATAGGGCTCGCCATCTACCCGCCGGGCCTGCCAGCCGAGGTAGGAGTCATCTTCCAGCAGTTCGGGGTTGTTGGTGCCCACGTCCACGCACAGCGGCAGGGTGCGGGCCGGGTTGATGCCACCGGCGGCGGAATAGAGCGCCAGCTTGCCGATGCAGATCCCCATGCCGCCGATGCCGAGATCGCCGAGCCCCAGCACCCGCTCGCCGTCGGAGATGACGATGACGTCCACCTCCTGCTCCACCGCCGCGAAGATGTGGTCGAGCTCATCCCGGTCGTGCCAGGAGAGGTAGAGGCCGTGGCTGCGCAGATAGAGGTCGCTGTGGCGCTGGCACGCCTCCCCCACCACAGGGGTGTAGATGATGGGCAACAGCTCCGGCAGGTGGTGGCGCACCAGTTCGTAGAACAGCACCGGGTTGTCCTCCTGCAACTGGCGCAGCAGCAGATGCTGATCAAACGGGCTCTGCATGGCCGAAACCAGCCGGTAGATGCGGCGCCGCTGCTGGGCCAGCGACTCCTCCTTGTGGGGCATGCGCCCCATCAATCCCTGACGCTTGCGTTCGGCATAGGGCAGGCTGGTGCCCATCATGATGTCGTTCATTATCTTGTTCCTTATGCCAGCAGCGAGATGAGCAGGGTCGCCAGGATCAGCATGACGGCGCCCCCGAGACGAGAGGAGATCTGGGCGAACGGCATCAGCGTCATGCGCTGGGCCGCCGAGAGCACGGCCACGTCACCCGTGCCCCCCATGTTGGCCATGCAGAGGCCACCGGTGATGGCTGCCTCTATGGGGTAGAAGCCGATCATCCGCCCTACCAGCGCCGCCCCCAGGGCTCCACCAAGCACGGTCACCAGCACCAGCACGAAATAGCTGACGGAGAAGGCGCTGATGAGCTCGGGGATGCTGGTGTAGGCGACTCCGATCCCCACCAGCAGAGAGGGGGTCAGGTTGGTGACCACGAACTGGTACCAGTCGGCCGCCGCCTGCTCGTAACGACGGGGCAGCAGGCCGCTCACCTTGATGACGGCCACCGCCAGGATCATCAGGGCGAAGGGGTGCATGGGGATGAAGTTGCCGAGCAATGAGCCCAGCACGAACATGCTGGAGCTGATGAAGAGGCCCAGACCCAGACTCTCCAGGGTCGGCGCCTGCGCCTTCTCCTCGGCCACACCAGCGGCACTCTCTTTTATCATCAGCTTGCCGTTGCCGGTCAGGGCGGGGTAGCGGCGACCGAGACGGGCCAGCAGGGTACCCACCAGAATGGCCAGGGTGTTGGCGATCACTACTGCCGGCACCATGCGCGACAGCAGATCGGCGCTCGACATCTGCAGCGGCCCGGAGAGGATCTCCACCAGCGGCACGGCGCCGGCTCCCATGCCGCCGCCCATGATGGGCAGACCGATGAGCAGCACCGCATTCTTGAAGCCGTAGCCCATCAGGGCGCCCACCAGACCGACGCTGAGCAGCGCCAGTGCGACGCCCCCCAGGATCACCGGCAGGTAGCGCATGGCGGCGTTCTTCAGCAGGGCGCCGCTCATGCCGAACACCGAGCCGGTCACCAGGCTGGCGATGAAGAAGTTGAGAAAGCCCCCCTCCTTCATGAAGCCGATGATCACCTGACCCGCCTCGACGGGCAGGATCCGGTATTCAAACAGGGCGGCGCCGCCGAAGATGGCGAGTATGGTGCCACCACCCAGGTATTCGCGGATGGGGGTGATGCGCTCGCCGAGCTCGGTCAGCAGGGTGCCGAGCACGAACATCAGCGCCAGCGCGCCGACCATGCCGAGCGGCAGCGAGCCGTTCCAACCCGAGAAGAGGACGCAGGTGGCGAGGCCCAGAAAGATCATCATGGGCATGCCGGCAATCTGTCGACCGCCGAACAGGGCGGTTCTGGTGTGTGGGGTAGAGAGGTTTTTCATTGTTATGCTCCAGCGTGTGGTGTGGCGCCACTCTAGAGATCTCCGCTCCCTCTGTCGGTTAGCCCGCCAACAAAGGCATATAAAAACATTAAATTCTTAAACGCTATGGCATGCGGGCAAGGTTGGCACCCATTTTACAGGGGGTATTTCCGTTCCTGTCATCGTCATTAAATCCCCCCGACACGCACTCTTTTACACTTTAAAGCGGCGCTTGAAGCGGTCGCTATCAAATAGCGATCAAATAACCAGCGCTGTAACCAACAATAATGGCCTGTCAGGTTTGGCAGTGGTGAATGATCACCCGGTACAAGGCAAGGGTGATCCCCTGATCAACAAAAAGGCTCCGGCCAGGATCTGCCGGGTGATAAAAAAGAAAGACGATGACAGCTCGATAGCGAGCGCCTAGCTTGTTACAAGCATGGCGCTCCCGCAGGTAATGGCGGCTTGCAGCAAGAGGATTAACGGTGGGGGCAGGCCCTGTGAAAGGCTGCCCTCTCAATATGACCTGTGGATGTCACCAACCGAAAGACTATTCGGCTAATAACAATGGAATATTGGCAGGGTCAAATTCATGACAGGTTTCGGCATTTTCCAGGCTGAGTCCATAATGGCCGTCGACTACATATTCTACGTCCACCAGCAGACTCTCGATGGCGAGATGGGCGTCACCCGATTCATATCGTTCCACAGCTATCATCTCCCTGTTTAGCTGACTCATCAATATTAGTGAATAAAAAACAGAGTGCCGCATTTATATAATATTTTTTTGCATCCTCTAATTAGGGTGCACCTAAAACGCTGTGACTATTTTCATGCCATCCCAATAAACGACTCGCTTTATTTCGCCGGGCCCTGCCGACCATATCCAGCCTTCTGATTCACTCAAAGGGGCTGCTGATCCCAACTCACCCCTTCACCCATGCTGCTTGAGCTCCACCAGAGACCTACCTCCAAATTTCATAAACAAGATCGTGATCACACTATTTACTTAGCCTGCTAAACAATTACAATGCTTAGCAAGCTAAGTAAAAGGAGACACCCCCATGATGAAGGACCTGGAAATGCTGCGCGAGCTCTCCCTCGCCGAGCGGGTCGGCCGGCTGCATCGGCTGTGGCGCACCGTGGCCGATCTCGAGCTGGCCCCCCTCGGCCTGACTCATCCCCGCTGGACGGCGCTGTGGAAGCTGAGCCGGCTCGGCGGCCACCTCAGCCAGAAGACCCTGGCCGAGGCGCTGGAGATCGAACTTCCCTCCCTGATGCGCACCCTGGGCCAGCTGGAAGAGCAGGGGCTGGTGGAGCGCCACTGCTGCAGCCAGGACAAGCGGGCCCGCATCGTCACCCTGACCCCGGCCGGCAAGGCGCTGCTCGACCAGATTGAAGATCGCATCATGGAGATACGCCGGGAGCTGCTCGCCGGCATCAGCCAGCGGGAGCTGGAACAGTTTGAAGATATCGTGCACCGCATCTGTGCCAATGCCCTCGGCAAGATAGGTGCGCAGAGTGAAGAGAGAGAATGAGATGACCCCGGATCAACAATTCCAACGCTGGATCAAATGGGCCATGGGCGCCTTCGTGCTGGTCTTTGCCTATTTCCTGCTGGCCGACCTCAAGATGCCGCTCACCCCGCAAGCCATGGCAACCCGCGTCGTCACCAAGATGGCGCCCCAGGTCAGCGGCAAGGTGATGGAGGTGGCTGTCGCCAACAACCAGCACGTCAAGCAGGGCGACCTGCTGTTTGCCCTCGACCCGGCCCCCTTCGAACTGGCGGTAGAGCAGGCTCGCCTCGCCCTGGCCCAGGCAGAGCAGCAGAATCGCCAGCTCGATGCCACCCTCAACGCCGCCAGCGCCGATTTCAGCTCGTTGCAGACCCAGGCCGCCCTCAAGTTGCGGGAAGCGGAGCGTATCGACGCCCTCTATCGCCGCCACATGGTCTCCGAGCAGCAGAAGGATGACGCCGACAGCGCGTTTCGCACCGCCCAGGCCAACCTGCTGGCCAGCAAGGCGCGCATGACCCAGGCCAGGGTCAACCGCGGCCTGCCTGGCGACGACAACCTGCTGCTGCGCCAGGCCCGCAACCGCCTCGCCCAGGCCGAGCTCAACCTCGCCTACAGCCGGGTACACGCCAGCCAGGATGGCATCATCACCAACCTGCAGCTCAAGCCGGGCAGCTTCGCCGCGGCGGGCGCCCCGCTGCTGGCGCTGGTCTCCGAGCAGGTGGACGTGATCGCCGATTTTCGCGAGAAGAGCCTGCGCCACGTAGATCAGGACAGCCTGGCCCTGGTCGCCTTCGATGGCGAGCCGGGCCGCCTCTATCCCGCCCGGGTCACCAGCCTGGATGCCGGGGTCAGCGCCGGTCAGTTCGATGCCAACGGCCAGCTGGCCAGCCCCACCGAGTCGGATCGCTGGGTGCGCGACGCCCAGCGTCTGCGCCTTCATCTGGCGCTGGAACAGCTGCCCGCCCATCTGCCGGCCGGTGCCCGCGCCACCGTGCAGCTGCTGCCCGACAACGCCCTGACCGGGCTGCTGGCCCGCGCCCAGATCCGCCTGCTCAGCCTGCTGCACTACATCTACTGAGGTGACGGCAATGAACCTGTGGCACAGACCCCTCACCGCCAATGAACTGCGCCAATGCCTGCGCATCGCCTTTGGCAGCACCAGCGGCTTTCTGCTCTGCAAGCTGTTCGGCTGGAACTACGGCGTTTTCTACACGGTGACGCCTGTGCTGTTGCTGGGCATGGTGCCGGTGATGAATGGTCATGCCGCCCGCCAGCTGATCGCCGCCGCTGTGGTCTGCGGGCTGGAAGTGGGGCTGCTGGGGGGGCTGTTCGGCGGCCATCCCGGCCTGATGATCCCCATCGCCTTCCTGCTGTTTCTCTACCGTTTCGCCGCCATGTCGCGGGGCAGCCTGTTCCTGTTCGGTGCCAACGGCGTGTTGAGCCTCAGCATCATGCTGCACTTTGCCAGCTACCCGCAGACCGATCTCAACGACCTCATCTTCAGCAACCTGTGGGCCAGCGTGCTGTCGGTGCTCATCGCCTACCTGATGACGGCGCTCATCCCCGACGTGGAGGAGCGCCCCAAGCCGGCCCCCTCCCCCAAGGCACCGCACCGGATGCGGCACGAGGCGCTGCTTGGCGCCAGCATCGCCACCCTCTCCTTCATGGTGTTCCAGCTCTTCGATCTGCGGGACTCCATGTCGGCCCAGGCCACGACTCTGCTGGTGCTCTTCCCCATGCACTGGGACGGCGCCCTGAGCTATGCCCGCAAGCGGGCCATGGGCACCCTGCTCGGGGTGAGCTTCGGCCTGGTCGGCCAGCTGGTGCTCTACGACTGGTCCGGGCTGCTGATCCTGGTCGTCCCCCTGCTCTGGCTCGGCGCCATGCTGTTCAGTCATGCCCACGTGAAGGAGGCGAGCGGTTCCGGGGTCGGCTTCGGCGCCCTCACCACCCTCGGCATCCTGTTCGGCCAGTACCTGACGCCCGGCAACGATCTGGTGTTCAGCGCCCTCTACCGGGTCAGCAGCATTTTGTTTGCCATCGTCGCCACCCTGCTGGCCTGTTACCTCATCCACCGACTGCTTAACCGTTTCGAGGCCACCCGGTTCGGTTATTGACCCCCTGTTGTTAGCTCAAGGATGTGCGCCTTTCGCCCCGCTATGCCTACCGGGGCGTTTTTTTGCCCTGTATCTGGCAGCGCCTGCGGCCAGCCCCAGCAACTATGCTTGCTAGGGCAGTTGGCAACGGGAGAGAGACCATGACACACGCAACCAACATTCACTGGCTGGTTATCTGTCTTCTGCTGATGGTGGGAAGCGCCCGGGCCGAGTCTGTGCTGATCGCCGCGGAAGATGACTGGGCGCCCTATTGCGTCCTCGACAAAGAGAGCGGCCAGCCGCAGGGGCTCGCGCCCGAGCTGGTGAAGGCAGCCTTTGCCGCCGAGGGGGTCGAGGTGGAGTTTCGTACCATCCCCTTCGCCCGCTGCATGTACGAGGCGCGCAGCGACAAGGTGCTCGGCTGTTTCGATGCAACCATTACCGAGGAGAACCGTTACCAGTACTTCTGGCACGAGACCCCCATGTTCGAGGAGGATCTCGCCATCTTCGCCCTGGCCAGCGAACCGCGCCGGGATCTCAAACTCACCTCGCTGGAACAGAAGACGGTGGGCATCACCCTCGGCTACACCTACCCCACCGACTTCATGGAAAACCCCAGGATCACCCGCTTCCAGGCCAAGTCAGACACCCAGATCATCGAGATGCTGGTGCGCGGCCGGGTCGACTACATACTGATGAACGAGATGCCGGGCTACCTCAAGATCCAGCAGAAACAGCTGAGCGGAAAGGTGGTCAAGGTGGGCAAGATCTCCACCGACGGTTTCTGGCTCGCCTTCTCCCGCGCCCATCCCCGGGGTGAGGAGATGGCCAGCCGCTTCGAAGAGGGGCTGCAGAAGATCAGGAACAACGGCACCTACGAGGCGCTGGTGCGCGCCTTCGAGGCCAGACTAGGCCTGCATTGAGCCCATACTCATTAGTGCTTCTTTTGACGCCCATGGACGCATATCGACGCAAGTCGGGTCGAGCGGCATTGCCCCCCTCCGGCAAGCTGTTAGGATCACGCCCGGATGACACCGATGGAGAATCAACATGAAGCACGCCAACCTTCTGCTGCTGGGCATCACGACCCTGACCCTGCTGAGCGGCTGCGAACGCGGCGCCGACACCCTGAACGTGACCGGCGGCGACCCCGTCACCTATCTGTGCGAACAGGGCCAACGGGTACAGGTGCGCTACTTCGCCCTCTCCGATCAGAGCCTGAACTTCGTCAAGCTGGCGCTGCCGGATGGCAAGGATTACACCCTGCCGCAGAGCGTCTCTGCCTCCGGCGCCCGCTACACCGACGATCACGAGGCCGTCTGGTGGAACAAGGGAGATGAAGGCTTTGTCGAGATGCGCGACAAGGATGGCGAGTGGCAGAGCGTCTACAACGACTGCAAGCAGCAGTAAACAACAACCCCGGCCAGGCCGGGGTTGCTCATTACTCCACTTCAATCTCGTAGCGACCAACCACTCGCACCGGAATGGCCTGCGGGTTCTGCTCCGACACTCGATAACGGGTCTTGGCCAGCCCCGACAGGGCGATCAGGTCCAGCACGCCGGGCGGCTCCGAGGCCAAAATCTCTGGGCTGAACAGATTGCCGTTGGAGTCGATGAGATAACGGATCTCCACATAACCCTTGACGGGCCGCTTGGCTGGCGCGCCGCCCACCGGTTCAAACGGGGGCACCTCGCCATCCTGCACCCAGTATTTGCCAAGCTCCGCCATGGTCACCTCAAGCGGTGGCTGGTTCAGCTTCACAGTCGGGCTCGGGCTGGCACAGCCCCCCAGCAGGCCGAGCACAGTGCCCAGCAGCAAAACCTTCAAACCCATTCAACACTCCTTGTTGAGTCAGATCGGAGGGGTCACCCCTCCCCGGCAGGGTTGCCGGCCCATTACTGTAACAATCGGAACCCGTTTGAGCAGCATAAAAAAAGCCAACCCCATCGGGTTGGCTTTTAGCAAAGAGGCTCAACGTCAGCCGCGCTTGTCGCTCACCACCAGCCAGAGCGCATGCACCATGCCGGGCAGACCGCCGAGCAGGGTCAGCACTATGTTGATCAGAAAATGCAGGCTGAAGCCCACCTGGATAAAGGCACAGACCGGCGGCAGGAAGATGGCCAGCAGGATCTTGAGCAGATTGTTCATCTCGGATTTCCTCGTCAACGATGTCACAGGGATTGGAATGGGCTAACCATAAACACCCCTGGCCTCAACTGCAAACCAGACAGGGGATCCGTTCCCCTCCCTCCCGCCAGGCGTTGAGGTCGTGGATCTGCTGATTGCTGCTGCCACGCCAGAGCAGACCGGGGTCTGCCAGCCCCTGCTCGAACTTGCCGTCCACCAGCACGTCCAGCAAGGCCACCAGCTCACGCTGGGCCGGGCTGAGCTCGCCAAGCAGATAGCCGGTCCAGCACCAGATGTCCTTGCCGGGGCACTCGGCGCGCACCCGCTGCACCAGCGCCAGCACCTGGGGCACATTGGCGGGGTGGAGCGGATCGCCGCCGGAGAGCGACAGTCCGCGCCGTTTGATGCGCCTGTCGTTGAGATCCGCGATGATGCGATCGCTCATCGCCTCATCGAACGGCTTGCCACCATCGAGCCGCCAGGTGCTCTGGTTGTAGCAGCCTGGGCACTGATGTTCGCAGCCCGAGACGAACAGGGTGGCACGGGTGCCTGGGCCGTTGATCACATCGACCGGGTAGTACTGGTGGTAGTGCATCTCGTCTCTCGATTCACGGTTTGGCAGGCAGGTGATGATGGATGCCCCCTCATCCCCAGCCCTTCTCCCACTCTTTTCAATCTGAGCGGGAGAAGGGAGCAAGACCGAACAAACAGCACTTCGGCCGGTTCCCTCTCCCTCTGGGAGAGGGCTGGGGTAAGGGGCTAGCTTTCCCCTTGTTAAGAGGAGGCAGGGGCCCACTCTGGACTTACATATGCTTGACGCGGCGCTTGACCTCTTCCTGCTTGCCCGCGTTGAAGGGGCGCGCATCCGGGCTGCCGAGGTAGCCGCAGACGCGGCGGGTCACCGACACCTTGGCCGGGTCGTGGTTGCCGCAGCGCGGGCAGGTGAAGCCCTTGGAGGTGCACTCGAACTCGCCGGTAAAGCCGCAGTCGTAGCACTCGTCGATGGGGGTGTTGGTGCCGTAGTAGGGCACCTTGTCATAGCTGTAGTCCCAGACGTTCTCCAGCGCTTCCAGGTTGTGCTGGATATTGGGGTACTCGCCGTAACAGATGAAGCCGCCGCTGGCGATGGGCGGATAGGGCGCCTCGAAGTCCAGCTTGTCGTACGGGTTCACCTGCTTTTCCACGTCGAGGTGGAAGCTGTTGGTGTAGTAGCCCTTGTCGGTCACCCCCGCCACCACACCAAACTCCTTGGCGTCGATGCGGCAGAAGCGCGAGCAGAGGTTCTCGCTCGGGGTGGAGTAGAGGCTGAAGCCATAGCCGGTCTCCTCCTTCCACTCGTCGGTGGCGGCCTTGAGGCGCTCGACGATGGCGATGGCCTTCTGCTGCAGCTCGGCGCTGTCAAACAGGTGCACCTGATCGCCAAACAGGGCGTTGATGGTCTCGTGCACCCCGATATAGCCAAGGGAGATGGAGGCGCGACCGTGCTTGAAGATCTCGCTGACGTTGTCGTCCGCCTTGAGGCGCACCCCGCAGGCTCCTTCCATGTAGAGGATGGGGGCGACCCGGGCCTTGACTCCGTCGAGGCGCTTGATGCGGTACATCAGCGCGGTCTTGGCTACCCGCAGGGCGGCGTCCAGCTTGTCCCAGAAGTCCGCTTCATCGCGGGATTTGAGAGCGATGCGTGGCAGGTTGAGGCTCACCACCCCTAAGTTGTTGCGCCCCTCGTGGACCAGCTCGCCCTGCTCCTCGTAGGCACCGAGGAAGGAGCGGCAGCCCATGGGAGTCTTGAAGGAGCCGGTCACCTTGACCACCTGGTCGTAGTTGAGGATGTCCGGGTACATCCGCTTGGAGGCGCACTCCAGCGCCAGCTGCTTGATGTCGTAGTTGGGATCGCCCTGTTTGTGGTTAAGGCCATCCTTGATGGCGAACACCAGTTTCGGGAACACGGCGGTCTTCTTGTTCTTGCCAAGGCCGGCGATGCGGTTGCTCAGGATAGCCCGCTGGATCAGGCGTGACTGCCAGCTGTCGCCGAGGCCAAAGCCGAAGGTGACGAACGGGGTCTGACCGTTGGCGGTGTGCAGGGTGTTCACCTCGTACTCCAGCGACTGGAAGGCGTCGTAGCACTCCTTCTCGGTGCGGGCCATGGCGTAGGCATCCACATCGCCGATGCCCCACTCCACCGCCACTTCCCGATGCTTCTCCCAGCTGATGGTCACGTAGGGAGCCAACACTTCGTCGATGCGGTTGATGGTGGTGCCGCCATAGATGTGGCTCGCCACCTGGGCGATGATCTGGGCGGTGACCGCGGTGGCGGTGCTGATGGATTTGGGGGTGTCGATCTCCGCGTTACCCATCTTGAAGCCGTGGGTCAGCATCCCCTTCAGGTCGATCAACATGCAGTTGAACATGGGGAAGAAGGGGGAGTAGTCGAGATCGTGGAAGTGCAGATCGCCGCTCTCATGGGCCTGCACCACGTCGCGGGGCAGCATGTGGCTGGTGGCGTAGTGCTTGGCGACGATGCCCGCCAGCAGGTCGCGCTGGGTCGGGATCACCTTGGAATCCTTGTTGGCATTCTCGTTGAGCAGGGCCGCGTTGGTCTGCTCAACCAGGCCGCGGATCTCCTGGGCCAGCCGGCCGCGGGCCTCGCGAGCCTGATCCCGGTCGTGACGGTATTCGATGTAGGCACGGGCGATGGCCTTGTCGTCGGAGGCCATCAGGTGGTTCTCGACCCGGTTCTGGATCTCGTGGATGTCCACTTCTCCCCGCCCTTCCAGCTCCTGGCTGACGGCGGCGGCAATGCGCTCTGCCAGCGCCGGACTGGCCTGATTGACCGCCTCCGCCGCTCGGCCCACCGCCTCGGCAATCAGCTGGGCATTGAATGGTGCGCGACATCCATCACGTTTGATCACAACCGGTTTCATGGAGTTTCCCCGTTAAAAAGGCCAGGCTCTCGCCCTCGGCTTACCCTTGTTTGGCCCCCTTCTCCACGCCTCGTCCTCGGCGCAAATAAATTCAGCCGAGGCTTGACAAGCCTGGGCTGACGATGAGAAGGGAACAGCTTTTACACAGCTTAATAACACAACATATAGGGATTAAAAACGAATGCAGCCCTATATGTGGTGTCTATTAGGCACCAAAGCGGGGTCGTATTTCTTGATCCAGAACAGGTTTTGAGGCGAGTGGCGCAGTTCCCGACCAGCCACAAAAGGCACCATACGAGACCACTCTCAAGCCTGGTGCGGGCTAGCGCCCGATGCCGGCCAGCGAGAAAAAGATTTCCCCTCCGACAGTAATTGACCGGCACCGGCTGGCCCAGGAGTGAACATAATGAATGACAACACCCCTGTGCCGATGGGAAGCCATATGACCAAGCCTTTGTTGCTGCTACTGTTGCTGTGCCCCCTGTCGCTGCGGCTGTGGGCTGCCGAGATCCTGGTGATCAGCAGCTACCATCCCGAGTACCTGTGGGATCAGAGCTACAACGCCAGCCTGGTGGCCAACCTCAAGGGCGAGCACCACATCAGCCACTTCTACATGGATACCAAGCGCCGCCCCGCCGAAGAGTTCGACCAGATCGCCGAACGGGCGCTCGCCTACTACCACCAGGTGAAACCGGATCTGGTGGTGCTTGGCGATGACAACGCCATCAACTACCTTGCCACCAGCATCGCCTCCCTCGGCACCCCGGTCGTGTTTCTCGGCATGAACGAGAACCCGCGCCACAAGGGGCTGGTCGGCCACCCCAAGATCACCGGCGTGCTGGAGCGTCCCCTGCTCAAGCGCAACATCAGCGAGATGAGCCAGCTGATGGGGGGGATCAAGAAGGCACTGGTGCTGTTCGATTCGAGCAACGTGGCCCTGACCGCCATCGAGGATGAGTTCAAGACCCAGACCGAGTTGCGGGTCGGCCAGACCCGGGTCAACAGCCAGCTGCTCGGCGACTACGACCTGTGGCAGGAGGCCGTGCTCAACGCCAGGCAGAACGGCTATCAGGCGATATTCATCGGCCTCTACCACACCCTCATCGATGAGCAGGGCCGCCACGTGGATGAACGCCAGGTGCTGGAGTGGACCAGTGCCCACAGCCCGGTGCCGCTGTTCTGCTTCTGGGAGTTTACGGTGGGCAAGGGCAAGGCCATCGGCGGCCTGGTGCTGGATGGGCACGATCAGGGGGCCAAGGCGGCCGAGCTGGTCAATGCCATTCTGGAGGGAGCCCAGCCCAAGACTCTGGCGCCGCGGGCTGCCCTGCGCGGCGAGTATGTGTTCAGCAAGAGCGAGCTGGCCCGCTGGCAGCTCACCCTGCCCGACAAGTGGCGCTACAAGATCCTCTGGCGTGATTGAGCGCGGATCATTGTCCCCATAACGAAGAACCCGGCATGGCCGGGTTCTTCGTTTATCTGGTTGAGCCAGCGACTCAGCCCTGCAGCGCCTGCTGCAACTCCTCTTCGGTCCAGACGGTGATGCCGAGCTCCTGGGCCTTGGCCAGTTTGGAGCCCGCCGCCTCACCGGCCACCAGCACGTCAGTCTTGGCCGATACCGAGCCCGCCACCTTGGCGCCAAGCGCCTGCAGCGCCGCCTTGGCGTCGTTGCGCGACAAGGTGGTGAGGGTGCCGGTCAGCACGAAGGTCTTGCCGGCAAAGGGCTGATCGCTTGCCTCCTTCTTCTCGATGGAGGGCCAGTGGATACCGGCGGCCAGCAGGGCCTCCAGCACCTCGATGTTGTGGGGCTGGCGCAGGAAGTAGTAGACATGCTTGGCCACCACGTCCCCCACGTCGGCCACGTCCAGCAACTGCTCCACCGAGGCGGCACGCAAGGCATCCAGGGTGAGGAAGTGATTGGCGAGGTTCAGCGCGGTCGCCTCCCCCACTTCGCGGATCCCCAGCGCAAACAGGAAGCGCGGCAGCGTGGTGCTGCGCGCCGCATTGATGGCCGCCACCAGATTGAGGGCGGACTTTTGCCCCATCCGCTCGAGCCCGGCCAGCTGGATGGCATTGAGGCCAAACAGATCGGCCGGGGTCTTCACCAGCCCCTTGTCCACCAACTGCTCGACTATCTTGTCGCCGAGGCCGTCCACGTCCATGGCGCGGCGTGCGGCGAAGTGCTTGATCGCCTCCTTGCGCTGCGCCTCGCAGAACAGGCCTCCGGAGCAGCGGGTCACCGCCTCCCCTTCCAGCCGCTCTACCGCCGAGCCGCACACTGGGCACTCGGTCGGGAACAGAATTTCACGGGCATCGCTTGGACGCTGGGCCTCCACCACGGCCACGATCTGCGGGATCACGTCCCCGGCCCGGCGCACGATCACGGTGTCGCCGATCATGACGCCGAGGCGCTCAATCTCGTCGGCATTGTGCAGGGTGGCGTTGGAGACGGTGACGCCGCCGACGAACACAGGTTTGAGCTTGGCCACCGGGGTCACGGCGCCGGTGCGACCGACCTGGAACTCGACGTTTTCGAGCAGGGTCATCTCCTCCTGGGCCGGGAACTTGTGGGCGGTGGCCCAGCGCGGCGCACGGGCCACGAAGCCGAGCTCCTCTTGCAGGGGAATGGCATCCACCTTGTAGACCACGCCGTCGATCTCGTAGGGGAGTGCACCGCGACGGGTCAGGATGTCGTCATGGAACGCCTGACAACCGGCAGCCCCCTCCTTGAGTTTCACCTCCGGGCTGAGCGGCAGCCCCCAGGCATTGAGCCGGGTGAGGCGGCCGTAGTGGGAATCTCCCAGCAGCTCGCCACCGACCCCCACCCCATAGGCGTAGAAGCTGAGCGGACGGCTGGCGGTGATGCGCGAGTCGAGCTGGCGCAGGCTGCCGGCGGCGGCGTTGCGCGGATTGACAAACACCTTCTCGCCGGCGGCCAGCGCCCTGGCGTTCATCGCCTCGAACCCCGCCTTGGGCATGAACACCTCGCCGCGCACTTCCAGCCGAGCCGGCCACCCCTCGCCACGCAGGGTCAGGGGAATGGCCTTGATGGTGCGCACGTTCTCGGTGATCTCCTCACCCGTGGTGCCATCGCCCCGGGTGGCGGCCTGCACCAGCTGGCCGTCTACATAGAGCAGGCTCACCGCCAGGCCATCCAGCTTGGGCTCGCAGCAGAAGGTGAAATTGACCTCCCGCTTGAGGCGATCGCTCATGCGCTGTTCAAACGCCTGCAGCTCTTCGCTGCTGAACACATTGTCCAGGCTCAGCATGGGGATCTCGTGGCGCACCTGCTTGAAGGCGGTGAGCGGCTGACCGCCCACCCGCACGCTCGGCGAGGCAGGGGTTTTCAGCTCGGGATGGTCGGCCTCCAGCGCGATCAGCTCGCGCATCAGGCGGTCATATTCGGCGTCCGGCACTGTGGGGTTGTCCAGCACATAGTACTGATGCCCATATTCGGTAAGCAGCTCACACAGTTGACGGTGGCGGGAGAGGATATCGCTCATGAAAAAGTCTCGAAGTGTGATGGAAAAACCGGCCAGCGGAGCAATAAAAATGCGGCACCTGGGTACCGCACTTTTGATTCATTCGACCCGCCTGGCGTATTAGTCGCGACTGGCCTCGTAGGCGGCCAGCTCGTGCCGGTAACGGGCGATGGTCTCGTCGCTCAGCGGGCTGCGATCCACGTCAGTCAGCATGGCATCGAGATCGCTGGCCAGCTGGTCGGCAGACTGCAGCATGTGCTCGAAGGCAAAGGCGGCGTTGCTGCGCAGCGGCAGCTGCATGAAGAGCGACACGCCCGGAGTGGTGAACTGCTCCATCCGGTACGGGTTGAAGGTACCCGGCTTGACCATGTTGATCATGGAGAAGAGCACTTCGCCCTTGCCGTTGAGATCCTCGTGGCGATGGAAGATGTCCATCTCGCCAAACTTGAAGCCCAGCGCCAGCAGGGAAGAGATCAGGGTCGCCCCCTGCAGATCGTGACCGGGGCGCGCCATCAGGTTGATGACATAAACATCCTGCCAGATCTTCTCGACCGGCTGACGTTCGATCTGCGGCTCCGGCACCGGCTCTTCATAGGCGGGCTCCTCGTAGGCAGGCTCGGGGGCTGCGTAACGGGGCTGCGCCTTGTATTCGGGCGCGGCGGCCTGGGCCTGTTCACGGGCACCAAAGGTGGGTGCGGTGGCGTAGGCTGGCTCCACCAGCGGTTCTTCGTCCAGCGGCTGCAGCAGCGGCTCACGCTGGGGACGGGAACGATGCACCGGGGTACGACGGATCACCTGGGCAGGCTTGCGCACCGGCGCGGCAGGCACCTCCTCGACAGACTCGGCGACCGGCTCCTCATACTCCTCCTCTTCATAAACGGGAGGCGGGGGCACGGGGCGAGCGGCAGGCTTGCGTACCACGGGCGGCGGCAGATCGGCGTCATCCTCTTCATCATCGAAGGCGGGCGCGGGGGCGCGACGGCTCACTTCCGGCTGGCGAGGTTCATCATGGTGGAGTTTGGGCTCGGCACGACGGCCACCGCTGACCACTCGCACCTGACCGATGCCATCGCTGTCGAAGGCGTCGTTGTCACGATCCCGTGATTTGGATTCCATCCGGCCCAGAGGTTTCTCTTTGATCGGTGCCTGACGATTCTTTCTGTTGCTCCACAACCCGTGAATGAGCAATGCCGCGATGGCAATACCGCCCAGGGCAACCAAGATGTAACGCAATTCCTGCATTAGCTGCTTCTCTTTCTAGTTTTGCTCAGCCAAAGCGACGGCTTCACCGATATCGACCGACACTATGCGCGAAACCCCGGGCTCTTGCATCGTGACGCCAACCAGCTGCTCAGCCATCTCCATGGAGACCTTATTATGACTGATGTAAACGAACTGTACTGTGCTCGACATCTCTTTGACAAGAGAACAGAAGCGACCGACGTTCACTTCATCGAGCGGTGCATCCACCTCATCCAGCAGACAGAAAGGTGCCGGATTGAGTCTGAAGATGGCAAAAACCAGCGCAAGAGCGGTTAACGCCTTCTCCCCCCCGGAAAGCAGGGCAATGGTAGCATTCTTCTTACCCGGAGGTCTCGCCATGATGCTCACTCCAGCCTCCAAAAGATCATCGGAGGTGAGCTCAAGCCAGGCACTGCCCCCACCGAACACTTTTGGAAACAGGGATTTTAAATCTTCGTTGACCTTATCGAAAGTGTCACGGAAGCGTATTTGTGTCTCTTTATCAATTCTTTTAATGGCTTGGCTCAAGGTTTCCAGCGCCTGCTCCAGATCCTGGCACTGGTTTTCCAGGTAGCTTGCGCGGGTTTTCGCCTCTTCATACTCCTCCAGCGCCGCCAGGTTGATGGCGCCAAGCGCCTCCACCTGCGCCTCCAGGGTCTGGATCTCCTGGCGCAGCTTGCCGCGATCAGCGGCTATCAGCACCGCCTGATCGAGATCCACCAGCCGTACCCCCAGCTCTTCGAACTGCTCGTGCAGCCCCTGCCGGCGGGTGAGGTTGCGTTCACGCTCGAGCCGCAGGGTCGCCAGCTTCTCCTGTATCTGCACCAGTTGCTTGTGATCGGCGCTTCTGGCCTGCTCCAGCTCGGTCAGCTGGCGATCCAATTCTGCAAGCCGCTGATGACAGGCAAGTTGCTGCGCCTCGAGGCTGCGCTGCTCGGCCAGCAGGGGCGACAGATCCTGACTCGAAGTGGCCCCCGGCTCCTTGAGCTCGGCCAGCTCCAGCCCAAGGCGGGCCAGCTCCTGCTCGCGCAGGGTGATGAGCTGGCGCTGGTTCTGCTGCTCCAGTTGCAGCCGCTGGCAGGCGGCTTGCTGCTGCTCACGACGCAGGCGGGCCTCTTCCACAGCGCGATCCGCCGTGCTCGCCTGCTCCTGGGCGAGCAGCAGCGCCTCGGCAAGCAGCTCCCCCTGCTCCTGCAGCTCGCCAAGGGCCGCTTCATCCTGCTCAAGCCGCTCCCCGGCCGACACCAGCCGCTGCGCCTCCTCA
The DNA here is from genome assembly GCF_019048665.1 of Aeromonas sp. FDAARGOS 1408. NCBI lineage: Bacteria > Pseudomonadati > Pseudomonadota > Gammaproteobacteria > Aeromonadales > Aeromonadaceae > Aeromonas > Aeromonas sp. FDAARGOS 1408. Next base: position 609,898 of record NZ_CP077394.1, on the reverse strand, counting down.
GCCTGCTCCTTATCCAGCCGGATCAGCTCCTCTCCCAGCTGGCCGAGGCGCTGCAACCGCGCCTGGCGCTGCCCTTCGCGCAGGCTCCAGTCCTCGCGCAGTTGCTGCCACTGCTGCTCCTGCTCGCGCAGGGTGCGCTGGGCCAGTTCATGGGCGCCGTGCAACTGGGCCCGCGTCGCGTCGGCGGCGGCAAGCTGTTCATCGAGCCGGCGCAGCGCCTCCCGGCCCGCGACCAGCTCGCTGTGCAACCGCTCACGTTCGCCAAGCAGCGCCAGGGTGCCGAGGGCCATGCCCTCCCCCAGATCCGCCCAGTTGGGGCCGAACCAGTCGCCGGCTGGAGTGAGCAGCGACTCACCGGCAGAGAGGCTGTGCAGGCGGGCCAGCGCCTCCTCCCGGCTCTCTGCCAGCCAGATGGCGTTGAGGAAGGCGGGAATGTGCTCACCGCCCAGTTGCGCCGCCAGGGTACCGGCCAGCGCCGGCCGGGCCGGACCAATCCAGAGCCCGGATTGCGCCAGATTGCACTCGTCCGCCGGGGTGGCGGTGAGCCAGCGCCCCAGCACTTTGTCCAGCCCCCGGGCCCACTCGGGGGGGACCTGCAGCCGATCCGCCAGGGTGACGCCCGCCATCTGCTCCCCCAGGATCTGATCCAGGGTGGCGAGGCGAGCCTCCAGTTCGCGCAGCAAGCCCTGCTGGCGCCCCTGCGCTGCCTTGAGCTCTTCATGGCGGGCCAGGCCGGCCTGCCACGCCGCTTCGGCTTCTTCATGACGAGCGCGGGAGAGCGAGAGCGTCGCCGCCAACGCATCGAGCGCCGGTTGCAGGTTCTCCTCCTCCCCGCCGAGGGGCCCGGCCTGTTCATCTTCCAGCTTGAGACGGGCCAGCCGGGTCTTGGCCTGCAGTTCCTGCAGACCGTTCACCTCGGCGCGGGTCTGGTTGAGCCGCCCCTGCAACTGGCCAAGCTGCTGCTGCCACTGCTGCTGGCGCTGGCGCGCCTGCTCGAGCCGCTCGCCCGCCGCCGTGCGCACGCTCTGCTGGTCGGTAAGCAACTGCTCACACTGCTCGAGGCGCGCCGACGCTACCTCCCCCTGCAGAGTGCTTTCGCCCAGTTGTTCCAGCTGGCCGGCCAGCTGGGTCTTGAGCCCCTCGATGCGCTCGCCGAGGGCCTGCCGCCTCGCCTGCCAGTCGCGGCCGAGTTCGGTTTGGTGCAGTTGCTGCTGCTCGAGGCGGGCGATGGCCTGACCGCCGAGAAAAATCTGTTGCTGACGGCTGGCCTGTTCGGCCTGCGCCTCCTGGCGGGCGACCGACAGGGTGACGTGACGCCCCTCGTCGGCGGTGCGCTTGGCATCGAGGGCCGCCAGCGCCTGCTCGGTCTGGGCAAGTTCGGTCTTGGCCTCGCCCAGACGCGTCTCCAACGCCCACAATTCCGAGCCGATCAGCTCGGCGCGGGCGGCACGCGAACGACTCTTGAGCTGCTTGTAGCGCTCGGCGGTCTCGGCCTGGGCCTTAAGGTGGTCGAGGCGCGACCCCAGTTCGCCGCGGATGTCGCCGAGGCGCTCCAGGTTCTCCTGGGTATGGCGGATGCGCTGTTCGGTCTCCCGGCGCCGCTCCTTGTAGCGGGAGACCCCTGCGGCCTCTTCCATGAACAGCTTGAGATCGGCGGGACGGGACTCCACCAGCCGGCTGACGGTACCCTGCTCTATGATGGCGTAGCTGCGCGGCCCAAGGCCGGTGCCGAGGAAGAGGTCAGTCACGTCCTTGCGGCGGCACTTCTGGCCGTTGATCTGGTAGTGGTTGGAGCCATCGCGCAGCACTTCGCGGCGCACCGAGATCTCGGTAAAGCGGCCGAACTCACCGGGCACCCGGTTGTGGGGGTTGTCGAACACCAGCTCCACCGAGGCGCGGCCGTGGGCGCTGCGGTTGATGGAGCCGTTGAAGATGACGTCGGTCATGTTCTCGCCACGCAGATGGCGGGCGGAGCTCTCCCCCAGCACCCAGCGCACGGCGTCGATGACGTTGGATTTGCCGCAGCCATTGGGCCCCACCACGGCAGTCATGTCGGCGTTGAGTTCGATGCGGGTCGGCTCGACAAACGACTTGAAGCCGGCGAGTTTGATCAATTTCAGACGCATGGCGGCCTATGTCGGTAACGAAATAAAGAGGAGGCGGGCAGGCGACTTTACCAAATCAAAAGCTTGTTTGTAATATGCTGGCAGTTTCCCATGAACAGATGGAGCTCCGATGAGCCACTCCCCCCGTATGGTAAAAGACTCGATCAGCGGTGCAGACTACTTTCTGCGCGGCTTCTCCCTCATTCGCCAGCCCGGCATCCGCACCTTCGTGCTGATCCCCCTGCTGGTCAACTTCGTGCTGTTTGCCGGAGCCTTCTACGCCCTGCTGCTGCAGCTGGATGGCCTGTTCGGCTGGCTGCACCAGCAGATCCCGAGCTGGCTCGACTGGCTGGACTACCTGCTCTGGCCCATCGCCCTCATCACCATCCTGGTGGTCTTCTCCTTCCTGTTCAGCTCGGTGGCCAACTGGATAGCCGCCCCCTTCAACGGCCTGCTGGCGGAGAAGGTGGAGCAGGCGCTCACTGGCGAGGCCGCCAACGACACCGGCATGCTGGACATCGTCAAGGATGTGCCACGCACCTTCGGCCGCGAGTGGATCAAGCTCAAATACTACCTGCCCAAGGCCATCGGCTGCCTGATCCTGTTCCTCATTCCGGTGGTGGGCCAGACCCTGGCGCCTGTGCTCTGGTTCCTGTTCAGCGCCTGGATGATGGCAATCCAGTATGTCGACTATCCGTTCGACAATCACAAGATCGACTTCATCACCATGCGCGACGCCCTCAAGCAGCGCCGCGGCAAGTGCCTGAGCTTCGGCGCCCTGGTCACCCTCTTCTCCGCCATCCCGGTGGTGAACCTGTTCGTGATGCCGGTCGCCATCTGCGGCGCCACCGCCATGTGGGTCGATCACTACCGCAGCGAACAGCTCAAGCGCTGACCCGGACAAGCATGATGAAAAATGGGGGCGAAAGCCCCCTTTTCATTACTTAATCTAATGCATATATGAGTTTGCTTGTCCCGCCAGCGCTAGATTGTTAGGATGCGAGCCTTTCTCGCACCCTGGGATATCTCATGTTACATGCACTCTTCTTGCTGGGCCTGGTGGCCGAAGGGATGACAGGCGCGCTGGCCGCGGGCCGGCGACGGATGGACTTGTTCGGCGTGGTGATCATCGCCTCGGCGACGGCCATCGGTGGCGGCACCATCCGCGACGTACTGTTGGGCCATTACCCCCTGCTCTGGGTCGAACACCCGGAGTATGTGCTGCTGGTCGCCGGCGCGGCCATGGCCGGCGTCATCTCGGCACCGCTGATGCGCTATCTCGGCAAGCTGTTCATGGCACTCGATGCCCTGGGGCTGGTGGTCTTCTCCATCTTCGGTGCGGCAAGGGCGCTGGAGATGGGTCACGGCGCCGGCATCGCCTGCATCATGGCGGTGGTGACGGGGGCCTTCGGCGGCGTGCTCAGGGATCTGCTCTGCCAGCGCATTCCGCTGGTGTTTCGCCGCGAGCTCTATGCCGCCATCTCGCTGGTGACCGCCGCCCTCTACTGCCTGGCGCTGGATCAGGGCCTGCCCAACGACTGGGCCGCCTTCGGTGCCATCGGCATCGGCTTCGTGCTGCGCCTGCTGGCGGTGCGCTTCAAGTGGGGGCTGCCCACCTTTCACTATCAGTACGCCGCACACTGAGCGCGCCAGCTTCTGGCGAGCCGGTACGGATAACAGCCAACAAAAAAGCGCCGGTCAGGCGCTTTTTTGTTGAGCAAGGGGGCAGCAACTGCCTCAGTTGATCCCTTCCGAGCTGAAGAAGGTCGCCTTGTCGGCGATGAAACGGATCTTGATGTTCTTGCCCTCGTCGCCCCAGATGCAGCTGGTGGTGCCCAGCGCATCGTCACAACGCTCGGCCTTGCCGAGGATGCTGCTCGCCTCGGCGTAGCTGATCCCCATCTTGAGCTTGTCGTAGTTTTCGCGGTTGAGCTTGCCACAACCGGTCAGCAGCAGGGCAATCAGCCCGCCAAGCAAAATATGTTTCATCTGGTTCTCCTCTGCATGGTGTCCAGAGCCTACCAGCTCGGCCACCCCGCTGACCAGTCACCCGCCGGGCAGGTACGGCCAGCAAACCGCCGTTACCAGCTGCGCACGGGCCCGGTGTCGAGGTGCACGAAGTTGTCGCTCGGGTAGTAACCGACGCCGCCCACCTTGAGATGGAGCGCCGCCTTGCGCAGGTGCGCCAGCTGTACCCCGGGGATCCGCACGTCCACCGCCTGCCCCAGGGTGTGGTAGCTGTGCTTGGCTACCCCGCGGCTGCGACTGCGCTTCTGGCGATTGGTCACGGGGGAGCGATAGCCCGAGATGAGCTGGATTTCGCCGTGGCGACCCAGCTTGTGCTGCAGCAGGTAGAGCTGGTCGAACAGCTTCCTGTCGATGTTGAACACTTCGTTGCGACGGTAGTCGCGAAAGATGTGGTTGAGCTCGGCCAGCCCGTCTTTCAGATAGCGGCCATCTTCCCAGTAACTGGTGCGCACCCGCTCACCGGTATTGAGATTGAAGAAGCTGAGTTCACGTCCCGCCGTACTGCGGCTCGCCATGGCGGGGAAGGACAACAGCGAGCCCCCCAGCAGGCAACCGGCACCCAGCAGCAGGCGACGTCGGCTTATCTCTTGATCAAGCATCCCTTGTCCGTCCATCGCAATGTTGAGGTGAAACCGTTGAATGAATTTGATACAGGCGCTTGAAACTACCCGCCGAGCCGGCCGCTGTCAAACCGCAAGGTGCCATGAAAAAGCCCGGCGCAGGCCGGGCTTTTCACTCTGTGGCGAGGATCACAGCAGGCGACTCTGGTAGCTGACTCGATCAAATCCATAGATGTCGTTGCGCAGTTGCTGACGTCCCTCCTCGTCGATCCAGCTGCTCCAGTAGACGGTGAACACCGGGATCGGAGTGGTCAGCGGCAGCCACTTGGTCTGGCTCTCTTTCAGGATGCTGGCCACCTTGTCGGGCTGGTAGCGGGAGTCCGCCAGCAGCAGCTCGGCCAGATCGTCGGCGTGCTCCACCCGGATGCAACCCGAACTGAATGCGCGCGCACCCTGCTCGAACAGCGCCTTGCGCGGAGTGGAGTGCAGGTAGATCGCCTCGTTGTTGGGCAGATAGAACTTGTAGCGACCCAGTGCATTGTGATCACCCGGCTTTTGCCGCAGACGATAGGGGAAACCGGACGCCAGTGCCTGCTGCCAGCCCTCTTCGGTGAACTGCACCGGATTGCCTTCGCCGTCGATCACCTCGAACTGCTCGCGATTGAGGTAGGCGGGGTCGCGCCCCAGCTTGGGCAGAATGTCCTTGCTCAGGATGGAGCGCGGCACGTGCCAGGCCGGGTTGAGCACGATGGAGCGGATCTCGCTGGCGAGGATCGGGGTAGCCCGCTGCTCCTTGCCCACGATCACCCGGCTGGTGAATACCTCGTTGCCGGACTCCACCACGCTCAGCCGATAGTCGGGGATGTTGACCAGCACGTAGCGGGCACCGGAGAGCTGATCCACCAGATCGCGTCGCCACAGGTTGCGCAGCAGCAGGCTGGCGCGCACCTCGGGCCCGGTGTTGAGCCAGCTGCGGGTCTGCCGGCCTATGATGCCGTCGGCGGTCAGGCCGTGGCGGCGCTGGAACTGCTTGACCGCCTGCAGGGTGTCGTCGTCGTAGGTGGCGTCGTCATGGCGCGGGGCCGTGTCGCCCAGCTCGTTGAGGATGGAGCGGATCTGGCCCAGCTCCGGGGAAACCTCGCCGGCTCGCAGGGTCGGCATGGTCAGGGTCGGCCACTTCTTGGCCATGGGCAGCGCCAGCAGCTTGCGCACTTCCTCGCGCACCGCCTCGTATTCCGCGACCTGGGGTCTGAGCTGCTTGACCTGTTCCAGCAGGTTGTCGCCGGCCGGCTCGTGAGCCAGCGGCTTGTTCAGATTGAGTTTGAGGGTCTGCATCTGCTCGCGGGAGACCAGATCCATGGCGCGCCATGCCTGCTGGAACCGGGCCAGCTTGCCAAACGCCTCGTCATAGAGGGCGCCGCGCTGATCTGACGGCTTGGCCTGCAGCTTCTTCCAGAGCGTATAGAAATCCGGGTGCAGCTGGGCCAGCACGGCCTCCTGCAGTTGCTGCTCCAGCTCTTGCCTGGCCTGCTCCGCCGTCCGGTTCTGATACCAGTCGTGCTGCTCCGCCGCATTGCTCACCACCACCTGGCCTTCGCTGGCCTGTGCCATGGCCGCTGGCCAGCAGCCCAGCCAGATCAGGTTTGCCAATGCCAGCCAATACTTCTTCCCCATGCTTACCTCAAGATAGGTTCACTTCAATCCGTCAGACCCGGCGGTCAAGGCGCTCATCATGCGTGAATGCCCGCGACTTTGCTAGCCGGCGGGCGCATAGCGCCGCCAGATAATGTCATACTCATTTGTTGCTTTAAACTTGGCCAGCTCGCGATTGAACTCCCGCACGAATTCGGGAGACAACCGTTTCTTGCTGAACATGAAAAAGGTCGGTGCTTCATATACGGCCATGGCATGGGGGACGATCAGATCGCTCAGCCCCTCCTTCTTCAAGCCCCAGGGGGTGGCCAGCACATCGCCGAGGAAACCGTCGATGCGTCCCAACACCAGCTTGCCGTAGTTTTGCTCGTCGTTGACCACGCTCACCTGGGCGGCATAACGGCGCAGCAGCTCGCTGATCTCGGCGCCGTAGTAGTAGTCCTTGGTGACCCCCAGGGTATGCCCGTCGGCCAGCCAACTCGCCAGATCGGTGTCGGAATAGGCGTCTGACTTGCGGATCCAGAGCACGCTGCGGCCCGGATTGTAGGCATCGGAAAACCAGGCATAACGGGCACGATCCTCGTTGAAGTAGGCCTCCATGGCAATGTCGACCGACCCCAGCGCCAGACCGTGCAACACCCGTTTCCAGGGCATCTCCACATAGCTGGCCTTGCAATCCAGTCGTTTGAGCATGGCGTTGAGCGCCTCGATGGCAAAGCCCTGCAGCTCTTTCTTGCCGGCCGCGGACTCGAGGTAATAGTGATAGGGCGGCCAGTTGTCATAACCGATCCGCAAGGGAGCAGGGCACAGCGCATTTGCCGATACCAGCGGTGTCAGCAACCAGAGCATCCAGCAGCAGAGTTTCAGCTTCATGGGTCATCCTTGACGGCGTATCAGCTCATCATAAATCGGCCTCGGCAAAATGGCGACAGATCCTGCCACAGGGATGCAGACCATGATCGGGGCACCGAAAAAGCGGCATCGCCCGAGCAGAAAAGGGGCCCGGCCAGCCCGCCACAACAGGGCCTGGGGGCTAGCTAAAAAGAGGGAGAAGCGACATTTGGAACACCAATCAGAAAGGGGTTAATATGTGACCAAATATATTTTTGTGATCCACTATGCTTTTTTTGCAATTGGATTAGCATATGCGCGAAATCAGCCTACAAACCGTGAGGCGCAGAGAGTGATATGACGTACAAAAAGTTTGGTTTTCTGACCGCCATCATGGCGCTGAGTGGTTTCTATCTCTACACCCTCTATCTGGCCGCCCACCCCAACGTGAGCCTGGCCTACAAGCTCTATTACCTGGAAGGCAAGACCCGCTTCTGGGAGCACAACTCCAGCATGACCTACCAGCCCGGCAACGAGCTCAATCTGACCAAGCCGAGCCGCTTCCTCTCCAGCGAAGGCTGGGCCAAGAAACCGAGCGCGGACGGCACCGAACTGAGCGGCCAGGGTGGCCTCTATTTCGTGCTGCCCAAGCAGCAGGCACAGCCGGAAGAGCTGACCATCCAAGCCCGGGTCAACAGCCCGCAGGCCGGCGCCCTGCTCAAGGTGGCACTGGGTCACGATTTCACTACCACCGTCAAGCTGGCCAAGGCCGGCATCAACGAGATCCGTCTCAGCCTGCCGGGCGAGTCGCTGACCTCGGATCCCAAGCGTCCCAACTTTCTGGCGCTCTCCGCCCCGACACCGCTCAATGTCCAGTCGGTGCGCTTGACCGTCGCCCAGTAAGACGTATTCTCCAATACGCTGTTTTATAAAATAATTTTCCAAATAAGGAAGTTTTCATGTCGCATGCCGATTTTCGACTCTCTCTGATCGTTCCCGTTTACAACGAGGAAGAGAGCATAGATGCCTTCATCAACGCGATAGATAACGAACTGGCGCCGCTCAAGGATCAGCTGGAAATTGTATTCGTCAACGACGGCAGCCGCGACCGCACCCGTGAGGTGGTCGAGCAGGCCATCGCCCGCGACCCGCGCGTCACCCTGGTCAACTTGGCCCGCAACTTCGGCAAGGAAGCGGCCATGACCGCCGGCCTGCATCACGCCAAGGGTGATGCCGTGGTGCCGATGGACGTGGACCTGCAGGATCCGCCCTCGCTCATTCTCGAATTCGTCAAGCTGTGGCAGACCGGCGACTACGACACCGTCTACGGCATCCGGGTGGATCGCAGCGCCGACACCCCGATGAAGCGCCTCACCGCCGGTGGCTTCTACCGCTTCTTCAACGCCCTCTCCACCAGCACCAAGCTGCCGGAGAACGCCGGCGACTTCCGTCTGATCGACCGCAAGGTGGTCGAGGCGATCAAGCAGCTGCCGGAGCGCAACCGCTTCATGAAGGGGCTGTTCGCCTGGGCCGGTTTCCGTGCCGTCGGTGTGCCCTACGAGCGCCCCGCCCGCCACGCCGGCGAGACCAAGTTCAACTACTGGAAGCTGTGGAACTTCGCCCTCGACGGTCTGATGAGCTTCTCCAGCTGGCCGTTGCGGGTATGGAGCTACGTCGGCGTCGGCGTATCCTTCGTCGCCTTCCTCTACATCCTCAAGATCGTCACTCAGGTGGTCTTCTTCGGCATCGACGTGCCGGGTTACGCCTCCCTGATGTCGGTGGTGCTGTTCCTCGGCGGCATCCAGCTGCTGTCGCTCGGCATCATCGGCGAGTACATCGGCCGCATGTTCGTGGAAGTGAAGCAGCGCCCCGTCTACCTCATCGAAGGGGTCTACGGCCAGTATGCCAAGCAGGATGAAGAGCCCAAGCAGGACGCCGCCAGCGGCAGCAAGAAGAGCGCCGGCAAGAAGGCTGCTGCCGCTAAGGCCGCTGATGACCAGCAGGAGCAGGCTTCTCAATGATCTCCCGCGAGGAATTCTGGCGGCTGGTACGTTTCGGGTTTGTCGGCGGGGGGGCCACCCTCGTCGATCTGGGCACCTCCATCGCCCTGTTTCACACCTGGCCCACCATCTCGGAGCACCTGGTGACGACGTTGGCCTTTGCCATCGCGTTCTGGTTCTCCTTCTTCGGTCACCGTTACATCACCTTCCAGAAGCAGGGTGCCGCCAGCAAGTTCCTGCTGGTCGCCCTCTTCTCGCTGGCGGTGCGTAACCTGATATTGAGCGGTCTGCTGTTTGCGGGTCTTTCCGGTCTGTTGCCGGTGGTGATCGCCACCCTGACGGTCACCGTGCTCACCTACCTCCTCTCCAGGATCTGGGTATTTGCCTGATGAATGACATGACTACCACCACTGCCCCCGACCAGGTGGCGCCCTATCGCCCGTCACTTCGCATCAGCGGTCGCGACTGGCTGATGATCATCGCCGCCTTCGTGCTGAGCCGGGTCGCCCTGTACGGCATGGGTTACTTCGGCGTCCAGCTCTACGGCGCCACCGACATAGGCCCGCTGCAGGCCTATTGCCAGTTTGACTGCGTCTGGTTCCAGCGCATCATCGAGAACGGCTACGACCTCTACCCGCGCTGGCTGAGCAAGGGCAACGCGGCCAACTGGGCCTTCATGCCGCTCTACCCGATGATCTCCGGCACCCTCTCCAACCTGCTCAACGTCGAGAGCCTGATCGGCCTGATGCTGGTGGCTAACCTGGCGTTCTTCGCCAGCCTGCCGCTGATGCTGCTGGTGCTGCGCCAACTCAAGCTGGGTGACGATACCGCCCGCTTCGGTGTCTGGCTGCTCGCCTTCTCCCCCTTCTCCGCCTACTTCGTCTCCGGCTATACCGAGTCAATGTTCATGGCGCTGATGCTGGGGATGTTCCTGTTCGCCTATCGCCAGCAGTGGCTGATGGTGGCCCTGCTCGGCGTCTTCATCTCCGCCACCCGCAACCTGGGGGTGATGATGGTGTTCCCGGTGCTGATCCTGGCGCTGCAGGCCTACGGCTGGCGCGAGTTCTTCCGCTTCACCGAGCGCGCCTTCAAGGTGGTGTTCACCCTCTGGATGATCCCGCTCGGCCTGTTCGCCTACATGTTCTATCTCTATCACCTCACCGGTGACGCGCTGGCCTTCAAGCACATCCAGGTGGCCTGGGGCCGTTACATGGACAGCCCGCTGGACTGGTGGCTGAGCGGCTTCGAGCTGGGCGGACGCAAATCCTACCTCTCCATCATGGTGATGTTCGGCTGGGCGCTGAACCTCTATCTGTTCAGCCAGAAGCGCTGGGCCGAGGCGACCCTGATGTTCATCTGCTGCACCATTCCGCTGATGACAGGGCTCAATGCCATGCCGCGCTACATGTTCGGCCTCTATCCGACCATGCTGGCGATCGTGCTGTTGACTCATCGCTGGCCGGCCATTCGCCCGGCCGTGCTCTGCCTGAGCGGCATGGTGGCCTCCTTCATCGCGGTGGCCTTCGTCAACTTCAAGTTCTTCACCGTGTGACGAAGGTGGCAATGCAACAAGCCGGTCTATCGACCGGCTTTTTTTATGGGCACGACACCCCGCTCACACTTTTCCACTCTTGAAAACGTAACCATTTGAACTGATGTCACAAATCGACGGTTTGCCTGTCCAAGCGCGCCCTCATGCCTCCTAGAATGAGCCCCATTGACGGCAATCTGGTCCGCTTAACCCCAGCAAGGAATGGCTTATGCGTCGCACCCCCTCGGTTTCTTCCCTCTGGCTCGCCCTGCTGGCCTGCCCCCTCTTCCTCCCTCAGGCCATGGCCGCCGAGGTGCGCCTCTACGTGGATGACCAGCCGGTCGGCGCGCCGCTGACGCTGGACAAGGGGGCGGTGCAGCTGACCCATCCGCTCACCAAGGGGAGCCACCAGATCCGCATCAGCGACGCGGGCAACAGTTGCGGCACCAGCTTCGGCCCGAGCGAGGCCAAACCGCTCCCCTTCGGCACCGCCCAGCCCATGGACAAGTGCAGCAAGGGGCAGCACTTCAACCTGCGGGTGATGCTGACGGGGGAGTATGAGTTCACCTTCAACCCGGATACCCCCAGCCTCAAGGTGCTGCGTGCCACCAGGAAGAGCGAGTTCAAGCGCCAGCCGCCAGCGGAGCCCTGCATCAGCTGGGATAGCGGCCCGGTGACCGTATCCCTGAAAGGAGTCTGGCCCGACGGCACCCAACTGCGGGATGCCTACTCCGGCCAGCAAGGGGTGGTCAAGGGCGGCAAGCTGACCCTGACGCCGAGTAAAGAGAGCGGTGGCCTACTGCTGCTCGAGCCGGTCAAGGCAGCCAAGTCAGCGCCGTTCAACTGGGATCAGGCGAGCGTCTATTTCCTGCTGACCGACCGCTTCAACAACGGCGATCCCGCCAACGACCACAGCTTCGGGCGCCAGAAAGACGGTCAGGATGAAGTGGCCACTTGGCACGGTGGCGACTTCAAGGGGTTGACCGCCAAGCTCGACTACATCAAGCAGCTCGGCATCAACGCCATCTGGATCACCCCCATGGTGGAGCAGGTGCACGGCTTCATCGGCGGTGGCGAGCAGGGCAACTTCCCCTTCTACGCCTACCACGGCTACTGGGCGCTGGACTTCACCAAGATAGATCCCAACTACGGCGACGAGGAGAGCCTGAAAACCCTGGTGGACGAGGCCCACAAGCGCGGCATGCGCATCATCCTCGACGTGGTGATGAACCACGCAGGCTACGCCACCCTCGCCGACCTGCAAGATCTGGGGCTCACCGATCTGGCCCAAAACACAGCCAAACTACCGACCACCTGGAACCAGTGGCGCCCGAGCGGCGGTCTCAACTGGCATGGCTACAACCAGTTCATCGACTACCAGTCGCCGAAGTGGGACCAGTGGTGGAGCGGTGACTGGGTGCGGGCCGGCCTGCCCGGCTACCCGCAGCCCGGCACAGATGATGTCACCGGCTCGGTGGCGGGGCTGCCGGACTTTCTGACCGAATCCACCAAGCCGGTGGGGCTGCCGCCGCTGCTGGCGGCCAAACAGGACACCAGGGCCAAGCCACTGCCCAACACCACCGTGAGCGACTATCTCATTGCCTGGCACACCGACTGGGTGCGCCGCTTCGGCATCGACGGCTTCAGAGCCGACACCGTCAAACACCTGGAGCCAGAGGTGTGGGCCCGCCTCAAGCAGGCTGGCACCTATGCCCTCAAGGAGTGGAAAGCCGACAACCCGACCAAAAAGCTCGACGACCTGCCCTTCTACATGGTGGGCGAGGTGTGGGATCACGGGGTGGCCAAGGATTTCTGGTATCAAAACGGCTTCGATTCGCTGATCAACTTCGACTATCAGCGCGAGTTCGCCCTGCCCCAGGCCCAGTGCCTGGCCAGCGCCGAGCCCACCTACGCCAGTTATGCCAGCCGCATCAATCAGGATCCCGAGTTCAACGTGCTGAGCTACATCAGTTCCCACGACACCAAGCTGTTCTTCGGCGACTATCAGGACGTGCCGCTGCAGCGCCGGGTCGCCAGCAGCTTCATGCTGCTGCCGGGCGGCATCCAGATCTACTACGGCGATGAGTCCGGCCGCGGGCTCGCCAAGGATGGCGGCGTGTTCGATCAAGGCTTGCGTTCCGACATGAACTGGCAGGAGCTGGCCAATGGCGAGAAAGCCGAGCTGGTCAAGCACTGGCAGCGGCTCGGCCAGTTCCGCGCCGCCCACCCGGCGGTGGCGGCGGGCAGCCACCAGAAACTGGCCGACAGCCCCTATGCCTTCGTGCGGGAGAAGGGAGATGACAAGGTGGTGGTGGTGTTCGCCGGCCGCCAGCCGTAATCCAGCTGAAGGAATCAACCCCAAACAGAGAGGGGAGCCAGTGGCTCCCCTCTCTGTTTACACCAGCCGTTCAGACAAGCTGTTCACTGCGGTTATGCCCGCGGGTTCACTGCGGCTGACGGGCGGCCGCCGGCCACTGCAGACGCGCCTTGACCAGGGTCTGCTGCCACAGCGGCCAGGCCAGCAGCGCCTGCTGATAGGCGCCCGCCTGGCCGGGCAGCTGGATGCCATAGCTCGCCAGCCGGTAAGCCATCACCGCATAGAAGGCATCGAGGATCCCCGCCTCGCCAAAATAGAAAGGGCCTCGCGCCTGGGACCAGATGGTCTGCAGCCGGGCCAGCTCGCCGATGGCCTCCACCGGCGGTTCGCTGCGGGTCGGAGCGCCGAGGAAGAAGGGCAGCAGGGTGCGAATTTGGCGAAAACCGGCGTGCAGCTCGGCGCAGAGGCTGCGGGCCAGCGCCCGCTCGGCCTGTGATCCGGGATAGAGCTGGCGATCGGGGCAGAGCTCGTGGATATATTCGGCGATGGCCAGCGAGTCGTGCACCCGCACACCGTCGTGATCGAGCCAGGGCACCAGGCCGGCGGGGGCCAGCCGCTTGAGCCGCTGCAGCTCCTTGGCATCCTCCAGATCGAACACCTGCTCCTGCCACTCCAGCCCGCTCATGGCCAGCACCAGCGCCGCCCGCATCGCCCAGGTGGAGCCAGTGCCCACCGTCAATACCAGAGATCCCATCTATTGCCTCCTGCATGGGTTGTTCATGACCATCCCATCTGCCCCAATGGCACGACATCCGACGGTCGCTTCACATTTGCGCGCCGGCAGGTTTGACCCTCTCCGGGAGCGGTGCTAGTTTGATTTTCCAAAACAATCAGTTAGCAACAATGTGAGCAATGGACAGCCAATTTACCATCGTCATCGCAGATGACCACCCCCTGTTTCGGGGCGCCCTCTATCAAGCGGTGCACATGGCCATCGACGATGCCCAGCTGCTGGAAGCGGACTCCATCGACAGCCTGGCCCACCTGCTGGGTGAGCACCCGGAAGTCGACCTGCTGCTGCTCGATCTCAAGATGCCGGGGGCCAACGGCTTCTCCGGCCTCGCCCACCTGCGCGGCCAGTATCCCGACCTGCCCATCGTGGTGGTATCCGCTTCGGAAGAGCCCGCCATCATCCAGCAGGTGCTGCGCCTGGGCGCGCTCGGCTTCATCCCAAAATCGGCGCCGATGAAGGAGCTGGTCAACGCCCTCAATACGGTGATCGGGGGTGACAACTGGGTGCCGGCCGGCATCTCGCTCCACCCCGAACCCTGTGAGGGCGCCGATTTTGCCAGCAAGCTGGCCAGCCTCACCCCCCAGCAGTACAAGGTGCTGGTGATGCTGCGCGACGGCAGCCTCAACAAGCAGATCGCCTGGGAGCTCAACGTCTCCGAGGCCACCATCAAGGCCCACATCACCGCCATTTTCAGAAAGCTCGGCGTCAAGAACCGCACCCAGGCGGTCATCGCCCTGCAGCAGATGGATATCAAGGACGACTGAGCCTCTTGCCACCATCAGGATCCACCTCATTCCCATCTTTCAGAAAAACCGGTGTCAAGAACCGCACCTAGGCGGTTATCGCCCTGCAGCAGATGGATATCAAGGACGACTGAGCCCGCCTCATCCTCTCTTGCAGGCCCATTCGCTGCTCGACAAATAGCACGGTCGTACTTTATGCTGCCCCGGTCTATAAAGGAGAGTGTGATGAGCAAGGGCCGGCTGACCCGCGACAACATTTTGCAGACTGCGTTCGAGCAGGCGAGCCAGCAGGGACTGGAGAGCCTCACCATCGGCTCCCTTGCCAGCGCCTGCGAGATGTCGAAAAGCGGCCTGTTCGCCCACTTCCAGTCCCGCGACAACCTGCAGATCGCCGTGCTGGAGTACGCCGCCGAGGTGTTCCGGGAGCGGGTGATCCAGCCGGTGCGCCAGCAGCAGCACGGCAGCCAGCGAGCGAAGCTGACGGCCCTGCTGCAGGCCTGGCTGGCCTGGAACCAGTGCTTCGCCGGCCGCTGCATGTTCCTCGACGCCTGGACCTCGGCCCAGGAGGGGGAGGTGCAGCAGGCCGCCCGCCAGCTGGTGCGCTTCTGGCTCGACTACCTGGCCCGCCAGGTGGTGCAGGGACAGAGCGAGGGCGAGTGGCGCAGCGACATGGATCCCTGGCGCGCCGTCTATCGCCTCTATGGTCTCTATCTGGCGGATCAGGTGTTCAATGCCCTCGATCTGTGTCAGGATCCGGCCCGCCACTTCTGGCCCGAAGTGGAGACGCTGCTGGATGGCTGGCGCTGATGGATTGACCTCTCTTTTTTAAAACCGACAAAAAAGCACGACCGTTCGCACATAAAAACCACAGGATGACCATGAGCAGCAAGATCTACTTCAACACCCGCCGCTTCAGCCCGAGCAAATGGCTGCTCGGCCTTGGCACCCGCTTGCATCACACCTTGACCCCCGCTCATGCCAAACGTACCGCCAGAAAGCTGCTGCTCACCCCCCAGCGCAACCAGCGGGATGACTCGGCACCGGCCGGACTGGCCAAGCAGGCCGTACACACCAGCGAAGGCACCCTGATGAGCTACCGGCTCGGCCAGGGGCCGGTCTGGCTGCTGATGCACGGCTGGTCAGGCAGCGCCAGTCAGTTCTACCCGCTGATGAGCCACATTGCGGCCCAGGGCTTCACGGCCATTGCCTACGATCACCCGGCCCACGGCCACAGCGCCGGCCATACCGGCCACCTGCCCCGCTTCGTGCGTGCCTTCGACGAACTGGTGGAGAAGATGACGGCGGAGTGCGGCCCGCTGCAGGGTGTCATCGCCCACAGCATGGGGGGCGCCGTCACCCTCTCCAGCCGTCGACGCGAGCTGGATGCCCTGCCGCTGCTGCTCATCTCGCCGGTGCTCGACTACGTGCCCCAGCTCTACGGCATGGTGGCGCGCTCCGGCTACTCCATCCGGCTGTTCGATGCGGTGGTCAAGGAGATTGAGCAGGAGTACCAGCACCCCTTGAGCACGGTCGACCCGCTGGGGCGGCTCGCCGGCCGCAGCGGGGCCGCCATCATAGTGCACGACGAGGAGGATCGCTTCGCCCCGCACGGTGATTCCCTGCGAGCCACCCAGGATGGTCGCACCCGGCTGGTGAGCACCCGCGGCCTCGGCCACGGCCGCATCCTCGCCAGTGCCCCGGCCTTCGCCGCGTTCGATCAGCTGAGCGCCGCCCGTCGCGCCAACTAAACAGCCTCAAAAAGGGCCTGCAAAAAAATGGTGGGCAGGCCTGTTTTTATATTTGATACAGCGTCTTATAGTTAAATTGCTCGGTGGCAACACCCTCAGTGGCATGCATAAGGCGCAGTATCATGGCCAGACCCAACACAGCTCTTCTGTTGACCGGTGGTGGTGCCCGCGCCGCCTACCAGGTCGGCGCCCTCAAGGCGATCGCCGAGTTCTATCCCCGCAATCTCGGCATTCCGTTTCCCATCCTGTGCGGCACCTCGGCCGGCGCCATCAATGTCACCGCGCTGGCCTGCTACGCCTCCTGCTTTCATCTGGGAGTGCGCAAGCTGGAGTGGGTCTGGCGCCGTTTCGAGACCCACCACATCTTCGACTTTCACCCGGGGCGCCTGTTGTGGCGACTGATGTACGAGGGCTCGGCGGGGCTCGTCAATCCCCATACCAACCACGCCTTTCACCTGTTCGACAACGCGCCGCTGCGCCGCCTGCTGGATCAGCTCATCGACTATCACCGCATCGACGACAACATCCTCTACGGCAGCCTGGAGGCGCTGGCCATCACCGCCTCCGACTACGACGACGGCCTCTCCACTACCTTCTTTCAGGGGCGAGCGGAACACCTGCCGTGGGAGCGGGCCAGACGGCGCGGGCTGCGCACCCTGCTCACCTCGGATCACCTGCTCGCCTCCTCGGCGCTGCCGTTCGTCTTCCCGGCCACCCACATCGGCGAGAAGTTCTACGGCGACGGCTCCATCCATCAGCTGAGCCCGCTCAGTCCCGCCATCCACCTGGGGGCAGAGCGGATCCTGCTGATCACCCTGGATCCACCGGCGCACACGGCCCCCACCTTTCACCATGGCCACCTGACCAGCTCCAACATCGCCAGCCACCTGCTGGACACCGTCTTCACCGATACCCTCAACTCGGATCTGGAGCGGCTGTGGCGCATCAACCAGACCCTGGATCTCATCCCGGAGCGGGAGCGCAACCGGTTGAAACTCAAACGGGTGGAGACCTGCGTGCTCAAGCCAAGCCAGGATCTCGACCTGCTGGCGCTGGCCTATCTGCGCAAGCTGCCGGTGCATCTGCGCCGCCTGCTGCGGGTGCTGGGGGTGACGGGGGACGAGACCAGCAGCCTGGCCAGTTTCCTGATGTTCTATCCCGGCTACTGCCAGCAGCTGATCAAGCTGGGCTACCTGGATACCCTGAACGAGCGCCAGCGGGTCGAACAGTTTCTGGGGCTAGAGGAGGCGGTACGGGTCGAGGCCTGAGCCGGAGCATTCAAGGGAAGCGGGGACGGCATTGGCAGCAGGGCTGGTGCAACATGGGCTCAGGGATCAGCGCCCCTCCAGCAGGCGCTGCTCCGCCTGCTCCACCGCCACCGCATTGCCAAACAGCACCAGCTTATCCCCCGTCGCCAGCACCAGTTCGGGTCTGGGCTCCAGCCGCTGTGTGCCCCGCTGCACCTCCCTGATCCGCACCGCATCGACCCCCAGCGCCTGCACGCTGCGCCCCACCGCCCAGGCCTGCTCGTGCAGCAGCACGGGGTGCAGCCGCTCGAGCAGCTGATCCGTCTCCAGGTTGCCGGCGCTTTGATCTCCCCAATAGAAGCCGTGCAGGAAGCGATACTGGTTGCTGCGTTCGTGCTCCATGCGCCGGATCACCCGGCCAATGGGGATGTCGCAGTTGAGCAGCAGGTGGGAAACCAGCATCAGGGCCCCCTCCTGGGATTCGGGGATCACCTCGAAGGCCCCCGCCCGCTTGAACGCCTCCAGGAAGCTGTCATCGCGGGTGCGCACCAGCACCTTCACCTCCCCCGCCAGCTCCCTGATGAGCGCCAGCATGGCCTCCACCCGCTTGGGATCGTCAAAGGTGATGATCACCAGCCGGGCCCGCAGCAGGCCTGCGGCCAGCAGGATGTCGCGCCGGCTGGCATCGCCAAATGCCACCTGTTCCCCCGCCGACTTGGCCTCGCTCACCCGCTCTGGGTCGAGATCCAGCGCCAGGAAGGGGATCTCCTCCTGCTTGAGAAAGCGGGCGCAGGTCTGGCCGGCCCGGCCAAAGCCCGCGATGATCACGTGCTGGCTCTTGCTCAGGCCCGACTGGGCCACTTCGGAGCGGGTGAGCAGGGCCGGATCGGTGAGGGAGCGGGCCAGCTGATGAGCCTGCTGCACCAGCCAGGGGGTCATGGCGATGGAGGTGACCCCGATACCGATGAGCAAAGAGACCAGCCGATGATCGAGCAGACCGTGGTGGTTGGCCAGTGCCAGCAGCACGAAGCCGAACTCCCCCACCTGGCTCAACATGA
Organism: Aeromonas sp. FDAARGOS 1408; assembly: GCF_019048665.1. Classification (NCBI taxonomy): domain Bacteria; kingdom Pseudomonadati; phylum Pseudomonadota; class Gammaproteobacteria; order Aeromonadales; family Aeromonadaceae; genus Aeromonas; species Aeromonas sp. FDAARGOS 1408. Next base: position 591,284 of record NZ_CP077394.1, on the reverse strand, counting down.
TCCCCGCTGCCATGGCGTCGCGCTTGCGCTCCCCCATCAGCCGACCGGCCAGCAGCACCAGCAGGGACTTGAACAGAATAAGGGCCGGTACGCTCAGCGCCACCAGCCACCAGTCCAGCGCCACCCGCTGCCAGTCCATGGTCATGCCGATGGTGATGAAGAAGAGCCCCATCAGCACGTCTCGAAACGGCCGGATGTCCACCTCCAGCTGGTGACGGTAGTGGGATTCCCCCAGCATCATGCCTGCCAGAAAGGCCCCCAACGCCATGGAGAGACCCATCCACTGGGTCAGCGAGGCGGCCAGCAGCGCCACCAGCAGGGTGCTCAGCACGAACAGTTCGTCGGAGCGGGCCCGCGCCACCTCGTGAAACAGCAGCGGCAGCAGCCACTTGCCCACCGCCAGCAGGCTCAGCAGGGCAAACAGTCCCTTGAGGGTGGCCCAGGCGATCTCCGCCAGCAGGGCGCTGCCCTGGATCTCCGGCCGGGCCAGAATGGGGATCATCACCAACAGCGGCACCACCGCCAGATCCTGAAACAGCAGCACGCTCACCCCGAGCTGGGCACGGCGGGTATGCAGCTGCTTCTGATCCCCCAACTGCTTGATCACCACGGCGGTGGAGGAGAGCGCCAAGGTGCCCGACACCACCAGCGCCTGAGGCAGGCTCAGGCCCCACCACCAGGCGATGGCAAAAAACAGCAGGGAGGTGAGCAACACCTGCAGGCCGCCCACCCCGATCACCAGCCGGCGCATGGCGATGAGCCGGGGCAGCGAGAACTCGAGCCCGAGCGAAAACATCAGAAAGACGATGCCGAGCTCGGCGATGGTCTGCATGATCGACTGGCCGGTGATCACGGCCGCGCCATGGGGGCCGAGCACGACCCCGGCGAGCAGGTAGGCGAGGATCACCGGCTGGCCCAGGCGCCGGAAAATCGCCACCAGCAGGACGGCGGCAAGCAGCAGGATCAATACGTCTGCGTACAATATTTCCTCCTTTTTTATCTACTTAAGCCTAGCCAGCCGCCCTTGTTCGCATCGAACATATTTTGGGCACAGGTATTGCAGGTAAGCAGCAGGAAGTAGGTTGTTTGAGGGCTGTACCGTGGAAAACACATCATCATTGAGCGGTTTGGGACATGGCATCGAGCAGTGGGTTCGCCAGATGGAGCGGCTCACGCCGCTGGCAAGCCAGGATCGCAACCAGCTGCTCGAGCAGTTGCTGGTGCAGACGGATCTGGGCAGCCTGCTGGCAACTTTTGCCGATCGTGCGGCAAGAATTGTCCGGATTCACAGCCTGCACTTCGACTGCGGCCAGCCGCACACCCTGATCCAGCATCCACCTCAGGCCAGCCTGACCCTGCACAGCTACCCGTTCGAGCTGCGCGGTCAGCATGGCCAGCTGATCGGCCAGCTGCACTACACCCTCGAACACGCCCTGAGCGGCAGTCAGCAACGGGTGCTGCAGCAGTATCATCAGCTGCTCAGCCTGCCGCTGCCCCTCTATCTGCGCCTGTCACAGCTGGAGCTGCAGGTGCGGCTCGATCACCTGACCGGGCTCGGCAACCGCTCCTACTTCGACGAGGCCATCGGCCGCGCGGTGGAGCAACACAGCCGGGAGTCTCACGGGTTGGTGCTGGTACTGCTGGATCTCGACAGCTTCAAGCAGATCAACGACACCTGGGGTCACCCGGTGGGCGATCTGGTGCTGAGCCGCTTCGCCCAGCTGCTGACCCACTGCATCCGCAGCACGGATCAGGCGTTTCGCCTCGGCGGCGACGAGTTCGCCCTGCTGCTGCAACCCGCCGAGCCCGAGGCCTGGCGCCCGGTCTGGCTGCGTCTGCAGCACATGTTGCTGACTCACAAGGAGCTCAGCACCTTCTCGGTCGGCTGCAGCCTGGGGGCCGCCAGCTGGCAGTCCGGGGTGGACGTGCACAGCCTGTACGAGGCGGCCGATGCTCACCTCTATGCCCGCAAGAAGGCGGGCAAGGCCGGCCTGCTGGACTGAACCGGTCAGCCGCTGAATACGACAAGGCCGGCATATGCCGGCCTTGTCCGTTTGCTGCAGAGAGGATTACAGCGGGGGCTGACAGGCCGCCGCCGGCAGCCAGTGCCAGGCCAGGCCTGGCTCCTGCGTCATGAATCCGTCACAGAGGAACAGCTCGCCCACCGCCGCCACCTGCTCGCCGTAATAGAGGATGGGAATGCGGCCGCGCTGCCAGGAGGGCACCCCATACTCCTGCAGCAGCTTCTTGAGGCGCCGGCTGCCGCCGCGCCCCACCGGCTTGAGCATGCTGCCGGCGGCCACCCCGAAGCGCACCGACAGCGGCTCGTCCGCCCCTGGCAGCCGCAGCCCTTCGCCCTCCGTCCGCGAGATCAGTCGCACCTCGCCGAGCCCGTCCGGCAGGATCAGCGTCTCCCCCACCCTCAACGCCAGCTGCTCGTGACGAGGCTGCAACCCGGGTCGCACCAGATGAAGCCGACCCTGAAAGCGGCGGCAGCTCTGCTCCCCCCAGTTGAGCTGGGGATTGGCGTCTTCCCGCGCCAGCGCCACCTCCCGCCAGAGCAGACCGAGCTGCTCGCGAGAGGGCATCTCGCCCCCCTGGCGGCGGATCCAGTAGCGCAGCAGGTTGTTGCGCCGGGTGCCTGACAGGGCCTGCAGCGGCGTGATCTGCAGCGCCTCTCCTGCCGCCGCCAGTCGCCAGTCGGCCTCGGCCAGCTCCTCCAGCAGCGCCTCCTGTTCGGCGCAGAGCGCCATGCTGCGCGCCGCCGTATGGGCCATGGCGGGCCAGCGGGCCTTGAGCTGGGGAATGAGCTGCTGGCGCAGGAAGTTGCGGTCATAACTCACATCCTGATTGCTCTCGTCCTCCACCCAGCCATAGGGGAGGCCGGCCGCCGCCTCGGCCAGCTCGGTCCGGCTCACCTCGAGCAGCGGGCGCAGCAGCAGGCCGCCAGCAAAGGGCTGGCTCGGCACCATGCCCGCCAACCCGCGCAGACCGGCGCCACGCTTGAGCGCCAGCAGCAGGGTCTCCAGCTGATCGTCCTGATGGTGAGCAGTGAGCAGCCACTCCCCCTCCCCCAGCTGGGCGGCGAGGACCTGATAACGGGCCTCCCGCGCCTGCGCCTCCAGACTGTCGCCGCTGCCCCGCTGCAGTTGCACCCGCACGGTGATGAGAGGCACCGCCAGTTGCTGACACACCCCTTCGCAGTGGGCCACCCACTCGTCGGCATGTGGGCTCAGGCCGTGATGGACGTGCAGGGCGCGCAGGGCAAGGCCGTGGGCGTGAGCGAAGCGGGCCGCCAGCACCAGCAGCACGGTGGAGTCGAGCCCGCCGCTGAAGGCCACCAGCAAGCCGCGGGAACCTTCCGGCGCAGGCAGAGTCTGACAAAAGCGAGAATAAATACGAGAAATCATAGGCTTCCCCAATACGACCTGGCGGATCTTAGCAGAGTCGGGCTTATCAAGCGCTAACCCGACTGCTAGAGTGAATCGCTCCCTGCGTGGGCAAGGAAGCCGTATAACCCGAATTGGAATCAAAAAATGAACAATAAGAAAAGCATACTGGCCGGCCTCATCGGGCTGGCCCTGCTGGCAGGCTGCAGTCAGGCGCCGGATACCAGCAACAAGCACTCAGGCCTCGCGCTGGCCAACATGGACACCAGCGTCAAACCCGGCGATGACTTCTTCCGCTACGTGAACGGCCACTGGCTGACCACCGCCAAGATCCCGGACGACAGGCCCGCCGACGGCGCCTTCTACCTGCTGCGGGACAAGTCCCTGGCGGACGTGCGGGTGCTGGTGGAAGGGCTGGATGGCAAGGCTGCCGCCGGCACCCAGGCCCAGCAGATCCGCGATCTCTACCACAGCTATCTGGATCAGGCGACCCGGGATGCCAAGGGTACTGCTCCCCTGCTGCCCATGCTGAGCGAGATCGAGCAGATCAAAAGCAGCCAGGATCTGGCCCGCGCCTTCGCCCAGAGCGGTCGCAACGGCGGCGGCGCCCCCTTCGGCTTCTGGATAGACGCCGACGCCAAGGCCCCGGACAGCTATGCGGTCTACCTCTACCAGGCCGGCCTCAGCCTGCCGGATCGGGACTACTACCTCAAGACGGATGCCGCCAGCCAGGCGCTGCTCAAGAAATACGAGCAACACATCGCCACCATGCTGGGCCGCTTCGGCGAGCCGGATGCCGCCGCCAAGGCCAAGCGGGTGCTGGCCCTCGAGAGCAAACTCGCCAAGATCCAGTGGGACAACGTCAACCTGCGGGATCGAGAGAAGAACTACAACAAGGGGCCCCAGAGCGAGCTCAAACGCCTCGCCCCCGCCATCGACTGGGACGCCTACCTGAGCCAGGCCGGCCTCGCCGGCCAGCAGAGCCTGGTCATCGGCCAACCGACCTATCTCGCGGCCCTGAACGAGGTGATGAAGCAGACCCCGATCGGCGACTGGCAGGCCTACCTCAAGTGGCAGCTCATCACCGATTACGCCCCCTACCTCGACAGCCAGACCGATGCCCAGAACTTCGCCTTCTTCGGCACCACCCTGAGCGGCACGCCCAAGCAGCGGGCCCCCTGGGAGCGGGCCCTCGGCGTGCTGGACGATCATCTGGGCGAGGCGGTGGGCAAGCTCTACGTAGAGCGCTACTTCCCGCCCCAGGCCAAGGCCCGCATGGAACAGCTGGTGGAGAACCTGCGCACCGCCTACGGCCAGAGCATCGAAGAGCTGGACTGGATGTCGCCAGCCACCAAGGCCCAGGCCAAAGAGAAACTCGCCAAATTCCGCCCCAAGATCGGCTACCCGGACAAGTGGAAGGATTACAGCGCCATCGCGATCCGCGCCGACGATCTGGTGGGCAACCTGCAGCGCGCCCGCGCCTTCGAATACGCCGACAACCTGGCGCGCCTCGGCAAGCCGGTGGACAGAGACGAGTGGCACATGTCGCCGCAGACGGTGAACGCCTACTACAACCCGAGCAACAACGAGATCGTCTTCCCGGCCGCCATCCTGCAACCCCCCTTCTTCGACATGCAGGCGGATGATGCGGTCAACTACGGCGCCATCGGTGGGGTGATCGGCCACGAGATGGGCCACGGTTTTGATGATCAGGGGGCCAAATCCGACGGTGACGGCGTGATGCGCGACTGGTGGACGCCAACCGATCTCAAGGAGTTTCGCTTCCGCACCAGCCGGCTGGTGGCCCAGTACAACCGCTTCGAGCCCATCGCGGGGCAGTTCGTCAACGGCCAGTTCACCCTGGGGGAGAACATCGGCGATCTGGGCGGCCTCACCATAGCCCACAAGGCCTATCTGCTGTCGCTGGATGGCAAGGAGGCCCCGGTGCTGGACGGCTTCACTGGCGAGCAGCGCTTCTTCCTCGGCTGGGCTCAGGTGTGGAAGGGCATGTATCGCCCCGAGCTGATGCAGATGCTGCTCGCCTCGGATCCCCACTCGCCGCCGGAGTACCGGGTCAACGGCGTGGTGCCGAACATCCCCGCCTTCTACGAGGCGTTCAACATCCAGCCGGGTGACAAGCTCTATCTGGACCCTGCCAAACGGGTCAAGATCTGGTAATGACGACCCCGCTGAGGGGTGGATGACGCGGACCGGCGGGGACTGCCCGACCGGTTCGCACAGTGACACAGGTGGCGGGCAACCGCCGCCGCAGTAACAAGGGTCAAACCGATGAAAGCCTTGCTCATGACACTCGGCCTGCTCACCCTACCCCTCGCCAGCCAGGCGGCGGACGGGTTCTTCAAACAGCTGACGCTCCCCTCAGGCCAGGTAGTGACCGTCAGCGAAGGGCGCGGCGAACCGGCCTCCACCGGCAGCTACGACGTGCGCCTCTACTCCGGCGCCAACCCCCAGTTCCCGCTGGATCAGTTCATCGACGGCAAGGTGCTGCCGCGCGATGGCAACATCAAGGAGCTCAAGCTGCTGGATCTCAACGGCGACAAGCAGCCCGAGCTCATCGTCGTGGTGGAGAGTGCCGGCAGCGGCAGCTACCTGAGTGCCGACGCCTTCACCCTCAACCCGCAGGAGGGGGTGGAGAACTTCAACCACGTGGAGGGGCTGGCCCCCAATGACGATGTGATTGAGGCGCTCAAGACCCCCCGCGACTGACATCCCCATCACCAGCCCCGCCCAGCGGGGCGTTTTTTTACCCTGCGCCTCCCGATGCGGTGCCCACGGCCCCCCACAGGGCGGATGGACGACTGTTTTTTTCTGTGCCTATAATCGCCGCACCGTGCCATAACGAAACACAAGGAGGTAAAAAATGGTTATCCAAGCGTGTCCGATGTTCTCGGTTCGCCTGTTCGGCACATTCGCGTGCTCTTGCCTGCATACCATCGCGCTGCGATAGCGGGTTCGAGCAAAGCCGACTCCCTTCCATACCGAGACCTTTCTCGACTCTGCCGTTGTCGCCAGCGCTCCTGATGACAGGGATCTTTGATCCCGCGATTTAAGAGAGCAAGAGCATGACAACCCTGATGAGTACCCATTCCCTGCAGATGAGTGCAGGGCACCTTCCGTTATTTGACCACCTCGAACTCGGCATTCGCGCAGGCGACCGACTCGGCCTGATTGGCGCCAACGGCTGCGGCAAGAGCACATTGTTGGCGCTGCTGGCGGGCGAGCGCACGCCCCAGGCCGGCCGGGTCGTGCAGGCTGCCGCCTGCCGCTGCGAGTTCGTGGCCCAACAACTGCCAGCCAGACTTTCAACCCTCAGCACCCGCGCCGTGCTGCTGGATGCGCTGGGCAACGACCCGAGCGCCGAGTGGCAGGTGGACAAGTTGCTGGCCGAGCTGCAGCTGGAGGCCCAGGCCACGCTGCCGGTCAGTGCGCTGAGCGGCGGCCAGCACAGCCGGCTGCAGATAGGGCGCGCCCTGCTGCGCCAACCCAACCTGCTGCTGCTCGATGAGCCCAGCAACCACCTGGACTTGCCCGCCCTGCTCTGGCTCGAGCAGTTTCTGCTGGGCTGGCGCGGTGCCTTCGTGCTGGTTTCCCACGACGCTCGCCTGCTGGACAGCGTCACCGAGCAGACCCTGATCCTGCGAGACGGCCAGCTGCACCGCTTCGCCCTGCCCTGCAGCCAGGCCCGGGCGACGCTGGCCGCCGAGGATGAGCAGGCCCGCCTGCGCCGGGCCGACGAGCAAAAAGAGATAGACCGCCTGAGCGCCAGCAGCAAACGCCTCGCCATCTGGGGGCGGGAGCATGACAACGAGAAGCTGGTACGCCAGGCCAAGTCCATGGAAAAACGCATCGCCCGCCTGCAGGAGGAGCAGAGCCAGGTCGCGGCACTGGCCCCCTGGCGACTCGAGCTGCGCGGACTGAGCCTGCCCGCCGACACCCTGCTGCGGCTGGAGGCCCTCGACGTGGCGCCGGCGCCATCATTGCCGCCGCTGCTGCGGGCCGAGGAACTCTGGCTGCGGGCGGGGGACAGGGTCGCCCTGCTCGGAGCCAACGGCACCGGCAAGTCCTCCCTGCTGCGCCAGTGCTGGCGCGAGCTGGCCGCGCAGAGCCCGCAGGCGGGCTGGTACTGTCACCCCGGCGCCAGCATCGCCTATTACGATCAGTCCCTGCAGCAGCTGGCGGACGACGCTACCCTGAGCGACGCCCTCTACCCGCTGTCCCCTCTGCCGGAGACGACCCGGCGTCAGGCGCTGATTCGGGCGGGTTTCCCCTATGCCCGCCACGGTCAGCAGGTGCACACCTTGAGCGGGGGGGAGCGGGCACGACTGCTGTTTCTCGCCCTGTCCCTCGGCAGCCACCACATGCTCTGGCTCGACGAGCCCACCAACCACCTGGATCTGGCGGGCAAGGAGGAGCTGGCCGAGGCCATTGCCACCTTCCCGGGGGGCGTGCTGCTGGTCTCCCACGACCGGGAGCTGATCGAGCGCAGCTGCAACCGCTTCTGGCTGATAAAGGATGGGCGCATCCAGGAGGCTCACAGTGCCGAGCGCGCCTATGCCGAGCTGTTTGGCAACCCCCCCTCGCCGGCAGCAGACAAGACAAGCCTGGCAGACCCCGCCATGGGGCTGGCCCCAGCCGGCCCGACACATGACGAAGAGGCACTGCTGGCACGCTGGTATGAGCTTGATGCCCTGCTCGCCGCCGATCTGGCCCGCAAGCCCAGGCACCAGACCCCGCGCCTGCAGCAGCAGTGGCGTGACGAGCTGGCGCGCCTTGCCGACCTGCTCGGCTTTGCCTGACGCCAGCCAGCATCATCCATCCTTTATCACTCAACTCACGCGGCCAACTCAGGTTGGCTGCAAGGAGCCACCATGACAGCAACACAACAACCCCACATCAGGCTGGATCCGGTCAGCGACGCCGATCTGCCCCACATCTACCGCGGCCTCTCCGATCCGCGGGTCGTCGCCTACTACGGCGTCAGCTACGACAGCCTGACGGCGTGCCAGGCCCAGATGGATTGGTATGCCGAGCTGACCCGCACCGGCCGCGGCGCCTGGCACCTCATTCGTGACCACCACACGGGCGAACCGCTCGGCGCCATCGGCTACAACGATGCCGACCCTGAGCACCGGCGGGCCGAGCTGGGCTACTGGCTCTATCCCGAGCATTGGGGCAAGGGGGTGATGAGTGCGGCGCTGCAACTGTGGCTGCCGCTCACTTACCGCACCACAGCGCTGCACCGGCTGCTGGCGGTGGTGGAGGAGCCCAACCGCCCCTCCGCTCGCCTGCTGGAGCGGGCTGGTTTTCACTACGAGGGCACCGCGCGGGAGTGCGAACGCAAGGGGGATGGTTTCATCTCCCTGCGCCACTACGCCATCTTGCGCAGCGACCTGTCCGCCAGCCGCTGACAGGCAGCAAAAAGCCCCGCACTGCGGGGCTTTTTTCGGGTTACTTGATGGCGCAGACACGATCATCTGGCGCCGAGCAGCGACCTCTGCGTCGCCATAACGAGAAACAGCCATACCCCAGACTGAGCACGACGGCATAGAGCACCTGGGAAGCGAGCGCCACCAGCACCAGGGCGCAGAGCAGTACGCTTATCCCCGCCAGCCCCTTGCCCACCCCGCCGAGCAGACGCCAGCCCGCCGCCATGCAGAGCAGGTAGACCAGCACGAAGTTGCCGTTGGCGTAGCGGATCAGCTCATCGAGCGGCAACCGCAACCAGATGATGAGGGTGATGCAGAGCAGGCAGATAAGCAGTACCAGACCGAGCGCCCGCAGCGGCGCGCCGCGAGCGGTAAGCACCGCCAGCGAGGGGGGCAGCTTGCCTTCGCGTGCCATGCTCCAGATCAGCCTCGCAAAGCCCTGAATGTAGATGTTGATGCTGGCAAAGCAGGAGAGGTAGCCGAGCACCGCCACCAGCCACTTGGCGGTTGGGCCGAACAGCAGGGAGAGCAGGGCCGGAATGGCGGTGGCGTTGGTCGCCTCATCGCCGTAGAGGCCATATTTGAGCACCACCAGCGAGTGTACCCAGTAGATGAGCCCCGCCAGCAACACCCCACCGAGCAGGGCCAGCGGATAGTCCCGCTCCGGTCGCTTGAACTCCTCCCCCATGTGGGCGAAGGCCTCGAGCCCCACGAAACACCAGAACATCACCGCCAGCGCGGTGGCCATAGCAGGCCACTCCTCCGTCGTCGGCAGCGGCCTGGCGGCGTCGCGCCAGCTGATATCCCCCTTGAACCAGATAAGCAGGGTCAGCCCCAAAATGGCGAGCGCGATCAGCAGTTGCAGGTTGCCGGAGGAGCGCGCTCCGCGCAGCCCCAGCAGAAAGACCCCGAGCAGGGTGAGCAGCTGGATGGCCCACAGAGTCCACTCCCCCAGATCGAACAGGGCGTGCCAGAAGCCGGCGGCGATCATCAGGGCGGCGGGCAGGCCCACCGGCAACACCGCCAGAAAGAGGAAAGCGGAGAAGCGTTCGGCGCCGTTGCCAAAGGCGAGGCCAATCAGGTGCGGAGCGCCGCCGGCGTGGGGATAACGACGGCCGAGGCGGGCAAAGGTAAAAGCAATCGGCAGAACCAGCGCAATCAGCAGCAACCAGGCCCACAGCGAGGCCCCACCTGCCAGCGAGGCGGCGGTAGCCGGCACCACGAAGATCCCGGTGCCGAGCAGGGAGGTGGCGAGCAGCCCCATCCCCTGCCAGAGCCCGAGATCCTTTTTCAACCCAGACATATCCTTTTGTCCTGTCTAGAAGAACATCCCGCCATGTTAGGCCTGCCCCGCCCCTTTGTTAAGCGTGGCGGCGAGAATATGCCCGGTTTTATGCAAGGCCGTATCCCTGGACAGCGGCCATAAAAAAAGCCGCCTCTTGCGAGGCGGCGTCTTCATTCAAGCGGGTAACCGGAGTTATCAGGCAATCAGCTTGTAGATGATACCGGACATGGCGATCAGGCCGATGATGGTCACGAAGCCGTTGCTGATGTTGCCAGCGTATTTGCGCATGGCCGGCACCTTGGTGATGGCGTACATCGGCATCAGGAACAGCAGCATGGCAATGATGGGGCCGCCCAGGTCTTCAATCATGCCGAGGATGCTCGGGTTGATGGTGGCGATGGCCCAGGTGGTCAGGATCATGAACACGGCAGTGACTTTGTTCAGTTGCTTGGTGTCAACGTTCTTGCCCTTCTCGCGCAGCGCCTTGGCCATCAGGCCGTTCATGCCCTCTTGCGCACCCAGGTAGTGACCCAGGAAGGATTTGCTGATGGCAACCATGGCGATCAGCGGAGCCACGGTGGCGATGACCGGGTTGTCGAAGTGGTTGGCCAGGTAGGACAGGATGGAGATGTTCTGTTCCTTGGCAGCAGCCAGGTCAGCCGGAGAGAGGCTCAGTACGCAGCTGAATACGAAGAACATAACGGTCATCACCATCATGACGTGGGCGCCCAGCAGGATGTTGCTGCACTTCTTCTCGGCACCTTCACCGTAACGACCCTTGTTGTCCACCGCGAAGGAGGAGATGATCGGGGAGTGGTTGAAGGAGAACACCATGACCGGGATGGCCAGCCACAGGGTCTTGATGAAATCGCCGTTGAAGGCATCACCCAGCGCCGGGGCTTCGGTGATGATGGCACCATTCCAGTGCGGGATCAGGTAGAGCGCCAGGCCCATCAGGGTGATCACGAACGGGAATACCAGCACGCTCATCGCTTTGACGATGACCTGGCCGCCCAGACGAACAACCGCCATCAGACCCAGGATCAGCGCCAGTGACAGCACGGCACGGGGAGGTGCAGTCATGCCCAGCTGGTGAACAATCAGGCTCTCGACTGTGTTGGTGATGGCGACCGAGTACATCAGCACGATCGGGTAGATGGCAAAGAAGTAGAGCAGGGTGATGAACTTGCCTGCGGTCTTGCCGAAGTGCTCTTCCACCACTTCGGTGATGTCGCCGTCACGGGTGGAGCCGGACAGCACGAAGCGGGTCAGGCCACGGTGGGCGAAGAAGGTCAGCGGCAGGGCCAGGATCAGCATGGCAACCAGCGGCCACAGGCCACCTACACCGGCGTTGATCGGCAGGAAGAGCACACCGGCACCGATGGCGGTACCGTACAGACCCAGCATCCAGACCACATCGGCCTTGTTGATGCCACGGGAAGACGCATTACTGGCTAAGTTGCCTTCTACTGCAATGTTCATGTCAGACATAGGGGTGTTCCTGTCATCAAGGAAAATAGAAAATATCTAGTCAACCGGGCGCGATGCCCTGTCCCATTTCCCTGGAACGCTTGCAGTCCATCCCTGTTTTATTCTCATTCCCATCGCTCCGGCAAACTGGTCATCACTCCATGTAACAACCAAATTGCAACAAACAGACCGGTGGGGAGTGGGCCCGAGGGCCGCAAACGCGTCAGTTTTTACAACTCACTAACACGCCTTTGTTTCGATGAGCTGACTCTAATTAAATCCCCTTAGCGATCACAGTGTTTTTTTGAATTAATCAACCAAAGTTTGATTGGAATCGCCTTTCTGGCGTCAGAGATCACGTTTCGAGCCCAATTTTGTGAACAGCCGTTAACAAATAGCGGTAGTTTCACCCGTATCTATATCCTTATGGGTAAAACAATTTCGCTACATGTGTCTGTTTGTTGGCCACGTTGTGCCTTGCCCCGCCCTGGCGTACCCTGTTGTTCAACATTTTTCCGCTGAATTAATATGGCCATCACCCGTACCGACCTCGCCGAACTGGCGGTGTTTGCCGCCGTCGCCCGTCACCAGAGCTTCAGCAAGGCCGCCCTCGAACTCGGGGTCTCGGCATCCGCCTTGAGCCACAGCCTGAAAGGGCTGGAGACCCGGCTGGGGGTACGGCTGCTCAACCGCAGCACCCGCGCCGTGGTGCCCACCGAGGCGGGCCAGCGGCTGCTGACCCAGCTGCTGCCAACCCTGAACCATCTGGAGAGCGCACTGGGCGAGTTGACCCGTCACAGCGACGAGCCGGTGGGACGGCTGAAGATCTGCGCACCGCGCGGGGCCATCGACGACCTGCTGGCCCCGGTGTTGATCGATTACCTGGTGCTCTACCCGCGCATGCAGGTAGAAGTGGTGGAACAGGAGCTGATGCCGCGCCTCATCGAAGATGGCTATGACGCCGCTATCTTCTACGGCGATCTGCTGCCCAAGGAGATGATCGGAGTACCGCTCGGGCCGCCCCAGCGCTATCTGGTGGTGGCCTCCCCCGCCTATCTGGCCGAACACGGCACCCCGCAACACCCTCGCGAGCTGTCGCGCCACGCCTGCATCGGCTACCGGCTCACCCCCTCTCATCACTACCGCTGGGCCTTCGCCGGGGAGGAGGGATCCCTGCTGGAGATAGAGGTGACGGGTCCGCTCACCACCAGCACGCCGGCCCTCTATCTGGGGGCTGCCGAGGCGGGGCTGGGGCTGGCCTACTGTCTGGAAGAGGAGGTGAGCCAAAAAGTAGCCCAGGGGAAACTGCTCACCGTGCTGGAGCCTTGGTGCCCCACCTTTGCCGGTTTTTATCTCTTCTATCCCAGCCGGCATCAGCTGGGCAGCGGCTTGCGGGCTCTCATCGACATGCTGAAAGCCCACTATCAACCGACCAATTACTGAATATTGCTCATCAATCCTTCAAGTAGAACCCGGATTATCGCAAAAACAATATTAATCTAGACTGTCTGCTCGATAATCGAACTCCCCAAGAGAACAGATATGTCTGCCTATTTCACTCTGCGCCAGCGGGCGATGACCCGCCGTTTCTGGGGCTATGCCCTCCCCTCCGTCATGGCCATGCTGGTATCCGGCGCCTACTACCTGGTCGATGGCATCTTCGTCGGCCACTACGTGGGGGCCGCCGGCCTCGCCGGCATCAACCTGGTCTACCCGGTCATCATGGTGCTGATCGGCCTTGCCGCCATGATCAGCATGGGGGCGGCCACCGCCATCTCCTTCCAGCAGGGCGCCAGGAACACCGGGCTGGCCCGCCAGGCGCTGGTCAATGCGCTCTGGTTGCTGGCGGGGCTGGGCACGGTGGCGCCGCTGCTGCTGCACTACTGGCACATCGACATCCTGCTGGCACTGGGCATCGAGCAGGGCACCGACACCTGGCAACAGGCCAGCGACTACCTCTACTGGATCGGCGGCGGTACCCTGCTGCTGGCCTGCAACCTGGCGGTGCCCTATCTGCTGCGCAACGACGGCCGGCCGCGGCTCGCCATGCTGCTGGTCAGCGGCGGCGCCATCCTCAACATCATCCTCAACTACATCATGGTGGGCCGGCTGGGGCTGGGGCTCATCGGTACGGCTCAGGCCACCCTCATCTCGGAAGGGGTGGTCAGCCTGCTGGGCCTGGGTTACTTCTTTACCCGTCACGCCAGATTGCGACTGGAATGGCGCCAGCTGATGCCCAGCTTGCCGGCCATGCCCAACCTGCTGTTCACCGGTCTGCCGAGCCTGATCGCCCAATTCAACCTTGGCCTGCTGCTGATGCTGCACAACAGCCAGCTGATGGTGCACGGCTCGGTCAAGGATCTGGCGGGCTTCACCGTGGCCGGCTACACAGAGGCGGTGTTCATCGTCATCTTGCAGGGGCTGGCCTTTGGCATCCAGCCGCTGGTCAGTCAGGCGGCCGGCGCCAGGCGCCATCGCGATCTCAAGTTCCTGATGGAGATGGGGCTCAAGATCACGCTCGTCTACGGTCTGGCGGTCTGGCTGCTGATCCAGTTGCTGCCGCGCCAGGTAGCCATGCTCTACACCGGCGATCAGGATGGCGAGCTGCTCGCGGCCGCCATCAGCAGCCTGACCCTCAATCTCGGCGCCATTCCGCTGGAGGGGATCATCATGTTCGGCATCGTGCTGCTGCAATCCATGGCGCGCACCCGTCAGGCGCTGTTCATCTCCATCGCCAAGACCCTGCTGCTGCTGCCGCTGATCTTCATGCTGCCGCTCTGGTGGGGCCGCGACGGCGTGCTGCTGGCCCAGCCCACCACTGTGCTGCTGCTGACCCTGCCGCTGTGCTGGTTGCTGTGGCGCGAGTGGCACCAGCTCAAGCTGGCCTGCGCCCCGCACACCAGGCGCTCGCCCAAGGCGCTTGCCCGTCAGCAGGTCACGCTGGCACGGCGCGCAGGTTGATGCGCGGCTAACCCAGCCGGCTGGCGCAGGTGCGGATCTCGGGCTCGACCAGTGCCTGCTGGGCGGCCACCAGCTGCAGCTCGTAGGCGCCCGCCAGCCAGGTCTGGGCCAGCACCATGTCCACGCTGGCATTGGTGCGCTCGAACGCCGCCACCGGCGTGAAGCCCGCCAGCAGGTTGGCCAGCATGGTGGCGCTCAGCAGATCCCCCACCCCGATGGGCTGACGTTGAAACTCATAGAGGGGGCGCGAGATATGAAACGCCCCCTCTTCGCACACCAGCAGCATTTCGAACCGGTCCAGGCTCAAGCCGGCGCGGCCCAGATGCTTGACCATCACCAGCTCGACGCCCCCCTCACGCAGTTGCTGGCAAGCCGCCAGCGCCTCGCTCAGGTTGTGGATCTCGCGGCCGGTGAGCTGCTCCAGCTCCAGCAGATTGGGGGCCAGCAGGTCGGCGCAGGCCAGCGCCCGGTTTTTCAGAAAATCGGCGACGCCGGGCGCGACGATACACCCCTTGTCGGGATGCCCCATCACGGGGTCGCAAAAATAGCGGGCATGCGGATTGAGCGCCTTGAGGTGGGCCACCGCCGCCAGGATCTCCTCCCCCTGCTCGGCCGAGCCGAGATAACCGCTCAAGATCGCATCGCACTGCCCCAGTACGCCGATGTCAGCCAGCCCCGCCATCAGCTGGCGGATATGGCCGTTTGGCATCACCATCCCCTGCCAGCCTGCGCTGTACTGGGTATGGTTGGAAAATTGCACCGTGTTGACGGGCCACACCTCCAGCCCCATGCGACGCATGGGAAACACGGCGGCGCTGTTGCCGGCGCAGCCGAACACCACGTGGGACTGGATGGAGAGAACTCGTTTCATGCTGACTCGCAAAAAAATGGATGAACCCAGATGGGAAAAACGGGCCTTGCGGCCCGTTGTTGTCACTCTCGCTTAGCGCAGCACCTTGACGGTGTAGCTGCCATCGGCCTGACGATAGAGGCCGTGGATGTCGGTCTCGAAGCCCGGGTAGTGGGCCCCGATCTCACACAGCATCTCGAGGAACTCGAGCACCGGCAGGGAATCCTGGGTCACCATCTCGCCCGGCAGTACCAGCGGTACTCCCGGCGGGTACGGCAGGATCATGTTGGCGCTGATGCGGTCCACCATGTCGCGCAGCGGCACTTCCACCACGTTGCCGGCCAGCTCCTGCTGCCAGGCTGCGTGCGGGGTCATCTTCATCTCCGGCAGCACGTCGAACGCCTTGAACATCAGCTCCGGCAGGCGGTACTTGCTGGTCAGCTCGTGAATGCGCTGGGCCAGCTCCTGGATGCGCATGCCTTCGTAGAAGCTCGGGTCTTCGCGATAGAGGCTCGGCAGTATGCTCTTGATGGTCAGGTTCAGGTCGTAACCGCGCTTGAACTCGGTCAGGGCGCGCAGCAGCTGCATCGCCTTGGACTGATCGATCCCGATGGAGAACAGGAACAGCAGGTTGTAGGGGCCGGTCTTCTCCACCACGATGCCGCGCTCGTCCAGGAACTTGGAAACCAGCGAGGCCGGGATGCCCTTCTCCAGCAGCTGACCATTGCGGCCCATGCCCGGGGTCAGCAGGGTCACCTTGATGGGATCCAGGTACATGTGGTTGTCGTCGATGTCCTTGAAGCCGTGCCAGTCATCTTTCGGATCCAGCTTCCAGCACTCGACGGTGTCGATGTCATCCGGCTGCCATACGTCGAAGAACCAGCCTTCGCTCTGCTCGCGCAGACGCTTGATCTCTTTGCGGAAGGAAATGGCGCGATCGATGGAGTCCTTGATCAGCCGCTTGCCGGTGTTGCCACGCATCATGGCGGCGGAGATCTCGGTCGAAGCCACGATGCCGTACTGCGGCGAGGTGGAGGTGTGCATCATGAAGGCTTCGTTGAAGGTCTCTTCCTCCACGTCGCCCTTGATGTGGATCATCGAGGCCTGGGAGAAGGCCGCCAGCAGCTTGTGGGTGGACTGGGTTTCGTAGAACACCTTGCCCGGCATGGCTTCGCCGCTCATGCCGCACTTGCCTTCGTAGATCGGGCTGAAGTTGGTGTAGGGCACCCAGGCACTGTCGAAGTGGATGTAAGGGGTGTCCAGCGCCTCCTTGATGAAGCCGGTGTTGTAGAGCAGGCCGTCATAGGTGGAGTTGGTGATCACGGCGTAGCGCGGCGCCTGGGCACCCGGGGTGGCGGCGACCTTGGCGGCGATGGTCTCACGGCTGAATTCGCTCTGCGGGATGCCGCCCAGAATGCCGTAGGCGTTGCGGGTCGGGCGGAAGTAGAGCGGGGTCACGTCGTTCATCATCATCAGGTGAGTGAGCGACTTGTGGCAGTTGCGGTCCACCAGCACTGTGCTGCCGGCCGGCGCCGAGTACATGCCGACGATCTTGTTGGCGGTGGAGGTGCCGTTGGTGACGATGTAGGAGCGATCGGCGTTGAAGGTACGGGCGATGTACTCTTCGGCTTCCTTGTGCGGACCTGAGTGATCCAGCAGGGAGCCCAGCTCCGGCATGGAGATGGAGACGTCGGCCTTGAACGCGTTCGGGCCGTAGAAGTCATAGAAGATGCTGCCGGCCGGGCTCATCTGGAAAGCGGTACCGCCCATGTGACCCGGAGTACAGAAGGTGTACTTGCCCTCTTCCACGTACTTGAACAGCGCCTTGGTGAACGGCGGCAGGATGGCGTCCTGATACTCCTGAGTGGCCTGACCCATCTTGAGGGCGATGTCGTCAGCCATGCCGAGACGGTACTCGAAGAAGTGCACGTTCAGGCGCAGGTCGGTCAGGTGAATGTCCAGGGTGGACTGGTCGTTGGCGAAGGCGAAGATCGGCAGCTTCTCGTTGCGATCGTGGATCTCCTTGCACAGACCCAGGGAGTATTTGTCCCAGTCGAAGATGGCGCCGCAGACGCGGGGGTTCTTCTCGATGAGTTTGAGCAAGTCGGCCACATCGACCGGATAGACGACCTCGAAACCCTTGCGCTCGAGGGAGGCTTGCAGCTGGCGAATGGGTTCTTCTTTAAAGAAAACGCCGAGGTGGTTGAGGATGGCAATGATGTTCATCTTGATGCTCCACACGTAAGAGGGCGCTCTCCATCAGGGATGGTGAGTGAAGAGCGCTCGGAAGATAAAAGGGGAAATCAGTTGCTGGGCTGTTCGCTCAGCAAGGCATCGTGCTGACGCAGGCCCAGTTTTTTGGCGTAGAACATCAGGATGATGAGCGACACCACGAAGGTTGCTGTGAGGTTGGAACCCTTGGCCCCCATCAGGGCAATCAGGCAGAAGACGCAGGCCACACCGGAGAAGATCATGGCGCCGATGCTGCGGGAGGTCATGCCCTCGAAGCGAATGAGGTTAATGCTGGAGTAGAAGTAGGGCAGCATGGTCAGCAGCACCGCATCTGTGGTCAGCACGTTGAAGAGGTCGGCCGCGTGGGCGGACTGGGAGGTGAAGGCGGTCAGGCCGATCATCAGCGCAGTCATCTTGAGGGAGCCCAGGATCAGACCCTTCTTGGCCACGCCGTTCTTGTCCACTTCGCCGTAGATTTTCGGGAAGTTGCCGTCGTGGGCGGCGCGCTTGCCCGCCTCGCCCACCAGCATCATCCAGGAGCCCAGCGAGGTGAAGCAGGCCAGGGCGGTGAAGGCGGAGACGAACGGCGCGGACCAGTTGCCGAAGATGACGGAGGAGGCCATGGCAAACGGCGCACCGGAAGCCGCCACCTCACCGGCCGGGAACATGCCGCTGATCACCTGAGTGGAGAGGATGTAGATGACCCCCGCGATACCTGTGCCCAACATGGTGGCGAGCGGTACGGTGCGCTTGGGATTTTTCACCATGCCGGAGGAGACGGCGGCAGACTCTACCCCCACGAAGGACCAGAGGCAGATCAGCACGGCGCTGATGACCGCATGCAGGTCGCTGCCGCTGGTGGTGTTCCAGTTCTGGCTGTAGACGGCGCTGTCGAAGTGACCCCAACCCACCAGGGCGGTACCCACCACCGGCAGCAGGATCAGCACCAGACCCAGGGTACAGAGCCGGCTCACCCAGCTGCCGCCAAGCAGGTTGACCAGGGTGAAGATCCAGACGGCGGCGATGGTGGCCGCGGCGGCCGGGATCGGGCTGTTGAGGATCGGGAAGAAGACGGAGAGGTAGGAGACGCCGGTGATGGCGATGGCCAGGTTGCCGATCCAGTTGGCATGGTAGTAGAGCACACCGGTCTGGAAGCCGAACACCGGAGAGATCTCGCCGGCGTAGGCGATGGGGCCGCCCTCCTGCGGGTTCTTGGTGGCGAGGCGCGCGAACACGAAGGCCAGCCCCATGGCGCCGACTAGGCAGATTGCCCAGCTGAACACAGAGATGGAACCTATGGTGGCCAGGGCCGAGGGCAGCAGCGCGATACCGCTCCCCATCATGTTGCCGGCCACTACACCTGTACAGGCGACAAGGCCGATCTTCTTGCTCGTATCTAGGGACATAAAATCTCCGGGTCGATATTAAGGCATCAAACACACGCTTGGCGGAGCCTTCCGCCAATCAATGGCCACAGACTAGGCCTCTGCGCCCCGGAAAACATAAAGTCCCGCTAAGGGATAAAAACATGAGCAAACTTTTTCAGCCCGCCCGTCAAATCTGATAAAAACATAGTTAAAACAGCAGGTTGACTGAAGGCATCGCACGCATCTTGATAAAACCTTGATATCCGTCGCCCCCCTTGATGAGACCACCCGGTGCCACCCGAACCACCTTGATATTTTTCTGATGACCCGCTGCGGTACAGCTGGGCCAACAACCCCCTCTCCCCCGAACTGCATATGCCAAAGCGACCCCCTTTTCCCCTCACCGCCCTTCATTGCACCGCTCGCTTTGCACGACCCGAGATCACCCAGGCCGGCATAACAGCCTCCCACACACCAAACGGACGAGGTGATGACCCGGAGCGATATCGACAAAGGCGGCCAGGTCGCCGGGCGGCGGTCACGGCTGTCGGCATCGACAGGCTGCAGCTGCAAATGGCGGCCGGGGCTTCATCAGCAGAGGATGGAACAGGGGGATGGCGCCACCACAGGCCTGCCATGGCCAGTCGTTGCTGCGGGCAAGGGATAGGGATAGGGATAGGGATAGGGATAGGGATAGGGATAGGGATAGGGATAGAAGAGCAAGCCCGAGTGCCTATGGCAAGGCAAGAAACACGCAGGCCGCCCGTGGGCGGCCTGCGATCGGCGGGGCAGAGCGCGGCCGGCGCCGCTCAGAACAGCTTGACCTTGCTCTGGCCCAGGGCGTTGAACAGCGCCGGGGTGAGGGTCTCCATGTTGCTGTAGAAGCCGAGCTGCTGGCAGAGCAGGTAGGTCTGCTCGGTCGCCTCCATCAGGAAGGCCTGGCTGTAGGCATCCCCCGCCGCTTCCGGGTGACCATCCAGCTCCGCCAGCTTGCCGCGCAGTATGTGATAGAGCACAGAGCGGCCCCGGCTGCCGGCCTCGCCCAGCAGACGGTTGGCCTCCTGCTGCTGGCCGCCCAGAATGGCCTGCAGGGTCAGCGCTTCCCACACCCGAGCCGGCTGCAGCGGCTGGTTCTGAACCACCCGGGCCAGGTGAGCACCAATCTGCTGCAACCGGTCGCTCTGGGGGGTGCCCGTCAGGGTTGCCAGCGCCTCCCCGGCCAGATAGCGCTCCGCCAGCAGCAGCGGCTGATCCGGCTGGCTGGTCAGCGACTTGTCGAGCAGCTCGACGCCGCGCTTGAGGGCCACCGGATCCTGGCTGTTGATGTAGTAGTGCGCCTCCATCATGGCCATCAATGCGCCGTCATCGGTGGGCCAGCCCATGCCAGGCTGCGCGTCAGGCTGATTGAGGGCGCTCAGCAGATCCCGGCTGCTCGCCTGCAGCACCCCGTGCACGTTGTGGCGGCTGAGCTGGTACTGGTGGCTGAACAGCACCCGGTTGGTGTTGATGTTGCGATACTCCAGATCGAGATAGGTGCCCCCCGGCTGGCGGGAGACCCGTACGCTCAACTCCTTGCCGGGCAGGATGCCCCCCATCAGGGTGTTGGCGCCGTACTGCACCCGCAGCGGCGTAGCGGCGGCCACCTCCCCCATCAGGGCGCGGGTGATACCGTCGGCGAGGCGCACGTTCTCGTTGCTGCCATCCATGCCGGAGTGAAAGCGAAACACCAGCAGCTCGGGATCCAGCATGGAGTGCACCTGGGGGCTGGTGTGCTGATAGCTGAGCAGGCTGACCAGGGCGACCAGGATCGCCACCACGAAGATATCGAAGCCCACCAGCTTCCAGCGACTGCCCCCCTCCCTGGCATGGGTGGTGACGGCGCGGGTCAGCGGGCCGGCCGGGAAGGGGGTGACGTTGGCCTGCTCCTCCTCTTCATCGAGGTCTGGCATCGCGAACGGCGGCCGGGGGGCACTCACGCTCTCCTGCTCGCCTGCCATCACCACCGAGACCACCTGCTGCGGTCGCACCGGCGCCACCAGCTTGTAGCCGCGCTTGGGCACTGTGACTATGTAGTCGGCGGCGTCGTTGCGGCCATCCTTGAGGATCTTGCGCAGCTCGAAAATGGATTGGGTGACCACCTGATCGGTCACCTCGGCGCCGTCCCAGACCTCGTTGATCAGGCAGTCGCGCCCGAACACGGTACCGGCGTTGCTCGCCAGGAAGCGCAACAGATTGACCAGCCGGGGCTCGAGGTAGACCTCGCGGTCGGGGCGACAGAGCATGTTGTCGTCGACGCTCAGGGTCCAGTCGTGGATCTCAAAAACCGATTCGCTCATGATTCACTCGCTGCAGATGGAGACGATGCAAGATGAGAGTGACGTAACACCGGGCGGCTGAACGGGCAGCAGGGCGCTGCAAAAGGCAGTGCCGCCGGCGGGGTGAACATTCCTGTGAGTCAGGCCGGGCTGGCCTGTTTACGTCCGCAGAGCGTCCTTGCGGGCATGCCGATCGGGTCGATCGGAAAGGGTCACTTTAAGCAAAACGGGAGTGGGATCCCACTTTTTTTGGCCACAAATCGCCGCTGAATTGATCCAACATGGGGGTTTTGGCAAACATCGTGCCAACAGGTATCCATATGGACAGGATTTTTCCCTGCCGACAGGGCGCCTGCCGCCGTAAAAAAGAAGGCCCCCGCAGTGCGAGGGCCTTTCATCATCCATTTGTTCCCGACCGGGCTCAGCAGTAGCCGTAGCCCAGCAGACGCTGGTAGCGCTGCTCCAGCAGCTGCTCGTTGTCGAGGGGACGCAGGGCGTTGAGATCCTGCTGGATGCGGTCTTTCAGGTGCTTGGCCATCTTCTCCACGTTGCGGTGGGCGCCGCCGAGCGGCTCCTCAACGATGTTGTCGATGAGCTTGAGCTCTTTCAGACGCTGGGCCGTGATGCCCATGGCATCGGCAGCCACCGGTGCCTTGTCGGCGCTCTTCCACAGGATGGAGGCACAGCCTTCCGGCGAGATGACGGAGTAGGTGGAGTACTGCAGCATGTTGACGCGATCGCCGACACCGATGGCCAGGGCGCCGCCGGAGCCGCCTTCACCGATCACGGTGCAGACCACCGGCACGGTCAGACCGGCCATCACTTTCAGGTTGCGGGCAATCGCTTCGGACTGGCCACGTTCCTCGGCACCCACGCCAGGGTAGGCGCCCGGGGTGTCGATGAAGGTGATGATCGGCATCTTGAAGCGCTCGGCCATCTCCATCAGGCGCAGGGCCTTGCGGTACCCTTCCGGGCGCGGCATGCCGAAGTTGCGCTTGATCTTCTCCTTGGTCTCGCGGCCCTTCTGGTGGCCGATGACCATCACAGGCTCGCCGTCCAGACGGGCGATGCCGCCGACGATGGCCTTGTCATCGGCATAGGCGCGATCGCCGGCCAGCTCGTCGAAATCGGTGAAGATGTGCTCGATGTAGTCGAGGGTATAGGGGCGCTGTGGATGACGCGCCATCTGGGACACCTGCCAGGCGCCCAGATCGCCGAAGATCTTCTTGGTCAGCTCTTCGTTTTTCTTCTCCAGCCGACGAATATCTTCGCTCAGATCCACGGCACTGTTGTGCTCGCTCACATGGCGCAGTTCATCGATCTGTGCCTGCAACTCGGCGATCGGCTGTTCAAAATCCAGAAAAAGACTCATAGGGACTATAGATCCTCTAATCAAAAACCAATTCAACCCGCTCTCGTCCCAGCAGGACGCGCAAGTCATCTATCAGTTGATCGGTGGGCGTCACCCGCCACTCGGTGCCGAGCGTCAATCGCACCCGGGAGCCGGGGCGACGATAGTTTACCTGAACCGGACAGACTCCGGCACGGGCGGGCTCCAAAATCTCGCACAAACGCGGGAAAAAGCGATCATCGATTCGCTGTTCATCGAGAGAGATGCGGATTGCCCTGGCAAAACGCTCTCTCGCATCGTTGATATCCAGTAATTCACGGGCCGACATTTTAAGGCCACCGGAGAAGTCATCAAAGCTGACCTGTCCAGAAACCACCAAAATACGGTCTTTTTGCATCAACTCTTCATATTTTTCCAGCGCTTCACTGAACAGGGTCACATCCAGGCGACCGGAACGGTCGTCCAGGGTGAAGATCCCCATCTTGTTGCCGCGCTTGGTCACCATGCTACGCGCCGCGATCACCAGCCCCGCCGCCGTGGTCACGGTATCGCGGGAGGTGGGATGCAGATCGCACAGGCGGCCCGAAGTGTAACGACGCAATTCGCCGCTGTACTGGTTGATGGGGTGACCGGTCAGGTAGAGCCCGAGGGTCTCGCGCTCCCCTTCCAGCCAGACCTTGTCGGGCCAGTGCGGCACGTTGGCGAACGCCTTCTTGACGTCGTCTATCTCCTCGGTGAGCACACCGAACATGTCGACCTGCCCCACCGCCTGGGCCTTGGCGTGCTGCTCGGCGGCGCGCATCGCCTCCTCCAGGGTCGCCATCAGGGCTGCGCGGTGAGGGCCGAGCCGGTCCATGGCGCCGGAGAGGATCAGCTTCTCCATCACCCGCTTGTTCAGCTTCTTGATGTCGACCCGGTTGCAGAAGTCGAACAGGTCGCGGAACAGGCCATCCCGATCCCGTGCTTCCAGGATCGCATCGATGGGACCTTCCCCCACTCCCTTCACCGCGCCGATGCCGTAGACGATATGACCGTCCTCGTTGACGCTGAAGCGGTAGCGGCCGGTGTTGACGTCCGGCGGGATCACCGTCAGCCCCATCCGCTGACACTCGTCCACCAGGGTCACTATCTTGTCGGTGTTGTCCATGTCGGCGGTCATCACCGCCGCCATGAACTCGGCCGGGAAGTGGGTCTTGAGCCAGAGGGTCTGGTAGGAGACCAGGGCATAGGCGGCGGAGTGCGACTTGTTGAAGCCGTAGCCCGCGAACTTCTCCACCAGGTCGAAGATCTTCATCGCCAGCTCGCCGTCGACGCCGTTCTTGATGGCGCCCTCTTCAAAACCGGCCCGCTGCTTGGCCATCTCCTCGGGTTTTTTCTTGCCCATGGCCCGGCGCAGCATATCCGCGCCACCGAGCGTGTACCCGGCCAGGGTCTGGGCGATCTGCATCACCTGTTCCTGGTAGAGGATGATGCCGTAGGTGGGCTCCAGGATCGGCTGCAGGCTCTCGTGCTGCCACTTCTCGTCCGGATAGGAGATGGCTTCATTGCCGTGTTTGCGGTCGATGAAGTTGTCCACCATGCCCGACTGGAGCGGGCCCGGCCGGAACAGCGCCACCAGAGCGATCATGTCTTCGAAGCAGTCCGGCTGCAGCCGCTTGATGAGATCCTTCATGCCGCGGGATTCGAGCTGGAATACCGCGGTGGTCTCGTAGCGCTGCAGCAGGTCGAACGAGCGCTTGTCGTCGATGGGGATGGCGGCGATGTCGACCGGCGGCTTGCCCTCTTTGGCAAGACGCGGGTTTATCATGCCGAGGGCCCAGTCGATGATGGTGAGCGTGCGCAGACCCAGGAAGTCGAACTTCACCAGACCGGCGTACTCCACGTCGTTCTTGTCGAACTGGGTGACCGGGTGGTGGCCCTCGTCATCGCAGTAGAGCGGTGCAAAGTCGGTGATCTTGGTGGGTGCGATCACCACGCCACCGGCATGTTTGCCGGCGTTGCGCACCACCCCTTCGAGCCGGCGCGCCATGTCGATGAGATCCTTGACCTCCTCGTCCTGCTCGTAGAGCTCGGGCAGCTTGGGCTCGGCCTCGAACGCCTTGGCCAGGGTCATGCCGGGATCCGGCGGAATGAGTTTCGAGATGCGATCGACGAAGCCGTAGGCGTGGCCCAGCACCCGGCCCACGTCCCGTACCACCGCCTTGGCCGCCATGCTGCCGAAGGTGATGATCTGGGACACCGCATCCCGGCCGTACATCTCGGAGACGTGCTCGATCACCTCGTCCCGTCGATCCATGCAGAAGTCGACGTCGAAGTCGGGCATGGAGACCCGCTCGGGGTTCAGGAAACGTTCGAACAGCAGGTCAAATTCGAGCGGGTCGAGGTCGGTGATCTTGAGGGCGTAGGCCACAAGCGACCCCGCACCCGAACCCCGGCCCGGGCCGACCGGGATGCCGTTGTCCTTGGACCACTGGATAAACTCCATCACGATGAGGAAGTAACCCGGGAAGCCCATCTGGTTGATCACCTTCAGCTCGATGTCGAGGCGCTCGTCGTACTCGGGACGACGCTCGGCCCGCACCGCCGGATCCGGGAACAGAAACTCGAGCCGCTCCTCCAGCCCCTCTTTCGACTTGGCCACCAGGAAATCTTCGGTGGTCATGTCGCCGGTGGGGAAGTTGGGCAGGAAGTATTCACCCAGACGCACCGTCACGTTGCAGCGCTTGGCGATCTCCACCGTGTTCTCCAGCGCCTCCGGGATGTCGGCGAACAGCTCGCACATCTCGTCCTGACTGCGCAGATACTGCTGCGGGCTGTAGCGGCGCGGGCGACGCTTGTCCATCAGGGTGTAGCCGTCGTGGATGGCGACCCGGATCTCGTGGGCGTCGAAGTCATCGGCGGTGAGGAATACCACCTCGTTGGTGGCCACCACCGGCAGCGCGAACTCGCTCGCGAGGTTCACCGCCATGTGGAGGTAGACCTCCTCGTCGGGGCGACCGGTACGCAGCAGCTCCAGGTAGTAGGCGTCGGGGAAGTGGGTCTGATAGAAGGCGACGCACTGCTCGGTCATCTGGCGGTTGCCCTTGAGCAGGAACTTGCCTACGTCCCCCTCGCGCCCGCCGGAGAGCACGATCACCCCCTTGGCGTGCTCGACCAGCCACTCCTTGTCGATGACCGGCCGCCCCTGCACATGGCCGCGCTGATAGCCGCGGGAGATGAGCAGGGTGATGTTCTGGTAGCCGTCGTTGTCCATGGCGAGCAGGGTGAGGCGAAACTGCTCGTCGCCAAGTTCACTGCTCTGCACCCAGAAGTCGGCACCGACCAGAGGCTTGATCCCCTTGCCGTGGGCGGCGCCATAGAAGCGCACCAGGCCGCACATGTTCATCTGGTCGGTCAGGGCCAGCGCCGGCATGTTGTCGGCCGCCGCGGCCCCGACGATGGGGTTGATCTTCTGCAGACCATCCACCATGGAAAAGTCGGTATGCACCCGCAGGTGAATGAAACGGGGGTCAGCCATCGTCATGCCCTCTCATTACGCAAGCAGCCATCGCTTAGACAAATCAGCATGGGTTATTCCACTCCCAGTGCACGGCGCACCGGTTTGAAACTTTGACGATATTCCGGCAACGGGCCGCGCTCGGCCAGGATGGCGAGGTGCTCCGCAGTCGGATAGCCCTTGTGGCGGGCAAAGCCGTACTCGGGATGGCGGCTGTCCAGCTCGGTCATCTCCGCATCCCGGGTCACCTTGGCGAGGATCGAGGCGGCGCTGATGGCGGCCACCAGGCTGTCGCCCTTGACCACGGCGCGGGCTTCCATCGGCAGAGCCGGGCAGCGGTTGCCATCGATGAAGACCAGCTCGGGCGTGACCTTGAGCCCCGCCACGGCGCGCTGCATCGCCAGCATGGTGGCGTGCAGGATGTTGAGCTCGTCGATCTCCGCCGGGCTGGCACGGCCGATGGCGAAGGCCAGCGCCTTCTCTTTGATCTCGTCAAACAGGGCGAGGCGCTTCTTCTCGGAGAGCTTCTTGGAGTCGTTGAGCCCCTCGATCGGGTTGGCCGGGTCGAGGATGACGGCGGCAGTCACCACGTCTCCCACCAGGGGGCCACGGCCCACCTCGTCCACACCGGCAACCAGCTTGTCGTCAGGAATATCGATCATCATCTTGTAGCCTTGAATCAAAACAGGCCCCGCAGGGCCTGGCGTCGCGTTGGAGCAGCCAAACTGGCCGCCCGCTCTCTACCGGCCCAGCAGCTCGGCCACCGCCTCGGCGGCCTGGTGGTCGGCATTGCAGCGAATGAGCTGATGGAGCTCGGTGAAGGTGTTCACCAGCGCGCTATTGTCGTGCTCGAAATACTTGCTCACCTCGACCACCAGGTTCTCCGGGGTGCACTCGTGCTGGATGAGTTCGGGCACCAGCATGCGGCCGGCCAACAGGTTGGGCAGGGAGACAAATTCGGTCTTCACCAGCCGCTGGGCCAGCCAGTAGCTGAAGGGCTTGAGCTTGTAGCCCACCACCATGGGTTTTTTCACCAGCATGGCTTCAAGCGCCGCGGTGCCAGAGGCCAGCATCACCACGTCGGCGGCGATCATCGCCTCGCGGCCCTGCCCTTCCAGCAGCACCATGTCGAGATCCGGCGCCACGTCGGCCTTGATGGCCATGAACTGCTCGCGCCGCTTCTGGTTGACCAGCGGCACGATGAAGCCGAGATCCGGGTAGCGCACCGTCAGGTGCTTGCACGCCTCGAGAAACAGCGGCGACATGAAGCCCACTTCCGCCGTGCGGCTGCCCGGCAGCACCGCCAGCCAGCGGCGATTGGCGTCGATGCCGAGGGTTCTGCGCACCGCGGCCTGATCCGGCACCAGCGGAATGTCGTCCGCCATGGTGTGGCCGACGAAACGGCAAGGGGCGTCAAAGCGGTCGTAGAAGGCTTTCTCGAACGGCAGGAAGGCGAGCACCATGTCGGTGGCGGCCTTGATCTTGTGAATGCGGTTCTGGCGCCAGGCCCACACCGAGGGGCTGACATAGTGAACCGTCTTGATACCGGCGCGGCGCAGTTTCAGCTCCACCCCGATATTGAAATCCGGTGCATCCACCCCGATGAAGATATCGGGCGGATTGGCGATGAAGTGGCGCAGCAGTTCGCGGCGGACCTTGAGGATGCGCGGCAGACGGCCCAGCACCTCGGTGATCCCCATGACGGAGAGCTCTTCCATCTCGAACAGGGCCTTCACGCCGAGGGCCTGCATGCGCGGCCCGGCGATCCCTTCGAACTGCGCGTCCGGGTAGCGGGCCTGCAGCTCGCGTACCAGACCGGCAGCCAGAATGTCGCCGGAGACCTCTCCGGCGACGACACCGATGCGAACCGGATCAGGCACGGATGATCCCGCGCTCGTTGTCTTTGAGGAAGTCCACATAGAGCTGGACGGCCGGCTCAGCTTGCGCCATCTCGATCAGCACAGGCAGCACCTCTTCGACGGTCTTGCCGGAGCGGAAGATCTCCTTGTAGGCGCGCTTGACGGCGGAGATCGCCTCAGGCGTGTAACCGCGGCGACGCAGCCCTTCGGAGTTGACCCCGAACGGTTTGGCGTAGTTGCCGGCGGCCATCACGTAGGGCGGCACGTCCTTGTTGAGGGCGGCGCAGCCACCGACGAAGGCGTGGGAGCCGACGCGGCCGAACTGGTGGATCGCGGAGAGACCGCCGAAGATCACGAAATCGCCGATCACCACGTGACCCGCCAGGGTCGCGTTGTTGGCGAAGATGCAGTTGTCACCGATGATGCAGTCGTGGGCAACGTGAACGTTGACCATGAACAGGTTGCCGCTGCCGATCCGGGTCAGGGACTGATCCTGGATGGTGCCGCGGTGCACGGTACAGTTCTCGCGAAAGACGTTGTTGTCGCCGATCTCGAGGAAGGTGCGCTCGCCGGCGTACTTCTTGTCCTGGCAATCCTCACCGATGGAGGTGTGCTGGAAGATCTTGTTGCCACGACCAATCCTGGTCGGGCCCTTGATCACCACATGGGAGCTGACCCAGGTGTTGTCGCCGATTTCCACCTCGGCACCGATGACAGAAAAGGGGCCGATTTCAACCCCTTTACCGATGACGGCAGACTCATGGACGACGGCAGTATCGTGAATGATGGCAGTCTGGTCGATCACGTGTGTTAAACCTCGCGTTTGGCGCACATCAGCTCGGCGGTACAGACCACTTCACCGTTGACCGTGGCCACACCGGTGAACTTGGCGATACCGCGACGCTCTTTCAGGAACTCCACGTCGAGCACCAGCTGATCGCCGGGGCCAACCGGACGCTTGAAACGAGCGTTGTCGATTGAGGCAAAGTAATAGAGTTCGTTGGGGGACGGCTTGCCCACCATGGTAAACGCCAGGATACCGGTGGCCTGTGCCATGGCTTCCAGGATCAGCACACCGGGGAACACCGGCTTGGCCGGGAAGTGCCCCTGGAAGATCGGCTCGTTGAAGGAGACGTTCTTGATGGCGCGCAGGGTCTTGCGCTCATCGCTGATCTCGTAGTTTTCCACCTTGTCCACCATCAGGAACGGATAACGGTGGGGCAGCAGATCCATTATTTCCTGGATACCCAGGCTCTTCTTTTCAGTAGTCAAAACAGTACCCTATACCAATCGTGATTATTCTTGGTCCAGCTTCTTCTCAAGCTTGCTCAACCGCTTGTGCATCTCTTCGATACGCATCACCCGGGCGGCGGTCTTGCGCCACTCTTTATTGGTTTGCAGGGGGATGCCGGAAGAGTAGACACCGGGCTCGGTAATGGGTCGCATCACCATGGCCATGCCGGTAACGGTGGCCTGGTCGCAGATCTCCATATGCCCGTTAAAGACGGAGGCGCCGCCAATGATACAGTATTTGCCGACCTTGAGACTACCTGCCATCACGGTGGAGCCCGCCACGGCGGTGCCGTAGCCGATCTCGACGTTATGGGCGATCTGGCACTGGTTGTCGATGATGACGTTGTCAGCGATGCGGGTATCTTCCAGCGCGCCGCGGTCGATGGTGGTGCAGGCACCGATCTCGACCCGGTTGCCGATGGTCACGCCGCCGAGCTGGGGGATCTTGATCCACTCGCCGCGCTCGTTGGCATAACCGAAACCATCGGCGCCGATCACTGTGCCGGATTGAACCAGACAGTCGGTGCCCATGGTGACGTCGTGATAGAGGGTGACGTTGGCCCACAACCGGGAGCGGGCTCCCAGTCGGGTATTCTTGCCAACGAAACAGCCCGGACCGATGCGCACATCATCCCCCAGCACCACGCCGGATTCGATCACCGCATTGGCCCCGATGGCCACTCTCTCGCCCAGTTGCACGTCCGCCGCGATCACCGCGCTCGGATGGATATCCGTGGCCGGCTGCGGCGTGGTGTCCAGCAGTTGGGCAACCCTTGCAAAGCCCACATAGGGGTCTTTGAGCACCAGGGCATTGGTGGGACAAAATGGCAGATCCGCTTCTGTGATGAGCACGGCGGTCGCCTTGCTCTGCTCCAGATAATGCCGGTACTTTTTATTGGACAGGAAGGTGATGTCCCCCTCCCCGGCCTTTTCCAGTGTCGCTACCTTGCGGATTTCCAGGGTTCCGTCGCCATGGACCTGGGCCCCCAGTTGCTGGGCCAGCTGTGCGAGAGTGAATGCCATCAATTAGTTGCTCTTGCTTACCTGAGAAATAACCTGGGCAGAGATGTCCAGCTTGCTGGCGGCGTACGGGGCGGCATTGCGCTCCAGCACCAGATCGTAACCATTGCTCTTGGCGATGGAGTCGATGGCAGCCTGCACCTTGGTCAGGATCTTGTTGCGCTCTTCGGACTGACGGCGACCGTTGTCCTGTTCAAACGCCTGACGCTTCTGGTTGAACTCCATCTGCAGCTTGGCCAGCTTCTCCTGGCTTTGTTTTTTCTGGTCGGCGCTCATGAAGGCTTCATCCTTCTTGAACTTCTCGACCAGTTTCTGACCATCGGCTTCCAGCTTCTGCAGCTCGCGCATGCGCGGCTCGAATTCGCCTTTCAGCTTCTTGGAAACGGCTTCACGCTGGGGCAGCTTCTGGAAGACTTCGCCCATGTCGACCACGGCGATCTTGGTCTCGGCCAAGGCGGAGCCCATGCCGGCAGCCATCAGTGCAAAACTCAAACCAGCTACTTTCAACGCTTTATTCACACTTACTCCTTGTTCCCTCATGTGAGGGCTACCTGATTTACCTGATTATGCAAGTGGTACCCGGACCGACTTGTTACCTGGTGAGGCACGCAGGCTGCGCGTCCCATCATTGAATACCCCCACCATTGGGTGGGGGCAAGGTCCGTCCTTAGAAGGTACGGCCGATGTTGAATGAGAAGAACTCGGTCCGGTCGCCCTCGTACTGCTTGAGCGGACGGGCAATCGCGAACACCAGCGGGCCCATCGGGGAGAGCCACTGCAGCGACAGACCGGCCGAGGCGCGGTAGTTGGTCGGATCCGAATAGTCGGCCAGATAGTTGCAGCCGCTGAAGCAACGGTTGCGATACTGGTCATAGTCGAAGGTGGTATCCCACACGGAGCCGGCATCGATGAAGAAGCTGGTCCGCAGTTGCGGCTGATAGGTCTCGGACGCAAACGGCGTCGGCACTATCATCTCGAGGGAGGCGACCGCCAGGGCGTTGCCGCCCACCGAGCTGTCGGTACCCTGGATGACGTCGTTGCCGCTCAGGTTGTAGTAGTAGAGCGCCTTCGGACCGACGGTGTTGCTCTTGAAGCCGCGCAGGGTGTCGAAACCACCGGCGAAGTAGTTCTCGAAGAACGGCAGTACGTGATCATAGTTGCCGTTGCTGCCGTAGCCGTTGCCGTAGGAGGCACGCGCCTTGGCCATCAGCACCCACTTGTGATCCGCATCGAACGGGAAGTAGTGCGCGTCTTCGGCGTTGAGCTTGAAGTACTGCAGATCCATGCCCGGCACTGTGACCTTGGCGTTGACCCGCTGACGATCACCGGCGGTCGGGAACTGGCCCTTGTTGAGGGTGGAACGGGTCCAGCCGGCGGTGACGTCGACGGTGTTGAACACCATGCGATTGTCGCCATCCTTGTTCTTGCTGTACACCTTCCAGAACTCATCCACCTGCAGATAGGGGTTGGGCTGGGACAGTTTGTTGTTTTCGACCCCGAGGCTGAAGTCGAGACGGTTGTTCTCGTTGACCGGGAAACCACTGGAGAGGCGGAAGCCGATGGTGGTGTTCTCGTAGTCCACGATGTTGGCGTCGGCCGCACTGAACTGGTTGTAGTAGAGACGACCGCCCAGGCTGACCCCGTCCACGGTGAAGTAGGGATCGTTGTAGCTGAGGTCGACGCTCTTGGAGTACTTGTTGGTACTGGCGGAGATGCCGATCTTCTTGCCGGTCCCCATGAAGTTGTCCTGCTGCAGGCCCGCCTGCAGGCTCAGGCCCGACTCGGTACCGTAGCCCACGCCGGCGTTGATGGAACCGGCAGGCTGCTCCTTGACCTTGAAGTCCAGATCAACCTGGTCATCGCTGCCCGGCACCCGCTTGGTGTCCACTTCGGCGCTCTCGAAGAAGCCGAGGCGGTTGAGACGGGTCTTGGACTGCTCGACGCTGTCGGAGGAGAGCCAGGTGCCCTCCATCTGACGCATCTCGCGGCGCAGCACTTCGTCCTTGGTGGTGACGTTGCCGCTGAAGTTGATGTTGCGCACGTAGACGCGCGGGCCCGGCTCGATGTTGACGATGAGCTCCACTTCCTTGGTCTGGTCGTTGACCTGCGGGAAGGTGACTACTTTCGGGTAGGCGTAGCCGTAGCGACCGAGGAACTTGGAGAGCACCTCTTCGGTGTGGGTCACCTGGCTGGCGGAGTAGATGCTGCCGGTCTCGATGGGGATGAGCCCCTTCATCTCGCCGCCGCGGTCGATCAGATCGCCCTTGAGCTGGATGCCGGAAACCTTGTACTGATCCCCTTCCTTGACGTTGAGGGTGACGTAAACCCCCTTCTTGTCCGGGGTCATGGAGACCTGGGTGGACTCCTGCTGGAAGCGGATGTAGCCGCGGTCCATGTAGTAGGAGCGCAGGGTTTCGATGTCGCCGGCCAGTTTCTGCTTCTGGTAGCGCTGGTCGCCGGTGAAGTTCCACCAGGGCACGTCATCCTTGAGGGAGAGCTGGGCCAGCAGCTTCTCTTCCGGGAAGACGTTGTTGCCGACGATGTTGATCTGCTGGATCTTGGCCGCTTCCCCTTCCACGAAGGTGAACTTGAGGTCTACCCGGTTGCGCGGCAGCGGGGTGACGATGGCCTTGACCTTGGCGGAGTACTTGCCCACGCCGTAGTAGAAATCTTCCAGCCCCTTCTCGAGGGAGCTCAGCACGGTGCGATCGAGGGGATCACCCACCCGGATGCCGGAGGACTCCAGGCTCTGGGTCAGCTGCTCCTCCTTGATGTCCTTGTTGCCGGAGAATTCGATGCTGGAGATGGTCGGCCGCTCCTTGACCATCACCTGCAGTACCTGGCCGTCGCGGTAGACCTTGACGTCCTCGAAGTTGCCGGAGGCATAGAGCTTCTTGATGGCGTTGGCCAGCGCGACTGAGTCGACGGAATCGCCAACCCGGATCGGCAGGTTCAACAGGGCGGCACCCAGGGTCACCCGCTGCAGACCTTCAACCTGAATATCTTGCACCACAAAAGAGGCAGGGGCCGCCTGGGCCAGGAAACTGGCACCCAGCAGGCAACTCAACACCAATGCTTTTTTAACAGCCATTTTGTTCTTATGTGTCCTTGTTGATGCTCTGGCCTCAGAGGCGAGCGAAATCATTAAACAGCGCAATACCCATCAGTAACATCAGAATGGCGGCGCCAATCCGGAAACCCACTTCCTGAATTTTTTCCGATACCGGCTTGCCGGTGACCGCCTCGATGAGGAAGTAGACCAGATGGCCACCATCCAGCACCGGCAGGGGGAACAGGTTGATGATCCCCAGGTTGACGCTGATGAGCGCCAGAAAACCGAGGAAATAGACCAGTCCATAGTCGGCACTGCTGCCCGCCCCCTTGGCAATGGAGATGGGGCCGCTCAGGTTGTCCAGCGAGACGATGCCACCGATCAGCTTGCCGATCATGTCGAAGGTCAGGGTGGTCAGGCTCCAGGTCTTCTGGGCGCCCTGCCACAGGGCTTGCAAAGGCCCATACTGTAACAGAATCCGATACTCATCCGGTAATGGAACCAGTTGCGGCGACAGGCCGACGAAACCGACCAGCTGGCCCCGCACCTTCTTGGCATCCGGGGTCAGAGTCAGGGTCAGCTCGCTGCCCGCCCGCTCGACGGTCACCTCAAGCGGCTGCCTGGGCGACTGCTGCACCTGGTGGACAAACTGAACCCACTCGGTGATCGCCTCATCCCCTACCCGCTTGATGCGGTCGCCAGCCTGGAGGCCGGCCTTCTCGCTGGCGCTCGCGGCCACCACAGCCTCGACCACCGGCAGCACCTTGCCACCGAGGGGCACTATCCCGAGGCTGCCGATGGGAGACTCCTTGTCGGGATCAAACTTCCAGCCGGCCAGTTGCAGGGTCTTGTCCACCGCATAACTGGTGTTGGCCGCCTTGAGCTTGAGCTGGACCGAGTCATCGCCAAGGTGGCTGATGAGGGCATAGGTCACGCTCTCCCAGTCACCTGTCTCCTCGCCGCCGACGCCGACGATCTCCATGCCGGGCTCCACCCCGGCCGCCGCCACGATGGAGGCGGGACGCACCTCGCCCACCACGGGTTTGACGGCGGGGACGCCGATCATGAACATCAGCCAGAGGGCGAACAGGGCAAACACGAAGTTGGCCATGGGGCCGGCTGCGACGATGGCCATCCGCGCCCAGACGCTCTTGTGGTTGAAGGCGTATTGCTCGTCACCGGGCTTGAGCTCGTCGACCCGGCCATCCAGCATCTTGACGTAACCGCCAAGGGGGATCAGGGCCAGCACGTACTCGGTGCCATCCTTGCCGAGCCGGCGCCAGATGGCCTTGCCAAAGCCGATGGAGAAGCGCTCGACCTTGACGCCGCAGCGGCGGGCCACCCAGAAGTGGCCGAATTCATGTACCGCAACCAGCAGCCCGAGGGCGACGATAAAGGCACCAATGTTCCACAACACACCGCCCATCAGCCCATCACCTCGCATTCATGCATGGTCCTGTCTCCGACAATCAGGGTGAAGGCAGCACAATGCCACGAAATACTTCTCATCAGCTAAGCTCCTCAATCAAATTGTGAGCACGGGCACGGGCCGCCCCATCCAGCGCAATCAAATCGTCCAGCGAGCCGACATCCGTGCCGCCCAGGGCGAGCATGGTGACCTCATTGACTCTGGCAATATCCATAAAACCGATCCGCTCTGCAAGGAAAGCCGCTACGGCCTCCTCGTTGGCGGCATTGAGGGCCGTGGTTGCGGCCTGCCCCTGCCGGCAGGCACTCATGGCCAGCGCCAGGCAGGGATAGCGCTCATAGTCGGGACGGATAAAGCTGAACTCTCCGACACTGAAGAAGTCCAAAGGTTCCACACCGGACTCGACCCGAGCCGGATAGGCCAGGGCGTGGGCGATGGGGGTGCACATGTCCGGGTTGCCGAGCTGAGCCAGCACGGAGCCGTCCTTGTACTGCACCATGGAGTGGATGACCGACTGGGGATGGATCACCACCTGGATCTGCTCGGGCGCCGCGTTGAACAGCCAGCGCGCCTCGATATACTCCAGCCCCTTGTTGATCATGGTGGCGGAGTCGACCGAGATCTTGGCCCCCATGGACCAGTTGGGATGGGCGATGGCCTGGGCCGGGGTGACATGGGCCAGCTCGCCGATGTCGGTGTAGCGGAACGGGCCGCCGGAGCCGGTCAGCAGGATCTTGCTGATCCCGGCCCCCGCCAGGTCGCAAAAGCCCGGCTGGCGCTGGATGGCCTCGGGCAGGCACTGGAAAATGGCGTTGTGTTCGCTGTCGATGGGCAGCAGCTCGGCGCCGTGCTCGCGTACCGCCTCCATGAAGAAGGCACCGGACATCACCAGCGCCTCCTTGTTGGCCAGCAGGATGCGCTTGCCGGCCCGCACGGCGGCCATGGTGGGGGCGAGGCCGGCGGCACCGACGATGGCCGCCATCACGCTGTGGGCATCGGGGTGAGCGGCCACGTCACACAGGGCGGCCGGACCGGACAGCACCCGGGTGGCGCTGCCGTGGGTCTTGAGTTGACCGGCCAACTCGGCGGCAGCCGCCTCGTCCACCATGACGGCGAAACGGGGGGAAAACTCGAGGCAGTCGCGCAGCATGGCATCCACGCTGCGGGCCGCCGTCAGCGCCAGCACCTGCCAGCGCCCAGGATTGTGCCGCAGTACCTTGAGCGTACTCTGACCGATGGAGCCGGAGGCTCCCAGAATCACCAGGTTATGCATCAAAACTCCCGCTGTATGACGAATGGATGGCACCTGCGGCCTGCCGGATCATCGGGCAGTCCATCAGAACTCCTGGCTGAGCAGCAGGTAGCTGAGCAGGAACACCGGCAGGGCGGCGGTCAGGCTGTCGATACGGTCGAGAATACCGCCGTGACCGGGCAGCAGGGTCCCTGAATCCTTGATGCCGGCCTCGCGCTTGAACATGCTCTCGGTCAGGTCACCGAGCACAGAGGCGAGCACCGCCAGCAGGGAGCAGAACAGCACTATGGCCATCTTGGCGGGCACGAAGCCCATGAACCAGGTCACCCCCACCGCCAGCAGGCTGGCGGTAAACAGGCCGCCACACATGCCTTCGATGGTTTTACCCGGGCTCACGGCCGGCGCCAGCTTGTGTTTGCCGAACGCCTTGCCGAAAAAATACGCGCCAGAATCTGCCGCCCAGACCAGTCCCATCACGAACAGCAGGATCCAGGCCCCCATCATGGGGTCGTGATAGAAGTTGTAACCACGGATGGCCACCAGGGACCAGAAGAAGGGCACCAGGGTCACCAGACCGAACAGGGACTTGAGCCAGATGGACTCCTTCCACAGCTTGGCGCTCTGGGGATAGCGCAGCACCAGCAGCAGCCCCAGCAGCCACCAGCTGACGGCGGTCCAGAGCACGCCCATCACCAGCGGATGCAGGTGGGGAGTCCACAACTGCTCCACCGGCAGCCAAAACAGGCTCGCACCGAGCAGCAGGCAATAGACCAGCGGCAGCCACTGCTGCGGTTTGGCGGAGACAAAGCCGCTCCACTCGCGGCTGGCCAACAGAAATACCAGGGATGCCAACAGGGCAAAGAATTTCAACGGCAGAAAAAAGAGGGCTCCCAACACCAGGGGAACCAGTAGCAATGCGGTAATAATTCGTTGTTTTAGCAAAAGAAGCCTCTCTCTTGGGAGGGGGGTTAGCCGGTCTGTTGCTCGGCGATCAATTCCCGGATCTGTTCACCGGTGCAGCCAAAACGGCGCTCACGAGAAACGAAGGAGGCCACGGCCTCGCTGAACTCGGCTTCGCCGAAGTCGGGCCACAGCACCGGGGTAAAATAGAGCTCGGCATAGGCGAGCTGCCACAGCACGAAGTTGCTGATGCGATGATCGCCACCGGTACGGATCAGCAGATCCACCGGCGGCAGGTCGGCCATGCACACCTCGCGACCAAGCAGGGTTTCATCAATCTGGTCGGCCGACAATTCACCTGCCGCCACAGCCGTGGCAAGCTTGCGAGCCGCCTGGGTGATGTCCCACTGGCCACCGTAATTGGCGGCGATGTTGAGGGTCAGCCCCCTGTTGTTGGCGGTCAGCGCCTCCGCCTTGGCGATTTTGGCCTGCAGCCGTTCGCTGAAGCGGGCGGTATCGCCGATCACCTTGAGCCGAATGCCGTTGCTGTGCAGTTTTTTAACCTCGCGGCCCAGCACCGTTATAAACAGTTCCATCAGGGCACTGACCTCCCCTTCCGGGCGGCGCCAGTTCTCGCTGGAAAACGCAAACAGAGTGAGCGCATCCAGTTTGGCACGCGCGGCAAAGGTCACCGCCTCGCGAACAGACTTCACACCGGCCTTGTGGCCATAGACCCGCATCTTGCCACGGTTCTGGGCCCAGCGTCCGTTGCCATCCATGATGATGGCCACATGACGAGGCAAGGACGTATTGGCACAATCACCTACGGCTGCCAAAAGCGACATTCATTTCTCCCACAAAGACAAAAGCGCCGTGCAGGGGCACTACACGGCGCTCGTAATATACCTGTCAGAGGCTTAGATTTCCATTAGCTCCTTTTCCTTCACGGCCAGCGCATCGTCTACCAGCTTGATGAAGGAATCGGTCAACTTCTGGATCTCTTCCTGGGCACGACGGTCGTCGTCTTCGGAGATCTCTTTGTCTTTGAGCAGGGCTTTCAGATCGGCGTTGGCATCGCGACGGATGTTGCGAACGGCAACCCGGGCACCTTCCGCTTCGGCACGCACGATCTTGGTCAGATCACGACGGCGCTCTTCGGTCAGCGGCGGCAGCGGCACGCGCAGGGTCTGGCCGTTGCTGGACGGATTCAGGCCCAGATCGGAGGTCAGGATGGCCTTTTCCACCGCCTGGATCATGGAGCGATCGAAGATGGAGATGGAGAGGGTGCGGGCATCTTCTGCCACCACGTTGGCCAACTGTTTCAGAGGAGTGGCGGCACCGTAATACTCCACCTGGATGCCGTCAAGCAGACTCGGGTGAGCGCGGCCGGTGCGGATCTTGGACATCTGGGTCTTGAGCGACTCGACACTCTTGCCCATGCGGTCCTTGGCGTCGTTTTTAATCTCGTTGATCACAGTGGTTTTCCTTTTGGCGAACGAGCCGTCTACCGGCCCGTATCTATCTTATTTGCTGGCGTCATGGACAAACGAGCCGGAGCTCACGCTTGTCTCACTTGCTGACATGGTGGATCAGGGTACCTTCCGGCTCACCCATGATCACCCGACGCAGCGCACCCGGCTTGTTCATGTTGAACACGCGGATCGGCAGATCGTGGTCGCGGGCCAGAGTAAAAGCAGCAAGATCCATCACTTTGAGTTCTTTTTCAAGAACTTCATCATAACTCAGTTCATGGTACAGCACGGCATCCGGGTTCTTGACCGGATCATCCGTGAACACGCCATCCACCTTGGTGGCCTTGAGCACGACGTCAGCTTCGATCTCGATCCCGCGCAGACAGGCCGCAGAATCGGTAGTAAAGAAGGGGTTGCCGGTACCGGCGGAGAAGATCACCACCTTGCCGGCGCGCAGCTGGCTGATGGCTTCAGCCCAGACATAGGAGTCACAGATGCCTTGCAGGGAGATGGCAGACATCAGACGGGCATTCACATAAGCACGATGCAGGGCATCACGCATGGCCAGACCGTTCATCACGGTAGCCAGCATACCCATGTGGTCGCCCACCACGCGGTTCATGCCCGCCTTGGCAAGACCGGCACCACGGAACAGGTTGCCGCCACCGATGACCAGACCGACCTGAACACCCAGCTCAACCAGTTCTTTGATCTCTTGGGCCATCCGATCCAGCACCGCCGGATCAATGCCAAAACCCTCGGATCCTTGCAGGGCTTCACCACTCAACTTCAGAAGAACACGTCTGTATGCAGGCTTGGGATTGGTACTCATGTCACTGATTCCTGGTCATATAAAGACCGCGACATAAGTCGCGGTCTGGGGAAACGGAAAAACCGGTTCGATTAGGCCTTTTGAGCGGCCGCGATTTGAGCTGCTACTTCTGCAGCGAAATCGGTCTCTTGCTTCTCGATGCCTTCGCCCACTTCGAAACGGGTGAAGGAAACAACGTCAGCGCCTTCTTTCTTCAGCAGTTCGGCAACGGTCATGGAAGGATCCTTCACGAACGGCTGACCAGTCAGGGAAACCTCACCGGTGAACTTCTTCATGCGGCCTTCAACCATCTTCTCGGCGATCTCTTTCGGCTTGCCGGAGTTGATGGCGATGTCGATCTGGATTTCGCGCTCTTTGGCAACGACGTCGGCAGACACATCTTCCGGCTTGACGAATTGCGGGCTGTTGGCAGCAACGTGCATGGCCAGATCTTTGGCCAGCTCGTCGGTACCGCCGACCAGCTTGGTGATAACACCGATACGGGAACCGTGAACGTAGGTGCCCAGGTTGTCACCTTCAACCAGCATCACGCGACGCAGGTTCATGTTCTCACCGATCTTGGCGATCAGGTTGGTGATGGTCAGCTCTACGGACTCGCCGTTGCCGAAGTCAGCGGCTTTCAGCGCGTCAACGTCAGCAATCTTCTGGGTAGCGGCGATCTCAACGATTTTCTGACCCATGGCCAGGAAGCCGGCATCCTTGGAAACGAAGTCAGTCTCGCAGTTCAGCTCGATCATGACGGCAACGTTGCCTTCGGTACGGGCGAAGATCACACCTTCAGCGGCGATACGGCCAGCTTTCTTGGCGGCTTTGGCCTGACCGGATTTGCGCATGTTTTCGATAGCCAGTTCGATATCACCGTTGGCTTCTTCCAGTGCTTTTTTGCAATCCATCATGCCAGCGGCGGTGCGCTCGCGCAGTTCTTTTACCAGGGCGGCAGAAATGTTTGCCATGTCCAGTATCCTCGGTCTTGAATTGACAAGAAACAGGGGCCACAAGGGCCCCTGCTAACCAATTACATCAGCTTGGTTAATAAGGGCTTTGCAGTCCTTATCAATTACTCAGCTTCAACGAAGCCATCTTGTTCGGCTTGAACAACGATGTCCTGAGCGCGAGCTTCCAGTACGGTGTCAGCAGCAGCATTCAGGTACAGCTGAACGGCACGGATAGCGTCGTCGTTACCCGGGATGACATAGTCAACGCCGTCCGGGTTGGAGTTGGTATCAACGATGGAAACTACCGGGATACCCAGGTTGTTGGCTTCTTTGATAGCGATGTGCTCGTGGTCGGCATCGACAACGAACAGAACGTCAGGCAGGCCGCCCATGTTCTTGATACCACCCAGGCTCTTCTCCAGCTTTTCCATTTCGCGAGTACGCATCAGCGCCTCTTTCTTGGTCAGCTTGTCGAAGGTACCGTCCTGGCTCTGGGTTTCCAGATCTTTCAGGCGCTTGATGGACTGACGAACGGTTTTCCAGTTGGTCAGCATGCCGCCCAGCCAGCGGTGGTTAACATAGAACTGGTCGCAACGCTCAGCGGCTTCTTTTACGGCTTCAGACGCGGCACGCTTGGTACCTACGAACAGTACCTTGCCCTTCTTGGCAGCTACGGAGCTGATGAAGTTCATGGCATCGTCAAACATCGGAACGGTTTTTTCCAGGTTGATGATGTGAACCTTGCTGCGGGCACCGAAGATGTAGGATTTCATTTTCGGGTTCCAGTAACGAGTCTGGTGACCGAAGTGAACGCCGGCTTGCAGCATGTCGCGCATAGAAACTTTAGCCATTTTATACCTCGTATTGGGGTTAGGCCTCCACACATCCCATATAACCGACCCGTTAAGGCACCCCGGCATATGTGTCGATGTGTGTGTGTTGTTTAAGTAAGGGTGATGGTACGGGGAGACAAGTTCCCCATTCCGGCGCGCTTTATACCATAACTTTGGTCAGGACACCACCAGCCTCACCGCTAAAAATGGATCCCTGCCGAGCAGGTTGCGGCACCGATTTGACGCTGTGATGACAATCACACTGGAAGTAAACGGGGGTTGGGGATAAAATTTTGGCCTGATTGCAAACGCATCTATTTTTCATTACCTGATTGCCGGACATCACAGGGTGCGCGGTCAGGTCCCAAGAGAGATCCCATGTCCATTAAAATCAAGACACCGGAAGAGATTGAAAAGATGCGCGTTGCCGGCCAACTGGCCGCCGATGTGCTGGTCATGATCGCCCCCCACGTCAAGGCGGGCGTCACCACCGACGAACTGAACACCATCTGCCACAACTACATGGTCGACGTGCAGCAGGCCATCCCTGCCCCGCTCAACTATCACGGCTTCCCCAAATCCATCTGCACTTCGGTGAACGATGTGATCTGCCACGGCATCCCGAACCACAAGAAGCTGCGCGAGGGTGACATCATCAACCTCGACATCACCGTCATCAAGGATGGCTACCACGGTGATACCTCCGCCATGTTCATCGTGGGCGAGACCACCCCGCTGCGTCGCCAGCTCTGCAAGGTGGCTCAGGAGAGCCTCTACGCCGCCATCAAGCAGGTGCGCCCCGGCATGTGCATCACCGAGATCGGCGCCGTGATCCAGCCCATCGTCGAGAAGGCCGGTTTCTCCGTGGTACGTGACTACTGCGGTCACGGCATCGGGGCCGAGTTCCACGAAGAGCCGCAGATCCTGCACTACCGCAACGGCGGCAAGCTGGAGCTCAAACCGGGCATATGCTTCACCATCGAGCCCATGGTCAACAGCAAGAAGTACCACTGCAAGGTCAACCCGAAAGA
The DNA here is from genome assembly GCF_019048665.1 of Aeromonas sp. FDAARGOS 1408. NCBI lineage: Bacteria > Pseudomonadati > Pseudomonadota > Gammaproteobacteria > Aeromonadales > Aeromonadaceae > Aeromonas > Aeromonas sp. FDAARGOS 1408. The sequence goes on along the minus strand of NZ_CP077394.1, from coordinate 549,213 downwards.
TGGCTGGACCGTGACCACCAAGGATGGCGGCGACTCCGCCCAGTGGGAGCACACCCTGCTGGTGACCGAGGATGGCTGCGAGGTGCTGACCCTGCGCCCGGACGACACTATCGACCGTCTCATCAAACACGGTTAACATCAAACCCCGGCCCCTCGCCGGGGTTTTGTTTTTATCAGCCGCAGGCCCCGCACTTCGGCCTGTGACAAGAGTGTGAGACGCCATGGACGCCAGCCTGCTTTCCCCCCATCTGCTGCCCGACGATCAGCTCACCCGCGAGAACTGCAAGGAGTACCTGAGCCGTTTTCTCGGCTGGCTGCACGCCCGCTTCGACGCCGGTGACAACATCATCGAGCTGGTGGCCACCCGCTCCGAATACATGGACCAGCTTCTGACCCGGCTGTGGCAGAAATTCGGCTTCGACAAGACGGAGCTCACCCTGATCGCGGTGGGGGGCTATGGCCGCGGTGAGCTGCACCCCCACTCCGACATCGACCTGCTGATCCTCTACGAAGGGGACGAGCTGGACGAGGTGCTGGGGCTGCGCATCGGCGAGTTCATCACCCTGTTGTGGGATCTCAAGCTGGAGGTGGGCCAGGCGGTGCGCAACGTGCGCGAGTGCATCGAGCAGGGGCGAGGCGACATCACGGTCGCCACCAACCTCATCGAGGCGCGCTACATCACCGGCCGCGAGGCGGGCTTCCAGCAGCTCAAGGAGGCCACCGGCCCCCAGCACTTCTGGCCGAGCGAGCAGTTCTTCAAGGCCAAGCGCGAAGAGCAGGCCCAGCGCCACCAGCAGTTTCTCGGCACCGCCTACAAGCTCGAACCGGATCTCAAGTGCAATCCGGGGGGACTGCGCGACATCCAGACCCTGGCCTGGGTGGCTCGCCGCCACTTCGGCGCCACCACCCTGTTCGAGATGACCAGCCACGGTTTTCTCAACCGGGCCGAGTATCGCGAGCTGCTCGACTGCCAGAATTTCCTCTGGAAGGTGCGCTTCGCCCTGCACATGGCCATCAACAAGGGCGACAACCGGCTGCTGTTCGATCGCCAGCGCACCGTGGCCCAGATGCTGGGTTTCGAGGGGGAAGGCAACACCCCGGTCGAGCAGATGATGAAGCGCTTCTATCAGACAGTGCGACGGGTCTCCGAGCTCAACGAGATGCTGCTGCAGCTGTTTGACGAGGCGATCCTCGGCAACACCGCCATGGATGTGCGCCGCCTCTCCGACGAGTTCCAGTTGCGCGGGCGCCTCATCGATGCGGTGGATAGCGAGCTGTTCGGCCGCGATCCCGCCGCCATCCTGCGCCTCTTCTACCAGATTGCCCAGCACCCGGAGATTGCCGGCATCCACTCCGCCACCCTGCGCCAGCTGCGCGAGGCGCGCCGCAAGCTCAACTGCTGGCTGCAGGACCAGCCCGAGTGCCGCCGCCTGTTCATGGCGCTGCTGCGCCACCCCAACGGCATCGGCCAACCGCTCAGCCTGATGCACAAATATGGCATCCTGGCCGCCTACCTGCCGCAGTGGAACCTTATCGTCGGCCAGATGCAGTTCGACATGTTCCACGCCTACACGGTGGACGAACACACCCACCGGCTGCTCAAGAACATCCACCAGTTTCCCAACCCGGCCAGCCGCCAGACCCACCCGCTCTGCCACGAGGTCTTCACCCGGCTGCGCAAGCCCGAGCTGCTCAGCATTGCCGCCCTGTTTCACGACATCGCCAAGGGGCGACGCGGCGATCACTCCGAGCTCGGCGCCGTCGATGCGCTGGAGTTCTGCCAGTTGCACGGTCTGGATCGCTACGAGAGCCGGCTGGTCGCCTGGCTGGTGCGCCACCATCTGCTGATGTCGGTCACCGCCCAGCGCCGCGACATCTACGACCCGGACGTGGTCACCGACTTTGCCCAGAAGGTGCGCGACGAGCAGCACCTCGACCTGCTCTACTGCCTGACCGTGGCCGATATCTGCGCCACCAACGACACCCTGTGGAACGACTGGAAGGGCACCCTGCTGCGCGAGCTCTACTTCGCCACCCAGAAAGCCCTGCGCCAGGGGCTGGAGAACCCGCCGGACATGCGCCTGCGGATCCGTGAAAACCAGCGCCAGGCCAAGCAGTTCCTGGCCCAGCGCGACGTGCCGGAGGAGGCCATCAACCAGCTCTGGAGCGATTTCAAGGCCGATTATTTCCTGCGCCACACCCCGGAACAGATCGCCTGGCACTGCCGCAAGATCATCGAGCACGGCGACAACCCGGCACCGCTGGTGATCATCGGCAAGCACCCGACCCGCGGCGGCAGCGAGGTGTTCATCTACTGTCGCGACACCCCGAATCTGTTCGCCACCGTGGCCTCGGCGCTGGATCAGAAGAACCTCAACATCCACGACGCCCAGATCATGAATTCGCGCAGCGACTACGTGCTCGATACCTTCGTGGTGCTCGAACCCAACGGCGAGCCCATCAGCCCCAACCGCACCGCCACCATCAAGAAGGAGCTGGAGAAGGCGCTGCAGGAGCCGGGCAGGCTGGTGCTGCGCAGCAAGCCCCTGTCGCGCCGCCACCGCCAGTTCAGCGTACCGACCCGGGTGGTGTTTCTGCCCCACAAGGGGGAAAACCGCCACACCCTGCTGGAGCTGACCGCGCTCGACACCCCGGGCCTGCTGGCCCGCATCGGGGCCGTGTTCCAGCAGTGCGGCCTGTCGCTGCACGCCGCCAAGATCACCACCATCGGCGAGCGGGTGGAGGACTTCTTCAGCCTCACCACCCTGGCTGGCGAACCCCTGACCCAGACCGAGCAGCAAGCACTGGAAGAGCGGCTGGTCAATCAGCTCAACCCTGTGGAGAGTGCTGAACGTTAGGCCTATGGCACCCCGGATCGGCCTCACAAGACCCCGTTTATCAGCCTGATTTTTCAGTCAGAACAAGTGGTTGGGCCACTGGAGTACAGTAAATCGCCGTTCTTGTGAAGAAATCGGCCCGGGCCCTTAAAAACAGTTGGAAAAGTGTGATACAACAAACGGAATTTTTTAAAGGAAACCTGTCATGACCGAGTTGCAACAGATCATTGAAGCGGCCTTCGAGCGCCGTGATTCCATCACTCCCGGCTCCGTCGATGCCGCCACCAAGGCCGCCATCCTGCAAGCCATCGACCTGCTGGATTCCGGCAAGGCCCGCGTCGCCGAGAAGATTGCCGGCGAGTGGGTGGTGCACCAGTGGTTGAAGAAGGCGGTGCTGCTCTACTTCCGCATCAATGACAACGGCATCATCAAGGGCGACGATGCCCAATACTACGACAAGGTTCCCCTCAAGTTCTCCGACTACAGCGCCGAGCAGTTCAAGGCCGCCGGTGTGCGTGTCGTACCGCCAGCTACCGCCCGCAAAGGCTCCTTCATCGCGCCCAATACCGTGCTGATGCCCTCCTACGTCAACATCGGCGCCTTCGTCGATGAAGGCACCATGGTCGACACCTGGGCCACCGTGGGCTCCTGCGCCCAGATCGGCAAGAACGTGCACCTCTCCGGCGGCGTCGGCATCGGCGGCGTGCTGGAGCCGCTGCAGGCCAACCCGACCATCATCGAGGACAACTGCTTCATCGGTGCCCGCTCCGAAGTGGTGGAAGGGGTGATCGTGGAGGAAGGCTCCGTCATCTCCATGGGCGTCTTCATCGGCCAGTCCACTCGTATCTATGACCGTGAAACCGGCGAGATCCACTACGGCCGCGTGCCGGCTGGCTCGGTGGTCGTCTCCGGCTCCCTGCCCTCCAAGTGCGGCAAGTACAGCCTCTACGCAGCCGTCATCGTCAAGAAGGTAGATGCCAAGACCCGCGCCAAGGTCGGCATCAACGCCCTGCTGCGTTCCATCGACGAGTAAGCGGTTTTGCTGTGATTTAAAAGGGCGCCTGATGGCGCCCTTTTGATTTTGGCGCCCCTGTCACAGGCAAGCCACACCGGCTCGGTTAAGATAGACGTGACAGGATCGTTTCAAACCGAGGAAGCCTGATGTACGAGAATCTGAAGAGCCTGGGGATCCAGGATCCCGCCTCCGTCGACAGCTATACCCTGCGCCAGGAGGCCAACCACGACATCCTCAAGATCTACTTCAAGAAGCAGAAGGGCGAGTTTTTCGCCAAGAGCGTCAAGTTCAAATACCCGCGCCAGCGCAAGACCATGCTGGTCGATTCGGGCACCCATGAGTACAAGGATGTCACCGAGATCAACGCCAATCTGAAATACGTGGTGGACGAGCTCGACAACCTGACCCAGGGCGTGCACGTGCAGGCCGACCCGGACATCAAGCAGAAGATCTTGCGCGACCTGCGTCACCTGGAAAAAGTGGTGCAGAACAAGATCAGCGAAATCGAGCGGGATCTGGAAAAGCTCTAAACCGGTCTGATGCAGCAAAGGCGCCCACGGGCGCCTTTTTCATTGGGTCACATCAGGCAGGCGTCATCAGGCCAGCCCCGCACATGCCCCGCCGCCCAAACGCGGCCCAGCAAAAAGGGAGGCTTGCGCCTCCCTTTTCGGAACTCGGAATGAAAGCAGGGATTAGTTGCTCTTCATCCAGATGTCCATGTCGGTTTTCAGGTTGTCGGACTTGGTACCGAAGATGGCTTGTACGCCAGAACCTGCAACCACCACACCGGCGGCGCCCAGTTTCTTCAGACCAGCCTGGTCAACCTTGGCCACATCCTTCACGCCGACACGCAGACGGGTGATGCAAGCGTCCAGAGAAGCGATGTTCTCCTTGCCACCGAAGGCAGTGACCAGTGCGGCAGACATCTCGTCCTTGCTCTGACCAACGCTCTCTTCGGCCGCTTCGTCTTCACGACCCGGGGTTTTCAGGTTCATGGCACGGATGACCACGGTGAAGACCACGTAGTAGATGACGGCATAAACCAGACCCAGACCCACCAGCAGCAGCATGTGATCGGCACGCGGGGATTGCACCACGAAGTCGATGAAGCCGTTGGAGAAGGTGTGGCCGTGTACCACGCCCAGGGAGTTGGTCAGCACGTAGGCCAGACCGGCCAGCACGGCGTGGATGGCGTACAGTACCGGGGCGATGAACAGGAAGGAGAACTCGATAGGCTCGGTGATACCGGTCAGGAAAGAGGTCAGGGCGGCAGAGGCCATGATACCTACGATCTTGGCGCGGTTTTCCGGCTTGGCGGAGTGCGCGATGGCAAACGCGGCGGCAGGCAGACCGAACATCTTGAACAGGTAGCCACCAGCCAGCTGGCCGAAGCCGTTGCCGGCAGCGCGGGAGGCGTCGTCAGCAGTCAGGAAGCAGGTCATGATGCCGTGTACGGTTTCGCCAGCGGCGTTGACACAGGTACCAGCCTGATAGAAGAACGGCACGTTCCAGATGTGGTGCAGACCGAACGGGATCAGTGAACGTTCAACCACGCCGTAGATACCGAAGGCCAGTACCGGGTTCTGGTTGGCAGCCCAGTCGGAGAAGGCACCGATGGCGGCACCTACCGGCGGCCAAATCACGGACAGGATCACGCCCAGACCGATGGAGACGAAACCGGTGATGATGGGCACGGCGCGCTTGCCGGCGAAGAAGCCCAGGTACTCGGGCAGCTGGATCTTGTAGAAGCGGTTGAACGCCCAGGCGGCCACGCCACCGGCGAGGATACCACCCAGTACGCCGGTCTCGATGGTCTCGACGCCCATCACGGGGGCCATCACCTTCAGGGTGGCGCTCATGATGCCGTAGCCAACGATGGCAGACAGGCCGGATACGCCGTCGTTATTGGTAAAGCCAAGCGCTACGCCCACGGCGAACAGCAGGGCCATCTGACCGAATACGGAACCGCCGGCCTGCTCCATCAGCTGGGAGACAATTTCCGGCAACCAGCTGAAGTGGGCAGCACCCACCCCCAGCAGAATACCTGCAACGGGCAAGACCGATACTGGCAGCATCAGCGCCTTACCGACCTTTTGCAGATTAGAGAAAGCATTTTTTAACATGTGTGCGCTCCTGAATGGAATGTCTTACCGTAGACGCTTCAGTCCAATTTATAGACGACCAAGAACATCATCTCTCATCGGCATGAATTCGACGCGGGTTTGTTTATTTTGACCAGCTGAATATAACCCAGCAGATCGCAAATATCTTCCATCAGGGGTAAGCGAATAAAAAATTTGGAGGGGAGATCACAAGATAATTTCGGCGGGAATTTTCAGCTAATTACAGCTATATTTCGGCATCTTCATGCTAAACCAGAAATATGAAAAGTGCTGTTTCGCATTGTATTTTAGCCAATCAAAACAATACACCATGAAACGCAATGTAACTTAATGTAACCATTTGCTGTTTTTTCTATTTTAGTCTACCGATTAAAAAGGCCTCCAACAAGGGAGGCCTCAAATAAATATTATCTTTTAAAGACCGGACGATATTCAGCCTTTCTGGGAACGCTTGACCGCATCCACAAAGACCGATTTCGCCTTAGTCGAACCTGCCCGTTCAGCTTCGCTGACCAATCTCATCGCCTTGTCGATGTCGCCGGCTTTCACCGCTTTCTCGATCTGGGATTGATAGAAGGCCTCGGTTTCGCTCAGCATGGGGGCACTGCTCTTGACTGCACCGGCGGTCGCCAGGGGCACGACAAGCTTGTTTGGTGCCGTGTTGACTACCGGGGTGTTGGCATCAATCACATCCTGATAGACAGGTTTGTAATAGTTGCTCTCGGTTTTGACGCCACTCAAGTCCTCCACAGAGAGGCTGACCACGCCCCAGGGGGAGTGCGGAATGACGGGGTCTTTTTCGCCATAATCAACCACCCCCAGCGACTTGGTCATCAGCTTGGAAGGGCTCAGAATGGTGGTTGTTTTGTCCAGACCACTCTGGTCTGTGTAGATCACCATGTAACTTTCGTTATTGGGGTTACCGACATAGGAGCGATCCACGGTAAACACGGCTTCCATGCGATCCCCCTGCAGCATGCGTGCAGGCTCGTACTTGAACACGTCGCTGCCCAACTTGCGGGTCACATTGAATTTGGAATCAAGCATCAAGACGGTCGGGTTGAACAGCGATTTGTCGATCAAGCCATCAACCGTGATGCGCAGGTCACCGGAGTTGACCGGCAACCGGAAGGCGGCAAAGTGGCTTTTCCCTTCGCTGAAAGCGTAAACGGGGGAGCTGCCATCAATGGGGATAAGCTTGGTTGCGCCCGGTTGTATGTCCTGAAACGGCAGACTGGAGACATCGCGACAGCAGCTGCTAACCGTAGCCAATTGGCTCATCGCAACGTCGCGATTTCCCATGATGGACTTGAACTCCTGAGTCGGCGCTACCGTCGTTTCCAACGTGGCGCACCCACCCAGCACAACAGAACAGAATACAGTCAAGGCTAATCTGGAATATCTCATCGCGTGACCCTAAGAAACGTGTTGTAAAAAAAGAGCCCCCGTCATGCGGGGGCACTTGCAGTCATGACGTCAACAGATTACCACCAAGCTTCAGCTTGAACACCGAAGTTCCAGGAATCGTCCTGTTTCACGCCATTGGCATCCGGGCGGAACTGGCCGTCAGAATCCAGGTAGGAAGCGTAGACACGGATTTCCGGACGGGCCCAGAAGCTGGAGCCAGCGGACCAGGCCTGAGCCAGGGTGTATTTCTTGCCGATGGTGCTGGTTTCGGTGCCATTGTTCGGCTTGTAGCTGTCATGGTGATAGCCAAGCTCGGCGATGGTCTTCATGGTGTCATTCCACTTGTACATCGGGCGAACGACAACGGAGAAGGTGTCTTTGTCAACGCTGTCATTCTCGAGGTCACTGGCAGTACCGTAAACCAGCTGGTGACCAAACTCGACCTTGTCGCCAACCGGCAGCACGCCCCAGTTGATGAAGCGCCAGCCATCGCCCTTGGCGGCAGATTGGCTCAGGCCGCTGCCAGAACCGCTACCGTAGTCAACAGCCTGAGCGGCATAACCGTCGGCGAAATACTGAACCACGGTCTTGTTGAAGCCACCCAGCATGGATTGGGTCAACTCGGCGGTCAGCATGTGGCCGTTTTTCTCGTAATCCTTGCTGCCCAGAGCCGCTTTCTGCTCATCGGTCAGGTTGCCGCGGGCGTAGTCATAGCCCAGCTCCAGGGAGCCGTCTTGCCACAGCGGAATACCAGCATAACGCAGGTCCAGTACGTCGGTATCAACACGCTTGTCGACACCAACACCACCTACAAACTTGTCGTAATCTTCCCACGGGTCGTTACGCAGCCATGCAAATGAGAGCTTGCCCGGACCAGCCTGGATGTTTTCTACACCAGCACCGGCACCAGACACATCCCAGTAGTAGAAGTCGGAGATGTGGATGTCGTGACGTTGATAGTAACGCTTACCGGCCCACAGGGTAGCTTCCGGCGCGAAGCCCAGCACGCCCTTGGCCTGGACGTTGAATTGGCGCAGAGCAAAGTCGGCATCGCTGCCGCTGGTGCTTTCCCAGTCACGACCCTGCTGACCTGCCACCATTGCAAACATGGAGTCTACGTAGAAGGACTTGCCGTCCTTGTTGTAAGCTTCTTGACCCAGCTGAACTTCGCCGTAAGTCTCGGCTTCGTTGCCCAGACGACCGACTTTCGCCTTGGAATAGGTTTGCAGGCCGCCGTTATCGGAAGTACCGACACCGGAACGCATGTAGCCGTGGAAATCAACGGCGAAGGCGGCTTGGGAAGCCAGGGCTGCGGTTACTGCTGCAGCGATCGGGAGCCACTTTGCTTTCATTTTCATTTTCCTTATTCCCGCTGTGAGGAGTGTGATCCTGAATATCCAAGTTCTTATCACCGTAAAAACGTTTGGGTGATAACCGAGGCCGATTATAGGTAGCCAATTTCGGGACAAACATGAGCTGATTCACAAAATGGCGACAAATCGCCCAGCATTGGCCGCAGAGGGTTTTATGGGATGGATAATTGTAGATTTATGCAATAATTCACTATTTACCATGGTTGAAATGCAAAAAGATCCACCATGAAACCGCTACCAACAATTAATTCGCTTCGAAGATTAAGTGATAAATATTCAAATTGATGACAAAAACATGACTGAAATCGCTTTCAATGGGGAACTTTTAAATTTGCGGCATGTCAGCTGGCGCCGAAATAAATCACTGAGCAAACAAGGAACGGCTTGAAAAATAACCGGAGAAATAGCGGGCAAATATGGCCAGTTGAGACTGACCTGCCCCACAAAATAAATATCCCCGCCAGACGGACTGAACGGGGATCTATAAGTGATGAAAAAGAGTGGTCGCTAGAGTTTATTTAGCCAGTCATCGAGCCAGGCCAGCGCCACTTTTTCCGGTTCATCGTCGACGGTGGCATCTATTTCCAGGCGGGGCAGCAGAGGGCTGGCGCCAAGCTCCTGCAGCAGTCCATCGAGGTGGCGACCGGCGCCGCAGAAGTGCTCATAGCTGCTGTCCCCCATGGCGATGAGGGCATAACGCCACCCTTTCATATAGGGCGCCCGATCAGTCAGAGCAGTAGCCAGTGGTTGCAGATTGGGCGGAATGTCGCCCTGGCCGGTGGTGGCGGTGATGACCAGCAAGAATCGACTCGCATCCAGATCTTCCAGCTCTGCCTCCTCGAACACCCGGCAGCCGTGTCCCGCCTGTTCCAGCCGCGCAGCCAGCGTCTCGGCCACCAGCATTGCCGCGCCGTACACGGTTCCCACCACTATATCTATCTGCGCCATCACGACCCCCTTTGACCAACATGGATGCCCAGCATGCCACAGCGCGGAGTCAGGCAACACCCCGAACGCCTCAGTAGTCGCTCTCGCTGGCAGGCCAGCCCAGTTCGGCAAACAGCTGCAGCACGTGCGACCCCAGCGGCGCCTGGATGCGCATCGGCACCTTCAGCACCGGGTGCTGAAAGCTGAGGGTGCGAGCCACCAGCAGCAGGCGATCACAGCCATAGTGCTCGCGAAAGAAGCGGTTGTGGCGGCCATCGCCGTGGGTGGTGTCACCGACGATGGGGTGGAACAGATGATCGAGATGGCGGCGCAGCTGATGCTTGCGACCCGTCTTGGGGAACAGCCGAACCAGGCTGTAGCGACTGGTAGGGTGTTTCTTGGAAACCGCATGGGGCAGCTCGACCTGATGCAGGCGACGAAACGCGGTCACCGCCTCCTGGGCCGGACGATCCGGATCGCTCATGGCATCGGCGATCTTGTCCAGCTGCTCCTTGAGGGGGTAGTCGATCACCCCCTGCTCCGGAGCCCAGCCACGCACCAGCGCCAGATACTCCTTGTGGACCTGACGGGCGGCAAAGGCCTCGGTCAGGGTACGGGCCACGGCAGGATCGAGGGCAAACAGCAGCACCCCCGAGGTGGGTCTGTCCAGCCGATGTACCGGGTAGACGTGACGACCACCGATGAGATCCCGGGTCATCTGCATGGCAAAACGGGTTTCGGCCTTGTCGAGCCAGCTGCGATGCACCAGCAGACCGGAGGGCTTGTTGACCGCCACCAGCCAGTCATCCTGGTAGAGCAGGGTCAGCTTCATCTCGCCGTCGTCTTGAGTGGTGCAAGCATCTGAACTGCCACCCGTCTGCGTTTTCTTCTGATGAACCAGGGTCTGCTCGCTCATCATTGTTCGACCACTTTGCCGGAGAGCAGCAGATCGAAGCGGGCGATCAGGCGCAGCAGGGCTTCGACCTCGGCCAGCTCTTCCTTGTAGACTTCGCTGGCCATGGGATAGAGAGAGACGCTGCTGGGCAATGGCGCCTGCAGCAGCACCAACTGCTCCATGCGCGGGATCAGCACGAACTGCAGCCACTGATCGAAGCTCAGGGTATCGACGCAAAACGGCAGCTCGCTGGCCAGGGCCTCTTCCCCCGGATGGGTCGCTTGCCAACGTTCCAGACGTTGCAGTTCGGCGGTCAGTTCGCCCAGCAGGCCGGCTACCAGCAGATATTGATTCATTGCGCTCTCTTCCTCATCACCACGTCCCCGGTTCGCGGTTCAGTCAACAGCAAACCGGGCTTTGCAAAAAAGGGCGCTACTATACACCCTCCCCCCCGCTCTCTGCCATGCCCCCGGCGGCCATCAGTACGGGTCGCCGCCGGCCGCAACACGCCTCCCCGCTGGCTATCTTGTGCCAGCGCCTTATAATCGGCCCGCATCACCCTTAGCCGGATCACCTCATGTCCACCATCAATACTCTGACTGACTTTCTGACCCAGGCCGATACCCAGTTTCAGCTGTTCGACATGGGTCGCCAGGTGCGGCCGCTGGCGAGCGACACCTTCGTGCGCATCGAGCAGCAGCAGGAGCCCTACCCCTGGCCCCTGCAGCAGCACGCCTGGCTCGGCGTCCACTTCTTCCAGCCGGCCGAATCGCGCCACTACCTCTGGTTCCTCAAGTTTGCCCTCGACGAGCGCGGTCTGCTCATCTCGAGCGGCCCAAAACACTTCATGGATCAGGTGGTGGAGACCCTGGGCTACAAGCTGACCGGCGAGCTCGATGAGGAGAAAGCCCAGCGGCTGGCCGAGAATCCCTACACCTTCCGCCCGGCCGAAGCCAAGATGGCCAGCCTGCACGCCAAGCTGGCACGCCAGCTGGAGCAGGCCCCGTCCGCCTACTTCGAAGGGCTCTGCCACTACCTGTCCGCCCCCTCCCCCGAAGGGTGGCAGACCCTCGGCGTGCAGGGCTTTGCCGATCTGGCGGAGCGGCTGCAGGATGAACGCAACCTGGCGCTGGTGTGCAAGGCGCTGCCGAAGCTGCCGCAAGAGCCGCTCTATGCTCTCTGCCAGAGCCTGGAGAACGCCCCGCTGCCGCCGGCCGTACAGGGCGCCCTGTTCGAGCGCATCGGCAAGGAGCAGGAGTGCGCCGAGCCCAACGCCGAGACCCTGGCCTACCTGTGTCGGGCGCTGGCCTCCTGCAACGGCAGCAGCATGCGCACCAACAAGCTGCTGACCCTGCTGCAAACCCAGCCGAGCCCGGCCCTGCTGCTGGCCATCGCCGGCCGGCTCTGGCCCGATCTGAAGGATGCCACCCTGCTCAGTCTGTTCCTGGAGCAGCTGGCCCTGCAGCCGACCCAGTTCTTCAATCAGGTATTTGCCGAACTGGTGACCCTGCCGGCCCTGCGCAATGATATGCTGGCCAAACTGCGCGACCCCGAGCGCAGCGACGCCCTGGGCCAGGCCATCGGCCGCCTGTTCGCCTCGGCCTGATGATAGCGGCGCCCCGCCACCCTGGCGGGGCGCCGCCCGACACGGACACACCGCAAAAGGAGCCCGCGATGGGTGAAGTGCTCGCCATCTTGCTGCTGACCCTGGGTGCAGGTGCCTTCTGGCACCAGCGGCGCCAGGCCGAACTCGCCTGGCAATACATGCGCCGCTACTGCCAGCATCACGACCTGCAACTGCTGTCGCTGGCACGCAGCCACCGGGCGCTGGCCCACCAGCCGCTGCGCCTGCTCACCTATTACGAGTTCGAATTTTCCAGCGATGGCGAGAGCCACTACCTGGGGCAACTGCGCATGCAGGGGCTGCAGGTGGTCGGCGTTGACCTCCCGCCACATCGGGTACCCAGCCTGTAAATCTCCCGCCTCGGGGCGAGCCTATACTGTTCTGGAATGTCTTTTCGGAGAGATGAGATGGAGTTCCTGACCCACGATCTGGCCGCCCTGTTTGCCCAGCTGGGGCTGGCCAACGACGAGCTGAGCCTGCACCGCTTCATTCACGAGCACCGCCTCGACAACCAGACCCTGCTGCCGGAAGCCCCCTTCTGGACCAGCGCCCAGGCCAATTTTCTGCGCGATGCCCTGTGGAACGATTCGGACTGGTCGGAAACCATCGACGAGCTGGACGTACTGCTGCGCCGGCACGATTGACCCGCTTCCCGCTTTTCAGCCCCGCGCGCTTTGGTTAAGCTCTGTGCCCCGTCCAGCCCCTATATCCCCATGCCGTGCAGGAGCACTCATGTCAGCCCAAGAGATCATCCGCATCGCCAATGAACTGGCGGCCAAGGGCATCGCCCCCACTACCGCCATGGTCAAGGCCCGCCTCGGCCAGCCCGTTCCCATGGCCGAGCTGCTCAAAGTGCTGAGCCAGTGGAAGCAGCAACCCGCAGCCGCCCCGGAAGTCGCCAGCCCGGCGCAGGAGGCCCCCGCTCCCGCCGCCGAGCCCACCCTGTTGCAGCTTGCCGAACGGCTCGAACGTCTCGAACGCAAAGTGGATCGGTTGACCGAGCTGCTGCTCCAGCAGGGGAAGTCGTGAACCATGTACATCCTCGAACTCTGCTTTGAGTGCTATCGCGACACCTCGCTGGGCGAGGCCGAGCGGGCCATCGTCAACTACCTCGACATGCTGCGCTATCAGGGCCAGATCCTCGGCCGGGAGTTCCCCACCAGCATGCACGACGGCTACTTCGTCAGCCGGGTGGTCTGCCCGGAGCAGGACAGCCTGCACCCCGACAACCAGAGCGAGCAGGTCAAGCTGGCGGAACAGGGCCTGCACCAGGCCGGGCTGCTCGCCCCCAAACTCCACCTGCAGGGGGCGGACCTGCTCTCTGACAGCACCGACCCTTGCGGCCATGATGGCGAACGTCCCAGCTGGATGCTGCTCTATACCAGCTTCCTGCACACCTGCTCGCCGCTGCGCTGCGGCGATCACTTCGCCCCCATCCCACTCTATCGGCTGCCGGCCGTTGCCAACGGCGACCACAAGCAGATCATCAAGTGGCAGGAGGATTGGGAGGCGTGCGATCAGCTGCAGATGAACGGCTCCATCGCCGAACATGCGGCGCTGCACGAAATCGGTGAGGTGGGCAGCCGCCTCCAGCGCCGTGGCAGCGATCTCGGCAAGCGGCTGGAAGCCCTGACCGGCATCCCCACCTACTACTACCTCTACCGGGTAGGTGGCCGCAGTGCGGCCGAGGAGAAAGCCCGCCCCTGTCCGGGCTGCGGTGGCGAGTGGGCGCTGGCCGAGCCCTTGCACGAGATCTTCGACTTCAAGTGCGATCCCTGCCGGCTGGTCGCCAACCTCTCCTGGGATTTCAAGGACTGAGCCCGGCGGTGAACCAAACAAAAACGCCTTGCCGGTCGGCAAGGCGTTTTTCATTGTGACTGACGCCGCTTATTGCGGCAGGGTCTCCAGCCGCTCGAGGAATGCGGGCAGAGAAGGCGCCAGCACCAACCGGCGGCCCGAGTCGAGCCACTCCAGCCACACCTGACCACTCTCGTTGTCGAGCGATACCAGCGTCATCTCGTTGCGAGTGGTGGCGATGAACAAAGAGGGTGAGCGCTTCAACTTGCGCAGCATCAGCAGGTGGCCGATGAGGTTCTCCTTGAGCAGGTCGAGATCCGCCTCGTTCCAGGGCAGCACAAACTCGAGCCGCAATCCCTTGTAGAGACAGGGCACAGGGCGGCTGAACCAGCCACCAAACAGGGCCTGCGCGGCCGGGTGCAGGGTCAGCTCGAGCGCCTCGTTCATCGCCGTGAAATCGGCGGGCTCGGCGCGCCGATGCGGGCGCCAGGCGACCCGGCCTTCCTTGGGTTCATCCAGCTCGCAGGGGGAGCGCCAGTCCGCCTCCCACTCGCACAGGGGCAGCCCTCGCCTCGCCTCGCCGTCGCGCTGCCAGCGCAAAAAAAAGTGTTCCAGGGCAGACAAGACTTGATCCGACATCGAAATTCCCCACAATTGCTGCCAAAGTCCGCTATTGCACCATCAAAGCCATGAGCAGACAAGGTGAAGCGCGGATCGCCAGCCGGCACTCCCCGCCTTGCCACCCCAAGCGGGGCCCATGCCTCTGCCATCGCCCATTCAACGTTCGAGTCACACAGATGAGCAAACAAGATAGATACGCCGGCGCCAGCGCCCTGCAGGGGCTGAGCCTGGGCCAGCAATCGGCCTACATCAGCCAGTACACCCCGGCCCTGCTGCAGCCGGTGCCCCGCAGTCTGAACCGCGACGACCTCGGTCTTGGCGGCGAGCTGCCGTTCCAGGGCTGCGACGTCTGGACCCTGTACGAACTCTCCTGGCTCAATGCCAAAGGCAAGCCCATGGTCGCCGTCGGCGAGGTCTCGGTGCCTGCCACCAGCGCGAACCTCATCGAATCCAAGTCGTTCAAGCTCTATCTCAACTCCTTCAACCAGACCCGCTGCGACTCGCTGGAAGCGGTGCAGGCCATGCTGGTCAAGGATTTGAGCGCCTGTGCCGGCAGCGATGTGAGCGTCACCCTGTTCCCGCTGGCCCAGGCTCCGCACCACATTGCCGCCCTGCCGGGCGAGTGCATCGACGAGCAGGATATCGAGGTGGACTGCTACGAGTTCGATGCCGACCTGCTGCAAGGTGCGGCCGGCAGCCTGGAGGTGGAGGAGACCCTGCACAGCCACCTGCTCAAGTCCAACTGCCTGGTGACCAGCCAGCCGGACTGGGGCTCCGTGGTGATCCACTATCGCGGCCCGCAGCTGGACCGGGAAAAACTGCTGCGCTACCTCATCTCGTTTCGCCAGCACAACGAGTTCCACGAGCAGTGCATCGAGCGGATCTTCACCGATCTCAAGCACTTCTGCGCACCGAGCCAGCTGACCGTCTACGCCCGCTACACCCGCCGCGGCGGCCTGGACATCAACCCGTTTCGCAGCGACTGGGAAGTAGTGCCGGCCAACCTGCGCCTGATCCGGCAATAATCCGCAGGCCCTGCCCCCGCCGCTCTGCGCCGCCAGCGCCCGGATAACGGGGCTGGCGCGCAATCTGTCAGTAAACTCTGGACGCACGGGGGCGGGCTTGGATAACATGCCCTCACTCCCGTGCTGCCCTTAATCCAATGAATCAACTGTTTTTTCTGGCAATGATGATGTCCTCCCTGTCCGCTCCTGATCTGGATCTGGCCAAGGAGCAGTTGTCCATCGATCTGCAACAGGCCCAGACCCTGGTGCTGACCGATCCTGCCAGATGCGTGCAGATCACCTCCGCCTTCCTTGCGCGCACGGCCAATAATCCCAAGCAAATCATCAGCAATCGCCAGGAGTACGGCTACCGCGAGCCACTGTTGAGCTATGGCACCGCCGCCCAGGCCACCGGCGCCCACCTGCTCAAGGGGGAGTGCCTGCTGCAACTGGGCCAGTTCCAGGCCGCCCAGAAGTCCCTCGATCAGGGCATCGCCATGGCGGCCAAGGAGCAGCAGCTGGAGCTGCAGGCCCACGGCCTCTACCTCAAGATCCGCAGCCAGAACCTGCTGGAACGCTCCCACGGTGCCAGCAGCGGCCTGCTCGGCCAGCTGGAGACCCTGCTCAGCACCCCCAGCCTGAAAGAGAGCCAGCTGCAGGTTTACAGCCGGCTGCTGCGCACCAATGCCAGCATAGAGGCGCACCAGTTCGACGAGGCCAAACGCCAGCTGGCCGAAGCCCGCCGCTGGGCGGATCAGACCAAGAACCCGCTGGCCAGCGCCTGGGTCAGCGCGGTGAGCGGCGATCTCTACCACGCCCTCAAGCAGCCGCAGCTCTCGCTGGGCGACTACATCGACGCCCAGCAGCAGGCCAGGGGCCTGCAGGATCCCCTCTTCCTCGGCCTGCTGTCGAACCAGATAGTGAACCTCTATGAAGAGGAGCAGGAGCCGCAGAAGGCGCTGCAATATGCCAATGAGGCAGCCAACTACTTCCACGCCCTCGGCAATCCCTCCCTGCTGAGCGACGCCCTCATCGTGCTGGCCCGCCTCAACCGGGAGCAGGGCGAGATGAACATGGCGCTGGTCTACTTCTTCAACGCCCTGGATCTGCTGGACGAGGGCAACAACCGCACCCGCATCGCCAACCTCAAGTACGAAATCGGCAAAACCTATCTGGAAACCGGCAACCTGACCCTGGCCCGCAACTACCTCACCGCGGCCCGCCAGTCCCACGAGCTGGGGGATGACAAGGAGCCGCTGATCGACACCCTGCTGCTGCTGGGCGAGCTGCACCTCAAGCAGAAGGAGGCGGGCATCGCCATCCTGCAGCTGGAGAACGCGCTGGCGCTGGCCAACCAGATCGGCGACACCCAGCGCCAGTTCGAGATCTTCCGCCTGCTCTCGGCCGCCTACGAGCAGAAGGGCTATCTGCAGCAGGCGCTGGAGAGCTACAAGAATTTCCACCAGCGCAGCGAGCAGGTCCGCCAGCAGCAGGTCGATCTGGAGCAGGAGGCGATCCGCGACAACTACGCCCAGGTGGAGCGTGAACAGCAGATCAAGGAGCTGGAGCAGCAGCTCAGCACCAGCAAGCATCAACAGGATCGCTACCTCTGGTCGAGCGTGATAACCGGCCTGCTGCTGACCCTGTTCATCTACCTCTTCTTCACCCTCTGGCTCAAGTTGCGGGTCGCCCGCCTGCAGGGCAAGCAGCTGGGCGAGGCGCTGCTGCTCGAGCCACGCACCGGGCTGGCCAACTGGCAGCGACTGATGAGCCGCTGGCCACGGGAGATGGCCAAGCGCCAGCAGCGCTCCGAGCGCTGGTATCTGAGCGAGCTGCCCAGCAGCGAATTTGACGACAAGCTGCACTACCTGCTGTTTCGGGTCCCCTTCCTGGTCAACAGCCTGGAGCAGCACGGCTACCAGGTGAGCCGCGAGATAGAGCAGGCCTTCGGTGCCTACGTCAACGGCCTCACCCCGCAGGATGGCCGCATCTACGACCTTCGCGAAGGCCATCTGCTCTATGTGGTGCCCCAGCGTCATGTGGAGGATCTGCACCGGCTGGCCCGCGAGCTGCTCGCCGTACTGGCCGAGTTCCCCTGCCAGCATCCGCTCGATCGCCACATCAGCCTCGGCATCGTCAGCCACCCCTTCCTGCCCAAGGCGGCCACCGCCCTCGATCATCACGGGCTGTTCGACCTCTGCTATCTGGCGCTGGCAGGAGCCATTCAGCTCAGTGAAAAATCCCAGCAAAGCGTCTGGTTGGAGCTGGCTGCCATCGATTGCCAGCAGGCCGCATTTTTTAATGGGGATGTGTGGCAATGCTGCTTGATGGCAATTGACAAGGGACTGGTAAAAGTAAATTCTTCTCATGAAAAGCAATGGGTTAATTGGCTTCAACTTTCACGGAAGAGAGTGCCGGTTGATCAGTGACGAATAGATATTCAACTGGGTCTGGAACTGGGTTCGACCGCTGTTGCTATCCAACACAACAACGATAATGACAACAGGGCGACCTGAATAATGAATGATATCGCTGCCGTAGCCGGACAACTGGCCAGACTCAGGGAATCCCTTCAGCAAAAACAGCTGGAGCTGGACGGCATTGTCTCCTTCTCCGATACCGAGCGCGCCCGCAGCATCCAGTTCATCGCCAAGCTGATGCAGGCCTGCCGCGGTCACGACCGGGAGCTGGACAACAAGCTCGCCAAGCTCAAGCAGAAACTCGACGGCAACCCGCCGCTCTCCTCCCTCGACGCCGATCTCGCGGTCATCGAGAAGCTGCTGCAGCAGCACGGCAACGCGCTGGAAGAGTCCATCTCCCTGACCAAGTCCGCCATCGAACTCGGCTCCAAGCAACTCAAGGCGATCAAGGGCTTCCCGGAAGATACCCGCAAATCCCTCAAGGAGTTTCTGGCGAGCCCGGATGGCTATGGCATCGGCGATCACCAGAAGAAGGTGATCCGGCTGCTGGAGTTCTACCAGCAGGCCATCAAGATCCAGCTGTTGCCCAGCCAGCCCCTGCTGGCCCAGAGCAGTCAGCCTGAGGTGGTCACCGATCTGGCCGCCCCCGAGCCGGATGCCCCCTTTGACGTCAAGATCCACGCCCACATCGCCGACGAGCTGCAGCGGCTCATCACCGAGCTCGACTTTGCCGGTGCGGTGGGCGAAAGCCTGGCGGACATTCGCCGCCAGTTGCTCAATGGCATCACCCCTCCCCTGCTGGCCGAGATCTGCCTGCAGGTGATCGAGCTCATCATCGAGGGCACTCGCGAGGAGCGTAAAGCCTCCCAGGCGTTTCTCAGCACCCTCAACGAGAGCCTCTCGGCCGTCCACTTCAGCTTCACCGAATCCCTCGACGAGGGGCGGGCCCTGCAAAGTGCCACTCTGGATACCCGCAAGGCCATCGACCAGGAGCTCAAAGCCATCGACCATACCCTGGCCAGCCATGACACCCTGGGCGACCTCAAGGAGGCCATCTCAGGCCACATGGGCGCCATCAGCCTGCTGCTGCAGGACAGGGAGGCCATGGCCGCCCGCGAACGCCACCTGCTGACCCGCCTCTCCACCATGGAGGCCAAGCTGCGGCTGATGAAGGAGGAGACCGCCGAGTACAAGAAGCGGCTCACCATCCAGAAACACAAGCTGTTCCTCGACAGCCTGACCCAGGTGCACAACCGGGCGGCACTCGATGAGAGGCTCGAGCTCGAATACAAACGCTGGCTGCGCTACGGCACCCCGCTGTGCCTGGCCATCATCGACATCGACCACTTCAAGAACATCAACGACAACTACGGCCACATGGCCGGCGACAAGGCGTTGAAGGTAGTGGCCAAGGCGCTGCAGGGGGCCCTGCGCGATACCGACTTCATCGCCCGCTTCGGCGGCGAGGAGTTCGTGGTGTTGCTGCCCAACATCAACCCGGACAAGTATCAGAAACCGCTGGAAACCTTGCGCCAGACCATCAAGAGCATTCCGTTCCGCTTTCGGGATGCCAGGGTCGAGATCACCATCTCCATCGGCGCCACCCTGTTCAGGGAGGGGGACCACACCACGGATGCGTTCGAGCGGGCCGACAAGGCGCTTTACAGCTCCAAGCACTCGGGGCGGGATCAGGTGAATCTGGCCTGACGAGCGCCTAAAAAAGCAGCAAACGCACTTTCCCCCTATTCCCCTGCCCCACCGCTTGCAACTACTATCAAATTCAAGGGATGCCACAGGGCATCCCGTTTTCTCCCCAGGGAAAAGCACAACGATAACAAGCGAGTGAAAGGGGAACATATGATTACGCACATCAATCCAGTCGGCAGCATGGACTTGCTGTCCCAGCTCGAGGTGGACCGCCTCAAGCAAACCGCCTCCAGCGATATCTATCAACTGTTTCGCAACTGCTCGCTGGCGGTACTCAACTCCGGCAGCCATACCGACAGCTCCAAAGAGATACTGGAGCGCTTCAAATCCTTTGATATTCATGTGATCCGGCGCGAGCGCGGGGTCAAGCTCGAGCTGTTCAACGCCCCCGAACACGCCTTCGTCGATGGCGAGATCATTCGCGGCATTCAGGAACACCTCTTCTCCGTGCTGCGCGACATCCTCTATGTGTCGACCCAGCTGGAGTCGAACCGGCTGGTCAACCTCACCAGCTCCACCCACATCTCCAACGTGGTGTTCGCCATCCTGCGCAACGCCAAGGCGATCCTGCCCGGCGCCGACCCCAACCTGGTGGTCTGCTGGGGCGGCCACTCCATCAACGAGATCGAGTACCAGTACACCCGTGCGGTGGGCAGCGAGCTGGGACTGCGTGAGCTCAACATCTGTACCGGCTGCGGCCCGGGCGCCATGGAGGGCCCGATGAAGGGGGCCGCCGTCGGCCACGCCAAGCAGCGGGTGCGCAATGGCCGTTACATCGGCCTCACCGAACCCTCCATCATCGCCGCCGAGCCTCCCAACCCCATCGTCAACGAGCTGGTGATCCTGCCGGACATCGAGAAGCGGCTGGAGGCCTTCGTGCGCCTCGGCCACGGCATCATCATCTTCCCGGGCGGGGTCGGCACCGCCGAGGAGCTGCTCTACCTGCTCGGCATCATGATGCACCCGGCCAACGAGCGGCAACCCATGCCCATCGTGCTGACCGGCCCGAAAGAGAGTGCCGACTACTTCCGCGCCATCGATGACTTCGTCAAGGCGACCCTGGGGGAGGCGGCCACCAGCCTCTACCGGATCATCATCGGCGATGCCCCCGAGGTGGCCCGGGTGATGAAGGAGGCGATGCCGAAGATCCGCGAATACCGCAAATCGGTAGGGGATGCCTACTCCTTCAACTGGTCCCTCAAGATCGAGCCGGAGTTCCAGCTGCCGTTCGAGCCGGATCACGCCAACATGGCCAGCCTGGATCTGCACCGCAACCAGCCGCCCCAGCTGCTGGCGGCCAACCTGCGCCGTGCCTTCTCCGGCATCGTCGCCGGCAACGTCAAGGAAGGGGGCATCCGCGCCATCGAGAAGAAGGGGCCGTTCAAGATCCATGGCGACAAGGAGCTGATGCACCTGATGGACAAGCTGCTGGAGAGCTTCGTCAGACAGCAGCGTATGAAGCTGCCGGGCAGCCAGTATGTACCCTGCTACGAAATCGTGCGCTGACGGGCAGCACAGATGAAACGAGGGGCGCATGGCGCCCCTTTTTTATTGCTGCCAGCCCTTCGGCCATCAATCCCCCATTGAGCCCGCTGGTTTGTTACAATGGGGCGTTCCGACTGCCAAGAGTGCCCCATGTCAAACCCAAGGCCACACCTGCTCATCATCGATGCCCTCAACCTCATCCGCCGGCTGCACGCGGTGCAGGCTCAGCAGGCGCTGACTCCGGCCCAGGCGTTGATCGCCACCCGTGCCAACCTCATCAATACCTGCCGCAAGCTGCTGGCCGGCAGCGAGCCGACCCACGTCATTGCGGTGTTCGATGGCGAGGTGCACAGCTGGCGCAAGGAGGTCTATCCCGCCTACAAGGAGGGACGAACCCCCATGCCGGCCGAGCTGCGCGAAGGGCTGAACGAGCTGCAGGATGCCTTCTGGGAGTGCGGTGTCGATGCCCTGCTCTCCCAGACCGACGAGGCGGACGATCTCATCGCCACCCTGGCCAGCGGCATTGCCCAGCACGGTGCCAGCGCCACCATCATCTCCACCGACAAGGGCTTCTGCCAGCTCATCTGCCCGCAGATCCGGATCCGCGACTACTTCAACAAGCGCTGGCTGGATGCCGCCTTCGTCGAGCAGCAATACGGGGTGACCCCGGCCCAGCTGGTGGACTTCTGGGCCCTGACCGGCATCGGTGGCTCCAACATCAAGGGGGTGCCCGGCATCGGCCCCAAGACCGCCACCCAGCTGCTGCAGCAATACGGCGATCTCGCTGCCATGCTGACCGCCTGCCAGCAGGAGGACGCCGCCAAGCCTTTGCTCAAGCTGCGCCAACACCAGGATGAGGCCCTGCTGGCCCAGCGACTGGTACGGCTGCAGCGGGACATCCCCCTTGGCTTCAACCTGCGGGAGATCCGTTATCCGCCCGCCCCGGATGCCTGATGACGCTATCTCGCCAAGCATGACCGGACTCACTCTCGCTGTTGACAAAAACAGATAGAATGTAAAGAAACATGGAGGGTTAGGTGGAGAAATGGTATAAAACCGCCGAATCCTCCCCCTCTGTTCCCTAGAAGTGGATACGTCTCATGTCAAAAAGAAAAATTACCGTCATCCCGGGCGACGGCATCGGCCCCAGCATCATCGAATCCGCCATCCAGATCCTGACCCACGCCGGCTGTGACTTCGAATACGAATACGCCGACGCCGGTCTGGTGGCGCTGGAGAAACACGGCGAGCTGCTGCCCCAGGCCACACTCGACCTGATTGAGAAGAACAAGGTCACCCTGAAAGGGCCTCTCACCACCCCGGTCGGCGGCGGTTTCACCTCCATCAACGTCTCCCTGCGCAAGAAGTTCAACCTCTACGCCAACGTGCGTCCCGTGCTCTCCTTCAAGGGCACCCGCAGCCGTTACGACAACATCGACATCATCACGGTGCGTGAAAACACTGAAGGGATGTACTCGGGTGCCGGTCAAAAGCGCAGCGATGACAACCAGAGTGCGGAGGCGATGAGCATCATCACCCGCGAAGGGGCCGAGCGCATCGTCAAGTTCGCCTTCGAGCTGGCCCGTCAGGAAGGGCGCAGAAAGGTCACCATCATCCACAAGGCCAACATCCTCAAGTCCACCTCCGGTCTGTTCCTGGAAGTGGCCCGTGAGGTGGCCAACCGCTACCCGGACATCCAGAGCGAAGAGATGATCGTCGATGCCGCCTGCATGAACCTGGTGATGTACCCGGAGCGCTTCGACGTCATGGTCACCACCAACCTGTTCGGCGACATCCTGTCGGATCTGTGTGCCGGTCTGGTCGGCGGCCTCGGTATGGCGCCGGGCGCCAACATCGGTGATGGCGCCGCCATCTTCGAAGCGGTGCACGGCTCTGCCCCGGACATCGCTGGCAAGAACATCGCCAACCCCACCTCGGTGATCCTCGCCTCCATCCAGATGCTGGAGTATCTGGGTATGCAGGAGAAGGCCGAGCGCATTCGCGAAGCGGTGCGCGCCACCATCGAATCTGGCGACCGGGTGACCCGGGATCTGGGGGGCAGCGCCTCCACCAGCGAGTTCACCCAATCCATCATAGATCGTTTGTAATTGGTGCCAACTTGTTGATTTAAAAAGGGAGCTTCGGCTCCCTTTGTTTTATCTCACGGCGCGCTCCCCCCTTTGTCGATTGGCTACTATGTTCAATAGATAAGGGATAAGGAGATCCATTATGCGCGCTATCGTTACCCTGTTGCTCATCAGCAGCAATGTCATGGCAATAGACAGACCGGTCGAGAATGTCTGGCCCCAGCTGCCGCCATCCCCCCAGCCGGCCAGCCAGGTCTGGCAATCCACCCTGGATACCAATGACCTGCTCAAGGCCCCCAAGCCCCTCTCCTTCGGGATGGATGTCGTCACCGACAGCAATGGCAACAATCAGGTCACTCCCTATCAGAAGCTCAACCTGACCGCCGAGAAGAGCGTCAGCCTCTCCTTTGAGCAGCACAAGCCCAGGATCAAGTTCAAAACCGCCGGCATGAACACCTCTCTCAAGCTGCGCAGCAACGGCGTCAAGCTGGAGTTCAGCCCGACCGATCGCACCATACCGCTCGACATCGAGCTCAAGCTTACCGATGGCGAATCCTCGCTGCGTTTTGACTATCGCTTCTGAACGCAAGCCGAATAAAAAGGCCGACAACCTCGAGGTTGTCGGCCTTTTTGTCAGCCCATGTCAGCCAGCCTTCACTCCTGGGGGGAGAGCTTGGAGACCCAGTACTTGTTGAAGACGTGCACCGTGATCTCTTCGCGATCGTGGTAGAGCTGCTTGGCCTGAATGATGAAGCCGCCGTCGATCTCCGCCAGCAGTTCACGCAACACCTGGATGTTGTGCACCGCCTCGGCGTAGCGCTTCTTCATCGGCAGCTTGAGGTTGAACATGGCTTCCTGGCAATCACCCTCGCGAAACCAGTCGGCGATCATGTGGGTCACCCGTGCCGGCTTGTCGACCATGTCACACACCAGCCAGTAGATATTCTTCTTGCTGGGACGCCAGACAAAGCCGTCATCGCGGATGTGCTTGACCTGGCCGGTATCCATCAGGGATTGCGCCATCATGCCGTTGTCCACCGCGGTCACCATCATGTCGCGACGCACCAGCTGATAGGTCCAGCCGCCCGGGCAAGCACCGAGATCCACCGCCTTCATGCCGGAGCGCAGCCGCACGTCCCACTCTTCCCGCGGTACGAACACGTAGAAGGCCTCTTCCAGCTTGAGGCTGGAGCGGCTCGGCGCATCGGCCGGGAAGCGCAGACGCGGGATCCCCATGTGGAAGGCGGAGTTGTTGAAGGAGTAGGAGTAACCCAGCAACACATGGTCGTTGGCCAGGAAGAAGGCGTGGAACACCGGACGGTTCGGAGTCTCCTTCTTGGTCAGGATCTCGTTGCTGCGCAGCGCTTGGCGCAGCGGCACGGTGAATTTGCGGCAGAAGGCGGAGAGCTCCTTCGCCTCGTTGGTGTCGGCCGTCTCCACCCGCAGATCACCGCAGATGGCGTAGTCGCGGGTCGCCTCGATGATCGGGGTGATCCGATCCGCCAGATCCAGCGCCTTGAGCTCGCAGGTCACCACCAGCATCTGGCGGATGAAAATGAGCTCCTTGAACGGCAGCTTGCGCGCCAGCAGATCGGCCTCTTCCTCACCGTAGCATTCGAAGATGATGTAGCCGCTGTCGTCCTTGACCCGGGCAAAGCCATAACACTGCATGTTAGTGGCTCGTTCGGTGATCTCTGCCGCCGCCTCTTTCTCAAAACCGGGGCGGCAATAAAGCAGCAGATTATTCATTCTTTCCTCCAAGACGACAGCCAGCCCACATCAGGGCCGCCCATCCCAACATAAAACAGAGGCCACCGGCCGGGGTGATGAGCCCCAAGCCCTTGCTGCCAAGCAGCACCATGGCGTAAATACTGCCGGAGAATCCCAGGATCCCCAGCACAAAGGCGGAACCAGCCAGGTTGATCACCTTGCTGCGCACACCGCACCACCCCAGCACCAGCAGGGCCAGGGCGTGAAAAAACTGATACTGCACGGCGGTATTGAACGCCGCCAGACGCGAAGGATCGATGCCGGTGGCCGCCAGACCGTGGGCACCATAGGCGCCCAGCATGGTCGCCGTCAGGCCGAAAAAGCCCGCCAGCACCAGCCAATGTCGATGAAATTGCATCCCTTGCCTCCTTGTTGTCCCGCGCCAGCCTCAACCCCGCGCCGGGATGGTCGCAATGAAATCCTTGATCCGTTCGGCCGCCTGGCGCAGGTTGCCCTGCTCGCTCGCACCGCTGCTCTTGCGCGGTTTGAAGCCATGATCACCATCGGTCAGCCAATGGACCGATACGGCGGATGAGAAGGGGAAATCAGCCAGTTCGGCACGGGTGCCGAAGGTATCGCGCTCCCCTTGCAACAGCAGGGTTGGCGTCTTGATCTGCTTGAGCACCTCGCCCCGCCAGCGGTCGGGGTTGGCCGGGGGGTGGAAAGGATACCCGAGAATGAGCAATCCTGCAGCATTCATCTCGTCCTCACTCTCCTGATAGAGTTCGGCCGCCATCCGCCCACCCATGGATTTGCCCGCCAGAAACAGTCTGGGATGGGCAAACTCCTCGATCATCTGGCGCCAGTGGTCGAGCAGGACAGGCTGCCGGTCCGGCGGACGACGCTTGCCATCCAGGGCGCGCTTGCTCATGTAGGGAAAGTTGAAACGCACCACCTCGATGTCGGGCCCGGCCAACAGCCGTGACAGCTCGGCCAGAAAGGCGTGCTCCATGCCCGCCCCGGCGCCGTGGGCCAACAGAATGCGAACGGGGGCATCAACAGCCCCCTCCCGGATCACCTCATGCATCGGCCAGTCGGGCCCGACGACGGGCCTCCTCCTGCTCCACCAGTTCCAGCATCCAGTCGCGAAAGGCGACTATCTTGCCCTGATCGGACTGCTGCTCCTGGCACACCAGATAGAAGGCGTTCTTGCTCACCAGCACCTGCTCGAACGGACAGATGAGGCGACCGGCCTCTATCTCTGGCTGGGCCAGCACGCTGTGACCAAGGGCCACCCCCTGGCCGTGAATGGCGGCCTGGATCACCATGGTGGAGTGGCTGAAGATGGGCCCCTGGTTGACGTTGGGGGCATCGATGTCGAGCTGGCGAAACCAGGCCTTCCAGTCGCGACGCGAGGTGTCGTGCAGCAGGGTGTGGCGGGTCAGATCGTCCGGGGTGCGCAGCGGCTTGGGGCCGGTCAGCAGCAGCGGTGAACAGACCGGGATCAGATACTCGGTGTGCAGCTTGTCGGCCCGCAGGCCGGGCCAGTTGCCGCGTCCGTAGTAGATGGCCACGTCCACGTCGTCGGTGAGCGAGCCCTCGTCCATGTCCACCGCCTTGATCCGCACGTCGATGTCGGGATGACGTTCGCTGAACTTGACCAGCCGCGGCACCAGCCACTGGATGGCGAAGCTCGGCTGCAGAGAAACGGTGAGCGCGCCCTTGGCGCTGCGGGCCAGCAACTTGTCGGTCGCCTCCGAGATGGAGGTGAAGATGTCCTTGATATCGAGGAAGTAGCCCTGCCCCTCCTCGGTCAGCAACAGAGAACGGTTCTTGCGGCGAAACAGCTTGATACCGAGGTACTCTTCCAGCGCCTTGATCTGGTGACTGATGGCGGCCTGGGTCACGAACAGCTCCTCCGCAGCGCGGGTGAAGCTTAAATGACGAGCCGCGGCTTCAAACGCTTTCAGTGCGTTGAGCGGGGGTAAACGACGAGACATGAGACCAGCCGACGATGAGTTTTTCTAATGGGCCGCATTATAATTTGTCGGTTGCGGGTCGACCAGTGAATAAACATAATTCGCTTCGCAATCCGTTGCCATATGGCTCACTTTTTCTCTTCCATGTTGGTTTACATGTGATTTTTGTGAGTCTCTGGAGTGCGATTGTGGTGTTGTGTTTCTTCCTCTGCGGGAAGAGGGGCTTAAATCGGACCGATTTAACCCAGTCTGTCATCTGAATGTGTTTGGCGCCTCCGGTTGGAAGGCGCCTTTTTTCTTATCCCTATACCTTGAACTGCCCCACCAGTTGCTGCTGCTTGTCGGCCAGCGCCGACAGCTCGCGACCATTTTCGGCGGAGCTGGCCGCCTCGGCCCGGATGGTGTGGCTCACATCGCGAATGTTGCTGACGTTGCGATTGATCTCGTCCGCCACCCCGCTCTGCTCCTGCGCCGCCCTGGCGATCTGCTCGTTCATCTGATGAATGGTGCCGACCGCGTGGATGATCTGCTCCAGCACGCTGACCGACAGGTCCACCTTGGTCAACGTCAGATCCGCTTGACCGTGGCCGGTCATGATCGCCTTCACCACCGCCTCGGTGCCGGATTGCAGCTGGCCGATGAGGGTCTGGATCTCGACGATGGCGTTCTGGGTGCGGCCCGCCAGATTGCGCACCTCGTCCGCCACCACCGCAAAACCACGGCCCTGCTCGCCGGCCCGCGCCGCCTCGATGGCGGCGTTGAGCGCCAGCAGGTTGGTCTGCTCGGCGATCCCCTGGATCACCACCAGGATGTCGTTGATGTTCTCGCTGTTGGCTGACAGGTGCTCCACCACCGGCTTGGCATCGCTGATCACCGCCATCAGCTTGCGCATCGCCTCCTGGGTGTCGGCCACCACGTACTTGCCCTCCTGCGCCGCCGTGTCGGCCTCGTTGGCAGCGGCCACCGCCGAGTTGGCGTTGCTGGCCACCTGCAGGGCGGTAGCGCTCAACTCCTCGAACGCGGTCGCCACCAGGTCCACCTCCTGATACTGAGCCTGCATGCCGGCACTAGTGCGCTCGGCGACGCTGGCCGCCTGCTCCGCGCTGGCCCGGGTGCCGGCAACGGTATCTATGACCTGGCTGATGGTACTCTGCAGCTTGTTCAAGAAGCTGTTGAACCACTTGGCCAGCTCGCCAATCTCGTCGTCACGGCGCAGCTCGATGCGCTGGGTGAGATCCCCCTCGCCGCTGGCAATGTCCTTGAGACGGGCCACCACGGCGCGGATGGGGGCCACTATCTGATGGGCCATCAGCCAGATGCAGATCAGCGCCACCGCCGAGATGAGGCCACCGATGAGCAGCTGGGTCATCACGCTGCGGCTGGCCTGGCCGGAGAGATCCTCCTGCAGTTGAAGGGCTGAGGCGAGCACCACGCTGCGCGGCAGCTCGATGTAGATGCCCCATTTCTGTTCCGTACCGCGCATCTTGACCGGTACGAAGGTCTGCAGCAGGTTGCCGTCCGGACTCCAGCGACTGGCCACCTGCCCCTGGCCCAGCCAGCCCTGCAAGGCGGCCGTCAGGGTCTGATACTGCTGACCGAGCGGACTGCCCAGGGTGACGTCGAAGCCATCCACCCCGGCAACACGGCCCTGGCTGCTCACCAGCAGCACCTTGCCCTGCCCCTCATAGAGCTCCTGATCCATCTCCTTGACCAGACTCTGCAGCGCGGTCAGCGAGATATCGACCCCGACCATGCCGAGCAGCTTGTCTTGCTCCAGCAGAGGCACGGTCACCGAGGTCATCAATACCTTTTGCGACCCCACATCGTCCAGATAAGGCTCCAGCAGACAGAGGGCCTTGCTGCGAATGCTGCAGCGATACCACTCGTTCTCCACCCCGCCGGCCGCGGTCGGGCTCTCGTCCGCCAGCACGGATTCGTCCTGCACCTCGGGTTCAATCTTGCCGTCGACCCGCGCCCAGTAGGTGGAGAAACGCCCCTGATCGTTGGAGCCCAGCGCGCTGGAGCCGTGGTAGTTGCTGTCTTCGCCGTCGAGCTGGTCCGGCTCGAACACCGCATAGACGCCGAGCAGGTGATCGGAGGAGGCTGCCGCGTCATGCAGTTGCTGGTTGACGGCGGTACGCAGTGATTCGGAGGAGCCGAAATTGTCGGCCGCGTTCTTGCGCTGGAACAGGATCCCCTGGCCCAGCAGGGTCGCCCGGAAGTAAGCTTCGTCCAGATAACTGGTCACCTTGGCCGCCTGCTCCGAGCCCATCGCCTTCATCCAGTTTTCGGCCGCACTCTGGGCTTCCGCCGTGGTAGAAGTCAGCACCTGATCCTGCATGTTGGCAGCACTGAAGAGAGAAGAGGCCACCAGGGCACCGGCACTGGCCAACAAACAACAACCGGCGATCAGGGTGATCCGCCCCTGAACAGAAAGAGAACTCATGCCACCATTTCCTAGCTTCATACTGATGTGATCAGTGTATCGGTTTTAGAAACAAAAACTTAACCTTATCACGCTAAATCCAGGGCAAGTTGGTTCACTTCGCCGGCCGCCGGCAGGCCGACTACCAATCCCAGTAGCCGAATGGGTTTGCCCTGTGCCCGCAGCAAACCTTCGTGCAACAGATCGTGAAACCGTTCCGGTTGGTAACCCCCGCGCCGATAGACGGTGGTCTGCTGAAAATCGGCAAACTTGAGCTTGATCCCCTGCCCCATCAACTGCTCCTTGCCGTGGCTGGCCGAGAATCGCTGCTCCAGCTCGGGAATGAGCCGGCTCAGCACCTGCCAGCAGGCGGCCTCATCCAGCACGTCGCTGGCCAGGGTTGTCTCCACCCCTATGGTCTTGCGCACCCGCTGAGCCTGTACCGGCTGCTCGTCGTGGCCCCAGATCCGCCCGGCCAGCATCTCCCCGAGCTTGCCGAACCGGGCGATCAGCTCCTCATTGCCGAGCTGACGGGCATCTTCGCAGGAGTAAAGGCCGAGCGACTCCAGCCGATCCGCGGTCTTGCGACCGATGCCGGGCAGCTTGCCGAGGGGGAGCTGGCGCACGAACTCATCCACCTCCTGCGGCCGTATCACGAACAGGCCGTCCGGCTTGCGCTGCTCGGAGGCGAGCTTGGCCAGAAACTTGTTCGGCGCCACCCCGGCCGAGGCGGTCAGCCCCAGCTCGGCGTTGATCGCGGCACGGATCTCGCGGGCCATCAGGGTGGCACTGCCGTCACAGCAGGGGCTCATCGTCACGTCGAGATAGGCCTCATCGAGGGAGAGCGGCTCCACCTGCTCGGTGTAGCGCAGAAAGATGGCCCGCAGCTGGCGGGAGACCTCCTTGTAGACCGCCATCCGGCCGGGAATGAGCACCAGCGGCGGGCAGAGCTTGCGTGCCAGGGCGCTCGGCATGGCGGAGCGCACCCCGAAGCGACGCGCCACATAGTTGCAGGTCGAAATGACACCGCGCCTGTCCGCCGAGCCACCGATGGCCAGCGGTACCTCGCGCAGGGCCGGGTTGTCCCGCATCTCTACCGCGGCATAGAAGCAGTCCATGTCGATGTGAATGATCTTGCGCATACCACTGTACGAATAAACAGGTAACCTGCCTATGCTAACCCAGTGTTGTCATTTCTGCCATCGGCATGAAATGACGGGCCGACATAGACTCTTAAGGCACCATTTATAATCCATCGCACAAGGAGAATGAGATGAAGGGAGTCTGGCCGGGGTTGGCTCTGGGGCTCTGCCTGCTGCTGCCGCAGCAGAGCAATGGCAAGGACAATCCGACCGCCGAGTGCAGCTGGTTGCACGAGCGCATCAAGGCGCTGGAGAAGGCCATCAAACAGGGGGACGAGCTAGGTACACAGGAGGAGCTGGCACGCTGGCGGGCCGAATTCAACAAGAAGGAGTGCCAGCGCTACGACTACTGAGCGCTCGCCATAAAAAAAAAGGGCTGACCCCAGGGTCAGCCCGTTTTGCGTTCGACATGGGTGCGAGAGCCCCTGCCCGCTCAGATGATCCGGTTCTCGGCCAGCATCTTGCGACGGGCCTCTTCCTTGGCCATCTTCTTCTTGCGGTTGTCGCAGGGTTCCGGGCAATCACACTCTTTTTCGATACCTATGCTGCCAAGTCCGCCACAGGAGCCGGAGATGGTCTTCTTCTGGAAGATGTAGCCGATGGCCATGGCCACCACTACCACCAGAAACACCCCGAAGGTGATCAAAAAAATCTGCATGTTACCGCCCTTTATTTTCTAACCAGATACTGTTTGAAGGCATCGGAGTAAGACTCCTCGAAACCCTCATCCGTCTTGGTGATCACGAAAATGGCCAGCCCCCGCTCCTTGGCGTAGGCCAGGCTCTTCTCGGGTCCGAGCACCATGAACACGGTCGCCAGCCCGTCTGCAGTCATGCAGGAGGGGTGGATCACGGTCACCGACACCATCCGGTGCTGGATAGGCTTGCCGGTCATGGGATCAATGGTATGGGAGAAGCGCTTGCCGTCCAGCTCGTAATAGTTGCGGTACTCGCCCGAGGTCGCCACCCCGTTGTCGCCCGCCACTATCACCTCCTGCACCGAGCCGGCGTTGGCAGTCGGTTTCTCGATGGCGACGCGCCAGGGGTGACCCTTGCCGTTGACGCCATTGATCCGCAATTCGCCGCCGATCTCAACCAGATAGTTGCGCGAACCCAGGGACTCCAGATACTCGGCCACCTTGTCGACGCCAAAGCCCTTGGCAATGGCGGAGAGATCCACGTAGAGATCCGGGATGTCCTTTTGCAGGGTATCGGCATCGACGGAGGTGATCACGTGCAGATTGCCGAGCCCGGTCTTCTGGCGGGTCTGGGTGATCAGCTCGTCAGACGGCGTCTTGGTCGGGCGCGCGTCGGGCCCGAAGCCCCACAGATTGACCAAGGGGCCGACGGTGACGTCCAGCGCCCCGCGGCTCTCACGGCCAATGTGAATGGCCTCGGTCACCACCCGCGCGGTATCGCGGGAGACCACCACGGGCGTCGAGCTGCGGTGCTGGTTGAAGCGCGACAGCTCGGAGTCCGGCCGGTAGGTCGACATCTGATCGTTCACCCGCTCCAGCAGCACATCGACTTCGGCCTGGAACTTGGCGGGATCGGTGATAACGTTGTCCGCCACCTTGATGGAGTAGTAGGTACCCATGGTGCTGCCGGTGATGTGGATCTCCGGCTTCGATTGGACCGTTTGTTCCTGACCGCACCCAGTCAAGAAAAAGGCTAGCCCGAAGGCTAGCCAGGTCTTTACAACACTGTGCATTGATTAACCACCAAAGTCATCCAGCAGGATGTTCTCGTCTTCAACGCCGAGGTTTTTCAGCATGTTGATGACGGCAGCGTTCATCACGGGAGGACCGCACATGTAGAACTCGCAATCTTCCGGCGCCTCGTGGTTCTTGAGATAGTTCTCGAACAGCACGTTGTGGATGAAGCCGGTGTAGCCGTCCCAGTTGTCTTCCGGTTGCGGATCGGACAGGGCGACGTGCCACTGGAAGTTGTCGTTCTCGGCCTGCAGCATGTCGAAGTCTTCGACATAGAACATCTCGCGCTTGGAACGGGCACCGTACCAGAAGCTCATCTTGCGCTTGGTCTTCAGGCGGCGCAGCTGATCGAAGATGTGGGAACGCATCGGCGCCATACCGGCACCACCACCGATGAACACCATTTCCGCGTCGGTGTCCTTGGCGAAGAACTCGCCGAACGGACCGGAGATGGTCACCTTGTCGCCCGCCTTCAGGCTGAAGATGTAGGAGGACATCTGGCCGGGAGGGGCAGTCCAGTTGCTGGGCGGCGGGGTCGCGATCCGCACGTTCAGCATGATGATGCCGAACTCTTCCGGATAGTTGGCCATGGAGTAGGCACGAATGATCGGCTCGTTGACCTTGGACTCCAGCTCGAAGATCTTGAAGCGATCCCAGTCACCGCGATATTCGGTAGGAATATCGAAGTTCTTGTACTGCACGTGGTGGGCAGGCGCTTCGATCTGGATATAACCACCGGCGCGGAACGGCACGCTCTCGCCATCGGGGATCTGCAGCTTGAGCTCCTTGATGAAGGTGGCCTTGTTGTCATTGGAGATGACGGTACATTCCCACTTCTTCACGCCGAAGATCTCTTCCGGCAGCTCGATGTCCATGTCGGAACGGACGGTGACCTGACAGGCCAGACGCTCGCCATGACGGGCTTCGCCCTTGCTGATGTGATCGAGCTCGGTCGGCAGGATGTCGCCGCCCCCGGATTTCACCCGTACCTTGCACTGACCACAGGAGCCACCGCCGCCGCAGGCAGAGGAGACGAAGATACCGCTGCCGGCCAGCACGCCGAGCAGCTTGCCACCCGCCGGGCTGGTCACAGCCTTGGCCGGGTCGCCGTTGATGCTGATTGTCACGTCACCGGCGGTCACCAGCTTGGACTTGGCGAACAGAATGACTGCCACCAAGGCCAGCAGGATCACGGTGAACATGACCACACCCAGAATAATTTCCATCTATATTTCCTTTCCGATTACAGGGAAATACCAGAGAAGGACATGAAGCCCAGCGCCATCAGACCCGCGGTGATGAAGGTGATGCCGAGACCGCGCAGGCCTTCCGGAACATCGGAGTACTTCATCTTCTCGCGGATCCCCGCCATCGCCACGATGGCAAGCATCCAGCCGGCTCCAGAACCCACGCCATACACCACGGACTCAACGAAGTTGTAGTCACGCTGCACCATGAAAGAGACGCCACCGAAGATGGCGCAGTTCACTGTGATGAGTGGCAGGAAGATACCGAGCGCGTTGTAGAGGGCCGGGAAGTACTTGTCCAGCGCCATCTCCAGGATCTGCACCAGGGCCGCGATCACCCCGATGAAGGTGATGAAGCTCAGGAAGCTGAGATCCAGACCGGACACCAGGGCACCGTCTTTGAGCACGTAGTTGTAGATCAGGTTGTTGGCCGGCACGGCCACGGTCTGAACCACGATAACGGCGACACCTAGGCCCATGGCGGTCTTGACCTTCTTGGACACCGCCAGGAAGGTACACATCCCCAGGAAGAAGGAGAGCGCCAGGTTCTCGATGAAGATCGAGCGAATCAACAGACTGATATAGTGTTCCATACCTTAATCCTTCGCCTCCACCTGCTTGGGATCCTTGGTGCGTACGCCCCAGATGATCAGACCAATGATGAAGAACGCACTCGGCGGCAGCAGCAGCAGGCCGTTCGGCACATACCAGCCACCATTGTTCACCAGCGGCAGCAGTTCGATGCCGAACCAGGTGCCGGAGCCCAGGATTTCACGCACGGTGGCCACGGTCAGCAGCACGGCGCCATAACCCAGACCGTTGCCGATACCGTCCAGGAAGGAGGGCAGCGGGGCACTCTTCATGGCGTAGGCTTCGGCACGGCCCATCACGATACAGTTGGTGATGATGAGGCCGACGAACACCGACAGTTGCTTGGAGATGTCGTAGGCATACGCCTTGAGCACCTGGTCAACCACGATAACCAGCGAGGCAATCACCGCCATCTGGGCGATGATCCGCACGCTGTTCGGGATCTGGTTGCGGATCAGGGAGATGAACAGGTTGGAGAAGGCGGTGACCGCGGTAACGGCCAGCGTCATCACGAACGCAGTCTTCATCTGGCTGGTAACGGCCAGCGCGGAACAGACACCCAGCACCTGCAGTGCGATGGGGTTGTTGCCGAGCACAGGCGTCAACAGCAACTTTTTCATTTCGCTCTTGTCAGCCATTGTTGATTTCTCCTGCACGAACCTTGGCCAGGAAAGGACCGAAACCCTTGGGACCCATCCAGAAGTCGAAGGTATGCTGTACGCCGTTACCGGTCAGGGTCGCGCCGGACAGACCGTCGATCTCATGCTCGGAACCAGCCGGAGCATGACCCTTGATCACCCGCAGCGCAGGCTGACCGTTCTGGTCGAACAGCTTCTTGCCGACGAACAGCTCGCGCCAGGCCGGGTTCTCGACTTCGCCACCCAGACCCGGGGTTTCACCGTGGTCGTAGTAGGTGATGCCCTTGATGGTCTGGCCATCGGCCGCGACCGCTACGAACGCATACATGGTAGACCACAGACCTTGGCCGTAGATCGGCAGGATGATGTTGTCGACCTTGCCTTCGGCATCTTTGGCGAAGAACACCGGGACCAGCTTGGAGATCTGACGCAGACCGGCCTTGTCGTCGGCCGGAGCCAGGCGAATGTTCTGGGCAGGATCCTTGGCGGCGACCTTGGTGTCGAAGTTGTCGGCATCGCCGTCAACGAATTCACCGGTGGCCAGATCCACCAGACGCGCTTCAATCTTGTCGCCATACAGCTTGGCCAGGTCACGCTTGGCCACGGCGCTGATGTCGACGCCGGCGACGGACAGGATGTTGCTTTGCTTGTCCAGCGCCTTGTTTTCCAGCTGGGCCGGACGCAGACCCACGGCGGCCACGGAGACCACGATGGAGCAGACCAGACACAGACCGGTCACTACGGCGAGAGTGCCGGTAGTAGAGTCTTTATTAAACGCCACGAGCGATCCTCCGCTTGATGTTCGCCTGTGCCACGAAATGGTCAAACAAGGGGGCAAACAGGTTGGCAAACAGAATGGCCAGCATCATGCCTTCCGGGAAGGCGGGGTTCACGACCCGGATCAGCACCACCATCACGCCGATCAGGGCGCCGTACCACCACTTGCCCTTGTTGGTGAAGGCAGCGGAGACAGGGTCGGTCGCCATGAAGGCCATACCGAAGGCGAAACCACCCAGCACCAGGTGCCAGTGCCACGGCATGTTGAACATGGGGTTGGTGTCGGAACCGATGACGTTGAACAGCAGGGAGGTCGCTACCATGCCGATCATCACGCCGGCGATGATGCGCCAGGAGGCGATGCGCATGTAGACGATCATGGCCGCACCCAACAGGATCATCAGGGTGGAGACTTCACCGATGGAACCGGGCAGGTTGCCAAGGAAAGCGTCCATCCAGCTGATGCTCTGGCCGGTGGCACCGTTGATCAGCGCCATCTGGCCGCCCTGGGCCCACTGGCTCAGCGCGGTTGCGCCCGAGTAGCCATCGACGGCAACCCAGACCGCATCACCGGAGATTTGACCCGGGTAGGCGAAGAACAGGAAGGCACGACCCGCCAGCGCCGGGTTCAGGAAGTTCTTGCCGGTACCACCGAACACTTCCTTGGCCAGCACCACGCCGAAGGTGATACCCAGGGCAGCTTGCCACAGGGGCAGCTCGGGCGGCACGATCAGCGCGAACAGGATGGAGGTCACGAAGAAGCCTTCGTTGATCTCGTGCTTGCGCACCATGGCGAACAGCACTTCCCAGAAACCACCGACGATGAAGACGGTGATGTAGATCGGGAAGAAGTGGGCCGCACCGATCAGCATCTTGCTGCCGACGCCGGCCACCGCCGGATCCAGGGAGGCACCCAACAGGGTAGCCAGGGCATATTGCCAGCTGCCGGCACCGGCGGCCGTACCCAGATGGGCAATCGCGGCGATGGACTGGTTGCCGACGTTGTACATGCCCCAGAACATGGCCGGGAACACGGCCAGCCACACCATGATCATCATCCGCTTCAGATCGATCGCATCACGGACGTGGGCGGCATTGCGGGTCACGGAACCCGGGGTATAAAACAGGGTGTACGCCGCTTCGAACAGGGCATAGTACTTGGCGTACTTGCCACCCGGCTCGAAGTGATGTTCCATATTTTCAAGAAGTTGCTTGAAACTCATCGCTTAACCTTCCAGTTCAATCTTGGTCAGGCACTCACGCAAGATCGGGCCGTACTCGGTCTTGCCGGGGCAGACGAAGGTACAGAGCGCCAGATCTTCCTCATCCAGCTCCAGGCAGCCGAGCGCTTGCGCATTGTCGGTATCGCCGGAGACCAGATCCCGCAGTAGCAGGGTCGGCAGGATGTCGAGCGGCATCACGCGCTCATAGTTGCCGATAGGCACCATGGAGCGGTCACTACCGTTGGTGGTGGTAGTGAAGTTGATGAGCTTGCCCTTCACCAGGTGAGAGAGGGTGGTACGGGTGATGGAGAACTTGC
The DNA here is from genome assembly GCF_019048665.1 of Aeromonas sp. FDAARGOS 1408. Classification (NCBI taxonomy): domain Bacteria; kingdom Pseudomonadati; phylum Pseudomonadota; class Gammaproteobacteria; order Aeromonadales; family Aeromonadaceae; genus Aeromonas; species Aeromonas sp. FDAARGOS 1408. The sequence goes on along the minus strand of NZ_CP077394.1, from coordinate 512,131 downwards.
TGGCGCTGGGATTGACCCAACCCAGGAACTCTTTCTCGCGACCTTCACCCAGTACGCTGACCTGATTGTGGTAGCGACCCAGGTAGTCATGGACCCCTTCAGCCTTGGCACCGCTCAGCAGGGAACCGGAAATGACGCGATTCTCGTCCGCACGCAGCTCGTTGTTGGTGAGCTGGCTGATGCAGGCACCCATGCGAGTACGCAGCAGACGCGGCTTGATGACGTTCGGGCCGGCCAAGGCGATCACCTTGTCAGTATGGATCTGACCGGTGGTGAACAGCTTGCCGTAGGCGATCACGTCCTGATAGTTGATGTGCCACTGCACTTTCTTGGCACCGACGGGGTCCAGGAAGTGGATGTGGGTACCGGGCAGGCCGGCAGGGTGCGGACCGACGAACACCTCTTCCTTGACTTGCGCCAGGGAAGCGTGCGGCAGGCTGCCTTCGCCCTTGCAGACATAGACGGAACCATCGGTCAGGCGGGTCAGCACGGCCAGACCGTCGAGGAACGCCTGGGACTGTTCCTTGATGATCAGCTCCGCATCGGCGGCCAGCGGGTTGGTGTCCATGGCGGTGACGAAGATGGCACGCGGGGTGGAACCCACGGCTGGCACCTTGCTGAACGGGCGGGTACGCAACGCAGTCCATTGGCCGGACGCGACCAGGATCTCCTGCACCTTGCTGCGTTCGAGCTTAGGCAGCTCGGCACAGGCAAAGTGCTCGAAGGTCACCTGCTCGTCGGACCCATCGATATCGATGACAACGGATTGCAGAATGCGCTTGGCACCACGGTTGATCTCTGAAACCACACCGGTGGCGGGGGCCGTGAATTTAACGCCGGGATTCTTCTTATCTTCGAAGAGCTCCTGACCTTTAATGACGCGATCACCTACTTTGACAAACATAGTAGGACGCATCCCCACGAACTCTTCGCCGAGTGTAGCAACACGGGTGATGGCCGGGCCATCGTAGATTACTTGCTCCGGAGCACCCAGCACGGGGATGTCCAGTCCTCTTTTAATTGTAATCATACTCACTTGCACTACCGTTAAGGGAAGACAGGTTGGTTAGCGCCGAGAAATACATCACGACGAGTTGTTGAATGAGCCCGTTGATGTTGCGGCAAGATGTCGAAGAAATAAACAAATCAGCAACATACAGAGTCATTCAAAAGCGCCTGAGTTTACCACCTATGGCAAGTTTCCTGCCATGCAAAATGGGGAAAATCCCCGCTCTATCACAAAATCATCGCAATTTAATCGCGTCGCTTTTTCTCGTGAAACCTCAGGCGCTGCCTCGAGTTAGCCATCATTACCCCAAAATAGGTAATAATTTTTATGTTCGAAAAAGGATTAGAAATCTTGATGGCGCGGTGGGAGGGCGACGCTCCCCTCATGAGTACGAAACGTCGCCGAAACAGGTTTTGAAATTGTTAACTGGTCGAAGATTTAGTAATCAATTCGTCAATAGTCTTAAGAGAGTCCGTTTTTGCTGACGCAGCTGGGGGTGCTCGGTGCCTGCTCCCGTTGTTGCCACTCCTGCTCGGTATAGGTATGCAGCGCCAATGCATGAATGGCCCCCGCCAGCTCGTCGGCCAGCACCGCATTGACCTGACGATGGCGCCCCAGCAGGCGCTGCCCTTCAAACGCCTGGCTCACCACCACCACCTTGAAGTGACTCTCCGAGCCCGGCGCCACCCTGTGCATGTAGCTCTCGTTGATCACTTCCAGGTGGCTGGGGGACAAGGCGGCGGCCAGCTTGGCCTCGATCTGTTGTTGCATGGTCACGAGCAAAACTCCCAAAATGGATGTCCGGCCATTGTAGCCAGGGTTGGCCGGATGACGAAATCGGGCGGTGCGGGAAAATCCCGCTTGCAGCCCTGCCGGGCTGGTGAAATTCTCCGCCCCCGCTAGAATAGCGCCACTTTGCGCCCCACCGGGGCCCGTTACATGACTCAGCTGGACAATTCGCCTATGCAAACCCTTCTCGACACGGCCCACTGTCGCCTGACCCTGTATCGCTATCCACGTCAGCAGCAGGATCCCTTGCAGGCCTGGGATGCCGCCGACGAGTATCTGATCAACACCCTGGCCGAGGAGCCCCTCGAGCAGGATGGCCCCGTCATCATCATGAACGACGGCTTCGGCGCGTTGGCCGCCTATCTGCACCCTCATGCCCCTGTCTGCGTCACCGACTCCCACATCAGCGAGCGGGCTACCCTGGCCAACCTGGCAGAGAACGGCCTGGATCCCGCGGCCATCCGCCTGCAGGATGCGCTGGCGTCCCTGCCCGATGCCCCTGCACTGGTGGTGATCAAGGTCTCCAAGTATCAGGCGCTGCTGGAGCAGCAACTGCTGGCCCTGAGCGGGGTCGTTACCCCCGCTACCCGCGTCATCGCCGCCGGCAAGGCCAAGGATATCCACACCTCCACCCTGGCGCTGTTTGAGAAATACCTGGGGCCGACCCGCACCTCGCTGGCCTGGAAGAAGGCGCGCCTCATTCACTGCACTCCAGCCGCTGCGCCCGCCGAGCGTCCCGCGCTGGCCAACCCCTTCCCCACGGTCTGGCCACTGGAGGGCACCGACATGCTCATCCATAACCATGCCAACGTGTTCTCGCGCACCAGTCTGGATATCGGCGCCCGCTTCATGCTGGACAATCTGCCGATCCACAGCGCCCGCAAGGTGATCGATCTGGGCTGCGGCAACGGCGTGCTGGGGCTCTCCCTGCTGGCGCGCGACAGCGAGGTGGAGGTCACCTTCGTCGACGAGTCCCGCATGGCGGTCGCCTCGGCCCGGCTCAACGTCGAGCACAATCTGCCGGCGGCCCTGCCCCGCGCCCACTTTATGGTCAACAACTGTCTCGACGGCGTGCCTGCCGGTTCGGCGGATCGGATCCTCTGCAACCCGCCGTTCCATCAGTTGCAGGCCATCACCGACCACATCGCCTGGCAGATGTTCAGCGACGCCCACCGGTTGTTGCCCAAAGGGGGGGAACTCTGGATAGTGGGCAACCGTCATCTGGACTATCACAACAAGCTCAAGCGCCTGTTCGCCAACGCACAAGTCGTTGCGTCGAACAGCAAATTCGTTATTTTGAAAGCCATCAAACGTTAAACGCCATCAAACGCGAAAGGAAACCCATGATGAAAAAGTCACTCTTGCTGCTGGCCGCCCTGATGCTGGGTGGTTGTGCGACTCACTGGCCGGAGAGCGCCCTGCTCAATCCACAGGTGATCCCCTCCAACCAGCAGTACTACTCGGGCAACCGCATCACCCTGGAAGGGGTGGACAAGCGTGAAGCCGCCTACGTCTTCTCCATCAAGAAAAAAGAGAAGGCCGCGGTACTGGTCAACAGCAGCCAGCCCCTCAACAGCCTGCTGGCGGAAAAGCTCGCCGAAGGGCTGCGCAGCCAGGGCCTGGAAGTAGGCAACAGCGGCACCACCAACCTGACTCTGGCCATCTCCACTGCCGCGGTCACGGTAGAAGAGAAGACCTTCACCTATGTCACCAAGTCCCGCGTCAGCCTGCAGGTGATCGCCGACTTCCAGGGCAGCAAGCTGACCAAACAGTTCAACATGTCCTCCAGCAAGGAAGGCCCGGGCGAGCCGAGCATGGCCGAACTGGAGTCCACCCTGAACCAGCAGCTGGGCAGCGTACTGCAGCAGATCATGGCTGACACCGCCCTGCGCGGTTATCTCAAGGGTCAGCCGAGCTGAGCAAGGAGCGAATAAATGAAAAAACTCTGGTTATTGGCCATGCTGATCGCCCCGCTGGCGTTCGCCGGCCCCAAGGTCAGGATGGAGACCAACCACGGCAACATAGTGGTGGAGCTGGCCTCCAAGCAGGCGCCGCAGACGGTGAAGAACTTCCTGCGCTACGTAGCCGATGGCAGCTATGACGGCAGCATCTTCCACCGGGTGATCCAGGACTTTGTGGTGCAGGGGGGCGGCTACAACCAGCAGTTCCAGCAACTGCCCACCTTCGACCCCGTGGTCAACGAGTCCAAGGGCGGCCTGCCCAACAAGCGCGGCAGCATCGCCATGGCCCGCACCCAGGCGGTCGACAGCGCCACTCGCCAGTTCTACTTCAACCTGGTCGACAACAACAACCTCAACGCCAATGCCGGCGCCGGTTACACCGTGTTCGGCCAGGTGGTGCAGGGCATGGAGGTACTGGACAAGCTGGCCCAGGTGCAGACCGGTTACAGCCCCATCCTGCGTGCCAACGACGTGCCCACCAGCCCCATCATCCTGAAGAAGGTGATCCTGCTGGCGGACAAATAACGCGGAGCGGATCACAATCCGTCATCCCCGCGGTCCGGGTCGCCGGCGCCCCTTTCTATACTCTGGCCTTGCCCCGATATCCGGGGCCAGGCCCACGAGAGGAGAAGGAGGTTCCGGTGACTTGCAACGACTACATCGCCCAGCACGCCATCCCGCTGGCCCAGACGGTTCGTCACTTTCTGGCACGAGAGATCCCCTATCAGCAGCTGGAAGATCTGAGCTGGCAGCTGTTGTCCCACTGGCAGGATCTGCCCCATGTCCCCGCCGACAAGACCCCGGCCTCCGAGCAGGAGGGGGTGTTCTGGCACCTGCTGCACAGCCTGCATCAGTGGGATGAACAGCAGATCATCGCCGACGTCTGGCTGCGCCTGCAGCTGATGGAGTGCGCCAATTTCCTGACCACGGACGGGCCGCTGCCGCGCCACTGCATCGGCCTGCGCCCCTGAATATAGTGCCCTCCCCTGCCCGGCTTGCCTTGGCTATCCAACCCGAACCTGACAAAATGGCGCAATTTTCCCAGAGGAGTCAGGTATTTGAACACTGTCCGTACACCGAGCTGGCGAGACTCGCTCGCCGTCTACCTTGAGACTCGGGTTCTCATCCTGTTTGCCATGGGGTTCTCTTCCGGCCTGCCGCTGCTGCTGGTGTTCGGCACCCTCTCGTTCTGGCTGCGCGAAGCGGATGTCAGCCTGACCGACATCGGCTACATGAGCTGGGTAGCGCTGGCCTATGGCTTCAAATGGTTGTGGTCACCGCTGGTGGATCGGCTGCCGCTGCCACTGCTCTCCCGCTGGCTGGGCCGGCGCCGCAGCTGGATGCTCTTCTCCCAGTTGCTGATCGCCGCCTCGCTGGTGGGCATGGCCTTTTGCGATCCCAAGACCCAGCTCGCCCAGCTGGCCCTGTTTGCCCTGCTGGTGGCCTTCGCCTCCGCCACCCAGGACATCGTCATCGATGCCTATCGCATCGAGTCGGCCCCCGAGCGGCTGCAGGCGGCCATGGCGGCCTCCTACATGACTGGTTACCGGCTGGCGATGATCATGGCCGGGGCCGGCGCACTGGCGCTGGCCGCCTGGCTCGGCAGCAACGACGGCTACGACTATCGCGGCTGGCAGCTCACCTATCTGCTGATGGCGGGGCTGATGTCCCTCGGCGTCATCACCACCCTGTTCTGCCACGAACCCGTCATCGATCTTGCCGCCCAGAATGAGCAACAGGCGGCCCGCAAGAGCCTGCTGCTCGCCCGTGGCTGGCCGGCGGGGCTGGCCGGTCTCGGTGCCTGGAGCTACGAGGCCATCTGGTGTCCGTTCGCCGATTTCTTTCGCCGTTACGGCGGCTCCGCCCTGCTGATCCTCGGGCTCATCGCCTGCTATCGCATCTCGGACGTGGTGATGGGGGTGATGTCCAACAGCTTCTATGTGGACATGCAGTTCAGCAAGACCGAGGTGGCCACCATCACCAAGGTGTACGGGGTCATCATGACACTGGTGGGGGCCGCCCTCGGCGGCGTGCTGGTGATGCGTTTTGGCACCCTGCGCATCCTGTTCCTCGGCGCCCTGCTCACCGCCAGCACCAACCTGCTGTTTGCCCTGCTCAATGAGGTGGGCCACAACCTCGAGCTGCTGACCCTGATCATCTCGCTGGACAACCTCAGTGCCGGCATCGCCACAGCCGCCTTCGTCACCTATCTGTCGAGCCTGACCAACGTGGCCTTCTCAGCCACCCAGTACGCCCTGTTCAGCTCGGTGATGCTGCTGCTGCCCAAGCTGCTGGCGGGCTTTTCCGGCCGCTTCGTCGAGCAGTTCGGCTACAGCAGCTTCTTCATCAGCACCAGCCTGCTTGGCATTCCGGTGCTGATCCTGATCGTGTTGGTTGCCAAACGAGGAAGTGCCTTGTTACCGCAATCGGACAAATAGCAAGCGTTTGCGTAAAATTGGGGGTGATTAGATTCACACTTCCGAATAAAGTTCCCTGGTGCTGGTTTATCCGGTGAATTTATTTGGCTAGAATCCCTTCCGCTCCTTGTGGGCAGGCTACGGAAAACCTCAACTAACGCACAAGAGACCAATAAAATGGCCAAATTTACCAAGACTCTGATCGGTGCCGGTCTGCTGGCTGCCGCCGCTACCCCGGCTTTCGCTGCTGACTACAGCGGTGACATCCACAAGAACGACTACAAGTGGATGCAGTTCAACGTCATGCACACCATCGACCAACGTCCTTTCACTGCAGGTGCTGAAGATTACAACGACACCTACTTCGAAATGGAATTCGGTGGTCGCTCCGGCCTGTTTGACCTGTACGGTTACGTCGACGTCTTCGATATCTTCGACTCCCGTCACAGCGACAAGCACAAGGGTCAGAACCTGTTCATGAAGTTTGCGCCGCGTATGTCTCTGGATGCGCTGACTGGTAAAGATCTCTCCTTCGGTCCGGTGCAAGAGGTTTACATCGCCTCTCTGAACAACATCGGCGACAACCAGATGGAAAACATGATCGGTCTGGGTGCTGATGTACAAGTGCCTTGGTTCGGCAAAGTGGGCATGAACCTGTATGCTCGTCACGCCACCGAAAACCAGTTCTTCACCGAAGAAGAGGGTGAGTGGAACGGTTACTGGTTCGCCATGAACTGGTTCAAGCCTTTCTACACCTTCAGCAACGGCAGCTTCGTCTCCTATCAGGGTTACCTGGACTACGCCTTCGACCTGGACACCCACAACCGTGCTGACCGTACCAGCGACAACCTGGCTACCTTCCACGGTATCTACTGGCACTCCGACCGCTACGCCGTCGGTTACGGCCTGAAGTACTTCATGGATGCCTACGGCACCAAAGACGGTTCCACCGCCTACGACGGTACCCCGTGGAAGAGCTCTGGCTTCAGCCACTACTTCTCCGTTACCTACAAGTTCTAATCGAACGGGTATCAGGGATACAAAAAACCGGAGCAGCTGCTCCGGTTTTTTTATGGCTCGATGGCGGCTAAAAGGGAAAGCCACGCCCTCCCCGGCCATCCATCAGTCGCGGAAATTCTGGAACTGCATCGGCTGGCCTAGCTCGGCGCCACGCACCAGCGCCATGGTCTCCTGCAGGTCATCGCGTTTCTTGCCGGTGACCCGCACCTCGTCGCCCTGAATGGCGGCCTGCACCTTGATCTTGGAATCCTTGATCAGCTTCACCAGCTTCTTGGCAACTTCCTTGTCGATCCCCTGCTTGAACTTCACGGTCAGGTGGAAGCGCTTGCCGGAGTGAACGCTGTCACCCACGTCCATGGAGCTGTTCTCGATGTTGCGCTTGAGCAGGGCACCGCGCAGGATCTCGACCATCTGCTTGAGCTGGAAATCGGCATCGGCCTCCAGTTTGACCTCTTCCTTGTTCAACTCGAAGCTGGCTTCAACACCACGAAAATCGAAACGGGTCGCCAGTTCACGATTGGCGTTGTCGACGGCGTTCAACACCTCGTTCATTTTGACTTCAGAGACAATATCGAATGACGGCATAGTGGGCTCCTCATGTTGCGCTATAAGGGGGCAAATCTACCAGAATTACGGCAAATTTGCTGATTTCGATGGGACTGCTCTGCTAGAATCCCCTGCGCACAGGAATGGCGAGACCCGTTAGAACCTGTTCAGTATCTGTCGCGAGAGGTCGAAAGCCAGGTGAGGCGCAGCGCAGAAGCCCGCTTGTATATGAATAGATGGGCTTCCGGCTTCACATGCGCAAGCCTCGTACAAGCCTTGATCACGACCTCGCAGCAAGATCATGAACCCGTTCCAGGTGTCCGCCAGGCGACATCTTCACTTATCCCCGGCAGGTGGTTGACTGGAATGCAGCCCCTACCTTGATTGAGTCTCTCCATGCCAAGCGGATCACGCGATTACAACCTGACACACAGTCGACACACCCCCTCCCCCCAATGGACCCTGCTGGGCTGCGGCGCCCTGGGCGGTGTGTTTGCCTCCCTGTTGACTCAAAGCGGCCAGTCCACCCGCGTCTTGCTGCGCGAGCGCCACCGCGCCACCCTGCACCCCGGCATCGACTTCACCTCGCTGGAGGGCAACACCCAGCTCATCAACATCGAGCGCGGCTTCGTCGACCAGCCGGGTCAGATCCAGCGGTTGCTGGTGATGACCAAGGCCGGTCAGGTCATCGAGGCGCTGACCCCGTTGGTGGGCCAGCTGGCAACCGACGTGCCCATCGTGCTGCTGCACAACGGCATGGGGATCGCCGAGCAGGTGGTCGCGCTGTTCCCACACAATCCGGTCATCGCCGGGGTCACCAGCCACGGCGCCATGCAGAGCGGCCACTTCGTGTTCCGCCACACCGGCAAGGGCGAAACCTGGCTCGGCCCGGTCAACGAGGCGGCCAGAGCCCATGCCGCTCTGGCGGACGAGCTGGCGGCCGCCCTCGGCCAGGCTGGCTGGGATGAGCAGATCCAGGCGCGCCAGTGGCAGAAGCTGGCGGTCAACTGCGCCATCAACCCGCTCACCGCGCTCTACAAGCTCAAGAATGGCGAGCTGGCCGGCCCGCGCTTTGCCGATGCCCTGCAGCAGATTTGCGTGGAAGTGGCGGACGTGATGCAGGCCGAAGGCCAGCCCACCGGCAGCGATGAGCTGCTGCGCCGGGTCATGACGGTGGTGGAGCTCACCGCCGACAATTACTCTTCCATGTATCAGGACATGGAGCAGGGACGCGAGACCGAGATCGAGGCCATCACCGGCTTCCTGCTGGCCCGGGCCGCTTGCCACGGCATTGCGGTGCCGGTCAATCAGGGTCTCTATCAGGCCATCAAAGAGAAGCAGTGAGCCCATCGGGCTCGCCAATGCAAGGAGCAACGGATGAGCGTACTGGTACTGGTGGCCCCCGGGTCGGAAGAGATAGAGACGGTCGCCATCGTCGATACCCTGGTACGCGGGGCCATCGAGGTGGTGCTGGCCTCCTGCTGCCCCGCCGGGCAGCGCCAGATCAGGGCCTCCCGCGGGGTACAGCTGGTGGCGGATTGCCACCTCGACGAGCTGGCGGATCAGGAGTTCGAGGCCATAGTGGTGCCGGGTGGCCTGCCCGGCAGCGAGGTTATCCGCGATACGCCGCGCGCCATCGCCCTGCTCAAGGCGCAGGTGGCAGCGCAGCGCTGGCGGGCAGCCATCTGCGCCGCCCCCGCCGTGGTGCTGCTGCACCACGATCTGCTGGGGGAAGCCCGCGCCACCTGCCATCCCGGCTTTCAGGCCCGCCTGCCCGCGGCGCAGCTCAGTCACGCGCGGGTGGTGACCGACCAGGCCCATCACCTCATCACCAGCCAGGGACCGGGCACCGCCATCGAGTTCGCCCTCGAGCTGGTGCGGGTGCTGCGCGGTGACGAGGCTGCCTGTGCGGTGGCCGGCCCCATGGTGCTGCCCCCCTCCTCACCCATGCCCTGAGTAAATAGCCCTCTCGCAATGACAGAGCGCCCCTTGCCAATTGGCAAGGGGCGCTCTGCTTTGAGGCGAACTGCAAGCAGTCTGCCGGTTAAGCTCCAACTTAACTGAGCATTTCGGGCCTGAGCTGCTCCATCAGCAGGTGGTTGTCGCTGTAATCCACCGGGATGGCCACCACCGCCGGCCCGCTCACCGCCATGGCGGCGCGCAGGGTCGCCCGCAGATCCTCGGCACAGGTGACGGCAAACCCGGCCGCCCCGAACGACTCGGCATAGGCCTTGAAGTTGATGGGGCCGAAACTCACCCCTGAGCTGCGGTTGTACTTTTTCTCCTCCTGCATCGCCACCATGTTGTAGCCGTTATCGACCCAGATGATGTGCACTATGTTGGACTTGAGCCGCACCGCGGTCTCCAGCTCCATGCTCGACTGCATGAAGCTGCCGTCACCGGACACCGAGATGATCTTCTCCCCCGGGCGCACCATGGCAGCCCCGATGGCCCAGGGCAGCGCCACCCCCATGGTCTGCTGACCGTTGGAGATGAGCACCTGGCGGGCCCGGAAGCTGTAGAGGTAGCGGGCAATCCAGATGTGGAAGCTGCCCATGTCCACGCACAGGGTCATGTCCTGCCCGATGATGTCCTGCAGCTCCTTGACGATGCGCAGCGGATGGATGGGGGTGCCCCCCAGCCGGCCGGCATGTTCGGCGAGTTGATGGCGCTGGGCGCGGATCTCGCCGAGTAGGGCAGTAATGGCCGGGTCCCGCGCCAGCGGCTGATGCAGCATCCGGGTCAGCCGCGCCAGGTTGGCGCTGATGGAGCCCACCAGCTCCACCGCCGGGCAGTAGCTGCTGTCGATCTCCGCCGGCAGCGCATCGATGTGCAGCAACTGGCGCTCGCCGGTGTCGTTCCACAACACGGGATCGTATTCGATGGGGCTGTAGCCGATGCAGATCACCAGATCCGCATCCTGCAGCAGCTTGTCCCCCGGCTGGTTGTTGAACAGCCCCACCCGTCCGGCGAAGTCATCGAAATGGTGGGTATCCACCACCCCCGCCGCCTGATAGGTACCGGTCACCGGCAACCGGCTCTTGTCGAGGAAGGCGCGCACCGCGAGAGAGTTCTCCGGCCGGCTGGCCAGCAGGCCGAGCAATACCACCGGCTTGCGAGCCCGCGCCAGCAGGCTCAGCGCCCGATCGATGCCGCTCTCGTCGGCCGCTCCCGGCTCCGGGATGGCGCTCGGCACCAGGATGGCGCCGTCGGTCGGCTCGTTGATGATGTCCATCGGCAGGCTGACGAAGGCCGCCCCGGGCCGCCCCAGCTCGGCGCTGCGAAAGGCGTTGGCCATCACCTCGGAGAGGGCGGAGCCGGTGCCCACCTGGGCGCTGAACTTGGTGACCGGCCGGCACAGGCTGACGGTATCCAGGCTCTGGTGGGTCAGCTTGAGGCCATCGGCCCGCCGCACGGCACCGCCCAGCGCCACCATGGCATCCCCTTCCGAGGTGGCGGTGGCAAGGCCCGTGATGAGGTTGGCGCAACCCGGGCCCGAGGTCACCAGCGCCACTCCGGCCTTGCCGGTCAGCCGGCCGACGGCGGCAGCCATGAAAGCGGCATTCGCTTCGTGACGCACCACTATGGTTTCGATGGAAGAGTCCTCCAGCGCATCGAATACTCTGTCTATCTTGGCCCCGGGAATGCCGAATACCTGCTTGACCCCCTGCGCCTCCAGATGGCGCACCACCAGTTCGGCCCCACAGGCCCAGTGTTGATTTTCCATGATGTCACTCCTTGTTAAGCGAAGGGCTCAGCCTTCGGCGGCGCGGATGGCGCGGTCCAGATCGGCGGGATTGAGGTCGGCCTGCTGAAAGGCCGGATTGCGAGGCAGCTCGATGTTGAGGTGTTGCACCACCGACAGCTGCAGCTGGCCGTGGCCCATGGCGTAGTCGAGGATATGGCCGCCGCCCCGACGATCCTCGGTAATGAAGTGCTCGTGATAGCCCGCCACATTGATCCCCTGCACGAAGGGCGGGCAACGAAAACCGACCAGGGTGCCGCGCCGCTGGCTGAACGAGAACAGTGGCTGGGCCTCGATGGCCTCCAGCATGGGCTTGTAGGGGGGATGCTGGCAGGGCACGGTGCGCACCTGCGCCTGCTCGAACAGGCCGTCGAGCCGAAAGGCGACGAAGACGTTGTCGGTGCCCACCAACCTGTCCACCCACTGGTGGATCTCCTCGCGGCTCAGGGGATGATCGAAGCGGCGCTGCAGGCAGGGGCGAAAGTGGGTCATCACCGCAAACGGGGTCTTCTGCTCGGCCTTGGCCGGACGGGCCGAGCCGTCAGCCTTGAGCTGGTGGATCTGGCGCTCGAACGCAATCAGCTCGCCGTCGAGCCGGTTGAAGGTCCCGAGGCCGAAGTCACCGTGGCGCAACAGGTCGGCCATGGTGGTCTCCCCCTCATAAACCCCCGCCAGCAGTGCGCTCATCAGGGAACTCTGGTAGACCTCGCCGCCCCCCTGGCGAGCCTGCCAGCGAGCAAACTGCTGGCTGATCTCGATGGCGCAGTCACATGATGAATTGGTTTCCATTTGGATTTCACCTCCAATCCTGTTAGGTTGGCAAATCAGGATTCAATAGTGACCAAGATCACAATTTGATACCAATATCCAAACCCATCAGCTTCGAGACGTACCAGATATGGAATTCCGTTACCTGCGCTACCTGGTGGCCGTGGCAGACAAACAGAGCTTCACCCGCGCCGCCGAGGCGCTGGGCATGGCCCAGCCGCCGCTCAGCCAGCAGATCCGCAAATTCGAACAGGAGGTGGGCACGCCGCTGTTTCACCGGCTGACCCGCAGTGTGGAGCTGACCGAGGCGGGGCTGAGCCTCTATCAGGATGCCAAGGGGATACTGGCGCAGACCGAGCAGGCCATGCAGAAGGCCAGACGCATTGCTCGCGGCCAGCTGGGTTCGCTGCGCCTCGGCTTTGCCGGTTCCACCGTGCTGCACCCGAGCGTGTTGCAACTCATCCACGACTTTCGCCAGGCCTGGCCGGAGGTCAGCCTGCACCCCATCGAGAACAGCATGCCCAACCTGGTGCGCGACCTAGTGAGCGAGGAGCTGGATGCCGCCATCCTGCGCCTGCCCTGCAGCAGCAGCTCGGCACTGGCCCACCACCTCATCGACGAGGAGGAGATGCTGATCGCCCTCCCCCTGCACCATCCGCTGGCCGGCAGTGGCGCCATCCCCATCGAGGCGCTGGCACAGGATCCCTTCATCCTGTTCCCCCGCGAGCTCGGACCCGGGCTGCACGACGCCATCACCCAGCGCTGCCAGCGGGCCGGCTTCAGCCCCCGCCTCGGCAGCCAGAGCCCGCAGGTGATCTCTACCGTCGGCATGGTGCAGGCCGGCTTCGGGGTCGCCATCATCCCGCGCTCGGTCAGCGAGCTGCACCCCCACGGCGTCAGCTATCACCCCATCGCCGCCGAACCGCTCACCACCCGCATCAGCCTCGCCACCCGCCGCCATCCCCGTCAAAAAAGCCTGCAGCATCTGATTGGGCTGATCCCCGGCCACCATTGAAAGACAAACAAAAACCCCCATCGGCATAAGCTGATGGGGGCATTAGGGCTGTATTGCACTGTGTAAAAATATTGGCCCACTGAGTAATTCAACTCACCTTTATCGCTGGCCAAGATGAAACAGAATCGTTATTCAGCCACAGGATTCACATCGGTGACGGGTTGGGCTGCACGGTGGGCATCCATGATGGGAGCCCAATCCATTCCATTAGGAACTGGGTATTGCTTGAATAGCTCACCATATTTCTTGTCGAAATCATCCATACCATATTGGCGTGCTATCGGTACTTTCTGGTCATACCAATCATCGGTCACAACTTCGGCAATACCACGGGCGAGCAGTAGATCAGGGCTGAGTTGTAATCCCCCCCCGGTTAACATGACTTCGAAATAACCACCAGGAGCCAAACCAAAATAGAGGCGATTTCGTCTATCGTAACGTCCTTCGACTAAATACACCTGACGCATTTTTTGCTCTAGATCGGTAGGTAAATCCACCTTGATGCGGTAGCGCTTGCGATCATGGAAGGAAACCAACTCAATCACAGCTTTATCGGGGATGGAAACGCCATCGGTAGGCAGGCCTCCACCGCCCGCCCAATAATAACGATGTCCCTTGATTCTGTCGGTAAATAAACCTCCAGCCCCGCCTCCAGCCAAGCTGTCGGCATAAACCAGTTTCCCTCCAAGATAGAACTCCGTCTTGGTGTTCTTAGTAAGGTCTATATTGCTGCCCGAACCATAACGCCAAGCAAATTTAGGCAAAGGTTGTGGCGCCGCATTGGTCATCAATGACAGGCAGAACCACAACAATACAACGATATATTTCATCTTTTTGTTGGTACTTCCTGCTCTAGATGGAAGAGACTCATGCTCTCGAGCACCTTCATATTGTCAATATATCGGCGGCGCATGTCTTGGCGAAGCGCTTCAATCTCCTCTGGCGTGAGCTGTCGCGGGAAGATATCTGGTGATGTTGGCTTGGTACCCTTAGCCGGCACTTTCAACCTCCATGGTATTACCTTACTGGGTCGGTATCCGTCTTGGGTTGGGCGGTACGATAGGCATCCATGATAGGTGCCCAGTCCATACCACTGGGGGTAGGATACTGTTGATAGGCATCACCGTATGCTTTATCAAAATCGTCAAACCACTCTTTGTATACTTTGGTGACAGGATTTTCCTTGTCTTGCGAGGTTTGAATTTCGTTAGCAATCCCCCTGGCCAGCAAGATATCAGGCTTCACTTTGGCGTTGGTTAAAAACGCCTCCACATAACCACCGGTGGCCATACCTAAGCCAATGTTATCTCGGCGTACTTCACGCGACTCATCCCTCACTTTGATGCGATAAGGTTGCGCAATCATGCGTTCCAGCTCTGCTGGCAAGGCCAGGCTAATGCGATAGCGCTTTTTATCGTGGAATGAAATCCACTCCACTTCTACCCGATCGGGGGCGGGGTGAATATCTCGGCGACCAGCAGTTATCAACCAGCGATAGTCCCTTGCACGAAGTGATTCTGCATCAACGCGACTCGACGATCCGTTGGTTGAGGCATCTACCAATTGTCCCTGACGATAAAAAAGCACCTCCGTCACCCATATTTCATCAGCATTGGATCCTACCATATGGCGCCAGTCCAGTTGTTTGGGGCCTGTGGGAGCTGCTTGACAGGCTGCGACTAATGGCAACAGCAGCAGTAAGAGTATCCAGCGCATTAATAACCTCCCTTATCATTGCCAGTCAGCTTACGGATTTCTTTGTCACCAACCCTGTTGGGTGTGTTTACCAGTCCAGTGTCAGCGCTGTAGTGCAAATAACTTAGCCGCAACTTTTGGTACAGCTCGCCAGGTAAACTACGAGCCAAGTTGATCACCTCTCCGCGCCGTTTGGCCACATCAACCCATAGCTCATCGAGTTTGGCCAAGTTCACTGTGGGATACGAAAGTGCGCTATCCAAACGGTAGGCATTGTCACCTTGTGATATCCACGTCTTAAAAGGCACACCTGCATCCCGCGCCGCTTCTACCATCATGTGCAGCGGTATACGTGAATATTCCCCCTCCACCACCCGGTGCAGCACCACATCGACGCAGATGTTCCTATGGCCCCCTGATTGACTGCCCGTGATCGGCCCCAGTGGCCTAGGACGCACATTCAAATAGCCAAGTTGAGTTGTATCACGATGGCTAGCTAGGGACACAACGCCTTTGCCCCAGCCTTGTCCAGCCCGCATTTTGGCATAGGCAAGGGCATCTCGATATGATTGGGCATCGGTTGGATTGACGTATGGCATCGCATCGGAATTGAAAGTTGCGATCACACACTTTTCTGTAATTAACGGGGATACCGCATTAGGATCACGCAGGCTCCAGCGGCTGTAATAGCCTCCACCAATATCGGAGTGAGCGCCAGGAATAATGACCTCGGTAAAACCGTCCGCAATCGCGGTGCCTGCTGCATCGTCAGTGATACGGGTCAAGTCAAAGTGATAACGCCACTCATCAGCCGCCACGATATGCACCACCCGCTCGGCACAGTCAGGGGCCAGCGTCACATTACGTTTACCCCACAGATAGGAACTGACCACGGTATCAAACAACCCGACAAACTGAATACGCACATCATCGCGACTGGCCCAGTCAAAGCCCGCCTTCAAGGGAATATCGGGGTCAGCAGCCATGGCCTCCACCAGTGGGTGGTCCCCTTTCTTATCGATACGGTTTACAAACTGGCGAGCAGCAGAGGCGCCCCGGCTAAAGCCAAACACATCGAACTCGACCTTATGAATGCACTCAATAGTGGGCAATATGCTTTCAAGTTGTTCTTTTATCTCCGCAACAATCTGAGTACGACAAGCCTGTTCGACACGTGAGGCGCTGGAGGTATTACCTTTATCCGCACCAAGACCCAAGCTGGTATCATCCTCACCTTGGGTCGTGCCTATCCCCTCAACATAAACCTTCACGATAGGAGAGCGTTTGCTTGGGGGAAGATACAAGTCATGAGCTTTGCCAACATTGGTGACGTCGTTTTTCTCGCTGTTATTCAAGCCATCAGGTAACGCCCCTTCAAAACACTGTTCCAGCAATACTTGTTGCTCTTCCGGGCTGCATTGCGCCAAGGCTGTCTCCAATGCACTTTTCCCTTCCCTGTGCTTGAAGGTGTTGTTGGCCGTGCCATCAAAGAACACACCGATACGCAGGATATTCAGCCGATACCCCTTCACCTCAATCACGTAGGAGTGCTTGGTGAAAAAACGGGGAGGCTGGGCTTGTCCTGACTGATGCCCTTTCGGCAGTGGCTGTTCTGGCTCGGTGAGACAAAGGTCACCGGTGGTCACCTTGATATGCTCTCGTTTGACGTCGCAGTGCCCGAATAACTTGTCTGTATAGGCGGGTACCTGTGTAGTCTCACCCTCCTTGAGGGCCTCACGGGACTGCGCCGCCTTGAGCCAAGCTGGCGTCTCGATTTTTACTGTCACCGGACCAACTGCAAAACCTCGCACCAGAGTGGGTCCATCCTTCAGGGTGACTGTCTCTGACTTGCCGGTTTCGTCAGTCAAAGTGGCCTTGAGCCCCTTGAACGAACGGTTGTGCTCATCGCGAATGTCTACCTCTACCCAGTTATCATAACGTTCGCAAGGGATACAGTGGGGATCT
The DNA here is from genome assembly GCF_019048665.1 of Aeromonas sp. FDAARGOS 1408. Taxonomy (NCBI): domain Bacteria; kingdom Pseudomonadati; phylum Pseudomonadota; class Gammaproteobacteria; order Aeromonadales; family Aeromonadaceae; genus Aeromonas; species Aeromonas sp. FDAARGOS 1408. Next base: position 495,201 of record NZ_CP077394.1, on the reverse strand, counting down.
GCCGCCATCAGGATGCTCCTGTCAATTCGTGATGTTTGTTCAGCCAGTTGGCTACCTGAACCAGTTCATCGTCGGTCAGCATCAATGGCCCCCGTATCTCTTCAAGAGCCAGATTGGCCTGCAAGGCCAAGGCGCCAGCCACCACACCATCGAGCACATCCTCTTGCAGCCCATCCTGATTGGCCAGTTTGAGTGTGGGTAAAATGGTCCCGGCCGGGTCAGGATGGCGCTCCATCATAGCCGTCATGGTCTGCCATAACCGCCGCCGCAAGATGTAGGCATGACGGTTCTCGTCGTAGAGTCCAGCCAGATGATGAGGCCGGATATGAAACCAGGGGGTTTGCAATGCGGGTTGGAACCGGGCATGAGGCGTGCGAGCGAAGGCCTTGCCATGGATCCAGAGCCCGGAACAGGGCCCCAGCACACTATCGCGTTCATCAGGGGTCATGGCGCTGAGCATGGGCAGGAAAATGCGTGGGTCAGAGAAACGAAACCAGACTGCTTCTCCCTCGCGTATCGCTTCTATCAGACTCTGCCAATGGCGGCGGATCAGCTCCACTGATTGGTCGCTGATCAGGTAGAAGCCGCTCAGAGCGGGATTGGCCATCATGAACTCAGTGGAAGGGGCAGGCAGCAACCAAGGCCCCAACGCAGAGTGCTCATCGAAAGCGGTACCGGCAAAAAGTGGATTGGCATTCTCTCCATCATAGGTATAGAAATCCGCCACGGCTGACTCTGCCTGGGCTCCATCGATGACGGCATACCTCTCACCCGCTTGCTCGCCAGCGAGCCAATCAAATAACGTCATAATACGGAAACCTCAATCAGTCGCTTGATCCTGCTGCGGTTATCCGATGCATTGTCAGAGGTTGGGATCGTATTGAGCAAGGTATCGAAATCACCGCTCGTGGAGGAAACTACTCGATCGACCCTTAGCCTGGTCTGCGTCGGAAACAGCATCTCAGCTTCGCCCTTGAAGTGCGCAGCGTCTCCCAGCAGACGGCCACCATGACCGGCAGGCAAGCGGATCTTCAACAAGGTATCGTTGACCCAGGCCTTGTCCGGTGAGGTACTCATGAATCCTGGCTCAACAACGATATTGCCCACCCCGGTGAACTGCTCTTTCAGGGCTGCAAGCTCCGGCTTGTCCAGCGCCAGCCCCCGGTAGACGAAAGACAACTCAGGTGAGGCCGGCAATTTGGCCAGACCAGCCTCCACATCGGCAACATAGGCCTTCATTGCCTTATCAAATTCACCCGTAGATGTCGGCTCATCATTCAAATAGCTGCGACTAAGCAGGGTATCGATGGCCTCTCGCTGCTTGTAGGGGCGATCACGCAAATAGTTATTGAGCAATGTGTACCCCTGCGCCGAATAGTATCTGAGTGCTTCATCCGCTTTGGATATCTCTACCGTCGCCCACTTCTTTGCCGGCTTTTTGCCTTCCCCTTTGACCGCAACAGGTGGCGGCGGCGGTGGCACCATTGGGCCTCCGGAAAGCTGGGGTGGAGCGGGCGGTGGAGCCGGTGGCCCCCCGGCAGGCGGAGGGGGCACAGGTGGCGGGGCTGCTGGACAAGGCTTGGCCAGCGGCGCCATGGACTCCATGCTCTTGTGGATGGCCGGGGCTGGTAACGTTGCTGGTGGTGGTGTTGGCACCTCGACATTACCTGGTAGAACGGGAGCCTTGCCATCCCAGCCGGAACCTGAACCCGGACTGCCGCCCGAGTTCATCTTGATGGAGCCGCCACTGAGGGTAACGCCGCTGGCATCGAGCTTCACAAAGCTGCCGCCCACCTTGAGGGTGAGCTCGGCCCCTGCCTCCATCACTATCTTCATGCCCGCCTTGTGGTGTACCTCGGAGCCCGCCTCCACCAGCAGGGACTGCCCCAACTTCTGGTGCAGGCTGGCATCGACCGTCAGTGAGTAGTCGGCCTTTATCTGGTCGCGCTTCTCACCCTCCACCGTCAGGTGGTCGTTGGCCTTGATGCGGGTCACCCGCTCATTGTCGATGTCACGATGCTCGTCGTGTTTGATATGCCAGGCCGCGTCGTTCTCGATAAGCACATTCAGGTCTTTCTGGCCGTGGATGTAAACCTCTTCCTGCCCCGCCAGGTCCTCAAAGCGCAGTTCGTTGAAACCCTCACCCTGGTGGGTCTCGGTACGCAGCACGGTGCGGGTCTTGTTGGCCGGTAACTCATACGGCGGCCGGTTGGTGGCGTGATAGGTGCGACCCGTCACGATGGGCTGATCCGGGTCCCCTTCAAGGAAACTCACGATAACCTCGTGGCCGATGCGCGGGATGGCCATCATGCCGTATTGACCACCCGCCCAACCTTGCGATACTCGCACCCAGCAGGAGCTCTGGTCGTTGCTCGACCCGTAGCGGTCCCACGGGAACTGCAGCTTGACCCGGCCGTGCTCGTCGCAGTAAATCTCCTCCCCTTCGGGGCCCACCACCATGGCGATTTGCGGGCCATCCACCATCGGCTTGTGGGGTGCTTCCGGGCTGCCGATGCGCGCTCGCCAGGTGGTGCTGGCTTTCACCACCCCGAACTCGTTGTGGTAGACGGTGGGGCCGCTGCCCCCCTCCTCTTCCAGCGCCTGCGGCTGCAAGCCGGTGTGCTGGATGCGCACGATTTGCCAATCGGTGTTGAGGCTGCCGTTGGGGTGTTCGGTGAGGGAAAACGTCTGCCCCGGCTGCAAGGCGGCGCAGTTGGACTTAGCCTGGCCCGCCACCGCATCGTTGCGCAGCGCATCGAGCCTGTGCTGGGCAAAGGCCTTGCCGCTCGGGTCTTCTTTATAGCGACCTGGAAAATCGAAGTGCTGGTAGGTGTCGCGCTGATGCTCGAGCTCTGCGCCCTGTTTCTTGTGGGAGAGACCGTAGGCGGGGGTCTTGAAGCTGTAGTCCTTGAGCTCCACATCCGAGGGGCGTACCACCTCCCGGTAGTGGAACTGGCGCACATAGGGGCCTTGCTCCAGCGAGCGGTTACCGAGGTTGAAGAAGAGCTCGGGGCCGGCGGTCAGGGCGGCTGCGTCGTCGGCAAACACGATGCGGTGCTTGCCCGCTTCAAACTCGTGGAAGTAGAACATCCCCTCTTCGGCAGCGAGGCGGTTCACGAAATCGAGATCGCTCTCCCGATACTGAACGCAGTATTCCCTCTTGGCGTGCTCGTTTTTCAGCGCAAACGCATAGTCGGTGATGCCGTGCTCTTGCAACAGGATGCTGAGGATTTCATCGGGCTTTTGCGCCTGGAAGATGCGGGAGTTCTGGCGAAGTGACAGCCGCCACAGCGCCGGCTGCACCAGAAGCTGATAGCGGGTCCGGCGAAAACCGCTGTCACCCTGCGCGAAGTCACTGACCACCCCGCACACCCGCCGCTGCGGCTCGCCGTTGTACCACACCAGCAACTCGCACGGCTGGTCCAGCACGGCGCCAAAGTCGATGTCGGGCTGGGCGCTTGCCAGCTCCAGGCGCAGGTTGAACGGGCGGTTGAGCGCCTCATCCAGTGCAAACTCCGCCACCACGAAGGTGCTCTCGGGCAGGGCCCCCACCTTGACGGTAAATTGTAATCCTGTGCTGTCTGCCATGAAGCGCTCCTTAACCTGCCTGTCCGCTGCCCGAGCCAATCACCACGCCAATGACGGTGCCAGTCACAGTGATGGGGTGGCCGCCACACCGTAAAGTACGCAGGCGACCAGAGATGCTGTGCGGACGGAGGGAATTGTCGGATTTATCGTAAGGGGCCAGCGGCTTGCCATCGATTCTGGCAACTGTCGATGGGGGAATCCCATCCTGATCGGTGAGCATGTCACCGGACGATGCAATGGTGGAACACATGATGACTGGCCTCTGTTGTGCTTTGCAATAAGGTCGGCTCGCAGCCATATGGCAAAACACAAAAGCTCCGACCGCATCCAGCTGAACGGGTCGGAGAAAGCTTGCACTGGCCTGACGACAGCTGACACTGCCATCACCAGGCCATGGGGTGCACTACAAGGAATAACGGCAATCAGAGATCGAGAATTAGGCCTCGATCGGTGCGCGCCAGTCATCCGCACCGGAAGTACCGGCAACAGTGTGCTCCCAGTCAATCTTGCGATAGGCCAGAGAGACCTGGATCAGCTGGGTGAAGTCAGACTTTGCCGGATCCTGGCAGTGCGGCATCTGGCAGTCGATGTCGACGATGGTGGCATCGGTCAGCACGGTAGAGAAGAAGTGCTCCTGCTTGCCCTCGACGGAGGTGCGGTACCACTTCAGGGTCACTTTCGGCAGCATCTCGCCGGAGGCCAGGGAGTTGTACATCAGCGGCACGGCTTTGTTCAGGGCCACGGTGAACTTGAACGGCTTGTGGACACGCTGACCAGCAGGCTGACCGGATTGCGGATCGGTCGGTACGGTGACGACGTGCTGGAACTCTTGTACCAGCATCTCGTCTTCGTGGCCCTGCACGAAGATGTTGCCGACGGAATCGGAAGTGAAGGCACCGGCGGTGATATTGCCCTGGGTTTTACCTTCGATGCTGATATAACATGGAGTTGGCATGAGTATGCTCCTGATTGGTTGAACGGTAATGACACTCGACCGAACCAGTTAGCAGCGACCATGCCACTCTTTTTTATCCATATTTTTCAAAGCATTAACTAACAATCAAGCAAGCCGGCCTGATGCGTGGCGCAAAAAGTTGCAACCAGCAGGTTATTGCACCATAAATTCTTGCACATGCAGTGGAACATCTTGCCATCTACGCAACGAGTTGCTTGCCACAAACAGAATCACTGCTCCTCATCCACATTGGCCACCAGCGCCATCTCCACGTTCAACCTGACCATCCCCTGTTTCAATGCCCATGAGATGGCCTGGCTCTTGCTGCTCGCCCCCAGCTTGTTGACCACATTGTTCAGATGAAACGTCACGGTACGGGGCGTGATCCCGAGGATCTGGGCAATATCGCTCACCTGCTTGCCCTCCGCCGCCCAGCGACACACCTCCAGCTCCCGCAAACTCAACGCATCGTGCGGTGACTGCCCCGCCAGACAGACCCGGGCCACCGCCTCAAAGATATGCATGGAGAGCCAGCTGATAAAGGGCACCGCAGAGAGCCATTGCTGGCTGGTACGAGGCGTACTGGTAATAAAGGAGAGCAGGCCGACATGGCCGTTGGCACCGTGCCAGGGCAGGGTGATACCGTCGCGAATGCCGTACTCGCTGGCCAGCTGCATCACCTCCCGGCCCTGTTCATTACAACGCTCATCATCGTTCACCACATCGGCCCAGAGAATGGGCGTGCTTCTGGTCATGGCGCACTTGACGATGGGGTCGATGGCAAAGAAGCCGCTGCCGGTGTAGGTATCCACCCAGGCCTGTGGGCAACCGTTGAAGATGATGACGTCCGGACGCTGGATGGTGCTGGGGAAGATCAGGGCAAGGCGAAAATAGTCGAATCCCATGCGGCCGCTCAGTTCGCGCAGCAGGGTCACGATGGCGCGCTCGTCAGCCGCCGTCTCGAACTGACCGATAAGCTCCAGCGCGTGCAGGGTATTCATTTCCGGGGTATGAGGATCATGCACAAGATAAGGTGGCCAAACATGGAAACATACTGAATGTTAACAAGCGTCAATAGATGACACACCCCGGCACACAGGAAAATCAGAACTGCCCCACACTTTATGCTATCGAACCGTAATTTTTGTAATGAAATGCTACAGAAGAACAAGATTGTTCCACCAGCGACCAGTCATGACTCCTACGGATGTTAATCATTGCAACATTCGTCATGGCTGACCTCTCACCGGCGGACCAACAGTCCTCTACGCTTCCTGCATCAAGCTGCAGAAGGAGTCCAAGTTGTGGCGGATGAGCCAGCGAGACGGGATCCCCACCGAACTGTGCGAATATCAGGGCCAACGGAGACGATCAAGACGCTGGTTGCCCGGTGATAGTCTCGCAATGAACGCGAGCAAACAGGCAGGAAAATCGCAAGCGTCAGCCTTGGCCAACGGCCTGAAAAACGTGAATAAAGATGGCTTGCCCAGTCAGAGGCGGAATGACAGCGGGGATTTGAATAGCAAAAAGGCCATCCTTTCGGATGGCCTTTTTGGCTCAATAAATGGCGGAGGAGGTGGGATTTGAACCCACGGATGGTCGCCCATCGCCGGTTTTCAAGACCGGTGCATTCAGCCGCTCTGCCACCCCTCCGCGACAGTGCGGCGAATATTACCCATGGCGATTGCCCTTGTAAATCCCCTCGACGCTCGTTTGCCGATTTATTGGGCTAAATGACGCACAAAGCCGTCAATTTGAGCATAACCAGCGCTTTTTCAACCAGATAACTTGACTTGAAAACAGACTCACCCACTATAGTCAGCATCCCGAAATCCCCAGCAAGATGGACTTATGAAAATCAAACATGCCCTGCTTTGTGCCCTGACGGGTGCCACCCTGCTTGCGGCGCCGGTTCAGGCGAGCGAACTGACCAAGAGCGACGTGGAACAGATAGTGCGCGACTATCTGGTCAAGAACCCGGAGATCCTGGTCGAGATGTCCAACGCCCTGCGCGCTAAGCAGGAGAGCCAGCAGGCCGAGAGCGACAAGACCTTGATCAAGGCACATGCCAAGCAGCTCTATAGCAACCAGGACCCGGAAACCGGCAATCCCAAGGGCAGCCTGACCGTGGTCGAATTCTTCGACTACAACTGCGGCTACTGCAAACGCGCCCACCCGCTGATCAAGCAGCTGCTGGCGGAAGACAAGGACATTCGCTACATCTACAAGCAGTTCCCGATCCTGAGCGAGACCTCCTACTTCGCCGCTCGCGCCGCCCTGGCGGTACAGCTGGGTCAGCCCGACAAGTACCAGGCCTTCCACGAGAAGCTGTACGCCCATCAGGGCCCGCTGGCCGACGAAGCACAGGTGAAGCAGCTGGCGGAAGCAGCTGGCGTCAACTGGAGCAAGGTTGAAGCCAAGATCAAGGATGGCAGCATCGATCAGAATCTAGGCACCAACCGGGCGCTGGCCGAAGCCATGAGCATCTCTGGCACCCCGGCCTTCATCATCGGCGATCAGATCCTGCGCGGTGCCCCCCGTGATCTGACCAGCCTGAAAGGCTTCATCAAGGATGTGCGTGCCGGCAAGAGCATTCAGTAATCCCGCTCAGGCACATAAAAAACGCCCCGGCATGCCGGGGCGTTTTGCTATTCAGGCTGCAAACCATCAGGTCTGATGGGCCGTCGCGAGAAGCTGTCAGCAAGGCGAAGAGCAGCACAGGGACCCGGGTTTATATGAATAAATGAGGTTCCCGAGCAGCACATGACCCTTGATCACGGCTTCGCAGCAGGGCCATAACCGTTCGGGTTCTGGCTTTGCCAGCGCCAGGTATCGATCATCATCCGCTCCAGACCGCGCTCGGCCTGCCAGCCCAGCTCGGCACGAGCCTTGTGCGGCTCGGCCCAGCACTCGGCGATGTCGCCGGGGCGACGGGGCTTGATCTGGTAGGGAATGGTACAGCCGCTGGCCGCTTCAAATGCCTTGATCATCTCCAGCACCGAATAGCCCTGACCGGTCCCCAGGTTGTAGGTAAAGACCCCGGTATCCGACGCGATGCGCGCCAGCGCTTTGAGGTGACCGATGGCGAGATCCACCACGTGGATGTAATCGCGCACCCCGGTACCGTCCGGTGTCGGGTAGTCGTTGCCAAACACCCCCAGCTCCTTGAGCTTGCCCACCCCCACCTGACTGATATAGGGCAGCAGGTTGTTGGGAATACCGTTGGGATCTTCCCCGATAAGGCCGCTCTCGTGGGCACCGACCGGGTTGAAGTAGCGCAGCAGCACGATGGCCCAGCGGGGATCGGATTTGGCGAGATCCTGCAGGATCTCCTCCACCATCAGCTTGGAGCGGCCATAAGGGTTGGTGGCGCTGGTGGGGAAATCTTCCCGCAGCGGTACCGAGGCCGGATCGCCGTAGACGGTGGCCGAGGAGCTGAATACCAGCCGGAACACGCCGGCTTTTGCCATCTCTTCACACAGCACCAGGGTGCCGGTGATGTTGTTCTGGTAATAGGTGAGCGGGATCTGGCTCGACTCGCCAACCGCCTTGAGCCCGGCGAAATGGATCACCGACTCGATCTGGTGATCGGCAAACAGCTGTTGCAGGCAAGTCCGATCCAGCACATCCCCTTCGACGAAGATGACCGGCTTGCCGGTGATCTGCTCGACCCGCTTGAGAGACTCGGGGGAGGAGTTGGAGAGGTTGTCCAGCACCACGACCTGTTGCCCGGCGTTCAATAACTCAACCAGGGTGTGGGAGCCGATATAGCCGGCGCCTCCTGTGACCAGAATTGTCATTTTTTATCCCGCGTTCTGTTGAAACTGGGTGGAGTTTACCCGCCCAACCTCAGCAGGAAAAGCATGAGATACCAATGAAGCCATCAATAGTCGATGCTGACATCCCCCCTGACTGTGCAGGAGCAGGCCAGTGCCACCCCACTCTCCAGATCCTGCGGGCTCAAGGTCATCACGCTCTGGCGCTCGATCTCACCTTCCGTGGTACAGCGACAGGCGCCGCATACCCCGGCCCGGCAGGCGGCCATCATGGTCTCCCCCGCCCCCTCCAGCGCCGCCAGCAGGGTCTGCCCCGGCAGTATCTTCACCTTCTTGCCGCTCTTTTTGAGGGTCAGCCAGAAGTGGTCGCTGCCGGCCGCAACTGGCGCCGTGCTCGATGTTGCAGCAGGCAGGCCGAACGACTCCTGGTGCAACTGCGCTGCCGGCAGGCCGAGCCCGGCCAGCATTTCGCTCACTGCCTCCATGTAAGGGGCTGGGCCGCACAGATAGACGTGGCGACTCAATAGATCCGGTGCCAATTCCTTCAACATCTCCGGTGTGAGCCGGCCAACCCAGGGATAAGCCGCCGGCGCCTCTTCCCCAACTTTCTCCAGCACTAAAGCGTGGCGCACACCGGCATGGGTCGCGGCCAGCGCAGCCAGTTCGGCTGCGAAGATCACATCCTCCGGCGAGCGGGCACTGTGAATGAAGCGGATGTCGGCGTCCGGCCGCTTGGCCAGCTCGTCGCGCAGCATGGCCCACATGGGGGTGATGCCGGAGCCGGCGCTCAAGAGCAGCGGCCGCTCGCAGGGCAAGGCCGTCAGATTGAAGTCGCCGAACGGGCCATCCACCCGGATCTCGTCCCCCACCTGCAGGGTCTGGTGCAGATGGTGGGAGACCAGCCCGACATCCTTGATGGTGACCTGCCAGAAAGGGTCCTGCGGGCTGGAGGATAGGGTATAGGCACGGCAGTGGGGCTTGCCGTCAATCTCGGTGTGCAGCGTCACGCACTGGCCGGCCAGCACGGCGGGCAGACTGCCCGTCTGCGGCACGAACTGCCAGCTCGCCACGTCGTGGGTATCCGCCCGGCGGCCGATGCACCTGAGGGTGAGGGAGGTGGAGGTCATCGCAAGGCTCCTCTTGTTGAAAATGTTGGAAAGGGGTCGCTAAAAAAAGGCGAGCCATCAGGCTCGCCAAAGGCTTACAACATGCTGAGCGTGTAAGGCTGTCTCTTTGCTCAGGCCGCCAGGATCTCGGCCAGATCGGCTTCTGCAGTGGTGGTGCCCTTGAGGCCAAATTGCTCCTCCAGCACTTTGAGCAGGGCCGGGGTGAGGAAGGCCGGGGCGGTCGGGCCGGTACGGATGTCCTTCACGCCCAGCGCCAGCAGGGTGAGCAGGATCACGATGGCCTTTTGCTCGAACCAGGAGAGCACCAGGGTCAGCGGCAGATCGTTGACGCCACACTCGAACGCTTCGGAGAGCGCCAGCGCCAGCTGGATGGCAGAGTAGGCATCATTGCACTGACCCACGTCCAGCAGACGGGGAATACCGCCGATGTCGCCGAAATCGAGCTTGTTGAACTTGTACTTGCCGCAGCCCAGGGTCAGCAGCAGGCTGTCCTGCGGGATCGCCTTGGCAAACTCGGTGTAGTAGGCGCGCTCGGCACGGTCACCGTCACAGCCACCGACCAGGAAGAAGTGGCTGATTTCGCCGGCCTTGACCTTGTCGATCACCGCAGGGGCAGCCTGCATCAAGGCGTTACGGGCAAAACCGATGGTGATGAAGTGCTCCAGCTCAACGTGCTTGAAGCCTTCCAGCGCTTGCGCCTTGGCAACGACGGCGGAGAAATCTTCCCCTTCCAGATGGGTCACGCCCGGCCAGCCGACGATGGAGCGAGTGAAGATGCGATCCGAGTAGTTGCCCACGTTCGGGTCGATAATGCAGTTGGAGGTCATCACCACGGCGCCCGGGAAGTTGGCAAACTCCTTCTGCTGGTTCTGCCAGGCGGAGCCGTAGTTGCCCACCAGGTGCGGGTACTGCTTGAAGAAGGGGTAGGCCAGCGCCGGCAGCATCTCGCCATGGGTGTAGACCTTGATGTCCGTCCCCTTGGTCTGCTCCAGGATGAGCTTGAGATCCACCATGTCGTGACCGGAGACCAGGATGCACTTGCCCGGTACCGGAGTAACGCGTACCTGAGTCGGCTCAGGGTGGCCGAAGGCGGTGGTTTCACCGAGATCCAGCATCTCCATGATCTTGAAGTTGAGCAGGCCAATGTCCATGGCGCACTTGAACAGCGGATCCAGATCGCTCGGATCCGTACCGAGCCAGCTCATGATGCGGTGGAATTCGGCGGCTACCTCGCTGTCTTGCTGATCCAGCACCCGGGCGTGCTCCATGTAGGCGGCGGCGCCCTTGAGGCCGTAGAGGCAGAGCAGGCGCAGCCCCATGATGTCTTCGTTGACCTCGTTCTTGCCGCGGTTGACCGCGGTCTGCGGTGCCTGGGCCAGCTGGGCCAGCAGATCGGCACCCGGCTCGAAACGGGCGGCAGCAGGAAGTGTGTCGGCCTGCACCGCCAGCGGTGCCAGCTTGGCAGCCAGCTGCTGGCGATAGCTCAGCGCCTGATTGACATAGGCCACGATGCGGGCGGAGTCGAAGTTGACGTTGGTGAGGGTGGCGAAGAAGGCCTTGGGTACGAAGGCATCGATCTCGCTGTCGACGATGCCGTGCTCGCGGGCGGCCAGCGCCCAGGCGCTCAGCCCCTGCAGGGTATAGATCAGCACATCCTGCAGATCAGAAGTTTCAGCCGTCTTGCCGCACATACCTTGTGCATAGGCGCAGCCGTTGCCTGCCGGGGTACGAATTGTCTGTTCACATTGCACACAAAACATCATGCCTCTCCTAATTGGACATTTCAGTTGTTTGTTTTGTGGCGATTCTATTCCCCTCGTGGAAAACTTAATAGGCATTCAATTTGACAATTCAGTTTTCATTGATGCAGATCAAAAACAAAAAAAGCCGCCCAAACAGGGCGGCAAGCGGGTGGATAAAAGGAGAGACAACTCAGGTTTGCAACAGAACACGGTAAGGGAACGGGTCGGGCTGGCGTCTGGTCAGGTAGCACCTGCCCTTGACTTCATCAAGCCGGCATACTTCGTATGCATCCGGCTTGGTTAACTATCAGGCTAAATAAGCACGCAGCATCCAGACCAGTTTCTCCTGCTGCTGCACATAGTCGGAGAGAATGGACGCGGTCCCTTCATCACCGGCATCGGCGGCCTGCCCCAGGATGCGGCGCTGGGCCACCAGCAGTTTGCGGAAACTCTCCAGCAGGGATTCGACGCAGGCACGACCGTCGTGCAGCCCCTTCTGCTCGGCAATGGCGGAAACGTTCAGGTAATCGCTGAAGCTGTGCAGCGGTACGCCATCCAGGGTCAGGATGCGCTCGGCCAGAGCATCGACCTTCAGCAACAGGTCGTTGTAAATCTCTTCAAACTTCAGGTGCAGCTCGAAGAACTGGTTGCCGCGGATGTTCCAGTGGAAGCCGCGAACGTTCATGTAAAGGATCTGGTAGCTGGCCAGCAACTTGTTCAGTTCGGCGGCCAACGCTTGTGATTGAACGGTATCAAGACCAATCGGACTCTTCATGTTTCACCTCCAGATTTGACGACCTGGTCATCTTAGAACCCATCAGACTCGAAAGGTAATCGTTAAGACCTAACTGATTGATAGCGAGCGACTATCGTCCGCGTTGCCGACCTGGCGGGGCGCACTCATTCAGGCTGCCGCTCGATGTAGAGGATCACCTCCCCCAGCTGGATGCCGAACTTGCTGATGGCGGCCCGGTTGATCAAACGATCCTGGTCGAGCAGGTACATCCAGTCATCGAAACTCACCCGAACCACGCTGCCGTCGGGCAGCGCCAGATCGAGCTGATAGCGCCAGTTGAGGGCAAAGCCGGCCGTCTTGCCTACTGCCTCCCCCACCACGTCGGCGGCCGTGCCGCGCCAGTGACCATCCGCCCCCTTGCTCAAAAACCAGGTGCGGGTCTGCTGGCGCCCGTCGTCAAAGTAGAACTGCTCGAACAGCTCCCCCTTGCCCCCCTGCCAGCGGCCGCGCATCTCTACCCGAAAACGGCTGGTCACCTCGCCGCTGCGATCGGTCACCAGACCATGCGCCGTCAGCTTGCCATCGAAGAAGCGGGCGAGATCCCACTCGGGACCCCGATCGCGATACTCCTCCAGACTGCTGCCACAGCCGGCCAGCAGCAGGAACGGCAACAACAGCAGGTAGCGCCAGGTGCGGGTGTACGACATGAACCTCTTTTGCATCAGAACTCTCCTCGCAGGCTGCGGGTAAGCGCCGGATCACGGCTCCCTTCTGCCAGCCAGATGGCGAGGAAGGCCGCCGAAAATTGCGGATCGGCGAGGGTGCCGAGCGGCTTGTCCCGCCACCAGAAATGGCCCGCGCCGCCCTTGTCGACATAGAAAGTAAGCCGGTCACCCGCCTGGACATCGGGCCAGAGTGCGGCGAGCCGGCCAAGCCACTCCTGGCGCTGCTGCTCGCTGCCAAGCCCCAGTCGCTGCCACTCGGCGGCGGTGGCGCGCAAGAGATCTTGCCGTTCGATGGTTCTGGCGTAGGTGAGGCTGAGCGCCTGAGGATAGTGACCCGGCCGATAGCGGCCGTTCTCGCTGTAGAGGGTGGCGTCATAGAGCTTGAACCAGAGCCAGCTCATCTCGCCGCGCCCGACCGGGTGCAGCTGCTGCCAGGGGGTGATCAGGGCTTGCCCGGTCTGGGCGAAAGGGGTCAGCGGTAGGCTCAATCCTGCCAGCAGCAGGCTAATTCCACCCCATGTGCCAATGGGCAGGATCTTCGAGTTCATGCCAGTCCATCTCCTGTTCCAGCAGCGTGTTGATGTCCTGCATCACCACCTGCTGCAGCTGCCCCTGCGCATCGCGCTGACAGGCCACCACCAGATAGAAACGCTCGGTCAGCTCGTGCTGGCTCTCTTTGGTCCACTTGGAAAACAACAAGGTGTCGGTCGAAAAGGTGTTCATCTCGCTTCACCCTCCAGCTTGACCGTTACCCACAGGAGTACGGGTAACCACCACATCCAGATCACCGCCAGCAGTGCCGCACTGATCCCGATGCCCCAAGGTAAGTGTACTGCCCCCATGGCGGCGCCTGCCACATAGGAGGAGCTGCCGCCGACCATGCCGAACAGCCCCTGCTGCCAGCGCGGCAAGGGCCGCAGCCAGCGCAGGCCGTGGGAGAGAGTCAGGGCAAAGCCGCACCAGAGCAGCACCAGCCAGAGCGGAAAACCGGCGTTGAAATCAAACAGCCCGAGCTGCCAGAGCAGGGCATCGAGCAGGCTGCCGGCCAGGGCAACCAGGATGAGCCGCCAGTCGTGCCAGCGGCGCGGAGAGCAGAGAAAATGAAGCAGCAGCATTGCCAGCAGCGGGCCCGGCTGCCACCACTTCACCGCCAGCAACCAGTAGAGGTTGAACCCCAGCAGATGGGCCCACTGCCACATTATCATCGACCGCCGACGGGCAGATCTCCACTCCAGCCGAGTGGGCCCGGTTTGGCCGCTTCCAGCTGCACCAGGCTGATGGCGCGCTCCCAGAATCCCCCTTCGCAGTAGGCAAAATAGAAGTGCCACAGCCGGATGAAGTCCTGGCTGTAACCCAGGGCTGGCAGCTCGGGGGCCAGCGCCAGGAAGCGCTCGCACCAATCAGCCAGCGTGCGGGCGTAGTGGTGGCCGTGATCGTGCAGCCGCACCAGCTGCATGTCGGTCTCGCGCGCCAGCAGACTCGCCATCTGGGAGACGCTCGGCAGGCAGCCACCGGGGAAGATGTAACGCTGGATGAAATCAACCCCGCGCAGGTACTGGGCATGACGTTGATCGGCAATGGTGATGGCCTGAATGAGCAGGCGGCCACCGGGTTTGAGCAACCGCGACAGCTGGCGGAAATAGTCCGGCAGAAAGGCGTGCCCCACCGCCTCGATCATCTCGATGGAGACCAGCTTGTCGTAAGTACCCTCCAGCTTGCGGTAATCCTCCAGCAGCAGGGTGATGCGATCCCCCAGCCCCTCCCGCGCGATCCACTCCTTGGCATAATCGTGCTGGGCCCGGGAGATGGTGGTGGTGGTCACCCGGCAGCCGTAGTGACGGGCCGCATAGACGGCGAGGCCGCCCCAGCCGGTACCGATCTCCAGCAGATGATCGTCTGGCCCCAGCTCCAGCCGCTCGCAGATGGTGCGCAGTTTGGCCTGCTGCCCCTCTTCCAGGCTGGCCTCGGCATGGGGATAGATGGCACTCGAGTACTGCATATGGCTGTCGAGAAAACCCTGATAGAGGCTGTTGCCGAGATCGTAGTGGGCGGCGATGTTGGAGCGCGACCCGGTCAGGGTATTGCGGTTAAGCCAGTGACGCACCTTGTTGAACGGGAAGCTGAGCCAGCCGAGGCGCCGCTCCAGACTGTCGAGCAGCGGCAGGTTGCGGGCCAGCAGCCGCACCAGCACCACCGGATCCGGGCTGGTCCAGAGGCCCTCCACCCAGGTTTCTCCGGCAGCGATGCTGCCCCCCAGCAGCAGGCGGCGATAGAAGGCCGGATCCTGCACCACCAGCTCGGCGTGCAGATCGGTGCCCGCCACGCCAAAGCTGTGACGCTCAGCGCCATCCCGCAGCAACAGTTGGCCGTGTTCGAGGCGCCCCAGCAGATTGAGCAGCAGTTGCCTGGCCCCCTTGTCGATGAAAGAGGCAGAGAGGGTTGATTGCACAAGTTCCATTAGCGGCTCTCCGGATGGGTAAATATCGGTGTTCGTTTGATAAAAAGACGCAGGGCCTGCCAGTAGATCCCGAACAGCACCTTCATGGTCATCCAGGGCCAGCGGGTCAGTAGGGCCGCCAGCCCCTTGCGCGACAGCGGCGCCCGGCGCAGCGCCAGGGTGGCGTCAAACAGCTTGGCTTCACCGGATACGGGGTGGCTCTCGATGTGGATCAGTGTCTCCTGCGCGGGCGGGCGAATGCGCCAGTGGTAGCGCATCGCCAGCCCCATAAAGGGGGAGACGTGAAAATCCTTGTCGTGGGGGGCCAGCGCCGCCAGATCCAGCAGGTAGTAGTGACGCTCGTTCCAGGGGGTGTTGGAGACCTCCGCCAGCAGATAGCGCGCCTCCCCCTGCCGGTAGCAGAAGTAGAAATTGACCGGGCTGAAGTAGAAACCGAGGCAACGCACGTTGCCAAGCAGCAGCACTCGCCCCTCGGGTTCGGCATCGCCACCCAGTTCGCTCACCTTCTGCCACACCGCCTGCTTGAGCGGCCCCTCGCTGCCGCGCAGGTAGTCGTCACGTCGAAACGAGAGCAACCCTGCTCGCTCCACCCCGAACCAGCGCCCGCGATCGAGTTGTGGCAGCTCGTCGAGATCCAGTCCCAGCATGAAGAGGCTGTAGGAGAAGGCATGGGCGCGCGGTGCGAAGCGACGATGGCGCACCGACCCCTGCCAGATGGCGCTGAGGGTGCCGGTCATGGCCTCGGCAGTCGCCTCCTGGCCTGCCAGGACTGCATCCTTCATAGCTCGGCTCCAAAGCGCCTGGCCACGTCCAGCGCGCTGCGCACCCCGTCTTCGTGAAAGCCGTTGTACCAGTAGGCGCCGCAGAAGTGGGTGTGTTGCTGGCCGCAGATCTCGGCCCGCCGCTGCTGGGCGGCGATAGAGGCTTGATTGAACACCGGATGGTGGTAGACGAAGCGGCGCAGCACCTTGCACTCGTCCACCTTGCCTTGCGGATTGAGGCTGACGCAGAAGGGCTCTGGCGAGCTCACCCCCTGCAGTATGTTCATGTTGTAGCTCACCAACGGCCGCGCCTCGTCGTTGCCATCGAGCTGATAGTTCCAGCTGGCCCATGCCTTGCGACGGGTAGGCAAGCAGCGCGCATCGGTGTGCAGCCAGACGTCGTTGGCCTGATAGGGCATGGCGCCGAGAATGGCCTGCTCCCGCTCGCCCGGGTCCGCCAGCAACGCCAGCGCCTGATCGCTGTGACAGGCGAGGATCACCTCGTCAAACCACTCCTCGCCATGGCTGCTCTGGGTCAGCACCCCGTCCGCCTGGCGCCGGATCCCCTGCACCGGGCAGGCCAGGCGAATGTGAGCCTGCCAACCGGCCGTCAGCGGGCCTATGTATTCCCGCGAACCACCCGGGATCACATACCACTGGGGGCGATTGGCCACCTCGAGCAAGCCGTGGTTGGCGAAAAAACGCAGAAAGAAGCTCAAGGGGAAGGCGCGCATATCGGCCAGGGTTGATGACCAGATCGCCGCCCCCATCGGCAGGATATAGTGGCGGGCGAAGTAGTCGCTGAACTCCCCCACTTGCAGAAAATCCCCCAGGGTCAGCTCGAGGCCGGCCCCCTGCTGTTGCCCATCGGCCAGCCAGGCCCGCGCCTCCCGGTTGAACCGCAAAATCTCGCCAACAAAACCGTAGAAGCGCGGGCTCAACAGATTGTTGCGCTGGGCAAACAGGGTGTCGAGGTTATGGCCGTTGTACTCCAGCCCCTGCGGGCTTTTCACCGAGAAGCTCATCTCGGCCGGCTGGCGCGCCACCCCGATCCGTTCAAGCAGCCTCAAGAAGTTGGGGTAGGTGCGATCGTTGAAGACGATGAAGCCGGTATCGATGGCATAGCGGCGCCCCGCCTGCTCCACATCGACGGTGGCGGTGTGGCCACCCAGGGTCGGCGCCGCCTCGAACAGGGTGATGTCGTGCAGCTTGTGGAGCAGGAAACCGGCGGTCAGGCCTGAAATGCCGGAGCCGACGATGGCGATCTTTTTCTTCATGAAGGGCGTCCTTTCGATACGAGTGTGCGGCCAAGGCGCAGCCAGAGCCCCGTAGGCAGCGCACCGAGCAGGCGCAGCAGCCAGATGAAGCGGCGGGGAAAGTGGATCTGGTGGCGACCGGCGGCGAGCCCCGCCATGATGGCGCGGGAAGCCTCTTCCACCGGCACCAGGCAGGGCATGGGAAAATCATTTTTGGCGGTGAGCGGGGTCTGGACAAAGCCGGGACGGATCAGGGTCACCCCAATCCCTTTGCCGACCAAATCGAGGCGCAGGGTATCCGCCAGATAGTCGAGGGCCGCCTTGGAGGCGCCATAGGCCTCGGCCCTGGGCAACGGCAGCCAGCTCACCGAGGAGCTGACGATGGCAAGGCGCCCGCCCGCACCCAGCAGCGGCAAGAAAGCGGCCAGGGCATGGCCGGTGGCAACGAGGTTGGTCTCGATGACCCGGGCAAACAGGGTGCCGTCAAACCCCTCGTTCACCGCCATGTACTCGCAGTTGCCAGCATTGAGGATCAGCAGGTCGATCCATGGCAAGCCGGCGGCCGCCTCGCTCACGGCGTTTGCAGAGCGCCCGTCAAACTGCAGCGGCGTGATGCCGTGGCGCCCCAGTGCCAGCAGCCGCTCGCCATCGCGCCCGCAACCCCACACCTGCCAGCCGGCGCGCCGATAATCAAGCGCCAGCTGATAGCCGATGCCGGAGGTGGCGCCGGTGATCAGCACCCGGCCGCTCATGCGCCCAGCCTCATCTTGATGGTGCGCACCACGGACCCAAGCAGCGGCAACTGCTCGTAGAGCATGGCGCCCATATCGAAGTAGTCGCGATGCAGGCACACCTTGCCCGTCTCGTCGAACTCGAGGCGAGTGGCCCCCTCCACCGTCACCGGGGCGCCGCCGCGCAGCCTGGGATGGGAGAAGGTCATGGTCCAGCCGAGCCAGGCCTGGCGCCCCTGTTGCAGCTGGCTGGTGATGACGAAACGGCAGTAGGCCAGGCGCTGATAGAGGGCGGCAAAATAGTCGGTGAGCGCCGCCAACCCCTCGATGCGGTGAGCAGGGTCGGTAAAGACCACCTCGTTTGCGTAGACCTCGGGCAAACGGTGCAACTCATCTCGGTTTAGCTGCTGATAGAGGGCCACAAAGCGGGCCAGCGACTCATCCATGCTATTTCTCCAGGGCGCGAAACATCTCGATGGCTCTCACCCGGGCAACGGCGTGGTCCACCATGGGGGCCGGATAATCGCGCCGCCCCTTGAGCCGCAACCAGTCGTGGGGCTGGTGCAGATAGGCGGCAGGCAGATCAGCCAGCTCAGAGACCCAGATACGAATGAACTCCCCTTGCGGATCAAACCGTTGCCCTTGGGTGGTGGGGTTGAACACCCGGAAATAGGGCGCCGCATCGGCGCCGGTGCCCGCCGCCCACTGCCAGCCGCCGTTGTTGGCCGCCAGGTCGCCGTCGATGAGCCGGCTCATGAAGTAATCCTCCCCGAGCCGCCAGTGAATGTGCAGATCCTTGGTGAGAAAGCTCGCCACTATCATCCGCAGCCGGTTGTGCATCCAGCCGGTGGCGTTGAGGCAGCGCATCGCCGCATCGACGATGGGGTAGCCGGTACGTCCCTCACACCAGGCGGCGAAGGCATCCGGATCCCAGCTCCACGGCAGGGCCGATGTCTCCGGTTTGAAGGGCCGATTCATGGAAAGGGTCGGGATCAGCACCAGCAGGTGGCGATAGAACTCGCGCCAGATGAGCTCATTGAGCCAGACAAAGCCAGGCTGGGCCTTGGACTGGGGCCGGTAGCCAAGCCGCTGCTGGAGCGCCGCCACGCACTGGCGCGGGCTGATGATGCCGGCCGCCAGATAGGGGGAGAGCACGGAGGTACCCGCGATGGCAGGAAAATCCCGGGTCTCGCCATAGTCGAGCACCGCCTGCTCCAGAAAGTCATTCAGACGGCGGCTGGCCTCGGCCTCCCCCACCGGCCAACGGGGGTCCGCCGTCAGCTCGCCAAGGGCGGCATCGACGAAGTCCCGCTCGGCCAGCGGCTGCCACGGCAACGGCTCCCCACGGGGTGTAGGCACCCGATGAATGGCGAAACCATCCTCGTCGAGGGCTTTGAGCCAGGCACGGCTGAAGGGGGTGAAGACCTTGAACATCTCGCCAGAGCCGGTCAGCACCCGCCCGGGCGGCAATACGCAGCAGCCGTTGAACCAGTGACAACCAATCCCCTGTTCTGCCAGCGCGGTTGTGACGGCCTGATCCCGGCGCAGCTCGTCGATCTCGATGGCCTGATTGGCGTAGAGCTGGGTTACCCCCAGCTCGCGGCCAAGATCTGCCAGCGCCGCCGGCACCTCTGCAAAAGTTTCAACCCGCAGCAGATGGAGCGGGATGCCGAGCGCCGCCAGCTCGCGGCCCAGCGCATCGACCTGGGCCAGTAGAAAACGCTGACGAACGGGGGCCAGCTTGTGCTGCCGCCACTGGGTGGGAGAGATGATAAAGAGCGCGGCGACCGGTTCATCATTGGCGCAACCGTGACGCAAGGCCGGGTTATCGGCCAGGCGCAGATCATTGCGAAACCAGACCAGCTTCATGATTTTTTCCTCCCGCGTCCGCCGGCACCTGCCGCCGCAGGCATGTCTGCCATCACCTCGGCAAGGCTCGCCTGCCAACCATGGGCTTGCAGCCACTCACCATCGTAGAGGCGCCCCAGCTCGCCAAAGAAGCGGGTAGCGGCGGGCCAGTCGGCAGCCAGCTCCTGCTTGCCAAGGCCGGCCCCCATCAACACCAGCCAGGGGGTGACGGCGCGCCCCTCCAGCAGGCTGGCATGGCGCGGCTCCACCGCCCCCAGCAGTTGCACCTCATGGCCCTGACCGATCAGCTCGTAGGCGGCCCAGACCAGATCGAGCGGGCCCACTTGTCCCCAGCTCGCCAGGGTGACCGGTACGCCCTTCTCCTGCTCGATGAGGTGGCGGGCGAAGCGGGTATGCAGCCAGCCCAGCCACACCTGTTGCAGCAGCTCGCCATCGGGCCGCTCGCGCCACAGCCCGAGCAGCCGCTCCACCAAGGGTTGCAGTACCCGGCTGCGCACCAGCTCGAACGGATAGCTCGCCAGCAGGTCGTTGAGCTCTGCCTCCGCCTTGCGCTGGTTGAAGGCAAGCAGCGCCTGACTGAACTGCTCCAGGGTCTGCTGCCAGTGATCGCTCACCGGCTGGGCCTGGGGTTCGCTCAGGAGCCCCTTCACCTGCCCGATGCTCACCCCCCGCTCCAGCCAGCTCAGGATCTCGCCGATCTGGCGAATGTCCTGCTCGCTGTAGAGGCGGTGGCCTTTCTCGGTGCGGGCCGGTTGCACCAGCCCGTAGCGGCGCTGCCAGGCACGCAGGGTCACGGCGTTGACGCCGGTGAGGCGGGAGACCTCGCGAATGGGGTAGATCCCCTCCTCCGGCGAAGGAGAAGCGGCGTGCGGTAAATCAGACATAACGGCATCCAGCAAAGGTTGAGGGAGAGGCCCCGGCCATCCGCCGGGGCCTGCACCGGATATTCAGAGCCCGTAGCGCAGTTTCAGCGTGTCGGGATGGGGATTGAGGTACACCTGCTCGGCGAGATAGGGATTGGGGTACTCGCGCAGGTAGTGGCGGATCAGGGTGAGCGGCACCAGCAGCGGAAAGACGCCGGTACGGTACTTGTCGATGGTGTCGCACAGTTCCTGCTTCTGGGCCGGGGTCAGCACCCGCTTGAAGTAGCCCTGCAGGTGCATCAGCACATTGGTGTGACTGCGCCGGTTGGCCCGCAGGGTCAGCGCCGCCATCAGCCCCTTGATGTAGCTGTCGGCCACCTGCTGCAGGTCGGCCCTGGCCAGGTTGCCAAGCAGCTTGCCGAGCGCACGGTAGTGGGTGGTGGCGTGGGAGAGCACCAGGTACTTGTAGCGAGAGTGGAAGCGGATCAGCGCAGAGGCGGTGATGCCGCGCGCGCAGAGCTGCTGCCAGTCGTGGTAGGCAAAGACCCGCAGCACGAAGTTTTCCCGCAGGATGGGATCGCACAGGCGGCCATCCTCCTCCACCGGCAGCAGGGGATTGGCCTCCATCAGCGCCTTGGCAAACAGGCCGACCCCCTCCTTGGCACTCCCCTCGTTGTTGGCGCCATAGATGCGCACCCGCTCCATGCCGCAGCTGGGGGATTTGGCGCAGAGGATGTAGCCGGAGATGAAGTCGAGCTGGCGCGCCTTCTGCTCACTGAAGGCGATGAGCTGGTCAGTGACATCGAAGCTGCCGTTACTCGCCTCGGCACGGATCTCGCCGTTACGCTTCACCAGCCGGATGGCGGCGCGGGGTGCCCCGAGGCCAATGGCCATCTCGGGACAGACGGGGTGATAGTCAAAGTGGGCACCGAGATCCCGCTCGCAGAAGCTGGAACGCTTGTGGCCCCCGTCGAACCGAACCTCCTGCCCCAGCAGGCAGGCGCTGATACCAACCTTGATCTTGTACATGTCATCACTCCTTGTATAAGTCTGAATCAGTTATAGCAGTTATACAAAAAAACGGAAGTTGTATAACTATTGCGGACTGATACGGCGCAAGGGTGAAGGGTGGATCAACCGGAAATGAAAAAACCCATGACCGAAGTCATGGGTAAAAATGAAGACACTACAGGAAGGATGATTAGAAGCTGTACTTCACACCCAGGCTGGTGATGGAACCCTGTTGCAGATCCCACTTACGATAGGTGTAGTCGGCGGTGAGGGCCAGGTTCTGGCTCACCTTGTAGGCAGCGCCCACTTTGAAATCGTGCATGTCGTCGGTCATGTTGGCGTAGCGGTAGGCGGTGGAGAGCTCGACGGCGCCGATGTCGTAGCGCAGGCCGGCCTCACCGTACATGCTGCCGCTGTTCTTGCGGGTGATGACGTCCCAACCGCTGTCTTTGACGTTGGCAGCCACCTGACGCTCCATGGTATAGCCCATCAGGCCCGCTTCCCCATACAGGTTCAGACCTGTGCTGAGCGGGGTGTAGACACCCAGACCCAGGCTGGAGATGCCCATGCTGTCGTTGCCATCGTTGCGGGAGGTGTACTCGCTGCCCAGACGACCGTAGAAGTTGGAACCGAAGCTCTTGGAGAGATCCAGGTTCAGACCGCCGAAGTCGCGGTTGTTGCTATCTTTGCCGCCAATGTAGTCGGACTTGGTGTGCGCCCAGGTCAGACCGCCTTTGGCATAGCTGAAGGCATCCTCAGCCAGAGCGGAAGTAGAAGCGAAACCGGCCAGAACCAGAACAGAAAGTGCAACTTTTTTCATTTTGATGACTCCATCGTTGAGCTAGTTGAGACCTAGCTGGAATGGGGTCATTGTGCAGAGGACGGGGAGAAATGCCGAGCGGCAAGCTGTTGCCAAACCATGTCAGATGTAAGCAACTGTTGCTGGCGGTTACCGGGTTAACAATCAAGACAGGCTCCACGAAGGAGCCTGTTGCATGAGGGATCAGCGGAACTCCACTTCCTCAATCTCGACCCGCACCAGGGGTTTGCCGGTCAGCCCGGCCGGGCGCGGCACCTCCAGCACCATGGAGGGGCGCTGCTGGCCCTTGCGCAGATAGGACTCCGGCAGACGGTTCTCGCCAACCCAGAAGCGGGCCTCCTGCTTGACCAGCTGGGCCCCCTGCTCGCTGAACAGGGTGATGCTGCCGCGCACCCGCACCACGTTGCGGGTGCCGGTGTTGCTCACCATGAATTGCAGTTGCAGGGGATCCGAGCCCTCCAGCTTGGCGAGCTTGACGCCGATCCCGTCCTTGACGGCCTGGGCCAGCAGATCCGGGTTGTTCATCGCCTGCTCGGTCAGCACAGGTACGGCCACCGTGCCCTGCACCGCGCTGCCGTCGGCGGCGGGCTTGAGCAGCAGGTATTCCCAGGTGAAGTCATCGTTGAGCTGCACCTGGCGACCATCCGGCAGGGTCACCTGGGTGAGCGGGGCAGCCTGTGCCAGCAGGGGCGACAAGCAGAGGGCAACCAGCAGACGGGACAAGGGTTTCATAGGGTGATGACTCGCGTCGATGGAAAAGGGCGTCAGTATAAAGAGTCCGCCGCACCTTGCCTATGACCGCACTCACGTTCCTGCCCTCGGTTGCCTAGACCACCAGCTCCTGCCGCTCCTCCGCCGGCATCATGTCCAGGGTCACCAGATCGAAGGCCGTGCTCTTGAGGGCGGTGAGGATATCCGGCTGCAGATCGAACGCCCGGGCTCGCAACCGGGCCGGCAGTCGTACCCGGGCCAGGGTGGTGGCCCGATCGCCCAGGGTATGGAAAAACACCTGTGCCTCCTCCAGCCCCATGTCGGCCAGCATCTGCTCCGCCATGTCCACCATCCGCAGATGACGGCGATCCACCAGCTCGGGATCGGAGAAGCGGTGGCTCAGGCAGCCATGGGCGCTCTTGCCCCAGCGTCCCAGCTGACGCTTGTTGAAGCCGTAGCGAAAGTCCCTGTGGGTCATGCCCTGTTTGGCGAACAGCCAGAGGGTGTTGTCCGGCAGGCTGCCGAAGCGACGCAGATACTCCCGCAGCTCCTCGACCGGCGCGGGCAGCAGCATGGGCAGGTGGCTCCAGTCGGTTTCCAGCGCGGTGAGGTGACAGATGTAACGCACCGGATCGATCACCTCGTTGAGGTGGCGCAGGTGATCGCAGAAGATCATCTCATCGGTCTTGATGACCCGCTGCTCGATGCCGTAACGCTGGCAGTAACGCTTGGCGCGGGCCACTTCCTTGCGGCTGCGGGTCGGGCTGTCCAGGGTGATGGCGCGGATCCGGATGCCGCTGGCGCGGCACAGATCCATGCTGTAGCAGGACTCCAGTCGACCGGAGAAGGAGACCGCCAGTTCGCCGTAGCCAGCCAGGGTCTCGATAAGCGACTGCTCCCTGGTCTGAAAGGTCTGATCGTATCCTCGATTCAGCACAACGATATTGGCATCCATAACAACGGCACCGGATGATGAATTGGGCGCCATTGTGCAGTAATAATCCTGAATAAACCCTTAAAGAATACGGATAAACTAGAATTTAATGATTATTTCATACCAATTATCATCATATTCATCCAGTTGAGTGTCATAAATCCGCAGTTTCGCCTGATGAACCTGGTGCATGCGCAGAAAACCCTCGGCCTGCTCGAGGGAGGCGAACGTCAGCCTGCCCCCCTCGCTGTCGGTGAGGCACTGCATCTCCCCATCCACCTCGACGCAGAGCTGATAACCGCTGCCATCCAGACAGGCGATCAGCAGCCCCGCATCCGGATAGTGACTGAGCCAATTGCGAAACCTGCCGTGTTCCATAACTTACCCCGCGTTCCCGCCCGCTCAGGCCGGCAGGTAACCCTGTGCCACCAGCTGCTGGCGACAACTGTATGCATCGGTAAACACCAGGCCGCCGATCCCCTGCGTCTGTGCAGCGGCCACGTTGGCCGGGCTGTCATCGATGAACAGGCACTGCTCGGCCCGCAGATCGAACGACACCAGCAGATAGCGGTAGATATCCGGCTCCGGCTTCATCATCCGTACCCTTGCCGACACCACCTTGCCGCTGAAGAAGCGCCAGAAATCCTGATGTTGCTCCAGCCAGTCGATGCTGGCATGGCCCATGTTGGAGAGTGCGTAGAGGGTGTGCCCCTCCCCGTGCAGTGCCTCTATCAGGCTCAGCATAGCGGGATCCGGCACAAGGGATGGCGGCACCGCCTGCAAAATGGCCAGATTCTCCGCCGTCGACAGGCCGGTTCGCGCCTGCGCCTGACGGGCCATGGTGTGCAGCGACAGGGTCCCCCGGTCCACTTCCAGCCAGTCGCCATGGTTGAACAGTTGCTCCGCCAGCTGCTCCGCCCCGTGCGGCCCCCGTACCGAGCGCACGATACCGACCGGATCCCAGCTCACCACCACTCGTCCCAGATCGAAAATAATCGCCATTCTCACCTCCAGCTCTCTGCATCATTGCGACGGCAAGCGGGTCCATCCGACACGCATCTGCCCCCGCCGGCTCACGCCCCTACCCTGCCCCGTTCGCCACCCACGGGCAAGTTTTACTTGCATCGCACGGTCAAATCCCTTAATGCTTATGCCGTTACCTCAAGGACACACTCATGCACGCACCATTCTTTTTTGCTTTCTCGTTTATCCGGCCCTCATGAGGGAAGGCCAGTCGTCACGTGAAGCACTCGCGTAAACAGAAAGCAAAGACGAATCGAGCCTCCCCTAGCGGAGGTTTTTTTTTGCAGCCACCACAATCGATTACTTGGATAGGGAACCATCATGGCAACGCTCGACGAGATCAGACAAGACATCACCCAGTTGGATCAGGAGCTGCTCGCCCTGCTGGCCAAACGCAAGACCCTCAGCATCGAGGTCGCCCGCGCCAAGCAGGCCAACCCGCGCCCGATCCGCGATCCCCAGCGCGAGCAGGATCTGCTGGTCGCCCTGATCCAGAAAGGGCGCGGGCTGGGGCTGGATGCCCAGTACATCACCCGCATCTATCACACCATCATCGAAGACTCGGTGCTCTCCCAACAGGCCTATCTGCAGAGCCTGCTCAACCCGGAGCAGCAGGAGCCGATGACCAGCGTCGCCTATCTGGGGCCGCGCGGTTCCTATTCCAGCCTCGCCGCCCGCAAGTACCTGGCCCGCTACAAGGATCAGGTGATCGAGGTAAACTGCCAGAATTTCCGCGAGGTGCTGGATGCGGTGGAGTCGGGCCGCGCCGCCTTTGGCGTGCTGCCCATCGAGAACACCAGCTCGGGCTCCATCAACGAGGTGTACGACGTGATGCAGCACACCAGCCTCTCCATCGTCGGTGAGCTCACCTACCCCATCGAGCACTGCATCCTCACCGCCGTGCCCACCGAGCTGTCCCGCATCAAGACCTTCTACGCCCACCCGCAGGTGTTCCAGCAGTGTTCCCATTACCTCAGCAAGCTGGAAGGGGCGCGCCACGAGATCTGCGACTCCTCCTCCAGCGCCATGATGAAGGTCAAAGAGCTGGCGAGCCCAGAAGCGGCGGCCATCGGCAGCGCAGCCGGCGGCGAGCTGTATGGGCTGGACGTGCTGGCCGAGCAGCTGGCCAACCAGAAGGAGAACTACAGCCGCTTCATCGTGGTGGCGCGCAAGCCCATCGACGTGGCGCCGCAGATCCCGGCCAAGACCACCCTCATCATGTCCACCTCCCAGAAGCCGGGCTCCCTGGTGGAAGCGCTGCTGGTGCTGCGCAACAACGAGATCAACATGACCAAGCTGGAATCCCGGCCGGTGCAGGGCAACCCGTGGGAGGAGATGTTCTACCTGGATGTCTCCGCCAACCTCAACACCCCGTCCATGCAGGCCGCGCTGATGGAGCTGACCAAGATCACCCGCTACATCAAGGTGCTGGGCTGCTACCCGAGCGAAGACGTCAAGCCGACCACTGTACCGCCGGTGCTGATGGGCGGCTGATCCACCAAGGTTGGGCCGGCCCGGGTATCAACCGGCCGACACCGCCCATGAAAAAGGCGACCCTCTGGGGTCGCCTTTTTGTCGTCCATTCGCCGTGGGCACGCCGTCAGAACTGGCCTGCCATCAGCTGGTTGATGTTGTAGAGGGCGCGAGTATCGAGCTCCATCTCGGTGGCATAGGTGTTGCCGCGGGGATAGGAGGCCACCACCCTGGCGCCACGCACCATGCCCGCCACCGACACGTCCAGCGAGTTGGAGGTCTGGGTCAGGTCCTTGTAGCTGCTCTGGCCGCGCACCTGCTGGCCGTTGAGCTGCTCGGCCAGCTCGCGGTAGGCGTCCATCTTGGAGGCGCGGATGGCCTGCAGCATCTTCTCGGACTGGGAGGGGCCGGGTTGGATGTCGATCACCGCGTAGCCGACCGCCTTGAGTACCGGGAAGTCATCCGGCTTGTTGTTGCCGCCGTAGTTGACCACCCGATTGCCGCCGCTGCACGCCGTCAGCAGCAGGGCCAGCAGGCATCCGAACAGGATTCTCATTACGTCTACTCCTTTCAGGGCGTCAGGTTGACCAGATGGCCGCCGGGACGCGCCTGGCTGTCACGCATCAGGTAACCGCGGTTGATCGAGGCCCGGCCAAACGAATTGTTGGCACCGAACAGGTATTTCTGCGGGATCATGCTTTGTGCCGTGGTCTCCACCATCTTGGTACGCAGGTCGATGATGCGGGCGTTGACCAGGATCCCCTTGCTGTTGCGGCTGAAGGTGCCGACCAGGATGCGGGAGATGGGCAACCGGGGGGAGAGGTCCTTGTAGTTGCGGCTCAGCACGAAATCCCCCTGCGGCGTCACCTTGATGCTGCCGGTCAGCTTGAAGTCCACCACCACTTCCCCGCGCCGGTTGAGCTCGTAGATGAAACTCTCCTCAATCTGCTGGCCCATCCAGTTGGTGTCCTGCAGGGTATCGAGATCGACGAAGGAGGCGACCGCGATGGGCTCGGTCAGGGTAGTGAGCGACTTGCGCTCCATCAGCTGATCGGTCATGCGAGCCACCAGCCAGTTGAGTTCCATCCCCTGCGCCGCCTGGCGCGGATCACCCAGATCCCGGTTGATGGGGTCGGTGCCGCAACCGGCCAATGCCAGAGCGAGCGCCAACGCCGTGATGAGTTTGTTCATGGATACCTTTCCTGTATCTGCACCTGATTTGTTATCGGTTCGACCGGCCAAAGCTTGAGCCGGGAATGAGGCATGGATCTTGCTAAATATTCGCGGTGTGCTGTGCAACCGGCACGGCTCTGTGATCTGTATCGGCCGGCGACCTCACTTCGACAGG
Source organism: Aeromonas sp. FDAARGOS 1408 (assembly GCF_019048665.1). NCBI lineage: Bacteria > Pseudomonadati > Pseudomonadota > Gammaproteobacteria > Aeromonadales > Aeromonadaceae > Aeromonas > Aeromonas sp. FDAARGOS 1408. Next base: position 467,294 of record NZ_CP077394.1, on the reverse strand, counting down.
GGTGAATCGCGCCGACCCGCATATTCAAGGTGTTTGTCATGAAATTACCGCTGCTGTTAACCCTGCTGCTGGCCAGTCTGTCGGCCCGGGCCGAGATCATCGAGGCGCAGGGCAGTGCCGCCATCCTAGGCGGGGACGAGGTCTACGCCCGCGAGCAGGCGACCCGCGATGCCTTGCGGCAGGCCCTGCTGGCGAGCGGCGCCGCCGTCTCCAGCATCCAGCGCCTGGAAAACGGCAGCCTGCGCTCCGAGCAGATCCAGATCCGCTCCGGCGGCGACATTCGCCAGTACCGGCTCAAGCGGGAAGAGGTGCGCAACGGCCGCATGTACATCACAGTGATGGCCGACATCCAGGCCGAGCGCCAGATCTGCCAGACCCAGCACTACGCCAAGGATTTGACGCTGGTGCGGCTGCGGCTGCGCTACCCCGAGCAGGCGAGCTACGGCGCCCTCGACGACATGCCCGCAAACCTGTCACGACGCATGTTCGAGGCGCTGGCCAGCGCGCCGCAAGGGGTGGCCGTGCGCCAGTGGCTGGACGAAAACCTGCGCATCGACCCGCTCCACCTGCAGCAGGGGGATCGCAGCGCCCTCGAGGAGATCAAGGCGCTCAGCCTGCGCACCGATAGCCAGTACCTGGTGCTCGGCAGCATCGACGATCTCTCCATCGAGCCGCAGGGCAACCAGCTGACCAGCTGGTATGAAGATCCCATCCGAAACTTTCGCATGCAGCTCTATCTGTTCGACGGCATCAACGGCAGCCTGCTCGGTCGCAAGGAGTACCAGGGCCGGGCCAACTGGACCTTCGCCAAGCGGGATCAGGTGGGCAGCAGCAGCGGCCAGTTCTGGCAGTCGAGCTACGGCCAGGAGGTCAACTACCAGTTGCAGGAGGCGGTGCAGGATCTGGTGGCCCAGCTCAGCTGCGCCCCGGTTACCGCCCGGGTGGTCAGCCAGAACGAGCGTGGCCCCTACATCAATCTGGGCCGCCGCAACGGCGTCCGGCTCGGGGATCAGTTCCGCATCCAGCACGATGCCGATTTCATCGACCCCTACGGCAAGGCACGCATGCTGCGCAACCCAGCCGACGGCCTGTTCGAAGTAGTACAGGTATTCGAGGATGGCGCCATCATCAGCAGCCAGAACAAATATTCGCCGTTTAACATCCAGATCGGCGATCTGGCAGTATTGGAATAAGAATCAAGGGTTTAAAAGGGAGCCGCTTCTTGTATAATGCCGGCCACAAGGTTCCCGTAGCTCAGCAGGATAGAGCGGTCCCCTCCTAAGGGACAGGCCACTGGTTCGACTCCAGTCGGGAACGCCATACAAAACAAGGGGTTGGCATCGTCATGGTGCCAACCCCTTGCTCGTTTTTGGCCCAGGCCGCCGTTCGGCCGATGGCGGTTGCGTCGGCAGCCCGCCGCAACCTAACCTGCCCGAACTAACCTGCCAGCCCCATGGCGTGGCCCTACTGAACCTGCTGTTTGGTTCTGGCGGCACCTGGCTGGATCCCTTTGCTGCCCCTGCTGGTGCTGGCGCTCATCATCTGGGGCGTGCGTCGCCAGCAGTTGTCCGCCATCAGCAGCGCGGTGACCGACAGCAAATAATCGCACTGCCACACCACCGAGGTATGGCCACCAGGGAGGGCCGGTCTGCTAGACTGGCCCTCTTTTTGTTCATTCATCTGCAAAGGAGTGTCGGATGTCTGCTGCTTCGTGGTGGGACAAGTCCACCGGGCTGGCGCTGCTGACCATAGTGCTGTGGGCCTCGCTGGCGGCGCTCACCTCCCGGGTCACCAGCGTGTCGCCGCTGGTGCTGGTGGGGCTGGTGCTGTTTTTCTGCGGGGCGGGCGCCCTGCCGTTCTGGCGTCAGTGGCGGGCTCGTCCGGTCAACTGGCTGGTAACCATCAGCGCCCTGCTGCTCTACCACCTGCTGCTGTTCATGAGCTTTCGCCACGCCCCCGTGCTGGAGGCGAACCTCATCAACTACCTCTGGCCGCTGTTCATCATTCTGTTCACCCCCTTGCTGCTGCCGGGTCACCCGCTGCACGGCCGTCACCTGCTGGCCGGCGCCCTGGGTCTGGCCGGCTCGGTGCTGGTGATGGTGAACGGCGAGCTGCAGCTGCAACAGGCCTATCTGCCGGGCTATCTGCTGGCGCTGGGGGCCGCCATCGTCTGGGGCGCCTACTCGGTGCTGTCGCGCCGGCTGCCGCCGGCCCCGGCGGTGATGACGGCGGCGGCCTGCCTGCCCGCCGGGCTGCTGGCGCTGCTACTGGCCTGGCTGCTGGAGGGACCGCTGCCGGTGGCTCAAATTCCGGCCGGTGACTGGGGTCTCATCATAGGGTTGGCACTCGGTCCCATGGGGGCGGCGTTCGTCACCTGGTATCTGGCGCTGCGGGACGGGGATCCGCGCCGGATCGGGGCGCTGGCCTATCTGACGCCGCTGCTGAGCACCCTGCTGCTGGTGCTGCTCAACGGCGAGCAACTGACCCCCCGCCACCTGCTGGCCGGCGCCCTCATCATGGGCGGCGCCCTGCTCGGCCTGCTGGGCAAGCCCCCTGCCCGCCAGCAGCAGGAGGCCCCTGCCCCCCAGCCGTAAGCCAGTCCCCCTCGACAGTCAGTCCGGGCCGCCGGGTTGACTGTCATAAAAGCGCCATCTCTGCTGCTTAAGCTCACGCCGACGCCCATCGCCGTGGTTCAACAAGCAGGAATGCTGCCGTGAAAATTGCCCATTATGCCTCCCTCTCTTCTCTCGCTCTGCTGCTGGTCGCCGCCGTGCAGGTCGCTGCCCTCTGGCACGGCTGGCAACAGCTGAACCAGGCCGAGCAGGCCCAGCACCAGCACGAACGGCTGCAGCAGCGGCTCACCGGTACCCTGCAGGGCACCCTGCGTGACTACCTCGCCAGCGGCGATCCCCTGCGGCTGACCGAGGCCGAAGGGGTACGCAAACAGGCGCTCGCCCAGCTCTCCCAGCAAGATGGGGCGCTCACCGCCCCGCTGCGCACCCTGCTCGAGCAGATGGGAGCGCGCATCGACAGCGACTATCTGGCGGCGGGCAAGCTCTCCGGCAACAGCCAGTGGCTGCTGCAAAATGCCGAGAACGAGCTGACCGATCAGGCCAGGGCGCTGCTGCGATACGGTCAGCAAGGGGCGACGGGGAGCGACCCGGCCAGCGCCGAGCGCTATCGCCAGCTGGCAGGCGACCTGCTGGCGGCCCTGCCGGGGCTCGCTCACCTGCGCCAGAACTACATGGAGCAGGCCAGTCCCAAGCTGCTGGAAGGATTGCAATTCGAGCTGGCGGCCCTGCAAAAACAGGCCGAGCAGCTGGCGGCCCTGCCGAGCCTGGCGCTTTTCGAGGCGCCTCCCGCCGATGAGTTCACCCTGGGGGAGCCTGAGCGCAAGGAGCTGGGGGATCTCCCCAAGGCCGAGCTGATCTCACTGCTCAAGCGCTACCCGCAGGAGCTGGAGAACAGCCGCAAGGCGCTGCAACAGCAGCAGCAGGCACGCCAGGCTGTGCAGCAGGACATTGACCAGATGCTGCAGGCCACCGGCCAGATGGGCAGCGAACTGGCCGCCGCCCGCCAGGCGGTCAACCAGCGGCTGGCCGCCATCCTCGGCAGCCTGGCACTCTGTCTGGTGCTGGTCGCCCTGCTGTTTGCGCTGGTGCAGCGCCGCTGGCTGGTCAGGCCGCTGCTACGCCTGCGCGCGGCCTTCCTGCAGCTCGACGAGACCGGGCAGGCCGAGACCCTGCCAGAGGGGCGCGAGCGCAACGAGCTGGCCGACATCGTCGCCAGCTACAACCGCCTCATCCTGCGCCTGCAACAGGATCAGCAGCAGAAAGAGGGCCAGCTGTCGGCGGTGTCGCAAAGCCTGCAGGGAATGGTCAACCAGGTGCAGGAGATCCATCACAGCACCCGCACCACGGAGCAGGCGGTGGACGAGAGCGATCTGATGATGAGCGAGCTGAACCAGCTGGCCGGCGAGGTGCACCAAGTGGCCGCCGAGATAGCGCAGCACGCCCAGCACAACGAGCACTCCATGAGCCAGAGCGAGCAGCTGGTGGGGGGCATGTTGCAGGCCACCGCCCAGACCGGGCTCGCCATCGACGAGAGCGGTGGCGCCCTGGCTCAGCTCAAGCGCTCGGTGGAAGATGTGACCGCCATCGTCGACGTGATTGGCCACATCTCCCAGCAGACCAACCTGCTGGCGCTCAACGCGGCCATCGAGGCGGCGCGGGCCGGCGAGCAGGGGCGCGGTTTTGCGGTGGTGGCCGACGAGGTGCGCCACCTCTCCGCCGATACCCAGCGCTCCCTTGGCCAGATCACCGAGATCCTGACCAGACTGACCCAGGCGGGAGATCAGCTCGGCACCGTGCTGGCGCGGATCACCGCAGAGGCCGCCGCCCAGCGTCAACAGGCGGAGCAGCTGCGCCAGACCACCCAGGCGGTGCGGGAGATGGCGCGCAGCACGGCGGTCATCGCCCTGCAGGGGGCCGACAACGCCAAGAGCCAGGAGCACAAGCTGGCCAGTTTTGCCGATCTCATCGGCCGCATCAGCCAGCACGCCCGCCAGGGCAGCCGCCTCTCGGTGCAGGTGTCGGAGCACATCCACCACCAAGCCAGCCAGATCCCGCGCATCCTCGGCCACCAGGCCTGAGCCGTGCCGGTTCAGCCGGCGCCCCCAACCCGGCCCCTGCCATCGCGCAGGGGCTTATCTTTTTTTGTGGCACAAAATTATCTGTTATCCGCAGGTTAACGAGGAAAGATCCCTCTGCACAGTGCGATCCGTCCGGATCGGCCGGCAATTTCATCTGAAAACGTTGTCATCGCCGTTATGAGCGGGCTGGGAGTGTCCACAACGAGCATCATGATTATTTGCACTCGGTCATATTTTTGAAACTTGGTGGGAACTTTCCATTGATATTTCGCACCGCGAACGTACTCTTGAGCTGTCCGATAGCCAAGTATCGGAACACAAAAAAACAAAATATGTGATGAACAGAACTGCACCCACCGCAGATGTGCCAAGACGTCGCGGCCGCAGCCGAAATACTCGAACTTTTTGCCCTTCGGGGTCTTGATTGCAATGCCAATACCGAGCGGCGGGCACCTGCCTGACTGCCGGACAAAAAAGCTAAGTCCATAAAATCAGGAGCAATACAAAATGGAAAAAGTGATCTTCAAACGTGCCGCATTGAGCGCAGCCGTCGTTGCTGCCATGCTCGCCCCCGGTATGGTGTTGGCTGCCGACGAAGCAGGTCCCACCTATGCAGCCGCCGCCAGCAAATTCTATGAAGAAGGCAAACTCAACGGTGGCCTCTTCTACTTCCAGCGTGATCGTCAGCGTATCGACGGCGACCCCACTGCCAAGAACAAAGAAGGCAAGTACCAGTCCAACCTGAGCCACGCCACCACCCAGGCTTCCCTGAACTTCAACTCCGGCTACGCCTGGGACGTGGTGGGTATCGATGTGGGCGGTTTCGGTGCCTATGACCTGGCCGTGACCGAGAACCACCCGGTCAACCAGGAGAACGAATTCTCCTTCGCCGGCAACAAATGGGGCGAAAACTACAAGGACGGTTCCCCGGAAGGCGGCTTCAGCCTGGCCAACGCCTCACTGAAGTTCAAGGCGCTGGACGGTGCCCTCACCGCCAAGGGCGGTCTGACCCAGCTCTACGTACCGGGCGTGATCGGCGTGAACTGGTCCTATCAGCCGGGTACCTACCGTGGTGGCCAGATCGAGGGCAACTTCGGCGGCCTCTACCTGACCTACGCCATCGCCGACGAGTACAAATCCCCATGGTACAAGGAGACCCAGAAGTTCTCCCGCGCCAAGGCATGGATGGATCCGTTCGCCGATGAAAACGTCATCGACTATATCCAGGGCGTAGCGGCGCGTTACACCTTCGAAAACGGCACCTCCATTACCGGTTCTTACGGTAACTCCGAAAACTACATGGACAGCTACCACTTCAAGCTGGCCCACAAGTTTGACGTGCTGGGCGGTCTCTCCACCAGCTACCAGTTCTACGGCTCCGACACCGAGACCTATCAGAAGGGCGGTGCCGACATAGAGACTTACGACGGCCTGGCATGGCAGCAAGCGCTGACCGCCGCCTGGGGCATGGGCCCGTACGGCTTCCGTCTGGAAGGTCTGTGGACCAAGGCCGAGGGTAACGAAGGCAACTACCTGCCCCGTCTGACCCGTGGCTACGGCAACTCCCAGGGCGCGAACGAAATCTGGTGGGATTCCCGCTCCGACTGGAACGCCAACAACGAAAAAGCGCTGTTCTTCGGCGTGACCCGCTCCCTGGATGACCTGGTGGGTGCACCTGGCTGGTCCGTCGGTGTCTCCGGTGCCTACGGCTGGGATATCCAGAAAGGCGACGGCACCAAGGCCACCAACGGTGAAGATACCGAATGGGCAGCCAACTTCGACGTCATGTACACAGTGCAGGATGGCAAGCTGAAGGGCACCCTGTTCAAGCTGCACTACACCGATTACAACAACGACATCAGCCAGAGCGGCGGTTGGACCGAATACCCCAACATCTTCGCCTCCGAGAAAGACGTCAAGTTCCACATCATCATGCCGTTCACCATCCTGTAAGCAGGTGGTTGAAGTTAGCAAACCGGGCCGATTGGCCCGGTTTTCTTTTTTCTGATCAGCGGGTTAACATGCAAAGCCGCAGGCGCTTCTGCCTGCCCCGTCACCACAAGGATGCGACCATGTCCCGCTTCGTTCTGATCACCGGCTGCTCCAGCGGCATCGGCCTGGCCGCCGCCAAGGCGCTCGGCCAGCACGGCTACACCGTCATCGCCTCCGCCCGCAAGGCCGAGGACGTGACGCAGCTGCGCCAGCTGGGTTTGCTGGCGGTCGAGCTGGATCTGGCCAACGAGGCCAGCATAGAGAGGGGCGCGGCCGAGGCACAGGCACTGGCCGGTGGCCGCCTGTATGGCCTGTTCAACAACGGCGCCTACGGCCAGCCCGGCGCGCTGGAGGATCTGCCCACCCAGGCGCTGCGCGAGCAGTTCGACACCAACCTGTTCGGTTGGCACCACCTCATTCGCCAGCTGCTGCCGGCCATGCTGGCGGCCGGCAAGGGGCGCATCGTGCAGAACAGCTCGGTGCTGGGGCTGGTGGCCATGAAGTATCGCGGCGCCTACAACGCCAGCAAGTTCGCGCTGGAAGGGTATACCGATACCCTGCGCCTGGAGCTGGCCGGCAGCGGCGTGCAGATCAGCCTGATCGAGCCAGGCCCCATCGACACCCGCTTTCGGGCCAATGCCCGCGCCGCCTTCCTGCGCCACATAGATCCCGTCGCCAGCCGCCATCAGGCCACCTACCAACAGACCCTGAGCCGGCTGGAGCGTGAAGGGGGGGCCCGCGGTTTTACCCTGCCAAGCGAAGCCTGCATCGCACCGCTGTTGCACGCACTCGGCAGCCCGCACCCCAAACACCGCTACCCGGTCACCTTCCCGACCCGGCTGTTCGGGGTGCTGCGCCGCCTGTTGCCCAGTCGCCTGCTCGACCGGATCCTGGCCAAGTCGGCCTGACGACAACCGCTTCGCCACCCGACACGCCCGCACACTACTGGCAACCAGAGGCGACGACGCGCATCGTCGCCTCTCGTCTCATCTCCACCAACCGGCATCAGAATGGCTTGAATCAGCCAAACCGCCATCCCTGGCAGTACCCGCTCAGTAGTGCTGGCCGTTGCTGTAATAGCAGCTCTTGACGATGGGCAGCACCTGCACCACCACATAGGTCTGCTCCCCCAGCACAGCTTTCAGATGGCGGGTGATCAGCGCCGCAGCCGCGTCCTGCAGCTCCTGCGGGCGTTCGAACCAGACCAGCTCGACGAACGGAAAGCCGGCCTCGCGCTCCCCCTCGCGCACCCAGTGGCTGTCGATGCACTCCAGGGTGACGAACTCAGGTTTGCCCCCGGTGAGGGCACAGAGATCCGCCAGCAGGGGGGTGCTTATCTGCTTGAGGGTGTCGACGGAGACGGCCCGGAAACGAAGGTGGGGCATGGGAAAACCTCTTGGCTGTGACAAATGAGGACTTATCATAGGGGTTATTGTGACGAAGAGAAGCCATCCGCTGACATAAGGTGCCCCATGAGACTCCATCGCCTGCTGCTCCCCTTCCTGCTCTGCCTGCTGCTGCCGCTGAGCGCCTTTGCCGACCCCGCCTTCTATCGGGTCAGCAAGGGCGATCAGCAGCACTGGCTGCTGGGCTCCATCCACGCGGGCAAGCCCTCGCTCTATCCGCTGCCCGACCCTATCGAGCGGGCCTGGCTGCAGAGCCGCGCCCTGGTGCTGGAGGTCGATCTGACCCACATCAGCCAGCAGCAGTGGCAGGAGATGGGGGCCATCACCCGGCTGGTGGACGGCAAGACCCTCAAGGAGCACATACCGCTCGACCTCTACCGGCGCACCATCATCGCCGCCGGCCAGAACGGCCTGACCGAGAACATGCTGGCCCCGCTGCGCCCCTGGTTCGCCGCCATCACCCTCACCCAGGCGGCACTGGAGCGCACCGATTTTCGCAGCGCGCTCGGGGTGGATCAGCACTTCGCCAAACAGGCCACCGACGGCGGCAAGCCCATCATCGGCTTCGAGACCCTGCTTGAGCAGCTCGGCTACCTCGCCAGCGTCGGTGACAACCAGACCCTGATGCTGGAGAGCACCCTGGACGAGCTGCCCGAGCTCGAGCGCGGCTTTGGCGAGGTGATGAAGGCGTGGGAAGAGGGGGACGAGGCGACCCTCATCAACCTGCTCAAATCGGAGATGGCGCCGCCCAAACTGCAGGCCTGGCTGGAACAGACCCTGCTGGCGGAGCGCAACCACAACTGGCTGAAGAAGTGGTCCACCCTGCCGAACGAGAGCTTCATAGTGGTAGGGGCGCTGCATCTTTACGGCGACCAGGGGCTGCTCGCCCTGCTGGAACAGCAGGGCTGGCGCATCACCCCGCTCACCGAGCCAGGTCCGCGCAAGCCTGCCCGCCAATAGGCGTCGACGGGGCCACACCGGCCTCGTCAGGGTCTTGAACTGGGAGGAGGCTCACAGAACCGGCTGCCGATTAAATAACCACAAGGGGACTTGATCGAGATCATCTCTTTGCTCCCAAAGAGGTATCTATCATGCCTGTCATCAATGGGATGACAGGAGTGCACGAGATGGATTTTTGGATGAACCTGATGTTCGGCAACAGCGTGGGACTGATGTCCATGTTGGTGATTATCGGTACCTTCCTGCTGATCAGTTCCTACGCGGCTTATTTCATCTACAAGGTGATGAACGCCAAGCCGCCGAAAGAGGGCCAATAAGCCTGCGTCAGGCGATCCCCGATCGCCTGATCCCGCCCTCGCCTCCCCTTTGCTCAGGGTCTGAGCAGACCCGCGCCACTGCCGTGCCCGCCACTTTCAGATCCGCCCCCGCCCGCTATAATGGCCGCTCATTCCACCTGCGGGGAGCCTGCCGTGTCTCAAAACGACGAACTCTCACTGTTTCGCAATGAAGTGGCCGATGTGCGCCCCATTCGCAACGACCATGTCCGCCTCCAGACGGCCAGCAGCCCGACCGACGCCCAGCTGGCGCGGCGCCAGGCCGCCACCGCCGAACAACTCGCCCTGGATCACCTCAGCATGGAGGCGGTCGAGATGCTCGACCCCCACGCCATCGTCGGCTTCAAGCGCGACGGGGTGCAGGAGGGGGTCTACAAGAAGTTGCGGCTCGGCAAGTACGAGCTGCAGGCGAGCCTGGACCTGCACCAGAAGACCCTGAACGAAGCGCGCCAGAGCCTGGTGCAGTTCATTGCGGATTGCGAACTGCGCGACATCCGCTGCCTGCTGATCCTGCACGGCAAGGGAGAGCGCAGCACACCGCGCGCCCTGCTCAAAAGCTATGTCAGCGCCTGGTTGCCACAACTGCCGGCGGTGATGGCCATGCACAGCGCCGAGCGTCGTCACGGCGGCGGTGGCGCCCTCTACGTACTGCTGCGCAAGAGCGAGCGCAAGAAGGCGGAGAACCGTGAACGCCACCAGAAGCGGCTCGGCTGAGCGGCGGCTCGCGCCGGCCGGTAAGCGGTGGTAGCATCGAACGGCCCCGAGCATGCCAGGTACGGGGTGTACGCCATCAGGGACGATAACAAGGATAATCCCATGTCATATCAGAAACTTGAACAACATCAGCAACAGCTGCACCGGCTCTCCCACCTCTCGGCCATCTGTGGCTGGGATCAGGCCGCCATGATGCCGGAGGGGGGCAACGAAGCCCGCGCCGAGGCCATGGCCGAACTGGGGCTGCTGATCCACCACAAGCGCACCGCCCCCGAGCTGGGCGACTGGATTGCCAAGGCCGAGAGCGAGCCGCTGGACGAAACCCAGCGCGCCAACCTGCGCGAAATCAAGCGCCACTGGCAGGATGCGAGCCTGCTGCCCGGGGATCTCGTGGAGGCGCTGTCGCTCGCCGGCAGCAAGTGCGAGCACGCCTGGCGCCGCCAGCGCAAGGAGAACGACTGGGCCGGCTTTGCCCCGAACCTCGCAGAAGTGGTGAAACTGTCGCGAGAGGTCGCCTCCTTGCGTGCCGAGGCGCTCGGGGTACGCCCCTACGACGCCATGCTGGCGCTCTATGAGCCGGGCATGACCAGCGCCCGGCTCGACGAAATCTTCGGCGATCTGACCGGCTGGCTGCCCTCCCTCATCCAACAAGTGAGTGAGCAGCAAAAGAGCGAAACCATCCTGATCCCGCAAGGCCCCTTCCCCATCGCCGCCCAGCAGGCGCTCGGCCAACAGGTGATGGGGCTGCTCGGCTTCGATTTTGCCCACGGCCGGCTCGATGTGAGCAGCCACCCGTTCTGCGGCGGGGTGCCGACCGACGTGCGCATCACCACCCGCTACAACGAGCAGGAGTTCGTCTCCAGCCTGATGGGCATAGTGCACGAAACCGGTCACGCCCGTTACGAGCAGGGCTTGCCGCGCCAGTTGCTGGGCCAGCCGGTGGCCGAGGCGCGCTCCATGGGCATTCACGAGAGCCAGAGCCTGTTCTGCGAGATGCAGCTCGGCCATGATCCCGCCTTCCTCACGCTGCTGGCGCCGCACATTCGCGCCCACTTCGGCGAGCAGGCGGCGTTGGCGCCGGCGAACCTGGTCAAGCTCTACAATCGGGTCGAGCCCGGCTTTATCCGGGTCGATGCGGACGAGGTGACCTACCCGGCCCACGTCATCCTGCGCTACGAGCTGGAGCGCGATCTGATGGAAGGTCGCATCGAGGTGGCAGACATCCCCGCGCTGTGGGACACCAAGATGCAGCAGTGGCTGGGGCTCTCCACCCAGGGCAACTACCAGAATGGCTGCATGCAGGACATTCACTGGACCGACGGCTCGTTTGGCTACTTCCCGAGCTACACGCTCGGTGCCATGTATGCGGCGCAGCTGCGCTTCGCGCTCGAGCGGGAGCTCGGCAACATGGGCGAGCTGATCGCGGCGGGCCGCCTGCCGGAGATCTTTGCCTGGCTGGGTCGTCACATCTGGTCCCAGGGCAGCCGCTACGGCACCGACGAGCTGGTCAGCCGCGCCACCGGCGAGGCGCTGAATCCGCACTGGCTGCGCCGCCATCTGGAACAGCGCTATCTGAAGTAGGGCCAGCGCGCCCACCAGCAGATAACAAACGGGGCCTTGCGGCCCCGTTTTTCATGGTGACGCGACGCGTCAGCGCCCGTCCGGCACGCCAATAAACTCGCGCAGCTGCAGGATGTTGCCCTCGGGGTCGAACGCATTGCGCACCACGAAGCCTGGGCCGGACCACTGCTGCGGCAGCAAGCCTCCGCCGAGATCGGCCGCTTTCGCCTCCGCCCAGGCGAGGCTCGGCACGGTAAAGAACAACTTGATGGCACCCTGCTCGCGCAGCTGCGGCGGCGTGGTGATGACCACCTGCTCGGCATAGGGAGCAGGGATCGCGTGCAGCAACAGCTGGATGTCGGCGTTTTCCTGCACGATCAGCTCGTCACTCTGGCTGCGGATCTCCATCTGCAGCAGGGTGCGATAAAAGTGGCTCAGCAGGCCGGGATCCCTGGCGTAGATCAGGGCGCCGGCACGTGCGGGTCCTGGCATGGCTCTCTCCTCCTTGGATGTTGTCAGCCCAGATTCGCACACTTTCCCCCTCAAACCGATCTGTTTTTCATGCCCTGCAGTCACGTGCGCGGCATCGGCTTTATTTCAATTGCTGTCCGTTTCTGGCTAGTCATCGCCTTCGTTCCTGCTTAGTCTCTCACTCATCCGGGCCGCCGTGCCCGCCCCGTCTTCGGCGCAAGGAGCCACCGATGCCAACAGATCACGCCATGACGATGCCGCCGGCCCCAGAGGATGAGTCAGGCCTGCCGCTCAGCGCCGAGCAGTGCCATGCCGCCCGCCTGGCCCGCGATGCGCGCTTCGACGGCCGCTTCTTTACCGGCGTGCTCTCTACCGGTATCTACTGCCGCCCTGTCTGTCCGGCGCGGCCACCGCACGAGCACAACGTGCGCTACTTCCAAAGCGCCGCCGCAGCGGAGCAGCATGGCCTGCGCCCCTGCCTGCGCTGCCGGCCTGAGCTCGCGCCCGCCGCGCCCGGCGATCTGCCGCCGACACTGGCACGCCTGCTGGCCCGGATCGATCGCGGTGAGCTGGCGGAAGGCTCGCTCACTACCCTGGCGGAACAGGCCGGCATCAGTGAGCGCACGCTGCGCCGCCAGTTCGAGCAGCACCTCGGCGCTTCGCCAAAACAGGTGGAGCAGACGCGCCGGCTGCTGCTCGCCAAGCGGCTGTTGACCGAAACCCGGCTGCCCATCACCGACATCGCGTTTGCGGCGGGCTTTGCCAGCATTCGCCGCTTCAACGACGCCTGGCAGCAGGCATATGGGCTGGCGCCGCGGGCGCTGCGTCGTCAGAGCGAGCCAACCGGCGACGCCGCCGCCCTGACGCAGGCTGCGCCACAGAGCGAGGAGGGGGCGATGCTCACGCTGCAACTGCCCTACCGCCCCCCGTACGACGTGGCGGCCATGCTGGCGTTCTACCGGCTGCGCGCCATTCCGGGGCTGGAACGGGTAGATGGCGAGGTGTATGAACGCCTGCACCGGGTCGGCGATCGGCTCGCACGGGTGCGCATCAGCCAGGGCAAGGGGCACAGCCTGCAGCTCAGCGTCCATGATCTGCCGCCCGCCGCGCTGCCTGATCTGCTGTATCGGGTGCGCCGGATGTGGGATCTCGATGCCGACATGCAGCGCATCGGTGCGCGGCTCGGGCAGGATCCGCTGCTGGCACGCCTGCAGGCACGCTGGCCGGGCGTTCGGCTGCCCGCCGGCTGGGACGAGTACGAGGTGATGTTGCGCGCCATCGTCGGCCAGCAGGTATCGGTCAAGGGGGCCATCACCATACTCGGGCGGCTGGTGGCGCGCACCGAGGCGCAATTCGGGGTGGCGCAGTTGCCCACACCCACCCAGCTGTACGAGTTGAACCTGGACGGTATCGGCATGCCCGGCAGCCGGATCAGAACGCTGCAGGGGCTGGCACAGGCGCTGGCCAGCGGCGAGTTGAACTTGACCTGCGCCAGCGATGAACAACTGCTGGCGCTACCCGGCATCGGCCCCTGGACGGTCGCCTACTGGCGGCTGCGCTGCGGACTGGACCCGGATGCCTTCCCCGCCTCGGATCTGGTATTACAAAAAGCGCTGGGAGGCGGCACCAAGTTGCCGGTAAAGGAAGTACTGGCCCACAGCGAAGGGTGGCGACCCTGGCGCGGCTACGCGGCGAGCTGGCTGTGGCATGCCATGAGCGAGCAGCCGACACTGTTGACCGAATCGGCACTGCTGACCGAGCCGACACAAGGCGGCGCAGCAAGCGACAAGCAAGCAGAGGAGACAACCCCATGATCCGCTATGACATCTTGCCCAGCCGCTGCGGCGATCTGCTGGTGGCCATTGACGAGCTCGGCCTGCTGCACGTGGACTTTGTGGCGGGGCTGCGCGCACTGCCCGAGATGCGCGACTGGCAACAGGACAAGACGGCGCTGGCCCCTTTTCTCGCTCAATTTGAAGCCTACTTTGCCGGCCGCCTGCAACGCTTCACCCTGCCGCTCGCACCAAGAGGCACGGCGTTTCAGCAAGCGGTCTGGCAGGCCCTGTGCGACATCCCCTACGGCGAGACCCGCAGCTACGGCGACATCGCCCGCGCCATCGGCAAGCCCAATGCGGTGCGGGCGGTGGGGGCTGCCAACGGCAGCAACCCGCTCTCGATCATCATTCCGTGCCATCGGGTGATCGGCCAGAACGGCAGCCTGACCGGCTATGCGGGGGGACTGGAGATTAAAAAGGCGTTGCTGCAACTGGAGAATATCAGTGAAAGATAATGTAATGCCTATAAGCCATAGACACTATCTATCATAAAATAATATCCACCACAGATTTACGATTTCATCGACTTTTCTAACCCGAGTATAGTGGCAGAACCATATTTATTAAGGAGAGATTAAATATGGAGCAACTACTATCGGCCTTTAGACAGGGCAACGTCATTCTTTTTGTTGGGGCCGGGGTATCGATGAACCTTGGTCTTCCATCATGGTCAACCCTGCTCGACAAGATCGCCAAGGATCTTGGCTATGAGCCTGAAATATACAAATCTTTTGGCGATCACTATGCGCTGGCAGAATATTATCGTTTACAAAAAGGCAGCATAGGCCCTTTAAGAAGCTGGATGGACAGAGTTTGGCATTCACCTGACATTGATATTTCAACGTCCAAAGTCCATGAATACATTGCCAAAGCTAACTTTCCGATAATATACACCACCAACTATGATCGCTGGATAGAGCATGCCCTTGCATATTATGGCAAGCCATTTACCAAAATCGCATCGGTATCAGACTTTACCAGGATCAAAAGTGACAAGGTACAAGTTGTAAAATTTCATGGTGATTTTGATGATGACAAGTCCATTGTCATTGATGAGACCAGTTATTTTGAACGACTTGAATTCGAAACACCACTGGATATAAAACTGCGTTCGGATGTGCTGGGTAAATCAGTGCTGTTTATCGGATATAGCTTGGCCGATATCAACCTGCGGCTTTTATTTTACAAACTTTCCAAATTATGGAAAGCCAACCAGGCGGGTGATGCCCAGCCGAAATCGTATATTTTCTCGGCCAAGTCGAATCCGGTACAAGAGGCCGTCCTTGAGCAATGGGGGATCAGCATGATCTCATCTGAAAAAGAGAACCCAGGAGAGGCATTAGAGGCGTTTCTGAATAAATTCCAATAATTGAAAATCTTGAAGGCACCTCCCCGCACCGGCAATCCAGCAGGGGTGCCATCCCTGTACATGCCGCTCGCACTGCGCAGCATCGAAGGGGCTGTGCGGCCACCTCACCACCTCCGATAACACTCTCCATGGGTATCAACCCACAAGCCGATGCCTGTTCCTCTGACCAGCCCTGTTTTAGCCGCAATGTGCGCCCAGAACGCCCGAGCCGTCTACCTCATACAACTTCCTCTGCGCCGGCACCACGGGCCCATCGACCACAGGACGCACGTTGGACAGCCGCCATGCAAAGTAACCCGGCTCCCAGCCCCCGGAGCAGGCGGCCAACACCTCATCGGGTTGCCACTCATGGGCCTCCTCGATATCAACCAGGGCGACCGCTCGACCGGCCGAATCCCCAGGATGATCGGCGCTGAGGTATCGGCCATTTTCAACGATCAGCAGGTCGCGAATGGGCAGTGAGGGAGGCAACCACGAGCGAACTTCGAGCGTCTTCTTGCCCGAAGCAATATTGGCGCCATGGGGCGCCACGATGGAGAGTGCGAGCATAGGTCCTTCCTTGCAGCTTGCTGGGGATCCCTGGCACAGGATGATAACTCAATTCCAAATGGGCCACACTGCCCGAGCCATGGAACCTGGCGGCATCGTGCTTCTCAGCGTTTCAAACTCCCCATCACATGCATTTCACAGCGGTGACAGTCAAAGCGCAGGCGGAAGGTGTCCTTGCCCATCTTGAGTTCCAGCGGCTCGGCCTTGAGGCCGGGCACCTCGTTCGGGCAGAGGTTCTGGCTGTAACGGATACAGTGTTTGGTGATCATCAGCACCACTTCCCGCTCCTCCTTGTTCGCCTCATAGGCGGGGGCGATGCGCTCCACCCCGTGCTCGCGGAAGAACTGCTCGGCCGCGCTGTTCAGCACGTTGCCAAGGTAGGAGAGACGGTGCTGGGGATAGTGGATATCCCGCAGCGCGATGCGCCGCTCGGGACGCTGGTAGCCGGCCAGACGGGCAGCCTCCAGCGCGGCGATGCCATCCCGGCGCAAACCGTTGAGCATGGATGAGGCAATGAATAGCGGGTGAGTAAACGCCAACTCAACCTTGCGCGCCACGAACAGGGTATTGCCGAGTTTGCCGAGCTGATCGCGCGCCTGTTGCAGCGCCCGCTCCGGATTGTCGGCCGGCTGTTTGTCACAGGGGAGCGTGACGGCGGCGCTGATACCCTGCTCATCGGTGAGCGTGAGGCGCAATCCCTCATCACACTCTGCCAGCACCATATCGACCCGGATGCGGCGATCGGCGCTCGCCTTCTCCAGCACCTTGCTGAATGCCTGATCGTGGTTGCGGTAGATTTCTGTGCCCACCTTCAAGCCAGGCATGCGCTCTGACAGGAGTAACTGCTTACCTTCTACTTTGTTCAGGCGCATCCCCACCAGCTCGTTGTTCGGCTTGAAGAAGCCGAGACCGTCGCCGTTGTTGAGGGTGACCTGCTTGCCGTCAATCTCGATGCCATCCCTGGTGACACTGGTAACCCGGCCCAGCGGCTCGCCCACATATTTCGGGCTCTTGGTGGAGTCGATCCCGGGCTGGCGACCATGGAGGAAGTAATCGGTGCTGCCGCGGTTGAAGCTCTTTTTCGGATCCGGTGTGAAGCTGTAGCTGCAGCGGCCGGCCGAAGCGGCCACCAGATCGCTGCGGCGCTCCAGAATGGCGTCGAGCTTCTGCCGATACCAGGCCGTGACATTTTTGACGTAGTCGAGCCCCTTGAGGCGCCCCTCTATTTTGAAGGAGCGGATCCCCGCTTCGATCAGCGCCTCCAGGTTGTCGGTCTGATCCATGTCCTTGAGGGAGAGCAGGTGGCTGTCGGCCACCAGCACCTCGCCATCCGGCTTTTGCAGCGAGCAGGGCAGGCGACAGAGCTGGGCACATTCGCCACGGTTGGCGCTGCGGCCGGTACGGGCATGGCTGATGTTGCACTGACCGCTGTAAGAGACGCAGAGCGCACCGTGGATAAAGAACTCCAGCTGCACATTGGTCGCTGCACTGATCTCGCGGATCTGCGCCAGTGACAATTCGCGCGCCAGCACCACCTGAGAGAAGCCCACATCCTGCAGAAACTTCACCTTCTCCGGTGTGCGGTTGTCGGTCTGGGTACTGGCATGAAGCGCAATGGGAGGCAAATCCAGCGCCAGCAGCCCCATATCCTGCACAATCAGCGCATCGGCACCGGCTTCGTAGATCTGGTGGGTCAGCCGCCGAGCCTGCTCCAGCTCGTGATCGTGCAGCAGGGTGTTGAAGGCGACAAAGACCTGGGCACCGAAGCGATGGGCATGGCGCACCAGCGCTTCGATATCCTCTATGCTGTTGCCTGCCGCGCTGCGGGCGCCAAAGGCGGGGCCGCCCATGTAGACGGCATCGGCACCGTGATTGATGGCTTCTATGCCGTAGGCGAGGTTCTTGGCCGGAGCCAGCAGCTCCAACCGGTTGTGGTGGCTTAACGGGTGCTTGTTCTGGTGCATGGTCTCGGAGTCAGGGCGGACAGCAAATGGGCGCCACTCTAGGGCATTGCCACCCTCCCCGCCTTGATCCCGCTTAAGATCACCGCAAAATACAGGATTGGATCAGAGCACCACCTTCAGGGCCAGTCCCAGCAGCACCAGACCGCTCACCTTGTCGATGACGAAGGACTTGGCTTTGAGCCAGGCCAATACGGGGCCGCGAGAGAGCACCAGCGCCACCAGCACGTACCAGACGGCGTCGATCCCGCCAGCGGTCAGCATCATGATGCCCCCCTCGCGCCAGCCGGTATCGGCATGCACAAACTGGCTGAACAGGGCGATGAAAAAGACCGCGAGCTGGGGATTGAGAAAGGCCACCATAAAGCCTTCAAAGGCACCTTGCCGACCACGCAGCTGATGCACCTCTTCGCTCGCCTCCCCCTTGGCGGGTTTGGCCAGCAGCGCCTTGACCCCGAGCCAGGCGAGAAACGCCGCGCCGCCGTAGCGAATAACGTCAAACAGCAGCGGGGTCTGGGTGATCAGGATGGCGAGGCCCAAAGCCGTGATCAGCGCATAGATGCCGACTCCGAAGCCGTGGCCAAGCGCGGTGGCCACGCCGTGCCCCTGCCCTCCCTGCACCGTGTTGCGGATGATCAGCGCCAGGCTCGGCCCCGGGCTGATGGCCCCCATCACGCAGATTGCGGCCAGTGCCAGCCAACTCGTCAGTTCCATGGTGTTCCTTGTCTCAAGCGGAATATGAATGTCTGCGCTCAGGGTAAAGGGCCCCTGGTTATGCCAGAAGTGAAAGTTGGGAATAGAACCCATAGCCAATGGCTATAGGCCAACACAAGCGTCTGTTGCTAGCGGGGCGGGTTCAACACCTTGCGGCTCGCCGCCACCGTGCGCTGCAGGTGCTCGCGCAGGAAGGGATAGGCCAGTTCGCGAAACCACTTGTGGGCCGGATCCTGATGGTGGCGCTGGTGCCACAGCAGATGATACTGCTGGGTGCGGCTGACAAACGGCAGATCACAAAAGTGCAGGGCGTGCTCGCAGGAGAGCTGCCAGGCGATGTGAGCCGGGGTGGTCAACAGGCAGTCGGTGCGCAGCAACACCTCTACCGCCGCCTGAAAAAAAGGTACCCGGGCAAACCAGCGCCGACTCAGCCCCTGCGGTGCCAGCACCTGTTCCACCGGGCTGTCCTTGTCACCCCCGCCGCTCACCTGCAAATGGGGCCAGGCGAGGTAGTCATCCAGGCTCAGCGAGCGCCCCGCCAACGGATGGTGGCTGCCCATCAACACCACCAGCCGGTCTTCCCCCTGATGCAGGCCGCGGATCTGATCCGGCACCAGCTCGGTGATGGTGGAGACAATGTCCAGCTCGGATTGCCACAGCTGCGGCAGCAGGCGTTTGTCCCACAGGCTGTACTCCAGCGCCGCCAGGGGCGCCTCCCTGGCCAGCGCCGCGCAGATGTCCGGCAGGATGTGCTGGGCCACGTAATCGGAAGAGGCGAGCCGGAACACCCGCTCGCAGCGGCTCGGGTCAAAACCGGGAGCCTCGTAGAGTCGCTCCAGCGCACCGAGGGAATCCGCCAGCTGGGCGGCCAGCGCCTCGGCCCGTGGCGTCAGCAGCCAGCGCTGCCCCTCCCGCACCAGCAGCTCGTCGCCAAACTCGCTGCGCAGCTGGCCAAGCTGCTTGCTGATGGAGGGCTGACTCAGGTGCAGCAGCTCGGCGGCGCGGCTGATATTGCGAGTCTCCAGCAGCACCTTGAGGGTAGGCAGCAGGTTGAGATTGGCTTTGTGCAAGGGGAGGTTCCATCCAGTGGCGAAAGCCCTATCTTAGGGCAGCCAAGCCTCGTGGTTTAAGCGAAATTTCCCGCCGGCCCCCGCAACCTGGCGTGACCCTGCAGCCAGATAACCATGACCACAAGATGACAGTGGTTGCCCCGTGCGGCATAATTGCGCGATTTTCCGCCCGCGGGCGATCCACTTGAGAAGCGGTAACAAGATGAAATACGCCAATATCACAGGCTGGGGCAAATGCCTGCCTCCCTCCGTGCTGACCAACGACGACCTCAGCACCATCATGGATACGTCGGATGAGTGGATCTACCCGCGCACCGGCATCAAGGCTCGCCGCATCTCCCACGTCAGCACCTCCGATCTGGCCACCCTGGCCGGGCGTCGTGCGCTGGCCTGCGCCGGGCTGGAAGCCAGCGACCTCGACGGCATCATCCTGGCCACCGCCACGCCGGACAACCTGCTGCCGAGCGCCGCCTCCGCGGTGCAGAAGAAGCTGGGCGCCACCAATGCCGCCGTGTTCGACCTCAACGCCGCCTGCACCGGTTTCGTCTACTCCCTCTCGGTCGCCACCTCGCTGGTACAGACCGGCATGATGAAGAAGGTGCTGGTGATCGGCGCCGAGCGACTCACCTATCTGCTGGACTGGGCCCGTCGCGATACCGCCGTGCTGTTTGGCGACGGTGCCGGCGCCGTGGTGATCGAGGCGAGCGAGCAGGAGAGCGGTCTCATCGCCAACAAGCTGGGCTGTGACAGCGAGGCGCGCGAGATCCTGCACGTGCCGAACTTCGGCACCGACCGGGTGCGTTTTGCCGACATCGACGGCCTCTTCACCTTCAACTTCGAAGGCCAGGAGATCTTCAAGCGGGCCGTACGCGGCATGGGCGAAGCCACCAACACGGTACTGGCGCAGGCCGGTATCGCACCGGAGCAAATCGATCTGATCGTGCCGCACCAGGCCAACATCCGCATCATCGAGACCCTCGCCAAGCGCATGAACGCGCCGATGGAGAAGGTGATGGTCAACATCGAGCACTACGGCAACACCTCCGCCGCCACCGTGCCCATCGCCCTGTGCGAGGCACTGGAGCAGGGCCGCGTCCAGCCGAACAGCTATCTGCTGACTGCCGCCTTCGGTGCCGGCCTGACCTGGGGCGCCGCCATCATCAAGTGGGGCGATCGCGTGACACCCATCAAGGCGTGCGAGGCCGAACTGCCGCCGTGCGACAAGAGCGCGCTTGAGCTTATCGCCCATGCCGTGGAAGGGTGCCAAAAAGCCCACGCCAACGAGGCATAAAGCCGCCCGCACAACGCCGAGAGCCTGTCATATGCAGGCTCTTTTTCGTTCTATCCTCCTTCCTTATTGTGCAGATACGCCATTCCCCGCCAGCAAGGGGCTGCAAGCTGCCAAGCGTCCCCTCCATATTCCATTTTTCTCAGTAACCCCAATCAAGAAAGAGCAATTTGTAACCAGGCGATTTTTTTGCGCTAACCTTACTGAGTTATTGATAATTAGCGGGTTGCGCTTGGCTCATTCAGTCTGACTGAAATGACGGCTCACCCTCTTCACATTCAAGAGCAGGGGCGAGTTTGCGTATGACAGACAACACACGGGCACACACCTTAGCCTTCTGGGAGCCGGTCAGCTGGGCTTGCGGCCTTGGCCTGGGCCTGTTCAGCTCCCTGCTGTTGCTGCTCGCGGGCAGCCCCCTCCCTTATCTGCTGGCCAACCTGGCGGCTGCACTGGCCGCCACCCTCTGGAGCGCCCGCCACTACCACGCCAAACCCGCCGACAAAGAGAGTGAGGCGAAGCAGACCCATCCATTTGCCGATAACGGACTCAACCACTCCATCATCGGGCTCGAGCAGGTATGTGAAAAAGCGGTGCCTATCTGGTCGCAACAAATTGAAAACTCTCGCCAGCAAACCGAAGGAGCCATGATCGACCTCACCCAGCGCTTCGCCGGCCTGACCACCAAACTGGAAGAGGCGGTCGCCGCCTCCCACAATGCCGCCGGCGATCTGGGGGGGGAGAAGTCGGCCGGCATGGCAGCCGTGCTGGCCCAGAGTCAGGCCCAGCTCAATCAGGTCATCACCATCATGCACTCCACTCAGGCCAACCGCGATGCCATGCTGGCTGAGATCAAGACGCTCACCGCCTACACCATAGAGCTCAACACCATGGCGCTCGACGTGGCCAAGATAGCCTCCCAGACCAACCTGCTGGCCCTCAACGCCGCCATCGAAGCGGCCCGGGCCGGTGAGGCTGGTCGTGGTTTCGCCGTGGTGGCTGACGAGGTGCGCACCCTGTCGCGCCTCTCCAGCGAGACCGCCCAGAAGATGACCGACAAGGTTGACACCATCAATGCTGGCATCGGCCGCGCCTTCCAGATTGCCGAGAGCGCGGCCGGGCGCGACCAGGTTGCCGTCAGCGACGCCGAACACGCCATCGAGCAGGTACTGGAACGCTTTCGGATGGCCACCACCAGCCTGGCAGAATCCGCAGCCCTGTTACAGAGCGAGAGCAGCGGGATCCATCGCGAGATATCCGATGTCATCGTTTCGTTACAGTTCCAAGATAGGGTCAGTCAAATCCTCAGCCATGTGCGTCAAAACATGGACAGCCTCAACGACCACCTGGTCTCGTCTCGCAACAGAACACACCAGTCAGGCCCCATCCGGATCGATGCGGAGAGCTGGTTGGCGGACATGGAGCTCTCATACGCCACCGATGAACAACGCAACATTCATCATGGTCGCCAGCACCAGGCGGCAACCCCATCCAGCAATGCTGATGTCACTTTTTTCTAGGAGAGAGATATGCCCAAAACAGTCCTGATCGTGGATGACTCGGCCACCATACGCCAGGTTGTCGGCATGACGCTCAAGGGAGCCGGTTACGAGGTGATGGAGGCCAGTGACGGCAAGGATGCCCTCAAAAAGCTCGACGGCAAGAAGATCAACCTC
Source organism: Aeromonas sp. FDAARGOS 1408 (assembly GCF_019048665.1). Lineage (NCBI taxonomy): Bacteria > Pseudomonadati > Pseudomonadota > Gammaproteobacteria > Aeromonadales > Aeromonadaceae > Aeromonas > Aeromonas sp. FDAARGOS 1408. Next base: position 444,746 of record NZ_CP077394.1, on the reverse strand, counting down.
ATCATCAGTGACGTCAACATGCCGAACATGGACGGCATCAGTTTCGTCAAGGAGGCCAAGAAGCTGGCCAGCTACAAGTTCACTCCGGTGATCATGCTGACGACAGAGTCCCAGGATAGCAAGAAGCAGGAGGGGCAGGCCGCGGGAGCCAAGGCCTGGGTGGTCAAGCCGTTCCAGCCGGATCAGATGCTGGCTGCCGTGGCCAAGCTCATCATGCCCTGAGCCGGGAGGCGTTCATGCCGCTGCAAATCGAAACGGGTGAGCACAAGTGTGTCGTGACCATCTCGGGCGAGATGACCATCTACACGGCAGCCGAGCTGAAACAGGCGCTCACACCCCTGCTCTATCGCCAGCAGGAGCTGGAACTGAACCTCTCCCAGGTCAGCGAAATGGACAGCGCTGGTTTGCAGCTGCTGCTGGCGGCCAAGAAGACGGCGCAGCAGGGAGGCTATCCGCTGCACTTGGTCATGCACAGCCATGCCGTGCTTGATGCCCTTGAGCTGTGCCAGCTGGCGGCCTTCTTCGGTGATCCCACCCTCATTCCCCACGCCGATCACGCCTGACCGGTTCTACGGACAAGGAGTCATTCGTGAGCATCAATCTTGATCAGGCCCTGCAAACCTATATCGCCGAGGCGCGCGAGCTGCTGGAGGAGATGGAGTCCGCGCTGCTGACCCTGGAGAACGACCCGGACAATGGCGAGCTCATCGGCGCCATCTTCCGGGCGGCGCACACCATCAAAGGTTCCGCCGGCCTGTTCGGCCTGCAACCCATCGTCAGCTTCACCCACATCGTCGAGGATCTGCTCGATCAGGTGCGCAACCAGCAGTTGGCGATCAGTGAAGCGCTCATCAGGGATCTGCTGAAGAGTCGGGATCACATCGAACGCCTCGTCAGCCTGGTAGCTGAACAGGGGGAAGCCCTTGGTGCGGATGAACAGGCTCAGGATGAGTTGCTGCGGCGCAATCTGGCCCGTCACCAAAGCGGCAACCAGACCACGCTGCCGGAGCGGGCCCAGCCTGCCGATGCCGATCCGGTCAGCAAGGAGGAGGGTCACGTCAGCGCTACCTCCCTGTGGCACATCTCCCTGCGCTTTGGTCTTGACGTGCTGCGCAACGGCATGGATCCCACCTCTTTCCTGCGCTACCTCGGTACCATGGGCACCCTCTGCGCCATCGAGACCATTCACCATGCCCTGCCGGAGTGGGAACAGTTCGATCCGGAGAGCTGCTACCTCGGCTACGAGATCGATCTGGACTCCCAGGCCGACAAGAGTGCCCTGAGCGATGTGTTCGAATTCGTGCGAGATGACTGTCTCATCAGCATCTTGCCGCCCCACAGCAAGATCGCCGAGTACATAGCGCTCATCAACGCCCTGCCGGAAGACAACGAGATGCTGGGGCAACTGCTGGTCAAAACAGGCGCACTGACGGCCAGCGAGCTTACGCTCGGCCTGCAAGCCCAACATGAGCAGCCGCAGGCCGACACCAACAAGCTGGGGGAGATCCTGATAGCCCAGGGTGCCGTCAATGAAATAGTGGTGGACGCCGCGCTCAAGAAACAGAATCAGAGCAAGGAGAACAAGAACAAGGAAGGGCGTTATGTCCGGGTCCACGCCGACAAGCTGGATGAGTTGATCAATCTGGTGGGAGAACTGGTCGTGGCCAGCTCCGGCGCCAACCTGCTGGCCCAGCGTTCACGGGACAGCCAGCTGCAGGAGGCCAATTCCACCATTGCCATGCTGGTCGAGGAGATCCGTGATGGTGCCCTGCGCCTGCGCATGGTGCCCATCGGCGATACCTTCAACCGCTTCCAGCGGGTGGTGCGGGATGTCAGCCACGAGCTGAACAAGGACATAGCGCTGGTGATCACCGGCGGCGACACCGAGCTGGACAAATCGGTGGTGGAGAAGATCGGCGATCCCTTGATGCATCTGGTGCGCAATGCCATGGATCACGGCATAGAAGCGGCCGAGAAACGGCTGGCGGCCGGCAAGCCGGCACGGGGCACCCTGACCCTCAACGCCTATCACGACTCCGGCAGCATTGTCATCGAGATCCAGGACGATGGCGCCGGCCTCAACAAAGCCAGGATCCTGCAAAAAGCGCAGGAGCGGGGGCTGGCAGCAGCCAATGCCACCCTGTCGGATCAGGAGATCTACCAGCTCATCTTCGAGCCCGGCTTCTCCACCGCGGAGGCCATCACCAATCTCTCCGGACGCGGGGTGGGCATGGATGTGGTCAAACGCAATATCCAGGCCCTGCGTGGCAGTGTCGAGCTGGACAGCAAGCCCGGCCTCGGCACCCGGGTACAGATCCGGCTGCCGCTGACTCTGGCCATCATCGATGGTTTTCTGGTGCGCGTCAGTACCACTTACTACGTCATTCCCCTCGACATGGTGATCGAATGCGTGGAGCTGACCCAGAGCGCGCTGGCCGATACCCAGGGGCGCAACTACATCAATCTGCGTGGTGAAGTGCTGCCATTCGTCCGGTTGCAGCACTACTTCGATGTCGAGGGAACCCGTGGCCGCCGGGAAAATATCGTGGTCGTCAGCCATGGCGGCAAGAAGTCAGGGCTGGTGGTCGACGAGCTGCTGGGGGAGTTCCAGACCGTCATCAAGCCGCTCGGCAAGCTGTTCCAGCGCCTGCAGGGGATCAGCGGCTCCACCATTCTGGGTGGCGGCGAGGTAGCCCTCATTCTGGATATTCCCTCTCTGATCCAGCATGCCATCGACCAGGAGCTGGGCCAACTGAGCCAGTACGCCATTCCACGTCTGCAATCCCAACCAAGAGTCAATTAACATCAGGAGCCTGACATGTTCAAAAACTCCACCATCAAGATACGACTCACCATTCTGCTCTGCCTGCTCTGTGTGCTGCTGTTCGGCGTAGGAGTGCTTGGGCTCTACAACATGCATAGCAGCAACAAGGGGCTGCAACGGGTCTACAACGACCGGGTGGTGCCGCTCAAGCAGCTCAAAACCATCTCGGACAACTACGCCGTCGCCATCATAGACAATGTCAACAAGGCCAATGCCGGTCTCGTCAGCGCCGAGGAGGCGTTGCAGCAGATCCAGCATGCCCAGCAGCAGATAAAACTGGAGTGGCAACACTATCAGGCCACCAAGCTGACCGCAGCCGAACAGAAGCTGTCGGCCGAGGCCAACAGCCTGTTTAATACCGCGGATCGAGACATCACCAGGCTGGAGGCCTTTCTCTCAAATCAGCATGGTGTCATTGCGGATACGCTCAATGAGTTTGACGGCAAGCTATATAGCTCCATCGACCCCATTGGTAGCAAGATAACCGAGCTGGTCAGCCTGCAGCTCGACGTTGCCAAATCAGAATACGAACAGGCACAGGCCTGGTATGACGTCATGCTGCTTACCATGATGGCAGTGGTCGCCGCCGGCATGGTGGCTGCAGCCTGGTTTGGCATCGTCCTCATTCGCAGCATCATCTCCCCCATCAACCAGGCCCTGCAGGTTGCCAACCACCTGGCGGATGGCAATCTCGACGTCACCATCGACATCGGAGCCCACGATGAAGCCGGTCAGCTGTTGCTGGCCATGCAAAACATGGTCAACAAGCTGACGTCCCTCATTACCGACATAGAAACGCTGGTGACCGCCGCCGTCGAACAGGGGGATTTCAGCTACAAGATTGAACTGGACGGACGGCAGGGTTACATCAAGCGCCTCTCCGAACTGCTCAATCGTCTCTCCAACGTGACCGACACCAGCCTCAACGACGTGATGCGCATTGCCACCGCCCTGTCGCAGGGTGACCTCACCCAGAAGATCGAGCAACCCTACCCGGGAATTTTCGGTCAGACCAAGGATGGCCTCAACAGCACCATCGCCGCGCTGACCGCCATCATCGAGGAAGTTCGCAACGCCGCCGACAACCTGACCAACGCCTCCAATCAGGTCAGCACCACGGCCCAGTCCCTCAGCCAGGCCACCAGTGAGCAAGCGGCCAGCGTGGAAGAGACCAGCGCCTCCATCGAGCAGATGAGCGCCAGCATCAACCAGAACACGGACAACGCCAAGGTGACCGACAACATGGCGAGCAGCGCCGTACTGGAGGCCACCGAAGGGGGCCGTTCGGTACAACAGACGGTTGCCGCGATGCAGCAGATCGCCCGCAAGGTTAGCATCATCGACGACATTGCCTACCAGACCAATCTGCTGGCGCTCAATGCAGCCATTGAGGCGGCCAGGGCCGGTGAACATGGCAAAGGCTTTGCTGTGGTCGCCGCCGAGGTCCGCAAGCTGGCCGAGCGCAGCCAGATCGCGGCGCAGGAGATAGGCGAACTCTCGTCAAGCAGCGTCGATACCGCCGAGAAGGCGGGCAGTCTGCTCGACAAGATAGTGCCCTCCATTCGCAAGACCTCGGATCTGGTGCAGGAGATCAACGCCGCCTCCGGGGAACAGGCCAGCGCCGCCAACCAGATAAGCCTGGCCATGAGCCAGCTCAATCAGGTGACCCAGCAAAATGCTGCCAGCAGCGAGGAGCTGGCCGCCACCGCGGAGGAGATGAGCTCCCAGGCCAACGAGCTGCAGCAGACCATGGACTTTTTCTCCCTGCAAGGCAGCGGCCGCTCACCCAGACAGGTCGAAAACCTGCACAAGGGGGTGCCTCCCAGAGGCAAGTTTGTAATGCCGGCCCAGCCCCCGTTGCATGGCAATGCGGCTGCGCAACCGCAGGTTGACGAAACCGATTTTGTCCGCTTTTAACCGGAGAGCCTCATGAGCATGTCTACCGAAGTGGTCGCCCAGCCTGGCACGCTGGTACATGACAATCAGGGTGATGCCCAGTACCTGACTTTTCTCATCAACGGCGAGATGTTTGCCATCAACATTCTCGGGGTCAAAGAGATCATCGAATACGGCAACATCACCCCCATCCCCATGATGCCGAGTTTTATCCGGGGTGTGATCAACCTGAGGGGCGCCGTCGTCTCTGTGGTGGATCTCAACGCCCGTTTTGGCAATGCCCCCTCCAGCATCACTCGCCGCAGCTGCATCGTGATCATCGAGAACGTGCACCCGGACGACCCGGAACACGGCAATCAGGACATTGGCGTGGTGGTGGACTCCGTCTCCGAGGTGCTGACCATCCCCTGCAACGAGATTGAGCCGCCACCAAGCTTCGGGGCCCGCATCCGGGCCGACTTCATCAGTGGCATGGGTAAGGTCAACGGCAAGTTCGTCATTCTCATCAATACCGAGAAGGTGCTCTCCATCGACGAAATGGCCCAGCTCAGCGAGCTGACCCAGCAGCAGGAACGGCTGCTGGAACAAAAACCACAAACGCCATGACAACAACATAAATCAGCGTTTCGCTCCACCACACAGCAATGACATGTCGCACAAGGATAAGGCCCATGACTCAATCACTCTTTGGCAATCTGTTTGGCAACGGCAATGCTCATGCCTTGCTGCAGGAACAACTGCGCCAGTTGACTGGTGCAACCCGCACCCTGGCTCAGGGGATCCAGCAAGGTAAACAGTCCGCCCAGCTAGAGCTGGACACGCTCACCGGCCCTCTCAAGGAGCTCTGCCAGGAGTTCAATGCCGTACTGGGGCTGCTGGGAGATCGCCTTGGCAGTGCGCTCGCCGCTCGCGAGACCAATCAGTCGCTCTACGAAGAAAATCTGCGTGTGCGCAAGGCGCTGGATGGTGCCTCGACCAATGTGATGATCGCCGATACCAATTTGAACATCGTCTACATGAATGAAGCCGTGCTGGCCATGCTGGGACTGGCAGAGTCGGATATTCGCAAGGATCTGCCGAGCTTCGACGTCAGGCACCTGATGGGCAAGAACATCGATACTTTCCACAAGGAGCCCTCCCACCAGCGCAACATGCTGGCCAAGCTGGACAAGACCTACCGCACCCAGATCACGGTCGGAGGCCGCACCTTCTCCCTGATCGCCAACCCCGTTTTCAATGACGGTGGCGAGCGGCTCGGCTCCGTGGTGGAGTGGGCCGACCGCACCAAGGAGATCGCCATCGAGAATGACGTGAAAGCTGCCAATGCCGCCGCCAAGCAGGCGGCCGCCGAAAGTCTGCGAGTCAAGAAGGCGCTCGACGGGGCCAGCACCAACGTGATGATCGCCGATACTGATCTCAACATCATCTACATGAACGAAGCGGTCAGGGAAATGCTGGGCCAGGCCGAAACCGACATCCGCAAGGAGCTGCACCACTTCAGCTCGGCCAACCTGATGGGCGCCAACATCGACAGCTTTCACAAGAATCCGGGCCATCAACGCAGCATGCTGGCCAAGCTGAACAACACCTACCGTACCCAGATCATGCTGGGGGGACGCACTTTCGCCCTCATCGCCAACCCGGTATTCGGCGACGATGGCGAGCGGCTGGGCTCCGTGGTCGAGTGGTCGGATCGCACCAAGGAGGTCGCCATCGAACGGGAGATGTCGGAAATCGTCCAGTCCGTCATCAATGGCGAACTGCATCGCCGCATGGATCTCACCGGCAAGAGCGGCTTCTTCCAGAACCTTGGGGAGGGGATAAATCGTATCGCCGAGGTGATCGACACCAGTCTCAACGACGTGATCAGGGTGGTTCAATCACTGGCACGCGGGGATCTGACCCAGCACATAGAGGCCGATTACCCCGGCGTATTCGGCACGACCAAGGACTCCCTCAACCAGACCATCGTCTCGCTCACCAATATAGTGACCGAGGTGCTGGGAGCATCCGACAACCTCTCCAGCGCCGCCGAGCAGGTCAGCGCCACCGCCCAGTCCATCAGCCAGTCCAGCAGCGAGCAGGCTTCCAGCATGGAGGAGACCAGCGCCTCCATCGAGCAGATGAGCGCCAGCATCAACCAGAACACCGACAACGCCCAGGTCACCGATGGCATGGCCAGCAAGGCGGCAAAGGAGGCTGTAGAAGGCGGCGAGGCGGTCAAGCTCACGGTCGATGCCATGAAGCAGATTGCCAAGCGCATCGGCATCATAGATGACATCGCCTACCAGACCAATCTGCTGGCCCTCAACGCCGCCATCGAGGCGGCCCGGGCAGGCGATCACGGCAAGGGTTTCGCCGTGGTGGCCGCCGAGGTACGCAAGCTGGCGGAGCGCAGCCAGGTAGCGGCCCAGGAGATTGGCGAGCTGGCCTCAAGCAGCGTCGACATGGCGGAGAAAGCGGGACGCCTGCTCGATCAGATGGTGCCCTCCATCAACAAGACCTCGGATCTGGTGCAGGAGATCAGCGCCGCCTCCGCAGAGCAGTCAACCGGCGTCAGCCAGATCAACATCGCCATGAACCAGCTGAGCCAGGTGACCCAGCAGAACGCATCCTGCAGCGAAGAGCTGGCCGCCACCGCCGAGGAGATGAGCAGCCAGGCCGAACAGCTGCAACTGGCGATGGAGTTCTTCACCCTTGAGCGGCACAAGCTCAATGCCGGCCAGAAGGTGGCTGCCACCCGCACCGGCCCCCGCGGCCGCTTCATGCTCGAGAACAGTGCAGCAGAGGGTAATGGCAACCTGCCCCGGCCCCACAATGACGGTGACTTTGTTCGCTTCTAACCAGGGTGCGGGTGAGTGGAGCTCACCCGCACCCCGTTTGTTTCGGGAGTCCTTCCTTGTATCAGACCCAGTTGCATGATGATGAATTTGCGCAATTTCAACGCTGGATCCACCAGACGGCGGGGATCGATCTGTCGCCGGCAAAGAAGGCCCTGGTCGCCAGCCGATTGTCAAAACGGCTCTGTTACTATGAGCTGGAGAGCTATGGCGACTATTTCAGCCTGATCATGCACAACCGCGGCAGTGAACTGCAGATTGCGCTCGATCTGCTCACCACCAACGAGACCTACTTTTTTCGCGAACCCAAACACTTCGAATTTCTCGGTAACAAGGTGCTGCGCCAGTTGCCAAAAGAGCGGATGGTTCGGATCTGGAGCGCAGCCAGCTCTTCCGGCGAAGAGCCCTACAGCCTGGCCATGACCCTGGCCGACCATCTGGAGCTGGGTAACTGGGAAGTGATCGCCTCGGATATCTCGACCCGGGTGCTGGAACAGGCGAGAACGGGGCTCTATCCCATCGAACGGGCCCACAACATCCCGCTGCCATTGTTGATGAAGTACTGCCTGAAGGGGGTCGGCTTTCAGGAAGGCACCTTCATCATCGATCGCAAGCTGCGCGAGAAAGTGCAGTTTTACCATATCAACCTGAATCAGGAGTTGCCTGACATCGGGCTGTTCGACGTCATCCTGATCCGCAACGTGATGATCTATTTCAACCGGGAAACCAAGGGACAGGTGCTGCAGCGACTGGTGCCGCGCCTGAGAAAAGGGGGCTACCTCATCGTCAGTCACGCCGAGAGCCTGAACGGCCTGCCCCACGGCCTGCAACTGGTATCCCCTTCCATCTATTTGAAACCTTGAGTTTTTTCAGTATGAAAGAGGTCATGCTGCAACCGGGCGAGTTCTTCTTTGGGCAGGATGACGCCATCATCCGCACCCATCTTGGCTCCTGCGTGGCCATTACCATGTGGCATCCGGAGCAGAAGCGAGGTGGCATGTGCCATTACATGCTGCCCAGCCGCGGCCACAGCGCACCGGGTCTGGACGGTCGTTATGCCGATGAGGCAATCCAGCTGTTTATCCACGAAATAGGCAAGCACCCCGCCCCCATCCACGAATACGAGGTCAAGCTGTTTGGCGGCGGCAACATGTTTATAGAACAGCAAACGCTCAACACCATGAATGTGGCCATCAAGAACATCAAGGCGGCCTGGCAGCTGACCCAGCACCTGGGCCTGACCATCAAGGCCCACCATCTTGGCCATGCGGGACACAGAAGTCTGATTTTCGAGCTGGCCAACGGCAATGTCTGGGTACGTCATCATCGCTTGCCACACCGCTAAGGGGACGGGAATGAAACAGATAAGAGTCATGCTGGTGGATGATTCCGCCGTGGTGAGGCAGGTGTTGCAGGCCATTCTCGAGCAGGAGCCCGATATCAAGGTGATTGCCACCGCCTCCGACCCGCTGTTTGCACAAGAGAAACTGAAGAAGGAGTGGCCAGACGTGATCGTGCTGGACGTGGAGATGCCACGCATGGATGGCATCACCTTCCTCACCAAGATCATGGCCGAGCACCCCACCCCAGTGGTGATCTGCTCCTCCCTGACCGAGAAGGGGGCGGAAACCACGCTGCAGGCGATGGCCGCCGGCGCCGTCGACATCATCACCAAGCCCACGGTCGGTCTGAAAAGCTTCCTGCAAGAGTCGGCACAAGAGCTGGCCATGGCGGTGCGCGCTGCCGCCCAGGCCAATGTCAGACGCCAAGCCAGAACCCAGTCCACCACGGTCGCCCCCAAGCTCAATGCCGACGCCATCATGGCGCCGGCCAGCCAGCATGCCATGGCCCAGACCACGGAGCGGATCGTGGCGATCGGCACCTCCACCGGCGGCACCCAGGCACTGGAGGCCGTGCTGACTACCCTGCCCCGGGTCTGCCCCGGCATCGTCATCGTGCAGCACATGCCGGAGAAGTTCACCGCCTCCTTTGCCGAGCGGCTCAACAACCTGTGCCAGATAGAGGTACGGGAGGCCAGAAGCAACGATCGGGTGATCCCCGGGCTCGCGCTCATCGCCCCCGGCGGCAAGCACATGCTGCTCAAGCGCAGCGGCGCCTACTATCACGTCGACGTGATGGACGGCCCCCTCATCAACCGCCACCGTCCTTCGGTGGACGTGCTGTTTCGCTCGGTGGCCAAGTTTGCCGGCAGCAATGCCACCGGCATCATCATGACCGGAATGGGGGATGACGGTGCGCGCGGGCTGCGCGAGATGCTGGAGGCAGGCGCCAATACCTTTGCCCAGGATGAGGCCTCCTGCGTGGTCTTCGGCATGCCCAAGGAGGCCATCAAGCTCGGCGCCGCCCGCCATGTCCTGCCGCTGCAGGATATCCATCACGCCATCGTGGGCCGCTAGCAGACAGATGAGCTGACACAGCCCGGCCTGACCCGGGCTGTGTTGTTTCAATGCGGCATGTCGTCGAGCAGGGCGAACAGGCGATCAATCTCCGCCGAGGTGTTGTAGTGCATGCAACCTATTCGCAGCACACCGTCGCTCACCCCCAGCTGCTCCACCAGCGCCAGCGCATAGAAGTGGCCGGCCCAGCTGCACACCTGATGCTGCCCCAGAAACTCGGCCATCTCGGCGGGACTATGACGGCTTGAAGTGAGGGCGAAGGTAGGAGTGCGCCCCTTGCTGCCCTGAATGCCGTGCAGGGTGAACCAGGGGCGCTCGGCCAGCCTGGCCAGCAGATGCTCGCTGAGCTGCCGCTCATGGGCCTGGCTGCGGGCAAACGCCAGATCGAGGCGAGCTTCCAGCTCATGCTCGGTGCCGTCCAGCCCGGACAAGGAGGCCAGATACTCTACGGTCGCTTCTACTCCGGCCAGCGCCTCCCAGCTCTGGGTACCGGTTTCCCACTTGTAGGGCGCCACATTTTTGGCCGGCTCGACTTTGTAGGGGGTGAAATGCGCCAGGTGGCGATGCTTGCCGAAGAGGATGCCGAGGTGCGGGCCGAAAAACTTGTAGGCGGAGCAACCGAGGAAGTCGCAATCCCAAGCCTGCACGTCGATGCGCTCATGGGGCGCAAAGTGCACCGCATCTACGTAGAGCAGGGCACCCACCCCGTGCACCGCATCGGCGATACGCGGAATATCGACCAGAGTACCCGTGGTGTTGGAGGCCGCTGTTACCGCCACCAGCCGGGTTTTGGGCCCGAGCAGGCTGAACAGATGCGCATAGTCCAACCCCCCGGTCGTCACATCTACTCTTGCCTGATGCACTACCACGCCGCGATCCGCTGCCGCTTGCTGCCAGCTGGAGACGTTGGAGTAGTGATCGAGCGCGCTGACGATAATCTCGTCCCCCGCCTGCCACTCTCTGGCCAAGGCACGACTCAGCGCAAAGGTCAGGGTGGTGAAGTTGGCGCCGAACACTATCTCTTCAGCCCGCTCCGCCCCCAGCAAGGCAGCCACCGCCAGCCTGGCCCGCAGGGCCTGCTGCTCGGTCGCCCTGGCCGAGAAAAAGGGGCCGCCCAGATTGGCGTTGAAGCGGCCGAGGTAATCTGTCATGGCCGTGAGCACGGCGTGTGGTACCTGGGCCCCGCCGGGGCCGTCAAAAAAAACGGGGGTTTTGCCTTCAACCAGCTGATTGAGAGCGGGGAACTGGCCGCGCAACACGGCGATATCAAGAGCCTGCATAGGAGAAGTCCACAATCCATGTTAACAGTTGAATAACATGGCGAGAGTAAAATGCGGCAGCAGCAATGTCCATCAGTGAAGCGGTCAGCCATCACACTTACAAAATAAGGTGAATTTTTCAGTATAAAACGCTGCCTGATGGCAACCGGCTGGTGCGACACCTCGCCTCGCCACCATCGTGATCAATGCCAGACAGCAGCAGCGAAGTCGTTGATAAGCGTGAAAAATGAGCGACAAATATCAAAAAATGACCGAATGATACTTTTTTGCCGCCAGATATGCCCGCAAGGGGTTCACAAAGAGCGAAGATCTGATAGTATGCGCCTCGCACTTGGGGAGGGGTTCCCGAGCGGCCAAAGGGATCAGACTGTAAATCTGACGGCTCTGCCTTCGAAGGTTCGAATCCTTCTCCCTCCACCATTCAAGTGCAACAATCAGGAAAATACCCCGTGGAGGGGTTCCCGAGCGGCCAAAGGGATCAGACTGTAAATCTGACGGCTCTGCCTTCGAAGGTTCGAATCCTTCTCCCTCCACCATCTTCCTGAACAATTTGTGTAGTACCCCTGTGGAGGGGTTCCCGAGCGGCCAAAGGGATCAGACTGTAAATCTGACGGCTCTGCCTTCGAAGGTTCGAATCCTTCTCCCTCCACCATCATTCAAGAAAACCCGGCCTAGTGCCGGGTTTTCGCTTTTCACGCATCTATTCATTTGACACTGTCAGATCTGACAATTGCCTTTGGGCCCGCTTTTGGAAACAGTATTGCCATATCGTTCAAGGACATGACCATGTTTGAGATCTGGGATGAAGCAGGGCAGGCGAAAGGATTGAACCTGCAGCAGTTGCAGCAACGGCTGACCAGCTACCGGGGTGAGGTGATGGTGCGTTATATCAACCGCATCGGCTTGCCGACCACCCTGTTCCTGACGGTCGACAAGGGCCTCGCCTATCAGCGTTTCAAAGCCGACACCCCCCTGCTCGACTGGGACTGGCTGGCACAGGCCATAGAGCCAGAACAGCGCAAAACCTCATTGCTGCCGCTTGAGGCCGTTGCCCGCTGATAGTCAGCGCCCGCGATACCGTTACATGCAGAAATGAACTCAATATCGGTATTTATTTTAAATAATTCTGTCCAAGACTTTTGCTACAAGCTACTCACTATAGCTGGCCATGCGGCTGAATATATTTTCTCAACCAGGCAGTACATTTCTTTAATTCCAACCATCATCACCCCCACTCATCATGACCCCTGCGAAATATCCCGCCAAGCTATGAATCAATGAAAATAACCTTGATAAAATACATCGAAAACTCGCCATCAATATTTTTGGTCAGTCACCAAGTCTGTTTCTCATAAACATTCGATTTGCCCCTCCCCTGCCGGCCTGGTTGATAACCCCAGAGGGAACGCCACCTAAACCCTGCCGACTTTGCTCTGCTCAGGTGGCGCCCAAGGCAGGCCGGCCTGCGGATAATCCAATGAATGGCAACTCTCGCCAACAGCTTGGCATCAGCAGTTTGAGTGCCCAATTTTTACCAAATAATGCTGACCTGCCATACAGCGTTGAAATGCTTGTTCAAGCCGACATTTAGGCACTGCCATTTAATGCCAGCAACCGGTTAACTTCTCTTCTGCATGATTACATGCCGTCAGGAAGTATTGATTTTATATAAGAAATATATTTCATCGAGGCACATAAATATATCCATCCGGCTAGCTCATCCATATTATCAGAGAATTCCTACAGAACATTCCGCGCTTCCTCCGATATTATCCACGGCCATATCCGTCAACAGGTGAGTGCCGTGTTTGCATTTCAAGAAGAGTACCCAATGAGTGACATGGCAAGCATCCCGGTGGCCGAGCTTGCTGTGCCCTTCTATCAGCCGATCATTGGACGGGACCATCAGGTCAAGGGTTATGAGGTGCTGGCCAGACGCTGGGATCCGGCTCAGCTGAGTTATCAGGGCATCGACTTTCTCTCCCTCAGTGAGGATCAATCCCTGCATCTGGACATCGTCATGCTCAGAGCCGTCATGCGGGATCTGCCGACCCTGGCAAAGGCGGGCTCCTATCTACTCTCCATCAACCTCAACCCGACCCTGAGCAGCCCCACCTATCAGAACCTGTTGTTACTGGTGCTGATGCAGGCGCGCAAGCTGGGGATCGAGTTCTGGTTCGAGGTGCTGGAGCACGCCCCGCTGCACCCTCCGCATCGGGCGCTGATCGAGGTGCTGCGCGAGCACGGTGCCCACATCGCCTGCGACGATTTTGGCACCCAGGCCTGCAACTTCCAGCGGGTGATGGCGCTGCCCTACGAGATCATCAAGCTGGATCGCTCTCTGCTGCTGCAAGCGACCAAGAGTAGTCATGCCTTGCGCATGCTGACCGGTCTGGTGGAGTACCTGCAGCGGCTCGGCATGAAGGTGGTGTGCGAAGGGGTCGAAACCCTGCAGCACATTGAGACAGCCAACCGGCTCGGCTGTGACTATCAGCAGGGCTACGCCTACGCCATGCCTTCCCCCCTCTCCCGCTGGGCCTGAGCGGCCCATTTTACCCGTCGACTCGCGCCGGGGATGATTCCCTGCCAAATTGCATGATGCGGTGAGGGCGAGTACAATCTCGCACCCCGTTTATCCGGCCGATGCCGGGTATGCTGTGACCGGGTGGCGGTGTGAGTATCCACTCCCGGCGCAGCTCAACCCATACGACGCCATCAGGTGGCGCCGTCCTGATTTGCAATCAGACATAAGAGTCCGACATGTTTAAACCAGAATTGCTCTCCCCCGCAGGTTCCCTCAAGAACATGCGTTACGCCTACGCCTATGGCGCCGATGCCGTCTATGCCGGCCAGCCCCGCTACAGCCTGCGGGTGCGCAACAACGAATTCGATCACGAGAACCTGCAGCTCGGCATCAACGAGGCCCATGCTCTCGGCAAGCAGTTCTACGTGGTGGCCAACATCCAGCCCCACAACTCCAAGCTCAAGACCTTCATCCGCGACATGCGCCCCGTGGTGGAGATGAACCCGGATGCGCTGATCATGTCCGACCCCGGTCTCATCATGATGATGCGTGAAGCCTTCCCGGACATGCCCATTCACCTCTCGGTGCAGGCCAACGCGGTCAACTGGGCCACGGTGAAGTTCTGGCATCAGATGGGCCTGACCCGTGCCATCCTCTCTCGCGAGCTGTCGCTGGACGAGATCGAAGAGATCCGCATGCAGGTGCCGGAGATGGAGCTGGAAGTGTTTGTCCATGGGGCGTTGTGTATGGCCTACTCCGGCCGCTGCCTGCTCTCCGGCTACATCAACAAGCGCGACCCGAACCAGGGCACCTGCACCAACTCCTGCCGCTGGGAGTACAAGGTGCACGAGGGTAAAGAGGACGAGGTGGGCCAGATCGTCCACCGCCAGGAGCCGATTGCCGTGCAGAAAGTCGACCCGACCCTGGGTGCCGGCAAACCGACCGATGCACTGGTGCTGCTGGAAGAGTCCAACCGTCCGGGCGAGTACATGAGCGCGTTCGAGGACGAGCACGGCACCTACATCATGAACTCCAAGGATCTGCGCGCCGTCGAGCACGTGGAGCGGCTGACCAGGATGGGCGTCCATTCGCTGAAGATCGAAGGCCGTACCAAGTCCTTCTACTACTGCGCGCGCACCGCCCAGGTCTATCGCAAGGCGATCGACGATGCGGTTGCCGGCCGGCCGTTTGACCGCAGCCTGATGGGCACCCTCGAGAACCTGGCCCACCGCGGTTACACCGAGGGCTTCCTGCGCCGTCACAACCACAGCGAATACCAGAACTACGACTACGGCTACTCTGTCTCCGACACCCAGCAGTTCGTCGGCGAGATCACCGGTCGCAACGGCGACATGGTGGAAGTCGAGGTGAAGAACAAGTTCCTGGTGGGCAACAGCCTGGAGCTGATGACCCCGCAGGGCAACCTCAGCTTCAATCTGGAGCAGATGCAGAACCGCAAGGGCGAGCTCATCGACACCGCGCCGGGCAACGGCCACGTGGTCTACGTGCCGGTACCGAAGGAAGTGGACGTTAACTACGGCATCCTGCTGCGCAACCTCGGCGAGCGCGAGGATACCCGTCAGCCCCACTCGGCCGCCTGAGATGTCCCTGCTCATCACCGACAAGTGCATCAACTGTGACATGTGCGATCCCGAGTGTCCGAACCAGGCCATCAGCCTCGGCGAGGAGATCTACGAGATCGACCCCAGTCGCTGCACCGAGTGCGTCGGTCACTACGAGAAGCCGACCTGCATCAGTGTCTGCCCTATCGACTGCATCATCTGGGATCCCGCTCACGTGGAAACCGAAGAGCAGCTGATGGAGAAGTTCGTGCGGATGCACAGGCAGTAAGAAGAAGCTGCAGGTCGCAACAACATCATAAAAAAAGCCCCGCATGCGGGGCTTTTTCACGTTTGGTGCTCACGGCAGCTAGACGTATTCCATAAAGACCCGGGAGGTGAGCTTGGTGATGAGCTCGTAGGGGATGGTGCCGATCTGGTCGGCCACCCGCTCCACCGGCAGCCCTTCACCCCAGAGCACCGCCTCGTCGCCGGCCTTGTCGGTGGCGCCTGGGCCGAGATCCACCGTGGTCATGTCCATGGAGACCCGCCCCACCAGGGGTACGATGCGGCCATTGACCAGCACAGGCGTGCCGTTGGGGGCCATCCGTGGATAACCGTCGCCGTAACCGATGGCGATGACCCCGAGCCGGGTATCGCGATCCGACACCCAGTTGGCGCCATAGCCCACCGGCTCGCCCGCCTTGTGATCCCGCACCGCAATCAGTTGTGTCTTGAGGGTCATCACCGGCTGCAGGTCGTAATCCGCCGCCACCGTATTGGGGAAGGGCGATACGCCGTAGAGGATCACCCCTGGGCGCACCCAGTCGCAGTGGGAATCCGGCCAGGCCAGGATGCCCGCCGAGTTGGCCATGGCCCGCTCGCCCAACAGCGGCGCGGTCAGCTGGCTGAACAGGTCGATCTGCTCGCGGGTGGTGGGCTGCTCCAGCTCATCGGAGCGGCTGAAGTGGGTCATGATGTTGAACGGCTGCACCACGTTCTTGCACTTGCCGAGCCGCTCGATAAAGGCAGGCATCTCGTCGGCCCGCACGCCGAGCCGGTGCATGCCGGTGTCGAGCTTGAGCCAGGCCACCACGGGGGCGGGCAGCTCGGCCTGCTCCAGCGCCTCGAGCTGCTCCCAGGTGTGCACCGCGGTCTGCAGGTTGTTGGCCGCCAGCACCGGCAGGTCGGCGGCGCTGAAGAAACCCTCCAGCAGCACGATGGGCTTGACCACGGCGCAGGAGCGCAGCATCAGCGCCTCTTCGATGCGGGCCACCGCGTAGGCGTCCGCATCCACCAGGGTGCGGGCGACCGGCAGCAGGCCGTGGCCATAGGCGTTGGCCTTGACCACGGCGATGATCTTGCATTCGGGGGCGTGGCGTTTGACCACGGCGAGGTTGTGGCGCAGGGCCGCTGTATTGATTTGGGCGATAGCCGCTTTCATCTGTTTTCCCTTACGAGGGCATGATAACGCGCCAACGCGTCAGGCACCGGGTGGTGTCAGCCCTCAAATGTCATCGTCTAAGGCCGGACCGGCAGAATTGTCGAACCGGGAAAACTGTTTATGGAACTCTCTTTACCATCATCAGGGTGACGCACGCAGAGCGGGTCACCTGATGATCAGTAGTCATCATCAAACGCCGGACCCGCGTAGTTGTCAAAACGCGAGAACTGACCCTGGAAGGTAAGCCGCACCCGGCCGCATATTGGCGCCGTTACGCGGCTTGGCAGAGATGACTCTCACCACTCCCCCTCATGAGCGCGATGACGATGATCAGTAATCATCATCAAACGCAGGACCGGCGTAGTTGTCAAAGCGCGAGAACTGCCCCTGGAAGGTAAGCCGCACTCTTCCTATCGGGCCGTTACGCTGTTTGCCGATGATGATCTCGGCGATCCCCTTGTCGGGGCTGTCGTCGTGATAGACCTCGTCGCGGTAGATGAACATGATCAAGTCCGCATCCTGCTCGATGGAGCCCGATTCCCGCAGATCCGAGTTGACCGGGCGCTTGTCGGCGCGCTGTTCCAGGCTTCGGTTGAGCTGGGAGAGCGCCACTACCGGGCACTGCAGCTCTTTCGCCAACGCCTTGAGGGAGCGGGAGATTTCACCGATCTCCAAAGTACGGTTGTCGGAGAGGCTGGGCACCCGCATCAGCTGCAGGTAGTCCACCATGATCATGCTGATGCCACCGTTGTCCCGCGCCACCCGACGGGCGCGCGAGCGCACTTCGGTCGGGGTCAGGCCGGAGGAGTCGTCGATATACATCTTGCCCTTCTCGAGCAGGAGCCCCATGGTGGAGGAGAGCCGTGCCCAGTCCTCGTCGTCGAGCTGACCGGTCCGCACCTTGGTCTGGTCGATGCGCCCCACCGAGGCGAGCATACGCATGATGATCTGCTCGGAGGGCATCTCGAGGGAGAAGATCAGCACCGGCTTGTCGGCGGTGAGCGCCGCGTGCTCGCACAGGTTCATGGCAAAGGTGGTCTTGCCCATGGAGGGACGGGCCGCGACGATGACCAGATCCGAGCGCTGCAGGCCGGCGGTCATCTTGTCCAGGTCGTTGTAGCCGGACGAGACGCCGGTCACCCCGTTGTGGGGGGTTTTGAACAGCTCTTCAATCTTGTCGACGGTCTGCTCGAGGATGAGCTTGAGCGGCTGGGGGCCCTCGTTGGCGCTGGTGCGCTGTTCGGCGATCTGGAACACCTTGCTCTCGGCAAGATCCAGCAGATCGTTGGAGGTGCGGCCCTGGGGCTCGTAACCCGCTTCGACTATCTCGTTGGCGACCGAGATCATCTCCCGCACCACCGCCCGCTCACGCACTATCTCGGCGTAGGCGCTGATGTTGGCGGCACTCGGGGTGTTCTTGGCGATCTCCACCAGATAGGCGAAGCCACCGGCCTCTTCCAGTTGCTCGGAGCGCTCGAGCTCCTCCTGCAAGGTGATGAGGTCGATGGGGTTGCCCGCGTTGGAGAGGCGGGTCATGGCCTGGAAGATCAGGCGGTGCGGGCGGCTGTAGAAATCCTTGTCGATCACCCGTTCGGCGACCCGATCCCAGGCCTCGTTGTCCAGCATCAGGCCGCCCAGTACGGACTGTTCGGCCTCAAAAGAGTGGGGAGGGACTTTCAGCTGTTGTGTCTTGGCGTCTTTTTTCGCCGTCACTTGCTCTGCCATACACATAAAAACCGCAGCGGGAAGGGGACGGGAATTTTACAAAAGAAACCCCGCCATCGCGAGCGCAAATACGCGCTATTCACTTCTCTGTGGCCCAACCGCCCTCCTGTTGGTTGCTGCCATCGCCTCCTGATGACCGTTGCCGCGCAAAACGGGGCTCAAACCACGATAAAGGGCCAGACCAGGGTCAGTTCACCCTTGCTCTGTCTGGTTTTGCTGCGCAGTTTGCGCTCCTTGCGGCTCAACCGTCTGTTTTTCATGGGACACACTCCTGCCATTGACACCCACACGACGTGGTTCTTCGTTCATGAATAATTCATGCCAATCATGGTACATATCGGCCCAAGCTGCGACACATTTAGGGACATGCAGCCTGCCATGCGCCTCGCTGAGCTTGCCAAAGCAGAGCATGCCCCACCCACAGACGAGAGTGAAAAGAGTCAAAATGAAAAAGATGCTGACCCTGTTTGCCGTGATCCTGGCCATTGGCCTGGGGGCACCTCACGCCGAAGCCAAGAAGTTTGGCGGCGGCAAATCCTTCGGCAAGAGCTACAAGACGGCGCCGGCCCAGCCCGCTGCCAAGCCGGTCGACACCAAGAACCCCACCGTGGGCGCCCAGACCCCGCCGAAAAAGAGCGGCATGATGGGTGGTCTGCTGGGTGGCCTGCTGGCCGGCGGCCTGTTCGCCTACCTGCTGGGCAGCGGTGCCTTCGAAGGCCTGCAAGGGATGGACTTCCTGCTGATCGCCCTGCTGGCACTGGGCGGCGTGTTCCTGTTCCGCACCCTGCGCAAGGGCAAGATGGCGGCATCGCAGCAGCAACAGACGGCCTATGCCGGCTATCAGCCGCCCCAGAGTGCGGCTCCCCAGCAGTTCGAGCAGAACCACAGCGCCCCGCAGGCCACCGGTTTCGCCGACAGCGACGTGCCGTTCCGCCTGCCGCCAGGTTTTGACATGAACGGTTTCCTGGCCGGTGCCCGCGATCACTACCGCACCCTGCAGGAAGCCTGGAACAAGAACGATCTGGAGAAGATCCGCGAATACGTCAGCCCCGAGCTGTTCGAGCAGCTCAAGGCCGACCGCGCCGAGCTGACCGGTGAGCAGCACACCGAGGTGATGTATGTGGATACCCAGCTGGTGCGCGCCGACTACGGCAGCGACTGGGCCCAGGTGAGCGTGCGCTTCAGCGGCCGCTACATGGATCGCCAGGAGCAGGTCGAGGAGGACATCAAGGAGGTGTGGCACCTCGAGCGCAACCTGGCCAAGGACAATGCACCCTGGCACATCGTCGGCATCGAGCAACTGTAAGCTCGACCAGCCAGAGATGACGGATAAAGGCGGCCTGCGGGCCGCCTTTGCTTTTTGGAGGTCGCTGAAGCCCCTTGTGGTGGCTAGGAGATTGAGGTGTGATTGTGTAGTATGTCCGACCTTTTTTTGTTCAATTGAACCTTCACGAGGCGTGGTACATGGTGTTCCCCTTTCTGCGTAGCAGCAACATGCCTCGTCTCCTGGCCAGCCTGCTCTGCTGCGCCATCCTGATCCTCATCTCCCTTGCCACCCTCTACTGGCAAACCTGGTCGATGACCCGGCAGCAGGCCCAGACCGCCGCCGAACGCGCCATCATGCAGATCGACAGCGCTCTCTCCCATTCGACCCAGGCGGCCAGGGCGGCCCTGCCGCTGGCCAGCCGCCCCTGTCGCGAGGTGGCCCGGGAGCTGCGGGTGCTGGTCGCCACCTCCCCCTATGTGCGCTCGATCAACCTCTCCCGCAACGGCCGCCTCTACTGCTCCTCCATCTTCGACGAGATCGATCTCGAGGACCGGCTGCAGGACGCTCGCCACGAGCGACTCAGGCTGGAGGCCGTGACCCGGCTCGGACGCAAGCCGTCACTGCTGTTTTATCACCTGAGCGAGGGGAGCAACGCCGTGGTGGTCGCCATCAACCCCTATCACCTGAGCAAGCCGCTGCAGTGGCGCCTCGCCGGGGCGCACAGCTGGGTACAGATAGGCGAGCAGTGGCTCGACCTGCGTGGCAAGGTGCACGATGGCCAACCGCCCAGGCTGCGGGGCTTCAACTACCGGCTCGACTCGGCGGCATTCAACTACAGCCTCAATCAGGGATTCCCGCTGAGCGCCGTGCTGACCACCACCCTGCAAAAACAGAGCACCATCATACTGCTGATCCTGCTCCTGGGAGGGCTGGCCGGCCTCGCCACCTACCGCTGGTGGAGCCATATCTCGACCCCGACCCAGGAGCTCAGACGCGCCATCATCAAGCAGGAGTTCATCCCCTATCTGCAACCCATCGTCGTCAGCCAGAGTGGCCAGCTGCATGGCTGCGAGGTGCTGATGCGCTGGCAGCATCACAGCCAGGGGCTGATCCGGCCGGATCTCTTCATCCCGCTGGCGGAGGAGAGCGGCCTCATCATCCTGATGACCCAGACCCTGATGCAGCAGGTGCGGCTGCAGTTCGCCCCCCATGCGGCAGCGCTGCCACCCCGCTTCCACTTCAGCTTCAACATCTGTGCCCGTCACTGCCAGCAGCTGAGCCTGGTGGATGACTGCCGCACCTTTCTCGCCGCCTTCGCCGCCAACGAGGTCACCCTGGTGCTGGAGCTGACCGAGCGCGAGCTCATCACCCCCAACCAGCTCACCGGGCAGCTGTTTGACGAGTTGCGGCAGATGGGGGTCAGGATAGGGCTGGACGACTTTGGTACCGGCCACTCCAGCCTCACCTACCTGCAGCAGTTTCACGTGGACTATCTCAAGATCGACCAGAGCTTCGTCGCCATGATCGGCACCAACGCCCTCTCCCGCCACATTCTCGACAGCACCATCAACCTGGCGACCCGGCTGGGGTTGAAAACCATCGCCGAGGGGGTCGAGACCCGGGAACAGGCCGACTTCCTCACCGAGCGTCACGTCGACTACCTGCAGGGTTATCTCTATGGTCGCCCGCTCACCCCGCAACAATTTCTGCAGCGGCTGAACATCATTTCAACGCCCTGAATCCCGCTCGGGTACGGCAGGGTTGCATCACCCGCCGTGCTGATGGAAAATCCCCGCCGCGCCCCAGTCCTGCTGCGCAAAATCACGCAAACGTTTATTTGCTTTATTAATGTGCAGTAGCTCAAAGGAATCAGCTCTGTTTATTTCCAATTATTACTTTTTGCCTAGAATCGCCACACTCCTGTCATGCAGGAACGATATACAGGACTATAACAACAAGAGGAATATTACCGATGAAGAAGACGCTACTGGCCGTCACCGTCTCAATTACCCTGTTCGGGCTGACCGCCTGCAATTCAGAAAACAGCAGCAAGGAACATATTCCGCTGGATCTGACCATTGCCCACATCAATGATACCCACGCCCACCTCGACCCGACCGAAAATGCCCTGGCGATCCAACCGAGCGGGCAGGAGCTGTTCAAGTTCAACGCCAAGCTGGGCGGCTATCCGCGCCTGAAGTTCAAGCTGGACGAGCTGCGCAGCCAGGCGGCCAGCGAAGGCCGCAACTTCATGGTGCTCAACGGTGGTGACGCCTTCCAGGGCACCCTCTACTTCACCCAGTTCAAGGGGGAAGAGGAGTCCCGACTGCTCTCCGACATGGGTATCGATGCCATGGTGCTCGGCAACCATGAATTCGATCTGGGCAACCAGGCAATTAAAGACTTCGTCTCACGGGTAAATTTCCCGGTATTGGCTTCCAATATGGTGAAATCCAGTAGCGCCACCCTGAAGGACAGCGAGAATATTCACGAATATGTCATTAAGGAAGTCAATGGCGAGAGCGTGGGTATTTTCGGACTGGTGCTGGAAAATATGCATGATATTTCCTCACCGGACAAAGACACCCAATTCCTGCCGATGATTGAGACCGCCCAGAAAATGGTCGACACCCTCAAGTCCAAGGGTGCCAACAAGATCATCATGGTCACCCATATCGGCCTGCAAAATGACCAGGCGGTCGCCAGGGCTGTCAACGGCATCGACCTGATCGTCGGCGGTCACTCCCAGACTTTCCTCGGCGACATCACCGAGCTCAACAGCATCGGCTACACCGCCCACAACCAGAACCCGGCCGACGACAACACCTATGCCCAGATCGTCAACAACCCGGACGGCGGCAAGACCTGTATCGTGCAGGCCGGCGAATGGGCCAAGGGCTACGGCCTGGTCAACGTCTCCCTGAGCAAGGAAGGCGAGCTCACCAAGTGTGAAGGGCGCAACACCCTGATGACCGGCGACGACTTCACCAAGGAAGTGGCCAAGAAGAAGGTTCCGCTGAGCGGCACCGAGCAGACCAACGTGGTCGATTTCATCAGCAAGTCCCCGGTCATCGAGATCGTGCCGGAAGACACCGCCATGCGCGACGTGATCGACACCGAGTACAAACCGGCCGTGGCCGAGCTCGAGGCCAAGATCATCGCCGACGTGCCAACCAAGCTGCCCCACGTGCGCGTGCCGACCACCCCGGACGGTGCCGGCCTCATCGATCCTCTGGTGGCCGAGTCGCTCTACTGGAAGCTCAACAAGCTCAACACCAAGGTGGACTTCACCATCCAGAACGCCGGTGGCGTGCGTGCCGACGTGAACGCGGGCCCGCTCTCGGTCGGTTACGTGATGGGGACCCTGCTGCCGTTTGGCAACAAGATCGCCGCCTTCAACCTCAAGGGCAAGGACGTACGTGCCACCCTGGAGTACGCCGTTGACTACTCCATCGGTCTGGAGACCGGGATCGCCGCCTCCAGCGGTGCCTTCCCCTACGTCGGCCACCTGAGCTACACCTACGACGGCAAGCTGGCCAAGGGCTCCCGCATCACCAAGCTGGAGATGCTGGATGCCAACGGCCAGTGGCTGCCGCTGGATGACGAGAAGGTCTACCGCGTTGGTGCCAACACCTACATCGCTTCCGGCAAGGATGGCTACAGCGGTCTGCTCAAGCGCGAAGAGCTGCCCAACAAGGGTGACTACGTCGACTCCGGCGTGGGCGAGAACGAGATGTTCATGGAGTACGCCGAGTCCCAGGGCACCCTCAATCCGCTGCCCTATGCGACCGTAACCTACTACAAGCCCTGATCCGGCTCACAAGCTGTTGCAACGGCGCCTGAGGGCGCCGTTTTTATGGCATACTCCCCGCCAATCGATGCCGAGGAGACCCTTTGATGGCGAAGTACGACAAGATTTCCCCCGAGACCCAGCAGGAGGCGATGAAAATTGCCCGTGCCAACCAGAAACCGGGACAGACCAAGGAGCAGACCCAGCTGATCGCCCAGGGGATCCAGAAAGGCATAGACGAATACAAGAAGCAGATGAAGGCGCGGGCCCGCGAGGCCAATCGCCAGAAAAAACTGCAGGCCAAGGCCAAACAGTCCCACCCAGCGCAGCAGGATGAGGAGCAGGACGACATCGTCGAACTGGTGGAAGTGACCCGCCAGCATCCCCTGCCCTGGCTGCTGCTGGGATTGAGCTGGCTCGGCTTTGCCGCCTGGTACTGGCTGCGCTGAGACGCCGCCGGCAAACCTTTGCCTGGGATCTTCTTCACAGCCCGGGCCCTTGTGGCTGGTCATCCCGGCTGCGGGCTGATTAAATCCCGCCACTGCTGTTTACCCCCTTTTTCAGGATACCCGTTATGAACCCGGCTCCCCTCTACCTGTTGGCCCCCCTGGTGCTGTTTATCGTGACCCTGCTGCTCTATCGCATCTCGCCGCTGCGAGCGGTCGCGGCCGGAAGCGCCCGCTGGTTCATCCTGCCCGCCTTCACCCTCTTCATTCTGCTCATCATCATCAATGGTGCGGCAGACCCGAGCCTGCGCAACCCGGCCTTCCACTGGCTGATGCCGGGGCTCGGCTTTGCCCTCAGCCTGTTTCCAGCTCTGCCCAAGGCACTGGTGCCGCGCCTCGCCATCAAGGAGGGAGCCTTCGCCGCCCTCGGCCTGATGCTGATGAGCCTGGCCATGGTCTACTGACCGGCTGGCCGCTGCCGTTGCCATGACTCAAGGGGCGCTCTGTGACGAGGGCCCCTTGTACAAACAACGGCCTGCAGGCATCTTGGTGAAAGGATCGCCAGCAAGGAGGCCAGATGGACAATCCGCCTGATTTCATGGCGCAGTGGGATTACAAGGACCCCGCCGCCAGTGCCCTGCGTTTTCATGCTCTGCTGCCCGAGGCGCGCGCCGCCGCCGACCTGCAATACGAGCTGGAGCTGCTCACCCAGATAGCCCGCACCCATTCGCTGCAACGCCAGTTTGCCGAGGCACACCAGCTGCTCGACGAGATAGAGCCCCGCCTCACCGAGGCGACCCCGCGAGCCCGCCTGCGCGCCCTGCTGGAGCGCGGCCGCACCTTCAACTCCGCCGGCGACAAGGCCAGCGCCAGGACGCTGTTTGAACAGGCGTGGCAGCTTGGGCTCAAGCACAAGGAGCTCTATCTCGCCATCGATGCGGCCCACATGGTGGCCATCGCCGCCCCGCTGGAGGAGCAGAGCCGCTGGCATCAGCTGGCGATGGAGCTGGCGGAGCGCAGTCAGGATCCAAAGGTACGCGGCTGGCTCGCCACCCTCTACAACAATCAGGGTTGGACCCTGTTCGAACTGGGCCGGCTGGAAGAGGCCCGCCAATGTCAGCAAAAATGCCTGGCCTGGCACGAGCAGCACAACAATCAGGCCAAGGCCTTTATCGCCCGTTGGAGTCTGGCCCGCCTGAGCCGGGCTCAGGGGCAACACGAGCAGGCCCGGGCCGAGCTGACCCAGCTGAAGGACGACATGGCCGCCGCCGGCGCGCCCGAGGATGGCTATGTGTTCGAAGAGCTGGGGGAGAATGCGCTGGCGCTGGATGATCCGGCCGCCGCCGAATACTTCGCCCGCGCCTGGTTTCTGCTGTCGCAGGATCGCTGGCTCAAGGCCAACGAGGCCGAGCGACTGGCCAGGCTCAAGGCGCTGGGCAAGCTCTAGTCAACCATCGTCAAAAACGCAGCGGGGCGGCCAATGGGCCGCCCCGCATGCTTCATCCCCCGAGGGGGTAGCCCCAGGACGTCAGACCAGGCTCGCCTCCTCCCAGCTCTGTTTCTTGCGATAGATGGTGGAGGGGCTGATCTCCAGCAGGGCCGCCGCCTTGGGAATGTTGCCGTCACAGCTGGCGATGGCCTGCTCTATGGTCTCTTTTTCCACCAGCCAGAGCGGGCGGATCGGGGCATTGGACACCACAGGCTCGGTGCTGCCGACCGGCGCCGGTGCGGATACCGCCAGCGGCAGGCCCCCCCGGCTGCCGTTGAGGGGCGGCGGCAAGATGTCAGGGCTCACCAGCTCGCGATCGTTGAGCACCACTATGTTGCGTACCACGTTCTGCAGCTCGCGCACGTTGCCGGGCCAAGGGTAGTCGAGCAGCACCCGCGCCGCCTCGGCATCGAAATCCTTGAAACGCTTGCTCTCTTCCTTGGCGTAGCTCTGCAACAGGTTGCGCGCCAGCAGCAGTATGTCCTCGCCCCGCTCGCGCAGGGGCGGCAGGCTCAGCGGGATCACGTGCAGCCGGTAGTAGAGATCCTCGCGAAAACGTCCCGCCTTCACCTCCACCAGGGGATCCCGGTTGGTGGCGCAGACGAAGCGCACGTCCACCGTCTCCAGCTTGCCGCTGCCGACCCGCTGCAGGGTGCCGGTCTGGATGAAGCGCAGCAGCTTGCTCTGCAGATCGAGATCCATCTCGCAGATCTCGTCGAGGAACAGGGTGCCGCCGTCAGCCAGGCTGGCCGCCCCCTTGCGATCCCCCTGGGCGCCGGTGAACGACCCCTTCACGTGACCGAAGATCTCGCTCTCCATCAGGTCATGGGGAATGGCGGCGCAGTTGAGGGCGATGAAGGGTTGCTCGCGACGCGGGCTGCACTGGTGGATGGCCTCGGCGCACACCTCCTTGCCGGTGCCGCTCTCGCCGGTGATGAACACGGTCGCCTTGCTCGGCGCCGCGCTCTCTATGATGCGATAGACCGCCTGCATCGGCATGGAGGCACCGATGAAACCGGCAAACGAGCTGCGCTCGAAGTTCTCCCGGTACTGGGCCACCAGCGAGCTGAGCTGCTGGTGTTTGAAGGCGTTGCGAACGGTGGCGCACAGCCGCTTGCCGTCAAATGGCTTGGTCAGAAAGTCGAAGGCGCCGAGCCGCATCGCCTCCACCGCCACATCCACCGAGCCGTGGGCGGTGATCACCACCACCGAGCAGGGCAGCTGCTGTTCGGTGATCTGCTGCAGAATGTCCATGCCGGACATGTCGGGCAGCTCGAGATCCAGCAGCACCACGGGGGGCGGGCTGCTCAGCAGCTGGGCCAGGGCCTGCTGGCCACAGTCGGCCCGCAGCACCTCATAGCCATCCTGGGCCAGATACTGTTCATAGACCACTGCCAGACTGCGGGTATCTTCCACCAGCAGGACTCGGGGTTTGCTTTCCGCCACGGCGCCATCCTTGCAATTGATTTTGTTGTCTATTTCGCCATCTTAGCACAGTTGGCGACTCTCTCTTTTATCCCGCCATTCGGCAGGATATACAAGCAAAAACGGCTCCCTAAGGAGCCGTTTTTTCAACGCGGGCCGTTTACTTCTTGGCGTTCTCGCCATCGGCAGCCGGCTTCTCGATGGCCAGCAGCTCAACGTCGAACACCAGCACGGCGTTGGCCGGGATGGAGCCTGCACCGTGCTCGCCATAGGCCAGCTTGGACGGCAGGAAGAACTTGAACTTGGAACCAACCGGCATCAGCTGCACACCTTCGGTCCAACCCGGGATCACCTGGTTGAGCGGGAAGGTGGCCGGCTCGCCGCGATCGACGGAGCTGTCGAACTTGGTGCCGTCGGTCAGGGTACCGGTGTAGTGTACCTTGACGATGTCGGTGGCCTTCGGCTTGGCGCCGGTACCCATCTTCTCGACCTGGTATTGCAGGCCGGATTCGGTGCTCTTCACGCCCTCTTTCTTGGCGTTGGCGGCCAGGTACTCTTCACCCTTCTTCAGGTTTTCCACCGCATCCTTGTCAGCCTTGGCCTTGGTCAGCTCGTTGATCTTGGCATCGTATTGCTGCAGAACCTTCTGGATATCCTCGTCGGTCATCTTGGCTTCTTTGCCCAGACCGTCGGTGACGCCCTTCAGGATCACGGCATTGTCCAGCTTGATGCCGAGCTCCTGCTGGCGCTCCAGGGTATTGGCGATATAACGACCCATGGAGAGGCCAATTGCATAGCCGGATTGCTCTTCAAAGCTCTTGGCTTCAGCCTTGGGGGCCTCTGCCGGCTTGCTGGCTTCTGCCTTGACCTCTGCGGTATTCGCAGCAGTCTTCTCGTCTTTTTGGCAAGCAGTCAGACCTACGGCAACCGCCGCAGCCAACAGGGACACCTTCAGAAAATTGTTCATCAGTTTCTCCAAAACTCTAAATACCGCTCTCGGTTCCTTCGTGAAATGAGAGGTTTATCGTGATAAGCGCCTTATACTAACGCCGTGATCGCAGGTAACGAAAGCATGAGACAGGAAAAATGATAAAAAGTGCCATTTATCTCGTCGCGGTTTGCCTGATACTGACAGGCTGCGAACAGAGCTCATCGCCGGACCGGCAACTGACCCTCGCCAGCCAGGGGCTGCTGAGCGCCGATCTGGCCAGTGACGGCAAGCAGGCCATCGTCTCCAGCCTGGGCCAGGGCACGGTAGTGTGGGACCTGGAGCAGGACAAGGAGCGCTGGCGCTGGCGCCAGTCCGACAATCCGGACGACTTCGTCATCATTACCCGCTTCTCGGCGGACAACAGCCACGCCGTGACCGCCAGCCTGAATACCTTCGGGATCTGGCGCCTCAAGGATGGCCAGTCCCAAGGCTATTATTCGCTTCCTGAATCCAGGCTGAGGGACATCGCCCTCTCCGCCGACGGTCGCCAGGTGCTGATCGGCCGGGAAGACGGCAAGGCGGAGGTGGTGGACACCCGCACCGGCCGAAGATTGCAATTCCTCGGCCACACCGAGCAGGTCAACACAGTCGACATCTCCCCCAACGGCCGTTACGCCCTCACCGGCGGCAACGACTACAGCGCCTACCTGTGGGATACCCGCTCAGGCCAGGTGGTGTGGCGCTTCAACCACGCCGGCCGGGTGGTGCTGGCCCGGCTCGACCCGAGCGGACGGCTCGCCTTCACCGCTGACAGTCGCCAGGCCAGCATCTGGGATCTGAAAACCGGCAAGGAGCTGAGCCGGCTGCAGTTCGACCACCGCTTCGAGGTCTACACCACGGCGCGCTTTGCCAACGACGGCAAGTGGCTCATCACCGGCGCTCCCTCCCGCCAGCTCTCCCTGTGGCAGGTGAGCGACGGCAGCCTGCTGCAGAGCTGGCGCGTCTCGCCCCATCCCAAGGTGAAACCACCGAGCGCAGTGGTCTACGGCGTGGCTTTGCGCGACAATAGCCACCTTGTCAGCGCCAGCTCCAGCGGCCTGGCCGAAATCTGGACTATCAAGTAAGGACCAAAAGGCCCATGAGTCAGCAATTAAACGATCGCCTCGAAACCCTGGAAAGCCGCCTCGCCTTCGCCGAATACACGGTGGAGCAGCTCAACGAGGAGGTCACTACCCAGGGGCGCGAGCTGGATCGGCTCAAGCATCGGATCCAGCTGCTGGTGGACAAGCTGCAGAGCGTGCAGCCAAGCCAGATCGCCAGCATGGCCGAAGAGACCCCGCCGCCGCACTACTGAGTGCGCAGCCATAAAAAAACCCGCGCCAGGCGCGGGTTTTTTTATCATCGGCAACGCCGTGATCAGTGCTGATGGCCCTTGCCACCGCAACCGCCGCCACCGCAGCAGCCGCCGTGACCATGGTCGTCGCCGTGGTCATGACCGTGATCGTGGCCGTGATGGCCACCGCCGCAGCAACCGCCGTGCTCATGGTCGTGACCATGATCGTGGTCGTGGCCATGATCGTGACCGCAACCACCGGCACCGTGCACGTGGCCATGGGCCAGCTCTTCGGCAGTGGCGGTGCGCACGTCCTTGATCTCGACCTTGAAGCCCAGGGTCACGCCGGCCAACGGATGGTTGCCATCCACCTTGACGAACTCTTCGGACACTTCGACCACGGTCACCGGACGGTGACCTTCGTCGGTCTCGGCCACAAAAGTATCCCCTTCAGACACTTCCATGCCGTCGAACAGCTCGCCCGGCACTTCTTGCACCAGGTTCTCGTCGTACTCGCCATAGGCCTGGCTCGGCGTCAGGGTGACGTCGAACGCCTCGCCCACGCTGCGCCCTTCCAGCTCGGCTTCGAGGCCGGAGACCAGATAACGGGTACCGTGCAGATACACCAGAGGCTCTTTACCGACAGTGGTGTCGATGACTTCACCGTGTTCGTCGGTGACCGTGTATTCCAGCGTAACCACGCTCAGGGGAGCTACTTTCATGTCAGGGATCCTGCGGATAGAAAAAAACGGGCCCAGAATACCTCAAAAAGGCAGACAAGCATATGGTGGGCCCGGCTCAGTCGTGATGAAAAAGCCAGCAGGGGATGGCAATGCAAAGCCGCCCGCCATCCCGTTGGCCGGCACTCATGGGAGTGAGCGGCGCGCTGGCCCGTGCAGGCCGGCGACCGCCATCAGCCCGAGGGATAGGCACAGTCCGCGCTCTGCCCCTCCATTATTCCGGGCGAAACACCCCGATCACCTGCTCGGTCTCGCGGGTTACCCTGGCCACCTCGGCCTCGGTCTGCACCTGGGTGTCCCCGCACTCGACGCAGGTCACCTTCTCGACTCCATGCTCCATATACAGCATCATGGTGTCCATTTTGCCGCACGCCGGGCAGACAGCCCCGGCAATGAAGCGTTTTTTACGTCTGGTTTCCATTTTCGTTACCTCCGGGCAGCATCATATCAGGGTTTTTACATGCATCACGCCATCGAACATCAGCATTTTTTCACCCCCCATCTGCAAGTCGGCGTTCGCAAACGCGTGCCGGCAGGGCAACTGCTGCGGATTGCACGGGGTGCGGCACTGCTGCGACTCGGCGCCCATGAGCTGCTGCTGACGGCGGGAAACCACTTCTGGCTCAGTGCCGATGCCCTGGCCGCGTTCAGCCCGCTGGCCGGCTGCCGTTACGATCTGCTGACCTGCTCGGTGCGTGTCGACCAGCCCGCCCAGGCGGGCTGGCTGCAACCCGGCCCGCTGCTGGATCCCCTGTTCGACAGCCTGGCCGACTGGCAACGCCCCCGCGACTGGCACGGCGCCTACGGTCACCGGCTGCAGGTGCTGCTCGACGAGCTGCAGGGCTGCCCCATCCAGCCGCAGGCGGATGTTGCGCTGCAGACCGCCTGGCAGGGGCTGGCCGCTGGCCAGGCTGGCGGCAACGAGGCATGGCAGCAGGCGCTGGCGCAGCGCGGTCTCAGCGAACCGGCATTGGCGGCCGATGCCCTGCGGGCGCAGTGGCAGCTGCTGCAGGCGGTGCGTCTGCTCAAGAGCGGCAGCAAGGCTCCCCAGGTGGCGAGCAAGCTCGGTTACGAGGATGAGCGCGCCCTCGATCGCGCCTGCCAGCAGTGGCTCGGCTGCCCGCTGGCGACCCTGCTCGCGCTCTGACCGCCCCCTCGCAGCTCGGCCCCCGGCGGTTCGCACCAGGGCGGATCGCCGCAATAAATGGATGAAATGAGTCCAGTTTTACGGCAAACGGTCGTTAATAACGGAAGGGCCATTTCTCCTATAATCCTTTATGCTAGGGGCCTGAATCGACTGATACCGTTTTGACTCACAGGACATCTGCCATGAAAAGCAAGGCCAACCAATCCCAGGGCATGTTGCTGTTTCATCTCTCGGCCAAGCAATCCTTCGCCATCGGCACCCTCAAGGTAAAAGAGATAGTGCCCTACACCCAGCTGACGGCCATGCCGCACTCGCACCCGACCGTGCTCGGCGCCGCCAGCATGCGTGGCACTACCATCCCGGTGATCGACATGGCCATGGCGGTGGGTTATCGCCCGATCAGCCAGGAAGAGATGCCGCACTGCTTCATCATCATCACCGACTGCCGCCGCACCCTGGTGGGCTTTCTGGTGCGCGGCATCGACAAGATCACCGAATGCAACTGGCGCGACATAGCGCCGCCCCCCGCCTCCCTCGGTCACAACGTGTTCGTGACCGGCGTGACCCGGGTCAATGACCAGCTGATCCAGCTGCTGGACGTGGAGTTGATCCTCTCCCGGGTCTACCCGGACGACCCCAGTCACCTCTACCCGGTGCTGACCGACGTGCAGCGGGAGCGGATCAAGCCGATGCGGATCCTGCTGGTGGATGACTCCTCGGTCGCCCGCCGCCAGCTGATGGCGGCGCTGGACTACATCAACATCCCCTACGAGGTGTGCACCAACGGCAAGGATGCGCTGACCCTGATGCAGACCCGTGCCGCCCAGAAGACCCCCATCGACATCCTGGTGAGCGACATCGAGATGCCGGGGCTGGACGGCTACGAGCTGGCCTTCGAGGTGCAGAGCGACGCCAAGCTGGCGGGTGCCTACATCATCCTGCACACCTCGCTCTCGAGCGAGATCAGCGTGGAGCGGGCCCACCAGGTGGGTGCCCACGAGGCGCTGACCAAGTTTGAAGCCAACGAGCTGATCCAGGCCATGCTGCGCGGTGCCGAGCACCACGACAGCCTGCCGGCCTGATCCCGACGGCGAGCAGCCCGGCTGCTCGCCGTTTCCTTTTCTGTCCCGGACCCAGCATGCTGATCGAAAGCCACTTTCACGCCCCCTGGTGGGCACGCAATCCCCACCTGCAAACCATCCTGCCCAAGTGGCTGCGCCGCCAGCCGGCCCGCTTCGTGGCCGAGCGCTTCGAGCTGGCGGACGGCGACTTCGTCGATCTCGCCTGGAGCGGCGAGATCAGCCGGGATGAGCGACCGCTCATCGTGCTGTTTCACGGGCTGGAGGGAAGCATTCACTCCCACTATGCCAAGGGGCTGTTCGCCCACCTGCAACGCCAGGGCAACGAGGCGGTGCTGATGCACTTTCGCGGCTGCAGCGGCGAGCCAAACCGGCTGCTGCAGGCCTATCACTCCGGTGCCATCGAGGATGCCCAGGCGGTGATCGCCGAGCTCGGCCGCCGCTTTCCCGGCAAGCCGCTCATCGCCATCGGCTATTCGCTGGGGGGCAACATGCTGGTCAATCTGCTGGCGCGCGCCTGCCCGCGCGAGCTGACGGCGGCGGTGGTGATCTCGGCGCCGCTGCGGTTGGACAGCTGCGCCGATCGGGTCAATCAGGGCTTCTCGCGGGTTTATCAGCGTTATCTGCTGGGCACCATGCGCCACAACCTGCAGCAGAAGATCCGGCGGCAGGCGGCTGCCAGCGCCCGCTGGCAGCCGCAGCAGGTGCGCGCCATCGCCACCCTGCGCGACTTCGACGAGCAGGTCACGGCGCCGCTGCACGGTTTTGACAGCGCCGATCACTACTACCAGCGCTGCTCGGGCCTGGGGATGCTGGCTCAGATCCCCATCCCCACCCTGGTGATCCACGCCGCCGACGATCCCTTCATGACCGAGGCGGTGATCCCGCAGGCGGAGCAGCTCTCCCCCATGGTGCGTTACGAGCTGAGCCGGCGGGGCGGCCACGTGGGCTTCCTGCACGGTACCCCCTGGCGGCCAAGATTCTGGCTGGAGGAGCGGATCAGCCAGTGGCTGCAGGAGCAGACTCAAGGTACGGGCCGGTAGCCATGGCGGCCGCTCTCTCACCTCATCGGCAGGCGGCCAGATAAATCCCTTGCGCTGGCCGACCACAGATAGACAATACCCGCTCTCTGGTAACGGAAGATGAAACCATGATAATCCCCTGGCAAGAGCTGGATGCAGACACCCTCAACAACCTGCTCGAGCACTTCGTGCTGCAGGAAGGCACCGAGTATGGCGAACAGGATGTCAGTCTGGCCGACAAGGTCGACGATGTCAGAGCTCAGCTGCAGCAGGGCGTGGCGGTGATCGTGTACAGCGAGCTGCACGAAAGCGTGAACATAGTGCCCAAGGCGACCCTCGACAGGGCGCAGGTGGACGACCTACCGCAATAGCCTGCCCATCGCCGTTGCGGGCCTGCCACCCTAGCCGCCCTTCTCCCTGTCTGTTCCCGCCGGATCTCCCTGCACCCGATAAAACAACATGGCCCTGCGCAACTGCGCAGGGCCATGTTGACTGGCATTGCTGCCATCTTGCCGGATCTTGTTCATGCCTGTTCTGCAAACACCTTGCGCCCCTAGCGCGGCCTGTCCTGTCTCCCCGATAGCGGATAACGACAAGGGTGACCGCAATAATTAAGCACCGAGCCATATCGACAAAATAGAATAAATAAAGTGAAGCGGTTCACAATATTAAATTATGATGACAAAACTCGCCCTCCCCATAAAAATAGTGAGAGCAATATCTCGCTTCAGCCAATATCCAGCAGATTAATCCGCCACACAGCTGATTATTGATGGCGGCCAAATATGACAAGATGCTATTTCATTACCGATTCGCCCCGGCCGATGGCGTAATAATGGAACCCATGATCTTTCATGCGGCCCGGATCAAACAGATTGCGACCATCCACGATCAGGGGACGCTTCAACGCCTGCTTGATGGCGGCAAAGTTGGGGGCCTTGAAGTGGTTCCACTCGGTGCAGATCACCAGGGCATCTGCCCCAAACAGGGCGGCCTCCTTGGTGCCCATCAAGCGCAGCTTGTCGCAGTTGCCGTAGATCTGCTGGGCCTCCTGCATCGCCTCGGGATCATAGGCCTGCACGGTCGCACCGGCCTGCCACAACGCCTCCATCAGGGCCCGGCTCGGCGCCTCGCGCATGTCGTCGGTGTTGGGCTTGAACGCCAGCCCCCACAGGGCGATGGTCTTGCCTGCCAGGGTCTCCCCTTCGGAGCGGAAGAACGCTGACAGCAGCTGAAAGAGCCGCGATTTTTGCAATTCATTGACCCGCTCCACCGCCCGGATCAGCGGCGTGTCGTACTCCAGCTCCTGGGCCGTGGCCAGCAAGGCTTTGACATCCTTGGGAAAACAGGAGCCGCCATAGCCACAACCCGGGTAGATGAACTGATAGCCGATGCGCTGATCCGAGCCTATCCCCTGGCGCACCATCTCGATGTCGGCGCCGACCCGCTCGGCCAGTCCGGCCATCTCGTTGATGAAGCTTATCTTGGTGGCCAGCATGCAGTTGGCGGCGTACTTGGTCAGCTCGGCGCTGCGCACATCCATGAACAGGATGCGGTCGTGGTTGCGGTTGAAGGGCTCGTAGAGCTCGCGCATCAGCTGGCGGGAGGCCTCGTTGGCGGTGCCCACCACGATGCGATCCGGCCGCAGACAGTCCTGAATGGCGGAGCCCTCTTTCAGGAATTCGGGGTTGGAGACCACGTCGAAGGCGAACGACTGATCCCGCTGCTGCAGGATGCTCTTCACCCTGGCGGTCACCTTGTCGGCGGTGCCCACCGGCACGGTCGACTTGTTGACGATAATGACGGGCCGGTCACGATGCCGGGCGATGGTTTCGGCCACCGTCAGCACGTGGCTGAGATCGGCGGAGCCATCTTCCCCCGGTGGCGTCCCCACCGCCAGAAACTGCACATCACCGTGTTCGACGGCCTGTACGGCATCCGTGGTGAACACCAGGGCGCCGCTCTTGATGTTGCGTTGCAGCAGGGTGTCGAGCCCGGGTTCATAGATAGGGACATGACCGTCCATCAGGGCAGCCACCCGCTGTTCATCGACATCGACACAGATGACCTGGTGACCGACGTCGGCCAGCACGGTGGCCTGAACCAGGCCCACGTAGCCACTTCCAAATACAGTAATGTTCATATTGATACAACCAAAATGTCAGAGAATTTGTAATTTGGAAAAACAAAGAGTTGGGGGGTTATAAATATTTATCACATTACCTAAGATGTCCGCACCAGTTAATTGTTACCAGCTGTTTCTGGACCATTGCAGGCCCGCTTTTATATCCGTATGTTGAGTAAAACCGTTTGGGGGAGCCCAATTTCGTGGGCGCTGATTAATATTCTTTGTTGGATCTCATATGCAAGATTTTCTGCCATTTTCACGGCCAGCCATGGGCGATGCCGAGATAAGTGCTGTCTGTGATGTATTGAAATCGGGCTGGATCACCACGGGCCCGAAGAATCATGAACTGGAGCAGCAATTCTGCCATACCTTCGGCTGCCAGCATGCCGTCGCCCTCTGCTCCGCCACCGCCGGTATGCACGTCACCCTGATGGCGCTGGGCATAGGCCCGGGAGACGAGGTGATCACCCCCTCCCAGACCTGGGTCTCCACCATCAACATCATCACCCTGCTGGGGGCCGAGCCGGTCTTCGTCGACGTGGATCCGGATACCCTGATGACCAGCGCCGAGCTGATCGCCCCGCTCATCACCGCCAGGACCAAGGCCATCATCCCGGTGCACTATGCCGGCGCCCCCATCGACCTGGACCCCATCCTTGAGCTGGCCGGCCGGCACGGCATTCCGGTCATCGAGGATGCCGCCCACGCGGTCGGCACCCGTTATCGGGAGCGCTGGATCGGCGCCAGCGGCACCGCCATCTTCTCCTTCCACGCCATCAAGAACATGACCTGCGCCGAAGGGGGCATGCTGGTGACCGACGACAAGGCACTGGCAGACAAGGTACGGATGCTCAAATTTCACGGTCTGGGAGTGGATGCCTTTGATCGCATGAGCCTGGGCCGCAAGCCGCAGGCGGAGGTGATCACCCCGGGCTTCAAATACAACCTGGCCGACATCAACGCCGCCATCGCCCTGGTGCAGCTGGCGCGCCTGCCCGAACTCAATGCGAAACGGGCCGAACTGGTGGCCCGCTACCAGGAGCGGCTGGCCGGCCTGCCGCTGGCCTCGCTCGCCGTGCCGGGCTACCCCCATCTGCACGCCTGGCACCTGTTCATGGTGCGGGTCGACCCCGAGCGCTGCGGCCTCGATCGGGATCAGCTGATGCAGGCGCTGCAGGAGCGCGGCATCGGTACCGGCCTGCACTTTCGGGCAGCCCATACCCAGAAGTACTACCGCGAACGCTACCCGACCCTCAGCCTGCCCCATACCGAGTGGAACTCCTCACGCCTGTGCACCCTGCCACTCTTCCCGGACATGACGCTGGCCGACGTTGACCGCGTGGTCGCGGCACTTATCGACATATTGGAGTAACCAAACGTGAACAACACTGACATCAAGCTGGTTTCGGTGGTCATCCCCGTCTACAACGAGGAGGCCAGCCTGCCCGTGCTGCTGAGCCGGGTCACCGCCGCCTGCGATCAGCTGTCGCAGGATTACGAAGTTATCCTCATCGACGACGGCAGCCACGACGGCTCCACCGAGCTCATCAGCGAAGCCGCCGCCCGCGAGGGCAGCAAGCTGGTCGGGGTGCTGCTCAACCGCAACTACGGTCAACATGCCGCCATCATGGCCGGCTTCGAGACCGCCAAGGGGGATCTGGTGATCACCCTGGATGCGGATCTGCAGAACCCGCCGGAGGAGATCCCCCGCCTGGTGGAAGCCGCCATGCAGGGCTACGACGTGGTGGGCACCATGCGCCGCAACCGCCAGGACTCCTGGTTTCGCAAGACCGCTTCCAAGCTCATCAACAAGTCGGTGCAAAAGGCCACCGGCGTGCACATGAGCGACTACGGCTGCATGCTGCGCGCCTATCGCCGCCACATCATCGACGCCATGCTCTGCTGCCAGGAGCGCAGCACCTTCATCCCCATCCTGGCCAACAGCTTCGCCCGCCGCACCATAGAGCTGGAAGTGGGCCATGCCGAGCGGGCCCATGGCGAGTCCAAGTACGGGCTGATGCACCTCATCAACCTGATGTATGACCTGGTCACCTGCATGACCACCACCCCGCTGCGTCTGCTCAGCATCGTCGGCAGCGTGGTGGCGGGTATTGGTTTCGTCTTCTCCATCCTGCTGATCCTGATGCGCCTGGTAATGGGCGCCGACTGGGCCGCCGATGGCGTCTTCACCCTCTTTGCCATTCTCTTCACCTTTGTCGGCGTGCAGCTGCTGGGCATGGGGCTGCTGGGAGAGTACATAGGCCGCATGTACACAGACGTGCGCGCCCGTCCCCGCTACTTCATCCACCGGATCGTGCGCACCGCCACCACCCCTTCGCAACAGGAAGCTCAACAATGAAAGTCGTCGTCTTTGCTTATCACGATATCGGTTGCACCGGCATCGAGGCCCTGCTCGAGGCAGGCTACGAGATCCAGGCCGTCTTCACCCACGCCGACGATCCGGGCGAGAACCGCTTCTTCGGCTCGGTCGCCCAGCTCTGCGCCGAGCACAACCTGCCGGTCTACTCCCCCGAGGACGTGAACCACCCGCTCTGGATCGAGCGCATTCAGGAGCTGGCGCCCCAGGCCCTCTTCTCCTTCTACTACCGCAACATGCTCAAGCAGGCGATCCTCGACATCCCGACCGTCGGCGCCTTCAACCTGCACGGCTCCCTGCTGCCGGCCTACCGCGGCCGCGCCCCCATCAACTGGTGCCTGGTCAACGGCGAGACCCAGACCGGCATCACCCTGCACCAGATGACCGCCAAGCCCGATGCTGGCGCCATCGTCGCCCAGCAGGCGGTAGCCATTGCCGACGACGACACCGCGCTGACCCTGCACGGCAAGGTGCGTCTCGCCGCCCGGGCGCTGCTGGAGCAGGAGCTGCCCAAGCTGCGCGCCGGCGACATCCGCCTCACCCCGCAGGATGAGAGCAAGGCCAGCTACTATGGCCGCCGCACCCCGGCCGATGGCGAGCTGCACTGGCACCGCCCGGCCCGCGAACTGCACAACCTGGTGCGCGCCGTCACCCAGCCCTACCCGGGCGCCTTCAGCTTCGCCGGCGATCGCAAGTTGACGGTGTGGAAGAGCCACTGGCTGCCCCAGCAGAGCGACAAGCAGCCGGGCACCATCCTGAGCCAGGAGCCGCTGCGCATCGCCTGCGGTGAAGGGGTGCTGGAGATAGTGGCCGGTCAGGCCGAAGGGGGCCTCTATGTGCGCGGCGCCCAGCTGGCCCGCGAACTGGGGCTGGTCGAAGGGATGAAGATCGGCGCCAAGGCGAGCAATGCCCTGCGCAAGGCGCGGCTGACCCGGGTGCTGATCCTCGGCGTCAACGGCTTCATCGGCAACCACCTGACCGAGCGCCTGCTCCAGGATGGCGGCTACGAGGTGTATGGCCTCGACATCGGCTCCAGCGCGGTGGATCGTTTCATCGGTCACCCCAACTTCCACTTCGTGGAGGGGGACATCAGCATCCACACCGAGTGGATCGAGTATCACATCAAGAAGTGCGACGTGATCCTGCCGTTGGTGGCCATCGCCACCCCCATCGAGTACACCCGCAACCCGCTGCGCGTGTTCGAGCTCGACTTCGAAGAGAACCTCAAGATCGTCCGCTACTGCGTGAAGTACCACAAGCGCATCATCTTCCCCTCCACCTCCGAGGTGTACGGGATGTGCGACGATCACAGCTTCGATGAAGACAGCTCCCGCCTCATCGTCGGCCCCATCAACAAGCAGCGCTGGATCTACTCGGTCTCCAAGCAGCTGCTGGACCGCATCATCTGGGCCTACGGCAAGAAGGAGGGGCTCAACTTCACACTGTTCCGTCCCTTCAACTGGATGGGGCCGCGTCTGGACAGCCTGGACTCCGCCCGCATCGGCAGCTCCCGCGCCATCACCCAGCTGATCCTCAACCTGGTGGACGGTACCCCGATCCAGCTGGTGGACGGTGGCGCCCAGAAGCGCTGCTTCACCGACATCGAGGACGGCATCGAGGCCCTGTTCCGCATCATCGAGAACAAGGGGAACCGCTGCGACGGCCAGATCATCAACATCGGCAACCCGGACAACGAGGCCAGCATCCAGCAGATGGCCGAGATCCTGCTCGCCAAGTTCGAGGCTCACCCGCTGCGCGACCAGTTCCCGCCGTTTGCCGGCTTCAAGCTGGTGGAGAGCAAATCCTTCTACGGCGACGGCTATCAGGACGTCTCCCACCGCCGGCCGAGCATCGCCAATGCCCGCCGCCTGCTGGACTGGGAACCGACCATCGAGATGGAACAGACCATAGGCAACACCCTCGACTTCTTCCTGCAAGGGGCGGTCACCACGGGAGTCGAGCATGACTGAGGTAGGTCTGCGGATCGACGTCGATACCTTCAGGGGGACCCGTGACGGGGTGCCCCGCCTGCTGCAACTGCTCGACAAGCATCAGGTCAAGGGGAGCTTCTTCTTCTCGGTCGGACCGGACAACATGGGGCGCCACTTGTGGCGCCTGCTAAAACCCCGCTTTCTGCTGAAGATGCTGCGCTCCAACGCAGCATCCCTCTATGGGCTGGACATCCTGCTGGCCGGCACCGCCTGGCCCGGCAAGTCCATCGGCAAGCAGCTCGGATCCCTGATGCGCGACACCGACAGCGCCCGCCACGAGGTGGGGCTGCACGCCTGGGATCACCACGGCTGGCAGGCCAACACCGGCCGCTGGGACGAGGCCGAGCTGATTCGTCAGACCCGGCTCGGGGTGGATGCGCTCAACCAGATCCTGGGGCGCGAAGTGGATTGCTCCGCCGCCGCCGGCTGGCGGGCCGACCCGCTTACCACCCAGGCCAAGGAGCAGTTCGGCTTTCGCTACAACAGCGACTGTCGCGGCAGCGGCCTGTTCCGGCCCCTGCTGCAGGACGGTCGCCCCGGCACCCCGCAGATCCCGGTCAACCTGCCCACCTTCGACGAGGTGGTGGGTCATCAGGTGACGGTCGACGGTTTCAACCGCTTTCTGCTGGATCAGCTGGCGACCCCGCCGGCGCAGGGCCCCCACGTCTACACCATCCACGCCGAAGTGGAAGGGATCGTGATGGCGGATCAGTTCGATGCCCTGCTCGGCGACGCCAGGGCGCGCGGCATCCGCTTCGTGCCGCTCGGGGATCTGTTACCATCGGACCCGACCGGCTTACCTACCGGCCGGCTGGTGCGCGGCACCCTGCCCGGGCGGGAGGGCTGGCTCGGCTGCAAGGCCGAGGCCTGAGATGAATGACGCCACCTCGGGTGGCAGGACTAACCATCGCGCTAATCACACCATGCAACAGAGGATGTCATGACGTTGACCAAGTGGGCCCTGCCCCTGTTCTTTCTCTTCTTTTACCTGCTGCCGCTCGACCAGCGGCCGCTCTGGAGTCCGGACGAAAACCGCTACGCCGAAATAAGCCGGGAGATGGTGAGCACCGGAGACTGGGTCGTCCCCCACTTCCTGGGCCTGCGCTACTTCGAGAAGCCCATCGCCGGCTACTGGTTCAACAGCATAAGCCAGCAGCTGTTCGGTGACACCAACTTCGCCGTGCGCTTCGCCTCGGCCGCCGCCACCGGACTCAGTGCCGTGCTCATCTTCTGGTTCGCCCTGCAGCTGTGGCAATGCCGGCGCAAGGCCTTCCTCGCCGGGCTCATCTATCTGTCGCTGCTGATCGTCTACGGCATCGGCACCTACAGCGTGCTGGACGCCATGGTGACCCTCTGGCTCAACGCCGCCATGGTGAGCTTCTACATCATCCGCAAGGAGGGCTCCCTTGGCAGCCGGGTCGGCGGCTATCTGCTGTTCGGCCTCGCCTGCGGCATGGGCTTTCTCACCAAGGGCTTCATCGCCCTGGCGGTGCCCGTGGTGGTCATAGTGCCCTACGTCATCTATCAGCGCCGCCTGCTCGAGCTGGTGCGCTTCGGGCCGCTGGCCATCCTGAGTGCGGCCCTGCTGGCAGCCCCCTGGGCCATCGCCGTGCACCTGCGCGAACCGGACTACTGGCACTACTTCTTCTGGGTTGAACACATTCAGCGCTTCGCCGCCGACAACGCCCAGCACAAGGCGCCGTTCTGGTACTACCTGCCCATGGGGCTGCTCGGCACCCTGCCCTGGCTCGGCCTGCTGCCCGGCGCCCTGCGCAAGGGCTGGCAGGAGCGCAAGATAAACCCGGAGACCCTCTACCTGCTGGCCTGGGTGGTGTTGCCCTTCCTCTTCTTCAGCATGGCCAAGGGCAAGCTGCTCACCTACATCCTGCCCTGCTTCGCCCCGCTGGCCATGCTGATGGCCGCCAGCGCCGTCGATCTGCTCAAGGAGGGGAAAGAGCGGGCCTTCAAGGTCAACGCCTGGCTGAACGGCCTGTTCGGCCTCATCTGCCTGATCGTGCTGGCGGTGCTGGCCTTCTCCCCCCGCCACGCCGTCTACGGCGAGGAGGATCACGGTGCGCTGGCGGTGGCCATGGTGATCTTCGCCGGCTGGAGTCTGCTCGGCTTCGTTCAGCTCAAGGCCATCAACCAGCGTTGGACCCTGAGCGCGCTCTGCCCCATGGTGCTGGCCATCGGCCTGCCCTGGGCACTGCCGCAATCGCTGATCGACTCCAAGCTGCCGGAGCGCTTCATCGAGGCCAACCAGGCCGTGCTGATGAAGTCAGGCACCCTGCTGGCCAACGACGTGGGGCTGGCCTCCTCCCTCGCCTGGGGCACCCGGCGCAGCGAAATCAACCTGTTCGACAGCAAGGGCGAGGTCCATTACGGCCTCAGCTACCCGGATGCAGCGGGGCGCTACGTGGCCCGCGCCGACTTCCCGGCCTGGCTGGCACAGGCGCGTAAAAATGGCCAGGTAGCCCTGCTGATGAAGACGGATCGCGACGGCAACACAGGCCCGGTGCCCCCCGCCGACGAGACCATCGTCAGCCACCGGCTAACCCTGCTCATCTACCACGGGGCCCAGTGATGGACATACTGCTGCTGTTGCTGGTGTGTCTGCTGACCTGCAGCGGCCAGATGCTGCAAAAGCAGGCGGTCATCAGCTGGCAGCGCCGCCCCTGCAACCACTGGCAGAAGCTGCGTTCCCCCTGGCTCATCGCCAGCGTGGCGGCCCTCGGCAGCGGCATGCTGCTCTGGATCTACCTGCTGCAGCGGCTGCCGCTCGGCATGGCCTACCCCATGCTCAGCATCAATCTGGTGCTGGTGCTGGTGGGCTCCAGACTGTTTTTTCACGAGCAGATCAGCTATCACAACTGGCTGGGGGTGGGCGCCATCATAGTGGGCGCCCTGCTGCTGGGAGGTTTGCTATGAGCGGCGGCCATCAGCAGGCGCTGAAGGGGTATCTCTACGTGCTCGGCAGCATAGTGCTGGTGACGGTGGCCCAGCTCGGCATGAAGTGGGGGGCGATCCAGCTGCCGGCCTGGCAGCCGGATCTCGCCCTGATGCTGGCCCATCCGCTGCCGCTGCTGGTGATCCTGGCCGGCATCGGCTGCTATGTGCTGTCGCTGCTCTGCTGGCTGGCGGCGCTGCACTCCACCCCGCTCAACATCGCCTACCCCCTGCTCAGTACCAGCTATGCGCTGGTCTACCTGCTGGCGGTCAACATCCCGCTCTTCGCCGAGCCGCTGGAGCCGGGCAAGGCGCTCGGGGTGCTGTTTATCCTGCTGGGGGCCGTGCTGGTGGGGATCAAGCCTGCGGCCAGCAACAAGCAGGCAGACTAGTTTTTCTCTTGTTTGTCGCAAGGGCTGCCATGGCAGCCCTTTTTTCGTCTGCCGCCTATGCTGGCACGCCAGCGAAGCAGTTGCGCGGCGGTACTGTCAGACCGCACACTTGACCGTACTCGGAACATGCCCTTATAACGGAAACTCCCAAGGAAGAGAGAATTCTATGTCGGCCAAGCATCCCATCATTGCGGTTACCGGTTCGTCCGGTGCCGGCACCTCCACCTCCACCATCGCCTTTCGCTCCATGTTTCATCAGCTCGGTTATCAGGCGGCCGTGGTGGAAGGGGACAGTTTTCACCGCTACACCCGCCCGGAAATGGACGTGGCGATCCGCAAGGCGCGCGAACAGGGGCGCCACATCAGCTATTTCGGCCCCGAGGCGAACGACTTCGGCCTGCTGGAGAGCTTCTTCCAGGAGTACGGCCAGAACGGTAGCGGCCAGTATCGGCGCTACCTGCACAGCTTCGACGAGGCGGTGCCCTTCAACCAGATGCCAGGCACCTTCACCCCCTGGCAGAACCTGCCGAACGACACCGACCTGCTGTTCTATGAGGGGCTGCACGGCGGCGTGGTCACCGAGGATCACAACGTGGCCCGCCACGTGGACTTTCTCATCGGGGTGGTGCCCATCGTCAACCTGGAGTGGATCCAGAAGCTCATTCGCGACACCTCGGAGCGCGGCCATTCCCGCGAAGCGGTCACCGACTCCATCGTCCGCTCCATGGACGACTACATCAACTTCATCACCCCCCAGTTCTCCCGCACCCACATCAACTTCCAGCGGGTGCCGACGGTGGACACCTCCAACCCCTTCAGCGCCAAGGTGATCCCGAGTCTGGACGAGAGTATGCTGGTGATACGGTTTCGCGGCATCAAGCAGGTGGACTTCCCTTACCTGTTGTCGATGATCGACGGGTCCTTCATGTCGCGGATGAACACCATAGTGGTGCCGGGCGGCAAGATGGGCTTCGCAATGGAGCTGATCCTGCGCCCGCTGATCCAGCAACTGCTCGAAACCGGCAAGATCACCTGAGCCAAGGAGCTGACGATGCGGTTAGCATTTATCTCTGTGGGATTGGCCGCCCTGCTGGGCGGCTGCAGCAGCGGCCCCGCTGCACCGACCCTGGAGGCGGGCACCATGGTGGTGCGCCCGGCGGCCAGCTGGCCGTTCGGGGCGACGC
This sequence comes from Aeromonas sp. FDAARGOS 1408, assembly GCF_019048665.1. Lineage (NCBI taxonomy): Bacteria > Pseudomonadati > Pseudomonadota > Gammaproteobacteria > Aeromonadales > Aeromonadaceae > Aeromonas > Aeromonas sp. FDAARGOS 1408. The sequence continues at coordinate 400,550 of NZ_CP077394.1, read as the reverse complement.
CGCGCTATGCGCTGGCCGAGCAGTTCCAGTATGCCGGCGACAGCGCCGAAGGCTGGCTGGAGCCGGTTCAGCAGGCGGTCAACCAGGCGCTGGGCAGCAAGGGGTGGCAGAGCGTGCCCCTCGACGAGGCCGACCTCTGGGTCGCCATCGGGGTGGCCGGCAGCAAGGATCTGAGCGATGGCGAGATCTTCGCCCGCCTCGGCATGACGCCCGGGCTGCAGGCCAAGGCCGATGCCCGCAAGGGGACCCTGGCCATCGTGCTGCTCGACCGGCGTACCCAGCAGGCGGTGTGGAGCAGCGCCATCTCCCTGGCCAGCGACGTGGCCATCGCCGAAGGGGATCGCCAGCAGCTGAGCCGGCAGCTGGCCGCCAAGATGCTCGACTCCCTGCCCACCCGCTGATCCCTTCCTTTGAATGCAAAACGGCCTGCATCAAGCAGGCCGTTGCGATCACACCATGACAGTCACTTGCGCTGGCAAGTCAGCAGGGTTACCCCTTTCTGGCTGAGGATGGCCTGCTTCTCCTGGTTCCAGAAGGTGGTGACACCGTCGGAATACTTGGCACCGGACTCCGCCTCGACCCGGCCCAGCTTGTGGTAGACGCCGGCATAGGGGAACTGCACCATGTCGGCCTGGGCGTCATAGGTCACGGCCAGCATCTCTTCACCACACTGGTACTGGCTGAACTGGTATTGGGTCGGCTGCGGCATGCTGCAGGCCGCCAGTCCCAGCAGGGGGAGCAACACTATCATTTTTTTCATTGCACTTTCCTTATGTCATGGCGTTATTCGATCGGAATAATCACGGCTATCAGGCTTCAACAATTTGATAACTATGGGTAATTTCTACCGCTTTTTCCAACATCAGGGAAACTGAACAATATTTTTCCATCGACAGATCCACCGCGCGGGCCACCTGTTTCTCGGCCAGCCCCTTGCCGGTCACCACGAAGTTGAGGTGGATCTTCTCGAACACCCGCGGTACCGAGTCAGCCCGCTCTCCGGCCAGCTCCACATGACAGGCGGTCACGGATTGACGCGCCTTCTCCAGAATGGAGACCACATCAATTGAGCTGCAACCACCCACCGCCAGCAGGATCATCTCCATCGGGCTGGCACCCTCGCCGGGGTTGGCGCCGTCCAGGATCACCTGGTGACCGGACTCACTCTCGCCCACAAACTTCATGCCTTCCACCCAGCTGACCTTGGCTTTCATTTCACTTTTCCTCTTGATGACGACAGATCTGACCGACATAGCATACCCCAGACGGCGCGACAGCGGCACATATCCGCCATTTTCACGAACTTCCGGGCTAACTAGATCAAAATCAACATCTGATGCCCCCAGCTTCCTTACAATGGCGAACGGAGCGCAGCAGGGGTTGCAAGGGGAGCTGGCAAAAGCCCTCAAAGCCTTGTCAGCACAGACAAAGGCTCTTATCCTACTGCGACTAATACAAGGAATGGCAAGGTTGGCAGCTTGCCCGGACGCACGAGTCCATAAAAAGACACTACAGAGGAATTCTCATGGTCATTGGCAAACCGCAAAGCGATCCCACCCTGGAATGGTTCTTGTCGCACTGCCACATTCATAAGTATCCCGCCAAGAGCACCCTGATCCACGCGGGTGAGAAGGCGGAAACCCTCTACTACATCGTCAAGGGCACTGTGGCCGTCTTGATCAAGGACGATGAAGGCAAGGAGATGATCCTCTCCTATCTGAACCAGGGCGACTTCCTGGGCGAGATGGGTATGTTCGAGGAGAACGAGAATCCCGAGCGTTCCGCCTGGGTGCGTGCCAAAGGCTCCTGCGAAGTGGCCGAGATCTCCTACAAGAAGTTCCGCCAGCTGATCCAGGTCAACCCGGAAATCCTGATGCGCCTCTCCGGCCAGATGGCCAAGCGGCTGCAGCACACCAGCCAGAAGGTCGGCAACCTCGCCTTCCTGGACGTGACCGGCCGGATCGCCCAGACCCTGCTGAATCTGGCCAAACAGCCGGATGCCATGACCCACCCGGACGGCATGCAGATCAAGATCACCCGTCAGGAGATAGGCCAGATCGTCGGCTGCTCCCGCGAGACCGTCGGCCGGATCCTCAAGATGCTCGAAGAGCAGGAGCTGATCTCCGCCCACGGCAAGACCATAGTGGTGTTTGGCACCCGCTGATCCCCGCTACTGGCGGCCCCGCACTGGGCCGCCGGATAAAAAGGCTGCCACGGCAGCCTTTTCTGATCGCCTCCCCTATAATCCCGAACGCCCCTGCCAGCACGGCTTTCGCCAAGAGAGATCCTATGCACCTTCAATGCCCCATTTGCCGCAGCCCCCTTCAGCTGCATGACGCCTCCAAGGGGCGCTACTGCGCCAACAAGCACCACTTCGATCCCGCCCCGGAAGGCTATCTGGATCTCATCCCCGGCAAGAAGAATCCCAAGGACAGCGACAGCCGCGCCCTGATGCGCGCCAAGCGCCACTTCCTGGAGCAGGGCCACCAGCTGCCGCTGGTCGAGGCGATGGCCAGCCTGCTCGCCCCCCTCGAACCACGCGAGCTGATCCACCTGGGCTGTGGCGAGGGCTACTACTGCCGCGCCCTGGCCGAACGGCTGCCGGGCTGGCAGTTTGCCGGCGTCGACATCGCCAAGAACACCATCTTCGCCGCCAACAAGGCGCAGCCGGAGGGTCAGTTCGTCATCGCCGATCCGGCCCGCGCCCCCATCATGCCGGGCACGGCCCAGCTGCTGCTGGTCAACGATCTCAAGGTCAAGACCGAGCTGCTGGTCAACTGGCTGGCACCGGGCGGCTACCTGCTCTACCTGCAGCCGGGGCCGCGCCATCAGTGGCAGCTGAGGGTTAGCCTCAACCCGGTCAGCATGGAGCACCCGCTGAGCTGGCCGAGCCTGGCCGGCCTCGACCCCATGGGTCAGCTGCGCTGCCAGTTCAGCATGCAGATGGATCAGGGCCTGCGCGAGCACATTCTGGAGACCAGTCGCCTCGGCTGGCGCGCCAGCGGCGAGCAGCGCCACGCCTTCACCCACCAGGGGCCGGACGCGCTGGAGCAGGATCTGCTGCTGAGCCTGTGGCAAAAGCCGCTGTGAGCGCATTCACCCCATGAAAAAAGGCCCTGACGGGCCTTTTTTATTGCGCAGAATCGCCGTTACAGCTTGATCCAGGCATCGCTCCAGGCCGTGCCCTTGCCGGGTTCGTAGGCCCAGGCCGCGCCGGCGCACCAGCCGGTGTAGGGATGGGGCTTGCACTGGTAGTTGTCCCCCAGGTTGCTCACCTTGTCACCGGCTTTGTAAGCGGTGCCCTCCTTGTAAGGCGGGTTGCCATCCGGCGGCGTGGTACCGCCGCTGCCCTTGATCAGGATCTCGTGGGTGGCACTGCGGCTCAGCCCCTTGTCGTCGGTCACCTTGAGCACGAAGCCGTAGCGGGTGTCGCTGGCCGGGGTCGGCGGCAGGGTGGCACTCAGGGTGGACTGGGTCAGATCCGAGGCGCTGGCCCCGGCCGGCAGGGTCCAGGCGTAGCTGAGTGGCTTGCCTTCCGGATCGCTCGAGCCCTGGCCGGAGAGCAGCACGGTGGCGCCGCCCAGCGCCTCGCTCGGGCCGCTGATGCTGGCCACCGGCGGCAGGTTGGTGCCACCGCCGTTGTCCTCGATCACCACCTCGGGGAAGAAGTGCTGCACGCAGCGGCTGTAGTCACGCTCCTTGAAGGCGCTGAAACGGGTCTGGTAGCCCACCAGCTTGCAGGCATAGCTCTTGCCACCATTGGGGTTGCCCGGTACATAGCTCCAGTCGTTCTCCCAGTAGATGGGCAGGGCGCCGGCACCGGCCTCGTCGAACACCTTCATGTTCTTGCAGCCGAGTACCTCGTCGGCGGGCACCGGCACCCCCAGATACTGGGCCTGGGCCTGATAGTAGGTGATCCGGTTCTGGGACTGGGCATGTTCGGCCGCACCGCCACACTCCACCCCGCCGTTGATGATCTGGGTGGTCACCCCGAAGCCCGGTACCAGGCCGTTCTGCCGATCGTGGGCATTGGGCTGCCAGGTGCCGTCGATCACGTGCAGCATGGAGGGCTTGGGCGGCTGCGGATAGACGAAGAAGAAGACGGCGCTGGCCAGGTTGAGCCAGGTGTCCGCCACTTTTTCCGGGTTGTCCAGCAGGGTGCGCACTGTGCCGAACATGGCCTCGGAGAAGGGGCCGTAGTTGTAGTTGTACGACAGCTGCTTGGCACCGCGACCGAAGTAGCTCTTGAACTCGCCGTTGTCGAACTTGCCGCACGGCCACTGCTGACCCTGCCACACCTCGGGATTGCACTCGGCGTTGTAGCCGCCGCGCATCTGCTCGGTCCAGCCCATCTCCCGCACCCACACCAGGCCCTGGCGCCACTCGGGCTCGGGTCGCCAGTTCTCGTGGCCGCCGGTCTCCTGGGCGAAGTGGGCGAACATGGTGGCCAGCGACTTGCGGCAGATGGCCTCGGCGTTGCGCCCGTCGCTGTAGTCGCCACAGAAGGCCGGAAACTTGGCCACCGCCTGCAGGAAGCCGCGATAGGTGTACTCCGGCGCCCGCAGCGGGAACAGGAAGTTGAACTGCGATTCGCTGAGCAGCCCCTCCACCCGTTTGACGTTGGCGGGGTTGAGTGGCAGACCGGGGGCCACCGCCTCGACCACGGTGTTGTCGCGGGTGGCGATGGAGGCTTTGACCGCCGTCATGGCCGGGAAGTCGGTAAGCGCCTGCTCCCTGGCATCCAGCTCGCTCTGGCTCAGATAGACGGGGCTGCCGTCGGCGGTACCGCTGCCGCCCTGCTCAGGCGGAGTGACCCCCTCTCCGCCGGCGGGGGGCGTCACCTCCCCCTCCCCCATCAGCGCCCACGGCGAGTCCCACTCGTTGGCCACCTGCACCCCCGGGCTCTGGCCCGGATTGGCATACCACTTGGCCTCGTAGATCTGGCCGTTGAAGCTGACCTGGCTGCCGCCGGCATAGCCCTGATTGATGTCATAAGGGGTGGCGGCCCACAACTGGCCACTCAGACAGAGCGCGGCCAGCAGGGTGGCCACAGAGGACTTTCTTGTCATCATATTTACCTCTTGCTAGAGAAGGGCGGGGCTTGGCCCCCGCCCGTGGCACCTCGCGTTGCGCGAGGCGAAAAGGGATCAGCGCGTCGCCAGCGGCATGCCGTTGACCGTGTAACCGAGCCCGGCCGGCGCAGACGCAAGCTGGGCCTCGGCCTGTGACTGGTTGCGGCACAGCACGCTGGCGCTGCGCGGCTCGCTCGCGGTCGGCACGTTGACGTGGAACTTGTTCATCACGCTGGCGCTCAGCCTGTGGTTGGCCAGCTTGAAGCGCAGCAGGCCGTCGCGGGTCTCCACCTGCAGCTGGCAGTCGCTGTTGCCAAGCCGCTCGCCGTCATCGCCATAGGCAAAGCCGTAGGCGCCGTGCAGCGCCGGGTAGAGGTAGCTCGGCAGCTGACCCTGCGGGTCGTAGTAGCCGACCAGGGTGGTCACCGGCACGCCGAAGGCGGCAGGCTTGCGATCTACCGCCAGATCCGCCGGCGCCCCCTCGTTCCAGCGGCTGCCGTCGGAGGTGTAGCTCTTCTTGAAGCCGCGCGAGACGGTGATCTGCTGGCCGTTGATGAAGAGGGTGCTGTTGTAGCCGGCATTGTGGTCGATGCTGATGATGCGGCCGCGATTGACCGTCGAGGCGGCCGGCAGCTGGATGTTGCGGGTCCAGTTGCCATCCCACATGGCCACCTTGACCAGATCGTACTCGGCCAGCAGGGCGGCCAGCCTGACCTCACCCAGGTCGCTCACCGGCGCGGTGATCTGCTCGGCGAGAGTGACCCGGTGGCGGTAAGGCTCCATCTTCGCCTGGCTTTCGTTCCACTTGCTGAAGCCGGTAGGTGAGCTGGCGTCGAACACCGCCTTGCTCTCGAGGAAGCGCTGGATAATGGCGGCCGAGTTGGGGGTATAGAGGGTGAAGCGGTTGAAGCCGGAGAGCGGCTCGCCGCCGGCCATGGCGTCGAAGCCGAACTTGCGGCCATCAAACGGGGCCTGGCACTGGCCATCCAGGCAGGCGCTCTGGCCGCTGCGGCTCGCAAAGAAGTTGGGGATGAAGCGGTTCTTGTCGCCATCCCAGCCCCAGGTGGCATTGATCTGGTCGGCGCTGCGGTGCACCGAGCCGGCAAAGCCGCCCACGTAGTGGCCGAGGCCGTAGTTGTGGCCCACCTCGTGGCTGAACTCGTTGCCAAGGGAGGCGTCCAGGGTGACGATGCCGCCCCCGCCGGAGCCGCCATGCACCTGCACCCCGTTGGCGTACTTGCCGCGGCTGTTGTGGGCCGCCAGCTGGGCCACCACGTAGGGGTGGCTGCTCTCCCCCTCCCCGGCGGTGCTGTTGATGCCGTAGTTGGCATTGTCGATGCCAAGGGAGACCAGCTCCTTGCCGATGCGCTGGCGCATGGTGCCGCTGTGCCAGCCCCCCTCGCTCGGATCAAAGTCGGTGAGCAGGGTGCCATCCGGCAGCATCACTTCCGGCAGCGCCAGCGGCGCATACTGGCTGACGACGAGGCGACTGGCGGGAATGGTCTGGAAATACTCCCGCTGGGCCTCTTTATCTTTGGCAAAGGCGAACTGGTCGCGCGGGCTGGTCAGCATGCCGATGTCGATGGTGTGAATGAGCAGCTCCCCCGGCGCCCCCACCTTGAGGTCGGTCAGCTCACCGCTCAGATCCCCCTGGCTCAGGCGCAGGGTGAGGCCGGGCATGATCCACTCGGCCGGCAGCACGGCGCTCCAGGCGTCGCTCGCATAGGTGATGCCGTTGTTTTCCAGCTCGCCATCGCGGATCCACTGGCCGCGCACGAACTTGAACTGCTGGCTCTGGCCGCGGGAGATTGTTACCTGGCGGCCACTGAAGTAGACGGTGGAGTTGTAACCGGCATTGGAGGCGAGGCGCACCATCTTGCCCTCCAGGCTCGCATCGCGGGGCAAGAAGATGTCGCGCACCCAGCGGCCGTCGGCGGTCTGGATGGTGACCAGGGCATGGGGCTGCAGCTTGCCGAGCAGGAAGGCGCCGCTCGGATCGCTCAGCCTGGCCAGCTCGCTGCTGCTGTTGATGACGGTACTGGTGCCGGGGCCCGGGGTGAAGTCGATCCCCTCCTCCGGCGTCCCCTCCAGGTAGTAGGCGGTCTTGGGCAGGCGGGAAGGCGGCTCCAGCGTGAGGCTGCCGAGCAGCTTGCCGGCGCCGTCGCGGGCCTCTAGCGCCAGCGGCGCCTCGTTGCCGGCCTGCAGCGGGCGTACCAGCAGCAGGCTCTTGCGCAGGGCGGTGAGGCGGGGCTGGTTGTCACCCTCCCGCGGGTGGGCGGGCAGGATCTGGCTCTGGGCAAACTGGACCCCGGCCAGCAGCGATCCCTGCAGATCGTTCTGCGGCTGGGTGGTATCAAAGACCAGCGGAGTGGGTGGCTGAACGGCGGCCAGCAGCGGGCCGCTTGCCAGGGCTGCGCCGATCAGGCAGACAAGACGTGTGGTGCATGTGGTCATGGTGGTGCTCTTTTGTTGTTATGGGGGAAAAGGAGGGGCATGCCTGGCATGCCCCTGTGGATGGTGAATTACTTGCAGCTAGCGGCGCCGATGTCCTGCCAGACGTCGTGCTTGCCTGGCTCGTTGCCGCGGGTCCAGTACTGGGCCTTCCACTGGCGACCGTTGTGGGTGGTCACGTCACCGGCGTTGTAGGCGACATTGGCATCCCAACCCAGCTGCACCTGGCTTATCAGCTTCCACTGATCGGCGCTGCGGCTCGGCTCATTGCCCTGGGTCCAGTATTTGGCCTGCCATACCAGCTGGTTGTGGCTCACCTTCTCGCCACCGTTGTAGGTGGTCGCGGCCTTCCAGGCCGGCCAGTTGGCGGCATCCGGATCGGTGGCGTTGCAGTCGCCGCCACCGCTGACCGGGGTCACGGTGAGGCGGGTAGCGGCCTGGGCATCCAGTGCGCCATCGGTCACGGTGACGGTGAGGTCATAGCCGGTCTCCACGGTTACGCTGGGGCCGGTCACCACCAGGGTCTTGCTGTTCTGACCGCTGGCGGTGAGCCCGGCCGGCACGCTCCACTGATAGCTCAGGGTGTCGCCGTTGGGATCGCTGGCGTTGGCGGTGATGCTCACCTGCTTGCCGGCCTGCACCGAGACCTTGTCCTGCACGGTAACGACCGGCGGCAGGTTCGGTTGCGGCGCCTTGTTGGTCACCACTACCTGATCCTTGGCGCTGAGGTTGTGGTCATCGGTCACGGTCAGCTCGAACACCAGATTGACGTCCTGGCTCACTGCATCGACGGCTACCTTGGCCTTGGCCTGGGTGGCGTCGCTCAGGGTCGCCTTGGGACCGGAGATCTGGGCCCAACTGTAGCTCAGTACCGCCCCTTCCGGATCGCGGGAGGAGGAACCGTCCAGCACCAGCTCGGCCGGCCCGGTCACCGCGAGATCGCTGCCGGCATTGGCCACCGGCGGCTTGTTGACCGGCGGTGTGCTATCACCGTGGCCCAGCCCCTCGTGCATGGCGTTGAGAATGTCGCCGTTGTCGGCGTCGATTTCCCAGGCGAACATGCCGCCAAGCTGGTTGGCCAGCACGTACTGCCCCTTGGCCTTGACCGAGCGCTCGTCATCGAAGGTGATGAGCTCGCCGGTGGCAGCCTTGAACACGGACGGTGCCTCGGCCACTTCGTCATAGCTGTACTGCCAGTCACCGGCCATCTTGCCCTTGGCGATGCCACGGTAGTCGATAACCCCCTTCTCCCAGATCCCTTCCGCTTCGGTGCCCGCAATCGGGCCGGAGGCGGTGCCGGTGAAGGGGTTGTTGCCCTGATACCCGCTGACGCCAGTCCAGCCGCGGCCATACATGGCGGCCCCCACCACCACCTTGCCGGGCTCGACGCCCTGACCCAGCAGCGCCTTGACCCCCTTGTCGGTGGTGTACTTGGTGTTGGGATCCCAGCTCGACTCGTAGAGCGCGGTCTGGTGACCCAGCCCGGTGTTGGTCCAGGCGCCGTTGAAGTCGTAGCTCATCAGGAAGATGTGATTCATGTATTGCTGGGCGGCGCGATAGTCCACCTTGGCAATCTTGTCGCCGCCGGCACTGATGGCGGAGGTGAGCTCATAGGTGCGCCCCGTCTCTGCGCTCAGCTCGTCGAGCATGGCGCGCAGCTCCTTCATCAGCAGCACGTAGGTTTCGCCATCGGAGGGGCTGCCGAGGTTGGGGTTGGCCCCGAGGCCACCCGGGAATTCCCAGTCGATGTCCACCCCGTCGAAGAATTTCCAGGTCTGCAGGAACTCCTTCACCGACCCGACGAAGGTGTCGCGCTTGGCCTTGTCACCGAAGAAGAAGAAGGGGTCCGATAGGGTCCAGCCACCGATGGAGGGGAGGATCTTCAGGTCCGGATAGGCCTTCTTGAGCGCCATCAGGTTGCCGAAGTTGCCCTTGTAGGGTTCATCATAGGCGGTGAGGTTGCCCTGCCCCATCTGGATGGCGGCCCAGGGATCGTGGATGGAGACCTTGAAGTCCTCGCGTCCGGCACAGGAGCGCTGCAGCGCCTCGAAGCTGCCGGAGATCTCTTTGAGGCTGTCGTTGATGCCGTTGCCACCGCAGATCGGGGTGAAGCCATAGAGGATGTGGGTCAGGTTCTGGGCCGGGATCTTGTCCACGGTGAACTTGCGACCATAGACCCCCCACTCCACGTAGTAGGCCCCCATCACCTTGCCGGTCTTGTTGACGTAGGGCTTGTTGTTCTCCTTGAGCGGCGCCTTGAGCGGCAGCAGGTGGCTGCCGTCGGTGTCGGCCACCAGGATCTCTTTCTTGTCTGAGAGGGTGCAGCCGTCGGCGTTGCACAGCGCCACCTGCATCTGGTAGCGGCCCCCCTTGGTGACCTTGAAGTTGGCGGTGCCGGAGGCGGACGCGGCACCGGACCACACCTCCTTGCCGTCGAGCAGTACCTTGGCGGTCTGGCCGACATCACCGGACCAGAGGTTCCAGCTCACGCTGACCGGGGCACCATCCTTGTGAACCGTCACCAGCTTGTTGTAGGAGGTGGCGGCCTGGTCCACTTCGACGATGGCGAACTTGGTTTCGCCCCAGCCGATGGTGGGTTTGCCGGGGGCGGCAGCGAAGGCGGAGGAGGCGCAGAGCCCCCCGACGATCAGTGCCAGTACGGAGGGTTTTGGACTTAACATAGTTGAATATCCTTATTTCGTTCTTGGAATAGATAACGAAAAAGGCAACGCAACCTGACAGGTAACGCAGACAACATCGCACCATGGCTTGGCCCATGGACGAAACAACCTGTGGTGGCCCCGCTATCCTAGGTACCGCTGACCCTTAGACCGGAAGCTTTGCGTCCCGGACTTTCGTCCGGTTTGCCTTTTGCACAACTTGATTTGCGATAAAAATAATCGCGACCTGACTATAAGGGAGTCAAAGGAGAGAGGGCAAACCCCTGATTGATTATTAATAAGTCACTTTTTACCGATTTTGAGCCTCAAACGAGAAGAAAAGGCACATTTCCGGGTCGGAAAGTGCCGATCTTGCCACTTGGGGGCCGCCGATTAAAAATCGGACGAATTCCCGGATTCGTGATCACCATCAAGTTTGGCCGGCCGCAAGATGCTGTTCATCAGCGCCCGCAGCTTGAGAGGTTTGACCGGTTTGCTGATGTAGCCGTAGCCGTGTTCCCGGATCTGTGCCTGCAGCTCGCTCTTGCGATCCGCGCTGATGATGATGCCGCCGATGTGGTTGCCGTGAGCGAGGCGCAGCATGTGCAGCGCCTGCAATCCGGTCTTGCCGTCATCCAGATGGTAATCGGAGAGCACCAGCTGCGGCAGGAAGCCGCCGGCGATGAGATCCTCCGCCTGGGCCTGGCTCTGGGCGCACACCACCTCGCAGCCCCAGCGCCCCAGCAGTGACTGCATAGCGATCAGGATATCGCTCTCGTTGTCGATGCAGAGCACCCGGATCCCCTCCAGCTGGCTGTCGCGCTGGGCAGGGGCCGCCACCTGCGTCGTTGCGACAGGACGGGTCGCCAGGTTGAGGGTGACGGCAAACACCGAGCCCGCCCCCGGCCAGCTGCGCAGGGTCAGGTTGTGGCCGAGCACCAGGGCGATGCCGCGAGCGATGGCAAGGCCGAGCCCCAGCCCCTGCTCCCGTGCGGTGCGGGAGTGATCGAGGCGGGAGAACTCGTCGAAGATCGCCTCCTGCTTGTCGGCCGGAATGCCGGGGCCGTTGTCCCACACCTCGATGCGCACCTTGTCGCCGAGCCGGCGACAGCCGAGCAGCACCCGGCCGCCCGGGTTGTAGCGAAAGGCGTTGGTGAGGAAGTTTTGCAGCACCCGCCGCAGCAGGCGCACGTCGCTGTAGACCGCGAGGCTGCTCTCCACCACCGAGAACTGGATCTCCCCCGCCTGGGCCAGCACCCCGAACTCCGCCTTGAGGTTGTCGAACACGTCGCGCAGGGCGAAATCCAGCTTCTTGGCCTTGAACTTGCCCGCCTCGAGCCGCGAGATGTCGAGCAGATCGGTGATGAGATCCTCGGTCGCCCCCAGCGCATCGTCGATGTGGCGGGCGATGCGGGCCGGCTCGTCCGCCGGCGGCAGCATCTCCAGCAGGGAGGAGGTGAACAGCTTGGCGGCGTTGAGGGGCTGGGTCAGATCGTGGCTCACCGCCGCCAGGAAGCGGCTCTTGGATTGGTTGGCTCGCTCCACCTGCTGGTTCACCAGCAGCAGCTGACGGTTGAGCTCGGAGAGCTCGTGGGTGCGCTCGGCCACCCGCGCCTCCAGGTGTTCGTTGGCCTCGCGCAGCACCCGCTCGGCGTCGCGAAACGGGGTGATGTCGGTGAAGGTCATCACGAAGCCGCCCGCCGGCATGGGGTTGCCCTGCATCTCGATCACCCGGCCATCGGGGCGCTCGCGGGCCGAGATGTGCTGGCTGCCCCGCTGCATGAAGGCGACCCGCCGCGCCACCTGTGCCTCCACATCGCCGGAGCCGCACAGCCCCTGCTGGGCGTTGTAACGGATGATCTCCTCGATGGGGCGGCCCACCTGGATGAGGCCGGGGGGATAGTGGAACAGCTCGATGTAGCGCCGGTTCCAGGCCACCAGCTTGAGCTCCCGGTCCACCACCGAGATCCCCTGCCCCATGTGTTCGATGGCTCCCTGCAGCAGGCCGCGGTTGAAGCGAAATACGTCGGAGGCCTCGTCCACTATGGTGGCGATCTCTTCCAGCTGCATGTTGCGCCCCTGCAGGGCCGAGGCCAGCACCAGCCGCGCGGACGAGGTGCCGAACACCCCGGCCAGCAGCCGCTCGGTGTGGGCGATGAGCTCGGCGGAGGCCTGCATCTGGGGCGCCAGGGTGCCGCCCCGCTCGCCGGCGAAGCGGCCGAAGGCGCGCTTGACCCGGCTCGAGCCGACGAAGCGGGCCGCCAGCATCTCCAGCTCCTTGACCGAGACCCGCGCCTGATAGAGCGCCGTGGTGTCGCGGCTCGGCTTGCCGACGAAGTTGGCCGCCTGCAGCCGCTCGCTCACCGCCGGACGGGAGAGCAGGGAGCCCGCCACATAGCCGGCAAGGTTGAGCAACAGGCTCAGGAAGATGCACCAGGCCCCCAGGCTCAGGTCGCGCACCGCGGGCCAGTCGGGCGGCGCCAGCAGGGTCGCCAGCGGCGAGCCGGCCAGCAGGCCGCTCTCCGCCAGCAGGGTGGCGAACCAGAGGCTCACCCCGAGGGCGAGGCCGAGATAGACCCCCTTGCGGTTGCCGTGCCGCCAGTAGAGGCCGAGCAGCAGGGCCGGCGCGAACTGGGCCACCGCACCGAACGACAGGTAGCCGATGCGCGAGAGGCTGGTGAGATCCCCGAGCCAGAGGTAGAGCCCCCAGGCCGCCAGCAGGATCAGCAGGATGGCGCCGCGGCGCACCTGCAGCAGCAGGCGCACCAGCCGCTCGTCCCGCCCCTGCTGCCAGAAGCGGCGCAGCAGCACCGGCAGCACCAGATCGTTGCTGACCATGATGGCCAGCGCTATGGTGCAGACGATCACCATGCCGGTGGCCGCCGAGGTGCCGCCGAGAAACGCCAGCAGCGCCATGCCGTCGAACCCGAGCGACATGGGGAGGCTGATCACATAGGTATCCGAGGCCATGCCGGCCCCCACCCACTGCTTGCCCGCCAGCGCCAGCGGCCAGATGAAGAGCCCCATCATGAACAGGTAGAGCGGGAACAACCAGCGCGCCCAGTGCAGATCCTGGCCCTGGTTGTTCTCCACCACGGTCACGTGAAACTGGCGCGGCAGGCAGATGACGGCGCACATGGCCACCAGGGTGTAGATGGCGAGCTCCAGCAGGCTGCCCGGCGTCACCGCCACCACCGCATCGAGAAAATCGCTGGCCACCAGGGTGCGGGCCTGGCTCGGCTTGCTGAGGATGAGCCAGAGCGCGAAGCTCCCCACCGCCATGAAGGCGAGCAGCTTGACCACGGACTCGAAGGCGATGGCCACCACCATGCCGCGGTGGTGCTCGGTGGCATCCAGGTGGCGGGTGCCGAACAGTATGCTGAACAGGGCCAGCAGCAGGGCCACCCCGAGGGCCAGCCCGGCGGTATTGCCGGTGGGGCCGGCGGGCACAGGGTTGGCCATCAGCAGATCCAGCCCGGTGACGATGGCTTTGAGCTGCAGCACCAGGTACGGAAGTATGCCCATGATGGCGATCAGCGCGATCACCATGGCCAGGCGCTGGGACTTGCCGTAACGGGCGGCGATGAAGTCGGCGATGGAGGTGATGTGTTCGCGCTTGGCCACCAGGATGAGGCGGGCCAGCAGTCGCCAGCCGAACAGGAACACCAGCATGGGCCCCAGGTAGATGGGCACCGGCGACCAAGGCGACTCGCTGGCCTGGCCCACTGTGCCGAAGAAGGTCCAAGAGGTGCAGTAGACCGCCAGCGACAGGCTGTAGAGCAGGGGCTGGCCCTGCAGGCGACGCCGTTTGTTCTTGTCCGCCACGTAGGCGATCAGAAACAGCAGCCCCAGGTAGGAGAGCGACAATCCGATCAGCAACCATCCCTGGTGCATCTGTAACCTCTTGTCCGTGTTGAAGATTCAAGCGCAGCAGCAGCCAGTCTAGAGAGCTGCCCGGAAAATGTCATCTCCTTATTGCGGCGAGAATTTATCGTTTTTCAATAAAAAACGGTTGAATAAATATCGAAAAACGATAAACATCTGTCTGTGTTTATTGATAAACGATAACTCGGCGCTACGCGTGGCCCACCCTTTCACTCAAAGAGGTAAGCGATGAAACACAACAAGCTCGAACGCATGAGCAGCCTGATCGAATGGATCCTGTTGGCTACTCTGCTGGCCACCCCCGTCCTGACGGTCATGGGGGTCTGGTCACACCTGATCGGCGGCAGCGACTACCTGCAGCAGGAACTGCAAGAAGCGCTGAATGTGGAAGATAGTTCGGTGCTCGGCAAGGTGCCCCTGACCACGGAGTCGCTCCCGCAGGCCAGCACCCAGCCCGCCGTTGCCGACTATCCCCTCACTTTGGGAACCCGCCTGCTGGGCACCCTGGTGATGCTGCTGCCGGATCTGGTGTTCATGCTGATGCTGTGGCAGCTGCTCCAGCTGTTTCGCGGCTACCGGCAGGCCATGCTGTTCACCTTCAGCCAGATCCGTCGCTACCAGTGGATCGGCCTGCTGCTCTGCGTCAGCTTCGTCACCAAGATAGGCACGACGCCGCTGCTGGACATAGTGCTCACCCTGCCGGGACCCGAGCTGCACGGCAAGATCAACATCAGCTCGTCGGACTTCCAGCTGCTGCTGGCCGGGCTGATCGTCTCGGCACTGGCCCTGGTGATGCGCGAGGCCAAACTGCTGGCCGATGAACAACAACTGACGGTGTGAGGATCCCATGCCCATCATCATCCGACTCGATGCCCTGCTGGCCGAACGCAAGATGACCGCCCGCGAGCTGGCCCTGCGGGTCAACATCACAGAGGCCAACCTCTCCATCCTGAAAAACGGCCATGCCAAGGCGGTTCGCTTCTCCACCCTGGAGGCGATCTGCCGCGAACTGGGCTGCCAGCCCGGGGATCTGCTGGCCTTCGAGGAGGAGCGTTGATCCCCTATGAGTCGCCATCTCACCCTGTGTGCCCTCTGGTTGCTGCCGCTGTGGGCCTGCGCCGCCGATGGCACCCGCGGCCCTCGCTACCTTGTCGAGCAGGGCAGCCGTGTCAATGAGTTGCAGATACGCCTCACGATGCAGGGCAATCCCCCTTTTACCCTGCTCCCCGCTCGTCAGTTGCCGGGCAGTTCCGCACCGGTTTCACCCAAGCTGGTCTGTCTTGCAGACAACCAGCCGGTGGCCCTCAACCAACCCTTCTCCTGCCAAGAGGTCGGCTGGCAGGTAACCCTCACTCCGGCGCCAGCCCTGGGGGCCGATGCCTCGGCCCAGGCGTCGCTGCTGTTTGCCCCCAATCGGTGGCTATTGACCGAATGGGCCAATCTGGTGCGCCAGCAAGGGAGTCGCCAAGGGGACGTCTGTCTGCCGGATGGCAGTTGCCAGCCGCTGCCGGACCTCAACCAGCCGCCGCTGATCCTGCCATTTGGTCTGGCCACAGTGCCGGTCACCGAACGGGATCCCAGGCTGCTGCTGAGCCATGACGAGACGGCCAATCAGCTCGATCTGCCGGCCCTGCAGCAACAACTGAACGAGATCATCGACTATCTGGCCTTCCAGCTCGATGTCACCCCGCCCACTCAGCCGTGGCGGCTGGTGTGGCTGGGACGGGATGTGGCGACCCGCTCCCTCGGCGGCGCCGCCGGGGATCAGGTGTTTGTCGCCAACTACCCCACCAGGGATGGCAAGCCGACGCCACAGGCGCCACTGCGTCTGCTGCGCACCTCCGCCCACGAGGCGGTGCACATCCTCAGCACCACGCCACAGCCCACCTGGGCCAACGAGAGCGTTGCCGAGTACCTTGCCATCAAGGCGCTGCGCCGCTTTCGGCTGCATCAGGTCACGGCAGTCAACGAGCTGGCCGAACGGGGCAAGCAGTTGCCCCATGGCGAGAGCGGCCTCTATCGGGCGGCCCGCGAGGTGATGGCAGGGGATCGCTCCTACTACCCGCTCTTTTACGTCAAGGGGAGCGCCTTCTGGGAAACCCTGGACAGGGAGCTGCAGCACAATGACGCCACCCTCGCCCGGCTGCTGCCCCAGCTGGGCTGGCTGCCGGATGGTCGCTTTGATACCGCATCCAATGAGCTGCTTGCTGGCACCATAGGCTCGGATACCTGGCGCCGCCTGAGCCGCCACTATCTTGGCGAAGCGCGGTAACGCCGCACGCCGCAACGAAAAAGGGAGAGCCATGGCTCTCCCTTTTGCTGCGTGATGATTCAGACGGATCGGTATCAGACCGGAACATGCCCCTGCCCAGACGGCGCAGCTGGGCGCAGGCGCAGCACGAACACCGGCAGCACCACCAGCACCATCAGGAAGAAGATACTGCCCCCCAGCGGTTCGTAGAGCAGACCGCACAGGGTCATCAGG
Organism: Aeromonas sp. FDAARGOS 1408; assembly: GCF_019048665.1. Lineage (NCBI taxonomy): Bacteria > Pseudomonadati > Pseudomonadota > Gammaproteobacteria > Aeromonadales > Aeromonadaceae > Aeromonas > Aeromonas sp. FDAARGOS 1408. The sequence goes on along the minus strand of NZ_CP077394.1, from coordinate 383,997 downwards.
GCGGCCACCGTCATGCCGAGCCCCAGCGCCGCATAGAGCGCCTGGGTCGGGATCAGCTGCTCGGCCGGCAGCTGGCGGGTCATGAAGCGCACGGCGCCGAGGTGGCTGACGCAGAAGGTGACCGCATGCAGCAGCTGGCCCGCCACCAACACCAGGATCTCGGTGGAGGCTCCAAGCAGGATCCAGCGCACCACGCAGCCCAGCGCCCCCACCAGGAACAGGGTCTGGGCGCCGAAGCGGTTGAGGAAGCGCTTGTCGGCGGCGAACATGCCGATCTCCGCCACCACCCCCAGCGCCCACAGATAGCCGATGGTGGTGCCGCTGTAGCCCGCCGCCTTCCAGTGAATGGCACTGAAGCCGTAGTAGGCGGCGTGACTGCCCTGCAGCAGGGCCGAGATCAGCAGGAAGCGGCGCACCTGGGGAGACTTGAGGGTATCGAGCAGGGAGGCCTTGGCCCGCTCGCCCTGAATGTCCCGCGGCACCGGGTGCAGCGGCAACCAGCTGAGCAGCAGCATCAACAGCAGCCCGGCCACCATGGTGTGCAGCACCCATTCGCTGCCAAAATTCCCCACCAGGGCCCCCACCAGGGTCGAGGCAACGATGAAGGCAAAGGAGCCGCACAGGCGCACCTTGCCGTAGTCGAGGTGCGCCTGCACCACCATGCGGGTGGCCAGCGCCTCCCCCACCGGCATCAGGGTCGGGTAGATGAAGTTCGCCACCAGGGTCAGTCCCACCAGCCACCAGAGGTTGTGGCTGAGATAAAAGCCGAGGAAGGCCAGCAGGCTGAGCAGGCTGAGCAGGCGGGTGACCGGCAGCAGATGCCCCGCCCCCTTGATCTGCCCCATCACCATCAGGTTGCCGGCAAAGCGGATCGCCATGCCGGCACCGAGCAGCAGGCCTATCATCTCCGCGCTCACCCCGATCCCCTCCAGCCAGAGCGACCAGAACGGCAGATAGGCACCATAGACGAAGTAGAAAGCACCAAAAAACAGGGCTAACCAGGAGAAGGCGGGCATAGATCCTCGGCAAGGGGGAAGATGGGGCACAAATGATAACCGATTTGCCGGTGGGGATCCTGCGATCCCGGGTGGGAAGCCACGCAGATAATAATGAAAAACATCAATAAAATTGAACTATTGGCGCAAGACCGGTGTCTATCGAGTAACACCTCCTCCTGGTTAGTGTTGCAATCCTTCCACCCGCCACCGGCGGGTTTCTTTTTGGCCGTTCGCTGGCGCCATGAAAAAGGGGCCCGCAGGCCCCTTGTCGTGATGGGTATTAATCAGAACACGTACTTGACCCGTGCACTCAGGTTGCGACCCGGCTCGGTCTTGTTGCTGGTGCTGGCACTGGCGCTCTGGCCGGTGATGCTCTCGTAGTTGACGTACTCCTTGTCGAACAGGTTGAAGACGCCCACGTTGAACTGCAGATCCTGCACCGGCTTGAACTGGGCATAGATGTCCACCACGCCCCAGCCTGCGCTCTTGATGTTGTCGTTGCCCTTGGCATCCTTGCCCACCTTGCTCATGTCGTCGGCAAAGCGCAGGGCGGTGTTGATGTTCCAGTTGGTCTGCTCCAGTCGTACCCCCAGGGTCCCCTTGAGCGGGCTCAGGCTGTTGATGTAGTTGCCGTCGCCATCCTTGCCCTCGATGTAGGAGAGGTTGCCCCAGACGTTGACCAGATCGTTCAGCCAGTAGTCCGCCTTGGCCTCGGCCCCCTTGGTGGTGGCCTTGTCCAGGTTCTGGTACTGGTAGACGGCGGTGCGCCCTTCGGTGCTCACCTGGCCCAGCTCGATGAAGTCGTCGTACTTGTTGTAGAAGGTGGCCACTTCATAGCTGAAGCCGCCGGCGCTGCCGCGCACCCCCAGATCGATGCCGTCGCTGCTCTCGGGTTTGAGGTTGGTGTTGGGCTCGATGCGATAGCCGTACGCCTGATGGTTCAGGGTGGAGAAGGCGTTGTCATACATGGGGGTCTTGTAGCCGTGGCTGTACTGGGCGAACAGGTTGGCCGCCTCGTGCGCCTTGAATACCAGCCCCAGCTTGGGCGAGAACTCCCCTTCGGAGAAACGTTTGAGGTTCTCGCCCGTGTAGGCGGGATCCTGATCCGGGTTCATCCGGTAGTAGTCATAGCGGGCCCCCGGCGTCAGCACCCAGCGCTCGCCAAACTTCAGCTCGTCAAACGCCCACAGGGCGCCGTGCTCTGTGGTGGTGGAGGGGAAGCTCAGCTCGCTGTAGCCTTCAAAATCCCCCGCCACGGTCGGCGCCTTGAAGCGGGTCCGCTCGTTGTCGGTGTGCTCATACTCCAGGCCCCAGGCCAGTCGCTGGCTATCCAGCGCCTTGCTGAACTTCACCTGGGCGCCCAGACTCTTCTGCTCGAAACCGTTGTGATCCAGCGAGTTCTTGGTCACATAGGGGTTGGTCGGCCGCACCGGGTATTTGGAGGAGGCGTACTGATCCATGGTCTGCTTGGTGCGGGCGTAGTAGATCTTGCTGTCGATGCGATCGACCCAGGGCGCCTGCAGGGCGATGCCGTGATCCAGCACCAGCGACAGGTTGTCGGTATCCTTGTCGGTGATCGGCTGGTTGAAGACAGAGCCCGCCTTGGTGAGGTCGACCGCGTCGGGGTCCTGACCCTCGGTGAAGTAGTCGACGGTCAGCTTGAGGAACTGGCTATCGCTCAGGTTCCACTGGCTCTTGAACAGCACGGCCTGACTGACGATGTCGAACTCGTTCTTGTCGCTGTCGTAGTTCTGGGTCACCCCGCCGTCACGCCAGGTGTAGCGCAGCAGGTTTTCCAGCTCGCCGGTACGCAGGGCACCGGTAAAGCCCGCCATCTTCTGGTGGCTGCTGGAGGCATAGCCGGAGGTGGCGTCCAGATAGCTGTCGCGCCCCTTGAGGAAATCCGCCGCATCCTTGGTGGTGATGGCGATGACGCCGCCCAGCGCATCGGAGCCGTAGGCGGCCGAGGCCGGCCCCTTGACCACCTCGACCTGCTTGATCATGTCGGTGTCGAAATAGCTCTGGCCCACGCCGCCGTTCTTGTAGGCGTCGTTCTCGCGCACGCCGTCGCGCACTATCTTGACCCGGTTCTCGCCCATGCCGCGAATGATGAAGGTCTGGGCATCGCCGGCACCGCCGAGGGCGGTGACGCCCGGCTCGTAACGGAACAGGTCGGCGACGTTGCTCACCACCTGCTCTTCAATCTGTTCGGCGGTAATGACCGAGATGGGACCGGAGACATCTTCCAGTTTCTGCTCCATCCGGGAGCCACTGACCACCATGACGTCATCTGCTTTCTTGTCCGCCGCAAAAACCGGGGAAGCGAGGCCGGCCGCCACGGCAAGGGCGACCAGCGATAGGGTGTTGTTATGGGCCACTGCAAATCCTTATTGAGAACTGTTATCAAACAGCAGGCATCTTACTCACCTCTCAACAAAGATCAATAATAAACGGAATCATTCTCATTTTCTTTTGTCGTAATTAGGTTCTACACTACGCCCCTCTGTTTTCCCGCCCGCCATGCTGCCATTGTATGGTGCAGGCACCTCATCGCTGCGAGACACCCATGACCCGACTTCTGCCCCTGCTCACTCTGCCCCTGCTGCTGGCCGCCTGTGCCACGACGGCCCCCGTCAACGATGCCGGCACCCTCTATCACTATCAGCTCAAGGCCACCCAGGGGGATGCACTCACCCTGGAGCAGGCCCTGACCCGGGTGGCGGATGCCGACATAGTGCTGGTGGGCGAGCTGCACACCCACCCGGCGGTGCACCTGCTGCAGGCCAGAATGCTGGCGGGCCTGGCCGACACGGCACAGGCAGATGGCCGCGCCCTGGTGCTCTCCATGGAACAGTTCAGCCGCGCCGATCAGCCGGTGCTGGATGCCTACCTGGCCGGTCGCATCGGCGAGGCCGCCCTCATTCGCGACGGCAACGCCTGGCCCAACTACCCGAGCGACTATCGCCCGCTGGTGGAGTTCGCCAAGGCGCGCCACCTGCCAGTCATCGCCGCCAATGCCCCCAAACCGCTGGTGAGCTGTGTCGGCCAGGAGGGGCCGGCCTGGCTGGATCAGCTGCCCGCCAGCCGTCGCAGCCAGCTGGCCCGCACCCTCACCCTCGGCGATGATCCCTATCGCCAAAAATTCATGGCCTCGCTCCATCATGGGGATGCCGACGGCAACGCCCGCCGCTTTGCCGCCCAGACCAGCTGGGACGACACCATGGCCGAAAGCATGGTGGATTACCTGCGCAGCCACCCGGGCCGGCGCATCATGCACATCGCCGGCAACTTCCACGTGGAGGGGGGGCTGGGGCTGGCCAGCCGCATCGCCAGCCGCAACCCGGCCCTCAAGGTGGCGCTGGTCGTGCCTGAGCTGACGGCGCCGCAAGCGGGCAAGGAGCAAGCGGCGGCAGCCGGCCGGGTGGCCGACGTGCGAGTCGGCATCGCCCCCCTGCCGGAACGCTGGCTAAATGCCGATGAAATGAAGCAAGATATGGGCGCACTGCATCAATCCCGCAGTCGTGACTGCAGCCAGTGGCTGCAACCCTGACCTTGCGTCTGAGGAGCCCAGTGGCTGCCACCCTGACAAACAATTGCCCAAGGATTTCATATGGATGTGTTACTGGTCATCGACATGCAACAGGGGCTGTTCACTCAGCCTCGCCATCAGGACGCCCAGGTCATCGCCAATATCAATCGATTGGCCGAGCGCGTGCGGGCAGAACAGGGTCGTGTCATCTATGTGCAGCACGATGCCCCCGGTTCCGAAGTGGATCCCGCCAGTCCGGGCTGGCAGCTGCACGCCGATCTCGCCCCGCAGGGGCATGACAGCCGGGTGCGCAAGACCGCCTGCGACAGCTTTCTCGACACCGAGCTCGGTTTCCTGCTGGCGGAGCAGCCGGTGGACAGGCTGCTCGTCTGCGGCTGTGCCACCGATTTTTGCGTCGACACCACATTGCGCAGCGCCGCCGCCCGCGGTTTTGAGGTGGTGGCGGTGACCGACGCCCACACCACGGCTGACCGGCCCCACCTGAGCGCGGAGCAGATCATCGAGCACCATCACTGGATGTGGCGTCACCTCAGCCTGCCAAAAGGCAGAAGCGTGACCCTGCTCACGACGGATGAGCTGCTCGGCGCCACCCAACCCGAGCCGGCATGTTAATCTGCCCGCTTTGAAGCGATCACCCGATTGGAGTCTTGTGTGCGTCTACTCTCTGCCGTTGCCTTCACGCTGCTGTTACCGGCAATCACCGCCTGCTCCGGCTTGCCGGGGCACCAGCCGGATGGCCCGGCCCCCCTGTTCAGGACCCACATCAATGAGGAGGGGAGCAAGCGCTTCACCTTCGAGGCCGCCCCGCTCGATACCCTGCCCACCCGCCTGCAGAACGATGACGGCAGCAGGCTGAGCAGGAACAAGAGCCTGCTGGAGCGGCGCGAAGCGCTGCAGGATGCCCAGCTCACCCAGGCGCTGGCCGAGCGCAAATACTGCCGCGAAGGCTACATAGTGCTCAGCCAGACTTCCTGGAAGATCCGGGGGGAATGCAACGAGACCGCCACCCGGGCCGACCGCGACGCCTTTCCCAACAAGGCCTCCTGGCAGGATTGAGGGAAAACCGTCCATAAAAAAACGGGCAGCCCCAGGGCTGCCCGTTTTTTCATCCTGGCGATCCGCGCGGATCAGACCGGCGCGTCGGCCGGGCTGGTCAGCTCGGCGCCATTGTCGATGCGCTTGTGCCCTTCCACCAGATGGACGAAGTCCACCAGCTCGTCACCGGAGACCCGGAACGCCTGGCCGAAGCCCTTGACGAACAGCCCCTGCTCGGGCTTGAGACGAAACAGCACGAAGTCCTTGAGATTGGAGAGCCCTTTGACTATCTCGCCAAAGCGCCCTTCCAGCGCCGCCACGGCCTTCTCCCAGCGCACGTCGTCGCGGGCCACCACTTCGGCCAGCGCATCGAAGGTGAGGCGCTTGCGGGCAAACAGTTCGCGGGCCCCGTTCTCGTCCTCGATCAGCATCAGCGACACCTTGGGCACCTGTTGCAGGTTGCGGGCGTGGCGGGCGATCTCGGAGATGAGCACATAGTAGCCATCTTCCTGCAGCACGAAGGGGGCATAGCTGGCATTGGGGTTGCCTTCACTGTCCACCGTCGCCAGCTGCAGGGTGCGGCAACCGTCGCGAAACTCGCGGATCTCCGGTTGCAGGCGGTTCTGCAGACGCTCCTGACGTTCACTCATGCTTTGACTTCCTCTTGATACTGGTGGCGCAGGGCCATGAAGCGTTCCACCTGGGCCGGCAGCAGCTGACGCTGCTCGTCACGCCCCAGATAGACCTTGAAAATGCAGCGACCGCTGTGGCCGAAGAACTGGAAGGAGTGCCCCTCCTTGCCCATGAACAGCTTGCTGACTAGGGCAATACCGACCACGTTGTCGAGCTTGAGGTGGCCGTGCATCTCGCCGTCACGCCCCATCAGGTTGTAGTAGCCACGGGCGCTCTTGCCGCGGGGGAAGGGGGCCTTCACCTCGAAGATGGAGCCGTCGGACTCGACGATGGTGGTCACCTGGCCCCAGTCGGCCAGATCCGCCAGCAGGGCTTCTGCCTGCTCGGCGGGCACCAGGGTAACCAGCTCGGCCGGCAGGTGGCGCACCACCTCCCATTCGCTGACGGCCAGCTCGGCGGCGATGGTGGACGGGTGAGCGCCGGGATCTTGTGCCAGCAGCCCATGAATGCGTTGTGCAATGCTCATCGGTTCTCCCTTGGGATGCCTGCGGCATCCCTGTTCTGTCATGGCGGATACTGTAATGAAGGCCCCAAACCAATGCAATTGATAATCGCTTTCATTCTCAGTGCATTTTTTTCGACGGCTTGATATTCTCGGCGACAATCCCACTTCATTCACCCTTCGGAGGTTAGCATGGGCCGTCGTTTTGCCCTCGCACTCAGCCTGCTCGGCTGCTCAGCCCTGTCCCTGCCCGCTCTGGCGCAGGAGCGTATCGTCAGCATAGGCCCGGCCACCACTGAACTCATTCTGGCACTCGGGGGCGAGCAGAGCCTCATTGCCACCGACATCAGCAGCCCGGAGCCGAAGAACCTGCCGCGGGTCGGCTATCACCGCGCCCTCGCCGCCGAAGGGATCCTGAGCCTGGCGCCGACCCGGCTGGTCGGCAGCGACGAGATGGGGCCACCACCCGCCCTGGAGCAGCTGCGCCGGGCAGGGGTCGAGGTGGACGTGCTGCCTACCGCCCCCACCCTCGCCAACCTCAACCAGCGTATCGATACCCTGGCCACCCTGCTCAAGGACCCGGCCGCCGGCACCCGTCTGAAGGCCGAAATCCAGACCCAGAGCGAGCTGCTGGCCGCTCAGGCCAAGCAGAACAAGCAGAACAAGCAGAACAAGCAGCTCAAGGTGATCTTCCTGCTGTTGCACAAGGGCCAGCCCACCAGCATCGCCGGCGGCAACACCACCGCCAGCGCCCTGCTCACCCTGGCCGGTGGCATCAACCCGGTGGCCCAGCTGCAAGGCTACAAGCCCGTCTCCACCGAATCCCTGATCGAACTGCAGCCCGATCTGGTGCTGGTGAGCGGCCGCGACTGGCAGCAGTATCAGGATCCTGAAACCGTGCTGAGCCAGGTGCCCGCCCTTTCCGCCACCCCGGCCGGCAAGAACAGGGCCATCCATGCCATCGATGGTCACGCCCTGCAAGGGGGGCTCAGCCTCACCTCGCTGCAGCAGGCCAGCCAGATCGCCAAGTGGATCAAGCTGGGTTCATGATGCGTCTGCCACTGCCCTGGCTGCTGTGCCTCACCGGCGGCGCACTGGCGCTGCTGCTGGTCGGATCCTTGGCCACCGGTCCCATGGCCCTCTCCTTTGGCGAGAGCCTGCGCGCCCTGTTCGCCGGCCAAGGGAGCGGGATTGAGGCCCACAAGTTGCTGATCGTGCAGGAGATCCGCCTGCCACGCACCCTGCTCTGCATCGCCGTAGGGGGGATTCTCGGCCTCTGCGGCGCCGTGATGCAGGGGCTGTTTCGCAACCCCCTGGCCGACCCCGGCATCATCGGGGTCTCCGGCGGGGCGGCGCTCGGCGCGGCGCTGGCCATCGTGCTGCTGGCCCCCCTCAGCCAGCAGTGGCAGAGCCTGCTCGGCATCGGCCTGCTGCCCCTGCTCGCCTTCCTCGGCGGCGCGCTGACCACCACCCTGGTCTATCTGCTCGGCACCCGGGAAGGCGGCACCTCGGTCACCGTCATGCTGCTGGCCGGGGTGGCCGTCACTGCCCTGTCCGGCGCCGTGATCGGCCTGCTCACCTATCTCGCCGACGATCAGATGCTGCGCAACCTGAGCCTGTGGCAGATGGGGTCGCTGGCGGCGGGCAAGCCGGTGGACGTGGCGCTGGCGCTGCTGACCCTGGTTGCCCTGCTCATTCTGTTCATGCGCGATGCCAACCCCCTCAACGCCCTGCTGCTGGGTGAAGGGGAGGCTCGCCACCTCGGCATCCAGGTACAGTCCCTCAAGCGGCGGCTGATCCTGCTCACCGCCGCAGGGGTCGGCGTGGCGGTGGCAGTGGCCGGCATGATAGGTTTCGTCGGTCTGGTGGTGCCGCACCTGGTGCGGCTGCTGGCTGGCCCCAACCATGTCCGGCTGCTGCCGCTCTCCGCCCTGCTCGGGGCCGCCCTGCTGCTGGGCGCCGACATACTGGCCCGCACCCTGCTGGCACCAGCCGAGATGCCGGTCGGCATTATCACCGCCCTGCTGGGCGCCCCCTTCTTCATCTGGCTGCTGGTCAAGGGCCGCCGCACCCTTTAACCGGAGGACTCATCTTGTCAGCTTCATCGACCCTGCTGCACTGTCGCCAGCTCAGCCTCAGCCGGGGCGGCCGCCCCATCCTGGACAGGCTCGACCTCAGCCTGCAGGCGGGCAGCCTCACCGCCCTGCTCGGCCCCAACGGCGCCGGCAAGAGTTCGCTGCTCAAGTGCCTCACCGGCGAGCTGGAACATGAGGGGGAGATAGATCTGTTTGGCCGGGAGCGGCGGGAGTGGGCCGGCAACGAGCTGGCCCACCGTGTCGGCGTGTTGCCGCAGAGCTCGTCCCTGAATTTCCCCTTCCTGTGCGAAGAGGTGGTGGCCATGGGCCGACTGCCCCACAGCGAGCCGGCCAGCCGGCGCGACGAGATAGTGCGGGCCGCCATGACCCATGCCGGAGTCGATCACCTGGCCGGCCGCCTCTATCCCGGTCTCTCCGGCGGGGAGCGCCAGCGGGTACAGTTCGCCCGGGTGCTGGCCCAGATCTGGCAGGCCCCGGAGGAACCGCAACAAGCGCGGCTGCTGCTGCTGGACGAGCCCACTTCGGCGCTCGATCTCAAGTACCAGCACCAGCTGCTCACCATGGCGCGCGCCCTCGCCGCCCGTCATACCGCCGTGCTGGTGGTGCTGCACGACCTCAATCTGGCGGCCCGTTACGCCGACCGGCTGGTGATGCTGGAGCAGGGCAGAGTGATGGCCGACGGCACCCCGCGCGAGGTGCTGACGCCTGATCTCATCGACCGGCTCTACGACTACCCGGCCCGGGTGATCACAGACCCGCAGGGGATGTATACCGTCGTCCTGTAGGGCGATTTCTCGCTCATACTGCAAGGGTGTCAATCACGGATGCTTGCCCCATGCCTGCTCGTCTGCTGTTGCTCTGGTTCCTCTCCCCTCTCTGCGTTGCCGCCCCCCTGCGTTTGGTCGTCCAGGAGTTTGCTCCCTACAGCTTCATGGGCAGTGACAACCAGCCGACCGGCGCCATGGTGGACATGGTGAAAGAGGCGTGCAGCTACTGGCCTGAGGGGTGCCAGATCACGCTGCGCCCCAATCTACGGGCCAGAAAAGAGCTGGATCTGGGGGAAGTGGACGGCATGTTTCCGCTCGCCTGGAGCGATGCCAGGGCAAAGACGCTGAGCTACTCGGTACCGCTGTGCAAGGCGAGCTGGGGCATCTTTGCCCATGTCGACGAAATTGACGCGCCGCTGACTCTGGCTCGCCTTGGTCACGCACGGATCGGGGTGACCAGAGGCTCGTTCAGCGAGACCTTGCTGCGCCAGCTGGACGACACCCTGCACCAGCAGGGGATCTCCCCGATGCAGCTGGAACTCAACGTCAACGATGATTATGCGAACCTGCTCAAGATAGAGCGACAGGGGCGCTACAACCTCTACTTCTCCAACCTGGATGTGGCCCTCTATCGACTCAACCTCAGTGGCGCCTCGAAGATCAGGCTATGGCAGAAGAGTCACGAGGCGAACTACTACATCGCCTTCAACCGCCAACGCATGAGTGAGGCGCAGCTGGCAGCCTTCAACCAGATCCTGATCCGGCTGGAAGCCCAGGGCAATCTGCTGCGGCACAGGGTGCACTGGGGCCTCTCCTCACCGCTGCCCGATCATCGGCTGCACACCCTTTTTCCACCCGGCTCACAGAGGCCTCACGCCAACTGATAGCGACCCGGCTTGTGGTTGAGTGTCAACACCAGGTTACAGATGATGGCCGCCACCACGGAGAGGGCCAGGATCCAGGGCTGCACCACGAAGAAGGAGGCGATGACGATGGTGCAATCCAGCCCCATTTGCAGCTTGCCGGCGCGGATGCCGAAGCGATCCTGGATAAACAGCGCCAGGATGTTGAAGCCGCCCAGGCTCGATTTGTGGCGGAACATGATGAGCAGCCCCATGCCGATCAGGGTGCCACCGATGAGCGCCGCGTAGACCGGCTCAATCTTGCCTATCTGCAGCACAGCATTGAGGTGATCCGTCATAAAGGAGACGGTCGCCACCGAGACGAAGGTGTTGAGGGTGAAGCGCGGCCCCATCCTGAGCCAGGCCAGGGCATAGAAGGGCAGGTTCATGCCGAAGAACAGCAGGCCGAAGCTCAGCCCGGTCACCTGCTGCAGCAGCAGTGCCAGCCCGGCGGTACCGCCGGTGAGCAGGCCCACCTGATGAAACAGAAAGATGCCGAGGGAGACGAAGCCGGCGGCGGTCAGCAGGGCGATGATGTCTTCATAGAGGGGGTGCGCAGTACGAGCGGACTGCGCCGAGACGGGGGTGTTGTCCATAACCGGTATCCAATAGCGAAGTAAAAGAGTGTCTGTTGCCCATATCGCGGGCGCGAGCCCTGTCCACAGGGCTTCGTTATGGGATTCAGTCTATTTTTTGCGACCATGATCACAATAGTCGCCGCCCACGCCCCGTTTTGGTGCCTGTCATTCTCCATTGACAGCCGCTGCACCAAGATGCAGCATGCCGCGCCTGAGCCGCTCCCACCTTGACGAAAAGGGCGGTTTGCCATGGCACAGACGCGCCGGCTCTGCTACAACGCGCGCAGCCCCACTCCAGCACCACCATCAGGAGCCCCATGATCTGCACAGGACCCCAGCCATGAAGTATCTGGTCACCGGCGCCGCCGGTTTTATCGGTTTTCACGTCGCCAGACGGCTGTGCGAGGCGGGTCATCAGGTGGTGGGGCTGGACAACCTCAACGACTACTACGAGGTGAGCCTCAAAGAGGCTCGCCTGGCGATGCTGACCCCCTTCCCCCACTTTCGCTTCGTAGAGGGCGAGCTGGCGGACCGGGCCGGCATGGCCGCCCTGTTTGCCGAGGGGCAGTTCGAGCGGGTGATCCACTTGGGCGCCCAGGCGGGGGTGCGCCACTCGCTGGAAAACCCCTTTGCCTACAGCGAGAGCAACCTCACCGGCATGCTGACGGTGCTGGAGGGGTGCCGCCAGCACGACATCCGGCATCTGATCTACGCCTCCTCCAGCTCGGTCTATGGCATGGGCGAGCAGCTGCCGTTCAGTGCCGATCAGCAGGTGGACCACCCGGTTTCCCTCTATGCCGCCACCAAGAAGAGCGGCGAGCTGATGGCCCACGCCTACTCGGCGCTCTACGGCCTGCCCACCACAGGGCTGCGTTTCTTCACCGTCTACGGTCCCTGGGGCCGACCGGACATGGCCATCGCCAGGTTCACCCGCGCCATCCTGGCGGGCGAGCCCATCGACGTCTACAACCAGGGCGATCTCAGCCGCGACTTCACCTTCATCGACGACATCGTCGAGGGGATCCTCGCTGTCGCCGAGCTGCCACCCCGCCCCAACCCTCACTGGCACGCCGGCGAGCAGAGCCCGGCCGAGAGCGCCGCCCCCTACCGCATCCTCAACATCGGTCATGGCCAGCCGGTGCGGCTACTCGACTTCATCGAGGCGCTGGAACAGGCACTGGACAAGCCCGCCATCAAGCGGATGCTGCCGATGCAGGCGGGCGACATGCACGCCACCTGGGCCGACAGCGAGCCCCTTCACACCCTCACCGGCCTGCGCCCCGCCACCTCCATCGAGGAAGGGGTCGCCGCGTTCGTGCGCTGGTATCTCGACTACTACCAGCCCGCCCGCTGAGATGGAGTAGCCATCCCGACCAGACACTGGGTGCGCCCTGCCACGGCCGGCTGAAAATTGTTTGATGAGTTAATGGAATGGCGCCGCACCACCTCCCCCCTTAGGATGGGGATGTGAGGCGGATGGCGGTTTGCCGGGCACCGGCTGGGGTATACTGGCCGCACTTGGTGCCACACGGGCACGCATCCGCCCCCTCACCATGATGAGAAGGAGTCACCTCATGATCCGTATTCTGCTGTTGCTGGGCGCCGCCCTGTCTGCCTACGGACTGCAACAGAGCCATACCCTGATGCCGCTGCTGAGCCTGCTCGGCCTGCTCTCGCTCTGGGTGGCGAGCGAAATTCGCCTGATGTATCGCCAGCTGCCCGCCGCCGAGCCGGACGAGCAGCCCTATCATCTCGACGTCTGAGGGGGCCAGGGGCAACTGATTTAGCCACCTCTTTATCGCCACCGACCACCTGGATGCACGGCCAGCCCCTGCTAGGACTGCATCGGTCATTGGTTCCATATCGTTTTGATCTCTGGATACCCGGATCCAGAACAACAGGATCCACTGGATTAATGGCAGAACGGGCCATGTTCCCCTATATCTTCTGTACCCCAACAGGAGAGAATCCATGTCGAGCCTCAGCGAAAACAGGCTGTTTTTGCTGCTTTTTTTATCGCTGTTGCTGGCCGGTCACGTGCAGGCAGCGGCGCAAAGCAGGGATTTCAGACAGGCCCCCAAGGCGCTCAGCGCACTGAAGCAAGGTCAACAGGCACAGAGTCAGGGCAACCTGACCCAGGCCATCCACTTCTACTGCGCCGCCGCCACCACGGGTAACCCGGAAGGGTATTTTCGCATCGGCCGCCTGCTCGCCACCGGCCCGGGCTCGGTTCGCAACCCCCGCATGGCCAACGCCTACCTGGCCATGGCGATCCGCCTTGGCAACCAGCAGGCCGCCCGCTACTACAACAGCCGGGTCGGCAATGCCGTGATGGGGGATCAGTGCGGCAGCGGCGTCGGTGGATCCGGCGGTTACTTCGCCGCCATCCCCACCACCCCCTTCAATCTGGAGGCCTATCTGGCCCGCCAGTCGCCCGCCAAGCAGAAGCTGGCCACCATGCTGCGCCACGCTGCCAAGCGCCACCGCATCGACGAGCGGCTGGTGCTGGCCATCGCCATCGCCGAATCCAACCTCGACAGCCGCGCCGTCTCCCCCAAGAATGCCCAGGGGCTGATGCAGCTCATTCCCGAGACCCAGCAGCGCTTCGGGGTGACCCGCCCCTTCGATCCGGAGCAGAACATCAAGGGCGGCGTGGCCTATCTCAAGTGGCTGCACACCCATTTCGATGGCAACTGGACCCTGATGTCGGCAGCCTACAACGCCGGCGAAAAATCGGTGGAGCAGTATGGCGGCATCCCCCCCTATCAGGAGACCCAGCAATATGTGCGGCGGGTGCTCTACTTCGCCGGCCACAAGCAGCCCTGAACCCGGCTCCCTGCCGGCCTGCTATTGACAAAAGCCACCGCCTCATTTGCGCAATCGTTTGCCTTTCGATAGGATCCGGCGCTTTCTCGCACGTATTACAGGTAATCCATGAATTTCATCAAACGCTGCTCGCGCCTGCTCACCCTGTTTGCCCTCTTCTCCTCCGCCGTCGTGGCGGCCAATCCGGCCCCCGCCCCCATCCTGATCCAGGGGGCAATGGACGTCGAAGTCGAAACCCTGGTGGCCGCCCTCAAGGAGAAGCAGGAGCTGACCGTGGGCGCCTGGACCTACTGGCAGGGCACCCTCTCGGGTTATCCGGTGGTCATCTCCCGCACCGAGGTGGGACTGGCCAATGCCGCCGCGGCCACCACCCTCGCCATGGAACACTTCCGGCCACGTCTCGTCATCAACCAGGGCACGGCGGGCGGCCACGATCCGGCGCTGCACCGGGGCGACATCGTCATCGGCACCAGGAGCTTCAACATGGGGGCTTATCGCAGTGATCTGACCCCCGCCGAGCAGGGCGTCGATCCGAGCAAATGGCACAACTTCGAGGTCACCATGCGCCTGCGTGACAACGGCAAGCTGGTGGAACATACCTCCTTTGCCGGCGATCCCGAGCTGGTTGGTCGCGCCCTCGGCATGGCTGACCGTTATCGTCATGGTCGGGTGGTCCCCGGCATCATAGGCACCGCCGACGAGTGGAACCGCCAGGTCGCCCGCATCAACTGGCTGCACCAGACCTACCAGACCGCCGCAGAAGAGATGGAAACCTCCTCCGCCGCCCTGGTAGCGGAGGCCTACAAGGTGCCCTTCGTGGGTATCCGGGTGCTCTCCAACACCGATCTGCACGGCGAGGAGTTCGATCCGCAAACCGCCATTCACTGCCAGCAGTTCGTCATCGACTACGCAAAGGCGCTCATCAACGGCTTCAACAAAGCCTGATAGCTCCAAAGAGGCCGCCACTGTGGCGGCCTCTTTGCCCTACGACACCCATGCTGCGGCATTACCCGCTTTTTTCTCGGCAGACTGACCTCAGCCGGCAGATAACACCCTGCGCCCATAGTGGCGGTAGTAACCCACCAGATTGCTGACCAGAAAAAGCCCCTCCATCAGCGCCGCCACGGGCGATCCCACCAGCAGATTGTTGACCAGCCAGCAGAGGGTGCCCAGCAGCATCCAGCGCCGCAGCAGGCGATCATCCGGGCAAAACGCAGCCCGGGTCTGCAGCAGACTGGCCAGCAACCCCAGCAGGACGAGCGGCCCCTGATAGGTGGCGAGCACCGCAAGGCAGGACAACCCCATAAAGAGCCACATCAAGAGGCGGTGAGTGGCCAGCATGCTGACCACGAAGCGCAGACTCGCCAGCCAGAGCAGCAGGGCGGCAGACCACTGTCCCAACAGCGCAAAATGGGCGCCATTGAGGGTGCAGGAGAGCGCCAGACAGGCCAGAATGGCCCGGCGCGCCCGCAGCTGAAACGACAGCAGATCCAGCAGCAGCGCCAGGCTCACCACCAGTTGTGACCACAAAAACAGCGACATCATCCCCACTCCAGGCTTGTTCGAGGGGCCCAGCATGGCGGGAATGGGCGCGGCGCGGCATTAACCCGTGTTAATGCGCCGGCGGATCCGCGACAGGGTGACCGGGCTGATACCGATATAGTTGGCGAGCTGCACCTGGGTGAGCCGCGCCGGCCAGTGGGGGAAGGTGTGGCAGAGCTCCTGGTAGCGCTCTTCGGGGGAGTGGAGCAGCAAGAAGGCCTCCTTGCGCTCCTTGTAGCAGAGCTGCTGGCGCAGCAGGGCCATGCAGACCGGTTGCCAGGCGGGCTCGTCCAGCAGGGCGAGCGGCACCCGCACCAGCTGCAGCGCCGTGACGGCCTCCAGCTGGTAGCGGGCAGGCGACCCGCTGAGCCAGCTATCGTAGAGCAGACAGAGCTCCCCTTCGAAGTAGAACTCCTTGCAGCGCTCCTGCCCGTCCCGGGCATAGTGGCAGGCACGGGCGATCCCCCGCTCGATGTAGAAAGCCGACTCCTGCATCTCCCCCTGGGCCAGCAGCGGCTGACCCGGCTGCAAGGTCAAACGGGGTAGGTGGCAGGCAAGCGGCTCGCCGATGGCGGGTGCCAACCCCATGGCGGCGAGGGTGGCCGCCAGAGGCGGGGCAGAGGGCAGGCTGGTCATGCAAACTCCGGGGCAAACTGGGCCTTCATCATGCCAAGTTTGGCGGCCCGTTGCAGCAGGCTGTGATGGCCCCGGCAAAGGGGATGGCCGGCCGGGTACCACCTTTGCCCCCCCTCGCCCATTGGTTTACAATCGACGGGTTTTTTGGAACCCGGTTGGCGACCCGCCGACCTGGCCCCACCACGACATCAGTCTGTTAGTGCCAAGACATTAACCTGCTGAAAAGGAAGAGAATTAGCCAATGGCTCAATTTATTTACACAATGAACCATTGGCTTCATTCAAAAGCCATGCAGAGCTAGAAAGAGCCACACAAAGCCAACAAAATCACATGGTTATAATTAACCCCTCTTGGCTGATTGCAGCTTTTTGAAGCTCTTTATTTGGCCCCATTTTGGCCCCAAACACAGAATTCCCGCATCTTTTGGCCCCAGGATGGCCCCAAACTGGCGGATGATTTCTTGGTGAAATAATGATGATTGTTGCTGGCGGAAGAGCCAGTTCTTGGTGGTAACCAACAACTGCTTCAAGCATCTCTTTCTCATCCGTGGCCTCAGCCGGGAACGGGCCGCAGCACGTAGATCCGATCCTAAAATACACATCAAACTCCATCTCGAATGTTCCCTCTTTACTCTGTTGCAGATGAATCAATCAGTATCTGGTAAGACCTGCTGAAATCTACAGCTGCACTTGCGGCAAAGATATGGTCAGGCTGCTACGTTATTTCATACATGAAAAACCTGTCAGATCTGACAGGGTCACAAACGAGCACGGGCAACGTAGTAACTCGGGAGTTGCCCAATGAAGAACAGACGAAAGGCTTATTTGACATCAGCTGAGCTGGAGTATGTAGCGGCAGCCAAGCGCTACCTGGCCGCTATTCTTGCTGAGAAGGATGTTAACGAGTCGCAATTGGAGGAGATGACCGGGATCCCTGTCTCGACTCTGAGCCGTTGGTTATCACAGGATCGTGGGGAATTCATGACGCTGGCTGATGCCGCGTTGATCTGCCGCGCTATTGGGATTGATGTGCAGGCCATGCTGCCACCGGCAACTTGGGGCTGCTCACATCCAGAAAGCTCGAAGATGGTGGTGTTCTTGATGGGGATACCGCTGCCTCACCTGAGATGGCTGGCGGATACCTATGAGAAGGGGGTGGTAGCCCTGCGCCAATGACGCAGAGCTGTGTGTCAGATAACGGACGCTGGCTGCTCCGGCAGCTGATGTGATAATGGCCAGCCTGCTTGCTCGGGCACCAGGGTCAATTCGTAGCGGTAGCGCTGCCAGTCTGCCAATAACTGCGTGTGCTCTGGCTTGGCATAACCACCTTCAACGGCTGGTTTCAGGATGGCAATTGATTGGTTTGACAAGTTAAGCAAGTCGAATTGGATGCTTTTTGCCACAATCTCGTCATCAATAGATGATTCTGTGATTGGCGCAAACCCACTGGCGCTTTGCATCCACCCAATCTGTACGCCGTCATCACATGGAACCCATGTCATTGACTCGTGATAGCGGCCTTCAGGGTCTACACCTGTCAGCTCTTTTACTTCATTCTCTTCTACTCTTGCCCACATTGTCACCACTCCACTATCACGACACCAGAAGCACCATCCACACCAGCAATCGTTTGATTTGATGCGGTTGTGGAACCACCATTCCCACCTTTTCCGAACATGAGAGGAGATGAGCCGCCAGACCCGTACCCTACTGAGGCGCCAGCTACGGATGGGGATGCTGATACACCTGATGAGCCAAAGGCCCCAACGCCATTTTCATCGCCGCCAGAACCTACACCGCCTGCTCCTCCAGCACCATTCACTGATGAAGTAGCCAAAGCCGAGGCTGAGTTACCAGCACTGCCGCCGGTAGCACTGCAATACGCACCAAATGAACTTGAGCTACCACCAGTAGCGGCTGGCAATGCCTGGGTCCCCCCCTTACCGCCGGCACCGATTGTGACGGCGATGCTTTGCCCTGGTGAAACAGTAATGGTCTTTTTACTTATGCCACCCGCCCCACCCCCACCGGCGGCCGCATTGTAGTTTGCAGACGAAACTGCACTTCCTCCGCCACCGCCACCACCGACAACTGTCACTCTTACCTTTGTGACTTTATCTGGCACGATAAATGACTGAACGCCTACCACATCAAACACCGATCTGGTGACAGATAGTTTTCGTTTGGAAAAAATCTCTTTAATGGCTGTAACCAGTTGATTGTTCTTGCTCTTGTCAAGAACCACCCCGCTTTCTGAGTCCTCTATTACCGCGCAGATTTCCTCCTGCATCGCATCCAGAATCTCAGGGCTGATCTCTGTCGCAGGCGTTCCTGTTTGCGGGTTGCCCTTGGTAAAGCCGTCCTTGCCAGAGCCGAACTTGTCTTTTTGCCGTGATGGCGTATCAATTCGATGCATGTTGCTCTCTCCAGGGAACTGGAAATAAAAAGCCCGCGCAAAGGCGGGCTGTATTAAATGGAGGATTGGCGCTACTTGGTTGCCAACACTTTGTCGCAGGGGTAAGGCACCAGCACGGTTTTGCCCTGGTGGACTTCTTCAACCTGACAGATTGGCCCGGGGGCTGTGGCGGTATTCCAGGCCCAGCCCAGCAGCACGGCGACCACGATCGCCGTAATGGGTTCGAGACGAACGATCATGATGCCTCCAGTTTCGATGCCCAGACATACTGGGGCGTATCGACGATGACAGTCACCGAAGCCAGCGCGGCGGCCAGTTCGGCGTCAGTGGTGCGCACGTTGGCGTGGTAGCCAGGGACTGGTTCACGACACTGCGTCTCCACCCCATCGACAACCTGCACCTCGCCAGTGGGGCGCGTCACCATGCCAGGCGGCAGAAGCTGCAACGAGGCGGTGGGGTGATAGAGGGTGCCGCTTTCGCTGTCCTTGATAAACCCGGCAGAGATAAGCGCTTTGGTCATGGCGGCCTTATCGGCCGCCTTTAAGTTGAGGTCGATAAAGTCGGTCATCGGATTGCCTTCATCTGATCATCAGTTGGAGAGAAGAACCACGCTCTCACATTGCGAACGTGACCATAGAAATCCCGAGAGCCAACGGCATTTGAACCGGCGATATAAACAGGATCTGAATATGTTTTGACAGGATATGGCTGCCACGCTGACCCAAGGTTCACACCGTCCAACCAGCGTGATGTATCGCTAAATCTGGCTGCGACTGTTTTTCTAACCCCGACAAGGTTTGCCCCTCCCCACATCCCCGTTGTCATATCGATAAAAGGCCCCTTATTAGCAGGGTCTGAAATTTCAAATACCCTAGGCCAAGAGTTCAACCCCTTGCCCATCAGCTTGATTTGAGCTGCAAAGGCCATGTTTATGTCTGACGGAACATTTCCTGATGGGGCTAAATAGAGGGATTCCTTCGCGCGGGTTGCAGCAGCCCCGGCGGTTGGGATATATGAGCTGGCGAATGGTAGAGCTTCTGTTTGGACGCCCCAAAACGCAATTTCATCACTAACATTGGGGAGGTTAAACGAGAATCGACTCACTGCAATACCAGTAGATATTGTCAACCGCCGCCAACCCGCACCGCCAACCGGTTTTACTGTTGCAGTAAGTCCGCTGGCCACTGATGATATTTCACCGGCGGGGCTGATTGTGACCTTATCTGATGCCGAGGCAACGTAAACAAAAAAGCCAGATGGGGCGACCTTGATGTTAAAAAATACAGAAAGGCTTTTTACTCCTGTCATGTCTTGCGGAGCCCCAACTAGCGAAACATTAGAGTTTGCTATCGCGCATACCGCTGATTTTATTTGTGACGATGCACCATACGGATTCTGCTCTGTTGCTGTCTTTACCGTAGTCCCGCCAGTTACATGGTTAAAAAAATCCCAATCCTCAGAACGCTGAGTTAGGTTCGTACTCTGCCCCTCAATCAGCAGCCCCTCTTTCTCAAAGCGCGGCTCATTCGCGGCGGCGGTTTTAAGCAGGCCATCCTTGCCAATGTAGGTCGCCGTTGAGTTGCGGGAAAAGTTGACCATCCTCGCCACAACATCCGACCCTACCAACACATCCCGGCCATAGCCGGTGATAAGGCGCAGGCTGTCAGAGAGCGGCGCCCAGACATCCGGCAATGGCAGGGCAGTGAGGCCGATGGCATCCGCTACAGTTTCAAGCCCGGAGATCTGTGATGCCAGCTTGGCAGAGTCATCCGCTGCTTTGGCGCTGGATGCTGCCTGCGCGGCAAAACCGGCGGCCGCATCTGTGCTTGGCTTGAGGTTCTGCTTGACCCGCTCAGCCAGTGTCGGCTGATCGGGGTACCCTGGGACGGGAACCATCTGCCCCTCTTGCCCCACGACGATCTGGTTAAAGGTGCCTATCGTCTGCTCAACGAGTAGGATCGCTTCGGTAGGGTCTTTATCGTTTACTGCCATCAGGTATCTCCAAATCCCAGACAGCATGCGGCTCGCATCGCATCAGCAAGGCGGATCATGTTGTCGTGGTCGGTGGTATAGACGAAATTCAGAATGGTGTGAGAGGGGGCCTTCTTGCCGAGTATGCACTGCATGACGGCATCTCCCCAGACGCAGAGCGAACTGCCGGCCACCGAGCCAGCGCGCATGTAGTCAACGTTCATGCGAGGCAGATTGACCTGCCACACATATCGCCACTCAGGGCCACAGATAGGGGCGCCAACCAGACTGCCTGCACAGAACACCGCGCCGTGGTAGTTGGAGATGGTGGCATCCGGGTAGCCGAGCGAGGCGAGCAACTGCAGGTAATATTCGGCGTTGATGCCGCCAAGCGAGTTGATCTTGGCCTCGAGGCGCTGCTGGCGCTCCTTGATAGTGGCTGTTCCTGGCACTTCGCATTCATCTGGCAGGCCGCAAATCCCTTCATAGCGGGACAGCAGCACCGTAGTTTGCTGCGGGTCGATCTCTTCTTGCGCCAGCGCATCTGCCCGCTCTGCGGTGCGCGCCAGCTCGGCGGCGCCAGCGGTGAGTAGTGGATGCTCCCCGTCCCATGCCGGGCCGTATGGGAGCAGCTTCTGCAGCTGGTCGGCGTAATCGGCTGCGGTCAATCCCATGTTGTGGCCCCCAGCGCGACTATCTCGCCCTTGGCGGTGGTGAATTCGGCCGTGGGGGCGAGCAGTTGGTGCTTGTATTCGCCATTGGCGGCGCTGATTGCCTCAGACACTCGCGACGGCGCGATGGTTTGCTCAGGCCCACCCTCGCGACGATAGAACTCGCGCAGGGCGGCGGTAACTGCAGAGCGCACTGCAGGAGTGTCAGGAGTAACCTTGATGTGGTGAGCCACGGATTTCAGGTTGATGCCGAGCAGATAGAGCTCGGAGGCCGCCACAGGTGCCTTTGGCTCGATATGCTGGCGGGCAGCGGCGATGATAGCTGCTGATGGCACCATCGCCTCGGAGTTGTCATCAACCAGGAACACCCCGACCGTGCCTGCCCCCATCCAGTGGCGGTAGCACCAGGCGCGGGTCACCCCGGGCACCTCTTCGGCCCATACCTGATAATCGGTATCGGCTCCGCCCTGTGGGGTGAAGAACCAGCGATCAATCACCCTGGCTCGCCAGTCATCGACGCTCTCCAGATCTGTACCGCCCTGAACGCTGTCAGCCACCCCTGAGGATGAGAGCCCGGCCACCGGTTCGGAGAGGATCATCCCCTCGCCATCATCCAGATTAGTGTGATAGCCAGTCTCCGAGCAGGTGATCGGCAAACGCAGCACACCGCCTGATGAAGTCGCCGCCTCGGTGGCGACATACTGGAGCGGGGTGCTCCCCTGATATACGGCCACTGCACCGGCTGAGACCGTGATGCCATTGCTGACACCGGAGATGCGCAGCCAGCCGGCGGCCGGTTGCGCCTCTTTCCGCGGGCACTTCTTCATGCTGGCATGGCGCAGCAGCCACTGCTCGTCGCAGAGATCAGGCAGCATGTTGCGCTCGAGGTATTCGATATGTCCGTTCACCCCGTGTACGGCGCCAGCATAGGCGCGGGCGTAGACCTCGGCATCCGAGCGGCGCAGCGGATCATCCAGCTCTGCCATCACATCGGCTCGCACCCGCTGGATAATCTCGCGCAGGGTTGGGCGCAGGGAGTAGCTAGACATTGACGGCCTCCAGAATGTCGGGGATGGTAATTTGCTGGTCAGACCCATCAAAGGTGAGCGTCACGACCAGTTCGGCGCCGTCAATCTCTCGGCGGCGGCACTCGGCATCGATGCGGGTGACCATCTCGTCATCTTTCAGCCAGGCCAGCGCCTCTAGGGCGTAGTCGCGGGCCCGCTCGCGCACCTTTGGCAGGTTCTTCTCGCGCCGCAGCAGATAGAGGCGGCTGCCGATCCGGTCACCGGCCACGGTCGGGTAACTGTCTCCCCACCATCCGTAATGGCAATCGCTATCGTCGGAGGCGCCAGCGCGGCGCCAGGTGAAGAGGCTGATAAACACCGCCCTGTGCAGCGGATGCAGCAGGTCGCCGGAGTCGGTTAGGACGCCGTTGACAGAGATCAGCATGGTGTTACTCCATCCGGTTTTTTGGCTTGCCGGTCGGGGTGCCGCCGGGGTGTTCGTGGTCGTTGAATTGGTCGCGCATCGTCTGCATGGTGCCGGTCTTGTCGCTGATCTCACCGGTACACTTCAGCAAGGGGGTATCGAAAACGGCTTCTTTCTCGGCTTCAACTGCTAGGGTCAGGGTCTTTATCTCGACGCGGCGCCCCCTGCGCAGCACAATGCGATCACCCTCATCGGTGTAGAGCGCCACCTCCCCTTTTTTAAGCCCCTTCAGTCGGTAGCGCCGATCGGCAACGACCAGCACCACGCCGTGTGACTTGTCGCCATCCGGGAAGACGGCGACATGTTCTGCCCCGTCATGGGGGCAGGAGGTGTAACCATAGGGCTCGAGATGCTCGACATCATCTTTCAGCTCACCGCCCAGCATCTCGATCTGCACCAGCTGGCACTTGGCCGCCGAGTTGACCAGCCTGATCACGCCGCGAGATAGCAGGTTGCGGATGGCGCTTTTCAGTTCACGCATCAGAAAATGTCCTCATCCTTGCTCCTGCGGGCTGGCTTGGGAGCCGGCACATCAGGCAGATAGGCATCGGCAGGGCCGACGCGTAGGGTCGCGATGGTGCCGCGATCGTCGCGGCTGTACTCCACCTCGGCGATCACCAGTTCGTCACCGGCAAAGTCGTTATGAGGGTCGAATACCGGCACCACCATGTTTGGCAACCACAGAGCGCCTGACTCCTGCCGCCAACCGCGTACCGTATAGGTTGCCTCTCGCGCCTTGGCCTCGCGGCGGCGGGCCTCGAATTCGCACATGGCGCGGCAGCTGGCAATGCTGGCCTGCCCGGTCTGCTTGATCAGCAGCGGGCGATAGCGACCAACCTTGCCGCCGACCTTGTGGCTGACCTTGGTCGAGCTGGATTCACCGAAATCGTCATCGGTACCCGCTCGCTGGCCGGCAACCCGGTATTCGGAGTGGCAATCGCTCTGATCTTGCGGTGCACTGCAACTGAGAATGTTCTTGCCATAGACCAGCGGGGTGGTGGCGTGCAGCGCACCAACCACCCCGAAGTGCAGATCGCCGTTGGCATCGTCATAGGCCAGCAGGCGCTGCTGCTGCATCAGTCTGTCGATGGCCTCGGCCACCGTCTCCCCCCAGTCCACCGAAAAATCGGAGATGGGGGATTGTCCAGCCGCGCCGAACACCGATACCCCAAACGGCTGGCAGAGCGCAGCGGCAATTTGCTGCGGGGTCTGCCCCCTGAACTGGCGCACCGTGGCGGCGCTGTCGATCAGGTCGCCGGTGCGGGAGCGTCCCCGAATGGAGCGGGTGATACTGCGAGCGTCATAACTGACCGGCTTCGCATCGACGTAGCCGGTGAGCACCAGATCGCGGCCGATCAGCACCTCTACCCTGTCTCCCTGCTTAATCCCAGTGGATACAGCATCAAGTAGCTCGCCCTTTTCGCTGGCCCGCTTGGTGACTTGCACCTCGAAATCGCGAGCCAGCCGGTCGATGCCTGCGCTGATCCGCATGGCCGTCCAGCCATACCAGGCATTGCCATTGATCCGCAGGTGATACTCGTCGCTCATGATGCCAGGGTCCGCAGGGGGTCGGGGGGCACAAAGCCCGGGTGAGAGAGGTTGTTCTTGGCGATCAGCTCATCCGCCCGACTGGCATCGTCATACCACTCGGCCGCCAGCACCAGCGCCGGTACCGTGTCGCTCGGGGTGCGCATCACCAGTTTGGAGGCATGCTGTTGCTGCTGGCGTAGGGTGCTGACCAGTTCGCGGCGCAGATCCCGCAGCGCCTGATAGACGCCGTCATCTGTGGTGCGCTCGCTCTCCTTGTCGATCGCCGCAATGATGGTCTGACGGGTCTCCTCCAGCTCATCATGGGTCGGGGTATTTATCGCCTCGGCGGGCGGTGCCACCACCACGCTATCGAGCGCGGGGGGCCGTGCCGGGGTGGTGGTTGGTTGGCTCGGCGTCGGCATCAAGGCCACCGCCTGGGCGCTGCTGGCGATCAGGTTGACCCTCACCAGCTCGGAGACGCTGTTGGTCAGCCGATCGGCCTGCTGTTTGTCCTGCGCTGACGTTGGCCACACACCAACCGGCCTTGCTGACTGTGTCTGCGAGGCGGTGGCGGTGCGGTTTGACAGCGACAGCAGGGATCTGGCGGTGGTGCTGGACCCCTTGCCAGCATCCAGCACATCAGCTAGCCGCCGCGAGAAGATCCAGGCGGTAGATGGGGGCGGCATCAGCACACCAAGATCCCCCTGCATCAGCCGCATGGCGGCAGACATCTTGCCGTCGGCACTGCCGAGCATGTCGGCCACATCGCCAAGCAGGGCTGATGCGTGCTCGACGGTGGCCATCGACATCCACTCCGGCAGACCGTCAAGACCAAAGGCGCTGGCAAAGGCGCTTTGCGCCCGGTCGAGCAGGCTGGTTGAGCGCCCCGCCAACAGCGATGAGCCGAGCGGGGTGGCGGTTGGCCACTCATCCTCGCCAGACTCCACAAAGGTGAAGCTGACGACACACATGCGGCCATCTTTCTTGCTGTGGCTGATGCGCTGCTTGCCCATCACCACCACGTTCATCCGCCCGTACCAGGGGCTCACCAGTTCACCGGGTCCAACCTGTTCGAGCGCGGCAATCAGCCGATCCCGCTCGGCGATAAAGTCGGGGCCGATCAGGTAGGCAGTGATGGCGTATTCCCGGGTCTCACGCCCCATGTCCTCGACGCTGGGGGTATCGCGGCCGGGATACTCATGGATCACGGTGCGACGACCGATCTGCAGGTCATCACCGTCAACCTTGAACGCCACCCCGCGAAACGAGGCGGCCTGCAGGCGATCTGTCCAGCTCATCGCTACCCCTTCGTTGCATAACGTGAATACCCAACATCGGGCAAGATGGACCAGCCAGGAGAGGCTTTGCCCTCGTCAACGCGCATGTTTTGCGGGGCATCTTCAAAGCGCACCACCATCTCGCCAGCCACGCGACCACCACCGGAATTGGCGCCAGCAGCCGGAGATGAGGCGGACAACGGCGAGTGCTTGCCAAGTGGCGAGCCACCGAACCAGCTGCCCACAGTGTCAACCGCGCTGCCGAACGCACCTTTGGCACCAGAAGCCAATGAGCTGGCGGTTTCACTCGCCCATTTGGCCCCATTCATCAGCGGCTCGATGTAGGGTTTGATCTGCGCCCACAGGGAGCGGAAGTACCCGACAATGGGGTCCCAGTTCTTGATCAGGATGCCGAGTGGTGAGAAGTTGAAAAAGGCAGACTTGATGAGTTCCCAGGCGTCCAGGCTGACCGCCTTGATGCCCGCCCATGCGTCACTGAAAAAGCCGACAATGCCGGCCCATGTGCGCTGGAACCAGGGGCCAATGGTGCCCCAGTTGGCGATAATCAGGC
The DNA here is from genome assembly GCF_019048665.1 of Aeromonas sp. FDAARGOS 1408. Taxonomy (NCBI): domain Bacteria; kingdom Pseudomonadati; phylum Pseudomonadota; class Gammaproteobacteria; order Aeromonadales; family Aeromonadaceae; genus Aeromonas; species Aeromonas sp. FDAARGOS 1408. The sequence goes on along the minus strand of NZ_CP077394.1, from coordinate 358,006 downwards.
CTGCCGCCATAGCGACACCACGCAGGATCAAGCCAAGCGGGGTTGCTGTCAGGGCGTTGCCGAAGAATGTCGCCGCAACACCGCAGGCATAGAGCACCAGCTTGAGCGCTGCGAACCCGGCAGCCACCCCCACCACCCCGCGGATCACCTCGGGGTTGGCGGCGGCAAACTCGCTGAACTTCGCAGCCATATCGCCCAGCCAGGTGACAGTGTCTTTCGCCTCGCCCTGGAAGGCGCCACCAATGGCGGCAAGGCCGTTCACGGCGGTCCCCGTCATGGCATCCCACAGGTTTTTCAGGGTACCGAGCTGGGCGCCAACCCGCTGTTGCAGGCTGGCCTGGCGCGCCATCTTCTGCTGGATCTCGTCATATCCGGAGCGCCCCTTGTCGATCAGGGCGTTGACCACCTGCAGGGTTTCCGCATCATCTCCGAAAATCTGCTTGATGATGGTGGTGCGCTGCTGGCTTGTGAGAGATTGCAACTTGTGAAGTTGGGAAAACAGGTTATCAAGCCCGCCAAACTCGCCCTTACCATCAGTGAAATCGAGCTTGATCCCCTTGCGGCTCATCAGGCGGTTGGCTGCGTTGATTTTCTTGCTGTCGAACCCAGCTTGCAGCACCTTGCGGATCGCGTTGCCGGACGACTCCCCTGCCATCCCCATCTGGTCCATCATGATCGCCAGCGGCGCCAGAGATTGCGACGCCTTGAGTCCGTCCTTGTCGATCATCTTCAGCACCGAGCTGGTCTTGCTGAAGAAGCTGAGCATGTTGGTGTCATCCACCCCCATATAAAAGGCTTTCTGGATGGTATCGAACAGGCTCATCATGTCTTTGGAGGCAGTGCCGGTGGCGTCCTGCATCTTGGCGGCGAACTCGGCGGCAGCTGCTGGAGCTTTGCCCAACTGCACGGCCAGATAGGCGGTGGCCTCACCCACCCCACCCAGTACGGTTTCGGCACTCAGACCCTGCCGCTGCAGCATGGTCATCATGTCCTGAAAGTCGGCCGTAGTGCCCGGCAGCTTGTTGCCGAGCCCCACAGCAAGATCATTCATTTTCTTGAATTCGGGGCCGACCGAGCCACTAGCATCCATCATCGCGACCTTGAGGCCGGTGGCTGCATTCTCTGACTGTGCAAAGGCGGCCAGGCTGCCGCCCACGGCGGCAGCCAGACCAGCACCGATGGCTGGCGCCCCTTCACCGGCGCTTTTGAGGTCGCGCTGCCAGCTTTTGATGTTTTTGCGGATACCCTTGAGTGCCGGAGACAGTTTGTCTACACCGGTGATCAGGGCTTTGAGTTGAAATTCATTGGCCATAAATCACCCATTTTCGGCCTTCATCAGCCGCTCACACTGGCGCTCCATCAAAGCCAGGGCGTCAAAGTCATGGTGAAGGAAGGCTATGGGATCGCCAGCCTTCCACCACCTCGCCATGTCAAAGTAGCGGTCAAGAATGTCGCGCTCGGTTACCCCTTCAGGAAAAAACCGGCGACGTCCCAGGCGGCATTGTTGAGGTCGGCCGGCTCAATCTGCTCCACGGCGCTGGCCGGGATAGCGCACAGCTCGATCAGATAGCCCTTCACCTTTTTCATGTTGATGCTGACCTCCCCTTCGGGGGTCATGGTGTAGGGCAGGCCAAGGCGGCAAACCTGCTCACCAGTCGGCTTTTTAAGCTCCAGCTTGGCGACCGGCTCGCCGTGCGCCTGAATAGGGGCAGATAGCGTGATGACTTTATGGTTCATTGAAAGAAGCCCTCTTCGGCGTTGAATTGCAGATCGACGGTGCCATCTTCGGGGTTGTAGTTGGCCTCCCCCTCGAGCCAGGCATTTTTCAGCACATGGACCCAGCCATTTGCCAGCTCGGAGGTGATGGTCATGCTGTCACCCTCGATGATCTTCTTCAGCGGGAAACCCTTGGGCACCTTGAACGTCCCCTTCATGTATGGGGCGCGGTGCGTCTCTTTGTAGTCATTGCCGCCGCCGAGATCAGTGATGGTCTCCTTGACCTTGAGGTTGAGGGGGACTTCCATCCCCCCGGTCAGCGACAGCTGTTCGCCGTCAACCTTGATGTAGGTAGTACCTGAGATGCGGGCCATTTATGCAGCCTCCTGATATTGCAGACGGAACTGGTTGAGCAGCGCGAAGACACGCAGACCGTTGACGTAGTCCGGCGGGAACAGCACGTTGACCCGACCGGAATCGCCATCTCGTTCCACGATCAGGTACTGGGCGAATAGCTCGCTGTTTTCGACGATGCCGAGTCGCTCCATGACGCGGTATTCGCCGTTGAGCTCGCCTTTGATCACCGCCGGGGTGACGATGGCCTGCCCCTCACCAAAGCGGGTACCGTCGTTGGCCAGCTTGTGGCGGCCATACTTGCTGGTCACCAAGGTGCGCAACCGGCGGATCACATAGGCGGAGGTGTGCAGGGTCTCGCTATCGAGATAGGAGTTGTCGGCAGCACCGTACTTGTTGCGCTGGTACATGGTGATCGCACGTTCGACCATCATCACGCCAGAACTGGCCGTCTGGGTGGCGATGCCACTGGTCAGCAGCACCTGCCGTTCGGAAATGGTGAAGCGCTTGCCGGTCGGAGCCGGCAGCAGACCGTTGAGCTCGCCGGTCTGGGTCGGCCGAGCCGGGTCGATGCGGATAAATACCGCATTGCGGGCACAGCTGGCAGCAGCCACTTCGTAAGGCGACGCTGCCGTCAGCGGCTCGACGCCGGTCATGGTGACATGCTGGCTGTTGCGGGCCTTACCGAAGGTGGAGAGTTCAGAGAGAGTGCCGCGTTTGGCGCTGTAGAGATGGCCGTAGATTTGGCGCAACCACGACCAGCGGCCGGTGGCGTCGTTCATCTCCGCCTCCAGCACATCCAACGATCCGCTGTCATGCCAGGGAGTGGCGATAAAGTCGAACGGCTCATCACCCATGGCCGCAATGGCAGCGGTCAGATCCGGCGAGCCAGCGCCGTTGCTCATGGCAGTCAGGGCCACGTTGATGCCGTTGGGCAGGGATTCGCCACCCATCACACCACGGTAGTTGAGCGCCAGGTTGATATCGTTACCGGTCAGCCCCTTCCATTTTGCAGTGACCGTCACCACACCAGCAGATACGGTTGCGGTCACCGGCAGGCTGGGATCGGAATCGATCGCCGCCTTGATGCTGGATGCCACCGCAGTGGCGGCCGCAGAGGCTGGCACCCCGGCCTGCACGCGCTTGCCAGCGATGTAGAGCGAAACCACGCCGGCAGAGATGGCGGTACCGGTCACCGTGATGGTGGCGGTCGCAGCAGCGCCTGCGCTGGGCTCAGGCACGTCGATCAGCCACAGCTCGCCGAACGAATCGACATTGCGATAGGCTGCCACCATGGCGGCCAGCTGGCTGCCGGCACCGACCAGACCTGCCGCCAGGGCGGGGTTGGTGACCTGCTGCAACTGGTTCTTGCCGGTGGTGACAGAAGCCAGGCCATGGCCCAGCACCAGCGCCCGCAGGGTTTCGCTGGCGCTATTGGCCGCCGAGTTGTCCATCTCCGCATAGAACAGCGGAACCCGCAGATCGGCGGGAATATTGTTGAAGCTGACGGTCATTATTTTGCTCCCTTCTTGCTGGCCGTGACCTGAGGTGCGGCCTCGGCTGCGGGCTCTTGCTCGGCTTCCGGCTCTTGTCCAACCGGAGGTTCGATGACGACATCGCCATCAAGCTGGCGGCGATACCAATACTGGTTGGCGAGCACCTCGCGCCCTTCAGCGGGCAGCAGGTCGCCGCGGTCAGGATCGGGGACCGATCGACCGTCATTGGGTTTGACGAACATGGTTATTCCTGTGGGGTTGGGGCGAATCCGAGCGAGCTAGCGTCATTCATGGCGTGAGCAAGCTTGAGCATGTTGCTGTAATCGCTGACGAATACGGTGTTGACCGGGAAGTTGAACTGATGCTCAATGATGCGCCATTCTGGCGGCACCACGTCGGGGCCTAACCCCGGGCTGATATAATCGATACCCCACTGGTCGCCGTGGCCGCAGAGCCCCTCAAACTCGGGGAGTGCCTCCAGATCTTCCCATTGGCGGGTATCTTCCGGGCCGATCTCGAACTCGGCCGAGAATTCGAACTGGTAGTAGAGGTGTGCCCGATTCATGTCGAGCAGGTTGCCACCCTGATAGGTAATGCCGTTGTACTTCTTCTCGTCCGGCGACCAGCCCATCAGCGCCTTCCAGAGCGCCTCTCGCGCCTCTTCAATCACATCTACCGAGGCTTGACCGCGAGCGTCCTGGGTGTTGTTGACCACGACCACTACGGCAAAGGCGTCGGTTATCTTCTGCCAGTAATCGGTCTGGCTGCGGTTCTCTTCTGCGTTGTCATCAAGTGGGATGACATAGGCTGCCGGCAGGGCCAGCTTGTTGTTCTCGGGCAGCGGCTTGAATTCGGATGCACCCGCGACTCTGCTGCCAAACATGGGGCAGCGTTGGCGAATGGCCGCAATCAGCGGGCTTATCTTCATGTCGGTTTCTCCGGCCTGACCGATGCCCGCAGGGCTGTGAACAGGGTTCGCTGGATTTCGTAGCTTCGGTTTTTGAGGGTCTTGGCAAAGTAGTTCTGACGGGGAGCGATGCGCCACGATGATCCGCCGCTGGCCCCCTTGCGGTGACTCTTTGCCCGCTGGGCGCCACGCCTGACCCCATAGAAGAGATAGGCAGGATAAAAGCCATCGCTCGGGATATCTTTCGAGGCCCCTTCTCCCTTGTTGTGGCTCAGCTTGACCATAAAGCCCGGGCGGTTTGCAGTAGCCCTTGGCACGAAGTAGCCGATCGACTTGGCCAGATCACCGGACTGATAGCCAGGCGCCTGCCCTGCACTGGAGATGGCCCGCCGCGCCACCGCCCGCCGATTGTCGCGGAGCAGGGTGCGGCCGACATCGACGAACGCCCGCCGGACGCGGGCCTTGTTGAAGCGGATCTCCTGTGCATCCGGGAAGTCGACGTGGAGATAAATGCCCGAATTTGAGTTTTCAAACCCCATGGCCACCTCTCCTGTTATGTCGGCAGATCCAGCTGCTCCAGTTCGACCAGCGCCCAGACGGTTTCGCCGTTTAGCGGCTCGCAGCGCTTCACCCGATAGACGATCCCCCTGTGCACCATCTGGTGGTCACAGGTGAGCTGACGCCAGCGGATCAGGCATTTGTGCGTCACCTTTTCGTCAATCTGCACCCCGGCCTGATAGATGCCGCCGGTGACAGGCATCAGCTTGCCCCAGGCGTTGATCTGGTCGTGGTACACCTGACGGGTGGAAAAATCCTCAGCTGGTTCTTCGGTTACTCGCCGGATCTGCAGGCGGTTTTTGAGCTCGCCGGCGCTGGGCGGGCGCATGGCGTTGACGACTGACGATTGGCGGATCTTCATATCGGCATCCTGGTGTAGGGGCCAATCAGGTAGCGAAAAGCGAATGGGACCTCGACTTTCTCGAAGTCGGAGACCGCCTCGCGGTTGTTGAACCAGTGCGCCACCATCAGCAGGCCGGCGGCCTTGAGGTCATCACTGATCACCAGCTGGCGATCCGTCATCTCCGCCTGCGGCGCATCGAGCAGCTCCCGGTCGGTGTGCTGCTCGATAGCCCGGCGGGCGGCCCCGATGTAGAGGTTAAGCAGCAGATCCTGGCTGGCGTCATCATCTTCGAGGCGGCACTGGTGCTTCACCTCTTCCAGCGTGATCCACGACATAACTACTCCTCGGCTTGTTCCGGCTCGGCTTGTGCCAGTGCTTTCTTGAACACCAGTTCGGCTTCAGCCGGTGGCAGGCGGGTGATATCGCCTCGGCTGTAGTTCTTCCACGGGCCGATGAAGCGCACCAGCACCCGCTCATCATGAAGGGGGGCCGGCTCATCGCCGCTCTGCTGCTCGTGATCGGCGTCAGTGGCGCCAGCGGGCTGATCACCAGTCAGCGGCGCGGGTCCAGCTCCGGCTGCATCGCCGGTTGCATCGCCTGGCGCTTGGCCTGCTGCGTGGTGGTCAGAATCTGATCCATCGCCTTCGCCAGTTCCGGCGTTGGGATCTTGCCCAGTGCCTGCATCGGCATCGGGTTGGGGGGTGTCAGTTTCATTGCTGGTCGGCTCCTGCGGCGGTTCGTCGCTCTGCTGCTCGTGATCGGCGTCAGTGGCAGGTGCCTGCCCTGCGCGAGCGCCTTTCGGTTGCTTGGACATGTCAGCTCCTTGTTACAAGGTGATGAGAGAGGGCGCCAGTGCGGCGCCCTGCTGCGGCCTTACCAGGTAACCTTGGTACCCAGCGCCAAACCTTCCGGATGACGGAAGCCCACATCGTGGTTGCCGACCAGGCGGATCAGCGACTGGTTGCGGGAGAAGGAGCTGACCATGTCACCGTTGCTGTCCACATAGGCCGCCTCGGTAGAGAAATCGATGGTCATGTTGTCCTGCTCGCCGATCACCACGTCGTTCCAGTCGGCGAAGTAGATCTCAGACTCGTTAGTACCGGTGCCGAGGTTGGTCGGAATGGTATTGGTGTGCGCAATGGGGTACCCCTTGAGCATGCCTTGTGCCATCTCCGGATAGACCTTGTTGCCGTTGCCATCGCGCAGGCCGAACAGCTTCATCCAGGTGCGCGGGCTCATACCCCAGCCCGGATAGACCATCAGGCTGTCGGAGCTCATCAGCTTGAGGATGAGCTTGTCCAGGTAAGCGTCGATGGTCTGCATGTCGGCGGTACCGGTCCACTCGACAGTGCGGCCTGCATCGGTCGCGACCTTCTTGAAGCCGATCGGGGTGTTGTTGGTGCCGTCATCGCGCAGGAAGGCTTTATCCTCGCGCACCGCCATGGCGGCGATCATGTCGCTCAACACCAGCTGCTCGACGTTGTAGCCGGCGCAGCCGATCAGCTGGTTGCTGATGGGCACCAGGGTGATCATGGTTTTGGCAGCCAGTTTCACATCACCGAACTGGCTAGCGGTACCGCGAGCATCGAGGCCCTCGCCCACGTAGCTGGATGTCGCGCCGCCGGTCATGCGCGGCATGGAGAGGTTGCCGTTGGGCAGCGGCACCACGCGGGCGCCCAGCTTGCGCACAATGGTCTTCGGGCGCAGCAGCTCGATCACTTCGGAGTGCAAGTTCTCGGGGATCAGGGCACCACCTGAACCGGCGGCGGTGCTGATGGCCATAGCCACCTGCTGGTCGCCGATTTCTGTGGCAGCGAATTTCTCTGCCAGCTGCAGGTCACCTTTGCCGGCAGCGACAGCCATCGCCATACGGGCAAAGCCTGCGCCCTGATATTGTTTCAGCTCCGGCTTCACATGGACAGCCGGAGGCGCCTGGGAGCCGTGAGCGTTGACCGGTACCGCCTGCTGCGCCATCAGGCGCTCGGCGCTCTCTTGGCGGGCGATGGCGGCGCTGATCTTGTTCGCTTCGCTCTCCAGGTCAGCAAACTGCTGCAGTTGCTCATCGGTAAGAGCGGTGCCGCTGGCTTCGAGTTCTGCCAAGGCTTTGACCTGGGCGGCGATTTCGCCACGCTCGCGGCGGAGGGCTTCGATAGTCTTCATCGATTGGTTTCCTTTGGACATAAAAAAAGCCCCTTTCGGGGCTTGTTGGCTGGGTTCCGCCGCTGGGCTAGAACTGGTTCTGTAATTCGATGGCGCGGGCCCGCAGGCCGATGCTTTGCGCCGGTTTTACCGGTTTGGCCACGCTGGCGGCCAGGCCGTTTAGATAATCCTGCGGGTTGGCCAGTTCGTCGGCCAGACCGTTGTTGACCGCCTCTGCACCGCTGTAGAGGGTGGCCTCGGTGGCTTTCACCTGCTCGACGGACAGGCCGCGATAGCGGGCCACTGAGCTGATAAACAGGTCGTAGGCCTGATCCATGCGGTGGTTGATGGCCGCCATGGCGCCATCGCTGAGGGGCTCGTGGGGGGTGCCGTCCTTTTTGCGGTCACCGCGGTAGAAGGTGGTGAACTTGAGCCCAACCTCTTCCTCCCACTTGCTCACCTCCATGTGCTCCATGATGACACCAACAGAGCCGCAGCCGCCGGTTTCACTGACCACCACCTTGCTACAGGCTGAGGCAATGAAGTAGGCCGCCGAGTAGGCAGAGAAGTTGACCAGCGCAGTGATCGGCTTGACGCTGCGCTTGGCATAGATGTAGTCGGCCAGCTCCTTGCAGCCGACCGCATGGCCACCGCCGGAGTTGATATCGAGCACGATCTCTTTGACCCGCTCGTCGGCGAGGGCCGTGGCGATCTGCGACCTCGCCCACTCGTAACTGGTCAGTTCGGTGCAGGCGCCATCGATTTGACCGCGCCGCGCTACCAGAATGCCGTGCAACGGGATCACCGCCAGCCCTTCCACGCGGTACTGCGATTCGCTGCGGGCCTCGAGCTGTTTGGGCTCCAGCGCATCCGACAGGTCATCGGCGGCCATCACCTCAATCTGGCTGCCAAGCATGCGGGGCATCAGCAGGCTCTTGACCCCTGCCAGCACCTCCTGGGTGACATAGAGCGGACACCCGAACACCTGGCTGGCCAGGTGCGGGTAGTTGATCATCAGCTTCGGCATAGGATGGCCTCGATTTCCGTGATTTGTTCCTGGGTCGCCTGGGTGATGCCTTGCGGCAGCTTGCCGGTAGAGACCATGTTGAGCGGGGTCAGGTAGATATCGCCACCCTGGATCGGGGGCAGGTTTTCCAACCGGCGGATATCGTTGACGCTGAGCCAGCCCCACTGGCGGCCGAGGGCGTATGACTCGTAACGGGACTTCTGGTCTGCCCGCAGCAGGCCGGAGAGGTTGAACTCGATATAGAGATCTTTGCGCTCATTCGGCAGCAGCAGGTCGCGCATCATGGCGGCCTCGATGCGCTTGACCCACGGCAGCAGGGTGTAGATGACGAACTGCAGCCCCTGATGCTCGATGTTGTTGTTGGTTGCCCGATCCAACTCGCCGATCATGTGTGGCGGGACCTTGTAGAGGCGGCAGATTTCGATGGCGCCATATTTGCGCGACTCGAGCAGTTGGCTCTGCTCGTTTGTCATCGCCATCTGTTTGTACTGCATTCCCTCCTGCAAGATCGCCACACCGAAAGAGTTGCGGGCCCCGGCGTAGGCATCAACAAACTTCGACTTGAACTGCTCCAGTGACTCTTGGGTTGTGAATGGCTTGCCGGTGGTTTCGATTGTTCCTGACAGGGTGGTGCCGTTGGCAAATACCGATCCGGCATGCTCATCCACCGCCATAGCCAACCCGATTGCATCCGGGTTGCTCTGGATCGGCGAGACACCAAGGTAACCATCCAGACTGAAGCCCTTGACGTGGTGCACCATCCGCATCGGAAGGATCTGGTTGCTGCCATCAAGCAGCTGATAGTAAGGCAGCCCGTCAGGCCCCTTGAGTACCATCATTTTGTCCGGGTTGACCGGGATCAGCTCGTTGATGTATCCGTCGCCACGGCGCCCAATAATGCTGTAGCTGTTGCCGCGCAGGCCAAGGTGGCCCATGCGCTGCTCGTTAAACTCGAAGCTGGTGTCTTTCTGGTTAGGGCAGGCGTGGACAATATCGTACAGCGGGTGGTCGGTAGCCCGGGTGCGACTGTCGTCGCTGCGCTGGTAGAGCTCGCACGGCAGTTGGGCAATGGATTCAGCCAGCAGGGTGACACAGGCGCGGACTGTGCCCTGTGCCAGCGCAGACTCCGGCGTGACCATGACGCCCGCCTTGCTGCGCCGCGCCCGTACGCTCGAGATCCACTGACTGAAGTTGCCACCACCACCCCTGCGCTCAAACAGGAATGGGAAGAACATCAGTCACCACCTCGCTGTTTGTTGTTTTGGTGCCAGGCGATGGCACGACTCAACCAGGCAGACCAGCCCAGCGCCAACAGGCCTCCGACCACCCAGCCGAGCGGGGCAGACCAGAGCCAGGCGCCATAGGTCAGCGCGGCGGCACCCAGCAGGCCCACCAGAAAGGCGATGATGTTCATCAGCATAGGACGTCCGTGGTTTCGTAAATGGATTTGGTATTGCCGCGGCCCGCGACCATGGCGCGGCCGATGGCCATCATGAGCGCGACAGCGCCGTCAATTTTCTGATCGGCAGACTCCTTGACCGGGCGCACCACATCGTCGTTACCGGGCAGGTTCTTGCCGATCACGTTGCCGATACACCAGGTCATCAGGCTGTTGCCATCGTGATGGAAACGGCCGGACTGTATGGCGGCCTCCAGCTCTCGCATCGGGTCGCTCATGTTGGTGTAGTTCTGGGTGATGGAGATGGGGGTCAATCCCTCATCTGCCAGATCGTGAGCCAGTGCGGTTGCGCCTGCCGGGTCGAGCGGAACTTCCAGCACGTTGCCACTGGCGGCAGCCTCTTTGGCTACGGCCAGGATTTCTCGATAGTCAATCTCGGCACCCTCTGTGGTGCTGAGCTCGCCCAGGTTCATCCACTTCTGATAGCGCTCTGCCAGCCGCCGGTTGTCAGTGTTGAAGGCCGTATCTTCCGGCACCCAGAACTCTGGGGCTATCGAGTAGTAGTGGCGCTTGCCGTCAATATCTCGCCAGAACAGTCTGGCCATGGAGTTCATGTCGAGCTTGCGGGCAAGGTCGAACGAGAGGATCAGCTCCTGCCCCTCGAACTGCTCCAGCGTCAGGCTGCGATCTTCGCAGGCCTTCCACGCCTCCATGTTGTAGTAGGCGGTTTTGGCCGACACCCAGACGTTGAGGTGCTTGGTCTTGAAGATGTTGGCAAAGCGGGCCGACTTGATGGCCTTGGCCTGTTGTGCCAGCAGGTATTCGGAGTAGACGGAGACGCCCATGTTGGGGTTGGCCTTGGCCAACACCTTGGGGTCAGTCCAGTCGTCACCCTCGTCAATGGTGTAAATGATGCCGAACAGCTCATCATCTGGCACCGTGCCCGCCAGCATTTCGATCACCTCCCGCCGCTTGTCGTAGCAGGGGCCATCGATGTTGTAGCCAGCAGTGGTGATGACCCACATCAGCGGTTGGCGGCGGGCGCCCATACCGGTGATCATGGTGGTGTAGAGGTCATCCGTGTCGTGCTCGTGGTATTCATCCACGATGGCACAGGATGGCGACTGGCCATCACCTGGGTTGCCAATCAGCGGCTCGAAGCGGGCGCCGTCAGAGGGGATATTCAGGTTGCTGGCGTTGACTTCGATACCGAAGTGATCGAGTAGCGCCTGGGTGCGCTTGGCCATCAGGCGGGCGGGGCGAAACACCTCCCACGCCTGTTTTTCTGTGGTGGCGCCGGAGTAAACCTCGGCGCCAAATTCGTTGTCTGCCGCGAAGCAGTAGAGGCCGACCGGCGCAGAGAGCGCCGACTTGCCGTTTTTACGCGGGATCTCGTTGTAGACCTCGCGGAAGCGGCGCAGGCCGCTCCCCTTGCGCACCCAGCCAAAGACGCAGCAGATGATGAACATTTGCCACGGCTCAAGGTTCAGGGTCTGGCGCTTGAACGCCCACTCCCCCTTGGTATGGGGCATGAGCTGGACAAATGTGGCGGCTCGCTCTGCCTTGTCCTTGTCGAACCGAAACCGAAACTTGGCCGACTTCTCTTTGGCCAGATCATCGAGGTGGCGCTGGCAGGCCTGGATGACATAGCGACAGGCTGGGATCTTGCCGCGCACCACGTCGCGGGCGTAGCCGTTTGCCACGTTGACATAGGGATAACTTTTGCGTGTTGCCATCGGTCATCCCTACAAAGCTGCGAACGGGTTCCCCCCTCCCTGTTTCTTGTTGCCTCCGATCAGGCGTGAGCGGCTGGACGGGTCCAGCCCAAGCAGAGAGCCGTAGCTGGTCATCTGCTTGAGTGATTCGTTGGCCACCGTACAGGCGGGGTTTTTGACCGGCCCGCCGGTTGCCCCTTCGACAACCAGGCCATGTTTGGCGATCTCGATTTCCGCTCTGCGCCAGCGCGAGTATGCCGCGCAGAAGGCCTCGAGGTTGTGCAGGTCGGTGACACAGAGCACCTCGGCACCGCAGAGCTCACGGATCACCATGTCCCACATGGTCGGGGCCCACTGATCCTCTGCCAGCCATTCAGGGCATTCGACATAGAGCAGCGGGGTGAAGGTGGGCTCTGCGTTGTTCAGCGAGCGCTTGCCGGGGTTACCAGCCAGCCGCTTCAGCGCCGTCGGTTTGGGCTTGCGACCTTGACCAGGCGCTCTTGGTGCCCCTGCCATCGCGCCCTCCATTTAAATTTTTAATTTCGCGGGTATAAAAATTCGACCGGGCTGGCAGTCACGGAGGCGAAAAGGTGGAAGGATTTGATCCCCCCCTCCCCCTCAGGATTGCCCGTGGCGGCCAGCAGAGGCCTCCTGCTGCGTCTTCTGCTTGTGACAGCACCGGCAGATGGCCTCGAGGTTGGTATCGTCATCCGTGCCGCCTGCGGACTTTGGCACGATGTGGTCAACGGCATAGGCGGAGGTAATGATCCCCTTGCGAATGCAGGGCTGACATAGCCCGCGATCTCGCTGCATGATGCGCTCCCGGCGCTTGCGCCAGCTGGCGCCATAGCCACGCTCGGATGATGACGACTTGGCAGCGACACGCAGCCAACCGACAGCCAGACCTGTATGCTCGGAACAATAACCACCTGGCGCATCGGTCAGGGCATGACACCCTTTGGCCCGGCAGATCTGTTTGATACGTGGTGGCATGGCTATCGCTTCAAATAGGGCGCCGCACCGGACGCAGTTACACGGAACGACCCGTCAGTTTGGAGAGTGACTCGGTGCGGCAATTCGGTTAATCGGGATTGGTAAGGGAGAGGTAGGCTCTTTGGCAGGCCATGCCTGATGCTCGAGCGCGGTCATACGCTCTTGCCAACTCTCCCGCTCGCGCATCAGCCCGGCCGAACAGGTCGGCGAGCACCACGGCGGACTGTCCGGCTGCATCGCCTGACTGGGCAGTGCCGGAATGGCTGGCGCACTGACTGGCTCTGAGAGCAAGACGCCCTGCTTGCTCGCGCAGGCCGACAGCAGCAGCGTCAGCGACAGCAGCGTCGCGTTCAGCATTGGCGATCTGTTTTTCAGCATCTTGTCTCACCTTATCCATATCAGCCTGACGGCGCCGCTCAGCCTCGCGGGCAGCAATCTCGGCATTGGCCCTTGCCGTCGCCAGTTCGGCCGACTGCTTATCCCACTTGGCAGACCACTCCAGCTCTTTTTCGTGAGAGCCGCTCGAGTAGCCTTGCTGATAAAGAAGCCACACCAGAAAGAACATCACTGCCTGGCGCAGCAAAGACCACAACACAGGGTGCGCCTTGAGAAACAGGCGAACCGCATTCATGCCAGTACCCCGCCGAGCTCCTGGAACTTGGCGAGCAGCTTCTCTTTGGAGTGCTCCGGCTGGTTGTAGCCAGCACCCGGCAAAGACGCCCAGATGTTGCGGCACTTGTCGATCGCAGCACCGATACGGCCAGCCTCGACATCGGCCAGCGCTCGCCGCTCGCGGATCAGCTGAATCGCCCACGTGTCTTGAGATACCGGGCCGAAGTCCGGCAGCGCCAGTTGCGCCTTGTAGTGCTGCCAGTGCTTGCTCAGAAACTGATAGCGGCCGGCCGCCGTACTTTTCAGCCCCGGCGCCACCTGGATAGACACGTTCGGGTGCTCGGCATAGCTCGCAAAGGTCTTGCCCGGGCTGACCAGCTTGTCATAGCCATCATCACCACGGCCGATGGTTCCTTCGCTGAATGCCAGCATATCGAGAAAGGCCGCCAGATTGCGGCTACATTCAATTCGCGCCATCGCCAAACCTCCGATCTAGCACACGACCAGCAAACTCGCGGATTTTCTCTACCCCGAGAAAACCGATAGATCCGCCGACAAAGCCCGAGGCCGTCGCTGGGATTCCGAGCAGGTCCAGCCCAGACATCACCGACAACGAGATAGCGCCACACAAGGCAGACTCCAACAGGCGCTGCCTTATCGCTCCGCCGGAGTAGGTCACCCTCAACCAGGAGATCACCACCGACAGGATAAAGCCGTACAAAGCGGGCCAGTGGGCATCGGCCCAGGCCAGCAGCCAGGCCAGCAGGCCAAGGTCTTTTTCAGGCATCTTCATACCCACCACCCCGCGGGGCTCCAGAAACGAAAAAACCCCGGCGAAGCCGAGGTTTGGAAACAGAATAGAAAAAAGACCGCCACCTTTAGGGTGCAGTCTTCCATCATTGGGTTTCACTCTACACAAAATTGCTTTTTACTGTCAACTACCTTTCACTGGCTGTTTTTCCCACCACGTATCGAATGATTCAGCGTTGGCCATTCGTTCCGGGGCGCCAATCACAACGGCATGGTGGATCTGACTTATGTCATAGCGGCTCATCTGCATGCCTGCCATGATCGCATATCCGTCTGCTGTGCGTTTTATCCATCGGCTAGGCGTGGTAAACAGCGATGCACACTGCTCAGCCTGATCACTAGGTAAGATACCATTAAGACCTTCCACACACATTACGGCCTGCGAGTGTGAGATGTAATTCTCAGTTCCCATCACCGCTCCGAATCCATTTGTTAGAAAGTACATCCCATACCCAGCCACAAACATGGCCCCGCCTATGGCTCCCAACATTTTGATATTCATATTGTTTCCTCAAACTCAGTTTTGTTGTATCAACCAGCGTGCAACTACATCCTCCGGCGTTTGCCATCTGCTGCAAAGCGGTCAGTTCTACCCTGCCAGCTCCCATATCTCTCCCACACCTCTCCTGCTCAATCAGCAATTTCAAGAGCGCCGAATTTCCATCACTAAGCAATTGTCCAACACGAAATTCGACAAAGCTTCCTTCGTGAGTTTCGCATGCGAAAATACCTCTCCCCAGCCAATAATGTAGGGAATAATCATTCGTCAACATAATAACGGGCCTCCGGCATCACCTGCTCGGATAAAAATTGAATGCGTTAGTTATTCGGCAGGAGCTGCCAGTGCTCATAATTTACAGATCTGAAATTGAGTCTGTCAACAGATTTCGGAAAGTTCTTTATTAACAAAATCGAGCGATGAAAATTGTTCCATCGGAACAACGCTACTCTCTGTAGCATTTTTCTACTGCCTGTAGATTATAGTTAAGAAATTTATGAACTTGAGTTTATGTAAAACATAAAAGCAATACGTGAAATATCAGACTATCCATCATTGAAGCGTCACGACAATAATAGATAACAATGTTTTTTATACATGATATAAACATTGCCACTATCCGCTACACCATGGTCGGCCTAACTGGCCTTACCCATCGCATCAAACCATGGTTGCTGGCCACTCACGCCAACACAGCTGCATTAAAGGCTTTTAGGCTGATTACCCATCAAGATTGCAATCTTGATGGGGGGCGGCGCCGGGCACACAAGCCCCAATCGAACCAACTCAATCACCTCAACCACCTCAGAACCTGCATGCCACCTGACTTTAATGGACTATCTACTTTTGTGCGCTCAGCATGATGACATCATCACAAAATCAAATAATCAGGGCCGGTTGTTCAGCATCAGATTTTTAATATTGATTGTTAGGGTGTTCATGTGCACCAAAAGTAACCATTGGCAGATGCTATAAAATGATTTTAAGACTGGTATCATCCTCCACAAAAAAGAGTTTAAGCGAGTTAGTTGCTTAAACACTTTAACGGAACCAGCCTGTCGGCGCCTAAAGCATCTATGCATTGCTTATATAGTATTTTAAAAATGTTTTACCGATACAGAATATGGGTTTGTCACAACAGTACATTTTTAGCCGCTAAAATGATTTTAATGTGGTGAAAGGCTGCCTCGGCAAACCCGCGTTAACCCAACTGGCACCTGATGCGGACGGCAAGGGCCCTTGCTATACTGTACAAAAACACAGTGAGAGCCACAACCATGCTTGCTATCCCGCACCCATCACCCGACAGCCTTGAGCTGCCGCTGTTCCTGTCGCCTGTCACCTGTGGCTTCCCCAGCCCGGCCCAAGACTATGTGGAGCAGACCATCGACCTGAATCAGATCTGCGTCGAGCATCCGGCCGCCACATTCTACGTGCGCGCCAGTGGGCACAGCATGGTCAGGAAGGGGATCCATGACG
Organism: Aeromonas sp. FDAARGOS 1408; assembly: GCF_019048665.1. Classification (NCBI taxonomy): domain Bacteria; kingdom Pseudomonadati; phylum Pseudomonadota; class Gammaproteobacteria; order Aeromonadales; family Aeromonadaceae; genus Aeromonas; species Aeromonas sp. FDAARGOS 1408. Next base: position 341,959 of record NZ_CP077394.1, on the reverse strand, counting down.
GTGACCTGCTGGTTATCGACAGGGCGGTAAAGGCCCGCCACGGAGCCATCGTGCTGGCCTGCCTGGATGGCGAGTTCACCGTCAAGGAACTGCAGGAAACGCCCCGGCCAGCCCTACTGCCGGCCAACCCCGATTTTCCTCCGATTTATCCGCAAGAAGGGCAGGAGCTGGAGATATTCGGCGTTGTCACTTTCGTGCTCCACAAGACCAAGCTGGGGTAGACCATGCCCACCGCCATCGCCCTGGTAGATGTGAACAACTTCTACGCCTCCTGCGAACGCCTGTTTCGGCCTGATCTGAAGGGGCGGCCTATCGTGGTGCTCTCCAACAATGATGGCTGCGTGGTGGCCCGCTCGGCCGAGGCAAAAGCCATTGGCATCAAAATGGGGGTCCCCTACTTCCAGATCCGCCAGTTCTTCGAGGCGATGGGCGGGATCTGGTTCTCCAGCAACTATGCCCTCTATGGCGACATGTCCCAGCGGGTGATGACCATCCTGGAAGGGATGGCGCCAGCAGTGGAGGTCTACAGCATTGACGAGGCGTTTGTTGAGCTGAGCGAAAGCTGGGCAGGCAACCTGGTGGCCTATGGCCGACAGATCCGCGAACGGGTGCAGCAGTGGACCGGCCTCACCGTAGGAGTCGGCATCGGCCCCACCAAGACGCTGGCCAAGCTTGCCAACTATGCCGCCAAGAAGTGGCCGGCCACCGGTGGCGTGGTGGACCTGCGCGACGAAGCCAGGCGGGCCAGGCTGATGGCCATCACCCCGATCGAGGAAGTCTGGGGGATTGGCCGGCGGCTGACGGCCAGGCTGGAGTCTCAGGGGATCCGCACTGTGGCCGAACTGGTCGCTGCCGACCCAAAGAGCCTGCGGCGCCAATATGGGGTCGTGGTGGAGAGAACGGTGCAGGAGCTGCGGGGGATCCCCTGTGCTGACCTCGAGCAGCTTGCGCAGGCCAAACAGCAGATCATCTGCAGCCGAAGTTTCGGGGAGCGCATCACCCAGATCGGCCCCATGCACCAGGCGCTCGCCGGCTATATGGAACGGGCAGCAGAAAAGCTGCGAGCCGAGGGCATGTGCTGCCGCCATGTCACCCTGTTCATCCGTACCAGCCCATTCAGCGACAAGGCACCCTATTACGGCAACCAGGTGAGCACCAGGTTGGCCATGCCCACCCATGACACCCGGGCACTACTGGCCCAGATCCCTGCCCTGCTTCCCCGTATCTGGCGAGATGAGCAGCGGTACCAGAAAGGAGGCGTGATGCTGGCCGACTTCACCCCGATGGGCATGCAGCAGGGCGATCTGTTCGCCGGCGACCAGCAAGCCCCACGCAGTGAGGCGCTGATGCAGGTCATCGACAAGATCAACAGAGGGCGGTTGGGGAAGGTCTACTTTGCGGCTCGAGGCCGGGACACCAGAGAGTGGATGATGAAGCGAGAACAGCTCAGCCCCCGCTACACCACCTGTTTCAACGAGCTCCCCGCGGTGAAGGCATAAACTTCACCAGCTTTGTCAACTGCTGCTGAATCGGCTTCCACTTTGGATCTGACGGGACCTTCTCCACCCTGGGTGCCGGTTCCTGATGAATGCACAGCACCTTGATGAAAATGCGCTTTGGCGCCTTCCCCTCTTCCCTCAATCCACGGCGAACCTTCACGGACTTGTCCACCCAATCAGAGGTCCGCAGGTAGTTCATCAGCTGGACCGCCTGTGCGCTGGGGATGTCAAACGCCGCCGCGACATCGTAAAGGTCGAAGAAGTCGCCATAGAGCAAACCCCACCCAGCCACCTTTAATGCAGGCTCTTTCAATTTGCTATCCATGTCGCTCTCACGGGATTCCCTCGGTGATCATCAAGATAGCTGCCACCTTAACAATGCGAAATCGTAAGCTTACCGGTCAAACTCTCGTCACATTGATAATCATGCCTTGTCCAACAACAAGAATGATCGGAAAATAGCATATCAGGCCCAAATGGCCATAGCTTGATGATGCCGCCACACGGCAAATCACTGCGCAAGGAGAATGAGATGAATATCCCCGTTTACACGATTGTTACAACCCCACCAACAGAAGGAGAGCATGATGCTCGACGACGACACCGCAAGTCGGAAAAACGACAAAAAGAAAGCCACTTCACATCGATATATGAAGTGGCTACTTGGTAAGCTAATAGACGTTTTACTGACGTTAGCTTTTGAACAAACTTTGACGCATCTTTGGGTTCACATGCTTGGCGGCCTTGAACACATAGAGCTGGTCAAAATAATCATTTGATATGCAAGGGGCTTAGGCCCCTTTTTTACGCCGTTTGACGCAACTATTTTACATTGCAAATACTACCTGTGTTGTTGACATAGTGCAACTCGACAGCGATTCGAATGCTGGTCCACAAATCACCAAAAAACCTTCTCTGCTTTGCGCATAAAATTCAAAGCGTATTTAGACACTGATTTTCTTTGAGTTCTTGAGTGAAAAAGCCGCCAGAAAAAACATCTGGTGGCACACACAAAAACCAGCTGATAGATGAGCATCTACGCCACTATGCCGCCGTCACTCGCTTGTAGAAGGCTTCCACCTCACTCTCCTGCACATGGCACCATGCCAGCACCGCCTGATAGAGCGGATACCACTGCTGTTCCCACTCATTGCGGGTCATGGAGCCAAGCAGGGGTTCGATGGCGCGGCGCACCTGGGTGCCCGGGATCGGGCGCAGGCCGGTACCATTGCAGCGCGGACAGGTCTTGTCGATGGCCTTGCCGTGCAGCCGGCTCAGCTCCAGATCACGGATCACCCCGCGCCCCCGGCAGAACTGAGGGTGACAGGCCGCCCCCGGGGTGTCCACGGTGCGGCAGAAGTGCTGAACCGCCAGCGCAGCCAGCGCTTTGAGTGCCAGACCTTGCCGGCGCTCCTTGATGGCCCCCACGTACTTCGGCGCCAGCTTGCTGCACTCGGCCATCACCCCGATCACCGCCTTGCGGTGGCTCTCCTTGTCCTTGGTGTAGCGGGCCATCACCAGTGCCAGGCCAACGGCCTCATATTTCTGCACCAGACCAAGGGCCCCCAGAACATCCGCCTTGGTCAAATGGCTGGCTCCTGTCGAACGAGATTGAATCGCCTGGATCATCACCGAGCGCGGCGAACCGATGGAAATTGCGTACTCGAGCCTCATCAGAATGCCTCCAGTGACCAGCAGGCGCCTTTGCGCTGTACCCCGACGAAGGTGAACATCCAGTGCTGCTTGGCTGCCACCTTGATCTTGACCCGGGCATCGTCCTCCCAGAACCCTTTCACCTCGTGCAGCTCGATCAGCCCATCCCCGCGCACCACCATGAAATCCGGGGTGTAGAAGGTCTTATCGGCCAGCCGCAGTTTGAGCGGCTCAAACTCGAAGTGCAGCACCTCCCCTGCCAGCATCAGCTGACGCAGGTGGCCGGCATAGGCCTCCTCGGTCTTGTTCATCGAGCCCGGCACCGGCTGCGGGCGGGCCCGCGCCTTCACCACCCTTCCACTGTATGGCGTCATCCAAACACTCCCAGGCCGGCGGCCTTGTTTAACGTCATCGCGACGTGATCCAGCTGGCTGCCGTGGGCTTGCTCCCACTGCTGCCAGCCATTGTTGTGCAATTCCATGTGTGCCTGGTGGCAGAGCGGAAAGGTCATCAGGTCATGGGTCTTGCTGCCCATCACGCTGAGTCCGTGCCCCACCACATGGTGCGCCTCAATGCCATCGGTCTGGCCGGTCACCACGCAGGGCAGCTGGCGCACGAACGCCAGATAGTTGGCCGACTCCCACCGCTTCATCTTGGGGCGGGGGATGTGCAGCATAGGCGGCTCTGGGTCGATGGCCTTCACCACCGGCTTGGCCTTGATCCTGCCGCGCAGCTCTGCCAGCGGATCCTGCTCCAGCAGGGCCTCTTGGTTCACCCGATAGCGGGAATCAGTCTCCCGATAACCGCGCCCGGGCACCAGCACCCGCTCTGGCTCCAGCGCCGGCAAGCGGCAGGCATGGCGAACAACGGCGATCGGCAGATGCCCCTGCACCTTGTACACGCTGGCCCACCAACAGAGATCCCGTGCCTGCAACTGGGCAAGCTGCACCCCGCACCAGCCGGCCACCTTGGTCAGCAGCGCCCGGGCGATCGCCTCGGCATGCTGACCTGGGTCGAACGGCAACTGGCCGTCGCGGAACTCGTTATCGTGGTGCCAGCACAGAGGCAGCGGCAAGCCGCCCATCTCGGTGATGACCGACTCCCCGATGCAGTCATGGCCGATCAGGCACTGGCCCACGCTGCGCAAGGCCAGCTCGCCGCCGGCAGCCTTGACGATGGCGGGATTGAGCAGGGCCCTGGCCAGCTCAGGGAACTGGGCCAGCAGATCACCCCCTTCTGGAGCAGGGACGAGCACCGCCGGGCGGTTGGAGAGTGAGGTGCGCAGCTTGGCCAGCTCCTCCCCCACCTTCAGCAGCACCACCCCCATCTCTGGCACAAAGACCGGATGGGTCGGCATCATCCCAGCTTCTCCACCATCTCCAACTTGTCGAGCAGCGGGCCAAGACGGGCCAGAAGCTGATAACTGGCCGTACGGCGCAGGGCGGCTGCTTCGGATGCGATAACCCGGCGAGCAGCCTCGGCGGCTGTCAGGCCCGGGCAGGCGGTGTCGATGGAACGGAACAGCTCGGCGCTGGCATTGATGGCGGCCCCGGCGGGGTTGTTGGCCTGCTGCTGCAGGTGCTGCGCTCTGGCCGCGCTGCGGCTCGTGAATTTACTGATCATGTGACCCCTTTACCTCACGGTAGTGGTTCAGCCGATCGCGAAAATACTCCTGGTACTCCGCTGGCTGTTGAGTGATGGCCTTGGCGACATCATCGCGACTCGCCTGGCCGAGGCGGCACCGCCACACAAGGAGGGCCGCCTGCTTATCCAATTGTACCCTCTGACGGTCCCCTTCAGGAAGCCGCGCCAGATTGAATGTCATGGCCGGATACCTCCTGCCGGATCCGGCTGGCAGAGTGAGCGGCCCTTTCTGCCGCGAAGGCCAGCGCCTCCGGCGTCATGCCGGTGGCAGCAGCATGCTGCATCACCTCGGCAGATCGCTCCAGCTCATGCAGGGCGGCCGCCAGTTCCACCTCCAGCACGGTGGCATTGCGCACAACCACCCCGTTGCTGTCCACTACGTGGTGCAGGGACCCGGCGAACGGCCCGCTGTAGGGCCGCAGTGACAAACCACAGGGAAGGTTCATGCCTCAGCCTCGAAGTAGCCCAACTCACGTTTGAAGCCGGCCAAGATGTCGATCAGGTAGGCGGCTTCATGGCGGGCATCATGCAGAGCGTGATGGCGGATCCCATCAAATGGCCGCTGGTACTTGGGGTCAATCCCAAGCAGCACTCGGCCCATCCAGACGGCAGTCCGAAGGCTCTGGTTACCTCTGAACCCCCATGGCTGCTCCACACCCCACTGCCGGTAGGCATCCGCCAGCAGCACGTTGTCAAACTCACTGCCGTTGCCCATCAACTCGACGGCGGCCGCCTTGCTGAAGTGTCGGGACAAGAAGTTGGACAGCGCCTGCAGCGCATCCACCAGGAACAGCCGGCCTGCATTGCCGAACATCTCCTCCCAGGCCGCTGGACTCTCCGCCTTTTGCTGCTCCCAGAATGCCAAGGTGTCGTCATCGCGCTGGCGGCCCTGCGCCAGATCGATCCGGCAGTAGAACTCATCAATGGCCTGCAGCCGAGTGACATCGACAATCACCACCCCGATGGAGCCGATCACAGCATCAGCTCCCTTGCCGAGCGTCTCGATATCGACGACGGCGACCAGACTTGGGGTATTCATACTGCATGCTCCTCAGAAGAAAGAGCCGGCTCTGCCATCGCAAAGACGACAAAACCTGGCTGTTGTGCGTAATCCGTGACGTAGGTGATCACTTTGGTGACTGACTTGCCGGTGTAACAGAGTGTGGCCGCCAGGCTGATAGTGCTGTCGAACTCCCGCAGCACCACCAGATCACCCCTTTGGAAGTCACGATCGCTATTATCCCGGATCTCGAAGGTCTTATCCCCTGCGATGACCGCAGCGAAGTAGCGGGGAGCGATCTTCAGCTCGTGAGTGACCTGGCTCATGCCGCCACCTTCCCCAGGCCGACCTTTGCCAGCAGATCGGCAAAGCGGCTCTGGTACCAGTGCGGCGCCGTCTCACGCTGGCAGCGCGGATCCACGATGTTCTTGCCATAACGCAGCCCGGCTGGCGTGATCGACCAGAACTCCTTCTGCTTGTCCGGGGTCTTGCTGGACGGCCGGCTCATCTTGACGATCAGCCCTTTCGACTCCAGCAGCGCGTTGAAGTAACGCACCCCCATGGTCACCCCGTGCTGTTTCAGGCCTTCGGTGGCCGAGAAGGTGGCACGCGAACTGCCGTCAGTGGCGTCGCTCGGCGCGTCGATGGCGTAGGATGGCAGCAGGTTCGGCAGGCCATGCTGGCGCTGGATGGTCTGCAGCATGCCCAGCTTGCCGGAGTTGCTGACGTTCAGCATGCGGGCGGCGGTCTCGGCAAACAGCAGCTCGACCTGTACCGCCTCCACATTGACCGTCGGACCGGTGGGTACCTGGTACTGGCCGGTCGTGCGCAAGGACGGCAGGACTTCACCGGTGACCCACCGCTTGAAGGCCTTGGCCGCCGGCAATTTGCTGCCGAAGATCAGTGCGTAGACCCCGCCCTCATCGAGGAATGACACCTCCTGCACCCCGCTGGTTGTGGGGGTGTCGCGTTTCACGACATCCCCTTCATCCACATGGCGCTTCACGGCATCCCGCGCATTGCTGTAGCCCAACGCCTTGCACACATCGACAGCGCAGAACAGCACTCGCCCATCTTCCTGGATCAGGCGCACCTTGCCGAACTCTTCACTGTCAAAACTCAACACCTGCATGTCACTCTCCCGATTGTCATGATGTAGGCTTTGGTCAAATAATACTGTTTAAATATCCAGTAGTTCAATGCCATTGATCCAGATTTGCCCGGCCACGTCACCAACGCTCAACTGATACAGATCGAGACCAAACGCCTGCGCCCTGGTGAACTCTCGGCGGGCCCCACTGCTCTGCTGCCAGCCGGGGAGAAAGGCCACCGCCTCGCACTCCATCAGCATTGGGATGGCGATCCGCATGTAGGCCTCATGGCTCCAACCATCTGGCAGGATCGCCGGGTTCATCACCTGGGCGCCCAGCGACTTCAGGTGCGCCTCTGCGGCAAAGAACGCCGGCCGGTTGAACTCCGGCAAACCGGTCATGGGGCCAGCCACGTAGACCTTTACCCCTTCCAGCAATATCTGCCCTGCCCCCACCTGTGGCTTATTGGTCATCACGGGCCTCCTCGGCCAGGTTGTTCACGGCGGGGGAGCCCGCCGACAGGTTTGCAGCCATGAACAGCGCCACAAACACCAGCATCACCAGAAGCCCCGCCTTAGCCATGGCTGGCCTCCCGGGTTCTGGCCGCCAGCTCGCTCAATTCTCGGCAGGCCGATACCAACCGCGGCTCCTCCTCGAACTCGTCCCACTCCAGTTCAGGGCCGACCTCCTGTGCCAGCCACTGGCGCAGGGTCAGCCACACCATCCCCAGCAACGCCAGCCAGGCCAGCGCCAATCCCAGAAACATCCATTCAAGGCTCATCTGCTCCTCCCCCTCCCGGTGGTGGTGTAACGGGCTGCGCGGGTCAGCGCCGCCCCGACAACGTCGGCAGCCTGCTTGGCCACCGGATCAAATCCAGACTCCATAATCTGGTAGAGCGCCATAAAGATCGGGATCCCCGCCTCCCTGGTGCGCTCCACCTCCTCGATGGTCAGCACCGGGGCGTACCAATCTCGGGTCGCCGTGTGCTGGGCGTAGTAGTGCATCATGCGGCACCGCCTTTGGCCTTAGCGATAGCTGCTCTGGCGATGGTTCCAGCGGATGAATGGTGATATGGGTCGCACCCGGCGATTTCCTCCAGCGCCACCATCAGGTCGTCGTACAGACTCTCCAGATCCAGCAATTGGTTGCCGACGGCAGCCACAAGCCCTTTCTGCTCCAACTCATCTGTCGGCAGACCTCGGCACGCATTAACACAGGCCACGATGCGGCTTGCATTTTCACGCTGTTCGTCACTGAATTGCTTGTCGTCAACATCAATCCAGAGGCGAGCGATGATGGCTCCATTTGATGCACGAATTTGAATGAGCTCATCCTCATCCCGTTTTACTTCAACGGCATTCCACGGCTCCTTGCCATGTTTACTCATGATCCCATCCTCACCAACTCCACCGCCTTGCCCCGGATCCGCGCAGCTTCCGCCCGCGCCCCCTCGGCCCCATCCGTCACCAGGTAATAACCGGCGGCAGTCGCCGCATCGGTCTGGCCCAGCGTATCCAGCGAGTTCGACACCTCCAGGTGCACCCGCTCGCCCACCCAACCCCGCACTGGCGGATAGATGGCAACCCGGCAGAACTCCGCCTCACGCACATCACGCTCGGCATTCGCATTGAATTGACTGGCCATCATGCACATCCTCCACGCTTGAACAGGGCTTTGAGCTGGGCCACACCGCGCTGGCCGGCCTGCTGGTAAAACTCAGGGCTGTGCCGGATCTGCTCTCTGGTCGGTAGACCCTTCAGCACCTCGGCCTCAACGTCCTCACCAGCCATCACCCGGCGCACGACCTGGTCATAGGCCTGGGCGAAAACCTTGCGGTATTCGTCTGCCGTCAGTGTCTGGCGCTCAAAGCGGGTGGCTCGAGCGGCGATCACCACTGCCGGATGGCTCTTGCGGTGGCGAACGACATCAGCTAATGCCTGCTCTACGGTCGGCAAGCCGATGGCCTCTGGGGTGATTTGGCACCACTTGATGAACATGCCGGTGCTCGGGAAGAAAGGGATCTCCTGTTCACGTGCTACCCGCATTCCAAGCTGCAGTTGATCGCGGCTGGTGCAACCGGCATCCACCAACGCCCGAGTCCACTCGGCCAAGGCGCGGCGCTGGGAATCATCGGTTGGATATGCATGCTTCCATGCTGGGAAAACAATCTTCAGCTGCTCGAACAGCATCGAGACCATCTGCGTGTCCCGATCGGTAAGCGGGCGCTGCTGTTGCTGGTTAACCGCCTCAATGGCCGGTGAGTTGGCGATCTCGCTGAGCAAGGTGCCGAGTGGTTTCATGCTCATCAGAACCCCTCCTGCATCCGGCGATTCAGCTCGTCAGCAGTCATCGACCTTGTCAGGTCGGTATGCTGGTCACCTGCCCCGCGGCTTGCCGGCGCCGCATTGCGCTTGGCTGTGAGCTGGTCCCACTTCTGGCGCAGCTTCTGGGGGGACAGCACGTTGCTGCACCAGAATGCATCCCGGCTCACCCAGTCATACTGCTCGCAGATATCCCGGTGACTGCGCAGGTCCAGTTCACGCATCAGGCGGATCACGTTGGCCCACTGCGCCCAGTTCGGCTCGAGCGCGGTCGGAGCGATCACCTGCACCCGCTTGAACATCCACTGAGCGGTCTGCAGGTCTTCAGCGGTTCCCCATGACTTACCATTGGGGGTTTGGATTGCGGCCTCTGGGATAACCCGGGTCTTGGGCTCCACCGCAGGCTCTACAGAGAGGGGGGCAGTAGCAGTGACACGCTCATCAGCGATACGCTGTTCACTCTGCTTGTCGAAAGTCGCGTCAGCGAGTTGCGACGAAGAGTCTTTAAGATCTTTCTTTATGTTCTTACTGATATAGTCTTCGGCGTGTTGTTCGGCGGGTAAATCCGCGCCGCCACTTTGCAAGCCACCATCAAACCCCAGTAATGGCGCGGCCTCAGAATCAGCGTCATATTCCGCGCTAAATATTTGCGATAATCCGCGCTGATAAGCATCAAAATTGAGCAATGTGACTACGGTGTAACCACCCTTACCACGGGCGCCAACACAGCTGATCGCACCGTCGTTCTTGAAGAACTCCAACGCCCGGCGGGCCTGATCTTCAGAGATGCCGCACTCCTGCCCCAGGCTCTTGGCCGAGCACACCAGCTGCCCGCGGCTAAGCTGCACTCGTTTGCCGCCAAAAACCACGCAACGCTGTTCGTGAGCCACCTCAAGGATCAGGTGAAACATCACTGCCTTCTTGGCCACATCCCGGTACCAGGCCGCATTCTTCATGCTGCGGTAGAACAGGCGAAAGCCGGTGCGGGCGTTATCGTCCACGTTGCAACCTCGCGTAATTGGGGCGACCGCAGGGGCCGCCAGTCTGATCACCTCACCCATGACTCACCTCCCGGAGAAGTTGCATCAGACACTCAAGGTGGCGGCTTGCCTGTTCTGGGGAGACCGGGATCTTGATGCCGCGACGAAACCCGCCATACACCAGGAAGGTGCCGCTCTGGCTGCTCACCAGCCTTGGCAGTATGGGGGGAATGACGCTGCGCCTGCGTTGACGTCGGGGCCACTCTTGGCGCGGCCGCTCGACCATAGGCATGAGATTGAACCCTTGCTCAAAGGCATTGTTATCCGTATGCTTTTCCATGTTCACATCCTCTTTCGATGTTTGAACCTGGCCCCGACTGTTAGCGCAGTGCGGGGCCACCTTGTTTCTACTTGCCGGCGGTGGCCGGCAGGGTCCGCACGTTGACGGCGGTGGTGCGGATCAGCCCCAGCACATGCTCGGCGGCCTGAGTGCCGATCCGTTCAATCTGGCCGTGCTCCATCCGGTCGATCACGCCATCAGCCCGGGCGTCGTGGATCGACTGCATGAGCTTGCCGAACACCGACTGGGCCAGCAGCACCTGCTCCACCAGGTCATCATCGCTGACGACCCCGGCCGGCAGGTCAACCAGCGCTTTGCCGCGGCTGGCAGCCCAAGCTTCCAGAATCCGGTTGTCACCGGTGAGCTCGGTGATTGCGACAGCTTCACCCAGGTTCAGGTGATGGCTGTCGCAATCCGGGTTGAGCTTGTTGGCCAGCACGGTGGCACCCTTGCCCATCAGGCGAGCCAGCTCGCTGATGTTGTGGTGCTGACCGAGCAGGTAAGCAGATGCCAGCACATCAGGACGAGAAACCAGAGGTTTACTTAACGTATTACTTTCAGTTTGCTGTGCCATGATCTGCTCCATGATCTTGTTGGTTCGCGATAGCGGCCAGAATGTCGGCGGCGGTGGTGTCTAGTGGCAAGGCTGAAATGTCAGATTGGCTCAACCCTTGCTTCAGCAAAATCGGGACCCAGGTGGCCGGTACGACATTTCGTTTAAATGCGCGGTGAACGGCTGGAGGGGTCACATTCAGCACCTTTGCTAGTGCTGCTTTGGTCTTGAATCGGTCGAGTAGCGCGTTCATTACGGCGTCCTGTTCGGTTTTTTATGCCACCAATGATAACCGAGGATTTCTTTTTTCGACAACTGAAATTCACCATCGAAGCCGTTGACAATAGAAGGAACGAAAAATGCAACCGAGAAGCTCAGAGATGGCTCGTTACGAGGCCGACAAAATAGCGTTTGCCCAGCGCCTGAATGAGGCACTGGAACAGAAGGGATTTGCCGAGCGTGGCCGCGCTGGCAAATTGCAAAGCCTGTTGCGCGATCCGCCATCTATCGTTGCAATTCGCAAATGGTTATCTGGCGACAACCTGCCGGAAGTGAAGCGACTGGGAGAGATATCCCAGATCATCGAACGGTCTGTGCAGTGGATGCTGACCGGTGAAGACAGCAACATCGAGGGATTCTCTGACCAGGTGGCTCTGGTGCCGGTGATCTCCTGGGTGCAGGCTGGCAACTTTTGCAGCAATGGCGATATCCCGCTGCCGCAAGAGGTCGAAGAGCGGATCCCCAGCCCTGTCAGAGTTGGCTACCGAGCTTATGCCGTTCGAGTGAAGGGGGACTCCATGGTCTCTCGCGAGGGTGGTCGCTCCTATCCGGAGGGAACCGTGCTGATCGTAGATCCCGATGTAGAGCCGGAAGCAGGCCGCCGGGTGATTGCCCGGATCGGCGATGAGACCACCTTCAAAGAGCTGGTACGCGATGCAGGCCAATGGCTTCTCAAGCCGCTCAACCCCCAGTACAAGATGATCCCCGTGACCGAAGAGGTCGCCATCTGCGGCGTGGTACGTTGCGCCGTGCAGGAAGAGTAAGGGCGCCCTCGGCGCCCTGCTTGTTACTGCTGTTCAAGGTTGTTGAGCGTCCAACTGTTGATATCGCCAGTTTCACTGCCCCCCTTGAACTTCACATCACAATGCCAGTTGGTTCTCACCATGGCGCCGTAGGCGTTCTGTGAGTCAACGTGCAGCTTGTAGACATAGCGCTGCCTGCCCATACTCCAAGCGCCATCAGAAGAGAATGGGAAATCTGCTGATGATGGTGAGAGCAGCTGCGTTTCAACAAACCGCTTGCACATGATATAGCCCATCACTGACAGGTCTTTGGCATCCAGTTCGTTGAAGTGCCCCCGGAACATCTCGGCATTGTTCTTGTACTCCCGAACGCACCAACCGAAAACATCCTTTACCCCCAGTTCCTTTGACTTGCTGCTCGCATAGTCGCTCAGGCAGGTATAAAACGCCTCTGTCTCCTTCCTGTCTATGGCCGCAGCAGCCACCAGATCACCCACCACCTCTCGGCGCTCATCCGCACCCAGATCAATAAACCAGGACAACTGTCGGTTGTCATAGCTCGCAACCGATTTGCTGGCTGGTTCCGGCTGCTTGGCGGGCTCTTCCTCTACCTTAGCGCTCCCCTCATCCGCTTTAGTCTGATCTGGCTTCCCATCTCTTGGTACCACGATCATCAACAGCACAAAGCCAACCAGCCAAACGCCAACAGCCCTGAAAAATACCTGCTTGCGGTCAGCGGCCTTTACCCGCGCAGGGTTGACCATACCAACAAAGAACGCAATGGGGATCACCACCACCAACATCAGCACTACCAGGTTACTTACCGCTTCCATCTTGCCGCCCTTCTTCGCTTATGAATGAGGATTCATTTTACCCCGAAGCGGCTAAATGAAAAAAAACCAAAAAAATGAAAACCTACATTTGACACAAAGAAAACCCAAGGTTAGTATTTGACTCATTAAAGGAAACAAGAAATTACCAAGTGCGAAGACAACCCCAGCCGGAGGGCCAGCACAACACTGGCAGCGGTGGCCAACTACCGCTTGGGGACATAACACCGGCAACCGGGCTGACTCACCTCCCCGCTCTCCCTTGGCAAGGCTTGAATGCGTGCCGACCAAGGTGACCGGAAAACATGGTCAGTGACCGGCTGGCAACTGGAAAGACAGTGAAGTGCGAACGAAGCGAGTGGCGGGTCTGACTCCCCAGCCACCCACCCGGTGAAAGGCCGGGACACAACCGGGATTGTATTGCAGGTGACTTATGAGGCTTCGCGCCCACGGACGATTGAGCCGGTGACCAGTGCAATCCACGGTTGTGGTGATGGCGAGCGCAGCCGCCGGACGAAACCGTGTGACAACAAGATCCCGTTGGGGTGGAAACACACGCGAATGACGAGATGGTGCATGAGAAGACATCACCGGCCACCACAGCCAACCCGTCAGTTGGGCAAGTCGAAAGACCTCAGCGCTGACACCGGATATGGGTAACCGGCAGGATGCAGACCAACGAGGCGGCGCTGCAACCATGATCCCGCCTAGTTCGTAGCAATACGCGCAGCGTGTTTATCCGAACCGAGCTTGCTGGAAGGTGAGCGCACTACATCGGTGATTAGGCAAGTGGTATGCCGCCTGCTTTGGGAGCAGATAGTCAGAGGTTCGAGCCCTCTATCACCGACCAATTATTGGCGTCGTAACTGGGTAACCAGGCCGTCAATGGGAGTGTAACTACGACTCAAGCTCCCCAGCCATGGCAGTAACAGCGGTGAGGACACCGACCGCGGTAGGCCCCATGGGGTACGAAAACCCATCCGCTCTGGCGATGTAAAAGGCCAGAACACAACTGCATTGGCACTGCGCGACCAGACGCGAAACTGGCACGGAGTGCTCTAGGCGAAAGGCAGCTTAAGTACCGATGCTGGCAGAGGCGAGGAGCCGGTCACCAAGCCCTGAGGAATATCGGAGCCTGCTGCTCAATCAGTGCCAATGACAGTTGTGGTGAAACTCCTGCTGAGGTTTGGCTTGGCCAGTAATGGACCTCTCTAATGGTCTTGGAGACACAGGGAAAAAATAGAGGACGTTGTTGCCCCTCCACCACAACGAACCCGTCATTCCGCTGGCAGCCTTTAACTGAAGCGAGAGACGCCGGATATGGTAACCGGCAACCAACCCACCGCAGGGTTACGCGGTCGCCTGGTCCCGCTGTGAAGCGCCACCAAGGCCCTCGCCGAGAGGCGACAGTTTCGAAATGGTAGGTCTGCCCGTGAGGGCGCACCGGTGCCGACAACAAGAACGGCTGACTCGCTGTGAAGCGCTCAGCCTCACCACAGGTGCAACGCATGTGGTTACTACTCCTGATGTTGATCTGGCTGCTCGGGCTGGCAGCTGACCAACTTGCAACACCAACCGTCACCCACCTGACGGCGCCATCAAGGGCAGCACCACCGCCCACGCTGGCACAGGGCTCCAGGCCCTGACCAATAAGCCCGACATGTTCTCTCCTGGCCCCGGCAACGGGGCCCTTATCCCACAAGCGATAGCGGCCCAACAGCGGGTCACGGCCTCCTTTTGCCTGTCGCTTGTGTGATGAGTCCCATTTCAGAGATAGCGGAGCCAGCCATGCACCCAAGCGAGTTCATTGCCAAGCACATCAAGGCAACGTTGGAGAAAGAGCAATTCCCCCCCCATGCGATCTCGCTGGGCGTGGCTGAAGCCAAACGCTATTTCGACCGGACACCCAGCTTTGCCAAAGGGAAGGTGTTCGATGAGTGCCTCAAGGCGGCCAGCGCAGTAGCAAGGATCGCGAAGAAGGCGGAATCGGCCAAGCAGGCCAAGCCCTGATCCGGGGTGCGGGTCGCAACAAGTGAGGAAAGACCATGACCAGCTTCTACAAAACCACTGATGCCAACGTGCTGGCCGCTCACGCCGCCTTTGAGGCTGCAAAGAGTGTCCTGATTGAGAAAGCCAACACACTTGGCAAGGAGTTTGATGGCAAGCCGAAGTTCAGCAGTGATGTGCACCAGTTCAAGTGCGCCCATCTGGTGCTGAACAACTACTCCCAGCGCGAAGATAAAGACCTCTGGACCAAGCCTGACCAGAACTACCTGTCAGCCCCACGACGCGGGAAGGTACAGGGCAAAGCCAAGGAGCAAAAGGAGCTTCAGGATCGCTACTGGGACATGTTCCCCGAATCTGTGGAGGCCAATCCGCTTTACGAGTCCATGGGCCTGAACTGGGGTGAGCTGCTGTTTGGCGGCGGCTTCACCATGTTTGCCCATGATGGCGCGATTTATCTGCGCACCGGTGCCAAGGTTGGGCCAATGATGACCGAGATCCTGGGTAGCGAGTTCAACGCGGCTGAGCAGAACCTGCGACAGGAGAAGGTAGCATGACTGGCTTCTACCTGCGCGACACCAGAACCAATGTAGGCAGCACCTGCATGTTCTGGGCGCTTAATGGCAATGGCTACACCTCAAACTTGGACAAAGCCCACGTCTACACGCTGGAAGAAGCGCAGCGCCACATCAACGACCGCCATACCGATGTGCCGCTCAGCAAAGCACTGGTCGATGAGCTCGTTACCGTGCGGGTGGATCACCAGTATCTGGATGACACCAAGGCAGGCCTGGTAACAGGCTGCGATCAGTATGTGATCCACTGCTGTATCGGTGATTTCGACGGGAATGACGTTTACTGGAAAGCCCAGAAGGGCTCAACAGTCTGCCTGTCGGATGCGTTGATCCTGACGGCAGATGAGGTAAGGCATGCCCTGTGGAACGATGAGGTCGCCTTTTACCCGCTTGAGTACGTGAAGTCCATCAGCCGCCGCACATTCCAGGCTCGCAACATCAACGAGCGGCGCATGATCACCGTTGCCGGGATCCGCATGCCAAAGCGCCGCCGCGAGCGACCGACAACCGGCCGCACCCGCGGCAACTGCCCTGACTGCGGCAAGGTCACATGGGGGCTTAACCCATACGAGGCGTACACCTGCGCCGATGCAGCCAGAGAGAAGTATGGAGCCAGCCACATTGACGACTGCGAGGACGCGGCCAGATACAGCAAAGCCAGAAAGGAGCTGTCATGAACATCGACATCTTCAACACCGATCGCAAATACCGCGTCATCTACGCCGATCCAGCTTGGCAGTTCAACAACAAGAACACCGGCGGAAGCATGACCAGCTCTGCCGAGGCGCAATACACCGTCACCAGTCTGGCCGACATGGCCGCACTGCCGGTTGCCAAGCTTGCTGACGATCACTGCCTGCTGGTGATGTGGTGGGTCGGCAGCATGCCGCAAGAAGCCATCGACCTGTGCAAAGCGTGGGGCTTTCGCCTGGTCAACATGAACGGCTTTGTATGGCGCAAGATGACCAAGCGCTGGCTCCCCCACTTCGGTATGGGGTTCACCACCCGGGCTGGGTCTGAATCTGCCCTGATTGGGGTGCGAGGCAAGGTGAGCGAGCTCATCAAGGATCGCGCAGTGCGGGCCGTCATCGAGGCAGAGGTTGGCAAGCACAGCCAGAAGCCGAACGAGTTCCGCGTTGCCATTGAGAAAATGTGCGGTGCAGTTTGCAGAGATGTGCCGCGCATCGAGCTGTTCGCCCGCGAATCTGCCGCCGGTTGGGACTGCTGGGGCAATGAAGCACCGGAAGCAGAGGCTGCCAGCGCACCTGTGAACCCGCTTGCCGAGATCGAGCCACTGGCCGACTGGCGCAACTTCCCTGCCGTCAGGGCGGTGATGTACCAGGTAGATGAGGTTGAATTGCTCACCCCGAGCAACACCAACCTGCTGGCCGGATACCTGCGCGACATCATCGACAGCGGCAGCGATGATGCCACTACTCTGACTTGTGCCTGCGTTATGGCCCACCACCTGCTGCATCCGGATGAAGAACAGCACATCGACAACGGGGAGGCAGCATGAAGGCGATCGATCTGTTCTCTGGGTTGGGTGGCTGGTCTACCGGCGCCGTGATGGCTGGTTGCGAAGTACTTTGGGCTGCAAACCACTGGCCGGAAGCTGTTCACTGGCACAGTGAGAACCACCCTGACACTCAGCACGTCTGCCAAGACCTGCATCAGGCTGACTGGACGCAAGTGCCGAGCCATGATCTGCTGCTCGCCTCACCATGCTGCCAAGGGCACAGCAAAGCGCGTGGCAAAGCCAGCGGCAACCCGCAGCATGATGCCAGTCGCTCAACAGCGTGGGCCGTGGTCTCTGCCCTTGAGTTTCACCGCCCGCCTGCCGCCATCGTAGAGAACGTGCCGGAGTTCCTTGAGTGGCCGCTCTATCCGGCATGGGCAGCAGCCATGCAGGCACTCGGCTATGCCTTGGCTCCACATGTAGTCAACTGCGCGGATCTCGGTGTTCCGCAGGAGCGGATCCGGATGTTCATCGTATGCACCCGCTCGGCAAACCCATTAACCCTTAACCTGCCAAAGTTGGAGCATGTTCCTGCGACTCAGTTCATTGACTTTGCAGCAGGACGATGGTCACCGATAGCCAAGCCGGGGAGAGCAGAGGCAACACTGGAGCGAGTTGCCAACGGCAGAGCGGCCCACGGCGACAGATTCGTGATGAGCTACTACGGCAACACCCGCACCGGGCGAAGCATTGAGCGGCCGATCGGAACCATCACCACCCGCGATCGCTGGGCTGTCGTGGACGGTGACCGCATGCGGATGCTCACGGCAGAAGAAAACCTGCTGGCGATGAGTTTCCCGCGCAATATCAAGCGCCCAGACAACCACCGGTTGACTGTTCACATGGCAGGCAACGCCGTCCCGCCACTGGCTGGAAAGCGAATCATCCAGGCACTGATGGAGGCAGCATGACCACCAACAGCCAGAAGCTGATCTGCAGCAAAGGGATTAAGAAAGACCGATCGGCTGCTGAAGCTCTCAAGCGCCGCCAGAAGAAACGAGCAGAAATCGAACTCCGCCAACTGGCCAGCCAGTATGGCATTGACCACCGGGAGATACAGTAATGAGCATCGCGCAGACCGTTGCCGAGTGGATTCACGGCAGAGAGGGAGGGGCCATCAGTGCCGAGGTGGCCGCCGAGTTCTCCCTCACTGTCAGCGAGGCCAGCATTGTGATGGGGCAGATCCACAGAGAGTCCCGCTTCACTACCCGGGTTGAGCACTTCTGTCTGGTTGGGGATAACGGCCGGGGCCGCCACACTCGCCGCCTCTATGTGGACGTGGTGAAGCCGCCGCAGTGGCGCAAGACCCCAGTGATAGGCACTTGCGGGGATCAGGTGGTCCGGTTCGACAGTGTCACCGACGCCGAGACCAAGGGAGGCTTCGTCAGAGTTGCCATCACCCGCTGCCTTGCCGGCCAGCAGGAAAAGCATGGCGGGTACAGCTGGCAGATAGACACCACCAAAGGAGCAGGCAAATGCACCGCTACCGCTACACCCTGAGCGCCGTTACCGAACTTGGCTCTGCGCCGGATCGCCTGACTGGCACCATCGAGGCGCACCACCCGATGACCCACCAACAGATCCGGCTGGCCGCCATTGATAAGGCCCCAGCCCAGTATCTCAACTTCAACGAGCTGGAGTACCAGGAGATTGAAACGAGCACAAATTGAAGGGCTGGCAATTCTGGCCGGCGCAGCACTCATTCTGGCCACCCTGGCTGCGATGTAACAGATAACAACTGTCCGGGAGGACACGATGAGCACCAAACTCCACCAACGCAATTACCGCGATGATATGGCCCAGGCCATCCAGCAGGAGCAGTCTGGCAACTTTGCAGATGCTGCGCTCTCCTACAAGAAGGCCCAGCATCACGCCGCCAGCGCCAATATGCTGAGCAAGGCCAAGTTCGCCATGGCCCGCCGCATTCGCTGCCTCAAGGGAGCTAACGATCCCCAGTGGCGCCAGGTAAACGAGAAGTTCCAGCAACTCCATCAGACTCTGGAGGCTCGCTGATGGCCAGCCGCGGTATCAACAAAGTCATCCTGATCGGCCATCTCGGTCAGGATCCGGAAGTCCGTTACATGCCGAGCGGCGGCGCTGTAGCCAACATCACCTTGGCAACCTCTGACACCTGGCGCGACAAGCAAACAGGCGAGCAGAGGGAGCGCACCGAGTGGCACCGGGTCGTAGTGATGGGAAAGCTGGCCGAAGTCGCCGGCGAGTACCTGAAGAAAGGAGCCCAGGTCTATATGGAAGGCAAGCTGCAGACCCGCAAGTGGCAAGACCAAAGTGGCCAGGAGCGCTATACCACAGAAGTGCTGGTCGATGGCTTCAGCGGCGTGATGCAGATGCTGGGCGGCAGGCCGCAGGGAACCGGTCAGCAGCAGGCGCCAGCCTCGCAGCAGCAGGGCGGATATGGACGACCACCCCAGCAGCAAGCCAAGTCCAACCAAAATTACAACGAACCGCCGCCTATGTTTGACGACGATATTCCGTTCTTTAGGTTCGCTGGCCACCCGGCGCTGATGAACTGCATCTGAGGTACGACAGAACAACCGGCGGCTCGCGGCCGCCATTCTCGCCGTGAGGCGTAAAGGAGAGACACATGCACCAGAAGATCATAGTGATGGAGCGCCCCAGCTGGGTTCTGCCTAGGGTTTTGGGGGAGATGTTCGGGTACACTGAGAAGGCCATCAGCGAGAAGCGGAAGAAGGGCCAGCTTATAGAGGGGGTCCACTACAAGTTGGCCCCGGATGGGAAGTATGTCTATCACTGGCGGAGATATGAGGATTGGCTGACCGGAACCAAGAACTGATCGACATCGTTGCTGAAACGCCTGGCGTCGAGCTGCACGGCAAGAGCCTGCGCATCGACTTCCGATTCCACGGCAAGCGATGCCGGGAAACGCTCAACATGCCGGCCACCAAAGCCAACATCAAGCACGCCTCCCGCAAGCGGGAGGCTATCCTGCATGAAATCGCGATCGGTGTCTTCGACTACGCCAAACACTTCCCAGACAGCAAGAACGCCCACCGATTCGCCGGCACGACCGCAAGCCGGGACATCTCTCTGGGCGACCTGGTAGAGCACTACCTGAAGATCAAGGATGTGGACATAGGCGACAACGCCCGGGGGCGCTATCGCTCCATTCTTGGGATGATGGCTTCAGACCTTGACCACACCAGAATCGTCAACACCTTCCGAACTGAAGACCTGCAGCAATGGCGCCGCTTCCTGATGACTGAACCGCGGGGGAGAACAAACAAGCCGCTGGCCCCAAGATCTGTCAACTACTACATGATGGTGGCGGCCGGGCTGTTCAACTTCGCCACGCAGAATGGCTACACCCACCAAGACCTCTCATCGGTTCTCACCAAGGTAGAAGTGATCCGGGACAAACCAGACCCGTTTGACCAAGAGGAGTTCCGGCGCCTGCAAGAGGCGGCAAGGCACGACATGGACGCAATGTGGATTCAGCTGGCTTGCTGGACAGGCATGCGGACAGGTGAGCTCTGCTCGCTGGCCTGGGAGGATGTTGACCTTGAGCGCGGGGAATTGCAGATCCGCCGCAACATCACCCAAGCCCGCAACTTCAAGGTACCGAAGACTGGCCATGAGCGCACCATCGTGCTCCTGCCCCCGGCCATCGAGGCTCTCCGCCGATTGCGGCCCATGACAGCGATGCGCCAGACCCACTACATCAAAAAGACGCTGCGAGACCGCAGGCAGGTAGATGAGAAGGTCACGTTCGTGTTCAGTCCCGATGTAACCAGCAAGACCCCAGGGCTCAGCATTTGCTACACGGCTTTCACCTTGGGCGACAAATGGGACAGATTGATAAAGAGGGCTGGCATTCGCCGGCGAACCCAATACCATATGCGCCATACATTTGCTTGCTGGATGCTGACCGCGGGCGCCAACCCGGAATGGGTTGCGTCATACCTGGGGCACGAGGACAGCACCATGGTGCGAACAGTCTATGGCAAATGGATCCCCGAGCAAGACCGCGACGAAGCGGACAGGGTTTGGGGCAGACTTGGGGCCAGCTTTTCTGATTTGGCCCCAATACGGCCCCAAGAATTTATTGCATCACGATAACAACCTGTAAATTAAAGAGAATTAGCCAATGGCTCAATTTATTTACACCATGAACAGGGTCGGCAAGGTAGTGCCGCCCAAGCGTCATATTCTCAAGAACATCTCCCTCTCCTTCTTCCCGGGCGCCAAGATCGGCGTGCTGGGTCTGAACGGCGCCGGTAAATCGACCCTGCTGCGCATCATGGCAGGGCTAGATACCGAGATCGAAGGGGAAGCCCGTCCGCAGCCCGGCATCAAGATCGGCTACCTGCCGCAGGAGCCCAAGCTGGATCCGGAGCAGACCGTACGCGAAGCGGTCGAAGAGGCGGTCGGCGAGGTGAAACGCGCCATGGCCCGGCTGGACGAGGTCTATGCGGCCTACGCCGACCCGGATGCGGATTTCGACAAGCTGGCCCGCGAACAGGGCGAGCTGGAAGCCATCATCCAGGCCCAGGGCGGCCACAACATGGAAAACCAGCTGGAGCGTGCGGCCGATGCCCTGCGCCTGCCGGCATGGGATGCCAAGATCAAGCACCTCTCCGGTGGTGAGCGCCGCCGCGTGGCACTGTGCCGCCTGCTGCTGGAAAAGCCGGACATGCTGCTCTTGGACGAACCGACCAACCACCTGGACGCCGAGTCCGTGGCCTGGTTGGAGCGCTTCCTGCACGACTACGAGGGCACCGTCGTGGCCATCACCCACGACCGCTACTTCCTCGACAACGTGGCCGGCTGGATCCTGGAGCTGGACCGCGGCGAAGGTATCCCGTGGGAGGGCAACTACTCCTCCTGGCTGGAGCAAAAAGATGCCCGTCTGGCGCAGGAAGCCAGCACGGAAGCGGCTCGTCGCAAGTCCATCGAGAAGGAGCTGGAGTGGGTTCGCCAGAACCCGAAAGGCCGTCAGGCCAAATCCAAAGCCCGTATGGCCCGCTTCGAAGAGCTCAACACCAACGACTACCAGAAGCGCAACGAGACCAACGAGCTGTTCATTCCGCCCGGACCGCGCCTCGGCGACAAGGTGGTGGAAGTGGCCAACCTGCGCAAATCCTATGGTGACCGGGTGCTGATCGACGATCTGTCGTTTGCCATTCCGAAGGGGGCCATCGTCGGCATCATTGGCCCGAACGGTGCCGGTAAATCGACCCTGTTCCGCATGATGTCGGGTCAGGAGCAGCCGGATTCCGGCGCCATCACCCTGGGTGAGACCGTGGTGCTGGCCTCTGTCGATCAGTTCCGCGACAGCATGGACGACAAGAAGACGGTGTTCGAGGAAGTCGCCGACGGCCAGGACATCCTGCGCATCGGCAACTACGAGTTCCCGAGCCGCGCCTACATCGGCCGCTTCAACTTCAAGGGTGCCGATCAGCAGAAGCGGGTCGGCGAGCTCTCCGGTGGTGAACGCGGCCGTCTGCACCTGGCCAAGCTGCTGCAGACCGGCGGCAACGTGCTGCTGCTGGATGAACCGACCAACGATCTGGACATCGAAACCCTGCGCGCCCTCGAGAACGCCCTGCTGGAGTTTCCGGGCTGCGCCATGGTCATCTCCCACGACCGCTGGTTCCTCGACCGCATCGCCACCCACATCCTGGACTATCAGGACGAGGGCAAGATCGAATTCTTCGAAGGCAACTTCACCGAATACGAAGAGTGGAAGAAGAAGACCTACGGCGCCGAGGCGGTCCAGCCGCACAGAGCCAAGTACAAGCGCATCGCCAAGTAAACCGGCAAATGCGACAAGGGGAGCCCAGGCTCCCCTTTCTTGTGCCCGATGGCTTACAATCCAAGACGGATACCTTTTATGCATGGATGTAGCAAGATGACGACCCAGCCCACCACAGAGAAGAAACTGACCATCCAGATCCGGGTTGAACCGGGCTGCCTCGGGCCGGACGGCAAGGCGCACATCGAGACCTTCTGTGCCGCCGCCGCCAGGATCTTCGCCGCCGTGGAGCCGGAGCTGGTGAACTGGACCCTGCTGCCCCGCTATGACAAGCAATTGCCGGAGCAGGAGTTCTTCATCGACGGCCGCAAGCTGAGCGAGGAGCAGGCCAGCCTCTTCCTGCGCCGCATGGGGCGGGAACTGGGAGAGGTGCAGGACAAGCTCGACTCCGTGCTGGCCCAGCTGGTGGAGCGTTACTTCAAGACCCTCTGACCCGACCCCTGCCCCTCAAAAGGTTCTCCAGCGAGAACCTTTTTTATTTTCGGCCTGGAAAACGTTTGAATTTTTGCTCTATTCATTGATCCGCCTCGCAGATCCGGGGTTTGTAAACGGCGCCGCCTGTGTAAAAATGTGCGCGCTGTCACGGTATCAGGACGAGTCTGGTTGTTTAACCACCAGAAAGCGGGCGTCACTCCTCCATGGAGGATGCCCCTCTCCTGCTGCTTATTTCACGTCACCTATTGGAATCCAACATGAATCAACCACACCAGGCCCCCGCACAGGCCGCCGGGCAAGGATTGCTTGAGCGTCTGTTTGCCCTGAAGGGCCATGGCACCAACGCCCGCACCGAAGTGATCGCCGGCATCACCACCTTCCTGACCATGGTCTACATCGTCTTCGTCAACCCGCAGATCCTCTCTGCGGCCGGCATGGACACCCAGGCCGTGTTCGTTACCACCTGCCTCATCGCCGGCATCGGCAGCATCCTGATGGGCCTGCTCGCCAACCTGCCCATTGCGCTGGCACCGGCCATGGGCCTCAACGCCTTCTTCGCCTTCGTGGTGGTGGCCGGCATGGGCTACTCCTGGCAAGTGGGCATGGGCACCATCTTCTGGGGCGCCATGGGCCTGCTGATCCTCACCCTGCTGCGGGTGCGCTACTGGCTCATCGCCAATATTCCGCTCACCCTGCGGGTCGGCATCACCGCCGGCATCGGCCTCTTGATCGCCCTGCTCGGCCTGCACAACGCCGGCATAGTGGTGGCCAGCCCCGCGACCATGGTGACGGTGGGCAACCTCACCTCCCTGCCCTGCCTGCTGGGGCTGCTCGGCTTCTTCCTGATCTGCATCTTCTCGGCCCGCGGCGTCCACTCCGCCGTGCTGATCGCCATCGTAGTGACCACCACCCTGGGCTGGCTGTTTGGCGACGTCACCTTCAAGGGCTTCGTCTCCATGCCCCCCAGCATTGAGCCGGTGTTCGGCCAGCTGGATCTGATGGGGTCGCTCGACATCAGCCTGGCCGGAATCATCTTCTCCTTTATGCTGGTCAACCTGTTCGACTCCTCCGGCACCCTGATCGGCGTCACCAACCGCGCCAAGCTGGCCGATGACAAGGGTCACTTCCCGCGCATGAAGCAGGCCCTGCTGGTGGATAGCGCCAGCTCCGTCGGCGGCGCCTTCATGGGCACCTCCTCGGTCACCGCCTTCATCGAGAGCAGCTCCGGCGTCGCCGTCGGCGGCCGTACCGGTCTGACCGCCATCGTGGTCGGCCTGCTGTTCCTGCTGGCGATCTTCTTCTCCCCGGTTGCCGCCATGGTGCCGGCCTATGCGGCGGCGGGGGCCCTCATCTATGTGGGTGTGCTGATGTGCTCCGAGCTGACCCGGGTGAAGTGGGAAGACCTGACCGAAGCGGTGCCGGCCTTCATGACCGCCGTCATGATGCCGTTCAGCTTCTCCATCACCGAGGGGATCGCCGTGGGCTTCATCTCCTACTGCGTGATGAAGGCGGGCACCGGCCGCTGGCGCGAGATCAACCCCTGCGTGCTGGTGGTGGCCCTGCTGTTCGTGCTCAAGTTTGTCTGGGTCGACAGCCACTAAGCCGCGACGCACAAATACTGCGCAAACAAAAATGCCCGTCAGCGACGGGCATTTTTTATGGCTGATGAAGGGGCGCTCAGCGAATGCCGCGCGCCTCGCGGATCCACTCCCAGGCCTGCTGGATCTCCTGGGTCTTCTCCTTGGCCATCTCCATCATTTCGGGCGGCAAGCCCTTGGCGGCCAGCTTGTCCGGGTGATGCTTGCTCATCTCCTTGCGGTAGGCGCGCTTGATCTCCTGATCGCTGTCGCTCTCGCTCACCCCCAGCAGCTGATAGGCATCCTTGAGCCTGTCACGGGAGGGCGCCTCCTGCCGATACTGCTGACCACCCTGCCCGCCATCCTGATACTGGCCACCGTGGGCCCGGTTGAAGAAGTTCATCTGCGCCTCGGCCATCGCCAGGATGCGGGCCAGCTCGATGCGGCTGAAACCCAGCTCGTCGGCGATGGTATGCAGGATGGCACGCTCGCTGGCCTCGACCTTGCCATCGGCGAAGGCGGCCTGCAGCTGTACCTCGAGGAAGAAGCGCAGGATATCGCGCTGGCCCTGGCTGGCCTGGCGAAACTCGGCCAGGGTCTCCCGCAGCGGGAAGTCCGCCTCCTTGCCCTGGCGGAACGACTCCTGAGCGCGAGCCCGCTGCTCCCCTGCCAGCCGCATCCGGTCCATCAGGTTAGAGGCGACCCGGACCTCCTGCTCGGTCACCTGGCCGCTCGCCTTGGCGATGTGGCCCATGACGGCGAAGGTGGCGTGGAAGAAGACCGCCTGTTGCTGCTGGGTGGGGGCGCGGCGAAAATTCAAGCCCATGCCCCGATCGAAGCGATGGCCGATCCAGAGGCCAAGCAGGGCACCAAAGATGTTGCCGAGCAGAAAACCGAAGAAGGCGCCAAGCACCTTACCCCAAATACGCATGGTTCAAGACCTCGTGAAATTAATGAGTGCGTCCTTGCAACTGATCGTCCAGCTCGTGCAGCCGCTGGGCCGTCCCTATGTCGCGCCACTCGCCGGCCAGCAGGCTGCCGCCCACCCGACCTTTCGTCATCCACTCCCGCAGCAGGGGCGCCAGCTTGCGTGCCCCCGCCGCCAATCCGGCAAAGGCGGCGGGATCATAGAGCCCGACGCCGCTGAAAGTCAGCGCCGGGGTATCAACCACCTTGCCCGCCTGCAGCGCAAAATCCCCCGCCGGATGCTGCGGCGGGTTGGGCACCAGCCAGAGGTGGGCCAGCTGGTCGCCAAGGGGCTGGCTCACCAGGGTGCGATAGTCCAGGTCGAGCCAGGTATCGCCGTTGATCACCAGAAAAGGATCGCTGCCCAGCAGCGGCAGCGCCTGTACGATGCCGCCGGCAGTCTCCAGCGCGCTCTCCTCGGCCGACCAGTGGATGGAGACCCCGAGCGCACTGCCATCGCCGAGCGCTTCCACCAGCTTGTGACCAAGCCAGGCGTGATTGATGACCAGGTCGGTCACGCCGGCCGCCTTGAGTTTGTCGATATGGTGCACGATGAGCGGCTTGCCCCCCACCGCCAGCAGCGGCTTGGGCAGGCTGTCGGTGAGCGGGCGCATCCGCTCGCCGCGCCCGGCGGCCAGAATCATCGCCTTCATGACGCCACTCCGCTGCGGGCCAGCCCGGGCAGCACCACCTGCTCCAGCCACTGGCCGAAGCGGGCCAGCACCGGATAGGCGGCGCCATGGCTGCGGCAGACATCCACCACGTAGCCCAGGGTGCGGGGAATATCCTTGAGGTAGCCGGACTTGCCGTCGCGGTGGTAGAGCCGGGTGAAGATGCCCGCTGCCTTGAGGTGGCGCTGCATGCCGGTGAGGTCGGCGGCGCGACGAAACGCGGCGTAATCGAGCCCGCCCAGCAGATTGGCCTGCTGCAAAGTGTCGAAGCCGAGCCGCATGCCCTGCTCGATCACCGCGTCTGGCCAGCGCACGTAGCAGTCTTTCAGCAGCGAGACCAGGTCATAGCTGAGCGGCCCGATGACCATGTCCTGGAAGTCGATGACCGCCAGCTCGCTCTCATCCGGCGTCTCGCCACCGCACACCATCAGGTTGCGGCTGTGAAAATCACGGTGCATCACCCCCTGCGGCTGGGCCAGGTTGTTCTCGGTGAGGCAGGCGAAGGTCTCGGCCAGCAGTTGCTGCTCTTCATCGCTCAGGGTCAGTTGCAGATGGTGACCCAGCAGCCACTCGGGGAAGATGCTGTTCTCCCGCGCCATAAAGGCGGAATCAAAAGGCTCAAGGTCCAGCTCAACCGCGCCGAGACGGGGCAGCAGCGCTATGGCCTTGCTGTACCAGGCCTGCACATTGTCTGCGTTCAGGCAGCCGATAAGCTGGGTATCCCCCAGATCCGTCACCGCCAGCAGCCCCTGCTCATAGTCCACCGCCCGCACCTCGGGGGCCAGCAGGCCGCCGGCGTGCAGGGCCGAAGCATTGCGGACAAACTCATGATTCTTTTCGGTTTTAGGGTTGGCATCCACCCAGATCAGGCCACCGCCACGGTGGTAGCGGCGAAAACTGGCGTCACCGGAAATGAGAGTCAACTGAAGGCTGGCATCACCGGAAATCCGGCGCGCCCAGTGCAGCAAGAGGGAATCGCGATCGTGCATAAGTCGGGGACCAAATTGGAAAGCAGCACTTGGCTGTTAGCCCTGGCCGCAATAATGCTTTATCATTGCCGGCTAACATAAAGCAATGACATGCAATGTCAACTCGATGAATCCTGTCGTAAAATGCATGTCTTGAATCAGCCGTAGCTACCACGGATTGCGCGAGTCTTTCACATGACAAAACGGACACTGGGATACTCCTATCCCATCGCCCTGACCATCAGCCTTGTTCCTGCCCTGACCCCTGCCATCGTGCAGGCAGCGCCGCTGACGCCGCCTCCCGCCACCGGGATCCTGGACGGGCTCTGCTATGACTATGTCCCCAAGATTGAAAAACTGGCGCCCGGCACCGACGCCAATGCCCAGCCCGTGGAGGTGGATGCCGATCGCCTCGAAGCCAAGCAGGGTGGCACCGCCGTCTATCAGGGCGACGTCAAGGTGCGCCAGGGCGTGCGCAAGTTCGATTCCGACTACGCCGAGCTCGATCAGAAGAGCCGGGACGTCATCGCCATCGGCAACATCTACTACAACGACGGCCAGATCACGGTCACCAGCGACAAGACCCTGAAATCCAACCTGGATACCAAGAATTCCGAGCTGGAAGAGGGCAAGTATCAGGTGCATGGCTCGCCGGTGCGCGGCTCCGCCGACCGGGTCACCATGACCAACAACAACCAGAACATCACCCTGGAAGGGGCCCAGTACACCACCTGCCCACCGGGCCAGGAGGTCTGGACCCTGAAGGCGGGCAGCATCGACATCGATCAGACCGAGGTGTTCGGGGAAGCCTGGAACGCCAGCCTCTGGCTCTACGACTATCCGGTGTTCTACTTCCCGTACATCAACTTCCCCATCAAGGATGAGCGCAAGACGGGCCTGCTCTACCCGGGTTACACCCAGAGCTCCAAGAACGGCATGGACATCACCCAACCGTTCTACTGGAACATAGCCCCCAACTACGATGCCACCATCACCTCCCGTTTCATGGACAGACGGGGCCTGATGGAGCAGGTGCAGTTCCGCTACATGCCGGATCCGGCTCACGTCGGCAGCCTCTATTTCGAGAACCTGGCCAACGACAAGCAGTACGACGAGACCCCGAGCCTCAATCAGGCCATGTCAGACGGTCACCGTTACCTGCTCAACGCCAATCACACCTCGCTGTTTGCCGACAACGCCATGCGGGTGTCGCTCGACTACACCAAGGTGCGGGATCGGGATTACAACTACTTCAACGACTTCTCCCCCAAGGTGGGTACCCAGGTCGAGAACCAGTTGCAGCAATCCCTGATGGCCGGTTACTTCCAGCCCAACTGGAACATCAACACCGAGGTGCGCACCTACCAGATCCTGCTGGCCAGCGCCCAGCAGCCCCACGAGCTGATGCCGCGCATCGACCACAACTACTACCAGCAGGGCAGCTGGTACGATCTCGCCTGGAACACCGAGATCACCAAGTTCGGCTACAACAATGCCCAGGCCATCGCCCAGAACCAGGGCGGCGCCTACACCGGCACCCGGGTCTACACGGCCCCGACCCTGACCATGCCGCTGATCAACGAGGCTGGCTACTACCTCGACAGCCAGTACAAGCTGATGTACACCCGTTACGATCAGGAAGTGCCGGACAACATGAGCCAGACCTTCGTCAGCCGCTTCACCCCTGCAGGGGCCAACGGAGTCACCCTGGACGAAGGGATCATCACCCGCACCCTGCCCTCGTTCCGCCTCAAGGGCGGCATGACCTTCGAACGCAACCAGAACTGGTTCGGCGGGGATGCCAACCAGACCCTGGAGCCGGAGTTCCAGTACCTCTATGTGCCCTACAAGGATCAGGACAACATAGGCGTCTATGACTCCACCACCATGCGCCAGGACTACTACAGCCTGTTCAGCGACCGCCGCTACGCCGGCCTGGATCGCATCAGCGACTCCAACAGGATCTCCATCGGCCTCACCAGCCGGGTATATGATGAGATCGGCGATGAACGAATTCGGCTGGCCGTTGCCCAAGCTTTCGATTTCGTTGCGCCCAGGGTCAAGCTCTACCCCAGCGAAACCCTGACCACCAACACCCGCTCCCCGCTCTCCTTCGAGGGGGATGCCAAGATCAACGAGCAGTGGTTTGCCCATGCCGGCGCGCAATATGATATGGACCAGAGCCGGCTCAGCTCCGCCAACAGCGCCCTTGAGTATCGCCACGAGAAGCTGATCAGCCAGTTGAACCACCGTTTCGTGCGCGACGCCAACTACGATCTCGAAAACCGGGGACAGGTCACCGACCTCAACCAGATCGGCCTGCTGTTGACCACGCCGCTCAACGATCAGTGGCACCTGTACGGGGGTTACTACCAGGAGCTCAACCAGAGCGTGAAGTCTGATCGCAAGGTGGGCCTGAAGTACGACTCCTGCTGCTGGAGCATCAACTTCAACCTGGAGTGGGTCAACACTCCGGACAACGTGACCCTGCGTCCGACCTCGGAGCGCAGCCTGGGCATTCAGTTTGAAATGAAAGGATTGGGTAGCGTGGGTACCGGCACCAAGGGCACCTCCCTTGACACCGAAGCACTGCCTTACATTCGTCCGTTTAACCTGCGAGACCAATAAGCGGTCTGGCAAACGCCTTGAGAGATGGATATGAAGAAGACGTTGATTTCCCTGCTGACTGCAGGCCTGTTCGGAGCCATGAGCCAGGGTGCCTTCGCCGCCCCCGAGCTGATGGACAAGGTGCTTGCCGTGGTCAACAAGGACGTGGTGCTGGCCAGCCAGCAGGAGGCCCTGGTCCAGAAGGTCAAGATCTCCGCCCAGGAAAACGGCCAGTCCCTGCCCGATGACGCCACCCTGCGCAAACAGGCGCTGGACCGCCTGATCCAGGAGAGCCTGCAATTGCAGCTGGCCGAGCGCCAGGGCCTCAAGATCAGCGATACCCAGCTGGAGCAAGCGATCCAGAGCATCGCCGCCGACAACAAGATGACCCTGGATCAGCTGCGTGCCCAGCTGGATCGCGAGGGGCTGACCTATGCCCAGTATCGGGAAGAGGTGCGCCGCGAGATCCTGATGAACGAGGTGCGCCGCAACCAGGTGCGCCGCCGCATCAACATCTCCGAGCAGGAGGTGAAGCAGGTGGTGGATATCCTGGCCAAGCAGGGTCAGCAGCAACAGCAGTACCATGTCGGCCACATCCAGGTTGCCCTGCCGGACAACCCGAGCGCCGAGCAGCTCAACGCCGCCAAGAGCAAGATTGAACGCATCCTGGCCGCCCTCAAGCAGGGCGCCGACTTCCGCAAGATGGCCATTGCCGAGAGCAGCGGACCCAAGGCGCTGGAAGGGGGTGACTGGGGCTGGATGAGCCCGCAAGAGATGCCGACCCTGATGGCCGAAGCGGTGCAGGGTGCCAAGAAGGGCGACATCGTCGGCCCGCTGCGCTCCGGTGCCGGTCTGCACATCATCAAGGTGTTCGACAGCAAGGGCCAGCAGCAGGTGGTGCAGACCGAAGTGCGCGCCCGCCACATCCTGATCAAGCCCTCCATCATCCTGAGCGAAGAGAAAGCCAAGGGGATGCTGGACGGCATCCTGCACGACATCAAGAGCGGCAAGGCGAGCTTCGCCAGCCTGGCGGAGAAGTACTCCGAGGATCCGGGCTCCGCGGTGCAGGGTGGCGAACTGGGCTGGTCCGATCCCAACGTCTACGTGCCCGAATTCCGCGACATGGTCAACCGCCTGCAACCAGGCCAGATCAGCGAACCCTTCCGCACGACCCACGGCTGGCACATCGTCCAGCTGGAAGAGCGCCGCAGCCAGGATGCCACCACCAAGGCCCAGGAGCAGCGCGCCTATCAGCTGATCTACAACCGTCGCTTCACCGAAGAGTCCCAGGCCTGGCTGGACGAGCTGCGTGACGAGGCCTACATCCAGATCGAAGGCGCCGGCAGCTGATGACCTGTCGTCGCCTCGCCATTACCCCGGGTGAACCGGCCGGGATCGGCCCGGATCTGGTGCTGCAGATTGCCCAGCAGGATTGGCCGCACCAGCTGGTGGTGATCGCCGATCCGGCGCTGCTGCGCGAACGGGCCGCCCTGCTGGGGCTGCCCGTCGAGCTGCTGCCCTATGATGCCGGTCAGCCGGCACAACCGCAGCGGGCGGGCACCCTGACCGTCTGTCCGGTTCCCCTCGGCGCCGCCGTGATACCGGGCAAGCTGGACGAATGCAATGGCGCCTACGTGCTGGCCACCCTGCAGCGCGCCTGCGACGGCAACATGAGCGGCGAATTTGCCGCCGTGGTGACCGGGCCGGTGCACAAGGGGATCATCAACCAGGCTGGCGTGTCATTCAGCGGTCACACCGAGTTCTTCGCCCAGCAATCCAACACCGCCGACGTGGTGATGCTGCTGGCGACCGAAGGGCTGCGGGTCGCGCTGGCGACCACCCACATTCCGCTGGCCTATGTGGCGATGGCCATCACCGAGGATCGCCTCGGCAAGGTGATCCGCATCCTGGATGCGGATCTCAAAGCCAAGTTTGGCATCGCCAAGCCCCGCATTTACGTCTGCGGCCTCAACCCCCACGCCGGGGAAGGCGGCCACCTCGGCCGTGAAGAGATTGACGTGATCGAACCCGCCCTGGCCGGCCTGCGCCAGGAGGGGATCGATCTGGTCGGCCCGCTGCCGGCCGATACCCTGTTCCAGGAGAAATACCTCAAGGATGCGGATGCGGTACTCGCCATGTACCACGACCAGGGGCTGCCCGTGCTCAAATACAAGGGCTTCGGCAGTTCGGTCAATATCACCCTTGGACTCCCTTTCATCCGCACTTCGGTGGATCACGGCACCGCACTGGATCTGGCAGGCAAGGGCCTGGCCGACTCCGGCAGCCTGATCACCGCGATCAACCACGCCATCAAGATGGTAGAGAAAAAAAGATATGAGCAGTAAGGTGCACATGGGCCACACGGCCCGTAAGCGTTTCGGTCAGAACTTCTTGCACGATCGCTACGTGATCGACCAGATCGTGGCCGCCATCAATCCGCAGCCGGGTCAGAACCTGGTGGAGATAGGCCCGGGTCTGGCCGCGCTGACCGAGCCGGTCGCCGCCCAGATGGACAAGATGACCGTGGTCGAGCTGGACCGGGATCTGGCGGCGCGCCTGCGCGAGCACCCGACCCTGAAGGACAAGCTCACCGTCATCGAAGCCGATGCCATGCGTTTTGACTTCAGCACCCTGATGGGGGAAGGCAAGGGGCCGCTGCGCATTTTCGGCAACCTGCCCTACAACATCTCCACCCCGCTCATCTTCCACCTGTGCGAGTTCGCCGATCGGGTAGAAGACATGCACTTCATGCTGCAAAAGGAAGTGGTGCTGCGTCTGGCCGCCGGCCCGGGCAGCAAGGCCTATGGCCGTCTGAGCGTGATGACCCAGTACTACTGCCAGGTAGTGCCTGTGCTGGAAGTGGGCCCTGGCGCCTTCAAGCCGGCGCCCAAGGTGGATTCTGCCGTGGTCCGTCTGATCCCGCACAAGAACCCGACCATAGTCGCGAAAGACATTCGCTGCCTGAACCGGGTCTGCACCGAGGGCTTCGGCCAGCGTCGCAAGACCATTCGCAACAGCTTCTCCAACTTCATCACGGACGCCCAGCTGACCGAGCTTGGTATCGATGGCAACCTGCGCCCGGAGAACCTCTCCCTCGAGCAGTTCGTCATGATCGCCAACTGGCTGGCGGATCAGCCAAAGGCCTGATCCCGTGGCAACCCCGCACATCCTGGTCCGCCCATACCCCTCGTATGTGGCGGACAGCAAAGACCCTTACCAGTTCCACTATCTCATCGAGATCGAGAACCTGGGGCCCGGCCCGGCGCAACTGCTGCGCCGACGCTGGCTCATCACAGATGCCAATGGCAAGATGCTAGAAGTCGAAGGCCCCGGCGTGGTCGGCGAGCAGCCGGTCATCGCCCCCGGCGAGACCTTCCGCTATCAGAGCGGCGTGCCGCTGGCCACCCCGCTCGGCGTGATGGAAGGGAGTTATACCCTGCAAGACGAGTCGGGGCAGCAATTCGAGGTGCCTATCGCACCCTTTACGCTGGCCGTCCCCCACATTATCAACTGAGGTTTCATGGCGAACTGTTTTGTTGGCGATATCCAGGGCTGTTACGACGACTTGCGCCGTCTGCTGGATCTGGCCGAGTTCGATCCCGCTAACGACGTACTCTGGCTGTGCGGCGATCTGGTCGCCCGCGGCCCGGACTCTCTCAACACCCTGCGCTTCGTCAAAGGGCTGGGCAACCGTGCCGTCACCGTGCTCGGCAACCACGATCTGCACCTGCTGGCGGTCGCCGACGGGGTAGCCCCGCTCAAGAAGAAAGACAGGCTGCAGGAGCTGATGGACGCCCCGGATCGGGACGAACTGCTGGAGTGGCTGCGCCACCGCCCGCTGCTGGCGGAGCACCCCGACCTGCCCATCATGATGGTGCATGCCGGCATCTCCCCGGCGTGGGACGCCCGCACCGCCCGCAACTGTGCCCGTGAGGTGGAAAGCCTGCTGCGCGGTGATCAGTACCAGTGGCTGCTGCACAACATGTATGGCGATCAGCCCGATGGCTGGCAGGACGATCTGGTCGGGATCGAGCGCTACCGCTACATCATCAACACCTTCACCCGAATGCGCTTCTGCTATTTCGACGGCCGGCTCGACTTCAAATGCAAGAAGGGCCCCACCGAGTCGACCCCGGGCCTGCGTCCCTGGTTCGAGCAGCGCGAACACCATGTGGACGACCCCATTCTGGTGTTCGGCCACTGGGCGGCCCTGATGGGCAACACCGGCAAGCAGGATATCAAGGCGCTCGACACCGGCTGCGTCTGGGGCAACAACCTCACTCTGTGGCGCTATGAAGATGATGCCCTGATCGCGACCCCCTGCCCCACCTACGCCAAGTAATGGTGAGGGAGCGAGCGTCTGGACAATCAGAGCCTCACCCTGTGGCGCTATGAAGATGATGCCCTGATCGCGACCCCCTGCCCTACCTACGCCAAGTGACGATAAGCGGCTGAACCTGAGCAACCCTGTGGTGCCATGAAGATGATGCCCTGATCGTCACTCACTGTCCCGCCAACGCCAAGTAGGCTGCAGACAATAAAACAAAACAGGCCCGGTATTGCCGGGCCCGTTTTTTATGGTGCACTGCTCACCCTAGAGCTTGCGTCCCAGTCGTTTCTCGATCTGCTGTCGCTCCCACTCGGGGCCGAACAGTTTGAAGGGCTGGAACAGGTTGATGGCATGGGAGATCAATCCCAGCCCCCAGCCCAGTGCCGGCCACCAGGCCCAGATATAGCCCGGGTTGCTCAGATAGTTGATGACAAACAGCCCGCATATTACCAGCAGGTAGCTGGCGATGTGGTAATAGAAGCCCTTGAGCCCCTCCACATAACGCATGGCGGCCCGCTCCTCTACCGATACCCGGATCTGATCCCGTTCCATCGTGTCACTCCCTCTCATCTCATGCTCCTGTTGGCTTGTACCGTCAAGTTGCGCCACCTCGAGCTCAAAGACGGCGGCCAGGGCCTTGAGGGATTCCAGTCCGGGCTGCTGACCCTGCTCGATCCGCTGAATGGTGCGAACGCTCAGGCCGGTAAAGGCGGCCAACTGCTCCTGTGACCAGCCCCGCTGCAATCTCAACTTCCTGACGATCATCTCGAACTCCTTGTGGTTGATTGACGGGGCCAGCATAGGATCAGGAGGGTGGCATGCGACACGACAGCAGCCTGACACCAACCTGACTTTCCTTTTAATTCAGTGCATTAGATAAAATAGAGAGAGCAGAAATCCCATCAGTCCTCCCCACAACGCCCCCCTCTCGATGACCTGACAGCAGGGCGACAGAGGCGCTTCTAGCAAGATAGCGCCCTGCTCTTCGGGGAGTCGAGCTTATAGCGCCTGCATCAGCTCGGCGGCAATTTCAAAGGAACGCAGCCGCGCCTGATGATCGACGATGGGACCGTTGAACATCAGCTCGTCGGCCCTGGTTTCCGCCAGCAACGCCTTGAGGCCGTGGCGTACCTGATCCGGGTTGCCCACCAGCGAGCGGGCCAGGGTCTGCTCCATCGCCACCAGCTCGCGTTCGGACCACTCCTCGCTCAGTTCGACGACGGGCGCCGGCAACTTGCCCGCGTTGCCGCGATGCAGGCGCAGGAACTGCTGCTGCAGGGTTGTGAACTGGAAGCGCGCCTCCCGCTCGCTGTCGGCGGCGATCATGTTGATGCAGACCACCGCATGGGGCTTGGGCCAGCGGGCGGAGGGGCGATACTGGGCGCGGTAAATTTCCAGCGCCTGCAGCAGCATGGCGGGGGCGAAGTGGGAGGCAAAGCCGAACGGCAGCCCCATGGCCGCCGCCAGCTGGGCGCTGTAGAGGCTGGAGCCCAGCAGCCAGATGGGCAGATGCAGCCCCTGGCCCGGCACCGCCTGCACCGCGCCCACCTCGTCGCCAAAGTAGTCCATCAGTTCGCGCACATCCGCCGGGAAGTCATCCACCTCGCCGCTGCGCTGGCGTCTGAGCGCCCGCATGGTGCGCTGATCGGTGCCTGGCGCGCGGCCAAGGCCGAGATCGATGCGATCCGGATAGAGTGACGCCAGGGTGCCGAACTGCTCGGCAATGACCAGCGGCGAGTGGTTCGGCAGCATGATGCCGCCCGCGCCGATGCGCAGGGTATTGGTGCCGCCGGCCAGGTGGCCGATCAGCACCGAGGTGGCGGCACTGGCGATGCCCGGCATGTTGTGGTGCTCGGCCAGCCAGTAGCGGTTGTAACCCCAGCGCTCGGCATGGCGAGCCAGATCCAGCGAGCGGCGAAACGACTCGGCCGGCTGGGAGCCTTCGGCAACGGGCACCAGATCGAGCACGGAATAGGGGATGGCAGACATGGGTCACTCCATTGATTCACAGACCAGTAACAAGGGGGGCAATGTAGCACGGGATACCTGAATGAATCACCTGATCGGCCGGCAAAATTGACGGACACAGGTTACGGGAGCGCCAGCAGGGGGAGTTTCTCTCTGTCACATCCCGATCTCTCTGAATGGGTTATTGTGTTTATTGTCATCCTGCAGGCACACTGCAAGTTGATCGTCTCTGCAATCGCCCGTGTGACAAGGATGTGTCCATGACAACTGCCAGGCCAGGTCGTAAACCTTTCTATGTGCATATCGCCACCCTCTTCATCCTGCTGTTCACCCTGCTCGGCAGCGCACTCATCGCCTTGCAGTTCCAGCAAGGGGCCCGCCAGGGGTTGGAGCACGAGCGACAGAACTTTCTGCAGTATCGCCAGCAGCTGGCCCTCGCCCTGCAGCTGAACGAGCGGCCGGCCCGCATGTCGCTCAGCCTGCTGCGCAGCGGCCAGCTGGCTGCCATGACCAACCTGACCGACCGTCTGGCCTACCTGCCGCAACTGGCGGAGGTGCTGGCCAACAGCCCCAGCTATGGGGCCGTCTATGCCGGCTACGAGGATGGCGACTTCTTTCTGGTGCGCAAACTGACCGAGCGGGCCAAGACCCAGCTGGGGGGCGTGCCGGCCGCCAGCAGCCTGCTGGTGCAGAGCCTCAGCCAGGGCAAGGGGGAGTTTCTCTATTTTGATCAGCGGCTGAGCCTGCTCGAGCGGCGCCCCATGCCGAACTACCGCTACGATCCCCGCAGCCGCGACTGGTACAAGCAGGCCCGCTGGCGTGCGGGGATCGCCACCACCAACCCCTACCTCTTCTTCACCACCAAGGAGCCTGGCATGACGCTGGCAGTGGAGAGCGACGATAGACGCGCCGTGATCGGGCTAGACACCAGCGTCGAGGGGCTGTCGGCCCTGATCGGCAAGCTGCAGTTGCCTGCCCAGAGCCAGGTGATCCTGTTCGATGAGTACGCCACCCTGCTGGCCGCCGATCCCAGACACCTGCCGAGCTTCGAGCAGCTGAGCCAGCTGCCCATGCTGGCCAGCCTGCCCCACCCGGCCCTGGCGGACCTGCAACAACGGATCATCAGCCAGCCCACCTTGCTGAGCGACCCGGCCGAGCTCAACCTGACCGCCGCCGATGGCAGCGACTGGCTGGTCAACCTCTCCCCCCTCGGGAGCGACTCCCCCTTCCATATCGCCCTGCTGGTGTCGGCCGACCTGCTCTATCAGCAGGCCAGAGACGAGGCCCTGGTCAATCTGGGCTGGGCGCTGGCGGGCCTGCTGCTGCTGCTGCCGGTGATCTGGCTGGTCTCGCGGCGTACCGCCACCCCGCTGCTGGCGCTTACCAAGGAGGCGGAGCGGATCCAGCATTTCGATTTTGGCGAGAGTCGGGTCCCCGAGTCTGCCATCCGCGAGATCGACGATCTGGCCCATACCATGTCAGGCATGCGGCTGACCCTCGGCAACTTCATGAACATGGGGCGGGCGCTGGCGGCCGAACACCGTTTCGACTCCCTGCTCAGCCGCATCCTGCACGAAACCATCGCCGCGGTGCAGGCCGAAGGGGGTTGTCTCTACCTGGCTCAGGAGCAGGGGATGGTGGCGGTGCAGGCGCTGTGGCGCAAAGCGCCGCTGCCGGCCGGGCAGATCCGCTGGCAGCAGGCCCTGTTTGGCGAGCTGGCCCGGGGCGAGCGGCTCAGCCTCGCCATCGACCAGCAGGGCTGGCAGCAGCATCTGGCCGACTGGGGCCCCTTCCCCGGCCCCTGCCAGCTGGTGGCCGAGCCCCTGCGCAACCATCGCCAGGAGCTGATCGGCTGCCTGCTGCTGATCCTGCCAGACTGCTCGGCCCGCGAGCTGGCCTCGCGCATCAGTCTGATCGAGGCGCTGGCGGGCACCTCGGCCTCCGCCATCGAGAATCAGCGCCTGCTGGAGGAGCAGAAACAGCTGCTGGAGTCCTTCATCGAGCTGATGGCCGGCGCGATCGACGCCAAGAGCCCCTACACCGGCGGCCATTGCCAGCGGGTGCCGGAGCTGACCCGGATGCTGACCGAAGCCGCCTGTGCCCAGCAGCAGGGGCCGTTCGCCGAGTTCCGGCTCAACGAGGAGGAGTGGGAGGCCATCCATATCGCCAGCTGGCTGCACGACTGCGGCAAGGTGACCACCCCCGAGTTCGTGGTGGACAAGGCCACCAAGCTGGAGACCCTTTACGATCGGATCCACGAGATCCGTACCCGCTTCGAGGTGCTCAAGCGCGACGGCTACATAGAGGCGCTGGCGGCCCGCCTGCCGGCATCGGAGCGGGAAGCGGCCAGGGCGACGGTGGCGCCGCTCTGGAGCACCCTGGACGAGGAGTTCGCCTTCGTCGCCGAGTGCAACCTGGGCGGCGAATGGATGGCACCGGAGAAGCTGACCAGGCTGGATGCCATCGCCAGCCGCACCTGGCTGCGCACCCTGGACGATCGGCTCGGCATCAGCCGGGAGGAGCTCAAGCTGCGCCAGGGGGAGCCGGCCGCACCGCTGCCCTGCGTCGAGCCCCTGCTGGCGGACAAGGCCGCCCACCTCATCCCCCGCCCCGTCCACGATCAGCTGGACGAGCGCAACCCCTGGGGCTTCAAGGTGCGGGTGCCCACTCACCTCTACAACCGCGGCGAGCGCTACAACCTCGCCATCGGCCGCGGCACCCTCACCGAGGAGGAGCGCTACAAGATCAACGAGCACATCATCCAGACCATTCGCATGCTCGAACGCCTCCCCTTCCCCCGCCATCTACGCAGCGTGCCCGAGATTGCCGGCGGCCATCACGAGCGGATGGACGGCAAGGGCTACCCGCGCCAGCTGCTGGGCAGCCAGATGAGCATCCCCGCCCGCATCATGGCCATCGCCGACATCTTCGAGGCGCTGACCGCCAGCGATCGCCCCTACAAATCGGGCAAGACGGTCTCCCAGTCGCTGGCCATCATGCAGAGCATGGTGCGAGAGCAGCACATCGATCCCACCCTGTTTGCCCTGTTCGTCAGCAGCGGCATCTGGCGCGATTACGCCGGGAGATTCCTCGCCCCCGAACAGCTGGATCAGGTGGATGAAAACGCCCTGCTGGCCGGGCTGGCCTAGGGCCGGGTCATATTTTCTTACATTTGCGGGCTGGCCTGAACGCCCCCGGCTGGTTATAACGGTGCCCCTATAGCGAAGGGGGAGCAATAGACTCCCCCTCACTCTTTGTCACACCACACTGTTCAGGTTATCTATGTCAAAACATCTCATCATGCTGGGCGCGCTGACGCTGTCCGGCTGCTCCCTGTTGTCTCCCCCCGCCCCCACCGTCACCCCGGTGCACCTGGCCGATGCCAGCCAGCGCGGCTTCTACATCGAGTGCAGCAACATGACGGCCTGCTTCCAGCAGGCCAACCAGACCTGCCCGCAGGGCTACCAGGAGACGGATCGCCGTCAGCAGACCCTCTACAGCACCCAGTACACGGCGGGCAGCTATGACGACGAGAAAAAGGTCTACAAGGCTGGCAAACCCTATCGCATGGCCAACACGGTGCACTCTCTGACCATCCAGTGTCCGGTCGATATGGGCATCACGCCGCGCTGATCCGCGCTTTGCGGCCGGCACGAGGCAGATGGCCCCGGCCGGCCGCTAGCCACCCTTTTCTTGTTTCATCGAGCACCACTCTCTTATGTCACCCCGAATTTTCCTGCTGGGCAGCCTCTTGCTGTCCGGCTGCGCCCTGCTGCCGGCGCCCGCCACCGTCACCGAACTCGCTTCAGCCAATCCCGCACTGCAACGCTTCCAGATCGAGTGCGCCGCACTGGAGGAGTGCCAGCAGCAGGCGACGCTGAGCTGCCCGCTCGGCTATCAGGAGACCGAACGCCGCCAGCGCACCTTCACTTCCCATCAGATGAGCATGGGGGCCGCCGATCCGATGACGGGGTTTCGCCCAAGCTTCCCCCAGAGCAGCACCTTCACCACCCATACCCTGCTGGTGCAGTGCCCCCGCAAGCCGGCACAGCCCCACCCGCTGGGACGCTGACAAAAAAGGGCCCGCAGGCCCTTTTTTCCGATGTCGCCACGCTCAGCGCATCGCCTCGGCGTGCTGGCGGGCCAGCTCGTCGCTCATCAATTCCCGCATCCTGAATTTTTGCAGCTTGCCGGTTACCGTCATGGGGTACTCCTCCACGAAACGGATGTATCTTGGCACCTTGAAATAGGCGATGCGGGCCGACAGGAACTGCTTCAGCTCCTCCTCGCTGGCCTCCTGGCGGGGCCTGAGCTTGACCCAGGCGCACACCTCCTCGCCATAGCGCTCGCTGTCGACCCCGAACACGGCTGCATCCTGCACCGCCGGATGATCGTAGAGCCGCTCCTCGATCTCGCGCGGGTAGATGTTCTCGCCACCGCGAATGATCAGCTCCTTGCTGCGCCCGACGATCCGTACATAGCCCTCTTCATCCATGATGCCGATGTCCCCCGAGTGCAGCCACCCTTCCTCATCTATGGTATCCGCCGTCTTGGCCGGATCCTGCCAGTACCCTTGCATCACCCCGTTGCTGCGACAGCAGATCTCGCCCCGCTCGCCGATGGCCACTATCTCTCCGCTGGGGTCGACCAGCTTGATCTCGGTGTGACCGATGGCGCGGCCGACCGTGGTGACCCGCTTGTCCAGCGGCGCGTCGATGGCGGTCATGTGATTGATGGGACTGCACTCGGTCTGGCCGTAGGCGATGGTCACCTCGGTCATGTGCATCAGGGTCTGCACCTTGCGCATCAAGGGCTCGGGGCAGATGGCACCGGCCATGATGCCGGTGCGCAGGGAGGAGAGATCGAACTGATCAAACTCCGCCAGCTCCAGCTCGGCGATGAACATGGTCGGCACCCCGTGCAGGGCGGTGCAGCGCTCCTCGCTCACCATCCGCAGGGTGGCCGCCGGATCGAAGGCTTCGGCCGGAAACAGGGCGCAGGCCCCCACACTGATGCAGACCAGATTGCCGAGCACCATGCCGAAACAGTGGTAGAGCGGCACCGGGATGCAGAGCCGATCCTGCTCGCTGAACGCCATGCCTTGCGCCACCTGGCGGCCGTTGTTGAGGATGTTGCTGTGACTGAGGGTAGCCCCCTTGGGGTTGCCCGTGGTGCCCGAGGTGAACTGGATGTTGATGGCGTCATCGGGTTTGAGGGTGGCGGCCACTCGGGCCAGCCAGGCCGGATCCTGCCGGTCGCCCAGTGCCAGCACTTCGGGGAAGTTGAGCATGCCGGCGCTTTGCTGCTCCCCGAGCCGGATCACCATCTCCAGGCTTGGCAGCCGGGATGATGTCAGGCGGCCTGGCGGACAGCTCGCCAGCTCGGGGGCCAGCTCGCCCAGCATGGCGAGGTAGTCGCAACCCTTGAACGCGCTGGCGCAGATCAGGGCCCGACAACCCACGTTGTTGATGGCAAAGGCGAGCTCGTAGCTGCGGTAGGCGGGGTTGATGCAGACCATGATGGCCCCGATGCGGGCCGTAGCGAATTGCACCAGGCACCACTCGATGTTGTTGGGCGACCAGATGCCGACCCGATCCCCTGGCCGGATCCCGAGCGCCAGCAGGCCCAGCGCCAGCCGGTCTGTCTGGGTCAGGTATTCCCGGTAGTTCCAGCGGATCTGCTGGTGGCGCACCACCACAGCGGGCCGCTCGGGGAAACGTTCCGCCACCTCTTGCAGGTAGGCGCCTATGGTCTGGTGAAGCAGCGGCTGATCGCAAGGACCGGCCCGGTAGCTGAGCAGTGAGGTCATGGGGTGACTCCTGGCCACATAGGTTGGTATTGCCTACTGCTCGGCTGGCGTGTTTTTTCAGCTTGTTACATTAATGTAAATTCACGCCTCATAAAAGACTCACTTTGGTCTAATAGTGGCCATAAAAAACGGCCAACCGAAGTTGACCGTTTACAGACGCGGGGCAGATCAGAACAGCAGGTGCGCCACCCCGGCGATGACCGGCAGGGTGATCAGGGTGCGCAGCAGGAAGATCACGAACAGCTCCCACAGCTTGACCGGGATCTTGCTGCCCAGCAGCAGGGCGCCCACTTCCGACATATAGATGAGCTGGGTGACCGACATGGCGGCGATCACGAAGCGGGTCATCTCGCTCTCGATGGTGGAGGCCAGCACCGCCGGGATGAACATGTCGGCGA
Source organism: Aeromonas sp. FDAARGOS 1408 (assembly GCF_019048665.1). NCBI lineage: Bacteria > Pseudomonadati > Pseudomonadota > Gammaproteobacteria > Aeromonadales > Aeromonadaceae > Aeromonas > Aeromonas sp. FDAARGOS 1408. The sequence continues at coordinate 299,404 of NZ_CP077394.1, read as the reverse complement.
AGCCCACCATGATGGTCTTGGAAGCGGCTTCCGCCTCCGGCAGTTGCAACAGCTCCAGCAAGGGGACGAAGGGGGCCCCCAGCCAGTTGAAGATGGGGGTGTGCTCGGCCAGCATCAGGGCACAGGTACCCACCGCCATCACCACCGGCAGCACGCCAAACACCATGTCCAGGGCATTCTTCACCCCTTCCCGCGCCACGGCGCCGAGATCCGTCATGCTGTCGGCCTTGGTCAGGGCCCGCTCATAGCCATAGCTCAGCACGCTGTGCTGATGGGGGATCGCCTCCTGCTTGCGGCACAGGGGGGTACCGTCGCTGTAGACATCCTTCTTCCAGGAGAGCGGCGGCAGGCGCGGCACCACGATGGCGGCCACCACCCCGGCCAGGCAGACGGTCAGGTAGAAGGGCACGAACATGTGCTCCAGCTTCACCTGGGAGATCACCACCAGGCAGAAGGTGATGGAAACGGCAGAGAAGGTGGTGCCGATGACGGCGGCTTCCCGCTGGGTGTAGAACTTGCCTTCGTACTGTTTGCTGGTCAGCAGGATGCCGACGCTGCCATCCCCGAGCCAGGAGGCGAAGCAGTCCACCGCAGAGCGGCCCGGCAGGCGGAACACGGGGCGCATGATGCGGGTCATCATGGTGCCGACAAACTCCAGCAGACCAAAATCGAGCAGCAGCGGCAGCAGCAGGCCGGCGAAGATGAAGACGGAGAACAGCACCGGCAGCAGATCGTGCAGCACCAGACCACCGGTCGCACCGGAACGCAGCACCTCGGGACCGGCCTCGAAGAAGGTCAGCAGCACGAAGATACCGCCAAGCACCCGCACGCAGGCCCAGAAGGGAGAGACGTTGAACAGGCTGTTGAGGAAGGGGCGCTTCACCAGGATCGCCGGCTTGAACAACCAGGCGATCAGGGTCATCAGCATGGTGGTGGTGATGATGGCGCTGACCATGGCCACCAGATAGTCGGCAAACACCCTCTGTACCAGCTTCGCCAGTACGGCTACCGGGATGGTGACGTTGCCGTCATAGAGAACGGGGGTCATGAACAGCAGGATCCCGATGAGTGACGGGACCAGGAACATCAGCACGTTGCGACGGGTATTGAGCGCAGGTGCTTGCAGAGTCTTTTCCAGCATGGTTTACAGCCTTAATGTTACTTTTCCTTAGCCAGGCGAACCTGCATACCCATGCTCTCACCCGACAAAACGGGCGCAAGAATACTCCAAAAAAATGCACAAACAAGCCTTTAATGGATCATTTCAAGCATAAATATTTTTACAGGCAAACCTTCCATAAGAATGTACCCAAACAGATGCGCATATCAATTCATTACAAATGGTTAGCACATTGTTTCGTTAAGGTTACATTCAGGAGCGCAGTATAATCAGTTGCGGTTGGCAGGCAATAAGTGACATGAGAAATATATCTATATGGTGATCCAGTCGATCCCCATAAAAAAACCGGAGCCTGGCAAGGCTCCGGTTTTTCAGCGGCGGGTGGCTGCACTGTGCCCACCCGCAGGATGAGGGTCAGTCACGCACGTAGATGACTTCCACGCCATCATCGTCTTCGTCGTCCCAGTCATCGTCATCCAGCGACTCGTCAAACGCCTTGGAGGCAGCCAGCGCATCCGCTTCGGCCTTGGCCAGCTGGTTCTTGTGGTAGTCGTCCCACTTGAACTCCACCTTCTCGATGGCTTCCTTGGCATCTTCCGCCAGCTGACGGGGCATGGTATCCAGCAGATCCAGGATGTCGTAACAGACCTTCTTGGTCCCTTCCTTGCTGATGGCGGTGATGGCGTAAACCGGCCCTTCGTGGTTCAGGGCGGCCTTCACGCGCTCCATCACTTCACCTGCCTCTTCTTCCAGGATCAGGTCCATCTTGTTGAACACCAGCCAGCGTGGCTTGCTCGCCAGCTCCGGGCTGTACTTCTCCAGCTCGCGGACGATGGTCACGGCATTCTCGGCCGGATCGGAACCATCCACCGGGCAGATATCCACCAGATGGACCAGCACGCGGCAGCGCTCGAGGTGCTTGAGGAAGCGGATACCGAGGCCGGCGCCTTCGGCAGCACCCTCGATCAGACCCGGAATGTCGGCAATGACGAAGGAGCGGGAGTTCTCGCCACGCACCACGCCGAGGTTCGGCACCAGCGTGGTGAAGGGGTAGTCAGCCACTTTCGGGCGGGCCGCAGAGACGGCACGGATGAAGGTGGACTTGCCGGCGTTGGGCAGGCCAAGCATGCCGACGTCGGCCAGCAGCAGCAGCTCCAGCTTCAGGGTACGTACTTCACCCGGGGTGCCGTTGCTCTTCTGGCGCGGCGCACGGTTGACCGAGCTCTTGAAGCGGGTGTTGCCAAGACCGTGGAAACCACCCTTGGCGACCAGCAGCTTCTGCTCATGGTGGGTCAGATCCCCCAGCAGTTCGCCGGTATCTTCATCGGTCGCACGGGTACCGACCGGCACGCGCAGGATCTTGTCCTTGCCGCGACGACCGGTACAGTTGGCGCTCTGGCCATTCTCGCCACGCTCGGCGGCGTGGAAACGCTCGAAACGGTAGTCGATCAGGGTGTTCAGGTTTTCATCGGCAACCAGATACACGTCGCCACCGTCACCGCCGTCACCGCCGTCCGGGCCACCGTTCGGAATGTACTTCTCCCGGCGAAAGCTCACACAACCGTTACCACCGTCACCGGCATCGACTCGAATCTGGACTTCATCAACAAACTTCATAGGTAACCGTCACCTTAATTCGAAAAACCGATACGCCATTATAGTGGTACAGACCCCTGCGGGCGATACGCATCTTGCCAGTCGCCCCTTCAGAGCCAGGGTCGGCTGCGTGCCGTTTTTTCGTCAACTACATCAGAAAAACAAAAGCCCCGCCTGTTGGCGGGGCTTCGGATCCTTGCGGTCCGTAATTACTCAGCAACGATGCTTACGTACTTACGGTTCAGCGGACCTTTGACTTCGAACTGCACCTTGCCGTTCGCGGTAGCGAACAGGGTGTGGTCCTTGCCCAGACCAACGTTCTCACCAGCGTGGAACTTGGTGCCGCGCTGACGAACGATGATGCTGCCAGCCAGAACTGTTTCGCCGCCGAAACGCTTCACGCCCAGGCGTTTAGCTTCTGAATCGCGGCCGTTGCGGGATGAACCGCCAGCTTTTTTGTGTGCCATCTATCGTACTCCTCTAATTAAGCGCTGATGCCAGTGATTTTGACTTCAGTGAACCACTGACGGTGGCCCGCTTGCTTACGGTGGTGCTTACGACGACGGAACTTGACGATAGTCACTTTCTCGCCACGGCCGTGAGCCACAACTTCAGCTACAACCTTGCCACCTTCAACGAAAGGAGCACCTACTTTAAAAGTGTCGCCTGCAGCAACCATCAGCACTTCGTTGAAGTCGATGGTAGCGCCAGTCTCAACGTTCAGCTTTTCCAGACGAACGATTTGACCTTCGGCCACACGGTGTTGTTTTCCGCCGCTTTGGAATACCGCGTACATTTGATTAACTCCGTAAAGGCGTGTCTTTTGCTCAAGGCCAGACACGCGCAAAAACCTATAACAATGGGCGGGCATTCTACGCAAATCGATTTGCTCAGGCAAGGCCAATTTAGCAAAAAGTTTATTTTGTGCGCATATCTGCCGCCGTGAATAAACGCTTAACTGTAACCCATTGTGAAATCGTGTAGAATCCCCGCCATTGCTAAAATCGCAGTCATCACTGCCGTCACGTTACGAGACTTATGGACCAACAGACTATCCGTGCGCTCTGTGCCGCCGACATGACGGCGGTCAATGAACTGATCCTGGCGCGACTCCAGTCCGATGTCAGCCTGATCAACCAGCTTGGTTTCTATATTGTCAGTGCAGGCGGGAAACGGATGCGCCCCATGCTGACCGTCATGGCCGCCCGCGCACTGGGATATGAGGGTGAGGATCACCTGAAACTGGCTGCCATCATCGAATTCATTCACACCTCCACCCTGCTGCACGACGACGTGGTCGACGAATCCGACCTGCGCCGCGGCCGGGAAACCGCCAACGCCATGTTCGGCAACGCCGCCAGCGTGCTGGTGGGTGACTACCTCTACAGCCGCTCCTTCCAGATGATGAGCGAGCTCTCCAACCTGCGGGTGATGGAGATCCTCTCCGAGGCCACCAACACCATCGCCGAAGGGGAAGTGCTGCAGCTGATGAACTGCAACGACCCGGATACCACCGAAGAGAGCTACATGACGGTCATCTATTGCAAGACCGCCAAGCTGTTCGAAGCCGCCACCCGTCTCGCCGCCGTGCTGACCCATCAGCCCGCGCCCATCGAGCAGGCGATGACCGACTACGGCAAGTATCTGGGCACCGCCTTCCAGATCATCGACGACGTGATGGACTACTGCTCCCAGAGCGACGAGATGGGCAAGAACGTGGGCGACGATCTGGCCGAAGGCAAGCCGACCCTGCCGCTGTTGCGTGCCATGGAAGTGGGTAGCCCGGAAGAGCGCCAGCTGGTGCGCGACGCCATCGAGCACCGCAACGGCATGGAGCACCTCGACCGGATCCTGGCCATCCTCGACCGTACCGGCGCGCTGGAGTACTCCCGCATGCGGGCCCGGGAAGAGGCCGACAAGGCCATCGCGGCCCTCGCCATCCTGCCGGACTCCCAACACAAGCAGGCGCTGGAAACCCTGGCCCACATGGCGGTGCAACGCAGCGCCTGATGCCAGCCGGTAGACAATAAAAAAGAGGCCAGAGGGTCTCTTTTTTATTGTCCAATTAGCCGTGCCACTGTCGTTTCAACCAGGAGCTAGCGGGCCAGCGCCCACAAGATAACGGCCCCGGCCACCACCAGACAGCCGCCTATGCGGCGCAACTGCTCGGCCGGTTGATCGCTCAGCAGTCGCAACATCTGCTGCCAGGCGCGCGGCATCAAGAGCGGCCCCAGCCCTTCGAACAGCAGCAGCAATCCCAGCCCCATCAGGATGGATGTCAGCATACAACCTCCTTTCTCGTCTGAATGTGCCCCAACCACAGCACTTCGCACGCCGCCCCCCCTCCCGCTGCCAGCCGATGACCGGCAAACAAAAGGGCCTGAATCATCAGGCCCTTGGGTCAAATCACGACAAGCTTACTGCTTGTTGCCGTGCGGCGACTTGAGGTAGCGGAAGAACTCGCTGTCCGGCTTGAGGACCATCAGGTCATTGCCACCGGCGAAGCTCTTGCGATAAGCCTCCATGCTGCGCACGAAGCTGAAAAACTCGGGGTCTTTCTTGTAGCTGTCGGCATAGATCTTGGCGGCCTCGGCATCCCCTTCACCACGCAGCTGACGAGCATTACTCTCGGCATCGGCGATCATGACGGTCACCTTGCGGTCGATGTCGGCACGCAGGATCTCGGCCTGCTCGCGGCCCTGGGAGCGATGCTCACGGGCTACCGCGGTCCGCTCGGCACGCATACGCTGATAGATGGAGCTGGAGACTTCCACCGGCAGGTTGATCTGCTTGATACGCACATCCACCACCTTGATGCCGAGCTCGGAGGAGCGCGCCATCTTCATCAGGGCATCTTCCATCACGGTACTGCGCTCACCAGAGACGATGTCCTTGATGGTGCGATTACCAATTTCGGAACGCAGACCGTTGTTGATCTTGCGCTTGAGCAGGTCTTCGGCCTGGATCTTGTTGCCACCGCCGGTCGCCAGGTAGTACTTGGAGAAGTCCTCGATCTTCCACTTCACGTAGGAGTCGATGATGAGGTCCTTCTTCTCGGAGGTGACGAAGCGATCTGCCTGCCCTTCCAGGGTCTGGATACGGGCATCCATCTTGCGAACCTGGTCGATGAGCGGCACCTTGAAGTGCAGGCCCGGCTCGTACAGGCGCGGCTCGCCGGATTCAACCCGCTTCACCTTGCCAAACTGCACCACGATTCCCTTCTGGCCTTCATCGACGATGAAGACCGAAGAGAAGCAGACCATGGCGGCCACAGCGATGACACCAATAGCTAGCTTTTTCATCTATCAGTTTCTCCCTGAGCTGAAACGGTCGCCGCTGCGCAGCGGGGTCGGCGTGGAGTTGGCCCCTTCGTTGGACGGCGGGGTCTGTTCAACCACAGGCGCACCTGCCGGACGAGCCGGTTGCACCGCGTTGGCCTTGCCGGAGAGCTTGTCGAGCGGCAGGTAGATCATGCTGTTGTTGCCAGCCGGCATGTCGACCACCACCTTGTTGGCCTGCTGATAGAGCTCTTCCATGGTTTCCAGGTAGATACGATCACGGGTCAGCTCGGGCGCGGCCTGATACTGGGGCAGCAACTCGTTGAAGCGAGCGACTTCACCCTTGGCCTTCAGCACGATCTGGGACTTGTAGGCTTCGGCCTCCTGCTCCAGGCGCTTGACCTGGCCGCGGGCCTTCGGCTCCACTTCACGGGCATAGGCTTCGGCTTCACGAATGAAGCGCTGTTCATCTTCCTGAGCGGAGATGGCGTCATCGAACGCATCCTTCACCTCTTCCGGCGGACGCGCTGGCAGGAAGTTGACGTCGACGATCTGCAGACCCATGTGATAGGGCTCGATGATGCTGTCGATCACCTGCCAGGTCTCCTGACGCACCTTCTCACGACCCGTGGTCAGCACGTCGTCCATCCGGGTGTGACCCACCACGTAGCGCAGGGCACTGTCGGTCGCCTGACTCAGGCTCTCGTCGGCGTTGGTGACGCTGAACAGGTACTGCTCGGGATCGACCACGCGATACTGCACGTCCATCTCGACCCGCACCACGTTCTCGTCCTGGGTCAGCATGAAGCCGGAAGCCGGCAGGGAGCGGACCGACTCCACGTCCACCGGGATAACCCGGTCGATGAAGGTCGGTTTCCAGCGCAGGCCCGGATCCACGTTGTGGGAGTACTCGCCAAAGCGCAGCACCACGCCACGTTCGGCTTCGCGAATGGTATAGAAGCCGCTGACGACCCACACCACTACCGCCACCACCAGCGCGATGGAGAGGCCGAACTTGCCGGCGTCACCACCACCCGATTTGCCGCCACCCAGCAGACCACCAAAACGGCGGCTCACCTTGCGCAGCATCTCGTCCAGATCAGGGGGTCCCTGATTCTTGCCGTTGTTCCCCCAGGGGTCACGGTCTTTGCCGTTATTACCAGGCTCATTCCAAGCCATCAGCGTCTCCATTAATACATGCGGATGGATATCATCTCTATCGGGCCATCAACCGTTGATGAAGCCAGCAAACATTCATCTCATCGACGAATCAATGCCTGATAAAGCGTTGTAAACTCTCACCTTCTTGTTTCACGAGGCGGTTCCAGTCAGCCAGTTGCAGGCGGACTTCCAACACAAAATCCCCCTCCTCGCTGAAACCTTCCTGCTCGATGCCCTTGAGGCGATAGAGCGCACTGCGCAATCTGGCGGCCGAAGGGGGCAACTGCAGGGTGTGGTGCACCATGGAGCCGGCCAGCAGCTCGGTCAGGGCAACAAACAGATCGTCACACCCTTCGCCGGTCTGGGCAGACAGCCAGACCCGCACCGGGCGCCCCTCTTCGTCCCGCTCCAGCCCGACCGGGTGTTCACCCAGCTTGTCGATCTTGTTGCAGATCATCAGCTGGGGCCGGTCATCGGCTTCGATCTCGGCCAGCACCTGCTGCACCGATTCGATATTCTCCTGCATCTGCTCGTCGGCACAGTCCACCACGTGCAGCAGCAGATCCGCTTCGCGGGTCTCCTGCAGCGTCGCCTTGAAGGCCGCGACCAGATCATGGGGCAAGTGTCGAATAAATCCAACTGTATCCGCCAGAATCACATCACCCACATCCCGGATCACCAATTTGCGCAGGGTCGGATCCAGGGTTGCGAACAATTGGTCGGCAGCATACACGCTGGCAGCTGTAAGTTGGTTGAACAAAGTGGACTTTCCGGCGTTGGTGTAACCCACCAGAGAAACGGTCGGCACCTCGTTGCGGTTGCGGGCACGACGTCCCTGTTCCCGCTGCTTGGCCACCTTGTCGAGCCGGCGCAAAATCGCCTTGATGCGTTCACGCAACAGGCGGCGGTCGGTTTCCAGCTGGGTTTCACCCGGGCCGCGCAGGCCGATCCCCCCCTTCTGACGTTCAAGGTGGGTCCAGCCTCGCACCAGGCGAGTAGAGAGATGGCGCAACTGGGCCAGTTCGACCTGCAACTTGCCTTCGTGAGTACGGGCACGCTGAGCGAAGATATCGAGGATCAGGCCGGTCCTGTCCACTACCCGGCACTGGAACAGACGCTCCAGGTTACGCTCCTGGGCAGGGGTCAGGGCATGGTTGAAGATGACGACGTCGGCGTCCAGCATCTGGACCTGGGACGCGATCTCTTCAGCCTTGCCGCTGCCGACAAAAAATTTGGCGCTGGGCGCACTGCGGCTGGTGGTGATCACCCCCAGCGCATTGACCCCGGCCGAGCTCACCAGCATCTTGAGCTCTTCCAGATCCTCCCGCTCACCCTCATCACTGAAGTTGACATGTACCAGAACGGCCTGTTCGCCGGCTTCATAACGGTCAAACAAGCGCTTGCTCCTTGACAAGAATCATGATGAATCTGGGTTGACGAGTCGCCTCGTCCCGGGATATCACGCCTCGGCTTCACCCTGCTCTTCGCCAGCCGCGCCCTGGGCGTGCTGGTGATGGTTGACGGCACGGGCCGGCACCACGGTGGAGATGGCGTGCTTGTAGACCATCTGGCTCACGGTGTTCTTCAGCAAAATGACAAACTGGTCAAACGATTCGATCTGACCCTGCAGTTTGATGCCGTTCACCAAATAGATAGAAACAGGAATCCGCTCACGGCGCAGCGCATTCAAAAACGGGTCTTGGAGAGATTGCCCCTTAGCCATCTTCTTTTCCTTATAGTTTGTTGTTTTTAAACACCGGATATCAATATAACAACCTGATTATACAGGAGTGTCAAGCCACTCCGGCACGGGCGACGACCCTTGCCAGATTGCCAGACTCACCAGATTCCAACCAGGTCACATCAGACCAACCGCGCAACCAGGTCATTTGACGCTTGGCCAACTGGCGGGTGGCAACAATTCCGCGATAGCGCATCTCATCATACTCCACTTCCCCCGCCAGGTAGTCCCACATTTGGCGGTATCCCACGCAGCGGATGGAGGGAAGATCCGGGGTGAGATCGCCCCGTTGGTAGAGGCCCCTGACCTCCTGTTCAAAGCCACCCTGCAGCATCTTGTCAAAGCGCAGCTCGATGCGCTGGTGCAGCACGGCGCGATCGCTCGGTGCGATGGCAAACTGCAGCACGCGATAGGGCAACCCCTCCCCCTGCACCTGGGTCAGCTCGGTGAGGGTCTTGCCGCTGATGCGGTAGACCTCGAGCGCCCGGCTGAGCCGTTGCGGGTCATTGGGATGGATGCGGGCCCCGGCCACCGGGTCGATGCGCACCAGCTCATCGTGCAGTGCCTGCCAGCCAAGGCGGGCGGCTTCCTCCTCGATGCCGGCCCGAATGGCGGGGTCGGCGGAGGGCAACGGAGAGAGTCCCTCCAGCAGCGCCTTGAAATAGAGCATGGTGCCGCCCACCAGCAGCGGAATGCGGCCGCGATCGGCGATCTCTTTCATCTCCCGCAGCGCATCGCGGCAAAAATCGGCCGCCGAATAGCTCATGGCGGGATCCAGGATGTCGATCAGCCGGTGCGGCGCCTGCGCCAGTTCGGCCGGCGTAGGCTTGGCGGTGCCGATATCCATGCCGCGATAGATGAGCGCGGAATCCACGCTGATGATGTCGCAGGGCAGTGCCTGGCACAGTTCGATGGCGAGATCCGTCTTGCCGGAGGCTGTCGGCCCCATCAGAAAAATTGCAGTCGGCAAGTCAGCCACGTGAAAAACTCCCCCTGCATAGTCGCCACCCCTTGGCGGCGCACCTGCAAAAAACTGGTTTATGGATTCAAGAGGGCATTTCCCTCAATGGCCATCGGCGAACTCGGCCAGCACGCTCGCCAGCGACAGCGGGCGCACCATGCGAACGTCTGCCAGTTGGTCACTGAAATCGGCAACAAGTTCCGTCAGCAAGCGGTTGGCCGTGGCAAAATCATATACTTTTTCGCGACTTATCCCCTGCTCCACCAGCCATTGGCATAGTACTTCAGCCTGCTGGCCAGCATCACTGTCAGATCCGCTCTCGATCAGTTGCAGCAATTCGGGTAATAAGCGCACCAGATCGGTCTGGCGCAGCAGCGCTGGCACCCGAGTCAGGATCATGGTGTCGCGCCCACCGCTTTTCAACTCCAGCCCCATCCGTTTGAGCAAACGCTCCTGCGTTTCCACCAGCGCGACCAGGTTTTTCGGCAGCTTGAAGGAGACCGGCAGCAGCAGCGGCTGGGCCGCCAGCCCCTGGCCCCAGGTTTCCAGCAGCCAGTGGCGCAGCAGCAGGCGCTCGGCCCGCACCAGCGACAGCAGGGCCAGCCGGTTGTCCCGCTCCAGCAGCAGATAGGCCTGCTCCACCAGGGTCAAGGCCCGCCACGCCCCCGCCTTGGCCGCCACGGCGGCAGGCGCGGTTTCAGTCTCTGCCAGCGGCGTGTCCTGCACCGTCGGCAGGGTGGTGAGCAGCGCGCCCATGCCGCGCATCGCCTCCCGGCTCGGGGGCTCGGGCGGCTGGTAGTTGCCGGGTCGCCCGGCGCCACTTCCTTCCCGCACTTCCCGGGCCGGGGCACGGTAGTTGTGCTCGGCGCCATACCACTCGGCTCTGGGCGCCTGACCCGGATACTCGATAGGGGCACTGACCGGCAGCTCGACCAGGGTCTCGGCCAGGGGTTGGTCGCTCCCGTCGCTTGCCGCCCCTGGCTGGCGCAGGGCGGTAAAGAGCGCCTGAAAGATGAAGTCGTGAATGAGGCGCGCCTGATGGAAGCGCACCTCGTGCTTGGCCGGATGGACGTTGACGTCCACCTGACGCGGATCCAGCTCGATGTAGAGCACGTAGGCCGCGAAGCGATCGGTCGGCAGCAGTTCGTCATAGGCCTGGCGAATGGCGTGGTTGATGAGCTTGTCGCGCATCATGCGGCCGTTGACATAGGTGTATTGCAGATCGTTCTGCGGTCTGGCGCCGGCGGGCGTGGCCAGCCAGCCCCACAGCCGCACGTCGCTGTGCTCGCTCTCCACCGCCAGCGCGTGGTGCATGAAGGGAGAGCCGCACACCGCGGCGAGCCGGCGCTCCTGCTCCGCCACCGTGTTGGCGGCCTTGTACTGGCGCACCACCTTGCCGTTGTGGCGCAGGATCAGGGTGACGTCGAAGCGGGAGAGCGCGATGCGGCGCACCAGCTCGTCAATGTGGGCAAACTCGGTCTTTTCGCTGCGCATGAACTTGCGCCGGGCCGGGGTGTTGAAGAAGAGATCCACCACCTCCACCGTCGTGCCCACCGGGTGGGCCGCCGGCTTGACTGTTACGCTCATCTCGCGCCCTTCGGCCTGGGCCTGCCAGGCTTCGGACTGCTCCGCCGTGCGGGAGGTAAAGGTGAGCCGGGAGACCGAACTGATGGAGGCGAGCGCCTCGCCGCGAAAGCCCAGGCTGTTGATCCCTTCCAGATCGTCGAGGGTCGCCACCTTGGAGGTGGCATGGCGCGACAGCGCCAGCACCAGCTCATCCTTAGCAACGCCACCGCCATTGTCGCGAATGCGAATAAGCTTGGCACCGCCCTTGTCGATGTCGATCTCGACCCGGTCGGCGCCCGCATCCAGGCTGTTTTCCACCAGCTCCTTAACCACGGAGGAGGGCCGCTCCACCACCTCACCGGCAGCAATCTGGTTGGCCAGAATCGGCGGCAATATACGGATTGGCATCGCTTACTCCTGCTGGTTGAACGGGATGGCTGTGGCAACCACCCCGGCTGGTAGCCACGCCCCCGCATCACAGCCCGCGCTCGTCTGGCTGGCCAGAACAGGGGACAAAGAACGGATCGGCATCACTGGCTCCTGCTGGTTGAAGGTGCGGGTAATCGGCGGGGGCGGGGGCGATGAGGACTAGCCGGGTCAGCCCTTGCCACTGGCAGGGACGGGCCCGGCGCCTCATCCAGCGCTATTTTTGCGGGATATAGAGCACCTGCCCTATCTGGATGTCCCGCGACTTGAGCTTGTTGATCTCCACCAGTCGCGCCTGGCTGACCCCGTACTTCTCGGCAAGCCGGGAGAGGCTCTGCCCGCGGGTGACCACATGACGGAGCATGTTGGCCTTGTCATTGCTCTGCACGCTGGTCACCGGCACGCTCGGCTCCTTGGCTGCCACCACGTAGGGCTTGATCACCCCGGCGCCGGACGAAGAGCCGCCAACGCTGCTGACCGGCGCCCCGCCGTCGCTGCTGCGGTTCGGCTCGGTGGCCGGCATCCGGTTGGTCACCACCTGCTGCACCGGCTGCGCCGCCGGTTTGCTGGCAGGGGCGGGTCGGCTGACCGCGGCCTGCTTGTTGCTGGCCTGCCCTTTGCCGGTGAGCATGGCGCCCTTGGTCGGGTGAGCCCGGTAATAGTTGCGGATCCCCTCGAAGATGGCGCGAGCCAGTTGATCCTGATAGCTGGAGGTCGCCAGCAGCTTCTCTTCGGCGTGGTTGGAGATAAAGCCAGTCTCCACCAGCACGGAGGGAATGTCCGGCGCCTTCAGCACCGCCAGGCTGGCGTGCTCCGGCGCCTTCTTGTGCAATCGGGCCACCCGGCCCAGCGAGCGCAGGATCTGGCGGCTGACGTCATAGCCTTCGGCCCGCGACTTGTCCATGGAGAGGTCGAGGAAGGTCTGCGCCAGGTAGGGGTTGGGATCGGATTCGGCCAACACCTTGCCTACGCCCCCCAGCAGCTCGCCCTGTTTCTCCTGCTTCTCCAGCCAGCTACCCATCTCGCGGTTGGCACGGTTGGTCGACAGCACCCAGACGGAGGCGCCGCGCGGGGTCGAGTTGTGGAAGCTGTCGGCGTGCACCGACACCAGCAGGTCGGCCTTGGCCTTGCGGGCAATCTCGGAGCGCTTGTTCAGATCGACGAAGTAGTCGCCGCGCCGGGTCAGCACTGCGCGCATGCCGGGTTCGCGGTCGATGAGGGCGGCCAGTTTCTGGGAGACCGCCAGGGTCACCCGCTTCTCGTAGGTGCGACGCGGGCCGATGGAGCCCGGGTCTTCCCCGCCGTGGCCTGGGTCGATGGCGATCACCACTCCCTTGCCCTTGCCGCCCACCGGTGCCGCCTGAGCGGTGGCGGAGGCCTTCTCTTCATAAGGCAGGTCGATCACCAGCCGGTGGCCATAGGGCCCTGCCGGCGCCAATGGAAAGACCACCGGCTTGATGGCTGAACTCAGATCCAGCACCAGCCGCAGCCCGCCTTTTTCCAGCGGCGAGCTCTCGCGGATCTTGCGCACCAGCTCGCTCTTGTTCTCGATGCGGGCCAGGTTGGTGACGTTGCTCGCCCCTTTCAGGTCGATCACCAGCCGGTCCGGACCGGTCAAGGTGAAGTAGTTGTAATTGGGGGCGCTGCTCATATCGAGCACCACCCGGGTGTTGTCCGGCGATGGCCACACCCGCACGCTCTTGAGCTGATTCGCCCAGGAGGGTAAGGCCAGCAGGGAGAGGGCAATAACAAGGATCAAGCGCACGTAGATGACAACCGTTCCAGAATGGCTTCGCCAATAGCAGTGCGGGCGTCAATCTGCACCTCGCGCTGCTCGTTTGCATAACTCAGGGTGATCTCGAGATCCGGCGCAGGCAGCCAGCCGTCGCCCTTTTCCGGCCACTCCACCAGACAGAGGGTGTTGGCGCCGAAGTAGTCGCGGATCCCCATGAACTCCAGCTCTTCCGGGTCGGCCAGCCGATAGAGATCGAAGTGGTAAAGCTGCCAGTCGGCCAGCTCGTAGGGCTCCACCAGGGTGTAGGTCGGGCTCTTGACCTTGCCCTCATGACCCAGCCCCTGCACCCAGCCACGAGTCAGGGTGGTCTTGCCGGCCCCGAGGGCCCCGTGCAGGAAGACAGTGGTCGCCTGCTGGCAGGCGTGGGCCAGACGGCCACCCAGTGCCACGGTTGCTGCCTCGTCCGGCAGTGTCATCATCAACTGTTTTGCCATGTTCTTCTTTAGCTTGTTATGGTGTCGGGATTAACCAGTCGACGGATAAAGGGCAGCAGGTCTGATGCCAGCATGCCCCGCTCTCCGTCTGCAGCGGCCAGATCGGCCGCTTCCCCGTGGATCACGGCGCCCAGTCGGGCTGCCTCGGCGGCAGACCAGCCCTGGGCCAAAAGGGCGGCGATTATACCAGATAACAGGTCGCCCATGCCGCCACTGGCCATACCGGGATTGCCCTCGTTGCAGAGCGCCATCCCCTTGCCGTCGTGGATCAGCGTCCCCGCCCCCTTGAGCAGCACCACACCGCCGAAGCGCTGCTGCAGACGCTGCACCGCGGCAAAGCGATCCGCGGCGATCTCGGCAATGGTGCAGCCCAGCAGGCGGGCCGCCTCGCCCGGATGGGGCGTGAGCACCCAATTATCCTGATGACGGGGACATTGCGCCAGCCAATTCAATCCATCGGCATCCAATACCAGTGGCACCCGCTCGTTAACAAATGACTCAAAATGGCGCCGACCCCACTCATCCTGACCCAGACCCGGTCCCACTACCCGCACCGAGGCCCAGCTTTCCTCCCCCCCGACCTGACTGCCCATCAATTCGGCCTGGTAGAGGCTGGCGGGCAGGTGATCAGGATGCTGGCACACCCGCACCAGACCGGCACCGGCCCGCAGGCAGGCGCGCGCGGCCAGCACGATGGCTCCCTGCATCCCCGCATTGCCCCCCACCAGCAACACCTTGCCGTGGGAGCCCTTGTGGGACGAGCGCTGGCGCGGCGTCAGCCTGGCGCGAAGAGAAGGATAATCGACGCACTCGGCGGCCGCCTGCCACCCGGGCGGCGCGGTGACACCGAGGGTGTCGCAGTCGAGTCGACCGACGCAATCCACCCCGTCGGCGGTGAGCATGCCCTGCTTGATGCCGATGAAGGTGAGGGTACGGCTGGCGCGCACCACGGCTCCCATGGCGCAGCCGGTATCGGCATTGAGGCCGGAGGGGAGATCCACCGCCAACACGGGCACCTGCAAGCCATTGATTGTTGCGACGATCCTTGTCATGAGCGGTGACAGCCGGATATGGACACCGGTGCCAAGCAGTGCATCTATCACCAGATCCGGGGCCGGCAGCCGGTCGAGCTCCCGCTCCTCGGGCGACACCACTGTGCCCCCCATCGCCAGCCACTCGTCGGCTGCCCGCCTGGCATCCCCCGTCAGCTCGGCGGGATCCCGCACGGCAATCACCTGAGGCTCCAGACCCAGCTGTCTCGCCAGGCGGGCCAGCACGTAGCCGTCGCCACCATTGTTGCCGGGGCCGGTAAAGATCCACCAGCACCGGCTGTGCGGCCAGTGGTGGGTGGCGTAGGTGCGCAGCGCCGCACCGGCGCGCTCCATCAGGGCATAGAGGCTCAGCCCCTCGCGTTCGGCCCACTCCCGCTCCAGGGCACGGATCTGTTCAGTCCGCCACAGTGATTGTGGTAAGCTCTGCCCCTCTTTCCCGCTGATAGCATCCCCGATGACCTGTTCCATGACGGCTCCTGACTCTCATCCATTGATCCGGTCCGGCGGGCACCGGGCTCATGATGCAGTATGACGGCGGCAAACGCCCCCATCGGTTAACCTTGGCAGCAAGCCCCCAGAGATGCGATACAGCATGACAGTACACTCCCATCCCGGTGCACGCTCAGGCCGCCCGCCAGCAGGACCGGCAGCGCCATGACCACGGCCGAACTCCATCAACTGGCCCAAGATATCAAGCTCTGGGCGAGCGAGCTAGGATTCGACCAGGCCGGCATCACCGACACGGATCTCACCCTCGAAGAGCCCAGGCTGCAAGCCTGGCTGGACGCTGGCTATCACGGCAGCATGGACTACATGGCGCGCCACGGCATGATGCGGGCTCGCCCCCACGAGCTGCTGCCGGGCACCTTGCGGGTGCTGTCGGTGCGGATGAACTATCTCCCGTTCGAGGCGGGCTTCGCCGCCACCCTGCGCGACCCCACCCTTGGCTACATCAGCCGCTACGCCCTCGGTCGCGACTACCACAAGTTGCTGCGCAGCCGGCTCAAGCAGCTGGGGGAGCGCATCGAGCAGCGCTGCGAGGCGCTGGGCTGGCGCCCCTTCGTCGACTCGGCCCCCATTCTGGAGCGGCCGCTGGCGGCCAAGGCCGGCCTCGGCTGGGTGGGCAAACACTCGCTGCTGCTCAACGAGTCGGCGGGATCCTTCTTCTTTCTGGGGGAGCTGCTGCTCAGCCTGCCACTGCCGCTGGACGCCCCAGTGGAGAAAGAGCAATGCGGCAAGTGCGTGGCCTGCATCAACATCTGCCCCACCGGTGCCATTGTCGCCCCCTACGTGGTGGATGGCCGCCGCTGCATCTCCTATCTCACCATCGAGAACGACGGCCCCATCCCCGTAGAGTTCCGGCCGCTGATGGGCAACCGCATCTATGGCTGTGACGACTGCCAGCTCATCTGCCCCTGGAACCGCTACGCCAATGCCAGCCCTGAGCCCGACTTCAGCCCGCGCCCCAATCTGCACCGCCCGCCCCTCTTGACCTTGTGGGGCTGGAGCGAGAGCGAGTTTCTCAAGCACACGGAAGGCAGCCCCATTCGCCGCATCGGCTATCAGCGCTGGCGCCGCAACCTGGCGGTGGCCCTTGGCAACGGCCCGGCCAGCCAGGAGGTAATGATGGCCCTGCAGCAGGCGCTGACGGAAGCCGAGCCCATGGTGGCCGAACATATCGAGTGGGCGCTGGCGACCCTGGCCCGGCGCCAGCAGGATGACAACAAAAAGACCCGCTTGCTGATCCGCTGCATCGAAAAAGGTCTGCCGGATCACGCATAGACGATCTGCCCCTTGCCGGATCCAGGTCATTTTTTCATGCTCTGCCGACGGTCGATGGTCGGCACAACAAAAGGAACAAGCTGATGCAGATGTTGGGAGTGGATATCGGTGGTTCGGGGATCAAGGGATGCCTGGTCGACACCGCAACGGGCGAGCTGATTGGCGAACGCCACCGGCTGGTGACGCCGCAGCCGGCCACCCCGGCCGCCGTGGCGCATACCCTCAAGGCGCTGGTGGAACACTTCGACTGGAAGGGCCCGGTGGGCTGCGGCTTTCCCGCCACCATCCACAACGGCATCGCCAAGAGTGCGGCCAACATCGACAAGAGCTGGATTGAGACCGACGTCGCCCATCTGTTCGGCGACGTGACCGGCCAGCCCTGCCACGTACTGAACGACGCCGATGCGGCCGGTCTGGCAGAGATGCGCTACGGCAACGGCCGGGATCGCCAGGGGGTGATCATCCTCATCACGGTCGGCACCGGCATCGGCACCGCCGTGTTCGTCAACGGCCAACTGCTGCCCAACACCGAGCTGGGTCACCTGATGCTGGAAGGGATGGTGGCCGAGCACTACTGCTCGGACGCGGTGCGCAAGCGCGAGGATCTCTCCTGGGGCCGCTGGGGCAAGCGCTTCAACAAATACCTGGCCCGCCTCGAGTTTCTGTTCTCCCCCGACCTCTTCATCCTGGGCGGTGGCAGCGCCGCCAAGCTCGACAAGTTCATCGACAAGATTGAGACCCGGGCCCCGCTGGTGGCGGCCGCCAACCTCAATCAGGCCGGTATCATAGGCGCCGCCCTGCACGCCGCCGAGCTGACCGCCGCCCGCCAGTCGGCATGAGCCCGTCGTGAACAACAAACAGCAGAGGCCCGGCATTGCCGGGCCTCTGCTGTTTTCCCCGCACATTTTTCACTACGCGCCGCACATCTCAGCCGACGGCGGCCATCCCCTAGAGGTCGTCGAGCCGATGGGCGCCGTGCACCAACCGGGTCAGGCGGGTCTGCTCCTGCGTGGCCAGGCCACCGAGCAGCCGCACCGTCTCCTCGGTCGGACACTCCCGGGCCAGATGGCTGAGCTCACCGATGAGTTTCTCCTCCTGCCGGCACACCAGCTGCACTATGTCCTGGGTCTGGGCCGTGGCGGGCAGGCTCAGGCGCCGGATCCCGGGCAGCAGATCCTCGCTGAAACCCCGCTCCAGCCAGGTCTCCTTCACCCCTTCACCAAGTTCGCTCAAATAGTCATCCAGCTGGGTACCAGCCGTCTCCTCCCGCTGCTGCAGATAGGCCAGCAGCAGCCGGCTGCGCTCGCCATCCACCTGGGTCATGAGGCGTCCGTAACAGAGTCCAAGCTGGTGATGCACCTGCTCCAGATAGAGCAGCAAGTCTTTGATTTGTTGAAATCGCATCAGGTTGCCCTCCTGTATGTCGTGCCCATCCAGTATAAAAAACAGGCAATTGCAAGCCAAGCCAAAGCACGGCCCTTGTTGTGCTGCATCAAGAAGCCGGCCAAGAAAGCAGCGATCGATACAAAATGGAATGATTTGTGCCAACCCGGGGGGAGTAAAAGGATGAGCAGCTGAATCCGTCTCACGACTAATAAAGGAAGTGATAATGGTGTATTTGCCATTTGATATTCGGCAATCCTACTACACTGCCAAATACAATATTGATGTGAACCGGATCACCGTCGGCCTTAGTCAACAAGTGGCAATCTTTAGCACTTTTTTAGACGTCTAGATGTATAAACACGCGTTGACATGGCCATCCAGACATCTTAGCATCATCCTCCATGATGACAGAGCTACCCAGTGAAACCTCTGCCCAATTTACCCGCCTGTAGCGCCCTGTGCTTTAAGGCTGTTAGCACGGAAGAATCCATGATTAAGTTGATCGGTCTCAACAAAGTCTACGGTAAAGGCAGTGATGCCGTGCACGCCCTGCGTGACGTGAGCCTGCATGTGCCCCAAGGCAAGATCTTCGGGGTGATCGGTGCCTCCGGTGCCGGCAAGAGTACCCTCATCCGCTGCGTCAACCTGCTGGAGCGCCCCACCGAGGGGCAGGTCATCGTCGATGGCCAGGACCTGGTCGCCCTGAGCGAGCGGGATCTGACTCAGGCTCGCCGCCAGATCGGCATGATCTTCCAGCACTTCAACCTGCTGGCCTCTCGCACCGTCTCCGCCAACATCGCCTTCCCGCTGGAGCTGGCGGGCTGGAGCAAGGACAAGATCCAGAGCCGGGTCAGCGAACTGCTGGCCCTGGTCGGGCTGGAAGCCCGTGCCCACGCTTATCCGTCCGAGCTCTCCGGCGGCCAGAAGCAACGCGTCGCCATCGCCCGTGCCCTGGCACCGGCTCCCAAGGTCCTGCTGTGTGACGAGGCAACCTCGGCCCTCGACCCCCAGACCACCCGCTCGATCCTGACCCTGCTCAAGGAGATCAACGTCAAGCTGGAGCTCACCATCCTGCTCATCACCCACGAAATGGACGTGGTGAAGGGGATCTGTGACGAGGTGGCCATCATCAGCGACGGCCGTCTGATCGAACAGGGGGAAGTGGCCTGGTTCTTTAGCAATGCCAAGACCCAGCTGGCCCGGGATTTCATCCACTCCACCATCCACCTGGAAGTGCCCCAGGAGTATCAGGATCGGATGAGTAGCGACCGGGTGCCCGCCAGCTATCCCCTGGTGAAGCTCGGCTTTACCGGGACCACGGTGGATTCGCCGCTGATTTCCGAGGCGAGCCGCCGCTTCAACATCGACATCAGCATCCTGAGCGCAGACATCGAATACGCCGGTGGCGTCAAGTTCGGCTTCCTGCTGGCGGAACTGTTCGGGGACGAGGCCCAGTGCGAGGCCACCCAGCAGTTCCTCATCGACAACCACATTCAGCTGGAGGTAATGGGTTATGTCCGAAGCAATGATTAATCTGCTGATTTCGGCTCTGGGCGACACCCTCATCATGGTGTTTGCCTCCGCCCTGTTCGGCTGCCTGCTCGGCCTGCCGCTCGGCGTGGCGCTGCACGTGACCAAGACGGGTCAGATCCTGGCCAATCCGCTGCTCAACAAGGTCCTGGGCGTCATCGTCAACGTCGGTCGCTCGGTGCCCTTCATCATTCTGCTGGTCGCCATCATTCCGTTGACCCGCTTCATCGTCGGCACCAGCATCGGCACCATCGCCGCCATCGTGCCGCTGACCGTCGGTTGCATCCCCTTCATCGCCCGCCTGGTGGAAGGGGCCCTGATGGAGGTGCCGGACGGCCTGCTGGAAGCGGCCAAGGCCATGGGCGCCAAGCCATTGCAAATCATCACCAAGGTGCTGCTGCCCGAGGCCCTGCCCGGCATCCTCAACAGCGTCACCATCACCCTCGTCACGCTGGTGAACTACTCCGCCATGGCTGGTGCCATCGGGGGCGGTGGACTGGGCGATGTGGGTATTCGCTACGGCTATCAGCGCTTTGACCCGACCGTCATGCTGGTGACCGTCGTGATCCTGGTAGTGCTGGTTCAACTCATCCAGAGCGCGGGTGAGCGCCTGGTCAACAAATGTGATCATCGTTAATCGTCGATTTCTGACAGGAGGTTTTATGAAATTTGGCATCAAATCCGTTGCGGCTGCCCTGCTGGCTACCCTGGTACTGACCGGTTGCGGTCAAAAGGAAGAGAACAAGACCCTGAAGGTGGGCGCCATCGCCGGCCCCGAGACCGAACTGGTTGAAGTGGCCGCCAAAGTGGCCAAGGAGAAATACGGCCTGACCGTCGAAGTGGTCAACTTCTCCGACTACGTCACCCCGAACGTGGCGCTGAACGATGGCAGCGTTGACGTCAACGCCTTCCAGCACAAGCCCTATCTGGATGCCCAGATCCGTGATCGCGGCTTCAAGCTGGTGCCGGTCGGCAACACCTTCGTCTACCCGATCGCCGGTTACTCCAAGAAGATCAAGGCCCTCTCCGAGCTGAAAGATGGTGCCCAGATCGCGGTGCCGAATGATCCGACCAACCTGGGCCGCTCCCTGATCCTGCTGGAGAAGCAGGGTCTGCTGAAGCTCAAGGAGGGTGCCGGTCTGGAAGCGACCGTGCTGGACATCGCCAGCAACCCGCGCAACTTCAAGATCGTCGAGCTGGAAGCAGCCCAGCTGCCGCGCTCGCTGGAAGACGTGGACTTGGCCATCATCAACAACACCTTCGCCGGTCAGATTGGCCTGACCCCGACCGAGAACGGCCTGTTTGTCGAGGACAAGGAGTCCCCCTACGTCAACCTGATCGTCGCCCGCGACAACAACAAGGACGACGAGAAGGTCAAACAGTTCGTACAGGCCTTCCAGACCGACGACGTCTACAAGAAAGGGCTGGAACTGTTCAAAGGCGGCCTGGTGAAAGGTTGGTAATCACTCACTCGGCAAAAAAGGCCACGCAATGCGTGGCCTTTTTTATTGCTGCCGCTATCATATCGGCGAGCACGGCAACACGAACATATTCATCACATGAAAAAATGGTATCTGGCCTACTGCAAGCCAAAAGAAGAGGCCCGCGCCCGCGCCCATCTCGAAGCCCAGGGGATCGAGTCCTACTATCCCATGGTGGAAATTGAAAAACTGCGGCGGGGCAAGCGAGTCCCGGTGCGGGAGCCCATGTTCCCCAACTACCTGTTCATCTACGTGGATCTGGAAGAGGTCACCCCGGTCACCCTGAAGTCCACCCGCGGCATCAGCCGCATCATCCACTTTGGACGGGAGTGGACCGCCATCAACAGCCAGCTGGTCTATCAGCTGATGAGCCGGGACGACAGCGACGAGGCGCGCGCCAGCTACGCCAACCTGCCGACCCAGGGTGACAAGGTATTGATAGAATCCGGTCCGCTGGCCGGCTTCGAGGCCATCTATCTGGAGCCGGATGGCGACAAGCGCGCGATCCTGCTGGTGAGCCTGCTCAATCAGGAGACCAGCAGCAGCTTCGACAACCAGTCCTTCCGCCGGCTGGAGTGACCCGCCAGGTCAGAGCAACCATCTCTTGCCAGCAAGGCTGAAAAGAAACGGGGCAGGCCAAGCGGCCTGCCCCGTTTTCATGGGCCTTGTCAGCCTCAGGCATCCAGTTCGAAGCGGCTGATCACCGCCGTCAAGCGGCCGGTATCCTGCGCCAGCCTGGCCACTATCTCCTCCCCCTGCTGGCTGCGCTGGCTCGACTGCCGGCTGAGCCCGGCGATCTCCTCCACCGTGCCCGCCACCTCCTGCGCCACCCGCGACTGCTGCTCGGTCGCGGTGGCGATGGCCCCTAGCTGACCCGACAAGTCCTGCACCAGCTGCAGCATGGCGTCCAGGGTCGCGGTCACCGAGTCGACGGCGCCGCGCCCCTCCTCCACCAGCCGGGTACCGCTGCCGACCGTGTTGACGGTCTGGCGGGTCTGCTGCTGGATGCTGGCGATGGTCTGGCTGATCTCCTCGGTGGACTGGCTGGTGCGGCTCGCCAGCAGGCGCACCTCGTCGGCCACCACCGCAAACCCGCGTCCCTGCTCGCCGGCCCGCGCCGCCTCGATGGCGGCGTTGAGCGCCAGCAGATTGGTCTGCTCGGCAATGGTGGCGATCACCTCGGTGACGCGTCCCACCTGCTCGCTCTGGCTGCTAAGCTGGCCCATCGCCTCGTTCGCCTGGGCAATCATGGCGGCAATCTGCTGCATGGTAGCCGTCATGCGGGCCAGCTCGTGGCCGCCCTGGCGGGTCTGCTGTTCGGCCTGCTGGGCGGCCCGCGCCGCTTCGGCGATATTGCCCGCCACATCCCGGGTGCTGACCGACATCTGCTCGATGGCCGCCGCCACCGTATCGACCCGCTGATTCTGGCTCGCCAGATCGGTGACGATGGCGCGGGTGGTGCTGCTCACCTCACCGCAGGCCCCGTCTACCTGCCCCACCGCCCCCTGGATCTCCCCCACCAGCTGGCGCAGCTGGCCGGACATCTGGTTGATGGAGCCCGTCAGCCCGCCCAGCTCATCCTGGCTCTGCACCGGCAGGGGACGGGCCGGCAGCCGGCCATTGGCCACCTGATCGGCTCGCAGCACCAGGCTGGCGATGTCCCGGGTCAGGCGGCGACTGAACAGCAGCGCCACCAGGGTCCCCAGCACGATCACGGTCAGGGTGGCCAGCAGCAGGGTGCGATTGATGGCCTGACCGGCGCTGGTCATCTTCTGGCCCATGCTCTGTACCTCGGCACGGGTCTCGGTCACCTGGCCAGCCAGCTGGGTCGCCAGCTGGCCGAGAGCGGGCTCAATCTCGGTCGCCATCAGGTAATTGGCCTGATCCCAGTCCGGGGCCTGACGCTTCTCGATCACCTGGCCCACCAGCTCGACAAAGGGGGCCGACATCTCCTCGAACAGCGACCAGATCCCCTTCTGCGCCTCGGTAAAGTTGGCCTCTTGCTGCTTCAGCTCGGCCACCCGCTGCTGGTGGAACTGGTAATAGTCCTGGTATTTGGTGCGATAGTCCGGATCCCCCGAGATGAGGAAGTCACGCAGGGCGGAGAGCGCATTGGAGAGGCCGTTGTAGGCATCCCCCACCTGCTTGAGCAGCAGGCGGCGATCGCCGGGCAGCTGATCCTGTGGGGTCGCCACCTCTTCGTTGGCAAAGGACTGCAGCTGATCGAGGGCAGACTCTGCCAACGGCCCCGCCTCCTGCAACATCAGGGTATGGGCGGGCAGATTCTCGTCGGTCTGGGCTATGTCCCACACCTTCTGTTGGCTGGTCTTGAAGGCCTTGAGCGAGCGAGCAAGCTCGGCGGTGAACTGCTGATGCTCGATAACCTGCCAGGCCCCCTCCCACTCCTGCTTGAGGCGGTCGGCCTGCGCCGGATCCTTGCCCAGGATGAGATAGGCCCGCAGGGAGGAGATGGTCGCCACCAGCGCCTTCTGGCTGGCCTCATCCCGTTGCAGGGCGGGCAGGGCCTGCTCCATCAGAGCGCTGCCGGCCTGTCCGATACGGCCGAGCTGGTGGTAGACCAGGCTGGAAGAGAGGATCACCAGCAGATTGATAAAACAGAAGCTGAGCAGCAACTTGCTTGAAATTTTCATGAACATCCTTGTTTCTTTGCGGGCATCCTGCCCGACATTCACTCCCCGAGCAGCGCCGGTAGCCGTTCACGCCAGGAGTCGTGCCATCCCATCAACTCCTCACGCGGCATGGGCCGGGCAGAGAAGAAGCCCTGGCACACGTCGCACCCCAGCCGCGCCAGCAGCCGCCAGGTGAGTTCATCCTCCACCCCTTCGGCGACGGACTTGAGCCCCAGTTTGCGGGCCAGCTCGATGCTTGACTCTATTATGGCCAAGCGAGAGGGGTCCTCAAAGCAGTGATCGACGAAAGAGCGATCCAGCTTGAGTTCGGTGAAGGGCAGCAGGGCCAGCTGCTGCATGGAGGAGTAGCCGGTACCGAAGTCATCGATGGAGAGGCCGAAACCGTGCATGCGCAGGCGCGTCAGCACCTCCAGCGACTTGCCCAGATCCTGCACGAACGCGCTCTCGGTCACCTCCAGGGTGATGAGCTCGGGGTTGATGCTCCAACGCTGGCACTGGTTGATCAGGGTGTTGCACAGATCCCCCTCGATCAGCGAGGTGGTGGAGAGGTTCATCGAGAGGTTGAGGGATAGCCCGGTCTGCTCCCACAGGTGGCCATCCCGCAACGACTTGCTGATGATCACCTCGGTCAGCCGATCGATGAGGCCATTGTGCTCCGCCAGCGGAATGAAGCGAGCCGGCGAGATGAGGCCGTACTCCGGATGCTGCCAGCGGGCCAGCGCCTCCATGCCGACCCACTGGCCGGAGCCGAAGCTCACCTTGGGCTGATACCAGGGCAGCAGCTGATCCTGCTCCAACGCCAGGCTCAGCTCATCCAGGGTCAGACGGTGGCCATCTTCCTCCTGGGCTCGCTCCTGCTGCGGGCGCCAGGCCCCGATCAGCTGGCTGATCTGTTGCTGGCTGGAGGGCTTCTCGATGCGCCCCAGCACCTGCAAGCCATAGGCGGCGCTCATGCGTAGCACGGCCTCGACCACATCATCCTCCAGCGCGCTGGAGAGGATGATGCCGCCGCGAAAACCGCCGAGGGAGAGGCGGCGCAGCAGCGCCATGCCATCCATGCCCGGCATGCGCAGATCGCAAAACAGGATGTCGACCTGATGACGCTGGCACATGGCCAACGCCTCCACTCCGTCCTGCGCCTCCAGCAGGGAAGCGTAACCGAGCCCGCGGATCTGGTGCATCAACGCCTTGCGCTGGAAGGCGTGGTCTTCCACCACCATGATCACCAACTCATGCTGTGTCTTGTTCATCGAGCCATAATCCAATTTCACCTGTAATAGCCTTCATCAGCGCCAGCACCGTCTGGCTCAGTTCGCTGAGCTCGTCCAGCTGCTTGAGGCGGGCCGCCGCTTCGAGCCGGGCCGCCTCCTCCGCCAATGCCTGCTGCCCCACCATGCGGGCAGCCCCCTTGATCCGATGCGCCGTCTCCACCAGGGCATAGGTATCCTGCCTGGCCAGTGCCTGCATCATGTCATCTCCGTCCTGGCGATTGGAATCCAGGTATTCCCGCGCCATGCTGCGCGCCACCGCCTCATCGCCAAACAGCGAGATCCAGCGCTCCCCCTGCTCGCTGGCAGGGGCAGGGGCCTGGCTGGGCTCCTGTGCCAGGCTGCTCACCGGCAGCCAGCGCATCAGCACCTGCCGCAGCGTATCCAGGGTATAGGGTTTGAACAACATATCGTTCATGCCCGCCTCCTGCATCTGCAGGCCGGCCTCTTCGGAGGTATCGGCCGTCACCCCGATGACAGGGGCCGATACCCCCTGCTCTCGCAGCGCCCGGGTCAGGCTGTAACCATCCATCGCCGGCATGTGGCAGTCGGTCAGCAGCAGGGCGAATCCCTGCCCCTGCCAGGTGCGCAAGGCCTTGTCGCCGTCATCCACCACCTCGGCATCCACGCCGAGAATGGCCAGCTGGCGGGCCAGCAGGGCGCGGTTGATGGGGTGATCATCGGCCACCAGCACCCGCCCCTGCAGCTTGGGCGCATTGGCTTCCACCGGGCTGATCGCCGCCTCCCCCAATAACTGATGGCAAGTCTCCAGCAACAGGTCGGGATAGAGCGGCGATTGCCCCAGCCGCCACCAGGCACTCGACCCCATGCGACCGCGCAGGGCCTCCTGCGGGGAGAGCACTATGCCCTTGAGGGTCGATCGCTGCAAATGGCCCAGCCAGTCGCTGCCGAGCGCCTGCTCGAGCCAGCTCTCCTCCGCCAGCAACAGGCCGTTGAGGGGCTGCTGCCACTGCTGTGGATCCAGACGATGCAGCCTGGCCCCCAGCCGCTGCATGGCGCTCTGCAAGGCAACATCTTCGCCAAACAGCCACCACTCCTGGCCAGCCAGCGGCGGGGCATCCCACTGACACTCGCTCAGCGGGAACTCGAAGGTGAGCCGGGTGCCGTGCCCCGGTTTGCTCTCGAGCGTCAGCGTGCCCCCCATCTTCTGGGCCAGCTGGTGGCAGATGGCCAGCCCCAGCCCGGTGCCGCCGAAGCGTCGGGTTATGTCGGACTCCACCTGCTCGAACGGGGTGAACAGGCGATCCTGCTTCTCTTCGGCGATGCCGATGCCGGTGTCGCTGATCGTGATGACCAGTCGCTCGGCGTGCAGGCCCACCTGGATGCGGATCTCGCCCCGCTCGGTAAACTTGACCGCATTATTGAGCAGGTTGGAGAGCACCTGACCCACCCGCACCGCATCGATGCGGGCCTGATCCGGCACCTCGGTGCCCCAGTCCAGCGTCACTCTGAGCCCCTTGCCATGGGCCAGGGTGGCATGGCCGCGGATCACGTCACAGATGACGGAGGCAAGCCGGCACTCCTGATAATGGAGCTGCAGCTGGCCCGCCTCTATCTTGGAGAAGTCGAGCACATCGTTGACCAGATAGAGCAGGTTGTTGGTGGAGGTGACCACGTTACGCAGCAGGTAGCGCTGATCCTCGTTCAGCTCGCTCATCTGCAGCAGCTCCAGCATGCCATGCATGCCGGAGATGGGGGTTCTGAGCTCGTGGCTCATGGTGGCGAGGAAGCGGCTGCGCACCTGCATCGCCTGCTCGGCATAGGCCCGCGCCTCCCTCAGCTCGTGCTCCTGGCGCTTGAGGGCCGTGATGTCCTGGATCACCCCGTTGAGGATCAGGTGCCCCTCCTCCTGCGGCACGAAACTGCCGCGCACCTGCAGATAGCGCGCCCCCTCAGGCCGCTCCACCTTTACCTCGAGATCGAGAGGGGCCAGGGTCTGAGCATGGTTGGCCACCTTGCTGACGAAGTCCTGCAGCGCCTCCTCGGTAAAGCCGAACACCTCCCCCCCCGACTCGGCCGACAGCATCTCCTGCCGGCTGGCCCCCAGGATCTCGCTCGCCCCCTGCGAGGCATAGAGGAAGCGCCCCTTGCCGGGTCCGATCCAGAGGTACTGATAGACGATGCCTGGCATGCTGTCGGTGATCTGGGTGAGGCGGGTCTCCGCCTTGCGGGCCCGCGCCTCGGCCTCCTTGATGCGGGTCACGTCGGTCAGCACGGTCAAGACACCGAGCATGTCTCCATCCGGGGAGGTGTAGGGGCGCTTGGTATAGATGACGTGGAACATGGAGCCATCCTGGCGGCGGCTGTTGCCCGCCCCCTCCAGTTGTGCGCCGCTCTGCCACACCTCCTGCTCTTCTTTCAGTACCCGAGCCCGCTCTCTGGCCGGCATGCGGTCCAGATCGTCGCCCCCCTCCTTCATCGGGTCGCCGATGAAGGCATCCCGATAGGCCTGGTTGCACAGGGTGATGCGCTGCTCGCGATCCCGCAGCACCACCATGTTGGGCAGGGAGTTGAGCAGGGTCTGCACAAACGTCAGCTGCTCGTTCAATTTGTGCTCGGCCAGCTGGCGCTGCACTATCTGGCGACGCAGGGTCCGGTTCCAGCCCATGAACAGCAGCACGCAGAGCAGGAAGGCCCCCAGCCCCAAGGCGGACCAGAGCGCCACCGTGGTCGGATTGATGCCGGTCTGGATGGTCAGAGTCAGCCACTTGTGCTCCAGCTTGGTCATCTCTTCCGGCCGGATGGAGAGCAGCACCTTGGTCAGGATCTGCTGCAACATAGGATCCTGTTGATGCACCGCCATGGCGACCGGCACCCTCAACTCGTTGCCGGAAAACACTACCTGGTAGCGGTTGTTGAACCCTTTCTGCAGTGCCTGCTCCAGGGTGGTCATGCTCATCAGCACATAGTCGACCTGGTGTCCGTCCAGCAGGGGCAGCAGCTTGGTATCGCTGCTCGTCGCCACAGGGTTGGCGCCCACCTCCTTGAGTACCAGCTCCTCCACCGAGCCGCCGACGATCCCCACCCGGCGTCCCTTGAGCTCGTTGAGACTGGCCAGCTCTTCACTCCCCTGCCTGGCGGCAATCACCCGGTGGATGAAGGCGTAGTCGGGGGTAAACAGGGCGTACTGGCGCCGCTCGGCGGTCGGGGTGATAGCCGGAATGAAATCCAGCTTGCGCGCCTGCAGCAGGCTCTGGGTCTCGGCCCAGCTGCTGGTGGGTACCAGGCTGAAGTGCAGGCCGGATCGCAGGCTCACCAGCTTGAGCAGGTCGGCGATGAAGCCCTTGAGCTGGCCATTGCCATCGATCTCGCTCACCGCCGGCCAGTCCGGCGCCACCCCGAAGCGCAGGGTCGGGTGGCGGGCCAGCCAGTCCAGTTCGCTCTGGTTGAACACTATCTGGCGAGGGCCGTTGGCCAGCTCGTAGTCGACGATACCGCCGGTCTCCAGAATGCGGCGGCGCTCATCCAGCGACATATCGTTGAGGGCCAGCTCCAGCAGATCGCGCAGCCCCTGATTGTCCAGCCTCACCGCCATGGCCAGCGAGGTATCCGTCACCCACTCCGGGGTGATCACCTTGAGCCCGGTCTGCGGCTGCAGGCGCTGCAGTCGCATCAGCGAGGGCAGATCGGAGAGATAGGCATCCGCCAGCCCCTTCTTGACCATGAAGACGGCTTCGTCGCTGCTGTCCGCCTCGATCAGCTGGGTCATTCCGAGCTGGGTCAACTCCTCGCAGGAGCTGAAGCCGTGCTCGCACACCCAGCGCAACTGGCGTGCCGCGGCCAGGGTCGGCTCCCCCTCCTCCCGCGTCAGCAGGACGGCGCGCGGCAGGGTCATCAGATCCGAGGTAAAGCGCATCTTCTCCTGACGCGACTGGCTGGGCGTCACGCCGATCAGCATGTCCACCTCCCCATCGAGCAGCGCCTGCTGGGCATCGGCATAGTAGGGATAGGTCTTGTAGCGCACGGTCAGCCCCAGCCGGCCGGCAATCTGGTTGGCAAAGTCGTCGAGCGGACCGTTGAAGCCGCCCCGGCCATTGGTATAGATGTAGGGGGGCCAGGCCATCGAGGGCATGCCCACCACCAGGTCATTGCGCGAGGCGAGCCACAGCCGTTCCGTCAGTCCCAGCTGATCCTTGTCCAGAGAGGTTTCTGCCGCAGCCACATGGCTCCAGCAAGCAAACCAGCACAACAGAATGGCGCGATAACAGAGGCGCAGCATGGATGACTCCTGAACAGATCGGAGAGCGATCATAGGGATTTTGGCAAAATGTGCGAATAAAAATTCGTAACAGAACTCGTGCGGATACGAAAAATGGCAGGCTAATGCCTGCCATTTTTATGCAAGAAGGGGGCCAGGCCCCACCTTATCAGGTTATTCGGTTCCCAAGCCGGAAGCCGGTTTGATACTCCTGCTCACGGATATGGGCGATCTGCACATTTTGCCCTTCCAGACCTATGTCTTTGAGCAGGGCGGGCGACAGGTGCAGATAACGGGTGCGGCGTTCCAGCCGGGTGATCCGTTTCTGGACCAGGGTTTCGACGGTGCGCAGCAGGGTCAGTTCGATAGACATAATATTCTCCAGTTGAACGTGCGGTTCCCCCGGAGAGAAGAGATCACCCTGCGGGACAACCGCGGGTGATGAAAAGCAGGTGTTACCTGTTTCCTCCACGCGGCAGAAAAAGAGCACGAGTCTTCGCGCTGCTGATGCAGCGGTCGAACGCAACGTTTAACATTGAATGTTGCATATCCGTCTCCTTACCGTGTGAAAGTTGAACAAGTTGCCACAGTCTAAAAAAAGACCGAATTTTATACAAGAACCTCACCCCCCATATGGGGAGGTGAGTCATCTATCAATACTCATCCGGAACAGAGAGCCTGACGCCGTCCCGCTCAGATCCCGGACAGCAGCCGAAACTCCTCCAGCGCATAGGTATCCGTCATGCCGCTCACGTAATCCAGCAGCAGCCGCACCCGGTAATACCACTCCTGCTCCGCCTCCTCGGCAAAACGGGGATCCCGGCTGGCCACCGCCAGTCGGTAGGCCTTGAGATGGCGGGCCGACAGGCGATGGTAAAGCCGGCGGGCAAAGAACAGCTCGCTGCCCCCCTGCCCCGCCAGCAGGCGTTCGAACTGGGCAGCAGGCAGGGCCAGCAGGCAGGCGTAGGTGGAGAGCACGCCGCGCAAGGCGGCATAGCCCTCCAGCTCCAGCGCCTCCACCTCGGGACGCATGAACACCAGCTCGCGAGCGACCCGCTTGAGGATGTCGAGCACCCGCGCCGCCGGCGCCTGGCCGTGCAGCAGGGCCTGAGGATAGGCGCCGCTCAGGATCTGGGCGTGCTCGCTCACATAGGTGCTGGCGGCCAGCGCCACCAGATCCCGGGTCAGCCGTTGGCGGAAATGGGGAAAGAAGCCGCGATCCGAGTCGACGGCCGCACTCAGCAACGCCGCCATGTAGTCACCGCCATCCGCCTCCCGCAGCGCCTGCAGCAGCTCGCCGAGGCCGAGGATGCGCCGATCCACCGCATCTTCCAGATCCGCGATGCAGTAGGAGATGTCGTCCGCCGCCTCCATGATGTAGACCAGCGGGTGACGACAGCCGGCGGCCAGCCCCAGGCTCTGGCCGAGGGCGCTGTAGAGGGGTTGTTCGCTGAAGAAGATGCCGCGCTTGCTGCTCCAGCCATGATGCTGGCCATAGTAGGGGGTTGCCTGCCGGCCCGCCGGCGGTTGCTGTGGATATTTGCACAGTGCCGCCAGCTGCCCCAGGGTCAGATTCAACTCGTGCAGGCTGTGTACCAGCCGCAGGCTCTGGGCATTGCCATCAAACACCAGCAGATCCTGGCGAAGCTCGGCCCACTGCTGGCTGGGCGCCTTGCCCAGAGCAGCGACAAACAGGCCGTCCAGCTCCTGCGCCAGCCACTGGCTCATCACCTGCTCGCCAAAGTGGCCGAACGGCGGGTTGCCGACGTCGTGCAACAGGCAGGACATCTCCACCAGATTGACGAAGGCCCCCTCGCACACAGCGCCTGCCGGCAGGGCCGCCAGAACGCGGCGGCTGATCTGGCGACCGGTCTCCTGTACTTCCAGCGAGTGGGTCAGTCGGCTGCGCACCGAGGCCTTCACGTCGAGTGGGAAGACCTGGGTCTTCTGCTGCAGCCGGCGCACCGGCGCCGCCTGCACGATGCGGGCGCGATCCTGCTCGGTCGCCTCCAGCAATTCTTCGTCACCCCAGGGGTGGATCCGCTCGGGGGTAATCAAACGGCTATACATGTTGCAGCTCCTTGCCAGCGCAGCGCGTTTATGAGAGCAACCAGCGCCGCAAGCGGGCGATATCGCCCGGGTACTCCCGGCGCAGCGTCTCAATCCAGTCTTCCACATTCTCCCACCAGGCCGGATGATCCGGGCTCTGGATCAGCTGGGCCGTCTGCTGCAGCCGGCGCAGGCCGATGGAGCCCGCCGCCCCCTTGATCTTGTGCGCCTCCTCCACCACGCCGGCCTGATCCCGGGCAATCATGTTGGAGTCGAGCACCGCCATGTAGTCGGGCATCATCTTCTCGAACAGATCGACGCTGGAGAGCAGCACCGGCTTGCCCACGGTATCGGCATAATCGGTGAGGAAGGGCAGGTCCAGCAGCGCATCCTGGCTAACGGTGTCGGCCTGCTCGTCCGCCTCGTCCCCGGCCAGAGCGGCAAACAGGTGACCAATCACCTCCCGCACCGCCTTCGAGCCGAGCGGCTTGTTGATCACATCCTGCATGCCGCGATCCCGGTAGTACTGGCGATCACCGGTGGCGTTGGCGGTGAGTGCCACCATGGGCGGCAAACTTTCGCCGTAGCGGGCGAGCAGCTGTTCCGCCACATCAAACCCCGTCATGTCCGGCAGCTGGATGTCGAGCAGGATCAAGTCAAAATCATCCGGGTTGGCCATGGCCAGCGCCTGGGCGCCATCGCGCGCTACCTTGACCTGGTGGCCAAGCTTGCTCAGCAGGGCGCAGGCCACGGTCACGTTGAGCTCGACGTCCTCCACCAGCAGGATGTCGAGGGACGGCATCTCGGGCTCAGGGACGGCAACCTCTCCTTCGATACACTCCACCTCCAGCTCGGCGGTGAAGCAGGACCCCTCGCCCGGATCGCTGTCCACGTAAAGCTGGCCGCCCATCGCCTGCACCAGCTGGCGGGAAACCGCCAGCCCGATGCCGGTGCCGGTGGCGTGCTTCTTGCCCTGTACCTGATAGTACATGGCGAAGATCTTCTCCTGCTGGGCGCGCGGAATGCCGATGCCGGTATCCTCCACCTCGAAGTGCAGCGCCAGCTTGCCCGGCGCGTCGGCGGCATGGGCGAGGCAGCGTACCGTCACCCCACCTTCGTCGGTGAACTTCACCGCATTGCCCACCAGATTCCACAGCACCTGGCGCAACCGGGTGCCGTCCGCCATCACGAACTGTGGCACCTCGCCATCCCGATCGAAGTGCAGATAGAGCCCCTTCTGCTCCGCCTGGATGCGCGACAGCGTCTCCAGCTCGTCGAGGAAGGCGGGCAGATCGATGCGGGTCGGCGCAATCTCCAACCGGCGCCGATCCAGTTTGTCCAGATCGATAATGTCGTTGAAGATGTTGCCGAGCGTCACCGCGCTCAGGTGAATGGTCTTGAGCTGCTGATGCCGCTTGGGATCGAGCGGCGTATCCATCAGCATCCGGCTCAGGCCGACGATGCCGTTCAAGGGAGTGCGCAGCTCGTGGCTGATGGTGGAGATGAAGGTGGTCTTGTCGCGGCTCGCCTTCTCCAGCTTGTCCTGGTATTGCTTGCGCTCGGTGATGTCGCGGCCAAAGCCGAGCAGGCCGAGCCGCTTGCCGAAGCGGTCGAAGAAGGGCACCTTGCGCAACTCGAAGTAGGCCTTGCGGCCATCTGGGTACTCCAGCCACTGCTCATAGGTGAGCGGCTCATTGCTGGCGAAGACCTGCTTGTCGGTCTCCACCACCTTGCTGGCAATGTCGTGCTTGTAGACGTCGAACGGAGTCAGCCCGATGAGCTCCGCCTCCACCTTGCCGGTCAGCTCCTCCATGGCGCGGTTGCAGCCGGAGAACTGCTCGTCTTCGTTGCGGTAGTAGACCAGATCGGGGGAGCAGTCGATGAAGGAGCGCAGCAGGGCGGTGCGCTCGCCCAGGTGCAGCTGGGCCTTCTCGCGCTGGAACACCTCGTTCTCCAGATCCTCGATGGCCTGCTGACGCAGGGTCTCGGCCCGGTTGGTCTCAGCGATCTGGGCGTTGAGGCGGCTGATGTTCTCCTGCAGCTGGCTGTTGAGCTCGAGATCCCGCTCGCGCATGTCCTGCAGCTTGCGCACCATGCGGGTCAGCCGCTGGCGGGAGTCCTCCAGCTGATCCACCACGATGGAGAGAAAATAGACGGCCCAGGGGGTGACCAGCAGGCCGAAGAAGACCGAGCGCACCAGATCGACGATATCCACGGTGCCACGCAGAAACAGAGTGACCCCCATCTGGATGGAGACGGCCAGCACTATGATGCCGGTGGCCAGGAACATGCTGAATCGCACCAGCCCCAGCTTGGTCATCAGGTCGACGTAATATTGCGCCCAGGATTTTATTTGTTTCATCTTATTGTTTTCTCCCCGATATTCGCCGAACAGAATACCAGCACGACGCGCCGAACTCTTCTGCCGTCGCACGATAAATTATCGATTAACCTCCTCCGCCCGCTGGGGTAGCATGCCGGAGTCAATTCGGTCAGCCCGGATTAAGCCTGGCTGGCTATAATGCCAGGCCGTTCAATTCAACCAACTGATAATTCAGGAGTCTCATCGATGCGCAATCTCACCCTGCTGAGTCTTGGCCTGCTGGCAGCCAATGCCGCCCACGCCGACCTGGGCGAGATCCCCAAGCAGTCAGGCTGGTCCGGCTTTCTGCTGGGCGGGGTCAACGCCGTCAGCTACCAGTCCAACTTCTACGCGGGCGATGACAACCACAGCCGTATCAATGATCTCGGCTCGCCCGACAGCGAGAGCGGCCTGACGCCGCTGCTCAACGCCGACATCCGCTATACCTTCGCCGATACCCGCACCCAGATCTTCCTCGGCAACCTGATCCAGGATGCGGTGCGTTTCGACTTCACCCAGCAGCTCGGCCTGCGCCAGGAGATGGGCGACAAGGGCATAGTCGCCACCTCGCTGGTGTTCAACGTCATGCCGGTGGAGCTGTGGAGCGATCCCTTCGCCACCGGCGTGGACCGCAGCTCGACCGATCTGAAGTCAAAAGGGGCCCGTTTCGCCTGGGACAAGATCTGGGGCAGCAACTTCTACGGCAACCTGACAACCCGGGAGGTGGACATGGACGAGGAGCGCAGCGGCCAGCAGTATGATCAGAGCCACGGCACCCACTACGCCGGCATGCTGGATCGCAACGGCAAGGTGCACGACATGGAGCTCTCCTACCAGTTCCATTTCGGCGGCAACCAGCTGCTGGAGCCGGCCATCCTCTACAAGGAGGCTCGCCTGGACGGCAGCGCCGAGAGCTTCAAGAACACCGGCCTGAAGTTGACCTACGCCAAGCGCGGCCCCCAGTGGTCCTTCGTCAGCAACCTCTACACCGGCAAGCGCAAGTACGACGAGGCGAACCCCATCTTCGGCCAGCATGCCGACGCGGACGAATTCGCCGTCAACGGTACCTTCTTCTGGCACAACCTGTTCGGCGTCAAGGCCCTGGCCGCCACCTTCACCGCAGCCTACTCCAATGCCGACTCGGACATCGACTTCTACGACAGCCAGTCCACCCGTTTCAGCACGGGTCTGCTCTACAACTTCTAGCGGCGAGCAGCACCAACAAACGAGGCCACCCCATGGGTGGCCTCGTGCATTGCGGACGGCGGGAAAATCAGATCCCGAGGGAGTCCAGCAGATCGTCGTGATCGTTGGCTACCGGGGCGGCGGCCGGAGCCGGCTGGGCAGACTCGCGCTTGGTCTGGGCGATCAGGGCATCGGGATCCAGCTCTTCCTGATCCATGCCATCGTTGTGGATGCGGATGAACTCGGTTTTGTCCATCGCCAGCTCCAGATAGAAGATGTTGTTGCGGGCGGTGAAGAAAGTGACCCGGCGCGACTCCGGGCTGTCGAGGTTGGTATCGACGCTCAGCATCACCTGCTTGTTGAGGGCCAGCATCTTGGGCTGGTTCTGGGTGATGTGGGTCTGCAGATCCCGGCCCACCTTGACGGTGAAGCTGCCGACGATCTGGTTCATCAGCTCGCCCATGACGTTGCTCACCTCGTCCGAGGTGTGGGAGATGGCGAGATCTTCCTTGGAGAGCCCCATGCTGAGCATGTAGCTCTCGTACAGCTCCATGGCGGCGGAGGCGGAGAAGTTGATCACCACCAGGCCGGAGAAGCCGCCGTCAAACAGCACGAAGCAGCCGATATCCGGCTTGAGGCAGGTCTTGCTGATCCGCTGCACCATGCCGGAGAAACGCACCTGACTCTGGGTTGCCGCACTCAATACATCCGTCACCGAATGGCACAGGCTCAACAGCACGTCCTCTGTGGTCAATACGGTATCATCGTCGGCTCTTGTCACTATCATGGGACCTTCCTGAACATCGAAAATGGGCTTATCTATACCATAACTCTAACAGATAGCGCGGCCCGGGCGTCGAAATAGCGAGCCGCCTCTCACTTGATTCAACTGTCAGTTTCAAGGGGAGTGAATCCGGCCAGATTGGCCAGCTTGAGTCGCCAGCCGGCGGCTTCCCGCTGCAGGGTCGATTCATCATAGGGCAAGGAGGGATGAGCCCCCCAGATGGGGCCAGGCCAGGCCTTGTCGGTACTGAAACGGGCCACGTGGTGCAGATGCAGCTGGGGCACCAGGTTGCCGAGCGCCGCCACGTTGATCTTGTCCGGGCGCAGCGCCTGCTCCATCAGGTTCGCCACCGCGCAGGACTCCTGCATCAGCTGCTGTTGCTGGGCCGGCGCCAGGTGGTGGATTTCCCGTAGATTGGCCACTCTCGGCACCAAGATGAGCCAGGGATACTGGCTGTCCTTGGCCAGCAGGACGCGGCAGAGGGGCAGATCGCCGAGCAGGCGGGTATCCGCCTGCAGGCGACTGTGCAATTCAAACATGAAGACCTCGTTGCAATAAGATGGGCGCTAGACACGATGAGAGCCCCCACGTTACTGCAACGGACGGCAAACTTAAAGCCGCGGCACGGCCCAGCTGACAAAGCGCTTGCGCAGGGCCGGATCCGCCTTGAGGAAGAGTTGCTGCAACTGCCCCTCCAGCTCGCTGGCCGCTACCGG
Organism: Aeromonas sp. FDAARGOS 1408; assembly: GCF_019048665.1. Taxonomy (NCBI): domain Bacteria; kingdom Pseudomonadati; phylum Pseudomonadota; class Gammaproteobacteria; order Aeromonadales; family Aeromonadaceae; genus Aeromonas; species Aeromonas sp. FDAARGOS 1408. Next base: position 262,861 of record NZ_CP077394.1, on the reverse strand, counting down.
CGCAATCTCGCTGGCGACCACGGCCGCAGGAAGTGCAGAAACAGAAGCCGCCGTCAGCGCCGCCTTGCCACCGCGCTGGTTGTATTCGGCCAGCTTGGCGCGCCAGTCCATGCCGATCAGCATGCCGCTGGTCACCAGCGCATCCTGCTCGCTCGCCATCACCTTGCCGTCGGCCTGCAGCCCCATGACGGGAGACTTGGCATACTGCGCCATGCCCCGCTCATCACTCGGCAAGTTGGCGACCAGCTGTAATTGTTGCTGGCTGGCCTGATAGCGCAGCACCTGAGGCGCGGAGCGCAGCTGGCGGTCATTCTCGCTGCTGCTGCGACTCGGGATCACCCCTTCATAACGCACCAGCAGCTGCTGCTCGCCATCCGGCAGGGTGGCGTGCTGCTCGTCGTGCAGGGTGCCAGCGCTCACCGCCAGGATCTGGAAATCCGCCGGCACCGTCACCTCAACCGCAGCATGCGCCGAGCCTGTGCCCAGCATCATGTTCATGCCCAGTGCGGCGCACAGCAGCGACACACCATTTCGATATCGACAACCCTTCATCTTCGTTCATCTTCCTGATCGCGTTGATGGGCGCAGGCTAGCAGCCGAAGATGACAGAAAAATAACGGCAGTTCAGAGCAGGTAGTGGGGCCGCTCGGCAAACCACTGGGCCAGCACCTGTTTGAACAGCCGGATCTTGCGCGGCACTCGCCGCTGCTGGGCATGCAGGATATGAAGCGGGTGCAGGCCGCTGTGCCACCCATCGAGCACGGTCACCAGCTCCCCCGCCGCCAGTAGGGCATCCACCGCAACCAGCGGACACTTGGCATAGCCCAACCCCGCCCGGGCCAGCTGCAGCGCCGTGCTGTAGTGATTGGCCCGCACCTTGCCTTGCACCAGGATATGCGCCTCCTCCCCCTCCCGGCTGAAGTGCCACTGCTCCCAGGCCGGGTTGCTCCCCATGAGCAGGCAGGCACGCCCGCTGAGCTCATAAGGGGTGGCCGGCTTGCCCTCCCGTGCCACCAGTGTAGGGCTCGCCACCACCACATCCCTGAGCCGGCCCAGCGGCATGGCCACCAGGTTGTCGGGCACCTCGCTCATGGCGCGCAAGGCGATATCATGCTCACCCTGACTCATGTCGACCATCTGATTGGTGAAGTTGAGCTCGACCGCAACCCCGGGGCAAAGCTCGGCGAAGCGAGCCAGCAGCTCACTCACCATGCGATCGCCGGCGCTGATCGGGCAGGTGAAGCGCAGCCGGCCGCCATCCTCTTCGGTCAGGGCCTGGATATCCTGCTCCGCCTGACGGGCCAGCGCGAAGATCTCCCCCGCCTGCTGGTAGAGGGTCGAGCCCGCCTCGGTCAGGCTGAGCCGGCGGGTGGTGCGTTGCAGCAACTGGGCATTGAGAGAGGACTCCAGCGCACTGACATGACGGCTCAGCATCCCCTTGCTCACCCCCAGCGCATCGGCGGCGGCGGAGAAACTGCCCCTTTGTACCACTTCGTAGAAACTGGCCAGATGGGCGATATCCATCATTAGCTCCAATTTGGAAACAATGGGTTTATTTTACGCGCTTTTTCTCCCTTTTCATCGCGCTAGAATCAACACATCCCAACCAGGAGTGAAACAGATGAAGATTGTGATTGTGGGTGCCTCCGGCACCGTCGGCTCCGCCGTCAGCGACTTGCTTGCCAAGGATCACCAGGTGATCCGGGTCGGCCACAGCCAGGGGGATGCCAGGGTCGACATGCGCGATCCCGCCTCCATCAAGGGGCTGTTTGCCAAGCTGGGGCAGTTCGATGCGCTGGTAGTGGCCAGCGGCAGCGCCGCGTTCAACGCCCTGACCGAGATGACCGATGAAGAGTGGCAGCTGGGTATCCAGAGCAAGCTGATGGGCCAGATCAACCTGACCCGCGCCGCCATCCCCCACCTCAACGACAAGGGCTCCATCACCCTGATCAGCGGTATCCTGAGCGAGGAGCCCATCAACTGGGGCGCCAGCGTCACCACCATCAACGGCGCCGTCGAGCACTTCGTCAAGGCGGCCGCCTGCGAACTGCCGCGGGGCCTGCGCATCAACGTGGTGAGCCCGACCGTGCTGGAGGAGTCGATGGATAAATACGCCAGCTTCTTCCCGGGCTTCGTCCCCGTGCCCGCCGCCAGGGTGGCGCAGGCCTACCAGAAATCGGTACTGGGCGTACAGACCGGCCAGGTGTTCAGGGTCAACGGCTGATCACCGCCCTTCTGCCGCCCAGTCGGCACGGCAACAAAAACGGGCCCCTTGATGGGGCCCGTTCCGTGACCGCTGCCGTACCGGCAGGTGGCAAACGTTTGTTTTTACGACAGTAAAAAAGGCGGTACGCCTCAGTCGATCAGCCCGTACTGCTCGCGCAGCACCTCGATGATCTCCTGCTTCGGATTGGCGCTGCGAACCAGCGGCTGACCGATGATCTTCTCTGCGATCCCCACGTAGGTGTTGGAGATGTCCATCATCACCTCGGTCGGCAACTTGTTGTCGCGGGCCAGGGCGAAGCGCTCGGGCATGCGGTGCTTGTTCAGCAGGATGTCCGGATCCGGGAAGTGATTGAGCAGCCACTGGCGGAAGCCCTCTTTGGACTTCTCGACGATCTGGCCGTCGCGCAGGGCGGCGCCGTCCCAGATGCGGGAGCTGTCCGGGGTGCCCACTTCATCCATGTAGATCAGCTTTTCGTTGCCGGCGGCATCCTGGACGTAGCCAAACTCGAACTTGGTGTCGACGAAGACCTGATCCAGCTCGGCCAGCGCGTCACTGATGACGTTGAAGCCTTCTTTGAGCAGCACTTCGTAGCGGTCGATGTCGGCCGGCTTGCTGAAGTTGAAGCCCTGGTAGTGGCGTTCGATGTCGGCACGGGAGACGTTGACGTCATCGGCTTCCGGCACGCCGTCCAGCCCTTTCAGCACGCCCTTGGTGGAGGGGGTGATGAGGATCTCCGGCAGCTTCTGATCCTTTTTCAGTCCTTCCGGCAGGGTGATGCCGCAGAACTCGCGCTCGCCATCCTTGTAGGCACGCCACATGGAGCCGGTGATGTACTGGCGGGCGATCGCCTCGATCATCACGGGACGGGCTTTTTGCACGATCCAGACGAAGGGATGGGGGATGTCCAGGATATGGCTGTCGGCCAGCCCCTTCTCCTTGAACAGCTTGAACCAGTGGCTGGAGATGGCGTTGAGCGCAGCCCCTTTGCCCGGCACACCGTTGAGCCCGTCCACACCCTGCCAGATGCAGTCGAAGGCCGAGATCCGGTCGCTGATCACCATGATGGCGAGCGGCGCATCCGCCGGCACGTCGTAACCCTTCTCGCGGATGAGGCGGGCACTGTCTGCGGCGGTCAGCCAGTAGACGCTGCGCACTTTACCGGAATGGACGGGTTTATCGGTACGGATCGGCAAATCATCGTTCACCGCCAATACTTGGTCTGCAAGACTCATGGCTAATAACACTTCCTGTTTGTGGGGGGTTAACATAACAAAACAGGGGCACAAGGCCCCTGTTTCTATTCTGTTTTTGCAGCTTGGTCAGCCAGACCCTTGGCGAACGCCTCGGACAGGCTGATGTACATCTGGGAGATGACACCGGACGACACGGGCTTCTTGTCCTTGTCGAACAGGGTGATGGAGGTCTTGCCCCCCGCCATCTCGCCAAGCTGGAAGCGATACTTGTCTTCGTCCAGCTTGAACGGCTCGCTGCCCTTGGCCTTCCAGAACTCGCTGCCCGGCTCGTCGTACTCCACGTCGATCCAGCCCAGCGACTGCTGGGTATCCTTGATGGTGAAGCCGTAGGCCGGCAGCACCTGATTGAGACGACGCCACACCTGGTCAAACGAGCCGTCAACGATCCAGGCGCTCAGCTCGTTGTTGTCCAGACCCAGTTCCAGCCCCATGCCATCGTTGGCCTTGTGCTGTTCGCGGGACTTGAGCTGCTTGTCGTAGTAGAGCGAGAACTGGTTGAGGGCCCGGGTCGCGTAGCGCTGGGCATCGGCCGGGGTCAGCTCCTTGCTGGTCTCGCCATCGATGGTCTCCTCGTGATCCAGCACCCGGACCGACATGTTGACGGCGTGGCGCTGGGGATCGTTGCGCAGGGTGAACTGGTAGCGCTGGCGAATGACGAAGTCGTCGTCCTCTTCGCTCCAGCCGTCGAGCGCCTTGGTGTTGTCAAACCAGCCGGTTTGCAACACGCCGGCCTGCTGGTCCAGCTTCTCGGTGGTGACCTTGTACTGGGCGAGGAAGTTCATCAGGAAGGCCCAGGTATCGCGCTCCACGCTCTGGGAGGTGCTGAGGGCATAGAAGGCCATGGTAGGTTCACCGGCATTGGTCACCACCTGGCTGCCCGGTACCACGGTCAGCAGCTGGGCGGGCGGACGCACATCCACCTTGGCCCCGAGGGCACCGTCACGGCTGCTCTCTGGCAGGGGCGGAATGTCGAAACTGCTGTTAAAGGCGGGGGTACTCAACCCGGCCGGCACCAGGAAAGCACGGCCTTCAAGGCGGGCATCCTCGTACTCGAAACCACGGTTGGCCATCTTGCGTTCCTGGGGTGAGCTACAGGCTGCCAGCACGGCAACGGTCGCCACGCTCAGCACCAGGCGCACTGCATTTCCCTTTCCATTTGCTTTAAACACTCGCCATCAACTCCGCAGTCGTCAGTGCTCGCGCCATCGCCCGTTCGCCCTCGGCAGTGAGGTCGGTGAGCGGCAGACGCAAGGTGGCCGTCGCAATCAATCCCAGCTGGGCGCAGGCCCATTTCACCGGGATGGGGCTCGGTTCGCAGAACAGAGTCTGATGCAACGGCATCAATCGATTGTTGATGTCATGCGCCCGCCCGGCATCGCCGGCCAGCGCAGCACGACACATGTCGGCCATCTGGGCCGCTGCAATATTGGTGGTGACCGAAATGACACCGTCACCGCCTTGCAGCATAAAATCACATCCACTGGCATCATCGCCACTATAAAGTGCGAATTGCGCACCACACAGCTCACGCAGCAGCGGTGTACGGCTCAGATCCCCGGTGGCCTCTTTCAGGCCTATGATGCCGGGCACCCTGGCCAGTCTGGCTACCGTTTCCGGTTTGAGATCGCAACCGGTACGACCGGGCACATTATAAAGAATTTGGGGCAGACCACTAGCCTCGGCGATCGCACAATAGTGACGATAGAGACCTTCCTGGGTGGGTTTGTTGTAATAAGGTGTGACCGAGAGACCCGCCACCACGCCGGTTTCGGCTAAGCGCTTGGCCAGGGCGACGGCATGGGCGGTATTGTTGGAACCACAGCCGGCGATGACCGGGATGCGTCCGGCGGCCAGTGCCACGGTTTTCTCCACGACGGCAATGTGCTCCTGCTCGCTCAGGGTCACCGACTCCCCCGTGGTCCCCACCGCGACGATGGCGCTGGTTCCGGCGCTGACATGATACTCGACCAGATTGGCAAGACTGGCCCAATCGACTTCACCTGAAGCCAGCATGGGGGTAACGAGGGCAACAATACTACCGCGCAACATGGATATTTCTCCCGATTTTCAGGGGCGTTATGGTAAAGCTGCCCCCTTGGAAAAACAAGGGAGGCCACGGCCAAGCCGTGTTACCATCCGGCACAAACAGCCGTGCGCAAGCGCCGGAAACTGGCGCCGGAACCGGGCCGCCACCACCCGGCAGGACGCTTGCCACAACGAGATTCTCAGCAGGGTCGCCACGCGGCCGCGCGGGCCAGATCCCTTCGGTCGACGTGCCCGCCGCCCGCATTCGCCACCCGCTAATGGACGAGAGAAGATTTATGACTCATTACCTGGTCGTAACGGCCATCGGCACGGACAGGCCTGGCATCGTCAATGAGGTCACCCGCCACGTCAGTGGTTGTGGCTGCAACATTGTCGACAGCCGTCTTGGCATCTTCGGCAATGAATTCACCTTCATCATGCTGCTGTCCGGTGACTGGAACAGCCTGATGCAGCTCGAGATAAGCCTGCCCCTGCGCAGTCAGGAGTGGGACCTCATCACCATGATGAAACGCACCGAGCGCCACCAGTCGCTGCAATACGACATCAGCGCCAACGCCGAGATCCTGATCCGGGACCAGCCGGGCATCGTAAGCCAGTGCACCCAGTTCTTCAGCGATCACGGCTGGGACATCCAGGCCATGCAGACCATCACCCTGGAGCAGCAGCCGTTCAACCTGCTCAAGGCCAGCTTTCAGCTCAATCTGGCCAAGCAGGGAGAGGCGGCCGGCTCGCAGGCGGCCTTCGCCGGATTCTGTCGTGAACTGGGCGCAGAATCGTTCGAATTCATCGTCAACAACAAACACGCCTGACGGCTCATCAAGGAGATCCCATGCAACCTTTATCCGCTGGCAGCCTGGCCCCCGACTTTTCCCTCTCCGACCAGGACGGCAACCAGGTGCGCCTGGCCGACCTGCGCGGCAAGAAAGTGCTCGTCTATTTCTACCCCAAGGCGATGACCCCGGGCTGCACCACCCAGGCCTGCGGTCTGCGCGACGTCAACGCCGAACTGGCCGCCCTCAATGTGGTGGTGCTCGGCATCAGCCCGGATAGCGCCAAGCGGCTGAAAAAATTCGAGGAGCGCGACAACCTGAACTTCCGCCTGCTGGCCGATGAAGATCATGCGGTGGCCGATGCGTTTGGCGTCTGGGGCCCGAAGAAGTTCATGGGCAAGGAGTATGACGGTATCCATCGGCTCAGCTTCCTCATCGACGAAGAGGGCAAGATTGCCCACCGCTTCGACAAGTTCAAGACCAGCGATCACCATCAGGTGGTGCTCGATCTGCTCAAGGGCTGAACCACAGATACCGGTACTGCTGATATGGAAAGGGCCTGCAAGCGCAGGCCCTTTTTTATTCGCATGTCTCAGCCCTTCCGCATTGCAGACGGGGGACACGCGATCTCCCCCATTCGGTCACCTGCCCGGATGAGGGGCGGCAGCCTTGTTGTTTTCCATGGCGGGGCAGTGTGCATCCATAACGGGATGCCTTGGTGACGGATCTTTCGGCACAAGCCAAATGACGCCCTTATTGTTGCGCCAACGGGCCAGAAAGCAAGGTGCCGGCCGTTACATTTAATTAACCAGCCCACGCCTGCGTTGATTTAGCGCCCCGCAATCTCGCCAACCTCCCCTGCCAGATCAAAAAATTCATCCTATATATGGGTTAACGTGACCCCAGTTTCATTTTCCAGTGAGAAAAGCCCATGAACATGAGCCACACCGAACGTCTGATCCTGAGCAACCAGTACGAGATCCTGGCCAAACTCAATCCGGAGAAGGCGGCGTTTTACCAACGGGCCAGCACCATTATCGAGCGCGGCTACTGCCTGCAGATCCTCGAACTGGAGAAGAGCTTCGGTCATCTGGAACTGGCCACCTGCCAGGAGGTGATCGACACCCTGGAGTTGCACCATGCGCTGGCCATCTCCTGGGGCAACCTGGACGCAGCCGATCAGGGCGAGATCAATGCCAGCCGGCTGGAGTTCAACGGCTACAGCCGCAGCCAGGAGCGAGAGCTGGCCGATTACGTCTGCTTCCTGCTGGAGGTGGACAAGCGCTTCCCCGAACTCAAATGCCCCTGCGACGAGCTCTCCAGCGACATCGCCATGCGTGACAAGTACCAGCGCATGCTGGCGGTCTGGCGCCAGTGCCCGCGCCAGTACAAGCTCTCCATCCAGGAGATCCGCAAGGTATTGGCGGCCTGATCCGGCAGCCATGAAAAAGGCGCCGCGAGGCGCCTTTGTCCGAGTCATGGGCCACAGGCCTCACTCGTAGAGGAAGGATTTGTCCAGCTGCTTGAAGGCGGCGTTGAGAGTATCGGCCAGCTCTTCGTATCTCGGCTGGGCCACCAGCTGGCGCTGACCGCCCTGTTCGTTCATCTTGCCGTTGATCTCGCGATACCAGCTGGCAAGGGAGGGCGGCAACCGGGTATCGGCACGCTGGCCAAGCCAGTAATAGCCCTGCAGCGGCAGGCTGAGCAGAAACAGCACCGAGGTCATGACGGAAGGCCAGTAGTGCTGCTCGCCAAACTGGAACTGCAGCATGACGCTGAGCACCGCCAGCGCAGGAATCACCTTGAGGGCGAACTCGGTGGCCTTGATCACCCGATTCTCCGGGAACATGGAATTAAGCTCGGGACGGCGGGGCCAAAGGGTCATATAATGACGGCCTTGCTGTAACTTAGTTCCAAAAATGTTCATGCTCATGCTACCTCCGAGCTCTTTTTGAACGTATTAACGGCAAAACCACGACAATATTTGATGCGCAATAACAAAGGTTGAGGATGACTTTGTTATTTTTCAACAATCGGGTTATCCTTTGTACGCCCAATTTTTGCGCCAACGGCCTGCCGTTGAGCCGTCAGGGACGTCTGGATTTCGGGTCTTGTATCACTATACAAGGGGCAAGCAACAGATTGCCAACCCTCATAAGGATAAGTTGAAAGTTTTTGGACACAGCGCGTCCAACGCATCCTCCTACACAACCCAATCTGCGATAGGATTTATTCATGAGTAAGCTGGTTCTTGTTCTTAACTGTGGCAGCTCTTCCCTGAAGTTTGCTGTCATTGACGCAACCACCGGTGATGACCTGCTGTCCGGCCTGGCCGAGTGCTTCAACCTCGACGACGCCCGCATCAAGTGGAAACTGAACGGCGAGAAAGGCAGTGCCGATCTGGGCGCCGGTGCCGCTCACCAGGAAGCGCTGGACTACATCGTCAACAAGATCCTGCCGCTCAACCCGGAGCTGTCCAAGAACCTGATCGCCATCGGCCACCGTGTCGTACACGGCGGCGAGCGCTTCACCTCCTCCGTGCGCATCTGCGACGACGTGATCGCCGGCATCGAAGCCGCCGTACCGTACGCCCCGCTGCACAACCCGGCTCACCTGATCGGTATTCGTGAAGCCCGTCGCGTGTTCCCGGCGCTGGCCGAGAAGAACGTGGCCGTGTTCGACACCGCTTTCCACCAGACCATGCCGGAAGAAGCCTTCCTGTACGCCCTGCCGTACAAACTCTACAAAGAGAACGGCATCCGTCGCTACGGCGCCCACGGCACCAGCCACTACTACATCAGCCTGGAAGCTGCCAAGCAGCTGAACAAGCCAGTGGAAGAGCTGAACATCATCAACTGCCATCTGGGCAACGGCGGCTCCGTCTGCGCCATCAAGAACGGCCAGTCCGTCGACACCTCCATGGGTCTGACCCCGCTGGAAGGCCTGGTGATGGGTACCCGCTCCGGCGACATCGATCCGGCCATCATCTTCTTCCTGCACGACAAGCTGGGCATGAGCGTTGATCAGATCAACACCATGCTGACCAAAGAGTCCGGCCTGCAGGGTCTGACCGAAGTAACTTCCGACTGCCGTTTCGTTGAAGACAACTACGACAGCAAAGAAGAAGCCAAGCGTGCCATGGACGTTTACTGCTATCGCCTGGCCAAGTACATCGGCGCCTACGCCGCCGCCATGGACGGTCGTCTGGACGCCGTGGTCTTCACCGGTGGTATCGGTGAAAACTCTGCCCCGATCCGTGAAATCACCCTGAACAAACTGGGTCTGCTGGGCTTCGACGTCGATCACGACGCCAACCTGAAGGCTCGCTTCGGCAAGGGTGGCGAGATCACCAAGGCTGGCTCCACCAAGGCCCTGGTTATCCCGACCAACGAAGAGTGGGTCATCGCCCACGACGCGCTGGAACTGGTCGGCGCATAATTTCGCTGTAGAGCAAGGCCGCCCAAGGGCGGCCTTTTCCTGATCCCAAAAATGAACAAGGGGTATAAAGTGGCACGCACTATTATGCTTATCCCGGTCGGCACTGGTGTCGGCGTAACTTCCGTGAGCCTTGGCGTCGTTCGCGCCATGGAGCGTCACGGTGTCAATGTCAGCTTCTTCAAACCGGTCGCTCAGCCGCGTCCGGGTGAAACCGGTACCGAGCGTTCCACCGCCGTGATCCGCGCTGCAGCCAACATCAACCCGCCCGAGCCGTTTGCCCTCTCCTACGCCGAGAACATGATCACCTCCAGCAACACCGACATCCTGCTGGAAGAGATCGTGGCCCGCTTTGAAGAGCACGTGAAGGCCAGCGGTGCCGAAGTGCTGGTCATCGAAGGCATGGTGCCGACCGACAAGCAGCCGTTTGCCAACAAGCTGAACTATGACGTCGCCAAGGCGCTGGACGCCGACATGGTGTTCGTGACCCACCCGGGCAACGACTCCAGCCAGAAGCTGAAAGAGCGCATCGAGCTGGCTTGCTCCAACTTCGGTGGCGTCAGCAACCCCCGCATCGTGGGCTGCGTCATCAACAAGGTGGGCGCACCGGTTGACGAGCACGGCGTGACCCGCCCCGACCTGACCGAGATGTTCGAAGCCCATCACCACGGCGCCGACACCGCTCACAACCTGGAAGTACTGCAGGTATTCGGCAAGAGCCCGCTGCGCATCCTCGGCTGCATCCCCTGGAACACCCAGCTGATCGCCCCGCGCGCCAAGGATCTCGCCAAGCACCTGGCTGCCAAGATCCTGCACAAGGGTGAGCTGGACAGCCGCCGTCTGCAGACCGTGACCTTCTGCGCCCGCTCCATCCACAACATGATCGAGCACTTCCGTCCGGGCAGCCTGCTGGTCACCTCCGGCGACCGTTCCGACGTCATCGTCTCCGCCTGCCTCTCCGCCATGAACGGTGTCAAGCTGGGCGCCCTGCTGCTGACCGGCAACTATCACCCGGAACCCCAGGTGATGGCGCTGTGCCAACAGGCCATGGCTACCGGCCTGCCGATCATGATCACCGGCACCAACACCTGGCAGACCGCCGTCAGCCTGCAGAACTTCAACGTCGACATCCCGGAAGATGACCGCGAACGTATCGAGCTGGTGCAGGACTATGTGGCTGGCCACATCGACAAGCACTGGATCGAGTCTCTCTCCGCCAAGTCCACCCGCTCCCGTCGCCTGAGCCCGCCGGCCTTCCGTTACCAGCTGACCGAGCTGGCCCGTCAGGCCAACAAGCGCGTCGTGCTACCGGAAGGGGAAGAGCCGCGTACCATCAAGGCTGCCGCCATCTGTGCCGAGCGTGGCATCGCCCGTCCGGTGCTGCTGGGCAACCCTGAAGAAATCCGTCGCGTCGCCGAACAGCAGGGCGTGGTACTGACCGACCGCGTCGAGATCATCGATCCGGTTGCCGTGCGCGAGCGCTATGTGGCCCGTCTGGTCGAGCTGCGCAAGAACAAGGGCATGACCGAAGTGGTTGCCCGCGAACAGCTGGAAGACAACGTGGTACTGGGTACCATGATGCTGGAGCGCAACGAAGTCGACGGTCTGGTATCCGGCGCGGTGCACACCACTGCCAACACCATCCGTCCGCCGATGCAGATCATCAAGACCGCCCCGGGCTCTTCCCTGATCTCCTCCATCTTCTTCATGCTGCTGCCGGATCAGGTACTGGTCTACGGTGACTGCGCGATCAATCCGGACCCCACTGCCGAGCAGCTGGCCGAGATCGCCATCCAGTCCGCCGACTCCGCTGCCGCCTTCGGCATCGAGCCGCGTGTGGCCATGATCTCCTACTCCACCGGCACCTCCGGCGCCGGCGCAGACGTAGAGAAAGTGCGTGAAGCGACCGAACTGGCCAAGGCCAAGCGCCCCGACCTCATCATCGACGGTCCGCTGCAGTACGATGCAGCCATCATGGAGAACGTGGCCAAGTCCAAGGCGCCGAACTCCCCGGTTGCCGGCAAGGCCACCGTGTTCGTGTTCCCGGATCTGAACACTGGCAACACCACCTACAAGGCGGTACAGCGCTCCGCTGATCTGGTCTCCATCGGCCCCATGCTGCAAGGCATGCGCAAGCCGGTCAACGACCTGTCCCGTGGCGCCCTGGTGGACGACATCGTCTACACCATCGCCCTGACCGGTATCCAGGCAGCCCAGGCCGAGTAATCGTCCGAGGCTCTGCCTGCTGAAAAACCCGCCGCAAGGCGGGTTTTTTTATGGCTGATTTGGGGAAATGTTGATCCGCAAGATCAAATCGGGATCCTGGCAGGATCCCCTGCTCGGCGACGGGCACCTGCCCGGCAAGGGCGGCGGGATAAGCAAACACTCACACCCGCCAGAGTCGATTGCACAATTGCGCCCCAGCGCAGATCAGATCCAAATATCCTTTTAAGATCAGCACACTAACGCCAGACACACCGCTAATCTACAGAGTTTTCCACAGCTTTTGTGGATAGTTTACCGATCATTTGAAAGAAAATGACAGACTCGTGCCAGCCCTCCATTCCACCAAGCGCCCACAAGAAAGGGGCTCCGAGGAGCCCCTTTAATCTGCCTGCTGCCAAGCGATGGCTCAGGGACGCAGCGCCTTGTCGGCGCGGGAGATGCCACACACCCCGGAGCGCACCACTTCGACGATCTCGTTGGTCTGGGCGGCGGTCTTGATGAAGGCATCCAGCTTCTCGCTGGTCCCCACCAGTTGCACCGTGTAGAGCTCGGGGGTGACGTCGACGATCTGGCCGCGGAAGATATCCGCCAGCCGTTTCAGCTCGTCGCGACCACCACCGGCGGCGCGCGCCTTGACCAGGGCGATCTCCCGCTCGATGTGCTCCCCTTCGCTGAGATCACACACCTTGAGCACGTCCACCAGCTTGTGCAGCTGTTTCTGGATCTGCTCCAGCACCCGCTCGTCCCCCATGGTGACTATGGTCATGCGCGACAGGGTGGGATCCTCGGTGGGGGCCACCGTCAGGGTCTCGATGTTGTAGCCGCGCTGGGAGAAGAGGCCCACCACCCGGCTCAGGGCGCCGGATTCGTTCTCCAGCAGAACGGAAATTATATGTCTCATCAGGTTCTCTCCGTCTTGCTCAGCCACATCTCGTCCATGGCGCCAAATTTGATTTGCATGGGATAGACGTGCTCATCCGGGTCAACCGAGATGTCCATGAACACCAGCCGATCCTTCATGGCGAAGGCCTTCTCCATGGCGCTCTCCAGCTCCGCCGGATCACTCACCGCGATGCCGACGTGGCCATAGGCTTCCGCCAGCTTGACGAAGTCAGGCAGGGATTCCATGTAGGAGTGGCTGTGGCGACCGCCGTAGAACATCTTCTGCCACTGCTTGACCATGCCAAGGGCGCGGTTGTTGATGGAGATGATCTTGATGGGCACCCCGTACTGCATGCAGGTAGAGAGTTCCTGAATGTTCATCTGCACCGAGCCATCGCCGGTGACGCAGCAGACCACCGCATCCGGGTTGGCAAACTGGGCTCCCATGGCGGCCGGAATGCCGAACCCCATGGTGCCGAGACCGCCGGAGTTGATCCACTGGCGCGGCTTGGCGAACGGATAGTAGAGGGCGGCAAACATCTGGTGCTGACCCACGTCGGAGGCCACGAACGCCTCCCCCTTGGTCACCTTGTAGAGGGTCTCGATCACCTGCTGCGGCTTGATCAGGGTGGGGTGGGTCTCATAGGCCAGGCAGTTGCGCGAACGCCACTGGCCGATCTGGCTCCACCAGTCCGCCAGCGCCTGCTTGTCGTTGTCAAAACCGCATTCGCGGATCACTTCCAGCATCTGCTCCAGCACGGTTTCCACCGAACCGACGATGGGCACGTGGGCCTGCACCGTCTTGGAGATGGAGGTGGGATCTATGTCGATATGGACTATGGTGGCGTTGGGACAGAACTTGGCCACGTTGTTGGTGACACGATCATCGAAGCGGGCCCCCACGGCGAAGATGAGATCCGCGTTGTGCATGCTCTTGTTCGCTTCGAAGGTGCCGTGCATGCCGAGCATGCCGATGAACTGCGGATGAGTGCCGGAGAAGGCCCCCAGCCCCATCAGGGTGGTGGTCACCGGCAGGTTCAGCAGCTCAGCCAGCTTGGTCACCAGGTGATCCGCATTGGCGTTGATGGCACCGCCACCGACATACATCACCGGCCGGCTCGCCTCCACCAGCAGCTTGGCGGCACGCTTGATCTGGCCCTTGTGACCCGACTTGGTCGGGTTGTAGGAGCGCAGGGAGACCGTCTCCGGGTACTCGTAGGGGAATTTCTCTTTCGGGTTCTGCACGTCTTTGGGCAGATCCACCACCACCGGCCCCGGGCGGCCGCTGGCGGCAATGTAGTAGGCCTTCTTGATGGCGGCCGGAATGTCGCTGGCTTTCTTGCACAGGAAGCTGTGCTTCACCACCGGGCGGGAGATGCCGATCATGTCGGTCTCCTGGAACGCATCCTCCCCGATCATGCTGGTCGGCACCTGGCCGGACAGGATCACCAGGGGGATGGAGTCCATGTAGGCGGTCGCGATCCCTGTGATGCAGTTGGTGGCGCCGGGACCCGAGGTCACCAGCACTGTGCCCACCTTGCCGGTGGAGCGGGCGTAGCCGTCCGCCATGTGCACCGCGGCCTGCTCGTGCCGCACCAGGACATGCTCCATCTTGCCGTTTTCAAAGAGAGCGTCATAGATGTCGAGCACTGAGCCACCAGGGTAGCCGAAAACGTGCTCAACTCCCTGATCTTCCAGCGCTCTAACCACCATCTGGGCGCCTGATAACATCTCCATGATAAAGCCCTCCAGGCTTTGCTCCGTTAAGCGAAAGCTATCGGCAGTCCGCTGCTTCCCGGCACCGCCGGCCCGTGCGTTGTTGTTGTCTGAATACGGACCCGGCGAGTTCGGCGCTGTCGATAGTAGAAAAATAGGTTTTTTCCATCATTCACCCGCAAAGCGGGTGAAAAACCAACTTAACCCGCTTGTGAACGGTTGTCCACGGCTTTGTCTGACCACAACAGTCATAAATTTCAAACAACTATTAACATTCAGTGACTTGCTGGAAAGGGTGGGAACAATGCGGGGAAGATGGGTGGCAAGCCAGCGGATCATGCTGCAACAGCCGCCAAAAGCGGAAAAAAATGGCCCACCGCCAGGGTGGGCCTTGGTGGCAGGCTGCGGATCAGTGATCCTGTTCCGGCTCCGCCAGCCAGATCTGCTGATCCGGATCCGTCTCTTCGCAGACCGAGATGCTGACCCCCATGTCCAGCAGCTCGTGCAGGGTGAGATTGTCCGCCAGGTTCATGGTGTCGCCGTTTTCATTGGTAAAGCGCATGGTGTCCGTCCTCTCCTTGGTGGGATCCCTCTCAGTCTAGTCAAAGGCGCTGACTTGCGATAACCAGCAACTACTGAGTGCACTCCCCTCCTCCAGCTCGCTCAGCCGATCGCACACCTCCTCCGGAAACAGGGTTCGGGCCCACAGCCGGCGGGAGAGATCCGCCACGCTCTCCAGGGCGCCGGCGGCGAGCCAGCCGGCCAGCTCCCCCGCCACATCGGGGTAGCAGATCTGGCCCGGGGCCGTCGCATCCAGCCAGGCCCGCACCGCGTTGGCATCGAGCGCATCCATCAGCCGCGCCAGCCCCATCAGTTCCAGGGTCTTGCTGTTGGTCAGCTGCTCGAACTGGCCTCCCAGCGGCTTGACCAGCAGCTTTTTGCCAAGGGAGAGCGCCTCCGAGGCGAGCTCGAAACCACCGTTGGTGATGACCCCGCGACAGCCGGCCAGCACCTGCTTGAACGCCTCACGGGCTTGCGGCTCGAAGCGGATGTTGCGCCACTGGCTGGCACTGCGAATGGCCGGATGAAAGCAGACGAAGCGTTGCTGGTTGAAGCGCGACAACAGGGCCGCGATCGCCTCGGTCTGCTCGAACGGCAGATAGACCAGGATCTGCTGGTTGTCGGGCCCCTGGCTGATGGGATCTATGATGGGCGGCAACAGGGGCTGGCCGAAGTGAAACCAGTGCAGCCCGAGGGACTGGCGCACCGGCGCGAAGTGGCGCATCAGCTGGCGGTTGAAGCCGCTCTCCCCCCAGCGTGGAATGGGCCAGTCGAAACTCGCCTGATGGCTGATGGTGAGGCTCGGCTTGTCCCAGCGGCGAGCGGCATGGGCGCTGATAGGCTCGAAATCGCTGATGACGAGGTCGTAGTCACGACAATCGAGCGCTCGCATGTCGCGCCAGAAGCGCAGGGGCGAGAGCCCCTTGAGGGTGCGCCAGTTCGAGATGGCCCCCTCATGGCTGACGAAGGTGATGCCGGGAAAGGTGCGGTAGTCGCCGAATTCGGCCATCTCGAAGTAGCCGTCAGCAGGGCGGCCGCTGAACAGATAGTCCACCGCGAGACCACGGGCCCGCAAGGCCCGCGCCAGGGTGCGGCTGCGACTGATGTGGCCGTTGCCGGTCCCCTGCACACCGAACAGTATCTTCATCCCTGCCCCCACATGAGCGCCAGCAGGGCGCAGCCACCACCGAGCAGGGCGCCGGCCACCAGGTCGCTCAGATAGTGGACCCCCAGCAGCAGACGGGACGCTCCCACCAGCGCGGCCCAGACGAACAGCAGCGGCGCCCAGAGCGGGAAGCTGGCCGCCAGCACGGTTGCCATCAGGAAGGCGGCGGCGGTGTGGCCCGAGGGCAGACTGTAGCGGTCGGAGGGAGTGATGAAGACCGGCAGCCCCACCGGGCGCTGGCGTTTGAGGGCATTCTTGAGCAGCAGGTAGAGCGGCAGCTCGAGGGCGAAGGCCAGCAGTGCCAGCTTCACCAGTTCGCGCTCGGCTTCCCCCTGCCACCAGAGCAGGGCCGCCAGCACGGCGTAGAGCGGGCCGTCACCGGTACGGGAGATGAGCCTGCTGATCCTGGCCTGTGGCCGGTTGTAGGCGTGGAGCAGGCAGATGCGGCACACCTGCAGGTCCCATTGCTGGATCTTATTCATAACCCCTCCTTCCCTAGCATCTCAGAGCAGACTAGGGCGGCGGGGTGACACTTGGTTGACGTTCAAATAACAGATTTATGAAAAAAGGGCCGAATGGCCCTTTTTGCTACCAGCGTGGCAAATGATCAGTTCAGGGTGCCGCGCAGGCCGTTTTCCATCAGGCGGCAGTTGTGATCCGCCAGGCGAGCCATGAAGTGCTCATCCACGGTCAGGCCGAACACCTGCTCGTAGAGATCCTTCATCACGAAGGGCTGCCACATCATGCTGAGGAAGGAGATCTTCAGCATCTCGGGATCCAGGTTGTCACCCAGCTCGCCGTTGTTTTTCATGGACTCCAGCAAGGCATCGAACTGGGGCAGCTGGCGTTCCAGCAGACGGTTCAGCACAAAATCCCGACCCGGACTCTTCTCGGTCGATAATGCGCTGGAGATGGCGGAGGTCAGCTCGCTGTTGGGCGCCATCACCTGGTAGTAGGTGTTGAGCAGATCGTTGAGGCTGCGGTTGCCGGTCTCGTCGTGCCAGGCCTGGTCGAGCGGCTCGGCCACATCCCCCAGCACCGCCTTGTAGAGGCCCTCTTTGCTGCCGAAGTAGTAGTGGATCATGGCCAGATTGGAGCCAGCCAGCTCGGCGATCTCGCGGGTCGTCACCTTGCTGTAGGGGGTGTTCAGAAAACGCTCGCGAGCGGCACAGAGCAACTTGTCACGAATGTCAGAACGTCCGACCGGACGACCAGGTCTACGTTTTTCCATTTAATACCTCGGATAATTCAGCAGAAACTGACAAGTCGATCTGATTGTACAGATGATCGAGTACAGCAGGAATGACCAGATAATCGGGCAAGGGCCGAATATGGGACAAGTAAATTTGCACTCCTTTACAATCCGATTAAATAAACCAGCGAAATGAACCGGGTGCGTACGGTTGACACAGCATAAAAATCTCGATATTGGTAAAAGCGTTATCGACTGCAAGGATTGATTCATCATGCGTATTGCCGCTCCGCTACTACTAATCTCCCTAATCGCGACCTCTCGCGCGGGATCCTTGTAGCCGGGCTCAGGCATAGCCGGAATTTACAAAAACCCGTGCACCCTGCACGGGTTTTTTTATGCCAACGCAGGATGCACGTCACCGAACTTAGGAAGAGGGAAGTCACATGTCAGATCGGGTCATCATATTCGACACCACCCTGCGCGATGGTGAGCAGGCCCTGGCGGCCAGCTTGACGGTCAAGGAGAAGCTGCAGATCGCCCAGGCGCTGGAGCGGCTCGGTGTCGACGTCATGGAGGTGGGGTTCCCGGTCTCCTCCCCCGGCGACTTTCAATCGGTGCAGACCATTGCACGTCACATCAAGCAGAGCCGGGTCTGTGCCCTCGCCCGCGCCCTGCCCAAGGACATAGACGCCGCCGGCGAAGCTCTGCGGGTCGCCGACGCCTTTCGCATCCACACCTTTATCTCTACCTCCTCCATCCACGTCGAGAGCAAGCTCAAGAAGAGCTTCGAAGACGTGCTGGAGATGGGGGTCAGCGCCATCAAGCACGCCCGCCGTTATACCGACGACGTGGAGTTCTCCTGTGAAGATGCGGGCCGCACCCCGATAGACAACCTGTGCCGCATGGTGGAGGCCGCCATCAAGGCCGGCGCTCGTACCATCAACATTCCCGATACCGTGGGCTACACGGTACCGACCGAGTTCTCCGGCATCATCCAGACCCTGTTCAACCGGGTACCCAACATCGATCAGGCCATCATCTCGGTCCACTGCCACGACGATCTGGGCCTCTCGGTGGCCAACTCCATCGGCGCCGTGCAGATGGGGGCCCGCCAGATCGAGTGCACCATCAACGGCATCGGCGAGCGGGCCGGCAACTGCTCGCTGGAAGAGGTGGCGATGATCCTCAAAACCCGCGCCGACCTGCTCGGGGTGCACACCAACATTCGCCATAGCGAAATTCATCGCACCAGCGCCCTGGTCAGCCAACTCTGCAACATGCCGGTGCAGCCGAACAAGGCCATCGTCGGGGCCAACGCCTTCTCCCACAGCTCCGGCATCCATCAGGATGGCGTGCTCAAGGCGAAAAACACCTACGAAATCATCACCCCGGAGAGCATCGGCCTCACCCAGAACAACCTCAACATGACCTCCCGCTCCGGCCGCCACGTCATCAAACACCGGATGGAGTCCATGGGCTACGCCGAGAGCAGTTACGACCTCGACGATCTCTACGCCAAGTTCCTCACCCTGGCCGACAAGAAGGGGCAGGTGTTCGATTACGATCTGGAGGCGCTCGCCTTCTTCAGCCAGATCCACGAAGAGCCGGAGCACTTCAAGCTGGAGTACCTCGGCGTACAGAGCGGCAGCTCCGTGATGGCCACCGCCTCGGTGAAATTGAAGGTGGGCCAGGAGATCGTCAGCGAAGCCGCCACCGGTAACGGCCCGGTAGATGCGGTCTACCAGTGCATCAACCGCATCACCGGCTACGAGATCAGCATCGACAAGTACGAACTCAAGGGCAAGGGGGAGGGCAAGAACGCCCTCGGCCAGGTCGACATAGTCGCACAGTACAAGGGCCGCAAATTCCATGGCATGGGCCTGGCCACCGACATCATAGAGTCTTCCGCCCAGGCGTTGATCCACGTGATCAACAGCATCTGGCGCGCCGATCAGGTGGCCGAACAGATGGAACGCAACGTCGCAAAAACAGACAAGATCAATACGGAGAGCGTGTGAGTATGAGCAGTTATCGGATCGCAGTATTGCCGGGTGACGGCATTGGCCCGGAAGTGATGGCCGAGGCCGTCAGGGTGCTGGAAAAGGTGCAGGCCAAATTCGGCTTCACCCTCGACTACGAGCGCCATGACGTGGGCGGCATCGCCATCGACAACCACGGCACCCCGCTGCCCCAGAGCACCATAGCCGGCTGTGAAGCGGCCGACGCCGTGCTGTTCGGCTCGGTGGGCGGCCCCAAGTGGGAGCACCTGCCCCCCAACGATCAGCCGGAACGCGGCGCCCTGCTGCCTCTGCGCGCCCACTTCAAGCTGTTCTGCAACCTGCGTCCGGCCCGTATCTACACCGGCCTCGAGCAGTTCTCGCCGCTGCGGGCCGACATCTCGGATCGCGGTTTTGACATCGCCTGCGTGCGCGAGCTGACCGGCGGCATCTACTTCGGTCAGCCCAAGGGGCGTGAAGGGGAAGGCCCCACCGAGAAGGCATTCGACACCGAGGTGTACCACCGCTTCGAGATAGAGCGCATCGCCAAGATAGCCTTCGAATCTGCCCGGGTGCGCAAGGCCAAGGTCACCTCCATCGACAAGGCCAACGTGCTCGCCTCCTCCATCCTGTGGCGCGAAGTGGTGACCGAAGTCGCCAAGTCCTATCCGGACGTGGCGCTGAATCACATGTACATCGACAACGCCACCATGCAGCTCATCAAGGATCCGTCCCAGTTCGACGTGCTGCTCTGCTCCAACCTGTTCGGCGACATCCTCTCCGACGAGTGCGCCATGATCACCGGCTCCATGGGGCTGCTCCCCTCCGCCAGCCTGAACGAATCCGGTTTCGGGCTGTTCGAGCCGGCCGGTGGCTCGGCCCCGGATATCGCCGGCAAGGGGATCGCGAACCCCATCGCCCAGATCCTCTCCGCCGCCCTGATGCTGCGCTATAGCCTCGGCCAGGAAGCCGCCGCCCAGGCCATCGAGCAGGCCGTGGCCCAGACCCTGGCCGAAGGCTACTTCACCGCCGACCTGCATCAGGCGAGCGCCCGTCACCCGGTGCAGAGCACGGCCGAGATGGGCAGCCAGATCGCCGCGCGCATCTGACCCCACGGCATCGATAACAAGGAAACCGAGCAATGGCCAAGACCCTCTATCAGAAAGTATTCGACGCCCACGTGGTACGGGAAGTGGAAGGGGAAACCCCCCTCATCTACATCGACCGCCACCTGGTCCATGAAGTGACCAGCCCGCAGGCATTCGACGGCCTGCGCGCCATGAACCGCCAGCTGCGTCGCCCGGATCTGACCTGGGCCACCATGGATCACAATGTCTCCACCACCACCAAGGACATCGCCGCCTCCGGCGAGATGGCCCGCATCCAGATGGAGACGCTGGCCCATAACTGCAAGGAGTTCGGTGTTCGTCTCTACGATCTCAACCACAAATACCAGGGTATCGTCCACGTGATGGGACCGGAGCTTGGCATCACATTGCCCGGCACCACCATCGTCTGCGGTGACTCCCACACCGCCACCCACGGCGCCTTCGGCTCGCTCGCATTCGGCATCGGCACCTCCGAGGTGGAGCATGTGATGGCCACCCAGACCCTGAAACAGGGCCGTGCCAAGACCATGCGCATTTCGGTCAACGGCAAACTGGCCGAAGGTATCAGCGCGAAAGACGTGGTGCTGGCCATCATAGGCCGGGTCGGCCATGCCGGCGGTACCGGCTATGTGGTGGAGTTCGCCGGCGAGGCGATCGAAGGGCTCACCATGGAAGGGCGCATGACGGTCTGCAACATGGCCATCGAGCTCGGTGCCAAGGCCGGCATGATCGCCCCCGACCAGACCACCATCGACTATATCCGTGGCAAGGAGTTCGCTCCCAAGGGCGAGGTGCTGGAGCAGGCCATCGCCTACTGGCAGAGCCTCAAGAGCGATGCCGATGCCAAATTCGATGCCGAAGTGGTGCTGGACGCCGCCGACATCGCCCCGCAGGTCACCTGGGGCACCAACCCGGGTCAGGTGATCGCTGTCAATGAACCCATTCCGGCGCCGGAATCCTTCAGCGACCTGATGGAGCAGCAATCCGCCCGCAAGGCCCTCGCCTACATGGATCTGCAACCGGGTCAGAAGCTCTCCGACGTCGCCATCGACAAGGTGTTTATCGGTTCCTGCACCAACAGCCGCATCGAGGACCTGCGCGCTGCCGCCGCCATCGCCCGCGGTCGCAAGGTCGCCGCCGGGGTGCAGGCGCTGGTGGTGCCGGGCTCCGAGCAGGTGAAGGCCCAGGCCGAGGCCGAGGGGCTCGACAAGATCTTCATAGAGGCTGGCTTTGAGTGGCGTCTGCCCGGCTGCTCCATGTGTCTGGCCATGAACAACGACCGGCTGCAACCGGGGGAGCGCTGCGCCTCCACCAGCAACCGCAACTTCGAAGGGCGTCAGGGCCGCGCCGGCCGCACCCACCTGGTGAGCCCGGCCATGGCCGCCGCCGCCGCCGTCACCGGCCGCTTCGCCGACATTCGCGCGCTGTAAGAGGGGTTGAGGATGAAAGCATTCAAACAACACGGATGGCCCTTCGCCGTCACCGACATCATCTTCGCCGACATTCGTGCACTGTAAGAGGGAACGTACATGACAGGTTTCAAACAGCATAAAGGGATCGTTGTCCCCCTCGACAGTGCCAACGTCGACACCGACGCCATCATTCCCAAGCAGTTTCTGCAGAAGGTCAATCGCATCGGTTTTGGCAAGCACCTGTTCCACGACTGGCGCTTCCTGGACGATGCGGGGGAGCAGCCCAACCCCGAGTTCGTGCTCAACCAGCCGCAGTTCGCCGGCGCCAGCATCCTGCTGGCCCGCGAGAACTTCGGCTGCGGTTCGAGCCGCGAGCACGCCCCCTGGGCACTGGCGGATTACGGCTTCAAGACCATCATTGCCCCGAGCTTTGCAGACATCTTCTACGGCAACGCCATCAACAACGGCATGGTGCCGGTACGCCTGAAGGAGGAGGAGGTCGACGCCCTGTTCCAGCTGGTCGCCGCCCAGCCTGGCATCGAGATCGAAGTGGACCTGGAAGCCAATCAGGTGCGGGCAGGCAGCCTCACGTTCGGCTTCGAGATCGATGAGTTCCGTCGCTACTGCCTGCTCAACGGGCTGGATGCCATCGGCCTGACCCTGCAGCACGAGGCCGCCATCAGCGCCTTCGAGGCGAAACAGCCGAGCTGGATTTAAGCAGCCAATTGCAAAAAACGAGTAGAATCAACAGGGAGCCTTGGCTCCCTGTTTTATTGTCAGGCCTAGGTGCACGCCATGGCCCGCCACTTCTGCATACCCGACGAGACACCTGGATGAAGATGACACTCGCCCTCCCCCTGCTCTGCGGCCTCTGGCTGGCGCTGCCGGTCTGCGCCGGGCAGACCTATTTCAACAGCAGCGGCGGTCAGCTCAACGTCGGCTGGCAGGACAAGGACGGCAAGGTGCAGCAACTCACCTATCGGCTGGAGGCAGGCAAGCTGCCGCCGCTCATCGCCTATCGGTCGGCCCGCATGCAGGAGGACGTGCTGCAGAGCTTGCTGCAGCAGGGAGTGGCCGAGTTCCCCGCCGTGCAGTTCTCCCTCTCCCGCCCCGAGATGGAGCTCAGGCTCAAGGGCCGTCAGCCCGAACAGGTCACCAAGGCCATGAGCTGGCTCACCCAGCAGCGCGACAAGCAGGAGGCTGCGTGGCTCAAGCTGCACTATTTTCAGCCGTTCACCGCCCCCGACGGTGCCGCCGCCATCAAGCAGGATCACGTGCGCATCGCACTGGAGAGCCGCAGCGAACTGGCGCCGCTGGCCGAACAGCTCAAGCAGCAGGGCAGCACGGAAACCGAGGCGCGCCAGAAGACCACGGCCCAGATGCTCGGCTTCATTCAGGCCATCCCCTATCAACTGCTCGACAGCCAGTCGGGCCGCCAGGGCAAGGGCTTTCTCAGCCCGCGCCAGGTACTGGAGCAAAATCAGGGCGACTGTGACAGCAAGGTGACCTTGATGGCCGCCATGCTGGCCCAGCTCTTTCCCGAATTGAAACAGGCCATGGTGTTCGTACCGGGTCACGCCCTGCTCGGAGTGGCGCTGCCGGCCAAGCCGGGCGAGACTACCTTGAGCTGGGAAGGGGAAACCTACCTGCTGATGGAGCCCACCGGCCCGGCCCAGCTGGCGATGGGTCAGCTGGCGCCGACCAGCAAGACCTTCATCGACAGCAAGCAGCTCAGCGTGCAGCCGGTTCGCGCCGACAAATAGGTGGTGGACGTCATGAAAACGAGGGGGGACAGGCCAAAATGAAAGCGACCAGCGCAGGGCTGGTCGATGGAGGCAAGGAGGTGGATGGCTCAGGCGAGGGACTGGAACTCGATGGCCAACAAGAGCCCGTCCTCCTCTTCCAGCACCCTGATGATGCGGGCCTGCGCCTCGAAGGGGGGCAACAGGTTGTTGTTGGTGGCCAGGCTCACCCGGATGGGCTGGGTCGTATCGAGCTGGTGCTCCGGCACCGAGATGCCCATGCCGTTGGCGCTGAGATCCCGACAGACCCCCTCCAGCACCTGCTGCTGCTGGAAGATGGTGACGGGAGCATTGATTATCATGCGCTGGAAGGCGCGTCTTTCCTTGGTGCTGGTGATCACGCAAACATCCTCTGTTGAGCTGATCCGTCTCGCTGGCCCGCAGAAACAATTGTGCTGGCCTCCCCCCAAGAACGTTAATACAATGCGGTGCGTTTCTCAAACGGGGTGCGGTCTACCGCTGAGATTATACCCGTGAACCTGATCCAGATAATGCTGGCGGAGGAATTTGAGGCATGGCGCTCATTTTATGCGCCCTCATCCGCTGGCACCTCATTGCTAAAGGGAGTGCCACCCATGAAAACCCTGCTGCTGGTCGCCACCGGCCTGCTCTCCGCTCAGGCCTTCGCGGCGGATACCCTCACCGTCTACACCTACAGCTCCTTCACTGCCGAGTGGGGCCCGGGTCCCAAGATCAAACAGGCCTTCGAGAAAGAGTGCGGCTGCACCCTCAATCTGGTACCGCTCGAAGATGGCGTGGCCATCCTCAACCGGTTGCGACTGGAGGGCAAACACAGCAAGGCCGATCTGGTGCTGGGGCTGGACGATGCCCTCGTCAGTGAGGCCAAGCAGAGCGGCCTGTTCGCCCCTCACGCCACCAAGCTGGATGGCCTCAAGGTGCCCGGCGGCTGGCAGGATGACACCTTCGTCCCCTACGACTACGGCTACTTCGCCTTCGTCTACGACAAGGAGAAGCTCAAGCAGCCCCCCAAGAGCCTGAAAGAACTGGTAGCGCGACCCGACCTCAAGATCATCTATCAGGATCCCCGCACCTCCACCCCGGGCCAGGGGCTGATGCTGTGGATGAAGTCGGTCTACGGTGACCAGGCCCCCACCGCCTGGGAGCAGCTGGCCAAAAAGACGGTCACCGTCACCAAGGGGTGGTCAGAGGCCTACGGCATGTTCCTCGATGGCGAGGCGGACATGGTGCTCTCCTACACCAGCTCCCCCGCCTATCACCTGATTGCCGAGCACAAGCCCCAGTATCAGGCCGCCGCGTTTGCAGAGGGGCACTACCGTCAAGTGGAAGTGGCTGCCAAGCTCAAAAATGCCAAGCAGGGCAAGCTGGCGGATCAGTTCCTGCAGTTCATGATAAGCCCCGCCTTCCAGAACGAGATGGCGACCGGCAACTGGATGTATCCGGTGATCGACACACCGCTGCCCAAGGGCTTCGAGCAGATGATCACCGTAGCTAAGCCGCTCGCCTTCAGCTCTGACGAGGTGGCCGCCAATCGCAAGAGCTGGATCCGCGAGTGGCTGCAAGCCGTTACCCAGTGAGTCGTCTCTTCGTGAAACCTGGGACGCGTCTGCTCTGGTGGCTGCCGGGCAGTGCAGCCACAGCCCTGACCCTGCTGTTGTCGCTGGGGCCGCTGGCGGCCCTGTTGTGGCAGGCCGGGGGGCTAGCCCCTCGCACCCTGCTGGCCGATCCCTACCTGCGCCACGTGCTGGGCTTCAGCCTCTGGCAGGCGCTGCTCTCCACCCTGCTGAGCCTGGGACTGGCCATTCCGGTGGCCCGCGCCCTGGCGCGGCGCCGCTTTCCGGGGCGCACCCTGCTCATCAAGCTGTTCGGCCTCTCGCTGGTACTGCCGGTCATCATCGCCGTCTTCGGCATCGTCGCGGTGCATGGCAAGCAGGGCTGGTTGCCGCAACTGCTGCACGGGTTCGGGCTCGCTCCCGGCAACTACCTCTACGGCCTGTTCGGCATCCTGCTGGCCCACGTCTTCTTTAACATGCCGCTGGCCGCGCGTCTCTTGCTGCAGAGCCTGGAGAGCATCCCCGAATCCTCCTGGCGCCTCGCCAGCCAGCTCGGCATGCGCTCCTCCCATATCTTCCGGCTGCTGGAGTGGCCGCTGATCCGGGCCCAGCTGCCAGGGCTGGCCAGCCTCATCTTCATGCTCTGCTTCACCAGCTTCGCCACCGTGCTGGCGCTGGGGGGCGGCCCCAAGTCCACCACCCTGGAGGTGGCCGTCTATCAGGCGCTGCGCTTTGACTTCGATCTCGCCACCGCCGGCGGACTGGCGCTGGTCCAGCTCATCCTGACCGCCGCCCTGCTGATGCTGCAGCACAAGCTGCAGAGCAGCCCGGCCAGCCGGATCACCTCTCATCGCCCCTGTCTGCGACCGGACCGTCATCAGCCGGGCAGCGCCCTGGTGGACGCCCTCGCCCTTGCCATCGGGCTGGCGGTATTCCTGCCCCCCTTGCTGGCCATCGTGGTGGCCGGCCTCAATCCCGGCCTGCCGGATGCCCTGACCTCAGGCAAGTTGTGGCTGGCCAGCGGCCAGTCGCTGCTGATTGCGCTGGCGGCGGGCAGCCTGGCCACCCTGCTCGGCAGCGCCCTGCTGCTCACCAGCCGCCATCTGCGGGTTCGGGAGCACAAGCGGCGGGCCGCCGCCCTGTGGGAGACCAGTGGCTCGGTGATCCTGATGATCCCGGCGGTGGTGCTCTCCACCGGCCTCTTCATCCTGTGCATGCCATTTGCCGATGTCTTTGCCCTCGGCCCCTGGCTGGTGGTGCTGGTCAACGCCCTGATGGCGCTGCCCTATGTGCTGCGCACCCTCTCAGCCCCCATGCAGCTGGTAGTGCGCCAGTACGACCGGCTGGCCGACAGCCTGGGGGTACACGGCCTGCATCGACTGCGACTGGTGGAGTGGCCCCTGCTGCGCCGTCCGTTGGGCCAGGCAGCAGCGCTGGCCATGATCTTGTCGCTCGGGGATCTCGGCGCCATCGCCATGTTCGGCAACCAGGAGCTCACCACCCTGCCCTGGCTGCTCTATCAGCAGCTCGGAAGCTACCGGCTGACCGAGGCGGCCGCCACCGCCCTGCTGCTGCTCACCCTCTGCTTCTCCCTGTTCTGGCTGGTAGAGCGGGGGCTTGGAGGAAAGCATGCCGAGCATTGAGAGACAAAAGACCCGGCGCTACCGTCTCGGCGGCTGTGCTGGTCGCTCAAACGCCCCCCTTGAGAGGAAAACATGCTGAACATTGATGAGCTGGTGACCAGCTACCCGGACTGGCGCGTCAGCTTCAGCGCCACCCTGCCCAAGGGGGAGATCACCGCGCTGATCGGTCCGAGCGGGGCAGGTAAGTCGACCCTGCTCGGCATGATCGCCGGTTTCGTGCCGATAGAATCAGGCGCCCTCAGCTTCGATGGTGAAGATCTGTTGCCGCTCGGCCCGGCCGCACGGCCGGTCACCACCCTATTTCAGGATCACAACCTGTTCCTGCACCTGTCGGTATTCGACAATATCGCCATCGGCTTGCACCCCGGCCTGCGCCTGAACGCCGCCCAGCGGGCTCAGGTGAAGGATGCCGCGAACCGGGTCGGCCTCGGCGAGATGCTCACGCGCCTGCCGGAACAGCTCTCCGGTGGCCAGCAGCAACGGGTCGGGCTGGCCCGCGCCCTGGTACGCGGCAAGCCGCTGCTGCTGCTGGATGAGCCCTTCTCGGCGCTCGATCCGGCCCTGCGCCGGGAGATGCTGGCAGAGGTGGCCAGGCTCGCCTGCGAGCAGGGCATTACCGTACTGATGGTCTCTCACAACCCGGAAGATGCACAGCTCATCGCCGACCAGGTGTTGTTCATCGACGAGGGGCGCATCGCCCTGCAAGGCAAACCCGGCATACTGCAAAACAGCGATCACCCCGGGCTGCTGCGCTACCTTGGCCGCACAAAGGAGCAGTGACCGGCAACGGGATCAAAAAAGGGGAAGCCGGTCGGCTTCCCCTTTTCATATGAGGATGGATCGTCAGATCAGAGGTTTTCCTCGGCGAAGGAGGCGAGCTTGCTGCGCACCACCCCGTTCAGGAAAATGTTGGCACTGCCATCGAAGTCCTTGAAACGCTCGACTATGTAGGTCAGACCCGAGGTCACCGGGCTCAGGTAGTTGGAGTCGATCTGGGCTAGGTTACCGGAGCAGACGATCTTGGTGCCCTCGCCGCAGCGAGTGATGATGGTCTTGATCTGGGACGCGGTCAGGTTCTGGCACTCATCCAGCAGCACAAAGGTGTTCTGGATGCTGCGCCCGCGCATGAAGTTGACCGATTTGAACTGGATGTTGGCCTTCTCCATGATGTAGCTGAGGGACCCGCTCATGTTCTCGTCCTGCTTGTGCAGCACCTCCAGAGTGTCGGTGACCGCAGCCAGCCAGGGCATCATCTTCTCTTCTTCGGTGCCGGGCAGGAAGCCGATGCTCTCGGCAATTTCCGGGGTATTTCGAGTGACGATCACCTTCTCGTAGATCCCCTTCTCGATCACCAGCTCCAGGGCGGCAGCCATGGCCAGCAGTGTCTTGCCGCAGCCCGCCGGGCCGGTCAGGATCACCAGATCGATGTGCGGGTCGAGCAGAGCATCGAGCGCCATCCCCTGATAGACGTTCTTCGGATGCACCCCCCACGCCTTGCGGGACATCAGTCGCTCGCGCCCCAGATCCTTGATGCGGATCTTCTGGTTGTCGTGGCTGAGTACCCGGGCGGCGAAGAAGTTCTCTTCATCGATCAGGTACTGGTTGACGTGAACCCCCTCCAGCAGCTTGGCATCGATGACGTGGACGGTATCGCGGCCATGGGTCTCGCTGTCACACTCGCCGACCCGCTCCCAGAAGCTGCCTGGCACCGTCTGGAAGCCCTTGGCGAGCAGCCGGATGTCATCGATCAACTGGTCGCTGCGATAATCCTCGACGTGGGCAAGCCCGGCCCCCTTGGCCTTGAGCCGCATGTTGATATCTTTGGTGACCAGCACCACCTGCCGCTTCAGCTCATGCTTTTGCAGGTAGAGGGCCGCGTTGATGATGCGGTTGTCGGCCTCCTTGTCGGTGAACACCTCAGCATCCTGGGGCAGATGGTGGTCACTGAAGATGGAGATGTGACCGCTCGCCTCGCCGGCCAGCGCCACCCCCTGCACTATCTGCTCGGGGGTCGCGTCGCGGAACACGTCCTCCAGCGCCCGGATGGCGATGCGCGCATCACGGCTGACATCCTTGTGGCGATCCTTGATGTTGTCCAGCTCTTCCAGCACCGTCATGGGGATGAGCACGTCGTGCTCTTTGAAGGAGTAGATGGCGAGGGGTTCGTGAAGCAGAACGTTGGTATCCAGGATAAACAGCTTTCGGTCCGTATTGTCCATAAGCATCCTCCTTGGCACTGAAGGTGCCACGTGTGTGAATCTCAGATGTCATTGAAACCACACGGCCGTGACAGTTTTATTACCTCCAACGCTACGCCCGATTTTACCATCACGCAACAAATCACTTGGGCACCCCGCGTGTTTGCGCAGAAAAACAGCAGCTGGCCTTTACTGGCCCTCAAGGGTTCAACTGCACTTGGAGTCGCCGCAGTTAAGGCAGGTCATGCAGCCATCTTTCTGCACCAGCGCCTTGCTGTGGCACTTGTAGCAGAGCGCCGCACCGGGGGGAAAACCACTCCCAGCCTGCTGCTCGTCGGCTTCTTGCGCGGCTTGGATCTCCGCCTGCTTGCCGGCCAGAAACGCCTGCTGGTGCTCATCCAGCCCGGCCCCCTTGAGCATGCCGATCTCGGTGAGGTGGGTCTCGATCACGTTGCCAATTTCGGCGATAAGGGACGGTACGTACTTGCCCTTGTTCCAGTAGCCGCCCTTGGGATCGAACACGGAGCGCAACTCCTCCACCAGAAAGGTGACATCACCCCCCTTGCGAAACACCGCCGAGATGATGCGGGTCAGCGCCACTATCCACTGGTAATGTTCCAGGCTCTTGGAGTTGATGAAGATCTCGAATGGCCGGCGGGTCTCGTGCACCGTCCCCTCATTGAGCACTATGTCGTTGATGGTGATGAACAGCGAATGCTCGGAGACATGCTCGGGGGTCTTCAGCTTGTAGGTGGTGCCCATCAGCCGCTCCGGCCGCAGCACGGTCTCGTGCATCTGTACCACGGCATCCTGCTGGGCCGGCTCTGCTTGCGGCTCGTCCCGGGTTTTCACCTGGTAGGCGACGATCTTCCCGTCGATCTTCTTGACCATGAACTCGTCCTCAAAATTTGCCGTAATAGCCTTCTTTCAAGGCGTCGTAGAGGTTGGCGGCGGTATGCAGCTCGCCATCGTATTCGATCTCCTCATTCCCTTTCGCCGTGATGACGGAGCCATCCTCCAGGGTGAACTCGTACAGAGTCTTCTCCAGATCCTGCTCCTTCACCAGCACGCCCTGGAAGGCTGCCGGATTGAATCGGAAGGTAGTGCAGCCCTTGAGTCCCGAATCCGAGGCGTAGAGGTAGATGTCCTTGAACTGTTCGAACGGAAAGTCGGTCGGCACGTTGGCGGTCTTGGAGATGGATGAATCAATCCAGCGCTGGGCCGCCGCCTGAATGTCCACATGCTGCGCCGGCGTGATGTCGTCGGCGGTGATGAAGTAGTCCGGCAACCGGATCGCCTCA
This sequence comes from Aeromonas sp. FDAARGOS 1408, assembly GCF_019048665.1. Taxonomy (NCBI): domain Bacteria; kingdom Pseudomonadati; phylum Pseudomonadota; class Gammaproteobacteria; order Aeromonadales; family Aeromonadaceae; genus Aeromonas; species Aeromonas sp. FDAARGOS 1408. The sequence continues at coordinate 232,391 of NZ_CP077394.1, read as the reverse complement.
TCCTCGGCATAGGGCATGGCGGCAGGATTGACCAGCTCGCGGTAGGCAAGCAACTCGTAGGAGTAGACATCCACGCTCTCCTTGCTCTTCTTGCCCGGCTTGATGACATTGCGGCTGTAGTGGTGGGCAAAGCTCGGTTCGATACCGTTGCTGGCGTTGTTGGCGAGCGAGAGCGAGATAGTGCCGGTCGGCGCTATGCTGCTGTGGTGGGTGAAACGCCCCCCCACTTCGGCCAGCTCGGCAACCAGGGCTGGATCCACCTCGGCTACCTGCTGCATATAGCGGCTGTAGCGCGCGTGCAGCACCTTGCCCTTTACCTTGTCGCCCGGCTTGATGCCGTCTGCCGCCATCTCGGGGCGCAGTCGCAGCAGCTTGCCGGTCACCTCGAACTCCTGCTCCATGATGGGCGCCGGGCCCTTCTCCTTCGCCAAGGCCAGGGACTCGCGCCAGCCGGTCATGGCCAGCTCCTGGGATACCTGTTCGGTAAAAGCGACTGCGGCAGCAGAGCCATATTTTATCCGCAGCATGGTGAGGGCCGAGCCGAGGCCAAGGAAGCCCATGCCATGCCGGCGTTTGCTGATGATCTCCTCGCGCTGCTTGGCCAGCGGCAGTTGGTTGATCGCCACCACGTTGTCCAGCATGCGGGTGAAAATGGCCACCACTTTGCGAAAGGCGGGCCAGTCAAAGGCGGCCTGTTCGGTGAAAGGGTCGCGCACGAAGCGGGTCAGGTTGACGGATCCCAACAGGCAGGCCCCATAGGGAGGCAGCGGTTGCTCGCCACAGGGGTTGGTGGCCCGGATCTCCTCGCAGAACCAGTTGTTGTTCATCTCGTTGACCTTGTCGATCAGGATAAAACCGGGCTCCGCGTAGTCGTAGGTGGAAGTCATGATGACGTTCCACAGCCTGCGGGCCGGCAGGGTCTTGTAGACCTTGCAGGCGACCTGCCCCAAGGCGTTGACGACAACCCCCTCCTTGTTGGGCCAGTCGGCCCAGACCACCTGGGCGGGATCATCCAGCGCAATGCCATCCTGCCCCACCTCCCTGGCGGTGTAGGGGAAAATAAGCTGCCAGGAGGCATCCTCTTTCACCGCCTTGACGAACTCTTCGGTGATGAGCAGGGAGAGGTTGAACTGGCGCAGGCGGCCATCCTCCCGCTTGGCCTGAATAAACTCGATCACATCGGGGTGACGGATATCCATGGTGCCCATCTGGGCGCCACGACGCCCTCCCGCCGACGAGATGGTGAAACACATCTTGTCGTAGATATCCATGAAGGAGAGCGGGCCAGAAGTATGGGCCCCGGCGCCGGAGACGAAGGCCCCGCGCGGGCGCAGGGTCGAGAAGTCATAGCCGATGCCGCAACCGGCCTTCAGGGTCAGCCCCGCCTCGTGCACTTTGCCGAGGATATCGTCCATCGAATCCTCGATGGTGCCGGACACGGTGCAGTTGATGGTGGAGGTAGCAGGCTTGTGCTCGAATGCGCCGGCATTGGAAATGATGCGACCAGCAGGAATGGCACCGTTGCGCAGGGCCCACAGGAAGGGCTCATACCAGGCATCAGAGTCATGCTCCTGCGCGGCGAGAGCACGGGCAACCCGCTGGTAAGTGTCATCGATGGCACCATCGATGGGAGTGCCGTCCTTGCTCTTGAGCCGGTACTTGCTGTCCCAGATCTCGAGGGAAGTCTCCTGCAGAGGAATATGACGAGAGCCGCTCTCACTCTCTCGCACCGGATGTGATTTAGCCATGTTCAATCAACCTCCTGGATATGCCGCGACCTCATGACAGTAACAGCCATTACTACATATAGCTAACGCGGAAGACAAAATCACAATATATAGTAATCATTTGCGCTTTCTGGTCATGCCTGCCACAAGCAAATGCCCCGGCCAGCAGGGTACTGGTCCGGGGCATTACATCGCGTCATTTAATTGCCCGGGAAGCTCGCTTCCCGTCGCAGATCAGGGCTTCTTGACGTATACGGTCGGGGTGTCACCAGCCATATTCAGATAGAACTCATAGACACCATCCGCATCCGGTGAGAACTTCATGTCCTCATACTTGGAGCAGGGATTGACCGGTACGGCTTCGCCACCCAGCACGGCAACACCATCGCTTGGGCTCTTGTAGCCAAAGTTGGTGCCACAGCTCCAGCCGGAGTCGGCAAACTTGAACTTGTAAGGAGCCCACTCTTTCTTGAGCGCTCCCTTGGCCATATAGAGCTTGTCGGCCACCTTGACCACCTTGCTCGCATCGGTTGCCATCCAGTCGTTCATTTCCCCGCGCAGGTAGATGGACTTGCCACCGAAATCGCTGTTATCCGCCGCCTGCTCTGCACCGCCATTGGATGCGCAACCGCCTAATACCAGGGTTCCCGCCGCCAGCATCATCGTTACTGTTCTTTTGAACATGTGTCCATTCCTCAGATTATTGTGATTCCTTGGCCCATCGAACGTGGGCTGACGAATTAAAGCAGAGCGGGCATCGCAAGAAAGGTAGAGGCATCACATTCCGTGCTTTTTCTGCTCAACAATTGAATTGATGGACAAATATCAGCCCCGTAATGGGCAAATCGCACAAGAAGCAATGTGAGTAAGGTGGTTGCAGATCGAACAGCTGAACTGCACTTAGGGGAGAAAAAGCTGAATGTCAGGCAATAAAAAAGCCCGCTCAAATGAGCGGGCTTCTTCAATTGGGTGCCTGGCAGTGTCCTACTCTCGCATGGCGAATGCCACACTACCATCGGCGCTACAGCGTTTCACTTCTGAGTTCGGCATGGGGTCAGGTGGTTCCACTGCGCTATTGCCGCCAGGCAAAATCTTCAATCTGAAAAAGCTGATTTTGTTATTCGTTCTCGGTATCTGCTACAAGCCTTCGAACACTTCTTGGGTGTTGTATGGTTAAGCCTCACGGGTAATTAGTATGGGTTAGCTCAACACGTCGCCGCGCTTACACACCCCACCTATCAACGTTGTGGTCTCCAACGGCCCTTTAGGACCCTCAAGGGGTCAGGGATGACTCATCTCAGGGCTCGCTTCCCGCTTAGATGCTTTCAGCGGTTATCGATTCCGAACTTAGCTACCGGGCAGTGCCACTGGCGTGACAACCCGAACACCAGAGGTTCGTTCACTCCGGTCCTCTCGTACTAGGAGCAACTCCCTTCAATCATCCAACGCCCACGGCAGATAGGGACCGAACTGTCTCACGACGTTCTGAACCCAGCTCGCGTACCACTTTAAATGGCGAACAGCCATACCCTTGGGACCGACTTCAGCCCCAGGATGTGATGAGCCGACATCGAGGTGCCAAACACCGCCGTCGATATGAACTCTTGGGCGGTATCAGCCTGTTATCCCCGGAGTACCTTTTATCCGTTGAGCGATGGCCCTTCCATTCAGAACCACCGGATCACTATGACCTACTTTCGTACCTGCTCGACCTGTCCGTCTCGCAGTTAAGCTGGCTTATGCCATTGCACTAACCTCCTGATGTCCGACCAGGATTAGCCAACCTTCGTGCTCCTCCGTTACTCTTTGGGAGGAGACCGCCCCAGTCAAACTACCCACCAGGCACTGTCCGCGAGCCCGATTCAGGGCCCTGCGTTAGAACATCAAACATACAAGGGTGGTATTTCAAGGACGGCTCCAGCGCAACTGGCGTCACGCCTTCAAAGCCTCCCACCTATCCTACACATGTAGGTTCAATGTTCAGTGCCAAGCTGTAGTAAAGGTTCACGGGGTCTTTCCGTCTAGCCGCGGGTACACCGCATCTTCACGGCGAATTCGATTTCACTGAGTCTCGGGTGGAGACAGCATGGCCATGGTTACACCATTCGTGCAGGTCGGAACTTACCCGACAAGGAATTTCGCTACCTTAGGACCGTTATAGTTACGGCCGCCGTTTACCGGGGCTTCGATCAAGAGCTTCGCTTGCGCTAACCCCATCAATTAACCTTCCGGCACCGGGCAGGTGTCACACCCTATACGTCCACTTTCGTGTTTGCAGAGTGCTGTGTTTTTGATAAACAGTCCCAGCCATCTGGTCACTGCGACTCCCGTCAGCTCCATCCGCAAGGGACTTCACCAACAAGAGCGTACCTTCTCCCGAAGTTACGGTACTATTTTGCCTAGTTCCTTCACCCGAGTTCTCTCAAGCGCCTTGGTATTCTCTACCCGACCACCTGTGTCGGTTTGGGGTACGATGACTTGTAATCTGAAGCTTAGAGGCTTTTCCTGGAAGCAGGGCATCAATGGCTTCCGCACCGTAGTGCGTTCGTCTCGTGTCTCAGTGTTGTGTCTCCGGATTTGCCTAGAAACACCACCTACGCACTTTCACCAGGACAACCGTCGCCTGGCCCACCTAGCCTTCTCCGTCCCCCCATCGCAATTACAAGTCGTGCAGGAATATTAACCTGCTTCCCATCGATTACGCCTTTCGGCCTCACCTTAGGGGTCGACTCACCCTGCCCCGATTAACGTTGGACAGGAACCCTTGGTCTTCCGGCGAGGAGGCTTTTCACCCCCTTTATCGTTACTTACGTCAGCATTCGCACTTCTGATATCTCCAGCATGCCTCTCGACACACCTTCGCAGACTTACAGAACGCTCCCCTACCACTCACGCTTAGCGTGAATCCGCGGCTTCGGTGCCTGGTTTGAGCCCCGTTACATCTTCCGCGCAGGCCGACTCGACTAGTGAGCTATTACGCTTTCTTTAAATGATGGCTGCTTCTAAGCCAACATCCTAGCTGTCTGAGCCTTCCCACATCGTTTCCCACTTAACCAGAACTTTGGGACCTTAGCCGGCGGTCTGGGTTGTTTCCCTCTTCACGACGGACGTTAGCACCCGCCGTGTGTCTCCCGGATATTACTTACTGGTATTCGGAGTTTGCA
>NZ_CP077394.1:180000-222500 GCF_019048665.1 Aeromonas sp. FDAARGOS 1408 | reverse complement strand
TCGCGCTTGAAGAGGCCGTGCGTACCCGCGAGGGGATCCGCGCCGCCGTCTTCCACGAAGGGATGTCCATCCTGGAACGGGACAAGGCCTCCGCCTATTTCGCTCAAGCTGAGGGGGGCGCCCAGGTGCTGCTCTGCTCCGAGATCGGCTCCGAGGGGCGCAATTTCCAGTTTGCCAGCCATCTGGTGCTGTTCGATCTGCCTCTCAACCCGGATCTGCTGGAGCAGCGGATCGGCCGACTGGATCGCATCGGTCAGCAGAATACCGTCGAGATCCACGTTCCCTATCTGGAGGGCACTTCCCAGCGCGCCCTGCAACTCTGGTATCACGATGGCCTCGATGCGTTCGAGCAGACCTGCCCGACCGCCCGCCCGGTGTTTGAAGCGGTGCGTGACGAGCTGTTCGAGCTGCTGGCCGCCAACACCGGTGAGCAGGCAACCCTCGAAGCGCTGCTGACCCGCACCCGCGAGCTGCACGAGCCCCTCAAGGCCAGTCTGGAACAGGGCCGTGATCGTCTGCTGGAGATCCACTCCAGCGGTGGCGAAGCCGCCAAACAACTGGTCGAGAAGCTGGCCGCCGAAGATGACGACACCGGCATGATCTCCTTCGCCCTCAAGATGTTCGACGAGATCGGCGTCAATCAGGATGATCGTGGCGAGAACGCTCTGGTGCTGATGCCGGGCGATCACATGCTGGTGCCGAGCTTCCCGGGACTGCCGCAAGACGGCATGACCATTACCTTCGATCGTACCACCGCCCTGTCGCGGGACGACATGTCGTTCCTCTCTTGGGATCACCCCATGATGCGCGGCGGTATCGACCTGATCCTGGGTTCAGAGATCGGTGCCACCTCGGTGGCCCTGCTCAAGAACAAGGCGTTGCCGGTCGGTTCCATCCTGCTGGAACTGATTTTCGTTGCCGAGTCTGCAGCTCATCCCCAGCTCTACCGCTTCATGCCGCCTACCCCGATCCGGCTGCTGATGGACAAGAACGGCAACAACCTGGGTGAGAAGGTGGCGTTCGATGCCTTCAACCGCCAGCTGACGCCGGTCAACCGCCACCTGGGCAGCAAACTGGTCACCGCTTCCCAGCCAGTGATCCACGGTCTGATTGGCCAGGGTCAGGCGATTGCCGAAGGACTGAAGGCGAATATTGTCGACCAGGCCCGTTCTCAGATGGCGCAAACTCTGCAGCAGGATCTCGATCGTCTGGAGGCGCTCAAGGCGGTCAACCCGAACGTGCGCGACAGCGAACTGGATTATCTGCGCAATCTGCAGGCAGAATTGCACCACCTGATCGACCAGACCCAACTCAAGCTGGATGCCATCCGCTTTATCGTGGTTACCCATAACTGATAAAACGGTGAAGGCATCGTCTGGTTACTAACAACCAGACCCAACGCGAGTTGGATACCATGCACTTTTTATCGTGGTTACCCATAACTGATAAAACTGTGCAGGCATCGTCTGGTTGATAACGACCAGACCCAACGCGAGTTGGCAGCCATGCACTTTTATCGTGGTAATCCATAACTGATGGGGGCTTGCCCCCGCTTTGACCAAAGATGCGAGACGCTATGTTTGTATACTCACCGCCCCTGGAACCCTGGCTCGATATCCTGTTCAAGGACAAGGACATCATGGTGGTCAACAAGCCCACTGGCCTGCTGAGCGTCCCTGGGCGCGGCCCCGAGAATGAAGACAGCGTGCTCCATCGGGTGAAACAACAGCACCCCAAGGCGGCGGCAGCCCATCGTCTCGACATGGCGACCACAGGTGTGCTGGTGATCCCCCTCAATCCCAACTCTCACCGGGAGCTGAGCCGGCAATTCCGCGAGCGGGAAACCGAGAAGCACTATCTGGCCTGGGTGTGGGGCGAGCCGAAACTGGATGCGGGTGAAGTGGATCTGCCGCTCTGTGTCGACTGGCCCAACCGCCCGAAGCAGAAGGTGGACTTTGAGGAGGGGCGTCACGCCCTGACCTTGTGGCAGAAGCTGAAGGTGGAAAATGGCAACAGCTTGATCAAGCTGACCCCCATTACCGGTCGCTCCCATCAGCTACGGGTTCATATGCTGGAGCTGGGGCACCCCATCCTCGGGGATAACCTCTACGCCAATCCGGAGGCGCTGGCGGCGGCACCGCACCTCTATCTGCATGCAGCCAGCCTGACCATTACCCACCCGCGCAGCGGCGAACGGATGACCTTCGAGGCTCCGGCCCCCTTCCCAACCTGAACCAACGCAGGAATAATAATGTGTCTAGCCCCGAAATAGGTTCGCACATTTTTAGCACTGAAAACCCCTGATGCGCCACATCGGGGGCTTTGTATTTCAATGCCTGATGTGGTCACTTCAGGTCATGTACCATTTCCCCCGCTTGTGCCTGGTTCCGAGGGCTTTGTAACAGCAACTCTCCTTGCAAAATCTCGGTCGCCCGTTCCGCCTATGTATCCTGATATCAGCCATAGCCATCCGTCATCGAGTACTGGAGCCTGTGCCACTCATGCACCGACGGACACAAGAGCGAGTAATATTGCCCCCCAAGTCAGAGTGGTAGCCAACTTCCTTACGTGAACAGGTATTCATCACCAAACTAAGGTTTAAAGGTTCGCTCTTGTCCGGCAGACAGATAATATCAGCCCCCGAATTAGCTCAGACACCGCCGGCAAAATCTAGTCAGGCCCGATAACAAACTTGTACCTGTTTCTATGTCAGCTTACCTTTTTCAATCTACACGACCGAAGCCAGTTTAAAACTCAGTAAGCAGTTACACTGTATTTGCTCCATGTCTTATTCCATCGAGGTCTCGGTATAACCGAAAGCAAGGTGTAAATCATATTCAGGACGGGAAAACAACGCTAATAAAAAAGCGGCAGATTGCTCTGCCGCTTTTTGCCTGGGGTCGACCGGATTACTTGTCGATATCCAGCATGTTGTTGTTGAGCATGTAGTCGATCACCTGAGACGAGGTGGCCGCCGCACTGCCGGTGAGGCTGTCGAACGTGTGGTTCATCAGCACTATCTCCTGGGTCACGGGGGCAGCGCTGCTCTCCTTGACCTGCAGATGCACCCCTTCACTGTCCTGGAAGACCGAGAGCAGGCTCTTCAGATCGTTCTGGTTGCGAGAACCGTCGTGATCCAGCAGGTCGCTCAGATCCAGCTTGTCACCTTCCGCCTTGGAGAAGTCGACCACGTAGTCCTTGGCCACGCTGCCCGCAGCTGTATCGCCCTGCAGCCAGGTGAAGGTATCGGCGCCGCCATCCCCCTTGAGGATGTCATTGCCAAGCCCGCCGACCAGGATGTCGTTGCCCAGACCACCGCTCAGGGTATCGTCGCCGATGCCGCCAAACAGGGTATCGTTGCCGCTGCCACCGTACAGGGTATCGTTGCCGCTCTCGCCGTACAGGGTGTCGTTGCCGGCACCACCGAACAGGATGTCGTTGCCGGCCCCGCCAAACAGGAAGTCATCGCCACCCTGACCGAACAGGATGTCGTTGCCATCCCCGCCGATCAGCACGTCTGCCTTGTCGTTGCTGGAGGACTGATCAAACTCGCTGGCATGGTCCGTGATGTAGTCATGGACCTGGGCATCGGTCACCGAGCCTGCGCTCAGCTTGCCGGCCACATACTGCTTGATGGCCGCGTAGCCTTCACCGTTGATACCGGCAAAGTGGATCGCATCACCGAACAGGATGTCGTCACCGGCACCGCCGTCGATCCGGTCGCTGCCCGGCAGGTTGTTCACCGAGGTACCCAGAATGGCGTTGGCCAGGTCGTTGGCGTTGACACCGGTCATGATGACGCCGTCAGAGTCGTAGGACTTGAGATCGTTGTAGGAGATGTTGGCTCCCAGTCCGATCGCTTCTACCGTAACCCCCATTCCTGTCAGCAAGGCAAAGCCGGCAACGGAGTTCGTAATCGTAGTATTGGTGGTATTACGGCCATCACCGTCCAATGTCGAGTAGGTATAACCACCCAGACCATCGGGACGCATATAGCCAATCTTGGTTGACGCGCCTTTGGTATCGACCTTATACACGGCCCCCTGAGCATCGATAATGGTATATCCGCTGCTCTTGTAAACTTGACCTGGCACATAGCCATTCTGCAGCAGCTGATTGAGATAGACATCACGAGAATCATTCGGATAGTCATCGATCAGCGGATTGCTACCCTCACTACTGAGATAGTAAGTCGGCTTACCATCGGTAATGAAGTAGGTCAGGTTCTTGGCATTGGTGTTACCTTGAGTGGTTGAGCTGTTGAACCAGTTGGCCGTGGTCTTGAATACATCTTCGTAGTTGGTACCACCGCCACTGTTGGTGCTGCCATCCATGCTGTCGAGAATGGCTTGCAGCTGGCTCAGGGCATTGCTGTCCTTCAGGTTCACGCTGACCGATTTGTTGGCCATGGTGTCGAAGTCCACTAGGAAGATGTTGACCATCCCGGCCCCATCGGTCCCAGCGCTCGCCTTGAGGCTGGAGAACACCTGTGCCAGCTGACTCTTGATGGTGTTCATGGCACTGGTGCCGATACTGCCCGAGCTGTCGACCATGAAGGCGATGTTGTAGTTCTGGCCCGGCAGCACCACGCTGCCATCCAGATCCCCGACCACGATATTGTGCTCGCTGCCGTAGATACGGTTTTGATCCCCCGGCTCCCCTTCGGTGGATTGGAAGTAGCTCAGACGAATGCTGTCACTGTCGGTCGCGGTACTGGTCTGATCGGTACCCACCTCCTTGGCGGTAGCATCCACCTGGAGATCCACCAGACCGGCGCTGCCGCCCGGCACTCGCAGAGTCAGTCCGGTCAGCTTCACATCCAGCGCACTCGTATTCCACAGACCGCTGCTGGCGGTGAGAATGAGCTGGCCATCAACTCCGACGGTGCCCAGCAACTGACTACCGCTGTAGAGTTCAGCTCCCTTCGGAATCCCGCTCAGTACTAAGCTATCGAGCACTTCGCTGCCATCCCGGTCGGTCAGGGAGGCACTCACCTCCAGCGGGTAATCAACAACCACTGGCTGTACCAGGGTCAGCTCACCCGTGCTCTGGTTGAGCTGGTAGATACCGTCGGCAAACTGGACATACTCCACGTCGTGCAGTGCCTTGGTGATGCCGGCGCCCTTCTCCGTGACGGAGAAGTCGAACCAGCGATCATTGACCGAATATCCGCTGCCCTTCTTGATGGCGTAGTCGGCACGGTTGCCAGTCAGCACCGCGATATCAGTACCGGCACCACCATAGAGGCCGTCGCTGCCGAGGCCCGATACCAGCACATCATTGCCGTCTCCCCCGTCGAGGGTATCACCCGTCACAGAATTGCCACCGACCAGCACGTCATTGCCTAGGCCACCGACAAAGTGGTCACCGCCGCCCTTCACACTGACGATATAGTCGTTGACCTTGGTGCCATCAACCCGCTCCTGACCACTGCTACTGTCTGTCAGCCAATTGGTGATGCCAAAAGCCGTCTTGTTGAAATTACCTGACTGGAACTGATCCGTGGTGACGCTCGCGCTCGGGAAGCTCAGGTTGTAAGACGGTATGCCATTCCCCGTTAGGGTGACATTGACCGTGGGTCTATCTGCTACCGCATCAATATCGATCACCAGCTTGCCGCTGTTGCTGAGGTTGGCACCGTCGCTGATCTGATAATCGAAGCTGGCGTAGTCCCCCTTCATGTTACCGATGACGACACCGCCGCCATCGCTGGCACTTGAGCTCGACTCGTTCACCCCAGGCACGAAGCGCAGATGGCCAGCACTCACATCGGCATAAGAGATGAGGGCACCACTCGACACGGCAACCCACTGGCCTGCAGCATTGAGGTACTCGAGCTTGCCACTGAGAGGCAGAGTGCCGATCTTCACACTGAGATCGCTCGTAACCTGATCATCGCTGGCACCGAACTGGGCCCAGGTCAGCACCTGGGGCTTGTCTTCCTGCCCGGCACTATGGCCCCCGGCCGCCGTCGGCGCACGATCGTTGTCGATGATGGTACCGATGCCGTTCTGACCGCCCACAGTCACCGTCAGGGTCTCATTCGCTTCGACCAGACGATCGTCCACCGTCGGGATGGCCACGGTAAAGCCCGACACCCCGGCCGGCACGGTGATCTTGCCGGTGGCGCTGTTGTAGGTCACCCCGTTGCTGAACTGGGCAGTACCCCAGTCAAGGCTGGAAGCCGGGTTGGTACCGCTGCCCTTGATGCCGAAGTCATACTGGGTCGCTTCCTGGGTCGCATCCGACAGCGTCACCGTGTGCAGCAGGTTGCCGCCCTCGGCCGCACTCTCGCTGGAGACCGACTGTACGATAGGCGTAAACAGCGGCTTGGTTGCGAAAGAGCCCAGGCTGTAGTCGCCGTCGCCATCCACCACCTTGATCTGGAAGTCGATGTCGCCATCTCCCAGCGGCTTGGACATGTTCTGATACTGGAAGAACTCCCACTTGCCGGTGGCCGGGGTAAATTCCAGACGGAACACCAGGGTGCCATCACTGGCCTTGCCGACCAGGGTATTGGCCGATTCCATCGTGGTGGTGATCAGCTTGCTGGTCGCCGTGGTCAGCCCGGTCTCGGTAGAACCGACCAGCTGCATGTAGCCCTTGCCGTCTGCACCCCACTGCGGAGTGACCGTGCCGGAACCGTAGGCAATGGCCGGCGCCGTAGTCGCCCCGAGGAACTCGATGCTCTTCACGGTGAAGTCGCTGTTGTCGCCATAGAGGCCGTTACCATTGTTGGTGGCCTTGATGACCATGGTATCGAAGCCGCCCTGCTGTACCTGGAAGTTCTCGGCATAGTCGCCACCCGCCGCGTTGGAACTGAAGGTCTGGGTACCGATCAGCACGCCACCGCGGTAGAACTCGACCACGCCGCTCTCCAGCTCGCCACCGAACATCTGGCTGAACTTGATGTTGGCGCCATAGGCCACCTTGCCCGCATCCAGCTTGACGATCAGCTGCTCGGAAGCAGAAGTACCATTTGCAAAGTGGCGGAAGTCCACCTCGTTGGCGAGGTTGTGGTTCGGTGAACCGACGCTGGAAACCCCCAGACCGGCGCTGGAACCGTTGACATTGGCCGTCGTCAGGGCCGAGTTGGTCGATGAGGTAAAGCCCAGCGCCGTGATGCTGAAACCGCTCACGTTCAGGGTCATCTGGTTGCTGCCACTGTACTTGGTCAGATCAAACAGGCCGGTCAGAGTATCCGGGATGTTGGTCTTGATGACAGAGACGGCCGCCATGTCGCCAGCCACCGGTGAGTCGTCCTCGACCGAAATGGGCAGGCTGCCGGTGGTGGTGGTCTTGCCATCCGATACGGTCACACCGATCTGGAAGTTGAGTACGTCTTCACTGCCCTTGACCGGATGATCCAGCGGGGCCTTGAGCGTCACGTCGTAGCTCCAGTCGCCCTTGCCGTTGCCGGCAGGCGCGGTCAGTTTCACATCCATGACCGCCTTGTAATCGGCGCCGCCCGGAATGCCGGTATAACCGGTCAACACCTTAGTAGCGGCATTCCAACTCCACTGCACCGCGGCACCGCCAGCCGTCAGGCCAGCCGGCCCGTTCAGGCTGATGGTGAGGGTATCCTGGCTGTCGACGTCGCCGACCGTGATCTTGCCGCTGGCGGCCACGCTGTCGGTGGTATCGCTGCTGCCCGCCGTATCGGCAATGCCGCCGGCAAGCCCCTCTTCAGAGACCACAACCCCCTTGTCGATATTCAGGGTCGGTGCGTCGTTGGTGCCGGTGATGGTGACGGTGACGGTGTGCTCGGTGCCGTCCACGGACTTGACCACAAAGGTTTCGACCTTGGTCTCGCCCTCGCCCAGGTACTCCACCTTGCTGTTGTCGACGTTATAGGTCCAGACACCGCCTTCGGTGATGGTCAGGCTGCCCAGCGGGGCACCCTCGGTCGGGTGCGCCACCGCCGCCACGTCGGTGCGGAAGGTGTTGTCGGCATCCTTACCGTCCACGTCCACGGCCGTCAGGGTACCGCTGTCACTCAGGACGATGTTGCCATTGCCCTCGGTCACTGCGCCCTCGGCATCGCCGCTGATGATCGCCTGGTCGTTGGTGCCGGTGATGGTGACGGTGATGGTGTGCTCGGTGCCGTCCACGGACTTGACCACAAAGGTCTCGACCTTGGTCTCGCCCTCGCCCAGGTACTCCACCTTGCTGTTGTCGACGTTATAGGTCCAGACACCGCCTTCGGTGATGGTCAGGCTGCCCAGCGGGGCACCCTCGGTCGGGTGCGCCACCGCCGCCACGTCGGTGCGGAAGGTGTTGTCGGCATCCTTACCGTCCACGTCCACGGCCGTCAGGGTACCGCTGTCACTCAGGACGATGTTGCCATTGCCCTCGGTCACTGCGCCCTCGGCATCGCCGCTGATGATCGCCTGGTCGTTGGTGCCGGTGATGGTGACGGTGACGGTGTGCTCGGTGCCGTCCACGGACTTGACCACAAAGGTTTCGACCTTGGTCTCGCCCTCGCCCAGGTACTCCACCTTGCTGTTGTCGACGTTATAGGTCCAGACACCGCCTTCGGTGATGGTCAGGCTGCCCAGCGGGGCACCCTCGGTCGGGTGCGCCACCGCCGCCACGTCGGTGCGGAAGGTGTTGTCGGCATCCTTACCGTCCACGTCCACGGCCGTCAGGGTACCGCTGTCACTCAGGACGATGTTGCCATTGCCCTCGGTCACTGCGCCCTCGGCATCGCCGCTGATGATCGCCTGGTCGTTGGTGCCGGTGATGGTGACGGTGACGGTGTGCTCGGTGCCGTCCACGGACTTGACCACAAAGGTCTCGACCTTGGTCTCGCCCTCGCCCAGGTACTCCACCTTGCTGTTGTCGACGTTATAGGTCCAGACACCGCCTTCGGTGATGGTCAGGCTGCCCAGCGGGGCACCCTCGGTCGGGTGCGCCACCGCCGCCACGTCGGTGCGGAAGGTGTTGTCGGCATCCTTACCGTCCACGTCCACGGCCGTCAGGGTACCGCTGTCACTCAGGACGATGTTGCCATTGCCCTCGGTCACTGCGCCCTCGGCATCGCCGCTGATGATCGCCTGGTCGTTGGTGCCGGTGATGGTGACGGTGATGGTGTGCTCGGTGCCGTCCACGGACTTGACCACAAAGGTCTCGACCTTGGTCTCGCCCTCGCCCAGGTACTCCACCTTGCTGTTGTCGACGTTATAGGTCCAGACACCGCCTTCGGTGATGGTCAGGCTGCCCAGCGGGGCACCCTCGGTCGGGTGCGCCACCGCCGCCACGTCGGTGCGGAAGGTGTTGTCGGCATCCTTACCGTCCACGTCCACGGCCGTCAGGGTACCGCTGTCACTCAGGACGATGTTGCCATTGCCCTCGGTCACTGCGCCCTCGGCATCGCCGCTGATGATCGCCTGGTCGTTGGTGCCGGTGATGGTGACGGTGACGGTGTGCTCGGTGCCGTCCACGGACTTGACCACAAAGGTCTCGACCTTGGTCTCGCCCTCGCCCAGGTACTCCACCTTGCTGTTGTCGACGTTATAGGTCCAGACACCGCCTTCGGTGATGGTCAGGCTGCCCAGCGGGGCACCCTCGGTCGGGTGCGCCACCGCCGCCACGTCGGTGCGGAAGGTGTTGTCGGCATCCTTACCGTCCACGTCCACGGCCGTCAGGGTACCGCTGTCACTCAGGACGATGTTGCCATTGCCCTCGGTCACTGCGCCCTCGGCATCGCCGCTGATGATCGCCTGGTCGTTGGTGCCGGTGATGGTGACGGTGACGGTGTGCTCGGTGCCGTCCACGGACTTGACCACAAAGGTCTCGACCTTGGTCTCGCCCTCGCCCAGGTACTCCACCTTGCTGTTGTCGACGTTATAGGTCCAGACACCGCCTTCGGTGATGGTCAGGCTGCCCAGCGGGGCACCCTCGGTCGGGTGCGCCACCGCCGCCACGTCGGTGCGGAAGGTGTTGTCGGCATCCTTACCGTCCACGTCCACGGCCGTCAGGGTACCGCTGTCACTCAGGACGATGTTGCCATTGCCCTCGGTCACTGCGCCCTCGGCATCGCCGCTGATGATCGCCTGGTCGTTGGTGCCGGTGATGGTGACGGTGACGGTGTGCTCGGTGCCGTCCACGGACTTGACCACAAAGGTCTCGACCTTGGTCTCGCCCTCGCCCAGGTACTCCACCTTGCTGTTGTCGACGTTATAGGTCCAGACACCGCCTTCGGTGATGGTCAGGCTGCCCAGCGGGGCACCCTCGGTCGGGTGCGCCACCGCCGCCACGTCGGTGCGGAAGGTGTTGTCGGCATCCTTACCGTCCACGTCCACGGCCGTCAGGGTACCGCTGTCACTCAGGACGATGTTGCCATTGCCCTCGGTCACTGCGCCCTCGGCATCGCCGCTGATGATCGCCTGGTCGTTGGTGCCGGTGATGGTGACGGTGACGGTGTGCTCGGTGCCGTCCACGGACTTGACCACAAAGGTTTCGACCTTGGTCTCGCCCTCGCCCAGGTACTCCACCTTGCTGTTGTCGACGTTATAGGTCCAGACACCGCCTTCGGTGATGGTCAGGCTGCCCAGCGGGGCACCCTCGGTCGGGTGCGCCACCGCCGCCACGTCGGTGCGGAAGGTGTTGTCGGCATCCTTACCGTCCACGTCCACGGCCGTCAGGGTACCGCTGTCACTCAGGACGATGTTGCCATTGCCCTCGGTCACTGCGCCCTCGGCATCGCCGCTGATGATCGCCTGGTCGTTGGTGCCGGTGATGGTGACGGTGACGGTGTGCTCGGTGCCGTCCACGGACTTGACCACAAAGGTTTCGACCTTGGTCTCGCCCTCGCCCAGGTACTCCACCTTGCTGTTGTCGACGTTATAGGTCCAGACACCGCCTTCGGTGATGGTCAGGCTGCCCAGCGGGGCACCCTCGGTCGGGTGCGCCACCGCCGCCACGTCGGTGCGGAAGGTGTTGTCGGCATCCTTACCGTCCACGTCCACGGCCGTCAGGGTACCGCTGTCACTCAGGACGATGTTGCCATTGCCCTCGGTCACTGCGCCCTCGGCATCGCCGCTGATGATCGCCTGGTCGTTGGTGCCGGTGATGGTGACGGTGACGGTGTGGGTGGTGCCATCGACCGAGGCCACGGTGAAGGTCTCGACCTTGGTCTCGCCCTCGCCCAGGTACTCCACCTTGCTGTTGTCGACGTTATAGGTCCAGACACCGCCTTCGGTGATGGTCAGGCTGCCCAGCGGGGCACCCTCGGTCGGGTGCGCCACCGCCGCCACGTCGGTGCGGAAGGTGTTGTCGGCATCCTTACCGTCCACGTCCACGGCCGTCAGGGTACCGCTGTCACTCAGGACGATGTTGCCATTGCCCTCGGTCACTGCGCCCTCGGCATCGCCGCTGATGATCGCCTGGTCGTTGGTGCCGGTGATGGTGACGGTGATGGTGTGCTCGGTGCCGTCCACGGACTTGACCACAAAGGTCTCGACCTTGGTCTCGCCCTCGCCCAGGTACTCCACCTTGCTGTTGTCGACGTTATAGGTCCAGACACCGCCTTCGGTGATGGTCAGGCTGCCCAGCGGGGCACCCTCGGTCGGGTGCGCCACCGCCGCCACGTCGGTGCGGAAGGTGTTGTCGGCATCCTTACCGTCCACGTCCACGGCCGTCAGGGTACCGCTGTCACTCAGGACGATGTTGCCATTGCCCTCGGTCACTGCGCCCTCGGCATCGCCGCTGATGATCGCCTGGTCGTTGGTGCCGGTGATGGTGACGGTGACGGTGTGCTCGGTGCCGTCCACGGACTTGACCACAAAGGTCTCGACCTTGGTCTCGCCCTCGCCCAGGTACTCCACCTTGCTGTTGTCGACGTTATAGGTCCAGACACCGCCTTCGGTGATGGTCAGGCTGCCCAGCGGGGCACCCTCGGTCGGGTGCGCCACCGCCGCCACGTCGGTGCGGAAGGTGTTGTCGGCATCCTTACCGTCCACGTCCACGGCCGTCAGGGTACCGCTGTCACTCAGGACGATGTTGCCATTGCCCTCGGTCACTGCGCCCTCGGCATCGCCGCTGATGATCGCCTGGTCGTTGGTGCCGGTGATGGTGACGGTGACGGTGTGCTCGGTGCCGTCCACGGACTTGACCACAAAGGTTTCGACCTTGGTCTCGCCCTCGCCCAGGTACTCCACCTTGCTGTTGTCGACGTTATAGGTCCAGACACCGCCTTCGGTGATGGTCAGGCTGCCCAGCGGGGCACCCTCGGTCGGGTGCGCCACCGCCGCCACGTCGGTGCGGAAGGTGTTGTCGGCATCCTTACCGTCCACGTCCACAGCCGTCAGGGTACCGCTGTCACTCAGGACGATGTTGCCATTGCCCTCGGTCACTGCGCCCTCGGCATCGCCGCTGATGATCGCCTGGTCGTTGGTGCCGGTGATGGTGACGGTGACGGTGTGCTCGGTGCCGTCCACGGACTTGACCACAAAGGTCTCGACCTTGGTCTCGCCCTCGCCCAGGTACTCCACCTTGCTGTTGTCGACGTTATAGGTCCAGACACCGCCTTCGGTGATGGTCAGGCTGCCCAGCGGGGCACCCTCGGTCGGGTGCGCCACCGCCGCCACGTCGGTGCGGAAGGTGTTGTCGGCATCCTTACCGTCCACGTCCACGGCCGTCAGGGTACCGCTGTCACTCAGGACGATGTTGCCATTGCCCTCGGTCACTGCGCCCTCGGCATCGCCGCTGATGATCGCCTGGTCGTTGGTGCCGGTGATGGTGACGGTGACGGTGTGCTCGGTGCCGTCCACGGACTTGACCACAAAGGTCTCGACCTTGGTCTCGCCCTCGCCCA
Source organism: Aeromonas sp. FDAARGOS 1408 (assembly GCF_019048665.1). Classification (NCBI taxonomy): domain Bacteria; kingdom Pseudomonadati; phylum Pseudomonadota; class Gammaproteobacteria; order Aeromonadales; family Aeromonadaceae; genus Aeromonas; species Aeromonas sp. FDAARGOS 1408. Next base: position 209,683 of record NZ_CP077394.1, on the reverse strand, counting down.
GGTACTCCACCTTGCTGTTGTCGACGTTATAGGTCCAGACACCGCCTTCGGTGATGGTCAGGCTGCCCAGCGGGGCACCCTCGGTCGGGTGCGCCACCGCCGCCACGTCGGTGCGGAAGGTGTTGTCGGCATCCTTACCGTCCACGTCCACGGCCGTCAGGGTACCGCTGTCACTCAGGACGATGTTGCCATTGCCCTCGGTCACTGCGCCCTCGGCATCGCCGCTGATGATCGCCTGGTCGTTGGTGCCGGTGATGGTGACGGTGACGGTGTGCTCGGTGCCGTCCACGGACTTGACCACAAAGGTTTCGACCTTGGTCTCGCCCTCGCCCAGGTACTCCACCTTGCTGTTGTCGACGTTATAGGTCCAGACACCGCCTTCGGTGATGGTCAGGCTGCCCAGCGGGGCACCCTCGGTCGGGTGCGCCACCGCCGCCACGTCGGTGCGGAAGGTGTTGTCGGCATCCTTACCGTCCACGTCCACGGCCGTCAGGGTACCGCTGTCACTCAGGACGATGTTGCCATTGCCCTCGGTCACTGCGCCCTCGGCATCGCCGCTGATGATCGCCTGGTCGTTGGTGCCGGTGATGGTGACGGTGACGGTGTGCTCGGTGCCGTCCACGGACTTGACCACAAAGGTCTCGACCTTGGTCTCACCTTCGCCCAGGTACTGCACCTTGCTGTTGTCGACGTTATAGGTCCAGGCACCGCCTTCGGTGATGGTCAGGCTACCCAGTGCACCGGCGCTCGGAGTGCCGTTGCCCGCCAGGAACTTGGCTTCGTCCGCGCCGTCCACGTCGGTCACGGTCAGGGTGCCGGTCTCGGTCAGGATCGGGTTGGTCTCATCTTCGGTCACGCCACCGGTATCGGTACCGGTGATCACCGCGGCATCGTTGACGCCGGTGATGGTGATGGTGACGGTATGGGTAGTGCCGTCGACAGAGGCCACGGTGAAGGTCTCGACCTTGGTCTCACCCTCGCCCAGGTACTGCACCTTGCTGTTGTCGACGTTGTAAGTCCAGGCGCCGCCTTCGGTGATGGTCAGGCTGCCCAGTGCACCGGCGCTCGGAGTGCCGTTGCCCGCCAGGAACTTGGCTTCGTCGGCGCCATCCACGTCGGACACGCTCAGGGTGCCGGTCTCGGTCAGGGTCGGGTTGCTTTCGTCTTCCACCACGTTGCCGCTGTCGACACCACCAATGACGGCAGAGTCGTTTACACCGGTGATGGTGATGGTGACGGTGTGGGTGGTGCCATCGACCGAGGCCACGGTGAAGGTCTCGACCTTGGTCTCGCCCTCGCCCAGGTACTGCACCTTGCTGTTGTCGACGTTGTAGGTCCAGACACCGCCTTCGGTGATGGTCAGGCTGCCCAGCGGGGCACCCTCGGTCGGGTGCGCCACCGCCGCCACGTCGGTGCGGAAGGTGTTGTCGGCATCCTTACCGTCCACGTCCACAGCCGTCAGGGTACCGCTGTCACTCAGGACGATGTTGCCATTGCCCTCGGTCACTGCGCCCTCGGCATCGCCGCTGATGATCGCCTGGTCGTTGGTGCCGGTGATGGTGACGGTGACGGTGTGCTCGGTGCCGTCCACGGACTTGACCACAAAGGTCTCGACCTTGGTCTCGCCCTCGCCCAGGTACTCCACCTTGCTGTTGTCGACGTTATAGGTCCAGACACCGCCTTCGGTGATGGTCAGGCTGCCCAGCGGGGCACCCTCGGTCGGGTGCGCCACCGCCGCCACGTCGGTGCGGAAGGTGTTGTCGGCATCCTTACCGTCCACGTCCACGGCCGTCAGGGTACCGCTGTCACTCAGGACGATGTTGCCATTGCCCTCGGTCACTGCGCCCTCGGCATCGCCGCTGATGATCGCCTGGTCGTTGGTGCCGGTGATGGTGACGGTGACGGTGTGCTCGGTGCCGTCCACGGACTTGACCACAAAGGTTTCGACCTTGGTCTCGCCCTCGCCCAGGTACTCCACCTTGCTGTTGTCGACGTTATAGGTCCAGACACCGCCTTCGGTGATGGTCAGGCTGCCCAGCGGGGCACCCTCGGTCGGGTGCGCCACCGCCGCCACGTCGGTGCGGAAGGTGTTGTCGGCATCCTTACCGTCCACGTCCACGGCCGTCAGGGTACCGCTGTCACTCAGGACGATGTTGCCATTGCCCTCGGTCACTGCGCCCTCGGCATCGCCGCTGATGATCGCCTGGTCGTTGGTGCCGGTGATGGTGACGGTGACGGTGTGCTCGGTGCCGTCCACGGACTTGACCACAAAGGTCTCGACCTTGGTCTCGCCCTCGCCCAGGTACTCCACCTTGCTGTTGTCGACGTTATAGGTCCAGACACCGCCTTCGGTGATGGTCAGGCTGCCCAGCGGGGCACCCTCGGTCGGGTGCGCCACCGCCGCCACGTCGGTGCGGAAGGTGTTGTCGGCATCCTTACCGTCCACGTCCACGGCCGTCAGGGTACCGCTGTCACTCAGGACGATGTTGCCATTGCCCTCGGTCACTGCGCCCTCGGCATCGCCGCTGATGATCGCCTGGTCGTTGGTGCCGGTGATGGTGACGGTGACGGTGTGCTCGGTGCCGTCCACGGACTTGACCACAAAGGTCTCGACCTTGGTCTCGCCCTCGCCCAGGTACTCCACCTTGCTGTTGTCGACGTTATAGGTCCAGACACCGCCTTCGGTGATGGTCAGGCTGCCCAGCGGGGCACCCTCGGTCGGGTGCGCCACCGCCGCCACGTCGGTGCGGAAGGTGTTGTCGGCATCCTTACCGTCCACGTCCACGGCCGTCAGGGTACCGCTGTCACTCAGGACGATGTTGCCATTGCCCTCGGTCACTGCGCCCTCGGCATCGCCGCTGATGATCGCCTGGTCGTTGGTGCCGGTGATGGTGACGGTGACGGTGTGCTCGGTGCCGTCCACGGACTTGACCACAAAGGTTTCGACCTTGGTCTCGCCCTCGCCCAGGTACTCCACCTTGCTGTTGTCGACGTTATAGGTCCAGACACCGCCTTCGGTGATGGTCAGGCTGCCCAGCGGGGCACCCTCGGTCGGGTGCGCCACCGCCGCCACGTCGGTGCGGAAGGTGTTGTCGGCATCCTTACCGTCCACGTCCACGGCCGTCAGGGTACCGCTGTCACTCAGGACGATGTTGCCATTGCCCTCGGTCACTGCGCCCTCGGCATCGCCGCTGATGATCGCCTGGTCGTTGGTGCCGGTGATGGTGACGGTGACGGTGTGCTCGGTGCCGTCCACGGACTTGACCACAAAGGTCTCGACCTTGGTCTCACCTTCGCCCAGGTACTGCACCTTGCTGTTGTCGACGTTGTAGGTCCAGGCACCGCCTTCGGTGATGGTCAGGCTACCCAGTGCACCGGCGCTCGGAGTGCCGTTGCCCGCCAGGAACTTGGCTTCGTCCGCGCCGTCCACGTCGGTCACGGTCAGGGTGCCGGTCTCGGTCAGGATCGGGTTGGTCTCATCTTCGGTCACGCCACCGGTATCGGTACCGGTGATCACCGCGGCATCGTTGACGCCGGTGATGGTGATGGTGACGGTATGGGTAGTGCCGTCGACAGAGGCCACGGTGAAGGTCTCGACCTTGGTCTCACCCTCGCCCAGGTACTGCACCTTGCTGTTGTCGACGTTGTAAGTCCAGGCGCCGCCTTCGGTGATGGTCAGGCTGCCCAGTGCACCGGCGCTCGGAGTGCCGTTGCCCGCCAGGAACTTGGCTTCGTCGGCGCCATCCACGTCGGACACGCTCAGGGTGCCGGTCTCGGTCAGGGTCGGGTTGCTTTCGTCTTCCACCACGTTGCCGCTGTCGACACCACCAATGACGGCAGAGTCGTTTACACCGGTGATGGTGATGGTGACGGTGTGGGTGGTGCCATCGACCGAGGCCACGGTGAAGGTCTCGACCTTGGTCTCGCCCTCGCCCAGGTACTGCACCTTGCTGTTGTCGACGTTGTAGGTCCAGACACCGCCTTCGGTGATGGTCAGGCTGCCCAGCGGGGCACCCTCGGTCGGGTGCGCCACCGCCGCCACGTCGGTGCGGAAGGTGTTGTCGGCATCCTTACCGTCCACGTCCACGGCCGTCAGGGTACCGCTGTCACTCAGGACGATGTTGCCATTGCCCTCGGTCACTGCGCCCTCGGCATCGCCGCTGATGATCGCCTGGTCGTTGGTGCCGGTGATGGTGACGGTGACGGTGTGCTCGGTGCCGTCCACGGACTTGACCACAAAGGTCTCGACCTTGGTCTCGCCCTCGCCCAGGTACTCCACCTTGCTGTTGTCGACGTTATAGGTCCAGACACCGCCTTCGGTGATGGTCAGGCTGCCCAGTGCACCGGCGCTCGGAGTGCCGTTGCCCGCCAGGAACTTGGCTTCGTCGGCGCCATCCACGTCGGACACGCTCAGGGTGCCGGTCTCGGTCAGGGTCGGGTTGCTTTCGTCTTCCACCACGTTGCCGCTGTCGACACCACCAATGACGGCAGAGTCGTTTACACCGGTGATGGTGATGGTGACGGTGTGGGTGGTGCCATCGACCGAGGCCACGGTGAAGGTCTCGACCTTGGTCTCGCCCTCGCCCAGGTACTGCACCTTGCTGTTGTCGACGTTGTAGGTCCAGGCACCGGTCTCAGTGATGGAGAGGGTGCCCAGCGCACCGGCTCTCGGGGTGCCGTTGCCGGCCAGGAACTTGGCCTCGTCGGCGCCGTCCACGTCGGTCACGGTCAGGGTGCCGGTCTCGGTCAGGGTCGGGTTGGTCTCGTCTTCGGTGACTGCACCAGTATCGGTGCCACCAATGACGGCGCTGTCGTTGACGCCAGTAATGGTGATGGTGACGGTGTGGGTGGTGCCATCGACGGACTCGACCACAAAGGTCTCGACCTTGGTCTCACCCTCGCCCAGGTACTGCACCTTGCTGTTGTCGACGTTGTAGGTCCAGGTGCCGCCTTCGGTGATGGAGAGGCTGCCCAGCGCACCCGCGCTGGCCACGCCGTTGCCCGCCACAAATTTGGCTTCATCCGCCCCATCCACGTCGGACACGGTCAGGGTACCGGTCTCGGTCAGGGTCGGGTTGGTTTCGTCTTCGATCACGCCACCGGTATCGGTACCGGTGATCACCGCGGCATCGTTGACCGGCGTAACAGTCCCGGTCACGCCGCCTGTGGCGCTGTTCAGGCCATCGGTAACTGTGTATTCAAATGCGATGTTGCCGTTGAAATCCGGAGCCGGTGTAAAGATCAGCTGGCCATTGTTCAGGGTGACGGAGCCGTTGCTGATCGCAACCGTGCCGCCTTCGGCAATGGCCTGGCCGTTGATGGCGGTGATGGTGAGAGGATCACCATCCGCATCCGTGTCGTTGCCAAGCACATTGATGGTGACGGTGCCATCCTCTGCCACGGTGAACTGGTCGTCGCCCGGCTGGGGTGCGGCATTCACCACGCTGTTGTCGGTTCCCTTGGGCGAGGTGTTGCCCACCGGGTCGGTCAGGGTGGCATCCACCGTGATGGGGCCGTTGACCGGCAGATCCGTGGTGGGGATGGTCAGGGTGACCTGGGTGCGGCCGATATCGTCGGTCGTCAGAATTCTGCTGGAGTCGGGTACGCCATCACCATTCCAGTCCACATCGAGGCGATCGCCGGCCTTGGCATCGCCCGGCAGCCGGATGATGACATCCACCCCGTTCTCGCGCTCATTGGCGGAGATGACATTGTCAGCCCCGTCCTGGATGTCCACTTGCGGTGCCGAGGGAGCGGTACTGTCCACACTGCCGTCATCGGTCGCGGTGCCGGTGTTGCCGGCCGGATCGGTGACGCTGCCCGTGACGGTGTAGGAACCATCCGGCAGCGGCGTGGTGACATCCACGCTGAAAGTGCCATCCGGATTGACGGTGGTGATCAGGGTTTGCTGGTTGCCATTGGCATCGGTCACCAGCAGGGTCACGGTACTGCCGGCGGCGGCATCCGTGGTACCCGTGATGGTCGGGGTTGTGTCGTTGGTATTGTCAGGCGCAGAGACGGTGATCACCGGCGGCACCAGATCGATCAGGCGGTTCTCTTCACCCGGCAGTGCATCAGCGGTCACGCCGGCATCGGTTTGATAGGTCGTATCAAAACCCGCCGCCGCTATGGTGGCATCGCCGGTACGGTCGATGGTGACGAAACCACCATTGCCGCTGGCGCCGGCCACGCCGCCAATACCACCACCGGCGGCAGGAGCCCCACCGGCAGCAGAGGCTTCAAACGCCTTGGTCGGGTCGGCGCCACCCAGAATGGCTTGCTGCAGGGCAGCAATGTCATTGGGATTGTCGCTCGGCACGTTCTGGGCAAGCAGCGGCTCTTGAGACGTTTCATCCTCAGCCTGCTGCTCGTTGGTCGGGCTCAGGGTGAAAGTCTGGTTGCCACCTTTGAAGCTGGCGCCCTCAGGAGTGAGCAACACGGCATTCTTGGGCAGGATATCGCCTTCGGCGAGCGGTTGCTGGCTGCCATCTGCGGCGACCAGGTAAACCTTGCCTTTCAACTGGGTAACGACAACGTCCTGATCCAATGCAATTTCGTGGTTGCTCATGTTCTCTCCTGAAGCTCTATTGGCATGCAATATTCCACCGTCTAATGTGCCCGCGAATGGCGCCGGAAACCAGTTAGAAAATTCGAATGGATAGACTGATTCGAGGCCGGAACGGTCGGTTAAACAGAAGGGTCAATAGCGGTGGGAATAAAAAATAAAATCAAGATGATCAATGTGTTGCAAAAATATGAAGGGAGCACCTCCAGTGCTCCCATTCGGGGTCATATTCAGCTGCCAGCCCACAGCAGGATGGCTAGCAACTGGGGCGAGATGATCCGCAGAAACATCACCAGCGGATAGACGGTCGCGTACGAGAGCGCGCTGGCACCACTGGTGGGATGCATGCCGTTGGCAAACGCCAGGGCGGGAGGATCCGTCATGGAGCCGGCCAGCAGACCGCACAGGGTGAGGTAGTTCATCTTGCCGTACAGACGGGCCAGCACCCCGACCACCAGCAGCGGGATCAGGGTGATCGCCACCCCGTACATCACCCAGGCCGGGCCGTCACCGTTGATCAGGGTATCGATGAAGCCGGCGCCAGACTTGAAGCCCACCACCGCCAGAAACAGCACTATGCCGATCTCCCGCAGCGCCAGGTTGGCACTGGGGGGCATGAACCAGTAGAGCTTGCCGATGCTGCCGATGCGCGACAGGATCAGCGCCACCACCAGCGGCCCGCCCGCCAGGCCCAGCTTGAGCGCGGCCGGGAAGCCCGGCAGGTAGAAGGGGATGGAGCCGAGCAACACGCCAAGACCGATGCCGATAAACACCGGCAGCATCTGCACCTGCTGCAGTTTCTGCTGCACGTTGCCCACCACATTGGTGACCGCCTCGATGGCGTCGAGTCGCCCTACCAGGTTGAGAATGTCACCGAACTGCAGGCTGGTCTGGCTGGTCGGCACCAGCTCGATGCCGGCCCGGTTGAGGCGCGAGATCACCACGTCGTACTTCTGCTTGATGTCGAGATCGCGGATCTTCTTGCCGAGCACCTGCTCGTTGGTCACCACCACCCGCTCCACCCGCAAGTCGGTGCCACGAGTGGAGAGCGAGGTCTCCACCTCCTCCCCCAGCACCAGCAGCACCTTGCGCAGGGCATGTCGCTCACCCACCAGATGCAGCAGGTCGCCCAGCTCGATGCGTGACTCCGGTCGCGGCACCATCAGCTCCTCGCCGCGCTTGAGGCGCGAGCAGATGACGTCGGCCTCGTCGAGACTCGGGATCTCGCTCAGCATCAGGCCGTGGATGTTGGGGTTGCGCACCGCGATGTTGATGGTCTGCAGACTCTCCTTGGTCTTGCCGGCCTGTTGTTCAAACTGGGCGGCTTCTTCGTCGATCTTGATGCGAAAGAACATGCGGATCAGCCACATGGTCAACAAGATGCCACAGATGCCGAACGGATAGGCGACCGCATAGCCCATCCCCATCAGGCCGGTGGAACCGGGGGCGGCCCCCAGCTCGGCCAGGATCTGCTGGCCGGCACCGAGGGAGGGGGTATTGGTCACGGCGCCGGAGAAGACCCCCAGGATCACCGGCAGCGGCACATCGAACAGCTGATGCAGGGCTGCCGCCACGGCGCAGCCGAGCAGTACCAGCAGGGCAGCGAAGCCGTTGAGCTTGAGGCCGGAGCTGCGCAGGGAGGAGAAGAAGCCGGGACCGACCTGAATACCTATGGTGTAGACAAACAGGATCAGGCCGAACTCCTGAATGAAGTGCAGGGTCTGCTCATCCAGCGCCAGCCCCGAGAGGCCGGCGAAGTGGCCCACTATGATGCCGCCGAACAGCACCCCTCCGATCCCGAGACCGACGCCATAGACTCGCCAGTTTCCCAGCCAGAGCCCCAGCACTGCCACCAGCGACAACATGCTGATGGAAAGCGCGATATCACTCATTTCGTGCATCCTTTGCGAATTGAACTGTCCCTAGCTTGTCAGCAAACGCCGCGGTCAACTGTGTGATACCGCACGAATTTATCCTTTTGCGCGGCAAAAAATACCAATTAAGGGCTAGTTATGCGACGTAACCATAAATGGCCATAAAGTGACAAACACTGCCCCCCAGCACGAACAGATGCCAGATGGCATGGTTGTAGGGGATGCGCTTGGCCACATAGAAGATCACCCCCAGGCTGTAGATGAGACCACCCAGCCCGAGTAGCAGCAAGCCTTCCCCCTCCAGATGGATGTAAAGCTGATAGACCACCAGCAGCGACAGCCAGCCCAGCATCAGGTAGGTAAACAGCGACAGCTTCTTGAAGCGGTTGATGAACAGCAGCTTGAACACCACCCCCGCCAGCGCCAGCCCCCAGATCACCACCATCAGCCCCTGTGCCAGCGGCGTGTCGAGCGCTACCAGCAGAAAAGGGGTATAGGTGCCGGCGATCAGCAGATAGATGGCGCAGTGATCAAACACCTTGCACCAGCGCCTGGCCGGCCCCTCCGCCATGCTGTGATAGAGGGTCGAGGCCAGATAGAGCAGCACCAGGCTGCCACCATAGAGGCTATAACTGATCAGTGCCTGGGTGCCCTGCGCCCAGCCCTTGTTCAACAACAACACCAACCCCAGGATCCCCAGCACCAGCCCCAGCCCGTGGCTGAGGCGGTTGGCCAGCTCCTCGCGAGGCGAATAATCCGTCACACTGCTCATTGCATACTCCTGCCCAAACTGCGCTCACTCTAGCTGCCGTCATTTCAGAGTACAAGTGTTAGCTTAAAGATGAGCCGTCCCCATTTGCGATGTTTCCCCACCGCGCACATGGCTGTCAGCCGTTGACCTTTGGTGTATGCTCTGCGGCCGATGCCCACTTAGCTGTTGCCGCCCCTTGTTCACCCCCGACTCCCCGGCAACCCGGTCTGGAGAACCTGATGAAGTTGACTGAGCTGTTTGCACAACCGGATCCGGCCTTTGGCCAGGCCATGACGGATCTGCTGGAGACCTTCCACCACTCGGATGACAGTCAGGCTCCCTATCAGCGCGACCAGTTCACCCACCAGCTTGAACAATCGGGCATGCCGGAAGCGGGGCTCGCCATGGCGGACTACCTGACCAGGCTGGCAACCCTGGTGCCCGGCGCCTCCCACCTGACCTCGCCACGCTACATGGGCCATATGACGGCACCATTGCCGGCCTTCACCGCCGAGCTCTCCCGTCTGGTGGTGATGCTCAACCAGAACCCGATGAAGATGGAGTCCTCCCGTCTGCTCAGCTTTCTGGAGCGAGAGGTGCTGGCCAAGCTGCACCGCCTCGTCTATCGCGCCGACGAGTCCTTCTACGGCACCCATATGCATGCCAAGGATGCGGCGCTCGGCGTCATGACCAGCGGTGGCACCATCGCCAACGTCACCGCCCTCTGGCTGGCCCGCAACCGCGCCTGCGGCGACAACCTGTTCGCCCTCTATGAGCAGGGGTATCGCGGCGCCGTCATCCTGGGCTCGCGGCTGATGCACTACTCCTTCGACAAGGGGATGGATCTGCTGGGGCTGGGGGCGCGCAGCGTCTGGCGTCTCGAGACCGACCAGCATAACCGGCTCAGTCTGGCCGCGCTGGAGCAAGCGTTGGCCCAGTGCAAGGAGCAGAAGCTCAAGGTGCTGGCTCTGGTCGGTGTGGCCGGCAGCACCGATTTCGGCTCCATCGATCCGCTGCCTGAGCTGGCAGCCATCGCCGCTCGCGAGCAGATCCACTTCCACGTGGATGCCGCCTGGGGTGGCCCGACCCTCTTTTCGCCCCGTTATCAGGGGCTGCTGGCGGGGATCGAGCACGCCGACACCGTCACCCTGGATGGCCACAAGCAACTGCTGGTACCGCTCGGTACCGGCATGCTGCTCTGCCGCCAGCCGGACCTGATGATGGTAGTCAAGCGGGAGGCCCCCTACGCCATCCGCGCCAGCTCTTTTGATCAGGGGCGCTTCACCCTGGAGGGAACCCGCCCGGCCAACGCCCTCTATCTGGATGCCGCCTTCCAGCTGTTCGGCCAGCAGGGTTATGCCGAGCTCATCGAGGCCAACTACGACCGGGCCCGCCTGATGGCCAGCCTCATCGACCAGGATCCGGCCTTCGAACTGATGTCGGCCCCGGTGATGAACCTGCTCTCCTATCGCTGCATCCCCCCTCATCTGCAGGGCAAAGTGCTGGACGAAGCCGCCAACGAACAGGTCAATGCCTTCAACGTCGCGCTGCAAAAGGCCCAACGCGCCGAAGGGCACAGTTTTGTCTCCCGCACCCAGCGGGCCGTGGGTCGCTACGGTACCCAACCGCTCACCCTGTTGCGGGCCGTACTGCTCAATCCCCACATCGAGGAGCGACATATTCGCGAGCTGCTGGCAGATCAGAAACGGTTGGGCGATGAGATCGCAGGGGAGCTATTTGGCTGAGGAACTGGCTGGCGAATGAGCGGTCTTATTCATTTGCCGTTGCCCATCGGGCAGGTACACTGGATGAAATTTTGCGTTCCACTCTTGAGGGCGACGAGCCAGACATGAAGCAATTTATTGAATTTATTCCCCTTATCGTTTTCTTTGCGGTCTACAAGTTCTACGACATCTACATGGCCACCGGCGCCTTGGTGGTGGTGACCGGTCTGCAGCTCGCCTACAGCTGGGTTCGCTATCGCAAGGTCGAGAAGATGCAGCTGTTCACCTTCCTGCTGGTCGGCTTCTTTGGCGGCCTGACCGTCATCTTCCACGACGACACCTTCATCAAATGGAAAGTGACCGTCATCAACGTACTATTCGCGCTGGGCCTGCTCATCAGCCGCTACGGCTTTGGCAAGAACCTCATAAAGCAGATGCTGGGCAAGGAGCTGCAGGCGCCGGATCCCGTCTGGGATCGGGTCAATCTCGGCTGGGTCGGCTTCTTCACCGTCTGCGGCCTGCTCAACCTCTATGTGGCCTTCAACCTGCCGCAGGAGGTGTGGGTCAACTTCAAGGTGTTCGGTCTGCTTGGCATGACCCTGGTGTTCACCCTGCTGAGTGGTGTCTATCTCTATCGCCACCTGCCTGCCGAGCAGCTGACCAAACAAGAAGACGAACTGAAAAAATAACCGCCATCAGAAAAGGATCCTCTCATGTGGTATCTCATCTACTCCGAAGATGTTCAGGGCAGCCTGCCGCTGCGCAAGCAGGCGCGCCCGGCCCATCTGGCCAGGCTACAGGCGCTGCAGGATGAGGGACGGCTGCTCACCGCCGGCCCCAACCCGGCCATCGATGCCGAGGATCCGGCCGATGCCGGCTTTACCGGCAGCACCGTCATCGCCGAGTTCGCCAGCCAGGCAGATGCCAAGGCTTGGGCCGATGCCGATCCCTATGTGGCGGCCGGGGTCTATGCCAAGGTGACCATCAAGCCGTTCAAGAAGGTCTTCTGAGCCAAGGGCAGTAGAGAAATAAAAAGGCCGGACTGGAGACTCACTCCCGTCCGGCCTTTTTGCATTCCACCGTCCCGTTTATGCCTTGGCCACGAACCAGGGGTTGAGGATGTCGGGCTTGTTGTAGCGCAGCGGCGAACCATCCAGCTGGGTGACGCTGCCGCCAGCCCCTTCCAGTACCGCCTGCGCCGCCCCCGTATCCCACTCGCAGGTCGGGGCGAGGCGTGGATAGAGCTCGGCGCCCCCCTCGGCGATGATGCAGAACTTGAGCGAACTGCCCATGGAGACCAGCTCAATTTCCCCCCCCGCCATGTCACCAAAGCGCGCCAGGTAATCAAGGGTCTCCTGTGACAGGTGATTGCGGCTGCCCACCACTCGCCAGGGAGTGCCTTCCTGATGAAGCCGGGTCTGGATAGACTCACGCTTGCCATCGGCAATGCGCGAGGCCCCCACCCCCTTGCCGCCATACCAGAGCCTGTCCAGCACGGGGGCATAGACCAGACCCCACAGTGGCTGGCCATGCTCGATCAGCGCGATATTGACGGTGAACTCGCCGTTGCGGGAGATGAACTCCTTGGTGCCATCGAGCGGATCCACCAGCCAATAGCGGGACCAGCCGAGTCGCGCCGCCATCACCTCGGGGGAGGACTCTTCCGACAGCACGGGAATGTCGGGGGTGAGCCGGGCCAGCGCCGCGACAATCAGCTCGTGTGCCCCCTTGTCGGCGGCAGTCAGCGGACTCTCGTCCCCCTTGTACTCCACCGCAAAGGGCTGACTGTAGATGGCCATGATGACCTCACCGGCGGCACGGGCGATGGGCTCCAGCTCGGAGATTGCGGGAAAAAACATGGAAAAAGACATCCTGGTCAAATGGTTGGAGCAGTGTACCCATTTTGGATAGAGGAGGCTTATAGCCGTTAGCTCTGACTTATACAGTGTCAGATATGACAGACCAAAAGTGGCGCGACTCGACTAATCCTCAATAGCGAAACCCACAACACAAGGACGTGACGCCATGAACTACAAGACCCTGACCGCCACCTTGCTGCTGAGCTGCCTGCCGCTGCTCAGCCAGCCCCTGCTGGCCGCCGACAAGCCCGCCGCCAAACCGGCCACCACGGTTGCCACCGCCAAGGAGAGTGGCAAGGTGAACCTGAATACCGCCAGTATCAACGAGTTGACTGCACTCAAGGGCATCGGCGAGAAGAAGGCACAGGCCATCGTCGATTATCGCGAGAAACAGGGCAAGTTCACCACTGTTGACCAGCTTGCCGATGTCAGCGGTATCGGGCCGGCCACGCTGGAAGCAAATCGGGACATGATTATCGTCAAGTAACCGGTTTCCACCACTTCCATTCTGGGGGCAGCCTGTGGCTGCCCTATTTTTCTTCGGGTATCATGGGCCCACTTTGTATCCTTTGGAACTGATCCATGAAAAATAATCCTCTTGTGGTCCGCAAGGCTGTTCTCCCCGTCGCCGGCCTGGGTACCCGCATGCTCCCCGCCACCAAGGCCATCCCCAAGGAGATGCTGCCCGTCGTCGACAAGCCACTGATCCAGTATGTGGTGCGCGAGGCTATCGCGGCCGGCATCAAAGAGATCATCCTGGTTACCCACTCGAGCAAGAACTCCATCGAGAACCACTTCGACAAGAGCTTCGAGCTGGAAGCCACCCTGGAAAAACGGGTCAAGCGTCAGCTGCTGGAAGAGGTGCAACACATCTGCCCGAAAGACGTCACCATCATGCACGTGCGTCAGGGTGAAGCCAAAGGGCTGGGTCACGCGGTACTCTGCGCCCGCCCGCTGATCGGCGACAACCCGTTTGCGGTGCTGCTGCCGGACGTGCTGATCGACGAGGTAGCCAGCGATCTCAAGCAGGACAATCTGGCCGAGATGGTGCACATGTTCGAAGAGAACCACATCAGCCAGATCATGGTGGAAGCCGTCCCCGAGAGCGAAGTGGACAAATACGGTATCGCCGACATCAAGGGGGAGGCGCTGAGCGAGGGCATGTCCCTGCCGATGCAGGCCATTGTCGAGAAGCCGCCTCGCGATGAGGCCCCCTCCAATCTGGCGGTGGTCGGCCGTTACGTGCTCTCTTCCAACATCTGGCCGCTGCTGGAACGCACCCCCGCCGGTGCCGGTGACGAGATCCAGCTGACCGACGCCATCGCCATGCTGATGGAACAGGAGCAGGTCAACGCCTACTTCATGAAAGGCCGCAGCCACGACTGCGGCAGCAAGCTGGGTTACATGAAAGCCAACGTGGAATATGCCGCGCGCCATCCGGAGCTGAACGGTGAATTTATCAATTGGCTGAAGCAGTTTGCCAAGCAGCTGTAATCGCTGATTTTTTAACCAAACGAAAGAATATTATACTGGGCATCATTCGATGCCCTTTTTCATTTTATAAACAAATATTCAACCATTGATAGATAAAATATCGCTAAATCATAATATTGTAATTTAATCACGCTTGTTCTATAAGGATTAAGGCTTGTTCCTAGCCCTTGCATAAAATTTCTAAAAAAATATAAGACACAGGTGGAAGTTCCAATGAATAATCCGTCCAAAGGGACCTTTTTAGGTCACCCTAAAGGGCTTTTTTTGCTCTTTAGTACCGAACTGTGGGAGAGATTCTCCTACTACGGCATGCGTGCCGTGCTCGTGCTCTATCTGACTGACATGACTGCCAACGGCGGGATGGGCTGGACTCAGGCCGATGCCCTCAAGCTGTACGGCATCTATACCGGTCTGGTCTACATCACCCCGATCATCGGCGGCTGGTTGGCTGATACCTTCCTGGGTCAGCGTCGCGCCATCCTGTTCGGTGCCGTGTTGATGGCCGCCGGCCAGTTCACGCTGGCCCTGCCTCACGCCATGTTCCCGGACATGGTCAACACAGTGTTCTATTCAGGTCTTGGCTTGCTGATCGTGGGTAACGGTCTGTTCAAACCGAACATCTCCACCATGGTGGGTGATCTGTATCAGGAAGGTGACCACCGTCGCGACGGTGCCTTCACCATCTTCTACATGGGCATCAACCTGGGCTCCCTGCTGGCCGGCGTGATCTGTGGCGCAGCCGCCACCGCCTACGGCTGGCAAGCCGCCTTCGTCAGCGCCGGTATCGGCATGCTGCTCTCTCTGGTAGTACAGGCCACCATGGCCCAGCGTTTCCTCGGTGATATCGGCCGCGTGCCGGCCGCCCAGCGCGCCGCCGAGCAGCGCTCCAAAGAGCAGAAGGCTCCGCTGACCAAGCAGGAAGTGGATCGCATCAAGGTCATCCTGGTGCTGGGTCTGTTCACCATCATCTTCTGGGCCGGCTTCGAGCAGGCTGGCGGTCTGATGAACCTGTACGCACAGGAGTATACCGACCGCATGATCGGCAGCTTCGAAGTACCGACCGCCTGGTTCCAGTCCCTGAACCCCTTCTTCATCATCACCCTGGCGCCCATCGTGGCCGCCATCTGGATCAAGCTCGGCAAGAAAGAGCCGAACTCCCCGGTGAAGTTCGCCATGGGTCTGCTGTTCCTGGCCATCGGCTTCCTGTTCATGATCGGTGCCGTGCTGGAGCAAGGTGGTGATCAGGCCGTCAAGACCTCCATGTTCTGGCTGGTCGGCGCCTACCTGTTCCACACTCTGGGCGAGCTCTGCCTCTCCCCGATCGGCCTCTCCATGGTGACCAAGCTGGCTCCACTGCGTCTGGCCTCCCTGATGATGGGTGCCTGGTTCGGCTTCGTGGCTCTCGCCAACTATGCCGCCGGCTTCATCGGCTCCTTCGTCGGCGAGTCCGGTGCCATGGCCATCTTCGGTGGCATCGCGCTGGCAGCCGTCATCAGCGCCCTGATCCTGCTGACCATGGCCAACCGCCTGGTCTACTGGATGCACGGTGCCGAAGGCCCGGCCAAAGAGCCGCAGGAACACGACAAGAAGCTGCAATCTGCCGCCGTCTAAGCGGTCAAGATTGTAAGCAACAAAGAGGGCGCCCATGGGCGCCCTCTTTGTATGTAGCCGTCTGACAAGGCTTCAATGATGTCGAACCTGCACATGCAGAGCGCTGCCACTGTCGCTGCGAAACTGCAGGTCGAACGGCTCATGCCAACTGCGTCTGTGCAAGGCATAATGGCTGGTGCGCAGCAGGCCGAGCGGCAGCCCTCCGGAGCGCACCAGCCAGTGGGGCGAGGTCAGCCCGGCATTGGCAAAGACCAGCCCGTCCTCCTGATCAAACAGCAGTGCGGCCATGGCAAACGAGTGGCGCAGGCCGGATTCGATCAACTGCAGATTGAGGTAGTCGAGCAGCCGATGGGGTTGAGTCAGCAACAGGCTCTCGCCGCGCTGAAACTGGCGATAGGGCCCGTTCATCAGGGAGCGCACCAGGGCTCCGCAAAACGCCGCATCCACCCCGAGCACCGGCAGCTCCATCACCAGCACCAGCAGCTTGTCATCCACCTTGAAGGTATCGGGAATGAACAGGTTGCCCATCCCCTTGAAGGTCACCTGCCAGGGGCCCCACTCCTGCAGACCGGGTGGCTTCAACCAGGCCAGCAACCGGGTCGCCGCCTTGTCGTGCTCGCGGAAAAAATCCATGTGATCCATCAACTCCAGCTGCTGCCCATAACCGTGGTTGGCCGCCAGACACTGCTCTATGCTGCGGCGCACCTGACCGAAGTCCGAGATGGGCTTGAGCAGAAAGTCGCGGGCGCCGGCACGCAGCGCCCGTTCGACCGCCTCCATCTTGCTCTGGGCCGAGATGACGATGACAGGGGTATGAGGATAGCGGGCAGAGAGACAGGCAATGACCTCATGGCCATCCATGTTGGGCATGTTCAGGTCACACAAGACAACATCGGGGTGGTAAAGCGCGGCGGCGGAGAGACCTTCGATACCGTCTTCAGCCTGGAAGACGCAGGCGCCATCGTGCTCGAGATAATTTACCAAGGAGTGGCGAAAAACGACCTCGTCTTCCACCACCAGGATCCGTAATCCGGCTTTTGACATCTTGATAAAGCTCTTATTAGTCAACCAGTTATTTAGCTTCAAGCCTAGACCATAACCGACTGCACTGACCAATCGGATGATAGAATAATCTCCATTAAAGCTATGCCAGATAGCTATTTAGACCGTCAACTGTTTGAAATAAAGCAGGTAATGAGGTTGCTCGAAAACCCGCCTTGCCTTGCGGGCATCGCTTCGCCCAGCAAGGGGAGCATACGAGAAACAACCACTCCCCCGACTCGCACGGGCAGAGATCGGCCACGCCCCCGCCCTGCTGCATCTCACCCCAGCCACCATCAATTGTATGCGGCCCCGCCATGGGGGATAATGCCCCTCAATTTCGTCGATGAAGCATGCCATGACCCCAGCCGAATACAGCGCCCTCGCCCACCCCAGATTGTCCCATCCTGCCCGCAGCCTCTATACCCTGCAGCTGCGTCGGCTGGTGCTGGAAAATCAGCTGGCCAGGCTCAACTACCCGGAGCTTGGGCGGGCGCTGGCGGTGGTCGACCCGGGCGATCCCAGCGGCTTCTCCTTTCAGGTCAATGCCCGCCAGCTGACCGAACTGTTTGACGAGCTGATGGAGGCCGGCCTGCTGCAGGTCGAGAGCCAGACCGAGAGTGAGCACTACCATCAGTGTCCGTTCCAGCTGCCGCTGCTGACCCAGCGGATGCGCAGCCCCCTGCCGGAGCGCCCCTTCCAGATGCACCTGCAGTGGCGCCCGGATGAAGAGTTGCCCGCCCTCGCCCGCCTGTGCGGTGTGATCGATGCCAGCTACAGCGAAGAGGATCTCGGCGAGTTCATCGCCTACTGGCTAGGACGGCCCGAGGTGTTCGACTCCCAGCACCAGTGGATGCTCAAGTTCATTCGCGCCCTCAAGACCCGCCGTTACGCCCGCCGCCAACCGATGAGCGTGACCGGCTATCAGCAAGTCACCCCGGAGCCGGTGGA
Source organism: Aeromonas sp. FDAARGOS 1408 (assembly GCF_019048665.1). NCBI lineage: Bacteria > Pseudomonadati > Pseudomonadota > Gammaproteobacteria > Aeromonadales > Aeromonadaceae > Aeromonas > Aeromonas sp. FDAARGOS 1408. The sequence continues at coordinate 191,813 of NZ_CP077394.1, read as the reverse complement.
GGCGGGCCCGAGCAAGCGGGCGCAGGAGATGATCGAAGAGGCCAAGCGGCTGGCCGCGCAGCGCCAGGAGCCGGATAATGATTGAAGAAGGTCCCTGCCAGCAGGCAAAATCAGACCCCAGTCCCCACCCAGACCGAGCAGAAGGAGCACTCCATGACTGATCCGCACGATCCCCTGCGCCAGGAGCTGGAAGAGATCGAGGCCAAACGCCGGAAGATCGCCAAGGCCAAGCAGGAGCAACGGATGCACGACCCCGAATTAAGCCGCCATGTCAGCGGTCTGCTCGAGCGCATTCGTCGCCTGCAGGCCCAGACCGGTGGCAGCCAGTACGACTATGAAACCCTGCGCAAGGAGTACGACGCCAAGGCCAACGCCGAGGTGCGCGAACTGCAGAAGGTGGCGCGCCAGGAGCGGATCCAGAAGCTGATCGCCCAGGCCGACCTCAACCCAGACTGGGTGTTCGAGCGCATGGATGCCGGCGACCCCGCGCTGCAATACCCCATCGAGACGGCCCGCTACTTCATCAGCGGTTTCGAACACTGGGAGAAGAGCGGCGGTGGCTGCATGCTGATCTATGGCGACTACGGCACCGGCAAGTCGACCCTGGCCGGCGCGGTGGCACACGAGCTGATCGAACGCCACCAGAAGTCGGTGATCTTCCAGCAGTGGGCCTCCATCGTTGATCGGCTGTTCTTCAACGTCATCCAGGATCAGGAGGAGCGCAACCAGTACCGGCGCGCCCTGGAAGAGGTTGACCTGCTGATCATCGACGAGGTGGCGGCCAATCGTGCCAAGATGGCGGAGAGCCAGTCCAGCTTCCTCGGCCACCTGCTGCGCCGTCGCCGCAACCTCTCAAAAAGCGTCATCCTCATCACCAACCACAGCCCCCAGAGCCTGCATCAGGCCATCGGCGACTTCAGCTTCGAGGCGATCAAGGCGTTCAACCCGGTGGATATCCACCTGAGCGGCCCCAGCCGTCGTCCCAATATTGGCCACTACAACGGCTGATGCTGCGTGAGCCGGGTGTCTCCGGCTCACCGTTTTCTCTCCTGCCAGACAAATAAAAACAACTCTCATTTACAACATCCCTTCCGCCCTCTAGGCTAGCCCTTTCACTCAAGGGAGCCGCACCATGCCAACCACACTCATCTTCGGAGCCAGCCGCGGGCTGGGCCGCGCCTTCACCGAGCAAGCGCTGCAACTTGGCCACAGGGTCGTCGCCCTGCTGCGCCATGCCGACATGGCCGCCGAGCTGCACTCGCTGGGCGTCGACGTCATCAGCGGGGATGCCCTCGACCCGCAGGCGGTAGCAGCCGCTTGCCGGCTGGCCGGTGAAGGGGCACAGGCCATTTCCACTCTCGGCAGCTTTCGCCAGGCCGAGCCCGTCGACTATCTGGGCAACCGCCAGGTGATCGACGAGATGGAGCGAGCCGGACTCAAGCGTCTGCTGCTGGTCACCTCCCTCGGCTGTGGCGACAGCTGGCAATATCTGCCCGAGCGGGCGCGGGCCGCCTTCGGCCACGAGGTGCGGCTCAAGAGCCTGGCGGAGAGCTGGCTGCAGACCAGCACGCTGGCGTGGACCATACTGCGCCCGGCCGGCCTGCAGGATGGCATAGCTACCGGTGCGGCCGTGCTGAGTCAGGGCAAGGAGATGCACGGTCTGGTGCGCCGGGCCGACGTCGCCGCCTGCGGGCTGCGTCTGCTGACCGACGAGGCGGCAGCAGGCCAGATCTACGCCATCGGCGACCCAAGCCTCAGCCGGGCATGAGCCAGCGCCATAGCAAAACGGTCAGCCCTGGGGCTGACCGTTTTGCTGTCGGGGAACACCTAACCGGCGGAGGGTTCGCTCACAGCATCCCGCGCCGGCGCGGCCGGGCGAACCTTTCGCCTCTGGGATTGACGCCAGCCCAGCAGCAGGCACGCCAGGGCACCATACAGCAGCGCCAGCCCCCACAACTGCCACCAGTAGTGGGAGACCTGAGCAAACTCAGCCCCCATCTGGTTGAGACGCAAAAAACCCTCGATGGCCGGAGTGCTCGGTACCCACTGAGCCAGCCAGTTGAGCGGCGCCGGAATGAGTTCCAGCGGCCAGATGAAGCCGGCCAGAAAGACCAGCGGCAGGGAGGAGACAAGCACCACCTGGGTCGGCAGATCGCGCCGGGTAAAGAGGGCCCCCAGCGCGACGCCAAACCAGGTCGTGGCCAGCAGGAACGGCAGGGTGAACAACCAGAGTGCGGCCGGCTCGGCGGTGCGCGCGATATCGTAGTGATCGAAGCAGAAGCCGAAGAAGTAGCTCACCGGCAGCACGAACAGCCCCCCCACCACCAGAGTTCGGGCCAGCAGCAGTGGCAGGACGGGCGCATCCTGCCAATAGCCTGACTCGCCGCGCTGGCTGCGCTGGTTCTGGGTCGCCCCCAGGATGCCGGTGCCCATCAGCAGCACCTGATGCAGGATCAGCACGAACACCGCCGGCACCACGTAGTTCACATAGCCCATGGTGGGGTTGAACACCGGCAGTACGTTGAGGGCCACCGCATTCCAGCCCATGGCTGCCTGCGGCAGCGCCTCGCCGTGACTCAGCAGCCTGGCCACCTTGACCTGGGCGGCCAGGGTGCCGCCCGCCTGGGCCAGCCCCTCGGCGATGGTGCCGTAAACCAGGAAGTAGGAAGCATCGCCGGCATAGCTCAGGGTCACGCTCTTGCCCAGCATCAGATCCCGATAGAAGTGATTGGGGATGTGCAGGATCCCGCTCGCCTCGCCGGCCATCATCCGCTGGCGAGCCTCATCCAGCGAGCTGGCCCGGGCCACCAGTTTTACCTGCGGCGTCGCATCGGCCATGAACTCCAGCTGACGGGAGAGCTGGCTGCCATCCTCGTTGACCACCACCACCGCCTCTTCCCGCGGCAACTGGTGCAGATAGGGCTGCGGATAGAGGAAGGAGTAGAAGAAGACGCCGCCAAACAGGGTCAGCATGATGGCCCTGTCAGCCAGCAGGGTACGCAGCTCGAGGCGCAGCAGATCCCGGAATCCCATCATGGCTTGAGCTCCTCTTGTGACTGGGTCGTGCTCGCCTGTGCCCGGTAGCGGCGCACGACCAGCAACAGGGGCAGCAGAAACAGCAGCAGGGCGCCGAACTGCGGCAGCGCTGCCGCCAGCGGTTGACCGTAGTTGGTCTGGCCGATCTGCAGCTCGACATAGTGAGAGATGGGCAGCAGGCTGCGCCAGAACTGGGCGAAATCCCCCATGGCGCTGACCGGAAAGGTGACCCCCATAAAGGCGAACCCCGGCGCCGTGTAGGCCCCCGCCAGCGACAGAGCCCGGGCCGGATCCCGAATGACGGCGTAGAAGAAGGCTCCCATGCTGACGCAGGCGGCCGAGGCCAGCCCCAACCCCACCGTCAGCACCAGCCAGCTGCCGTGCATGGGATAGGCAAAGCCCTTGAACAGCAACAGCATCCAGAGCAGCCCCCAGCCCCAGCCGATCAGCACGTGGGGCAGCAGGGTGCGCCAGAGCCCGAACCAGACCCCTTTGGTAGTCCAGTCCAGTCCCAGCCGGTCGGTGCGGGCCAGCGCATTGAGTCCGTAGAGCACCACCAGGATCTGCCACACCGCAGGCAGGATGGCGCTCAGCAGAAACTGGGCGTAACTGGCATTGAGGTTGTAGAGCGCCGTCACCTGACTGTTGATGGGCACCGCCTGGCCGAGCGCCCCGGGCAGCACCTTGCCATCGGCCATCGCCGTCAGCACGCCGACCTGGCCGCTGAGGGTTCCCACCACCTGGGCCAGCGCCGAGTTGACCAGCTTGGCGATCAGGATGAACTGGCCGTTGTTGAACACGGTGACCCGCGGCTGGGTGCCTTGCCTGGCATCCCGCTCGAGATGGTCAGGCAGCACGACCAGGGCGTAGATGTCGCCTCCCCGCAGGGCATTGGCCCCTTCAGCGATGGAGTCGAACTGTCGCGCGACCTTGAGCCCGGCGGAGGCATCCAGCGAATAGGCCAGCTGGCGCGACAGCACGCTCTGATCCAGATCCACCAGACCGACCTTGAGATCCCGCGCCAACCCGGCAGAGAAGATCCAGCAGAGGATCCCCATCAGCAGCAGGGGCAACCAGCTGGCCAGCGCCCGGCCGAACGGATCCTGCCACAACAACCGCCATTCGCGTCCCATCAGAGCTCAACCAGCACGCTCATGCCGACCCGCAGCCCCTCAACCGGTTGCAGCGGACGCGCCTCCACCTGGAAGCTCTTCATGTCGAAGCCCTGGCGGGTGTCGGTGGCACGCCAGGTGGCGAAATCCCCCATCACGGCCACATGGGTCACCTTGAAACGCACCGTCTGCTCGCCAAGACCGGGGATGCGAGCATCGAACTCGGTGCCCAGCGCGAAGCGGGGCAGCAGATCTTCGCGCACGTGGAACTGGGCCCAGGCATCGCTCATGTCGAGCAGGGTCACCACGGGGAAGCCCTGCGGGGCCAGCTCGCCGCTGCGCAGCAGCACCTGGGATACTTCACCCGCATGCGGGCTATTGATGCGGGTGTCGGCCAGGTAGGCCTCCACTTCAGCCACCGAACCTGCCGCCATCTTGGCCTGCTCGCGGGCCGCGATCTTGGTCTCTTCCCGCACCCCTTCCAGGGTCATCTGATACTGTTGCCAGGCCATGCCTTCGCTGTACCTGGCCGCCTGCCAGGCCGTCCAGGCCTCATCACGTTTTTGCAGCGGCATCACGCCATCCCGGTGCAGGCTGGCAATGCGCTCGTAGGTCTTGCCGCGCAGCAAGGCGGCCGCCTTGGCCTTTTGCCACTGATCCTTGGCGGCGGCAATCTGTTGGGCGCGCGCGCCCTTTTCGGCCTCTTCGGCCATGGCGCCGGCCGCGGCCTGGCCCGCCTTGGCCTGGCTCAGTTTGGCTTCAATCTCGGGGCTCGCCAGGGTGAACACCAGCTGATCCTTGGCCAGTTGATCCCCCTTCTTCACCAGCACCTCCTCGATGCGGCCCGCCACCTTGGAGGAGACGGAGTACTGCTGCGCCTCGATCTGCCCCTGCAGACGCACCGGCTCGGGTTGATAGGCCAGCCAGAAACGCCAGCCCAGCCAGATGACCAGCAACACCAGCGCCAATGGCAGCAGCAGCGGCTTGCCCTGGCTCATCTTCTTCTTGATGGGGGGATGACTCATGAATTCACCTCGGCAAACGGGCGACCCTTGGCGGTCGAAACAGACATGACAATGGGAGCAAGGCAGGCCGCGATCATGAGTTCACCTCGATCGCCTGCCCGTGCTGATACTGGTTGAAACTGTTCATCTGCCCGGAGAGGGCCAGCAGACGCGCCAGCGAAATGACGTATTGATAAGCGGCAGCGGCGCGCTGGGTCTTGACCCCGGCCAGCTGGTTGCGGGCATCCACCACATCGAGGGAAGTGGAGAGCCCCTGCCCGAATGCCTTGTCTCGCAGCAGCACGTTCTCCTCGGCCAGCGCCTGGGTGGAAGAGAGCGACTGGAACTCCTCCAACCCCTGCGCCGCCTCGCGCCAGGTCTTCTCGACCAGCAACTCCAGATCCTGGCGGGTCTTGGCCTGCAGCAGATTGACCTGCAGCTCGGCGCTCTTGGCCGCCTGTACCGTCTCGGAGCGGCCGTCACGGCTCACCAGCGGCATGCTGACACCCACCCCGACCAGCCAGTCCGGGGTGGTCTTGGAGGCCAGCGAGTCATCCTCATAGAGGTTGTAGTTGCCATACAGGAACAGCTCGGGGGCGTACTTGCCCTTCTCCAGCTTGATCATCCCCTGCGCCTGCTCCTTCTTGGCCGTCAGCAACTTGAGGCCGGGGTGCACCGCCAGCGTCTCCTGCACGAAGGCTGCGAGTTCAGGCATCTGCGGATTGATGAAGAGCTGGGTATCGGGCTCCGCCTGCTTGAGCTTGAGCATGTGGCCAAGGGCCAGCTGGGCAATCTCCAGGCTGCGACGCGCCTTCTGGGTATCGATACGGGCCCGATCATAGGCTGATTGGGCGGAGAGACGTTCAACCCTGGCGATCTGGCCCTGAGCCTCCAACTTCTTGGCATGCTCCAGGTGGTGAGCCAGCCCCTGTTCGATCTCCTGCTTGGTCTGCACCACCTGGGCCGCCAGCACCACCCCGAAATAGGTCTGGGAGAGGCTCTCGAAGGTGGACTGCTGCTTGAGCACCAGCAACTGCTGCGCCTCGCTCACCTGGGCCTGGCGAATGTCCTGTGCCGCATCGATGCGACCACCGGTAAACAGCGGCCAGAGCATCTTGACCGAGCTGGTCACCACGTTCTGCTTGGTGAGGGGGGTGACGAAGTCATTGGGCGTCAGCTTGAGCGCCTGCATGAGGGGCGCCAGTACCTTGCCGAACTCAGGATGACTGGCGATGGGGTTGAGGTCCATCATGTCCAGCTCCACCGGCTGATCGAGGTGGGTGTAGCTGGCCCCCACGTCCACCTTGGGCAGATACATGGCCTTGGCTGCTTCGCGCAGCTGTTGCGCCCGCTCCACCCCGGCCTGTTCCGCCGCCAGCCCGTCATCCTGTTGAATGACCCGACTCCAGGCTTCGCTGAAACTGACCGTCTGAGCCTGGGCCGAGCCCAGCATGGCGCCAAGCAGACACGGGTAGAGAGATTTGATGAACCTTGCCGTCATACGTCCCCAATCTGTTTGTAATGAATTTGTTTGGAGTCTTTGCTCGATACAAGCTCGCTATCATAACGCAAACCCGTCCGGGATGGGGACAGGCAAATAATGGTCCCCCTCATCCAATTGGCCCCGCCGCTTCGCTTCGACAATCTGTCCGATTTTCAAGCACTCCTGATTTTGCAAGCCTTGGCGCGACGTTTTTTTCAGAAAAAAATGGCTGACGCTCAAATACTAACCTTTTCTCCTGACTAAAAAATGCGTAATATACGCCGCCCTAAGCCGATGGTAACCGTGGAATGCAGATAGGTCCCCACACGCTTGAAACTCCCCTGATCGTGGCTCCCATGGCCGGTGTAACAGACCGACCATTCCGTGAACTTTGTTTGCGGCTGGGTGCCGGCATGGCCGTTTCCGAGATGCTGCTGGCCAACCCGGATGTCTGGGATACCCAGAAAACCCGGATGAGAATGGATCACTCTGCTGAAGGGGGCTTGCGATCGGTCCAGATTGCCGGAGCCGACCCCGAGATGATGGCGTTTGCCGCCCGCTACAACGTGGAGCAGGGCGCTCAGATCGTCGACATCAACATGGGATGTCCGGCAAAAAAAGTGAATAAGAAGCTGGCAGGTTCCGCCCTGTTGCGCCAACCCGACCTAGTCAGATCCATCTGCCGGGCCGTGGTGGACGCAGTGGACGTGCCTGTCACCTTGAAGATCCGCACAGGATGGGATCCGGATAACCGCAATGGCGAGGAGATCGCCCGAATCGCCGAAGATTGCGGTATCGCGGCCCTCGCCGTGCATGGTCGTACCCGTGCCTGTCTCTACAAGGGCGAAGTGGAGTACGACACTATCAGGGCGATTAAGCAGGCCGTATCGATTCCTGTTGTCGCCAATGGCGACATAGACAGCCCGGAGAAGGCCCGGTATGTCCTCGACTATACCGGTGTTGATGCCGTGATGATCGGCCGTGCTGCGCAAGGACGACCCTGGATTTTCCGGGAAATCCGTCATTTTCTTGAGACGGGCACCAAGCTGCCACCTCCCGACAGGGAAGAGGTTCGCACCCTGATGAACGAGCATGTAACCAACCTGCACCAGTTTTATGGTGCATATCTGGGAGCGCGCATTGCCCGTAAACACGTGGGCTGGTATCTGGATGAAGAAGAGACGGGCCGAGAATTCCGTAAGCACTTCAATGCCCTGGATTGTGCAGACGCACAACTCGAGGCACTCGAAGCGTATTTCGATGGATTAGGTTAACGCATAACTAAAGAGCCGACCGAATATGTTCGAACAAACCCTGACTTCTGATGCATTGGTAACAACTACTCACAATCACGCTGCCGAGCCGACCCAGCGCCCCCTGCGTGACTCTGTGCAACAGGCCCTGCGTAACTACCTGGCCCAGTTGAACGGTCAGGAAGTGATTGATCTGTACGATATGGTTCTCTCCGAAGTCGAAGCTCCCATGCTGGACGTGATCATGCAGTACACCCGTGGCAACCAGACTCGCGCTGCCGTGATGATGGGGATCAACCGCGGTACTCTGCGCAAGAAACTCAAGCGCTACGGCATGAACTGATTTCAGTCATCCTGCTGCAGTGCAGACGAAGGCGTATCCCAGCAATGGGATACGCCTTTTTCTATGGACGACGTTTATCTTCTCACTCCACCGCCAGCTTGATGCCAAGCCCCACAAACAGCCCCCCCATCACACGGTTAAGCCAGGTACTCAGCCTTGCAGGCAGCCTCACCTTGCGGCTCGCATAGGCGGTCGAGAAAGCCAGCAGATGGCACCAGATCATGCCGTTGAAATTGAAGATGCAGCCCAGCACGATGAATGCCAGCGCTTTTTGCGGCGCATCTGGCGCGATGAACTGGGGCACAAAGGCAAGGAAGAACAGGGCCACCTTGGGGTTGAGCACATTGGTCAGTAACCCTTGCCGGAAGATCTGGCCATAGGAGAGCACAGGCAGGGACACAGCCTCTTCAGCCGATACCCGGCCTCCTCCCCCTTGCCTGAACATGGATAAGCCGAGATAGACCAGATAAAGCGCGCCCATCAACTTGATGACGGCAAACAGCTCGGCCGAGGCGCTCAGCAGAGCGGACAACCCCAACGCAGCAGCCAGCACGTGCACCATGGTGCCGGTCCCTATCCCCAGTGCCGCCATGGAGCCTGCCCGCCAGCCCTGGGAGCCGCTGCGCAGCATGATGAGCAGGGAGTCCGGCCCCGGCATCATGTTCAACAGCAGGCCTGACAGGATAAACAACGCCAGATCGTGGATCCCCAACATACACAGCTCCCTTGTCGATGAAGTTCACAGTCTAAAGATCACGCAGCCCTTGTCATCCCCTGCCAGGGCAATAGTGATCATCAACAAAAAGAATGGCCATATTGTTGCACCATCAGGAAATTGGCTAGCAGTGGAGGGGGAGAAATGCTGACCGAGGGCTGGAGAGATGCCCCAAATGAAACCCAAATGGAGCCACACAAAATCAACATGACACTGCCCGTTGCGGAGCAAGCAAAGGGGGAATAGCACGGGATTCTGTGCAGAAATGGCTGAATGTCAGGCAATAAAAAAGCCCGCTCAAATGAGCGGGCTTCTTCAATTGGGTGCCTGGCAGTGTCCTACTCTCGCATGGCGAATGCCACACTACCATCGGCGCTACAGCGTTTCACTTCTGAGTTCGGCATGGGGTCAGGTGGTTCCACTGCGCTATTGCCGCCAGGCAAAATCTTCAATCTGAAAAAGCTGATTTTGTTATTCGTTCTCGGTATCTGCTACAAGCCTTCGAACACTTCTTGGGTGTTGTATGGTTAAGCCTCACGGGTAATTAGTATGGGTTAGCTCAACACGTCGCCGCGCTTACACACCCCACCTATCAACGTTGTGGTCTCCAACGGCCCTTTAGGACCCTCAAGGGGTCAGGGATGACTCATCTCAGGGCTCGCTTCCCGCTTAGATGCTTTCAGCGGTTATCGATTCCGAACTTAGCTACCGGGCAGTGCCACTGGCGTGACAACCCGAACACCAGAGGTTCGTTCACTCCGGTCCTCTCGTACTAGGAGCAACTCCCTTCAATCATCCAACGCCCACGGCAGATAGGGACCGAACTGTCTCACGACGTTCTGAACCCAGCTCGCGTACCACTTTAAATGGCGAACAGCCATACCCTTGGGACCGACTTCAGCCCCAGGATGTGATGAGCCGACATCGAGGTGCCAAACACCGCCGTCGATATGAACTCTTGGGCGGTATCAGCCTGTTATCCCCGGAGTACCTTTTATCCGTTGAGCGATGGCCCTTCCATTCAGAACCACCGGATCACTATGACCTACTTTCGTACCTGCTCGACCTGTCCGTCTCGCAGTTAAGCTGGCTTATGCCATTGCACTAACCTCCTGATGTCCGACCAGGATTAGCCAACCTTCGTGCTCCTCCGTTACTCTTTGGGAGGAGACCGCCCCAGTCAAACTACCCACCAGGCACTGTCCGCGAGCCCGATTCAGGGCCCTGCGTTAGAACATCAAACATACAAGGGTGGTATTTCAAGGACGGCTCCAGCGCAACTGGCGTCACGCCTTCAAAGCCTCCCACCTATCCTACACATGTAGGTTCAATGTTCAGTGCCAAGCTGTAGTAAAGGTTCACGGGGTCTTTCCGTCTAGCCGCGGGTACACCGCATCTTCACGGCGAATTCGATTTCACTGAGTCTCGGGTGGAGACAGCATGGCCATGGTTACACCATTCGTGCAGGTCGGAACTTACCCGACAAGGAATTTCGCTACCTTAGGACCGTTATAGTTACGGCCGCCGTTTACCGGGGCTTCGATCAAGAGCTTCGCTTGCGCTAACCCCATCAATTAACCTTCCGGCACCGGGCAGGTGTCACACCCTATACGTCCACTTTCGTGTTTGCAGAGTGCTGTGTTTTTGATAAACAGTCCCAGCCATCTGGTCACTGCGACTCCCGTCAGCTCCATCCGCAAGGGACTTCACCAACAAGAGCGTACCTTCTCCCGAAGTTACGGTACTATTTTGCCTAGTTCCTTCACCCGAGTTCTCTCAAGCGCCTTGGTATTCTCTACCCGACCACCTGTGTCGGTTTGGGGTACGATGACTTGTAATCTGAAGCTTAGAGGCTTTTCCTGGAAGCAGGGCATCAATGGCTTCCGCACCGTAGTGCGTTCGTCTCGTGTCTCAGTGTTGTGTCTCCGGATTTGCCTAGAAACACCACCTACGCACTTTCACCAGGACAACCGTCGCCTGGCCCACCTAGCCTTCTCCGTCCCCCCATCGCAATTACAAGTCGTGCAGGAATATTAACCTGCTTCCCATCGATTACGCCTTTCGGCCTCACCTTAGGGGTCGACTCACCCTGCCCCGATTAACGTTGGACAGGAACCCTTGGTCTTCCGGCGAGGAGGCTTTTCACCCCCTTTATCGTTACTTACGTCAGCATTCGCACTTCTGATATCTCCAGCATGCCTCTCGACACACCTTCGCAGACTTACAGAACGCTCCCCTACCACTCACGCTTAGCGTGAATCCGCGGCTTCGGTGCCTGGTTTGAGCCCCGTTACATCTTCCGCGCAGGCCGACTCGACTAGTGAGCTATTACGCTTTCTTTAAATGATGGCTGCTTCTAAGCCAACATCCTAGCTGTCTGAGCCTTCCCACATCGTTTCCCACTTAACCAGAACTTTGGGACCTTAGCCGGCGGTCTGGGTTGTTTCCCTCTTCACGACGGACGTTAGCACCCGCCGTGTGTCTCCCGGATATTACTTACTGGTATTCGGAGTTTGCATGGGGTTGGTAAGTCGGGATGACCCCCTAGCCCAAACAGTGCTCTACCCCCAGTAGTATTCGTCCGAGGCGCTACCTAAATAGCTTTCGGGGAGAACCAGCTATCTCCGAGTTTGATTGGCCTTTCACCCCCAGCCACAGGTCATCCCCTAACTTTGCAACGTTAGTGGGTTCGGTCCTCCAGTTGATGTTACTCAACCTTCAACCTGCCCATGGCTAGATCACCCGGTTTCGGGTCTACACCTTGCAACTAGACGCCCAGTTAAGACTCGGTTTCCCTACGGCTCCCCTATACGGTTAACCTCGCTACAAAATGTAAGTCGCTGACCCATTATACAAAAGGTACGCAG
>NZ_CP077394.1:0-175000 GCF_019048665.1 Aeromonas sp. FDAARGOS 1408 | reverse complement strand
GCCGGGGCGTCGTAGTGAGGCAAGCTGATCACGGCCCCCTGCCCCTTCATGTTCTGCAGCATCAGGGTCGCCATGATGGCGGAGATGCCCACCGCCTTGATGGCCAGAAAAGAGTAGCGAAACTGCGGTCGCATCTCCTCCATCACGAACAGGATCCCCGCCAACGGCGCATTGAAGGCGGCGGCCAGACCGCCGGCCGCACCGGCCGCCAGCAGGGCATGGCCGTGCTCCTTGGGCAGCCGGAAGATATCCGCCACCATCTTGCCGAGGTTGCCGCCGATCTGCACCGAGGGCCCCTCCCGCCCCAGCACCATGCCGGAACTCAGGGTACAGATGCCACCGAAAAACTTGACCGGCAACACCCGCCACCAGCGCACCGGCCGCAGCTCGTCCATGGCGCCCTCGATCTCGGGAATGCCGGAGCCACCCGCCTCCGGCGCAAAAGTGTGGGTCAGGAAATAGCCGATCATCCCCAGCAGGGCGCTGAAACCGAAGCCGAGCAGACCGAGCTGCCACCAGGGGCGATCGGCCAGCAGATCAATGCGCTGCTGCGCCAGCCAGTGGACGCCGGACTCGAACAGTCCACAGACCAGCCCGGCCAGGGTACCGACCAGTGCCGCCAACAGCAGCACCAGCAGAGGCATCTTGTCTTGATGAATGATCCGCCGCAGGACGGGGCCACGGGGAGGCGAGAGCGGTTCGGCAGAGGAGAAAGCTTGTTGCGACATGAAAAAAACCACATTCGTTTGCTGACGGAGGTAACGACATCCAGCCTGCTGCCCGGCTGCCCAGCATCGGGCCTTTCTGCTATAGTCGGCCCGTTTCATTTAACACGGGGCAGTCCTTGGCCAGGGAGTCAAGAGCGCAAGCATACTCCAGCTCCCCCCGACTGCCGAGCCGCAATCGGCCACCTGCCCCTGTGTGACGACCAAAATCCCATTAAGGATGATCCATGTCAAAATCAGATCAGCTGTTTGAACAGGCCCGCCAGACCATTCCGGGCGGCGTCAACTCACCGGTCCGCGCCTTCAATGGGGTCGGCGGCACACCCCGCTTCATCGATCACGCCGATGGCGCCTACCTCTATGACGTGGACGGCCAGGCCTACGTGGATTACATCGGCTCCTGGGGCCCCATGCTGCTGGGTCACAACCACCCGGCCATCAAGGCTGCCGTCATCAAGGCCGTCGAGAAAGGGCTGAGCTACGGCGCCCCCACCGAGATCGAAGTGCTGATGGCCGAAAAGGTACGCCAGATCGTCCCCTCCATGGAGCAGGTGCGGATGGTCAACTCCGGCACCGAGGCGACCATGAGCGCCATCCGGCTGGCCCGCGGCTACACCGGCCGCGACAAGATCGTCAAATTCGAAGGCTGCTACCACGGCCACGCCGACTCCCTGCTGGTCAAGGCCGGCTCCGGCGCGCTGACCCTGGGTCAACCCAACAGCCCGGGCGTGCCGGCCGACTTTGCCAAGCACACCCTCACCTGCGTGTTCAACGATCTGGACTCGGTACGCGAGGCCTTCAGCCAGTACGGCAACGAGATCGCATGCATCATCGTCGAGCCGGTGGCCGGCAACATGAACTGCATCCCGCCGGTGCCCGGTTTCCTGGAAGGGCTGCGCACCATCTGTGACGAGTTCGGCGCCCTGCTGATCCTGGACGAGGTGATGACAGGTTTTCGCGTCTCCCTGCGCGGCGCCCAGGGCCACTACAACATCGATCCGGATCTCACTACCCTCGGCAAGATCATCGGTGCCGGCATGCCGGTCGGCGCCTTCGGCGGCAAGAAGAAGGTGATGCAGCACATCGCCCCGACCGGCCCGGTCTATCAGGCCGGCACTCTCTCCGGCAACCCGGTGGCCATGGCCGCCGGCCTCACCATGCTGGATCTGCTGCTGGAGCCGGGCCTCTATGAACAGCTGAGCGACAAGACCGCCCGGGTTGCCGAAGGGTTCAAAGCCGCCGCCGCCAAACACGGTATCCCGCTCGCCATCAACTACGTGGGCGGCATGTTCGGCTTCTTCTTTACCGACGAGACCGAGATCACCCGCTATGAGCAGGTGACCCGCTGCGACATGGAGCGCTTCAAGCGCTTCTATCACCTGATGCTGGAAGAGGGCGTCTATCTGGCGCCGAGCGCCTACGAGGCGGGTTTCCTGTCGCTGGCCCACGGCGACAAGGAGATCGAACACACCCTGGCCGCCGCCGAGCGCAGCTTCGCCAAGCTGGCCGGCTAAGCCGTCGCCATCTGTCGCACAAGGGCCCTTCACGGGCCCTTTTTCATCCTCCCCTCGCCATGCCCGCTGCCGGTGCAATCTGCCCGTCGGCAACCGTGATTTGTCACCAAACGGTGCAACCCCCACCACAGTCGTTGTCATAAAGCAGGCCCACAATTTGCAGCCGTCAGCAAGACCCACCCTTTGTGAGCGAGGTAGGTATGGCGGAAATGAGCCCCATCGATGTGCTGCGACGCTATCAGGAGTACGAAGCCGAACTGGCCCCCCTGCTGCTGGGGCTGCTGACGGCATCGCCCGATTCACTCAGCAGTTATCCCTTCATCCTGAACCAGGCTCCCAGCCGGGAACCGCTCGGGATCCTGCCACCAGTGCCAGCGCCGCAAGCCCGTTTGCATCTAATCGTGAGAGGCCAAGGCCGTGAACTGACCCTCTGCCTGAACCAGCTCATCGCCTGGCTGATGGGGGACAGAGAGCGACGCCGGGCCATGCCCTGGTTCAAGGGGGTCTATGTGGTGTTGAGTCTGGCGCTGTTTCTGATCGTCGCGACGCTCATCTGGCACGGGCTGGAGCAGCTCTATCTGCTGCTGTGCGGGGCGCAGCAGAACCGGCTGGGGGCCTTCAGCGCCATCATCTTCCTGACCCTGGCGTTGGCGGTGTTCGATCTGGGCAAGACCATTCTGGAAGAGGAGGTGCTGCTGCATAAGGACATCTTTCGCCACAGCGCCATTCGCCGCACCATTACCCGCTTCATCGCCGCCATCCTGATCGCAGTCTCCATCGAGGGATTGCTGTTGCTGTTCAAGGGATCATTAGGCCAGAGCGAACTGCTCTGGCCGGCGGTGGGTGTGATGGGGTGCGCCGTGGGGCTGCTGCTGGCCCTCGGGCTCTATGTGTTTCTGGGGGCCAGGGCCGAAGCGGCGCTGGTGCAGGCCAACCTGCGACCTCTGCCAGCGGGGGTTGTGGTGCCCCCCGCGCCCCCAGCCAAGAAGCGGGCATGGTCCAGGAGGTATAGATAACGCCAAAGGCCTGCAACCACTTCAATACTCCGCGGCCAGCACCGGCACGCACCGCACTGGCTAACCAGTGACGCCTGCCAGCCGGGGTTGTGGCGCCCGTCGCGCCGCCCGCCAGGAGGCGTACATGGTCCAGGAGGTATAGATGACGATGAAGGCCACCAGCCATTTGAGCATCGCCATGTCCATGGATTTGACCAGCATGGCCGCCAGCACCACGCCGACCGGACCGAAGATGGCCACCGCCAGCACCGCCTTGGCGTCGAAGGCCCCCTTGCGGATGAAGGTACCCGCCGAGAAGACGCTGAGCACGGCGGTGGAGCCCATCATGATGGGAAACGCCGCCAGCGGATTCATGCCGAGCAGATAGACCAGGGTCATGCAGGGGGCGAACAGGCCTATGCCCACGTTCATCAGCACACCGAAGAGGAAGTTGCCGGCGAGCGCTATCCCGAGCTTGTAACCGGTCAGCCCCATGGCATCGCCACCGAGGGGGAACAGCCCCAGCAGGCCGGCGAAGATGAGGCCGGCCACCACCAGCAGGGAGACCGCCATCACCAGCCGGATGGTCTGGCGATCGAACGAGGCGACGTGGCGCGCCCCCCAGGCCGCGCCGGCAGCGGCGGCCACCATCATGCCGATGAGGGTGAGCGGATCCACCTGCACGGCACCGATGAAGATCAGCGACTGGGTGACCGTCGGCAACACGCACTGGCCGTTGAGGGTGCCCGGCAGCAGCCGATCGTCGATCAGCTTGAACTGCTTGTAGCAGGCGGTCTTCACCGCGAAGCTGCCAACCCCCAGGGTATCGAGAAAATTGGCGACAAAACCGATGGCCGCCACCGGCCAGAAGGGGGTCGACTCCAGCGCACCCTGTTGCCGCTTGTGCCACCAGGCCCGTACCAGCATGAAGATGAACGCCAGCGCACAGATGATGAATATCAGGCGCAAAAGATTAATTAACATACAGAGTTCTCCAGCAACGGGCGGCGATTCTAAGGCAGCAAAAATAAAAAATCTTGGCCCTGATCAAGCATTCATCCCTTGCAAACGATTCCTTGGAGAAACTCTTGTTAGGCACGCCCGAACGAATCTGCTAATACTTCTCTATGAGGGCCAGCAGGCCTGGGGCCGCCGGTGGTAGTCATGGTCATTTCGCGACGACCACAGTCACCGGCTGGAAGTAGCCAAAAAGAAGGCCGGTATGCACCGACCTTCTTTTTTTATTGCTGACTCGCCGGTGTTTTGCCCGCCAGCCACTGCCAGCCCGGCAGGCGTGGCAGCCGCTGGGCGATCCAGCCGATCAGCGCATCCGACAGACCGGTCGACAGCAACAGAGGCAGACAGAGCAGGGTCAAGGAGAGGGCGCCGACATAGACATCCGTCAGCCAGTGGGCACCGGAGAGGATGCGGGGCGCCGAGAACAGCGGCACCATCAGCAGCGCCGTCACCCCGGCCCAGCGTGGCAGATAGCGCAGGGCAAAACCGGCGAAGATCATCAGGAACAGGGCGTGATCGCCGGGGAAGCTGTCGCTGGACGAATCCTTGGTCGGGATCCCGCTGAGCTGGGTGACCCGCAGTGCATCCGCCACCATCAGGGTCGGGCTGGGCCGGCTGACCGGCAGCAGATGACCAAACTGGTTGATCACCAGGGCCCCCAGCAACATGACACACCCCATGGCCACCAACCGGCGACGCCCCTGCTCGTCAGCACGCCAGAAGCAGCGGGAGAGGATAAGCCCCATGCAGGAGAGCACCGCCAGATCGAACAACCGGTTGTTGGTCACCGCCACCAGATCGGCCCACCATTGGGCCTGACCCAGCCAGCCATTGACCAGATGGAAGACGACGAGATCCCACTGATCCCAGGGGCCGTGCTCAGGCAGAGCGGCCCAGCTGACGGCGATGAGACCACCCAACAGATAACAGGGTATAAATTTGCGCATAAGGACTCTCCTCCCCGAAAAATGGGGCCGTATTTTAGAACATAAGAAGCGTGACGTGAATCACACAAATGAGGGAGGAAGCAAAGTTCATGGGGAAAACAGCGCGGCAGAACAGGTTCCGTTTAAGCCCTCCCTGGAATGTTCCGATCCAGATGGCGGGCTTGGCCGTCCCCGACCTTGCGGCTAGTATGGAGCTCTTCCCTTTCGCGAGATGAACAGCAATATGCGCAGCTACCTCAGGATGATGCTGTTTGCCCTTGGCCTGCTGGCCGGCGTGCAGATCCCGGGTCTGATCGACCTCTACTACCAGCGGCTGGATGCCCGGCTGCAACAGGCCAGCCTCAGCCTTGCCCCCTTTCAGGAGACGGCGGATCAGCACTTCAACGGCGATCTGACGGCCCTGGTCAACCACTACCGCACCAACCCGGATCCGGTCTTCGCCAAGGATGCAGCCAGCCTGCAACTGCTGGTCAGCCAGCGTCAGACCCTGCAGCAGGAGAGCGTCTACAAGAACGCCCCCTGGTACCGGCAGCTCACCCACCTGCTGCTGCGTGCCGAGCCCCAGCTCTGGCAAGATACCCTGCAAAACTACAGCTACGTGGTACCGCTCAAGCAGGCCGCCATCGTCTGCGGCATGGCGGCGGGGTTGCTCTCGGCCCTTGTCGGCGATCTGCTGCTCGGCCTCCTGCTGCTGCCGTTTCGCCAGCGCCAGTCCAGGGTACGCTACGGCCAGCGCTGATCCCTCAGCCAGTACCCGCCAACAACAAGGGGGCCCGCGGCCCCCTTGTCGTCTCTTGCTCTCCCCTACAGCTCGTAGGGCAAGCGCGATTCGCTGACCAGCCGGTTGAGCGCCTTCACCACCTCGGGATCGAACTGACTGCCTGAGCGCGACATGATGTACTCCATGGTCTGGGCCAGCGACCAGGGCTCCTTGTAGGGGCGCTTGCTGAGCAGGGCGTCAAACACGTCGACCACCGCCACGATGCGGGCCGACAGCGGGATCTGCTCGCCGGCCAGCTGCTCCGGGTAACCCTTGCCATCGAAGTGCTCATGGTGGCCACGGGCGATCTCGGCCCCCAGCGACAGATAACTGGTCCCCTCCACCATCTCCCCCGCCTTGTGCAATATGCTGGCACCGATGTCCGCATGCTGCTCCATGATGGCCCGCTCATCCGGCTCGAACCGCCCCGGCTTGTGCAGGATATGGTCCGGCGTGCCCACCTTGCCCACGTCGTGCAGTATGCTGGCCATGCCGATCATGTCGACGAAGCCGGGGGTCAGTTCGTCGGGATAGGCCCCCGCCTGTTGCAGCTCGGCCACGATGGCATCGGAAAGCTTCTGCACCCGCAGCACGTGATCGCCGGTATCCGAATCGCGAAACTCCGCCAGCGCCGCCAGCGCCACCACGGTTGCCTCCTGGGCACGCAGCAGCTGGTTGTAGAGATAGAGGTTGTCATACGCTGCAGAGATCCGCTGGCAAAACACGTCCAGCAGATCGCACTCGAGCGGGTCGAGCGGCTGAGTGGGGGTGAAGTTGAGCACGAACTCGCGCCCGTTCTGGGCGGCGATGTAGAGCGCATCCTGGGGATGCTCGAAGCGGTTGCAGCGATTGGCCAGCGCACTCATCACAGAGTCGTGCAGGGCCGGGAAGGCAGTGAGCGGCACGTCGCTCAGCAGGGATTCATAGTCACCGGTAGCGGCCAGGATCTCCAGCTCCTGCGAGCCGGGCCGGCGCTCGGCGCAGATGGCCCCCTCGGTGCCCACATCGAGAATGGCGCTGATCTGCTTGAGCACCCCGGAGGCAAATTCCCGCAGCGAATGCAGGTGATAGAGATCCCCCGCCCCCTCCAGTATCTTGCCGAGCCCCTGCCGGCTCTTGTCGATGGCACAAAGGGTCTCGTAGGAGCGCAAGGAGGCGATGACGGTGGTGTAGAGCTTCTGCACCGTCAGCTCGGTCTTGGTCTTGTAGTCGTTGATGTCGTAATCGAGGATCACCCGCTGCTCGGGGGCCTGCCCGGGCTGGCCAGTGCGCAGCACGATGCGGACCAGGCCGTTCTTCATCTCGTTGCGGATCTGGTGCACCAGCCGCAGGCCGGCGTCCTCGGTCTCCATTACCACGTCGAGCAGGATCAGGGCGATGCGCGGGTTGGCTTGCAGCATGCGGGCAGCCTCGGCACCGCTGTAGGCGTTGAGCAGGGCTAGCGGGCGGGATTTGTACTGAATGTTGGAGAGTGCCAGCCGGGTGGCATGATGAATGTCCGGTTCGTCATCGACGATCAGCACCTGCCAGGGGTTGGCCATCCTGGTCACCACGGCCTCATCGTCATCCAGCTCGATGATGTCGTCATCCAGCCAGATCTCGTCCTTGTCTTGGGCACTGCTCATATCGTTCACGCCTCCAGGCGCTGCATGAGGGTACAGACAGTATGTACCATCAGGCCGCGATGGATCACAAGCCCCGCGCGATCCGCCTGCCACCATCCATGAACAGATGACTCACTCGAACGGTTCGAGATAGGCCTGGATCGCCTTGCGCAGCCAGGCCAGCACCCTGCCGTGATAGGCATTTTCCGACAGATAGACGCCGTAGTCCCGCCACTGCAGGCTGAACTTGTGCTTGAGCGTGAGCAGGGAGCCTTGGCGCAGCTGACTCTGGATCAGCGGCGACGGCAGCACGGCCCAGCCGAGGCCGTCGAGCACCGCATCGCGCATCAGCTCGAAACTCGACAGCCCGATGTGGTGGCCGCCGATGGGCAGCAGGCTCTTGACCGAGAATTCATCCACGTAGGAGAGGGTGACCTGGGTGTGGCCGGTCAGATCCTGCTGCAGTACCCGCTTCAGGCTGGCCAGCGGATGACTCGGCGCCACCACCATCAGGGTGCGGATCGGGTTGAGCACCTCGATGTTGAGGCCGCTGCGCTCCTGCTCCTCGGTGATGAGGCCGAAAGCGGCGTCGACAAACCCCTCCTCCACCAGGGCGGGCAGCTCGGGCGGCGAGGCCAGCACCAGCGAGATGCTGGTGCCGGGAAACCGGTGACGCAGCTGGCCCAGCATCTCCCGCCACACCGCCTCGGGAATGGCGTCATCCCGCGCCACCCGCAGCGCCACCTCGGCGCCGGAGGCGTAATGTTCGCACTTGAGCTTGAGACTGTTGGCCGCCTGCAGCAGCCGCTTGCAGTCGTCCAGCACCTGCTCGCCAATCTCGGTCAACCGACTCTGGTTGGCCCCTCGTTCAAAAAGTTCGACGCCAAGCTCCACCTCCAGTGCCGCTATCGCCGTACTGACCGCGCTGCGACTCTTGCCAAGCCGTCGCGCCGTGTTGGCAATAGAGCCGCTACTGGCTGATTCCACAAAGAGTTGTATCTGGTAGAGCTTCATGATCCGGGTCGAGAGCTGGGTATCCGATATTCACCTTACCTCGCCCGCTTCTGCCAAGGCAAACCGTCAGCGTCTGAATTGCCGACGCTCAGCGATTCCAGCCTCCCGCCGGGTGGCGGCTATCATGGCCCCGTCGCAGCAACAAAAGGACATTTTATGTTATTCAATCGCATGCTCCTGGCCCGCATCTTCCTGACGGGCGCCATCCTGACCGAGGTCGCCGGCACCTCCAGCATGGCCATGATCCCGGAGAACGAAGCCGGCTGGCTCAACTACCTGCCCATGTGGCTGCTTATCTCCTTCTCCTACCTGTTGTTGGCCAAAGCCGCCAAAACAATCTCCATTGGCATTGCCTTCGCGCTCTGGGAGGGGCTGGGGATCGCGCTGATCACCGTCGTCTCCGTGCTGTTCCTCGACTACCAGCTGAATGCTCAGGAGTTGATCGGACTGGCGCTGGCCATAGTGGGGATTGTTCTGGTGACGATGGGCGAGCGCCACGATGAACCGGCCGCTCGCACACCCCGTGCCAACGAGGAGGCCGTATGCACCCGCTGATGATAGTGCTGGGCGCGGCCTTGCTGGATATCGGCGCCAACATGGCGATCAACCGTTCGGTCGGTTTTCGTCACAAGGGGTGGGGATTCCTCGGCATCCTGCTGGTGCTGTGTGCCTTCACCCTGCTGTCGGAAGCGGTCAGCACCGGCAAGATCGATCTGGCCGTGGCCTACGCCACCTGGGGTGCCATCGGCATCCTGGGCACCGCCCTCGGCGGCCTGCTGCTGTTTGGCGAGCGGCTCAAGCCCATCGGCTGGGTCGGCATGCTGGTGATGGCCGTCGCGGTCACCCTGCTCACCACCGCCTGATCCCGAGATTGCATCCATGAAAAGCAGCCGCCCGGCACACCGGGCGGCTGCTTGTTTTTGGGCATGGCTTCATGACGGCGAGCGTCTCGTCACCAGGCTTCGTAAAGCTCAAGCGGCAGGCCGTCGGGGTCGGCGAAGAAGGTAAAGCGGCGGCCGGTCAACTCGTCCACCCGCACCGGCTCCACCTCGACGCCATGGCCCTGTAGATGGGCGATGACCCGGTCGAGATCCGAGACCCGAAAGGCCAGGTGGCGCAAGCCGCACGCCTCCGGCCGGGAGGGGCGCAGGGGCGGCGCCGGGAAGCTGAACAGCTCCAGCTGGCTGCCGTCCGGCAGCGCCAGATCCAGCTTCCACGACTGGCGCTCGGCCCGCAGGGTCTCGGCGATGATGGGCAGCCCCAGCACCTGGTGGTAGAAGTGGCGCGAGCGCGCATAGTCGCTGGCGATGATGGCCACGTGGTGGATGGCATCGAACAGAGGATGTGACATGAGCACTCCTGGCAGGCGGGCAGCCTGGGCTGCCCGCCGCGGTCAGTTGAAGAAACCGTTGAACCAGTTGTCCAGCGCATTGACCGGGCTGGACACCGGAGTGGCACAGCTCATGGGCTCGGCCAACCCGGCCAGCTTGGCCGGCACCTGCAGACTGCCAGGGCAGTCGCTGGCAACCCGGGCACCGCTGGCGCGGGAGAAGCTGGCCCAGCTCACCCCCTGCGGCATGTTCATGGCCAGGCTGTTGACCCCGCGCTGGCTCATGTAGCCGCTGAACAGCTGCAGGGCACCGCTGGCGCCTGTCAGGCCGGCCGGGGTGTTGTCGTCGCGACCGACCCAGATGCTGACCAGCTCGTTGTTGTCGAGCCCGGTAAACCAGGAGTCGCGCAGCTCGTTGGTAGTGCCCGTCTTGGCCGCCATGGTGGCGCCAGGGAACTTGGCACCAAGCGCCCGCGCCGTGCCCTGGCTTACCGTCTTGGTCATGGCGAACAGGGTCAGCCAGCTGGCCTGCTCGTCGGTCACCCGCTTGGCCGCCTCATCATGCTGATAGAGCTTGCTGCCGTCGCTGTTGACCACGGCCCGGATCGCCGACAGCGGCTGGGTCAGCCCCTGGTTGGCGATGGGCAGGTACATCTGGTTCACCTCCATCGGCGAGAGGGCCACCGCCCCCAGCACCAGGGACGGATAGGGCTGGATCTCCTGCTCCACCCCCAACTTGTGCAGGGTGTCCACCACCTTGTCCAGCCCCACCTGCAGCCCCAAGTTGACGGTCGGCACGTTGAGGGAGCTGGCCAGCGCATCCATCAGCGGCACGCTCTGGCGGAACTTGCGGTCGTAGTTTTGCGGGGTCCAGATCTGGCCATCCTTGCCGCGAATGCGGATCGGCTGATCTTTAAGCGGCGTGCCCAGAGTCAGGCCGTTGGAGAGACCGGTCAGGTAGACCGCGGGCTTGACCAGCGAGCCTATCTGGCGGCGGGCATCCAGCGCCCGGTTGAAGCCGGCGTAGCGCGGATCCCGGCCCCCCACCATGGCCACCACCTCGCCCTTGTGCCAGTCGGAGACCACCATGGCCGCCTCCAGCTTCTTCTTGCCACGTTGCTTCTCGATGGTGGCCAGACCCGACTCCACCGCCTGCTCGGCGGCGTGCTGGGCGATGGGATCCAGACTGGTGAAGATCTTGAGGCCGGACTGTTTGAGCAGATCCGGGCCGAAGCGGCTCTGGATCTCCCGCTTGAGCAGCCCCATGAAGGCCGGGGTACGGCCATAACTCATCTGGCCGCGGGTAATGATGCCGAGCGGCTGCTTGCTGGCCAGTTCATACTCGGCCGGCTGCAGGCTGCCGTGATCCATCAGCAGCTTGAGCACCAGATCACGGCGCGCCTTGGCCCGCTCCGGGAAGCGCCAGGGATCGTAATAGGAGGGGCCCTTCACCATGCCCACCAGCAGGGCCACCTGATCGATGTCCAGCTCGTTGACCGGAATGCCGAAGTAGAAGTAGGAGGCGAGCCCGAAGCCATAGACCCCCTGGGAGAAGTTCTGCCCCAGATAGACCTCGTTGAGGTAGGCTTCCAGGATCTCGTCCTTGCTGTAGCGATAGTCGATGAGCACCGCCATGTAGGCTTCCTGCGCCTTGCGCCACAGGCTGCGTTCCCGGGTCAGGAAGAAGTTCTTGGCCAGCTGCTGGGTCAGGGTACTGCCGCCCTGCACGGTGCGCCCCGCCAGCAGGTTGGCCGCCATGGCGCGCATGATGGCCACCGGCGAGACGCCGCCGTGCTGGTAGAAGTCCCGATCCTCGGTGGTGAGCAATGTGATCAGCAGGCTGTCCGGCACCTCGGCGAGGCGCACCAGCAGGCGATCCTCCCGATCCTCGGTGTTGAGGCGATCGAGCAGCACCGGGTCCATCTGGGCGTAACCGAGCTGACGCTGGTTCTCCAGCGACTGGATCCCCTCCAACCGCGCGCCGTTGAAGGTGAGGCGCAGGCCGCGGGCGGCATCGGCCCCGTCATGGAAGGCAAACGGCCGGCGAACAAGCTCGATGCTGTTGCCGCTCACCGCATACTCGCCCGGGGAGTGGGGCTGGCGCACCTGCTTGTAGCTCAGCATGTTGAGCTCGCGCAGCATCTGGGTCTGGGAGAGGCGCTGGCTGGGATAGAGCTCCAGCGGCCGGCTGTAGACCATCACTGGCAACTGCCACTTCTCGCCGTCGAAGCGTTCACGCACCTTGGTATCCAGGTAGATGCCAAACACCACCATGAAGGCCGCTCCCACCAGGGAGAGCTTGAAGCCCAGCCAGAACAGCGTGCGCCAGATGGTGCGTTTGGGCGCCACCTTCTTGGGAGTGCGCTTGCGTCGTTGCGTTGCCATAAATCCTCTTTGCTTCTCTTTCTACTTATGTTGTCGCATTCGCGAACGTCCGATCGGGCCTGACCAATCGAACCGGGATCCTGAGTTTCATTTCGCCAGACCAAGGGATACCCCCTCATCCCCAACCCTTCTCCCATCTCGTTGAAAAAGGCAGAGGAAAAGGGCGCAAACACCCAGCGCGATCGGTTCCCTCTCTCTGGGAACGAGTCAGGGTGAGGAGCGTCTGCTGGCGCTGGGCTTCGCCATGCCCGGCAGCAATCTACAACCCCATCTTCTTCTTGGTGACTCTGGTCGGCATCGCTTCCAGCGGGTTGTCCGGCCAGTAGTGGCGGGGGTAGCGTCCCTTCATCTCTTTTTTCACCAGCTCGTAGGAGCCGGCCCAGAAAGCGGCCAGATCGGCGGTGATCTGCAGCGGCCGCTGGGCCGGGGAGAGCAGCTCCACCACCAGCGCCACCCGGCCGTCGGCCACGCACGGAGTCGTGGCCTGGCCGAACATCTCCTGGATGCGTACCGGGATCACCGGTGCCTGACCCGGCTGATAGCGGATCCGCACCCGGCTGCCGGTCGGCGCGGTGAAGTGGCCAGGCAGCGCCTCGTCCAGCCGTCTTGGCAGGGGCCAGGGCAGAGACTGGCGCAGGATGTCGGCAAGGTCGAGCTTTTTCAACTGCTCCAGCCGGGTCATGCCGCTCACCACCGGCAGCAGCCACTGCTCCAGATTGGCCAGCAGGCTCGCCTCGTCCATGGCCGGCCACCCTTCGTCAGGCAGCCAGTCGGCGGCGCAGCGCAAGCGGGCCAGCAGCCCCTCGCTGGTGTCATCCCAAGGCAGCACATGCAGCCCCTTGCGCCGGATCCCCTGCAGCAGGCAGCGCCCCTTCTGTTCATCAGAGAGTTCCGTCAGCGGTCGCTGGCTCAGCACCAGCTCGCCGAGCACCTGCTGGCGCTCCGCCCGCACCCGCTCCTCGCGCTCGTCCCAGTCGAACCACTGGCGCTCGCCGACCAGCTCAGGCAGCTGGCGCACCAGCTCATCCAGCTCCACCGGCTCGGCGATGAAGATGCGACTGCCACGCTCGTTCTGGCCCATCTCGATGGCAATGAGCGCCCCCTGCCCCTGACAGGGGTGACCTTCTACCAGATCGCAGCTCACCCCGCCACTGAGCTGATAACGGCTGCCGCTGCGCAGCTTGCCGATGCGATCGGGCCAGGCGAGGGCACACAGCAGCCCCAGCCATTGCCCCTGTGCACTGGTGGGGCGAGCGCCGAGCCGCTCGAACCAGCGGGCCGCACTCTGGCGCAGCGCTCCCTGACGGCGGTGGAATAGTACCGAGAGGCGCTCCGATCCTCGCAGATCTTCTTCCAGCAGCGCCACCAGGAAAGCCGCATCGGCGACAATCCCTGTCAGACCCTCGGCCTCCAGCGCGCGAGCGCGCAGCAGCATGCGGGCAAGCCGGGGATGGGTACCGAAAGCCGCCATGGCGCGGCCGGCCGGGGTAAGTTGTTGCTCACCCTCCGGCTTCATGGCGCCGAGGCTCACCAGCAGCCGCTGGGCACTGGCCACGGCGGCGGTCGGCGGCATGTCCAGCAGCGGCAGATCTTCGACCTTGGCCCCCCACTGGGCGGCGTCCAGCAGCAGGCCGGTCAGCTCCTGGGTGAGGATGTCGGGCGGGCTCTGCTCGGCGAGGCGCTCCTGCACCTCGCTGCTCCAGAGCCGGTAGCAGACGCCGGGGCCGAGACGACCGGCACGACCCGCCCGCTGGGTGGCGGAGGCTTTGGCGATGGGGCGGGTCTCCAGCCGGGTGACGCCGCTCTTGAGGTCGAAGGAGGCGCGCCGCTCCAACCCGCTGTCGACCACCACCGAGATCCCCTCGATGGTGAGGGAGGTCTCCGCCACATTGGTGGTGAGTACCAGCTTACGACGCCCAGCACGCGCCGGCTCGATGGCCGCCTGCTGGGCCGCCATGTCGAGGCGGCCGTAGAGGGGGGCGAGGGTCACCTCGTCCGGCAACCGTCCTTCCAGCCACTGCGCCAGCCGCTCGATCTCTCCCTGCCCCGGCAGGAACACCAGCAGGCTGCCGGCGTGGGCGGCCAGCGCCTCCAGCACCACGGCGCCGATCTGGGGCTCCAGCCACTGCTGGCGATTGGCGGGGCGGTAGTGGTAGTCGATGGGAAAACCGCGCCCCTCGGAGCGCACCACCGGGGCCCCCGGCAGCAGGGTCTCCAGCGCCATGCCGTCCAGGGTGGCGGACATCACCAAGAGCTTGAGGTCATCCCGCAATCCCTGCTGGCTCTCGATGGCGAAGGCCAGCGCGGTATCGGCGTGCAGGCTGCGCTCGTGGAACTCATCGAAGATGACCAGGGAGACGCCGGTGAGCTCGGGATCCTGCTGCAGCATCCGGGTCAGCACCCCCTCGGTGACGATCTCGAGCCGGGTCTGGCTGCTGGTGCGGCTCTCGCCACGTACCCGCAGGCCAATGCGCTCGCCCACCTTCTCCCCAATCTGGCGCGCCAGAAAGCCCGCTATGTTGCGCGCCGCCAGGCGTCTGGGTTCCAGCATGATGATGCGACCGGGCAGCCGGTTCTGGCGCACCAGCTCCAGCGGCAGCAGGGTCGATTTGCCCGCGCCGGGGGGCGCCTGCAGGATCACGCTGGCATGGTTGTCGATGGCGGCAAAGAGTGCGGGCAGCACCGACACTATGGGGAGAGAAGACAAAGGGATCAGCACCTTCTTGTTGCAAGCCGTAAAACGGCGCCTATTCTGCCACAGCCTGCCCGGCCACCGTGAGTGGATGTCGGCCGGCGAGACAGGAGCGGACGGCTGCCATAGAATGGGCCACCCGTCCGCATCAAAGAGGCACCCTCACCCGAATGGCCAAACTCTTCTTTGCCCTGCCCGCCGAGGCGCTGGCCGCCGATATCGTCGCCTGGCGCGACCAACTGCCCTGGCCGGGCCAGCCGGTCCCCGTCGCCAACCTCCACCTGACGCTGGCCTTCCTCGGTGAAGCGGATCAGATCACCACCACGCAGCTGATGGCCGCCGTCGAGCGCCAGCACTGTCCGCCGCTCACCATAACGCTCAATGAAACAGGCTGGTTCGGCCGCGCCAAGGCCGCCTGGATTGGCCCGAAAGAGTGGCCCAACGAGCTGACCGTGCTGGCCAGGGCGCTGCGTCGCCACGGCGAGAAGCTGGGGCTTGGCAACGGCGAGCAGGGCTATCGCCCCCACGTCACCCTGTCGCGCAAGGCGAGCGAACCGCCGGCGCTGCTGCCCGCCCCCGCTTTCGTGCTGCAGGCCGACCGCTTCTGCCTCTATCAATCCCTCTCGACCCCGGACGGGGTGCGCTACGAGCCCCTCGCCTGCTGGCCGCTGCGGGCCAGAGAGAAGATGGCATCCTGACCGGCTGCCATGCCCAGACTCATCGATTAAGAGAGCCATACCATGATCTTCGATCCCCCCCTGCAATCCGGGCAGCTGGTCGCCCGCTACAAGCGCTTCCTGACCGACGTGCGGCTCGACAACGGCGAGGTGATCACCATCCACTGCGCCAATACCGGCGCCATGACCGGCTGCGCCGAGCCGGGTACCCGGGTCTGGTACTCCACATCAAGCAACCCCAAGCGCAAGCTGCCCCACAGCTGGGAGATCGCCGAGAGCCCGGCCGGTCACTTCATCTGCGTCAACACGGCCCGCGCCAACCAGCTGGCCCGGGAGCTGATCGAGCAGGATGCCCTCGCCCCGTTGCGCGGCTATGCCCGGCTGCGCACCGAGGTGAAATACGGCGAAGAGAACAGTCGCATCGATCTGCTGCTGGAGGACGACCACCTGCCTGCCTGTTATATCGAGGTGAAATCGGTGACCCTGCTCGACGAGCGGGAGCAAGCCGGCATGGGCTACTTCCCCGATGCGGTAACCACCCGTGGCGCCAAGCACTTGCGTGAATTAATGGCCATGAAGGCGGCAGGGCACAGAGCCGTGCTGTTATTTATGGTTTTGCACTCCGGAATCGTGAGAATGCGCCCGGCAGCGCATATAGATCCGCACTATAGTCTGCTTATTGAGCAAGCAATTGCGGCAGGGGTTGAAATTTTATGCTATCGACCCCATGTTGGGGTGCAGAGCATGGTGGCGCAAGATTTTATCCCGTTTGAATCTTGTCACCTGCTACCCGAGGGCAGCGAATAAATGTTGGAGTGGGTAACATTATTGGTACGGCTTGTTTGCCTCCAAGTTACCCTTCTGCTATAGATGTCGCCCTCAATTTATGGATGGCACGGGTAGCGTGCTGAATTAGGAGACAGGGCATGCCAACAGGCGAAAACAGGAAATCTCTGGGCCCCCTGGCCATTGCGGGTGTGGCGCCTTACCAGGAAAAACCGGGTGAGGAGTACATGAATGACCAACAAAAGGCACATTTTCGCAAGATCCTGGGAGCCTGGCGCAACCAACTGATGCAGGAAGTTGACCGCACCGTTGACC
The DNA here is from genome assembly GCF_019048665.1 of Aeromonas sp. FDAARGOS 1408. NCBI lineage: Bacteria > Pseudomonadati > Pseudomonadota > Gammaproteobacteria > Aeromonadales > Aeromonadaceae > Aeromonas > Aeromonas sp. FDAARGOS 1408. Next base: position 158,239 of record NZ_CP077394.1, on the reverse strand, counting down.
ACATGAAGGATGAGGCTGCCAACTTTCCGGATCCAGTGGATCGCGCCGCGCAGGAAGAAGAGTTCGCGCTGGAACTGCGTACCCGCGACCGCGAGCGCAAACTGATCAAGAAGATCGAGAAGACCTTGCTGCTGCTCGAAGACGACGACTTCGGTTACTGCGAACACTGCGGCATCGAGATCGGCATCCGCCGTCTGGAAGCCCGTCCGACCGCCGACCTCTGCGTTGACTGCAAGACACTGGCCGAGATCAAGGAAAAACAGATGGCCGGTTGATACCGACCTCTGGCATGACACAAAAAAGGGAGCTCGCGGGCTCCCTTTTTTATTGAGCTTTTGGCCGGGTCGTCCCAGAATGCTGCCTCAATGCCTTTTTTATCCGAATGACCATGTCCGTGAATGCCACCCCGTCATCCCCGCCCCTCCCTTATATAGGCCGCTTTGCCCCCTCCCCTTCGGGTCCGCTCCACTTCGGCTCCCTGATTGCGGCGCTCGGCAGCTTTTTGCAGGCCAGGGCACAGCAGGGGCACTGGCTGGTGCGCATCGAAGATATCGATCCGCCGCGGGAGATGGCTGGAGCCGCCGACCTTATCCTCAAGACCCTTGAGGCCCATGGCCTCGGGTGGGATGGCGAGGTGATGTACCAGAGCCGGCGTCACGCCCGCTACGACGAGATCATCGACCAGCTCTACCGGGCCGGCGATCTCTACTGGTGCCGCTGTACCCGGCGCGAAATCATGGCGAGCGGCGGCTTTTACAACGGCCACTGCCGCACCCTCGGACTGAGCGCAGAGGGGTGCGCCGCCCGCCTGCGCCAGCATCACCCGGTCTACGATTTCGAGGATAGCCTGCAGGGTCATATCGCGGTACCGGCGGCGCTGGCCGAGGAGGATTTCATCGTGCGCCGGCGCGATGGCCTCTACGCCTACAACCTGGCGGTGGTGGTGGACGATATGGACTGCGGCATCACCGAGATAGTGCGCGGCGCCGACCTGCTGGAGCCGACGGTGCGCCAGATTGCCCTCTACCAGACCCTAGGGGCGCCAGTGCCCGCCTGGGTGCACCTGCCGCTGGCGGTGCAGGCCGACGGCAACAAGCTCTCCAAGCAGAATCACGCGCCGGCGCTGGCGCAGGACGAGGTGCGCCCGGCCCTGTGGCGGGCACTGCACTTCCTCGGTCAATGTCCGCCCCCCGAGCTGCTGGCGAGCCGGGTGGACGAGATCATCGACTGGGGCATAAGCCACTGGCAACTGGCCAAGGTGCCCGCCAGCGAGAAGATCCCGCTGGCTGACGGCTGAGCCGAACCGGCCATGTTTGTCTGATTGGACGTGAATCGCCCGAGGTTGGTCGTGATTTTACCGGGATAATCCGTTTCAAACGGGATCAATTGCCGTCACGGTTTTTCATTTGGTGAGGCGTGAGCTATGATAGGCCGCTATTTTTTTGGCCTCCCGTCAATTTGAAGTCATAACGAGGTGTACCATTTTTTCCCAGATCGCAAACTTTTGCCGCAAGGTGCTCGGCAAGGAAGACGGCGAGCAGTCGGTGGAGTCCCCCATTCCGGCCCGTGTCGCCGGGCAACGTCGTACCTTAAGCCGTGACCAGCACCCGATTTCGCGCAAAGAGATCAGCGAGAATGCACTCAAGGTGCTCTATCGCCTGAACAAGGGTGGCTACGAAGCCTACCTGGTCGGCGGCGGGGTACGGGATCTGCTGCTCGGGAAGACGCCCAAGGATTTCGACATCGCCACCGATGCGACGCCGGAGCAGATCAAGTCACTGTTCAGCAACTGCCGCCTGATCGGCCGCCGTTTCCGGCTGGCCCACATCGTCTTTGGTCGTGACGTGATCGAAGTGGCCACCTTCCGCGGTCACCACCATCAGGTCAATACCAGCAAACATGTGTCGGCCCAGTCCGATGAAGGGATGCTGCTGCGCGACAACGTCTACGGCACCATCGAAGAGGATGCCGAGCGCCGCGACTTTACCGTCAACGCCCTCTACTACAGCGCCAAGGATTTCACCCTGCACGATTTCGAGGGTGGGCTGGAAGACCTGGCCGAGCGCAAGCTGGAACTCATCGGCGACCCCGAGACCCGCTATCGCGAAGATCCGGTGCGGATGCTGCGCGCCGTGCGCTTCGCCGCCAAGCTGGACATGACCATCAGCCCGCGCACCGCCGCCCCCATCAAGGAGCTGGCGCCGCTGCTGCAGGATATTCCGGCGGCCCGCCTGTTTGAGGAGACCCTCAAGCTGTTCCTGGCCGGCGATGCGCTGGCCACCTACAAGCTGCTGCGCGAGTACGGCCTGTTCCAGCAGCTGTTCCCGCAGGTAGCCGCACTGTTCACTCCGCACGGCAACTCGCCCTACGAGCAGTTCATCGAGCAGGCGCTGATCGATACCGACACTCGCGTTCGTGAAGACAAACGCGTCACCCCCGCCTTCCTCTACGCCACCCTGCTGTGGGGCTGCGTTGAGGCCCGCGGCCGGGTGCTGGAGAACGAGAGCGGCCTGCCCTGGTATGACGCCTTCATGCTGGCGATCAACGAGGTGCTGGACAACCAGGTGCGGATCATCGCCGTCCCCCGCCGTTTCACCACAGATGTGCGCGACATCTGGGCCCTGCAGCAGCGGCTGACCCGCCGTCAGGGCCGCCACCCCGAGCGCGCCATGGAGCACCCCAAGTTCCGCGCGGCGTTCGACTTCCTGCTGCTGCGCAACCGGGTCGAGCGCGGCCTCGGCGAGCTGGCCAGCTGGTGGGAACGCTACGTGGAATCCAACCCGGACGTGCGCCCGCAGCTGCAACGGGAGGCGACTCGCCGCCCGGCCAGCGGTGAGCGCGGTCAGAGCGGTGCGGCCCGCAGCAACGATGGCGAGAAACGCAGCAGCAACAGCCGCAACCGTCGTCGCCCCCGTCGTCGCAAACCGAAAGCGGCCGAGTGACAACTGACGTGATGACCGAGGTCTTCGTCGCCATCGGCTCCAACCTGGCCGACCCCGTCGGCCAGGCTCGCCGCGCCATCGCCGCGCTGGCGACCCTGCCGGATTCCGTGCTGGTGCAGGCCTCGTCGCTTTACAGCAGCCGCCCCATGGGGCCTGCTGATCAACCGGACTACGTCAATGCCGTGGCCCGGCTCAACACCCGGCTGGCGCCGCTGGCGCTGCTGGATCAACTGCAAAAAATCGAGCTGGAACAAGGACGTGTGCGCAAGGATGAGCGGTGGGGGCCGAGAACCCTGGATCTCGATCTGCTGCTGTTTGGCGATCAAGTGATCAACACTGAGCGCCTCATCGTTCCCCATTACGGCATGCAGGAGCGGGAGTTCGTGCTGCTGCCCCTGGCCGAAATCGCGCCCGCTCTGGTGCTGCCCTGCGGCACGCCGCTCGCACAACTGGTTGCCCGCTGCCCGCGCAATGGTCTTGCCATCATTGCCGCAAGTGCAGACGAACAGGAGCCTCTATGAGCAAGATCACCACCACCAACCTGCTGAAGATGAAGCAGGAAGGCCAACGAATCACCGCCATCACCGCCTATGATGCCACCTTTGCCAAGCTGTTCGACGACGAGGGCGCTCACGTGCTGCTCATCGGCGATTCGCTGGGCATGGTGCTGCAGGGTGGCCAGGACACCCTGGCGGTCAATATGGACGAGATGGTCTATCACACCCGTTGCGTGGTGCGCGGCACGACCAATGCCCTGGTGGTGAGCGATATGCCGTTCATGAGCTATGCCACCCCCGAGCAGACCTATCAGAACGCCGCCCGCCTGATGGCAGCCGGCGCCCGCATGGTGAAGATGGAAGGGGGCGACTGGCTGTGCGACTCCATCCGCCATCTGACCCGCAACGGCGTGCCGGTGTGCGGCCACCTCGGCCTCACCCCGCAATCCGTCCACGTGTTTGGCGGCTTCAAGGTGCAGGGGCGCGACGAGTTCCAGGCCCAGGAGATCTACCGTCAGGCCCTCGAGCTGCAGGCCGCCGGCATCCAGCTGCTGGTGCTCGAGTGCGTGCCCACTTCGCTGGCCGAGCGCATCAGCAAGGCGCTGCGCATTCCGGTGATCGGCATAGGTGCCGGCCCGGCCACCGACGGCCAGATCCTGGTGATGCACGATGCCTTCGGCATCACCTCCGGCTATGTGCCCAAGTTCACCAAGAACTTCCTGGCCGAGACCGGCGACATGCGCGCCGCCATCCGGCTCTATGTGAAGCAGGTGAGCGAAGGGACCTTCCCGGGCCCGGAGCACTGCTTCAACTGATGTGATGCCGTGACGAGAGCGGGGGCCTGCGCCCCCGTTTCGCCCTCCGGGGCAGAGTGAGCCCCCTCTTTTGATGATTCATCCCAAGGTAACCGCCGATGATGATGCCGCTTGTTGACACTTCGCGCTTATCCGCACGGGCTCCTGCCCGCCTCTCTTTGATCTTTTCGAAGGTGAACAGTTGATGTTGGTCGTTAACAATCCCGCCGCTCTGCGTGAACAGATCGGCCAATGGCGCCGTGAAGGGCGCGCCATCGCATTCGTGCCCACCATGGGCAACCTGCATCAGGGCCACCTTACCCTGGTGAAGGAGGCGCACAGCCACGCCGAGAAGGTGGTGGTCAGCATCTTCGTCAACCCGATGCAGTTCGACAAGGCCGAGGATCTCGCCAACTACCCGCGCACCCAGGAGCAGGATTGCGCCGCGCTGGAGGCGGCCGGGGTGGACATGGTGTTCACGCCGACCCCGGAGATCATGTATCCGCAGGGACTGGCCAGCCAGACCTTCGTCGAGGTGCCGGGTCTCTCCACGCTGCTGGAGGGGGCGCTGCGTCCGGGTCACTTCCGCGGCGTCAGCACCGTCGTTACCAAGCTGTTCAATCTGGTGCAGCCTGACGTGGCCTGCTTCGGCCAGAAGGATTACCAGCAGCTGGCGCTCATTCGCAAGATGGTGGCCGACATGGCGATGCCCATCGAGATCGTCGGCGTGCCCACGGTGCGGGCCGAAGACGGGCTGGCACTCTCCTCGCGCAACGGCTACCTGACCGCCGCCGAACGGGCCCTGGCCCCTGAGCTGGCGCGCACCATGAACTGGATCGCCGAGCAGATTGAAGCAGGTGACCACCACCTGCCCTCCCTGGTGGCCCAGGCCAGCCAGCGCCTCGACAAGGCCGGTTTTCGGACCGATGCCATCGACATCGTCGATGCAGCCACCCTGGAAGCGGCCACCGATGAGAGCGAGCAGCTGGTGATCCTGATGGCGGCGTATCTCGGCAAAGCCCGCCTCATCGACAACCGGGTGGTGACGCTGGCCCGCCCCTGAGCCGCTGCGCCACTGACAACAAAGCCCGCATATGCGGGCTTTGTTGTATCTGGGCGTTTCCGACCTATTCGGCGCTGACCGGGTAACCCGCCCCTTTCCAGGCGAAGATTCCGCCCGGCACCCGATAGACCTGCTGATAGCCCTGGGTGACCGCCCAGGCGGCCCCGTTGTGGCTGCGGCCGCACTTGACGAAGCCGCAGTAGAACACCACCGGACGGGTCTTGTCGTCCCCCAGCAGGGCCAGCAGCTGCTCGGGCGTGCCACTCCCCTCGACGATCTGGCTCCAGTCATCGCCGGACCTGGCCTCCTTCACGAAGGCAAAATTCCTGGCCCCCGGAATATGCTCCTTCTTGTAGGAGTCCTCGAACGGCATGGTGTCGATGATCACCAGCGCCTCGCCTTTATCCATCCGGGTTTTCAGCTCGGCCACGGTCAGCAGCTGATAGCCACCCTGTTGGGTCTCCTGGGAGAGCTGTACCGCCGCCTGCTCCAGCTTGGTCTCCTGCTCGAACTGGTTGTCGCCACAGCCACCGAGGGCAAAGCTGGCCGCAATCAGCGAGGCCATCAGGGTGCGGGATTGCAATCTCATCATGTCACTGCTCCTTTGGAACGGTAAAAACGGGGCGGGAGTGACGCAGCAAGGCGCCCGCAAGCGTCAACAGCAGCAGATCCCGCAAGAGGGCCTGTGGCAGCGAGCCGAGATCAGCCCTGCCAAGACAGCCGCAAGAGATGTCGAGCCCGATGGCGATGCCATAGCCCAACACCGGAATAAACAGGGCGAGCAGCCCGATCACCAGCCACAGTCCCCAGCGCCGGTTGGCGATGACCGCCACGCCTGCGCAGAGCTCCAGCCCGATAAGCCCCCAGACGGCAAGGGGAATGAACGGCGACCAGAGCAGACCGAAGGCGCCGATCTGCTCGGCGAACAGCTCCGGCGCAGCCAGCTTGAACCCGGCGGAGGCGACGAAAAATCCCCCCAGCGCCAACCTGGCCAGCACCCGCAGATACACGGCCACGGGATAGCTCTTTATCATCCATGCCCTCCACTGCCAACTCCCCGAGCAGGACTCACCATGCCCTAGCCGGCGGCCGGATAGCGGGCCAGTTCGCAATACTCACCGTCTTCGTCACAGCGAAAGACGGCGGCGGTTTCGCCGCGCTGGCACCACTGCTGCCACTCCTCGGGCGGGCAGTGCAGGCGGATGGCGAGGCCGCAGCCGGCACTGAGCCGGCGCGGTACGTCGCAGACCCGAAACGGGTGGGGCTGCTGCTCCAGCCGCTTGCGCAGCCTGACCGTACCGAGGGTGGAGTGAAACAGGTAGAGGAACTCTGCGTTCATGACTTACCTCCCGTGCGGGCGCGCGCACCGAACAAGGCCGCCCCCAGCGCACCGGCAAACTGGGCGTCAGGGTGGGTGGCCACGTCGCAACCCAATCCTTGCGCCAGATAGTGGCGGAAGGTGGCGCAGTGGCTGACACCGCCGGTAAAGAGCACAGTCGGCCTGGCGCCGAGGCGGCCGATGAAGTTGGCACTGCGCCGGGCCATGGAGCGGACGATGCCGGCCAGGATCGACTCGGCGGGAATGCCCGCCGAGCGCAGGCTGATCGCCTCCGACTCGGCAAACACGGTACACATGCTGCTGATGTCGTGGGGCTCGGCCCCTTGCAGCAGCTCGTCGAGCTGTTCGACCCGCGCCCCCAGGGTGCGGGTGATCACCTCGAGAAAGCGGCCGGTACCGGCGGCGCACTTGTCGTTCATCAGAAAGTCGGTGAGGTTGCCCTCACCATCGAGCTGGATCACCTTGCTGTCCTGGCCGCCGATGTCGATGACGGTGTGTACCGACGGGCAGAGCAGGCGAGCCCCCAGCCCATGGCAGGAGATCTCGGTAACCCGCCGATCGGCGAACGACGCCAGATCGCGGCCATAACCGGTCAGGGTCAGATGGGGGCGCTCTGGCAGCTCGGCCGAGAGCGTCTCCCAGCCTTGCTCGATGGCGGCCAGCGGACGAAAGGGGGTCGGCGTCAGAAAGCGGCGGACGATGCGCCCGCCCTCTCTGTGGTCGAACAGGATCCCCTTGGTCGCGGTGGAGCCCGAGTCAATCCCGATGGTGAGTGACACGGCACCTCCTCACAGCATTTCGATAAAGGCCGCCAACCGGGTGGCCAGTTGTCCCTTGTCGGCGCTGGAGTAGTCGGTCTCCACCGCCATGTAGGGGATGCCGTGGCGATCACGCACGTGGCGTTTGATAGCGAGCGACTCCACCGCATAGGTGTGACAGGCCTGCAGGATCACGTCGATCACCCCGTCTGCCTGATACTCCTCCACCATCTGGCTCAGCAGATTCATGCGCTGGTGGTTGGGGGAGATGCAGGAGCAGCCGATGGCCAGATACTTGTCGGTCAGCGCATCGAACAGATCGCCCTCCTCGCTGACGCACTGCTCGGTCGCCTTGGCGCCGGTGCAGTTCTCATAACCCACCACCCAGCCGCCGTGCTCTTCAATGAGACGCACCACCTTATCGGCGGCGCCGCCGATGGGGCAGCCGGTGATGAGGATGCGCGGACGGGCATCGAGCCGCTTGCCGTCGGCGTACTCGGCCTTGATGCGGCGGGTCATCTCCTGCAGCTCGCCGATGAGCTGCTCCTTGTCGAAGCGGAAGGTGGCGCCATAGACCACCTTGAGGATGTCGGTGCCGCTCAGCGCCGGCGGGTTGAGCTGACCCAGCCGGTAGAAGTCGGCCAGCGCGCGGCGCTCGCGGTTCTTCAGCACGATGGCGTCGCGCAGCGCGTGCTCGCTGATGGGTTGGCCAAACTGCTGCTCCAGCAACTCCTTGAAGCGGACTATTTCGCTGCGCCACAGGGTGCGGGAGGCCTCGTCATCGGCGCGGTTGGGCAGCTGCATCACGTGCACCGGTTTGAACTCGGCCATGTACTCGTACATCTTCTTCTTGCCGTCGCAGGTGGTTTCCCCCACCACCAGATCAGAGAAGTAGAAGTAGGGGCACTTGTCGGTCTTGCCGAAACCGTAGCTGCTCTTGATCAGCGGGCATAGATTGCGGGGCAGATCTTTCTCGGCCTCCTCTATGGTCTCGTCGCTGGTGGAGCAGAGCGATACCACCACGGCGCCGGCGGCCATCACCACTTCTTGCGGCATGAAGGTGCAGTAGGTGCCGACCAGGGGGATCTGTCGCTCCTTGAGTGCCATCACGGCCAGAAAGCCCTGCCGGCGGGCATCTGAAAAACTGTCGAAAATGGCTGGCAACTCGGTGATCAGTGACATAGGCGATCCTGCCCTGGTGAGAAAAAGAAGAGACGGAGGGCCGCCATTGCGCAGACCTTCCAACCGCGGGAATTATACCTTTGGGGGTAATCTGAAAATTGCGGTGGATCACAAGGTGCCGGATAAAGCCTTGATAAAAGGGTGGTTATTGGCCCTGTTCGAGATGGGGCCAGCGCAGGAGAGGTAAAAGAGGCAACAAAGAAACGGGCACCGAAAGGTGCCCGTTGCATTGCATCAGTGGCGCAGCCCGGTGCCGCGTGAGATGAGCCACCAGGCCAGACCGTAGAGAGCCACAATGAAGCCGATGATGATGAGGTAGGCGGTGCCGAGCGGCACGTCGGAAATCCCGAGAAAGCCGTAACGGAATGCGTTCACCATGTAGATGATCGGGTTCACCTGGGAGACCCCCTGCCAGAAGGGTGGCAGCAGGCTGATGGAGTAGAAGACCCCGCCCAGGTAGGTGAGCGGCGTCAGCACGAAGGTGGGGATGATGCTGATGTCGTCGAAGGTCTTGGCAAACACCGCATTGATGAGGCCGCCCAGCGAGAAGAGGATGGCGGTCAGCAGCACGGTGAAGCAGACGCTGAACAGGTGGTGGATCTGCAGCGGCACGAAGAACAGCGACACCAGGGTGACGATGAGGCCGACACAGAGGCCGCGCGCCACGCCACCGCCGACGTAACCGGCGATGATGACGTAGTTGGGCACAGGCGCCACCAGCAGCTCCTCCACGTTGCGCTGGAACTTGGCGCTGAAGAAGGAGGAGGCGACGTTGGAGTAGGAGTTGGTGATGACCGACATCATGATGAGGCCGGGCACGATGAACTCCATGTAGCTGAAGCCCCCCATGTCACCGATGCGGCCGCCGATGAGGTTGCCGAAGATGACGAAGTAGAGGCTCATGGTGATGGCGGGCGGCACCAGGGTCTGGATCCAGATCCGGGTGAAGCGGCTGATCTCCTTGGCCAGAATGCTCTTGAAGGCGATGTAGTAAGTGGTCAGGTTCATGCTTTTCTCCCCTCCTCGACCAGGCTGACGAACAGCTCTTCCAGCCGGTTGGCCTTGTTGCGCATGCTCAGTACCTGCACCTGCTGGCTCGACAGCTGATCGAACAGGCTGTTGAGGGACTGGCTCTTGTCCAGATCCACCTCCAGGGTGCGCTCGTCCTGCATGCGGCCGTTGAACTCCGGCAGGTTCGGCACGGCGGAGCCCGGCGCCAGATCCAGCATGAAGGTCTCGCGGCCCAGCTTGCCCAGCAGCTTCTTCATGCTGGTGTTCTCGATGAGGCGCCCCTTGTCGATGATGCCGATGTTGCGACACAGCATCTCCGCCTCTTCCAGATAGTGGGTGGTGAGTATGATGGTGACGCCCTGCTCGTTGAGATCCTTGAGGAAATTCCACATGGAGCGACGGATCTCGATGTCCACCCCGGCGGTCGGCTCGTCGAGGATCAGCAGCTTGGGCTCATGCATCAGGGCGCGGGCGATCATCAGCCGGCGCTTCATGCCGCCGGAGAGGGTGCGGGCCGGCATGTCGCGCTTGTCCCACAGGTCGAGCTGACGCAGGTACTTCTCGGCGCGGATCTTGGCCTCGGCCCGCGGCACGCCATAGAAGCCGGCCTGATGGGTGACGATCTGGATCACCTTCTCGAACTGGCTGAAGTTGAACTCCTGCGGCACCAGCCCGAGCTGGGCCTTGGCCTCTTCCAGGTGAGTGTCGATGTCGTAGCCGAACACCTTCACCTTGCCGGCACTCTTGTTCACCAGCGAGCTGATGATGCCGATGGTGGTGGACTTGCCCGCCCCGTTGGGGCCGAGCAGGGCGAAGAAATCCCCCTGTTTGACAGTGAGATCAATGCCTTTAAGGGCTTCGACGCCCCCCTGATAGGTCTTCTTCAGGCCGCTGATTTCCAGTGCGTTCATTGCAACCCCTGTGATGGCTCATCCCATCTCGAGACAGAAAAGGCGGCCAAGGCCGCCTGCAGACAGAAAATGGCGCTCTGCCACCTTGCCCGTCATATTCCTGAACCTTGCTTACTCTTGCGGCATTACCTTGCCGATGAACGGCAGATTGCGGTACTTCTGGGCATAATCGATACCGCAGCCCACCACGAATTCATCCGGAATGGAGAAACCGATCCAGTCCACCGGCACCTGTACTTCACGGCGGGACGGCTTGTCCAGCAGGGTGCAGATGGCCAGGGATTTCGGCTCGCGCAGAGAGAGGATCTCGCGCACCTTGTTGAGGGTGTAGCCGGTGTCGATGATGTCTTCGACGATCACCACGTCCTTCCCTTTGATGTCGTCATCCAGGTCTTTCAGGATGCGCACGTCACGGGTGCTGTGCATGCCGGAGCCATAGCTGGAGGCGGTCATAAAATCCAGGGTGATGGGCAGCTGGGTCTGGCGGCACAGGTCGGCCAGGAAGACGCAGGAGCCGCGCAGCAGGCCGATCATGACCACTTCATCAGAGCCCTGGTAACGGGCGGTGATCTCTTCACCCAATTTGGCGATCCGGGCGGCGACTTCAGCCTCGGAGATCATCACCTCGACAGTGTGTTTCATCACTTACTCCATAATGGCCAAAGCAAATTTGGCCGTTCATTAACGTCAAAACCGATGATTCTACCATTCAAGCCGAAGGGCGTCAGGCATACGTGATGCTTTTATCGGCTTATTTTAATTGATAGAGTTAGCAGGCCCTCGGGCATTATCGGTGACAATACTATAAACACCATAATCAATAACTATTAGATGAAAAAACTATGGAACCACGCGCAGAAATTAGACGTCGAACCCGGCTTTCGCCGGAGGCCCGACGCAATCAATTGATGGAATGTGCCATCGAGGTGTTTTCCCGTCGCGGCATCGGCCGTGCGGGTCACGCCGAAATCGCAGAACAGGCCAAGGTCTCGGTTGCTACCGTGTTCAACTATTTCAACACCCGTGAAGAGCTGGTGGATGAAGTGTTGGCCGAGATCGAACGTTTCGTGCATCAGATGCTGGAACAGGCCTACTCCGGCCAGGGCCCGGTCAGCGACAGCATTCGCCGCCACGTGAAGCTGTTTGTTGACGCCGCCTACGATCAGCCTGACCACGCCAGCATCTGGCTGGAGTGGAGCTCATCGGTGCGGGAAGAGGTCTGGCCCCGTTACGCCAAGCTGCTGGACAAGGCTCTGGAACGCATTGCACCTCACCTGCAACGCGCCATGGATGCCGGCGAGATCCAGAGTGTGCTGTCGGCGCAGGATCTGGCCCGCTCCCTGACCGGCTTCGGCTACGTCATGATGCAGATGATCAATCAGCCACAACGCCCGAGCCGGGAAGAGGTGACCGATTTTCTGTTCAAGTACGTAACCGCCCCCATCCAGGCAGCCTAATCCGCTCCAGCAAAAAAGCGGCGCCGAACTGTTCAGGTCGGCGCCGCTTTTGTTTGTCCGCTATTCGCTCATCTCACCCTTTGGCGTAGCCCCAGCGGCGGGTCAGCTCGTGCTCGATCCCCAGATGATCGAGGATCCGCGCCACCATGAAGTCCACCAGATCCGCGATGCTTTTCGGCTCATGATAAAAGCCCGGCGCCGCTGGCATGATGGTCACCCCAAGGCGGGCCAGTTTCAGCATGTTCTCCAGGTGGATCGCCGAGAAAGGGCTCTCGCGGGGCACCAGGATCAGCTGGCCGCGCTCCTTGATCACCACGTCCGCCGCCCGCTCCAGCAGGTTGTCGGAGGTGCCGTTGGCAATGGCCGAGACGGTGCCCATGGAGCAGGGGCAGACCACCATCTGCTTGGGCGCTGCCGAGCCCGAAGCCACCGGCGAGAACCACTCCTCCTTGCCACAGGCGACGATCTGCCCCTCCTTGGCGCCATATTGGCGACAGAGAAAGGCAGAGAGCTCTTTCGGCGAGCCCGGCCACTCCTGCTGCTGCTCGGTCTTGAGCACCACACGAGCCGCCGAGGAGGCGAGCAGGTAGACCCGATAGTCCGCCTGCACCAGGCATTCCAGCAGGCGCAGGGCATATGGGGCGCCGGAGGCGCCGGTCAGCGCCAGGGTGATCGCTTTGTTCATAGCTGGCCGTGATAGTCCTTGAGGCGGGCGATCAGCTTGTCATGAATGCCGCCGAAGCCGCCGTTGCTCATGATCAGAATATGATCGCCATCGCGGCACTCGGCCACCAGCCGGTTGATCAGGGTTTCCAGATCGTTGAACACCTTGGCCGGTCGGGTCATGTGGGCGGTCACCTCGCCGAGATCCCAGCCGATGTTGGGCGGCTGGAAGAAGAACACCTCGTCGGCGCCGTCGAAGCAGCCGGCCAGCTCTTCCTTGTGCACTCCCAGCTTCATGGTGTTGGAGCGGGGCTCCAGCACCGCCAGGATGCGGGCCTTGCCCACCTTGGCACGCAGGCCGCCGAGGGTGGTTTCGATGGCAGTGGGGTGGTGGGCGAAGTCGTCATAGATGCTGATGCCGGCCACTTCCCCCTTGAGCTCCATCCGCCGCTTGGGAGACTTGAACTGGCAGAGGGCCGCTATGCCGTGCTCCACCATGACACCGGCATGGCGGGCGGCGGCGATGGCCATCAGGCCGTTGTTGACGTTGTGCTCGCCGATGCACTCCCAGTGCACCTCGCCCTGCTTCACCCCGTCCAGCCATACCTCGAAGGCAGAGCCATCGTCGGCCAGCTTGACTGCCTTCCACTTGGCATCGTCCTGACCCACCAGCTCCACTTCGCTCCAGCAGCCCATCTTGCGTACGGCAACCAGATTCTCGTCCCCCTTGGGGAAGAGCACTCGACCGTTGCTCGGCACGGTGCGCATCAGGTGGTGGAACTGACGCTGGATGGCGGCGAGATCCGGGAAGATATCCGCGTGGTCGAACTCCAGGTTGTTCATCACCAGGGTACGCGGGTGGTAGTGAACAAACTTGGAGCGCTTGTCGAAGAAGGCGCAGTCATACTCGTCCGCCTCGATGACAAAGAAGGGAGCCGAGCCCAGACGGGCGGAGACCGGGAAGTTGCCGGGCACGCCGCCGATGAGGAAACCGGGCTCCAGCTTGGCGTATTCCAGTACCCAGGCCAGCATGCTGGCGGTGGTGGTCTTGCCGTGGGTGCCGGCGACGGCCAGCACCCAGCGATCCTGCAGCACGTGCTCCAGCAGCCACTGGGGGCCGGAGATGTAGGGCAGATTGCGATCCAGCACATACTCCACACAGGGGTTGCCGCGGCTCATGGCGTTGCCGACCACCACCAGATCCGGCGCCGGATCGAGCTGGGAAGGATCGTAGCCTTCGGTCAGTTCGATGCCCTGTTGCTCGAGCTGGGTACTCATGGGGGGATAGACGTTGGCGTCAGAGCCGGTGACCCGATAACCAAGCTGTTTTGCCAACACCGCCAGACCACCCATGAAGGTGCCGCAGATCCCGAGAATGTGAATATGCATACCGCTTCCTTTCGCAGTAAAGGGAAGTGCGCATTCTAACAAGGTGACGGCAATTTGGCAGACCCAAGCTGCACGGTATCCACCAACTCTGTCGCAGTGGCCCTGAAATATGGTCATTTGACGCGACATCGCTATAATATCGGCCTGCAAACTTGACTCCAACACTCAAAGGAAACGTCATGAGCCTGAATCTGGTACCGGCTGGCAAGAGCCTGCCCGACGACATCTACGTCATCATCGAAATCCCGCAGAACGCCGACCCGATCAAATATGAAGTCGACAAGGACAGCGGTGCCATCTTCGTTGATCGCTTCATGTCTACCCCGATGTTCTATCCGTGCAACTACGGCTACGTGAACGCCACCCTGTCTCTGGATGGTGATCCGGTTGACGTGCTGGTTCCGACTCCCTACCCGCTGCTGGCCGGCTCCGTCATTCGCTGCCGCCCGGTTGGCGTGCTGAAGATGACCGACGAATCTGGCGAAGACGCCAAGATCGTGGCCGTTCCGCACTCCAAGCTGACCAAGCAGTACGACCACATCCAAGATGTGAACGATCTGCCCGAGCTGCTGCGCGCCCAGATCCAGCACTTCTTCGAGCGCTACAAAGAGCTGGAAGCTGGCAAGTGGGTCAAGGTTGAAGGCTGGGGCGACAAGGCCGCTGCCGAAGCAGAGATCAAGAGCTCTGCCGAGCGTTACGCTGCCAAGTAAGCGTAACCTTCGTGAAAAAGGCGCCTCAGGGCGCCTTTTTCGTGGGTTGTTGCGGGCGTTGACCCGGCGTCACACCACTGGGATCCCCCTGTATATAGATGTCACGTCCATCCTGCTGATAGGGCCGATAGTAATTCCCCCCGCAGCGATAACTGCCGCCAGCATCGCTCATCAGCTCGCAGTTCACCGGCAGCACCTCAAGCCACTTGATGGCCTGCTGAAAGCGCAGCCACTCCTGCCACTCATGTTCCTTCGCCAGCTTGTCGCGCAGGGCAAAGGTATCCGCACTGGACATTCCCTGGTTGACGATGACAGGCCCCGCCGCGGCCGGCAGCGTGGCCAACAGCAGCAACAAGGGTGTGATTCGCTTCATGACGGTTTCCTGCATGACTTATTTCCAGAATTAAATTAAAAGCCCGATCAATCTGTTATCAAAATCACAAATGTCAGACTCATCCAAAATCGGCCAGCTCACCTAGTTGTTTATTATCACCCCGAGCAGGATGCACATCATGAAACTGGCACAAGGTCTGTTGTTGAGTCTAGTGTTCGCGTCCATGGCCGGGGCCAACGAGGTCACCCTGAGCTGGCAGTGGCAATCGAGCGACGGTCAGCAGAAGCATCTGCAACTGAATGCGGACGAGCGGGTCATCGCCGCCAGTCGCCACGAGATGACCCTGCTCGATGCCTCCCTCAACTATCCGCTGGAAACCCTCTACTCCTACATCAGCCCGCGGCTCTACAACAGCATCAACCTCATCAACCAGACCAGCCCTGAGACCGCCACCAAGTTTCGCAATCTGGAGCAGGCCTTCACCCTGCACGACGATAGCATGGAGTCGACCCTGTTCTGGCAGGCCTATCAGCAATATCAGGACGACGCCTTCTATCAGATGCGGGTGGTGCCCTGCGTTCACCCCGCCAACCGCAAGCTGCCCTGCGTGCGCCCCAACTATTCCCAGCTGTTCTACCAGTTCAAGGGCGACCTGAGGCCCCTGGCGAAACAGTTCCTGGCCAAGGATCTCGCCACCAGCGTCGGCCTGCTGCAGGAGTGGCTGAGCGGCATCCCTACTCCGCCCGAACAGATGGACCACTTCGCACCGCCGCTGCAGGCCTTGCAGAACAACAAGGCGGACAGCGACGAGAAGGCGCTGCTGATGGCAAGCCTCTTGGCCGAGCTGGCCCCCCAGTACATGCTCAGCATCATCTATCCGAACATCAGCATCGGCAGCGTCTCGCCAGCCTGGCTGGCCATCACTGCCGACAGTGGTTTGAAAGGAGATACAGTGGTGATCGGCAACCAGCGCCACATTCTGCTGACCGGCTCTCCCCTGCTGGCCCAGCAGATGACCATGGCCAAGATCCCGCTGGTGAGCGAACCGCTCTACTGAGGCCTATCCCCTTCCTCAAGTCTGGCTGCAGAGCGCGGCCAGACTCCTCAAACCAGTTTATAAGCAATTGATTTTTATCGACTGCGTGCCATCCTAGCCGCCTTTGTCCACCAGCCCCCGTGCTGGCGGGCAGTCGAACACCTCAATGCCGGCTTTTATTTAACACTTTTTAAACAGATCCGATCAGTTTAGGATGAGTTCGGCCCCATTCCCTCAATGCAAAAATCGTTATAACATAACAAAAGGAGTGTCATCAGGATGAAACATCTCGTACTTACTCTGGCGCTGCTGCCAACGCTGGCCCTGGCTCACAACATCAAGGAATCGGCCCAGGTTCCGCTGGTCAACATCGGCGACAAGGGTGAACTGGTTCTGAAAGAGAAAGAGATCAGCTATCAGCCCTGGCAAAGCAAGGTGCTGGCCGGCAAGGTCTTTCTGATCCAGCACATCGCCGGTCGTTCCAGCGCCAAGGAGCTCAACGCCCCCATGATCGAAGCGATCAAGGCGGCCAAGCTGCCCCACGACAAGTACCAGACCGTCACCATCATCAACAGCAATGACGCCATCTGGGGTACCTCCGGCTTTGTGAAGAGCAGTGCCGAGGACAGCAAGAAGGAATTCCCCTGGTCCGCCATGGTGCTGGATGCCAAGGGCATGGCCCGCAACGCCTGGGATCTGGCGCCGGAAAGCTCGGCCATCATCCTGCTGGACAAAGAGGGCAAGGTGCTGTTCGTCAAGGACGGTCAGCTCGATGCCAACAATATCGCTACCGTGATGGGGCTCATCCAGTCCCATCTCTAAGCCAGAGATAAAGGGGCGCTGATGGCGCCCCTTTGATAGGGGTCTATGGGTCGTACCAAGCTGAAAATCTGGTTGCTGCTGCTGGGCTGGTTGTGGCTGCAACCCGTGCTGGCACAACATCCGCTGGAAGCCGACCTGCCCGGCCACAACCACGCCTGCGTCCTCTGCGCCCTGCATCTGGATGGCAAGCTGGCACTCACCCCAACCCAGGTCATCCCCTCGCCACAGCTCGTCATCGGCAAGCTCCTTGATGCCGCCTTGCCCAAACCTCATGCCACCCCCTCAGGTCAGTGCCGCATTCGCGCACCGCCACCACTTCATCGCTTATCCGGCTAAATCCATTTTTCAATAAATTTTTCAAAGGATTAACGATGAAAGCAGTCACCCTGTTACTGGCGGCCGCCGCATTTGGCGTGCAGGCAAACCACGATGAACACGACAGTCACGGCCACGGTGCCCACGAGCACGGCCACGGCCACCTCAACCTGGTGCTCGATGGCAACCAGCTGATGATCGAGCTGCAGGCCCCCGCCGCCGATCTGGTGGGCTTCGAGCACGCCGCCAAGAGCGATGACGAGAAGGCGCAATACGCCAAGGCAGTGGCTCAGCTCAAGCAACCCGATGCCCTGCTGCGCTTCGACCCGGCCGCCGGCTGCACGCTGACCCAGCAGGCGCTGCAGGCCGCCAAGGAAGATCACGACCATGACCATGACCATGACCATGACCATGACCACCAGAAGTCTGACGGCAAGCACGACGAACACCAGCACGACGATGCCGGTCACGCCGACATGGGTGCCATGTACACCTACACCTGCGCGGAGCCAGCCAAACTGACCGGGCTGGAAGCCACCCTGTTCAGCGTCTATCCGAGCCTGGAGAAGCTGAGCGTGCAGGGCATCCTGCCCAGCGGCCAGACCGCGGCCGAGCTGACCCCCTCCGCCAACAAACTGAGCTGGTAACGCCATGAAAAATGCCGTGGTTGAGATCCGCGATCTGGCCTTTTCCTGGCCGGGTCACGAGGTTGTACTCGATCTTCCCGCCCTCACCATCGGCGAGGGGGAACGGGTGTTCATCAAGGGACCGTCCGGTTCGGGCAAGTCGACCCTGCTCGGCCTGCTGGCCGGGATCCAGACCGCCAACCACGGCACCCTGGAGGTGCTGGGCCAACCGCTGGCCCGGCTCTCTGGCCGGGCCCGTGACCACTTCCGGGCGGCCAATCTGGGTTACATCTTCCAGCAGTTCAACCTGCTGCCGTTTTTATCCGTGCAGGACAACGTCACCAGCGCCCTCACCTTCTCCCCCGAGAAGCGGGCCCGGCTGCAGGGCAGCCCGGCCGACGAGGCGCGCCGCCTGCTGCGGGAATTACAACTGCCCGAGGAGGCGCTGCACAGGCCCGTCCATGCCCTCAGCATCGGCCAGCAGCAACGGGTGGCCGCCGCCCGCGCGCTGATCGGCTCGCCACCGCTGGTGATCGCCGACGAGCCCACCTCCGCGCTGGATACCGACAACCGGGCCGCCTTCATCAAGCTGCTGTTCGAGGAGTGCGACAAGCAGGGCTCGACCCTGGTCTTCGTCAGCCACGACCCCTACCTCGAGCCGCTCTTCCCGCGGGTGGAGAACCTGCAACAACTGAACCGGAGGGCAACATGCTGAAACTCGCCCTGCAAAGCCTCTGGGCCCGCCGCCTCACCGCCGGGCTCACCCTGCTGGCGGTCGCCATCAGCGTCACCCTGCTGCTCGGAGTGGAGCGAGTGCGCAATCAGGCGCGCGAGAGCTTCGCCAACACGGTGTCGGGCACGGACCTCATCGTCGGCGCCCGCTCCGGCCAGGTGAACCTGCTGCTCTATTCGGTGTTTCGCATCGGCAATCCCACCAACAACGTGGGCTGGGACGCCTATCAGGCCATCAAGCAACAACCCGGCATCGCCTGGACCATCCCGCTTTCCCTTGGCGACTCCCACAAGGGGTTTCGCGTGCTTGGCACCAATGGCGACTACTTCACCCACCTCAAATATGGCCAGCAGCAGGCACTGGAGCTGCGGGAAGGGAGAGCGTTCGACACGCCGTTCGAGGCTGTGCTCGGCGCCCAGGTGGCCGAGAAGCTCGGCTATCACCTGGGGCAGTCCATCGTCATCGCCCACGGCGCCGGCAACACCTCGTTCAGTCAGCACGACAACCTGCCGTTCAAGGTGGTGGGGATCCTGGCACCGACCGGCACCCCCATCGATCGCACCATCCATGTGCCGCTGGCCGGTATCGAGGCGATCCACCTGGGCTGGGACACCGGCCGTCACAGCAAGAACGTGACCGCCGAGCAGGCACTGGCGCAGGATCTCACCCCCAAGACCATCACCGCCTTCATGGTGGGGCTCAGCAACCGGATCCTGGCGTTCCAGCTGCAGCGCAGCGTCAATACCTACCGGGGCGAGCCGCTGATGGCGATCCTGCCGGGGGCCGCCCTGCAGGAGCTGTGGAGCCTGATGAGCGTGGCGGAGACGGCGCTGTCGGTGATCGCCGGTTTCGTGGTGGTGGCAGGCCTCATCGGCATGCTGACCACCCTGCTGGCCGGCCTCAACGAGCGGCGCCGTGAGCTTGCCATCTTGCGCTCCCTCGGCGCCGGCCCCTCCCACCTGTTCCTGCTGCTGGCGCTGGAGGCGATGGCCCTCACCACCGCCGGCATTGCGCTCGGGGTGGCCGCGCTCTACCTGGGCCAAGCCCTTGCCACCCCCTGGCTGCTCGGTCACTATGGCCTGCAATTGAGCCTGGGGCTGCCAAGCGCCCACGAGTGGCAACTGCTGGGGCTGGTCTGGCTGGCCGGCATGGTGATAGGCCTGTTGCCCGCCGCCCGCGCCTATCGCTACAGCCTGAGCGATGGCATGAGCATTCGCGTCTAGCCAGGCGCCCATAAGAAACGAGAAGGACAGATGATGAAGTGGAAAATCGTGGCGCTGCTGGCCGCCCTGCTGACGCTGCCGGCCATGGCCGCCGACTACAAGACCATCGACTGGGATGTGCTCATTCCGGAAGGTGAAAAACTGCTGCCCCCACCCCAGGTGAGCCACGATGGCAATCTTGCCTCAGTGCCCCAGCCGGTGGGTGGGGTCAACAAGAAGCTGGATAACCAAGAGGTGCGCATCCCGGGCTTCGTGGTGCCGCTGGAGGGGGACGCCAAGAAGATCACCGCCTTCCTGCTGGTGCCCTACTTCGGCGCCTGCATCCATGTGCCGCCCCCGCCCACCAACCAGGTGGTCTATGTGAGCTACCCCAAGGGAGCGCCGGTGGACGACCTGTGGGACGCCATCTGGGTGAAGGGCAAGATGCGCACGGTCAGCTCCAGTCACGAGATGGCCACCGCCTCCTATTCGCTGGAGGCGGTCGAGGTCAGCGTCTACGAAGAGCAGTAACCAGGCACAGACGGCCTCCCGCGGGAGGCCGTTTTGTTATCCGCGAAGGCAAGAACCCGGCCAGCCCCTGCCTGAGGGATTGCCCGCCATCCCGGTTGGAGTAACATTCAAGGCCTAGACCTTGCGATCACGGAGCCAGCATGGCTGACCTGCCCCCGCCCAAGAAAGAGAGTTCCATCCTGAGCAGCCAGGAGCAGACCCTGCGCCTGGCCCGCAGCCGCGGCATCGACGGCATGCTCACCCGCAACAGCGACAGCACCTTCGAGCAGCGCGCCGCTTTTCGCCAACTGGCGGATCAGGCCGCCCGCCAGCGCAACCTGGAATCCATCATGGTGATGGCCTCCCGCCACTGCGAGGAGACGGCCGCCGGCGGCGAGATGGACAGCGACTGGCTGACCCACTTCCTGCAACTGGCGGAAGACATCAGCATGGTGCCCATGCAACAGCTGTGGGGCCGCATCTTCGCCATCGAGATCGCTACCCCGGGCCGCTTCTCCATCCGTGCCCTCTCCACCCTCAAGGAGATGACCCAGCGCGAGGCCCAGCTGTTCCAGCGCATCTGCTCCCTCTCCTGCCACTACGTGGGCAGCGACGAGCAGCGCCTGCTGCTGGGACTGCACAAGGGGGCCAGCCTGCTCAGCCGCGCCCGGGTGACCCGGCTCGGCCTTGGCAAGTACCGCATCCCCTACAACGCCCTGCTGCAGCTGTTCGAGCTCGGCCTGCTGCACCGCGGCGAGCTGGAATCCGGCCCGCTGCCCGCCGACGGGGTGGAGCTGGAGTTCGGCGATCAGCGCTGGCGCCTGCAGCGCAAGCAGACCAACATCACCCTGCTCTACTACCGGTTGACCCCGGTCGGCAACGAGCTCGCCCAGCTGCTGCAGGAGCCGCCGCTGGAGGAGTACCTGCAGGATCTGAAAACCGTGCTGGTGCAGGGGCTGCAGATCGAGACCATGATGCTGACCCCGCCCGCCGGGCCTGAACCGGCCCCGGCCGAACCGACCCCCTGATCCTCCGGAGCCCGTCAGGGCTCCGCTGTTTTGCGCCTGCCGCCGCCGCTCGCGAAATGGCGCCATCGTTGCCAAAACGGTTCCTGAAATGCAAATCCCCCCCCTCTGACTCGCCAGCCCCACGCCCGTAGCTCCACTCGCCACTGGCCATCCCCCCCCCCCCGCCGTACCGCATGATTGCCGCATGAGTGCCGCATGAGTGCCGCATGAGTGCCGCATGATCGACGTTTTTCGCCCCCACTGGTGCAGCCCTTGCATTGGTGATGACTCCTTCCCCACAACTCGGTTTCGGAGCACACCATGAGAGTCAATCAGCCTGTCACCCAGCATGAGCGTCGCTATCCCGAACACCAGCACCTCATCTCCACCACGGATCTGGAGAGCCGCATCACCTACGCCAACGAGGAGTTCTGCCAGATTGCCGGCTTCACGCTGGAGGAGCTGCAGGGGGAGCACCACAATCTGGTGCGCCACCCGGACATGCCCAAGCAGGCCTTCGCCGACCTCTGGCACCATATCCGGGCCGGCAAGAGCTGGATGGGGCCGGTGAAGAATCGCTGCAAGAACGGCGATCACTACTGGGTCAGCGCCTTCGTCACGCCGATCAAGGATGCCCACGGCAAGGTGGTGGAGTACCAATCGGTGCGCACCGCCCCCAGCGAGGAGATCAAGCAGCGGGCCGAGCGCATCTATGCCGGGCTGCGCGCAGACAAAGCGCCGCTGGCGCTCAGGCTGCCGGCCTTCTCCCACACGCTGGCAATCACCCTCTGCCTGCTGCCGAGCCTGGTGGCCATGATGGCGCTGGGGTATGAGCAGGCCTCCGGCTGGCTGCTGGCCCTGGCCGTGCTGCCTTTGCTGCTGGCGGCCATGATCACCCAGGCCCTGAGCCGTCGCCTCGGCAAGCTCGACAAGCTGGCCCGCAGCCGCTTTGACAACCCGCTGATGCAACTGCTCTACACCAACAAGGTCGACAACATCGCCGCCATCGAGCTCGCCATGCTGATGAACCAGGCCGAGTTCAACGCCGTGCTGGCGCGCACCCAGCAGACCTGCAGCCGGATCCTGCACTCGGCGGAGGGCGATCTGCGCAATGCCGAATCCATCACCAGCAACCTGCAACAACAACAGGCCGAGACCAATCAGGTTGCCACCGCCATCACCCAGATGGCCGAGTCGATCCGCGAGGTGTCCCACAGCTCCACCGCCGCCTCCGACCTGCTGGATGAAACCGCCGACCTGTTCCGGGAAGGCAACCGCAGCGTGCAGGAGACCATAGGGGCGGTCGAGGGGATGCACGGCGAGATAGCCACCTCCAAGACGGTAATCCACACCCTGGCGACCCAATGCCGGGACATCGACGGCATCCTGGACGTCATCAACAACATCGCCAACCAGACCAACCTGCTGGCCCTCAATGCGGCCATCGAGGCGGCCCGTGCCGGTGAGGCGGGCCGTGGTTTCTCGGTGGTGGCGGACGAGATCAGATCCCTGGCCATCAAGACCCAGTCCTCCACCGGCGAGATCCAGAAGATGATCAACCTGCTGCAAACCAGCGCGGCCAACGCCGAGCAGGCGATGGAAAAAGGGGGGGCTCTCTCCGCCAGCTGCCAGCAGAAGGCCTCCGCTACCGGCGACGTGCTGCAGCAGATCAACAGCATGTTGCAGCAGGTCGCCTCCGGCAGCAGCCAGATAGCCCAGGCCGTGCAGGAGCAGTCCCAGGTCACTGCCGACATCGATCGCAACGTGCTCAGCATCAAGACCCTGGCCGATGACTCCAGCGTCGGCAGTCAGCATGCCGTCCACGGCATCAACCAGCTGGTGCGGCAACTGAGCGACCTGGATCGGCTGGTACGCCAGTTCCAGCAACAACCCGCCTCTCCACAAGTCGTCAATCCCAGCCCTGCCGGCCAGGTGGTGCTAGCCCGCTGATCCCGAGACCGTGCGCTAACAACAAAAAAGGCCCCTGTCGTCACCGACAGCGGGCCCATTTATCTCTGGTGGGAAACGCAGATCTGACTGGGCCGGGATGCCCATGCCATCACTGGCCCGGCCTTGATGCCATTACCTTGGCATCTGCTCTGCAACTCATTCAACAGAGTGGCATCCCGCAGTTCATTCCCCCCGCCCAAATACGCAGCGAGCATTGAGAAAGTACGGACGCTGAGATACCTCTACCGCCCCCCATGGCAGCTCAATTTATTGATCTTGCCCGAGAAATCACTCACTCCCCCTTCCCTAACCAGCTCCGTTCGGTAACATGGCCATCAGATCCTCTCTTGTCGGAGTCAGCCATGTACCAGACCAGAGCCACACCGCAGGGAAAGCGCAGCAGACTGGAGGCTGAAATTCAGGGGCGGTAGCCTTGCCTGAGGAATAGCCACGCGGGTGGCGACCGGCTGCGCGTTATTAACAAGGATGACAGCCCTGATTTTGTTGGCGCCATTATTTCACTGCCCAGGTGATAACACTAAAAAACGCCACACCCAGCCAGGCTACTAATTTCACTGGAAACGCTTCGCCATAAAAGGCAGCATTTCCCTTCAGATATAATACGCCAATACGTAATATCTCCTTGGCGCATTAAAAAATTAAAGAGTTCAGAGGCAATATGAACAACACAGACGCAGTACCGCCATATGAGACGCAAGAAATAGGCACACCACTGGATTACACATCTGACATGTACCGCGTCTATTTCGAGATTCGTGATCATGATGGTATGGCCAAGAAAATCATTTCTGGTTTTCTTGGCCCAGCACGGGCTGAAAAAATTGAAACCTTGGCCCATGGCTATGAAATGGAGCTTCCCATTCAATGCATACCAGAAATAATCAGGCTGCTGGCAACTGAAAACATAGCGATATATCAGGTCGTTCGTTATGCAAAAACCAATAACAGCTGGGGCTAGTATCATTACCATGATGCCATGGCAACCTGACCCACTTGCATTTTATGAGCTCGGCAGGATTGCTGCGCTCTGCATGGTTGCGCCTTGTTCTGATCGCCAAGGGTAAAATGAGAATGCGAACAATATATTTATTGTTGCTATTTTTGACATGCTCGACAAGCGCCCAAGAGATCATGACTCGCACAGCCAGCAGGGATGATGGCTCACCTATCTCCTATTACTTGGTCCAATATACCCATGATACAGACACCTTGCTGTTGATTCTGCAAGGCTCTGATTGCAACAGCGTGCTTAACATTGACTCGATACTCTCTGACTATAAAAATGTTTGGCCAGAAGCTGATATTCTGCTGGTCGAAAAGTACGACATCAATCGTAAATTAAAATACAGTACCGATCGGGCACGCAAGGATTGCCCTGCTCAGAACCTTGAAAAGGACAGCCCTGCGCAGCGGGTCGCGGATATCAAGGCTGTGCTCGATATCGTTCGAAAAGATGGGCAATACAAGACATTAATTCTCTTGGGCGGCAGTGAAGGGGCCGTTATCGCCAACCTAGTGAGCGCAGATGTTGACTATATCGATGCCACCATTTCCTTTAATGGTGGCGGTCGCTGGTTTATCGATGACGTTTCACACAGTATCGCTGTCAAACATAACAACCCAGCAGAGGCGAGAAAAGAGATCGACGGTTTTAAAGGGTTTGCCGAACATGTTCTTAACAGCAAACCATTTGAACTTGATGTGAGCGGACACGGCTATCATTGGTGGCAGCAGATGCTCTCCCTCGATCAGCTTGATACCCTTATAAAAGTCAATTCTCCTTTGCTGATCATTCAGGGTGGAATGGACACCTCGGTATCACCTCAAAAAACAGATGAAATGATGCTACGCCTTAAAGAGCTCGGAAAAAGCAATATCGAGTATCGACGCTACGAAGCACTGGATCATGGGTTGAAAAACAGTGATGGGACAAGCCTTCGCAAAGAGGTCGTCAGCGATATAAATATGTGGTTAAGGCCGAAGCTAAGTAATCCTAACAATAAACCCAGCGTCAACTTATTGAAGCTGGGCAGGCTGGATACTGAAATTCAGGGGAGGTAGCGTAGTTTTTACAAGTTGGCGCAGAGCGCAGCAAAGCCCAACGGACGAGCATGAACACGTAAACCAGAGCGGGATAAACATGTATTGGCCCGATCGGTAACACAAATTGGCAGATACGTTTCGAGGTAAACGTTGGGCTTCACTACGTTCAGCACCAACCTACAATTTTTGGCCCAACATACGAGATGTATTTGCACACAGTATGGATGCTAGTGGAGCCCCATATTGGATATAGAGGAAACACGACCATTTATCCTACAATTAATGCAAGAAACATTGATATAACATATTGAAAGTATGGATAACTACATTGATGTGATACAAAAAATTGGCAGGATATGTGGAACAGCCGCATGTTTCTATGTGGAAACATTCCGTATAATAAATTGTTAACTGCCTCGAGGAATCATGGAGTTATCCAACATTACATATCAAGGGCCAGAATATCAGGCAGACCAATAGGTTGAGTCATTACTCCCTGATAATCTGCTTTCACTCTTGAAACAAATAAACGGTTTTATTCAGTTTGGTAGCGGGCTACATGTGCGAGGTCTCTGTAATGAACCTGAATGGCACAGTTTAAGGGCAGCACTATTTGGAGAAAATGCGATCCATAATCTCTACCCTTCGGTAGAAAAATCAGATGTTCCGTTCGCTCAAGATTGTGTAGCAGATCAATACTTACTAAGAGATCGCACTGTCTATAAACTCTTCGCTGAAACTGGAGAGCTTGAGAGTCTTGATTTTGGTTTGGGGTCTTTCTTGGCTGCGGCATCAACTGACCCGGTGGAGTTTCTTGGTTTAGAACCGTTGTTACAGCTTCAAAATCAAGAGCAACACCTAGAACCAGGTCAAGTGATACATGTTTACCCTCCGTTCTGCACGGAAGAGGCTAAAAACGGAGTGTCACTAAAGCCCGTAAGCATCACAGAGGAAATAGTATTTTTAAGTGATTTCTCTAAGCAAATAAACACAGTGGGTAATGGCGGTAAAATTGAAATTCGAGTCACAGAGTAGTCAGCTGTTAACAAGCGGCTGCACCGGACAAATTTTCGCTGTCAACTTTTTTGCGTGGCAAAAAAGCCGCCATCAAAAATCTGCTCGGTGAGCCGGACGTTATATGCTTTCAAGTGAAGGAAGTTATGAGTAAGGAATTAATTGAATTTTTGAGACCATACGCTCTACTAGTAATTGAGCAGAATGGAAAAATTAAAGCTGCTGACTTTTATCAAAAATTGCTGCTTACATGTAAAAACTGCGGTGTAGATGAATCTTGGATTGAGTCGAATTCTCATCAAATCTCAATTTTCACTCAGAAATTGATAGATGTTGCTCTTTGCGACTGGCTGGAAAAACAATATAAAAACTACCCGCTCCCAACAGTTCGCGATGGCAATAAGGTGATTTCAGGAAAGGTCGAATCTGTCTCTGAAACTTCTGCTAGTTCGATGTATTCGTATTCAGAACAATGTGGTTGGGATCTTTGGCGTGCTAGTGGTATGTCTGGTGGAAAAAAACTCCAAGAAATCACTCTACACGATGAGGCTAATTCCTATTACGTTGTATGGGGCAAAGATGCTATTGGTGTACGCCAGTTTAATATCATTGATTTTGAGTGGGTGGATAAGAACGGATACCAAATAATAGTCAAAAAGACCTTGGAAGGGCACGGAGAAGGGTTCGGGAATTCGAAATCTGTTACTGTTAACCAAGTTCATTATCCTTCTATACGTAGTGCATATGCTCGTATCAATCCACAAGTTACTTATTCAACGGTTTGTGCTCGTCTTAGAAAAGGGCAAACACCTGAAGACGCATTTGATAAACCGAGTATGAGATTAAATAGTGACATCAATAAGCTTGGTATCGTTGTAAGAAAAGACAATTGGGTTAAAAGTCGACGATCTATTTAATACGCATATAACAAACTGTTTAAGAGTGATTCGCAACGCGTGGCATTTTTACTATGCGTTGTGTTTAGTGTTTAAGGTGGTATGCGGGGGCATCGGTATTGCGTTGCTCACACCTTAACAGGGCGTTATGTTTCCGAATGAAGAGGAAAGTTTTGGATATCAATTTATTAAATCCTATCGGTGACGGTAGGTTTGCAGATGTATGGCTAGGCACCGACGAAATTGGAAGGAACGTTGCTGTTAAAGTGCTCAGAGAGGAAGGTAAAGGTGTATCTACAATTTTAGATCACGCCAGAGCTTTGGTTAGGTCAAAGCATAAGAATGTAGTAGATGTGTATTCAATTGAAAGTGTATTCATTCCAAATATTGGGAATGAAAAGTGTATTGTCATGGAACACATTGATGGTATTACGCTGGAAGAACGATTAAATGGTGATTTAACTAATCAAGAGGCTTATAGACTTGGTCATGAAATTTCGGAAGGTGTTAAGCACATCCATGCTCAAGGTCTAGTACACATGGACTTGCACGACGAAAACGTGCTGGTAGAGCATGACGGAAATGTAAAGCTAATTGATATTATGTACTTAAGCTCGCTAAAAGATGTGCCTGAAATGACACAGGCAACTCGATTTAAGTATGATAAAAAACAATTGATTAGCCTCTTAAGTGAAATATGCTCCAAATCCCCTCTTGGAGATGAGGCTAGAATTGAATTTAGCTCGGGAATTTCAGAAGACTCAGAACTAGAGGATATAACTCAAAGTTTCGAGAATGTATTTACGCTCATTCGCTTGGGCTTAGAGTATATGATCAACACATTCAAAGTGAATGGAGTGCGTGCCAAACATTATAAATTTAGGTCAGAGTGTGCTCATGATGTGGATGAACTTAGGAAACTCATGGGCGGTGATATTCTAAGTATTCAAACCCAACAACAGTATTTTCCAGATAATAATGTTGACCTCATTACAGCATTAGAACTAGAAGATGTCCGTAACTTTATGCGTCAAGTGGTTGATGGTCATGTAATGCTTCAAACAGTCCAGTACTATTACGACTACACAGGAGAACGGGATTACGAACTTATCTAAAACATAGCAAACTGTTCAAGAGGGATTCGCAACGCGTGGCATTTTCACTATGCGTTTGTTTTAGTGTTTAAGGCGGTATGCGGCGGCTTTTGTATTGCGTTGCTCACCCCTTAACAGAGTGTTATATGTGTTTTAGCTAGCCCCAATCGAATCAAGCACATAGAATTGGCAGACTTGTTTCCAACTTGGTTTTCAGCATGAATAGATCAAGAATGTTTGGGATTGTGGCATCACTATTAGGATTGTCAGCTTTAATCTTTACTCTGATGGACGGCTCACATTTTCCAGTAATTCAATGGCCATACGAAGCATATCAAGGTTTAGTCTTTTCGTTTGTTTGGGGCTTTGGCGTATCAGCGACGGTTGGATATTTACTCTCAATCCTAGTTTTCATAGGTGTTGCTGTGGTTTGCTTTTCAGTGGGTCATAAAATATCGCGTAGCATGTTTGGGAGAGGCTAACTTTAGCTTAGAGTTCATACACATAACAAACGCCTCAAGAGGGACTGTCAACGCGCGGCGTTTCCAGTCCCAATGAGCTGCGGTGGTTACGGTTGTTGTGTTTGAGTTTAGTGGTAATGCGTTGTCAGCCCCTTAGGCGGGCGTTAGGCTACAAAGAGGATGCTAATTGGAAAAATATGCGTTGTTAGTAAGTCTATTGGCACTATTTTTTACGTTGTTCAGTTTTTGGTGGATGAACTGGCGTAAAGGTAAGCTTAATTGTGGTCCTGTAAGCGCTTTATATGCAGGTACGGCAACTGAAAGCAGTGCTGAGTTTAGTCAAAGGAAAATACAAGTATTAGGTGTCCCTCTAATTCTTTGGAATTCAGGTGCATGCCCTTTAGTTATAAGTCAACTAAGAGTTGAACTGTCAGAGTTGGGACTGGTGTGGGATTATGAAAGAACTCAAAGTACTTTTGATATACACGCCTCTAGTATCGAAGCAGACTACTTTACTATGCCACTTTCACTGAATCCTAATGAAATTAAATCAATTAATGCAGTGTTTAATTTAAGGCTAGATGGTTTTGAATTTATGCCGCGAAAGTATAAGTTTAAAGTTCAGGCTATGATGTTTGGTGAAAATAAGTGGAGAGATATCGTAGCTACAGAGCTGGATTGCTCCAAATTTAGCAAAATGCAAATTTTTGAGTTAGCTGAATACTGTAAGCCATATAAGGTTGGCAAGTAGCCTAACAAACTGTTTAAGCAACTATTGGGACACCCATCATTTTGAGCAAGCCTTGATGTCGGGAACTATTAGGAGAACTATTAGGACACCCACAATTTTGAGCAAACCTTGGTATGGCTGGCGGTGGCTGCCGTGATAGCACTATCATTGACGGCTTCGGTTCAGAGAAGAGGAAAGCTTGCGATTTAGGCTTTAAAAGTGGTTTTTCAGCCAGCTCCAGCCATGGCATCAAAGGCGATGCAGCCCGTAGGTTCGAATAGCGCAGCGTATTCGGACAATCGCGAATAACCGCGCCGAGATAACAATTCAGCTCCCTGTGTAAAACGGCCCACTCACCAGCTACAGGTAATTCCCTTGCCTTAGCGCAGCCAGCAACTCATCCACCAAGGCATCTACCGGTTTACCGGCATTCAGCAGATGGATTTCCGGCTGCTCGGGCGCCTCGTAGGCGGAGTCGATACCGGTGAAGTTGCGAATTTCCCCTGCTCGCGCCTTCTTGTAGAGCCCCTTGGGGTCGCGCTCTTCGCACACGCTAAGCGGCGCATCGACGAACACTTCGACAAACTCCCCTTCACCCACGAGATTGCGCACCAGCTCCCGCTCGGCACGGAACGGCGAGATAAAGGCGGTGAGCACGATAAGTCCCGCATCCACCATGAGTTTTGCCACCTCGCCAACCCGGCGGATATTCTCCTGGCGGGCGGCGTCATCGAAACCGAGATCGCCACAGAGGCCGTGGCGCACATTGTCCCCATCCAGCAGATAGGTGTGCTTGCCCTCGGCGGCCAGCGCCTGCTCCAGCGCCCCCGCCAGAGTGGATTTGCCCGCCCCCGACAGGCCGGTAAACCAGATCACCAGCGGCTTCTGTCCCTTCTGCTCGGCCCGGCTCTGTTTGTCGACTGCATGGGCATGCCACACGATATTGCTCATCCAAAACTCCTTGCTTGGCGCTCGCGCCTCAATGCTGAAACGGTCTGGCTCCTTGAGCTCAGCCTCTGGCCACTCGCCACTGACGGGGGCCATGGTCGTCGTGTATTCCTACTCCCTGCAAAGCCCAGTTGCGCCGCCTTAAAACGGAAACAGCAGGGGCACCATGACGATCACCCCGATGCTGTAGGCCAGGGAGACCGGCAGGGCCAGCTTGAGGTAGTCCGGCATCTTGTAGTTGCCTGCCGCATAGACCATCAGGTTGGTCTGGTAGCCGTAGGGCAGGATAAAGCTGGAGCTCGCCCCGAACAGCACCGCCAGAATGAACGGCATGGTGGAGACGTCCATGCTGAGCGCCAGCTGGTAACCCATGGGGAAGGCCAGCGCAGCCGCGGCGTTGTTGCTCATCAGCTCGGTCAGCACCAGGGTAAACAGGTAGATGCCGATAAAGGCGATGATGGGGCTCGCGCCGTTGAACTCCCCCATCAGCCAGTCGGCGATAAGTTTTGCCAACCCGCTCTGCTCCAGCTGATCGGCGATGGCCAGCGCCCCGCCCACCACCAGCCAGATATCGAGCGGAAAGCGGCGGCGGATCTCGTCCAACGTCAGAATGCGGGAGAACAGCAGCACCACCAGCATCACCAGCAACCCCTTGAACAGCGGCACCAGATCGAGCACCGACAGGGTCAGCACCCCGAGGAACCCCGCCACCACGGCGGCGCTGCGCGTGGCATCGAGCCGGGTGGAGGCCTCCAGCCCGCTCACCACCACGAACTCGCGGGAGAGGGACTTGTTGCCCGCAAACTTGGGGCCGGGGGCCAGCAGCAATGTATCCCCTGCGTGCAATTCAATCTGGCCGAGGCCGCCGGTGAGCTGGGTCTCACCCCGGCGCACCGCCAGCACCACCGCATCGAAGTGGGTGCGAAACTCCGCATCCTTGATGGTCTGACCCACCAGCCGCGAGCTGTGGCTGACGATCACCTCCACCAGGTGCTGGCCGTTGAGCCGGTGCTGGCCGTAGAGATCCAGCCCCTTGAGCTCCTGCAGCACGCCGACGCTCTCCACGTCACCGCAAAACAGCAGCATGTCCCCTTCGTGCAGCTCGTGTTCCGGCTGCACCGGGCAGATCACCTGGTTGCCACGAATGATCTCGGCGAGATAGAGGCTTTTCAGGCTGCGCAGGCCGTTCTCCTTGACGCTGCGCCCGGCCATGGGCGAGCCGGGGCCCACCTTGGCTTCGAGAAAGTAGCCGGATTCCCGGCTCATCTCGGTGTCCTGCTCCGGCAGGTGGCGGGCAAACAGCAGCACGGCGATGAGGCCTGTCAGCAGGGTCCCCGCCCCCACCATGAAGAAGTCGAACATGCCGAGCGGCTTGGCCCCCATCTTGATGAGGAAGCTGTTGACGATGAGGTTGGTGGAGGTGCCGATCAGGGTCAGCACGCCGCCAAAGGTCGCCGCGAAGCACATGGGCAGCAGCAGCCGGGACGGCGCATGGTTGGGATTGCGTTTGACCGCCCCCAGCATGGAGGCCACCACGGCGGTGTTGTTGACGAATGCCGACAGGAAAGCGGTGGAGAACCACACCTTCACCAGCACCTTGTTGAACGAGCCTGTGCCCACCAGGTTGGCAAACCAGCTCATGACCCGGGTCTTCTCCACCGCGAGCGACACCAGCAGCAACAGCACCAGGGTCAGCAGGGCGCTGTTGGTGTAGCCCGCCACCACGGCGTTGATGTCCGCCAGGCCGCTCAGGTAGGTGATGAGCACGGCGCCCGAGAAGAGCAGCGCCGGCCGGAGTTTGCCCTGGATCAGCAGGGCGACGAGGGCAGCCAGCAGACCCAGCACCAGGGATTGTTGCCAGGTCATCGGCTTACTCCTTGCTTGCGTCGTTGCTGATGGTCAGCGCCTGCCAGTGGGGGAAGTGCTTGCGCACCAGAGCGTTGAGCTCGACTTCGAACTCGCTGTATTGCCCTGCCACCGCCTTGGCCGCCAGCCCTTCCACTATCATGCCGGCACCGACGGTGACGTTGGTCAGCCGGTCGATCAGGATAAAGCTGCCGGTGTCGCGGATCTCCTGGTAGGGATCGAATGCCACCGGGTCGGTCAGGCTGAATTCACACAGGCCGATCTCGTTGAGCTTGAGCTCGGAGGCCGGCAGCTCGTCGAGCTTGTTGATCTCGATACGGTGGCGGATGGCCTCCACCTGGCCACGGCTCTTCTTGGTGGCCAGCTTGACGTCATAGACCCGGCCCGGTTGCAGGGACTCTTCCCCCATCCAGACGATGTGAGCCAGCACGTTCTGGGTCACCTGGGGCTTTTTCGCCGCATCCACCAGCAGGTCGCCCCGGCTGATGTCGATCTCGTCCGCGAAGGTGACCGTGATGGCCTGACCCGGCAGGGCGTACTCCAGATCCCCGTCGAAGGTGACGATGCGAGTCACCGTGCTCTCCTTGCCGGAGGGCAGCACGGCCAGGCGGTCGCCGACCCGCAGGATGCCGGAGGCCAAAGTGCCCGCGAAGCCGCGAAAATCAAGGTTGGGGCGGTTCACGTACTGCACCGGCAGGCGCACCGGGTGACGCTCCAGCTCGCGCTCCACTTCCGCGCTCTCCAGCAGGGAGAGCAGGGTCTCGCCCTGATACCAGGCCAACTTGTCGCTTGGGTTCACCACGTTGTCACCGTCCAGCGCAGAGACCGGCACGATGTGGATGGTGTCAACGCTGAGCTTCTTGGCGAACTCGCGGTAATCGGCACTGATGCGCTCGAACACCTCCTGGCTGAATTCCACCAGATCCATCTTGTTGACCGCCACCACGAACTGCTTGATGCCAAGTAGGCTGGCGATAAAGCTGTGACGGCGGGTCTGATCCAGCACCCCCTTGCGGGCATCGATCAATATGATGGCGAGATCGCAGGTGGAGGCGCCGGTGGCCATGTTGCGGGTGTACTGCTCGTGGCCTGGGGTATCCGAGATGATAAATTTGCGCTTGGCGGTGGAGAAATAGCGGTAGGCCACGTCGATGGTGATGCCCTGCTCGCGCTCCGCCTGCAGGCCGTCCACCAGCAGCGCCAGGTCCAGCTTCTCGCCGGTGGTGCCGAGCTTCTGGCTGTCGGACTCCAGCGCTTTGAGCTGATCTTCATAGATCTGCTGAGAGTCGTGCAGCAGGCGGCCGATGAGGGTGCTCTTGCCGTCGTCCACGCTGCCGCAGGTGAGAAAGCGCAGCAGGCTCTTGTGTTGCTGGGCGTGCAGGTAGGCTTCAATGCCCTGTTCGCTGATGGCGGTCTGAATGTGGTTGTTCATGTTGCGATTCCTTAGAACATTTTTTTAGAAATAGCCCTGACGCTTCTTCTGCTCCATGGAGCCGGCCTGATCGTGGTCGATGAGCCGCCCTTGCCGCTCGCTCGAGGTGGTGATCAGCATCTCTTCGATGATCTCCGGCAAGGTGGTGGCATTGGATTCGATGGCCCCGGTCAGCGGGTAGCAGCCGAGGGTACGAAAGCGCACCAGCTCCTGCTTCACTTCATCTTCCGGGCCGATGGGCATGCGCTCGTCATCCACCATGATCTTGATGCCATTACGCTCCACCACAGGGCGATGAGCGGCGAAGTAGAGCGGGACTATGTCGATGTTCTCGAGGTAGATGTATTGCCAGATATCCAGCTCGGTCCAGTTGGAGAGCGGGAAGACCCGGATGCTCTCCCCCTTGTTGACCTGGCTGTTGTAGACGCGCCACAGCTCCGGGCGCTGGTTCTTAGGATCCCAGCGGTGAGACTTGTCACGGAAGGAGTAGACCCGCTCCTTGGCACGGGACTTCTCCTCGTCGCGGCGGGCACCACCGAAGGCGGCATCGAAGCCGTATTTGTTGAGCGCCTGCTTGAGCCCCTCGGTCTTCATGATGTCGGTGTGCTTGCCGCTGCCGTGCACGAAGGGGTTGATGCCCATGGCGAGCCCTTCCGGGTTCTTGTGGACGATCAGATCCAGCCCGTACTTTTTGGCGGTCTCGTCACGGAACTTGATCATCTCCTTGAACTTCCAGTCGGTGTCGACGTGCAGCAGGGGGAAGGGGATCTTGCCCGGATAGAAGGCCTTGCGGGCCAGGTGCAGCATGACGGAGGAGTCCTTGCCGATGGAGTACATCATCACCGGGTTTTCAAATTCGGCAGCCACCTCGCGGATGATGTGGATGCTCTCGGCTTCCAGTTGCTGCAGATGGGTCAATCTTTCACGGTCCATGTCTGGGTCCTCGGTTCATTGCTGACGCGCCTGGTCGGTGCGCGGTCTTGGTTCAGGTCGGTGCCGCCATGGCAACACCGTCAAATCGATTCGGGTCTCTGCCTCAGGCCAGGCTCACCAGCTTGAGCTCGTGGCCGCTGTCGGCCCCCTGCGCCGTCTCGCCAAACCAGGCGAGCTGTTTACGCAGGGCAACCACCTCGCCGATGACGATAAGGGAGGGGCTCACCGCCTGGGCGGCCAGCTCGGCCAACTCAGCCAAGGTGCCGGTCAGCACGCGCTGCCGCGCCGTGGTGCCGCGCTCTATGATGGCGATGGGGGTGGCGCTGCTGCGGCCATGGTTCACCAGCTGCTGCTGGATATGCTCGGAGCGCATCAGCCCCATGTAGATCACCAGGGTCTGGCTGGTGGCGGCGAGCTGCTGCCAGTCGGGCTCCTTGCCCTCCTTCTGGCAGTGGCCCGTGATAAAAACGGCGCTCTGGGCATGGTCGCGGTGAGTGAGCGGAATGCCCGCATAGGCGGTGGCACCGGCGGCGGCCGTGATGCCGGGCACCACGGAGAAGGGGATGCCCTCCTCTGCCAGCACTTCCAGCTCCTCGCCACCACGGCCGAACATGAAGGGGTCGCCCCCCTTGAGCCGCACCACCCGGTTGCCCGCCCTGGCGTATTCCACCAGCAGGCGATTGGTCTCTTCCTGGGGCACGCTGTGGGCGCCGGCCTTCTTGCCGACCGACACCAGGGTGGCGTCGCGGCGCACCAGCTCGAGGATCTCGGCGGAGACCAGCTGGTCATAGAGCACCACCTCGGCCTGTTGGATCTGTTGCAGCGCCTTGAGGGTCAGCAGGCCCGGATCGCCGGGTCCCGCTCCTACCAGCACCACCTCGCCCACCTCGGTCTGGGCTTGGTCAAGCCCCTCGTTCAGCCACTGCTCGGCACCCTGCCAATCGGCTTTCTCAATCAAACCGGCCAGGGTATTGGAGGCAAAGGCGCGCTCCCAGAAGCGACGACGGTCGGAAATGGAAGAGAGCACCCGCTTGGCCCGGTCGCGTACCCGACCGGAGAGCTCGGCCAGGCCGCCGAGGTGGCGGGGCAGCAGGCTCTCGAGCCGCTCGCGCAGCAGGCGCACCAGCACAGGCGCCTTGCCGCCGCTGGAGACCGCCACCATGATGGGGCTGCGATCGATGATGGAGGGGAAGATAAAGCTGGAGCGCTTGGGGTCGTCCACCACGTTGACGAACAGGCCGAGCTGGTTGGCGCTCTGATAGACCAGAGCGTTCACCTCGAGGTCGTCGGTGGCGGCCACCACCAGGATCTGGCCGGCCAGATGGGCCGGGGTGAAGCGCTCCGCCAGATGGGTGAAGCGGCCGGCAAATTCATGGAAGTCGGGTTCAAGCTCGGGAGAGACCAGGGTCAGCTTGGCACCGGCCGCCAGCAGCAGGCGTGCCTTGCGCAGGGCCACTTCGCCCCCACCCACCAGCAGCACAGGGCGACCGTCCAATTTGGCAAACATCGGCAAATAATCCATTTCGGCCCATCCCTCGGAACACGACTAATATGGGGCGACTATAGGCAGGGCTGCTTATCCCTCAAAATAATAAAAAATGCTTTTTAATGCGTTTTAGTAATTAACAAAGCCGTATGATGACAAAGGCGCTTGTGGTGCCGCACGCAAGGCCATAGGCTAGTGAAAGTGTTTCATAAGGAGCTAAATGATGAATGAGTCATTGATTGTGCTGGGGATCTTTGTGTTTCTGGTACTTCTCACCCTGAGCGCCGGTATCAAGATAGTGCCGCAGGGTTACAACTGGACCGTGGAGCGCTTCGGCCGCTACACCCGCACCCTCTCCCCCGGCCTCAACCTGCTGATCCCCTACATAGATCGCATCGGCCACAAGATCATCATGATGGAGCAGGTGCTGGACATCCCGGCGCAAGAGGTGATCTCCCGCGACAACGCCAACGTCACCATAGACGCCATCAGCTTCGTGCAGGTGGTAGATGCCCGCAAGGCGGGCTACGAGGTCAACGATCTCACCAGCGCCATCCGCAACCTGACCATGACCAACATGCGGACCGTGCTGGGCGCCATGGAGCTGGACGAGATGCTCTCCCAGCGCGACACCATCAACGAGAAACTGCTGCGCACCATGGATGCGGCCACCGCCCCCTGGGGCATCAAGGTGACCCGGATCGAGATCAAGGATGTACGTCCGCCGCTGGCGCTGGTCGAGGCCATGAACGCCCAGATGAAGGCCGAGCGCCAGAAACGGGCCGAGGTGCTGGAGGCCGAAGGGGTGCGCCAGTCCAAGATCCTGAAAGCGGAAGGGGAGAAGCAGTCCCAGATCCTCAAAGCCGAGGGGGAGCGTCAAGCCGCCTTCCTCGCCGCCGAGGCGCGGGAGCGGGCCGCCGAAGCGGAAGCCAAGGCGACCCACATGGTGTCAAAAGCCATCGCCGAAGGGGATCTGCAGGCCATCAACTACTTCGTGGCCCAGAAATACACAGAGGCGCTGGCCCGCATCGGTGAAGGCCCCAACAGCAAGGTGGTGATGATGCCGCTGGAGGCGGGCAGCCTGATCGGCGCCGTGGCCGGCATGGCCGAGCTGTTCAAGGATGGCAAGGGCGGCAAGTCATGACAGCCCTGTTCGAGGGGCTGACCCACTGGCACTGGCTGGGGCTCGGCTTCGTGCTGCTGGCCATCGAAGTGCTGGGCTCGGTGGGCTTTCTGCTCTGGACCGGCATCGCCGCGCTGGAGGTGGGCCTGCTGCTGCTGGTCTGGCCCTTCGGCTGGCAGGCCCAGCTGCTGCTGTTCGCGCTACAATCCCTGCTCACCACCTGGGCCTGGTGGCGCTGGCAGCACCGCCGGGATCGCTCCGATCAAGATGCCGCCGCCCCCA
This sequence comes from Aeromonas sp. FDAARGOS 1408, assembly GCF_019048665.1. Lineage (NCBI taxonomy): Bacteria > Pseudomonadati > Pseudomonadota > Gammaproteobacteria > Aeromonadales > Aeromonadaceae > Aeromonas > Aeromonas sp. FDAARGOS 1408. The sequence continues at coordinate 120,659 of NZ_CP077394.1, read as the reverse complement.
TCAACGAGCGGATGCAGGGGTATCTGGGGCGCGAGCTGGTGCTGCTGGATGACGTGACTCAGGGGATGAGCCGGGTACACCTGGACGACACCGCCTGGACGGTGCGCTGCAGCCAGCCACTGCTCGCCGGCAGCAAGGTGCGGGTGACGGGGCATGACTCCCATATCCTGCTGGTGGAGCCGCTGTCCTGACACGAGGGCTGGCACCAGTGACCAACAACAAAGGGCTCCGCGGAGCCCTTTTTCATTCTCTTGCAATCCGTACCGGTGAGTTAGAAGGCGTCGCTGTCGAGGGCGGCGCGCAGCAGATCCTTCCAGCTGATGATGCCGACCAGGGCGCCATTTTCCAGCACCGGCAGGCAGGAGACGTTCTTCTCCAGCATCAGCTTGACCCCTTCCCGCACCGTGAGCTGGGGAGCGATGGTGATGGGGTGGCGGCTCATGATCTGGTGGGCGCGCCGGTTGAGGGTCTCGGTGTCGCGGCTCATCTCGGCCTCGGAGTCGAGATAGGGGCTGATGGCACGAAACAGGTCCCGATCGGAGATGACTCCTACCAGCTCCTCCTCTTCCAGCACCAGCAGATGGCGAAAGTGGGCCTGCTCGAAGATCTCCTTGATGACGCTCAACCTGTCGTCCATGGATACGGTGGCGACCCGGGTCGTCATGATGTCCCTGATATGCAGCATGCTAGCCTCCACCGTCATACTGATTGATAGTTCTGTTATGACATGTTTTTGTGGTGCCAGCCAGTAGCAGGCCCGTACCTAAAGTGCAAACCGGCGCCATTTCACGTAAGATCCGCGCCAGTTTTTCTCCTTCATTTGAGCCAAGCAGACCAATCCATGATAGTTGCCAGTCAAATCGAACTGATCCGCGGCGGCCGCAAGCTGCTGGACAACGCATCCGCCACCATTCACCCCGGCCACAAAGTGGGTCTGGTGGGCAAGAACGGCTGTGGCAAGTCCACCTTTTTTGCACTGGTACGGGGCGAGCTGGCCATCGACAGCGGCAGCTTCAGCCTGCCCGCCGGCTGGCAGATTGCCGGGGTGGCACAGGAGACCCCGGCGCTGGACTGCTCCGCCCTCGACTACGTGATCGACGGCGACAAGGAGTTCCGCGCGCTGGAGGCCGAGCTGGCCCAGGCCGAGCGGGATGACAACGGTCTGCTGGTGGCCGAGCTGCACGGCAAGCTCGACACCATAGGCGCCTACAGCATCCGCGCTCGCGCCGCCGAGCTGTTGCACGGCCTCGGCTTTGGCGACGAGCAGCTCGGCTCGCCGGTGCGCAGCTTCTCTGGTGGCTGGCGCATGCGCCTCAACCTCGCCCAGGCGCTGCTCTGCCGCTCCGATCTGCTGCTGCTCGATGAACCGACCAACCACCTGGATCTCGACGCCGTCATCTGGCTGGAGAAGTGGCTCAAGGGCTATCAGGGCACGCTGGTGCTCATCTCTCACGACCGCGACTTCCTCGACTCTGTGGTGACTCGCATCATCCATATCGAGAACGGCAAGCTCAACGAATACAGCGGCGGCTACTCCGACTTCGAACTGCAGCGCGCCGAACACCTGGCCCAGCAGCAGTCCATGTACGAGAAGCAGCAGCGGGAGATGGCCCACATGCAATCCTATGTGGATCGCTTCCGCTACAAGGCCTCCAAGGCCCGTCAGGCCCAGAGCCGATTGAAGGCCATGGAGCGGATGGAGAAGATCCTGCCCGCCCACGCCGACTCCGAGTTCAGCTTCGAGTTTCGCGAGCCGTCGGCCCTGCCGACCCCGCTGATTGCCATGGAGAACCTCAGCGCCGGTTACGGCGACAAGGTGATCCTGGAGAAGATCAAACTCAACCTGGTACCGGGTTCACGCATCGGCCTGCTCGGTCGCAACGGCGCCGGCAAATCCACCTTCATCAAGATGCTGGCGGGATCCAACCCGCCGCTCTCCGGCAAGCTGGAAGTGAGCGCCGGGGTCAGCATCGGCTACTTCGCCCAGCATCAGCTGGAGACCCTGCGCCTGGACGACTCCCCCCTCGATCATCTGGTACGCCTCGCGCCGGACAAGACCGAGCAGGAGCTGCGCAACTACCTCGGCAGCTTTGGTTTTCACGGTGACAAGGCGCTGGACAAGGTGGCCCCCTTCTCCGGTGGCGAGAAGGCGCGGCTGGTGCTGGCCCTCATCACCTGGCAAAAGCCCAACCTCTTGCTGCTGGATGAACCGACCAACCACCTGGATCTGGAGATGCGCCACGCCCTGACCATGGCGCTGCAAGGGTTCGAGGGGGCCATGGTGGTGGTCTCCCACGACCGTCACCTGCTGCGTACCACCACAGATGACTTCTATCTGGTGCACGGTGGCCGGGTCGAGGCCTTCGACGGCGATCTGGACGACTACCACAAGTGGCTCGGCGAGCAGGAGAAAGAGGCCAACGCCAAACAGGACGATGGCCCTGTCTCCGCCAACTCGGCGGTGGCGCGCAAGGATCAGAAGCGGCGCGAGGCGGAGTTCCGGCAAGCGACCCGACCACTGCGCCAGAAGCTGGAGAAGCTCGAAACCAGCATGGAGAAGCTGCAGGCCAAGCTGGCCGCGGTGGAAGAGCAGCTGGCCGATCCCGCCATCTATGAAGAGAGCGCCAAGCAGAAGCTCTCCGAACTGCTCAAGTCCCAGGGCCCCATCAAGGAGGAGCTGGAAGGGGTGGAGCTGGAGTGGATGAGCCTCAGTGAGGAGCTCGAAACCATGGAGCAAGCCTTCCTTGCGTGACGAACAGCTGATGACGAGCGAGCGGATCGACGCCCACGAACTGCCGGGCCCGCTCGACTTCTGGCACTGGAGCGGCGAAACCTACGGCATGCGCAGTCAGGACTGGCTCAGCGTGCAGGCACTGGGGGGCAACGTCAACCTGGCCCTGTTGCTGCACCGGCTTGATCAGAGCAGCATCCCGGTGGATCTCACCGACCTGCAACCGGCGCTGGTGCAGACCGAGGCGGTGCTCGGCCCCTGGCGCACCCTGCGTTCGAGCGCCAAGGCGCGGCTCGGCGAGCAGGAGTATCAGGCCATGCTGGCCCACGAGCTGGAGCTGGAACGGCTGCAACAGGGAGTGCTGCTGCAGACCCTGCGCAGCCTCACCCTGTTTCGCGGCAACAGCCGCAACCTGTTGAACTATCTATCGTTACTGGGGGCCCAGCAGGGCCCCCTCAGAGACCTAATATGCTGAGTTATCGCCACGCCTTTCACGCCGGAAATCACGCCGACGTGCTGAAACACGCCGTTCAGGCCCTGATCATCGAGTCCCTCAAGAAGAAGGAGAAACCCTTCATCGTGCTGGACACCCATGCCGGTGGCGGTCTCTACGACCTGCGCGGCGACTGGTCCCAGAAGAAGGCGGAATACGCCGACGGCATCGGCCGGTTGTGGAACGAGCGGGCCCAGTGGCCGGCCATGGCCCCCTATCTGGACGTCATCGCAGATATGAATGTCGATGGTCAGTTGCGCTACTACCCCGGCTCGCCGGAGCTGTCGCGCCGCCTCGCCCGCGAGCAGGACAAGCTGGCTCTGATGGAGCTGCACAACAACGAGGTGGAGGACCTGCGCGCCAACATGGGATACGACCCCCGCGTCGCCGTGCACCATCGCGATGGCTTCGAGGGACTGGTGGCCCTGCTGCCCCCCACGCCGCGCCGCGGCCTGGTGCTGATAGACCCGCCCTATGAGCTCAAAGAAGATTACTTCGCGGTGGTCGATACCCTGAAAAAGGCGCAAAAACGCTGGGCCACCGGCATCTACGCCCTCTGGTATCCCATTCTGGGTGAAGAGGCGGACAAATCCCGCGACATGCTGCGCGCCATCAAGCGGGAAAACTTCGGCAACGTCCTGGTGGCCGAGCTGGAAGTGGCCGGCCAGACCGCCGACTGGGGCATGAACGGCTCTGGCATGCTGATAGTGAGCCCCCCCTGGATGCTGGACGAGCAGATTGAAGCCTTCTTGAAACCTCTGTGCGCCAAGCTGGCTCAGGGCGCCGGCGCCCAGTACAAGGTTGAGTGGCTGAACAAGGCCGAGGCCTGACCGTTCATCCGCCACAAAAACGACAAAGCCCCGCGAGGGGCTTTTCTATTACTGCGGCGATTGTGGCTGAGGGGGCAGCTATTGCCGGGTACCAACCTCTGCTGGGAGATCCCGCCAGAGCGCCAGAATAAGCAGCGCTAGCAGGGCGAAAGGCGGGGCCAGGCTGAGCAGCATGCACAGCACTGTGATCAGCGCCGGATGCTTGCTCTTGCGGCAGGCCAGTCGCCAGGCCACGACGCCGACGATGATCATCAGCAACAGGATAAACTGCCCCATCAGGGTGGCGTTGATATTCATATGCATGAAAGCTCCTTTTTCATGGCAAAGGCTCACTCTAACGCCGCTGTGGCCCCAGGCAACTCCCAATCCGGTGAGGGCGTTCTCACTTGATAGGCCCTCCCTATCCAACTATTAGATGAGAATAGTTTTCATTTAATGCGGTTTCGGGGGATACTCTGCTCATCACCAGAGGGAGCCGCCATCATGAAAAAGACCATCAGCTTTGCCGTTTTGCACTTCACCGTGGCCTTCACCGTGGCTTACCTGCTGACCGGTGAACTGCTCACCGCCAGCCTGATCGCCCTGATCGAACCCGCCGTCAACACGGTCGCCTTCTACTTCCACGATCTTGGCTGGCACAAGCTCAAGCCCCACCACAGCCTGCAGGCCAAGACCAGCAGCTTCGCCCTGGTGCACTTCTCGGTGGCCTTCGGCGTCGCCTACCTGCTGAGCGGCGAGCTGCTCACCGGCGGCGTGATGGCGATGATCGAGCCTGCCATCAACACCGTCGTGTTCTTCTTCCACGAGCGGCTATGGCGCGCCCGCCAGTCCCTGGCGCTGGCCTGATCTCCCTCCCCTTGTCTGGGGCCGCCCGGCGCAAAAAATGCTCGGCGGCCCAGCGCCATTGTGCTTTAGTAGCCGGGTCCCCCTTGCTGGAGCCCCTCGATGAACAAGACCTTGCTTGCCACTCTGCTGTTTGCCCCTTTATTGGCCACCGCTGCCACCCCCTCCTTCGATTGCGCCAAGGCGAAAGGCGCCGCCGAAACCCTGATCTGCAAGGATGCCGCGCTGGCGGCGCTGGATAACGAGCTGGCGGCCCTCTACCCCAAGGCAATTGCCGCGTTCTCACCCGAGCAGCAGAAAACCGAGCGCGCCATCCAGCGCGGCTGGATCAAGGGGCGCAACGACTGCTGGAAGGCGGGCGATCTGCGCCAGTGCGTGGAAGATAGCTACCAGTTGCGGATCACCGAGCTGCAAATCAAGGGCGGCCAGCTGATGGTGCCGGCACCGGTGAACTACCAGTGCGACAAGAACGTCACTCTCTCCACCTACTTCTACAACGAGGCCAAGCGGCCCGCCGCGGTGATCAACCTGGACGAGGGTGAGGGTACTGACCCGCTGCAGGTGCTCACCTATGAAACCCCCAGCGCCAGCGGTGCTCGTTATGAAGGGCAAAACCTCACCCTCTTTACCAAGGGGGGCGAAGCCAGGCTGGAGCGTGTCGGCCAGCCAACTCTCACCTGCACGCAGCGCTAATCCAGAAACCGATCACTTGGGGACGGCGGCATCCACGCCGCCTTCTCCTGCCCGCCCCCTCTGCTCTCGCCATATCTATCAATTTATTGATCTTGCTCAGAAATAACTCACAGCCCCCTTTTCCCCCATCCAAGGGGCGTTACTATGGCCAAATGGCAACATTCGCCTCGTCGGAGTCTCCCCCATGAGCCATGCCAACCCTCTCGCAGGTAACAAGCAGCACACTGGAAGCTGAAATTCAGGGGCGGTAGCCATGCCATCGGCTTGCCAACCCTGCCGCTCACAGCAAGGGGCCGGCCGGCGACTCCTCCACAACATGCAAAGCAAGGTGGTGTATGGAAACACAAACACTGCATCGCGGTCGGCTGATCGACCATCTCCAGTTGGTGGTAAAAAACCTGGCAGCCAGCCAGCGCTTTTACACGGCCGCACTGGCCGCCCTCGATATTCCCATAGGCGGCACGGGTGAGGGTTACTTCTGGGCAGACGAGCTGTTTGTCACCGCCATCGACAGCCCGGCGGCGCTGGGTGCATTGACCGGCCGTCATCACCTCGCCTTTCAGGCACAAGACAGGGCCATGGTGGATCGCTTCTATCAGGCGGCGCTGGCCAATGGGGGCCAGGACAACGGCGCCCCCGGCGAGCGCAATTATCACCCCGGCTATTACGCAGCCTTTGTGCTCGACCCGGACGGCAATAATATCGAAGCGGTTTATCACGGCGAGGCAAAGCGCAGTGCAGAATCGGTGGAGATTCGGTTTTAGCAAGAAGAAAGAATATCAATAATTAGAAGATCTTTTTATTTTGAATTCCTTAATGAAATCATTTCTATTTTTTGAACTAACGTAATGCAACCATCAAACACTATAATAAAACAAATGTACTTATATAACAGAGGACTATTGATTTATTAATACTAAAATTAAAAAGTAAAAAGTAAAAAGTAAAAATAAGTGTACTAAAGACCATACCATGGTATTGGTATAGGCCTCAATCTAGTCACTATTAGCTAAAAAAAGAGAGAGCATGAGTAAAGAATCCGCTATTGGTTTATGGGTAAGCATAATTACAGGTTTTTTTGGTATTTTTGGTGTTTTTTTGAGTGCTTATATTTATTGGGAACCACTGGATGATAAATTGACAAACTCAAGAGATTTCTTAGGAATTTGGCAGACAGAATATAGTTATAAAATCACTAACGGCACTACAACTGTTAGAGGGACAACAGAGTATTTCAAAAGTGGGATGTATAACTTTACAGGAGTTATTACAAACTCAATTAGTAATCAACTGGGTACTGTGAAGATTATGTATGATGTTGATGGGGCAGGAACGTGGAAAAATGACAAAAATAACCTCTACATTACATTATCTGACTCAAAATCTCACCCTCGCCACCTAGAAGTCGATGGTAAGCAGATTGACCTTAATGAGCATATTTTTAGAGAGCTAATTCCAAAGCTTGAGTCATTTTTACCAAAAAATACTTCTGATCAATATCTCATCGTAGAGAAAAACTCTAAAAAAATCACTTTCGAACTTGATGATCCATTTGGTAAAAATTTCCCCATGATTATGTGGAAAGTGGATAAGAAGTATCAGAGGCAATAGCTTAACTAAATACGGTTAAAATGCGGATATGATAGTATATGAAAAACAGCGATTTTAAAGATATTATCGTTAATAACTCAGAGGTCGTTCTCGACTACATATTAAAAGATGGTCTTTTAAAAGACATACCAATAATTAACAACTTAGTTAGCCTTTACAATATCAAGACAACTATTAGCGATAAAATTTTTTATAGAAAGGTAGTCAGCTTTTACGAGACCTTTTACAACGTAAATAGAGCGCATTTCGTCAGGTGGAATAGTTGGGCTTTAGAAAATACTGAATCCGCTGAAAAAATTGCAAGCACTCTTATCCTACACATTGACTCTCAGCATGAGCTTATTAAATGTAAGATTATTGGTCACATATTCAGGAGTTTAGTGGAAGAGAAAATAACTTTGAATGACTTCGAGGCTTACCTTTATGTCATTTCAATGTGTTCCGTTAGTGATTTAAAGAAACATTGTGTCGAGGGTGGTGATCTGTCATCTTCTACGGAAGCATCTTTATCTCAAAGATTACAGTTTGTCGGCTTTTACTGTTTTACTCCAGAATCACTGAGCCACAATGACAAACTCGAGTACGAAATTACTAATAGTGGCAGTGACTTCATAGCGTTAATGGAAGGGTTTAGTTGGTGAAAACCAAACTCCAATACACGGCTCAAGAAAGTAGTCAACGTTAATAGAGAACTAAAGTGGTCCCTCGAGCAGCTTTGCAGCCGCAGACTATGCCCAACTAAGCGCCATAAAAAAGCCCCGCATCGCGGGGCTTTTTATTATCGCAGTAGCCAACTCAGTTGACGGTTGCCGGTTGACCCAGCGCATCCGGCGGGGTCTGGAACTCGCGCTCGGCGTCGTCGAAGCGCTCCAGCATGGCCTTGGAGGGGGCCTTGTCCAGCAGGCTGAACACCAGGATGGCGAGTCCGGAGAAGAGGAAGCCGGGGATGATTTCATAGAGTCCCAGCCAGCCGAACTGCTTCCAGACGATGACGGTCAGAGCGCCCACCAACATGCCCGCCAGGGCGCCGTTGCGGGTCATCCGTGACCAGAGCACGGAGAGCAACACCACGGGGCCGAAGGCGGCGCCAAAGCCGGCCCAGGCGTAGCTCACCAGCCCCAGCACCCGGTTTTCCGGGTTCATGGCAACGGCGATGGCGATGAGCGCGATCACCAGCACCATGGCGCGGCCGACCCACACCAACTCTTGCTGGGAGGCGTTCTTGCGCAGGAACGGCTTGTAGAGATCCTCGGTGATGGCGCTGGAGCACACCAGCAGCTGGCAACTGAGGGTACTCATCACCGCCGCCAGGATGGCGGAGAGCAGCACGCCGGCGATCCAGGGGTTGAACAGGATCTTGGAGAGCTCGATAAAGACCCGCTCCGGGTTAGCAGTCACACCGCCAGCCTGCTCGGTGAAGGTGGAGAAGTAAGAGAGACCGAAGAAGCCGATGGCCACGGCGCCGCCCAGGCAAAGCACCATCCAGGTCATGCTGATGCGACGGGCATTGGTCATGGAGTGGTGGGAGTCCGCCGCCATGAAGCGCGCCAGGATGTGGGGCTGGCCGAAGTAACCCAGGCCCCAGGCCATCAGCGAGATGATGGCGATGAAGTCCAGGTTCTTGAACATGTCGAGGTTGCCGGCGTTCTGCGCCGCCACCTGCACCATGGCGGTGTCGATGCCGCCCACGGCGATGATGACGAACACCGGGGTGAGGATCAGGGCGAAGATCATCAGGGTGGCCTGCACGGTATCGGTCCAGCTCACCGCGAGGAAGCCGCCGAAGAAGGTGTAGGTGATGGTGGCCGCGGCACCGACCCAGAGGGCGGTGTCATAGCTCATGCCGAAGGTGCTCTCGAACAGGCGGGCTCCGGCCACCACGCCGGAGGCGCAGTAGATGGTGAAGAACAGCAGGATCACCAGGGCGGAGAGGATGCGCAGCACCCGGCTCTTGTCCTCGAAGCGGTAGGTGAAGTAGTCCGGCAGGGTCAGGGCGTTGCGGTTCTTCTCGGTATGTACCCGCAGCCGGCCGGCGACCCAGCGCCAGTTGAGATAGGCACCCAGGGTGAGGCCGATGGCGATCCAGCTCTCGGAGATGCCGCCGATGAAGACGGCGCCCGGCAGGCCCATCAGGAGCCAGCCGCTCATGTCGGAGGCACCGGCGGAGAGGGCGGTCACCCAGCTCCCCATCCGGCGGCCGCCGAGGATGTAGTCGTCAAAGTTGCGGGTGGCGCGATAGGCGATAAAGCCGATCAGGACCATCCCGAGGATGTACACCAGAAAGGTGATGAGCATGGGTGTGCTGGCTGTCATTCAAAACTCCGTTATGTGACGTGTGTGCCCGTTCTGACGACGGACTCTTCCTTAAAAAAACCGCCCTAGCTTAATCAGCAGATCCCATGACCTCAACCTTTTTTAACAAACAGAAAACACAATATAAACGTTTCATCTTTAACCAACAGACCAGCTTTGCCCCGTTCCGCCAGATTTTATCCTGACGCAGCAACTGCTTATCCACTGGGCATGTTCAGTGGCCCGACCCCGCCACGGCCGCAAAAAAAAGCCCCGACCAGAAGTCGGGGCCATGTCGGCAGGTGCCAATCAGCGGTTGATCGCGATCGGCATGCCGCTGCGCTGCTCCAGCGCCTGCTTGACCAGCTGGGAGTCGCTGTCGGCGTGGGCGATGAAGCGGGTCACCGCCGGGGTCATCGGCAGCGGCGCAGGCAGGCTGGAGTTGAACTCCTCCTGATTGCGGGAGAGCGGCTGATGCACTTCCAGATAGCGGCGGCCATCCGGCTCGACGCTGGCCTTGATCGGCTGGTTGACGAACTGGACGCGGGTACCGACCGGCACCTTCTTGAACAGGTACTCGATGTCGTCGTTGCGCAGGCGCACGCAGCCGTGGCTCACCCGCAGGCCGATGCCGAACTGGGCGTTGGTGCCGTGGATGGCGTACATCTTGCCGATGTAGAGCGCGAACAGCCCCATGGGGTTGTCCGGGCCGGCCGGCCACACGGCCGGCAGGGTCTCGCCACGGGCGGCATATTCGGCATGCATCTTGGCGGTCGGGGTCCAGGTCGGGCCCGCCTTCTTGCGCTGCACGCTGGTGACCCAGTTTTCCGGGGTGTCGGTGCCAAGCTGGCCGATGCCGATGGGCAGCACTTCCACCACCTTCTTGCCTTTCGGGTAGTAGTAGAGGCGCATCTCGGCCACGTTCAGCACGATCCCTTCACGGGGTGCATCCGGCAGGATCAGCTGGTGCGGCACGATCAGCTTCTCGCCGGTCTGCAGCAGCAGAGGATCCGCCTTGGGGTTGGCCTCCAGCATGTTGGTCAGCCCCAGCTGGAATTTGGCGGCGGCGGCCTCCAGCGGCTGGCCGTTTTCTTCGGCCGGCACCACGTATTCCAGATTTTCACCCACCAGGCGGCTGTTGGCCGCAGGCAGGGCGTATTCAACAGCGAGCGCAGGCGCGGCGCCCAAGAGGAGGCTGCAGCACAGCGCGGCCGCAGTAGTGTGGAGGAGCTTCATAACTTTCCTGTAATGGATGACGTGGTTCAAGACTCTGGGCTGACCCGGGAGCGGCAGGCGATCCGGGGGCGAAGAGAAGGCCGCCATTTTTCTCCTCTGCCGGGCAAATTTCAACTGACAAGTGGCGGCGGGTCAGCGATTAATATCGCTTTTTTTATCCGCCGCCAGCCCTGGTCTGATGGCCGTTCACCCCTTTTGCCAGGCGCGCATATCGTAACCTGTGGGAGATTGGTGCAACCGCAGATGAAATTGCTCGATGATGGCAAAAATGTGGTCGAAAATGTCGGCCTGGATCCCTTCGTAATCGGCCCAGGCGGTGGTCGCCGTGAAGCAGTAGATCTCCAGCGGCAAGCCGTCCGTGGTCGGCGCCAGCTGGCGCACCATCAGGGTCATGTCCTTGCGAATGCCGGGGTGGGCGCGCAGGTAGGCGTCCAGATAGGCGCGCAGAGTGCCGAGGTTGGTGAGGTGGCGGCCGTTGATGGGGCAGCTGATTGCGTCGCTCAGCTGCTGGTTGTAGGCGCTCAGCTCCTGCTCCTTGCGGCTCAGATAGGGCGCCAGCAGCTGGGCCTGCTTGAGCTGCAACTGTTCGTCCGCCGTCAGGAAGCGCACGCTGGTCATGTCGATGTTGACACTGCGCTTGATGCGCCGCCCGCCCGACTCCGTCATCCCCTGCCAGTTCTTGAAGGAGTCGGAGATGAGGGCATAGGTGGGGATGGTGGTGATGGTCTTGTCCCAGTTCGACACCTTGACCGTGGTGAGGCCGATGTCGGTCACCTCGCCATCCGCGCCGTACTTGTCCATCTGCAGCCAGTCACCGACGCTCAGCATGCGGTTGGCGGAGAGCTGGATGCCGGCTACCAGGCCAAGGATGGGGTCCTTGAACACCAGCATCAACACCGCGGTCATGGCCCCCAGGCCGCTGAACAGGAACAGCGGCGACTTGCCTAGCAGCAGGGCGATCATCAGGATGCCCACCAGGATGCTGCCCACCAGCTTCACCCCCTGGAAGATACCGCGCAGGGGCAGATCCCGCCCGAGCCGGGTATAGCGGCTCACCGACAGCAGGCAGTCGAGCAGGGCGAACAGCGCCAGCAGCAGGAACAGCAGGATCCAGAGCTGGGCCACCGTCTCGATGAGCTGCAGGCTTTCGGAGTCGCGCGGCAGCCAGATCTCGGCCTGCCCCAGCAGCACGGCCCCCTGCAGCACGAAGGCGAGCCGGTAGAACAGCCGCTGCTGCAGTTGGGGCGGCAGCCACACCTGCATGGTCTTGCCGAGCACGCCCACCAGCCGCACCAGCAACACCCGGTGCAGTAGCATGTGCAGCACCAGCGAGGTGAGCACGATAAAGCCGAGGGCGATCACCAGCCCCGTCATGCCGGTCACCTCCAGTCCTAGCCCGGCCAGCCAGCGAAAAATCGTCTCCTTCATCCCATCCTCCTGTGCGTGAAACTGCGGTCAGGGTACGTATCTGCCACCCCATGTCAAATGGGCACCGGCCCACAAACGACAACGCCCGGCAGGGGCCGGGCGTTGTCTGGGAGCGAGGGGCGTTAGCCGACCAGGCTCAGGGCATCGCGGGCGATGACCAGCTCTTCGTTGGTGGGCATCACCAGCGCCAGGCGGCTGCCTTCGGCGGTGATGGGGCCCTCGCCGCCCAGCACGGCGGCGTTGTTGGCTTCCTTGTCGACCTTGAAGCCGAACAGGGCCAGACGATCCAGCACCATCTCGCGCACCATGGCGGCGTTTTCACCGATGCCGCCGGTGAACACCAGGGCATCCAGACGACCGTCCATGGCGGCAGCGTAGGCGCCGACATACTTGGCCACCCGGTAGGTGAACACATCCAGCGCACGCTTGGCACCGGCGTCGGTGGCGTAGTTGGAGGTGACGTAGCGGCAGTCGCTGCTCGCCTCTGTCATGCCCAGCAGGCCGGACTCACGGGTCAGGGTGTGGTTGATCTGCTCCACGCTGTAACCGAGCTGGTCGTGCATGAAGAAGACCACGGCGGGGTCGATGTCGCCGGAGCGGGTACCCATCGCCAGCCCTTCCAGCGGGGTCAGCCCCATGGAGGTGTCGACGGATTCGCCGCCACGGATGGCGCAGACGGAGGCACCGTTACCCAGGTGGCAGTTGATGATGTTGAGCTCTTCGAGCGGCTTGCCCAGCGCCTTGGCGGTCTCTTCTGCAATGAAGCGGTGAGAGGTGCCGTGGGCGCCGTAACGACGGATGCCGTTCTCTTTGTAGAGCTTGTAGGGCAGCGCGTAGAGGTAGGCTTCCTCTGGCAGGGTTTGGTGGAAGGCGGTGTCGAACACGGCCACGTTCTTCTCTGCCAGCGCCGGGAAGACCTTGAGGGCGGCACGGATGCCGATGAGGTGCGCCGGGTTGTGCAGGGGAGCGAACGGAATGGCGGCTTCGATGCCGGCAATCACGCTGTCATCGATGCGAACGGAACGGGAGAACTGCTCGCCGCCGTGCACGATGCGATGGCCGATGGCCACCAGCTGCTCGGCCAGGGTCGGATCCTGCGGCAGGATGTGACCCACGATGTGGTCGAGGGCTTCCTGGTGCGCGGCACCCGCGCCCAGCATGGCCTCGCCCTTGACGCCGTGGAGTTTCCATTTGATACGTGCATCATCCAGATTGAAGCATTCGGCCAGGCCGGACAGCATGTCCTCACCTGTTTCGGCGTCCATTACGGCAAATTTCAGGGAAGAGCTACCGCAGTTAAGGATCAATACCAACTTGCTCATGTTCTACATCTTCCTGTGCTTCGGCTTTATGCCGACAGTGTCGTGTCATCCAACATGGATGGGATTCCCCTGCCGGGGGCTTATGGTCGCAGGAAAGTGCGCCCAATTTTTCAATATGTTAAGTGCAAATCCGGATGATTCCGGCCACTCGTCTCAGCCAGGCTGCGCCAACGGTCACAGGCCGGCCAGCAGATCCCGATGCACCTTGACCACCAGCTTCTTCACCTTGGCCGGCGGGTTGGGGGTGCAGAGGGGGCGATGCAGTTCTCCCGGCCAGAAGATGGCGAAGTCGCCAGGCTGCAACGCCAGATAACTGGTCTGTTCGTCGTCGACGAACCAGAGATCGGGATGGGGGTGATCCGCCCCTTCGCTCGCGTAGGTGTGCGGGCCGACCCCGATCCACTCCTCGCCGGCGAGCAGCAGCTGGATGTCCAGGTACTGCTGATGGAACTCGCCACGGCGATCCGCCGCCGGCTCGGTCAGCTCTTCGCTCACCAGGCAGAACAGCTTGAGGCCGTCGACCTCCTGCTTGCCGAGCGGCGCCTGCTGCCACCGGTCGACGCTTTGCACCACCTCGACCAGGATGCGGTCGAGCGGGGCGGGCAGCGGCGTACGCTGCAAGGTATTCAGACTGCCGGTGATCATGGCGCTTCCTTAGGTGTATTCAGGCGACATCTTAGCCGCAAAATGAAAAAGGACCCGTTGAAGGTCCTTGTGTCACACCGTCTGCTATCCGTGCAGACCGGGATGGAGCCATGGCTCTGTCCGGCGTGGTGAGTGCACTGTTACACACTCATCCTCGGCTTGCCAAGCGGGGCAAGCGCGTTCGCCGGGTGATCGTACCAGCTGAAACAATATTATTCACTACTCCATTGCCGACGACTTTGACCAGACGCAAAAACGGGAGCATCAGCTCCCGTTTTTTTCGCATCACCAGGTCAAAACCGGTGTCATTCAAGCCTTGGCGGCGTTCTCCACCGGTTTGGCGTACATGGCACGCCAGATGGCCTTGTGCTCTTCCGGCACCTCCGACTGACGGCTCAGGAAGGCGGCCTGCTCGATGGTATTGGCGTGGCCTGCCACATCCGCAGCCAGGTAGTTGCCCGGGAAGAGGCGGTAGTTGCCCCAGATCGCCTTGTCGATCAGCGCAGCCAGCTCGTCCGGATCGCTAAAGCCTTCAGTGATGGGGGCGCCGAAGGAGACGTGTACTCGCCCCTTCTGGCCGACGATGCCGGCAACTATGCTCTCGATGTCCTCGAACTCGCCCTTCTCGTAGCTGCCGTTGATGGACTTCTCGTACAGCTCGCGCGCCTTGGCCTTGTCGGTGGGATCCAGCTCGTAGCTGATGCTGACCGGCACGATATTGAGGCTGCGCATGTAGTCGACGAACTCGATCTTCTGCTTCTTGCCGTCCACGTAGAACATCTTGAGGATGGCCGGGTCGGTCTTGTCATCGCCGTTCTTGGCGCGCCCTTCCTTCTGGGCGATCCAGATGGAGTGGCCTTCGTGCACCGACTGGCCGATGTAGGCAGACAGCTCGCCGAGCGCCTTCATCATCTCCCGCGGCCCCTTGGCGGAGCGCTTGACGATGAAGCTCTTGTTGAGCTTCATCAGCTCGGTGGCGCAAGGCTTGCGCAGCAGGTTGTCGCCGATGGCGATGCGCACGGTATCGAAACCGTGGGTGTGCAGACCCCAGTTGACGAACGCCGGATCCATGGCGATGTCCCTGTGGTTGGAGACGAACAGGTAGCCCTGCTCTTTTTTAAGATGCTCGAGCCCGGAGAAGGTCACCCCCTGGGTGGAGGTGGCGATCATCCGGCTCATGTAGCGGGTCACCCCCATCTGCACCTGATGGATGGTGGTCACCTTGGACCACTTGTAGCGCAGGAACTGGCGGATCAGCGGGCGAATGGCCCAGCCCAGCCAGCTCATCAGGGAGCCGAAGCGATACTTGGCGATGGCGCCGATGAATTCATCATCCCGGATCAGCCGCTCGATGGCTGCCGGTACTTCCTCATCGCGGTAGGGGCGAATGTCCGCGAATCTATCTACTTCTGTCACAATGTCAGCCTTGCGTGTAAGGAGTCGCGGCCGGCGTGCGCCGGCCGGAAAATTCAGGGCGCAATTTTACACGCTTTTATGCCGAGGGGTATGCGGCGCAGCCAGATAGTGAGATCTGACCAGTAAAAAACAATGGCCCCGAACGGGCCATCATTTCACTCTTCCACCGTGAACGAGAGCATCATGCCGGTGTCTTCATGCTCCAGCAGATGGCAGTGAGCCATGTAGGCCCGCTCCTTCGGCGCCGTGTGATCGAAGCGCACCAGCACCTCGCTGCGCCCGCCCTCCACCTTGACGATATCCTTCCAGCCGGCGCGATGAGGGGCCACCGGCTGACCGTTCTCGCTCAGGATCCGGAAACGGGTGCCGTGAATGTGGAAGGGGTGCAGCATCATGTCCCCCTCCCCCGAGATGATCCAGCGCTCGGTGCGGCCGCGCTTGACCGCAAACTGCGGGTCGTTCATGGCGAAGGCCTGACCGTTGATGCGGTTGCCGCCGTGCAAATCCAGCGCGCCGCCCGCTTGCTTCATATCGGCCATGTCGCCGTGATCCATTCCTGCCATCCCGTCGCCTTGCCCGTCCATCTTCATGCCGGCCATGGTGCCCGTATCGCCGTGCTCCATGCTCATGCCCGCCATGGCGCCGTGGCCGTAGCGGCTCATCAGCGCCTGCATCCCCTGCCGGTCCAGCTCGGGATCCATCGACAGGGTCAGGGTGCGGCTCGGCAACTCTTGAGTGGCGGGCAGCGCAGGCAGCCGGGCCAGACTGTCCGGCAGGCGCCCCTTGCCCTCGATCAGGGAGGGCCGGATCCGCAGCAGCGGCAGGGCCGCATCGAACGGCGCCAGGGTCATCCCCATCTGGCGTACCGGCAGAGTGAGCAGATCGAACGCCTGGCCGTTGCGGGCGTCCACCATCACCTCGAAGCGCTCCCCCGGCAGCAGCGCCAGCTCGCTCAACGCCACCGGCTCCGCCAGCAGGCCGCCATCGCTGCCGATCACATACAAGGGGCGACCGTCGCTGGTCGCCAGCCTGAGGGAGCGGGCATTGCAGCCGTTGAGCAGCCGCAACCGCAGCCAGCCGCGGGGGGCGTCGTAGGTCGGATAGACGGCGCCGTTGGTCAGCATCAGATCGCCGAACCAGCCGACCGCCGCGCTCATCACGTCCAGCTGGTAGTCCACCTGATCCCGCCCATCGAGCCGCTTGTCCTGCAGCACCAGCGGGATGTCGTCCACCCCCCAGCGCTGGGGCAGCGGCAACCGCAGGCTCTCCTCGTCGTCGAGGATGAAGAGTCCGGCCAGCCCCATGGCCACCTGATGGCCGGTCTGTCCGTGGGTGTGGGGGTGATACCAGCAGGTGGCCGCCGGCTGCTCGATGCGAAACGCCGCCTGCCACTCTTTGCCGGAGGGGATGCTGGCCTGCGGGCCGCCATCGGCGGTGCCCGGCACCTCCAGCCCGTGCCAGTGGATCGTGGTGGTCTCCGCCAGCTGGTTGGCGACCCGGACTCGCACCGCCTGCCCCTGGCGGGCACGCAATGTGGGGCCAAGCAGGTTGCCGTTGTAGCCCCAGCTGCGGGTCGGCTGGCGTCGCCACTGCATCTGGCCCGGCTGGGCCCTGAGCTGGAACATACCGCTGGCGTCCGCCTCCAGCAGCGCAGGAATCGGCAGAGCGGGCCGCTCGGCGGCAACCGCCCGACCCCACCAGGGCAGGGCACCGGCGACACCGACGGCGGTGGAGAGTTTGAGAAAATCGCGACGCTGCATGAGTCGTTCCTCGTTGGTCAAAGCGGACCTTCAGCCTATGCAGCAACCCTGCGGCAAGGTCAAGCCCTGCCGAGCCGGCGGCCGGACAGTTTCTGGCTTATCCGCTTGCCAGCAGACCCCTGTCGTCAAGCCAGCGCCAGACTCACCGCCGCCTCGGCGTGAATCGAAATCGTGGTGGTTGCGTCGCAGAGCGGCACCGCGGCGCCGGCATTTTCCAACCCACTATCTGCCTCATCTGCTTGCCAGCAGAGCCATGATCGTCAAGCCAGCGCCAGGCTCACCGCCGCCTCGGCGTGGATCGCGGTGGTGTCGTAGAGCGGCACCGCGGCGTCGGCCTCCCCCACCAGCAGGGCTATCTCGGTGCAGCCGAGGATCACCGCCTGGGCGCCAGCGGCCGCCAGCCCCTCGATAATGGCTAGGTACTCGGCCCGCGAGGCGTCGCGAATGTCACCGAGGCACAGCTCGTCATAGATGATGCGGTGCACCCGCTCCCGCTGCACTTCGCCCGGCACCAGCACCTCCAGTCCGAATTTGTCCTGCAAGCGCCCCTTGTAGAACTCCTGCTCCATGGTGAAGCGGGTACCGAGTAGACCGACCCTCTGGATCCCGTCCGCTTGCAGCTGACGTGCGGTGGCATCGGCGATATGGAGCAGCGGGATGTCGATGGCGGCCTCAATCTCGGGCGCTACCTTGTGCATGGTGTTGGTGCCGATCAGCAGAAAATCGGCGCCACCGGCCTGGATGGCCCGCGCCTCGGCCGCCAGCAGGCGGGCGGTGGCGGGCCAGTCGCCGATATGCTGCAGCCGCTCTATCTCGGCAAAGTCGACGCTGCTCAGCAGCACCCGCGCCGAGTGCAGGCCGCCGAGCCGTGCTCGCACGCCCCGGTTGAGCGCCTGATAGTAGCTGACGGTGGACTCCCAGCTCATGCCCCCCAGCAGACCGATACATTTACCGCTCGTGCAAACCAGACAGGGGGCGGCGCGCGTCATGGCACCGCCCCGTGAATAAAAAAGGCCCCGCAGGGCCAACAAGACAGCCGGTAAAGGCCCGGGCGCAGGCCCGGACTAAATCCAGATCATCAGCACGCAGGCCGCCGTGGCGACCCCCATGCCGAGATTGAAACGACGCCAGCCTCTGGCGGTGCGAATGAGGCGGCGCACCTGGGCACCGAACAGCACCCAGAAGGCCCCGGTATAGAGGCCGGTAATAAAGAAGATGGCGAGCACCCAGATGGCGGAGGGCCAGTAGGCCTCCCCCGCCAGGGTGAAACCGCTGATGGCGGAGAGCGCCATCATCCACGCCTTGGGGTTGAGCAGCTGCAGCATGGCCCCCTGATGGGCCGGGATCAGCGGCCGATTGCCCTCGGCCGGGCCGCTGGCGGTCGCCACCTTCCAGGCCAACCAGAGCAGGTAGGCCGAGCCGATGAGCTTGAGCCCGTCGTGCAGCAGCGGCACCTGTTCGAACATCACCCCCAGCCCCAGCGCCGTGGCCAGGATCATCAGGTTGATCCCCCCCACCACCCCCACCAGCAGGGGCACGCTGCGGCGAAAGCCCTGGGCCGCACCGGCGCTGGTGAGCAGCATGTTGTTGGGGCCCGGCGTGCCACAAGTGATGAGGGCAAAGCCCGCTAGGGGAAGCAACCAGTTCAGATCCATCTCAACCTCTTGATGATGCAGGGCACCGACTCGGCGACAAGCCTTCTAATATGCAGAGCCGGTGCCCGTCAGACAAGGCCGCAAATGCACTTTCTTCGCATCTTTATGCGGCCTCTGGCAAGGCTCAGTACCAGAGCATCACCACGCAGAGCGCAGTCAGCGCCCCCAGGCTGCCGTTGAGGCGGCGCCAGCCCCGATCCGTGCTGATCCAGTTGCTGAGCTGATGGCCAAACAGCACCCAGACGAAGCAGACCGGCAGCGCCACCAGCACGAACATGGCCATCACCGCGAACTGGCTCGGCCAGTAGCTGGCACCGGGCAGGCTGAACAGACTGATGGCGGAGATCCCCATCATCCAGGCCTTGGGATTGAGAAACTGAAAGCCCAGCCCCTCCAGCAGGGTCAGCGGACGGGCGCGCCGGGCCGGATCACCGGGAGCGCCGGCCACCGCGATGCGCCATGCCAGCCACAGCAGATAAAGGCTGCCGAAGATCTGCAAGCCGAGACGCAGCAGCGGCCAGCGCTCGAACAGGGGGTAGAGCCCCAGCGCCAGCACCATCTGCAGCACCGGCTGACCCACCGCCACCCCGATCAGATGGGGCAGGGTGCGGCGCACCCCGAAGTTGGCGCCGGAGGCGGTCAGCATGAGGTTGTTGGGGCCCGGCGTGCCGCAGGTGAGCACCGCAAAGCCAAACAGGGTGGCATACCATTCGATCGTCATTTTTGTACTCCTGAACTGCGCACATTGTATCGATACAATGTGCTATTTTTGATTGTTATCGGGTTCAAAATCACGCTATATTGCCGATACATTTCGATCAACGGATTTATTGTCACCATGACAATCTGGACCCCGGACCTCACCCCCTTCGCCGGCCCCCTCTACCTCAAGCTGGTGAAGGCCATCGAGCAGGCCATTCAGGACGGCTCCCTGCCGCCCCAGACCCGGCTGCCCACCCACAGGGCACTGGCGGACAGGCTGGGGGTCACCGTCGGCACCGTCACCCGCGCCTATGGCGAGGCGGAGCGGCGCGGGCTGCTGGCCGCCCGGGTGGGCCACGGGACCTGGGTCAAGGGGGAGAGCGAGGATCCGGCCAACGCCTGGGTGATCCGCAAGGAGGAGGGACACCGCATCGAGTTGTGGCAGAACCTGCCGGTGCAGCTGGATCGGGCCGCCATCATCCGCCCCATGCTGGCGGAAGTGGCAGACGGGGATCTCAACGCCCTGCTCGGTTATGACAAGGAGGCGGGCCAGCCCGGCCAGCGCCAGCTCTTTATCGACTGGCTGACAGAGCAGGGGGTGGCGGGCAGCGAGGAGCATCTGCTGTTCAGCCACGGCGCCCAGCACGGCATCATGCTCTCCCTGCTGGCCACCGGCTGCGTGGGGGAGACCCTGCTGTGCGAAGGGCTCAGCTACCCCGGCATGCTGGGCAACGCCCGCCAGCTGAAGAATCAGGTGGTGGGGCTGGCGATGGACGAGGAGGGGCTGCTGCCCGACGCGCTGGAGGCGGCCTGCCGCACCCGCCGCGCCAAGCTGCTCTACCTCACCCCCACCCTGCAGAATCCCACCACAGCCACCATGAGCCTGGCGCGGCGCGAGGCCATCATCGCCATCGCCCGCCGTCACGATCTGCTGATCATCGAGGACGACGTCAACGGCCTGCTGCCCCAGCAGCCGGTGACGCCGCTGGTCAACCTGGCGCCGGAGCGGGTCATCTATCTGGGCAGTCTGGCCAAGATCGCCTGCGGCGGCCTGCGGGTCGGCTTCGTGCTGACCCCGCCCCACTTGCGCGGCGCCTTCGCCCAGGCGATGCGACTGTCGAGCTGGATGGTGAGCCCGCTGCTCATCGAGCTGGCCTGCAAGCTGGTGAGCCAGCGCCAGATCATGCCTCTTGTAGAGCAGCAACGGCAGATCCTGGCACGTCGCGGCGAGCTGCTGCGCCACCTGTTGCCGGAGGCCTGCTGGCAGGCGGGCTCCATGCACGCCTGGCTGCCGCTGCCGGAGCCCTGGCGCAGCCAGGAGTTTGCCGAGGCCGCCAACGCCCTTGACGTCGGGGTGGCCAGCGGGGAACACTTCGCCGCCGGCCAGTTCGCCGCGCCGCAGGGAGTGCGGCTGAGCCTGAGCCAGCCGGCCACCGACGCCCGCGTCGCCGAGGCGCTGGAGCGGCTCGCCGGCCTGCTGCGCGCCGCGCCGCCCACCAATACCCTGCTATAGTCAGCCCCAGCCCAGCCCATCCGTGGGCTCAAAGGAGAGCCCATGCACCCGACCCGCGCCCCGCTTTTGCTCCTCACCCTGCTGCTGGGGGGCTGCGCCTCCCCCGCTCATCAACAGCTGGGGGCGGCGCTGAGCGGGCTGGAGGGGGAGTTGCAGCGGCTGGAAGAGGAGCTGGCTGCCATGAACGGCCTCCATTACCAGAAGGCGATCGACGCTCCCCTCAGCCTGCGCCGCAGGCTAGCCGCCCCCGTCCCTACGGCACAAGGGCTGCTGCCCAGCCGCAGCACGCTGACAGACGGCCCCCTGCTGCGCTACGACTACCGGCTACCGGCTGGCATGGCCAGCCTGCCCCTCGCCGAGCCCTGTCTGCGCTACGAATTCGAGCTGCGCCACCTGGGCCGCCTCGGCCAGCTCGCCCTGCACTGGCAGGGGGCGGCGGGCTCTGGGGAACAACTGATCCAGCAGCGCGACTGCCCCTTTTCGGCCAAAGGGCCCGGCCTGCAGTAGGCCCGCCGCCGGCCGACCTGCCCCTATGGTCAGTTGAAAGGGGTGAAGGCATCTTGTAGCGTGCCAGCATCCCGACTCCTGCTGGAAGCGCCCATGAAATTGACTCCCCTGTGGCTGGCCCTCTGCAGTCTGCCCGTCCTGGCCTGCGGCCCGGATGGCTGCGAGACGCCGCTCACCCTGCAACTGACCGCCGCCCAGTGCCACCTGAACGGGCTGCCGTTCCTCTCCCCCGACAACGACACCCGCACCAACCTGGCGTTGCTGCTGGCCGATGAGCAGGCCTTCTCGCTGCCCAAGGCGCCGCTGCCGCTGCCCTTCGCCATCGAGGATCTGCTCAACCCGGCCCGGCTCAACCCGACCCAGGCCGAGCCGGCCCCCGCCGGGCCGGATCCCCTGCTGGCGCTGGCCGCCGGTCTTGGCATCGAGCAGAGCATCACCCAGGCCGCCCTGGAGCGGGCCGCCGGCTGGAGCGAGGGGCGCTGCATCAGCAACAACCCCGTTTCTGCCGAAGCCTTCCTGCAGGCGCTGGTCGACACCCCGGCCCTTGGCGCCCACGAGCGCAGCCAGCTGGCCCGCCAGCGGCTGGCCATGCTGGGCCAGTGCGCCCAGCAGGCCGAAACGGCGCCAGAAGCCAAGGCCGCACCGCTGTCGGCCACCGGCCAGGGCTTTGCCGACTACTTGGCCGCCAGCCGGCTCTTCTATCAGGGGGAGTTCGCCCAGGCCGATGCGCAATTTGCCGCCCTCGCCAGACAGGATCAGCCCTGGCTGAAAGAGACGGCGGATTACATGCGGATCCGGGTCGCCCTCAACCAGTCCCAGCACAGCGCCTTCGATGACTGGGGCACCCTGGATCGCAACCTGATTGACCAGGCTGCCGTGCAGCGCGCCGAGCAGTTCATTGCCGACTATCGCAGCAGTTACCCAGAGGGGCGCTATCTCGGCTCCGCCAACGGGCTGCTGCGCCGGCTCGCCTGGTTCAAGGGGGACGAAGCGACGCTGGCCGGCCTGTTCCGGCAGGCGAGCCGCCAGCCGGGCAACCCGGAGCTGCTCAACGAAATAGACCTCAAGCTGTTGATGCAGCCCGGCTTCACCGGCTCAGCCGCCATGCCGCAGCTGACCCTGGTGCAGGATCTGCGCCGGCTGCGGCTGCACGAGAGCTGGGACGAGTGGCAGCCGCTGCAAAGCGGCGAGCTGGCCCAGCAGAGCGCCCAGTTTGCCGGCAACCCGGCCTGGCTCGCCTACCTGCAACAGGCCGAGCGCTACTATCTGGCCAAGAATTATGCCGCCGTCATCGCCGCCGCTCCCGCCCTCGGCAAGGGGCCACTCGACAACCTGGCGTTCAGCCAGCAGGTGCTCAAGGGCATGGCGCTGGCGGCCAGTCAGGCGCTGCCCGAGGCGGAGCAGCAGTGGCGCGCCCTGCTCGCCAGCCAGCCCACCCCCTTGCAGGATCAGCTGCTGCAGTTGGCGCTGGCCATGACCCTGGAGCGGGCCGGCCGGCTGGAGCAGGTGTTTGCCAAGGAGAGCCCCATCCAGAGCGATCACTACCGCATTCCGCTGCTGGAGTACGTGGCGCCGGCTCCGCTGCTGCGCCGCATGGTGCAGGATGAGCAGGCCTCCGATACCCTGCGCCAGCGCGCCGGCCACACCCTGCGCTACAAGCAGCTGACCCACGGCGACTACCGGGGCTTCCTGCAGGATCTGGCGCTGGCTCCGCTGGCCGCCCCGTTCGACTGGCAAGGGAGCCAGGAGTATCAATGCCCGGCGCTCACCGCGGTGGTCACCACCCTGGCGGACAACCCCAAATCCCCCAAGGAGCTCAACTGCCTCGGCGAGTTTTTCCTGAGCCAGGGGCTGGACTGGGATCCGCTCCTGCAGCGGCCGGGCGCCGATACCCTGGCGGGCAGCCGGGATCTGTTTGCCGGTCAGCAGCGCAGCCGGCTCGACTGGTATCAACAGGTGATCGCCAACCCCAAGGCCGCCAAGGAGGAGAAGGCCTACGCCCTCTATCGCGCCATCAACTGTTACGCCCCTAGCGGCAACAACAGCTGCGGCAGCCAGGAAATTCCCCTCAGCCAGCGCAAGGGCTGGTTCAACGCCCTCAAACGCCAGTACGGAACGAGCCAGTGGGCCAAACAGCTCAAATATTACTGGTGATGCTGGCGCTGCTGAGCGCCGAGGCCAGCACCGCCGTCGAGGCGAGCCACTACCGCCAGTTCTGGCTGTGGGCCGGGGTCAGGCCCCAGCCGGTGCTGCAGCAGGCCGAGCGGCTCTATCTGCATCAGGGGGAGATAGGCCCGCTCGATGCGCGCCAGCCCGTGCGTTTTCAGGGGCAGGGCATAGCGCCGAGCAAGCTGCCGGTAAAGGAGCTTTGGCTCGCCTATCGGGTGGAGCGGCTCGACTGGGATGAGGCCCTGCTCAAGAGCCTGACCAACCAGCTGGCAACCTGGCAGCGCAAGGGCAATGAGGTACGCGGCATCCAGATAGACTTCGATGCCCGCACCCACCGACTGGCGGACTATGGCGACTTCCTGCGCAAACTGCGCAGCCAGCTGCCCGCCGACTGCGCCATCAGCATCACCGGCCTGCTGGACTGGACCCTCACCGGCGATGTGACGACCCTCAACGCCCTCGCCGGCACGATCGACGAGCTGGTGGTGCAGACCTACCGTGGCCGTCGCACCGAGCCCGGCTACGCGCGCTACCTGCAGGCGCTGACGCGACTGACCCTCCCCTTCAAGGTGGGGCTGGTGCAGGGAGGTGAGTGGGATAAAGAGTGGGAGCGCCGTCTGACCAGCTCCCCCGCCTATGGCGGCGTGGTGGTGTTTCTTGTCAATCCGGCGCCCTCCCCCCACCGCAGGTGAGCTCGGACGAGGGGTTGACCGGCACGGCACCTCTGTAACAGAGTAATAGCTCTTTTTGACTCCATCACATGCCATACTTGTTCCGATCCTGAACCGGCCAAGGAGTGCCAAGGATGCAGATCCTCCTGATCGAAGACGACACCATGCTCAGCACGGCGCTCTCCCAGGGGCTGAGCCAGCAGGGCATAGCATCAACCCAGCTGACCCACTGCAAGGAACTGGCAACCCTGCCAACCCTGCTGCGCCAGCAGTCGTTCGACGCCATCATCTGCCACCAGAGCCATCACCAGGACCTGGAGGGAGTGCGCATGCTGCAGGAGGCTCACTATCTGGGGCTACTGGAGCCGGGCTGCGTGCTGTTGTTGCTCAATGCAGACCCGGAGCCACTCCACTATCCCCCCTCGGATCTCTACTTTTCCCTGCAGCTGACCATCCCCTTTACCCAGGAGCAACTGACCACCCGCCTGCACGAGCTGGTACAGCTGACCGGGCTGACCCGGGCCCTGCCGGCCCCGATGCGGCTCAGGGAGTGGCAACTGAGCTGTGCCCTGTGCGAGGACCTGCTCTATGAGCAGCAGAAGTATCGGGAGCTGGGACAACAGCTGGACCGGAGCAAGGGCTACATGCTGCTGCAATGGCAGGATCACTTCCACGCTGCCCAGCACTACGCAGTCTGTACCACGGAATATGATTCCTGGTGGCCGCGCAAGGGATTGATCTACGCCCTGCTGGGACTCGGCAGGCTGGAGAGCGCGCGCAAGGATCTGGCCCGCAACCGGGAGCGGCTGCCGCCGGCCCTGCAGCTGGAGCTGGCGCTGGCCTGTCTGCTGCACGAGGGGCAGTGGGAGGCGGCCTGGGACGTGCTCGGCCATCTGCTGCAAAAAAACGCCTGGCAACCAGAGTGGCGCCAGGCGGCCATCCTGCTGGCACTGCTGATCAAGGATGAGGGCAAGGCGCTGGAGCAGGCCAACGCCCTCAGCCTGCGCTTCTTTGCCGATCACAAGCTGCGGGTATCTATCGAGAACTTCATCCTCAATGCCAGCCTGGCGGTGCTCTGGCACTACCCGAGCGCCGCCAGGATCAGCTCACTGCAGCAGGAGTATCGCTACCTCAACCAGGCCGTCACCCTGCGGGCTCATGAGGACGCCCTGCTCAAGGCGCTGATGCTGAGCCTGGACTACCGCTTCGACGAGGCCCTGCTGCTGCTGGCCAAGCACCCGCCGGAGAGCGCGCGGGACAACCACCTCAACCAGCTGCTCGGCTTCGCCGTCAGCCAGTTCTGCGGACTGCCCCACCACGCCAAACGCTACCTGACCCAGCTAGGCCAGTATCAGGCCAGGGTCGCCCCGGCCCCGCTGCTGCAACAGTTGTTCAAGCAGGTCGTCATCGACTTGACGAAACAACTGGAGCGGCGCGAGCTGCGGCTGACCTATCTGCGCCAGGAGCGGCAGCGGGCCAGCGCGGCAGGCCAGCACCAGCTGGCCGTGCAGTATGCGCTGACGCTGCAGGAGGAGTTCCCGGCCCTGCCTGGCGATGCCTGGCAGTTGCTGGAGCTGCTGCAACTGTGCTGGCCGGCCGGCATGGCAGCTCCCAGGGTGGCGCTGCTGGTAGACCGGCTGGAGCGGCGTCTCAACCACAGCGCCTCCTTCATGGAGCATCATGCCAAGGAGTACCAGAAGACGCTGCTGCAGATCCGCTCACACCTCAATACCCGCCTGCCTACCACGCCCCCCAACTAGGCCCTCAGGCCCGGCCAGCGCCGGGCCGCTCTTACAGCAAGCCCCGCACCAGGATCCCGCCGATCAGCAGCGGGGCCACCAGCCGCCAGCACCAGAGCAGGCAGAACCGCAACACTGGCGAGAGATCCGCCGGCACCATGCGATCCCCCAGTCGCCAGCCCAGCAGCAGGGTCAGCACCAGGCCGAACAGCGGCATCATCAGGTTGGAGGTGAGGTAGTCCAGCAGATCGAAGATGGTCTTGCCGAACAGGGTGTACTCGGCCCAGGGGCCGAACGACAGGCTCACCGGAATGCCACAGGCCATGATCAGCAGGGTCAGCACCCGGCAGGCGCCACGGCGCGACCAGCCCCACTCCTCGGTGGTGAAGCGCACCAGGTGCTCCAGCATGGAGATGGAGGAGGAGAGCGCCGCCACCAAGAGCAGCAGGAAGAAGACCACTGCCAGCCCCTGGCCGAACGGCAGGTGGTTGAACACCGCCGGCATGGTCATGAAGGTGAGCCCTGGCCCGGCGGTCGGATCGATGCCGGTGGAGGCGAGCACCGGGAAGATCATCAGCCCCGCCAGCACCGAGATGAGGCTTGCCAGCGTCACCACCCAGACGCCGGAGCGCAGCACGCCGTCACTGCTGGGCAGGTAGGCGCCATAGGTGGTGTGTACCCCCAGGCCAATGGAGAGGGAGAAGAAGGCGAGCCCCAGCGCGTCCAGCACTCCCTGGCCGGTGAGCTGGCTGAAGTCGGGCAGCAGGAACTGGCGTACCCCGGTCATGGCTCCCGGCATGGAGAGGCCGGTCACCACCAGCAGCAGCATCATCACGAACAGGGCCGGCATCATCCAGCGCAGCGCCCGCTCCACCCCCTTCTGCAGGCCCCCCTGCACGAACCACCAGGTGAGCCCGGCAAAGATGAGGTGAGTGATGGCCGGCCAGAGAGGATCGCTCACGTAACCGGTGAAGAGGGCGGTGAGGGCGCTCGCCTCACTCAGGTTGAGCTCGCCACCGATGGCCAGAGCCGCGTATCCCACGGTCCAGCCCCCCACCACGCTATAGAAGCTGTAGATGAAGAAGCCGCACAGGATCCCCATGTAACCCATCCAGCGCCAGTTCGGCCCCACCAGCTTGCGGAAGGCACCGAGTACCCCGCGCTGGCTGTGGCTGCCGAGCAGGGTCTCCCCCACCTGCACCGCTACCCCCAGGGTGAAGCTGAACAGCAGAAACACCAGCAGGAAGGCGCCGCCGCCGTTGGTGGCGGTCACATAGGGAAACTTCCAGATGGCGCCAAGACCGATCGCCGAACCGGCGGCTGCCAGCACATGACCGAGACGGGAAGACCACTGAACCTGGCTCATACAACCTCCGGGCAAGACAACATCACATCGATACTCCATGGATAACCGCACGGTGCGGGCAACAAAAAAGGCCGCCTGGTGGCGACCTTTGCAATGAACATTCAGACAAGCTGTGCGTGCAAGGTCACCTCTCTTGCGAGCCAAAAAATCGACCGAACAGTGCGCAACGGGGTGACATGAATAAGCGGGCCTGAATGCCAAACGGGATCACAGCCTAAACCATGGAAAGAAAAATTGACACAACGCGATCAACTTTTTTTCATCCCCCCCTTCAAAAAGGGATTCTCTGCCGCGGCCGGCAAAGATCATCAGGCAGCCCAATCCCTTGAGCAATAATAGAGTTAGCCTCGGCAGGCCGGTCAGCGACCGCCCGTGGCGACCCCCTTGCGCAACATGGATGCACCGACGTGACGCACCTGACCGGATACTGGATGAACTGGCTGCTGCCCTGGCTACTGCTGCCCGCCCTGGCGCTGGCCACGCCGCAGCCCCCGCTGACCCTCATCAGCCACGAGCTGCCCCCCTTTACCCACACCAGTAACGGCAAGCTCGGCGGGCTGGCGGTGCAGCTGGTGCAGGAAGTCCAGCAGGAGATGGGGGTTCACTACCCCATCAAGATCTACCCCCTCAAGCGGGCGCTCGCCCTGACCCGGGTCGAACCCGGTTTCGCCCTGTTCGTCATCCTGCGCACGCCCCATCGGGAGTCCCAGTTCAAGTGGGTGGGGCCGCTGTTCCCGAACCGGGTGGTGATCTACCAGACCAGAGGCAGCAAGCCGCTGACCGACCTGGCCCAGCTGCGCAAGCTGCCGCGGGTCGGCGTGCTGCTCGGCAACGCCGATGACGAGCTGCTCACCCGGGAGGGTTACACCAACCTGGTGCGCTGCCAGACCATCGAGGATGCCATCGAGCTCCTGGTGCTCGGCAAGATAGACGCCTTCCCCATGGGGGATCAGATCATGCCGGCCATCCTGGCCAAGATGAAGTTCTCCCCCCGCAGCGTGGTGAACTCCGGGTTGCTGCTGCAGGAGAACTGGCTCTACATCGTCTTCTCGAAGAGCGAGGATGACGCCGTGATCGCCCGCTGGCAGGCCGCCGTCGACAAGGTGCGGGCCCGCCACCCGCAGGCAACGCCGGCCCCCCTTCATCCCTGAACCGGTTATACCAGCCCGCGTACCAGGATGCCGCCGATGAGCAGCGGTGCCAGCCAGCGCCAGCAGCCCATCAGCAGGGTGTGCCAATGCAGGGCCAGGCCGGCGGGCAGCGCCTGGCGACCGAGCCGCCAGCCCAGCAGCAGGGTGAGCGCCAGCCCGAACATCGGCATCATCAGGTTGGAGGTGACGAAGTCGAGCAGCTCGAAGATGTTCTTGCCAAACAGGGTCACGTCCGCCCAGGGGCCGAACGACAGGCTGACCGGAATGCCGTTGGCCATCACCAGCACAGTGATCAGGCTGCAGGCGGCCCGTCGTGACCAGCCCAGACTCTCGCTGACGAAGCACTGCAGGTGCTCCAGCAGCGAGATGGCCGACGAGAGTGCCGCCACCACCAGCAGGACGAAGAACACCACCGCCAGCCCCTGGCCAAACGGCAACTGCTGGAACACCGCCGGCATGGTCATGAAGGTGAGACCCGGGCCGGAGGCGGGATCGATGCCGGTGGCCGCCAGCACAGGGAAGATCATCAAGCCCGCCAGCACGGCGATGAGGCTTGCCAGCAATACCACCCAGAGGCTGGAGCGGCCGACCCCCTCGCTGGAGGGCAGGTAGGCGCCATAGGTGGTGTGAATGCCCAGACCAATGGAGAGGGAGAAGAACGCCAGCCCCATGGCATCGAGCACGCCGGACATGCCGAGCTTGCTGAAGTCCGGCATCAGGAAGTGGCGTACCCCGGCCATGGCATTGGGCAGGGTGAGGCCAAAGGCCACCAGCATCAGGATCATGATGAACAGGGCCGGCATCATCCAGCGCAGGGTGCGCTCCACCCCCTTCTGCACGCCCCCCTGCACGAACCACCAGGTGAGCCCGGCAAACAGCAGGTGGGTAAGCACCGGCCAGAGCGGATCCCCCACATAGTCGTTGAAGCGGGCGGTCAGGGCCGCGCCATCACCGTGCTGCAGGCTGCCCGCCAGCGCCATGCCGGTGTAGCCCAGGGTCCAGCCGCCCACCACGCTGTAGAAGCTGTAGATGAGCAGGCTGCTGAGCAGCCCCATGGCGCCGACCCAGCGCCAGCGCTTGCCCATCAGCTCACCGAAGGCTCCCACCACCCCGCGCCGGCTCAGGCTGCCGAGCAGCGTCTCCCCCATCAGCACCGCCCCCCCCAGGGTGAAGCTGAACAGCAGAAACACCAGCAGGAAGGCGCCGCCGCCGTTGGCGGCCGTCACATAGGGGAACTTCCAGATAGCGCCGAGACCGACTGCGGAACCGGCGGCGGCCAGGATATAACCGAGCCGGGATGACCATTGGGACTGCTTCATAAGAACTCCAACCGTGGGGCCCGCCACAAGGGGCCCAAAATGACGCTCAGAGTACGGGGAGGGCTGCGCAATCACAACGCCGCCTATCTGGATAAAGCGCGCATTATTGGCATAATTACCTAATTAAATTCTATTTAATGCACAATCCTGCCAACAAATAAAAACCGGAGCAATTTTGCTCCGGTTTTACAGGGTGGTGGGACAGCTTTGGGGACTAGATCACCCCCAGCTCCCGCAGCCGTTCCATCAGGTAGCTGTGGGCGGTATGACGCTCGGAGAGCACCACGTCCGGCCGCGGGTGGAGGAACAGCGGCAGGGAGATGCGTGACTTGGCGGCGCTGCCGCCGGTCGGGTTGATGACGCGGTGGGTGGTGGAGGGGTAGTAGCCGCGGGAGGCCTCCTGCAGCATGTCGCCGATGTTGATGATGAGGGTGCCAAAGTCGCAGGGCACGTCCATCCACTCGCCATCGGAACCCTTCACCTGCAGGCCAGGTTCGTTGGCGGCGGGCAGTATGGTCAGCAGGTTGATGTCTTCGTGGGCGGCGGCGCGGATGGCGCCCGGCTCCTCGGTGCCGTCGAACGGCGGGTAGTGCAGCACCCGCAGCAGGGTTTTCTGGCTCTCTTCAATCATGGAGGAGAGCGGGCAGCTGTAGTGGGCGGCGATGTCGCTCGGGGTGTACTGCTCGACCCAGCCCAGCAGCTCGGCCGCCAGGTCGTTGGCGAGGCGGTAGTACTCCATCGCCTGCTCTTTCAGCTCGGCCGGCATCTGGCCCCAGGGGTAGATGTGGAAGTACTCCTTGATGTCCTTCTGGCTGTGGCCCTTGGCCACTTCGGACACCGACGGCGGGAAGTAACCGTCCTGGGTCTCGCGATTGAACAGGAAATCCTGCTTCTGCTCGCTCATGAAGAAGCGATACCAGTTGTCATAGATGGACTGCACCAGCTCTTTCGGGATGGGGTGATTGGTCAGCACCCCGAAGCCGGTGGTCCGCAGGGATTCGGTGAAGCGCTGCGCCGCGTCGGGCGAGCGGTAATCGACGGTCAGGACTTTCATTGTTTTTGTTACGCGCCAGTTAAAAGATGGCGCAGTTTACCCCGTGACCGGCGACAAGGAAAGGGCGCGGGCCGCTACGTCGCCAGCCTGTGCAAATAGTGACAAACCGCTCAAAAAACGGCGCCGGCCGACGCCGCTTTTCATCCCTTGTCCTGCCCCGGCATCCTCTCTAGAATGCCCCCCATCATCTCTCTCGGAGCCCGTCGTCCATGTCCCCCAAGATCCTGTTGCTGACCCTGCCCTTCCTGCTCGCCGGTTGCAGCTCGCTGTCGGAAGAAGAGTGCCGCACCATGAGCTGGTACAACCTGGGTTATCAGGATGGCGAGCAGGGCAAGACCCCGAGCGCCACCCGCGACTACGTCTCGACCTGCGGCGAATACGGCCTCAAGGTGGACGAGGCGGAGTGGAAACGGGGCTATGCCAAGGGGCTGGAGCTCTACTGCATTCCCGAGCTCGCCTACAGCAAGGGCAAGTCCGGCGCCGAGTATCAGGGCGTCTGTCCCAACGATGCCAGCTTCCTGACCCAGTACGACCGCGGCCGCAAGGAGTACCTGGTGGAGAAGCAGCTGAGCGATCTCAAGAGCGAGATGGAGCGGACCGAGCGCGACATCCAGACGCTGGAGCGCCAGATCCGCAACGAGAACGACAGCAAGCAGCGCGACTACTACCGCGCCCAGCGCGAGCGCGCCATCCGTCACTACGAGGGGCTGCGCCGCGACTACAACCGGATCCGCTTCCCGGATCGGGTGATCCAGTTCACCTTCGGGAACTGACAAACCAAAAGGGGCCGACATGGCCCCTTTCTGCTTCTGCCACTCTCTGTTTCTGCCCCCTAGGCGGGCAGAACCCAGCGCTGCAGCGCCAGCGCGATACCGTCCTCGTTGTGATCGGCGGTCACCCGATCTGCCAGCGCCTGGATCTGTGACGCCGCGTTGCCCATGGCCACCGCCAGCCCCACCTGTTCGAACATGCTGATGTCGTTGTTGTTGTCGCCAAACGCCACCACGTTCTCCATCGCGATCCCTTCGCTCGCGGCCCACTGGGCCAGCCGGTTACCCTTGCTGCAGCCGGGCTGCACCAGCTCCACCGCATAGGGCGCCGCCCAGTCGCAGGTGAAGGGCAGCTGCGCGACCACCTCTGCCATGAAGTGATGGAGCAGGGCGGGATCCTGGTTGAACAGCTCCAGCTTCCAGACCGGCCGGCTGAGCCAGCTCGCCAGATCCTCCGCCGGCAGCAGGGAGATCTTGAGATGATCCGGCTGGGCCGCCGACCAGTGGCGCATCCGGGTCACATGCTCCTCGCAGCCGAGGTAGCCGATCCCCTCGTCGAGGTGGAACAGGGCCCCCATCTGGTGCGCCTGCACCTCGGCCAGCAGCCGGCCGAGAGGGGACACCGCCAGCGGATCCCCGCTCAGGATCCTCTCCTGCACCGGATCATAGAGGTAGGCGCCGTTGCTGCAGATGATGGGGGTGTCGAGGGCCAGCTCGTGATGGAAGGGGCGGGCTGTCATGAAGTGGCGCCCGGTCACCAGCAGCACCTTGATGCCGTGGGCGCGGGCCTGGGCCAGTGCGGCCCGGGTGGCGGACGAGATCTTGTGATCCCGGGTCAGCAGAGTGCCATCCATATCCAGTGCAATGGCCTGAAAACGACTCATATCACCTCCAAAATGTCGAAACGAATGCGGTGCCATACCTACCCGCTTCCAACGCCAGGGCCTGATAACAACTCATATCACCGCCAAGCGTGTCGAAACGAATGCGGCGCCATACCTACCCGCTTCCAACGCCAGGGCCTGATAACAACTCATATCACCGCCAAGCGTGTCGAAACGAATACGCCGCCATACCTACCCGCTTCCAACGCCAGGGCCTGATAACGATTCATGCCACCGCCAAAGGCTGAGCATCGCAAGGTACAGATGAAGCAAGGGAGCACCGGGCGATCGGGCAAGCGAAGCAAAGAGCCATACCGTCCCAGAGTCGGCGCCACGATGCAAGCGCCGGCAGCCCCCTCCGTCTCGTTCTGTGATCCCGTCAGCCGGCTTCCACCT
The DNA here is from genome assembly GCF_019048665.1 of Aeromonas sp. FDAARGOS 1408. Taxonomy (NCBI): domain Bacteria; kingdom Pseudomonadati; phylum Pseudomonadota; class Gammaproteobacteria; order Aeromonadales; family Aeromonadaceae; genus Aeromonas; species Aeromonas sp. FDAARGOS 1408. The sequence continues at coordinate 87,463 of NZ_CP077394.1, read as the reverse complement.
GGGCGTCGAACCGCTGCCGCCGATCCGCCGCCCGGCGCAGGCCATAGAAGCCGGCGGCGCAGAGCAGACCGCACAGCGCCGCCAGATAGAAGGGCCACTCGGTGCCCGCCAGCAGCACCAGGCTACCGACCACTACCGCCAGGATCTCGCTGCCCACCGCCAGCCCGCGATAGAGCCCCATCGCCTGCCCCTGTTGCTCGGCGTGGCTACGGTTGGAGACGGCCACCGAAGTGGCCAGCTCCCCCAGGCTCATGCCGATGCCGACCGGGATAAAGGTGAGCGCCAGCCCCCACCAGTGGCTGGGCAGGATGAAGAGCAACATGCCAGCCGCCATCACCAGATGACCGACGATCCCGAGGGAGCTGCCGCGCCAATGGCGAGCCAGACGGGAGCCCAGCCAGGATCCCGCGATCATGGGCACGCTCACCAGCACGGCGGCCTGCGCCAGCTGCACCGGATCCCAGGCCAACCGCTCCACCAGCCAGACGTTGAAGTAGGTGAAATAGAGCTGCACCGCCCCGTAGCTGAGCAGGGTCAGCACGAAGTAGGGCAGCAGCACCGGCTGCAGCAACAGTTGACGGGAAGAGAGGGCCGGTGCCGGCTGCTCACTGCGGGCCACCGCCGGCCGATTGGGCAGCAGCCAGAGCACCAGCAGCAGGTTGACCAGGGTCATGGCCACCGCCAGCCAGGCCGCCAGGCTGTAATCACCGGATACCACGGCCGCATAGCCGCCGATCATGGGGCCCACCACCCAGCCCAGGTTCATGCCGATGTTGATCCAGGCGAAGCTGCGTGCCTTGGTTTTGGCGGTGCTCATGTCGGCCGCCATGGCCTGCACGATGGCGATGTCACCGTTAAAGAAGCCCTCCACCACCCGGCTCAGCAACAGCAGTGGCAGGGAACGCCAGGCGATCCCCAGCGCCATCAGGGCATAGCCCACCAGCACGCCCACCAGACAGAGGGTCAGCACCGGCTTGCGGCCATGGCGATCGGAGAGCTTGCCCAGCCAGGGGGAACCCACCAGCTGGAACAACGGATAGAGTCCCATGATGACCCCCAGCCACACCTTGCGGCTCCAGTCCGACGCTTCCGGCGTCAACATGCCCTGGGCCGGATCCAGCAACAGCGGCGCCAGCACCGGGGATGGCAGGCTGAAGCCCGCCACCGCCAGCGTCACCGTCATCACCAATACCCACAAGCTGGCCTGTCCCTTGATCCTCTCCATGTTCGCCTCATTAAATAAAGTCATTGGTTTATTTATGTTGGCCAGTGAACTGGATTAAGTAAAGCGAATTGTTGATTAAAGAAATCCCTCTCCCCATAATGGGTACCTGAGCGCCACCCCTCTGGCGTGCCAGCCGATCACGAGAGCCGCCCCATGAATGCCAGCACCGACAAGATACTCCACCTGTTGAAGACCAAAGGCCCCCAGAGTGCCGCCGAGCTTGGGGAGCAGCTGCAGATGACCTCCATGGGCGCCCGCCAGCACCTGATGACGATGGAAGCCGACGGCTGGGTAAGTTTCAACGACGAGGCCCGCGGGCGCGGCAGGCCGGTGCGGCTGTGGCACCTCACCGAGCAGGCCTGGCAGCGCTTCCCCGACAGCCACAGCGAGCTGACCCTGCAGCTTATCGACAACATCCAGCAGCTGTTTGGCGCGGTGGGCATGGAGCGGCTGATCGACCAGCGGGAACAGCAGCAGCTGGCCCGCTATCAGGCCGAGCTGAACCAGCCGGCGCTGGCCGACCGGCTGGCCAGGCTCAAGGAGCTGCGCTGCCGAGAGGGCTATATGGCTGACTTGCGTCAGGAGGAGGATGGCAGCTGGCTGCTGTGGGAGAGTCACTGCCCCATCTGCGCGGCGGCGAGCGCCTGCCGGGGCTTTTGTCGCAGCGAGCTGGCGCTGTTTCGCCGCTTGCTGGCGCCGGCCGAGGTGGAACGGGAACAGTATCTGCTGGAGGGGGATCACCGCTGCCTCTACCGCATCAAGCCGCAGCAGGGCTGAACGCCGCGCACAAAAACAACAAAGCAGGCGCCGGGATGCCTGCTTTGTTGCCTTCGGGGAGGGGATGTCCTCGTTCCAGCCCGTCGTAGCCCGATAAGGTGGGACGGCTGATGGGGCTCTTGACCCGGTAAAGTCATTTGCCACAGAGACCGGGTTGGGTTTCTGTCTTGCCACCGGAAGATGTAACCATGGTACCCCTGCCGGCCCGGTGAGTGGTTGCGAAGTAGCATGTATTTTCAGTTGTTTTTGCAATAGTTCACCCTTAATCTAGGAAAAGTGAATTAGTAATTGCAACGAGGAACGGAGAATGCTGAAACTTGATCGCATTGACAGGCATATTCTGGAGTTGATGCAGGAGAATGGCCGCATCAGCAACCTGGAGCTAGCCGAGCTGGTCGGGCTCTCCCCCTCCCCCTGCTCCCGCCGGGTCAAGGCGCTGGAAGATGCCGGTCTCATCGACACCCACGTCACCCTGCTCAACGCTCGCCAGCTGGGGCTGACCCTCACCGCCTACATTCATATCTCCATGGATCGGCACACCCCGGAGCGGTTCGAGAATTTCGATCGGGCCATCAGCGAACTACCCGAAGTGCTGGAGTGCGACCTCATCACCGGCAATGACGCCGACTACCAGCTCAAGGTGGTGGTGCGGGACATGGAGCACTATCAGCACTTCCTGCTGGACAAGCTGACCCACATTCCGGGGGTGACCGGGGTGCGATCCAGCTTCGTGCTGCGCCGGATCAAGCACAAGACGGCGCTGCCGCTCAATCACCTGGGTTGATTGCCAGCCACTCAGGTCAGCGCAAGATCAAAAAGAGGAGGCCCAAAAGCCTCCTCTTTTTACATGTTCAAACTGCTGGTGCTGGCAGGGTACTCAGACCGCCACCTGGCTCACGTCCTGCACCTGCAGGAGCCAGCCGGCCTGCTCCTGCTGCGGCTCACCGCTGACCCGCAGCCGCTCGCCGGTTGGCACCCACTGCCCCTGGGGCAGGGAGACCAGCAGACTCTCGCTGCCGTTGTCGAACAGCCAGCGATCCTCCCCCAGCGACTCAATCAGATAACCTTCCATCTCCACTCTGGACTCGGCTTGCCAGGATGGCGCAACGGAATCACGGCTCTCGATGAAATCCCCCTGAACACCAAAACTGGCCAGCCCCCACAGAATGGAGAGCCCAACCAACGATGATTGCATCTCGTCTCTCCTCTTTTGGAACTGTAGGGCCAGTATGGGAAGAGAAAACTGAGCGCACCATGAACAAGGTGGCAAAGTGCCGACGGGATCGCGAAAAAAACCGGCCAATCGGCCGGTCGTGTCATTTTATGGCGTCTGGATCACACTATTTGGCGGCTTCCTCTGCCATCCGTGCGGCCCTTGGCTTATTCGTCCACATGGCAACACCGCGATGATCCGCGCAGATCCCCTCCTCCACCACGGCCCGCACCCGGGTGCCATCCTTGCAGATCGCCTGCCAGGCATCGGCATCGTCGATGGCCATCGACGGGGAGTGGGAACTGGTGCTGCAGGCACCCAGCAGCAGAGCAAACAGGGGCAACAAGATTCTCATGGAGGGCTCCTCAGACGGATGGTCGGTCGAACTCAACGCCCCAGCTGGGCCGAGATGCGATCGCAGAGCTGCTTGAGCTGGGCCAGTTCAGCATCGGCCAGATCCACCTGATTGCGCAAGCTGTCTGCCAGACAGCAGCCCTGCACCTCCTGCTGCAACTGGCGGCCCGCCTCGGTCAAACGAATGCATTTTTGCCGCTCATCCTCGCGGGAGACGGTGCGGGTCAGCCAGCCCTTGCTCTCCAGCCGCTTGACGATGGGGGTCAGGGTACCCGCATCCAGCCCGGTCTCCTGGCCTATCTCCTTGAGGCTCACCTCGTCCCGCACCCACAGCGACAACATCACCAGATACTGGGTGTAGGTGAGATCCAGCTTGTCCAGCAGCGGCCGGTAGGCCCGCATCACAGCATTGGAGGCGCTGTAGAGGGCAAAACAGACCTGCTTTTTCAATTCACTCATGGGGCACCTCGCTGACGACTGGGGCCAGTATACCCCAGGAAAATCGGGGGTCGAATAATTTGCACACAAAACAGTTGTCAGCCCTCCGTTTCAGGATTAACCTGATTTTAGTTTGCACGCAAACAAAATCATCCAGCGCCGCCGACACACAGGGCCCGGCCCGTCGCCGGCGAGGCTTGCACCAGATCCAACGGGAGAACCGCCATGAATGCCACCAGCCATCAAATCCAACTGCTGCGCCGCCCGGTCGGCCTGCCCGCCGCAGCCGACTTCGCCCTGGTCGAGGTGCCGCTTCCCCTCTTGCAGGAGGGCGAGGTGCAGGTCGCCAACCAGTGGCTGTCGGTGGATCCCTACATGCGCGGTCGCATGAGCGAGGCCAAGAGCTATGTGCCCCCCTTCCCCCTCAACGGCCCCCTCGATGGCGGCGCCATCGGCGTGGTGGAGGCCTCGCGCCACCCGGATTTCGCGGTGGGCGACCGGGTGAGCAGCATGCTGGGCTGGCGCGATCGCTTCATCGCCAACGGCGCCCAGCTGACCAGACTGCCCGACACCCGCCTGCCGCCCCAGCGCTTTCTCGGCGCCCTCGGCATGCCGGGCATGACCGCCTGGACAGGGCTCAACCGCATCGCCAAACTGCAGGCCGGTGAAACCGTGCTGGTGTCGGCCGCCTCCGGCGCCGTCGGTTCCATGGTGGTGCAGCTCGCCAAACGGGCGGGGGCCCGCATCATCGGCTCCACCGGGTCGGCCGACAAGGTGGCCTACCTCAAGAGCCTGGGGGCCGACGAGGTGATCAACTACCGCGAGACCCCGGATCTCGATGCCGAGCTGGCCCGGCAGGCACCGGAGGGGATCCACGTCTACTTCGAGAACGTGGGGGGCGCCATGCTGGACGCCGCCCTCAACCACATGGTGGTGCACGGTCGCATCGTGATGTGCGGGCTCATCGAGCAGTACAACGGCCAGAGCGAGGCGAGCGGGCCGCGCAACCTCTCCCAGGTGATCCGCAAGCGCCTCACCATGCAGGGGCTGATCGTGTTCGATCACTGGCAGCACTACGGCGAGTTTCTGGCCGAGGTGACCCCGGCCTTCGACGCCGGCACCCTGCAGGCCGAAGAGACCGTTTATCAGGGGCTCGCCAGCATGCCGCAGGCCTTCATCGGGCTGTTCGAGGGGCGCAACACCGGCAAGATGCTGGTCAAGCTGGGGTGATCCGCAGCACTGGTGCCTGACGCCGCAGACTGCTTGCATGACGGGCCCATCCAACCTAAGGTGGGCCCGTTTTTTATGGTGCAATTCGCCGTTTGTGCAAGGAGCCGCTCATGGGCTCCCTGCTTGTCCCGCGTCATCCCTGCAAGGAGCCCTTCTTATGTCAACTCCCTATCCCCGCGTCGGTGTCGGCGTGATCCTCACCAACCGCCAGGGCCAGGTGCTGCTTGGCAAGCGCAAGGGGAGCCACGCCCCCTACTGGTCCATCGCCGGCGGCCATCTGGAGCTGGGAGAGACGTTCGAATCGGCAGCGATCCGGGAAGTGGCCGAGGAGACCGGTTTTCGGATCAGCAACCCCAGCGTCATCGCCGTCACCAACAACCTGGAGACCTGGCGCGAGAGCGGCCTGCACTATGTCTCGGTCACCCTGCTGGCCGAGGTAGAGGGAGAACCCCAGCTGCTGGAGCCGGAGAAGTGCGAAGGCTGGGTCTGGTGCGACCCGCGCAATCTGCCAGAGCCCCACTTCGATGCCAGCCGCCAGTCCATCGCCTGCTGGCTTGCTGGCCGTTGCTACCTGCCGACCCCGAGCCAGCCGGCCCCATAAGCCATCGTCTGCTGGCTGGCGAATCGTTGCTACCTGCCGACCTCGAGCCAGCCGGCCCCATAAACCATCGCCTGCTGGCTGGCGAATCGTTGCTACCTGCCGACCTCGAGCCAGCCGGCCCCATAAGCCATCGCCTGCTGGCTGACAAGGCGCGGCTACCTGCCAGCAGCCCCCTGATTTGTCATAAAAAAGTCACCGCTTTGTCATATCATCTCCACCGTCTGATGAAATGCGCGAGGGGAGCAACGAGGTGGGACAGGTATTCATGCAATTTCTGTGGCTGGGCTGCATCAGCTTTGGCGGACCGGCCGCCCATATCGGCTACTTCCAGCGTACCTTCGTCGAGCGGCTGGGCTGGCTGACCCAGGCCGAATTCGCCCAGTTGCTGGCCCTCTGCCAGCTGCTGCCGGGCCCCGCCTCCAGCCAGCTCGGCTTTGCCATCGGCCGCCAGCGGGCAGGGCTTGGCGGAGCGCTGGCCGCCTTCGCCGGCTTCACCCTCCCCTCCTTCCTGCTGTTGCTGGCCGCCGCCATCGGTCTGGGCCAGCTCGGCAACAACGTCTGGCTCGATACCGCCCTGCACGGCCTCAAGCTGCTGGCGCTGGTGGTGGTGGCCGATGCGGTGCTCACCATGAGCCGCCAGTTCTGCAAGACAACGCGCAATCAGGGGATCATGGTCGCCACTGCGGCCGCCCTCTGGTGGCAACCCGGCCTGCTGACCCAGCTCGTCATGCTGGCGGGCGCCGCCCTGCTCTGTGCCCGCCAGGCAGACCACAGCGGCACTCCCTTGTCGTCTGCCGGCGCAGTGAGCCGACCCCACTGGCCCACCCTGCTGCTGTTCGCCCTGCTGTTTGTCGGCCTGCCGCTGCTGGGGGGCTCCGTCGGCCAGCTGGTCACCGACTTCTACCGGGCCGGCAGCCTGGTGTTTGGCGGCGGCCACGTGGTGCTGCCCCTGCTGGCGGAGAGCGCGGGGCACAGCCTCAGCCAGCAGCAGCTCCTGACCGGCTACAGCCTGGCCCAGCTGGTGCCCGGTCCCATGTTCACCCTGGCGACCTATCTCGGCGCCCAGTTGCTGCCGGCCACCCCGTTGGGCGGTGCTCTGCTGGCGACCCTGGCGCTGTTTCTGCCCGGTTTTCTGCTGCTGTGGGCCATGGGCCCCTCCTGGCAGAGCTGGCTGGCACGCCCTCGACTCGCCGGCGCCGTAGCCGGCATCAACGCCGCCGTGGTGGGTCTGCTGCTGGCGGCACTCTATCAGCCGGTCTGGCAGAGCGCCGTGCTGGCCCCCACCGATCTGGCGCTGGCCGCCGTCGGCTTCTACCTGCTGCGGGCACTCAGGCTGCCCATCCTGGCGCTGGCGACCCTGTTGATGGGCGCCACCCTGCTGCTGGCCTGAGCGACCCTGGCGGCAACCACAAAGAAACGGCCCCCTGCCAAGGCAGGGGGCCGTTTTTGCATGTATGTCGATCGCCAGGCTCAGGGCTCGGGATCGAAATCCAGGCTCAGGCTGTTGACGCAGTAGCGCTGGCCAGTCTCGGTCGGCCCGTCCGGGAAGACGTGACCGAGGTGGGAGCCGCACTGGCTGCAGGTGATCTCCACCCGTTTCATGCCGTGGCTGTTGTCCTCTGTGTAGGTCACGGTCCCGTCAATGGCCCGATCGAACGAGGGCCAGCCGCAGCCCGAATCAAACTTGGCATCCGAGTGAAACAGCACCTGCTTGCAGCAGACGCACAGGTAGTCGCCGCTCTTGCGGTTGTGGAGCAGGGCGCCGCTGTAGGGACGCTCCGTGCCCTTCTCCCAGCAGACGCGATACTGCTCGGCGCTCAACTGCTTGCGCCACTGCTCGGGGTTGGGGGTGTTGCCGCTCATACTGACTCCTTGCCGTGAATAACGGTGCCCAGCATACCCAGTCAGGGCGCCGCACTCTACCCCGCCAGCGGGAACTGTGATCCCGTTGGCAACACGGCGGCAACATCCGCAGTGGCAAGCGCCTCTTCCTCCGCCAGCGCCACCGCACTCAGGGCTACCCGCTCCAGCAGCTTGAGGGAGTGGGCCCGGCCCACCGCCACCTGCCGCTTGATGTCGTCGGGCAGGAACGGCAAGCCGTCATTGGTGGCGGTGTCGATGGTCTGGATCCACTCCATGCCATCCCCCGGCGGCGGCAAGCGAAACTGGATGTCGTAGTCGCTGGCGTTGAACAGCACGAACCAGCGCTCCCCGCCGCAACCGATCATCCCGATGTCCATGGCAAACGCCTGCCCCATGGGGGCGTGCCAGTCCTGATCGGTGAGCTGATGACCGTCCGGGTGATACCAGTTGACCTGGTGGCAGCTGCTGGGGGCGCCATTCCAGCTGTCGTCGCTCAGCTGCAGGTTGGAGAAGACGGTGGACTCCGCCCGCAGCGCCATCATCTGCTGGGTGAAGGCAAGTAGCCGCTCGTCCTCCGGTCGCCACTGCCAGTTGACCCAGCTGATCTGGTTGTCCTGGCAGTAGGCGTTGTTGTTGCCAAGCTGGCTGCGGCCCATCTCGTCGCCGGCGAGGAAGTGCGGTGTCCCTTGTGACAGCAGCAGGGTGGCGATCAGGTTGCGCTTCTGCTGCTGGCGCAGGTTGTTCACCCTGGGGTCGAGCGTCGGCCCCTCGACTCCGTGGTTGCAGGAGAGGTTGTTGCCGTGGCCGTCCCGGTTGTCCTCACCGTTGGCCTGGTTGTGGCGCTGGTTGTAGGAGACCAGATCCTCCAGGGTGAAGCCGTCGTGATAGCAGAGGTAGTTGACGCTGGTATGGGGGGAACGCCAGTTCTTCGGGAACAGATCCCGTGAGCCCACCAACCGGGTGGCAAAGTCCCCCATCTTGCCCGCATCGCCGCGCCAGAAGGCGCGCACCGTGTCGCGGTAGCGGTCGTTGATCTCCAGCCACTGGCTCGGAAACTGGCCGAGGCGATAACCGAAGGGGCCGATGTCCCAGGGCTCGGCGATGAGCTTGACCCGCGCCAGCACGGGATCCGCCATCATGGCCTTGAAGAAGGCCCCCATGGGGTCAAACTCCCCCGCCTCGCGCGCCAGGGTGACCGCCAGATCGAAGCGAAAGCCGTCCACCTGCATCTCGGTGACCCAGTAGCGCAGGGCATCGAGCACCAGCCGCAGGCTGTTGGGGTGATCCAGATTGACGCTGTTGCCGCAACCGGTGACGTTGGCGTGGCGAGTGTAATCGGGGCCGTGGGCCCCCGCCTCGAAGGCGTAGTAACCGGCGTTGTCAAAACCCTTGAAGGAGAGCACTGGACCGTCGAAGCCCGCCTCTGCGGTGTGGTTGTAGACCACGTCCAGGATCACCTCGAGCCCGGCCCTGTGCAGCTCGCGCACCATGGTCTTGAACTCGGTCACCGCCTCCTGCGCCGCATAGCGCGGCTCGGGGGCGAAGAAGGCGATGGGGTTGTAACCCCAGTAGTTGGTGAGCCCCAACTGCTCGAGCCTGGGCTCGGACATGAAGGCCGCCACCGGCATCAGCTGCACCGCGCTAACGCCGAGGGACTTGAGATGTTCGATGATGAGCGGGTGGCAGATCCCCAGATAGGTGCCGCGCAGCTCGCTCGGTACCCCCTGATGCTGGCGGGTGAGGCCCTTGACGTGGGCCTCGTAGATGACGGTGCGGGCCGGCTCGATGGCGGGCTTGCCCACCCCCTGCCAGTCGAATGCGTCATCCACCACCACCGATTTGGCCACCATGGCCGCGCTGTCCCCCTGATAGAGGTCATCGTCCCAGTAGGTGGGGCGGCTGAGTGCCCTGGCATAGGGGTCGATCAGCAGCTTGTCCGGGTCGAACAGCATCCCCTCCTGGGAGATGCCGTGCACACGGTAGCCGTAGCGCTGGCCGGCCCGAACCCCGCGCACATAGCCGAAGCGATACTGGCCGCGCCGGCCGGGCAGCTCGAGACGGGCCAGCTCCCGCTCCTGCTCGTCGAACAGGCAGAGCTCCACCTTGTCCGATTGCGGTGCCCAGACGCAGAAGTGACAACCCGTCTTGTCGAGCAGCACTCCCAGCGGGTAGTCCTGCCCCTTTTCCATTGCAAACATCAAAGCTCCTGTTTGATGAACAAGGTCGCGAGCGGCGGCAAGTCCAGCACTATGCTGTGCGCCATCCCCTGCCAGGGGGTCGGCTCGGCGACGAACACCAGACCCACATCATAGTTGCTGCCCCAGTAATGCTCGCTGTCGGTATTGAGCACCACCCGGTAGTGACCGGCCGCAGGCACCCCGAGGCGATAACCGATACGCGGCACCGGGGTGAAGTTGCAGGCCACCACCAGCGGGTTGGCTCCCTGCTTGTCGGCCCGCAGCCAGGCGAAGATGCTGTTGTCGGCGTCGTTGTGATCCAGCCAGCGGAAGCCGTTCTGCTCATAGTCCGCCTGATACAAGGCAGCTTCATGACGGTAGAGGTGGTTGAGGTCATGGATCAACCGCTGCTGGCCGCCGTGCTTGGGATACTGCAGCAGGTGCCAAGGCAGCTGGGCATCGTGATTCCACTCGTTGCTCTGGGCGATCTCGGTGCCCATGAAGTTGAGCTTCTTGCCGGGATGAGCATACATGAAGCCCATGTAGGCGCGCAGGTTGGCCGCCTGCTGCCACTCGTCCCCCGGCATCTTGTAGAGCATGGAGTGCTTGCCGTGCACCACCTCGTCGTGGGAGAGCGACAGAATGAAGTTCTCGTCATAGTGGTACACCATGGAGAAGGTCATGTCGTTGTGGTGGTAACGGCGGTGAATGGGCTCCTTCTGCATGTAGGTGAGGGTGTCGTGCATCCAGCCCATATTCCACTTGAAGCCAAAACCCAGCCCCCCCAGGAAGGTGGGACGGGAGACCCCGGCAAAGGCGGTGGACTCCTCGGCGATGGTCATGGCGTGGGGGTACTTGCCGTACACCTCCTCGTTGGTCCACTTGAGCAGGCTGATCGCCTCGTAGTTGTGGTTGCCGCCATCGACGTTGGGCACCCACTCCCCCTCGTTGCGGGAATAGTCCAGATAGAGCATGGAGGCCACCGCATCCACCCGCAGGCCGTCGACGTGGAACTTGTCGAGCCAGAACAGGGCGCTGGCCACCAGGAACTGGCGCACCGTATTGCGACCGAAGTCATAGATGTAGGAGTTCCAGTCCGGGTGCCAGCCGCGGCGCGGATCTTCGTACTCGTAGAGCGGGGTGCCGTCGAAGCGAGCCAGACCGTGGGCATCGGACGGGAAGTGGGCGGGCACCCAATCCAGAATCACGCCGATCCCGGCCTGGTGGCACTGATCCACGAAGTATTTGAAATCATCAGCCGTGCCGTAGCGGCTGGTGGGGGAGAACATGCCCACCGGCTGGTAGCCCCAGGAGCCGCTGAACGGATGCTCGGAGACCGGCAGCAGCTCGATGTGGGTGTACTCCATCTCTTTGACGTAATCGACCAGCTCCACCGCCAGCTCGCGCCAGCTCAGGCTGTCACCGTTGGGGTGACGCTTCCAGGAGCCGACGTGCAGCTCGTAGATGGAGAGCGGCTGCTCGCGCTTGTCGTTGAGCTGGCTCTCGCGCCAGGCGGCATCCTGCCACTGGTACTGGTCGTGGTCATAGACCACGGAGGCGAACGAGGGGTACTGCTCGCAGTAGAAACCCACCGGGTCGCTCTTGTGCGGCAGCCGGTTACCCATGGGGTCTTTCAGTTCGAACTTGTAGCGATCCCCCGCCTTGAGGCCCGGCACGAACAGCACCCAGTGACCGCACTGGCTGCGCTGCATCGGGTGACGACGGCCATCCCAGAAGTTGAAATCGCCGATCAGGCTCACCGCGGTGGCGCTCGGCGCATAGACCGCAAAGCGCACCCCTTCCACTCGCTGGTCCAGATGCTCCACGGTGCGCAGCTGGGCACCGAGCGTGTGGTAGAGGTTTTCCGGCTGGTAGGTGAGCTCCGCCAACCCGGCCCAGCCCGCATCCTGGAACTGATAGGGATCGATGACCTCGACGGTGGCATCTGGGTAGTCGGCAAGCAACTGGTAGGGGAAGGGATTTTTACGGCGGGTGAAAACAGTTTCAAAGAGGCCCGAATCATCGGAGGGCGCCAGGGTGGCAACAATCTTGCCCGACTTGAGATCCCTGACCCTTACGGCCTGGGCATCGGGTAACCAGGCGGTCAGCTTGAGGCCGGGCCCATCCGGATTGGCCTGCAGGCCTAAGTGGGAGAAGGGATCGGAACAGCGGGCTGCAACCAAACGTTCAACGAGCATCGAGATTTCCTTTCATAGCTGAGCATCCGCTCCGGCCTGGGCCGAAGCGGATGTAAGTGAGTCACGTTTTGTCGGCAGTGGCTCAACGACTGGCCTCGTCACGGGCCTGGCTCATCTTGCCTGCCAGCGCCTTGAGCGCCTCATTGGCAAAAATATCCTCCAGATCGGTGGAGAGCTTGCGGCGCCAGTTCGGGTACTCGTAACTGGTGCCAGGCACGTTGACCGGCTTGTCCATCTCCAGCCAATCCTCCAGCTGGGTGCTGAACAGGGCGCAGCTGCCGCGAGACATATGCAGTTGCAGACCGTGGTTGAGCTCGGTGTTCATGCCGACCCAGTTCACGTCGTGGCTGATGTTGCCGGAGATCACCCCGTGGCCGTGCAGGCTGTCGAGAATGCGCTGCTTGGCCTGGTGGCGATCAGCATACAGGGTCTTGAGTACGTCTTCATCCGGATACAAGCCCAGCTCGCGCCCCAGCGCCAGATCGTCACAATGCCAGAAGCCCTTGAGGGTCGGCATGTCGTGGGTAGTCAGCGCCGACATCGCCTGCTCGGCATAGTGGGCCGGGGAGATGAAGCCACCATCGTCCTTGGAACGTTCGAAGAAGAACACCTTGTAGGAGTGGACGCCGTTCTCTTTGAGGGTCACATCGATCCCCTCCGGCACGGTACCGAGATCCTCGCCGATCAGCAGACACTGGTTGCGGTGGGACTCGAGGGCCAGGATGCCGAGCAGGTCGTTGACCGGGTAATAGATGTAGGCGCCTTTGGCGGCGGACTCTCCGGGTGGCACCCACCACAGGCGCAGCAAGGCCATCACGTGGTCGATACGCAGCGCACCGCAGGAGCGCATGTTGGCACGGAACAAGTCCACCATCGGCTGATAGGCCGCCTCGAACAGCTGGTTCGGGTTCATGGGGGGCAGGCCCCAGTTCTGGCCGAGCGGACCCAGAATATCGGGCGGCGCACCGACCGAGGCTTTCGGGCAGTAGAGATCCCGGTTGGCCCAGATCTCGGTAGAGCCTTCGGAGACGCCCACCGCCAGATCGCGGTAGATCCCCATCACCATGCCGGCCGCCTTGGCACGGGTGTCGGCCCGGGCCAGCTGCTCGTCAGCCAGGAACTGCAGATAGAGGTAGAAATTCACGTCCTGACTGTGCTCGGCCATCCAGGCCGCCACTTCAGGATTGTGATAGTCGCGAAACGGCTCCGGCCACACCGGCCAGCCCCAGGCATTCTCGCCCTTGGCATAGAAGTGGGCTTGCAGGGCATCGAAGGCAGCCTGTTGCTGCAGGCTGTCGCCACCGGCGGCGACGAACGCATCGAAGGCGGCCTGACGCTCGGCACTCAAGCTGGCCTGATCGAACACCTGGCGCAGCATGCCGAGTTTGGTCTCGATGACGCCGGTGTAATCCACGTTGCCCTTGGCACGCAGCTCGCTCAGATGCTGCTGGAAGGCGGGGCTTGCCACTTCCGCCTTGAGACCTGCGTTCCCTTGGAATTCGGGCACGGCCTCCACATCGATGTAGGCCACGTTGAGCCAGCGTCGGGACGAGGGGCTGTAAGGGCTGGCGCTCTCCGGGTTGGCCGGATAGAGGGCATGGATCGGGTTGAGGCCGACGAAGTGGGCGCCCCAGGCGGCCATCTTCTCGACCAGCTGACCCAGATCGCTGAAATCGCCGATGCCCCAGTTGTGGCGGCTGCGCAGGCAGTAGAGCTGCACGCTCGGGCCCCACACCTTGCGGCCATTGGCGATGGGAGGCTGCTTGTAGCACGCCTTGGGCGCGACGATGAGGCGCATGCTGGCGAGCGGCTCGTCGTTGCCCTCCTCCAGCAGGAGCAGATCGTGATAACCCAGCTCGGGCTGCACATCCAGGGCCACGCGATAGGCTTGGCACTCCATCTCTTCGAATTCGGCCACGCCGACCAGCTCACCGTCGATGGGGGTGAATTGACCGGACAACAGGCCGCCCTGCTCCAGCTTGAGCTGCCAGGTGAGGGCGTCGTTGACGAATTCGATGGGCAGACGGACTTCAAGGGTAATGGGCTCGCCGCTGCGAACCACCATCACGGGATCCAGCGCACGCAGCCAGTGCTGGCGGTGCTCCTGCTCAAGCTGCTCGGTCAGGGCGGCCTCGTCGTCGACGCGGTAACCCATGGCGCCCAGCATGGCGGCCTTGCTCTCTTCGGATACCTGAGCCGGGTGGCCCCAGGCATCAACATACTCGCTGGCGATACCTTTAGCGGCAGCCAGCTGTTCAATCAGGGTGGTCATAGTTTGAGAATTCCCGCTGTGGATTCTATCTATACTATTTTGATTAATTTTTATGGGTGGTACTTGAACAGTGGCTCTATGGGCCATGCTAAACCGCGCACATTTTTACACATCTGTCTGGCTGGTTGTGTGACCGAGTAGGCACTATTGTTGATAACTGCCACGCCGGTTCAATCGATAGTTATTTCGCCAAAAGCTGGTAGTCAGTTACATAAACAGAAAATAAATTTCACAGTTTTTCATGATATAGCGCAATTTCAGACAGATTGTTGGTTGACTCGCGGGGGAGTTCTAGTAAATTTACAAGCGGAATTTTCTTTGACTACTGAACAGTTAGGTAACCAATTATGACTATCAAAGTAGGTATTAACGGTTTTGGCCGCATCGGTCGCTTCGTCTTCCGTCTGGCTTGCGAGCGCAACGACATCGAAGTTGTTGGTATCAACGATCTGATCGACGTTGACTACATGGCTTACATGCTGAAGTACGACTCCACTCACGGCCGCTTCAAGGGCACCGTTGAAGTCAAAGACGGCAACCTGGTTGTCAACGGCAAAACCGTACGTGTTACCGCTGAACGTGACCCGGCCAACCTGAAATGGGATGCCATCGGTGTTGACGTTGTTGCCGAAGCTACCGGTCTGTTCCTGACCGACGAGACCGCTCGCAAGCACATCGCTGCCGGCGCCAAGAAAGTTGTACTGACCGGTCCGTCCAAAGACGCTACCCCGATGTTCGTAATGGGCGTTAACCACGCCACCTACGCTGGCCAGGACATCGTTTCCAACGCTTCCTGCACCACCAACTGCCTGGCTCCGATCGCCAAAGTACTGAACGACACCTTCGGTATCGAATCCGGTCTGATGACCACCGTTCACGCTACCACTGCAACCCAGAAGACCGTTGATGGTCCGTCTGCCAAAGACTGGCGCGGTGGCCGCGGCGCGGCTCAGAACATCATCCCGTCCTCTACCGGTGCTGCCAAGGCTGTTGGCGTCGTTATCCCGGAACTGAAAGGCCTGCTGACCGGTATGGCTTTCCGTGTTCCGACTCCGGACGTATCCGTAGTTGACCTGACCGTCAACCTGAAGAAAGCGGCCACCTACGCAGAAATCTGCGAAGCGATGAAAGCTGCTTCCGAAGGCGCCATGAAGGGCGTGCTGGGCTACACCGAAGACGAAGTGGTTTCCACCGACTTCCTGGGCGAGCGTCAGACCTCCGTGTTCGACGCCAAGGCTGGTATCCAGCTGACCGACAAGTTCGTTAAAGTTGTATCCTGGTACGACAACGAAATGGGCTACTCCAGCAAGGTTCTGGACCTGATCGCTCACATCTCCAAGTAATTTGGGATAAGCAATCAAGTAGCTTGAAAAAGGCGGCCATGGGCCGCCTTTTTGTATTCTGGACCGGGATTATTCCACCCTTCTCTTCTGAATGTGCGCGAGCACAGGAGTCCTCATGCAACCGACACGCACTCTGACTGCCCACTGTACCCTCAGCCACCACCCGGCAGGCCAGCCGCTGCTGACCATCGACAACGGCTACGCCAGGGCACAAATCAGCCTGTTTGGAGCCCACGTACTGAGCTATCAGCGCCATGATGAACCCGCATCCATCTGGCTCAGCGACAAGGCTGTGCTGGATGGCAGCAAGCCCATTCGCGGCGGCATTCCTCTCTGCTGGCCCTGGTTTGGCCCGGCGCCAGCCCGCGTCGGCAGCGGCAAACCCTCCCACGGCTTTGCCCGCACCAGCCTGTGGACGCTGGATGGCGTTTCCGATCACGGCGACGGTACGCTCGTCCATCTGTCTCTGCGTGACAACGAGATCACTCGTCAGCTCTGGCCCCACGCCTTCGAGCTAGAGCTGGACGTACTGGTGGGCAAGGAGCTGGCCCTGGTACTGACTACCCGCAACACAGGTAAAGAGCCCCTTGTCTACAGCGGTGCCCTGCACACCTACCTGCAGATAAGCTCACCGGAGGCAGTGAGCGTCAGCGGCCTTGGCGAGCCCTATGCCGACAAGCTGACCGGCCAGAATGGCCAACAGCAGGGCGCCCTGACCCTGAGCGGGCCGCTGGATAGGGTCTACTGGCAGCCAGACGCTCAGGTCAGCATTCAGGATGGCGAACGCGAGACCCGGGTGGTCAGCGGCAACCACGACAGCGTGGTAGTCTGGACTCCCTGGCTGGAAGGCGCCCGCGCCATGGCCGACATGAGCGATGACGGCTATCGCACCATGCTGTGCGTCGAAGCAGCCATCGCCAGCGAGACAGGCGTGACCGTTGCACCGGATGAAGAGCACAGCTTCTCCACCGTGATCATCTGAGCCGAATGAGGTTCAGATAAATAAAGAGGGCTCCCGCGGGAGCCCCCTTTGCATCTGTTTGTCTTGGTGATCAGGCATTGCCCTGTGTCTTGAGCTTGAGCTCGGCGGCGAAGTTGAGCATGCGGTCGAGCGGGATCAGAGCCTTCACCCGCAGTGCCTCATCCACATGGATCTCGTGGCGCTCGGCGCCATCGGTCAGGGCTGACTTGATGGCCACCAGGCCGTTCATCGCCATCCAGGGACAGTGGGCACAGCTGCGGCAGGTCGCACCATCGCCACCGGTCGGCGCTTCCACCATCTCCTTCTCCGGGCAGGCCTGCTGCATCTTGTAGAAGATGCCGCGATCGGTCGCCACGATGAGCTTCTGCTGGGACAGCTCCCTGGCCGCCTTGATCAGCTGGCTGGTGGAGCCCACCGCATCGGCCAGTTCGATCACCGAGGCAGGGGACTCCGGGTGGACCAGCACGGCGGCATCCGGATTCTGCTCCTTCAGCTCGCGCAGGGCGCGGGCCTTGAACTCGTCGTGGACGATGCAGTGGCCCTGCCAGCGCAGCATCTCGGCGCCCGTCTTCTTCTCGATATAGGCCCCCAGGTGACGGTCCGGGCCCCAGATGATCTTGTGACCCTGGCTGTCCAGGTGCTCGACGATCTCCAGCGCGATGCTGGAAGTGACCACCCAGTCCGCCCGCGCCTTGACCGCCGCCGAAGTGTTGGCATAAACCACCACGATGTGATCGGGATGGGCGTCACAGAAGGCGGAGAACTGCTCGATGGGGCAGCCCAGATCGAGGGAACACTCGGCCTCCAGGGTCGGCATCAGCACCCGCTTGTGGGGGCTCAGGATCTTGGAGGTCTCCCCCATGAAGCGCACCCCGGCGACGATCAGGGTCTGCGCCTCATGATCGCGGCCAAAGCGGGCCATCTCGAGGGAGTCACCGACGAAACCGCCAGTCTCCTCCGCCAGCGCCTGGATCTCAGGATCCGTGTAGTAGTGGGCGACCAGCACAGCCTTACGCTCCTTGAGCAGTGCCTTGATGTCTGCGATCAGGGTCGTCTTCTGCTCGGCGCTCAGGGGAAGGGGCTTGGCCGGAAACGGATAGTCCATCTCGACTGCCGGCGGGACATTGTTCAGTGCATTGCTCATTGCGACTGTTCCATCAACGCTTGGAAAGGCAAAAATTATAACCAGAAGCCGTGCACAAACCCATCAACAAATCAGGTGCCGTGCAAGCGTCCGAATATACTCATGTCATTCGTTGTCATTCTTGCCAAAGGAGTAGTCGGATGAAACAACGTTCACTCAAGACCAAGCTGCTGCTGCTCACCATGGGTCTGTTTATCGCCAGCGGCCTCGCCATGACCCTGATGCAATCCTCCTCGCTGAACTCCCTGCGCAACGACATAGTGAGCCAGACCCGCCAGGCGCTGGAGCAGGAGGTATCCCGTACCCTGCAATTTCAAGCCGAGCGCTATGCGGTGCAGATAGCCGCTCTGCTGCAACAGTCCTATCAGGTGCCGCTGGGCATGGCAGCTCAACTGGAGGGCTGCATGGCTCAGCCTGACGGGCTGCTGAGCCGTCCCCAGGTCGAGATGCTGCTTCGCAGCCGTCTGCAGCAGGCCGGCGGCATCAGCTCCATCTACGCCCAGTTTGAGCCCGACGGGTATGACGGTCAGGATGCCAGCTGGATGGCTGGCGCCTCCCACTCCGTCGCCAGCAAGGGCAGCCTGGAGATTTATTTTACCCGGGATCAGGGGGGCCAGATCAGCCAGCAACCGGTGGATGCCGCCAGCAGTGCCGCCAAATACGACACCTCGGTCAACGAGTTCGGCATTCGCAACAGCGAGTGGTACCTGTGCGGCCGCGACACCCTGCGCCCCTGCCTGATGGAGCCCTATCTCTACGAAATCAGCCCGGGCAACCAGATGCTGATGACCAGCCTGACGGTGCCCATCCTGAAGGCGGGCAAATTTGCCGGCATCACCGGCGTCGACATGAACCTCCCCATCTTCCAGCAACTGGCCGAGAGCCTCGGCAAGAGCCTTTACGACAACCAGGCCGAGGTCACCCTGGTCAGCAAGATGGGGCTCATCGTCGGCAGCAACCGCCACGCCGACAAGCTGGGACGGCCGTTGACGGAAGCCGGCCTCACGGCCCCTACCGGCCAGGCACAGAGCACGGAGAGCGACTTCATCCTGCAGCAACCGGTCAGGATCGATGCCGCCGACAGCCAGTGGTGGCTGATGATCAAGGTGCCCAAGGCGCTGGCCCTCAGCCAGGCCAACACCATCAGCAACCAGCTGGGCGACCTGCTGC
Source organism: Aeromonas sp. FDAARGOS 1408 (assembly GCF_019048665.1). Lineage (NCBI taxonomy): Bacteria > Pseudomonadati > Pseudomonadota > Gammaproteobacteria > Aeromonadales > Aeromonadaceae > Aeromonas > Aeromonas sp. FDAARGOS 1408. Next base: position 68,476 of record NZ_CP077394.1, on the reverse strand, counting down.
AGGCCACCCAGCAGCAGCAGTTGATCGCCATCGTCGTCGTCACCCTGCTGGCGCTGGCGTTGCTCATCTGGTTCATCCAGAGCATCACGGCGCCCCTCTCCCTCATCAGTCGCCATGTGTCTCACCTCGCCAGTCACGAGGGAGACCTGACCCAGCAGATGAAGATAGACACCCACCAGGAGCTGATCGAACTGGGCAGCCACCTCAACGCCTTCCTCGGCAAGCTGCGCGGCATGGTGCAGGGCAGCAAGCAGATCGGCCAGCAGGTGCACCAGCAGGCCAGCGGCATGAAGCAGACGGCCGATACCATGCGCAGCAGCCTGGATGAACAGAGCCTGGAGCTGGAGAGCGTGGTCAGCGCCATGCATCAGATGAGCACCACGGCAGTCAGCGTGGCGGGTTATGCGGAGCAGGCGGCCCAGGAGTCTGAGACGGCGACCCACCACATAAGCACGGCCCAGCAGACCCTGAGCCGGGCCCGCAACGAGATCCACACCCTGGTCGAGGACATGCATCAAGCCGACAAGGCGGTCGCTCAGGTTGCCCAGCGCAGCACCAATATCAGCCGCATTCTCGACGTGATCAGGGCCATCGCCGAACAGACCAACCTGCTGGCGCTCAATGCGGCCATCGAGGCGGCACGGGCCGGCGACATGGGGCGCGGTTTTGCCGTGGTGGCAGATGAAGTGCGGGCCCTGGCCAACAAGACCCGGGAGTCCACCGACGAGATAGGTCAGCTCATCGGCAGCCTGCAGACCGAAGTCAGCAGCAGCCAGCAGTTGATGAGTACCGGCATCGCCCGTTCGGCCAGCACGGTAGAAGGGACGGAGCAGGCGTTTGAAGCTCTCAACCAGGTGGTCACCCAGATCCAGCAGATCCACGACCACATCAGCCAGGTGGCCACGGCGGCCGAGCAGCAGAGCGCCGTCAGCGACACCATCAACCAGAACCTGATGCGGATCGGCGATGCCGCCACTACTCTGGGGCAGGAGGCCAATGCCAGCCACCGCCTGAGCGAGCAGTTGGAACAGGCCGCGACGGCGCTGGCCAACCAGCTCGAGCGGCTGAGAACCTGACGCCAAACAGCCATAAAAAAAGCCCGCATTGCTGCGGGCTTTTTCAATCTGGTGGTCGTTACTGGGATCGAACCAGTGACCCCCTCCTTGTAAGGGAGGTGCTCTCCCAGCTGAGCTAAACGACCTGGGATTCTGAAATGATGGTGGGTCGTGCTGGATTCGAACCAGCGACCAATTGATTAAAAGTCAACTGCTCTACCGACTGAGCTAACGACCCATCTAGATCATTTTTTACAAACTTGGTGGTCGTTACTGGGATCGAACCAGTGACCCCCTCCTTGTAAGGGAGGTGCTCTCCCAGCTGAGCTAAACGACCTGGGATTCTGAAATGATGGTGGGTCGTGCTGGATTCGAACCAGCGACCAATTGATTAAAAGTCAACTGCTCTACCGACTGAGCTAACGACCCATCTAAATCATTTTTACAAACTGGTGGTCGTTACTGGGATCGAACCAGTGACCCCCTCCTTGTAAGGGAGGTGCTCTCCCAGCTGAGCTAAACGACCTGGGATTCTGAAATGATGGTGGGTCGTGCTGGATTCGAACCAGCGACCAATTGATTAAAAGTCAACTGCTCTACCGACTGAGCTAACGACCCATCTAAATCATTTTTACAAACTTGGTGGTCGTTACTGGGATCGAACCAGTGACCCCCTCCTTGTAAGGGAGGTGCTCTCCCAGCTGAGCTAAACGACCTGGGATTCTGAAATGATGGTGGGTCGTGCTGGATTCGAACCAGCGACCAATTGATTAAAAGTCAACTGCTCTACCGACTGAGCTAACGACCCATCTAAATCATTTTTACAAACTTGGTGGTCGTTACTGGGATCGAACCAGTGACCCCCTCCTTGTAAGGGAGGTGCTCTCCCAGCTGAGCTAAACGACCTGGGATTCTGAAATGATGGTGGGTCGTGCTGGATTCGAACCAGCGACCAATTGATTAAAAGTCAACTGCTCTACCGACTGAGCTAACGACCCATCTAAATCATTTTTTACAAACTGGTGGTCGTTACTGGGATCGAACCAGTGACCCCCTCCTTGTAAGGGAGGTGCTCTCCCAGCTGAGCTAAACGACCTGGGAATTCATCTGGGCAAATTGGTGGGTCGTGTAGGGATCGAACCTACGACCAATTGATTAAGAGTCAACTGCTCTACCGACTGAGCTAACGACCCACACCTGACTTGCCTCTTTCACTGCCCGCCTTGGCAGACAGCTTAATACTGGTGGTCGTTACTGGGATCGAACCAGTGACCCCCTCCTTGTAAGGGAGGTGCTCTCCCAGCTGAGCTAAACGACCTGGGAATTCTGTCTCCACCTGGTGGAGAAATGGTGGGTCGTGCTGGATTCGAACCAGCGACCAATTGATTAAAAGTCAACTGCTCTACCGACTGAGCTAACGACCCTCACCACGACCAGGACCAACTGCAATGCTGCACCGGCTCTGACGGCGGCCTATATTACGGATTTATCATCCTGGCGCAACAGAAAAATCTTAAATTCCATCTGTTTGTTCACTGCGCATACAAAGCGAGGCTGTATTTACAAGACTGTTACGAAAACAGTGACATGCGGCAAAGTTACAGCTTGCTCAAACTCTGCTTGGCCAGCTGGGCCGGCGAGGTGTTGGGATACCCCTTGATCACCTGCTCATAGAAGTTCTTCGCTTCCGCCTTCTTGCCGTCAAGCTGTGCCAGCATGCCCAGCTTCAACAGGGCGTCGGCTCGCTTGGGAGACTTGCTGAACTTGGTAGCCACAGTGGTGAACTGGGCGGCAGCGCCGGTCCGATCCCCCTTGTTGAACAGCAGCTGACCCAGCCAGTAATGGGCGTTGGGAACATAGCTGGAGCTCGGGAACTGCTTGATGAACCCTTCGAAGGCCGGAATTGCCTTGTCGTAGTTCTTCTCCTTGAGCACCATGTTCACGGCCGCATCATAGGCCTGATTCTCGTTCTGGTTGGTGGAGTAGTTGGCCGCGGCGGCCGGCGTCGCGCTCGCAGCGGCGGCTGCCGGGGCTGCTGGCGTAGCAGCAGGCTGGCTGTTGGCCACCTTGTCGAGCTCCTGATAGAGCTGGCGCTGACGCTCCTGCGACTGTTCCATCTGGTAGGTCTGCTGCTCCAGCTGGCCACGCAGCTCGGAGACCTCCCCTTGCAGGGCATCCACCTGTTGCTGCAAATCGGCCTGCAGGCGCAGACGGGCGTTGAGCGTGCGTTCCAGCAGGGCAACCCTGTCTTCCAGGCTGCCGGTGGGCACGATGGCGCCGTTGTTGCCGCTTAGGACAACCCCGCCACCCGAGTCACCGCTCAGATCGCTCACCGGTGCCGCAGCTTGCGCATTCATAGCAACCAATACGGCCAGCGCAACAGCAGCTTGCTTGTACACAGATTTCATTCGGATCAAACCTTAGCGTTTAGTGCAAATAAAACGGCCAGCGCCATCGTCGCTCGCTTATACAGATTTCATTCGGATCAAACCTTGGCGTTTAGTGCAAATAAAACGGCCATCGAAATGGCCGCTTGCATATAAACGAACTTCGTTCGATTCAAACCTTAGTAAACCAGGACCGCACGGCGGTTCTTGGCAAAGGCATCCTCGGTGTGAGACATATCCAGCGGCTTCTCTTCGCCATAGCTGACGATGGAGAGCTGCTCAGCCTGCACACCCAGGGTTTGCAGATACTTGGCAACAGCCTTGGCACGACGCTCGCCCAGCGCGATGTTGTACTCCGGAGTACCGCGCTCGTCGGCGTGGCCTTCGATCAGTACTTTGACGCTCGGGCGCTCACGCAGGTAGCTGGCGTGGGCATCCAGCAGGTCGGCGTATTGACCCTGGATGTCGTAACCGTCGAACGGGAAGTAGATCACGTTGTCACGCTGCAGCGCTTCGAACTTCTGACGCATCTGCTCTTCCGGGGACAACATGCCGTTCGCGCCACCGGTTTGTACACCGCCCATGCCGTCGGTCATGCCTGATTCGGCGCCAGCGGCGTCGGAATCAGAAGAGGAGCTACAAGCGGCCAGGGTGAACAGTGGCAGTGCGATGGCCAAACCCTTGAGCAGTTTATTGAGTTGCATGCTATTTCCTTAAACCTTTATAACAAAACAAAAAACAATTGGATTTTTATCAATTCAAGAAGGGCGACCAAGCTGGTGCACGAATTTCACCGCTACTGGTCGGAAGCACAGCCTTGAAGCGACCATCAGTCGACACCAACGCGAGACTCTTACGACCCTGATAGATGGTGGCATAAATGATCATGCTGCCATTGGGAGCCACACTTGGCGACTCATCCAGCGCGCTCTGGGTAAGGACCAGCAGGGCATTGTTTTCCATATCCTGACGGGCGATACGGTATTGCCCCTGAACCCGGGTCACCATCACCATGATTTTGCCATCAGGAGTAATGGACGCACCCTGGTTGGATTCACCTTCCCAGGTCATCCGGCGAGTCATGCCAGTCGCCAAATTTACGCTATAAATCTGGGGTTTGCCACCACGTTCAGAGGTGAACAGCAAATTTTGACCGTCCGGCATCCAGGAGGGTTCGGTGTCGATTACCCGGCTGGTTGTGACGCGGGTCAGCTGCTTGCTAGCAACATCAACGACATAGAGATTCGGTGACCCGTCCTTGGAGAGAACGATAGCCAGACGACGACCATCCGGAGACCACTCCGGCGCCCCGTTGATGCCGCGGAAGCTGGTGATCAGGCTGCGCTGCTGGGTGTAGATGTCCTGCACGTAGATTTCGGATTTCTGGTTCTCGAAGCTCACGTAGGCCAGCTTGCTGCCATCCGGCGACCAGGCTGGGGACATCAGCGGCTCGCGGGAACGCAGCAGGGTCTTCTCGTTGTAACCGTCGTAGTCGGAGATCCGCAGCTGATACGGGAACTGGGTACCCTGCTGCACGGAGACGTACGCCAGACGGGTCAGGAAGGCCCCGCGCTCGCCGGTCAGCCGCTCGTAGACGATGTCGGAGATGCGGTGGGCAAACTGGCGCATCTGGGCACCCGGGATGGTCGCCATCCGGCTGTCCAGGATGTAGCCATTGCTCTCGCCGCCCTGGGTCTTGGCCAGCTGGCCCTTGAGCACGTCGACCAGCTCGAAGTTGACCTTGTAGGTACCGTCGCCGACGGCGGCGATGGAACCGACCACCACGGCTTCGACGCCTTGGGAGGCCCAGGGTGCGAAGTTGATTTCACCGCTGGAGCTCGGGGTCTGCGGCATCTGGCCACGGGCCAGCGGTCTGAACTTGCCGCTGCGCATCAGATCGTTGGAGACCACTTCCGCGATGTCCTGCGGCAGCTGGCCATTGCCTTCCCACTTGAAGGGGGCGACGGCGATCGGTCGTGCACTGTCGATACCGCCTGTGATGACGATGTCCAAGGCCGCCTGGGCGCTCTGACCCAGCAACAAACAGCCAACCAAAGCAAAAAACACTTTTCTTATCATGGCTTAAACACTCGGTTCCAAAATAATGAGAGATTAACTTCCTTTCTCGGCAAGACGCTGCCAACCACCTTACTCGATCCCCTCGCCATCAGTGCTAGATGTTAGGTTCCAGCTTGAGGTTGAACTCCTTCAACATCTCGAATGCCGCAGGATCCTTGGGTACCGGCAACTGATTGGCCTTCAGTACGGCTGCTTTGCCGGAACGACATACCGCCGGGTCACCCTGGCCGTTATCTACCGAGATGACAAAGCCAGTGCTCGCAAGACGTACGCCGATAGTACATGTTTTGCCCCGCATGGTGGGATCCAAAATCATATATCGCTCAACAGTCGCCTTGATAAGCGCCGCATATTTGTCGACTTCACCCTTGGCCGCCGCCGATGCCGCCTGACTGCGGGCATTGGCCTCAGCCGCCAGCTGCTGCTGCATCATGTCTTCCATCTCTTTTTGCAGCTTGGCCTCCTCGGCCGCTTTGCGCTTGCGTTCAGCCGCGATCTTGGCCTGCTTGTCGGCCTCCGCCTTGGCTTTCTTCTCTGCGTCAGCTTTTGCCTTCTTGGCCGCCTCTTCCTTGGCTTTCTTCTCGGCTTCAGCCTTGGCCTTCTGCTCGGCCTCCGCCTTGGCTTTCTTGTCCGCTTCTGCCTTCGCCTTTTTCTCGGCTTCGGCTTTGGCTTTCTTCTCGGCCTCCGCTTTCTTGGCCTTGGCCTCCTCAGCCTTGGCCTTCTCTTCGGCCTCTTTCTTCTCTTGTTCCTTTTTCTTCTTCAGCGCCAGCGCCTTGCTCTCTTCTTCCGCGGCCTTGCGCTCGGCCTCCGCCTTCTTGGCCTTCTGCTCTTCGAGCTTGCGGGCTTCCTCGGCTTTCTGGGCCTTCTCTTCCGCCTGCTTCTGCTCGGCCTGCTTCTTCTGCTTCTCTACTTCGGCCTTGCGGGTGGCCTCCTCGGCCTCCTTGCGCTTGGCCTCTGCAATCCGCAACCGTTCCTGCTGCTGGGCCAGCTCGCGCTTGGCGATGTCCGTGTCTTCCTTATCCTTCTCTTTCTCTACCTTCTGCGGCTTGGGCTGAGCCTTCTGCTGCTGGATCTGCTTGGCCTGCTCGTTGAGGAAGTTCTCGTCGAGCATGACGGCATTGACGATCTGCCCCTTCGACTCGGGTCGCTTCGGCTTGCTGAAGTCGAGCCCGACAAACAGGATGATGCCGATGATCAGGTGCAGCAGAAGCGACGCGATGAGATAACCGGAAATACCACGCTTCACATCCATCTCCGTCAGTTCACCGGATCTGTCATCAGGCCGACCTGAGGCACACCGGCTTTCTTGAGGGCCACCATCAGCAGGATCACCTCTTCGTAGCGCACCGACTTGTCACCGGCCACCACCACGGGGGCGTTCTGGTTGATGGCCAGGTAACCCATGGCTTTCTCGGTGATGTACTGCTGCATCGCCTCGGGCGTCCCGCTCGGGACGGGTTCGTCTTCGGCCTCACCGGCCTTGATGACGTACTCGCCTTCGGTATTGACGCTGACGATGAAGGGCGGCTTGGCATCTTCCGGCAGCTGCTCGGACTCCGCCTGCGGCAGGTCAACCTTGACCCCTTGCGTGATCACGGGCGTCACCGCCATGAAGATGATAAGCAGCACCAGCATGACGTCGATATAGGGAACCACGTTGATCTCGGCCACCTTCTTGCGCCGGATCCGCTGATAGGTTTGCATTACTGATCACCCTGCTGCTGAGCAATTTGACGGTTCAGAATGGTGGTGAACTCGTCCATGAAGTTGGCGTAGGCGTTCTCCAGCCGCTCGACCTTGTTGGAGAAGCGGTTGTAGAAAATAACGGCCGGGATGGCGGCAAACAGACCCATGGCGGTGGCGATCAGCGCCTCCGCGATACCGGGGGCCACCATCTGCAGGGTCGCCTGCTGCACCTGCCCCAGGGCGATAAAGGCGTTCATGATCCCCCAGACGGTACCAAACAGACCGATATAGGGACTGATGGAGCCGATGGTCGCCAGGATCGGCAGGTTGGACTCGAGATCGTCCACCGCGCGGGAGAGGGAGACGCGCATGGCACGGTAGGTACCGTCCATCACCGCATCCTGACCACGGGCGCCGGCCTTGAGCAGACGGGCATACTCCTTGAAGCCGGAGTAGAAGATGTCTTCCATGCCTTCGATGTCGTCGCGGCGGGAAGAGGACTCCTGGTAGAGACGGTTGAGGTCAACCCCGGACCAGAATCTGTCTTCGAACTGCTCCGATGCGATATTGGCTGCCTTGATGGCCTTGGAACGCTGGATGATCAGCGCCCAGGAGACGACCGACATGCCCATCAGGGTCATCATGACCAGTTTTACCAACAGGCTGGCTTGCCAAAACAGGCCAATAAACGAAATTTCAGCGTGCACTTAACAGCACTCCCTTCACATTTTCAGGTATTGCAACAGGTTTCATATGCGGATGACTGACACAGGCTATCTGTACCATGGCCTGGGTGATCAGTCGTCCATCAGCCGCCAGTATCCGTTGTGAGAAGCGCATGGAGGCGCGTTTCACTTCGGTCACTTGCGTCAATACAGTCAAAAGCTCATTAAAACGGGCCGCCGAGCGGAAATCGATCTCTGTTCGACTCACCACAAACGCGTACCCGGTGCCCAGCAGGACATCCTGTTCGATGCCGCCAGCACGCAGGAACTCGGTGCGAGCACGTTCCATAAACTTGAGATAATTGGCGTTGTAGACGATGCCCCCGGCATCGGTGTCTTCGTAGTAGACACGCACCGGAAACTCAGAGACTTCCCCCATAACAATCTGTGATCCATACGACAGTCAGATGGGGGGCTATCATAGCGCAGGGCTGAATAGGAAAGAAGCAGGGGGAAGCAGGGAAATCCTGCCTCCTCCCGTTTTTTATGAAAGGAAATAGCCTTGAGTCAGCCAGAGCCCGTACAACAAACTGGGCAAGGCGAGCCAGGGGAAAAACAGCACGCGACCGACGAGGCTGCGGGGATGGAATCCCAGCCCGTGCATGACCCCGCAACAGACCGCCCACATCAGCCAGGGCGCCAGCCAGAGGCCATGTTCGCTGGTGTTGGCGGCCACCAGATTGGGGGCCTGTAAAATAGCGACGGCCAACAGGGCCGCCGCTACCAGCATCAACCCCTGCCAGGGTTGGCGCTCCAGAGGAGCAGCCAACCGGGCGAGTCGATCACTTGTTCTCATCGATCTGGCGATCCATGTTCTCGGTGTGTTCCAGCCACAGCGCATTGATGATGCCGAATGCACAAGCCAGCAGCAGACCCAGGATCCAGGTGAAATACCACATATCAGGGCACCTTCTTAGTAGAGCGATTGTTGGTTGTCTTCGATGTGCTTGCTGGTCACCCGGCCGAACATCTTGATGTAGGTCCACAGGGTATAACCCAGCACAATCGGTACGAAGATGGCGGCCGCTACCGTCATCACCCGCAGGGTGTTGAGAGAAGCGGTGGCATCCCACATGGTCAGGCTCAGTGACGGCTCAAGGCTTGAGGGCATCACGAACGGGAACATGGAGAAGCCGGCAGTCAGGATCACGCCGGCAATCGCCAGGGAGGAGCAGGTGAACGCCAGCCAGCCCTTGTTCAGCTTGGCAAACAGCGACGTCAGCAGGCTCATCGCCAGACCCAGCACGGGTGCTGCAATCATCCAGGGATAGAGGCTGTAGTTGTTCATCCAGGCACCGGCCTGACGCACCACTTCCTTGTTCATCGGATTGGAGACGGCATCGGTCGCGGCCGCCTTGACCACCACATAGCCTTCCATGCCGCTGACCCAGAAACCGGCCAGTGCGAACAGCACCAGGGTCACCAGCGAGCAGATCATGGCGGCGGTGCGGGAGCGGGCCAGCACTTCACCATCGGTCTTCATCATCAGCCAGGTAGCGCCCTGGGTGACCAGCATGAACAGGCTCACCAGACCGGCCAACAGGCCGAACGGATTGAGCAGACCGAAGAAGTTGCCATGATAGGTCAGCATCATGAACTGGTTGAAGTCGAACGGCACGCCCTGCAGCAGGTTGCCGAACGCCACGCCAAACACGATGGGCGGTACCGCGCTACCGACGAACAGCGCCCAGTCCCAGTTGCTGCGCCACTTGGCATCTTCACGCAGGGAACGGTACTTGAAACCGACCGGGCGGAAGAACAGGGCCATCAGGGTCAGGATCATGGCGATGTAGAAGCCGGAGAAGGCTGCCGCATACACCATGGGCCAGGCTGCAAACAGGGCACCACCGGCGGTCACCAGCCAGACCTGGTTCCCTTCCCAGTGCGGGCCCATGGTGTTGAGCATCACCCGACGCTCAACATCTTTCTTGCCGACGAAGGGGAGCAGTGCGCCCACCCCCATATCGAAGCCGTCGGTGATGGCGAAGCCAATCAGCAGGACGCCGACCAGCACCCACCAGACCAGGCGCAACATTTCGTAATCAAACATGGGTTGCTCTCCTTATGCCTTGCTCTGTTCGAAGTGGTACTTGCCGGTCTTCAGGCTGCTTGGGCCCAGACGCGCGTACTTGAACATCAGGTACATCTCGATGATCAGCAGTACGGTGTAGAACAGGCAGATCCCGATAAGGGAGAACCAGATCTCGGAGGCCGGCACGTTGGAGGCCGAGACCGAGGTCGGCAACACTTCGGCGATGGTCCAGGGTTGACGACCGTATTCCGCGACGAACCAGCCACACTCGATGGCGATCCAGGGCAGCGGGATGCCGTACAGCAGCGCCTTGAGCAGCCACTTGCGCTCGCCGATCTTGTGACGGGTACTGTCATAGAAGGCCAGGCCAATCAGCACCAGCATCAGCATGCCGCAGGCAACCATGATGCGGAAGGCGAAGAACAGCGGCAGTACTTGCGGGATGGAGTCATCCACGGCGGCCTTGATCTGCTCGTCGGTGGCGTCGGTCACGTTGGAGGTATAGCGCTTGAGCAGCAGACCGTAACCCAGGTCCTGCTTCACCTCGTCGAAGCGGGCGCGGGTATCGTCAGACTTGTCGCCGGACTGCAGCTTGGTCAACAGGTCGTAGGCGGTCATGCCGTTGCGCACACGCAGCTCGTGCTCGCTCTTCAGATCCTTGAGACCGGTCACCTGACCGTCCAGCGAACGGGTGGCGATGATGCCGAGGGCATAAGGGATCTTGATGGCGTAGTCGGTGCGCATCTCTTCCTGGTTCGGGATGCCGAACAGGGTAAAGGAAGCAGGCGCAGGCTCGGTGTTCCACTCGGCCTCGATGGCCGCCAGTTTCACCTTCTGCACTTCACCCGTCTCGTAGCCGGACTCGTCACCGAGGATCAGCACGGAGAGGATGGACGCCATGCCGAATGCGGCCGCGATGGCGAAGGAGCGACGGGCGAAGGCCACGTCACGATGCTTGAGCAGGTAGTAGGAAGAGATGCCCAGCACGAACATGGCGCCAGTGGTATAGCCTGCCGCCACTGTGTGGACAAACTTCACCTGGGCAACCGGGTTGAACACCAGATCGGCGAAGCTCACCATCTCCATGCGCATGGTTTCGAAGTTGAACTCGGCACCGACCGGGTTCTGCATCCAGCCGTTGGCAACCAGGATCCAGAGCGCGGAGAGGTTGGTCCCGAGCGCCATCAACCAGGTCGCAGCCAGGTGCTGACGCTTGGAGAGCCGATCCCAGCCGAAGAAGAACATACCGACGAAGGTGGATTCCAGGAAGAATGCCATCAGACCTTCGATGGCCAGCGGGGCCCCAAAGATATCGCCGACATAGTGGGAGTAGTAGGCCCAGTTGGTACCAAACTGGAACTCCATGGTCAGCCCTGTGGTGACCCCGAGGGCAAAGTTGATACCAAACAACTTGCCCCAGAACTTGGTCATGTCCCGGTAGACAGGGTTGTTGGTCATCACATAGACAGACTCCATGATCGCCAGAATGAAGGCCATTCCGAGCGTCAAGGGCACAAACAGGAAGTGATAAAGGGCCGTCGCAGCGAATTGGAACCGCGATAGGTCTACCACATGCTCAGCAATCATGATGTTTCCTCACCGATTATTGGCACGGCTATTTTAAGTTTTAAGACAAAGCTTCCGTTGGAAGTCCCCGAATTATCGGTCATGTTCCAGTTTTGCACTGACGACCGGATTCGACTGCCACCACATTAACAACAAGGCAATAATAGGGAACAAAAAAAGCTAATGTTTAACAATTGCAAAACAATCAAGCTTGCTTTATTCCTGCCCATAATGACCTGAGTTTTATATCACCTTTATTTGATTGAAATCAATGTAAAACCACCATCAATACATGCCTTTCAAAGGCATTTTCACGACCCTTTCCATTTATTTTAGAGAGCTGGGTCACAAAAAAATAAAAATCGCAAATCATTGATTTAAATCAACTTTAATCTTGAAGCAAATAAGTAATGCTTCTGTTAAAAAACAACTCTCAAGGGTGTTTTCATCATGTTTCCCTCGCTTGTCCCCAGCCAGAATAAAACTAATTAAAAACCAATAAAAACGCATATCCATGCTAATTCGACAAGACCATCAAATGATTAGTTAATCTAATCTGAGATGGGTAATTTTTCTTGTTTGTCCGAGTCCGACAGAGCTCCTACAATGCGCCTCGCAGTGAGGGCATACCCTTGGATACAGGCCGGTCAATCTGGGTTCCCGGTACGTATTCGATGAACATTTCGAACCTGTCTATTGGAATTAAAGATGAAAAAGTTTGTTGCTAAAACCATCCGTTACTACAAGCTTTCGTTCGTTCAGCTCTATCAAATGAACCGACTCTGAGGCCTCGCGACGGCTCATTCCGTTTTTTACCGGTCTGTCTCCAGACGCACTCACTGTCTGTGAACATCCATCCTGAATTGTCTTTGCCCACCGCATCCGCAGTGGGCTTTTTTTTGCCCGGATAACAAAAAACCGCCCTTGAAGGCGGTTTTTTGTTCAATCAGCTGTTTTTACCCTTCATCTGGCCGTTGCAGGCCAAAATGCGCATAAGCTCTTGGTGTCGCGATCCGCCCTCTGGGTGTACGTTGCAGGAAGCCCTGCTGGATCAGATAGGGTTCGAGCACATCTTCGATGGTGTCCTTCTCCTCGCCGATGGCCGCAGCCAGGTTGTCGAGCCCCACCGGCCCCCCCAGAAACTTGTCTATGACAGCCAACAATAGCTTGCGGTCCATGAAGTCGAACCCTTCGTTATCCACGTCCAGCATGTCCATGGCTCGGGCCGCTATGGGTCCGTCAATCCGGCCATCGGATTTCACCTGGGCAAAATCCCGTACCCGGCGCAACAAACGGTTAGCAATTCGCGGCGTCCCGCGCGAGCGACGCGCCACCTCCAGCGCGCCGTCTTCCGTCATGTCGAGCCCGAGGCAGCGGGCGCTGCGGGCGACGATGTCGGTCAGATCCCTGACGTTGTAGAACTCGAGGCGCTGCACGATACCGAAGCGATCCCGCAGCGGGCTGGTGAGAGAGCCGGCCCGGGTCGTCGCGCCGATCAGGGTGAAGGGGGGCAGGTCGAGCTTGATGGAGCGCGCCGCCGGCCCCTCCCCGATCATGATGTCGAGCTGGTAATCCTCCATCGCCGGGTAGAGCACCTCCTCCACCACAGGGCTGAGGCGGTGGATCTCGTCGATGAACAGCACGTCGTTCGGCTCGAGGTTGGTGAGCAGCGCCGCCAGATCGCCAGCCTTCTCCAGCACGGGGCCGGAGGTGGTCTTGATGTTGACCCCCATCTCGTTGGCCACTATGTTGGCGAGCGTGGTCTTGCCAAGCCCGGGCGGGCCGAAGATCAACAGGTGATCGAGCGCCTCGCCGCGCTGGCGCGCCGCCGCGATGAAGATCTCCATCTGTTCGCAGACCGGATCCTGGCCGGTGTAATCGGCCAGCAGCTTGGGCCGGATGGCCCGATCGATGACTTCTTCCTCACGCCCGCCAGCGGCGGAAATGAGGCGATCCGCTTCAATCATTCTCTACCTCACACCAGGCTGCGCAGCGCTTCACGGATGATATCTTCCACCGACATGCCATCCACCGCCACCTTGCTGACGATCTGGCTGGCCTGCTGCGGCTTGTAACCGAGTGCTACCAGCGCACTGGCGGCCTCTTCGCTCGAATCCGGCGCCCACAGGGCACTCTCCTTCGCGGGCAGGGTGATCTCGGCCGGCGAGAAGAGATCGTGGCTGACCCACCCCTTGAGCCTGTCCTTCATCTCCACCACCAGCCGCTCGGCAGTCTTCTTGCCAACCCCTGGCAACTTGACCAGGGAGCTTATCTCCTCGCGCTCGACACTCAGCACGAACTGGGTGGCAGTCATGCCGGAGAGAATGGCCAGCGCCAGCTTGGGGCCGACCCCGTTGGTCTTGATCAGCTCGCGAAACAGCGCCCGCTCCTGCTTGTGATTGAAGCCGTACAGCAGCTGGGCGTCTTCCCGCACCACGAAGTGGGTGTGAATGACCGCTTCCTTGCCGATCTCGGGCAGATCATAGAAGCAGCTCATGGGCATGTGCACCTCATAGCCCACGCCCCCGACCTCCAGCAATACCTCGGGGGGTTGTTTCTCAATGACTACGCCTCTCAAGCGACCAATCACGGCTCTCTCCTCGCCAAACCAGCTATCTGTAAATTGGCTCATAGCATAAAGAATAACTGGATAAGTATCCAGCATAGGGCGGCTGGACCGCAGCGGATTTTCAGCACACTCGCGCGTTCCAAGCCATGCTTGGATCCGAGCCGGGCAACAACTTTATTTTCCATCTGGCATGGCATTTTGTTGCCACTGATAAAACACTAAATTGGGTTTGTTTGGAGCCAAGGAAGGTCCTTAATCATGAAAATCGTCACCACATCGAACCTGGGGCTGGCCATTCTGCTCAGCTGCACGCTGGGCATGGGCGTCGTCGGCTGGTATGGCAGCCAGCGGCTGGCGGATCTGCTCTCCTATGTGCTGGGTGCCGCCTGGCAGACTGCAGACGGCGCCATGGAGGGCTCCATCGAGCTCGGCAACCAGTCGCTCTACATCCAGAAGATGCTCAGAGGCATGTCCCTCGACGAGCAGGAGCTGCAGCAGGCCAGAACCGCCACCGCCGACGCCATGCGCCGGGTGGGCGAAGGTCGGCTCATCGATGACGCCGCCATCAACACCATGAACCAGCAGCATCAGGTCTACCAGCAGCAGCAGGAACAGCTGCTGGCGCTCTACCAGACGTTTACCCGCCTTGATCAGGCGCTGCGCGCCAGTTCTGAACGCATGTCCCGCCTCTCGACCCAGCTCGAGGTGGTGGGTGATGGCGCGGTCGAGAGCCTCACCCAGTCACCGGATCAGGCCATCAGCTGGAATGGCGGCCTGGCAACCCGCTGGCATGCGGCCGATGGCGGCATGGAGGCCAACATAGGTTTCCTGCGTCAGCTCTATGCGCTGGAGAAGATGCAGAGCGAAGGGCTCACCCCCGCCATCCAGAGCGAGATGGAGGAGGCGACCCGCTTCTACCGGGAGGCGGTCGACGCCATGCTGGCCAGCGGACTGTTTGATGTGCCCGCTGAGGGGGAGTTTGCCGGCCAGTCGCTGGCAACCCAGTATCGGGCGCAGGAAACCGAGGTTCAGCAATTGATGGTGCAGTGGATGGCGGCCCTTGGCGAGTATCAACGCCAGCTGACCAGCTATGAGCGCAGCGCCGATCAGCTCAAGAAATTGCTGGTCGAGGTGGAGGCCAAGGGCGATGCCACGGTCGAGGATCAGGTGGGTCAGCTCAACGCCATCATCAACCATACCAAGAGTCTGATCCTGGGCGGCCTGCTGTTCAGCCTGCTGATCGTGACCCTGTGCGGCTTCTGGCTGGTGCGCGCCATCGTGCGGCCCCTGCTGCAAGTCAATCGGCGCATGCAGGACATCGCAGCCGGTGAAGGGGATCTCAACGCCCGCATCAACCTCAGGCGTGACGACGAAATCGGCTCGCTGGCCGGCAGCGTGGATCGCTTCATCGAGAAGCTGCAGAAGATGATCAGCTCCACCATGGACAACAACCAGCACATCAGCGAGCACGTGCACACCTCGGTCAACCGGGTTCAGGCCATCAGCCAGAGCAGCCGCCAGACGGCCGAACATGCCCAGGCGCTGCACCATGACAGCGAGCAGATGGTGCAGGTGGCCACCACCATCTCGGACAACTGCAGCCTGGCGGCACAAAATGCCAACGAGGTGCGCCAGCTCACCACCGAGAGCAGTCAGTATGTCTCCTCCGCCAGCGCGGGCATGCAGCGGGTGGTGATGGAGGTGGGCGAATGCGCCACCGCCATCAACGCCCTCAAGGAGCAGGCCAGTCAGATAGGCCAGATCATCTCCACCATCAGCGGCATTTCCGAGCAGACCAATCTGCTGGCGCTCAACGCCGCCATCGAGGCCGCCCGGGCCGGCGAGATGGGCCGCGGCTTTGCGGTGGTGGCCGACGAGGTGCGCACCCTGGCCAATCGCACCGCCTCCTCCAGCGCCGAGATCAACGAGGTGATCAACAGTATCCAGCAGCAGACCGAAACCGCCTACCTGATGATGCAGCGCAACCTGAAGACGGTGGAGTCGGGCATGGCGGATTCCGACAACACCAAGCAGATCCTATTCAAGGTGGAAGGCGCCATCGACCACCTGGCGGACATGGTACAGCAGGTGGCGGACGCCACCGGCCAGCTCTCCCATACCCTGAGCCACACCTCGGACAAGGTCTCCGGCATCAGCAAGCAGGCCCAGACTGGCGAGCAGGAGGCGCAGGAGTGTCTGCAACTCGCCTCCTCTCTCCATCAGGCCAGCCTGCTGCAACAGCGGTTGCTGTCGCAATTTCGGGTCTGACCGCAGCGGGGGCGATGCCCCCGCTTCCCCCGTCGTACGAATTTAGCCCTTGGGCCGCAGGGCCCGTCCTGTTAAAATTCCGCTCTTGAAATTATCCAGGGCCCCGCCGCCCGTCTTAGCTAAGGTCTACCGCGATGCGTACCAGCCAATATCTGCTTTCCACTCTCAAGGAAACCCCGTCCGACGCCGAGATCATCAGCCATCAGCTGATGCTGCGCGCCGGCATGATCCGCAAACTGGCCTCCGGCATGTATGCCTGGCTGCCGTCCGGTCTGCGGGTTCTGAAAAAAATCGAGAACATTGTTCGCGAAGAGATGAACAATGCTGGTGCCATCGAAGTCTCCATGCCGGTGGTACAACCCGCCGAGCTGTGGCAGGAGTCCGGCCGCTGGGATGACTACGGTCCCGAGCTGTGCCGTCTGACCGACCGTCACAACCGTCCCTTCGTGCTGGGCCCGACCCACGAAGAGGTGATCACCGCGCTGATCCGTTACGAAGTGAACAGCTACAAGCAGCTGCCGCTGAATCTGTACCAGATCCAGACCAAGTTCCGCGACGAAGTTCGCCCCCGTTTCGGCGTGATGCGTGGCCGCGAGTTCCTGATGAAGGACGCCTACTCCTTCCACATCGACAAGGCCTCCCTGGTCGACACCTACGAGAAGATGCACGCCGCCTACTGCAAGGCCTTCACCCGCATGGGTCTGAACTTCCGTCCGGTGCAGGCCGATACCGGCTCCATCGGTGGTACCGGCTCCCACGAATTCCAGGTGCTGGCCGAGAGCGGTGAAGACCTGATCGCC
Organism: Aeromonas sp. FDAARGOS 1408; assembly: GCF_019048665.1. Lineage (NCBI taxonomy): Bacteria > Pseudomonadati > Pseudomonadota > Gammaproteobacteria > Aeromonadales > Aeromonadaceae > Aeromonas > Aeromonas sp. FDAARGOS 1408. Next base: position 51,309 of record NZ_CP077394.1, on the reverse strand, counting down.
TTCTCCGACAGCTCCGATTACGCCGCCAACATCGAGATGGCCGAGGCGCTGGCGCCGGCTGGCGAGCGCGCCGCTGCCACCGCAGCCCTGACCAAGGTTGCGACACCGAACGTCCACACTATCGACGAAGTGGCCGCCTTCCTGAGCGTGGCCCCGAGCGCCATCGCCAAGACCCTGCTGGTGCTGGGCGAAGCGGACGAGCACGGCAACCAGGCCGTCATCGCGCTGGTGCTGCGTGGCGACCACGAGCTGAACGAAATCAAGGCCGAGAAGCTGCCGGGTGTCGCCAACCCGCTGACCTTCGCCAACGACGAGCAGATCAAGGCAGCCGCCGGTTGCGACGCAGGCTCCATCGGCCCGGTCGGCTTTGCCGGTCGCATCATCGCCGATCGCAGCGCCGCCCACCTGGCTGACTTCGTTTGCGGCGCCAATGAGACCGGCTTCCACCTGACCGGTGCCAACTGGGATCGCGACATCGCCACTTTTGAGGTTGCCGACCTGCGCAACGTGGTGGAAGGCGACCCGAGCCCGTGTGGCCAGGGCAAGCTGCTGCTCAAACGCGGCATCGAAGTGGGCCACATCTTCCAGCTGGGTACCAAGTACTCCGAAGCCATGAAGGCGAGCGTGCTGAACGAAGGCGGCAAGTCCGTCACCATGGAGATGGGTTGCTACGGCATCGGGGTTTCCCGCCTGGTGGCTGCCGCCATCGAGCAGAACAACGACCAGTACGGCATCATCTGGCCGGACGCCATCGCCCCGTTCGAAGTGGCCATCGTGCCGATGAACATGCACAAGTCCGTGCGCGTTGCCGAGCTGGCCGAGCAGTTCTATGCCGAGCTGAAGGCCGCCGGTGTCGACGTGCTGTTCGACGACCGTAAAGAGCGTCCGGGCGTGATGTTCGCCGACATGGAGCTGCTGGGCGTGCCGCACGGCATCGTCATCGGCGAGCGCGGCATGGACAACGGCGTGGTGGAATACAAGTGCCGCCGCACCGGCGAGAAGCAGGAAGTGGCCATCAGCGACATCGTCGCCATGCTCAAGGCCAAGCTGGGCCGTTAATCCCGCCCCTCGCTGGTATAAAAAAAGCGCGCCGATGGCGCGCTTTTTGTTTCTGTCTTCTGACGATGGCAACCGGATGACGGCGGCCTTTTGTCAGGGATTGCGACCGATAAAGAGATCGGTCACGTGGCAGCTGCTTCTGGCTTCCAGTGCATCCAGCATGTAGGCGGCGGCATCTTCCGGGGTCATGAAGCCGCTGCTGTCCACGTGATCCGAGTTGTCCCAGAATTCACTGCGGATCCCGCTCGGATAGAGGTTCACCAGCCGCAGCGGCGAGCCCTTAAGCTCGGCCCGCAAGGATTCGAGAAAGCCGCGCATCCCCCATTTGGAGGCGCAGTAGAGGCTCTCGTTGGCCTTGCCCACCTGGGCGGCGGAAGAGAGCACGTTGGCCAGCACCCCGCCCTTGTCGCCGATGAGGCGCACCGTCTGCTGGGCCACCAGAATGGTGGAGATGAGATTGCTCTCCACCACCCGGCGGATCTGCTCGGCGGTATAGACGCCGACCGGGCCGAACTCGCCCACGCCGGCGCAATGCAGCACCAGCTCGGGCAGGCCGCCCCACTCCACCGCGGCGGCAAAGGCGACATCCACTTCCTCATGGTGCGCCAGATCGGCGGCAATGCCGATCACCGCCTTGCCGAGCAAGGCTTCCTGCTCCTGCAGCTTCTGATAACGACGCCCCATCATGGAAACCTGATGGCCCCGTTCAACCAGACCTATGGTCAAGGCGCGGCCCAAGCCGGACCCCGCCCCCGTCACTATGATATGACCCATGTTCGTTCCTCGCCGGATGCCGCCATCGGGATGATGAGGGCATCGTCACCAGAGATTGCCAGTATTTAGAAGGTGAACTCGCCGCCGATGAACCAGCCGTCTACCCGCTGGTCAACGCGATCGAAGTCCATGCTCGCATCACGCCAGCCGGCACGCACCTTGAGCGGTACGGTCGCGAACTTGTAGGAGCCACCCAGACGGTAGTCGTAGTTGTCGGCATCCTGCACGCGGGCATCGCCGAAGGCGGCAAAGCCGGTACCCGGGATGCGCAGTTCGGCGCCGGTGTAGGCCATCAGCACGTCCTTGTCATAGGAGTAGTGCTGGGTGTTGAAATCGCCATCGTAGCGACGACCGGTCAGACCCAGGTCGATCTGGAACAGATCGTTGTTGAACAGGCGATAGTAGAGGCTCAGGTCATAGGCCATCAGATCGTTGTTGAGGGCGCCGCCGCTGGTGCCGAAATCGGAGATCTCGAACTTGGCGTTGGGCAGCAGGATGATACCGTGCTCCAGTTGCAGGTAGCCGCTCCAGTTGTAGTTTTCGTCGTAGCTGCCGTTGGCTCCGACACCGTTGATCTGGCCGCTGCCCTGGGCATTCCATACATCGGCACCGGCGGCAAAACGCCAGTCATCGGCAGCCATGGCAGCCTGGCTGAACAGGGCCAGCACACAACCGGCAATCAAGGTCTTCTTCATCACGTTACTCTCTTGTTGGACTGGAAAGGCCATCATTTTACCCAGAGCGACGGGAATACACAGTGTAAAAAGCTGAACAAGCGTCCATTAATGTCAGTGCTGCATGCCCGCCATGGGTTCAACCGGCTTCACCGGCAGGCTCAGCTCCAGCTGCTGGCCATCATCCATCGTCAGCGTCAGCGGGAAAGGGGTGCCCTGGGAGAGCTCGCGCACCTCGAACAGCATGATGTGGAAACTGCCGGGCTTGAGCGCCACTTCACCCTTGGCCGGCACCTCTATGCTCTCGACCTGGCGCATCCTCATCACGCCGTTCTCGTGCAGATGAGTGTGCAGCTCGGCACGGCCCACCTCGGGCGAGGCGGCGGCCACCAGCTTGACCGGCTGATCGGCATCGTTCTTCAGCACCAGGAAGGCGGCGGTATTGGGCGAGCCCGGCGGCAGCAGGCGCACATAACCGTCGACGGCCTCGACCTTGGCCAAGGCGGGAGCGGCCAGTCCCAGGGCCAGCAGGGAATAGAACGCACGTTTAAACATGGTTGAAATCCTTTTATGATGTTGTTAAACGCAACAAAGCTTACCGCAGCGGTAAGCCTTTGACAGCCAGCAATAACAAGGATTTAGACATGGACCCCATTATCATTGCCGAGCAGCAGGATGGCTTGCTCACCTTGACCCTCAATCGCCCCGACAAGCGCAACGCCCTCAATACCGCCATGTATCGTGCGCTCACCGAGGCATTGCGGCAAGCGACGGCGGATGACGCCATCCATGCCCTGCTCATTCAGGGACAGCCAGACTGCTTCACCGCCGGCAATGATCTGGCAGACTTCATGGGCAAGACGGGACTGGATCCCGACGACCCCATCCTGCAATTTCTGCATACCCTGGCCGACTTCCCCAAACCGGTGATCGCCGCGGTCGGCGGCGCCGCGGTCGGCATCGGCACTACCCTGCTGCTGCACTGCGATCTGGTCTATCTGGCCGACAATGCCCGTCTGCAACTGCCCTTCGTCGAGCTGGGGCTGGTGCCGGAGTTTGCCTCAAGCCTGCTGCTGCCGCGCAGCGTGGGTCACCTGAAGGCAGCGGAGCTGTTGCTGCTGGCCGAAGCCATCGATGCCGACGAGGCGCTGCGGCTCGGGCTCGCCAACCGGGTGCTGACGGCCGAAGCCCTGCTCCCCTTTGCCAGGGAGCAGGGTCTGAAGCTGGCGGCCAAAGCGCCCGGGGCGCTGCAAAAGAGCAAGGCGCTGCTCAAACAAGAGCTCAGGCAGGCGGTGCACTTCGTCATCGATCTGGAGGCGCGCGCCTTCTCCCTCGCCCTGCAGGGGGAAGAGGCGCAGATGCGGATCGCCCAGCGCCTCAAGGGCCGTAAATGATCCTCAGTTGAGGCGAAAACGGCCGATCAGCTCGCAGCCCTGCACCTGATCCTGCAACTGGATCAGACGGGCGATATCGGGATTGGGGTGGCGCTTGAGGAAAGAGAGCAGCGCCGCCCGGCAGCAGCCCAGTTCGCTGATGAGGGATTCACACTCCCGGTTCGGACACTGGGGCACCAGCGCAGTGACCAGCTCGGAGGCCAGCTTGAGGTAGCGCAGCTCGTAGGCCGGCTCCTCCATGGCGCGCCAGAAATCGGCCAGCCGGTGGCAGGTTGCCACCCGCATGCTGGCCAGTTCATCCAGATCGCCGTCACTCAGTTCATACACCTCGGCGAGGGCCTGTTGATAGAGGCAGATGGCGGTGCCGAGCGCGCCGGCGCCCAGCGCATTTTCAGCCTCCAGCATGTAACGCTGCCAGATTTGATGGGTCATGCCGATCTCCCAGGTTGATGGGTGGGACTTTTATCATGCCCAGTTGAGAATGAATATCAACCCGATATTTTGTGCAGGTTTTGACCAGCTGGCGGTGCACGGCTTGGCTCCCGCCCCGGCATGGCTTACCATGGGCACTCATCTTTCAGGATCCCTCTTCCCATGCTGCGACCCCGTTTACCCCAGGCGCTGGGCTGCTCGACCCTGTGCGTGCCCCGCCTGCTGGTCTGGATCTATTAGCTGCGCTCCTCGCGTCATCCACCCCTATCCATTTGAACGAGGAAACAGCCATGAAACCCTGCCAACACTGGTCGCAGGTCGAGTACCTGCATCTGACGGTGAGCAACCCCAACATCCATCTCAAGGGACGGCACAGCTACTACTCCGGCGCCTGGGACGGCCCCTTTGAAGAGCATGTCGTGCGCTATCTGCACGGCGACCGTTTCAGCCGCAGCCCGGAGACCGGCTGGGAGCCGCTCTGGCACATCGATCAGCTCCATATCGGCGACTATGTACAAATAGCCGCCGGGGTGAAGATCATCATGGGTGGCAACCAGACCCACAACACGGCCTTCATCAGCACCTATCCGTTTTCAGATGTAGAGGCGCTCCGGCGCAGCTACCGCCCGGCCGGCGACACCCGCATCGGCAACGATGTCTGGCTCGGCATGGACGCCATGATCATGCCGGGGGTCACCATCGGCGATGGCGCCATCATAGCGGCACGTGCCCTGGTCAATCAGGATGTGCCGCCCTATGCCATGGTGGCCGGTACGCCGGCCAAGGTTATCAGGATGCGCTTTGCTGAGGACGAGATTGCCCGTTTGCAGGCGCTGGCCTGGTGGGAGTGGCCAGATGAACAGGTGCAGGCCCTGCTGCCACTGATCCAGCAAGGCGAGGTGGCCCTGCTGGAACAGGCTGCCGCCCGCTGGGGCGATACCCGACCATGATGCAGCGGGGGGCCATGGCCCCCCGCTTTCATCCTGTCACTCAGTTGTCGCTATCGGGCGGATTGACCCCGCACTGCTTGCCGGGATAGCCGGGCAGATCGGCCGCCTTGTTGCTGCACGCCAGCCGCTTGGCCTGATAGAGGCGATCCGCCAGGTTGGCGCTGTCAATCGGCAGCCAGTCCATCTGCCGGCCAAGCCAGCTGGCCCAGGCGAACTCGACGAAGTAGACCTGCTCCCGCTTGTCGAAATAGCCCGCATCCTGCAGCAACCCGGCCAGGGTGCGATAGGGATAGTCGGGTAGCAAGTCGATGCGGCTCGGCAACTGTTCCGGCGTGAGAGGCCTCCCCTGCTCGTCCTTGAGCCAGGCCCAATGATTGCCCTGCATCTGGCTCCAGAAGCTGGCCTTGTCCTGCAGCCTGGCGATCACCTTGACCCGAACCTGCTTCACCCCGAGTTGCCACAGCGCCTTGGTCAGATGGTGCCTGTCCACCAGCCAGTAGCCGCCATCGGGCGCGATGACGATGGGGATCTCTTTCTTTTTCATCATCTTGTCGAGCTGTTTTGCGCTCTTGCCCGTCAGCTCGGCCTGGGTGTTGTCGACCTGGATCTGGCCCACGCCTCCCTGGGTGGGGTGCAGCGCGGCGATATTTACCTCGCACCAGCTGCCGACCTTGCTCTGCCGCTCGCACGGCGCCAGCGCCCAGGCCCCCTGACTGATGGCCAGGGCCAAAAGGATCCATGTTCTCATCGCTTGCTCCTCTCCCCGGATTGGGAGTCAACGTCCCCTGCCGAGGGACTCATGCTGGCGGTCTGACCAGCAAACGGGATATCATGATTTCCCGTCTGTCGGCGATCACTTCTCGCCGAGTTTTCTCCCCGCTTCACACTATTTGAAGGATTAACCATGAAAGGATGGAGTCTCCTGCTGGCCCTGCTGGGCAGTGCCTGTGTCCAGGCTGCCGATGTCCCGCCCGGCACCCAGCTCGCCGCCGAACAGGCCGTCGTGCGTCATCTGAAAGACGAACCGGCGAGCCTGAGTCCGCTCAAGCTGGTCGGCCTGCCCGAACTGCAGGTGCTGCGGGATCTCTACGAGGGGTTGCTGACCCAGGGGCCGGACGGCAAGGTGCTGCCCGGGGTGGCCGCCAGCTGGGACAACCAGGGCAATCAGCGCTTCACCTTCCATCTGCGTCCGGACGCCCGCTGGTCCAATGGCGATCCCGTGCAGGCCGCCGACTTTGTCTACGGCTGGCGCAAACTGGTCGATCCCAAAGAGGCCGCCACCTTTGCCTGGTTCGCCCAGCTGGCCCGCTTCGACAAGGTGGACGACATAGTGGCCGGCAAGCTGGCCCCCGAGGAACTCGGCGTGAAGGCCCTCGACCAGCACACCCTGCAGGTGACCCTCTCCCAGCCGGTGCCCTACTTCCTGAGCCTGCTGACCCACCCCAGCCTGTCGCCGCTGCATCGCGCCAGCATGGAGCAATACGGCAGCCAGTGGACTCAGCCTGGCAAGCTGGTCGGCAACGGGGCCTTCGTGCTCAGTCACCGGGTGGTTAACGAGAAGCTGGAGCTGACCCCCAACCCCTACTACTGGGATCGTGCCCATACCGTGCTGACCAAGGTCACCTTCGTGCCCATCAACCAGGAGAGTGCGGCCACCAACCGCTACCTGGCAGGCGACCTGCACATCACCGAGTCCTTCCCCAAGGAGCAGTATCACAAGCTGATGCAGCAGATCCCGGGTGAGGTCTATACCCCGGATCAGCTCGGCACCTACTACTACGCCTTCAACACCCAGCGCGCCCCCCTCAACGATGTGCGGGTGCGCAAGGCGCTCTCCTACACCATCGATCGGGGCCTCATCGCCAACAAGATCCTGGGCACCGGTGAGAAACCGGCCTATCACTTCACCCCGGACGTGGTCGCCGGCTTCGAGCCCAAGGCCAACCTGCTCTCCAGCAGCAACCAGCAGGTCCTCGACGACAAGGCCAGAACCCTGCTCAAGGAGGCGGGCTACGGCCCGGCCAACCCGCTCAAGCTGACCCTGCTCTACAACACGGCCGAGGTGCACAAGAAGATGGCGCTGGCCATCGCCAACCTGTGGAAACAGAAGCTGGGGGCCCAGGTCGAACTCACCAATCAGGAGTGGAAGAGCTATCTCGACAGCCGTCAGAGCGGCCAGTTCGAGGTGATCCGCTCCTCCTGGGTGGCCGATTACAACGATCCATCAGCCTTCCTCGGCCTGTGGGGCTCCCACCACAGCGGCAACATGGCCCGCTTCGCCAACGCCGGCTACGATGCCCTGCTGGCCAAGGCGGCCAACAGTCAGGATCCCCGTGAACGGGCCCACCTGTTCGATGAGGCCGAGGCCGTACTGCAGGAGGAGGCGCCAATCGCCCCCATCTATCAGTACACCAACGCCCGGCTGATCAAGCCCTGGCTCAAGGGCTACCCCATCAACAATCCGGAAGACGTGGCCTACAGCCGCCAGCTCTACCTGGTCAAGCACTGATCCTGCCCGGGGCCGGCCATGCCGGCCCCAATCTTCTGCCATCGCCCCCTGTTCATGCTCAAGTTTTCGGCATAAAATGCCGCCCTTTCAGGCAACCACCCCCTCAATCACCGGTTTGTTATGCGTTTTGTATTGATGATCTCTCTGCTGCTGACCCTGCCCGCCCAGGCGGCCAGCGAAACACAGTGCCGCCAGGCCTTCACCGAATGGATGCTGGCCCAGCAGCAACAGTTCAGCGACCGCAAGGCCAGCAAGATGGAGCGGCGCAGCGCGGAGCGGGCCATCGATCAGGTGCGCAGCGAATTCTCGAAGCGGGAGAGCTTCTGCCAGGCCATGGAGTGGGTGGAACACAACCGGGATCAGGATCCTCGCTTCACCCCGCGACTGGGGGAGATCCACGACTTCACCCCGCCGACCGACTCGCCGTCATAACGTCATAAAAAAGCCCCGAACCTGCGTTCGGGGCTTTTTTTCAGAGCAAGGTGGGTGCCGGCATCAGTCGACGTAGAAGGTCTGCTGGAAGGTCAGCGTCTGCTGCTGCCCCTCCCCCATGATCTTCAGGGTGAACTGGTAGGTATCCTCGTTGCGATAGGGCAGCACCGCCAGATAGTAGATGGCGTTGCCCTCCTTGACCTCCTGGAAGGTCAGGTTGCGGATGGTGCCAGTGAGGTTCTTGGCCTCGCCGGTGATCCCCACCGCCTGGGCCACCCCCTGCTTGTTCTGCACCGCGATGTTGACGATGCCGTTGTAGCGACTGCGCTCCAGGCCATAGGCCTTGGCCACCTCGGGGGTGAGGAAGCTGGAGTTGAAGGCGCTGTAGTGCACCTGCCAGGGGCCCAGCTCCTTCATCTGTTCGGCCCGCAGGGGCAAGGTCAGCAACAGTGCCAGCAGGCAGCTTATCCAGGCTGTTTTCATGGTGTCATCCTTCTCGTGTTAACCCTGATTGTCCAGCAGGGCACTGACCTCGGCGGGGATCTGCCTGGGCGCCTCGATGGCGACCGTCTTGTGCCGTCCCAGCTCCCCCCGCACGATGCGAACCTGCCCCTTGGCCACCTTGAACTGCTTGGCCAGATACTTGATCAAGTGGCTGTTGGCCTGACCATCCACCGGCGGCGCCGTGATGGCCACTTTCAACTCTTCTCCGTGCAATCCGACGATCTGATCCCGACTCGCCTTGGGCTGGATCATCAGATGCAATACCAGCTCATCCCCTTCCCGCAGGACGGCTGCCATCAAATCATCCACCACAGCTGGCCGAACAGATCCCCCAACAGATAGTTTATGGCCTGCAGCCCGATAAAGGCGACCAGCACGGAGAGATCCAGCCCGCCCAGCGCCGGCAGAATGCGACGGATAGGGGCCAGGAAGGGCTCGGTCAGCTGGTGCATCACGTACTCGATGGGGTTGCGACCCTGGCTGACCCAGCTCAGGATGGCGCGGATCAGCAGCACCCAGAAGATCATGGAGCCGGCCTTCTTCAGCACGGTGAGGGCGGCAAACAGGCTAAGGGTGAGCCAGTCGGCCAGCAGCACGTTCATACTCTTGAGCAGCGCCAGCTTGGCGAAGGCGATCAGCAGCGCCAGCAGCACCGAGGCCAGATCCAGCCCGCCCAGCCCGGGAATGACCCGGCGCAGCGGCACCACCAGCGGATTGGTCAGCTTGACCACCATCTGGCTCATGGGGTTGTAGAAGTCGGCACGGGCCCACTGCAACCAGACGCGCAACAGCACCACCATGAGATAGAGGTCAAAAATCGTATTAATCAGAAAGTAAGCAGTGTTCATCTGGGCTCCAGGTTGCAACTGAGAGTAACGAAAATCGGGTTCAGAACAGGGTTTCCATTTCGCCGGCCCGGGCAACGGCCGCCTGCATGGCTTGCGCAGTCAGCGGCATCAGCCCCTGCTGCTGGAAAGTCTTGATCGCCTCGGCGGTGGTGCCGCCCTTGCTGGTCACCTGCTCGCGCAGGGTCTGCAGCGACAGCTCGGGATTCTGCTCGACCATGGCAGCCGCGCCAAGGGCGGTCTGCTGCACCAGCAGACGAGCCTGCTCGGGGGAGAAGCCCATGGCCTCGGCCTCCTCGGCGATGGCCTGCATGAACAGGAAGAAGTAGGCAGGCGCACTGCCGGCCGCGGCGATGACGCCGTTGATGCCGGACTCCTGCTCCACCCAGAGGGTTTTGCCCACCGCCTGCATCATCTGCTCGGCCAGCTCACGATCGGCCTGCTCGATGCCGGGCGGGGCGTACAACCCGGTCATGCCCAGCCCCAGCAGAGAGGGGGTGTTCGGCATGGTGCGGATGATCCGGCCGTGGCCGCCCGCCATCTCCGCCAGCCGTGCCACCTTGATGCCGGCGGCGATGGAGACGAGCAGCTTGCCCTCCAGCGTGCCCAGCTGTGCCACCAGCGCGCTCAGCATGGCCGCCATCAGCTGCGGCTTGACCGCCAGCACGATGACTTCAGCCGCCCGGGCCGCCTCGGCGTTGTCCTGGGTGACGCGAATGCCGTAGTCGCCGGCCAGCGCATCCAGCTTGGGCCGGCTTGGGTTGGCGGCAATGATCCGGTCGGCCGGGTAGCCCGCTTGGACCAGACCGGCAATGATGCTGCGGCTCATGTTGCCTGCCCCGATAAAGGCGAGGGTTCTGTACTGCATCAAACACTCCTGTGATCTGAAGAAAGCAGAGCCCGTATGCACCGCATCACGGGCTCCTGCTCATGAATAGTCGCGGGCACCGAAGATGGCGGTACCGACCCGCACCATGGTGCTGCCGTGGCCGATCGCCAGTTCGAGATCCTCGGTCATCCCCATCGAGAGGGTGTCCACGCCCGGGTATTGTCGCGCAAGCTCGGTGAACAGAGTCTGCATGCGCACCATCTGGGCGGCCAGTACCGCCTCGTCGCTGGTATGCTCCGGAATGGCCATCAGACCGCGCAGCCGCAGCCGCTCGCAGCGGGAGACCAGCTCGGCCAGACGGAAAATCTCTTGTTCCGACGTTCCGGATTTACTGCTCTCTCCGCTAATATTGATTTGCAGACAGACATTTAGCGGCGCGAGCCCGGTCGGGCGCTGGTTGTTGAGGCGTTCGATCAGCTTCTCTCTGTCCACGCTCTGTACCCAGTCGAACCGCTCGGCCACCAGCTTGGACTTGTTCGATTGCAGCGGGCCGATAAAGTGCCACTCTATGTCTGTACAGGCCCCTTGCTCACGCAGGGTATCTATCTTGGTGGCCGCTTCCTGGGCGTAGGATTCGCCGAAGCGGCGTTGACCGGCGGCATAGGCCTCGCAAACGGCCTCCAGCGGTTTGGTCTTGCTGACCGCCAGCAGCTGGATGTGATCGCCGCGTCGGCCAGCCCGGCTGGCGGCTTGTACAATACGTTCCTTTACCTGAAGCAGGTGCTCGGCAATCTGGCTCATGTTTCGTTCGTGATCTTGTGATGGGAGAATGACAAATCTATGGATATCACAGAGTTATTGGCTTTCAGTGTAAAACATAAAGCCTCGGATCTACACCTCTCGGCCGGGGTTCCCCCGATGATCAGGGTTGATGGCGAGGTTCGCAAGATCAATTTGCCCGCCCTGGAGCACCGGGAAGTACACGCCCTCATCTATGACATCATGAACGACCACCAGCGCAAGGAACTGGAAGAGAACTTCGAGGTGGACTTCTCATTCGAGGTGCCGAACCTGGCCCGCTTCCGGGTCAACGCCTTCCAGCAGGCGCGCGGCTCCGGCGCGGTATTTCGGACCATCCCCAGCACTGTGCTGAGCCTGGAAGATCTGGATGCCCCGGAGATCTTTCGCAAGATTGCCGAATACCCCCGCGGCCTGGTGCTGGTGACCGGTCCGACCGGTTCGGGCAAGTCCACTACCTTGGCGGCCATGGTCAACTACATCAACGAGAACTTCCATCACCACATCCTCACCATCGAGGATCCCATCGAATTCGTGCACGAAAACAAACGCTGCCTGGTAAACCAGCGGGAAGTGCACCGCGACACCAAGAGCTTCAGCAACGCCCTGCGCTCGGCGCTGCGGGAAGACCCGGACATCATACTGGTGGGCGAGATGCGCGATCTGGAAACCATTCGTCTGGCCATGACCGCGGCCGAGACCGGTCACCTGGTGTTCGGCACCCTGCACACCTCGTCGGCGGCCAAGACCATAGACCGGATCATCGACGTCTTCCCCGGTGCGGAAAAAGACATGGTGCGCTCCATGCTCTCCGAATCGTTGCGGGCGGTCATCTCCCAGACCCTGCTCAAGCGCATCGGCGGCGGCCGGGTAGCGGCTCACGAGATCATGATGGGTATTCCTGCCGTGCGAAACCTCATCCGGGAGGACAAGATCGCCCAGCTCTACTCGGTGATCCAGACCGGGATGACCCACGGCATGCAGACCATGGATCAGAGCCTCAAGCAGCTGGTGAGCCGCGGCATGGTGGCGGCGCTGGATGCCAAGGCCAAGGCGGTCGATCCCAACACCATCTAACCACGACGAATCTAGGGAAGGAGTCGTTATGAATCTGGATGCCCTGCTGACCGAGCTGGTCGCCCGCAAAGGCTCGGATCTGTTCATCACGGTCGGCACGCCGCCGACCCTCAAGGTCAATGGCCACCTGCAGTCGCTGGCAGAAGCGCCCCTCGACAAGGCAAGGGCACTGGCGCTGGTGAAGGAGACCCTGAGCCCGGAGCACTTCGAACGCTACCTGCGCACCAAGGAGGCCAACTACGCCATCCACCGCGAGGAGCTTGGCCGCTTTCGGGTCAGCGCCTTCTGGCAGCAGGAGCTACCGGGCATGGTGCTGCGCCGCATCGAGACCCGCATCCCCACCTTCGACGAGCTGGCACTGCCCCCCATATTGCAGGAGATAGCCCTGGCCAAGCGCGGACTGGTGCTGTTCGTCGGTGCCACCGGCGCCGGCAAGTCCACCACCCAGGCGGCCATGATCGGCTATCGCAACCAGCATGTGGACGGCCACATCCTGACGGTGGAAGATCCGGTGGAGTTCGTGCATCAGCACGGCCGCAGCCTGATCACCCAGCGCGAGGTGGGCATAGACACAGCATCGTTCGATGTGGCACTGAAGAGCTCGCTGCGCCAGGCGCCGGACGTGATCCTGATCGGCGAAATCCGCAGCCAGGAGACCATGGAGTTTGCCCTGCAGTTTGCCGAGACCGGTCACCTCTGCCTCGCCACCCTGCATGCCAACAACGCCAACCAGGCTCTGGATCGCATCTTGCACCTGGTGCCCCAGGAGAAACACCGCCAGTTCCTGTTCGACCTCTCCTTCAACCTGCGTGCCATCGTGGCCCAACAACTGCTGCCCAGCCCGGATGGACGGCGTCGTTTTGCCGCCTTCGAGGTGTTGCTCAACACCCCGCTCATCACCGACATCATCCGCAAGGGGGAGATGCACCGGCTCAAGGAGGTGATGACCAAGTCCACCGAACTCGGCATGCAGACCTTCGATCAGGCGCTGTTCGCCCTGTTCTGTGCCGGCCAAATTGGCTACAGTGAGGCCCTTGCCCATGCCGACTCCGCCAACGACCTGCGACTGCTGATCAAGCTGTCGGGCCGAGAGCAGCTGGGTTCAGGCACACTCGACAACGTCACCCTGGATGAATGAGGGGCGTGCGTCACCGCTATAAAGGATCGTTATGCTGATTGTGGTTTCCCCGGCCAAGACGCTGGACTACGAGTCGCCGCTGGTGACTTCCCGTTTCACTCAACCCGAGCTGCTGGACCACTCCGCCGAACTGATCGGCCGCGCCCGCCAGTTGAGCCCGGACCAGATCGCCAGCCTGATGAAGATCAGCGACAAGCTGGCCGGCCTCAACGCCGCCCGTTTTGCCGACTGGCAACCCGACTTCACCCCGGCCAACGCCCGTCAGGCACTGCTGGCCTTCAAGGGAGATGTCTACACGGGGCTGGCGGTGGAAGATTTCAGCGAGGCGGATCTCGACTTCGCCCAGGCCCACCTGCGCATGCTCTCTGGCCTCTACGGGGTGCTGCGTCCGCTCGATCTGATGATGCCCTACCGGCTGGAGATGGGCATTCGGCTCGACAACGCGCGCGGCAAGGATCTCTACCAGTTCTGGGGCGACATCATCACCCAACACCTGAACAAGGCGCTGGCCGCCCAGGGGGACGAGGTGCTGATCAATCTCGCCTCCGACGAGTACTTCAAGTCGGTACGCCCCAAGGCCCTGCAGGGGCGCATCATCACGCCGGTGTTCAAGGACGAGAAGAACGGCCAGTTCAAGATCATCAGCTTCTACGCCAAGAAGGCGCGCGGCATGATGGCCCGTCACATCATCAAGCACCGACTCACCAAGGTGGAACAGCTGACCGGGTTCAACACCGATGGCTACTGCTTCGTACCGGAAGAGTCCGATGCCAACACCCTGATGTTCAAACGCGCTGAAAATTAATTACGACCCGAGGGAACCAATTTCAGGATCCTCCAGTCTGAATAGGTGAATCCTCTGTTGTAAGCACTTTTTATTGGCCGACGTTTATGCGTCGGCTTTTTTCTGCCCGACATCTGACCCATCAAACGCCAAAAAGCACAACGGCCATCCGGGGATGGCCGTTGTGGCGGGCAGGCTTACTTCTTTTTCTTCTTGGCAGACTTCTTCTTGTCGTCCTTCGGCTTTTTCTTCTTCACCGGCACCCGCGCCTCCTTGTGCTTGGGACGCAGCTCGTCGATCACCCGACGCTTGAGGCGCTCTTCGGTGTAGCGTTCGATCTTGGCCACCATGGCCATGTCGTGGGCCTCCACCAGGCTGATGGCACAACCGCGGTTGCCGGCGCGGCCGGTACGGCCGATACGGTGAACGTAAACATCGGCGCCATAAGGCATGTCGTAGTTGATTACATGGCTGACATTCGGCAGGTCGATGCCGCGGGCGGCAACGTCGGTGGCGATGAGGAAGGGCACCTCCCCTTCATGGAACTTGCGGATCGACTCGATGCGCTTGGCCTGCTCCATCTCGCCACGGATCCAGGCGCAGGGCACGCCCGCCGCCTGCAGCTGGCCGGAGAGCTCCGCCAGCCGCTCGCGGGTCTTGACGAAGATGATGGCCTTCTGGGTTTCCGGGTTCTTCAGGATGTGCACCAGCAGCGCCAGCTTGTGGGCAGCGTCGTCGGCCAAGTGAACCCACTGGGTGATGGGGCGACGCTCGCTGCGCGGCGGCTCGGCGTGCAGCTCCACCGGCTCCTTGAGGATCTCGCTGGCGAACTTCTCGAGGCCTGCCCCTTCCAGGGTGGCAGAGAAGAGCATGGTGTGCTTGCGATAGCGCGCCTCTTCGACGATGCGGTTCACGTCCTTGATGAAGCCCATGTCCAGCATGCGATCCGCTTCATCCAGCACCAGCACCTCGATGTCGTGGCTCTCGAACTCCTCTTTCTCGATGTACTCGAGCAGACGACCCGGGGTGGCCACCACGATGTCGGTGGTCTTGGTCAGGGCCGGCAGCTGCTCTTCGTGGCTGACGCCGCCAATGATGGTCTCGATGCTGAGATTGGTGTGGGCAGCCAGCGCCTTGGCGTGAGCGGTCACCTGCAGCGCCAGCTCGCGGGTCGGGGTCAGCACCAGCATGCGGCAGGGGCCCGGCTTGCGGCGCGGGAAGTCCAGCAGATGCTGGAGCGCCGGCAACAGGAAGGCGGCGGTCTTGCCGGTGCCGGTCGGGGCGGATGCCAGAATATCGCGGCCGTCCAGGGCTGGCTCCAGCACCATCTGCTGGATGGTGGTGGGGCGGGTGAAACCCATCTCGGCCAAGGCCCGGTTGAGGGCTGGATTCAGGTCGAAATCATCAAAGGACTGGCTCATGGCAATACTCGGTCATTAAGGAAACGGCAGATTATAGGCGATTATGTCGTCGGCTCCTATGGTGACTGTGCCTTAGCCGCTATAATCGCCGACCATTTTCTGCGAGGCGGGTACAGGACGGGAGTCGGATGGCACGAAACAGCGGTTTTACCTTCAAACAGTTTCACGTCGAGCACGATCGCTGCGCCATGAAGGTGGGCACCGACGGCATTCTGCTGGGCGCCTGGGCACCGCTCGGCAAGGCCCGCCGGATCCTCGACATTGGCACCGGCAGCGGCCTCATCGCCCTGATGCTGGCCCAACGCAGCCACGCCGATTGCCGCATCGATGCGGTGGAGCTGGATAAGCATGCGGCGCAGCAGGCCCGCGAGAACGCAGCCGCCTCCCCCTGGCCGCGGCGGGTCACCATCATAGAGAGCGCCATTCAGGGGTATCAGGCCGACCCTTACGATCTCATCGTCGCCAACCCCCCCTACTTCGGGGCGGGCCAGTCATTTCGCGATCCGGCCAGGGCGATGGCCCGCCATACCGGCGCCCTCGACAGCCATGCTCTGCTGGCCGCCTGCGACCGCTTGCTGACCCCCGATGGTCAGGTCGCACTGGTCGTGCCGACGGTCATGGCCGATGAAATTTTATGCATTTCGGCGGATTATGATCTGCATGCCGTTTGTTATACAGCTGTTATCACCAGGGCGGGAAAAGAGGCAAATCGTGTTTTATTGCTACTTGGCAGAGGATTAAACAGGTGTGATAGGGGTGAAATTGTGATCCATTCTGCTGAGGGAACCTATTCCGACAGATATATCCAACTGACCAGCCCCTTCTATTTGAAGATGTAAATTTCGTCTTGAACTATTTTTTCACGCCATTATGCTGACTCCTAAACGAGCGCCCGCTCCAGACCAGCTCAAACCACTGGTTACGATGAAAAAACAAGCGGGGCTCCTTTTTTTTACCCCTGAACAACGCCGGTCACCGACCAATAAAAAACTATAACAAGCAATAGTTTACAAGACAGACGAGGTTGAACTTGACGAAATCACTCACATTGTCCGACGTGCTCGGACTGGGCTTCATGACCTTCGCGTTCTATCTGGGCGCCGGTAACATCATCTTCCCGCCGCTGGCCGGCTACATGGCGGGTGAGCACCTCTCTCTGGCCATGCTGGGCTTCCTGGTGACCGCCGTGGGTCTGCCCCTCATCACCATCATTGCCGTCGCCAAGGCCGGCAACGGCTGGGCCGGCATGACCAAGCTGCTGCCGGCCGGCGTGGCCACCGCACTGGCCGTCGCCATCTACATCATCATCGGCCCGGCCTTCGCCGCCCCCCGTACCGGTCTGGTGGCCTACGAGATGGGCCTCAAACCCTTCATCGGCGACATGGGCCAAGCCGGCCTGTTTGCCTACACAGTGCTGTTCTTCGGGGTGGCCATTCTGGTCTCTCTGAATCAGGGCAAGCTGATGGACGCCATCGGCAAATACCTGACTCCGCTGCTGATGCTGTTGCTACTGACTCTGGCCATCGGTGTATTCGTGGCGCCGCAAGGCTCCATGCCCGTCTCTTCCGGTGACTATCAGAACGGCCCCTTCGTGAAAGGGATCCTGGAAGGCTACAACACTATGGACACCCTGGCGTCCCTGATGTTCGGTGCCCTGATCGTCGACCTGCTGCGCCAGAAAGGCATCCAGGACTACCGTAGCCAGTTCAAGTACCTGGCCATCGCCGGCATCATCTCCGCCATCGGCCTCTCCGTGGTCTATGTCTCCCTGTTCCAGCTGGGCAATACGGCTGCCGGCGTCGCCACCGACGTCAGCAACGGCGGCGCCATCGTCAACGCCTACGTACTGAGCCTGTTCGGCCAGCCGGGTCAGTTCATCCTGGCCGCCATCATCACCCTGGCCTGCTTCACCACCGCCGTGGGTCTGATCTCCGCCTGCTCGGACTTCTTCCACAACCTCACCGGCATGAGCTACAAGAAGCTGGTGGTCTTGCTGGGCGTCATCTGCGCCGTAGTGGCCAACGTGGGTCTGAGCCAGCTCATCAGCCTCTCCATCCCGGTGCTGGTCGCCATCTACCCGGTTGCGGTTGCGCTGGTACTGGTCACCTTCCTGAAGGGTTACTTCGGTCGCCCGCGCCTGGTGTTCCGTGGCGTATTGATGGTTGCCTTCCTGTTTGGCTGCCTGGACGGCCTGGGTGCCGCCGGCATGAAGATGGATGCCTTCGCCTTCCTGCCGCTGTTCGACAAGGGCCTGGCCTGGTTGCTGCCGACTCTGCTGGCCTGTGGCCTCGGGATGCTGGTACGCTCCGGCGAGAAATTGGCTGCCGAAGCCGCCTGATTTCGCTCCCGCCCATGTCAAAGAGCCTGCCTTGTGCAGGCTCTTTTGTTTGTGTGCCATCTCGCCCGGCATGGTTTCCCGTCAGCTATGCCATGCAGACACGCCCTTTCCCGCTCTGCCCTCTCGCTTCCGCCAACTGCAGTTCTATCGGTGATTTATTCTGGCCAACTAAATTGTTTCAAGATATTAATGTGTGATTGAGATCAAATATCTCTTCTTTATGCTCAAGACGGTACTCCTGTGACAATCTTCCGATGGCACAGGAGAGGGAAGCATTGTTATCCGGTTATCTGCCAGGCAGTGGGTGCAATCAACAAGAACAAGCTGATAAGGCAGATGAGGTCAGGTTTGACGAAATCACTGAAGTTGTCCGACATATTCGGACTGGGTTTTATGACGTTTGCGTTCTATCTAGGGGCAGGCAACATCATTTTTCCACCGCTGGCCGGCTTCATGGCCGGTGAGCATCTGCTGGCCGCCATGGTCGGTTTTCTGCTGACGGCGGTGGGTCTGCCTCTGCTGACCCTGGTCGCCGTTGCCAGAGGCAGCGCCGGACAGGGCAGCAGTGGCTGGACGGCGATGACCCGCCATCTGCCGACCTGGGCAGCCACGGCGCTGGCCATTGCCATCTACATCATCATGGGGCCGGCCTTCGCCACCCCCCGTACCGGCCTGGTGGCTTATGAAATGGGGCTCAAGCCCTGGTTGGGTGACGCCGGCCAGCACGGTCTGCTGCTCTACAGCCTGCTCTTCTTCACACTGGTGATCCTGGTATCGCTGAACCGAGGCAGGCTGCTGGATGCGGTGGGCAAATACATGACCCCTGTCTTGATGGTGATGCTGCTGATCCTGGCGATCGGGGTCCTGGTTGACCCGCAAGGCACCCAGCCAGAGGCCAGCGGCGACTATATGGATACGCCGCTCATCAAGGGCATGCTGGAGGGGTACAACACCATGGATACCCTCGGCTCCCTGATGTTTGGCGCCCTCATCATCGGCCTGCTGCAACGCAGGGGGATCGAAGACTACCCGAGCCAGTTCAAGTACCTGACCATCGCAGGGCTCATCTCGGCGGTTGGTCTCTCGGCGGTCTACATCTCCCTGTTCTACCTCGGCAACAGCGCAGCAGGCGTGGTGACCAGCGTCGACAATGGCGGCGCCATCGTCAACGCCTACGTGCTGAGCCTGTTTGGCCACTCCGGTCAGTTGATCCTGGCCACCATCATTACCCTGGCCTGCTTCACCAGCGCGGTCGGCCTGCTCTGCGCCAGCGCCGACTACTTCCACGGTCTGGCCGGCTGGACATACCGCAAGTGGGTACTGCTGATGGGATGCGTCTCCATCATGGTGGCCAACGTCGGGCTGAGCCAGCTCATCAGCCTCTCCATTCCGATCCTGGTCGCCATCTATCCGGTCGCCATCGCGCTGGTGCTGGTCACCTTTGCACAGGGCCGTTTCGGTCGACCACGGCTGGCGTTTCGCGCCGTGCTGCTGGTGGCTTTCCTGTTCGGCTGCCTGGACGGGCTGGGCGCTGCCGGCATGCAGATGGATGCGTTCGCCTTCCTGCCGCTGTTCGACAAGGGGCTGGCCTGGTTGCTGCCGACCTTGCTGACCTGCGGCCTCGGCATGCTGCAACGCCCCCGCGAGGCGCTGGCGGCAGAAGCCGCTTGACCCGTCAGCCAATAACGAAAGAGGCCAGCATCAGCTGGCCTCTTTCGTTGGGCGGGGTCTGCCGTTACAGCAGCGGATCCGGTTTGGGTTTGCCGGCCAGTCCGTACCAGTGGGTCTCCACTCGCCCGGCATGCCACTCAAAGGTTCCCCAGGGCTGTGCTGCCTGCCAACGCGGAAAATTCACGAGCACCCGGTTGTCTTCGTACTTGTAGAGCGAGGTGGTGATCTCGATGTCAGATAGGATAAGCAGCAGGGCCCAGCCGATGAAGAACCATTTCAGCGCTTTCCACATAGGGTTACTCGAAGCAGATTTCGATGGTTGCCCGACCGTAATCTGATTCAAACGGCATCATGATCTTGGTGCCGTCGGCACGATGGGTGATGGTGTGGTTGAGACCGGAGACGATGATGGGAGTCGCCATGTCGAATTCATACCCCTTCTCCCCCAGCATGCGCTTGGCACCGCCGGTCACCATGTTGGTGATCTCGCCCACCATGTCGGTCACCTCTTCATTGATGGTGGCCGGCGCCTCGCCCAGCATGCGGCGCATGATCTCCAGTGCCAGCCCCTTCTCGAAGCTGATGGAGAGGGATCCCCGGGTCTGCGGGCCGACCATGCCGATGAGGCCGGAGACATCACCGCGCGCCAGCTCGTCCATCTTGCGCTTGGGTTTGCCCGGCTTGAGCTCAAGCTGTGCCATGGTGGAGAGCACATTGAGCAGGGAGAGCAGGAACGGGTTTACAAAATCAGCCTTCATGTTGACTTCCTACAGTGGGCGTACAGCGAGCACATTGGCCATGTGCCTCAATCGTCTTATTGGTAATAGTAAAGCCATGCAACTTGGCTTGCTCGGAAAACGCGCCATCGATCGCCGGATCATGCAGCTCGACCACCTCGCCGCACTGGTCACAGATGAGCAACTGCATCGGGTGGGCATGGTCGAAGTGACAGCAGAATATGAAGGCGTTGAGCGACTCCACCTTGTGGGCAAAACCCTGTTCGAGCAGAAAATCGAGCGCCCGATAAACGGTCGGCGGCTTGGCGTGGGCCTCTGTCTGCTGCAACTGGGCCAACAAATCATAGGCGCTGATGGCATTGCCATGGGCAGCCAGCAGCCTGAACACCTGACGTCGGGTAGGGGTGAAGCGGATCCCGCGTTGTTCGCAGAGTCGTTCGGCTCGTTGTAAAAGTTGGTCTTGATTCATGATCACGCAATTACCCTTTTTATTAGCCGGATACTATCACAGGGCCCCCTTTGGCGCGGTGACAAAATTCATTTTCTGGGGCTGCCTCACGTTGTGGTAAAATCCGCCCCCTTTGTTTAGCCAACCCGGATGATTTTTATGCAGGCGCAGCGTTTTTCCATCGCCCCCATGCTGGACTGGACCGATCGGCATTGCCGTTATTTCCATCGTCTGATGACTCGCCAGACCTTGCTCTATACCGAGATGGTGACCACCGGCGCCATCATTCACGGCAAGGGGGATTACCTGGGGTACAGCGAGCAGGAACATCCCATCTCCCTGCAACTGGGTGGCAGCAATCCGACCGATCTCGCACGCTGCGCCAAGCTGGCCGAGGAGCGTGGCTATGACGAGGTGAATATCAACGTTGGCTGCCCCTCCGATCGGGTACAGAATGGCCGCTTCGGCGCCTGCCTGATGGGAGAGCCCGCACTGGTGGCCGACTGCGTCAAGGCGATGCGCGACCTGGTCGACATTCCGGTGACGGTGAAGACCCGCATCGGCATCGACGATCAGGACTCCTATGAATTTCTGCAGGCCTTCATCGAGCAGGTGCGCGACGCCGGTTGCGATACCTTCATCGTCCATGCCCGCAAGGCCTGGCTGAGCGGTCTGAGCCCCAAGGAGAACCGCGAGATCCCGCCGCTCGACTATCCCCGCGTCTACCGGGTCAAACAGGATTACCCGGATCTCACCATCGCCATCAACGGCGGCGTCACCTCCCTGGAGCAGACCCTCGAGCACCTGCAGCACCTGGATGGCGTCATGATGGGGCGCGAGGCCTATCAGAACCCCTACATTCTGGCGCAGGTGGACAATCTAGTATTCGGCCAGCACAACGCCGTGCCGAGTCGCCACGAGGTGGTGCGGATGATGCTGCCCTATATCGAACAGGAGCTGGCCAAGGGCAACTATCTCTCCCACATGACCCGCCACATGCTGGGGCTGTTCCAGAACATGCAGGGGGCTCGCGCCTGGCGCCGTCACCTGAGCGAAAATGCCTGCAAGCCAGGAGCAGATATCCAGGTGGTGCTGGATGCCATGGCCAAGGTGCCGGAATTCGCCGCCACCGAAGCGGCGGAGTAACCATGTACCGCTTCACCGGTTCCTGGCTGCACAAGGCCATCGTCCGACTCTGCGCCGGTCTGCTCGCCATCCTGGGCGTCAAGATCAGCGCCTTCTACTTCATCGGCCTGCTCATCGTGCTAGGGTTGCATCGGGACCAGCTGCTCGGCTGAACTCACCCCGCATCGACCAATAAAAAACCGGCAACACTCAGTGTTGCCGGTTTTTTTATTGTCTCTTCAGCCTCGCTAATCGCCTTTGTCCACGAACTGCAGCTCGGGCGCCCTGGAGGTCAGCACATCGGCGCAGTAATCCCAGGTCGAGATGCGATAGTGCTGCAGATCCTCGTCTAGGTGCAGGCCGTCCGACTCCTGATGGAACCAGCTGGCAAACCGGGACGGGGTGATGAGCTGGATCTGCTCCTCGATGGCATGACTATCCTTGCCCTCGGCCAGATCGCAATCCTCCATGACCCGCACCGCGAAGATATGCCGGAAATAGACCCGGCACAGGATCTGCGGCGGCAGATCGATGCTGCGAGCCCTGCCTAGCATGATGGTAAGGGAATCGCTCCAGATATCCTGATGAAGTTCGGCCACAACCAGGCCCGGGGGGAGTTGGCGGGACGGAGCCCAAGGCACGGCAACCTGCCGAATGGCATTTTTCTGTTCCATCATCCACCTCACTACAGCGCACGCCATATCTTGAGTGTATCTGAAACAATTTCCGCTGACGATGGCAATAAAAAACCCGGCTGGCGCCGGGTTTTGGGGGATTACTTGACGGCGTCTTTGAGCGCCTTGCCTGCCACAAAGGACGGCACATTCGCGGCTGCAATCTGGATCTCTTTACCAGTTTGCGGATTGCGACCGGTACGGCCAGCGCGATGGTTCACCTTGAAGGTACCAAAACCCACCAACTGCACAGCATCACCTTCTTTCAGGCTCTGGGTAATACCATTGATGATCTCTTCCAGAGCAACTTTGGCCTGAGCTTTGCTCAGATCTGCTTTGGCTGCAATTGCATCGACAAGTTGAGCTTTGTTCATAACATTTCCTTTATGATCGGGCATTTAGCACCGGGCCACTCTATTCAAAAAAAAACACTCAGGCAAAGGCTTTATCAGCCGGATTGGCTTGAATGCTGGGGTTTTCATCAAGATCTGCGGAAATAGTCACATATCTCGCCCCTTCGTGATCGTAATTGACGGGAAGAGGAGAGCAAATGATGGCGCCTTGTAACCAAAACACCACCCGGTGTAACAATATCCCCATGCCCCTATTGACGGTCAACCGGATTTTCCCTAGTTATAGGAAGGTGTCGTCAGTCCATAAAAAGGCCGGAGGCCTGTCACGATAGCACTCCATGCCTATGCCCCACGGAGGGAGTATGTTAACTGAACTGGAACAAACCAAACGCGCATTGGCAGGAAAGCACAGAGCTATCGATGACTGGCTGGACGCCAGACAGGCACTACTGGTCGAGTACATGCGGCTTGCCGGCTTGAAACCCACCCGCAACAGCAAGCAGCGCTCGCTCCCGGGCCATGTGGAACTGCAAAGTTTCTGCGAACAGCTGGTCGACTACGTCAGCGCCGGCCACTTCGAGATCTACCACCATGTGGTAACCGCTTTCGAACAGGCCAGCGGCGACAAGCTGGAGCTGGCCAAGCGCATCTACCCCCATATCCGCGCCTGCACCGAGTTCGCGCTGGAGTTCAACGACAAGTACAGCAACGCGGACGAGGCCCAGATGCTGCTGCTGGATGAAGACTTGAACCAGCTTGGCCCCGTGCTGGAAGATCGTTTCAAGCAGGAAGATCGGTTGATCAAGGCACTGCAGGTAGTAGAGTCACTCAGCGCCCAACAGGTTTGATATCCAATTTCGGAGCCAGTTCAAGATCCTGATGTGCAAGGTGCATTACACTCTATGTCATGACCTATAGCACCCGTACCTATTGCTGACAGGAGATGAGAATGTCCGAGCGTCGCCGTTTTTCACGGATCCTTTACTTGACCATGGCCGATCTCGTCCAGGGCGATAAAAAATGGCGGACCCAGCTGGTCGATATTTCCCTGCAGGGCGCCCTGCTGATCCGGCCCGATGACTGGGAAAGCAATGACGACAAAGAGTACTCACTCAGCTTCGTGCTGAGCGGCAGTGACATCGAGATCAAGATGCAGGTCATGCTGACCCATGAAGCCAGCAAGAAGCTTGGGTTCTACTGCCATCATATCGACATCGACAGTGCCACCCATCTCAAACGGATGATCGAGCTCAACGTCGGCGATGAAGAGTTGCTGCACCGGGAGCTGGAACAGTTGCTGAGCGAACATCTCGAACACCCTCACCCCTGAGCGGTACATTCAATGTAAAAAGGAGCGCCATTGCGCTCCTTTTTATTGCCTGCCTACGGCCACTATGTCGATTACAAGGCCTCCAGGGCATCGGCCAGCTTCTTGACCGGCACCACTTCCATGCCCTCGATGGGATGCTTGGGGGCATTGGCGTGCGGCACTATGGCCCGGCGGAAGCCATGCTTGGCCGCCTCCTGCAGCCGCTCCTGGCCGGACGGCACGGGCCGGATCTCGCCGGACAACCCCACCTCGCCGAACACCACCAGATCCTTGGGCAGGGAGTGATCGCGAAAACTGGAGACCATGGCCAGCAACAGGGCCAGATCCGCACTGGTCTCCTCTACCTTGACCCCGCCGACCACGTTGATGAAGACATCCTGATCCGCCATCTGCAGCCCGCCGTGGCGATGCAGCACTGCCAGCAGCATGGCGAGCCGGTTGTGATCCATCCCCACCGCCACCCGACGCGGATTGGAGAGCTGGGAGTAGTCCACCAGCGCCTGCAACTCCACCAGCAGCGGACGCGTGCCCTCCCAGATCACCATCACGATGGAGCCGGGCGCCTGCTCCTCACCGCGACTGAGGAAGATGGCGGAAGGGTTGCTCACTTCCCGCATCCCCTGCCCCGTCATAGCGAAGACCCCCAGCTCGTTGACCGCCCCGAAGCGGTTCTTGTGGGAGCGCAGGGTGCGAAAGCGGGAGTCGTGGCTGCCGTCGAGCAGCACGGAACAGTCGATGCAGTGCTCCAGCACCTTGGGACCGGCCAGGGTGCCATCCTTGGTCACGTGGCCCACCATGAAGATGGCGACGTGATTCTGCTTGGCATAGCGGGTCAGCAGGGCCGCCGCTTCCCGCACCTGGGAGACGGACCCCGGCGCCGACTGCACATCCGCCACATGCATAACCTGGATGGAGTCGATGACCATGATCTGTGGCTGCTCCTGCTGGGCAATCAGGCAGATCTGCTCGACCGAGGTCTCCGACAGCATGCGCAGCTTGTCGGTGGGCAGGCCGAGACGCGATGCCCGCATCGCCACCTGCTGCAACGACTCCTCACCGGTGACGTACAGGGTCTTCATTCGCTCGGCCAGGCCGCACATGGTCTGCAGCAACAGGGTCGACTTGCCCGCCCCCGGGTTGCCACCGATCAGGATGGCCGACCCCGGCACCACGCCGCCGCCAAGCACCCGATCCAGCTCCTTGAAGCCGGAAGAGAAGCGGGGGATCTCGGTGGTGGCGATCTCCGCCAGCGTCTGGACCTGGCTGCCGACGGCGCCGGCATAGCCGCTGTAGCGGGCGCTCTTGCCCGGGGTCACCGAGCCGAGGCGCACCTCGCTGATGGTGTTCCACTCCTTGCACTCACTGCACTGGCCCTGCCAGCGTGTGAAGTCGGCGCCACATTCGGTACAAACATAGGCAGTTTTGTTTTTGGCCATGGATAACTCGGGGACAGGATGAATTCCTGCTTGATATACTTGTTTGCGACCGACAGATCAAACCCAGAATCGGAAAAGTGACTTTCCGTGGCAGGAACACATGGAATCAGAACAACAACAGCACCTGATTGAACAACTTATTCCTCTGCTCAGAGAAAAGGATTTCGATGACATCTTCAATCGCCTGACCCAGGACGAGAACAGCAACAGCCGTTTTCTGATCAAGATGGAGCTCAAACGCAAATGCACCCCCTGCCGCCGGGTCATCGACATGCGCGACGAGCTGGGCGATGAGTGCCTGGTGCACGAGTTCGAAGGGATCACCCATTTCATGCCGGCCGAGGCCATCGGCCTGTTCCAGTCCCAGTGCTACCTCTACAAGGATGACTACACCCTGGGGGTCTACGAAGCGCTGCAATACTGGCAAAAATACCAGCATGGCAAGAACGACGGCCAACTCCAGCCCCCCGTCAGCCCGTTTCGCCAGTACGATGTCAATCCCATCTCCTTTGCCAGCTACTATGGCCGGCGCCAGGAGCGGATGCACTTCAGCTCCCCCGTGGTGATCAAGTTCGCCGATGGCGACAAGCTGTTCGCCAAGAGTTCCGATCTCTCTCTAGGCGGGATCCGGGTTTCGGTGCCCTATCTGCCCAACTACCAGACCGGCGCTCAGGTCGAGGTGTTCTTCACCGGGCTGGAGCGGGATCACCCAAACCCGGTCCTGCACCATTCGGTCAGCTACCAGATCCTCGGGGAAGAGAGCAAGGAGGGGAAATACTGGCTCAGGCTGATCAAGACTGGCGAGCACCCGGCCTTCGACCAGTTTCTGAACGATTTCATCGAGAGCAACAAGAGCCGCTACCGGGTCAGCGTCGACTACCTGCTCTCCGCCGCCATCATCAAGGGGTATGAGCAGTTCTACCTGCCGCGCATGACCGGCATGCCGCTGTTCTTCGGCTCGGGCGACAGTCCCAGCCTCGAGATCGCCCTGCGTACCGAGAACAACCAGCACATCCTGGAGTATTGGCGCGACGCCAAGAACCGCGATATGCTCGCCAGCCTGTTCTCGGCCACCCGCATGCAAGCCCTGTTGCCAGCGAAGGGAGAATTGAAAGAGACCCTGATCTACTGCTTTACCCACTCGGTGCGCAGCCACCTCTACTTCTTCTCCGCCACCCGGGAGGAGCTGCTGCAAAGCGGCCTGATGTCGCTCTTCTTCCAGGTCGGGGCCCGTCGCCCCAGCTGGCGAGTCTACAAGTTCAGTCTGGAACGCTGCGATCTGCACGAGGCCGATCTGGCCAGTCAGCAGGGCAAGGAGAGTCCCCAGCTGCAGGACATGCTGCTGCAGGAGCGGCTCAAGCAGATAAGCTACGTCGGCCTGCTGCAGCAAGTCGGCCTCGACAGCCAGCGGGAAGAGTTCCAGTTCGACGCCAGCAGCCAGCACAACGCCAACGAGCTGCAGCGCTTCGGTCACGACAGCAGTGCCGCCCCCTTCGAGATCGAGACGCTGCACTATGTCCAGCTGCGCAAGGAGGCTCGCTACATCCACAAGACCGCCGTCGCCATCAAGCACAATGGCCGGGCCTGGCTCGGCTGGACCCGCGACATCTCGGCCCACGGCATGCAAATCGAGCTGGAAGAGCCGTTCGAGGGAGCGAAGGACGACATAGTCACCATCGCCCTGCCGCGCCTGCAGGAACTCTCCAAGAGCATGGATCTGCAACGCCTCCCCTACCGGCTGGTCAGCATCAACCTGACCCGCACCGTGCTGCATCTGTGCATCGAGGGGGATCCCGAGCGCCACACCGGCCGCCAGTTCTTCAAGCTGCTGATCGAGAGCAACCAGAACAAGCTCAAAGCGGCCCAGGAGCAGCGCCGTTATCGCGGCATGGCGCGGGCACTGCGCAACATCTATACCCACCACGTCTTCTGCACCCCGGTCTACATCAACAAGCTCAAGGGTGCACCCAAGCCGGCCTCGGTCGGCCATGCGCCGCAGCCGCGCAGCCTGTCGCGGCTGCTCAAGGCCTGTGCCGAGCAGGGCGATCAGGACAACCTCTACCCGCTGTTCCAGGGGGAGTTGCTCAAGCAGCTCATCATGAACCCGCTGCGGGCCATCGAGCGCGAGGATCAGCCGCAGGAGGAGGAGGTTTATATCGCCAGTCTGCAGACGGCGACCGGCCTGCCCATCTTCACCAGCCGGCTCGCCAGCAGCTTCCAGAACGTGGCGGAGAAGCGCAGCTTCATCGAGCAGGCGCTGCGCCAGGGGGAGTTCTACTCGGTGCTGGTCGGCATCTCCCGTACCGGCCGCCCCGATACCAACTTCATCGCCAACGAGCTGGACTACATTGCCAAGTTCGCCATTCACAAGGCCAAGAAGCTGGAAGAGGAGCTGTGGAGCGTGGTGGGGGTTGGCGAGCTGACCGATACCAGCCAGGCAACTCTGTTCCGGCTCGGCATCACGACGCCCATCAAGTAAAGAAGAGGGCGCCGACTCGAGGCAGCGCTACACCAAGCAGCAAGCAATGGCGGACCCTGGGTCCGCCATTTTTTTTCGCATTATTGCGGTTACCAGCCCCCCGGGGGTTCCCCCATCAGGCCGCCTGCGGGTTGAGCAGCCATTCGAGGATCTGCGGGAAGTGATCCTCCTGCGCCTGGGGTGCAGTCAGCATGTTGATGTGGTCGTAATCGAGCCGGTTGCCGTTGTCCCGGCCGAGCCGGGTATGGCGTGCAGCCGAGCCCATCTCGGCACTGAAGCGGCGCACGTCGGTCGGGTGACCCAGCACCTTGTCCGCCTTGGCCGAGATCATCCAGAGCGGCGGCCAGTTGACCCGGGCGGCCGCCTCGTCATAGGCGAACCCGTCGCTGGGATCCTGCCAGGGGCCACACTTGACCCAGGGGATGGTCTCCTGCAGGTAGCGCAGCGGCTCGTCATCCGCCCCTATCTTCAATCTGCGCGCAGCCAGGAAGCCGTTGCGGCTGGCCAGCCAGGGGGCCAGCCGGTTCCAGATCAGATCCACCTTCAGCCAGCGCTCCGGATTTTGTACCGACACGCCGCGCTTGGTACCAAAGAACACCAGGCTGGCCACCTGCTCCGCCAGCTCGGGAAAACGCACCAGGGTCGATGCCATGATGACGCCGCCCCAGGAGTGGGCCATCCAGTGCAGCTTGAAACCGGCATGACGGGCGGCAATCCAGCGGTGCAGGGCCGGCAGGTCCTCGGTAATGAGCTCGTGCTGGCCATGTTCCGCCTGCTCGGCAATGGCCGGCGTGCTAAGCCCCCGCCCGCGCAGATCGGCCACATAGACCTGATAGCCGTGGCGGGCCAGAAAACAGGCCAGCCCCTTGCCCGACTCGGTATAGAAGATGCGCCCGTTCTCGATGGCGCCGTGCACCATCAGGATCGGCTCGCCATGTACCGCGACCCGCGGCTGAATGTGGCGAACGTGCAGCCTATGTTCGCCGCAGGGAATAAACAGGGATTGCTGTTGCAGTTCCATTTTGAGACTACGTCCTCCGTGACGTGGGGTTGAGTCCAGCCCGATGGGCTCAGCGCCGATCCCAGCGCTGCTGGCGGCAGGTCAGGGCGCCAAGCAGGCAGATCACCCCTTCCAGATCGTGGTGGTTGAGGGTGGCCGCCGCCTGGGCCCGCACCAGCGGTTTGGCGTGGATGGCGATGCCGAGCCCGGCCACCCCCATCATCTTGAGATCGTTGGCACCATCGCCGACAGCCACGGTCTGGCCAGTGGCGATGCCGTACTCCGCGGCCAGCTGCTGCAGCACCTCGGCCTTGACGGTGGCATCGACGATGCGCCCGCTCACCTTGCCGGTCAGCTGCGGCCCCACCACCGCCAGCTCGTTGGCGAAGATGGCGTCCAGCCCCAGCTCCCGCTGCAACTGGCCGGCAAAACGGGTGAAACCACCGGAGGCGATCGCCACCTTCCAGCCAGCCTGCTTGAGAGTGTCGACCATCAGTTGCAGGCCCGGCATCCACGGCATGTTGGCCGCCACCTCGTCGAGAATGGTGACCGGTGCCCCCTCCAGCAGGGCGACCCTGGCCCGCAGGCTGTCGGAAAACTCCAGCTTGCCCTGCATGGCGGCCGCAGTGACCGCCGCCACCTGCTCGCCGACCCCGGCCAAACGGGCAATCTCGTCGATGCACTCGATGCGGATGGCGGTAGAGTCCATGTCCATCACCAGCAGGCCGGGTTCAGCCAGACTGGGCAGGGCCGGCAGATGACACAGATCGATATCCCACTCCTCCCCCTTGAGCGTCTGTACCAGAGCGGGTGAGAAGCGATCCGTGCCCAGCAGCAGCAGGGGTACCCCGGCCTGCATGGCGGGCGGATAGAGTCGTGCCTGCAGCCCGTGCCGCGCCAGCAGCCCGGCCAGCCTGCCGAGATGGTGGCCGCCAAGGGTCCGACCGAACAGCACCAGCCAGGCGCCATCCAGCGCACTGGCGGCGGGCAGCAGCGCCTGTGGCGTCGCCTCCCACCAGGGGGCGCCGGACAGGCACTCGGGCCACTCTGAAATATCTGCGGGCAATTGGGACAACAACATAGGGATAACGCCTTCCTTGGTGATCATGGGGTTAACAAAACTGGCCCAGAGTAGCGTATTGCTTTTTGTACAGGCAAGCGCCAAGATCCCGCCACTCCTTGTCAGCAAAAGGCTCAACGCTTGCGTCATCTCCCCATCAAACGTGTGCTCAGTCTGGGTGCCGGTGTCCTGCTCGGACTCTGGGTGCTCGCCGTGCTCATTCATATGCAGGGCGAGAGCCAGGCCTCGCTGCACAGCGAGGCGCGCAACCGGGCCCAGGCACTGGTGGCCTATGCCGCCAGGGACATGAAACGCTGGATCAAGGAGGAGAAAAACAGCGAGCTGGAGCGGCTGGCCCGGGATCTGGCCGCCGAGCCCGAGATCCTCGATGTCACCCTCTACGATGCCCGCGGCATTCCCCTCGCCCAGTCGGACAATGCAGTGCCGCTGGACAGCCTGCTGCCCATCGGCGACAACAACAAGTCGGTCCCCGAGCAGGGCAAGGGGCGCATCCAGTTCGTGCAGGAGATCCTGGATGGGGAGCAGACGCTGGGCTATCTGCGCATTACCCTGGAGGAGCAGCAGATGCTGGCGGACAAGGACACCCGGCTCAAGGTGGTGCAGGAGAAACAGCGGCTGATGCTGCTGGTCGCCCTGCTGGCCGGGCTGCTCATCTCCTACGGGGTGCGCCGCAACTACATGCGGGTGCGCAAGCACAAGAAGAAAAGCAAACCGGTCGAACCGCAATAAGACGGTGCGACCTCATCGCCTTGTATACAACCCAGGCAATGCCACCAGCAGGAGCGCTGTATGATTGCCCCCCCTCTTCCTTTGGATGAAGAGAGCCGACTGGAACGGCTCCGCATCCTGGGCTTGCTTGACCGCGAGCCTATCGACCAGCTGGATCGCCTGACCCGGCTCATCACCCGCCATTTCTCGCTGCCCATCGCCATGGTCTCGCTGACCGACGTGAACCGGCAGTGGTTTCTCGCCCGTACCGGGGTCACCCTGTGCGAGATCAGCCGGGAGCACTCCTTTTGCGGCCACGCCATCCTGCGCCCCGACATCATGCAGGTGCAGGATGCCAGGCACGACCCGCGCTTTGCCGACAACCCGCTGGTGACGGGCGAGCCCCACGTGGTCTTCTATGCCGGCCGGCCACTGCGGGCGCTGGACGGCGTGGTGCTCGGCACCCTCTGTCTGGTGGATCATGCAGCGCGCCACCTCGACGAGGAGGCCTGTCGCGATCTCGACGACTTCGGCCGCCTGGTGGAGAACACCCTGCACGATCTGGAAAGGCGCCATCAGGTACGCAGCCTCAACCAGGTGCTGGAGGACAAGGAGCACCTGTTCACCCTCACCTTCAACCAGTCGTCGGTGGGCATGGCCCTCTCGTCGGTCGAGGGACGCTGGCTGCGGGCCAACCCGGGGCTGGAGCGACTGCTCGGTTACAGCGAACAGGAGATGCTGACACGCACCTGGCACGCCATGACCCACCCCGAGGATCTGCCGCGCGAGCTGGCCCTGTTCACCGCCCTGCTCGCGGGGCAACGGCAGGACTACCGGCTGGAGAAGCGGATGATCCGCGCCGATGGCAGCCTGTGCTGGGTCCAGCTCAGCGTGACCCTGTGCCAGAGCCGCACCATGGCCCCCCACATGATCGCCGTCTTTGCCGACCTCACCGAGCGCAAGCAGGTCGAGGCCGAGCTGCTGCAACTGCAGCAGGGGCTCGAGCAGCAGGTGCGTGAGCGCACCCGCGAGCTGTCGAGCACGGTGGAGCAACTGCATGGCGAGATGCAGGAGCGCGGCGCCGTGCAGCAACGCCTGTGGCAGGAGCAACGCCGGCTGCAACACATGCTGGAGCACACCAGCAACGCCTTCCTCGAGCTCGACGAGGCGCTGGTCATTACCGGCTGGAACCCGGCCTCCACCACCCTGCTCGGCTGGCACCCCGAGGAGATGCTGGGACGCACCCTGCCCACCCTGCTCGGCAGCGCTCACCCTCTGCTGGCGCTGCTGACCCATCCCGAGCGCGCGCAGCGCCGCCTGGAGTGCGACATCGGCACCCGCAGCGGCCGCCAGGTCCCGGTCGAGGTGAGCGCCGAACGCTACCAGTTCGACGGCAAGGTACGCCTCGCCCTGTTCCTGCACGACATCAGCGCCCGCCGCCAGGTGCTGGCGGAAATCGAGCGCGGGCGGGCCCGGTTGCGGGCCATCACCGACGGTCTGCCGGTCACCATCAGCATGGTCTCGCCCGAGGGGCGCTACCTGTTTGCCAACCAGGCCTACTGTCGCTACTTCGGGCTGGATCCCGAGCGGATGCGGGAGATGAGCGTGCGGGAGGTGATCGGCGAAGCGGCTTACGGCCGGGCCATCGCTCATCTGGAGCGGGCCCTCGCCGGCGAGCAGGTGAGTTTCGAGAACCGCTTCGAGCTGCCCATAGGCCCACGGGATCTCAGGATCACCATGATCCCGAGCCGGGGCGACGAGCCCGGGGTCTACATCCTCGGCAGCGACATCACCGAGTTCAAGGCGCTGCAGAACCAGCTGGAGCACGAGGCGGCCCACGACCCCCTCACCGGCCTGCCCAACCGGCGCGCTTTCACCCTGCGCCTCTCCCGGGAGCTGGAGCGGGTGCGTCAGAATGCCGAGACCCTGGGGCTGCTGTTTCTCGATCTCGACGGCTTCAAGCGGATCAACGATCAACTCGGCCACCATGTCGGCGACGCCCTGCTGCAACGCTTCGCCAGCGTGCTGAGTGCCGAGGTGCGCCCCGGTGACATGGTGGCGCGCCTGGCCGGCGACGAGTTCACCATCATACTGCCGGCCCTGCGCCAGCCGGAGCTGGAGCTGCCCGCCCTGTGCGAACGGCTGCTGGCCGCCATGGCGGTACCGACCGACGTAGCCGGCCACCTGTTGCCCCTCGCCGGCAGCATCGGCGAAGCCATCTGCCATTCGGGCCAGTATTGTCACATCGACGACCTGCTGCACCGGGCCGACAGCGCCATGTACCGGGCCAAACAGGCCGGCAAGGGGCGCTTCGCCCTCGACCTCTGATCTTCCCTCCTTGAAATGCAAAACGGCGGCCCGAGGGCCGCCGTTTTCATTATTCATGCGCGAAGGGGATTAGTTGTCGCCCAGCAGGACGGAATCCAGCGCGATTTCGATCATGTCGTTGAAGGTCAGCTGACGCTCTTCGGAAGTAGTCTGCTCACCGGTACGGATATGGTCGGAGACGGTGCAGATGGTCAGTGCGCGAGCACCGTACTCTGCGGCCACACCGTAGATGCCGGCGGCTTCCATCTCGACACCCAGGATGCCGTATTTTTCCATGACGTCGAACATGGAGGGGTCCGGGGTGTAGAACAGGTCGGCGGAGAAGATGTTACCGACGCGCACGGCAACGCCCTTGTTCTTGGCGGCCTGTACGGCATTGGCAACCAGATCGAAGTCGGCGATGGCGGCGAAGTCGTGATCCTTGAAGCGCAGACGGTTCACCTTGGAGTCGGTGCAGGCACCCATGCCGATCACCACGTCACGCAGCTTCACGTCTTCACGCACGGCACCGCAGGAACCGACGCGGATCAGGGTCTTCACGCCGTAATCGGTGATCAGCTCTTTTGCATAGATGGAGCAGGACGGGATGCCCATGCCGTGGCCCATGATGGAGATGCGACGACCCTTGTAGGTGCCGGTGAAACCGAACATGTTGCGCACGTCGCACACCTGTTCGACGTTCTCCAGGAAGGTTTCGGCGATGTACTTGGCGCGCAGGGGGTCGCCCGGCATCAGCACGGTGTCAGCAAAGGCGCCATCTTTCGCATTGATATGAGGAGTTGCCATTCTCTTGATTCCTTCACACTAGGTTGAGTTTTATTGTCTTTATTGGTTGCCCGCCGCCGAGGCGACGGGCGGGTAACTTACAGGAAGCTGGTACCGTACGCCAGTTTGGGCAGACCGTGGTACGCCGCGATGCTCTGGCCGATGTCGGCAAAGGTCTCGCGACGGCCGACGGAACCCGCCTTGACCGGCTTGCCGTAGAACAGCACAGGGATGTACTCGCGGGTGTGGTCGGTGCCGCTCCAGGTCGGGTCACAACCGTGGTCGGCGGTCAGCACCACCACGTCGCCATCCTGCATCAGCTCGAACAGCTCCGGCAGGCGGGAGTCGAAGTACTCCAGCGCATCGGCGTAGCCCTTCACGTCGCGACGGTGACCGTAGGAGGAGTCGAAGTCGACGAAGTTGGTGAAGACGATGGTCTGGTCACCGGCCGCTTTCACCTCTTCCAGGGTCCTGTCCCACAGTTCGGTCAGACCTGTGCCTTTCACCTGCTTGGTGATGCCCTGCTGGGCATAGATGTCGGCGATCTTGCCGATGGAAACCACCTGGCCGCCCGCTTCCTTCATGTAGTCCAGCACGGTCGGCGCCGGCGGCAGCACGGAGTAGTCGTGGCGGTTGCCGGTACGCTTGAAGTTGCCCTTGCCACTGCCCACGAACGGACGCGCGATGACGCGGCCGATGTTGTAGGGCTCCAGCAGTTCGCGCACGATGTGGCACAGCTCATAGAGCTTCTCGAGGCCGTAGGTCTCTTCGTGGCAGGCGATCTGGAACACGGAATCGGCAGAGGTGTAGAGGATCGGCTTGCCGGTGCGCATGTGCTCTTCGCCCAGATCGTCCAGCACCTGGGTACCGGAGGCGTGGCAGTTACCCAGATAGCCCGGCAGACCGGCCTTCTCGACGATGGCATCCAGCAGCTCCTGCGGGAAGCTGTTGTGGTGATCCTTGAAGTAGCCCCACTCGAACAGCACGGGCACGCCGGCAATTTCCCAGTGACCGGACGGGGTGTCCTTGCCGGAGGAGAGCTCCTGGGCAAAGCCGTAGGCACCGACTACCTCGACATCCTTGTTCAGGCCAGCCGGGAAGGTGCCGCTGGCGAGTTCACCCGCGTGGCCCAGACCCAGCTTGCTGAGGTTCGGCAGATTGAGGGCGCCACGACCCTCGAGTTCGCCGGCGGCACAGGCCTTGGCGATATGGCCAAGGGTATTGGCGCCCACATCGCCGAACTTGTCGGCGTCGGCGGCTGCGCCAATGCCGAAAGAGTCCATCATCAGAATAAAGGTACGTTTCATGGGACTTCCCCTTGTTACAAATCAGCCAGACCGATGCGACGGTAAACCTCGGGCAGCGCCTCCGGTTGGGTATCACCGATCTTGACGGCAGCCTGCACCATGCTGGCGGCCTGAGCAAATTGCTCTTCAGTTTGAGCGTGGATCAGGGCGAGCGGCTTGTCTGCCTCAACACTTTGACCCAGGCGGATAAAGTCGGTCAGACCGACGGCATAATCAAGCTTGTCACCGGCAGCGCGACGGCCACCGCCCATGGCGACCACGGCCAGACCCAGTTCGCGGGTATCCATGGCGGTCACGAAACCGCTGTTGGCGGCATAGACGGGGCGCACGATGGCGGCTTTGGGCAGGTGATGATCGTAGCGCTCCATGAAGTCGCTCGGGCCACCGAGGCCGGTCACCATGCGACCGAAGATCTCGGCCGCCTTGCCGTTGTCCAGCACCGCCTGCAGTTTGCGGCGGGCATCGCTGTCGTCGCTGGCCAGGCCGGCGGAGATCAGCATCTCGGCGCACAGCGCCATGGTGACGGCATGGATGCGCGGGTTGCGGTATTCACCGGTCAGGTAGCGCACCGCTTCGCGCACTTCCACCGCGTTGCCGGCGCTGGAGGCCAGCACCTGGTTCATGTCGGTCAAGAGCGCTGAAGTGCGGCAGCCGGCACCGTTGGCCACCGCAACTATGCTCTTGGCCAGCTCCTCGGATGCTTCAAAGGTCGGCATGAAGGCACCGGAGCCCACTTTCACATCCATCACCAGCGCTTCCAGCCCGGAGGCGAGCTTCTTGGAGAGGATGGAGCCGGTGATCATGGCGATGGATTCGACGGTGGCAGTGATGTCCCGTACCGCATAGATACGCTTGTCGGCCGGGGCAAGATCGCCGGTCTGGCCGATGATGGCGACACCGGCCTCTTTCACCACTTTCAGGAAACGGTCGTTGTCGACCGAGGTCTGGTAGCCGGGGATGGCATCCAGCTTGTCCAAGGTACCGCCGGTGTGGCCCAGGCCACGGCCGGAGATCATCGGCACGAAACCGCCGCAGGCAGCGACCATCGGGCCAAGCATCAGGGAGACGACGTCACCCACGCCGCCGGTGGAGTGTTTGTCGACGATGGGGCCGCCCAGATTGAGGTGGTCCCAGGTCAGCACCATGCCGGAATCGCGCATGGCGCAGGTCAGGGCAACCCGCTCATCCATGGTCATGTCTTTGAAGTAGACCGCCATCGCCAGTGCCGCAATCTGGCCCTCGCCGATGGTGTTGTTGGTAATGCCCTGAACGAAAAATTGAATCTCTTGGGTACTGAGCGCTTCACCGTTGCGCTTCTTGCGAATGATTTCTTGAGGCAAAAACATCTTTCATTCCCTCCGCCATTGCTGGCGTTACACAAGTCTGAATCCTTGCCCGCACCCCACACGGGTGGGGCGCAACAGGGCGGACAGCGGTCCGCCCTCTCATCAACCTATTAGTAACCGCTGGTGTTGGCCGGCTTGTCGCCATGCCCCAGCGTGGCCAGCAGGCTGGCCAGCAGGCTGGATGCACCAAAGCGGAAGGTGCGGGCGGATACCCAGTCCTTGCCCAGGATCTCTTCGGCCATGGCCAGGTACTGACCCGCCACGGCGGCGTCTTTCACGCCACCGGCCGGCTTGAAGCCGACTTTCGGGTTCTTGGCCTTGATCACTTCCATCATGATGCGGGCAGCGATCGGGGTCGCATTGACCGGCACCTTGCCGGTGGAGGTCTTGATGAAGTCGGCACCGGCGTCGATGGAGATTTCGGAGGCGCGACGGATCAGCGCTTCCTCTTTCAGCTCGCCGGTCTCGATGATCACTTTCAGCAGCACGTTGGCGCCACAGGCTTCCTTACAAGCTTTGACCAGATCGAAGCTGACCTGTTCATTGCCGGCCATGAAGGCACGGTACGGGAACACCACGTCCACTTCGTCGGCACCGTAGGCCACGGCGGCGCGGGTTTCGGCCACGGCGATCTCGATGTCGTCGTTGCCGTGCGGGAAGTTGGTCACGGTCGCAATGCGCACGTCGGCAGCGCCGATCTCACGCAGAGTCTTGCGAGCGATGGGGATGAAACGGGGGTAGATGCAGACGGCGGCGGTCAGGCCAGCCGGTGACTTGGCCTTGCGGCACAGGTCGATCACCTTCTGATCGGTGTCGTCATCGTTCAGGGTGGTCAGGTCCATCAGATTCAGGGCGCGCTGGGCGGCCAGTTTCAGATCAGTCATTCTGTTCTCCAAAGTCTCGATGTAGTCCGAATTCCAGGGCATGGTGCTGCCTGTCGCAACGCAACCGGCAAGACGCGACTCCCGGAAAAACGGGAATGGAATTGCAGCGCAACTGCACGGGCAATAGGCTGCAAATAAGGCAAGAGCCCTGTCACTTTCTTACAAAAGTGCGGACTTGGTTCCATGAAGACTTGAGAAAGGCAGACAAGGTCTGACCCGACTTCCCAATCAATTCCATTTGACCGCCAACACCCGATTTCATCGGGCATTAGTCAATGCCAGCACCCTGCTGGCAATGCCTATTTCAGCCGAGATACCCCTTGTTTGCAAGCCGGATTTGCCATTTTCAGAGGTACCTCACATCTGGCAAATCCGGTACTGGAAAGTGCGTTAAGAGAAGAAACGGGTGAGTATCCAGGAGTATGCCAGGCCCCCCAGATAGACTCCAACGATCCCCATTACCCCGGACAGTACGGGCGGGGCCGGGATCGGCAATTTGAGGAAAGAAAACAACAAGCCAACGATAAAGCCGGCTGCCATCGCCAGTAGCACTTCATTCATATAACCTCCGATTTGACTCATTTTATTATTAGTTTAGAAAGGAAAACGGTTGTCACCGCTCCATACACGAACGCCACGGCAGATGCCGTGGCGTTCGTGGTTATACCCTGTCAGTCAGGCTGATATTACATGCCGGACAGCGCCAGGAAGAAGCCTGCGATGGTCGCGGACATCAGGTTGGACAGAGAGCCGGCCAGTACGGCTTTCAGACCAAATTTCGCAATGGTGCCGCGACGGTTCGGTGCCATGGAGCCCAGACCACCCAGCAGGATGGCGACGGAGGACAGGTTGGCGAAACCGCACAGGGCGAAGGAGATGATGGCCTTGGTGTGGTCGGACATGGCCACGCCATTGATCAGCACTTCATCCTTCAGGTACGGGGCGAAGTTCAGGTAGGCCACGAACTCGTTGACCACCAGCTTCTGGCCGATGAAGGAACCGGCAACGACGGCTTCACTCCAGGGCACACCGATCAGGAAGGCCAGCGGGGAGAAGATCCAGCCCAGCAGCAGTTCCAGGGAGAGTTGCGGATAACCGAACCAGCCACCCACACCGGAGAAGATGCCGTTGATCATGGCGATCAGACCGATGAAGGCCAGCAGCATGGCGCCGACGTTCAGGGCCAGTTGCAGACCGGCAGAGGCACCGGCAGCGGCGGCATCGATCACGTTGGCAGGCTTGTCTTCCAGATCGCCATCGGCATTGCTCTCGTCGTAGCTCGGGGTCTCGGTTTCCGGCACCAGCAGCTTGGCGAACAGCAGACCACCCGGGGCAGCCATGAAGGAGGCGGCGATCAGGTATTCCATCTTGACGCCCATGGAGGCGTAACCGGCCAGTACGGAGCCGGCGACGGAAGCCAGGCCACCACACATGACGGCGAACAACTCGGAGTCGGTCATCTTGGAGATGAAGGGACGCACAACCAGCGGCGCTTCAGTCTGACCCACGAAGATGTTGGCAGTGGCGGAGAGGGATTCGGTACGGGAAGTGCCCAGTACTTTCTGCAGGCCACCACCCAGCAGTTTGATGACCCACTGCATGATGCCCAGGTAATAGAGAACGGCGATCAGGGAGGAGAAGAAGATGATGACCGGCAGTACGCGGAAGGCGAAGATGAAGCCGCCACCACCGAACACTTCGAACATCTTGTTGCTGACCAGACCACCGAACAGGAATTCGATGCCGTTCTGGCCATAGCCGATGACGCTGGAAACAGCATCGGATACACCCACCAGGATGTCACGACCAACCGGGACGTACAGCACGAAGGCACCCAGGCCAGCTTGGATTGCAAAGGCACCGGCAACGGTGCGCACTCTTATTGCTTTGCGATTGCTGGAGAACAGCACCGCGATAAGGACGAGCGTTGCCATCCCTACCAGACCCATTATTAGATTCATTATTTACACTTCCTCTTTAGTAGCACCTTCCAGCTTGTTAACAACTTGTATCTCAAAGCCATCAATCAAGGGTGCGCATTATACTAATTACGGTGCGACAAAGTAGAACGCTGGTCACATTTTATAAGCATGAAATGCGCTAGAGGTCGTCAAATTAGACCGCAAACGATTTTTACTCCCCCCATTTTTTATCATGTCGCTAGCAACAGTTAATCAGGTGTTAATTTTCGACTTGCCCAACTGGAAGGTACGCAGAGTGGATTCATGTAACACCGAGGCAACATGTGCCAGCGGCTGCTGCCGCAAATCGGCCAGCAGTTGCGCAATTATTGGCAGATTGGCGGGGGTGTTGGGCGCCCCTTGCTGACCCTGCAGCGGCATGTCGGGGGCGTCCGTTTCCAGCAGCAGGGCCTCCAGCGGCATGTCGCGCACCGCCTCCCGGGTCTTGTTGGCCCGCTCAAAGCTGATGACCCCGCCGATGCCGAGCCGAAATCCCAATTGCCAGAACGCTTCTGCCTGCTGC
Organism: Aeromonas sp. FDAARGOS 1408; assembly: GCF_019048665.1. Taxonomy (NCBI): domain Bacteria; kingdom Pseudomonadati; phylum Pseudomonadota; class Gammaproteobacteria; order Aeromonadales; family Aeromonadaceae; genus Aeromonas; species Aeromonas sp. FDAARGOS 1408. Next base: position 11,195 of record NZ_CP077394.1, on the reverse strand, counting down.
AGGGAGCCGCTGAAGGCGTGGATGACGCCCCCGCAGGCCGGGCGCAGACGTCTGAGGATCTTGGCCACCGTGTCGTTGGCACGCACCGAATGGACAATAAGGGGCAGCTCATGCTCCTTGGCCAGTTCGACCTGGGCCTCGAACATCTCGAGCTGTCCCTCCTGCGGCACGTGGGAGCGTAGATCCAGCCCGCATTCGCCCACCGCCACCAACCCGCGGGGGCGCTCCGCCAGCCGTTGCTGCAACCGGGTCAGCACCGCCGGCGTCTGACCGCCCACATACCAGGGGTGCACGCCAAGGGCATAGGAGATGCCGTCATGTTCTGCCGCCAGCGTCATCACCCGGCCCCAGTTTTCCTCTCCCACCGCAGGAATGATATACTCGCCCACCCCCAGCTGACGGCACTCGGCCAGCAGCGCCGCCCGCTCGGAATCGAAGACCGGAAAATCGAGATGGCAATGGGTGTCGATCAATTGCATGTCACTCACCTGTTTGTCGTAATTAATGGGTCCATATCATGATGAAACGCACAAGCCACGGCTTTACCCTGATAGAACTGGTGCTGGTCATCATAGTGCTGGGGATCCTGGCCGTGACCGCCCTGCCCCGCTTCATCAATCTCAAGGATGACGCACTCAAGAGCACGGTCGCGGCAACGGCGGCCAGCTTTGCCAGCGCGGTCCAGCTGGCTCATGCCGGCTGGGCGGTCAAGGCGCAGGATCAGGCACTCTACAATCTCGGCAGCATGGGGCAACGCAATCTCGACATCAACCGCTATGGCTGGCCCGCTGGCACGGACGAAGATCAGGGGCGCAAGGGGATCGACGAACCCTATGTCGCAGGTCAGGGCGACTACATCTCGGTGAGCAACCAGTCAGACTGTCGTCTGCTGTTTCAGGGGCTGCTGGACAGCAGCTACACCGTCGCCTCGGTCGATCAGGATCCCGATCAGCAACTCAACGCCGACTACCTGTCCAGCGAACTGACCGCCAACCAGATAGATGAAGAGGGAGAGCCGCACAGCAACTGCCGCTACACCCTGCGCGACTCCATCGGCCGCTTCCCCGCCTATCCCGACGGTCTCTCCTTCGACTACAACAGCGTCACTGGTGCCGTGACCCGCAATTTCCAGTGAGCGGCTCCGACTCGGCTTGCGGCTCTGCCTGCGGCGCCTCATCCTGTTCCCGGCGCACCGGCACGCAGCAGCGCCGGTTCTCCGGCGTGAGCCCCCACTCCTCGCACCAGCCATCGTAGCGAGCCAGCCAGCGTAACAAGATACCTTTCATCCGCGCGTTCCCCTCTTCATCAAGTCGACGGTTGCTCCGTCATATACCCGCTCGCCGCCAGGAGCAAACCGGGCCCGCCGCATCATGGCGCCTCGGGCGACAGCAGCAACCCCATGCTGATCTCGTCCACGTAGCCATCGTCCAGCCGATAGGCCTGTCGCCGCAACCCCTCGTCCCGGAAGCCGCACTTGCGATAGAGGGCGTGCGCCACCTCGTTGTGGGCCATCACCCCCAGCTCCAGCCGCTGGATCCCTAGCTCGCCGGCGCCCGCGATCAGGGTGCGCAGTAACCGCTCACCCCATCCCAACCCGCGTGCACTCGACCGCAACCCCATCACCACCAGGGCGCAGTGGCGGTTGCGCGCCAGACCACCGCCGATGAGTACGGCAAAGCCCTGCACCTCCCCGGCCAGCACCAGCAGCCACATGGCCTGATTGGGGGCAGCCGCCATGGCCTCGAGCCGCTGGCGCTGCCCCTCGATGTCCAAGGGGCGCTCCCCCACCTCATACAGCATGAAGCGGGTTTCCCTGTCCAGTTGCCCAAAGAAGTGATCCAGCGCCGCCGCATCCTCCACACTCGCCAAACGAATCATCACCCTCGCTCTCCCTGCCTGGTGGTTGCGCCGATCCACGGCCATAAAAAAACGACTCCATTTGGAGTCGTTTTTATCAGAGCCATCTGGCTAATTCAATTCACGCCAGGGTGGGCAGGCTTAGACGAGCAGCAGCTTCGACGTCCATGGCGCGAGTGGGGACCAGCGACGATCAGACCTTGGCAGGCAAGCTCAGGCGGGCGACAGCCTCGACGTGCATCGAGTGCGGGAACATGTCCACCGGCTGCACCTCGTCCAGCACGAAGCCCTGCTTGACCAGCCAGGCGAGATCCCGGGCCAGGGTCTGCGGGTTGCAGGAGACATAGACCAGCCGGCGCGGCGCCATGGCGACCAGGGTCTGCAATACGGCCTTGTCACAGCCCTTGCGCGGCGGATCCATCACCACCACGTCGGCACTCACCCCTTCGGCATGCAGGGCAGGCATCAGCTGCTCCGCCTTGCCGACGTGGAACTCGGTCTGCTCGATGCCGTTGAGGGCCGCGTTGCGGCGGGCGTCGCTGATGGCGCTCTCCACCGACTCGATCCCCACCACCTTGGCGGCCTTGCCGGCCAGGAACAGGGAGATGGTGCCGATACCGCAATAGATGTCGAACACCGTCTCGTTGCCGGTCAGCTCGCAATACTCCAGTGCCTTGGAGTAGAGCACATCGGTCTGGCTCGGGTTGTTCTGGAAGAAGGAGAGTGGCGAGATCTCGAATTCGAGCTCGTGGATCTTGTCGCGGATCACCCCGCTGCCCAGCAGCACCCGGTTGTGGTCCCCCAGAATGCGGTTGGTGCGCGCCTCGTTGATATTCTGTACCAGGGTAGTGACCGGCAGATCCTGCAGGGCGGCCAGCAGCTCGGCTTCGAACGGCAGCTCCTCACCCAGAGTCACCAGCACTACCATCAGCTCGCCGCTCTTGAAGCCCTTGCGGGTCATCAGGTTGCGCACGCAGCCGGTGTGGGCCACTTCGTCATAAGCCGCGATGTCATGCGCGCGCATCCAGTTGCGCACCCGGGCGTTCAGCTCCACGTGCAGAGAATCTTGCACCGCGCAGTCATCGGCAGTGATGAGATCGTGGGAGTGCTTGCGGTAGAAGCCGATCTCGGCGCCGGCCTCGCAGCCACGCACCGCGTACTGCGCCTTGTTGCGATAGGCGAACGGCGTCTCCATGCCGAGGATGGGATTGACCACGGCCTCCCCCAGCCCGACCTGCTCCAGGGCGCTCTGCACCAGGCTCTGCTTGAGCTTGAGCTGGGCCGGATAGGCCAGCGGGCGCACCTGGCAACCGCCGCACTCTGTGTTGGGGCAGAAGTCGGCAACCCGGTCGGCGGAGGGCTGGAGCAGCTCGGCCACCTTGCCGTGCAGGTAGTTGGGCTTCACCTCGGTCAGTTCGACCAACGCCTGCTCACCCGGCAGCAGACCTTCGACAAACAGGGGGCGGTCGAACAGGCGTCCTTTGCCATCTCCTTTGTCGGTCAGTTCCAGGATCTCGATCTGGTGTTGATGTCCCACTAGCGGCATGAGCGGCTCCAAAAGTACATATATAAGAGGGTGATGAACCGGCCCGGCCGACCCATCAAGAAAAGGTGGCAGAGTTTAGCGGAGATCCGTCCAAATTGCAGGCATAAAACAGCAACAAGACAGAGGACATTGCCGCTGCCCGCTTTGTCTGCCGAAAAATGCTATCGCCGGCGGCGATCTCGGGGATGCGCTCTATCGGAGGTGATGGCGTCAGAGGCGAGCCGCCCCACCACAGGCTCGGGCATCAGAGTTGGCCCCCGGCAAACGGACATAAAAAAACCGCCGGCATGGCCGGCGGCAATCTTGTTGAACAACAGATGGCGGATTACAGGCTGTAGGCCTTCTCGCCGTGAGTGGTGACGTCCAGCCCTTCCCGCTCAGCATCCTCTTTCACCCGCAAGCCGATCAGCATATCCACCAGCTTGTAGGCCACCACCGAGATGATGCCGGACCAGAGGATGGTCACCCCTACCCCGATGGCCTGGATCTTGACCTGATCCAGGATGGAGTAGCCCTCCGCCACTTGGTTGGTGACATAGTCCCACACCCCGGTGCCGCCCAGATCCGGGCTGGCGAACACCCCGGTCAGCAGGGCGCCGAGGATGCCGCACACCCCGTGCACACCGAACACGTCCAGACTGTCATCGGCACCCAGCAGCCGCTTGAGACCGTGAACCCCCCACAACCCCGCGACACCGCTGATGAGGCCCATCACCAGACCACCACCGACACCGACGAAACCGGCCGCCGGGGTGATCACCACCAGCCCGGAGACGGCGCCGGAAGCCGCGCCCAGCAGCGAAGGACGGCCTTTCATCACCCACTCGGCCAAGGTCCAGGAGAGGGCCGCCGCCGCCGGTGCCACCCAGGTATTGATGAAGGCCAGTGCCGCCGTGCCGTTGGCTTCCAGCGCGGAGCCGGCGTTGAAACCGAACCAGCCGAACCAGAGCAGAGAGGCCCCGATCATGGTCATGGTGAGGCTGTGCGGGGTCATGGGGTCACGACCATAGCCCAGGCGCTTGCCCACCAGATAGGCGCCGACCAGACCGGCCACCGCCGCATTGATGTGCACCACTGTGCCGCCGGCAAAATCCAGCGCGCCGTGCTGGAACAGATAACCTGCCGTCGCCGTGGCCGCTGCCGCGGCATCGGCCGTGGTATAGGCATCCGGACCCGCCCAGTACCACACCATGTGAGCCAGCGGAATATAGGCGAAGGTGAACCAGATCACCGAGAACAGCAGCACGGCAGCAAACTTGATGCGCTCGGCAAAGGCCCCCACGATCAGGCCACAGGTGATGGCGGCAAAGGCCCCCTGGAACACCACATAGATGAACTCGCTGATCCCGACTCCCTTGCTGAAGGTGGCGGCGATGGAGTCGGGGGTCACCCCCTTGAGCAGCGCCTTGCTGAAGGAGCCATAGACGCTGTTGCCTTCGGTAAAGGCCAGCGAATAACCGTAGATCACCCACAGCACGCAGATGAGCGAGAACAGGGTGAATACCTGCATCAGCACGCTCAGCATGTTCTTGGTGCGCACCAGACCGCCATAAAACAGGGCCAGGCCCGGAATGGACATCAGGATCACCAGGGCTGCCGACAGCAGCATCCAGGTATTGTCCCCTTTGTTGATGGTCACCACCGCAGATGCGGTCACCACCTCTTCGGCCCAGCTGGGGGCGGCCAGCAGGGCAATCAGCGCCAACAGGCCAGTCATCACGAGTCTCTTGAGCATACTGCCATCTCCTTCCCTGTCGTCCCGGCTCCAGACCGGGTCCATTTCCTGATATGAACATCGACACCGATGATTCACGTACATTTCCATTCGGTACACACTGGTTGCCGCTCCCGGTCAGATTCCCTCTATGGAGCGGCATCATGGCGACATAACTGCTTAAAAGCACAAAGCGGGCCAACTTAATAAGTTATTTAAAATCATAAAGTTATTCGTATGACAGAGAGGGAGTGCACCAGATTGGCGCATGGGACGCGCTAACATGAGCGAATGCGCACTTCTGCTGTGCAGGCAGAGCAAGCCGCACCGAAATGGAGCAAGGCGGGACATGGCATGACCACAGAGGTGTACCCGGCTTGTCGATATCAGCCGGAGAACAGAAGCGTGTCAAGGAAGGGGAAAGGCGGAAAAACAAAAGGCCATCATTGCTGATGGCCTTTTGTCATGAATTTTATGGTGCCCGGGGTCGGACTCGAACCGACACGGTTATTCACCGGCGGATTTTGAATCCGCTGCGTCTACCGATTTCGCCACCCGGGCAACTGCGAGGGATTATACGAATGGCGCTTGGGCATGCAAGGTGTTTTTCTTGTGCCCACAGTCGTTTGCTCATTTATTCAACGCCTTGCCGAGGCAAGGTCAGTTACATAGAATGCCCGAATCATATTAATGGAATAAGAACGATGGCCAAGCGTAAACCCGTCCAACCGACCACTCCCCCTCCTCCCACCCAGCGTCACCCCTCCGCCGGTCTGCTGCGCCGGCTCGGCGCCCTGATCTATGACTATCTGGTGGTCATCTCATTGCTGATCATCGCCGGCTTTATCGGGATGGGGGTGGCCCATCTGCTGCTGGCAACCGGCATGGCAAGCGTCCCCGAGGGCAAAGACGCCGCCTGGCTGCTGACCAGCCCCGTATACAGTGCCTGGCTCGCTCTCGTCATCTGCGGTTTCTACACCTGGTTCTGGACCCGCGCCGGCCAGACCATCGGCATGCGGGCCTGGCGTCTGCGCATCCAGAATGCCGACGGCAGCAACATCCGCATCACCCAGGCGCTGATCCGGCTGGCAACGGCGGCCTTTGGCCTCGGCAACCTGCTCTGCCTGTTCAACCGCAAGTCACCCCGCGCATTTCAGGACATCTGGTCCGAGTGCGAAGTGATCCTGCTGGGCAAACAGGAAAACCTGGAACAGCTCAATCGCTGATCCCAAAAGGCGGTAACGAAAAAGGGCACCCCAGGGTGCCCTTTTTGCTGGTCGACGCGCTTGCTGCTTGCGGCTCAGGATATAGAAGGAGATGCCGCCGAACAGCAGTGCAGCAGTGCAGCAGTGCAGCAGGCGCGATGGCAGCCTTTTGTCTGCAGCGCCACCGCCCTAACCGCCCATCAGGCCGCTACTGCTTGCGACTCAGGATATAGAAGGAGATGCCGCCAAACAGCAGGCTGGGCGCGATGGCCGCCAGGATCGGTGGCACCGCGTACACCAGGCTGATGGGGCCGAACACCCGATCGCTGACGTAGACGGCGAAGCCCGTCATGATCCCCATCAGCATCCGCGCGCCCATGCTGACCGAGCGCAGCGGGCCGAAGATGAAGGAGGAGGCCAACAGGATCATCGCCACCACCGAGAGCGGTGACAGCAGCTTGCGCCACATCTCCAGCTTGTAGCGCCCGGCATCCTGCTTGTTGGCATCCAGATAGCCGATGTAATCCAGCAGTCCCGCCACCGGCAGGTTTTCGGGATCGACGCTCACCACCCCGAGCTGTTTGGGGGTGAGCTCGGAGCTCCACTCCATCTGGGGCTGGGTCTCGCTCAGGATCTGTTTGGGATCGTCAAAACGGGTCACCTGCACCTGCTTGAGCAGCCAGTGATGCTGCTCGAACACCCCTTCCTGCGCCTGCAGGATATCGATCAGCTTGCGCTCCGGGGTGAAACGGTAAAGGGTGATGCCGGTCAGCGCACCATCGTTGCGCACCCCGTTGATGTTGACGAAGTTATTGCCATCGCGCGCCCACACCCCGTAAGCCGACACGGTCAACCGCCCTTCCGACAGGGCCCCCGCCTTGATGTCATCCGCCATCCGCTTGGCGATGGGCGCCACGTACTCCCCCATCAGCCCCACCAGGATCATCAGCGGGATGGCGGTCTTGAGCGCCGCCATCACGATACTGATCTTGGAGCGGCCCGCCGCCTGCATCACCACCAGCTCCGAGCTGGTCGCCAGCTGGCCCAGACCGATGAGGCCGCCCAGCAGGGCCGCCAGCGGGAAGAAGAGCACCGCCTCTTTCGGCATGGAGAGCAGCACATAGTAGAGGGCGCTGAGCATGTCGTAGTTGCCTTCCCCTACCGACTTCAGCTGCTCCACGTACTTTATGAGCGCCGCAAGGCCCACCAGCGTGATCTCACACAGCAGGACCGACATGAAAATGATCCGGCCGATATATCTATCGAGAATGCCAAACATCAGCAGAAACTCCCCGGTTGCAGCATCATGCTGATTTTTCCCTCAAATACAGACGTATGGAGCGGGGGCGACAGCAAAATGACCCGGTCGCCATGTCTATCGAGAATGCCAAACATCAGTAGAGACTCCCAGATGGCAACATCATGCCGATTTTCTCTTGAAATAGAGGGTCTTGACCCCGTTCCACCAGCTGGTGCCCTGCAGGTTGAGCGGCAACCCGATCAGCAGCAGATAGACCAGCGGCACCAGGAACATGCCGGGCCAGTGCGGCAGCCGGCCGCTGTCGATGGCTGAACGGGCGGCACTGAGCAGCAGGAAGTAGGAGAGGTAGAGCAGGATGGCCGGCAACAGCTTGGCATAGCGGCCCTGACGGGGGTTGACCCGCGCCAGTGGCACCACCAGGAAGGTCAGCACCAGAATGGAGAGCGGCAGTGACAGGCGCCACTGCAGTTCGGCCATCAGCTGGTTGTCCTGGGTGCCCAGCAGCTCCATGGTCGGCTTGGCCGCCGCCTTGCGGTTGGAGCGCTCCATCTCCTGCTGGCGGATCACCAGGCTGTACTCGTCAAACTCGGAGATCTGGAACTGGCGGGTATTGAAGTGCCCCTCGTAGCGGGAGCCATCCTTCAGGGTCAGCCACTGCAGGCCGTTGCTGTCGACCGTGACCACCCCTTCGGTCGCCACCACCACCGACGGCGGCTTGCCATCCTGGGAGCGCTGCAACACGAAGATCTTCTGCAGTTTTGAGCCCTTGTCGTTGAGATCCTGGATGTAAGCCACCAGGCGCCCCTTGTCGAGCTCCATGAAACGGCCGGCCTGCAGGAAGGAGATACCCGGATCGGCCTTGAACTCGTCGATCACCTGGTACTCGCGCTCCTTGGCCTGCGGGGCAATCCAGCCGGTATTGAAGGCGGCGACGGCCGCCGTCAGCAGGGCCAGTACCATGGCGCTGCGCATCACGAAACGGTGGCTGAAGCCCACCGCATGCATCACCGTCATCTCGCTTTCGGCGTAGAGGCGCCCGTGAGCGAACAAGATGGCCAAAAACAGGCTGATGGGCAGCATCAACAGGGCCATGTTCGGCAGGTTGAGCAGCAGCAGGGTGGAGACCAGGCGCGTCGGCACCTCACCATCGGCGGCATCGCCAATGATCTGGATGAATTGCTGGCTGACGAAGATAAGCAGCAGCACGAATAATACCGCCAGCTGGGTTTTCAGGGTTTCCCTGAACAAATATCGGAAAACGATCACAGTCATTCCCAAGTAAACTTGTGTTTTTAGTCGAATGCCTGAAAAATAGGGCCGTATATTGGATTTTTACCAGTTTGAACTGCGGGGCCAGTGCCTGTTCGCTCCGCCTCTGATACCCCAACAAGCACCGCATTATTCAATAAAAGGTGCCTTTTGTCTTTAGGATGTAGGAGATTCCATGGAGTTCAGTGTAAAGAGTGGCAGTCCTGAGAAGCAACGCAGTGCCTGCGTCGTGGTCGGCGTATTCGAGCCGCGTCGCCTCTCTCCGGTTGCCGAACAGCTGGACAAGATCAGCGATGGCTACATCAGCTCGCTGCTGCGCCGTGGCGACCTGGAAGGGAAACCAGGCCAGATGCTGTTGCTGCATCAAGTACCGGGCGTGCTCAGCGAGCGCGTGCTGCTGGTCGGTTGCGGCAAGGAGCGGGAACTCGACGAACGCCAGTACAAGCAGATCATCAACAAGACCATCACCACCCTCAACGAAACCGGCTCCATGGAAGCGGTCTGCTTCCTGACCGAGCTGCACGTCAAGGGACGGGATACCTATTGGAAGGTGCGCCAGGCGGTGGAAACCACCAAGGCGGGCCTCTACAGTTTCGACCAGTTCAAGACCAACAAGGCCGAGCCGCGCCGTCCGCTGCGCAAGCTGGTGTTCAACGTGCCGACGCGTCGGGAACTGACCATTGGTGAAAAAGCCATCGCCCACGGCCTGGCCGTGGCGAAAGGGGTGCGCGTCTGTCGCGACGTGGCCAACATGCCGCCCAATGTCTGCAATCCGGCCTATCTCGCCTCCCAGGCCCGTCGTCTGGCCGATGCCTTCGACAACATCACCACCAAGGTGATCGGCGAGCAGGAGATGGCCGAGCTCGGCATGAACTCCTACCTGGCGGTGGCCCGTGGCTCCGACAACGAAGCCATGATGGCCATCATCGAATACAAGGGGCATCCGGATGCCAAGCCCATCGTGCTGGTCGGCAAGGGACTGACCTTCGACTCCGGCGGCATCTCCATCAAGCCGGCCGACGGCATGGACGAGATGAAGTACGACATGGGTGGCGCCGCCTCCGTGCTCGGTACCATGCACGCTCTGGCCCAGCTGCAGCTGCCCATCAACGTCATCGGCGTGCTGGCAGGCTGCGAGAACATGCCGGGTGGCAACGCCTATCGTCCGGGCGACATCCTCACCTCCATGTCCGGCCAGACCATCGAAGTGCTGAACACGGATGCGGAAGGCCGCCTGGTGCTGTGCGATGCGCTGACCTACGTGGATCGCTTTGATCCGGAAACCGTGATCGACGTGGCCACCCTGACCGGTGCCTGCATCATCGCCCTGGGTCACCACACCACGGGCCTCTTGGCCAACCACAACCCGCTGGCCCACGAGCTGCTCAACGCCTCCGAGCAGGCGGGTGATCGCGCCTGGCGTCTGCCGCTGTTCGACGAGTATCAGGAACAGCTGGAGAGTCCGTTTGCCGACATGGCCAACATAGGTGGTCGTCCGGCCGGTACCATCACCGCCGCCGCCTTCCTGTCACGCTTCACCAAGAAGTACAACTGGGCCCACCTGGATATCGCTGGGACTGCCTGGAAGAGTGGCAAGGAGAAGGGCTCCACCGGGCGTCCGGTGCCCCTGCTGACCCAGTTCCTGCTGAACCGGTCAGGGGTGGACATCGAAGAAAAGGAGTAATTTCCACACCTCGCCCGGCGATGCCATCGGGCGAGCGGAAGTTGCCCTGCACCACAAGGAAGAGGCCCGCCTCTTCCTTGTTTCATTGAGGGTTGGCAGGAATACCCCCTGCCCGCCCTTACCGGCGGTCAATTATCCGTCACCGCAAACGGGATCAACCTGATGAGCCAAGTGACCTTTTACCTGATGAGCGAACAGGATGACGCGCAGGCCTCTGCCGTCGAGCGACTCGCCTGCAGCCTTGCGGCCGAGTCGTGGGGGGCGGGCCACCTCTATCTGTTTTGCGACGATGAGGCTCAGGCCCTGCGCCTCGACGAGCTGTTGTGGCAGCTGCCGCCGGAGCGCTTCGTGCCGCACCAGTTGCAGGGGGAGAGCGGTCAGGCACCGGTGGAGATCGGTCACCAGCCGCCACGACGGCGCTACGCCCGCCTCATCAATCTGGCCAAACAGACACCTTTGTTTGCAGGACACTTCGCTCAAGTGGTAGATTTTGTCCCCACTGACGAAACGCAAAAGCAGCAAGCCCGCGAGCGCTACAAGCACTATCGCCAGGCAGGCCACGCCCTCGAGATGAGGGATCAGCCCGTCCTTGCCGCACCGGATCCGGCGCAGCCCTGACTGCGCCGCCTGTGATCCACCACGAATCAACACCAGAATCC